>NC_014210.1:2883979-5767958 GCF_000092985.1 Nocardiopsis dassonvillei subsp. dassonvillei DSM 43111
GGGGCTGCCGTAGGTGGTGACGGCCACGAAGTGGGCGGTGCGCATCAGGCGGCCGGTGGGGTCGGAGCGAAAGTCCGAGCGCTGCCACACCCCCTGCATGGCCACGGGGTGCAGGGCCTGGAGCATGAGGGCGCGCACGCCCGCCACCCACATCGACCGGTCCAGGTGGATCTTCCAGGTGACGCTCTCGGGGGCGGCGACGGTCGGCTGCATCCGGTCTCCTACGGGCTGCGGGGGGGAGTTCGCACCGTGACGGCTCTGCACCTCCACGATAGGTCCGGTGCTCCCCCGACTCCCGGCGGGTCCGCGACGCGGCCGACTCGTGACCGGGCCTTGGGCGAACCGGGAGGTGGCCCGGGAGCAGTCTGGGTAGTGGGACCGCCCGGTCCGCGGGCGGTCACCGGGAGCCGAGGAGGCGAGCCATGTCCGCCCCACCCCAGGCCCATCCGTCCTTCGACACCGACCGGTACGTCCGTGCCGTGGAGTCGGCCGACGCCGAGGCGATGGTGGCCCAGTACAGCGACGACGCCCGGATGGAGATGATCGACCGGCGGACCCCTCCCAGCGCCCCGGCGGTCCTGCGCGGCAGGGAGGAGATCGGGCAGGCCCTGCGGGACGTCTGTTCGCGCGAGATGACCCATGAGGTGCTCCAGTGCGTGTCCGACGGCGAGCACGTCGCCGTCACCGAGCGGTGCACCTACCCCGACGGCGGCAAGGTCATGAGCATGGCCATGCTGGACCTGCGGGACGGGCGCATCGTGCACGAGTCCGTGGTCCAGGCCTGGGACGAGGGGTCCGTGGACGCCCCCCAGGGGGCCCGGTTCGACGGGGCCGAGCAGACCCAGGAGTTCGAGCGGGGGCGTATGGAGGTCGTCCGCGTCGGCGGACGGGCGGTCACACGTCTGACGCTGATGCCCGGCTGGCGCTGGTCCGAGCACCTGCGGCCCCTCCAGGGCACGGACAGCTGCATGAGGACCCACTGCGGCTACATGGTCTCGGGCTCCCTGGCCTGCCGCATGGACGACGGAACCGAGCGCGAGTTCGGGCGGGGCGACGTCGTCTTCATCCCGCCCGGGCACGACGGCTGGGTCGTGGGCGGGGAGACCGCCGTCATGATCGACTGGTGCGCGGCCGAGTCCTGACGAACGCCCGGCGCCCTCGGTGACCGTGCCGGCCGGCGCGGTCACCGAGGGCGCCGTCCCCGCCGTGCGGGGACGGCCCCGGCTCAGGCGGGGCGGCCGCGCAGGTAGGCCAGGACCGCCTGGACGCGGCGGTGCACCCCGTCGTCCGGGGGCAGGTCGAGCTTGGCCAGGATGTTGCCCACGTGCTTGCCGACGGCGGCGTCGCTGACCACCAGGTGGCGGGCGATCGCCCCGTTGGAGCGGCCCTCGGCCATCAGGGCGAGGACCTCGCGCTCGCGCGGGGTCAGGCGCTCCAGCGGGTCGGCGCGGCGGCGCAGCAGCTGGCGGACCACCTCGGGGTCGACGAAGGTCTCGCCGTCCACCACCCGGCGCAGCACGGAGGCGAACTCGCGGACGTCGCCGACCCTCTGCTTGAGCAGGTAGCCCACGCCCTGACCGCTGCCGGAGTCGAGCAGGTCGGTGGCGTAGCTCAGCTCCACGTACTGGCTCAGCGCGACCACCGCCAGGCCCGGGCGCTCGCGGCGCAGCCGGACGGCGGCCCGCAGCCCCTCGTCGGTGAAGCCGGGCGGCATGCGGATGTCGGTGACCACGAGGCCGGGTCCGTGCTCGGCGACGGCCGACACCAGCGCCTCGGCGTCGCCGACCGAGGCCACGACGGGGAAGCCGAAGCGCTCCAGGATCCCGGACAGCCCCTCTCTGAGCAGCACGCCGTCCTCGGCCAGGACGGTGGGCACCAGGGGCGCGTCGGGGGTCACGCCAGCGGTGTCGGGGGAACGGGTCCGCACGGAAGCTCCACTCGGATTCGGGTAGGTCCGCCCCGGGGGCTGGACAGCTCCATTGTGCCGCCCATGACCGCGACCCGGTCCCCGAGCCCGGTGAGCCCGGACCCGCGTGCGGGGTCGGCGCCGCCCGCGCCGTGGTCGGTGACCTCCACCAGCAGGGTGTCGGGCCGGCCCGGCGCGCCGGGGGCCGTGCTGGCGTGCACGGTGGCGGCGTCGGCCCCGGCGTGCTTGCAGACGTTGGTCAGGGCCTCGGCGACCACGAAGTAGGCCGTGCCCTCCACGTGCGCGGGCAGGCGTTCACCGATCCGCACGTGCACCGTCACGGGCACGGGGCAGCGGTCGGCCAGCTCCTCCAGGGCGGCGGGCAGTCCCCGGTCGGTGAGGACCCGGGGGTGGATGCCGCGCACCAGCTCGCGCAGCTCGGTGATGAGCTCGTCGGCCTTGGCCTGGGCGGCGACCACGCGCTGGTCGGCCTCGCTGCCCTCCTCCAGGTCCAGGCGGGCCACGCCCAGGTCCACGGACAGGGCGACCAGGCGCTGCTGGGCGCCGTCGTGCAGGTCGCGTTCGATGCGCCTGCGCTCGTACTCGAAGGCGTTGACCAGGCGGGCCCGCGACTCGGTGACCTGGTTGAGTTCGGCGTGCAGGACTCCCTTGGGCGGGCCGACCAGCAGGGTGCGGGCCAGCAGGGAGTGCAGGCACGCCATGGCCGCCGACGCGTAGAGCAGGACGACCAGCAGCGGCGGGGCCAGGAGGGTGTAGGGCACCGCCTCGGCGCTGGAGGTGAGCGTCACGAGGCCGAGGTTGACGACGGAGCCGGGGCTGTCGTCCAGCAGGAGCGGACCGGAGGCCAGGACGATCACGAGCAGCAGCAGGAAGCCGGTGAGCATGGCGTTGACCCCCGCCAGGGGGAGCATCAGCCCCGCGTAGGCCACCTCCCGCCAGGTGGCGGCCTCGGTGTAGCGGGTGCGCACCCACCCCCACAGCCCGGGGACCGGTTCGCGGTGCCCGCTCTCCCGGGGGCCGCCCCCGACCAGGCCCAGGCGCCAGCGCTCCAGCGCGCCCAGGGGGATTGCGACCAGCGGTCCGAACAGGAACGTGAACGCCAGGCACAGGGCCAGCACCAGCACGATGCCGCCGTAGTCGAAGGCCTCGATCCCTCCGCTCCAGGCCATGAACAGCGCCACCCAGGGGGCCAGGACGGGCGAGGCGACGAAGAACAGGACGGAGGCCACCAGGACGGTGCCGCCGCTGTAGGCGAGACCGCGCCAGGGCCAGGAGGTGAGCAGGAAACGCCTCGTCGTGAGCGCCTGGAACAGGGCGCGCGGCGGGTTCGGGGACTCCGCGGGAGTGGTCATGGGCCAACGTTAGGCAGGCCCGGCGCGGGCCGGAATCGGCCGCGCCACCGGGTCGGGGGTGGGGCTGGCCCTACCTTCCTGGCCCCGGTTCCGGGCGTTCGCCGACCGACCTGCGTCGCCGCCGTTGCGGGCCGGGTGCCTTCGGGGGGAGTGGCCGCGCGTGCGCCGCAGCTCAGGACGATAGGGTCGGACGACGTGAGTGCGAAACCGCTGATCCCTGATGTCCTGGCTGCCCGCTACGCGTCCGCGGAGCTGACCCGGCTGTGGTCCCCCGAGTACAAGGTGGTCGCCGAGCGGCGGCTGTGGCTGGCCGTGCTGCGCGCCCAGGCGCGTCTGGGCGTGGACGTCCCGGCCGGTGTGGTCGAGGACTACGAGAAGGTCCTGGAGCAGGTGGACCTGGCCTCCATCGCCGAACGCGAGCGGGTCACCCGCCACGACGTCAAGGCCCGCATCGAGGAGTTCAACGCCCTCGCCGGGCACGAGCACGTGCACAAGGGCATGACCTCGCGCGACCTGACCGAGAACGTCGAGCAGCTCCAGGTGCGCGACAGCCTGCTGCTGGCCCGCGACCGGGTGGTGGCGCTGCTGGCGCGGCTGGGGAGGCTCTCGGCCGAGTACGGCGAGACGGTGATGGCGGGCCGCTCCCACAACGTGGCGGCGCAGGCCACGACGCTCGGCAAGCGGTTCGCGTCGATCGCCGACGAGGTGCTGGTCGCCCACGGGCGGCTGGAGGAGCTGATCTCCCGCTACCCGCTGCGCGGGATCAAGGGCCCGGTGGGCACCGCGCAGGACATGCTGGACCTGCTGGGCGGGGACCGCGCCGCGCTCAGCGCGCTGGAGGACGGGGTGGCCTCCCACCTCGGGTTCGAGCGGCGCTTCACCAGCGTGGGCCAGGTCTACCCGCGCTCGCTGGACTTCGAGGTGCTGACCGCGCTGGTGCAGCTGGCCGCCGGTCCCTCCTCGCTGGCCAAGACGATCCGCCTGATGGCCGGGCACGAGCTGGTCACCGAGGGGTTCGCCGAGGGTCAGGTGGGCTCCTCGGCCATGCCGCACAAGATGAACACGCGCTCGTGCGAGCGGGTCAACGGGCTGACCGTGATCCTGCGCGGGTACGCGTCCATGGCCGGTGAACTGGCCGGGGACCAGTGGAACGAGGGCGACGTGTCCTGCTCGGTGGTGCGCCGGGTGGCCCTGCCGGACGCGTTCTTCGCCTTCGACGGGCTGGTGGAGACGATGCTGACGGTGCTGGACGAGTTCGGGGCCTTCCCCGCGGTGGTCTCCGCCGAGCTCGACCGCTACCTGCCGTTCCTGGCCACGACCAAGATGCTCATGGCCGCGGTGCGCGCCGGGGTGGGCCGCGAGACCGCCCACGAGCTGATCAAGGAGCACGCGGTGGGCTCGGCCCTGGCCATGCGCCAGGAGGGTGCGGGCAACCGGCTGCTGGACCGCCTGGCCGAGGACGGGCGCTTCCCGCTCGGCAGGGAGGAGCTGGACGCGCTGCTGGCCGACCGGATCACCTTCACCGGCGCCGCCGCCGACCAGGTGGCCGCCGTGGTGGGGCGGATCGACGCGATCGTGGCCGCGCACCCGGAGGCGGCCGCCTACTCCCCCGGTTCGATCCTGTAGGGGAATCCGGGTTCGCCTGGCGAGGGGCCGGGGACGGCGCCGCGGCGCCGTCCCCGGCCCCTCGCCGTGTGGGCGGACGGACGTGCTGCGGGCGGACGCGCGGTGGCGCGCGTATGACCCAGTTCACCGCCGCTGACACTCGGCCCGAAAGTTAACACCTATTACGGTTGGGTTGTCGGCACGTCCAACCCCCGATCCCCTCGGAGCACCCATGATCGACCCCGATTCCTTCGGTACCGCGCTGTGGACCGTGCTGATCGTCGCCGCGGTCGTCATCGCCTTCGGGCTCGCCGCGCTGTCGGACATGGCCATGCGCCGCCGCGAGGACCGTGCCGCGCGCGCCGCCGGGCGCGACAACCCCGTGGCGGCGCGTGCGGGCGAGCGGCAGCGCGTGAACGGGAGCGGTCCCGCCGGCGGCGGGGGCTCCCGAGCCTGAGACCGCGGTGCCGCCCGCGCGGCTCACGCCACCAGGCGGGCGAACAGCCCCGGGTCGGCGTTGCCCCCCGAGACGACCGCGACCGTCTCCTGCGGGCGGCCGGGCGCGGTGGGCACCCGGCCCGCCAGGACCGCGGCGGCGGCCAGGGCCCCGCTGGGCTCGGCGACCAGGCGCGCCCCGTGGGCGAGGGCGGCGACGGCGCGGGCGATCTCCTCCTCGGTCACGGTGACGACCTCGTCCAGGCGGGCGCGCAGGTGGGCGAAGGTCAGCTCGGACAGGCACACGCGCACCCCGTCGGCCATGGTGCGGTGGGTGCGCTCGGGCGGCCAGGTGACCAGGCTTCCGGTGCGCAGGCTCTCGGCGGCGTCGGCGGCCAGTTCGGGCTCCACCCCCACGACGCGGACCCGGCGCGGGCCCGCGGCGGCCAGCGCGGCGGTGGCCACCCCCGAGGCGAGCCCGCCTCCGCCCACGGGCACGACGACGGTCGCGACCCCGGGCGACTGCTCCAGGATCTCCAGGCCGACCGTGCCCTGGCCCGCGATGACGCTCGGGTCGTCGAAGGGCGGGACCAGGGCGAGCCCCTCCTCGTCCCGGAGCCTGCGGGCGGTGGCCTCCCGCTCCCGGGGGGCGACCATGACGATGCGGGCTCCCAGGGCGCGCATGCGGTCGACCTTCACCCCGGGCGCGCCCTCGGGGACGACGACGGTGCAGGGCACCCCGTGCCGGGCGGCGGCGTGGGCGAGCGCCTGGCCGTGGTTGCCCGAGGAGTGGGTCACCACACCGCTTCGGCGCTGGTCGGGGTCGAGCAGGGCGACGGCGTTGGTGGCGCCGCGCAGCTTGAAGGCCCCGGTGGGCTGGAGGCTCTCGGGTTTGAGCAGGAACGGCGGCCCTCCGGCGGGGCCCGCCGTCAGCGGGGTGCGCACCACCTCCCCGCGCAGGCGTTCCCGGGCGGCGCGGACGTCCTCCACCGTGATCAGTTCCATGCGCCCTCTATGCCCGGTCCCGGTCCGGCCACGCGTGCGGACGGCGCTCCGCCGGTCGGGCGGCTCGCGGGGGGTCCGGTCGTCGGCCGGGAGGGGAGCGGGTCTCGCGGAAGGGACCCGCGTGCACTACCGTGGCCGGTTGACTGTCAGCACAAGTCCATATCGTCGACGTCGCAGTGCACGGGAAGCCGGTGGAAGTCCGGCGCGGTCCTCGCCACTGTGACCGGAGTGCGCCTCCCGCACGCCACTGGGCCGGACACGGCTTGGGAAGGGTGGGGGCGCGGGGCCAGAGCCCGACTCCGGGAGCCAGGAGACCGGCTGCGACCGTCCGCGTCATCAGACCACGAAGGATGGTTTGTTCGATGAAGCCCACCGGGGCACGCGCGGTCCGGTACCGCCTGCCCGCCTGCGCCGCCCTCGCCCTGCTCCTGGCCACGACCGCCTGCGGCGGGGGCTCCGCCGCCCCCTCCCCCGAGGCTGCCGGGGAGACGATCCGCAACTGCGGCGTCGACGTGGCCGCGGACAGCCCGCCGGAACGGGTGTTCGCCGCCTACCAGCCCGCCATCGAGACCGCCCACGCGCTGGGCCTCAGCGACCGCCTGGTGGGGACGGCGTTCCTGGACGCCGCCGTCCTGGAGGAGTACGCCGACGCCCAGGCCGGGCAGGAGTACTACCCCAACCTGCCCAGCCGGGAGGAACTGCTCAGCCACGGGCCCGACTTCGTGCTCGCCGGGTTCAACGACGTGTTCACCGACGAGAACCTCGGTACGCGGGCCTCCCTGCGCGAGCTGGGCATCGGCAGCTGGATCCCGGCTCCGCTGTGCCCTAGCGGGGACGGCCGCACCGACGCGACCATCGACCCGGCCTCGGTGACGATGGACAACGTCTACGCCGACCTGCGGAACCTGGGCGCCCTGTTCGACGCGCGCGAGCGCGCCGAAGAGGTCATCGCGGACATGGAGGGCACGATAGGCGGGGTCACCGAGGCCCTGGAGGGCGGCGTGCCTGAGGAGGACCGGCCCTCGGTGATGGTCGGCCGCCCCAGCGACCAGGGGTTCCGGGTGGCCGGCGGGCAGGACTTCTCCACCGAGATCATCCGGCTGGCCGGAGGCGTCAACGCCTTCGCCGACCTGGACGGCGGTCGCAACCACGACGTGGCCGTCGAGGACGTGATCGCGCGCGACCCCGACTTCATCCTGGTCGACGTGTGCTGCGACGCGCGGATGACCGCCGCCGACGCCGCCCCGGACGTGGAGCGGATCACGGCCGATCCCGTGCTGGCCAACCTGACCGCGGTCACCGAGGAGCAGGTGGAGGAGTTCACCTTCGCCGACCGTTCCGCGGGTGTGCGCAGCGCGGCCGCGGTGGAGACGGTCGCCCGGATCCTGCACCCCGGCCTGTTCGGGTAGGCGGGCCGGTGGCCCCCCATGTGGCCGGGAGGCCCGTGACGGCCGTGCCCTCGGGAGTCCGGCGCCGGCTGCGGGCCGCGGCCGACGGTTCCGGGGTTCTCGTCAGTGCCCGCGCCCGCGTCGCCGGGTTGGCGGTGGCGCTGCTGGTCCTGGCCGCGACCCTGCTGGCGTCGGTCCTGGTCGGTTACGAGCGGCTGTCCGTGGCCGACGTGTACCTCGCCTACGCCGGTTTCACCGGTTCGGACACCGACTTGGTCGTGCGGCACCTGCGTGTGCCGCGTACCCTGGCCGGGCTGGCGGTCGGCGCGGCCCTGGGCGTGTCCGGGGTCCTGGCGCAGGGGGTGACCCGCAACCCCCTCGGTGACCCCGGCGTCCTCGGCATCAACGCGGGCGCCTCCCTGGCGGCGGTCCTCGCGATCAGCGTGTTCGGGGTGTCCGCGCTACTGGGCTACGTCGGCTTCGCCTTCGCGGGCGCGGCGGTCGCCGCCTGCGTGGTCCACGCCGTGGGGTCGCTGGGTCCGGAGGGGGCCAGTCCGGTCAGGCTCACGCTCGCCGGAGCCGCGGTCTCGGCCCTGCTGGCTTCGCTGACCTCGGCGATCGTCCTGCGCGACCGCGCGAGCCTGGACGAGTACCGGTTCTGGGTGGTGGGCTCGCTGGCGGGTGCCGACGGCGCGGCGCTGCTCCA
Organism: Nocardiopsis dassonvillei subsp. dassonvillei DSM 43111; assembly: GCF_000092985.1. Lineage (GTDB taxonomy): Bacteria > Actinomycetota > Actinomycetes > Streptosporangiales > Streptosporangiaceae > Nocardiopsis > Nocardiopsis dassonvillei. The sequence continues at coordinate 2,892,398 of NC_014210.1, forward strand.
GGCGCTGCCGTTCCTGGCCGCCGGGCTGGTGACGGCGGTGGCGGTGGCCCGGTCCCTGAACGCGGTGGCGCTCGGCGACGAGCTGGCCCGCTCCCTGGGGACACGGCTGTGGCTGGTGCGCGGGACGAGCGCCCTGGCGGTGGTGCTCCTGGCGGGGACGGCGACGGCCGTGGCGGGTCCGATCGGCTTCGTCGGGGTCGCCGTGCCGCACGTGGCGCGGGTCCTGGTCGGCCCCGACCACCGATGGGTGCTGCCCTGGTCGGCGGTGCTGGCGCCCGTCCTGTTGTTGGCGGCCGACGTCGCGGGCCGGGTGGTGGCGCGTCCCGAGGAGTTGCAGGTCGGCGTCCTCACCGCTCTCATCGGTGCGCCGTTCTTCGTCCTCGTGGTGCGCGGGCGAAGGGTGGCGGGGCCGTGACGGCGCGCTCCGGGGCCCTGGGTCCCCGAACGGGGGTGGCCCGCCTGGGCGGACTGTCGGTACGGGTGTACTGGCCCGCGGTACTGCTCGGCGGCCTGCTCACCGCCCTGGCCGCGGCGGTGGCCCTGGTCTCGCTGACCCTGGGGGACTTCGAGCTGGGCGTGAGCGAGGTGGTGGACGCGCTCACCGGCCGTGCCGGGGTGATGGTGACGCACGTGGTGGTGGAGATGCGGCTGCCGCGTGTGCTCACCGCGCTGGGTGTGGGCGCCGCACTGGCGCTCTCGGGGGCGCTGCTGCAACGGCTGGCGCACAACCCGCTGGTCAGCCCGGACGTCATCGGGGTCAGCGCGGGCGCGACGACCGCGGCGGTGCTCGCCATCGTCGTCTTCGGCGGCACGGCGGCGGCGATCGCGGCCAGCGCGCTGGCGGGGGCCGTGGCCACCGCGTTCCTGCTGTACCTGCTCGCCTACCGGCGCGGTGTCAGCGGGCAGCGGCTGGTCCTGGTGGGGATCGCGGTCACCGCGGTGCTGGGCGCGGTGACGTCGTACCTGCTCACCCGCACGGAGCTCGCCACGGCGCAGCGCGCCATGCTCTGGCTCACCGGCAGCCTGGCCAACCGGGACTGGCCGCACGTGGTGACGGTGGCGGTGGGGTTGGCCGTCCTGGCTCCGACCACGTTCCTGTCGGCCCGACCGCTGTCCCTGCTCCAGCTCGGGGAGGACGCGGCGACCGCCCTGGGCGGCCGGGTGCGGCTCGCCCGGGGCGCCCTGCTGTTCACCTCCGCCGCGCTCGCGGCCACGGCCACCGCCGTCGCCGGTCCCGTCGCGTTCGTCGCCCTGGTGGCCCCGCAGATCGTGCGGCGGCTGCTGGGCGGACGCGCCCTCGGGCTGCTGCCCTGCGCCGCCTGCGGAGCGCTCCTGACGGCCGTTGCGGACCTGGTCGCGCGCACCGCCTTCGGGGGGAGCGAACTGCCGGTCGGGGTGGTCACCGGGGCGCTGGGCGCCCCCTTCCTGCTGTACCTGCTGGCCCGCGGCGGCAGGGCGGGACGGGACCGGTGAACACCCGGGGCGCCGCCCCGGCAGGTCCCCGGGGGAGCCTTCCCGGTCAGGCGGCTCGCGGGGCCGGGGCCCCATGGCCTCCCATGGCGAAGTGGCGCGAACCGGGGGCGAGCGCCGCGGCCCCCGGGGCCAGGAAGCACAGGGCGGCGCACACGACCAGGACCGCCTCCGTGCCGAAGGCCTGGGTGGCCGGGGCGATCAGCGCGAGCCCGACCGGGGCCAGGCCGTAGGAGAACAGGAAGTCCAGGGAGGAGACGCGGGCGAGCTTGTCGGGCGCGACCTCGCGCTGGGCGGCGGTGAACCACGGGACGTTGAACAGTTCGATCCCGACCCCCGCCAGGGCGTAGGCGGCGAACACCGTCCACGGGCCCACGGGGAGGAGCAGGCTCAGCGGCGCGAGCCCGTACAGGGCCAGGCCCGCCAGCGCCACCCACCCCTGGGAGGAGGGGCGCCAGCGCCCGATCAGCAGCGCCCCGGCCAGCGCGCCGCCGGTGTAGGCGGTCAGCGCGCCCGCCAGCACCGCCTCGGTGCCGTAGGTGTCGCGGCTGACAACCGGGAGCAGCACGCCCGTGGCGGAGTACCCGGTGGCGATCACCGCCGTCAGGGCGCCCAGCCCCGCGAGGAACCACGTGTGGCGCCGGGCCTCGCGCAGCCCGTCGCGGAAGTCGGCGACCGGGGAGAAGCCGCGCGCGGGCACCGCTCCCGGGGCGGGCGCGCTCCGGCCCCGGGGCGGGGCCAGGGCGGCGACCGCCCAGAGCGCGGCGGTGACCAGGAGGAGGGCGTGCACGCCCAGGACCGTGGAGAGCAGCGCCGTCGCCCCCGGGGCGACCAGGGTGGTGACCCGCACGGAGATGGTGAGCGCCGCGTTGGCGCGCTGGCGCCGCGGCTCGTCCACGACCTCGGCGGTCAGCGCCTGGAAGGCGGGTCTACAGGCTCCCTGGCCCGCGCCCACGGCCGCCGCGGCCACGGCCGCGAGCGCCAGGGCGCCGGTCGCCACGCCCGCGGCGACCAGCGGAGTGGCCGCCGCCGCGAGGACCCCGGCCCACAGCACCACCGCGCGGCGGGAGAGCCGGTCGGCCAGCAGGCCGCCGAGCGGCAGGGCGAGGAGGAACCCGCCGGTACGGGTGGCCAGGAGCAGGCCGAGCCCCATGGCGGTGAGCGATCCGTCCAGGACGGCCAGGCCGAGGATGAACGGCATGGCCCACGTGGCCAGTCCCGAGGCGGTGCTCCCCGACCACAGGCGGAGGAAGGCGGGGTCCGAGAACACGTGCGCGCGCGGTGGGGCCGTGGGCACAGTGCCGGTCTGCTGGGGGTGGGCCACGTCTTTCCACGTCCTCTCCGCGGATGGTCACCGGCGGGGCGCGCTGGCGCCGCCCCCGCCCGGGCGCGTCCGTCGCGGGCCCGTCCGCCGCGCGGCGCCCGGGGCCATGGAACACCCCCGGGAACGCGAACTCCGACCCCACTAATGACAATGGTTATCGTTTTATCTACAATAGCGCGCGGACTCCGGTACTCAGAACATCCGGCGCTCCCCGTTGGTGTCCCGTGTTACTCCCGACCCCCTTTTGGAAGGACGACCGTGGACCGCTCCCTCGTGGACCAACTGCCCCCACCGCTACCCGCCGAACAGATCCTCGCCGTCAACCCGCCGCGCGAGGACCTGCACACCACCCGCTCCTACACCTGGAACGGCTGGGGGTTCGAGGTACCGCCCGGCGTCTTCCTCCCCGGCGGGACCAGCAGGATGATCCACCAGCGCATCCTGGACGACGACATCGACGTGCGCGGACGGCACTACGCCGCCATGGGCGTGGGCCTGGGCGTGGAGGCCGTCGCCGCCGGAGCGCGCGGCGCCCGCCGGGTCCACGCCGCCGACGTCCACGGCCCCAGCGTCGAGGCCGCCGCCCGCAACTTCACACGCCTGCTCGGGGACCGCACCGCCACCGAACTCGTCCCCGTGACCGGCGACATGTTCGAGGGCTTCCCGGACGGGACCGCGCTCGACGTGGTCACCTTCAACCCGCCCGCGGTCAGCCGGACGGTCAGCACCGACCCCGACGTCGTGCGCAACGTGTGCGTGGGCGCGGCGATCACGGAGAAGTTCTTCACCCAGCTGGCCGAGCGCCCGCTGCTGGCCCCCGGCGCGGAGGTCTTCCTCATCGCCTCCAACACCGCCGACCTGCGCCGCATCGTCGCCCACGCGGAGGCCACCGGCTTCCGGGCCGGGGTGCACCACCGGCACGACTGGGGCGACGGGGTCCTGACCTACCTGTTCCGCTTCCAGGAGGCCGGGAGATGACCCTCGACGACCTCCTGCGCGACGCCGTCGGCCGGGTCGGCGACACCGTGGCCACCAGCGTCTTCTGGCTCCACCACGGCACCCGCCTGGCCGGGGGCGACACCACCTACCTCAACCACTACGTCGCCGTGCGCGTCGGCGGTGCCTTCGGGGCCTGCGCCTTCGAGGACGGGCAGATCGCGCCGGAGCTGTGCCGCGAGGCCTCGGGCGCCCCGCTGGCCGAACTGCTCGCCCAGGGGCCCCTCCCCCTGCGGGTGGCCGCCCTGGACGCCCACCTCGCCCACACCTCGCCGCACCGCGAGGACCCCCGGGCCGAACCGGTCACCCTGCCCGCCGGAACGCCCGAACAGCGCGCGCGGGCCCGGGACGCCGCCGTCGCCGGTCTCGTCCCCATCACCGAGGGCGCGCGGATCGCGCTGATCGGCGTCGTCAACCCCCTCGTGGCCGCCATCCGCGAACGCGGCGGCGAGTGCCTGCCCTGCGACCTCAACCTGCGCACCACCCGCTGGGGCGACCCCGTCTCGGAGTCCATGGAGGAGGTGGTCGACGCGGCCGACGCCGTCGTGGCCACCGGCATGACCCTGGGCAACGGCACCTTCGACCCGCTCCTGGCACGGTGCCGCGGGCGCGGCGTCCCCCTGTACGTCTACGCCCAGAGCGCGAGCGCGGTGGCGCGCGCCTTCCTCGGCCGCGGAGTCGACGGAGTCTCCGCCGAGCCCTTCCCCTTCTCCCAGTTCAGCGCCGACCCCACGCGGCTCTACCGCTACCGGGCGACCCCGGCGGCCTGAACACCCACGCCCTCCTCCCGGGCGGGCGCGTGCACCTTCGCGTTCCGGAGCACGCGCCCGCCCCAGCCACCAGTAAGGAGAACGACCGTGGACGAGCACGTCTCCGAAGCGATCGGCCGCCCCGACCTCATCGACCTGGGCGGCGGACTGCTGTGCCTGCGGTTCGAGACCCTCAAGGCCCTCTCGGCCCTGGCCGCCGTCCGCCACCTCGTCGAGAGCGGCGCCGTCCGCCCCGGCGACACCGTGGTGGACAGCTCCAGCGGCGTCTACGCGCACGCGCTGGCGCTGGCCTGCCACCGGTACGGCCTGCGATGTCACATCATCGGCTCCACCACCGTGGACCGCACCCTGCGCGTACAGCTGGAGGTGCTGGGCGTACGCCTGGAACAGATGGAGTCCACCGACGACCTGCGCCTGGACCAGAACCGCCGGGTGCGCCGGGTCCGGGAGGTCCTGGCCGCCCACCCGGACCACCACTGGATGCGCCAGTACCACGACCCCCTCCACTACCTGGGCTACCGCGAGGTCGCCGAGACGGTCCGCCGGGAGACGGCGGGCGCGGACCTCACGCTCGTGGGGGGTGTGGGAACGGGCGTGTCCACCGGCGCGCTGGGCACCTACCTGCGCGAGGCCGACCCGGGCACCCGCCTGGTGGGGGTGCAGCCGTTCGGCAGCGTCACCTTCGCCAGCGACGGCGTGCCCGACAAGGACATCATCATCGCGGGGATCGGCAGCGCCATCCCCTTCGGCAACGTCGACCACACCCTCTACGACACCGTGCACTGGACCGGTTTCACCGCGGCCCTGGCCGGAACGGTCGACCTGCTGCGGCGGCACGCCGTGTTCGCGGGGCTCTCCAGCGGCGCCGCCTACCTGGCCGCCCGGTGGGAGCTGGGGCTCTCCCCCGGCCGGACGGTGGTGTTCGTCGCCGCGGACACCGGCCACCGCTACACCGAGTCGGTGTTCGCCCGCCACCGGGAGGCCGAGGCGGTGGAGGACCTCAAGCCGCTGGACGTCACCGGAACCTCCGAGCTGCGCCTGCCCTGGGCGCGCATGGAGTGGCGCCGGTCCGGGGCGCCGCGGCAGGCGGAGTTCGACCGCACGGCCTGAGGCCGGACGCGCGGGCGCGGGGCGGCGGTGGCCGCGCCCGCGCGCGGGGCGGGATAATCGATGCCGATGCGTACCGAATGGACACCGCAAGACCTGCCCGGACGAGCGTTCTACCAGCTGATGACGGCCGTGATCCTGCCGCGACCGATCGCGTGGGTCTCCACCACGTCGGCGGCGGGCGTGGACAACCTGGCGCCGCACTCCTTCTTCACCGTCGCGTGCACCCAGCCGCCGATCGTGCAGTTCACCTCGGTGCGGCGCAAGGACTCGCTGCGCAACGTGGAGGAGACCGGCGAGTTCGTGGTCAACCTGGCCCCGGAGCCGATGCGGGAACAGGTCAACGCCAGCGGCACCTCCTACCCGCCGGAGGTGAGCGAGTTCGAGGCCCTGGGGATCGGGCGCGAGCCCAGCGCGTCGGTGCGCCCGCCCCGGGTGGCCGACTCCCCGGTGGCGCTGGAGTGCGTGCTGCACTCGACGGTGGGCCTGGGCGACTCGACGGTGGTGTTCGGCCGGGTGGTGCGGGCGGCCGTGGACGAGTCGGTGCTGGTGGACGGACACCCCGAGGCGACCCTGCTGCGACCGCTGGCGCGGCTGGGCCGAGACGAGTGGTCCACGCTGGGCGAGGTGCGGGCCCTCCCGCGGATCCCGTACCGGCCCTGACCGGCGGCTCCCGGCGACGACCCCGGTGGGCGGCTCCGGCCGCCGTCGGGCGGCCGACCCGGCATGCGGAGAGTCCGTCCCGACCGGCGGAGGCCGTCCGGACCGCCGCTTCCGGCCCGTCCGGCCGGAAGCGGCGGGCCCGGGTCCCGCACGGGTGATTCGGACACACCCGTCGTTCCCCGGTCAGACCCGCAGGTCGGTCTCCGGGAAGGGGAAGGCCGACAGGCGGTACAGGACGTCGGCGGGGTCGCCGCTCCAGTCCATGGCGCGTATCTGGGCGGCGCTGCGGCGGCCGGTGGCGGCGCGCACCAGCTCGAAGGCCGTGGCCGACCACTCCAGGTCGGCCCGCTCCCCGAAGGCCCACTCCTGGCCGGTGTCCGCGGCCGCCACGCGCACCCCGGGCAGCTCGGGGGACCACGCGCGGGCCGTCGCGCCCAGGACGAAGGCGGCCAGTTCGTCGGCGTGCTCGGGCTGGGCGGGCATCCCCAGCGCGCCCCGGACGTCGTTCTCGTGGTGCCACACGTCGATCGCGGGCAGCGAGTAGCGGGCCCGGGTCCGGGTGGCGAAGACCTCCAGCAGGGCCGGGGTGTCCGCGCGCCAGGCCGCGCAGAGCGCGGCGATGTCCAGGTGCTCGCGCTCGGCCACCTGGCGGGCGGTGACGGCGTCGTCGGCCGGGGGCGTGACCCGTTCCGCGGGCACGTCGGCGCAGAGCCCGGCCAGGTGCGCGTAGGTCTGCCGGACGGTCCACGCGGGCAGGGCGGGAACGGGCGTGGCGAGCTGCTCCGCGCTCAGGTCGTCGGCGAGCGCGAGCATGCGCTCCTGGCAGGAGGTGTAGATCTTCGCGGTGTTCATGGCGCCACGGTACCGAACGCTGTTCGGTACCGTGGCGCCGGGACCGCGCGGGCCTTCACGGCCCTCGTGTGGGGGGTACGGTCCCTCCGGGATGGTCAGGTCACGGCTCCTGGCAGGTCACCCGCGGCTCGATGTTCACGTTCCCCGAGGTGGCGGTGAACCCGAAGCTGGCGCTCTCCCCGGCCGCGAGCGAGCCGTTGTGCGCGGCGTTCCTGGCCTCGAAGTGGGCGCCGTGGTTGACGAGCGAGGCGTTCCAGGCGCTGCTGACCGCCTGGCCGTTGGCGAACACCCAGTCCACCATCCAGCCGTCGGTCCCGTTCTCGCCCGCGGTGACCTCGACCTCGGCCTGGAAGCCGCCCTGCCACTCGTTGAGGACCGTGTACTCGGCCGTGCAGTACTCACCCGCCGGCGGGTCCGTGGGCTCCGGCTCCGGCTCCGGCTCCGGCTCGGGTTCCGGCTCCGGCTCCGGCTCGGGGTCCGGGTTGCCGCCCGAGCCCCCTTCGAAGACCACGTCGGAGCAGTTGTAGAACGCCTCGGGGCTGTCGGAGCGCTCCCACACCACGTAGATGACGTGCTGGCCCTCCTTGTCGGGCAGGTCCACGTCCCAGTAGTACTCGGCTCCGGCGACGCCGCCGCTGCGCAGCGGCGGGTCGGTGACCTCGTCGATGAGCTCCAGGGAGTCCCAGGTCAGCGCGTCGGTCGCGGGGTCGAACCCGTCCTCGGTGACGTAGGTGTAGAAGGTGCCCGGGTGCGCGGCCCAGGCGTTGTGGTGGAACTCCACCGTCGTGTCGGCGGGCAGCTCGGTGGTCGGCCAGTCGGCGCGGACCGCGTTGAAGGCGGAGAAGCTGTCGGTGGGTCCGCACAGCTCGCCGTCGGCCACGAACTCCTGGTGCCGCCCGTCGGAGTTGCTGATGAGGTTGCCGAACCAGTTCCAGAACGGGTAGTTGCCGCCCTCGGCCAGCGCGTCGGCGCAGGCGTCGTTGGTCGGCGCGAGCGCGCCGCCGCTGCTGCCGCCGGTGGCGTCCTGGAAGCAGGCGTAGGTGCGGCTGGCCGGGTAGGTGAACGCGCCGTGGGCCTGGGCCGTGTCGGGCAGCGCGACGACGGTGGTGCCGACGGCGAGGCCGCCGAGCGCCACGGCCATGGCGAGGGTGCTGCGTGACCGCATGGGCCACTCCAATCTCTGTGGGGGGTGCCCGGCCGCACCGGGGCGGTGCGGCCGGGGCGGGTGGTCTGTTCCCTCAGCGGGATCAGCGGGTGTGTCGGGTCGGGTGGTCACCGGGTTACGGGGACTCCGGGTTGTGGGGGTACTGGGTCACGGGGATCCCGGGTCGTCGGGGCTCTGGGTTGCAGGGGCTCTGGGTTGCAGGGGCACTGTGTTGCAGGGGCACTGGGTCGTAGGGGCACGGAAAGAGCAGGGTGCGGGCGGGTCAGGACGCGCTGCACGTCAGCTCGGGGGTCGAGACACCGCCGCTGGAGTTGCCGACGAACCCGAACGAGGTCGACTGCCCCGCCGCCAGCACGCCGTTGTAACCCACGTTCGTCGCGGTCACACTGCCACCGCTGCCCGACACCGACGCGTTCCAGGCGTGCGAGACACTCTCACCGCTACCGAAGGTCCACTCCACGGTCCACCCCGACAGAGCCGCACCCGCCGTCACCGTCACCTGCGCCTGGAAACCCCCCTGCCACTGGTTCGTCACCGAGTACACCGCCTCACACTCACCCGACGGCGGGTCGGTCGGATCAGGATCCGGGCCGGGGCCGGGGTCGCCGCCGAGCGCCTCGTGGATCGACCAGTAGGCGGGCTTGGGCTCGTAGTTCTCGTCGATGGGCAGCGCCGCGCCCTGGCCCGGGAAGGTACCGGGAACCCAGGAGTGGGCGTCGGTGACGCCCCACACGATCACACCCGAGCACCCGTCGACCGCGTAGCAGGCGTTGACCACCTGCTCGTAGTCCCTGGCCTGCTGCTCCAGTTTCTGCTGGGTGACGGGCAGCTGGATGCGGATGTCCAGCTCGGTGATCATCACCTCCAGGCCCAGGTCCACGAAGCGCTGGATGTTCTGCTGGACGCTGGAGGGGACCTGCCCCGCGATGAGGTGGCCCTGGAAGCCGATGCCGTCGATCGGCACGCCCTGCGCCAGCAGGTCCCGGACCAGGTCGTAGTAGGCGTCGCTCTTGGCGTTGATCCCGTCGATGTTGTAGTCGTTGATGAACAGGCGGGCGTCGGGGTCGGCCCGGTCGGCCATCCGGAAGGCCTCCGCGATGAAGTCCTCCCCCAGCGTCCGGTAGAAGACCGAGTCGCGGAACCGGGCGTCGTCCCCGATGGGCTCGTTGACCACGTCCCAGGTGGCGATGTCGTCGCGGTAGCGCCCCACGGTGGTGCTGATGTGGGTGTCCATGACGTCCAGCAGCTGGCCCTCGGTGAAGGTGCCGTCCCTCACCCACGAGGGCAGCTGGCTGTGCCACACCAGCGTGTGGCCGTGGATCAGCTGGTCGTTCTGCTGGGCGAAGTCCACGATGCGGTCGGCGTTGGTCCAGTTGAACTGTCCGGGCTGGGGCTGGACGGTCTCCCACTTGAGGTCGTTCTCGTGGGTGACGGAGTTGAACTCGGTCGCGGCGGTCTGCGCGTAGGCCGCCTGGTTCAGGTGCTGCGGCGCGACCGCGGTGCCCATGCGCAGCCCGCGCTGGTCGGCGAGTTCGCGCAGGGTGGCCTGTTGGGCCCGGGCCGCCTCCTGCGCCGTGAGCGCGGTGTCCTCGGCGTGGGCGGCGGCGGTCAGGCCGCCCGTGACCAGGCTGAGGGCGAGGGCGACCGCGGCCGCGGCCCCTCCTCGGAGCCGTCTTCGCCCCTTGGTGACCAACATGGTGCTCCTTTCTTCTGTGGGGGTCGGGGGCGGGCGCCGTCGGCGCCCGCCCCCGTGCGGCTACGGCCGGTCAGGCGCCGTCGCCGAACAACTCGCCGTGGGTGGCGAGGGCTGTGGCCACGTCCACCTGCGCCCAGAAGCGGTGGTAGGTGAACTCGGGCACCGGTCCCCCGTTGAGGTACTCCTCGACCTGGGGCCAGTTCGGGTCGTCCTCGTAGAAGGACCGGATGGACAGGAACGTGGAGTCGGAGTCGACCGGGTCCCCGTTGGGCATCTGGCCGGTCCATCCCTGGGGGATGTAGAGGCCGCCGTCGGGGGCGCCGAACTCGTCGTCGAAGCGGGCGTAGTCGGCCCGCGTCTCGGGAACGGCGACGCCCAGGTCGTCCTGGTTGGCCAGGAGGGCGTCGAGCAGGCCCTCGGCCGTCGCGCGGGACTCGGCGTCACCGGTGGCGGCGGCGTAGTGCATGAGGGTCTTGGCCAGGCCCGCGGCGATGCCGACGTCCTGCCCGTGCGAGACGACCTCCACGCTCAGGTCGGGGTTGCCCGTGGACTCGCCCGTCCAGGTGTCGGGCTGGCCGCTCCACTCCATGTCGGCGGGGATGGCGAACTCGCCGTTCTCTCCGACGGTGGTGTTGGCGATCGCCCAGGGCACCCAGTCGTCCAGGATGTCCCCGGCGCGCTCGTCACCGGTGATGCGGTAGTACTCGGCCACCCGTTCCATGTCCCAGACCTGGAAGCCGAACCAGCGGTTGGACGGCGGGTCGTGCCAGACGGGCTTCTCGTCGTAGAACATGCCGTAGAAGGTGGGCGTGCCCGAGGGAGGCTGGGCGTAGGTGCCCTCCCAGCTGTTGGTCGCGCCGCCCGCGATGGCGCCGTCGGAGGACTGGAGCCACTCCAGGAACTCCAGCTGCCGGTCGAGGCTGGTGCCCCAGTCCTGGGTGCCGGTGGCCGACTCCGGCTGGAGCGCGGACACCTCCGAGAGCGCGTAGGCCGCCATCACGTTCTGGTAGCCCTGGTGGGCGGAGGATCCGCCGATGCGCCAGGCCCAGGGGTACTGGGCGCTCTCCAGCGCGCCGCCCCAGGAGTAGTACCAGGCCATGAGGTAGTGCGCGGAGTCCTTGCCCGATCCGGGCGGGCAGGACTGGGGGTCGACGCAGTCGCCGATCTCCTTGAAGTACTTGTCGAACATGGCGTAGCGCAGGTAGTCGCCCATCATCGCCGCGTTGGAGACGTTCTCGGCGATCGCGCCCTCGTTGCCCTGCTCCGAGGCCCACTCGTGCGCCAGGTAGGCCACCTGCACGGCGCGCGCGTCGGCGTCGGGGGCGTTGGTGTAGCGCCACTGCTCGGAGTAGTTGTCGTCGTCGGTGAACAGGTCGAGGAACCCGTTCTCGCCGCCGTGCTGGAAGGTCTCGCAGGACGGGTGCGGCACGGTCTCCCAGACCGACTCGTTGGAGCCGCGCTGGAAGGTGTTGATGTAGGCGGGGGCCTCGTCGGTGCCGTCGCCGCAGAACCCGTAGCCGTAGGTGTTGTCCACGTCCAGCAGCCAGTGCATGCCGTAGACCTCGTCGGTGCCGTAGGTGCTGCTCAGCTCCTGGGCGAGCGGGTCCTGCCCCGCCTCGACCGAGTCGTCCAGCGGCATCGGGTAGTCGCTCGGGTCGAGCGACTCGGGGATGTAGGTCGCCGGGGACGACGGGTCGTAGGAGCCGTTCGTGGGCTGGTCGGCCGTACCCGGGATGATGAAGGCCTCCATGGACTCCCACGCGGAGTTGAAGGGCTCCCAGTCACCGGTGATCCTGCCGTAGGTCGCCTCCAGCCACAGGTAGTAGCTGTAGGCCTCGGAGGTGGTGGCGTGGCCGTGGTCGGGCGCCTCCACGATCAGGGTCTCCACCGAGTGGTACGGCACGAGGAGGCCGTCGAACTCGCGGAAGTAGCCGCTGTCGGGGTCCTTGATCTTGTCGTACTGGGTGAGGAACTCCTCCTCGTAGGCGTTGGAGGCGCCGGAGAGTTCGCGCGCGGTGACGACCACGGGGTCGTAGCCCTCGGCGGAGACGGTGAACTCGGCCTGGGCGGGGTCGCCCGAGCCGTCGCCGGAGGAGGCGACCGTCACCTCCTGCGGGGTGTCCCAGTCGGCTTCACCGAAGGTCAGCGAGGCGCCCGAGGCCACCGACAGGGTCGGGCTGCCGGAGGTGCGCTCCACGCTGACGGCCACGTCCTCGGCGGGCGCCTCGGACAGGGCCACGTCGAAGGCGGTCTCGCCGCCGGGCGCCAGGGTGACCGAGTCGGGGTCCACGACCAGGGTCGGGTCCTCGGGCTCGGGCTCCTCGTCCTCGCCCGCGCAGTCCAGGCCGTTGAGGGTGAAGTCGGTGGGTGCCTCGTTGGCACCGCTGTAGGTGGCCTGGAAGCCGAACGTGGCGGTCTGGCCGGAGGCGAGGCCGGGTGCCCAGGAGGGGCCGCTGGCGGTCACGGAGCTGCCGCTCTGGGAGACCTGCGCGCTCCAGCTGTTGCTGATGCGCTGGTTGCCGGAGAACTCCCAGCCCAGCGTCCAGTTGGAGACGGACTCGGCCTCGTTGGTGACCGAGACCTCGGCCGTGAAACCCGAGCCCCAGTCGTTGAGTTGGTAGTCGACGGAGCAAATCGGTGCGGCCTGCGCGGGCGCGGCCGGAAGGAGGGCGGCTAGGAGCACCGCTCCGAGGAGCGCGGGCGCGGGTCTGCGCCAGCGCGCCGTGCGGCGCGGGCCGGGGCGGGGGGTGGTCACGTGTCCTCCTCGGACAGGTTCTCCGTTCCCCTCCGCGGTCCCGCGCGCCGGAGGACGGCGCCGGGGCGGAGCTCTCCGATGGGGGAGGCGGCGGGGTCGGAGTGCGGGTGTGGGGGGAGGGAGCCGGGTACGACGCTGTGACCTGCGGCTCGTTGCCCGGGTCGGGCCGGTGCGCGTCCGGTGGTTTTCCGGAATTCGGACGCCCGTTTTGCGCACACCTTGCGGGAGCGCTCCCAGGCATCGTGGGGCGAAGTTAACATCCACGACACACGGAGACAACGGGTGCAAACATGGTGACTACTCGTTAAGTTCCCGGGGCCCCGGGGCGGGCCGGACCGCCCCGGGGAGCCTCGGAGCGCAGTGCGGAGCGGAGGTGCCCGCCCGCGTCGGACGGGCACCCCTCGTATCACCGCACCGGCGGGCGGTCGCCGTTCCTACTGGATGGGCGGGTAGGCGTTGGCCAAAAGCTCCTGGAACTGCGCGGAGAACCAGTGCCCCGAGATCGGCGCGTTGGGCAGCGCACCGCTCATGTTGTAGTTGTTGCGCGGGTTGCCCTCATAGGTCGGATCGCACATCCGGTCGAACCCCTTGCCCTCGGGGTTCTCGATGAACTCACTGGACCCGTCGGACTCACCCGGCGGCTTCATCCACACATAGGCGTCGATCCCCGCCTCCGGAGCGGCCTGGGGGCGCTCACCCAGCCCCGCACCGGACTGGTTGCACCAGTTCCCCGACTGGAGACGGCGGTCGTAGCGGCCCCCGTCCACGTAGGCGTTCACATCCGTGCTCGGCCCCGGCCCGTCCGGGCGGTCCGGCCCACCCCACCCGTTACGGGAGGTGTCGATGAGCATCCCGATCCCCGAATCGAACCCCTGACCCACCAGCTCCTCACGCAGAGCCTGGGCGAAGGACAACTCGTCGGTGAACTGGTTCCAGTCCACCCACTCCGACTGGCGCACCGGCGTACCGGCGATGGTCTGGTCGACGGAGAAGTTGTCCTCCACCAGAGCCGAGTAGTTCGCGGTGTTGGCGATGAACCCGTGCACATCGTCGGGGCTGGCACCGGCGGCGTTGGCCGCCTCGAAGAACAGCGCCGCCGAGGCGGTGAAGTTGTCCTGCCAACCGATCCACCCGTGGTGGCCGGCGTCGACGTAGTTGTAGACGTTGTCGATCGCGCCCAGCTGCGCCAGCGCGTAGCCCACCCCCTCGACGTAGTTGCCGTTGGCCAGCATCTCGTCGCAGTTCTCGGTCGCGGTCTCGCGCGGGGAGACGTTGGTGACCAGGTTGGGCAGCGAGTCGATCTCGACCGTGGTCACCACCCGCAGCTCGGTGTCCTCGTAATCGGCCAGGATCTGGGCGATGGGATCGATGTAGTCGTTCTTGTACCGGTCGATCTCGTCCGGGCCCAGCTCGCCGTTGGAGGCCAAAGCGGCGCAGTCACGGCCGGGCAGGTTGTAGATGACCACCTGGAACACCAGGGGTTCACCGTTGGCCTGGGCCAGGGCCTCGTCCAGGTGGTCGCGCAGTCCCATGCTGCCGGTGGTGGGGCTGTCGTTGCCCTCGATGGCGCTGATGCGGTCCAGCCACACCCCGGTGGGCTCGTCGGCCACGGCGTCCCCGCCGGGCTCGGCGGCGGCGTTGGCCGACCAGATCGGGTTGACGTACACCTCAGCGCCCACGTACGGGTTGTCCACCCGCTCGCCCGTACCGGGGTCCGGGTCCGGATCGGGGTCGGGGTCAGGGTCGGGATCGGGGTCGGGGCCGGGGTCGACCAGGCCCTCACAGGCCACACCGTTCAGGGTGAACTCGGCGGGGACGGCGTTGGCGCCCGAGTACGTGGCCTGGAAGCCGAAGGTGGCCGTGCCGTCCGTCGCGATCGCGCCGTTGTACCCGGCGTCGGTGGCCGAGACGCTCTGTCCGCTCTGGGTGACGGTGCCGTTCCAGGAGTTGGTGATCCGCTGGTTTCCGGCGAAGTCCCATTCCAGGGTCCAGCCGTTGACCGCGTCGCCGAGGTTGGTGATCTCCACGCTCGCGGTGAACCCGGAGCCCCAGTCGTTGAGTTGGTAGTCGACCTCGCAACCGGCCGCCGCGCTGGCGGGGGCGGGCACGGCCGTGGCCAGTGCGGCGCCCACGATCAGGGCCGATGTCGCGGCGAGGCCGCGCCGTGCGCCCGGACGTCTGTCCGGAGTGCGCAGGATTCTGCTCATCTCTTGCTTTTCCTCATGGTTGGGGGGTGGTGCCAGAGGGACGAGAGTGTCGGGGCACGGGGCCGCCGACTGATGCGTGGAATCCGGATGGTGATGCGGGTGGTGCGGGTGGTGCGCGGGGCACGTCGTCCTCCGGGGAGGGTGCGGCGACGCGGGGGATGACCCCATGGGTGGGAGCGCTCCCAGAACAGGAGTGCGGAGGGCGGGAACGGGATGGGTCGGAAATGCGGACACTCACGCTCCCCCAAGCGCAACCCGAATCAATGTGATCCAGGTCATGCGGGAGCGCTCCCATGAGAATAACCACCACGGCTTCACATGTAAACACCCCGTAAAAAACAGCGTTCGGCAGCACGGCCGACCCCGGAGGACCCCGACTCCGCGGCGGACGCCCGCCCCCCACCCCGGGGGTGCCCCCGCGGGAATAGCCGGGACGGGCGCGCCGTTCCTCTGGTAGTTTCGCCAATAAACTACTTCTCAAGAAGCTTTTTACTAGGGGGACAGATGGCGACCCGCACACTGGTGACCGTCTCGGCGGGGATGAGCACGCCGTCCTCGACCCGCCTGCTCGCCGACCGGCTGACCGCCGCCGCCGAGGCCTCGCTGCGCGAGCGCGGCGACGAGGTCCGCACCCGCACCGTGGAGCTGCGCGAGGTGGCGCACGACATCGTGAACGCGATGACCACCCGGGTGCCCACCGGTGAGCTGCGCGGTGTGCTGGAGGACGTCGCCGGAGCCGACGGGATTATCGCGGTGACCCCGGTGTTCAACGCCTCCTACAGCGGCCTGTTCAAGTCCTTCTTCGACGTGGTCGACCCCGAGGACCTGGACGGCATGCCGGTGCTGATCGGCGCGACCGGCGGCAGCCCGCGCCACTCGCTGGTGCTGGAGCACGCGCTGCGGCCGATGTTCGCCCACACCCGCTCGGTGGTCGCGCCCACCGGCGTGTACGCGGCCTCGGAGGACTGGGGCTCGGGCGAGGGCGGCGGCCGCGAGCTGACCCAGCGCGTCGAGCGCGCCGGACGCCAGCTCGCGGCGCTGGCCGCGGACCGCTCCCCCGAGGCCGCGGACCCCTACGAGGAGCCGGTTCCCTTCGCCGACCTGATGTCGGGTCTGGGCGCCTGACCGGCCGCCCGCCGCCTGTCCGGGGTCACCAGGGGACGGCGCCCTCGTCGTCGAAGAAGCCGCCGCGCGGTCCGTCGTCGGGCAGGGTGGCGAGCCGGATCGCGATCGCCGCGCCCTGCTCGGGCGTGCGTGGCGCGTTGAACCCGGTGAAGTCGGTCGCCACGTAGCCCGGGCAGGCGGCGTTGACGATGACGTTCGTGTCGGCGAACCGGCGGGCGTACTGCGCCGTGACGCTGTTGAGCAGGGTCTTGGACGGCGCGTACGCGGCCAGGACCGGGCCGGTCCGCAGCGTCAGCGAGCCCATGTTGCTCGACATGTTGACGATGCGCGGCGAGCTCGCGCGGCCGAGCAGCGGCAGCATCGCGTTCGTCACCCGCACGACCCCGAACACGTTCGTGTCCAGGACCTCGCGGAGGACGTCGAGGTCGAGGGTGGTCGGGTCCTGGGCGCCGCCGTCGGCGCGGCCGGCGATGCCCGCGTTGTTGACGAGCACGTCGAGCCGCCCCGCCTCGCGCTCGATCGTCTTCGCCGCGGCGGAGACGCTGTCGTCGCTCGTGACGTCGAGGGCGACGCCGAACGCGTCGGCGCCCGCCGCGCGCAGCCGCTCGACGGCCTCCTTCCTCCTGGCGTCGTCGCGGGCCCCCACCGCGACCGTGAAGCCCAACTCCCCCAGGCCCTGGGCGATGGCGAAACCGATTCCCTTGTTCGCGCCGGTGACCAGCGCGGTCTTCGTGTCGTTCACGGAGTCCATGCTCGGCGGAGCGCGCACCCGCGGTCCAATACCGGCTCGGTCGGCCGTGATACCCCCCGGGTATGGGTCCATAGGCTGTCGGTGTGGACGATCTCGAAACCCGCGAACTCCGTTACTTCGTCGCCGTCGCCGAGGAACTGCACTTCGGGCGCGCCGCCGACCGGCTCGGCATCGCGCAGCCTCCGCTCTCGCGCGCGATCCGACGGCTGGAGCGGCGGCTCGGCGTCCCGCTCCTCGACCGGAACCGCCGCGGCGTGGCGCTCACCGACGCCGGCGGGGTGCTGCTCCGGGAGGCCCGATCGGCCCTGGACGCGGTCGCGGCCGCCGCGCGCCGGACCCGGCGGGCCGGAGCCCCGGATCGGCCTCTGGTGCTCGTGACGAAGGCCGGGGCCTCCCACGAACTGCTGCGACGGCTCCTCGACGCGGCGGGGAGCGCACCCGGCGCGGCGCCGGTCGAGGTCCTGCTGTGCGAGGTCGGCGAGCAGGCGGGGCTGCTCCGCGACGGGAGCGCCGACGTGGCGATCATGCACCTCCCCTTCGACGACGTCGCGGGGTTCGACACCGAGGAGCTCTGCGTCGAGGGCCAGGTGGCGATCCTTCCCGCCGCGCACCCGCTCGCCGCACGCGACCGGCTCACGCTGGCGGAGGTCGCCGACGTTCCGGGCCTGCCGATCGCCCGGTGGCCCCGGCTCGACGGGACCTACCCCGACGGGCCCGGACCGGAGGTGCGCACCCAGTCACAGCTCGCCCAGCTCGTGGCGCTGGGCCGGACGCTGCTGGTCATCCCCGCCTCCAGCCGCGCCTGGCAGTGGCCCGAGCACGTCTCGGTGCCCGTGGTCGACGCGCCGCCGGTCACCACGGTGCTCGCGTGGCCCTCGGGCAGCCGCTCCCGGGAGGTCGCCTCGCTCGTGCGCTCCGCGGACGGGCTCCGCGGCACCGGGACGTGCGGCGGCTCCGAGCGGTCCGGTCCGGCCCCGTCGCGACCCCCCGCCGCCGTCGGGGAGGGCTGAGGCCGGGGCGCCCGCCGCCCGTCCGTGCCCCACACGCGGACGGACGGCGGGTGGACCGGGTTCCCGGGAGGCGCGGACGGCGGTGCCCCCGCCCGCGGTCAGTTCCCGTACTCGGCGCGGATGCGGTCGGCGAAGCGGGCGAAGTCGGCCCCGTGCAGGAAGGCCGAGCGCATGGTGCCGTGGTCGGCCCTCCCCTGGCCCGCGATGTCGAAGGCGGTGCCGTGATCCACCGACGTGCGCAGGATCGGCAGGCCCACCGTCACCGAGATCGTCCCGTCGAAGTCGAAGGTCTTGGCCGCGATGTGGCCCTGGTCGTGGTACTGCGAGAGCACCCCGTCGTAGTGGCCGGTCAGCAGGCGGTGGAAGACCGAGTCCGCCGGGACCGGCCCGACCACGTCCGCGCCCGAGGCGCGCGTGCGCTCCACCGCCGGGGCCAGGTGGCGGATCTCCTCGTCGCCGAAGGCGCCGTTCTCGCCGCCGTGCGGGTTGATCGCCGCCACCGCCAGGGTGGGCTCGTCGTGGCCGAACACGCGCAGCGCGGTGAGCGCCTCGGTGATCGCCCCCACCTGCTGCTCCTCGTCGATCATGTCCAGCGCGCCGCGCAGCGAGACGTGCCGGGTGGCGAAGAAGATCTTCTTGCCGCGCACCACGAACATGGTGTTCTGGCGGGTGACGCCGGTCAGCTCCCCGAGCATCTCGGTGTGGCCGAGGTGGCGACTGCCCGAGGCCCAGATGGCCTCCTTGTTGATGGGCCCGGTGACGATCCCGTCCACACGCCGCTCCATCGCCGCCCGCGTGGCCACCTCGATCGCGCGGACCGCTGCGGCCCCGGCGCGCGCGTCGACCACGCCCCACTCCAGCGCGGTGTCGCCGAGTGCGTCGATGTCGAGGCAGTCGACCACCCCCTCCTGCTCCGGCGGAAGGTCCCAGGAGGACAGGGCGCGCACCCGCACGTCCAGGTCCAGGACGGCGGCCGCGCGGCGCAGCACGGCGGGGTCGGCGACGACCACTCCGCGCGCGGGGGCGGTGGCGCCCACCTCGGCCAGGGTGCGCACGGTGATCTCGGGGCCGATGCCGACGGGGTCTCCGACGGTGACGGCCAGGGTCGGGCGTTCAGTCATCTTCTTGTCTTCCTCCGCTCGGGATCCGCGCGGACACCCCGCGCAGCCTGTCGTTGACCGTGTCGCGCAGCCGCGCCAGGCAGCGCGCGATGGTGTCCTGGTCCCCGACCAGCCCTCCCTTGGTGATGATCGGGGTGCCCTCCAGCGGCCCGCCGTCCAGGCGGCCGTGCACGGCCAGCGGGACGAGTTCGCCGCCCACGTCCAGGGCCCGCACGTCCAGGGCGGTGAGCAGGGCGGAGGTGACGTCGCCGCCGCTGGAGAACAGCGCGCTGGGCCGGATCCGGGCGACGGCCCCGGCGACCAGCGCGGCCAGCATGCCGGGCATGGCGCGGCGCGCCTCGGCCGGCAGGCGCACGACGTCCTCGGCCGAGGCGCGGGTGCGCACGACCACCGCCGCTGGGAAGGAGGACCTGGTCAGGGCTCCGACCAGGAGCCGCGCGACCTCGTCGCGGTGCCCGGGGTCGGACGTGAAGCGCCCGGCGTCGACGTCGACGAACTCCACCGAGGGGTCCTCGGCGACGGTGTCGAGTTGGCGCCGGGTCAGCTCGGTCGCGCTGCCCACCACGGCCAGGACCGGCCCGGGGTCGGGTGCGGTGCCGCGCAGCCCCAGTTCGCGGGCGAGCAGCGCCCCGAACGGGCCGGGGTCGGCGGCCACCCAGACGGTGCCGTCCCCGCGGGAGGCCGCGGCCGCCGCCCGGGCGATGTCGGCCAGGTGGTCCTCGGTCACGGCGTCGCACAGCACGACGGGTTCGTCGCCCGCGAGCAGCTCACCGACGAGGTCGGCGCGGGTGACCCGCCCCAGGGACAGGTGCCGCACGGCCAGGGCGCTCTGCTCGGCGACGAGGTCGGCCACCACGCTGGTGCGGACCGGGTTCAGCGGGTCCAGGGCCAGCTGGGTGCGTTCCAGGGGCACCCCGTCGAGCAGTTGGACGCCGTCCACGGTGATCCGCCCGGAGGCGGGGTGGGCGGGCGCGAAGAGCACGCGGACGCGGACTCCGGGCGGTGTGCGCCCGCGCACCGCCCGCCAGGCGGCCTCCAGTTCGGCGCCGACGTTGCCGCGCAGGGTGGTGTCGGTGCGCTTGACCACCAGGTCCACCGGCCAGAGCCGGTCCACGGTGGCGGCGACGAGCCCGGCGGCCTCGTGGGCGGGCAGGTGGCGGCTGTCCAGGTTGGCCACGACCGCGTCGTAGGCCGGGGCCGCGTGGGCGGCGTGCCCGGCGTCCACCGAGGCCACGCGCATGCCGGTCTGGGCGAAGCGCGCGCCGGTGGCGTTGGCTCCGGTGAGGTCGTCGGACAGGACGAGGATCTGCGCCACGGGATCCCCCTATCCCAGGACCAGGGCGGCGACGCACAGCAGCGGCAGGCTGGCCAGCCACAGCACGGTGGTCATCCCGCTCCACATCTTCATGGCGGCGCCGCCGGACAGGCCGGTGAACCGGGTCACGACCCAGAAGTAGGAGTCGCTGACGTAGGAGAAGACGAAGGAGCCGGCGCACGCGGAGGCCACGGCGAGCGCGGGGTTGATCCCCGCCGCCGCCACGATCGGGGCGCTGAGGGTGGCGGAGGTGATGATGGCGACGGTCCCCGAGCCCTGGGCCAGCCGGACGAACGTGGCGATCACGAACGGCAGCAGGAACATCGGCACGGGCCAGCCCGAGACGGCGTCGGCCAGCGCGTCGCCCACGCCGGAGGCGCGCAGGACCTCGCCGAAGGCCCCTCCGGCGCCGGTGATGAACACGATCATCCCGGCCGAGGCGGCGGCCGCGGTCAGCCAGGAGACGACCTCCCTGCGCCCGGTCCCCCGGGGCGGCAGCGTGTAGACGGCCACGACCAGCCCGATGACCAGGGCGATGGCGGGGTTGCCGAGGAAGGCGAAGACGTCGGCGACCGCGCTGCCCTCGGCGAGCGCGCCGGTGAGGGTGTTGCCCACGATGAGCAGCAGGGGCAGCAGCAGCGGGATCGAGGCGGTCAGCGCGCTCACGCCCGGGTCCGGGGGCTCCTCGCTGACGTCGCGCCCGGCGGCCGGGGCGGCGTCTCCGAGCCCGGCGACCTTGCGGGTGGCCGTGCCCGGCCCGCCCGCGGCGGCGTTCTCGGGGACCAGGCCCGGCTCCACGCTCGCCTCCAGGCGGGGTCCCATGTAGCGCGCGTAGACCACCACGACCGGGATGAGCAGGATCGACATGGCCCCGCCGAGCAGGACGGTGGTGCCCAGGTCGGCGCCGAGGAGCCCGACGGCGGCGAGCGGGCCGGGCGTGGGCGGGACCAGGTGGTGGGTGATGGACAGCCCGCCCGCCAGGGCCAGGCTCATCACGACCAGCGGCCTGCCGTAGCGCCTGGCCAGGGAGCGGGCGAGCGGGTGCAGGATGACGAAGCCGGAGTCGCAGAACACCGGGACGGACACGACCGCGCCGGTGGCGGTCATCGCCACGTCCTCGCGGCCCTTCCCGGCCATGCGGACGAAGGCCTTGGCCAGGGCGTCGGCGCCGCCGCTGCGTTCCAGGACGGTGCCGATCATCACGCCCAGGGCGATGACGACGCCGATTCCGGCGAGGGTGTTGCCGAAGCCGGTGGTCAGGTGCTCCACCAGCTCGGGGGCGGGGACGCCCGCGACCACGCCGGTGACCAGGGCTCCGGCGAGCAGTCCGATGAACGCGTCCAGCCGGGACCACAGGATGAGGGCGATGACGGTGGCCACGCCCAGGAGCAGTGCCGCGAGGAGCTGTACTTCCATACCAGGTGCCTTTCAGGGGGTCATTGCGGTCGCGTGCCCGCGTCGACCGCGACGACGTGGGGGGTGCAGGCGGGATCGGCGTCGAGGGCCTCGCGCTCGCGGGCTCCGATCCCGTCGTCGGTGATCAGGCCGTAGGGTCCGGGGACGACGGCCCAGTACGGGTGGGGGCCGGAGCCGACCTTGGTGGAGTCGGCGACCACGAAGATCCGCCGGGCGCCGCGCATCTGGAGTTCCTTGGCGGCGGCGATCTCGGGGCTGGGGCAGTTGAGCCCCCGGCCGGGCAGGAGCCCGTCGGCGCCGATGAAGGCGATGTGCGGGGTGATGCGGTCCAGCACGCCGTGCGCATAGTCGCCGACGATGGAGCCGCGCCTGCGCCGCACGCGCCCGCCGACGACGACGAGTTCGATGCCCTCGGCGTCGTGCAGCGCCGCCATGGGGCCGAGGCCGGAGGTGACCACGGTGGGCCCCGAGCGCCGGGCCAGGCGCTCGGCCACGAAGGTGGTGGTGCTCCCGGCGTCCAGCAGGACGACGTGGTCGTCCTCGACCAGCGCGGCGGCGTGCTCGGCGATGCGCCGCTTGGCGGGGGTGTTGCGCAGGCTCTTCTGGGTCCAGGACAGTTCGGCGCCCGCGGGCGCGGGGACCGCGCCGCCGTGGGTGCGGACCACCTTTCCGGCCCTCTCCAGTTCGCCCAGCCCGCGCCGCACGGTGGAGGGGCTGATGCCGAGTTCCCGCGCGAGGTCCTCGACCCTCTGCACGCCGTCGGTGACGGCGTCCAGCAGCCCTTGGTGACGCATGACCACTCCTGCTCATTTCGCGCATATGAACAGGGACATACTGCGCGCTTTACGCAGAGAAAAACAAGAGGTCAGCGCCAATCTGCTCATAACGCGCATATAACGTCCGGGGGGCGCGGATGCGGCCACCGGGCTGAGAACAGCGCGGCCGGGGACGTTTGGACGGGGCGACGCACGGCTATGTCGCATACGGCGCCGCGGGGGGCCGCAGCGAGAACTACGGAGCGTGCCGATGCGAAGACAGTTCATCAACGAGCCGGGCGACGTGGTGTCCGAGGCGTTGGAGGGGTTCGCCGCGGCCTGGCCGCGCCACGTGCGCCTCAACGCCGACCCCGCCTACGTCGTACGCGCCCGACCCGCCGCGGACAAGGTCGCGGTGGTCTCCGGCGGCGGCTCGGGCCACGAGCCCCTGCACGTGGGCTTCGTGGGCACCGGCATGCTCGACGCCGCCGTGCCGGGGGCCGTCTTCGCCTCCCCCACCGCCGTGCAGATCCGGGCGGCCTCGCAGGCGGCCGACACCGGCCGGGGAGTCCTGCACGTGGTCAAGAACTACACCGGCGACGTGCTCAACTTCCGCATCGCCGGTGAGCTGCTGGCCGACGCGGGTGTACGCAGCGAGATCGTCCTGGTCGACGACGACCTGGCCACCGACACCGGCGACGGCGGGGGTCCGGGACGCCGGGGCACGGCGGCGGTCGTGGCGGTGGAGAAGGTCTGCGGCGCCGCGGCCGAGCGCGGCGCCGACCTGGCGGAGCTGGCCGCGCTCGGGCGCCGGGTGGCCGAACGCAGCCGCACCCTGTCCGTGGCGCTGGCCGCGGGCGCCCACCCGGGCGAGTCGCGGCCCTCGTTCGAGCTGCCCGAGGACGAGGTGGAGTTCGGCGTGGGCATCCACGGCGAGCGGGCCCGGCAACGGCGGGCCTTCGGCCCCTCCCGCGAGCTGGTGCCCCCGATGGTCTCGCCGCTGGTGGAGGAGCTGGGCCTGGGGCGCGGGGACCGGGTCATCGCCATCGTCAACGGCCTGGGCGCCACACACGACTTGGAGCTGTACGGGGTGTTCCGCGAGGCGCGGCGCATCCTGGACGACGCCGGGATAGAGGTCGCCCGCTCCCTCGTGGGGTCCTACGTGACCTCCCTGGACATGGCGGGCTGCTCGGTCACCCTGACGGCGGCCGACGACGAGGTGCTGGAGCTGTGGGACGCTCCGGCCGCCACACCCGCGCTCACCTGGTAGAACGTCCGTCCCACCACAGTCCGAACGGGAGCACCGGCATGGCAGAGCAGCTCAGTCCCTCCGACGTCGAGCGGTGGGTGCAGGCCTTCATCGGCGCGGTCGAGGAGGAGGGCGCACACCTCACCGACCTGGACCGCCGCAGCGGCGACGGCGACTTCGGCACCAACATGACCACCGCGCTGCGCCGTACGCGCGAGGCCCTGGCCGACACCGCCGCCACGGGGTCGGCCGGACAGCCCTTCGAGGTGATGGCGGAGACCTTCCTGGGCCACAGCGGCGGCACCAGCGGCCCGCTGTTCGGCATGTGGTTCCGCGAGTTCGGCAAGGCGGGCGCGGGCGCGGAGGCGTTCACCCTGGCGATGGTGGCCGAGGCCACCGCGAACGGGTGGGCGACCCTGCACCGGCTGGGGTCGGCCGAGGTCGGGGACCGCACCATGGTCGACGCCGTCGCCCCGGCCTCGGAGGCGCTGGCCGGGGCGGTGGCCAGCGGCGCGGGGCTGCACGCCGGGCTGCGGGCGGCCGCGGAGGCCGCGCGGGAGGGCGCGGACGGCACCAGCGAACTGCTCGGCCGCCGGGGGCGCACCAGCTACGTGGGCGAGGCCGCCCTGGGCAGCCCGGACCCCGGCGCGGTGACCGTCGCCCTGTTCTACCGGGCCGCGCAGGGGGTCGTCGGCGTCTGAGCCGTGCGCGGCCGGGACCGCGCGAAGGTCCGCGGCGGGTCCGGCCTCCGCCGGGGCACGTCCTCGGCGGAAGGCGACCATGCCGCCGGCCCCGCGGCCCGGTCAGGCTCCGCCGAGGTACTCCACGAAACGCACCCCGATCCCGCCCGGGCCGCAGCTCACCCCGACCATGCGGCCGGTGAACCCGCCCGCGACCTCGGTCGACAGGTAGCGTCCGTCGATCCTGGCCAGCTCGGTGGCGCCCTGGGGGGTGCGGACCGCGGCGACGACCACGTCCGGTCCCCGTTCGCGGCTGTACTCGGGCGCCGTCGAGGGCTCCACCCGCAGTTCGAGCACCGTGTCGGCGGACGCGGGCGCCTCCCCCAGCACGCTGGTGAGCGGTCCGATCCGAGCGACGGCGCGCACCCGCCCGCCCCCGACCTCCAGGGCGAACCGGTGGGCGGGATCGACGCGGACCTCCAGGGCGCCAGCGCCCCCGTCCGCGTCGATCCCGGCCCGGACGGTCATGGTCGTGTGCTCCTGGCGGCGGCCGACGAACACCTCCTCGTCCCCGGGAGGCGACATCCGCCACCGGTCCCCCGACCACCGCAGCACCCGGTCGGGGAAGACCCCGGCGCCGACCCAGCCGTGGCCGAGCTTCCCCTCGCCCAGCGAGGCGCGCACCCGCGGCGGCTCCCCGGGCTCGACCGGTCCGATCACCACGGGCCAGCCGTCGCGCCAGGCGACGTCGGCGGCGAAGGTCTCCCTGCCCAGCACGTGCCACCCGGGGAAGGAGCCCGAGGGGCGCACCCCCAGGAACACCGCCGCCCACGACCCGTCCGGCCGCTCGACCAGGTCGGCGTGGCCGGTGTTCTGCACCGGGCCCGGCGTCCCCCTGGCGGTCAGCAGGGGGTTGTGCGGACAGGCCTCGAACGGGCCCTCCGGCGAGGGCCCCCGGGCGACCGTCACCGCGTGTCCGGGGCCGGTGCCGCCCTCGGCGACCACCAGGTACCACCACCGCCCCACCCGGTACAGGTGCGGCGCCTCCGGATCCCGGCCCCCGGTACCGCTCCACAGCGGACGCGGCCGGGACAACAGCTCACCGGTGGCCGGGTCGAGGACGGCCTGGCGGATGCCGCCGTCCGACCACGTGAGCAGGCACCTGCCGTCCCCGTCCCAGGCCAGGTCCGGGTCGATGCCGTCCGCGCCGCGGATCCGCACCGGGTCGGACCAGGGACCGGCGGGGTCGGTCGCCGTCATCAACAGGTGCCCGGGGCCGTCGGAGACGTTGGTGGTCACCAGGAAGAAGGTGCCGTCGTGGTGGCGCAGGGTCGGGGCGTAGACGCCCGAGGACGGCGCGGCGCCGGACAGCACCAGCTGGGAGGGCCGGTCCATCACCGCGCCGACCCGCTCCCAGGACACGAGGTCCGACGACCGGAACAGGGGGACCCCGGGGGCGTACTCGAAGCTCGAACACGCCAGGTAGAACACGTCGCCGACGCGGCACACCGTGGGGTCGGGATGGAAACCGCCGAGGATCGGGCGGGTCGGCAGAACGCCGCCTCCGGGGGGAACTTCGGGCTCGGTCACCCCCCGAGTGTGACACGCCCCACCCGGACCGGAACGGGGCGGGGCGGGCCGGGTCGGGCGTTCGACCCGGGTCGGGTCGGACGGTGCCAGCCCCACAGTGCGAACCCCACAGTGCCAGCCTCTTGCAACGCCGAGTCCCTGAGAGGTGGAGGCCCCTGCTGTAGCGGCAGCGAAGGCAGTGGGTGTCCGGGGACTCCGTTCAACGCCCTGGTTGCGGGTGGTGGCCGGAGGTAGCGGGGCTGGCGGGCCTTGGGCAGCGGTACCGGCCCCGGGGTGGGGGTGGGCGACGGTGGCAGCGACCACGGTGGGCGCGGGGCCCGGGCCGCCTGTCGGGCGCGGGCATGCCGGGGACCGGCACGACCCGGGAGTCATTCCCGGGGCGGTGGAACCGGAATCCTGTCGGGCGGATGATGCCGTTCCCGCTGTCGGTGTGTGCGCAGTTCGCGTTGGTACTTGGCCCGGTTGTGCGGCCCGCACAACGGTTGCAGGTTGGCGACCACCGTGCGCCCGCCCCGGGAGAACGAGGTGACGTGGTCGGCCTGGCACAACGCCACCGGTACCTCACATCCGCCCGGGTGCGCGCAGGTGGCGTGTCCGTGGAAAGCGGCGGTGCGTTGGCGGGTTGAGGCCAGGCGGCGGCTGTGGCCCACATCCAACACCTGCCCGGTGGGCGGTGCGGTGAGCATCCGCACCACCTCAGAATCGGCGGCCAACTCGTGCACCAGCCCGACCGGGATCACCCGACCGTGCTCGTCCAACGCCGGAACCTCCTGGCCTTGGGCGTCCAGATAGGTCTGCACGGGCACCACGATGCGGATCTGCGCCAACGGAGCCGGAGCGTTGCCGCATCCGGTGTGGGTGGTGGCAAAACGCAGCGCCGCGATGAGCGCGTCGTGCTCACGCTGCGAACGACTGCGCGTGTCCTCATCCGAGTGCGAAACGTCGAAGGTGTCGATGGCCGCGCGCACGACCAACGCATCCCCAGACCCGCCCCAGGCCTGGAGTTGGTAGCTGCCCTGGAACGTGTCATGGACCGTCAGTCCACGGGCGGCATGGGCGGTCTCGTGGTCGCGGTCCAGGCGGTGGGGGTCCAAACGGTAGGCGACCTGGCGGGCCACCGACTGGAGCTGGTTGACCGACAACGCGGGCCGCTCCGCCTTGGCGGCCACCAGAGCCGCTTCGAACCCCTGCCGGTACTCCCCCTCATCGGGAAAGTGGTCCTCATCGCGGGTCTGGACGGCTTTGTCGGTGGCTTTGGCGATCGCGACCGCCTCACCCAACACCACCCTGCCCTCAGCTACTGCTTGGGCAGTGGCGGGCAACGTCTCCTCCTGCACGTGCTGGGCCAAACGGGCCAAATCCTTGGCCTGGGCAGTGGGGACCTTGCAGCGATGGGTGATCCACTTGTCCAACGTGCTGTAGCCGCTGTAACGGGCGACCTCACCACGTGCGTACAGGCGCGCCATCTGCGTCAACGCCTGATACCGGATCTGGTCCAGCTGCGCCCACAGCGCCGCGATCTCCTCCGCGGCGGTCTCGTCGGCCCCGGGCGGGACTTCGGCGTTCAACGCTTGGTGGATGATCTCGCGCGCACCGGCCAGCGCGGCCACGGCCGGGGAACATTCCCCGGGGGCCACTTTGGGTGCTGCGATCATCATCTCCATACTTCTTATTATAGGCCAGTGGTCGCCATTTCTCCACTATTCACAGCCGGAATTAGAAGCCTTTATTTCCTGGGGTCATCCTTGACTGAAAGGCTGCAATTGGGGCGGGCTCAAAAGGTGTCCAAAAAGGCACGGCCAGAATGAGCACTCGACGTTAGAGCGATTGTCGCCCTCCCCGGCCGCAGGGGCCGGGGTCGTTGCCCGAGGCTGGAGGGCCTGCTTGCCGTTGGTGTCGACGCAGCAGAGCCCGACCATCCCTACACCCCGGGCGCTGGTCGCCCTCCGGTGGTCGCTCCCTCCTTTGGTGCCGCTGTTCGTCCGATGCCCAACCCTTCACCGGCCCCGACCGCTCTCCGCCGTCCGTACCCTTTCGCGGCAGCTGGCGCGCTTTCGTTGCCGCCAGAAACCCCCGACAAGAAGGGCGTAGGGGAGAGACCTGTGGACGGCCCCTCCCTGCCCCTCGATCCATTATCCTTATTGGTCGCCGAGTGTTTCAGGGCACACCAAAACCTCCGTGGGTGGGATCCCCCCTATTTCCAGGAAACCATCACCACGCCACCCACGACCACCCCCAACACCCACCTGTGGAAAACACGGGAACGGCCCCGGACGGATCGCCCGGGGCCGGAACACTGTCTGGAGGAAACGGAAACCGGTCAGGCCTCGATGGTGAGCTCGCCCATCCGGTCCCAGCCCTCGCCCTCCACGACCCGGCTGACGATGAGCGGGGTCTCGGTGAGCAGCGGCTTCATGGCGGCCAGCCCGTCACGGAAGTGGTCGCTGTTGACGTGCGCCTCGGCGGCGCCGTCCTTGAACGCCTCGACGAGCACGAACTCGTTCTCGCGCTCGACGCCGCGGGACCACTCGAACCACAGGTTGCCCGGCTCGGCGCGGGTGGCCGCGGTGAAGTCGGCGACCGCGTCCAGGAAACCGTCTCCTACCTCGGGCTTGACCCGGAACTTGACGACGATGAGGATCATCGCCCCTCCTCCTTGTCGGTGCTGCGGGACACGGTGTGCCGCGCCCCGTCCCCACTTTCCCAGAACCGGCGACCACGGCGACCACGGCGACCACCGGACAAACCGGGGCGCAACTAGACGAATCAATGTGCACCTGGACGGACCGGGGTGCACCGGTCCACGGACGCGGGACGGTCTCAGGGACGCAGGAGCGGCTCCTCGCCCTCCGGCACCACGGTGCCCACGCCGCCCTCCGGCCCCACGGTGCCCGCGCCGCCCTCCGGCCCCACGGTGCCCGCGCCGCCCTCCGGCCCCGCGATGCCCACGGCGCCGCGGTAGCCGTCCCCCTCCAGCGACGACATCGCGTCGAGCGCGGCGTCGGACACGGGCAGCAGGTGGGCGTCGACCCAGGTGTCGCCCGTGGCGCCGTTGGTCCAGGGGTCCTCGACCACGAGCGCGTCCGGCACCGCCCCGTGGCAGAGCACCCAGTGCGGCACGTCGAAACCCTGCATCGCGGCCAGGGAGACCAGCAGCAGGACGCGCTCCCCCCGGCCGATCGCTTCGCGGATGTCGGCCGTGGACAGGCGGCGCGGATCCACCGGGACCCCGGCCCGCGCCGCGTCCTCCCGCGACGCGCGCTGGAGGACCGCGCGCCACTCCCTCTCGTCCCCGGCGTAGGAGCCGAGCATGACCGGCCGGTCCACGTCGAGGAACACCGTGACGGGCGACGACGGCCACGCCCGGCGCACGGCCACGCCCAGCCCGACGGGCTCGCAGGCGGGGAAGTTCGTCGCGTCGCGCCACAGCGTCAGCTCCGCCGGGCGGTCCAGGGACTCGCGGGGCACCGCCCCGGCCTGCACCTGCGCGACCAGGGCGCTGACGGCGCCGCACGTGAAGTTCGTGGACTGGCGGTAGTACGGCGGCTCCGCCTCAGCCGGACCCTCCCCCAGCCAGCGCACGTGACCGGCGGGCGGACGGTTCCCGTCCCGGCCCTCCCCGCCCTCCTCGCGCGGGGCCTCCAGCGGCGCGAAACCGGCGGCGGAGGCCTCCTCCGCGCCGACCGTCCACCCCTCCCACTTGACCTGTACGAGCCCCCGGCCCCGCGCGTGGGACAGGACCGCCGCCGCGGCGGCGGGCACGTCGCCGACGGCGTCGACGATCTTGGCGTAGGCGGTGCGCGGGCGCGCCGTCACCAGCGCGGCGGCGGCCCAGCCCTCCCCCGCCCCGTCGGGCACGGCCACGATCTCGGGCGCGTGGGCCGAGCGGTCGACCGCTCCCCAGCGTTCGAGCACCCGGTCGGGGGCGATACGCGCCAGGGGCGCGGGCACGGCGGCCGGGTCGAAGGGGACGACGACCGGGGCGGGCGCGTCGGGGCTGTGGGACGGCATTCGGCACTCCTGGTGCGGATCAGAGGGGATCGGCGGTTCACGCGCGGGAGCGGCGCAGCAGCCAGACGAGGTAGGGGGCGCCGACCAGGGCGATCATGAGCCCGGCCGGCAGCTGGGCCGGGGCCAGCAGCGTGCGGCCCAGGGTGTCGGCCACGCAGACCAGCAGCGCGCCCAGCAGCATCGCGACCGGAACGCTGCGCCCGTGGCGGGCGCCGACCAGCGCGCGGGCCAGGTGGGGCGCCACGAGCCCGACGAAGCCGACGACCCCGACCGCGACCACGCTGACGGCGGCCAGGACCGCGGCGACGGTGAGCAGCACCAGCCGCGTCCGCTCCACCCGCATGCCGAGGATGCGGGGCGTGTCCTCGTCCACGGCGATCAGGTCGAGGTGGCGGGCCAGGCCGAGCATCAGCGGCGCCGCCAGGACGAGCGCCACGGCGACCGGCACGACCTCCGGCAGGGTGCGCCCGTAGGTCGTGCCGGACAGCCACGTGAAGATGCGCGGGGTCTGCCAGGGGTCGGCGCGCAGGAGCAGGAACGTCGTGACCGCGCTCAGGCTGTATCCGCACCCGATGCCGATCAGCACGAACCGGTCCGGACGCAGCGCGCCCCTCCAGGCCAGCGCGGCGATCAGCGCGAACGTGGCCAGGCCCGTGAGGACCGACATGGTGACCAGCGACGGCAGGCCGCTGCCGGGGCTGGCGGTCACCACGATGACCGCCCCCAGCCCGGCTCCGGCGGTGATGCCCAGCAGACCCGGCTCCGCGAGCGGGTTGCGCACGGTGCTCTGGACGGCGCTCCCGGCCAGGCCCAGCGCCGCTCCGGCGAGTACGGCGGCGGCCACCCGGGGGAACCGTTCGTCCAGGGACCGGCCGATCAGGTCGGGTGCGCTCCCCTGGAGCCACAGGGCGATGTCGCCCGTGCGCAGCCACAGGCTGCCCGCGAGCAGGCCCACGAGCGCCGCCGAGACGAGCAGGGCCGCCGCGACCAGCAGGACGCCGAGGAAGCGCCGCCGCGTGCGCGGTCCGGTCCGCGCGCCCGGCGGTCGGCGCACCGGGCCCGCGTCGCGCAGGCGCAGGGCCAGGACCACGATGAGCAGGCCGCCGAGCACGGCCGTGGGCACCCCCGTGGGGATCGAGGCGGCGCCCTCGGCGCCGAGCAGCGCGCGCAGACCGGCGTCCGCGAGCAGGATCAGGAGGGCGCCGAGGAGCCCGGAGGCGGTCACGAGCAGCAGGTGCCTGCGCAGCGGCCGGATCCGTCCGGCGAGCAGGCGCGCCAGCACGGGCGCGCCCAGACCGACGAAGGCGATCGGACCGGCCAGCGTCACCGCCGCTCCGGTGAGGAGCACGGCGCACAGCACCGCGGCGGTCCGGGTCGAGCGCAGGGGCACGCCGAGCGAGGCCGCGGTGTCGTCGCCCAGGCCCAGCACGTCCAGCCTTCGGCTCAGCAGCAGCGCAGCGCCCAGCACGACCGCGATGAGCGGCATCGCGCGCAGGGACGCGTCGATGTTGAGCTGGGCCAGGGAGCCGCTCCCCCAGGCGAAGAGGCCGGTGGTGTTCTCCTTGAACAGGATCAGCAGCATCGCGGTCGCCGCGTCCAGGGCCATCGCGGTCGCCGAACCGGCCAGGATCAGCCGCGTCGTGGCCGTTCCGGCGGCGTTGCCCGCCAGTGCCAGCACGAGCGCGGCGGCCAGCAGCCCCCCGGTGAAGGACACCAGACCGGAGGCCCACAGCGGGACGGCGAACCCGAACGCGGCGACCAGGGTCAGGGCCAGGTAGGACCCCGCCGTGACCGCGAGCGTGTCGGGAGAGGCGAGCGCGTTGCGCGTGACCGACTGCAGCAGCGCCCCGGCGACGCCGAGGGCGAAGCCCACGGCCACACCGGCGAACAGGCGCGGAAGCCGCGATCCGGCCAGCACGTCGCCGACCGGAACCCCGTCGACGGCCTCCCGCTCCCCGGCCGCGTAGCGCACCAGGTCCCACCACCCCACGCCGGAGGTCCCCTGGGTGAGGTGCCACACGGCCACCGCGAGGATCGCGGCGACCAGTCCCGCGAGGACCGCCGCCCCGGCGGCGCCGCCGCGCGCGCCGACGCGCGGTGGCGGGGACCGCCGGGGCGGGGCCTGAAGCGAACCGCTCATTCCTGGGTGATCGCGTCGGCGAAGGCGTCGACCGCCTGCGCGGTCGAGCGCGGGCCGCCCGCGCCCCAGATCCGCGGGGGGAAGGCGTGGGCCCGGTTCTCCTCCACGGCCGGGAGGGAGTTCCAGATCGGGTTCTCCTCCAGCGCCTCCACGTAGCCGCCGACGCCCTCGTCGTTGGCGTAGAAGAGGTTGGCCCCGCCCACGGCGGTGAGTCCCTCGACGTCGGTCTGCGCCAGGCCGTAGGAGGGGTTGACGCCGCCGTCCCCGTAGGCCTCGTTGATCTCGTCGGTCCAGACCGGGGTCATCCCGAGCTCCTCGCCGAGGGCGGTGAACAACGCGCCCTCGCCGTAGGGCCGGATGGTGAGGTTGCCGCCCTGGAGCCACCCGTCGAAGTACAGGAAGTCCTTCGTGGGCAGGTCGGCGGAGGCCACCCGCTCCTTGGCCTCGGCGAGGTGGGCGTCGAACTCCCCGATCACCTGCTCGGCCCGCTCGGTGCGCCCCGTGGCCTCACCGATCATCTGGAAGACGCTCCGCATGTTCCCGACGGGGTCGGCCGGGTCGGCGCCCAGCGTGACGAGGACGGGCACCCCGCGCTCCTCCAGCTGCGCGATGATCTCGTCGTCGGCGCTGAAGGCCTCCACGATGACCAGGTCGGGGTTCTGCGCGTACAGGGTGTCGAGGTCGGGCTCCTCGCGGTTGCCGATGTCGGTCACGCCCTCGGGCAGCTCCTCCGCGCTCACCCAGGTGCTGTAGCCCTCGGTGTCGGAGACCGCCACGGGGGTGACGCACAGGGTGAGCGCGTCCTCGACCTGCTGCCACTCCAGGACGGCGATGCGCTCGGCGGGCTGGTCGAGCTCCACCTGTCGGCCGACACCGTCGGTCAGCGACACCGGGCCCGTGGAGGTGGTCGTGGTGTCCTCGGCGCAGCTCTGGGAGGCGGGCGCGGCGACGCCGCCGGTCTCGGGCTCCTCGACGCTGGTGGTGCCGCATCCTGTCACGGCGAGGGCGAGGGCGGCGCAGGCCGCGGTCGCGAGATGGGGGAGACGGGTCATGGGTGGTTCTCTCTGTTCTGTTCCGCGGTGTTCGGGTGGTCCGCGTCCGCGGACCGGGGACGGGCCGCGTGGCGGCCCACGGGGTCGATGCGCAGGCGGCCGGTCCGGGGGTCGTGGGCCACCTCGACCCGGATGCCGTAGACCTCGCTGAGGTTGCGGCTGGTGAGGACCTCGGCCGGGTCGCCCGCGGAGTGGACGCGTCCGGCGCTGAGCAGCAGCAGCGTGTCCGCGACGCGCGCGGCGTGGTCGAGGTCGTGCAGCACGACGCCGACGGCGACCCCGTGGTCCTCGGCGAGGTCGCGGATCAGGTCGAGGGTCTCGACCTGGTAGCGCAGGTCCAGGTGGTTGGTGGGCTCGTCCAGCAGTACGACGCCGGTGTCCTGGGCCAGGCAGGTGGCGAGCCACACGCGCTGCATCTCTCCGCCGGAGAGCTGTCCGGCCGCCCGGTCGGCCATGTCCCGCACCCCGGTGGCCTCCATGGCGTGCTCGACGGCGCGCCGGTCCTGGTCGGAGAGCCCCGCGAGGCCGCGCCGGTAGGGGTGGCGTCCGAACGCGACGACGTCCCTGACCGCTAGGCCCTCCGGCGTGGGCCGGGCCTGGGCGAACAGGGTGACCTCCCGGGCGAACCGGCGTGCACTGAGCAGGGAAGCCGGGCGCCCGGGCTCCCCGTCCCCGCCGCCGAGCGTGACCTGCCCCTCGTCGATGCGGTGCAGTCGGGCGAGCGAGCGCAGGAGCGTGGACTTGCCGCTGCCGTTGGGCCCCACCAGGGCGGTCACGCGCCCGGCCTCCAGGGACAGCGAGGCGCCGTGGACGACCGTGGAACTGCCGTAGCTCAGGACCAGCCGGTCCCCGCTCAGGGCGTGCGCCCGCGTCACGGCGCTGGGCACGCCGGGCGTGCCGGGAGCGCGGCGGCCGTGGCGGAGGACGGACGCGGCACGGCGCGGACGGAGCCGCGGACGGCGTGCGCGCACTGCCCGACCAGCGGATACGGCCGGACACGGGCACGGGCGCCCGAACGGGAGATTAGGTTAGCCTTCACTCACTCAGAATAGATTCGGCCGCTCCGTGGCTGCAATCAGGACTTCCGGACACCGGATACGGAATTCCGGTCAACGGCCGCCCGGGAAGGGCCGAAGTACGTCCCCGGGGTGGTGCCCATCACGCGCCGGAAGGCGTCGATGAAGGTGCTGGTCTGGGCGTATCCGAGGAGTTCGGCGGCGTCCTGCACCTCGCGCCCCTCGCCGAGCAGCAGGAGCGCCCGGTGGATGCGCAGTGACTGCCGCCACTGCGCGAACGAGAGCCCGGTGGCGGTGCGGAAGGCGCGGCTGATCGTGCGGGGGCTCACGCCCAGGTCGCGCGCCCACTCCTCCAGGGAGCGGTCGTCGGCGGGGTCGCGCAGCAGGGCGTCGGCGATCACGTCGGCCCGGGCCTCGCCGGGCAGGCGCAGCGCGAGCTGGGGCAGCGACGGCTCCAGCACGTCGAACACCACCGCCTCCGCGCGCGAGCGCGCCCCGGCGTCCAGGTCGGTGCGGGCCAGGCGCATCAGCAGTGACTCCAGCACCGGGGTCATCGCGATGGCCGTGGGGCCCTCGAAGGCGACCGGCGTGCGGTCCGGGGCGAAGAAGGCGGTGTGGAGTTCGGCCCTGGCCGTCAGTCGGCCGGCGTGCACCTCCCCGGCGGGCACCCACAGCCCGCACCCCTCGGAGACGGTGAAGACGCGGTCGCCGACGCGGGCGGTCAGCGCCCCGCAGCGCACCCACACCAGTTCGTGCGCGGGGTGCGCGTGCGGCTCCCACTCCGTGGGGGCGCCCGGCGCGTGGGACTCCGCGATGATCACGAAGGGCGCCGCGGCCCCCTCCGGAAGCGGGGCGGCCCGCCGCACCAGGGTGCTCGGCTCGCGCCGCCAGGTCCCCAGACCCGCACCCTCCCCGGAGGGCGCGGCCGTCCCGGGCGGTGCGCTGCCGGTACGCTCCGGAAGCGGAGATATGGGCGACATGTCCTTATTGTCGCAGTCGGCGCCGGGTACGGCGTCCCGGCGTGGCACCCGTGGACGCGGCCCGCACACGGAACGCGGGGGACACCGACCCGCACGGACGGCCCCGGGCCCCGGCCCCTCCCCGCCCGGTGACCCGTCAGCAGTGTTTACCCTCACACGGACACGCGCCGCGGCCTGCGATAGTGTGGAACGTCGTCGTCGCGCCGCCCGCGGTGGGACCCGGGAACCGCTCTTCTCCCTCGTCCCCCGCCGTGAGTGCCCGTCGGCGACCGGGCAGGGCTGCGTTCGACGCTCCGCCCCACTCCATGCCGCGCCTGCCGCGCTGGCCGTGAGACCGGGCGGTCGTTCCCGGCGGCCGCCACGCGCGCACAGCGCATGGGGCTTCAGATACCGGCTGCGGCGCGTCCCGGCCGGTGCTTCCATTCGAGGGGCTTCCTCTACTCCATGTTCTCCACTCTGCGCTCACGCGCGTCCGCGCGAGGCAGACGTTCCGATCCCTGGGTCATGAGCGTGTCCGGCGCCCTGATGACCGCCTTCGTCCTCGCCGCCCTGGTCGCCCCCCGCGCCATGGGCTCCGCCGTGGACGCGGCCTTCACCTGGTCCGCGCGCTGGTTCGGCGCCTACTGGCAGCTGCTGATGCTGGCCACCTTCGTCGTCATGACCGTCCTGGCCTTCTCCCGCTACGGGCGGGTCCGCATGGGCGGCACCGACAAACCCGAGTTCAAGCGGTTCACCTGGATCGCGATGGTCGTCACCACCCTGCTGGCCGCCGGAGGGGTGTTCTGGGCGGCGGCCGAACCCATCGCCCACTACGCCTCCCCGCCGCCGCAGTACGCCGACCAGGTCGACGGCGGAGCCGAGGGCGCGGCGGTGGCGCTGGCGCAGAGCTTCGTGCACTGGGGCTTCATCGGCTGGGCCGTCGGCGGCGCGCTGGCCACCCTGGTCATGATGCGCGGTGTCGAGAAGGGCATGCCGCTGCGCCCGCGCACCCTGCTGTGGCCGCTCCTGGGCGAGCGGGTGCGCACGCACTGGATCGGCGCGGTCGCCGACATCAGCTGCGTGCTCGCCGTGGTGGCCGGGACCGTGGGGCCGATCGGCTTCCTCGGGCTCCAGATCTCCTACATCTGCAGCGAGCTGTTCGGGCTGCCCGACACCTACGCCGTCCAGGCGCTGATCATCCTGGGCCTGACCGCGGTGGCCGCGGTGTCGGTGCTGAGCGGGATCCACAAGGGCATCCAGCTGCTGAGCCGGGCCAACGTCTGGGTGGCCCTGGCGCTCATCGCCGTCATCGTCGGCATGGCGTCGCTGCCCTTCGTCGTCAACCTGTTCCTGCAGGCGAGCGCCGTGCACGCCCGGGAGTTCCTCCCGATGGCGCTGTACCGGGGCGACGAGCAGTGGCTCGGGTACTGGACGCTGTTCTTCTTCGGCTGGTTCCTGGGCTTCGGGCCCATGATGGCGGTCTTCTTCGCCCGCATCTCACGGGGCCGCACCGTGCGCGACATCTACGTCGGGGCGACGGTGGTGCCCTCGGTGGTGACCATGCTCTGGTTCACCGCGCTGGGCGGCACCGGCATCTGGCTGGAGCAGCGCGAGCCCGGCACGATCACGGGCCCCTACGCCGAGGACGGGCTGCCCGCGGCGGCGCTGGCCATCCTGGAGGCGCTGCCGCTGACCGGAGCGCTGGGCGTGCTGATGGTGGTCGTGGCGCTGATCTTCCTGGCGTCCACGCTCGACTCCATGTCCTACACCATCGCGGTCTCCAGCATGCACGAGGGAGAACCCTCGGGCCTGGTCCGCGCGTTCTGGTGCGTGGGGATGGGGCTGGCCGCCGTCGCACTGCTGCTGGTGGGGGACGGCGGGATCCAGGCGTTGCAGTCCTTCATCGTGGTGACCGCGGTGCCCGTCGGCCTGCTCATGCTGCCGACGCTGTGGACCACGCACCCGCTGCTGCGCGACATGGCGGTAGAGCAGGGCATCGTCGCCCCGCGCCCGTCACGGGACGGGGACGGCGACCACGCGCCGCGGGCCGGGGAGCCGGTCGGCCAGGCCTCCCCGTAGGAACCGCGCCGCGCCCGCAGGACCCGAGGCGGGTTCCGGGCGCGGCGCGGCCCGGGCCGTGGACGTCCCCCGGGGGTTCCAGGGGGCCGCCACGGCCCGGGCCGGGTGCGGACCTACTGCTGGCCGTCCCGGCCGGAGGCGGTGTCCGCGTCCCCCTTGGCGGCCAGCAGCGAGGCGTGGGTGGGCGCGTCGGGCACGTGCGCGGGCCGCCCGGCGGCGAACTCCTTGCGCAGCACCGGCACGACCTCCTCGCCGAGCAGGTCCAGCTGCTCCAGGACCGTCTTGAGCGGCAGGCCCGCGTGGTCCATGAGGAAGAGCTGGCGCTGGTAGTCGCCGAAGGAGTCGCGGAAGGTCAGCGTGCGGTCGATGACCTCCTGCGGGCTGCCGACGGTCAGCGGGGTCTCGCGGGTGAACTCCTCCAGGGAGGGGCCGCCGCCGTAGACCGGCGCGTTGTCGAAGTAGGGGCGGAACTCCCTCACCGCGTCCTGGGAGTTCTTGCGCATGAACACCTGTCCGCCCAGGCCGACGACGGCCTGTTCGGCCCTGCCGTGGCCGTAGTGCTCGAAGCGGCGGCGGTAGAGCGAGATGAGCTTCTTGGTGTGCGTGGCGGGCCAGAAGATGTTGTTGTGGAAGAAGCCGTCACCGTAGAAGGCGGCCTGCTCGGCGATCTCGGGGCTGCGGATGGAGCCGTGCCAGACGAAGGGGGGCACCCCGTCCAGGGGGCGGGGGGTGGAGGTGAAGCCCTGCAGGGGGGTGCGGAACTTGCCCTCCCAGTCCACCACGTCCTCGCGCCAGAGCCGGTGCAGCAGGTTGTAGTTCTCCAGCGCCAGCGGGATGCCCTGGCGGATGTCCTGGCCGAACCAGGGGTAGACGGGGCCGGTGTTGCCGCGGCCCATCATCAGGTCCACCCGGCCGTCGGCCAGGTGCTGGAGCATGGCGAAGTCCTCGGCGATCTTGACCGGGTCGTTGGTGGTGATCAGCGTGGTGGAGGTGGACAGGATGAGCCTGTCCGTTCGGGCCGCGATGTAGCCGAGCATCGTGGTCGGTGAGGAGGCCACGAAGGGCGGGTTGTGGTGCTCGCCGGTGGCGAAGACGTCCAGGCCGACCTCCTCGGCCTTGAGCGCGATGGTCACCATCGCCTTGACGCGCTCGGCCTCGGTCGGCGTACGGCCGGTGGTGGGGTCGGTGGTCACGTCGCTCACCGAGAAGATTCCGAACTGCATGGCCCGCTCCCCTAGGTATCTTCCAAAGAAGTAGTTTCCGATTAAACTATCATGCGGAACGCCTCGCGGCAGCCCCGCATTCCCCCGCGCACGCTGCCCGGTGGGCCCGCGTTCATCCACAGGCACGCTCCGTACCCACCGAATGTCACTCTCCCCTGGTATCCCTGGAAAAGCCGACAACGGCACGGTCACCGGGCGTCACGGCGACCGGAACGGCTGAACACGTGAAGGAGGAGGGCGCACACCCCCGGCCCGCGCGCCCGCAGCCCCATGGCCACCACCCTCGATCCCCGACGCCGCCTTCCCCACCAGGACCGAGACCGGACCGACCGCGACCCCGTGGTGCTCGCCGACGCGCTCGGCGACGTCATGACCGCCCTCACCGACGTGGACCCCGACCTGCTGGTCGTCACCGACCCCAGAGCCTGAGCTCCGGACGCACGGCCGCGAAGGACCCTCGCGCCGGGGCGGTTCCCGTCTGGTGGGACCGCCCCGGCGGCCACCGGCGTGCACCGCTCCCGCCCGGCGGCGACCCGCTCAGGCGTGGACCACGCCCTCGGGGTGCTCGGGCAGGAAGGAGCGCACCAGCTCGATCGGACCGACGAGGTGGGCGTTGAACGCGGCCAGCTCCCCGGCGGGCACCCACAGCTCCAGGATCGTGCGCCCACCGGCCTGCCGCACCGGATAGCGGGAGGCGAAGTCCGCGTCCACGCGAAAGCGTGTGACGTGCCCCTCGCCGTCGCGTGGCAGGTTCCACTCGCGGGCGATGCGCACCGCGTAGTCCTCGTTGAGCACGGGGTAGAAGATCGGCTGCTCAGGCAGGCGCGGCGGCCACTCCCGCCAGCCCGAATCCCCCACCAGGGCGAGTTCCGCGGGCCCGGTGGGCCGCCACAGGGTGAGGGTCGCGGGCATGGGAACCGCCTCCTTGGGTAGAGCGTGGTCAGGAGCTTAGGAAGAGCGGGGACAGTCCGCACCCGCTTTTTACCGGACGATCCGAAAATCGGTCCGTCCAGCGGGAACACCTCCTACAGACGAAGCGTTCTTACAGGTGAAGCGCCCCAGACCGAACCCCGATCCCCACCACCCGCACCCAACCCGCAGGTCCTGTGAGGCGCACACCACAATCCATGCGCGGATGTCAGCGCTCGTGTCGGCAATGGGGGTTTCCGGCACGTACTCAGCCGCTACATCCGCCTTCCCAGCGGCCAGACCGCACTCAGTGCACCCTGGCCGCGCCCGCTGTGGCCCGCGTTGGGGGACGCGGGCCACAGCCATGTCCGGGGGCTTTCACCCCCTCCCCCGCCAGGCCCGTGATCCTCCTCCGCCCCGACGGGCTTCGGCACCCCACGGTCACCAGAAATGACACAGTGGGATGGACACACGCATTCCGCCCCCTCCCGGCTCCCGGACGTCCCCACGCGCCGGGCCGCACCGGTCCCTTCCCCTTCCTCCCGGTACGGGCGGCCGCCGAAGGCGTGCCCGTCCCACGAGCGCGCGAGGGACCACGACCGCGGCGGCGGCGGGACCCCGGACCGGTCCGCGAGGGGCACACGGCGAAGGAGCCCTCCTTGAACAGACCGAACGAGTTCCCCCGGGGCCGACCGGTGGTGCTGCGCGGCGGCACGGTGCTGCCCATGGATGACGCGCGCACGGTCCTGCCCGACACCGACGTCCTGGTCGTCGACGACCGCGTGGCCTCCGTGGGACCGCGCCTGCCGGTACCCGAGGGCACCACGGAGATCGACGCCTCCAGCGGCCTGGTCATGCCCGGCATGATCGACACCCACCGCCACATGTGGCAGACCGCCATGCGCGGCTACGGGGCCGACTGGACCCTCGCCCAGTACTTCGTCTGGTACTACCTCGAACACGGCACGCGGTTCCGCCCCGTCGACGTGCACGCGGGCAACACGCTCGCCGCCGTCGAGGCCCTGGAGGCCGGGGTCACCACCGTCGTGGACTGGTCGCACGGCCTCCAGACCCCCGAACACGCCGACGCGGCCGCCGACGCGCTGCTCTCGGTCCCCGGCCGCCACGTCCTGGCCTACGGCAACATCCAGCGGGCGCCCGCCGAGTGGGCCACCAGCCCCGATCTGCGCGCCTTCGTCGAACGCCACCGGGGCGACGACATGCTGGGCCTCCAGATCGCCTTCGACGTCACCGGCGACCCGGAGTTCCCCGAGAGGCCTGCCTTCGAGGCCGCCCGCGACCTGGGGTTGGCCGTCACCACCCACGCCGGGGTGTGGGGCGCCACCGGTGACGACGGCGTCCGGCTCATGCACGAGCACGGCTTCATGGGGCCCGAGACGGTGTACGTGCACGCCGCTTCCCTGTCCGCGGACTCCTACCAGCGCATCGCCGCCACCGGCGGGTCGGTGTCGGTCTCCACCGAGAGCGAGCAGAGCGCCGGCCAGGGATACCCGCCCACGTGGGCGATGCGCGCCCACGGCATACCGGTGTCGCTGTCGGTGGACAGCAGCGTGTGGCAGAGCGGGGACCTGTTCAGCGCCATGCGCGCCACCCTGGGCGCCGATCGGGCCCGCGAGCACCAGGAGGCGCACGGGCGCAGCGACACCGTCACCCACAGCGCCCTGCGCGCCGACCAGGTGGTGGAGTGGGCCACCCGGGGCGGGGCCGCCGCCCTGGGCCGCGACGACCTGGGCCGGATCGCGCCCGGCGCCAAGGCCGACCTCGTGCTGATCCGCAACGACGACTCGCCCGTGTCCTTCCCCCTGCTCAACCCCTACGGGCACATCGCCCTCCAGGCCCAGCGCGCCGACGTGCACACGGTCCTCGTCGACGGCCGGGTGGTCAAGCACGAGCACCGGCTGGTGGGCGTGGACCCGGCCGCCGTGCGCCGCGGTGTGGAGGCCACCGTCGAGCACCTGCGCGCCTCGGTCGGGGAGGAGGCCTGGATCGAGGGGATGAACCCCGACATCCCCGCGTCCAAGGTGCTGGACAACCCCTACACCTACACGGACTACCGCGACTCCGGCACCCGCGGCCGGTGAGCGCGGCGCCCGCGCGGAGACGGGCCGGTGCCAGAATGTGGGTCCGGGCCCGAGGAGGCCGGGCGGCCCCGCGACCGCCGCCGGTCGCGGGGCGGTCGGCGTCCCGGGGCACCGGGCGGCGGCGCGAACCGGAGGAGGCAGATGTCGGAGAACGGGACGGGCGCCCATCGGCACCCGACGATGGCCGACGTGGCCGCGCACCTGGGGGTCTCGCGGCAGCTGGTCTCGCTTGTGCTGGGCGACCGCCCGGGCCCGAGCGCGCGGACCCGGGAGCGGGTCCTGCGCGCCGCCGAGGAGCTGGGGTACCGGGCCGACACCGCCGCACGGCTGCTGCGCCGGGCGCGCAGCCGACAGGTGGGCGTGCTCTTCGGCCTGGAGTACCCGATGGACGCCCACCTGGTCGAGGAGCTCTACCCCGCCGCCGCCGAACTCGGGTACGGCGTGGTGCTGAGCGCGATGGCCAGCACCCGCAGCGAACGCGAGGCGATCGACGAACTGGTGGGGCTGCGCTGCGAGGCGCTGATCCTGATCGGCCTGTCCGCGGAGGCGCCCGCGGACCTGGCGCGGGTCGCCGAACGGGTCCCCGTGGTGGAGATCGGCCAGCGCACCGGCGCGGAGGGGACCGACAGCGTGGGCACGGACGACGCCGCGGGCGTGGGCCAGGCCGTCGGGCACCTGGTGGAACTGGGCCACCGCGACATCGTGCACGTCGACGGCGGCGGGCTCCCGGGGGCCGGCGGGCGCGCGCGGGGCTACGCCGAGGCGATGCGCGGGTACGGCCTGGGC
Organism: Nocardiopsis dassonvillei subsp. dassonvillei DSM 43111; assembly: GCF_000092985.1. Taxonomy (GTDB): domain Bacteria; phylum Actinomycetota; class Actinomycetes; order Streptosporangiales; family Streptosporangiaceae; genus Nocardiopsis; species Nocardiopsis dassonvillei. The sequence goes on from NC_014210.1 coordinate 2,934,692, forward strand.
GGGCGCGTCGAGGTCCTGCCCGGCGACTACTCCGAGGAGGCGGGCGCGCGGGCGGCGCGGGTGCTCCTGGCGCGGGAGGCCCTGCCCACGGCCGTGGTCGCGGCCAACGACCTGTGCGCGTTCGGGCTGCTGGCGACACTGGTCCGCGCCGGGGTGAGCGTGCCCGGGGACGTCTCGGTGGTGGGTTACGACGACAGCCGGACCGCGCGGCTCTCCTTCCTCCAGCTCACGTCGGTGCGCCAGGACGCGGCGCGCATGGCGCGGCTCGCCGTCCGCTCCGCGTCCGAGCGCCTGGACGGCGGGCGCACCGAGAGCAGGCATCTGCTGCTGGAGCCCGCCCTGACGGTGCGCGGCAGCACCGCTCCCCCGCGCTGAGGGCCCTGCGGCCCGGGACGCCCGTGGCCGGTGTCCTGCGACGTTTCCGACGGTGGGCGCGCCGCTAAGAGCCACATCACACGCGCGGACGGTTGGCACAGGTCCGGAAAAGTCCGACACTGGAATTGGCACGTGCCAAATCACCCTCCGCTGTCATCCGGCCCCGCCGGGCCCCGGAAAGCCCGAAACCCCGCGACCCGCGGCGCCCGGCACCCGTGAACCCCGACCGACCCTTCGAAGGGGACCCACCCATGCCTCTGGCCCTGCTCGCCCTCGCCGTCGGCGCGTTCGCCATCGGCACCACCGAGTTCGTGATCATGGGACTGCTGCCCGAGGTCGCCGCCGACCTCGGCGTACCGGTTCCGACCGCCGGATACCTCATCTCCGCCTACGCCCTGGGCGTGGTGGTCGGCGCACCGCTGCTCACCGCGCTGAGCACGCGGCTGCCCCGCAAGACGGCGCTGCTGGTCTTCATGGGGCTCTTCCTGGTGGGCAACCTCGCCACCGTCCTGGCCCCGTCCTTCGGCGCCGTGTTCGCCTCGCGGGTCCTGGCCGGACTGCCCCACGGCGCCTACCTGGGAGTGGGCTCGCTGGTCGCGGCGCACCTGGCCGGTCCGGGGCGGCGGGCCACGGGCGTCTCGCGGATGTTCCTCGGCCTGACCGTGGCCAACATCGTCGGCGTGCCCGCGGGCACCTTCCTGGGCCAGGCGATGGGCTGGCACGCGGCGTTCCTGGTCGTGGCCGGGATCGCCCTGCTCGCCCTGCTCGGCGTCGCGGTGTTCGTGCCGCACCAGCCCGCGGCCTCCGGCACGGGCCTGCGCCACGAGATGCGCGAACTGGGCCGCTCCCAGGTCGTCCTGGGCCTGGTCACGGCGGTCTTCGGGTTCGCCGGGGTGTTCGCCGTCTACAGCTACGTCTCGCCGATGATGACGGAGCTGGCGGGCATGTCCGCGTCCGGGGTGCCGATCGTCCTGGCCCTGTTCGGCACCGGCATGACCCTGGGTTCGCTGATCGTGGGACCCCTGGCCGACCGGGCGCTGCGCCCGACGATCTACGGGTCGCTGGCCGCGCTTGCGGTGGTGCTGGTGGTGTTCACGGTGACCGTGCACAACCCCTGGACGGCCGCGGTGACGGTGGTGGTCCTGGGCGCGGTGGGGTTCGGCGTGGCCACCCCGCTCCAGGTCCTGGTGATGAACAAGGCCGCCGAGGCGCCGACGATGGCGGCGGCCTCCAACCACTCGGCGTTCAACCTGGCCAACGCCGCCGGGGCGTGGCTGGGCGGCATCGGGATCAGCGCGGGCCTGGGGTACACCTCCCCGGCCGCGATCGGGGCGGTGCTGGCCGTGGTGGGCCTGGGCATCGCGGTGTTCGCGGGCGTCCTGGACCGCCCGGGGCGGCGGCGCGACCGCGAAGGCCGGACGGTGGCGGCCCCGGAGCCCAGCGCTCTGCGCTGACCCCGGGACCGGGAGGGAGCCCCGTTCCGAAACCCTGGGCGGGGCGCGCCCTCGGGCCGGGAACGGGGCGAAGGGGGACGACGGAGGCCCGCCCGGTGTCCTTCGGCGCGGACCTTCCGAGGCCCCGGGCCCGCGGGCAGCCTGCGGCGCGGTCCCCCGGCGAAGGCCCGCGCCGTCCGGGCCGACCGTCCTCCTACTCCACCCGGACGAACCGGATGAGGACGGACTCCCCGAACTCCAGTTCCTCCCAGCCGAACTCGCTCTCCCCGACGGATGTGGCGGACGTGCAGGAGACCAGCGACCAGGGGGACTCCGCCCCCGACAGCCCGGGGACCGACTCCCTCACCCCCACGCAGGCCAGCTCGCCGTCCACGAAGTGGGTGTGCACCCCGGTACCGGTGTACCCCAGGGCGAGCTCCGAGCGCCCGCCCTCGCTCCCCAGCAGCCCCGCCACCTCCAAGGCGCGGTCGCACGACATCTCCCAGGCGTCCGCGCGCACCTGCCAGACACGTTCGTAGAACTCGAACTCTCCGCAGGCGGGCGCGTGGAGCACCTCCAGGCGTCCGCCGCCGGACTCCTCCCCCTGCTGGGGGTCGACCACCTCCACGGGGCCGCCGACCTCGGTGAAGTCGGCCCGCACCCGCCACAGGGCTCCGGCGTACTCCATCCGCACCGGGCCGCCCCGCTCGTCGACCTCGACCAGGCCCCGCGCGTCCTCCTCGACCACCTCGCCGTCCACCACGAGCCGGGACGTGAGCGGGCCGGTGTACACCCGGCCGCCCTCCTCCCCGGCTCCGCCCGCCTCCAGGTCCGGCGACTCCGCCATCGTGCGCAGCGGGCCGGTGACCAGCTCGGGACCCAGGTCCTCGGCGGTGGCCTCCCACGCGGGCTCCACCGGCTCGGAGGCCTCGCCCTCCGCCAGGGCGGGCCCGTACACGTACAGCCGTCCGCCGCTGTCGGCGGCCGCGACGGACCCCTGTCCCATCACCTCGCCGCTGGCCAGGAAGACGTCACGGTCGGCCGCGTAGCGGTACTCGACGGTGGCCGTGCTCTCCTCCAGCACCGCCTCGACCGCCTGACCGGTCCGCGCGGCGACCTCCTCGGCGTGCGCGTCGCTGAAGCGGCGCTCGACCTCGACCACGAACCCGCCGCCCTCCTCCAGGGTGGTCGCGGCGGCGGTGACGGCCTCCGCCGGAGCACCGCTGACCCGGTCGTAGACCACGTACCCGCCGGTGGCGAGCCCGGCGGCGACCAGCACGCCCGCACCGACCACCGCCGCCTTGGCCCCGGCCAGGGCGGTGAGGGTACCGCCGGCGGCCCCCGCCGCCGTGGTTCCGGTGGCGGCTCCCGCGGCACCGCCCGTACCGGCCCCCGCGCCGCCCAGCGCGCCCGCGGTGATCCCGGCCGCCGAGAGCACGCCCACGGCGGTCGCCCACGCGGCGGGGTCGTGACCCGCGGAGTCGACCCCGCGCCAGTAGCCGCGCAGCAGGGCGCGCAGGGTCTCGGCGGCCGGGACCGGGCCGCCGCGTCCGCTCAGTCCGACCTCCTCGGGTTCGGGCAGCAGGGCGCGCATGAGCTCGACCGCGCGCGGGCGCCGCGCGGGGTCGTTGGCCAGGGCGGCCTCCACCAGCGGCAGGACGTCGTCGGGCACGCCCGCCAGGTCGTGTTGACCGGCGGTGACCCGCTGGCGCAGTTGCTCGGGGGTGCCGCGGCCGAAGGGTTCGCGTCCGGTGGCCGCGAGCGCCACCAGGGCGCCCCAGGCGAACACGTCGGCGGCCGGGTCGGCGACCGCCCCGGTGTAGCGTTCGGGCGCCACCCAGCCGGGGGTGCCGTAGGAGGCGCCCCGGTCGTTCGCGCGCGTGGTGCCGACGGCGGTGGCGATGCCGAAGTCGACGATCTTCGGGCCGTCCGGGGACAGGATGACGTTGCCGGGTTTGATGTCGCGGTGCACGATCCCGGCGGAGTGCAGCGCGGCCAGGCCCTCGGCGGTGCCCGCCGCGAACGCGCGCAGCATCTCCCCCTCCAGGGGGCCGAAGGCGCGTACGTGGGCGCGCAGGTTCCGGCCGGGGACGTAGTCGAAGGCCAGCCAGGGCACGCGTGCCGTGGTGTCGGCGTCGTACAGTCGCGCGGTGCTCACACCCCGGGCACGGGCCAGCATGTCCACCTCGCGGGCGAAGGCCTCGCGGTGGCCGCGTCCGCGCGCGAAGCGGGCGTGCACGGTCTTGACGGCCACGCACCGCCCGCTTCCGTCGATTCCGCCGTAGACGGCGCCCATGCCGCCCGCGCCGATCCGCCCCACGATCCGGTAGGGGCCGAGCGTTCGCGGGTCGCCCTTCTCCAGGGGTTCGAGGCCGGGCGGGAGGCCGGTGTCGCGGGGCGGCGGGGGGACGGGGGCGGGCGTGACGGTCATGGGGTCCTTCTCGTGCGGCGGAGGACGGCGCCCTCCCTACGCCCGTGGGACGCGCGATCGCCCCCGTGTGTTCGCGCCCCCTGCCCGGCGCCGACGACGCGGAATCGCCCAGGACGGGACGGAACCAGGCCCTGGCGGGGGCTGATACGTGGCCCTTCCTCGCACATGCCGGGGCCGGGACCGTCCTGTGACGGCCCCGGCCGGTCATTGCGACGGGGTGCCCATGCCCCGGTCCTGGTGCTCCGAGGTCTCGACTAAACCCTCGGCAGGAGACCTTCCATCACGGTGTAGACGTCGTGGGGGAACGCGACTCCCTGGAGGAGGAAGACCGTGCCGAGAGCGCCCGTCCAGGGACGGTCGACGCCGTCCGTGTATCCGGCTCCTCCGATCACCACGTCGCCGTCGGCGTGCCAGGCGCCCTCGCGTTCCGCGTCCTCCTGCCGGACACCGTCGACGTAGAGGGCGAGTGTTCCGTCCACGTGGTCGTAGATACCGGTCAAATGGGTCCACCTCCCCGTCTCCGCCCAGGCGGAGGCGACGCGGCTGACCTCAGCTCCCTCGGAGTCCCCGGCCGATGTCTCGAAGACCCACGCCTCCAGTTCGGCGTCGTACCCCAGCACGAACCCACCGGTGTGCTCGCCGCTCTGGGAGAGCGCGACGGCGTCGGAGCCGCCCTCGTCCAAACGCACCCACACCGAGGCGGTGAAGCTGCGGTCGGTGCGCACAGCCGCTCCGTCCGTGCGCAGGTGCTCCTGCGCGGTTCCGTCGAGAAGGATCGCGGAGGTGTAGGTCCAGTCGTTGAACGCCCCCTCCCACACCGTCGCGGGGTCACCGTGCAGTGTCGCGTCCAGGCCGTGGTCGGAACCGTCCGCGGCGGCCGCACCACCGCTCTCCTCCAACATCCACCGGCCCTCCAGGGCCAGCGGCAGGTTGGCGTGCTGCCACACCTCCGACCGCTTGGTGCTGGTGTAGGGCGCGTCCTCGACGATGAGGAGGCGGTCCCATACCTTGACGTGATCGACCGCTCCCGGCCAACTGCCCGAGAAGGCGTCCGCTTCCCGGCCGCCTCCGATGACGAACGGGCCCTCAGCGTTCCAGGCGGAGTCCCACGCGGCGCTTCCCTGATGGGCGCCCTCGACGTAGAGGGCGATCTCTCCGGTTTCCGGATCGTGCTGACCGCTGAGCTGTGTCCACACGCCCGCCTGAGCGGGAACGGTGGAGACCACGCGCTGGTCGAACCCGGCCTGCGGTCCGTCCTGAGAGGCTGTCTGGAACACCCATGCCTCCTCGGAGGCGTCGTAACCGAGCTGGAAGCCGCTCAGATGTTCGCCGTCCTGGGAGAGGGCGACGGCGTCGGTGCCGGTCTCGTCCAACCGGACCCAGGCCGACACCGCGAAGGCCTCCGAGGTGTCGACGACCGCCGTGTCGGTGCGCAGGTGTCCGTCAGCCGTGGCCACGGCCGTGCCCTCCAGCCGGTAACCGCTGCCCTGGCGCTCGCCCACGCGGCCACGGGTCCAGGCGATGCCGCCGTCCCCCGTAGCAGAGCGGTCCTCTGACATGACGTCCGAGGCGCTCGTCCCCTCACCTTCGTCGAGGAGGAAGTAGGCCACGGGGTCGGCCAGGGAAGCCACCAGGACCTCGTACACCGACTCGCACGCGGAGGTGTTGCCGTAGGCGTCGACGCTCCGGGCGTAGATCCACTGGGGTCCCGACCTCTGCGGTGTGACCGAGACGGTGGCGGAGGCACCGGGCTCATCGAGTTCCACCCGGGTGTTGCACAGGGGTTCCAGGCCGAGGTTGTACTCGTAGGAGACCGCGTCCAGCGTTCCGTTGTTGGCGAAGGTGAACTCCGCTGTCCGACCGGGTGCTCCCTGGAAACCACCGTTGGGAAGGTAGTCGTCGGAGGTGACCAGCGGAGGCGCTTCGGGTCCGTCGGTGTTGACTTCGATCCAGCACCACTCGGACCACTCACCCGGCTCCTGGTTGTCATGGCCGCGCGCGCGATAGCGCATGAGGGTGTCTTCGGGCAGGCCGCTCGCGGTTACCGACAGCGGATAGGGGTCACGGCCGGGGTGGTGCCAGGTATGGGTCGACTCGGCCGCGCCGAGGAGTTCGTCGGTGCCCTCCAGGCTCCACTCGAACTCGGCCCTGATCCGTTGTGCCCCGGTCTCGGAGTCGGGATCGCGGAAGACTCCTCTCAGGAGGGGTGCTGTGCTGCCGATAAGTGTGGGGGCATCCTGGTCGGTGGAGCACACCCTTCCCCGCGCGGTGAGCGTGGCGGTGTCGGGCCGGTCCGGAGGACGGTTGTCGTCGGCGAGCGCCTGCGACGGGGAGAGGAGTGACAAGGCCAGTACCGAGGCGGCCGAGACCGCCGTCGTACGGGTCAGGGAACGACGCATGAGGGGGATTGCCTGTCTGGTCGAGGGCCGCCTCGTGGGCGGACCCGGGACACGAACGGGAAAAAGCTATCCATGTGCTCACATAAGCCACAAGGTTCGCTTTTCTCCATCAAGGCGCACACATGTACTGACCTCACCCCAAACGCGGATGACCGCTTGTGGACACCCGCCACCGGCCCCGCCACCACGCGAGGGGGCCGGGACCGCCCTCGCGGTCCCGGCCCCGTAGCCGCCCCGACCCGGCGGCTAGCCGCGCGGGGGCAGCGTGCGGCTGCGGCCCCGGAACTCGGCGACGACCTCCTCGCCCCGGCGGACCGTGACGTCGTACAGGCCGCTGCGGCCGAACAGCGCCCGCTCCCGGGCGGTGGCCACCAGCACGTCACCCTCCTTCGCCGGGGCCACGAAGGTCACGTCCGCCCCCGAGGCCACGGTCACCCCTCCCCCGTCCACGTTGCACGCGCACGCGAACGCGGTGTCGGCCAGGGTGAACACGAACCCGCCGTGGGCGATCCCGTGCCCGTTGAGCATCAGCGGCCCCACGGTCATCTCCACGACCGCCAGTCCGTCGCTGGCCTCGACCAGGCGCATCCCCAGGTTCTTGGACGCCATGTCCGCCTCGAACATCCGCCAGGCGGTCTCGTTGCGCGCGCTCACGCGTCGTAGTCCACGGTCACGGCGTCGCTCTCGGGCAACGCCTGGCACGACAGCGCGTACCCCGCCGCCACCTCGGCCTCGGTGAGCGCGTAGTTGCGCAGCATCCGCACCTCGCCCTCGCACACCTTCACCCGGCAGGTGCCGCACACCCCGCCCTTGCAGGCGAAGGGCAGGTCCGGCCGGTAGCGCTGCGCGGCGTCCAGCACGGGCACCCCGCGCGGCAGCGTCAGGGTGGTGGTGCGCCCGTCCAGCACGAGGGTCACCTCGCTGGCGGGCCCCTCCACGCCGGGCTCCCCGTGGCGCGCCTGGGGCGGCGGCTCGGCGCCCTCCACGAAGAACAGCTCCTGGTGGATCCGCTCCCCCGGCACGCCCCGGCCCGTGAGCACCTCCTGGGCGTCGGTGACCATGCCGTACGGTCCGCACAGCCACCAGTGGTCGACGGCGTCGGCGGCCACGACCGTGTCCAGCAGCGCCTCCAGCTTGGCGCCGTCCAGGCGCCCGGTGAACAGCTCGGCCTCGCGCGGCTCGCGGGAGAGCACGTGCACCAGCTCGAAGCGCGTTCCGAACGCGTCCTTGAGGTCGGCGATCTCGTCGGCGAACATCACCGTGTCGCTGCGGCGGTTGCCGTAGAGCAGGGTGACGCGCGAGTCGGTGCGGCGCAGCAGCGAGGAGGCCATGGACAGCACCGGGGTGATGCCCGAACCGGCGGCGACCATCACGTGGCGGGCCGCGGTGTCCAGGTCGGGGACGAAGCGGCCGGTGGGCGCGCCCACCTCCACCTCGTCGCCGGGGCGCACCTCGTTGACCAGCCAGTTGGAGAACAGGCCGCCCGAGACCAGGCGCACGCCCACACGGGGCGCCTGGCCGACGGGGGCGCACACGGAGTAGCTGCGGCGCTCCTCCACGCCGTCCACCTCGCGGCGCAGGGTCAGCGACTGCCCGGGGGCGAAGGCGTACTCCTCGGCCAGGTGGTCGGGGACGTCGAAGGTGACGGCGACGGCGTCGTCGCACAGGCGCTCGACGGCGGCCACGCGCAGCCGGTGGAACGCGCCCCGGCGGCGCGCGGCCGCGGGCGCGGTCTCGGTGACGGGTGTGGTCACGGTCAGATCTCCTTGACGTGCTCGAACGGTTCGAGGCAGGACCGGCAGCGGTGCAGGGACTTGCAGGAGGTCGCGCCGAAGCGGGACAGCTCCTCGGTCCGGCCGGACCCGCACAGCGGGCAGCGCGGTGCGGTACGGGTGGGCAGCAGGGTCAGCGGCACCGGCCCGGCGGCCCGCGCGGGCGCGCCGCCCGGCGGGGAGATGCCGTGCTCGGCGAGCTTGCGCCTGCCCTCGGCGGTGATCCAGTCGGTGGTCCAGGGCGGGGAGAGCTCGGTGCGCACCTCGACCCGGTCGAACCCGGCGGCGCGCACGGCGCGGTCCACGTCCGCGCGCATCTCGGCCAGGGCCGGGCAGCCCGAGTAGGTGGGGGTGATCCACACCGCGGCGGTTCCGTCGCCCTCGACCTCCACGCGGCGCAGGATGCCGAGGTCGGCCAGGGTGAGCATGGGCAGCTCGGGGTCGGTGACCGCGGCGGCGGCGCGCTCGGCGCGCTCGCGGGCCCGGTCCCGGGTGGTGGTCACCATGTCGCCTCCGGGTGCTCGCGGGCCACCTTCTGGAGTTCGTCCAGCAGGGGGGCCAGTTCGGCGGTGTGCTCTCCCCGGCGTCCGGCCAGGGCCGGTGCGGGGAAGGGCGCGGGGGCGTCCAGGGTGGCGGTGGTGAGCACCTGCGCCAGGACGGCGTGCACCTCCTCGCGCACGGTGGCCGGGTCCACACCCACGCCCTGCTGAGCCATGCGGGCCTCGACGGGGTGGGTGGCGAACAGCTCGCCGGTGAGCGGCCACACCTCGGCGACGGCGGCGGTCATGCGCTCGCGGGAGTAGGGGGTGCCGTCGCCCAGGCGCAGGGCCCAGGAGACCGCGTACTCGCGGTGGTAGGCCAGCTCGTTGACCGCCTTGGCCGCGACGGCGGCCAGCACGGGGTCGCGGCTGTCGGCCAGGCGGGCGAACACGGCCAGGCGGGCGCTGGAGAGCGTCAGCAGGGTGACGACGGCGCGGGCGAAGTCGCCGCGGGGCGCCTCGGCCAGGCGGACGTTGCGGAACTCGGCGGGACCGCGCCGGTAGGCGAAGGCGTCCTCGTCGCGTCCGGTGCCGTCGGCCTGTCCGGCGCGGGCCAGCAGCAGGCGGGCCTGTCCGAGCAGGTCCAGGGCGATGTTGGCCAGCGCGACCTCCTCCTCCAGCTCGGGGGCGTCGGTCACCCAGTGGACGAGCCGCTGGGCCTGGATGAGCGCGTCGTCGCCGAGCATCTGGCAGTACAGCGCCAGGTCGGCCCCGTCGACCCCCTCGGGCAGGGTGGTGTCCACCCCGGCGAGGGCGTCGGTGAAGCCGGTGCCGAAGGCCCAGCGGGTGTCGCCGCCGTGCTCCTCGCTCAGGGCCGAGTAGATGTGGTCGCCGCTCAATGTCTTTTCCTTTGGCCTCGTGTGCGCCGGTCGTGCCGCCGCCCTAGATGTGCGGGACGTCCTCGGGGATGGGGTAGAACGTCGGGTGGCGGTAGACCTTGTCCCCGCTGGGCGCGAAGTAGGGGTCCTTCTCGTCGGGGCTGGAGGCGGCGATGTGCTCGGCGCGCACCACCCAGATGCTCACGCCCTCGTTGCGGCGGGTGTAGAGGTTGCGGGCGTTGTGCAGGGCCATGTGGTCGTCGGGGGCGTGCAGCGAGCCCACGTGGACGTGGTTGAGGCCGCGCTTGCCGCGCACGAAGACCTCGTAGAGCGGCCACTCGGGGCGGGCCGCCCCGGAACCGGCCGTGTTGTCGTCGCTCATACCGCGGCCTCCTCGGCGCTGGTGTGCTTGCGGGCGTAGGCGGTGGCGGCCTCGCGCACCCACGCGCCCTTCTCGTGGGCGGCCCGGCGGCGCTGGACGCGCTCGGCGTTCTTGGGTCCGGCGCCGGAGATGACCTGCTTGAACTCCACCCAGTCGGGTTCGCCGAAGTCGTGGTGGCCGCGCTCGGCGTTCCAGACCAGCTCGGGGTCGGGCAGGGTGACGCCGAGTTTCTCGGCCTGGGGGACGGTCATGTCCACGAACTTCTGGCGCAGGTCGTCGTTGGTGTCGCGCTTGATGCCCCAGGCCATGGACTGCTGTGTGTTGGGCGAGTCGGCGTCGGGCGGGCCGAACATCATCAGCGACGGCCACCACCAGCGGTCGACGGCGTCCTGGACCATCGCCCGCTGCTGGGGGGTGCCCTCCATCATGCGCATGAGCAGTTCGTAGCCCTGGCGCTGGTGGAAGGACTCCTCCTTGCAGATGCGCACCATGGCGCGGGCGTAGGGGCCGAAGGAGCTGCGGCACAGCGGGACCTGGTTGCAGATCGCGGCGCCGTCCACGAGCCAGCCGATGACGCCCACGTCGGCGAAGGTCAGCGACGGGTAGTTGAAGATCGAGGAGTACTTCTGGCGCCCCTCGATGAGGCGCTCGGTCAGGTCGGCGCGATCCACGCCCAGGGTCTCGGCGGCGGCGTACAGGTACAGCCCGTGCCCGGCCTCGTCCTGGACCTTGGCCAGCAGGATGGCCTTGCGCCGCAGGCTGGGCGCGGAGGCGATCCAGTCTCCCTCGGGCTGCATGCCGATGATCTCCGAGTGCGCGTGCTGGGAGACCTGGCGCACGAGCGTCCTGCGGTAGCCCTCGGGCATCCAGTCGCGCGGCTCGATGCGCTGGTCGGCGGCGATCCTGGCGTCGAACTCGGCCTGGAGGAGGTCGGCGTCGGGGGACGCCTCCCGGACCGTCTGGGTGCTCACTGGTTTCTCACCTCATTCATAACCGAACGTTCGGTCAGTAATTAGTATCCCCGGATTCCCCCGCCCGGGCAAGTCCGCCGGGCGGGGAAACCGCCAGCTCAGCTCCCGGAGAAGGTCGGCTTCTCCTTGGCCAGGAACGCGCGGACCGCTCCGACGTGGTCGGCGGTCTGTCCCAGCTGGTTCTGGAGGTCGGCCTCCTCCTCCAGCAGTTCGGGCAGCTCGCGCCCGCCCACGGCGGCCGAGCGCACCTCCCGCTTGGCCGCCACGAACGCGCTGGTGGGCCCGGAGGCCAGACCCGCGGCCACGGCGTGGGCGCGCGCCTCCCAGGCGTCGTCGTCCACGACCTCGGTGACCAGGCCCAGCTCCAGGGCGCGCTCGGCGCCCACGACCGTGCCCAGCAGCATCAGCTCCATGGCCCGGGCCTGGCCCAGCGAGGCCACCAGGCGGGAGGCCAGCCCGGAGTCCGAGGCCAGGCCGATGCCGGTGAAGGCGGTGCCGAACTTGGCCCGGCGGGCCGCGATCCGCACGTCCCCGGCCAGGGCGAAACCCAGTCCCGCGCCCACGCAGGCGCCGCCGATGCCGACCACGACCGGCACCTGGACGTCCTCCAGGGCCAGCACGATGCGGTTGTAGTGCTCGCGCACGGTGTCCAGCGCGTCCTGGGGGCGCTCCTCCAGGATCCGCGCGTGCTCGGCCAGGTCCTGGCCCACGCAGAAGGCCTTGTCCGAGCCCAGCAGCAGCACCGCGCGGGCGGTGGTGGACCCCGCCGCCCGACGCAGCGCCGCCAGCAGTTCCTCCTTGACCCGCCGGGTCAGGGCGGGCGTGTTCAGCCGTACCGTGGCCAGCCCGTCGGCCTCGGTGAACTCCGCCGCCGCCTGTCCGGCCGCCGTGTCCTCGCTCAACGCTCTACTCTCCCTCGTCCCAGGTGTGGAAGCCCCGTCCGCTCTTGCGGCCCAGCCTTCCCTCGGCGACCATACGGCGCAGCAGCTCCGGAGGCGCGAACCGGTCCCCCAGTTCGGCGGCCAGGTACTCGGCGATGGCCAGGCGCACGTCCAGGCCCACCAGGTCGGTCAGGCGCAGCGGCCCCATGGGGTGGCGGTAGCCCAGCTCCATGGCGGTGTCGATGTCGGCGGGCGAGGCCACACCCTCCTCGACCATGCGGATGGCCTCCAGCCCCAGCATGACGCCCAGGCGGCTGGTGGCGAACCCGGGCGCGTCGCGGACCACGACCTCGGTCTTGCCCAGGGCGGCGACCCAGGCGCGCGCCGAGGTCAGGACGGCCTCGTCGGTCTCGGGGGCCACGACCAGCTCCACGAGCTTGGAGGCGGGGACGGGGTTGAAGAAGTGGGTGCCCAGGAAGCGCGCGGGGCGTTGGAGGGCGGCGGCCAGCTCGGTGACCGACAGCGAACTGGTGTTGGAGGCCAGGACGGTGTCCTCGCCCACGGCGGCCTCGGCGGCGGTGAGCACGGCGATCTTCAGTTCGGGCCGCTCCGGCACGGCCTCCACGACCAGCCCGGCGTCGGCCGGGATGTCGGCGGGGGTGGTGACCGTGCGCAGCCGGGCCAGGTAGGCGGCCGGTTCGGCGTCGATCTTCCCGCGCCGGCGGGCTCTGTCCAGCCCGGCCGCCACGCGGGCGCGACCGGCCTCGGCGGCCTCGGCGGTGGCCTCGACCAGCACCACGTCGGCGCCGCGGGTGAGGAACTGCTGGACGATCCCGGCGCCCATGGTGCCGCCGCCGACGACGGCGACGGTGGCGGGAACGCCCGGCGCGGCGCCGCCCCCCTGCTCGGTGGTGCTCAACGCTTCTTCCTCTCCAGGAAACGGGTCATGCGCTCGTGCTTGTCGGCGCTCTCGAACAGCACGGCCTGCGTCAGGTCGTCGGCGAGCGGGTGGGGGCCGTCGGCGTCCAGGACCATCTTGGTCATGCGCAGGGCCAGCGCGGAGGAGGCGGCCATGCGGTCGATCAGGGCGTGGGCGCGTTCGCGCAACTCCCCGGAGGGCACGATCTCGGCGACCAGGCCGTGGCGCAGCGCGGCCTCGGCGTCCAGGCGGTAGCCGCCCAGCAGCACCTGCTTGGCCACCGAGGCGCCGACCAGCTCCCGCAGCCGCCAGCACGCGCCCGCCCCCGCGATGATGCCCAGACCCGGCTCGGGCTGGGCGAACACGGCGGTGGGGGTGGCGATGCGGATGTCGCAGGCGTAGGACAGCTCGGCGCCGCCGCCCAGGGCGTAGCCGTCCACGGCCGCCACGGTGGGCGCACGGAGGCGGTGCAGGCGTTCGAACAGGCGGCTGTTGATCCCGGCCAGCGCCTCCTCGCGGCCGCGTTCGCGCAGTTCGGAGATGTCGGCGCCGCCCGCGAACACGGTGCCGTGCCCGGTCAGGAGCAGCGGCCTGGGCTCGGCCTCGATCCGCTCGCACACCCGGTGCAGTTCGGCGATCATCGTCGCGTTGATGGCGTTGCGGGCCTCGGGGCGGTGGAGCTGGACCACCACGCGGTCCTCGCGCCACTCCACGTCCAGGGTGGTGAAGTCCCCGTCGGCCCGGTGCGCGGTGCCGTCGCTCGCGCTCACGGGCGCTCCACCAGCAGTGCGACGCCCTGGCCCACACCCACGCACAGGGTGGCCAGGCCGCGGGCGGCGTCCTCGCGCTCCATGCGGTTGAGCAGGGTGACCAGGATGCGGGCGCCGGAGCTGCCCAGCGGGTGGCCCAGCGCGATGGCGCCGCCGTCGGCGTTGACGCGCTCCTCCTCCAGCTTGAGCTGGCGCATCACGGCCAGGGACTGGGCGGCGAAGGCCTCGTTGAGCTCCACGGCGCCGACCCCGTCCAGGTCCCACCCGGCGCGGCCGAGCACCTTGCGGGTGGCCGGGACCGGACCCAGGCCCATGACCTGCGGGTCCACCCCGGCCGAGGCGGAGGCGACCACGCGGGCGCGGGGGGTCAGGCCGTAGCGGCGCACGGCCTCGGCGCCGGCCAGCACCAGCGCGGAGGCGCCGTCGGAGAGGGAGGAGGAGTTGCCCGCGGTGACGATGCCGCCCTCGCGGAAGACCGGGCGCAGCCCGGCCAGGCTCTCCATGCTGGAGCCGGGGCGCGGGCCCTCGTCGGCGGTGACCTCGCTGGTCTGGCCCTTGCGTCCGCGCACGGTGACGGGGACGGTCTCGGCGTCGAAGCGGCCCGCCTCGGCGGCGGCGACCGCGCGCTCGTGGCTGCGCAGCGCGAAGGCGTCGCACTCCTCGCGGGTGAGCCCCTCCAGGAGCGCGACCTCCTCGGCGGTCTCGCCCATGGACAGGGTGTAGCGCAGATCGTCGGGGCCCGCGTCGACGGGCGCCTCGGCGTCGGCCGCGGCGAAGCGCGGGTTGGTGAAACGCCAGCCCAGGGAGGTGTCGGCGACCTCGCCCGGCTTGGCCCAGGGGGTTCCGGGCTTGGCCATCACCCAGGGGGCCCGGGTCATGGACTCCACGCCGCCCGCGACCACCACGTCGGCCTCGCCCGCGCGGATGGCCTGCGCGGCGGAGGCGACGGCGGTCAGGCCGCTGGCGCACAGCCGGTTGACGGTGTAGCCGGGCACGCTCGGGTCGAGTCCGGCCAGCAGCGCCGCCATGCGCGCGACGTTGCGGTTGTCCTCGCCGGCCTGGTTGGCGGCGCCCAGGATGACCTCGTCCACGGCCTCGCCGGGCACGCCCGCGCGGCGGACCGCCTCGGCCACGGCCGTGGCGGCCAGGTCGTCGGGGCGCACCGCTGCCAGGGCGCCGCCGTAGCGGCCCTGCGGGGTTCGCACCCCGTCGACCAAGTAGACCTCGCTCACGTGCGGCCTCCCGTGCTAAAGACGGTGGTCGGGGCCACCGTCGCCTGTGAAATCATCGACATTTCTCCTTGACACCGCTGCCCGGAGACTGCGTTAATGCATTAGTAACCGAACGTTCGGTCAGTAAGCAAGTCGGTCCGATCCGCGACGGACCGCACCGCCACGAGATCAGCGCGCCCGCCCACCCACCCCACCCAGGCGCCCACGTCCTGGCGGGTCCCGCGCACAGTACACGGAGAGGCCCATGGCAAGCCACGACACCACCACGCTGCCGGCCGGAGCCACCGCCCGCCTGGGACAGGCTCCCGCACCCGAGATCCTGGACCCGGCCGAGCGCATGAGTGTCGACGAGCTTCGCGCCCTGCAGCTCAAGCGCCTCCGGTGGACCCTGGAGCACGCCTACGCCAACGTGCCCCTGTACCGCCGCAAGTTCGACGAGGCCGGGGTGCGCCCCGAGGACCTGCGCGAACTGGCGGACCTGCGCCACTTCCCGCACACCACCAAGGCCGACCTGCGCGACAACTACCCCTTCGGGATGTTCGCCGTCCCCCAGGACAGGGTCAGCCGCATCCACGCCTCCAGCGGGACCACCGGCCGCCCCACCGTCGTGGGCTACACCCGCGAGGACATCGACACCTGGGCCGAGGTGGTGGCCCGCTCCATCCGCGCCGCGGGCGGACGCCCCGGGCACAAGGTGCACGTCTCCTACGGCTACGGGCTCTTCACCGGCGGGCTGGGCGCCCACTACGGCGCCGAGAGGCTCGGCTGCACGGTCATCCCCGCCTCGGGCGGGCAGACGGCCAAGCAGGTGCAGCTCATCCAGGACTTCGAGCCCGACATCATCATGGTCACCCCCAGCTACATGCTGACACTGATGGACGAGTTCGAGCATCAGGGAATCGACCCGCGTACGACCTCGCTCAAGGTCGGCATCTTCGGCGCCGAGCCCTGGACCGAGAAGATGCGCACCGAGATCGAGGAGCGCTTCGACATCCACGCCGTGGACATCTACGGCCTGTCCGAGGTCATGGGTCCGGGCGTGGCCAACGAGTGCGTGGAGACCAAGGACGGCCTGCACGTGTGGGAGGACCACTTCTACCCCGAGGTGCTCGACCCCGTCACCCAGGACGTGCTGCCCGACGGGTCCAACGGCGAACTGGTCTTCACCTCGCTGACCAAGCAGGCCATGCCGGTGATCCGCTACCGCACCCGCGACCTGACCGCGCTGCGCCCGGGCACGGCCCGGCCCATGCGGCGCATGGACAAGGTGACCGGCCGCAGCGACGACATGATCATCCTGCGCGGCGTGAACGTCTTCCCGACCCAGATCGAGGAGATCGTGCTGGGCCTGGACGGGCTGGCCCCGCACTTCCAGCTGGTGCTGACCAAGGAGGGGCGCCTGGACCGCATGGCGGTGCGCATCGAGGCGGCCCCGGACTGCACCGCCGAGCGGCGCGTGGCCCTGAGTGAGCAGATCGTGGCGACGGTCAAGGACAGGGTCGGCGTGAGCGTGACCGTGGACGTGGTCGACCCCGAACAGATCGAGCGCTCGGTGGGCAAGTTCCGCCGCATCATCGACCAGCGTCCCAAGGAGTGACGGGACGCGAATGACGCACGGCCGCCGCGGGGCGGATGGGAGGACTCCGCGGCGGCCGTGTCGTGTGCGGCGAGGAGTCGGGGCGGGTCGCCCGGCGGGCGGGAACGGGCGGAGGCGCTGCGCGGGGCGGGATGTCGCACCGCCCTGGCAGAGTGTCGCCCATGCCCGTGACGCACCCGTTGACCTTCCCCCGCCCACTCGTGCTGCCCGGAGCGCACGAGGACGGCGCCTACTCCCGCCTCTCCCACGTCGCCGCGGACCTCTCCCTGTCCGGGGACTGCTACGTCCTCTCCGCTCTGCGGCAGTACTCCGCGTGCAAGACGCGGGGTATCAGGGTGTGGACGCTCTCCCGTTACCGCCCCGACGGCACCCTCGCGTCCTGCCTGGTCACCAGCCAGGAGGCCGAGAACCACCGCAGGAGGACCTCGTCGGGAACCAACGTGCACGGGAACGACCTGTGCGTCCTGCCGGACGGGACCGTCGCCCTGTCCTCCGACTGCAACAGCACGTCCCTGTTGGACGCAGAGCTGACCACGCTCCTCAGGGTCTGGAAGGACGGGCGCACAGGCGTTGGCGAAAAGCGGGCAGGCACCGACGAAGACTCGGAGTGTTCCTTCGCCGCCGCGATCCGCACCACCCCCTCGGGACGTCTACTGTGCGTGGTGTCGGAAGCGGGGGTGCACAGGTGGTCGGGGAAAGCCCCCAACCTCATCGGCCTGACGGACGGGCCCCTGACACCCGGCCACCGGCCGACGGTCGAGGTCTTCGCCTGCCTGCACACACCCGAGGAGACTCGCCGGCTCCCCTCCGAAGGCGGCGACACGAGCCTGCCCGTCCCCCACACCGACTACCGCGGCGCCCCGGCCGGAGGCGGCAACCGCCCCTCACCCGGCATCGTGGCGGCGGCGCGTGCGCGTTGGCCGGAACTGGGCAGACAGCTCCAGGCGAGAACGTTCCGTGCGCACCTGAACGCCTACGCCGTGGTGGCCGACGACCTCTTCGTCGTCCCGGTCTTCGACGACTGGCGGCCGACCAAGAACAGCAAGTACGCCTACGCCCTCGTCGACGACACCGGGGCGCTGGTCGGGCGGCTCGACGGACCGGGCACCGACAAGCGCTCCCCCGAACCCGGCGACCACCACGCCGTCGCCGCCGACCCCGCCCGCGGGCGGATCTTCCACGTCAACCAGTCCGGCCTGTACGTGTGGTCCGCCAACGGCACGCTCCTGACCGTGCTGCCCACCACCGATAAGGCCTACCGTCCGCTCAGGCACCTCAAGCTCATGGGCTGCGGACCGGAGGGCGACCTGGTGCTCATCCGCCCCGAGCACAACCTCCTCACGCGGGTGGAGGTGCCCGACGACCTGGACCGGCTCGGGGACGCGGTCGCGGCGGCCCTGGCCGACCACACCCGCCAGCGCGCACGCCTCAAGAAACAGCTGTCGCCGACCGACTGGCTGTGGACCCGCGAGGAGGCCCCGGCCTTCCTGTGAACCGTTCCGCCCGCGTGCCCCACGGGGTTCCCGGGCGGCCGCAACCGCACCTGGTGGCCAGGTGGGGGTTTCACGGCCGGATCGCGCCGGGGGCGAAGCCTGAGCTCCGGGGCGGCGCCTCAGGGGGCGTCGGCGCGTCCGTGCAGCAGGCAGAACTCGTTGCCCTCGGGGTCGGCCAGCACCGTCCACCGGGCGTCCTCGGGCTGCCCCACGTCCACCTTCACCGCGCCCAGCCCCAGCAACCTCTCCAGTTCCTGGGCCACCGTCAGTCCGCCGGTGACGCGCAGGTCCAGGTGCAGGCGGTTCTTGACGCTCTTGCGCTCGGGCACGGTGAACACGTCGACCCCCAGGTCCGCCCCCTCGTGCGGAGCGAGGCTGAACCCGTCCTCGGCCTCCTCCACGATCGGCCAGTCCAGCACACGGCTCCAGAACGCGGCCACGGTCTCGGCGTCGACCGCGTCGATGGCGATCACACAGATACGGCTTCCCATACCCGCACCCTACGGGTGACCGCCGACAACCCGCCCGGAGGCGGCTAACCCGCGCGGCCGTCCTCCAGGCGCGCGTCGCGCACCGCGTTGGCGACGAGCACCCGGTTCGGCGCGTCCAGCTTGGCCATCACCCGGCCGACGACCGCCTTGACGTTGCTGACGCTCATGAACAGGTCCTCGGCGATCTCGGTGTTGGACAGGCCCCGGCTCACGGCCAGGGCCACCTCGCGCTCGCGCTCGGAGAGCGCGGACAGGCGTTCGCGGGCCTGGTCTCGCGCCTCGTCGTCCCCGCCGCCGACGGCCAGGCCGATGAGGCGGCGGGTGGCCGCGTCGGCCAGGTGCGGGCGCCGCCGGTGGACCGCGAGGACGCCCTCGACGAGTTCGTCCGGGGGCGCGTCCTTGAGCAGGAACCCGCTCGCGCCCGCGCGCAGGGCGCGCACCAGCGCCCGGTCGGAGTCCAGGGTGGTGAGCACGAGCACGGGCGGCGCTCCGGGAGCGCTCCGGATGCGCTCGGTCGCGGCCACCCCGTCGGTCCCGGGCATGCGCAGGTCCATCAGGACCACGTCGGGGGCGTGCTCGGCGACGACCCGCACCGCCTCGTCGCCGTCGCCGGCCTCCGCGACCACCTCGACCGCGCCGCCTCCCAGGAGCAGGCGCAGGCCGCGCCGGACCATCGGGTCGTCGTCGACGACCACCACTCGTACGGGTTCGCTCACGGCGACCATGGTAGGCGCACCCTCAGTTCGAAGTGGTCCCCCGTCCGCCCCCAGAGCAGGGAGCCGCCGCAGATGGCGGCGCGTTCGGCCAGTCCCACGAGTCCGACGCCGGCCCCCGCGTCCGGATCACGCTCCCCGGGGTCGGCGGTGTCCGGACGCCGGCGCACGGGGTTGCGGACCTCGATGAGGACCGCGTCGGTTCCCTCCGCGACGACGCGCACGCGCACCGGCCCGGGTGCGCCGTGTTTGCGGGCGTTGGTGAGGGCCTCCTGGACGATGCGGTAGGCGTGGCGGCCGGTGTTGGCGGGGGCCGGGAGGCGTCCGCTCACCTCGTCGTGCACCTCCAGCCGCATTCCGGCCCTGCGGTTCTCCTCCAGGAGCCGCCCGAGCCCGTCGAAGGTGGGCTGGGGCCGGTCCGCGTCCTCGTCCTGGCCCGAACGCAGGTCGGACAGGATGCCGCGGACCTCCGCCAGTGACTGGCGGGTGTTGGTGAGGATCTCCTCGGCCAGGGCGTCGCGGTCGGCGGCGGCCAGGTCGGGGCGGTGGGTGAGCGCGGAGGCGTTCAGCGAGATGAGCGTGAGCCGGTGCGCGAGGACGTCGTGCATCTCCCGGGCGATGCGGTCGCGCTCCTCCATCCTGGCGTTCTCCACCCGGAAGCGCTGCTCCCGCTCGGCGTCCAGCGCCCGTTCCCGCAGCACGCGGACCAGGTCGGCGCGGGCGCCCCGGTAGGCCGAGGACGCGGCCAGGGCGGCGACGGCGGCGGCCACGAGCAGCAGTTCGATCCACAGGGGCCGGATCGGCTCCACCGGGGTCCAGGGGTTGTGCAGGCCCGCGGCCAGGGCGGCGGCCAGGATCCCGCACAGGGGCGCGGCCGTCCGCCACCGCCTGCCCGACGCCTCGCGGGCGGCCACGAGCGCGGCCAGCCCGACGGAGGCGGTGGACACGGCCGGTGCCGCCGCGACCAGCCACCGGCCCCAGCCGCGAGCCGTCCACCAGCGGCTCGCCGTGACGAGCACCGCCCCCAGCACGGCGTCGGCCGCCAGCAGGGGCCAGGGAACGGTGATCATGTTGCCGAGGTGGGAGTCGACGGCCGCGAGGGCGACGAACACCACGGTCGACCAGGGGAGGACGTTGCCGAGAATCCGCACGGCCCCACCGTATAACCGCTGTTCACCGGGGCCTCCCGGGACGGAGCCCCCACCGCGGGAGGGGTACCGGGGCCGGTCCGCGACGGTACCTCGGGCCACCCCGGCGAGACCTTCGGCCACCCCGCCGCACCCCCGGGTCCACGCTCCCCCGGTCCCCGGCCACCCCGCCGGGGCCCCGCGCCACCGGACCCGGCACCCGGGACACTGCCGCCCGCCGGGGCCCCTGCCTAGCGTGGTCGGTGCCGCCCGGGAACACGTCCCGGGCACGTCCACGACGACAAGGAGTCGCATGTCAGCGGTGCTCTTGGTCGCGTCGATGATCGCGTTCGCGGGCGCGGTCACCATCGCGGCGGCCCGTTTCCTCTCACCCGGCGGGACGGAGAAGGGGGCGTACGTCCTCCCCGGCGTCCTCCTCCTCGTCTACGCCGTCCTCTTCGGCCTGTGGATCGTGGTCCCGTGAGCCTGATCGACATCCGCGACGTCTCCATGGCCCACGGCCGCCACCGCGTCCTGCACGGGATCGACCTGCGGGTCGAACCCGGGCGGGTCTACGGGCTGCTCGGCCCCAACGGCTCGGGCAAGACCACCCTGCTCAAGTCGGTGCTGGGCGCCAACGACCACACCGGCGCCATCGAGCGCGCGCCGGGCCTGCGCGTGGGCCGCCTGATCGAGTACCCCGCGTTCTACGGCGGCCTGACCCTGCGGGAGAACCTGGAGCTGCACGCCCGCTACCTGCGCACGCCCCTGGACGAGGTCCCCGGCCTGCTGGCGGAGGTCGGCCTGGGCGAGCGGGCGGACCTGCGCTTCTCGCGCACCTCCCTGGGCATGAGGCAGCGGCTCGGCATCGCCCGGGCGCTCCTGGGCGAACCCGGGCTGGTGCTGCTGGACGAGCCCACCAACGGCCTCGACCCCATCGGCATCCGCGACATCAGGGAGCTGGTCCGGGCCGTCCAGCGCGAACGGGGCACGAGCATGATCGTCTCCAGCCACAACCTGACCGAGATCGCCTCCCTGGCCGACCACCTGCTGTTCATGAGAGCGGGCCGGATCGTGCGGCGCATGGACGCCGACGAGGTCGAGGGCGACCTTGAGGACCTGTACGCGACGGTCCTGGGGGAGGACGCATGAGGACGCTGCTGGCCAACGAACTCCGCAAGATCCGCCGGGAGCGCTTCGTCTGGGCCGTCCTCGTGCTCAACGTCGTCCCGCTGGCGATGGTGGTCGTCGACTACGCCGTGAACGGCGGGGAGCCCACCCTGGAGCGGTTCTACTTCACCTTCCACAACCAGTACACGATGGTCCTGCCCCTGGTGGTGTGCGCGACCGTCGCGGCCTGCTTCCACACCGAGTTCCGCAACGGCACCTACTTCGAGTGGCTCACCTGCGGCCGCTCCAAGCCCGCGCTGTGGGCCGCGAAGCTGGCCGTCGCGTGCGCGCTGGTGGCGGTGATGGCGGCGGTGAACCACGTGGGGCTGGTGGTGTTCCTGCTGATGGAGAACCCCGGAGCCGGGATCGGGCGGATGAGCGCCGCCTACTGGCTGCTGGTCGGCGTGTGCGTCGCCTCGGTGGCGCTGCTGTGCGCCCTGCTGACGCTGGTGACCCGCAACGTCGTCATCGTGAACGTGTTCGGGATCGGCCTGACCGTGGCCACGCTGGTGTTCATGGCCGCCGACTTCTCGTACGTGGTCCCGACCTGCTTCGCCTACCGGCTCAGCGTGGGCGTGGTCGTGCCCGACGCGGCCTACCCCGACCTCGGACAGGCGCTCGCGGTCGGCTGGACGGTGACGGCGTTGTCCCTGCTGCTGCCGCTGGCGGCCAACCTGCTGGTCATCACCCGGCGCCGCTACCTGCACTGACCCACCCCTCCCCCGACGGGGGTGGCGGTCCCGACCGGGCGCCCGCGCCCGGCCGGGGCCCGCGGTCAGCTCGCCGCGGCGGCCCGCACGAGGACGTCGTAGCCGTCGGTGGTGCGCTCCAGGTCCGCTCCGAGCGAGCGCACCCACGCGTCGAGCCGGGCCTGGACCGCAGGGCCGTCGCGGTCGTCGTCCACGGTCAGCTCGACCTCCAGGAACACGCCCACACCGCGCAACTCGTCCACGCACACGGTGATCGCGCCCGCCCGGCCGACCCGGCGGGTCTTGACGATGCGCAGGGCCGGGACGTAGCCGAACTGGAGGAGGACCCGGTGCATCTGATCACGGTCGGCGACGGCGGTCTCGTGCTCCACGTACTCCAGGGGGTTGGCGGCCGGGGTCTTGGCGGTGAGGACGTGCTCGCCGCCCTGGGTGCGCAGCCGGGCGAAGGCGCGTCCCGCCTTGGGCATGCCGAACTCCCACCCGGGCGGGGCGTAGGCCTGGTCGTCCTGCTCGGCGGGCGCGGAGAGGGCCACCCCGGCGGAGTCGAGGGCGGCCAGGAGCGCGGCGGGGTCGGCGACGCGGTACTTGGCCTCGATCTCACGCATGCGTGTGCTCCTGGGCAGAGTGGTACGGGAGTTGCCCAGGAGCTTACCGAGGGTGAGAGCCGCCCCGCGCGACCGCTGCCCGATTCCCCCTCCGCGACGGACCGGGAGGACAGGGGCCGCCGCGAAGGCCCAGGTCGCCGGGGTGCGCGAAATCCCCGGTCGCGTCCGGCATGCGCGACCCCCTACCGGGCAGAGGGTAAAGACAGTCCCCCTGAACGGTGTGCTCCACCCCATGTACGGGCCGGTGACACCGTCCGCGGACCGGGGGGAGCACGCCGTGTGGCGCGCGGTGCGGCGCGCCACGCCCCCTGAAGGAGTACACCGGGTGGACGAGACAGTCGGCAGGGCGGGCTCGGGAGGACGGGTCGAGGACTACCTGGCCCTGCGCCGCCACAGGTGGTGGCAGCGCGAGGCGCGAAGGCCCCAGGACGCCGTGATGGGCCGGGAGTGGACGATCGCTCCGGCGGACGAGGAGACCGGGGTCCCCGTGTCGTCGCTGGTGGTGGAGATGTCCGACCAGGAGGCGTGGTACTGGGGGTTTCGCGCTCCGGACAGCCTGCCCACGGACATGCGCTGGAGGGTGACCGTGCCCTACTCCCTGCCCGAGGGGCACCGGGGGCGGACCGCCGTGCAGGTACTGCTCACCATGGGCAACAGGGCCGAACTGGTGACACCGCTGCACCCGGCGACCGCGCCGCTGGACGTTCCGGTGGAGCGGATCGTGACGGACACCGACGTGCCCGCCGAGGAGCTGCCGGGGATGTGGCTGAGCGTGGCGCTGCTGGGCGGAGCGGACGCACAGGGGTTCCGCGCGCTCTCCTGACCGCCGCGCGCCCTCCCCGCCCCGGTTCGGCCGCACGCGCGGGCCCGCCGCCCCGCGCCGCCGGGTCGCCGGACCCGGCGGCGCGGCCGGTCAGCCCTTCAGGTCCGTGTGGCCGTCGGCGTCCACCCGGGTCCTCTGGGCGGTCCAGGCGCGGGCCTGCTCGCTGATCGTGCAGCCCAGACCCGGCCGGTCCGGAACGAGCATGCGCCCGCCCGCGGTCTCCAGCCGCTCCTCGAACAGGGGCTGGAGCCAGTCGAAGTGCTCCACCCAGGGGTCGAGTTCGTAGGCGGCGGCCAGGTGCAGGTGGATCTCCATGGCGAAGTGCGGCGCCATCCGCACCCCGGCCCCGCGCCCCTGGGCCATGACGTCCAGGAACGGGGTGATGCCCCCGACCCGCGGCGCGTCCGGCTGCATGAAGCCCACGGCCCCGGCCTGGATCAGCGCCTCGTGCTCGGCGGGGCTGGTGAGCATCTCACCGGTGGCGATGGGCGTGGCCAGCTCGCGCGCCAGGTCCGCGTGCCCCCGGACGTCGTAGGCGTCCAGCGGCTCCTCGATCCAGACCAGGTCGAACCGGTCCAGGAGGCGCCCCATGCGCGCGGCCGAGCCCCGGTTCCACTGCTGGTTGGCGTCGACCATGAGCGGGAAGTCGCCCAGTTCCTCGCGCACGGCCTCCACGCGGGCCAGGTCCACCCGGTGGTCGGGGTGGCCGACCTTGATCTTGATGCCGCCGATGCCCGCGGCGCGGGCGGCCCGGGTGTTGTCCAGCACCTCCTCCAGCGGCGCGGACAGGAACCCGCCGGAGGTGTTGTAGCAGTCGACCGCGTCGCGGTGCGCGCCCAGGAGCTTGGCCAGCGGCAGCCCGGCCCGCTTGGCCTTGAGGTCCCACAGGGCGATGTCCATCGCGGCGATGGCCTAGGTGGCCAGTCCACTGCGCCCCACCGAGGCCCCGGCCCACACCAGGCGGGTCCACAGGCGCTGGATGTCGCTGGGGTCCTCGCCGATCAGCTCGGGGGCCACCTCGCGGGCGTGGGCGTACTGGCCCGGGCCTCCGGCCCGCTTGGAGTAGGTGAAGCCGACGCCTTCGAGTCCCTGCTCGGTGGTGATCTCGGCGAAGAGCACCGACACCGAGGTGAGCGGCTTCTGGCGGCCGGTGAGCACCTTGGCGTCGCTGATGGGGGTGGACAGGGGCAGGTCGACGCGGGACAGCGTCACCGAGGCGATGGAGTCGGTGGCGGTGCCCCCCGCGGTGCCGGTGCGGGTGCCGCCCCGCGGCTCGGCGGGTGTGTTCATGGGGTCTCCGGAAGTGGGAGGGACGGGGGGTTCAGCGCACCATCGCGGGACGTTTGGGATCGAAGGTCCAGTCGGGGACGAGGTGTCGCATGGCCGCGGCGTCGTCGCGCGCGCCCAGGCCGTGCTCCAGGTACAGCTCGTGCGCGGCGGCCAGGGCGTCGCGGTCCAGCTCCACGCCCAGGCCGGGGGCGGTGGGCACGGTGACGGCGCCGTCCTCGATCCGCAGGGGCCTGCGGGTCAGGGCCTGCCCGTCCTGCCAGATCCAGTGGGTGTCCAGGGCGGTGATGTCGCCGGGGGCGGCGGCTCCCACGTGGGTGAACATCGCCAGGGAGATGTCGAAGTGGTTGTTGGAGTGCGAGCCCCAGGTCAGACCGAAGTCCTCGCACAGCTGGGCCACGCGCACCGAGCCGCGCATGGTCCAGAAGTGCGGGTCGGCCAGCGGGATGTCCACCGCGTTGACGCGCACGCTGTGCGCCATCTGGCGCCAGTCGGTGGCGATCATGTTGGTGGCGGTGCGCAGGCCGGTGGCCCGCCGGAACTCCGCCATGACCTCGCGCGCGGAGTAGCCGCCCTCGGCGCCGCAGGGGTCCTCGGCGTAGGCCAGGACGCCGTGCAGGTCGGAGCAGAGCGCGGTCGCCTCGGCCAGCGACCAGGCGCCGTTGGGGTCGATGGTGACGCGGGCGTCGGGGAAGCGCGCGGCCAGGGCGCGGACCGCCGCGGCCTCCTCCTCGCCCGCCAGCACCCCGCCCTTGAGCTTGAAGTCGCGGAAGCCGTAGCGGCTCCGGGCCGCCTCGGCCAGGGCGACGACGGCCTCGGGGGTGAGCGCGGGCTCGGTGCGCAGGCGCTCCCAGTCGTCGGCGGGGTCCTTGGCCTCGGGGTAGGGCAGCGGTGTGCGGTCGCGGTCGCCGACGTAGAACAGGTAGCCCAGCATGGGCACCCGCTCGCGTCGGCGGCCCTCGCCGAGCAGGTCGCAGACGGGCACGCCCAGGTGCTGGCCCAGCAGGTCGAGCAGGGCCGACTCCAGGGCGGTGACCGCGTGCACGGTGGTGCGCAGGTCGAAGGTCTGCTCGCCCCGCCCGCCCCGGTCGCGGTCGGCGAAGGCGTCCTGGACGCGGCGCAGGAGGGGGTTGAGCTCGGCGACGGGGCGTCCGACGAGCAGTTCGGCGGCGTCGGCGATGGTGGCGCGGATGGGCTCGCCGCCGGGGACCTCGCCCAGGCCGGTGCGCCCCTCGCTGTCGGTGAGGATGGCGATGTTGCGGGTGAAGAAGGGGCCGTGGGCGCCGCTGAGGTTGAGCAGCATGCTGTCGCGTCCGGCCACCGGCACCACGTCGACGGAGGCGATGGTGGGCGTGCTCATGCGGGGTCTCCTCCGGGCACGACGGTGCCCTCGACTCGTCGGTTCAGCCGCCAGGGGTTGTCCTGGCGCAGTGCGGGCGGCAGCAGGGCGTCGGGCATGTCCTGGTAGCTGACCGGCCGCAGGAACCGGTGCAGGGCCAGGCTGCCCACCGAGGTGCCCCGGCCGTCGGAGGTGGCGGGGAAGGGGCCGCCGTGGACCATCGCGTGGGTCACCTCCACCCCAGTGGGCCAGCCCCCGAACAGGACGCGGCCCGCGCGGCGCTCCAGCACCGGCAGCAGGGCGCGCGCCGCCGCCAGGTCGTCGGCGTCGCCGGTGTCGGCGTGCAGGGTCGCGGTGAGCTGGCCCTCCAGCCCCTCCAGCGCGGCGGGCAGCGCGGCGGCGTCGGGGTAGCGCACCACCGTGCCCGCGGCGCCGAAGACCTCCTCGCTCAGGCGCGGGTCGGCCGTGAGGTCGGCCAGGGACACCTCGGCCAGGGCCGGGGCCGGCGCGTTGGGGCCCTCCCCCTCGCCGCCCCTGGCCCGCAGCACGACCTCCGAACGCCCCTCCAGCGCCTCCACCCCGTCGCGGAAGGCCGCGGCGATGGGCGCGGTGAGCATCGTCTGGCCGGTGGCGTCGGCCACCAGGCGCGCGGCGGCTTCCACGAACCGGTCCCCGTCCGGGGTGGAGGGGACGAACACCAGCCCGGGGTTGGTGCAGAACTGCCCCGATCCCAGGGTGAGCGAGGCGACGTAGGCCCCGGCCAGGTCCTGGGCGCCCTGCCCGGCGAGCGCGCCGGGCAGCACGAACACGGGGTTGACCGAGGACATCTCGGCGAAGACCGGGATCGGCTCGGGGCGCTCGGCCGCCACCCGCATCAGGGCCAGCCCGCCGCCCCGCGACCCGGTGAAGGCCACGGCCTTCACGCGCGGGTCGGCGACCAGCTCCTGTCCGATGCCGTTGCCCTCCCCGAACAACAGGGAGAACACGCCGCCGGGCAGGCCGCTCTCGCGCACCGCGTCGGCCACGGCGCGCCCGACCAGCGCGGCGGTGCCGGGGTGGGCGTTGTGGCCCTTGACGATCACCGGGCACCCGGCGGCCAGGGCCGCGGCCGTGTCGCCCCCGGCGGTGGAGAAGGCCAGGGGGAAGTTGCTCGCGCCGAAGACCACCACGGGGCCGACGGGGATGTGCGCCAGGCGCAGGTCGGGGCGGGGCTGGGGGGTGCGGTCGGGCAGCGCCGGGTCGATGCGGGCGCCCAGGGCGTCGCCCTGGGCCACGACGTCGGCGAACATGCGCAGCTGGCCGGTGGTGCGGGCCCGCTCCCCCGTCAGGCGCTGGCGCGGCAGGCCGCTCTCGCGCACCGCCCGGTCCACGAGCGCGTCGCCCAGGGCGTCGATGTTGTCGGCGACGCGGCGCAGGAAGTCGGCGCGCTCGGCTGGCGACTGGGCGCGGAAGGCGTCCAGGGCCTGCTCGGCGGCGCGGGTGGCCTCCTGGATCTGGCCGGAGTCCACCAGGCCCACGGGCTCGCCGAACTCCTCCCCCGTGGCGGGGTCGGTCGCGCGCAGGGTCCCGGCCCCGCCCTCGACGGGAGCGCAGGCCACCAGCGGTCCGAGGACGTCCGCGGCCGTGCCCGTGTTCGTGCCCTTCGGGTCCGGAGTGTGCTCGGCCATTCAGGCAACCTTTCCGACCAGCGCGGACAGCTCGTCGCGCTCGGCCCGGGTGAGTGCGGTCAGGGGCGGCCGGACGGGTCCGCCGTGGCGTCCCGCGGCGTCGAGCCCGGCCTTGACGATGGAGACCGCGTAGCCGCGCATGCGGTCGCGGATGTCCAGGTAGGGGATGACGAAGTCGTTGAGCTTGCGGTACACCGACTCCCTGTCGCGGGCCTGCACGTCGGCGTAGAAGCCCAGGGCGAACTCGGGCGCGAAGTTGTACATCGCCGAGGAGTAGGTGCTCACCCCCAGCTCCAGCAGCGGCAGCGCGAAGGTCTCCGCGGTGGGCAGGCCGCCGATGTAGACCAGCCGGTCGCCGACCCGGGCGTAGACGCGGGTCATCGCCTCGATGTCGCCGACGCCGTCCTTGAAACCGATGAGGTTGGGGTTGCGCTCGGCCAGCTCGGCCACGGAGCGGTCGTCGAGCACGGCGTTGGCCCGGCTGTAGACGACCACCCCCAGGTCGGTGGCCCGGCAGACCGCGCTGACGTGCTCGACCAGGCCGGGCTGCCCGGCCTCGGTGAGGTAGGGCGGCATGAGCAGGATCCCGTCCGCGCCCGCCTCCTGGGCGGCGCGGGCCTGCAGGGCGGCCGCCGCGGTGCCGCCGGTGGCCGGGGCGAGCACCGGGACCCGGCCCCCGACCTCGTCGACCGCCGTGCGCACCACGCGGTCGATCTCGGCCGGGGTGAGGGAGAAGCCCTCACCGGTGCCCCCGGCGGCGAACAGCCCGGCCACGTCGTGGCTGGCCTGCCAGGCCAGGTGCTCCCGGTAGCGCTCCTCGTCGAAGGCCAGGTCGCCGTCGAAGTGGGTCACGGGGAAGGACAGGAGCCCGGACCTGAGCCGTCCGGCCAGGTCGTCTGGGTGCATCGCGTTCACGTGTCGTCCTCGGTTCTGCGGCTCGGGCCCCGGGGGTGGCGGGCCCGCACGGTGTTGCCGCTACCGTACGGAGCGTCGTTCGATGCTGTCCAAGATTCGTTGGGCATCAACTGATACCCACCGGGTATCAGGAGCCTCCTCCGTCGGCGGCGGGCCACGCCTGGAGCACCCTCGGCACGACGGGATTGGGCGAGTCGTGGGTCCAGATGAGGTGGAGTTCGACGGGGTTCTCGGGCAGCCCCTCCAGCTCGCGGTAGGCCACCCCCGCCACGCCCAGACCGGTCGCCGAGGCGGGCACGAAGGCGACCCCGCGTCCGGCGGCGACGAGCCAGACCATCGTCATGACCTGGCTGACCGTGTGCACCACGTTCTGGTGGGCGATGGGCAGCAGGCCGACCACGAGGTCGTAGAAGTAGCGGGCCTTGATCGGCGAGTGCATGATCAGCGGCACGTCCACCAGGTCGTCGGCGGACAGCGGACCCGTGCGACGCGCCAGCGGGTGCGCCTCGGGCACCGCGACCAGCAACCGCTCGCGGAGCTGGACCCGCGACCCGAACAGGTCGGTGTCCAGGGGCGGCCTGGCCAGGCCCATGTCGATCTCACCCGAGAGCAGGGCCGCGGCCTGTTCCTTGGTGACCATCTCGAACAGCTCGACGGTGATCTCCGGCAGCTGCCTCTCCACGGAGTTGATCATGTCCCCGAGCAGGCCGTAGGAGGAGGCCGCGGTGAAGCCGATCCGCAGCGTGCCCCGCGACCCCTGGGAGATGCGCCGCGCCAGGTCCGGCGCGCTCTCGGCCAGGGACAGCAGACGCCGGGCCTCGATCAGGAAGGCCTCCCCCGCCGCGGTCAGGACCACGTGGCGCCGGTCGCGCTCCAGCAGGCGCACGCCCACGACGCGTTCGAGCTTCTGGATCTGGCGGCTGAGCGGGGGCTGGGTCATGGACAGCCGCTCCGCGGCCCGCCCGAAGTGGAGTTCCTCGGCGACGGCGACGAAACCGCGCAACTGGTCGAAAGAGAACATGATGCACGGAAGGTATCAGCTTATGCCGTATTCGACTTGGACATGCATGATCGCGTGTTCCTATGCTGCCACTCACCGAAGTACGTGACCGCGTTCACACAGAACCCTCCGACGTGTGCGGACGGCGGCCACAAGAAAGGCGGGGAACCATGACCCACATGCCGCACAGGAGCCGCGCCCGCCGGGGCGCGGCCCCGGTCCTCGCAGCGGGGCTCACCGTGTCGCTGGCGGCCTGCGGCGGGAACCTGTCCGGCGGGGGCTCCGCCGGGGGCGAGTTCCCCCGGGGGCCGATCACCGTGATGGTCGGACAGGACCCGGGCGGCAGCACCGACCTCATCGCCCGAGCGCTGGCCGACGGCGCGCAGGAGGGGCTCGGCGTCGCGCTCCCCGTGGTCAACACCCCCGGCGCCAACGGCGCCCTGGCCGCCAACGAACTCGCCTCCCAGGAGCCCGACGGCCAGAACCTGCTCGTCATCAACGCCTCCCTCACCGCGATCACCCCTCTGGCGGTCTCGGAGGAGGAGGCGGTCGACATCGCCGACTACGAGGTCGTCACCGGCGTCTCACGCGACGACTACGTGCTCGTCACCGCGGCCTCCTCCGACTACGACACCCTCCAGGACCTCGTCGACTCCGGCGACGAGGTCGACTACGGCACCACCGGGGTGGGCACCGGCAGCCAGCTGTCCCAGGCGCTGCTGTTCGAGCAGGCCGGGATCCCGGGCACCCCCGTCCCCTTCGATGGCGGCTCCCCCACCCTGACCGCCGTCCTGGGCGAGCAGGTGGACGTGGCCTCGGTCCAGCTCGGCGAGGCGATCGCCCAGATCGAGGCCGGTGAGATCACCCCCCTGGCCACCTTCGCCGAGGAACGCAACCAGTACCTGCCCGACGTCCCCAGCGCGGTCGAGGCCGGGTACGACGTGCGGGTCTCGCAGTACCGGGCCGTGGTCGCCCCCCAGGGCACGCCCGAGGAGGTCGTGGAGCGGCTGCGCACGGCGTTCACCGAGGTCTTCGCCAGCGACGCCTACCAGGAGTTCAACGAGAACAACCTGCTCACCCCGCACGAGCTGGAGCCCGCCGAGCTGACCGAGGAGTGGTCCTCCTTCGCACAGGAGTACGCCTCCATGGTGGAGGAGTACGGCATCGACATGGGCGAGGGCCGGTGAGCGCGCCCCGCACCCGGCGCGCGCAGGGGTCCGCGTCCGCCGCAGGGGAGCCCCCCGCGAGGGAACCCACCACGCGGGGGGCCGCCGGGCGGGAGAGCGCCCGGCAGAAGGGCTCCCGGCAGGAGAGCACTGCACGAGAAGGCGGCGCGCGGGAGAGCGCGGCGCAGCGGGCCGCCGCGGAGCAGTCCGATCCGGAGCGGGAGGCCGTGGCACGGGACGCCGCGCCCGCGGGCCCGGAACCCGGCGCGCAACAGGCCGATCCGCAGCGTGTCGGGCCGGAGGGGGCCGACCGGGAGCGGGTCGTTCCGGAGCGGACCGTTCCAGAGGGGGTCGTTCCGGAGCGCACCGTTCCGGAGGAAGCCGCTCCGGAGGGGGCCGGGTCGCGGAAGGCCGGAACGCAGGAGGCCCAGTCGCAGGAGGCCCAGTCGCAGGAGACCGCGCCCGACCCGGAGGAGGAGGAACCGCCGAAGCCCCTGGGCCCCTGGGCCAACACCGCGGTGGCCCTGACCGTCATCGCCCTGGGCGCGGCCGGGATCGCCGGGTCCTGGGCGCTCGGCCCGGGCACCCCCGCCGACCCCGGCTCGGGCACCTGGCCCCTGCTCGTCAGCGCGGCGATCGCCGCGCTGGGCGTGGTCCTGCTGGGGCTGACCCGCCGCACCGACGACACCGAGGTCTTCTCCGCCTCCTCCTGGAAGGTCCTGGCCGGGGTCGCCACCATGGTCGGCTTCGTCGCCGTGGTCGGCGTGATCGGCTTCGAGATCCCCTCGGCGCTCCTGGCCTTCGTGTGGCTGCGCTTCCTCGGGGGCGAGTCGTGGCGCCTGTCCGCCATCGCCTCGGTCCTGATCGTGGTCGCCTTCTACGTCGTCTTCGTCGGCCTGCTGGCCGTGCCGATCCCCCACCTCTTCTAGGACACAACGATGGATTCCCTGACACCCATGATCAACGGGTTCGGTGTCGTCCTCGAACCGGTCAACCTGCTCTACTGCCTGATCGGCGTCGTGGTCGGCATGCTGGTCGGGGTCCTGCCCGGGCTCGGGCCCGCGGCCACGATCGCGATCCTGCTCCCCCTGACCTTCGGCCTCGAACCGGTGACCGCGATCATCATGCTCGCGGGCATCTTCTACGGCACCCAGTACGGGGGGACGATCACCTCGGTCCTGCTGCGCCTGCCCGGCGAGGCGTCCTCGGTGGTGACGGTCTTCGACGGCCACATGCTGGCCCGCCAGGGCCGGGCCGGGACGGCGCTGGGCATCGCGGCCGTGGGCTCGTTCGTGGGCGGGACCGTGTCGATCGTGGCCCTGTCCCTGGTCGCGCCCCTGGTGGCGAGCTTCGCCCTGGACTTCGGCCCGCCCGAGTACACCGCGCTGGCGCTGCTGGGCATCCTGCTGGTGTCCACCGTCGGCAACGGCAGCCGGATCAAGGCGGTCATCGCCGCCGGCGTGGGCCTGCTGCTGGCCACGGTCGGGCTGGACACCTTCACCGGCGCCGAACGCTTCACCTTCGACTCCATGGCGCTGTCCGACGGGATCGACTTCGTGCCGATCGCGATGGGCCTGTTCGGCATCGGGGAGATCCTGCACAGCCTGGAGGAACGCCACCGGGCGCCGAAGAAGCCCCTCAAGGTCACCAACACCTGGCCCTCGCGCAAGGACCTGCGCCAGTCGTCGGGCGCGATCGGGCGGGGTTCGCTCATCGGCTTCGCGCTGGGCATCCTGCCCGGCGGAGGCGCCACCCTGTCCTCCCTGGCGGCCTACGCGATGGAGAAGCGGCGCTCACGCGACCCCGAGCGCTTCGGCAGGGGCGCGGTGGAGGGCGTCGCCGCTCCCGAGACGGCCAACAACGCCGCCGCCACCTCCTCGTTCATCCCGCTGCTGACCCTGGGCATCCCGGCGAACGCGACGATGGCGATCATCTTCGGCGCGCTGCTCATCCAGGGTGTGCCGCCGGGACCGGAGCTGGTGACCCAGGAGCCGGAGCTGTTCTGGGGCGTCATCAACTCGATGTACATCGGCAACATCCTGCTGCTGATCATGAGCATTCCGCTGGTGGGGCTGTTCGTGCGGATCCTGCGGGTGCGCCCGACGATCCTGGCGCCCATCACGGTGCTGATCACGCTGGTGGGCGTGTACACGGTGCGCAACAACGTGTTCGACATCGTGCTGGTGGTGGTCTTCGGACTGTTGGGCTACCTGATGAAGAAGTTCGGCTTCGACCCGGGGCCGCTGGTGCTGGCCTTCGTCCTGGGTTCGCTGCTGGAGAGCTCGCTGCGCCGGTCACTGCTGCTCTTCGACGGGGACCCCACGGGGTTCCTGACCCGGCCGATCTCGGGAACGCTGTTGCTGCTGTTGGCGGTGGTGATCGTGCTGCCGCTGACGCGCGCTCTGTGGCGGTGGTACCGGGGCCGGGTCGATGGCAGTAGCAGTGGCAGTGGCAGTGCCAGTGGTGGTGCCAGTGGCAGTGGTGACGGCGGCGGTAGTGGCGCTGGTGAGGGTAGGAGCGAGGAACCCGCAGGGAGGACGGACGCCTGACCGGTTTCCGTTTCCTCCAGACAGCATTCCGGCCCCGGGCGATCCGTCCGGGGCCGTTCCCGTGTTTTCCACAGGCGGGGGTTGGGGGTGGCCGTGGGTGGCGTGGTGATGGTTTCCTGGAAATAGGGGGGATCCCACCCAGTAGGCGCTGTGGCATGCCCTGAAACACTCGGCGACCAATAAGGATAATGGATCGAGGGGCAGGGAGGGGCCGCCCACAGGTCTCTCCCCTACGCCCTTCTCGTCGGGGGTTTCTGGCGGCAACGAAAGCGCGCCAGCTGCCGCGAAAGGGTACGGACGACGGAGAGCGGTCGGGGCCGGTGAAGAGTTGGGCATCCGACGAAAAGCGACACCAAAGGCGGGAGCGGCCACCGGAGGACGACCAACGCCCAGGGTGTAGGGATGGTCGGGCTCTGCTGCGTCGACACCAACGGCAAGCAGGCCCTCCGACCTCGGGCAACGACCCCGGCCCCCGTGGTCAGCGCGGGCGACAATCGCGCCAAGGCCAAGGTGACATTCTGGGCCACATTTTCGGACGCCTTTTGAGCCCGCCCCAATTGCAGCCTTTCAATCAAGAGCGACCCCAGGAAAGAAAGGCTTCTAATTCCGGCTGTGAATAGTGGAGAAATGGCGGACGCTGGCCTATAATAAGAAGCATGGAGATGATGATCGCAGCGCCCGAGGCGGCCCCCGGGGAATGTTCCCCGGCCGTGGCCGCGCTGGCCGGTGCGCGCAAGATCATCCACCAAGCGTTGAACGCCGAAGTCCCGCCCGGAGCCGATGAGACCGCCGCGGAGGAGATCGCGGCGCTGTGGGCCCAGCTGGACCAGATCCGCTACCAGGCGTTGGCGCAAATGGCGCGCTTGTACGCGCGCGGTGAGGTCGCCCGCTACAGCGGCTACTCCACGTTGGACAAGTGGATCACCCACCGCTGTAAGGTCCCCACTGCCCAGGCCAAGGACCTGGCGCGTTTGGCCCAGCACGTGCAGGAGGAGACGCTGCCCGCCACGGTGGAAGCGGTGGAGGAGGGCGCTCTGGCCTTGGGTGAGGCGGTCGCGATCGCCAAAGCCACCGACAAAGCCGTCCAGACCCGCGATGAGGACCACTTTCCCGATGAGGGGGAGTACCGGCAGGGGTTCGAAGCGGCTCTGGTGGCCGCGAAGGCGGAGCGGCCTGCATTGTCGGTCAACCAGCTCCAGTCGGTGGCCCGCCAGGTCGCCTACCGTTTGGACCCCCACCGCCTGGACCGCGACCACGAGACCGCTCACGCCGTCCGCGGGCTGACGGTGCATGACACGTTCCAGGGCAGCTACCAGCTCCAGGCCTGGGGCGGCAGTGGGGATGCGTTGATCGTGCGCGCGGCCATCGACACCTTCACCACCCCACCCTCGGACCAGGACACCCGGTCCCGGTCCCAGCGCGAGCACGACGCGCTCATCGCGGCGCTGCGTTTTGCCACCACCCACACCGGATGTGACAACGCTCCGGCTCCATTGGCGCAGATCCGCATCGTGGTGCCCGTGCAGACCTACCTGGACGCCCAAGGCCAAGAGGTTCCCGCGTTGGACGAGCACGGTCGAGTGATCCCGGTCGGGCTGGTCCACGAACTCGCCGCCGATTCTGAGGTGGTGCGGATGCTCACCGCCCCGCCCACCGGGCAGGTGTTGGATGTGGGCCACAGCCGCCGCCTGGCCTCAACCCGCCAACGCACCGCCGCGTTCCACGGACACGCCACCTGCGCCCACCCGGGCGGATGCGAAGTGCCAGTCGCCCTCTGTCAAGCCGACCACGTCACCTCGTTCTCCCAGGGAGGGCGCACGGTGGTCGCTAACCTGCAACCGCTGTGCGGGCCGCACAACCGGGCCAAGTACCAACGCGAACTGCGCACACACCGCCAAGGACGGCGGCGGGGACGGGGAGGAGACCACCCGCCCGGCGGGGATCCGGATCCACCGCCCCGGGAATGACTCCCGGGTCGTGCCGGTCCCCGGCATGCCCGCGCCCGACAGGCGGCCCGGGTCCCGCGCCCACCGTGGTCGCTGCCACCGTCGCCCGCCCCCACCCCGGGGGGCCAGCACCGCTGCCCAAGGCCCGACAGCCCCGCCGCCTTTGGTGCCAACGCAGCAAAGCCCCACCACCCCCGAACACCAACCGTTGGTCGCCCTCCCGCACCACTACGCGGCAGCTGGTGCCACCGCCGGAGCGAGCAACCACGCGCGAACGGCAAGCGTTGACCGCTTGCCTCGCGTACCCCGCTTCCCCGAACAGGTGCGGCGGGGAGCCCCGAAGAACTCCCCGCCGCACCTTCACGGACCCCGGCTCTCTTCGCCGACCGACGGAACCAACCTCGTCACGTCATCTCGTGCCTCGTCCCGCCCCGACCCGGCTCGACTCCGACCCGGACCGACCTGCCCCGGCCCGGTCCGGACCGACCTGCCCCGGACCGATCCGGTCCGACCTGCCCCGGACCGATCCGGTCCGATCCGGTCCGTCACAACGAGGCGCGCACCCTCTCCGCGATCCGGGGCACGGACACGCCGTAGCGGTCGTAGAGGGTGGGCAGCGCCCCCGCGTCCAGGAACTCGTCCGGCAGCCCGATGTGCTCCATCCGCCGGACCACCCCGCGCTGGACCAGCGCGGAGGCCACCGACTCGAACAATCCGCCGACGACCGAGTGGTTCTCCAGCACGAACACCCTGCGGTCCCGGCCCACCTGCTCCAGGACCGTCTCCACGTCCAGCGGCTTGATGGTGGGCACGTGCAGGACCGCCACACCGATCCGGTCGGCCTCCAGCTCCGCGGCGGCGCGCAGCGCCCGCTCGGTCATCATCCCCGAGGAGACGAACAGGACGTCGTCACCGCCGCGCAGGAGCGCGGCCTCGCCCAGCCGGAACTCGTAGTCGTACTCGTCCAGCACCGTGGGCACCGCGCCGCGCAGGATGCGGGTGTAGGTCGGCCCCTCGTGCGCGATCAACTGCGGGACCGCCTGCTCGATGTCCACCGAGTCGCACGGGTCCACGATCACCATCCCGGGGATGCCCCGCAGCAGGGCGATGTCCTCGGTGGCCTGGTGACTGGGCCCGTAGCCGGTGGTCAGTCCGGGCAGCGCCGCGACGACGTTGACGTTCAGGCGCGGCTCGGCGATGTCCAGGCACAGGAAGTCGTAGGCGCGGCGGGTGGCGAAGACCGAGTAGGTGGAGGCGAAGGGCACGAACCCCTCCATCGCCAGCCCGGCCGCGGCGCCCATCATCACCTGTTCGGCCATGCCCATCTGGTGGAAGCGGTCGGGCATGGCGTCGCGGAAGACGTGCATGTCGGTGTACTTGGCCAGGTCCGCCGACAACCCCACGACGCGCTCGTCCTCACGCGCGGCGCGCACCAGGGCGTGCCCCAGGGGCGCCTGGACGGTGCGCGCGCCCTCCTCCGCGATCGAGGCGATCATGGCGTCCGACGTCAGCTTCCTGCCACCGGTGCCACCGACGCCGCCGGTGCCAGTGGTGCTGCTGCTGGTGGTGGTGCTCATGCCGTGTACCCCTCGTATCCCTGGCGCAGCTGCTCGCGCGCGGTCTGCCACTCGTCCTCGGCCACCCGCATGAAGTGCAGCTTCTCCCTGCTCTCCAGCATCGGCACCCCCGCGCCGATCCTGGTGTCGCACACCAGCGCGGTGGGCGAGCCCCGGTGCTCGCGCAGCTCGTCCAGGGCCGCGGCGACGGCGGCCACGTCGTTGCCGTCCACCCGCAGGGTGTGCCACCCGTTGACGCGCAGCTTCTCGTCGGCGGGTTCGGTGCCCATGACCTCCTGGGCGGGCCCGTCGGCCACCTGGCGGTTCATGTCCACGATCGCGGTGACGTTGTCCAGGCGGTGGTGGGCCGCGGCCTGCACCGCCTCCCACGTGGAGCCCTCGCTGAGCTCGCCGTCGGAGAGCAGGTTGTACACGCGGGCGGGGTTGCCCTTGCGGCGCAGCCCCAGTCCGACGCCCACCGCGATCCCCAGCCCGTGGCCCAGGGAGCCGCCGGAGATCTCCATCCCCGGCGTGTAGGTGGCCATGCCCGACATCGGCAGGCGCGAGTCGTCGGTGGCGTAGGTGGTCAGCTCCTCCTCGGGGATGATCCCCGCCTCGGCCAGGGCGGCGTACAGGGCGATGGCG
This sequence comes from Nocardiopsis dassonvillei subsp. dassonvillei DSM 43111, assembly GCF_000092985.1. Classification (GTDB taxonomy): domain Bacteria; phylum Actinomycetota; class Actinomycetes; order Streptosporangiales; family Streptosporangiaceae; genus Nocardiopsis; species Nocardiopsis dassonvillei. Next base: position 2,972,413 of record NC_014210.1, read on the forward strand.
TAGTGGCCGATGCTGAGCAGGCAGCGGTCGCGCCCCTCCCACTCCGGCTCCTCGGGGCGCAGCCGCAGGTGGTCGGCGTACAGGGCGGCGAGCACGTCGGCGAACCCGAGGGCCTGGCCGATGTAGCCCTGGCCCTGGACCTGGGCCTGGGTGAGGGCGTTGAGCCGGATGCGGTAGGCGGCGGCGCGCAGCCGTTCCAACCTGGCGGTGTCGACGACGCCTCCGGGTCTGGTGGCGGTCTGGTTCATAGGGACCTTCCTCGGTGTGCGAAGGGTGTGGTTCGGGGGGCGGCGCGTCCCGTCCGGGACGCGGGGGTTCAGACCAGCGCCCAGGTGAGGCCGACGAGGGCGAACCCGCTCGTTCCCAGGACCGTGACGAGCACGCTCCAGGTGCGCAGGGCGTCGCGCACCGACAGGCCCAGGTAGCGCGAGACGATCCAGAAACCCGAGTCGTTGACGTGGGACAGGCAGATGGCGCCGCAGCCGATGGCGAGGTTGACCAGGGCGATCTCCAGGCCGCTGTACCCGCCCGAGGCGATGGCCTCGGCCAGGAGCCCAGAGGTGGTCAGGGCCGAGACGGTGGCCGACCCCTGGGCCGCCCGCAGCAGCGCGGCCAGGCAGAAGGCCAGGAGCAGCAGGGGCAGCCCCAGGCCGAGCATGCTCTCGGAGAGCACCTCGCCGATGCCGCTGGCGGTGAGCACCCCGGCGAACGCGCCGCCCGCTCCGGTCACGAACACGACCACCGCCGCCGGGGCGAGCGCGGCGTCCATGACCGAGCCGACCGAACGCATCGACCAGCCGCGGCGCACGCCCAGCAGGTACAGGGCCAGCAGACAGCCGGTGAGCAGCGCGAAGGGCGGGGCCCCGACCATGGTCAGGAAGCGCAGGGCCGTGGAGCCCTCCTCCAGGAAGAGTCCGGCGACGGTCTGGAGGCCGATCATGAGGATGGGGACGGCGATGACCGTGATCACCGCGGCGGCGCTGGGCGGGCGCTGCGGCTCCACCCGGGGGCGGACGGAGACCTTGGCCGTGCCGGAGGCGCCCGCCCCGCCGATACCGCCCGTACCGCCGGTGCCGTCCGGGGTCCCGGCGCCGCCGGAGGAGTCCGTGCCGTTCGCGTCCTCGGAGGGTCGCGCGCCGTCCGTACCGCCGGTTCCGGGTTCACCGGTGTTCTGCTCGTACAGTTCGGCGGTGGAGGCCAGCATGGCGTACGCGCGCCGGTTGAGCAGCTTCGCCGTGTAGTGGGCGACCACTCCCACCGGGAGGATGAGCGCGGCGCCCAGGAGGGTGACCAGCCCCATGTCGGCCCCGGTGAGCACGGAGCTGCCGACGATGCCGGGGTGGGGCGGCAGCACCACGTGGATGAAGAGCATCAGCCCGGCGATGGGCAGGCCGATGCGCATGGGCGAGGGCAGGCGGGCCGCCCGCGAGAAGGCGTAGACGATCGGGACCAGGACGATGAAGGCGACGTCGAAGAAGATCGGCACCGCGATCATCGACGAGGCGATCAGCAGCGCCACGCCGACCCTGGCCGGGCCGAGCAGCGCGCTGAAGCGCTCGGAGAGCGCGTCCGCGCCGCCGGAGTGCTCGACGATGGCGCCGAGCATCGCGCCCAGCCCCACCAGGAGGGCCACGTTGCCCAGGGTGCCGCCCAGCCCTTCCACGATGGTGGGCACCACGTCCTCGAAGGGCATGCCCGTGGCCAGGGCGGTACCGACGCTGACCAGCAGGAGCGCGACGAAGGCGGGGACGTTGAAACGGATGATGAGGACGAGTAGCGCTCCGATCGCCCCCAGGGCGATCAGTGCGAGTACGAGGGCGTCCATGGGCTCGGGTTCTCTCTGTCGTGGCGGCGCGGGTCCCGCGCACCGTCCGGAAGGCGATTTCCGGGCATGCTGAGGGGACCGTCGGCGCCGCGCGGGGACGGGGGGCGGTGGGGGCCGGGTACGGGGCCCGGCGGGGTCAGTCCCGGTAGACCCGGATGACCTGGGAGTCGTCGTGGTCGAGCAGACCGGCCTCGGCGGCCCTGGTGTAGGCGCCGCGGGCGGCCAGGAGCAGCGGGGCGGAGAACCCGGCCTCCTCGGCGGTGTCGGCGACGAGCCCGGAGTCCTTGACGAAGATCCCGATGGTGCTGGTGATCTCGTCGGGGCCGTCCGGCAGCATGCGCGGGCCGCGGTCGCCGAGCATCCAGGAGCCCCCGGCGCCGCCGGAGACGGCCTCCAGCACGTCGGCGGGGTCGAGCCCGAGGCGTTCGGCCAGGGCCAGCGCCTCGGCCGCGGCGGCGATGTGCACCGAGCACAGGAGCTGGTTGACGACCTTGTAGGACTGTCCGCGTCCGGCCTGGTCTCCGCAGTCGCGGACCGTGCCCATCGCCTCCAGCACCGGCCCGCACCGCCGGAGGGCCTCGGGGTCGCCGGAGGCGAACAGGGTCAGGGCCGCGCGCCGGGCCCCGGCCACCCCTCCGGTGACCGGCACGTCCAGCAGCCGCACCCCGCGCTCGCGGGCGCGGTCGGCGACCTCGCGCACGGGGCCGGGTCCGACGGTGCTCATGACCACGAGCACCGCGTCGGCGCGCATGGCCTCCAGGGCGCCGCCCGGGGCGGTGACGGCCGCGCGCAGCTGGTCGGGGGTGGCGACCATGACGATGACGACGTCGGCCTCACCGATCCCCGCGGTGTCGGGCTGGGCGCGCAGGCCCTGGTTCCGGGCCTCCTCGCGGCGCCGCGGCGAGGGGTCCACGCCGACCACGGTGTGCCCGGCCGCGGCGACCTGCAGGGCCATGGGCAGGCCGATGGCGCCGACGCCGACGAACATCACGGCCGTTTTCGGGCATGGCTGTGGAACTGGTGTGGTGTCCATGTGTCTTCCTTCTCCCCCGCGGGGGTGTCTCGGGCCGGGCGGTGTCCGGCTAGCGCCCGTCGGCGGGCGCGGCGCCCTCGGTGATGCGGCGCCACAGGGTGAAGTGCTCCACCATCGCGGCCGCGGCGGCGCTGCGGTCGTGCGCCTCGACGGCGTCGACGATGGGCGTGTGGACGGTGTCCGTCCTGCGGGGTCCCTCGGCGCCGCCCCCGGCGGCGCGGGCCTCGATGTCCAGGGCCAGGGCCCGTTTGTGGGCGAGGACGTCCTTGAGCGCCAGGCTCATGCCGTCGACGAAGAACTCGATCACCGGGTTGTCGGCGATCTGGAACAGCTTCTTGTGGAAGGCGTAGTCGGCCTCGTGCCCGGCCTCGGCGTCGCCCGCGGCGGTGGCGCGGACCATGTCCTCGACGTGGCCGCGCAGCACGCGCACGTCCTCCTCGTCGGCGCGGTCGGCGGCCTCCTGGACCACGGCGACCTCCATCATCTCCCGGGCGCGTTCGACGCTGCCGTCGTCGATGTGGCCGAACTTCGACATCAGGCCGAACAGGAACTGGACGAAGGAGGCGTCGGGCTTGGTGAAGAACGTTCCCGCCCCCTGGGTGCGGCGCACCATGCCGAGCATCTCCAGGCTGCCGAGGTTCTCCCGGACGGTGGCCCGGCTCGTGCCCAGCCGCTCGGCCAGCTCCCGCTCCGTCATCAGGCGCGACTCGGTTCCCGAGGCCCGGGCCTCCGGCGCCAGCGCCTCGACCAGGGCGTCGAAGTTCGTGTCCACCGCACCTCCTGATTGGCCTGACCAATGCGAGGAAGCGTACAAGTCGCAGGTCGCGGGCGTCAATGGATTGGTAAGGCCAATATTTCCGCCCTGTGAAGGCCCGGTGTCGTGTACCACCCCGAAGGGCCGATGCCGTACCACCGCGAAGGCCGGCGCCCGCCCGGATCCGGGACCGGGACGCCTCCCCCGCCACGGGTGTCCACAGCCTCGACTCCGCACCGGACGGGCCCCGCGCACAGCGCGGCGGGCAGCCCCGAAGGACTCCCCGCCGCTCCCTCGGGCCCGGCTCACGCCCGGCCCCACCAGCCTCACACCAGGTACAGGAACACCGTCAGCACCAACCCGGCGACGGCGATCACCCACGTGTAGGGCAGCGTCGAGAGCATCGACCGCTCCGGGCGCACCCCCGCGTACTGCGCGCTCCACACCGTCTGCGTGCTGGTGGGGTCCGACACCCCCAGCACCTGGCCGTAGGAGGCCATCAGCCCCAGCACCGCCGGAGCCGGGTAGATACCGCCGGAGATGAGCACACCGGCCACACCCGCGCCCAGACCGAAGATGTTCATCGGCCCCCGGTACAGGGCCAGCGGCACCAGCACGGCGAAGACCAGCACGAACAGCCACGGGCTGCTGGGGCTGATCGCGGTCACCACCGGCGTGAGCGCCGAGACAGCCCCGGGCAGGTTCACCGCCGCCAGCAGCATGCCGATCGCGATGAACAGCACGATGGGCGGCGCGGCCACGTCGAAGGCCCGGTAGAGCGTGCGCAGCGCGGTGGAGGACATCTCCCGCCACGGCACGGCCGTCAACAGCGCGAAGACCACCCCGGCCAGCAGCGAGGGCACGATGGGCACGTGCAGCCCCAGCGCCAGCACGATCGGCACCAGCGGCGTGACCAGCGCGTACCAGGGCGCGTCCCCCCGCCGCCTGCGCCGCTCGGCGGCCCGCTGGCGGCGGCTCGGCGGCCTCGTCCCGGCGCCGCCGGAACCGCTGCCCCCGGCCCCGGCCGGGACCCGCACCGCCCAGGTGTGCCGGGCGCCCCTGCGGCGCATCTCGATGAGGATGTAGGCCAGCCCGCCCGCCAGCGCGATCGGGAACAGGCGCAGCTGGAAGTGCTGGACGGTGGAGACCGGCACCCCGATGGCGTCGGACAGGAACTGCCAGTTGATCAGCTCCAGGGGCAGTCCGGCGGCGATGCCCACCAGCACGGTCCCGGCCGCGACGGTGGGGGTGACCCCCACCGCGATCATCGCGGGGATGCCCACCACACCGGCGAGCATGGCCGCGGGCGCCGAACCGGTGATGCTGCCGCACAGGATCGCGACGACGAAGACGCCGACGGCCACCAGCGAGGGGCGTTCACCGCCGAACTCCACGATCTTGCGCACGAGGGTGGAGGCGATCCCCGCCTCGGACATCAGCGTGCCCAGCCAGCTGCCCAGGAGGATGGCGATCATGGTCGCGGCCAGGCGCGGGGCGCCCTGCTGGACCACGGTCCCGGTGACGCTGCCCTCCTCCCCCACGAGCGGGGCGCCCGCGATGAGCGCGATCGCGACGGAGAGCAGGACGAGGGCGAAGGCGGTGGGCAGGCGGCGCGTCAGCATCAGGCCGACGCCCACCGCCATGGCGAGGAGGATCGCGAAGGCGGTCACGGGCGTTCTCCGGGGGAGGTTCGCGGGGCGGGCCGGTCGTGGCCCGTACCCCGGTGGGCAAGGGTGGCGGCGATGGCCGCGGTGAGCGCGATCGGGCTGCGGCGCAGCCCCGCGCGACGGCGGGCGTAGGCGTGCGCGGCGATCTCGTCGGCGCCGACCACGTGGCCGCGCAGGCGCAGCGGCCCCAGGCGCACCAGGACGTGGTCGAGTTCGCGCCGCAGCGCGCGGCCCCGTCCGTCGTGCAGCATCCGGTGGGCGTGCTCGTGGGCCAGCGCGGTCTCGCGCAGGGCCTCGGGGGTGAGGTCGCGGCCCCACCCGGCGTCGCGGGCCACGCGGTGGGCGTGGTCGAGGGCGTCGGCGTAGACGACCACCCGGTCGCCGGAGGCCCGGTGCAGGTACTCGGCGAGCAGGACCTCGCCCGGACGCAGCCCGCCCGAGGCCCGCTCCTCCACACGCAGGTCCGAAGGACCCGTGCGACTCGGAGCGCTCACCGCACCCGAGGAACCCGTGGCACCCGGGGCACCAGAGCCGCTTGGGACCTCACGGGTGTCTGAGGCGCCTGACCCGCTTGGGACCTCTGAAGCACCCGAGCTGCATGAGGTCCCTTGAGGGCCCTCAGAGCCCCCTTTGGCCCCCGTGCTCCCTCCCGTCCTGGCAACCCCGGCGGGCCCAGCGGCCCCGGGGTCCCCGGACGCTCCGGCACTCGCGGCGTCCTCGTCGGCCATGCGCTCACCGAAGCGCAGCGCCGTGGCGGCCCAGGACAGCAGCAGGTCTCGGCCGCGGCCCTCGTGGGTGGCGGTCAGCGCGAGCAGGTCGGCGGCCAGCTCCTCCTCGGAGGCGGCGCCGATGCGCGCGTACTCCTCGGCCAGCTCGGGGGCGACGCCCGTGTCGTGCCCGCCGGGCGCCTGCGCCCGGTCCCCTGTTTCCCTGCGGTCCGGGCGGTCCGTGTGCCACGGGGGTTTCGGTCGGCCCGCCCGCCCCGGCGCCTCACGCCGGGGCGCGCGCTCGGCGCGCCCGGGGCGTTCCGGCGGGCCGGACGCGGGGGAACGCGGTTCGCGGGCCGCGCGCGGCGGCGTGTGCGCGCTCACCGCCGCTTCTCCATGACCGCGATGACCGTCTCGTCGGGGGCGCGGCGGGCGATCTCCGCCGAGGCCAGCGCCACCAGGTGCCCCGGGTCCAGCACCCCCGACAGGTCGGCGAACTTGGGCCCCAGCAGCAGCCACACCGCCGGGGGCAGCGCCCCGCCGTCGCCGTAGGCGGTGCGCTCGGCCACCAGGTCCTTGAGCCGCCCCTCGGCCTCGGCGGCCACCAGCGTGTCCACCAGGGCGTCGGCGCTGTGCAGGCGCACCACCCCTTCGGCGTCCACGACCCGGACGTGGGTGCGTTCGCGGGCGAAGCGCCCCAGCGGCCCGCCGGGCCTGCGCACCAGCCCGAACACCCGGTACTGACCGTTGGCCGCGTACTCGGTGAGCTCGGCCGGTGCGGCGCCCAGACTGGCCGCCGCGGCGGCCCGCGCCCCGGCCTCGGCGTCGGCGGTGGCGGTGCGGTCCTTGGTGCGCAGCTCGGTGGCCCCCGTGGCCACGGCCGCCACCAGGTTGCGCTGGGGGTCGACGGTGACGTCCACCTCGATCCCCGCCGGGTCCGCGCCCTGGCGCAGCACCGCCTGCTCGGCCTCGGCGCGCACCGCGAGCACGTCGGCGTGGGTGGCGCCGGGGATGATGCGCTCCACCGACTCGCGCACCAGCGCCAGCGCCACACCCAGGGGGCTGATGACCTCGCTGTGCGCGGCGATGCGCGCCTCCAGCCCGGTGCGCCGCCCCAGGTAGGGGGTGACGGTGGCCGCGCCGCCGCCCCCGCCGACCAGGGTGCACACCTGCCGGTCCAGGCCGTAGTCGCCCGCCATCTCGTCCACGACCGCGGCCACGCGCTCGGTGGCCTTGTGCAGCACCGCGCGGGCGGCCTCCTCCACCTCCACGCCCAGGGCCTCGGCCAGGGGTGCGAGGGCGGCGCGGGCCGCACGGGCGTCGGCGCGGGCGTAGTCGCCCTCGGGGACGAGCCCGGCGGCGTTGGCGGCGCAGGTCACGGTCAGGGCGAAGCGCCGCCCGCCGCTCTCCAGGACGGCGTGGTCGCCCGGGTCGGAGGCCATGGGGCTGATCCGCACCAGGCGGGCGCCCTCCAGCTCGGCCGGATCGGCGAAGCAGGCGTAGGGCAGCCCGGCGATGTGGGCGCTGCGCGGTCCCACGTCGGTCAGGCTCGCCCGGCCGGGGCCCTCGCCCCCGCCGACGCGGACGAGGGAGCCGCCGCCGACGCCGACGGTGCGCACGTCCAGCGCCGACAGGTAGGTCTCCTTGCCGCCCAGGCGGGCGTGGCGGATCTGCACCCGCCCGCGCCGGATGACGCTGATGTCGGTGGAGGTGCCGCCGGTCTCCAGGAACACGCCCTCGCTGACCTTCTCGCCCATCAGGGCGCCCGCCACACCCGCGGCGGGCCCGGAGAGGACGGTGAGCAGGGGGCGGTGGCGCATCTCGGGCAGCGACATCACGCCGCCGTCGCAGCGCATGACCATGAGCGGGGCGGTGACCCCGGCCTTGTGGATGCTGCGCTCGACCAGGTCGGCGGTCTGGAGCATGCGGGGCATGACCCCGGCGTTGAGCGCGGCGGTGCGGGCGCGTTTGCCCAGACCGTAGAGCTGGGTGATCTCGTGGGTGACGGTGACGGGGATCCCGCGGGCGCGGGCGGCCTCCAGCACGGCCAGCTCGCCGCGGGGGTCGTCCACGCTGAAGGGTTCGACGGCGACGACGACCTCGGCGCCCTCGGCGACCACCTGGTCCACGCTGGCCAGGGCCGCGCCCTCACGTTCGGGTTCGCGCAGCGCGGCGTAGCGCACGGGCAGCGGGTGGCCCGAGTCCAGTCTCAGTCTGCCCAGGGAGCGCAGCCTGCGGGTGGCGAAGGCGTCGTAGCCGCTGCCGACGCCGACGATGCCGATGGTGGCCACGTCGCCCTCCAGCAGGGCGTTGGTGGCCTGGGTGGTGCCGTGGGCGAGGAAGCCCACGTCCTCGGCGCGCACGCCGATGTCGCCGAGCAGGCGTTCCAGCGCGGTCATGATGCCGTGGGCCACGCCGTCGGCGTGGTCGTGGCTGGTGGGCACCTTGACCTGGCCCAGCAGGGCGTAGGTGGTGGCGCTGACGGCCACGGCGTCGGTGAAGGTCCCGCCGACGTCGATGCCGATGCGCACGGGACCGGGACGGGAACCGGGGCCCGGGGACGGGGTTGGGGTCGCGTCGCTCATGGTCACCCCTTCTGTGGGGAGTCGGGCGGTGGGGAGTGGGACAGCGGGGAGCCGGGGCGAACGCCCGGGCCGGAGGAGGGCGCCGCGCGCGGCGCCCGTCGGTAGCGGTGGCCCGCCCGTCGTCCGCCCCGGCGGGCGGTGGCGGACGACGGGCGGGCCGAAGGCCCCGGGAGGCGCGGTGCCCGCCCCTGGTGCGGGCAGGTCAGTAGCCGCGCACGTCGGGCCAGCGGCGCTCGACGCCGGTGCGGTCCAGCACGGCGGTGAAGGCCTCCAGCAGCTCGTCCTTGGCGCGCACGGCGTGCGGCGTGGTGCCGTGCTCCAGGGCGAAGGCGGCCAACCGCCCGGCGGCCTCACCGATGTTCCACTCCACCGGGTGCAGCCGGAAGCAGCCGTTGGTGATGTGGGTGGTGCCGACGTTCTTGGCGGCGGGCAGCAGGTTGGTCTCCCGCTCGGGCAGCAGGGCCCCCAGCGGGATCTCGAACGGGACGCTGGCCACGTCCACGTAGTTGTCACCGCCCGTGGAGGGGTGCAGGTCGATGCGGTAGCTGCCCACCCCCACCGAGTCGTGGCGGCGCACGATGCCGTGCGGACCCAGCAGGTCCAGGGACACGTCGTGCTCGGTGACGGTGGTGACCGCCCGGATGCGCCGGGACTCGCGCACGTAGGCGGCCTTGGCCAGACCCGTCTCCGTGCCGGTCACGTCGGGCCGCGGTTTGAGCCCGGGGAAGCCGGTGCCGCCGTCGGCGCGGGGCGCCTCGGTCTGGAGCCAGTACAGCACCGACAGCGACAGCTGGCGGGCCTCCTCGTGGGCCTCGCGGACGGTCCGGGCGTCCACCAGCCCCTCGATCTCCAGGGCGGGCTTGAGCCAGTAGTCGTTGAGCGGCCAGTTGGCCAGGGTGATGTCGGAGTCGAAGGCGCCGGGCAGGTGCATGCGCCGGGCCAGGATGCGCCGGAAACCCCACAGCTCCTTGTCGCCCGCGTCCGCGCTCTGGTCGGCGGCCACCGCGAGCGGGTCGGTGTCGGGGTTGGGCACGAACGTGCGCGCCACCGGCTCCAGCGTGCGCGGGTCGGGCGCGGAGAAGCCCAGCAGCGGCCCCGGCCAGAACTCGGGCGTGTAGGAGCGCCAGAAGTCGTACATCGCCGGGCGCTCGATGGTGTGGTCCTCGCCCTGGTGGTGCGACATCGCGAAGCAGTAGGTGATGCCCTGCAGGTTGGTCGGGTCGGCCACCTCGGGGGCGTGCGGCTCGCCGTGCTCCGAGCGCGCCTCGGCGCCGGTGACGTGGTCCAGGCCCGCCATCGGCAGCAGGTCGCCGTTCTCGGTGGCGTCCAGGACGTAGGCGGCGCTCACCGTGCGGCGGCGCCCCCGCTCGTCCTCCAGCTCCACCGCGCTCACCCGGTCGCCGTCGGTGTGCGCGGCCACCGGCCGGTGGCGCAGCAGGACGGTCAAACGCCCGGCCGCCCGGTGCGGGCCCACCATCTCCTCCAGCACCGCCAGGGCCACACGGGGCTCGTGGCACAGCTTGCTGACCCGGCCCGCGCCGGGGTTGAGGGTGAGCGAGGAGGCGGCCTCGGCCCGCAGCGGGTAGGCGCGCCGGTAGTGGTCGCGGATGCCCTCGCGCAGGCGCCGGTAGGAGGCGGTGGAACCGAAGCGCTCGATCCACGGGTTCTCGTCGGGCGGCACCGCCTGCGCGGTGAGCTGTCCGCCGATCCAGTCGGTCTCCTCGGTCAGCACCACGCGGCGGCCGGAGTCGGCGGCGGCCAGGGCCGCGGCCACACCGCCCAGCCCCCCGCCGACGACGAGGATCTCTGTGCTGGTCTCGGTCATGGGAGCCTTTCTCAGATGTGTCGTGTCCGGGGCGCGGCGAGGGTGCCGCCCTCCACCGGCTCGCAGGGCAGCAGGCGCCGGGGCGTCTGCCCGTGGGCGCCCGCGATCAGTTCCAGCAGCAGACGGACCGCGTCGCGGCCCATCGCGCGCAGGGGCGCGTCGAACCCTCCGTAGGCCGCGCCGCCGCCCGGAGCGCGGCCCCGGGTCCCGGTCGGCGCCCCCAGCAGGGCCAGGGAGATGTCCTCCGGGCAGCGCAGACCGGCCCGGTCCACGGCGGCGGCCAGGCCGTCCAGGGCGGCGCCGGTGTCGGTCTGCTCGACCACGACGGCGGTCACGCCCTCCTCCAGCCAGCGCCGCAGCAGTCCGTCCAGGTCGGAGCCGTCGGTGCGCACCACCAGGCGCGCGGTGTCGATCCCGGCCTCGCGGGCGCCCCGCAGCACACCCCGCTCGCGGTCGGTCGAGGCCGGGGCCTGGTCGTGCTCGCGCAGGTAGCGCAGCTCGCGGTGGCCCAGACCGGCCAGACGCGCCACCACCTGCGCCGAGGCCGAGACGTAGTCGGCGCCCACGTAGGGCACGCCGGGCTCGTCGCGGCGGCCGATGTAGACGAACGGGAAGCCGTCCTCGACCAGACGCCGGATGGGCTCGTCGGGCACGTGGCGGCCGAAGAACAGGCAGCCGTCGGCCACGCGCACCCGCCGCACCGCGGCCGGGTCGTCGGCGCTGGCGGCGGCCCGCGCGGACCCGGTGAACAGGATGAGGTCCTGCCCCTGGGCCGCGGCCTCCTCCTCCACCCCGACCAGGACCGGGTAGTAGGAGTGCGCCACGTCGGTGGGGAAGGTGGCGCTGAAGGTGTACAGCCCCAGCATCGCGTTGCTGGCCGAGGCCAACCGGGTGGCGACCGGGTCGGGAACGTAGCCCAGCTCCTCGGCCGCGTCGAGCACCCTCTGGCGGGTCTCGCGGGCCAGGGACATCCCGGTCGGAGTGCCCCGCAGCACCAGCGAGACCGTGGCCTGGGAGACCCCGGCCACCCGCGCGATGTCGGACTGGCGCGGGCGTCGCGGCCCCGCCCTCCTGACGTGCGTCACCTGTTTCTCCTCCTGCGTGCCGTGTTAATGCGCATTAGTTGACGACTGTGAGCCGCGCCACGGCAGATGTCAAGAGGATGAGGGGCGGATTTCCACCCGGAAGCAGGATCTTTCGTTAATACGTATTAGAACCTTGACCGACGCATCGGCGCTGGTGAAGACTCTGGGCCTCGGAGCCTCCCCCCGACCCGCTCCGGAAGGGAACCGTCATGTCCCACGACGCTCACCCCCGCCGCTCCACCGCCGCCCCCGACCGCCGCACCGTCCTGCGGAGCGCCGGCGCCGCCGCGGCGGGCGCCCTCCTGGCCCCGGGACTGCTGCCCCCCGCGTCCGCGGGCGCCGCGACCGCGACCCCGGCCGCCGGCGGAGCCGCGGCGGCCGACGTCCTGCCCGCCTACCGGTTCCTGCGCGAGGCGCTCGACACCGCCGAACTCGGCTACAACCCGACCGGGGAGCTGATCTTCCCGTGCCTGCGCGGGACCGCGGGCCGCCTGTCCGACCCGCCCGGCCGCTTCCTGCTCTACTACGCCCCGCACGAGAGGCCCGGCGGCATCTGCCTGGCCTACGCCGACAGCCCCGACGGGCCCTTCACCGAGTACCCGCACAACCCCGTCGTGGCCAACGTGTGGAACCCGCACTACGACGTCAGCCACGTCTCCTCGCCGCACGTGATGTGGAACTCCGAGCACCGCGAGATGTGGCTGTACTTCCACGGGGAGAACACCACCACGCGGCTGGCCCGCTCACGCGACGGCATCGACTTCACCTACGAGGGCGTGGTGCTGACCACGGCGATGGTGCCGGGCACCACCGAGGCCTCCTACGCGCGCGTCTTCGAGTACCGCCTGCCCGACCGGGGCGCGCGCTACGTCATGGTCTTCATGCGCAACGACACCAGCAACCACCGCTCCATCGGATGGGGGTGGTCGGCGGACGGGATCACCTTCGACTTCGACCCCGACCCGCTCGTGTACCACGCCGACGTGGGGGTGTCGGACCTGTCCGGCCCGCACGTGGTCGAACGCGCGGGCAGCACCTACGTCGCCTACCATACCGACCTGGGCGACATCCGCCTGACCGAGGTGGGGCGCGACTTCGGCCTGCGCCGCCACCTGGGCACGGTGCACACCCCCATGGCCGGACCGCCGGACTCGGGCCGCAGCGCGGCGCCCTCCTTCGGTTCCGACGGGGGCGTGCAGTACATGTTCTACGAGGCCGGGCACCGGCTCGGGGCGACCATCGCCATCGCCCGCGCAGACTGAGCCGCGCCGCGACCGGGGGCCACGGCCGCCCCCGCCCCGGAACCGGGCCCCCGCCGGCCGGACGCGCCACGGCGCCCGGCCGACGGGGAGCGGGCGCCGTGGCCCGCACCCCCGGGAGGGTCAGGCCTTGCGGGCCACGCCGCAGTACTCGGCCACCGGACGTGCCCCGCCCACCTCGGCGGGGGCCGGACGCCACAGGGAGCAGGAGACCACACCCGGCTCCAGCAGCTCCAGCCCGTCGAAGAGCGCGCCGATCTGCTCGGCCGTGCGGATGGTGAGCTTGGGGGTGCCGCGCTCGTTCCAGGCCGCCGCCACCTGGTGGGCGCGTTCGCGGTCGATGTCGTCGGTGGGGTGGGACAGGACCAGGAAGCTGCCCGGGGCCAGGGCTCCCAGGAGCCGGTCCATGATCGCGCGGACCTCGGCGTCGTCGGCGACGAAGTTGACCACGCCCAGCAGCATCAGCGCCACCGGCCGCTCCAGGTCCAGGGTCCGGGAGGCCTCCCGCAGGATGGCCTCGGGGTCGCGCAGGTCGGCGTCGACGTAGTCGGTGACCCCCTGGTCGTCGCCGGTGAGCAGGGCGCGGGCGTGGGTGAGCACCAGCGGGTCGTTGTCGACGTAGACGACCCTGGACTCGGGCGCCACCGACTGGGCCACCTCGTGGGTGTTGTTGTGGGTGGGCAGACCGGTACCCACGTCCAGGAACTGCCGGACGCCCTCCTCCCGCGCCAGGTGGGTCACGGCGCGCACGAGGAAGCCCCGGTCGGCGACCGCGTTGTCCACGATCTCGGGGAAGAAGGAGCGGATCTGCTCGCCCATCTCCCGGTCCACCGGGTAGTTGTCCTTGCCGCCCAGCCAGTAGTTCCAGATCCGGGCGTTGTGGGGGACGGAGGTGTCGATCCGGGGGGCGGAAACCTCAGGGTTCTCAGGGGGCACGGTCCTGCCTTCTACGCTCGTTCTGGGGAGAAAAGGGGCGTACCCGGACAAGTAAAGGGCTCCCGAGGCCCACCGGCAAGCTCCCCCGGGCGTGTCCCCCCGACCACGGAACCACCGCCCCGCCCACCCCTCCCCCACCGCCGAAAAGCACTCGTGCCCCCGCCCCGCGGCCGATAGCGTGCCGGACAGCGCCCCCACCAGCGCACCCAGCACCCAGCATCCGACAGAAGGGAGCCGCAGGTGAAGCACTCCAGCCCCGAGTTCGCGCGGATCGCACACGAGGGAACCGTCCTGCGGTGCCAGGTGGGCTCCGAGGCCCACGGCCTCGCCCTGACAGGCCGGGCCGACCGCGACGAGATGGGCATCTGCGTCGAACCCCCCGAGTACGTCATCGGCCTGCGCCCCTTCGAGCAGTACATCCACCACACCCGCCCCGAACACACCCGCTCCGGCCCCGACGACCTGGACCTGACCGTCTACTCCCTGCGCAAGTGGACGCGCCTGGCCCTGGACGGCAACCCCACCGTCCTGCTCCCCCTGTTCGTCCCCCCGCACGAGATCGTCGCCATCACCCCCACCGGACACGACCTGCGCGCCAACGCCGCACGCTTCCTCTCCCGCCGGGCGGGCCAGCGCTTCCTGGGCTACCTGCGCGCCCAACGCGACCGCATGCTGGGAACCCGCGGCGGCAAACACACCAACCGCCCCGAACTCGTCGAACAGCACGGCTTCGACACCAAGTTCGCCTACCACATGGTCCGCCTGGGCATCCAGGGCGTGGAACTGATGGAGACCGGCCGCATCACCCTGCCCATGCCCGAACCCGAACGCACCTGGCTGCTCGCACTGCGCCGCGGCGAGCACAGCCGCGACGACGCCCTGGACCGGGCACACGAACTCGAACAGCGCCTGGCCGAGCTGTGCCGGACCTGCGACCTGCCCGACGAACCCGACCACGCCTGGGCCGACCGCTGGCTGGTCAGCACCTACCGACGAACCTGGGCCCAACGCTGACCCCGCCCCGCGACCGTGGCCACGACCACGCTGGTCACAGCGGCCACCCGACGCGGAACCGGCACGGGACCGGGATAGGGTGAACCCCCGAACAGGTAGGCGCCGCTCCCGGCTCCTCCGGACGCTCCCCGCACGGCGGACGCCGCGCACCGCGCCCGGAAACAACGAACACTAAGGAAACACCATGGTCGGAACCATCGCCTTCGTGCTCATGATCGTGGGCCTGACGATGATGCTCGCCACCGGGCTCATCGCGGCCGTGATCAAGACCCGCTAGGGCAGCACGACCCGGCTCGGTGACGGGTGCGTCCCCACGGCCGCACCCGTCAGACCGTCCCTCCCGCACACCCCACAGCCCCGAAAAACACTTTCGGCCCCCACCCCCCGACCACTACCGTGATCCCCGCGGACGACGTGCAGCCCAACAGCAGAGCACCCGGCTCGGGACTCCCCCCGCGGCGGCCTGTTCCGCCACGTCGGCCGACCACCGGACCACGGCACGCCGACCCCCGCACCGGAGCACCCGCTCAGCACCGGGGGACACGCGCACCGCCCGGACAGCGTGTGGCTCAAACAGTCAGAGCACCCGGCTTCGGTCCGGGAGGGTGCGGGGGCAGGTCCCGCCACGCTGGCATGGACGACACCACCCCCCCGCACGCCGACCGGGGCTACGCCGCCGGACGGCTGGCCGAGGAACTCACCACCGCCCTCACCCACCAGGACGCCCGCGTCCGCCAGGCCGCGCGCGCACGCGTCGACTCCTGGGAACGGGTCGTCACCGGCATGGGGGACGGCACCCTCACCATCGGCTCCCGCACCCCCGTCAAGGACCTGCCCGCCTGGGTCACCCCCGAGGTCGTCCACGGCGGCTTCGCCACCGGCCTGCCCGCCGCGGGCGGCCCCCTGCGCCCCCACGAGCGCGAACTCGCCCGCCGCCGCGGCCTGCCCGAACAGCGCGCCGCCCTCCACGCCCACCACCTCACCGAGCGGGGCCTGGCCGACCTCGACACCCTCCTCGACAGCGGCGAGTACGAACTGGACCTGCCAGAACAGGCCGTACCGCTCACCGCCGCCTGGCTGCTGCGCAACGGCGACACCGAGGCCGCCCTGCACCTGCTCGCCACCGTCGAACCCCTCGCCGACACCCTGTGCCTCACCCCCCGCCCGGCGCCCCGCCAGGACCTGCCCGCCCGCACGGTCTTCCGCCAGAGCGTCGGCGACGCGCGCCAGGCCCTGGCCGAACGCGCCGCCCGCGACCCGGCCACCAGCCGCCCCCGGGCCCAGCAGGAGGCCCTGGCCGTGTGGAACCCCTTCGCCGACCGGGTCCTCATCCACTGGCTGGAGACCGTCCGCGACGGCCGCGCCGACGCCCACCGCCCCACGGGCTGGACCCGCCGCGGCGCCGCCCTGCTCGCCGAGTACGAACGCCTGGCCGCCGAGCACACCCTGTGCACCAAGCACCGCAAGCCCAAGGAGAACCTCGCGATCCTGCTCGCCGCGCTGCGCGAGGCGGTCGCCGAGCCCGGCGCCGAACTCACCCCCCGCCGCCGCGGCCTGCTCCGCCACGCCGTGGACTCGATGGTGGCCAAGCGCGGCCTGCCCGGCTCCGAGCGGCACACCGCCCTGCGCGCCGGACAGGCCGAGCACGCCGCCCGCCCCACCCACGACGTGCTCGCCGCGCTGCTGGCCGACCGGCTCGCCCCGCTCCCCCAGGCCATCGGCACCCCGCACACGGCGAAGCTGCTCACCCCCGTCTCCGCCGAG
Source organism: Nocardiopsis dassonvillei subsp. dassonvillei DSM 43111 (assembly GCF_000092985.1). Lineage (GTDB taxonomy): Bacteria > Actinomycetota > Actinomycetes > Streptosporangiales > Streptosporangiaceae > Nocardiopsis > Nocardiopsis dassonvillei. The sequence continues at coordinate 2,988,867 of NC_014210.1, forward strand.
GAGGCACGCGAGCGCACCGTGCCCGAGGGCTGGCCCATCCCCGGGGCCCTGGGCGACGTCGTCCGCAGGGCCACCGCCGCTCCCCTGGACGACCTGGTGGAACTCGGCGTGATCCCCTCCGCCGAGGTGATGGCCGAGGTCGTGCCCGCCCTCACCGCGGAGGCCGAGGCCGCCTCCGCCGCGGACCCCGCCCTGGCCCGGCTGCTCGCCGCCCACCACCGGGCGTTCAGCCGCAGGCGCTCCCTGCTCCTGCTCAACCTGCAGAGCCAGGTCCGCGCGGACGAACTGCCCTGGACACGGGCGCTGCTGGCCCACCGCTCCGGCCCCGAGGCGCGCCGTGAGACGGTGGCCGAACTGCTGTCCGCACTGGGCTCCTGCGTGCTCACCCACTTCCCCGGCACGATCGTGCCCAACCCGATGGTGAGCCAGCTGTCCGCCCTGTCCCGCTCCGCGGACCTGCGTCTGCCGCTCGTGGAGGAACTGGCCGCCGACATCTTCACGGGCGGGTTCTCCCCCAAGTTCACGCGCGCCGCCAAGGCCGCCGCCGCCCTGCTGGGCCAGGGCCTCTACAACCGCTACTACGGCATCGACCCCGACCGGGTCCTGGCCCTGGAGGAGGAACCGACCCGGACCGGCGGCGGGGCCACGGACTTCGCCCGGCTGTGCCGCGAACGCGCGGGCGACCCGCGCCGAAGCGTCGTGGGCAACGGGATGGTCATCGAGCAGGCGCAGATCCTCACCACGCACAACCTGGCCGTCCTGGTCGGGGCCGGGGCGCGGCCCGCGTGCGGGTGGGCGGAGCTGGCCCGGCGCGCCCACACCCTGACCGTGCGGACCGTGGAGAGCCTGCCCCGGGTGTTCCCGCCCCTGCCCCACGTCAAGAACGCGGCCTTCGCCTGGCGGCAGACGGTGTTCTTCCTGTCCCTGTGCACCGAGGCAGAGCAGCGCGAGGTGACGGCGTGGATGGTGGGGCTGGCCCCCGACCAGCCCCACCACACGCGCGAACGCCTGGAGCCGGTGCTGGCCGGACTGCGCCGGGTGGTGGAGGGAGAGCCCCTGGAGGAGACCGGGGCCCCCACGGGAAGGCGCCGCTTCCTGGGCTGGGCCGGGCGGCACTGGATGCTCCAGATCGCCCCGCGGGCCCTGCGCGGCGCGGACCGTCCCTGAAGTCCGGCGCCGCGCCGACAGCACGGGGTGACCGGTGCGGGGCATCCGTCCACGCTGCCCCGCACCGGCGGTACGGGCGCACCCGCACGGATCCATTTTACGGACTCGGGGGGAAGGGCGACCAGCGGTCCGGGAAATTCGTGCGGTGTTCGGTTCTCCGAAGGGAGGCCGCTCCGGTCGCACACCAGGCGGAGGGTGGCCGATTCCCAGCCCCTTCCTCCGGTTGCCAAGGTTTGACACCGAACACCGTTTTCATGTGCGTTGTTACTCTTTGTTCACCCTTTGTGATAATACAAGGAAGCTCTACCTTTATGTCGTAGATTTCTAGTCGTCGAAACCCGTGCGCCCCCCGGACACGGCGCTCCGCCGCGCGGACGCACCGCGGACCTGGGGCCGACCCGGGCCGCCTGGCAGGTGTGCACGCGGCCCGGTCGGCCGTGGTCCGTTCGGGTTCGCAGGGGAAGGTCGGGGCTCGTTGGCGCGGCTGGCATGGACCCGGGGACGCCCGGGTACGGCCCTGAAGCCGCCACGGAGTCCCCTGGAGCGCGGGCGTCGGCTCCGTCTCCGACACGCTCCCCCCGACCAGCCGCGCCGGTCCGGTGGGTGCCGCCAGCATCCAACGGCACACCCCCGACGGACAACCCCAGCGGCACCCCGGGGCACAGGCGTAGGCACCCTTCCCTCACGCGGGCCACGGCCCCAGGAAGGTTCAGGGCCGGTCGGTAGCACACTTGTGAGGGCATGACCGAAAGGAGGGCGTCTCCTCCGCTTCCCCCGTTCCCGTCGGTTCCCTCCCCCCGCGATGTCCCGACGGCGGAAAGGACGCGGAACAACGAAGGACACCGAGCGGATATTCCCGGTGCAAAGGACGGAAAACGGTGGACGTCGGGCCCGGGCGCAGCCGGTGCAGGCCCCGAAGAAGATCGCCGTTCCGCTATCGGTACGCGGCCGGGGGAAAGCCCGCCCCGGCCTCAGCGGTCTCCGGCCGGCGCCTGCGGGGCAGGCGTCGTCCGCCCCGCCGGGGAGACCAGGAGCGCGAGACGGTCCGCGCTCTCCGGATGTGCGCGGTCGGGGTGGTAGATGACGAGCAGTTGCTCGTCGGTGTCGTCGATGGCGAGTTTGGACACGTTCAGGTCCATGGGGCCGACCCGGGGGTGGTCGACGCGGACGAGGCCGCCGCGGGGTGGACGGACATCGTGACGTGCCCAGGCCCGCCGGAAGGCCTCACTCGCCAGGGACAGCTCCTCCACCAGTTGCGCGACTCGCGGATCGCGCGGATCCGTTCCCACACGCCTGCGGAACATCGCGACCATCTCCCGCCGGTCGAGGTACAGGTGGTTGTCCGTGTCGAGGAAGGCCGCGCGCAGCAGGTTCACGCCCGGCCTCAGCTCCGGGGAGAGCGCGCGTGCCAGAGGGTTGCTCGCGAGCACGTCCGCGTACCGCCCGGCGACGAACGCCGGTGCGTCGACCGTGTGGAGAAGGTCGAGGACCCGGGGAGCGAGGGTCTCCCCCCGACGGGGTTCACCACGCGAGGGCCGCGGAGCGGTGCCCAGTCCGAGCAGGTACTGGGTGGAGGGTCCGTCCAGTCGCAGCGCCCGCGCGATCGACCCGAGTACCTGGGCCGAGGGGTTGCGGTTACGTCCCTGCTCCAGCCGCAGGTAGTAGTCGGAGCTGATGCCCGCGAGCAGGGCGACCTCCTCGCGGCGCAGCCCGGGAACACGGCGGCGGGAGTCCTCGGGGAGGCCGACCGCCTGGGGGGTCACCAGCTCCCGTCGGGCACGCAGGTACTCACCCAACGGGTTCTGTCTGTCGGTTCCGCGTCCTGTCATCACCCCGGATGGTATCCGCCCGGACGGGGGGAGCGCCTGGTCCTGTCACTCCCAGGATGAAGGCGGCCTACCCGGGACTGGCGGCGATAGCGGATCGTCGCTGGGGAGCGCGGCGCACGCCGACAGGTACCCGCGCTCGGCCCGTATGTCCGACCCGAACAAGGGAGGTCCTCGTGTCCTCGGATCGCATCGCTCTGGTTACCGGAGCCAACCAAGGTATGGGCAAGCAGGTCGCGAAGGAGCTGACCGCCGACGGGGTGACCGTGTTCGTCGGTTCCCGCGACGCCGCCCGCGGCGAGGCGGCCGCCGCCGAGATCGGAGCCGGCGCGACCCCGCTCCAGCTCGACGTGACGGATCCTGAGTCGGTCGCCTCGGCGGCCCAGCGGCTCCGCGAGGAGGCCGGTCGGCTCGACCTCCTCGTCAACAACGCCGCCGTCTCCACCACTCGGCAGGGTGTCGACATGGCCGAACTGCGCTCCTTCGCAGCGGCGAGCGTGGTCCCGCTGGAGGAGGTGCGGGCTGTCTGGGAGGTGAACGTCTTCGGGCCTGTGGCGGTGTACCAGGCCGTGCTCCCGCTGCTCCGCCTGTCATCGGACGCACGCATCGTCAACGTCACGAGCGCGCTCGGTTCTCTGACGACCGTCACCGACCCGACTCTCCCCTACCACGCGCTCTTCGAGCCGGTCTACGCGGCGTCGAAGGCGGCGCTCAACGCCGTGACGGTGGCGATGATGGCCGAGCTCCGGGACTCCGGTGTCAAGGTCAACCTCGTTTCGCCGGGGTTCGCGAACACCTCGCTGGTCAACTTCGAGGGCACGGAGTCGGTCGAGGACGCCGCTCGTGAGATCGTGCGTGTCGCCCGGCTCGGGCCCGAAGGGCCCTCCGGCACCTTCACGACGTGGGAGGGAGCGAACCTCCCGTGGTGAGTCCACAGGGCTGATCCGTCAGCGCCGCGTGCTCTCAGCCGTACGGGCACGGCCCAGCGATGACAGGGTGCGACACCTGTCACACGGGACTTCTGGGGGCGTGGGCGGCGGGTTCCGGCGTTTCCCGGCGTTCCCAGACGGTATGCGGGGAGGGTTCGCCGAAGGGCCGCCGATGCGGGCCGGGCCCCATCGGCGGGTACGGCGGAGTTCGATCACGCGGCGTTCGCGGCGGGCGGGGGCGCGCTGGGGTGAGCGGCGCGGGCGGCTGGAGGCGCCGTCCATCCCGGCCCTGGCCTTGGGCGCGGCAGCGGTCGGCCCGGCATTTGGCGGTGGACCGCGTGCGTGCGACCGTCAGCGGCGTCCGCCGCGCGTGCGCGGGTCGAACGAGCCGGGGACGTCGGCGTTGGCGTCATCGGCGGCGGAGAGACCGTGGACGGTGCGGACCACCCCGTCGGCGGCCTGCCTCTGCGCCACGGCGACGTAGTCGAGGAGCTGCCAGAGGATCTTCTCCGCCTCGCCCAGGGTCTCCTGCATCCGCTTCGAGTACTCCCCCTCGACCCCCCAGGGCGCCTCCTCGAAGGACGTGATCGCGTCGCGCGCGTCGGCCACCACCTCGTCCGTGAAGTCGGCGGCCTCGTAGACGAGCTTGTTGTGCCGCCCGATCCCGTCTACGTCGACGGAGAGCCGGCCGTGTGATGCGGACATCGTTCTCCTCCTGTTCGCTGTCTGATGGCTGCGGTCGGACCGTCACTCCAGGTCGCGCGGGGAGAAGCCCAGTGCGCGCAGGGTCTCCTCGACGTCCACCTCGCCGCGCAGCACGGCGGACGCGTCGACGCCTTCGGGGGAGGCGAAGTCGTACGCCTGCACGGCCCGCTCCGCCATCCGCCGCTGGGCGCGGGCGATCACCTCGACGATCGTAGCCGACAGCTCTGCGGCGGCCATGCCCCGGTACCCGTCGGTGTGGAACACGAGCCCGGCGAGGTCACCGGTCGCGTCGACCTCCGCGGTCACCAGCCGGTTCCTGGACGTGGCCTCCTCGGTCTCCGACTCCAGACCCTCGCCCGCCTCCATGAGCTCCCTCAGTGTCGTATCGAGCCGCCGCAGTTCGGCTTCCATCTGCTCCCGTATCGGTGAACTCATGCCTTCAGGATCTCCTTCAAGGTTTTACTCAGGTCGTTCACGACAGGGACGGCCCGTGGAAGCGCGCTGCCGACGGCACTCCGGACGGCGGCCGGAACACCACCCGGCCCCGCTGTTGCGCGGCGGCGCCCCGGACACCCGCCGAGCACCGCCGGCGCGACCGCCCCGGGGCCGGGGGAAACCGACACGCCGGAGATCCGGTCTCGGTCACGCAGCCCAACGCGACAAAGGACACCGCACCGGCACGCCTTCCGAATGGGATGGAGAACTCCGTTCGCGGTCGGTTCCCACCCGGCCTCCCGAGTGGGCGGTGCCGCCCCGCCCCGGGAGGTCGGAGGCGCTCCCGGGCCGGCCCCGGCCAGCGATCCCGGTAGCCGTGGTCAGGCCGGGTCCCGACAGGAGGCCCTCCCCCGGCGACGCACACCTGAGAAAGGAACAGGAAAGCGATCACGGGCAACAGAACAGGGGAAGGAGGAAGGGTGGATCACCGCACGGGACCGGGCCGCCCCGGCGAATCATTCCCCTCCGCCCGACACAACAGGTACCGCACCGGGTGAGGTGAATGCAACCCGCGGAGTCGTGACTATACATAGGGGTCATCCCCCTCCGCATTCGGCACCCGATCGGAAAAGCCCGGAAACACGGACGCAACAAAATCCCGCGTCCGCACCCGCGGAACACCTCGAAACCAGAGGGGCGGGTTCCACTCCTGCGCGCGATGATGTTACCTTTACCCTCGCTTCAGATGCGCGTGGTGGGGAAAGGGGTCGGGAATGCTGTTCGACCCCCAGAAAATGGGTGACTCAGCACACGATTTCGTCAAAGTGGTGCTGGGCATCGACCTTCCCCGGGCCAGCGCACCGGCCATGCGCGCCGCTTCGGAGGTCTACGACCTCCTCGACAAGCAACTGCACGAGCTCTCCGACGTCATGGACACGACGCGCACCAACGTCCGGAGGCACTTCGGCGGAGCGGCCTCCGACTACTACAACCGCTCCCTGGCCGCCTTCACCAGCGGCGACAGGGACTACATCGGCAACGCGGCGAGCACGAGCCGCATGCTCTCGACCGAGCTGCGCAAGGCGGCGGCGAACGTCGACTACATGGTGGCGATGGTCTGGGTCCAGGTGGCCCAGCTCATCGCCGAGATCACCTGGGCCATCGCGACGGCCAAGTTCACCTTCGGCGCCTCCCTGAAGTGGATCCCGGTCTTCAAGGCGATCCGGAGCCTGGCCATCCGGCGTCTCATCGCCTGGTTCCTCGTCACCGTTCCGAGTCACCAGGTCGTCAGCCAGGTCTTCGCGAGCTTCGGCGCGCTGATCCAGCGCGTCCAGATCGCCAACGGCGACCGGGACGGGTTCGACAAGCGCTTGGCGCACGACGCGCACGTGGGGGCCGTGATCGAGGGGCTCGTCTCCGCCGGCATCTCCGGGGGTGTCGGAGCGTTCGTCAGCAGCGGTTTCGCGAACGCCTTCAGTCGCAGCATGGACGACCTGCGCGGTCTGCCGGACCCCGTGCCCCCGCCACAGGTCAAAAACGGCGTGCCGGACCCCGTGCCCCCGCCGCAGGTCAAAAACGGCGTGCCGGACCCCGTACCCCCGCCGAGCACGCTCAACGACGACCTCGCCGACCTCTTCACCCGCCACCGGGACGAGATGCTGGTCCCGTTCCACCCCAACTCCCCCACCGGGGCGCGCTCCTGGGACAACGCGGTCGAACAGAACGCGTTCCGCGCGGAGGTGGCGGACGTGTTCCAGCGTTCCTTCGCCGAACGCATGGGCGCCGACCAGGCGCGACGGCTGGGCGACGACTACGCCGACACCCTGATCCGCTCGTGGGGCGACCCGGACCTGGGCTCCCGGCTCTCCCGGACGATCGGCGACCGGTTGCCCCCGCCCCTGCGCGAGCACCTGTCCGACGTCCCGCAGAACCTCGCCGGAACACTGCACCAGAGCGCGCAGGGCTTCCTGCCCTACGTGCGGGGCCTGGGACTGGGCGCGGGGACCGGGGCCGCGGAGGGCTTCCTCAGCGAGGGCCTGGGCAGTCTCGCCAGCGGCCAGGGGTTCGTCGTCACCCCCTGGTCCGCCACGTCCGGCGCGACCATGAACACGGCCCACCAGCTGACCACCGACTCGGCGCTGGCGGGCATCGACGCGCTCAGCGGCCCCGGCGGCACCCTCCTTCCGCCCGACCTCCCCCCGCCCCCGGAGCCGGAGCGGCCCGACCGGGCCGAGGGGGACCCGGTACGGGGCGCGGCTCCCACGGTGTGGCCCGCCGCCGGAGACGGCGGTGGGAGGCCCACGTCCGCCGACGGTCCCGACGCCCCCGACACCACCGTCGTACCGCCCGTCGGCGTCGATGAGCCCGCCCCGGTACGGGGTGACGGAGACGGAACGCACGACGGCGGGGACGAAGCCCCGGCGAGCGGCACGGACGCGCACCGCACCGGCGGCTCCCCGGCCGCCGGAGACCAGGGCGCCCCTGCGGCCCGGAGGCAGCAGGACCACGGCCCGGACGGGGCCGACGGCGCGGACGCGCACGGGCCCGGGAACCCCTCCGAGCGGGTCACCGGGACGCCGGAGACTCCGGCCGCCCGGGCTGCGCGGAACCACGACCCGGACGGGGCGGACCACACCGACGCCTACCGTCGAGGAGACACCCCCGGTCCGCTCACCGGTGATTATGACGCCACGGGAGCCGGGGCTTCCCGGGACCGGACCCCGGCGCCCCCGCACGAGGAGGGAACCGAGGTCCCCCCACCGGCCCCGGCCGCCGTGACGCCCCCGGTCGGCGCCGACCGCGCCGCGCCGCCGCAGGGTACGGCTCCCCCGGGCCGCCCGTCCGGCGAGGCGGGCCAGCCGTCCCGCCCGGGAGCACAGGAGACGACGCGGTCCGATCCGGAACCGGCCCCCGCCGGAGAGGCCGGTCCCGAGCGGAACGACTCCCCCTCCCCCGTCACCGCGGAGTCCCCCGACCCGGCCGACATCCGGGAGATCGCGGCCCCGCCGACGGCCGCCCCCTCCGGGAGCGCGTCCCCGTACTCGTTCGACGCCTCGCTGAACCCCGTCGACGGCGTCCCGGACACCCCGGGCGAAGCCGACGACAACTCCTCCCTCGGCGACACGGACTCCGACGCGTCGTCGCTGTTCGACGACGCCGCCTCCGAAACGTCGAGTCTGGACACCGCGTGGTCGGACGCCGAGGACGCGCCGCCCGTCGAGGCCGCCGCCTCGCACCCGGCCGTGAAGGACGCGAAGGCTCCGGAGGGCGTTCCCGGCATCCCGGACGCGGCTCCCGGGTCCGGCCTCCTGGCCTTCCCCGTGACCGAGAGCGGTCCGGCGGGGCGCGTTCCCAGCGCTCCCGCCCTCTCGGACGGACCGGTCCCGGAGACCGTGCGCACCGACCCGCAGACACCCCCGCCCGGTGCGGCCGTCCCCTCCGCGGACCGCCACGACGCCATCCGGAGCACCGGGGACGCCGATGCGACCGGAGGGTCCGGAACCGGACGTGACACCGTCCGCGACCAGGGCGGCGACGGTGCTCCTCCGGCCCGCTCCGGCACCGGTCCCACACCGTCCGAGGAGGACTCGCCCGGGAGCGCGCCCCCGGAGACGGACAGCGGCGAGTCGGCACCCGCCGCCGACCCCGCGGACGCACGAGCCGATCGCGCCGCGGACCTGGTCGCGCAGGCCCGACGGCACCTGGATGACGGGGACGTCGCGCGGGCGCGGGCGGTGGGCGCGGACATCCAGAACCTGCTCGCCCCGCGGCCCGACGACGGCTCCCCGCAGAACCCCTCCGTGCGCAGGGCCCGCACCCTGGCGCTCGGGCTGGTCTTCACCCTGTCCGACCCGGCGAACCCGCGGGTTCCCGCCGCCCCGGACGCCTTCCCTGCGGACAAGGCCGAGGACGCCGCCACACTCCTGGGGGGCGTCGAACGCAACCTCCGGGACCGCCACGACCCGGCGCGTGCACGGCTCTGGCTCCCGGGCGGCAGCCTGACCACGCAGTACGTCCGCGACACCCTGCCCTCCGCTCCTTGGGCGAGCGCGACGCGGAACAGCGGGGCGCCGGTAGCGGGCTCTGGGGACGCCGCGCGCGCCGCCGAGGCCACGACGTCCGACACGGCCGAGGGCACGCCGGCCCCCACGCGGAGCGCGGACGCGGACGCGCCTGCGGCACCGCCCGCTCCCGGACCCGAGCGCGCGGCGGACAGCGGCTCCGACACCCCCGCGAAGACGCGCACCGACCCCGCCGTCTCCGGGATCGACCCGAGGGCCGACGCCCGCGCCGCGTCGGTCCTGGACCGCCTGCCCGAACTCACCCGGGCCCTCGCGGACAACGACGTCCCCCGGGCGCGGGCGCTGGGCGCCGAGTTCTGGAGATCACTGCGACCGGTCGACGGTCCGGCCCCGGAGAACCGCTCCATCCGCGAGGCGCGCACGCTCGCGCAGGCACTGGTGTACGTCCTCTCCGACCCCTCCGACAGGCGCGTCCCGCTGAGCGGCGGGTCCATCCCTCCCGGACGCGTCCGGGACGCCGAGGTCCTGGCCCGCGGTATCGGCCGCCACCTCCGGGACCGCCACGACCCGGTCCGCGCCCGGCTCTGGCTGCCCGGCGGGCGGCTCACGACGGACTACGTCCGCTACGCGATGCAGGACCCCGCGGACCGGGGCCCCTCCCCCTACGGCGCACCGGCCCCGGTGACGACCGTGAACACGGCGCTGGTGGACGGCGACGGAGACGCACCGGCCCCGCAGGGACGGTCCGGGGAATCGTCGACGCCGGACCGGACCGGGGACCCCGGACCGCGCGCGACGGACGCGGACACCGAGACCCCGCCGGCCCCGCTCTCCCCCTCCGAGGCCGAAACCGTGGCGCAGCGGGCCCGCGAGACGGCGGAGAACGCCCTGGGCCTGGCGCGCGGGGCCGCGGACCGGGTGTCCGCGGCGGCCCGGACGGCGGCCGACGCCGCCACCGGGACCGCGGACGCCGTGACCGCCGCCGAACAGGCCGCCCGGGCGCGCGAGGAGACCGCCCGCGCGGCCGGAGCGGCGCGGGACGCGGCGCGCCTGGCCGCCGAGGCCGCCCGCGCGACGTCCGCCGCCCTCGACCGTGCCGAGCAGGCGGTCCGGGAGACGGCTCCGGACACGGACGCCCACCGCGCCGCCGCCGACGCCGAGGCCGCCGTCCGCGCCCGCCACGAGGAGACGGTGCGGCTGCGGGAGGGGGCGCAGCGCCACGCGCGGGACGCCGACGCCGCGTTCCGCGACGCCGCCGCGACCGCGGACGGCGCCCTGACGGCCGTCTCCAGCCGCGTCGCCGGGGAAGCCGAGCGGACCGCGGCCGCGACCGAGCGCGCAACCACCGGAGCCGCCAACGCCCTGCGCGTCACGCGCGAGGCCGCGGACCGGGCCGCGCGGGCGGCGCGGGACGCGACCGACGCGGACGACACCGCGGCCGCCGTCACCGCGGCGGAACAGGCCGTGCGGGAACGGGACACCGCCGCCAACGGGGCCGGATCGGTGCGGTTGGCCGCGGACCAGGCCGAGGGGTTCGCCGGTCGGACCGCCGCGTCGGTCGCGCTGGCGGAGCGGATCGCCCGGGCGGCCGCCCCCGGCACGGACGCCCACCGCACCGTCACGGGCGACGAGGCGGCCGTCCGGTCCGGTCGCGACCGGGCGGACCGGCAGCGGGCCGAGGCGCGGGCGCGCGTGGAGGAGGCCGCCACCGCACGCCACGACTCCACCACCGCGGCCGTGGAAGCCCTCACCGCGGCCGCGCACCGCGCGGCGTCCGACTCCGCCGGTACCCGGATGGCGGCCGACGACGCCTACCGGCGGTCCGGGATCGCGCGGAACCGGCTCGCGCGGGCGGAGGACGCCGTCCGGACCGCGGTCCTGGCCGACACCGCGAGCCCCCGCCGTCCGCAGGAGTCCCGGGACGCGGTCCGGCGCCTCACCGATGCCGTCGGTGAGGCGCGGGAGGCCGCGGACTCCGCGCTGCGGGCGCGTACCGACGCGGAGGCCTCCGCGGGGTCCGCGCGCGTCGCCGGCACCGCCGCCGCCCTGGACTCCCTGGGCCGGGCGTCCGCCGCGCTGCGTTCAGCCCCGGACAGCGCCCATCCGGCGGCCACGCGGGTCGAGGCGGACCTGCGGCGGACGGACGCACTGGTGGGGGGCGCCCGCGACCTGCTCGGACGCACCGCGCAGGACCTCGCCAACGCCCGGCGCCACGCGCAGGACACCGTGCTCTCGGCCGAACGCGCCGAGGCGCTGCTCCCCTCGGACCTGCCGTCGGCGTCCCGCCTGCGCGAGAAGACGGACGCCCGGTACGACCTGGACTACCTCGTCACCTCGCGGCTGAGCGGCCCCGACCGCCTGTTCACCAGGGCGGTCCACCAAGCGGTCGCGGGCATCGTCGGACAGCGGATCGCCGACCCGCCGCCCGATCTCCCCCGGCTGGTGGACGCGGCCCTGAACCGGGTGGCGCACGAACACGGCATGTCCGCCTTCTTCGCGCCCGGGGGCCGGGAGATCACCGTCACCGATCCCGGGGCGGACGGCGCCGTCCCCAGGTCCTGGACCGTCCGGGTCTCGCTGGCGTCCGAGGACCCCGCCGGGTACCGGCACCTGGACGTCGAGCACCGGAAGTCGGGAGCGCCCCTGGAGTCCCGGGAGGAGGAGCGCAGCCGCTCCGCCACCACCGGGGGCTCATCGTCCTACGACCCGCGCCGTATCCTCGCGGCGCGTTTCACGGGAAGCCCGCTGCTGCTCGGCGACGTCACCGGGTCCGCGGCGGGACCGTGGGTGACGGCCGGCGGCAGCTTCTCCCGCGGGCAGCGCGCGGCGTCCCACGGCGGGACGACCACCGCCGCCTCCAAGATCGAGTACACGACCTTCGCCAAGCCCGAGTTCTACGCCAACGACCTGCGAGTGTGGGCCGAGGTGACCGCGCGGCCGGAAGGGGACGGGACGGCGCCCGCCGCGGGCGGAACCAGCGGGAGGGACACCGGTGAGGCCCCTGCGCCCGCCGTGGACCTCCCCGTCGGCTCCTCGGTGATCCGTGACGGCATGGTGTTCACCCTGGCCGGCGAGGTCCAGGGGCGGCCCGACGGGATGCCGGGGCGCATCGACCTCGCCCCGGGCGCCGGGGAGGGGGACGGCCCCGGCCGCCGGCCCCGCAACCTCGGCCCGACGGGCGGTCTGCCCATCGCCGTCCACAGCGTCACGCCGAACGCCCCGGACGGGAGGGGCCCGGCGCACACCGACCTGGGCTCCTGGGTCGCCGACTACCTGGTTTCCGACGCCTACCGGCTGAACAGGGAGGCGACCAGCGAGAACACCGCGGTCCAGTGGATGAAGGACCTCACCGGGCCGGGCACCGGCCAGGACATCGCGCGGTGGCAGCACGAGATTCGACACGTCCTCGACAACGACTCCTTCCAGGAGTACCTCCCCCACCTGGACCGGGGTCCGGTCACCGTGAGCGCCTCCCACCCCGCCTGGGCGAGGTGATGATGGAGTTCTCCGCGAGGCCGCGCGACTACCGGATCAAGGACCACAGCCCGCTGATCGACGACGCGACCTTCAAGGAGAGCGTCAAGGACGGCACCAGCCTCACCCAGAGCCGCAACACGAGCTTCACCCTGACGGGGGGGACCGGTTTCGGCCTGGTGGCCGAGCTCCCCTCCGGAGGAACCCTGCGTGTCAACGCCCCCCATGTGGAGGCCACCTGGTGGCAGTCGCTGCACTCCGAGAGCCACAACGCCTCCGGCTCGGGCGAGCACCGGTCCCTCAGCCGCTACGTCTCCTCCACGGAGAGGTTCGCCGCCTACGAGGCTTCCCACGACCTGTTCGTCCACGTCCAGGGCGAGGCGGCGCCCCACCACTTCACCGTCACCGGTGTGGAGCTGCTCCCCGGCGAGACCGCGGGCCGGCTGGACCGGGCGGCACGGGGCGAGGGGCCCGCCGACAGCGGGGGCGAGGGCGAGCGGCGCCCGCCCTTCCCGCACCTGGACACCGAAAACCCCGTCCACTTCCGGGGGTCCCACTTCCTCGGCCTGGAGTGGAGCTCTCCCGCCCCCGGCGACGGGAGCGACGGGGACTCCGACGGCTCCCGGGGGACCGGGGCCCCGGACACCTCCGGGGCATCGGCACCGCCGGTCACGTCGGACGACCGGCGCGGCGTCCTGGACCGGTACCTGGACGACGTGCTGGCCGGGATCGCACGCGAGCACCCTGGCCTGGTCATCCCCGAACTGGCCCGCGACCGGAACACCTACGCCCGCAGGCCCGGACGGGAGGAGGCCTCCTACTTCGAGCGTTCGTTCCGTGAGCGCTGGGGGTTCCGCCGCTCCTACGACACCGCCTACAAGAACACGATGCTGGTGCGCGACACCCTCCAGAGCACCCTGGGCAAGGACGGCCTCGAAAGGCTCGCCCGCCCCGGGGAGGGCCTGCCCGTCCGGCTCCGGGAGTCGGCGACGGTGGACCCGACCCTGATGGCGAGGCTGAAGGAGTTCCTCCGCCCGAACACGGTCACCGTCCGGCTGCACGCGGAGTTCGGCCGGCTGTCCCACGACGGGAAGAGCACCGCCGAGACGGGCCTTCGGGTGCGCGGCACCGCCTCGGCCTCCACCGAGTCCGCGACCGGGAGCGCGTTCACCCTCGCCGTCTCCGCGGGTTCGGGCATGGTGCGCTCGGCCGAGGGCGACGCCCGCGGGTTCGCCCGGCTGCTCGGCGGGTTCATGGCCTCGATGGGCTGGAACCGGGTCGACCACTTCGACGCGGCGTACGGCCTGGAGCACAAGTCCGACGCCCGCCTGTTCTTCCCCGAGGGCTCGGACCGGTGGAGCGGCGAGGTGGTGCTCAGCGCCCGCCTGCACGACCACGACGCCGATGAGCAGGCCCGCGGCACCAGCCGGGGGACGGACCTGCTGGACAGGCCCATCAAGGCCGCCTACTCCGTGGTCACGCCCACCACCGTCGGCGACAACCTGGTCTCCGCGCGGCCGGAACCGGGGCAGGCCGACCGGGAGCGGTCGGAACTGACCCCCGAAGAGGCCCGGGAGATGCTCGACCCCCGTCCGGGGCGCCGCGACTCCCCCGGGGAGGACGCCCCGGGCGCCGAGGACGGGGCCGCGCCGTCCGAGGGGACCGCCCGGACCTCCGGGGCGGAGGGGGAGGCCCCCGCCGACCCGCCGACCGACAACACGCGTGTCCTGCTGGACCACGGCGCGATCATCGAGCACGTCAACCCCCTGCTCCGGGAGGCGGGCGACACGGGACCGGGCCGCAACCTCCTGCGCCGCACCCTCGACGTGTTCTCCCGTCCGCGCCGGTTCTGGTCGGACGGGGGGCGGATGAAGCTCTCCTCCTTCCTGGACGGCGTCGGCGGATCGGCCCTCCTCGCCAACCTCGTGTCCCCCACCGCGGTGGCCTCCGATCCCGCCTCCTTCGCGGAGTCGGGCCGCCGCAGGCGGATCGAGATGCGGGGCACCTGGCTGTCCCCCAACGACATGCGGGCCACCGGGGTCACCAAGGTCACGGTCGGCGAGATCACCGACCTGAGGCTGACCAAGGCACAGGTCACCGTCCAGGCCGAGACGTCGTCGACGGCGTCCGCCGCCGTCACCAGGATCAGCGGCTTCTTCGCCCGCTTCACGGGCTTCGCCGGTGGGACCACCAACTCCATCGAGGAGGGCGGGGCCGAATCCGGCGCCGACCGGTCCACCGCCGACGGCATCATCCCCATGGCCGGTCCCTCCCACATCAGGAGCTTCCTCCGCCGCGGCGAGACGACGGACTCCGGGGTCTCCTCCGCCTCGGGGCTCCTCCTGCTGCCCAAGGCGGCGGCCGTCTACGCCTTCACCGCCGCGGGCGCGATCGCGCAGGCGTGGGAGTTCAAGAAGCACCGCGGCCTCAACCTCCCCAACTGGTGGACCCACAGGTACGCCGGGTGGAGGGCCCGGGTCGACGACCTCGTCTCGGGCTACATCACCGCCCGCGACGCCGAACAGGCCGGCGTCATCACCGACGCCGTGACCCACGGGGACGACGGCGCGCCCGAACCCTCGACCCAGGCCAACCCCGCACCACCGCCCCACGCCCGCGTCCGCGCCGGATTCGACAGCGCGGGCAGGCAGGCCCTCCCCGTCGACCCGGCCCGCGCCGTGGACGCGCTGGAGACGAGGCTTCGCGCCCACGGGCTCACCCTCAGCCGCGGGGGCAAGGAGCGCCTGCTCGTGACCCTCTCCGAGCAGCTGGGGACCGCGACGGACGCGCTCCCGCCCGTTCCCGTCAACGTGGTGTCGACGGACCGCAACGCCCACTTCTCCAAGCCCGCGCGGGTCCTGGTGAAGTTGGACAGGACCAACCCCCGGGTGGACTACGTCACCTCGGCCGCCGCCACCGTCGAGGCCCACTCCTGGCAGGCCGAGCACTCGCACGAGGACTCCCGGCAGGCCTCGCACACCACGGGCCTGGACTTCGTCCCCTGGCAGCCCAGCGGCACGAACGGCGGCAGCGACCGGCCGCCGGACAGCAGCCTCCTCTTCGTCTCGCCCGCCGCTGGGGCCGGTGGAACCCGGAACGCGTCCGAGGGGTTGTCCTCGTCCGCGGAGACCACCCACACCATCGTGATGGAGTCCTCCGGCCCCTACGTGAAGATGACGGAGGACGCGTCCCTGACCCTGACCATCGAGGTCGACGGCGACGGGCTCGTGCCCACCGCGGGGGTCAGGCGGGGGGAGAGGGCGCCGTACCTGGAGTACAAGTCGCCGGTCGTGGAGACGGCGACGGTGGACGGAGGACGGATACGCACCTTCCACCTGGGTTCGTCGCTGGACTTCACCCCGCCCGCGGCGCCCGCCGCACCGCTGGACACGGTGCCCGCGCCTCCCACCGCCACCCCCCGCGCGGGCGACACCCTCGCGGGCGCCCTCACCACCGCCACCGGGGAGCTCGCCCCGCCTCCGGACGCACTGCGCGACGCCGTCATCATGCCCACCGCCGTCCACGGACCCGACCTGCGCGACACCGCGCTGCGGACCGTCGCCGCGTCGCTCGGCTGGGAGCCCCCGGCCGCCCCCGACTTCGGAGGCGACCCGACCGCCGAGCAGCTCGACCAGCTCCGCGCCCACCACGCCCGCGCCACCGACGACGCCCGCCGCCACATCGCCGACCGCCTCGAACTCGACCCCCGCTACACCCCCATCGACAACTCCCTCAACCCCGTGGCCCTCAAGGGCCTCCTCTCGCACAACCTCGGCCGCCCCTCCGGTACCGACATCCTGCGGATCGGGCGCACCCAGTGGCGTGTCGCCGCCACCCCCGACTTCACCGGCGCCCGTATCGTCACCGCGCGCCCCGACGCCAGGCTCGTCCACAAGGAGGCCGAAGGGCGGAGCGTCTCCCACAGCCGCTCCCAGGGCGGCGGAACCACCGCCACCACGGCCTTCCGGCCCACCGGCCACCACACCGTGGACCCCGACGACAACGACCGCAACGCCTACCTCACCGGCTCCGGGGAGGCCACGGCGCGCACCATCACCGGTGACTCGCCCACGGGCGACGGCCTGGCCAGCGGAGAGCCCTCCGACATGGAGCGCCAGCGGCTCGGCACCGCCTACCTGGTGGAGTTCGACACCACCTGGACCACCGGCGCCCGAACCGAGGAGAAGGCGTTCTTCGGTGGCACCGTCCCCCGGCAGTTCACCTCCCACCACACCAACAGGACCAGCGCCTGGATCTCCCGGAGCGACGCCGTAGCCCTGGGCGTCCTCACCTCCGAACAGGCAGACGCCGCCGAAGCGCCCATCACCGCCGAGTACGACGCCGCCAAGGCCATGGCCGACGCCGAGGCCGCCTACACCGAGCAGCGCGCCAAACTCCCCGCACTGGTCAAGGCCTACCTCGACGCGTACAAGGCCCACGCCGCCGACCCCACACCCGCGAACCGCGCGGCCCTCGACGACGCCCGCACCGCCTACGGAACCCAGACCACCGCCTACCGGACAGCCCTGGGCGCCTACAACGACGCCGTGACTGCCTGGACCACCGCGACCAACGCCACCGCCGCCCACCTCGCCGATATCACCCCGCCCGACGCCCCGCCGCCGGCGGCCCCCCGTTCCACACCCAGCGCGCCGCTGGAGGAGCAGCTCCGCCCGGTGTTCGGCCTCACGCCCCGGGAGGCTCCGGCCGCGCCCGACCCGAGCGGCACGACGACGGAACCGGACTCGCGCACCCCGGCCCCCGCGGCCGGGCCGCCGCACCCGGGGACCACCTCCCGCACGACCGTCTTCGCCATGACCGACATCGCCGGAGAGGTGCGGGATCCGGACGGGGACGGCACCGGGATGAGCGGCGCCGACCTCGACTCCCTTGCCCGCGGACTGGGGCTGACGGACACCGACGATCCCGCCGCGTCCGGGTCCGGGACGATCCGCCGGCTACCGACCGGGGCCGAAACCGACCGCTACGGCGACCTCCTGCACGACCCCGCCTACAACCCCAACACCTTCGACGCCCTCCCCACCGCGACCCAGGACGCGGTCTCCGCCTACACCTGGTCCGCCTGGCTGAACGACTTCGCGCGGCTGCACCCGTTGAACGAGGCGACGGTGCAGGCCGAACTGGACCGGATCCGCGACCAGAGCCGACCCCACCCCGGATGGCAGGTCTACGAGATCGGCGGCGGCCGCTGGCCCGACCTCACGCAACTACGAGAAGCCGCGCAGCGGGGCGGGCTGAGCCCCGAGCAGCAGCGGATCGAGCGGGGCGTCCTCGACAACCGGTATCCGGAGGCGGCGCTGGAGAACCTCCGCGTACACTCCGGGACGCGCGGGCGAAATCGCCGAATCCCTCGCCCTGGGCGGGGAACCGGCGCACTTCCCCGACGCCCCGGAAGTCCTGGATCTGTTCCGGCACCTGGACCGCGCCACCGGCCACCCCTTCCCCGAGGGCTTCGAAGCCGTGCGCGGGACGTACGAGTACCAGCACCTGCTGGGCGAGGGCAACACCGATCCCTACAGCCTCGCGGGGACCACGCACGTGAGTGCGGGGTATTTCTCGGCGTCCCTCGGTACCGTTCCGTCCGCAGCGGGCGGCTCCTCCATCAACCTGATGCGGCTGACCGTGCCGCACGGCTCCCACGGGCTGTGGGTCGGCGACCGCAGCCAACACCCCCGCGAACGCGAGGTGATCCTCGCCTGGGGGACCCGCTACCAAATCACCGCGGTCGAACCCTGGGGACGCGGCTACCTCTTCCACGCCCAGATCCTGCCCCCCGCGCACGAGGACGGGCCCACCATCACGGCCCCGACCTGGACGGGCCAGGCACTGGAGCGCATCGACCAGACCCTGAACGTGAATGACACGGCAGCGACCCTGACCGGGATACACCAGGAGGCGCAACGCCTCACCGCTGACCTGGCCTCCACTCTCCGGGATGCCGACGGCCCAGACCGGACCGCGACGATCGACCGCCTCGAAGGGCTGCGAGAGGCGGCCGAGCACCTGGCGGACCGGGCCGGGGAGATCGCCGACACCGCCCCAGAAGCCGTCACCGCCGCGGTCGCTATGGCCGCGGACCTGGCCGCCGCCGCGCAGAGCGTGGCCGCGCGCGCTGGCGCCGACGCGGCCGCGGCCCGCGACGCGATCCCCGAACCGTCCGAGGTGGACCCCGAGAACCCGGACCGGATCACCGACGCCGCACGCGAGCGCGACACGGCCCTGACCCGGGCCGGGGAGGCCGACACCGCCCGCCAGGACGCCGAACGCGCCGCCCACATCGCCTACGAGGCCGCCGACACCGCCACCCGCACCGCCGGGGACGGGGCCCGGGTCGGGGAGGCCCGCGCCGCCGCCCAGAGGGCGGACACCCATCGCCGCGACGCGATCACGGCCGCCCAGGACGCGGCCGACCGGCACGAGAGCCTGACCCGTACCGTCAACGTGGCCGCGAACATCGCCGTCGGTATCGCGCTCGGCGACGCGGCCTCCTCCCGCGGCGACGCCGCCGCGCGGGCGGCCGCCCTGGACCGGGCCCGGTCCATCGCCGAGCTGACCCCTCCGGGCTCCGTCGCGCGCGCGAGGCTGGACATGCGCATGAACATGCCGGGGTTCTCCAGCCCGTTCGGCTCCAACAACCCCTTCGCCTTCGCCGTGACCGACATCGCCGGAGAGGTGCGGGACCCCGACGGGGAGGGCGCCGGAACGAGCGGCGCCGACCTCGACTCCCTGGCCCACGGGCTGGGGCTGACCGGCACCGACGACACGGAGTCAGCCCGGTCGGAGGCGCCCGGGCCCGCGACCGGCACACCCCCCAGCGCCCCGGCGGACTCGCTCCTGGACACGTTCCACAGCGCCCTGAACACGCAGACCCCGCCCGGCCGGAGCGGACCGGTGACCGGTGAGGAGTCCTCCGACCCCGGGACCGCGCCGTCCCCGCGGCCGGTCCCGACCCGGTCCGCGCCCGAGCCGAACACGGGCGACGAGACCACCGTGTTCCTGATGGAGACGGCCGACGAGGACCCGGCCGAGGAGGGCGGACGCCTCCCCGAACCCGGCTGGACGCGCGAGCGCGAGGACCGGATGGCCGACCTCCTGGGGCTGGAGGACCCGGCCGCCCGCGCCGCGGAGCTCGACGATCCGGGCACCAACCCGCACACCTTCGACGCGCTGCCCCGGGAGCAGCGCGAGGCCGTCGTCGCGCAGGCGGCAAGCGGCTGGCTGTCGTCCCTCACATGGATCCCCTCACTGGACACCGACTCCGTCCAGAACAGGCTGGAGGACCTGACGTACGACGCGGGCGACAACGCGAGCGGTGACGACCTCAACGGCTGGCCGCTCTACGAGAAGAACGGGAACCGGTGGCCGACGCTCACCGAGATCCGGGAGATCCACTCCGACGGCGGGTCCACCCGCACCTTCGACCGGCTCGTCAACGACATCTTCAGGGCGCCCGACCCCGGCCGACGGCTGCGCCACTGGTACGACAACGCGGACGACGCCGGAGCCCTGGCCAAGGCCGCCGGCGGCGCCTACCCGACGGCCGACGAGGTCCTGGACACCCTGCGCATCCTGGACGCCGCGACCGACCGCCCGCTTCCCGGCCCCGTGGAGGTGACCTTCGCGCTGAGCGGGGACGAAGGCCTCCACGGACTCGTCGGATACGTCGAGGGCGACCCCTCCTCGCTGGTCGGCACCG
Source organism: Nocardiopsis dassonvillei subsp. dassonvillei DSM 43111 (assembly GCF_000092985.1). Classification (GTDB taxonomy): domain Bacteria; phylum Actinomycetota; class Actinomycetes; order Streptosporangiales; family Streptosporangiaceae; genus Nocardiopsis; species Nocardiopsis dassonvillei. The sequence goes on from NC_014210.1 coordinate 3,009,142, forward strand.
AGCAGCGGGAGGCGGGGTACCTGCGCACCTCGCTGGACCGCTCACCGGCCACCGTAGACGACACCGCGGCCCTGGTCCGCCTGACCGTGCCCGAGGGCGGGCGCGGCCTGTGGATCGGCGACCGGGCGGACGCCTCCGACCCGTACACGCTCCTCCTCACCCGCGGCACCGGCTACCGCGTCACCGGCGTCACGGAGTCGGACGGGATCGTGGAGATCACCGCCGTGGCCCTGCCCGCGGAACCGCGACCGGTGGCCGCACCCCCGGCGGAGCCCGCCGCCGTCCACGACGACGCGGGCCACGGAGGCGACGACACCGGCGACGGCACGGAATCGGACACCTCGGACACGGATTCGGACGCCTCGGACGCGGACACCGACGGCAGGGGCACCCTCGACGAGGACGGCATCCGCCGCTTCGACTCGCCCGGGGAGGTCGACGGGCAGGACCGGTGGCTCCAGGACCCGGCGAACAACCCCCACGCCTTCGACACCCTCACCCCCGACCAGCAAGGGATGGTCGACGTCTACACCAGGTCGGCCTGGATCACCCGTGTCGCCCGCATCCGGCCCTTCCTGCCCCAGACCGTCGCGCGGCAGCTGATGGAGTGGCGCTCCCAGTCCCGGGCCGAGGCCGCCGACCCCGACACGGCGCAGACGGCCCACGGCTGGGACCTGTACGAGGCCAACGGACTGGCCTGGCCGTCCGTGGAACGGCTGCGCCAGATCGCGGCCTCCCCGCGGCCGCTGCCCCCGCGGACCCGGGGGCTCATCCGATACATCCTCGACGCCCCCGACCCCCGTGCCGAACTCGACCACTGGTTCCACAACGCCGGTTACGCGGGGGTCATCGCCCGGCTCAACGGAGGCGTCTACCCCGACGCCGCCGCGACCCGGCGGCTGTTCCGCCTCCTGGACGGCGCGGTGGACCGCCCGCTGCCCGAGGGCATGGCCGTGTCCCGCGGCATGCAGTCGATCGACCACCTCCTGCGCACGACCGGGGGCGCGGACCCCCGACTGCTGGTGGGCACCGTCCACACCGAACCCGGCTACATGTCCACCACCCTGGGCGACTCCCCGTTCAAGACGGACTCGGGCGGATTCCCCTTCCTGCTGCGCCTGGACGTGCCCCAGGGGAGCCGCGGCCTCTGGATCGGTACGCGCAGCCACGACCCGGAGCAGATGGAGCTCACCCTCGGCCGCGGCACCACGTACCGCATCACCGGCGTCCAGGACGGGATCGACCCCGAATCCGGCGGCCCGCAGACAGTGCTCACCGCGACCGTGGTCGTCCTGCCGAGGGCGGTGCCCGACCTCTTCTCGGAGGGGAGCACGGGCGAGGACGGCGTCCGCAGGTTCTGGAACCCGGAGGAGGCCCACTGGTACGGTCACCGCCTCCACGACCCGGCGCACAACCCGTACGCCGTCAACGCGCTCCCCCGGGCGCGGCACGACCTCGCCCGCGCCCTCAGCGCGCTCGCGGGCGGGTTCGACCTCACCCGAACGGACCCGGACGGCGCCCGGGAACTGCTGGACTCCCTGCGCGCGGCGAGCCGTGTCACCCCGGCCTCCACCCCGGCGGACCGGCAGCGGAACCTCGGGTGGGAGCTGTACGAGGCGAACGGCCTCACCTGGCCCTCCCCCGACCGGCTGCTCCAGCTCCTGCCCGTGGAGCAGGGGCGCAACCCGGCGCGGGCGCGGTTCATCACCGACATCCTCAGGCACGGCCCCCAGGAGGCGGCACGCAGGCTCGGCGGGCTGTACAACACGGCCGGGGCCGCCGGGGTCCTGGCCCGCGCGAACGGGGGCGTCTACCCCTCGCCCGAGAGGCTGCTGGACATGCTGGCCTCCTATGAGGACGCCGTCCGCCGTCCGCTGCCCGAGGCGGTCGAGAGCACCTGGTACCTGGGCCACGCGGCGGCGCGGGAGCAGTTGCGCGGATTCGACCCGCGCGACCCCTCCGCGCTGACCGGGACCGAGCAGACCACCCGGGGGTACACCGCGGTCGCGCTCAACCCGCGGCCGACCGGACCGGGCGACGGGGCGGCCGCGGTCGTCCGCCTCGTCCTGCCGTCGGGGGCGCACGGGCTCTGGCTGGGCGACGCGGGCCCCCGCCCCCAGAACCAGGAGGTCGTCCTCCCGCCGGGGACCGCGTTCCGGATCGACTCCGTGGACGCGTCCGGCGGCCTCCCCGTGATCACCGCGCGGGTGCACGCGCCGACGGGCGGCGCCCCCGCTCCCACGGTGGCGGACGGCGCCCCCGCACCCGCGGTGGTGGGCGCGCCTCCCGCCGCCTAGGCCTCGCCCGGCGGGACGAACGACGCCGCCGGCGGGCCGGACGCGCTCCGCGCCGGGCACGGGCCCGGCGACGGACGGGGGTACGTCGACGGGAACGGGATCCGCAGGTTCCGCACCGAGGAGGAACTCGACGCCTACGACCTGTGGCTCCACGACCCGGCCAACAACCCGCACGCCTTCGACGCCCTGGACTCCGAGCACCGGGACCGGGTCATCGGCTACACGATCGAGGGCTGGCTCAACACCGTGGCCCGGGAGTCCATGAACGCGGACCAGGTGGCGATCGTGCTGGACCTGATGCGCCAGGACACCGTCGCGGCGTTCGAGACCAACCCCATGGGCTCGCGCGGCTGGGAGCTGTACGAGATGAACGGCCTCGCGTGGCCGACCCTGGACCGGCTGCGGGAACTCCTGGCGCAGGGGCGCGTTCCGGAGAGGGCCGAGGGCTTCGTCCGGTACATCCTGGACGCGCAGGACCCGCAGGAGGAACTCGACCACTGGTACGTGCACGCCGGTGAGGCCGGGGAGATCGCCAGGTCGAGCGGCGACGTGTTCCCGACCCCCGAACGCGCGCTCGAACACCTGCGGACCCTGACGGAGGCCATCGACAGGCCCCTGCCCGAGGGGATCGAGGTGATCCGCGGCCTGGAGGAACTGGACCACCTCGAAGGCTTCGACGGCAAGGACCCCTACTCCCTCGTGGGGACCGTCCACACCGAGCGCGGGTTCATGTCCACGTCGCTGGGGAACGAGCTCGCCGGGGTCACGGCCAGGTACGCCCACGCGGTGCACCTGGTCCTCCCCCGCGGTTCCCGGGGCCTCTGGATCGGTTCGAAGAGCAGGTACCCCGGAGAGCGCGAACTGATCCTCCCCGCGGGTACGACCTACCGGATCACCCGGGCGGGCTGGGGAGGCTCCCGCGGGCTGGAGGGCCTGTACATCGAGGCCGAGGTGATCGTGCCGCCGCGGCCGGATGCCGACCCGGCCCCGCCGCGGGTCGAGGAGTCCGCCGACCTGCACGTGTTCACCGTGGAGACCGACACGGACGCCACCGTCACCGATGCCGACGAACCCGGCCTCGGCGCGGACGAGGAGGCCGGGCTGGCGGCGCTCCTGGGACTGGAGGACTCCGGGCACGAGAGCGCCGACGACGCCTACGACGACCGGCCGCTCCTGGACCGCTACGACTCCGACGACGACGCCTACGACGACCGCCCCCTCCTCGACCGCTACGACTCCGACGACGACGCCTACGACGACCGCCCCCTCCTCGACCGCTACGACTCCGACGACGACACGCCGACGGCCTCGGCCGCGCGCACCGACCGGACCCCGCTCGACCGCACGGACGACGGCGACACCGCGGTCGCGGCCCCCGAGACGAGCGGCGGGGAGGCCCGCGTCTTCCGCACCCGGGAGGAGCTGGACGCCTACGCGGAGCGGATGGACGACCTGGACGGCGCCCCGCACACCTACGGCGCCCTCCCGCCGGAGCTGCGCGCCCTCATCGGCGCGCACACCGCGAACCCCTGGCTCAGCGAACTCGCCCGGCTCGCGGCCTCCGACCCGGCGTTGGTCCAGGACCGGCTCGACCGGTGGAGCAGGACCAGCCTGGAGAAGGCCGCCGACCCGGACCGTCCCAACGGGTGGGTGCTCTACGAGGCGAACGGCCTGTCGTGGCCCCCGCTCGAACGGGTGCGGGAACTGTACGCCGAGGGAGGCCGCTCCCCGGCGTTCGCGGCGATCGCGGCGGACGTCTTCGGGTCGTCCGAGCCGCGGGCGCGGCTGGACCACTGGTACGAGAACGCGGACGAGGCGGGGGAGATCGCCCGGGCCAACGGCGGCGTCTACCCCACCGGGGACAGGGCCCTGGAGATCATCCGGGACATGGACGCGGCCGTGGACCGGCCCCTGCCCGGCCCGATCGCGGTGTCCTTCGCGTTGGATGTCGACCGGGACCTCGCCGAACTCGACGGATACGACTGGGACGACCTGACCGCCGTGGTGGGCAGGGACCAGCGCGAGCGGGGATACGCCACCGTCTCCCTGGGCGACTCGCCCTTCACCGCCGCGCCGCGCGACACCGTGGCGGTCGTCCGCATGGTCCTCCCCGAAGACGCCCGGGGCCTGTGGGTCGGCGACCGGGGCGCGACGGGCGACCGGTACGCGCTGGTCCTGCCCCGGGACTTCGGCTACCGCGTCACCGACGTCCGGATCACCGACGACGGGATGGAGATCGACGCCGAGCCGGTCCCCCCGGACATGTCGGCGCGGGAGCCGTCGGCGGAGGACCGGGACGACGACTCGGACGCCTCCACGGTCGTCGACGAGGGGACGCGCCTTCCGGCGGGCGACGGCCGCGGACACGTCGGCGACGACGGATACCGGCGCTTCCGCTCCCTGGACGAACTGAACGCCTACGACCGGTGGCTCCACGACCCGGCCAACAACCCCCATGCCTTCGACACCCTGCCCGCCGACCGGCAAGGGATGGTCGACGCCTACACCAGGTCCGCCTGGATCACCCGGCTGGCCCGGATCCGGCCCCTGTCCCCGGCCGGTGTGGCGAGCCAGCTGGAACTGGTGCGGGCCGGGGCCCGGCACGAGGCCGGGCGGGCGGCGACCGTGGCGACCGCCCACGGCTGGGACCTGTACGAGGCCAACGGGCTCACCTGGCCCACCCTCGACCGGCTGCGCGAGATCCGGGCGAACCCGGACGGCCTCCCCCCGCGCACCGCCGGACTCGTCGACTACGTCCTCACCGCACGCGACCCCGCCGCGGAGCTGCGCCACTGGTTCCACAACGCCGGGTACGCCGGGGTCATCGCCCGCCACAACGGCGGGACCTATCCCGACGTGGACCGCGTCCTGGAACTCTTCCGCCTCCTCGACGACGCCGTCGACCGCCCCCTGCCCGAAGGCCTGGTCGTCTCCCGTGGCATGCACTCCATCGACCACCTGCTGCACGCGGTGGGCGGGTACGCCGCCAACGACCTCGAAGGCACGGTCCACACCGAGCCCGGGTACATGTCCACCACCCTGGGCGACCAGCCCTTCAAGACCGACTCCGCCCCCTTCCGCTACCTCCTGCGGCTCAACGTCCCCCAGGGAGCGCACGGCCTCTGGATCGGCTCCCGCAGCCACGATCCCGGGCAGCGCGAACTCACCCTCGCCCGCGGTTCCACCTACCGGATCACCGGTGTCCGGGACGCGTTCGACCCGAACACGGGCGGGGTCGTGACCGTGCTCTCCGCGGAGGTGGTCCTGGGTCCGGAGCCCTTCGCGGACCCGCTCTCGGACGGACGGGTGGACGCGTCCGGTGTCCGGCGGTTCCGAACGCCCGCCGAGGCCGACTGGTACGCGCACCGGGCCGCGCGCGCGGAGCGCGGTATGCCGGTACTGGACACCCTCCCCGCGGAGGCGCGCCGCGTCGTCGCCGCGTTCTCGGACACCCCGTGGCTCGCGGACCTGGCGCTGGTGCCCCCGGACGACATGCGGACGCAACTCGACCGGTTGCGCTCGATGAGCCGTATCGAGCGGCCCTCTGTCGTGGACCCCCACGGCCGCAGCGGCTGGGAGGTCTACGAGGCCAACGGCCTCGCCTGGCCCACCCCGGAGCGGCTGCGGGAGATCGTGGACGCCGCGGAGGAGGGGGTTCCCAGGACGCACTTCCTGCGGACGGTCCTCACGCTGGGGCGACCCGAGGACCGGCTGGCCGAGCTGTACCGCAGGAGCGGTGCGGCCGGGGCGCTGGCCGCGGCCAACGGGGGGACCTACCCCTCCGCCGAGGGTGTGCGGGAACTGCTCGGGACCTACGACGAAGCGGTGGGGCGCCCGCTCCCCGGGGCGATCGAGACGACGTGGGTCCTGCCCCACACCCGCGGCCTCCGGTTCCCGGAGGGGTACGACGAGGGGGATCCCTCCGGCCTCGTGGGCACGGTCCAGAGCAGTCCGGGTTACACCACGGTCTCCGTGAACCCGGAACCGGTGGGCCCGGGACACCCCGCGGCGACCGTCCGGCTGACCCTTCCCGAGGGCGCGCACGGGCTCTGGCTGGGGACGCAGGGCCCGCGGCCGTCGAACCACGAGATCGTCCTGCCCCGAGGCATGTCCTATCGCGTCACCGGCGCGGAGAGGACCGCCCACGGCCTGCTGCTGTCCGCCGAGGCCATCCTTCCGGAACAGGCCGGCGCCGCGTCCGGGGCCCGGCCGCCGACCGTGGAGGACGCCCCTCCCGCGACCGGCGGGACCGGGCAGGACACGGCCGCTCCCGGCGGGGAGGAGGAACACACGGCCCACACCGACGCCTCCGCGGACACCTCCGTCGCCGGGACCGGGCTCCCGGTCGGCACCGTTCCCGCCGACGACGGCAGGGGGTACGTCGACGACCGGGGCGTGCGGCGGTTCCGCTCCGTGGAGGAGACCGACGCCTACGGCCGCTGGCTCCACGATCCGGCGAACAACCCGCACGCCTTCGACACCCTCCACGAACGGCAGCGCGAGGACGTGCGCGGGTACACGGCCGACGGATGGCTCAACGCGGTCGTCCGCGACGACCTCCCGGCCGAACGGGTCCAGGACGCCCTGGACAGGGTGCGCGAGTCGACCCGCCTCCAGGTCCGCACGGATCCGATGGCGGCCCGCGGCTGGAGCCTGTACGAGCTGAACGGCCTGTCCTGGCCCACCGTCGAACGCCTTCGCGAACTCCTGGCGCGGGACCTGGTCCCCGGACACACCGCGGGCTTCGTCGGGTACATCCTCGACGCGCCGGACCCGGAGGCGGAACTGGCGGGCTGGTACGCGAACGCGGGCGGGGCCGGTACCGTGGCGCGGTCCAACGGGGGCGTGTTCCCCACCGCGGCCGATGTGGCCGCGTCCCTGGGCCGCCTCGACCGAGCCGTCGACCGCCCCCTGCCCGAGACTGTCGAGATGGTCCGCGGCCTGTCCGACGTCGCGTTCCTCGACGGGTTCCGGGACATGGACCCCTACTCCCTGGTGGGCACCGTCCAGACCGAGCCCGGTTTCATGTCCGTGTCGCTGGGCAACCGGCTGGCCGGGCACCACAAGGCCGAATCCCGGCACGTCGTCCACCTGACCGTGCCCGCGGGCAGCCGCGGCCTGTGGATCGGCGAGAGGAGCGACTACCCGGAGGAGCGCGAGGTCGTCCTCGCCCGGGGCACCACCTACCGGATCACCCGCGCGGGCTGGGGCGGATCGTTCGGACTGCCGGGGTTCCACATCGAGGCCGAGGTGGTGGTCCCGCAGCGGCCGGAGACCGCTCCGGCCCCGGAACAGCAGGCGGGGGACACCTCGGACCTCCAGGTGTTCAGCGTGCAGACCAGCACGTACACCACCGTGACCGACCCCGAAGCGGCAGGACTCGGCGACAGCACCGAAACCTTCCTGACCGCGCTCCTGGGGCTGGACGCCGCCGCCGGAACCGATGCCGCGGCCTCCGGGGGAGGTCCCGCCGGGCCGGACCTGCCCGACGACCGACCCGGACACGTCGGCCCCGACGGCGTGCGCCGGTTCGCCGCCGACGGCGACGGCGCGGGGTACGGGAAGCTCGTCCTCGGCGGCCGGTTCCCGTCCCTGACCGCGGAGCAGCAGAACTCCGCCCGGGCCTACACGAAGAACGCGCAGTTCTACAACGACTTCTCCCGGCACGCCAGCCCCGAGTCCGAGGTCCTTCGGCTCAGCGAGCACCGGTTCTTCGGCGCGTGGGTCGAGAAGTGGTTCGGCGGGCACACCCCGTCCAAGGAGAACGCGGAGGAGACCTGGGACCTCCTGCGCGAGGGGATGGACATGCTGGACCGGGCCGTGGAGCCGGTTCCGGAGGCGGTCGAGGTACGGCGCTCGGTGTTCGACGTGGGCTTCATGGCCCCGCCGGGGCGGCCCTTCCACGACGCCACGGACCTGATCGGCACGGAGTTCGTCGAACGGGGCTTCCTCTCGGGGTCGCTGGGGGCCGAGACCGTGAACCGGACCGCCGCCTACCAGTTCCACCTGGCCGTGCCCGCGGGGCACCCGGCCCTGTGGATCGGCGACGACAGCGTGCACCGCTCCGAGCGGGAACTCCTCCTGCCGCGCGGAACGCGCTTCAGGATCGACGACGCGCTCCAGGACCCCGACACCGGGCAGTGGACCCTGCGGGTCACCGTGCTGCCGTTCACACCGCGACCGTGACGAAGGAGGGGAGATGGCCGACGAGGAGCGGGCCGCGCGGGACGGGTTCCGCCCGGACTTCGCGGGCGCCGAGCCCAGGTTCGCCGCCGACACCGACGGGCCGGTGCTGCACGTCCCGGTGCTGCGGGGGGACGGGAGCGTGCTGGGCCGCCTCTGGGCTTCGCGGGACGGGGCCGCCGCGGGGTTCCTGCCCGCGCCCGGTCCGGCGGGGCTGAACGCCAAGGGCGCCTGGGTGCGCCGCCTGATCCTGGCCCGGGCCCAGGGGCTGGACGCCCTCGGCGCGCTGGCACGCTGGACCGGGGCCCCTCAGGACGACCGGGCCGGGGCGGTCCCACCGGGGAGCGTGCCCGAGCACGCCGACCGCCTGCTCGGAATCCCTCCCCCTGATCCGGGCGGGGCCCGCGACACCGAGGTGACTGATGGAGACGAGAGGAAGTGAGGACGGCCATGGACGGTGGGAGCTCACCCGAGGACGGGTACCGCACGGACCGGGGTGGGACGGACTCCGAACCGTCCCGCGGGGCCGACGGCCCCGGGGGCTCTTCCCTTGCGCCGGGTGCGGGGCAGGAGGTGTTCGACCGGTGGAGCGACGAGGCGCTGGCCCCGGTGCTGGTCGGCCGCTCCTACGCCCCGACCACGGCAGGTCCCGTGCTGTACCTGCCCGTGCACCGGGACGGCGTCCTCATCGGCTACCTGTGGGCCTCGGACACCGAGGAGGCCAGCGACTTCCAGCCCCTCCTGCCGCCCGACGCGGCGGGCAACGCCGCCCGCGGCTGGTGGACGATGGAGCACGTGCGCCTGCGCGGTGAGGGGCTGACCGCGCTGGAGGCGCTCCGGTCCTGCGCCGGGAGGGTCGACGACCCCCAGGGGGGACGGGTGGACGCCGACGCCCCCGAGTCCCGTGCCGCGAGCCTGGAGGAACTGCGCGCCCTCGCCCGGGGTTGAGGCACCGGCCCCGGGCCTGCTAACGAGTTGGTGCGTGACAGCAGGTGAAGGTCTCGCTGGAGGACGGTGGCATGCTCTGGTCGTGAGTCCCAGCCAGGGACCGGCCACAGCACGAGCAGGCCCAAGCCCACGCGGACAGGGTGCCGCTGTGGTGGCGCACGCACGGCGGACGGCCTCCTCGACCACGGTGCGCGATCAAGGGGGGAGAGTCTCCTCAGGTCTGCTCGTCTCGGTGGCGAAGGGTCCGCGCCAAGGCGCAAGGCCCTGCGCGGCACCCACCCGGACGGGTGACATCCGGGAAACGCCTCTTACACAGGACTTTCAGGGCATAGGCGGCAGGTTTCGGCGTTTCCCGGATGTGGCGGTCCAGGTGTCCCTAGGCTCGCTCGGAACCGTTCCGAGGAGTCCCGATGCCCGCCCTGCCCGAGTCCGGCACACCCCGCCACCCGTACCGCAACCTGGTGCTCCTGTCCCTGCTGACCCTGTCCGGCAGCCGACCCGCGCACGGCCTGCTCGAACACGCGCACCGGCTGGTCACCGGAGCCCTGCCGCGCGGGCGGCGCCGCCCGCGCCCCCAGGCCTACCCCCGGGTGCGCCGCCGGGTGCTGCGCCGCTCCCTGCGCCCGCGCGGTCGGCACCTCAGAGGCGGCGCGGCGGGGCTGCGCCTGTCCCCCGTGGACGGCGCGGGCGGCGAGGCCCGGCTCCTGGAGGGGTTGGACGGCCTGGACCCGCGGGCGCGTGCGGCCTACGGGCTACTGCGGGTGGAGGGACTGTCCGCCGAGGAGGCCGCCGCCCTGCTCTCCTCGTCGGCGTGCGCGACGCGTCCGGCGCCGTGGAGCGGGCCCTGGAGGCGGGGGGTGAACACCGGCTCCCCGACCCCACGGTGGTCCGGGTCAGCGGTCGGGGCCCGATCGTGGAACGGCGCGCGCTGGCCGCCGTCGCGGTCCTGGCCGGGCTGGCCCTGGTCGCGCTGTCCCTGGGCACCGCCAGGACGGTCGCGCCCGTGCTGTCCCCGGGCCCGGCGCCGGTGGCCCTGGCCGACGCCCCCGACGAGGGGGTCTGGCGCGAGCGCTTCCGGCTGGACCTGACCGCCTGGCACCCGCGGGGCGACGCGGTCGGCGACGAACAGCTGGTCCAGCGGGCCCTGCGCGCGTGGTCGGCGCACAGCGCCGAGGGCGGCGCGGGTCCGCTGCGGGGCCGGACGGCGCAGGCCGCGGGCGGCGGCGCGGTCCCGGCGCCGCGCGCGCCCCGCCTGGTGTTCGCGGGCGAGGTGGCCGGGGACGAGGTGGTGCTCCTGCACGACGCCCCGTGGGTGGCGCGCTACACCGACGACGGCTCGGACGAGCGGGTGGAGGTGTTCGGCGAACCCGGCAACGGGGTGGCCGACTGGCCCGCCCTGCGCCTGGCAGACACCGCTGAGGGCACCCGTTACCTGCTGCCGCCGTGGGTGACCGAGGCCGCCTCCGCTCCGCTGGGCGGGCAGGACCCGGACTGGACGGACCTGGCGCACGAGGACGGCGTGACCGGGCCCGTGCCGACCGGGGAGCGGTGCGGCGTGGGACCGGCGCTGCGCCTGCGCGCGCCGGAGGTGGCGCACGGGCAGCCCTACACCGCCGTCGACCTGGGCGGTCTGGACACCGCCCACCTGGGGTACATGCCGCCCCCGCCCGGGGAGATCCGTCGCCTGGGCCCGCACGAGGTGCTCGACTCCGACAGCGGCTTCGGGCTGTGGGGGTTGGCGGCCTGCGCCGGGGAGCCGCCCGCCGAACCGGTCCGCACGGCCACGGCCTGGGAGTTCGCCCGTCAGGAACTGCCCGGCGGCGGCACCGGCCGGTGGGTGTGCGTGCGCTACGGTGCCCACGACGGCGGCGGCCTGGCCCGCGCCGTGCTGGTGGCCGACACAGAGGAGGGCACCGACACCGTGGTCGCGGGCGAGCGCGAGGGCGGCTGGGAGTGCAGCAACCTCGACCGGCAGGTGGCGGCGGGCGCCTGGTGGCAGGACGGGGACGGCCGGTGGCACTACCTGGCGGCGGCCTCCCGGGAGGCGGACCGGATCAGCGTGCGGGGCGCCGCCAGCGGCAGCGCGGAGGGCGGCGAGGCCCTCGCCGTGGAGGGGCCCGAGGGCGGGGAGCCGCCCGCCGGGGAGGTCGGACTCGTCGCCGTGGACGTGCGCGGGGAGGAGATGACCGTGCTCGCCCGCTGAGCCGCCGGGGCCCCGGGGCCGGCCCAGTCGCGCGCCCGGCCGCCGCGCCGCCGCCCGCGGCCCGGGGAATCCGCCGCCGCGCGGCGGTGGCCGGTTCCGGCCAGCACGCGTGTGCGCGGGCGCCGGAATACCCCGGGCCGCCCGGTGGTATCACTGGTCTGGACTCCCCCGCGCAGACCGGAGCCGACTACCGAAGCGCGACAGGGCCGGGGTTTCCCGGCCCTGGGAACAGTGGACTGCCCGGCCCCGGCCGTAGTGAGGTGTGACCTATGTCGATCTGGTCCCGCGGTGACCGTACCGGAAGGGTCGAGGAAGCCCTTCTGATGCTGGAGGGGCAGGGGATCATCGACGGCCTGGAAATCCTTCCGAGCGAGGCCAAGCCCTACCGCGTGCTCGTGCCCGCGGGCCTGGTCCACATGGACGAGGACGAGGCGTCGATGTTCGCGCTGGGCGCGGTCGTGGGGGCGTTCGGCGCCATAGCCCGCCAGCACGCCTGAGGCCGGGGCCGGCCCCGCCCGGGCCCGGCGCTACCGGGCGGCCTCCGTGCGGCCCATGGTGCGCAGTACCGCGTCCAGGAGCAGGTCCCGGACCATCGCGCGGTGCTCCTCGGTGTGCGCCGCGGTCAGCTCGTTGTTGAACGTGGACAGGCACAGGCCCACCACCATCTCGGCGAGCGGGCGCGCGGGGCGGCCGTCCTCGGGCAGCTCCTCCACGAAGCGGGCGATCTCCAGCGCCTCGCGCACGGCCTCCACCCACGGTTCGGTGCGCTCGCGCCACCAGTCGCGCTGCGGCCCGGGCTCGGAGCCCAGGCCGGAGGCGGCGGCGAGCAGCCCGCCCGACTCCAGCCACAGTCCCGTCCAGGCGTCCACGACGCGGCCCATGTACCCGTCGATGGTCTCCATGCGGCCGAAGGTGAGGTCGAGCCGGGAGGCGAACGCGGCCAGCCGCACGTCCACGGCGGCCTGGAGCACCTGGTTCTTGTGGTTGTAGTACCGGTAGACGGTGGAGCGGTCGATGTCCACGCCCTCGGTGATCTCCTTGTAGGTGATCTGGCTGAAGGGTTTGGCGCGCAGCAGCTCGACCAGGCTGTTCTGCAACTGGAGCATGCGCTGCGCGGCGCGCGGGCTGCCGCTCGTGCTCCGCCCCGCCTCCCTCGGCGCCGCCGTGCCCGACCCGTGCTCCGCCATCTGTCCCCACAGCCCTCGTCGACCGAACCTCCCCCAGCTTGCCGCACCGGGGAGGCTTTCTCCAACACGGCGTTGGGGAGGTCGGACACGTGGTCGCGCGCGGTGCCGCCCCGTGCGGGCGGGGCGGGCGGCGGGGGCGGGCCCACCCGGCGCGGTGGGCCCCCTCCCCGCGCGAAGGCGCCGGAGGGCGGCTAACCCTCCCACTGTGTGGCGAGCTCCTGGACCCTGCGGGCGCGGTGCGAGGTCAGGAAGTCGCGGTACCAGTGGTAGCTGTCCTTGGGGTGGCGCTCCAGGCGGTCGTAGTCGACGCGGACCAGCCCGAAGCGGCGGTCGTAGCCGTAGGCCCACTCGAAGTTGTCCAGCAGCGACCACACGAAGTAGCCGCGCACGTCCACCCCCGCGTCGATGGCCGTGGCCAGGGCGCCCAGGTGGTCGCGCAGGTACTCGACGCGACCCGTGTCGCGGACCCGGCCGGTCTCGTCGGGCTGGTCGTCCTCGGCCGAGCCGTTCTCGGTGATGAAGATGGGCGGCAGGTTCGGGTAGCGCCGGTCCAGGTCGATGAGCAGGTCGGCGAAGGTGGCCGGGACCACCGGCCAGTCCATGGTGGTGTGCCGCACGCCCTCGATGCGCACCTGCTCGGTGCGGATGTCCACGGCGGTGCGCGCGGCCGGGTCGGCCTCGCTGTGGGGGGCGTCGCGCAGCATGATGGGCCGGTAGAAGTTGACGCCCAGGAAGTCCAGCGGCTGGCCGATGATGCGCAGGTCGCCGTCGGCCCGGTAGGAGCCGTCGGCCATGCCCTCCCAGACCTCGTCCTCGTTGTCGGGGTAGGCCCCGGCGAAGATGGGGTCGAACCACACGCGGTTGTGCAGGGTGCGGGCCCGCTCCACGGCGGCGCGGTCGGCCTCGGAGTCGGTGGCGGGCAGGAAGTGGTCCGGGTTGAGGGTGATGCCGACCTCCCCGGCGGCGGCCGCGCGCAGTTCGCCGGTGGCCATGCCGTGGGCGAGCAGCAGGTGGTGCGCGGCGGCCAGGGCGGGAGTGCCCTCCCGGGTTCCGGGCGCGTGGCGGCCGACGGCGTGGCCGACGAAGGCCGAGCAGAAGGGCTCGTTGAGGGTGATCCACCGGTTGACCCGGTCGCCGAGGCGGTCGGCGACGATGCGGGAGTACTCGGCGAAGCGGTAGGCGGTGTCGCGGACCCGCCAGCCGCCCTCGTCCTCCAGCGCCTGGGGCAGGTCCCAGTGGTAGAGGGTCAGGGCGGGTTCGATCCCGGCGCCCAGGATGGTGTCCACCAGGCGGTCGTAGAAGGCCAGTCCCTCCGGGTTGGGGCGGCCCTTGCCCGTGGGCTGGACGCGCGGCCAGGCCACGGAGAAGCGGTACAGGTCGACGCCCAGGTCGGCGAGCAGGGCGACGTCCTCGCCGTAGCGGTGGTAGTGGTCGCAGGCGACGTCGCCGCTCTCGCCGCGGGCGACGCGCCCCGGCGTGCGGCAGTAGGTGTCCCAGATGGAGGGACCCCGTCCGCCCTCGTGGACACCGCCCTCGATCTGGTAGGCGGCGGTGGCGGTGCCGAAGAGGAGGCTGGCGGGCAGGGTGGGGTCTTCCATGGTGTTCCTTTCGCGGGAGCGCTCCCAATCGTATCGAAGGTGACCTCCGACACCAATCATCCTTAAGTAATCGAACAAACACCCTGAGCACGCGAAACCCCGGTGTACGGCCTCCTCCCACCGCCTCCACCCGCCCCGGCCCGGCCGACGGCACGGCTGCGTCACACGGACCGGACGGCCTCCCGTATCGTCGCACTGCACGCGCGCCCCCTCCCCCGTCGGCCCCGCCCGCCCCGCGCGAGAAAGGACCCCATGAGCGACTGGATCGACTACTCCCAGAACCGGAAGATCCGGGAACTGGAGGAGAGTCTGGGCTCGGCCCACTACCAGATGGCCGTCGAACGCCGCAGCATGCGCTCGGAGCTGTCCCGCGTCCGGGGCACCCTCGAACAGAGGCTGGACCGCGTCTCGGCCTCCCTGGACGCCTTCATCGAACTCAGCGACGTGCGCGCCGTCCTGGCGATGTTCGACGGAGCCGCCCTGGCCCGCCACCGCACCCTCCAGATGCTGGACGGCGTACCCCCGGCCCTCCTGGACCTGGAGGACGTCCCCGGCTACTGGCTGGTTCCAGCCGCCCTCGGCCTGCACGCGCTGCTGGAGGGCGACACCGACACCGCCCGCGTCCGCTTCGACGAGGCCGCCCGGCGCGACGCGGAGCGCGCGGGCCACTTCGCGGCGCTGGCCACCGCCCTGACCAGCGCGGGCCACGCCCGCGCCATGGACACCGCCGCGACCGCCGACCTGCTCCCGCACCTGCCCTCCCCCGCCGAGGAGGTGACCCGGGGCCAGCGCGCCCTGTGGCTGCTCACCGCCGACGGCTCCTTCGGCGACGACGCCCGACAGCACCTGCTGCTGTCCACGCTGCGCGCCTGGTCCGAGGCCCAGGTCAGCGTCCCGGCCTCCGCGGGCCTGTCCGCCCTGGCGGCGGACGCCCCCGGCTCCCCGGCCTCCGGCGCGGGGAAGCCCGGCGCCCCGGCCTCCCGGGGGAAGCGGACCGGCGGTCTGGCCGGGCGCGCCGAGGCCGCGCGGCGGATCACCGCGCTGCGCGAGGGCGTCGCCCGCGTCGTCGCGCTCGACGGGCAGGACGCCTCCGCCGCCGCGCTCGCCCCCGACGAGGTCAGCGCGGCGTTCCTCAACGAGACCCTGCGCCTGCTGGTAGAGGAGGGCAGCCCCGAGGAGGCCCCGCTGCTGGCCCGCGCCCGCGAACTGCGCGCGGTCATCGAGAGCAGCGGCGAGGGCGCGGCGCCGCGGCGGTGGACCGACCCCGTGGGCACCGTCGCCTCCCTGCTCGGCGACGACCTGGTCCGCCGGGACGGGCCGCCCCACCGCCGCACCTTCGCCCTGGCCCTGCAGCGCTCGGCCGTGGCCGAGCGCGCCGAGGAGCTGGTGCGCGAGGCCGCCGCGCCGGTGGAGGACTCCACGACCCTCCAGGCGCAGGGCGTGCGGGTGACGGTCTCCTCCCACGGCGCCGAACCCCGGGAGCTGGAGCGCGCCCGCACCCAGCTGCGCGAGCGCTGGCGCGACACCGGCCCCGCCCGGACCTACGCCTGGGGCCTCCTCGCCATGGCGGCTCTGCTGGCGCTGCTGGGGCTGACCTCGGGCAGCGGCCTGGTCTGGTTCCTGTGCGTGGCCGCCGCGGCGGGCGCCGGGGTCGCGCTGGTGATCGACCGCTCCAGGCGCGCCGAGGCCCGCGACACCGCCGAGGCGACCGTGCGGCGGCTGGACGTCCAGGTCGCCGAGACCGCCGAGAAGTGGCGCGAGTCGCTGCTGGCCTCGGAGGAGCACGCCGTCACGGCCAGGCACGAGGCGGGACGGATCGACCGCCTGCTCGACACCGGAGAGAAGTAGAGGACACGAGGGGACATGGGACTGTTCTCCGCGCGGACCAGGCTCCGCAGCGACCCGCAGGGGTTCTTCCAGGGCCCGATGGCGCACGCGCTGGCCTCCGGCGCGCACATGCCCACGGCCAACGGCGGGGTGTGGAACGCGGTGCACTCCTCGTGCTCGTGCTGCGACGCCCAGGACGAGCGGGACAAGCTCCGCGACTCCTGGGGCATCACCGACCACGCGGGCTGGGACCGGGCGCTGCGCCGCCTGACCGACGACGCGCGCTCCCCGACGGCGCTGTCGATCGTGCTGGACCTGCGCTCCCTGGCCATGGCTCAGGCCCCCGGGTGGCCCTTCGACGCGGGTGTCTGGCCGGACCTGATCGTGCGCTGGTGCCAGGAGCGGAACGCCGCCCCCGGCCTGTACGAGGAGCTCGTGACGGCGGCCGCGCAGGTCTGGGAGTACGAGGAGCGCATGGTGCGGGACGGGGTGCTGCCCCCGGGCACGCCGGTGCGCACGGTGCGCGCCTACGACTTCGGACGGGCGGTCAACCTCGCGCGGTGGGGCGTCAACGCCGGGTACGCCGACGAGCGCGCGGCGCACGCGCACATCCTGCGGGCGGGCGCGCAGTCCATGCGCTACCACGGGTCGTGGCAGGAGATGTCCGCCGGGTTCGTGCTGGGACGGGCGATGGCCTTCGACGAGGGCGCGTTCGGCCCGTACTACACCGACTCGGTGCGGGCGCACGCGGTGCTGGCCAAGGACCCGCAGAGCCCGTGGCTCCACCTGCCCTGGCGCATGTGAGGGGCGGTGCGGGTCAGGCGTCTCCGTCCACCGGTCCGGCCACGAGCAGGCGCATCTCCAGCGGCAGGTCGCGGATCCCCCGGGTGGTCAGCCCGGCCGAACGCAGCAGCGCCTCGTACTCGCGCTCGGTGCGCTCGGCCCCGGTGGTCATCACCATCATGTGCGCGTCCAGGACGGCCGTGAGCCAGGAGGCGCCGTCGTCGGGCAGGACGCGTTCGGCGATCAGCACCAGCCCGTCGGGGGCCATCGCCTCGCGGCAGTTACGCAGCACGGCGCGGACGTCCTCGTCGGACCAGTTGTGCAGGACCCGGCTGAGCAGGTAGACGTCGGCGTCCCGGGGCACACCCCGGAGGAAGTCGCCCTCCACCAGCTCGCACCGCCCCGCCTCGGCGTACGCGCCGAGGCGGGCGCGGGCGGCGGCCAGCGCGGGCGGGCGCTCCACGAGCACCCCGCGGGTGTGCGGAGCCCGGGCCAGGACGGTGGCCAGCAGCTCCCCGTCCCCTCCCCCGAGGTCGACCACCGTGCGGGCGCCGGTGAAGTCGTGGACGTCGGGGACGGCGGTGGAGAAGCGGCCGCTCGCGGCCATCCCGGCCGTGTAGCGCGCCGCGTCGCCGGGGTGGCGCTCCAGGTGGGCGAACACGTCGGTGCCGTGGGCGGCCTCGAAGGCGGTGCCGCCGGTGCGCACGCTCTCGCCCAGGCGCGCCCACGCGGCGGTGAACATGTCGCTGTCGTAGAGCAGCGCCAGGTCGGCCATGCCCGAGGGGTGGTCCCGGCGCAGGGCGGCCCCGACCTCCGTGGGCCGGTAGCGCCCGTCGCGGTGCTCCACGACCCCCACGGCCGCGAGCAGGCGCAGCAGGCGTCCCAGCCGGTCGGGGTGCAGGTCCAGTTCGGCGGCCAGGGCCGCCGCGTCGGCGGCGCCCCCGGCGAGGCGGTCGAGCACGCCCAGTTCGACCGCGGTGGCCACCGCCCGGGCCACCCACGGCCCGGTCATGAGCCGCAGCACCTCGCGCTCGGCGGATCCGTCCCCCGTCATCCCCACCTCCGTCAACAGGCTCTCAGAGCCAACCGTTGCGACGGAAGACAAGGTAGAGGCTCAGGCTCGTCAGCGCCATGAGGGCCAGGGACAGCGGCCAGCTGAACGCCCAGTGGTAGTCGCCGCCCGGGGAGATGTTCATGCCGTAGACGGAGGAGATGAGGGTGGGCACGACCAGGATGCCGCCCCAGGAGGAGACCTTCTTCATCGCCTCGTTCTGCGCCTGGTCGATGAGGGCGCTGTTGACCGACATGATGTTCTGCAGCAGCTGGCGGAAGCCGTCCACGCGCTCGCGCACGGCGGCGACGTGGTCGGCGACGTCGCGCAGGCGGTGGTGCAGCTCGCCGCGCCGTTCGGCGGGGATGCGGAAGGGGTCCGCGGAGGCGAAGCCCTGGCGGCGCGCCGGGGGGCGGGGCCCCTCCGGTTCGACGAGGGCGTCGGCGAACGGCCGCGGGTCCGGTGGACCGGGGCGTTCGTGGTCGTGGGCCAGCGGCCCCATGAGCCTGTCCAGGACGGTTCCGAGGGGTTCGACGGCGCGGGAGAGCAGGATGACCTCGCGGGCGAGGCGGTAGGTGCGCCGGGAGGCCCGGGAGTCGCCGCCGAAGACCTGGTTCTCCACCTCGTCGATGTCGTCCTGGAGTTCGGAGACGACGGGCGCGTAGCCGTCCACGACCAGGTCCAGGACGGCGTGGACCACGGCCAGGGTCCCGTGTGCCAGGAGGCGGGGCTCGGCCTCCAGGAAGTCGCGGACGCTCTCGAAGTCCACCTGTTCGGTGTGGCCGATGGTGACCACGAAGTCCCGTCCCGCGAAGAGGTGGATCTCGTCGACCTCGACCGACTCGCGCACGGTGTCGTAGCGGGCCGGGCGCAGCACGAGGAAGAGCACGCCCCGGTAGACCTCGGCCTTGGGGCGCTGGTGGGCGACGATGGCGTCCTCCAGGGCCAGGGAGGGCAGGCCGAAGAGGCGGGCGACCTCGGTGAGCTGGTCGCGGGCGGGGGCGGTCATGCTGATCCAGGCCATGAGGCCCGGATCGCGCTCGGCGGCGCCGCGGGCCTCGGCGACGGTGTCGGCCTCGCGCTCGCGGCGCCCGTCGCGGTAGAGGACCGCGCGGACCGGGCCGGGCGAGCCGCGCTCGGGCAGCGCGGCCCTCCTGCGGCCCAGGTCCATGATGCGTTCCGGCGCGGAGTCGCTCATACGTGGTCTTCCCCTCCCGTGCGTGGTCGAACGGCGCGCTGTCCCGTCGGCACCGGACCGTCGGGTGAGCGCTCTCAGGAGGGACTGCCCCGAACGGGGCGGGGCAGTCCGGCCGGAGCCGTCCTCCACCGGGGAGGGCGCGGCGGTGCCGGGTCCCGGACGGGGATCCTCAGCCGCGCAGCCCCGAGGCGCGGACCGTGATGTTGAGCCGCCCGTCCAGTCCCAGGGCGGGCGGCGCGGTTCGGGGCCGGGTGCGGGGGACGCCGTGGTAGGCCATGCGGGAGGGGCCGCCGAAGACGAACAGGTCCCCGCTGCGCAGTTCGACGTCGGTGTGGGGGCGGTTGCGGGTCTCGGTGTTGCCGAAACGGAACACGCAGGTGTCGCCGAGGCTGAGGGAGACCACGGGTTCGGCGGAGAGTTCGTCGCGGTCCTGGTGCATGCCCATGCGCGCGTCGGCGTCGTAGAAGTTGACCAGGGCGACGTCGTAGGGGTCGGCGTCCGGGCCGGGAGGGGCGCCGTAGGCGGCCTCCACGGCCCGGGCGGCCAGGTCGCCGAGCAGGTCGGGGAAGGGCTGGACGGGTGTGCCGTCGGGCAGGAGCCGGGCGTAGGAGTAGGCCTGCCGGTGCCGGGAGGGCCCGGGGCCCCGCCGCTCGGCGTGGGGGTTGGGCCCCGGTGACCAGTGCCAGCCCAGACTGACCATGCGCACGCTCATCACCCCGCCGCGCGGCATGGTGTGGCGGCGCATCCCGGCGGGCCCGCGCGCCCAGTCGCGGCAGCGCCGGACCAGGTCGGCCTGTTCCTCGGGGCCCAGCCAGCCGGGCACGTGCACGGCGCCGGGCGCCACCTGCGCGGGCGGGCGGTCGAACAGCGCGTCGCTCATGGGTCCCATGCTGCCCCGCGCGGGCGGCGGGCGCCAGCGCGGGGCGGAGCGGGTCAGCGGCGCAGGAGTTCGCGGACGTTGACCACGAGCAGCAGCACGACGATCACCGCGACGGGGACGGTGATGGCGATGCGCCAGTTGACCACGAACGCGGCCACGACCCCCACGACGAGTCCGACGACCACCGCGATGACCGCCAGCCCGATGAGGTACTGGACGAACTTGCGGCGGGCCACGGAGTCGACGGCGGCGAAGACCACGACCACGCCGATCATCGCGTAGAAGGTGTACTGCCCGTTCAGGACGAACATGGGCAGCGCGAGCGAGATCAGCAGGAGCGGGGTGCTCAGGGCCACCCACAGGTGCAGGAAGCGGGTGGAGCGCTGCGTCCCCGAGGAGTAGGGCAGGTGCGGGGCCTTGAGGTGCCCGGTGGGCGAGGGCACCAGCGGGGTGTCCGCGGCCAGGGCGCGCAGGTGGGTGTCGCGCTCGTCGGCGGTCAGCACGCGGGTCTCGTAGACCTCGCCCAGTTCCATCTCCAGGGCGGCGATGCGCTCGGCGTACTCGCGGGCGCGGGGCCGGGAGTGGGCCTCGCGCTCCAGGACGATGCGGGCCGAGTGGAGCTGGCGCAGGCGGTCGCGGCGGCTGATGACGTCGGCGTCCAGGGTGCGCAGCCGATCGTCCAGGGCGCGCACGTGGGCGCGCAGCTCGGCGCGGGCGGCGGGTTCGGTGGGGGCGACCTTCTGTAGGCCCACCCAGGCCAGCGGGTCGGCCCAGGAGCGGCGGATGGTGCCGTCGCGCTCGTAGCGCGGGCCGCTGGGGGCGCGCTCGCCGTCGAAGAAGTCGCCGGTGTCGCGTCCCCACAGGCCGCGGTACCCCGTCAGCCAGGGGGTGTCGTCGTCGATGAGGACGGCCGACCACTCGCGGTCGCCGCCGGGGCCCAGACGCATGCCGTCGCCGCGGGCGTAGTCGACGAAGGGGACGCCGATGCCGTGCCGGTTCAGGACGCTGTCGGCGCGGAAGATGCGGTGGGTGATCCACCGCCAGGCGCGCATGGGGCCGCGCAGGAAGGAGGGGTCGACCTGGATGAGGTAGTCGCCGGGGAGCATCTGGTGGGAGTGCGACCCCGCGCCGACGTAGACGATGGGGTGGTCGCCGTCCCGGTGCAGGTCGGGGTCGGCCCAGCTGCGGCGCAAGTCGTCGCCGTGGTACTCGTGCGAGGAGGCGCCCACCCAGACGGGGCGGGTGGTGCCGTCGGGGTTGTCCACGACGTAGACGGTGACGCGCTCCCAGTCGGCCTCGTGGTCGTTGACGCCGCCGTAGATGGTCCGCCAGTCGTTCATCGCGTAGAAGAACCAGTACTGGAGGATGGTGTAGCCGCCCTCGCGGGTGACGCGGCCGTAGTAGGTGACGCCGCCGTTGTCGACGCGCTCGCGGTAGCGGGTCACCGCGGCGAAGGTGAGGCCGCCGGGGACGGCCCCGCGGATGAGCAGGGAGAGCTTCATCAGGATGTCCAGGACCCGGCCCAGGACTCCGACGGCGGCCAGGCGGCCGCTCTTGGGGATGACGGTGCGGGCCACGCCCTTGTAGCGGCGGGCCTCCTCGCGCAGGGTCTCCTCCTGGACGAAGCGCAGGTGCTTGTGGCGTCCGGGCCACTCCGCCTCGGCCCGGCCGAGGCGGTCGAGGGTGAGTTCCCCGGCCGGGACGAGGCGGCGTTCGCCGCCGCCCGGCTCCTCGATCCACAGGCTGCAGTTGCGTACGTAGGCGTCCACGTCGGTGGGGAAGAAGAGCTCCCCCTTGGTGCACATGAGCACCGGTTCGTAGGCGCGGAGGAGTTCGAGATCAGATTTCGCGGCCATGGTTCGCACCAAGCTAGTGCATTCCGGAGACGCTCCGTACCGGCGCGGCGAAGTGACGCGAGTGACGGATGTCGCTTGTGGGACGGGGCTTGCGCGTGCGTCCCAGTCTCGCCTTCCAGAGAGTCAATCACTTGCCAAGTTGGAAAGTGAGTGCCATGCTGACAACAGGTTGAGCGAACGGAGAACGGCATGCGCAGGAACGAGGCGCTGGACGCGCTGGAGCGGGCGGAGACGGTGGGGACGCGGACGCGCTCGCGGGGCGGGTGGTACGCGGTCTACGGCGCGGTGTTCGGCGTCGCGACGCTGTCCCTGGTGCTGGTGGTGGGCCTGTTCCCCTCCCCGTGGGCCATCGCCGCCTCCACCGCCGGGTTCGGGGCGGCCATGGCGGTGATGACGGTGTTCGCCGTGCGCCAGCCGGTGCAGCCGCGGGGGTACGCGTCCCTGCACCTGTGGACGATGGGTGTGTGGGGCGTGCTGTACGCGGTCGCCCTCTTCGTCGGCATGTACGCCTTCCCCGGGGAGCCCGCCTGGTGGGTGCCCGCAGCCCTGGCCTGCGCTGCGCCGCCGCTGGCGGCGGCCCACGTGTCCCTGCGCCGGAGCAGGAGCGCCTGATGGAGCACCCCCGCGGCAGGCTGGACGAGGTGATCCACTCCCCCGTGCGCTTCTCGGTCGTGGCGGCGCTGGCCGCCGTGGACCGCGCGGAGTTCCGCTTCGTGCGCGACACCGTGGAGGTCTCGGACTCGGTGCTGTCCAAGCAGGTCACGGTGTTGGAGAACGCGGGCTACGTGAAGGTGCACAAGGCCGCGGTGGGGCGGCGCACCCGCACCTCCCTATCCTTGACCGCTGAGGGGCGGGCCGCCTTCGACCAGCACGTCCGGGCGCTGCGCGAGATCGCCTCGGGAACCCACGTCCGCGTCCCCGAGTCCGAGTGACCGCGGTCCCCTCAGACCGCCCGGCCCGACGCCGCGCCGATCTCCTCCGGCCGTGCTCCCTCCTCGGGCCGGTGCGGGTCGGCGGCGGTGGCCGCCGCCAGGTCGGGCACGGCGGGGCGGCGGGAGCCGTCGCCCCGGGCCGCGCCGGCTCCCGCGACCACCACCAGCACCATGCCGACGACCTGGACCAGGGCGGGCGCCTGGCCGATGACCACCAGGCCCATCACCAGGGCGACCGCCGGTTCCAGACTGGAGAAGGTGCTGTAGGCGGTGCGGCTCATCCGCTGGAGGGCCACCATCTCCAGCAGGAACGGCACCATGGGGAACAGCAGCGCGATGAGCAGGGTGAACAGCACCAGGTCCGGGTCGGGGGCGGCGACCAGGCCGGGGGCGCCCAGCGGCGCGCTGACCACCGCGCCCACGGTCATGGTCAGGGCCAGGCCGTGCACGGCGCCGAACCCGGCGCCCACCCGCTGGGTCAGCACGATGTAGCCCACCACGCAGACCGCGCCGGCCAGGGCGAAGCCGACCCCGACCAGGTCGAGTTCGCCCTGCCAGGGGCGGGTCAGGCAGAGCACGCCCGCGACCGCGGCGAGGATCCACACGAGTTCGCGGCGGCGGCGCATGGCGGCCACGGCCACCACGAGGGTGCCGAGGAACTCGATGGAGGTGGCGGTGCCGAGTTCGATCCGCGCCGTGGCCTCGGAGTAGAACAGCATCATCCCCGCGCTCGCTGTGCCCAGGATCACCACGGCGCCCAGTTCGCGCCGCGACGCCGCGCGCACCGCCCGCCACAGGGAGCGGCCGCCCAGGGCCAGCAGCAGGAGCGCGGCCCAGCTCAGCCGGAGCCAGGTGACGGTGGCGGGGCTGGCCTGGGCGAAGGCCGTGACGGCCAGCGCGCTGCCGGTGTGCAGGGTGAACATGCCGATGAGCAGCATGAGGGGCGCCGGGACCCCGAAGCGGGCACGGCGGAGCGAGGGAGCGAGAGAGCGGATCACCCGACCATTGCACCGACGTGGTCCGTTTCTGTCCACGGACCATTGGTTGATGGATCGTGTAGTTCCGGTGGACGGTCGGGTAGCTTCTGTGGATGGACTTCACCCGGTTGCGCCTGCTGGTCGAACTGGAGCGGCTGGGCACGATGGCCGCCGTGTCCGAGGTCACGGGCATGAGCACGTCGGCGGTCTCCAAGCACTTCGCCGTCCTGGAGCGGGAGGCGGGCGTGCCGCTGATCGCGCCCGACGGGCGGCGGGTGCGCCTGACCCCGGCCGGGCGGCGGCTGGCCGAGCACGCGGTGGGCATCCTGGCGCGGGTGGAGGCGGCGCGGGCGGAGTTCGACGGCGAGGGCGAGCCGGTCGGCCGCGTCGACCTGGTGATGTACACCACGGCGGCGCCCCTGGTGCTGCCCGCGCTGCGCCGTCTGCGGCGCGACCACCCCGGGATCGACGTCCACCTGACCGAGCACGAGTCCGAGCACGCGCTGGAGCTGCTCCAGGACGGGCGGGCGGACCTGGGGGTGGTGTACCAGTACAGCCTGCTTCCCCGGGATTTTCCGGGGACGCTGACGGTGCACCCGATCGGGAGTGAGGACCTGCTGCTCGCCCAGCCCTCGGAGGGCGCCGACAGCCGCACCCTGACCCGGCGGCGGCTGCGGGAGCTGGCGGAGGCGGCGTGGATCGTCAGCCCCTACCGGCGCGACGAGGAGGCGCTGGTGCAGCGCATGTGCGCCGAGGCCGGGTTCACGCCGCGCGTCGTCCACCGCATCGACAACCTGGAACTGTTCGAGCAGCTGGCGGCGGAGGGTCTGGGGGTGGGCGTGGTGCCGCGGTTGTCGGCGGTGACCCGGCGCGGGGTGGCACACGCGCCCCTGGGCGAACTCGGCGGGGTCCGCCGCGTCCACCTGGCGGGCCGCACCGGCGGATGGGCGTGGAAGCCCATCCGCCTGGTGGCGGAGTACCTGCGCGAGTCGGCCGCGGGCGTGCTGGCCGGGTAGGGCGGGGCCCGGCGAGCCGGGACGGAGCGCGGCGTCCGGACGGGACGGGTGGCCGGGCGGGGCGGAGCCTCAGCCCGCGATGGCGAAGGGCCCCACCGACGGCACGGGGACCTTGCTGGCGGCCTCGCGCATGGCGGTGAGCAGGGGTTCGGGCGAGGCGCCCGCGCGGGAGAGGGCGACGATGTGCCGGCGCGCGCTCTCGCGCACGCCCCGCACCACGATCCGCGGCGTGCTCAGGCCGGTCCAGGCCAGGCGCGGCATCAGGGCGATGCCCAGCCCCGCCTGCACCAGGGAGAACACGGCGCTGAAGTCGTCCACGGTGTGCACCACACGGGGCTGGAAGCCCACCTGGTGGGCGGCGCCGGAGACGCACTCGTGCCAGGCGGTGCCGGGCGCGGACAGGATCCAGTCCTCGTCGGCGAGGTCCTCGGCCAGGTGGAGGCTGGTGCGCGCGGCCAGCGGGTGCTGGTAGGGCAGGATCGCGTCGAACAGCTCGACCATGACCGGATCGACGCGAAAGTCCGGGTCGCCGCTGGCGGGCAGGTGGCCGGTGGACATGGTCAGGGCCATGTCCAGGCGGCCCGAGCGCACCATCTCGGCGCTGTGCTCGGGCTCGGCCTGGACGACCTGGAAGGACCAGTCCGGGTGGCTCGTGCGCAGGCGCGCCAGGGCCGGGGCGATGAGGTCGCTGATCCCGGTGGAGAAGGCGCCGATCCGGACGACGCCGCGGTCGCCCTCGGCGTATTCGGCCAGGTCGGCGCTGGCGCGCTCCATCTCCGCGAAGATGACGTGCGCGCGCTTGAGTAGGACCCGGGCCGCGCCGGTGAGCAGGAAACGGCGGCCGTTGCGTTCGACGAGGGGGACCCCGGCCTCCTTGGCCAGGGCGGCGAGCTGCTGGGAGACCGCCGACGGGGTGACGTTGAGCGCCTCCGCGGTCGCCGCCACCGTGTGGTGGTGGTCGAGTGCCTGGAGGAGCTGTAGCCGCCGAACGTCGATCATGGCCTCCAACTTATGGCAGCACGTACAGATTTCAGGGTGGTTTCGTACGCGTTGCGCAGGTTAGGGGCGTGATTCCATGCACATCGTCACCGGACTCCACGCTCAAAGAAAAAACAGATCTTCTTCTCTTTCAGCAATCTCTGACGCCTCTTTCTCCGTGTCGGGCACGTTACGGTCGATACGGACACGTACAGTCGGTGCCACAGCTCAACCACGGGTGAGACCCGGGGGGATCAGCACCCAATGCTGGTGGAACGGGTGAGAAAAAGATGCAAAATTCGCTGATGACCAAACCTCGACAGTCCGACGTCGGTGTGCTCAGCTTCCGCTACCTGGGAGCCCACGAGGTGGAGGAACTCGCGGACCTGTGGGGCGCCCTCCACCAGCAGCACACCCTGACGGCCCCGCACCTGGCGGACATCATCGGCCCTGTGAGCCTGGACGAGTCCTGGAGGCGCCGCCGCGCCCAGTACACGGCCTGGCTCTCCGACCCCGAGACCCTGGCGATCCTCGCCGAGAGCAACGGCGACCTGGCCGGGTACGCGATGGTCACCATCCGCGAGAACGCCCAGGGCAGCTGGGACCGCGGCGCGCGGGGCGCGGTGGTGCAGACCTTCGCCATCGACCCCGAGTACACCGGAAGCGGTGTGGCCTCCAAGCTGCTGGAGGAGGTGCGCCGCCAGCTCGCGGGCATGGGCGTGCGCGACATCGAGTTCTCCGCGCTGGCCACGGCCTCCGAGGACATCCGCTTCCTGGAGGAGGAGGGCTTCCGCCCCTTCGTGACCACGATGGTCTGCCGCGTGGACGCCTTCGGCGCCCACGACTAGCGTCCGCGGGAGCCCAAGCCCCCTTTCCGGCCTCCGGGACCGGGAAGGGGGCTTTCGTGTCAGCCCGCGCCCGCGGGCCGCGGTCGGCGGTCCGCCCGAGGGGCCGGCGCGGAACCGCCGGCGGCCGTCCACCCCCGGTGGAGCGCGGGTGCGCGGGTGCCCGGTCGCCGTGCCCGACACACCTCCGCGCCGCACGGGGGCGAACCGCTACGCTCACCCCGTGGCCTCCGACTCCAACACCTGCAACTTCCCCGGCTGCGACCGGCCCGTGCCCCGTGCCTCCTCGCCCGGCCGTCCGCCGCAGTACTGCGACCTCCCCGAGCACACCCGCTGGCGCGCCTGGAAGGAACGCCAGCGCCAGACCCAGGAGGCCGAACGCCAGGAGGAGTTGGCCCGCGCCGCGCAGGAGCCCTCCGCCGCCGACTCCGCCGCGCCCTCCCCCCACACCGCCGGCTCCTCCCCCGCTTTCAGCACCGAACCGGTCACCTCCGCCCGCCTGCGCGCCGACGACCTGCTCACCCGTTTCGCCGTCCAGAGCGAGCAGCTCACCGCCACCCTCCAGGCGGCCACCGAGGCCTTCTCCACCATGACCGACCCGGCCGCGGCCGAGGCCCAGGTGGAGGCCGCCCGCCTGGCCGGAGCCCGGCACGCCGCCGAGGCCGACGCCGCCCGCCTGGAGGCGGAGAACCGCCGCCGCGAGGCCGAGAGCGCCCGGCGCGTGGCCGAGGACGCCGCCGCCTCCGCCGTCTCCGCCACCCAGGAGGCCGAGCGCATCGCCGAGGAGGCCCTGGCCGCCCGGGACGCCGCCGAGGCCGAGCGCGACCGGCAGCGCGCCCTCGCCGACGGGGCCCGGACCGAACGCGACGCCGCCGTCGCCGAGGCCAACGCCGGGCTGGCCGCCGCCGAACGCCGTATCGCCGAACAGGCCGCCCGCGCCCGCGAGGAGCTGGAGCACGAGCGGGCCGAGGCCGCCCGGCGGCTCCAGCACGCCCACGCCGAGGCCGAGGGGCTGCGCGCCGAGACCGCCGAGCACGCCCGTCGGCGCGACGAGGCCGTCCTGGCGGCCGAGAGCGCCCGGGCCCGCGCCGAGACCGCCGAGGAGCGCGCGGGCGAGGCCGCCCGGACCCTGGCCGCCGAACGGGAGCGCTTCGACGCCGAACTGGAGCGGACCCGCGAGCGCCTGGAGTCGGACCGCGCGGCGGCCGCCGACGAGCGCGAACGCCTCACCGCCGAGCTGGAACGGCTCCGCGCCGACCGCGAGCGCCTGGCGGCCGACCTGGACACCCAGCGCCGCAACGCCGAGATCACCCTGGCCGAGTCGCGGGAGGCCGCCGCCGCGCGGCTGGCCCTGGCCGAGGAGGCGCGCGATCGGGCCGTGGCCCGCGCCGAGCTGGCCGAACAGCGCGCGGAGAGGGCCGGGGCGCCCCCGGCCGGGCAGGACGCGGAGCGCACCACCACGTAACAGCCCGCTCCGAACGGCCCGGCCCCTGTCCACGGCCCGCCCCTACGGATGTTCAGTAAGTCACCTAAGTGCCGGTTCGTCCCGGTCTAGGATGGGAATCGTGCGAGATCTGGGAACCACTGGAGACACCGGACCGATGAACGTGGGTGGTTCCCCCGGCGAAGGACACGGAGCCGAACGCGTCGAGGTGGCCGAACGACCCCACCCCAGGGTCGACCTGCGGGCGCTGTTCGGACTCCAGCCCGGCGCCTGGGCGTGGACCACCGCGGTCAAGGCCGCCGTGTCCATGTCGCTGTCCTTCGCCCTGGCCACGTGGCTGTTCGGCTCGGAGGTCGGCACCCTGGCCGCCCTGGGCTCCATGACCGTCCTGTACGAGAAGAAGACGCCCTACGCCTACCGTTCGGCGGCCCTGGCCCTGGTCGGCCTGGGCTTCGTCGCCAGCGTCACCCTCGGCTCGCTGGCCTCGGCCCTGGCCTCCTGGGCGCCCGTGTTCTCCATCGGCCTGACCGCCGGGATCGCCACCTGGCTGTGCGCCGCCTGGCGGGTGGACAGACCGGGCCCCCTGTTCTTCGTCCTGGTCGGCGCGATCTCCACCATCGCCCCCGGCGGTCTGGCCGACGTCCCCCTGCACGCCCTGGTGGCCGCCCTCGGCGCGGCCATCGGCTGGTCGGTGTCAATGTCGGGCGCGCCCGTGCGCGCCCGCCACCCCGAGTACCGCGCCGTGGCCGGGGCCTACCGCCAGCTCGCCTCCCTGCTGCGCGCCGTGGGCACGCCCGACCTGGACCACGCCCAGCACGAGGCCTCGGTGGCGGTGGCCGAGGCCTGGCGGATCGTCCTGCTGGCCCAGACCCGCGGCTACCGCACCAGCCCCGAGGCCGCCCGGCTGCGCTCCCTGCTGCGGTGGGTCTCCGACGTGCACCTGGCCACCACCCAGGTGTGCATGGCGCGCCCCACGACCCTGCCCGAGAAGGCCGCCGACTTCGCCGAGCGCATGGCCCCGGCCGTGGCCGACCCCTCCCTGGGCCCCGACCCCGACGAGCTCGACGAACTGCGCCGGGGCCTGCGCCCCCGCTCCCTGGAGGCCCGGCTCTACGGCCAGCTGGCCCGGGCCGCGCAGGCCGCGCGCCGCTTCTCCCACGATGACGACGAGCACGCCGCGACCCTGCACGACGAGCGCTATCCGGCGCTGTGGGACGCGCTGCGCTCCAGCCTGGGCTCGGACTCGCTGGTGCGCCCCACCGCGCTGCGCATGTGGATCACGGTGACCGCGGCGGGCGCGTTCAGCCTCCTGCTGGGCCTGGACCACTACTACTGGGTGGGCCTGACCGCGACCGCCGTCCTCCAGGCGGGCAGCGTGGTCCTGACCATGAACCGGGCCCTCCAGCGGTCCCTGGGCACCCTCGTGGGCGTGTTCATCGGCGCCGCGCTGATCGCGACGCACCCGCCGCTGGCCGTGGTCATCGTGCTCGCCGGACTGTTCCAGGGGCTCACCCAGCTGGTGGTGGGCCGCAACTTCTTCTACGCCTCGGTCCTGGTGACGCCGATGGCGCTGCTGCTGGCCGGAACCGCCGCGCCCGACCCCATCACCGACCTGGCCGGGTCGCGCATCATCGACACCGTCGTGGGCTCGGTGTTCGGCCTGCTGGGCTCGCTGCTGCTGTGGCGCAGGGCGTCGGCGACCCGCCTGCCCCAGGCCATCACGAGCGTGCTGGAGACCTCGCGCGAGTGCATCATGGCGGTCCTGGACCAGGACGTGGAGATCGGCCCCGAACGGCGCTACCGGCTGCGCAGGGACATGCGCGCGGCCCTGGTCAACCTGCGCGGGGTCTACGACAGCGCGATCGGGGACGCGCCGCGCGCGGCGTCCACGCTGCCGCTGTGGCCGGTGGTGGTGGCCACCCAGCGCACCGGCTACCTGGCCCTGTCCGCGCTGGCCCGGGACCGGCCCGAGTCGGCGGGCGTCATCACCCTGCAGCGGGTGGACCTGGCCTTCGGCGAACTCATCTCCTCGATGAGGGAGCGCCGTACGCCCCGCATGGGCGCGATCCCCCGGCTGCCCGCCTACCCCAGGATCAACATGGAGCTGCGGGCGCTGTCCAACGCGATGACCAGCGCGGTCGCCCAGGACGAGCGCGCGGCGCGCCAGGAGGCCGAGCGGCGGGCCCAGCGCGAGCACCGCCGGGCCCAGAAGGATCTGGACGCCGACCTGTGAGCCCGCCCCGCGCCCGCCCCCGGCCTCCGGGGGCGCGGCCGGTCAGTCCACGAGGGCGAAGGCGCGCACGGGGAAGGCGGCCATCCCGCGGATCTTGGCGGGCACCGCGAAGAAGGTGAAGCCCTCCTCGGGGAGCTGGTCGAGCAGGCACAGGTGGGAGACGACGGGGACGCCGGCGGCGAGCAGGACGGCCAGCGCCGGGCGGGCGCCCTCGGCGGCGGGAGAGGGGTCGTCCACGCCGACCGCGTCGATGCCCACCAGGGTGGCGCCGCCGTCCACGAGCGCCTTGGCCGCCGCCTCGGTCAGGTAGGGGTGTTCGGGGTGGCCGTAGGACTCGGTGCGCCAGTGCCGGTCCCAGCCGGTGCGCACCAGCACGGCGCGTCCGCGCACGTCCAGGCCGGAGAAGGCCTCCGGGCCGACCCGGGCGGAGCCGACGGAGACGACCACGCCGGGCAGATCGGCCACGCGGGCCAGGTCCAGGTCGGCCAGGTCCGCGCCGTCCCGGTAGCGGTGGGCGGGCGTCTCCACGTAGGTGCCGGTGGCGCCGACCATCGTGACGCGGCCGCTGCTGGTGGCGTGGCCGGGGACGGAGCCCGCGACGGCGGTGCTCTCCTCGACGGCGGGTTCCGGCAGGCCCGGAGAGGTGGTCATCCCGTCGGTGATCTGGTGGCTGACGTCGACCAGTTTCGGCATGGCTGTTCTTCCTCGCTCGCGCGTCCGGGGAAAGGACCCCTGACCTGCACCAGAGGTCTAGACCATAGCCTAGCGCGTGTGACCGGCGCCACGGCACCCGCGCCCGGCCCGATCACACCCTCCGTCCACGTCCTCCGCTCCGCGGCCCCGATAAGCTCGGGAGACACGGACACGGGAGCCCTCCGCACGTCCGTCACCCCCGCGCGGACCACCCCACCCCACCCCGAGAAGAGGCGACCGAGTGACCCTGTACGGAGCGGCCAAGACCGTCATCGCGCCCGCCACCCGTGTCGTGTGGCCCCAGCGCGTGGAGGGCGCGCACCACGTCCCCCGTCGCGGTCCGGTGATCCTGGCCGTCAACCACCTGGCGCTGATCGACCCGCTCTTCATCGGCGTGGCCTGCCCCCGGCCGGTGCGCTTCATCGCCAAGCAGGAGCTCTTCGACGAGGGGACCCTGCCCCGGCGGCTGTTCACCCGCGCGCTGCGGGCCATCGGCCAGCTCTCGGTGGACCGGCGCCCGGGCCAGAGCGCCCAGGAGGCCATGGACAACAGCCTCGGGGTACTGGAGCGCGGCGAGGTCTTCGGGATCTTCCCCGAGGGGACGCGCTCCCCCGACGGCCGCCTCTACCGCGGACAGACGGGGCTGGCCTGGCTGGCGCTGACCACGGGCGCCCCGGTGGTGCCGGTGGCCCTGGCGGGCACCGAGCGGATCCTGCCCCCCGGCCGCAGGGTGCCCTCCCTGAACCGGGTGGGCGTGCGCTTCGGCGAACCGGTGGACCTGTCGCCCTGGGAGGGCCAGGCGGACAGGGCGCGCCCGCGCCGCGAGGCCACCGACGCCATCATGGCCGCCATCGCCAAGCTGTCCGGGCAGGAGCAGGTGCCCCGGTTCGCCGCCTCGGTCAAGGCCGAACTGGAGCGGGGACGCCCCTCGGGCGCGTAGGGTCGGTTTCCGGGGGAGTCGGACTCCCCCTCCCCCCGGTGCGGCCCCCGGCACGCGGGACCGCTCCGGCGGGCGGTGACTTTCTTCACAGCCCGTTCGGAACTGGAGAACCGGTGACGGGGCGTTGACCTCTTGTTGAGGGACCTCTCAGGGCGCCGGCGGCAGCCTCCCGACCTGGTCCTACCGGGTTCCGCCCGGGCCGACGGCCCGCGGGACCCCCGGGGCCCGCCACGCGGGCCCGGGACGGGGAGCGGAATTCTCTACCTTTATAGTAGGTTTTCCCGGTGCCGGCACCGGATAGATTAGGCAAGCCTTACCTTTTGATGGCGTCCGACTCTGGCGCGAAGACTTGGAGCTGTGCGATGACGCGACCACTGCGAGTGGGAATCGTGGGTGCGGGCCCCGCGGGGATTTACGCCGCGGACCTGCTCACCAAGGACGAGACCCTGTCCGCGTGCGGCACGTCCGTCAGCATCGACATCCTCGACAAGCTGCCCTCCCCCTACGGCCTGGTCCGCTACGGCGTCGCCCCGGACCACCCCCGCATCAAGCAGATCCAGGGGGCGCTGCACAAGATCCTGGACAAGCCGGAGATCACCTTCTACGGCAACGTCGAGTACGGCGTGGACCTCAAGTTGGAGGACCTGCGCCACCACTACGACGCGGTCGTCTTCGCCACGGGCAGCGACCGCGACCGGCCGCTGGACATCCCGGGAATCGACCTGCCCGGCAGCCACGGCGCCGCCGACTTCGTCTTCTGGTACGACTCCCACCCCGACGTGTCGCCGTCCTGGCACGTGGAGGGCACCAGCGTCGCCGTGATCGGCGCGGGCAACGTCGCCGTCGACGTCGCCCGCATCCTCGCCAAGAGCGCCGAGGACCTGCTGGAGACCGACATCACCGACAACGTGTACGAGGGGCTGCGCGCCAAGCAGATCACCGACGTGCACGTCTTCGCCCGCCGCGGCATCGCCCAGTGCAAGGCCACCCCCATGGAGCTGCGCGAGCTGGACAAGCAGCCCGGCGTCGAGGTCATCGTCTACCCCGAGGACTTCGACATGGACGAGGGGAGCCTCCAGGCCTGCGAGGACTCCAACCAGGTCAAGACCAACGTCAAGGTCCTGCAGAACTGGGCGATCCGCGACCCGCGCGGCGCCGAGCGCCGCCTGCACCTGCACTTCCTGCACAGCCCGGTGGCCGTGCTCGGCGAGGACCGCGTCACGGGTTTCCGGACCGAGCGCATGGAGCTGACCGGCGACGGCGGCGTCCGGGGAACCGGCGAGTACGTCGACCACGAGGTCCAGGCCGTCTACCGCGCCATCGGCTACCTGGGCTCGCCCCTGGCCGACCTGCCCTTCGACGAGGAGCGCGGCGTCGTCCCCAACGCCGAGGGCCGGGTCCTGGACCTGGACGAGAAGCCGATGGACGGCGTCTACGCCACCGGCTGGATCAAGCGCGGTCCCGTGGGCCTCATCGGCCACACCAAGGGCGACGCCCTGGAGACGGTCACCAACCTGGTGGCCGACCGCGAGGCCCTCACCCCCGCCTCCGAGCCCGACCCGGTCGCCTTCCGCGCCCTGCTGGAGGCCCGCGGCGTCCACTACACCACGTGGGAGGGCTGGCAGCGGATCGAGGCCCGCGAGGAGGAGCTGGGCGCCGAGCGCGGTCGCAAGCGTCTCAAGCTCCTCTCCCGTGACGAGCAGACCAGCATCGCGCGCCAGGGGTGACCTTCGGTTCGCGGGCTTCCCGGCCGGTCCCGCGCCCCTCTGCGGGACCGGCCACCGCATTCCCTCCCCCGGTCCGCGAGTACCGTGAGATTGCGCATGCGCCGCTTCTCGCGGTGGCGGAACAACGGCCCGGCCCGATGGGTTAGAGTCACTGTTGGTCGGTGTGGTAGCAAGTGTCCCCCGGGCCTCAACAATTGCCTTCGCGGAATACCGCGTCCGGCCCCGCCTCCGGGTGGGTGACCGTACGGCCAGGAGCCCCGTTGTGCCCCGCGCCGAGAGGCGACCGCCATGCCGACCCTCACTCTCGTGCCCCGCTCCCACCGAGGTGGGAGCGGGGCATCGTGGTCTCTCCAGCCAACCCAGTGAAGGACGGTCAGGCGTGGACGAACGGTCCCCCCGGCAGCCGGATTCCTCCGGGCCGCCCGAAGCATCGCACGAGCCCTCGGCGCACCCCCCGCGCCCCGCCAACCCCTACCGCATCCCCCAGCGCACCCAGGGGCCTCCGCCCGAGGAACCCGCGGCCCCGTCCGCGCCGGTTCCTCCCCCGCAGCCCGACCTCCCGCAGCGGTCCGCCGGGTCCTGGGACTCCCCCGCCTCGTGGGACGAGCCCCCACACGGAGGAACCACCGACGACGGATGGGGCGCCCCGTCCGCGCACGCCTGGGAGCCCTCCCGGCACGAGGGCTCCGGCGCCCACGGCAACGCGGGGCGCCCGCAGGGGCCCTCCTCGTGGGACGAGCCCCCGCGCGGCCCCGACCGGGGCGGCGCCCAGGACTGGAACACCCCCTACCCCTCCGCGCAGGGCCCCTCCGGCGACTGGGACGGCTCCCGGCCCCGAGGCGACGAGGAGCACGACGCCTGGCAGGACGGGGCGCACGACTCCTGGCAGGAGGCCCCGGCCTCCCGGCACGGCGCGCGCGAGCCCGCAGCCGGACACGGTCACCCGCACGGTCGCACCGACACCTGGGACGACGACCCCTACCCGGGTCAGCCCGTCCACCACGGCGACACCCCCTACCCGGGCGACGCGCCCCCTCCTGCGCCGGACCACGGCGGCCGCGGGGAGACCGGCCCCCAGCACGGCCATGGTTCCCCGGACGGCTTCGAGTACCTCTACAGCGGCGGCGGCCCGGGCTCGGGCGGGCCGGACGACCCCGACCGCCACGGGGACGACGGCTACGACCCCGGTCCCCCGCCGCGCAAGTCGCGGCGCGGACTGCTCATCGGCGTGCTCTCCGCCGTCGTGGTGCTGCTGCTCGTCGGCGGCGGCGCGTCCTGGTACGTCCTGACGATGCCCGAACCCGAGGAGGCCGCCGCCGAGTACGAGGCCGCCTGGGAGGCGCAGGACTACGAGCGCCTGGCCGCGGTCACCCGGGGCGGCGACGCCGCCGCGGTGCTCGGCGGCATCGACTCCGGACTGGGCGTGGACTCCATCGCGGTGGAGGTCGGCACGGTGACCGCCGACGGCGGCACCGGCAGCGCGCCCTACGAGGTCACCGTGTCGCTGACCAACGCCGACGACTGGGGCTGGGAGGGCGAGCTGCCGCTGGTCCGCGAGGACGGCGAGTGGTGGGTGGAGTTCTCCCCCGAGGTCGCCTACCCCGGCCTGGGAGAGGGCCAGGTCCTGGCCCGCACCGCCGTGTGGGGCGAGCGCGGCAGCGTCCTGGCCGCCGACGGCACCGCCCTGGACGGCACCGTCTCCGGTTCGCTCCAGATGATCGCGGGCTCCCTGGGCGAGGCCACCGCGGAGGACGTCGAGCGGCTGGGCCCGGCCTACAGCGTCGGCGACACCGTGGGCGTCAGCGGCCTCCAGCGCACCTACGAGGAGCGGCTGGCCGGTGAGGCCGCCACGACCATCCTCATGGTCGACGCGGCCGCCGCCGAGGACCCCGACTCCCTAGAGGCCACCGAGGAGAACACGGTGGCCACCCTGGACGGCGCCGACGGCGAGGACGTGGTCACCAGCATCGACATGGCCGTCCAGAACGCGGCCTCCAACGCCGTCATCGACTCGGCCGACCCGGCGGGTCTGGTGGCGGTGCGCCCCTCCACCGGCGAGATCCTGGCCGCGGCGAACGTGCCCGGCGGTTTCAACCGGGCCTTCGAGGGCCAGTACCCGCCCGGGTCGTCGTTCAAGATCATCACCTACAGCTCGCTGCTGGACAACGGGATGGGCATGGACGCCGCGATGAGCTGCCCCAAGGAGTACGACCTGGGCGGGTGGCCGTTCGTCAACGCGGGCGACGCCGAGTACGGCGCCCAGACGGTGACCGAGGCGTTCGCGACCTCCTGCAACACCGCGCTGGTGGAGCAGGTCGGCGACCGGCTCAGTTCGGACACGCTCCAGGCCAGCGCCGAGCAGTTCGGCATGAACGCGCCGCTGGACATCGGCGTGCCCACCCTCGAACCGTCCTTCCCGCCGGTGGACAGCGCCACCATGCTGGGTGCCCAGAGCATCGGCCAGGGCCAGATCCTCACCTCGCCGCTGCACATGTCCACGGTGCCCGCCGCGGTCGCCGACGGTTCCTGGCGCCACCCGGTCCTGGTGACCGAGCCCGCTCCGGAGGGCCTGCCCGAGCCCCGCGCGATCGCCCAGGCCGAGGCGCTGCGGACGATGATGCGCGCGGTCGTCACCGAGGGCACCGCCGAGGACGTGCCCTTCCAGGGCGAGGTGTACGCCAAGTCGGGTACGGCCGAGTTCGGCACCGCCGAGGACGCCGACGAGGACGGGGAGCTGCCCAGCCACGCCTGGATGGTCGGCTTCAAGGGCGACGTGGCCTTCGCCGTGGTGGTCGAGGGCGGTGGCGGCGGCTCGTCCGTGGCCGGTCCCCTGGCCGCCAGCTTCACCAACGGCCTCTGAGGCAGGATCCGCCGCGACGGCGCGCACCGGCACCGCCGGTGCGCGCCGTCGGCGTGAGGGGCGCCCGTGCGCCACGCGGTGCTCCCCCGGGAAGGTACGGGGTCGCGGCCCGCGAGCGGGTACGGCCCGCGCTGACCTGTCCGGAAGCGGTCCCCGCCGCGCGCGCCCGCGACGGCGTGGCCGCTGTCGGCGCCGGTTCCCGGCGTCTACGATGCCCCTGGTTCCGCAGCGTGCCGCGGCCCCGTCCCGCTCTCTTCCGGGGCCGGTCGGCCCCCTGTCCCCGGCCGCGGGCATGGGCCCGCCTCAAGCAGGAAAAATCCTACCCAAAACAACCAAGTATTACTTTAAGTTATTTAGTGACTACTAAGAGTTAGTGAGCGGGGACCCGGGGCAGATCTACGGATGGCGCCAGGAGAACGGTTCTCCCGAGGGTCGAGCTGGGGGGATCGGTGCCACCGGACCGACAGATCGTCGGTCCGCCTCGAAAGGACACAGGATGAACCGCAAGACTCTCACTCGGATCGCCTTCGCCTCCGTCGCCGTTCCGGCCCTGGCCTTCGGCGCCCCGGCCACCGCTATGGCGGACAGCTTCTTCTCGGGTGAGTCCAGCGCCGCCGGTATCGATGGCGCTGCGAGCCACAGCGTGACCGCTGTCGCCTTCGACGGTGACAGCAACGGCCACGGCCACGGCCACGGCCACAAGGGTGGCAAGGGCGACAAGGGCCACGACCACTGGGACAACGGCGGCTCCTTCTACAAGAAGAGCGCCACCTGGGCGGGCCACGACGGCGCCGCCTCCCACAGCATCGTGAGCGGTGCGAACTAGGCATCCCGTTTCCGTCGGGCGCGGCGGCCGTGTCGGCCGCCGCGCCCGGCGGGCGTGACCCGACCCAACCCGAGGAGGGGAAGGACGATGGTCCGACTACGACGAGTGCTGTCCCTGACCGGTGTGGCCTTCGGCCTGGCGCTGGGTGCGCCCTCGGTCGCGATGGCCGACGCGGTCTTCGAGAAGGACTTCGGCAGCGCCAGCGCCGAGGGCGCCACCATGACCGTGGTCCACAGCCGCGTCGGCGACGACGGCAAGGTCTACTACGAGTACGTGACCTACACCGCCTCCATGCACGGAGCCACGGTGGACAGGACCACCAGCAAGGCGAACTGAGTTCCCGCGAGGTTGCGGGCGGACGGCCTTCACGGCTGTCCGCCCCTGGTGTGCGCGGGCACGGCGCGGTACACGCTCCCCCGCGCACGGGAGGTGGAAAGACATGCGAAACCTGCTTCGAGGCCGTGCCCTCGCGGGGATGGCCGCGGCGGCCGTGTGCTGCGCGGGCGTGACCGGCGCGGCCGACCCCGGCGACGTGTTCGCCGGCGGCGGGACCCCGTCCGCGGTCCAGGGGACGGGATCCGGCGGCGGCTGGCCCCCGCCCTGGTCCCAGGAGGAACCGGCCGACCCCTGGACCGAGGCCGAGGCCGAGGTCGTGCGGCTGGTCAACGACAAGAGGCCCGGGTACGGGTGCGGGAAGCTGAGTACCCACGAACTGCTCACCCAGGCCGCGCGGGAGCACAGCCAGGACCAGGCGGGCGACAGCGGGTTCCCCGGCGGCGGCTTCTTCGGCGGCAGCTCGTCGGCCAGGGACCGGGCCCGCGGCCTGGGCTACGCGCACCCTTCGGGCGAGATCGTGGCCAACGGCTTCGAGACGGCCGAGGAGGCGGTGGAGGCCTGGACGCGCCACGGCCACAACCAGGTGCTCGCCGACTGCGAGGCCGAGCACATCGGCGTGGGCGTGGTGAAGGGCGACGGCGGCCCCTACTGGACCGTCGTCCTCGGCCACGGAGCCTGAGCCGCACGCGCGCGGTCCAGGGCACGTGACGGGCGGTGTGCGGCGGGTGCACACCGCCCGTCACGTGTCCCGGGAGAGGCCGCGCGGCCGCGGAGCGGGGCTCCGGTCAGGAGGTTCCGACGGCCTCGGGTCCCTCCGGCGCGGGCTCCGGATCCGGATCGGGCGCCGGGTCCCCGGTGGTCTGCGAGGTCTCGGTGGGCACCGCGGGCGCGGACGGCTGCGGCGTGCTCGGGGTGAGCACGAACAGCATCACGAGCAGGCCCGCGGTGACCGCGGCGATCAGGCCGCACGCCACCCACGGTTTCCAGCCGCCCAGGCCGGGGTCGGCCGGAGCGTCGGGATCCCCCGACCCGAAGGACTCCAGCCGTCCGGCCAGGTCCGGTTCCTCCTCGCTGAGCTGCCGCTCGATCTCCGCGAGGATTCTTCTCTCGTGCTCTCTCAGGGACATGGAACCCTCCTCGGCCACGGGGGGAAGGACAGTCGTCGCCAGACTTACAGTCTCCCCCGGGTATACCTGAGATATCCAGGTGTGCACAGGTTTTCCGATGTGGGTTTCTATGCCCGATTCTGGGTAGAAAAATCGGTTTCCTCCGCGGGGTGCGACCCGCCGCCGCGGGCCCGAGCGCGCTCCGCGCCGACGCGGTCCCGCGGGCCGGCCCCCCGGGGGGTCAACCCGGGTAGCACTCGACCTCGGCGGCCTTGACCCCCGCCCACACCGCGTCCCCCCGGGCCAGTCCCAGCTCGGCCAGGGCCGCCGGGCTGATGTCGGCGGCCAGGGAGGGGTTCCCCGCCAGGTGCACCCTCACCTGGTCGCCGAACCGCTCGATCCCCTCCACCGTCAGCCGCCACACGTTGCGCGGACTGCCGTGCGGACGGTGCGGGTACAGGGCCACGGCGCGCGGCGGGAAGGCCACCAGGGCCGGTCCCCGGTGCGCCTCGTGCGCCTCCACCCGGACGGGCCCGCCGGGACCGTCGCCGTCCAGGGTGACGGTGGTGCCCTCGGCCGTGCCCCGGAAGAGGTTGAGCCCCACCAGCCGCGCGACGTAGGCGGTGCGGGGGCGCCGCGCCACCTCGGCGGGCTCGCCCTGCTGGACGACCCGGCCCCCCTCGATCACCGCCACCCGGTCGGCGAGCACCATGGCGTCGAGCGGGTCGTGGGTGACCAGCACCGTGGCCCCGTCGAACTCCTCCAGCAGGTGGCCCAGCCGGGCGCGCACGTCGATGCGGGTGCTGGCGTCCAGGGCGGCCATGGGCTCGTCGAGCAGCAGCAGGCGCGGGCGCACGGCCAGGGCGCGGGCCAGCGCCACGCGCTGGGCCTGGCCGCCGGAGAGGCGGCGCGGCCGCACGCGCGCGTACGCGGACAGGTCCATGTGGGCGAGTAGTTCGGCGGCGCGCTCGCGGGCCCCCGCCCGCGACAGGCCCTGGTGGCGGGGGCCGAAGGCCACGTTGTCCAGGGCGCTCATGTGCGGGAAGAGCAGGTAGTCCTGGAAGACCATGCCGATGGGGCGGTGCTCCACGGGTGTCCTGGTCTGGTCGCGCCCGTCCACGAGGACGCGCCCGCCGGTGAGGGGCACCAGTCCGGCCAGGGCGCGCAGCGCCGAGGACTTGCCCGCGCCGTTGGGCCCCAGCAGGGCGAGGATCTCCCCCGGGCGCACCGTCAGGGAGGCCTCCAGGGTGAAGGCACCCCGGCTCAGGCACAGGTCCGCCTCCAGCGCGGGTACGGGCGTGGACGCGGCCGAGGACGCGGACGCTGGTGCGGACGTGCGTTCGGGCCCGGAGGCGGGTGCGGCCGGGGTCGGGGCCGTGCGTTCGGGCGCCGCCGCGGGGCCGGATTCGGGGTCGGGTGTGGTCTCGTCAGGGCGGTGGTTCGGGGCCATCAGGCGTTCGTCCACCTCTCGCGCAGGGTGGCCAGGACGGCCAGGCAGACCGCCAGCAGGATCAGGCTGAGCACGATGGCGGCCTCGGGGTCGCGCTGCATGGCCACGTACACGGCCAGCGGCATGGTCTGCGTGGTGCCCGGGAAGTTCCCGGCGAAGGTGATGGTGGCGCCGAACTCGCCCAGGGCCCGCGACCAGCACAGGACCGCTCCCGCGGCGATGCCCGGCAGCACCATGGGCAGGGTGACGCGGGCGAAGACGGCCGCCCGGCTGGCGCCCAGGGTGGCGGCGGCCTCCTCGTAGCGGCGGTCCGCGCCGCGCAGCGCGCCCTCCACGCTGATCACCAGGAACGGCATGGCGACGAACACCTGGGCCAGGACCACGGCGGCGGGGGTGAAGGGCAGGGTGATCCCGAACCAGGCGTCCAGGTGGCGGCCCACGATCCCGTTGCGCCCCAGGACCAGCAGCAGCGCCACGCCGCCGACCACGGGCGGCATCACCAGCGGGACGGTGACCAGGGCGCGCACGAGGCGGCGTCCGGGGAAGTCGGTGCGGGCCAGCAGCCAGGCCAGCGGCACCCCGAGGAGCAGGGACACGGCCGTGGCGGCGGTGGCGGTGGACAGGGACAGCCACAGGGCCGCCAGCACCTCGGGCTCGGTCAGGCGGCCGCCCATGGTGGACCAGGGCGCGCTGGCCAGCAGGCCCGCCAGGGGCAGCACGAGGAAGGCCACGCCCAGGAGCGCGGGCAGCACCAGGATCCAGGGCGGTCGGCCGAAGCGCCGTCCCCGCGGCGGACGGCGGCGCGGCGCCGCGGCGGAGGGCTCGGCGGGGGCAGCGGCGGAGGGCTCGGCGGGGGCAGCGGGGGCGCGGTCGGGCGTCATGGCACCTCGAACCCGGCGGCCCGCAGGACCTCCTGGCCCCCGGGGGAGCGCACCAGTTCCACCCAGGCGGCGGCGAGCGCGGCGTCGGAGGTGGTGGAGACGACCCCGATGGGATAGTCGTTGACCACCTCGTCGGACTCGTCGAACGCGATGCCCTCGACCCGGTCGCCCGCGGAGACGACGTCGGTGGCGTAGACGAGTCCGGCGTCGACCTCACCGAGTTCGACCTTGGTCAGGACCGCGCGCACGTCCTCCTCGTAGGTGTCGGGGGTGATCTCCAGCCCGGCCTCGTCCAGGACCGCGGCGGTGGCCGCGCCGCAGGGGGCCTCCTCGGCGCAGAAGGCGACGGCGGTGTCCTCCTCCGCGAGGTCGGCCAGTCCCCCGACACCGGCCGGGTTGTCCGGGGGCACGGCGATGCGCAGGGTGTTGGCGGCGAAGACGACGCCCTGCGCGCCGTGCTCCGCGGCCCAGTCGGGGTGCAGCCCCTCGCCCTCGACGACCCGGTCCATGGTGGCGGTGTCGGCGGAGGCGAAGACGTCGGCGGGGGCGCCGGAGTTGATCTGGAGGGCCAGGTCGCCGCTGCCCGCGAAGTTGAGGACCACCTCCGTGCCGGGGTGCTCGGCCTCGAACTGCTCGGCGAGGTCGGTGAAGACGTCGGTGAGGGAGGCCGCGGCGAAGACGTTGAGCCGGTCGGCGGACCCCTCCCCCGGGGAGCAGGCGCACAGGACGAGCGCGGCCGCGGCCAGGACGCGGACCGGCCGGGGAGCGCCGGAGCGGGGGCTGCGGGTGGCGGGCTCACGCATGGCGTTCCCCGGTGGTCTCCACGACCACGTTGGTGGACTTGACCACCGCGGTGGCGACGCTGCCCACCTCCAGACCGAGCTCGTCGGCGGCCTCGCGGCTCATCAGCGAGACCACCCGGTGGGGTCCGGCCTGGATCTCCACGCTGGCCATCACCCGGTCGCGGACGACGTCGGTGACCAGGCCTCGGAAGCGGTTGCGGGCGGAGGACAGGCGCCGGGCCGGGTCCTCGCCGGCACCCGCGCTCATGAACCCGGCCAGGTCCGCGCCCTCGATCAGACGCCTTCCGGAGGCGTCGCGGGTAGCGGACAGGCGGCCGGAGTCGACCCAGCGCCGGACGGTGTCGGCGCTGACGCCGAGGAGGTCGGCGGCCTCGCTGATGTGGAAGGTCGGCATGGGGCCAACCTATATCCGGCACCTGCTGGGGCAAAAGGGGCTTTCCGCTAGCAGATGCTTACTTTTTCTCCCTTGTCTTGGGATTTTGCGACAGACGTGCGGGCGGCACCGGACCGCGCCCGGGAAGAAGCCGGACCGGGCGCCCCGGAGAGGGACCGGGGACCCACGCCCCGGCGAACGGAACGGGCTCCGGCCCGGGGACGCCTCCCCCGGCCGGAGCCCGCGCGCCCGGTGTCCGTTCAGCCGCGCACGTCGGCGACCTCGCTGACCGGTCCCTGGGCGCGGTAGTCGTCCAGCGCGGTGACCACGTACCCGGCGCCGTCCTCCAGCGGCGCGGTGTCGGTCAGCGCGGTCCGCCCGGTGAGGCCCACGAGGTTGTCCGCGGTGACCGCGGCGCAGCGCTCCTCCTCGGACCCGGCGGCCGCGTCGGCGGGCAGCCGGTAGACGGCGTAGAAGCGGGCGCCGTCCACGGCCTCCCACGCCACGTCGACACCCTCGTCGGCGGCCCGGGCCGTGACGCCGCCGACCGCGCCGACCAGCGGCCCCCGGCCCCCGGGCGCGTCGGAGAGCGGCGGCAGGGCGGGGGCGCCGTAGTGCTCGTCGGCCAGCGCGGCGTAGGCGTCGGCGGCCTGCTCGCGCAGGTTCTTGATGGAGAAGTAGACGTCGCCGTCCACCTGGGGCAGCTCGCCGGAGTAGTCCAGCTGGGTGCTGAGCGCGTCCTCGCCGGTCCAGCCGTCCTCGCCCACCCGGTAGGCGGCCTGGCCGATGTACAGGTCCACGCCGGTGCCCTCGACCTCCCGGGCCCACCAGTCGGCCAGGACCTCGTAGTCGGCGGTCTCGAAGCCCCGCTCCCAGTACAGCTGCGGCGCGACGTAGTCGACCGTGCCCTCCTGGATCCAGGTGCGGGTGTCGGCGTGCTGGGCGTCGTAGGACTGCAGGCCCGAGCTGGACGAGCCGCTGGGGTCGGTGGAGTCGTTGCGCCAGATGCCGAACGGGGAGATCCCGAAGCTCACCCAGGGCTTGGTGGCCTCGATGCCCTCGTGGACCCCGGCGATGAGCTGGTTGACGTTGTCGCGCCGCCAGTCCTCGCGGGCCTCGAAGCCGTCGCCGTGCTCCTCCCAGGAGGCGTCGTCGTCGAACTCCTCGCCCTCCTTGGGGTAGGGGTAGAAGAAGTCGTCGAAGTGCACGCCGTC
Organism: Nocardiopsis dassonvillei subsp. dassonvillei DSM 43111; assembly: GCF_000092985.1. Taxonomy (GTDB): domain Bacteria; phylum Actinomycetota; class Actinomycetes; order Streptosporangiales; family Streptosporangiaceae; genus Nocardiopsis; species Nocardiopsis dassonvillei. Next base: position 3,052,787 of record NC_014210.1, read on the forward strand.
GACGTCGTAGCGCTCCACCACGTCGAGGATCACGCGGGTCACCCACTCGCGGACCCCGGGGTTGCCGGGGTCGAAGTAGGCCTCGACGCCGTAGTCGACGAGCCACTCGGGGTTCTCCCTCGCCGGGTGGTCCTCGGCCAGGTTCTCGACGTCGGGGTCCTGGAAGCCCACGCGGTAGGGGTTGAACCAGGCGTGCAGCTCCAGGCCGCGCTCGTGCGCCCCGGCCACCGCGTACTCCAGCGGGTCGTAGCCGGGGTCGCCGCCCTGCTCGCCGGTGAGGTAGCGCGCCCACGGCTCCAGGTCCGACTCGTAGACGGCGTCGGCGGTGGGCCGCACGTGCAGGAAGACCGCGTTGAGCCCCATGGCGGAGGCGTCGTCGAGGTAGGCGTCGAGTTCGGCCTTCTGCTCCTCGGCGGACAGGCCCGGCTCGGAGGGCCAGTCGATGTTGCGGACCGTGGTCAGCCAGGCCCCGCGCATCTGCCGCTGCGCCCCGCCGTCCCCGCACCGCAGGGTGGCGGCCGCCCCGGACGCGCCGTCGGCCGGTGGCTCCTCGTCGGCGCCCCGGCCGGTGCACCCCGCCAGCAGGACGGTGGCCGCGGCGGCCGTCGCGGCCCACCGCAGCGCGGCGCGCGTCGGGGTCACGGCACGGGCCACTGAATCCATGGAACAGGTCTCCTCTGAGGGGATGGGTCGCGCACCGCCGTCACCGTGACGTCGCACCGCGAACCAGAGTAGGCCAGACAGTCAATTTTCGGACACGATTGCGCCAATCTGTGGACAACCTCGCACCCCCGGTGCCGGAGGGCCGTTCCGGCAGGTCGACGGAGCGCCCGCGGGGGCGGCGGCGGAGCACCGTCCCCGCCGGGCGGCGGCGAGGGCCGGTTCACGACGGCGGCTCCACCCCGGGAGGGAGCACGTGCGCACCCCGGCCACCACGGCCGATACCGGACACACCGCCCCAGACGAGGTTCTAGACTCGGGGACCGTGAACGCCCTCCTGAGCCCGCCACGCCTGTCCGTCCGCACCGTCGCCCTGCGCGACGACACCGCCAGCCTGGTGCACCGCCTGCCCGCGGACTCCCCCCTGGCCTGGCTGACCGGCGACGAGGGCGTCGTGGGCTGGGGACAGGCCGCGCGGCTGGACCTGGACGGTGAGCCCGAATCGGCCGAGCCCACCGACACCACCCGCTTCACCGAGGCGGCCCGCTGGGTCGACGCCCTCACCGAGCGCGCCGAGGTCCACGACGAGGTGGGGGTGCCCGGCACCGGCCCGGTCGCGTTCGGCACGTTCGCCTTCTCCCCCTCCTCCGCGGGATCGGCCCTGGTGGTGCCGCGCGTGCTGGTCGGGCGGCGCGGCGGCCGCTCCTGGCTGACCACCGTCACCGAAGCGTCCGGGGCGCACCCGGCCGAGCCGCTCGGCCCGACGCCGGAGCCGCGGCCCGTCGGTCCGCTCTCCTGGAGCGCGGGGTCGCTGACCGGCGAGCAGTGGATGGGCGCCGTGGCCGGTACCGTCGAGCGCATCCGCACGGGAGAGCTCGACAAGGCCGTGCTGGCGCGCGACGCCCTGGCCGAGGCCGACGCCCCCATCGACGTGCGCACCCTGCTGGAGCGGCTGCGGCTGCGGTTCCCCGGTTGTTTCACCTTCTCGGTGGACGGCATGGTCGGAGCCACCCCCGAGCTGCTGCTGCGCCGCGAGGGCGACCAGCTCTCCTCGCTGGTGCTGGCCGGGACCCGCCCCCGGGGCGAGGACCCCGACGCGGACCGGCTCCTGGCCGAGGAGCTGCTGACCTCGGCCAAGGACGTGGACGAGCACCGCATGGCCGTGGAGTCCCTGCGCACCGCGCTGGAACCGCTCACCGAGGAACTGGACGTGCCCGCCCGGCCCCGCCTGCTCGCGCTCGCCAACGTGCAGCACCTGGCCACGCCGGTGCGCGCCCGCCTGTCCCCCGGGGTCTCGGCGCTGGAGGCGGTCGCGGCCCTGCACCCCACCGCCGCCGTGGGCGGCACCCCCACCGCGGCGGCCATGCGGCTGATCGCGAAGGCCGAGGGCATGGACCGGGGCGGCTACGCCGGTCCGGTCGGGTGGCTGGACGGCGCGGGCAACTCCGAGTGGGGCATCGCCCTGCGCTGCGCCCGCGTGGAGGGCGCGCGCGCCCGGCTCTTCGCCGGAGGGGGCATCGTCGCCCAGTCCGAACCGGAGTCGGAGCTGGCCGAGACCGAGTCCAAGTTCCGGGTGATGCGCGAGGCCCTCACCGACCCCGTCTGAACCGGGGCGGGAGCGCGCTCCGGGCCGGGCTCCGCGGTACGCGCGCGGGCGGCGCTGAGCGGGGGTGACGCCGCGCACAGAGGCCGCTGCCCGGACGGGATTTCACGGCCGCGAAACACGGCGCCGCTAGCGTGGCGCCCATGCGTGTCCACGAGGTTTCCTGGGACGATCCCGACGCCGCCGCCCTGCGGGCCGGCCAGCGGGCGGAGATCGCCGAACGGTACGGCACCGCCGACTCCGAGCCGGGGGTGGCCCCCTCCGCCGGGGACATCGCGGTGTTCGTGGTGGCCCGCGACGCCTCGGGCGCGGCCGTGGGCTGCGGCGGCCTGCGCGACCTCGGCGACGCGGCGGGGGAGGTCAAGCGGATGTACGTCCGGCCCGACCGGCGCGGCTCGGGCGCGGCGGCACTGGTCCTGGCGGCCCTGGAGGAGTGGGCCCGTGAGCGGGGCTGGAAGTGCCTGCGCCTGGAGACGGGCGACCGGCAGCCCGACGCGGTGCGGTTCTACACCCGTTCGGGGTACACGCCCATCCCCGGTTTCGGCGCCTACGCCGACGAGCCCTCCTCGCTCTGCTTCGAGAAGACTCTCTGAGGCCCGCGCGCCCCGGGCGGGGGCCCCGACACGAGGAACCGGCCCCGGCAGCCCCCACGATGGAAGCCGGGGCCGGTGGTCGTCGTCCCTACCGGCGGGAGGGCGGCCGGGCTACCTGCCGACCTCGCGGCCCGCGGTGTGCCAGATGCACACCACGGACGGGCGCGGGAACTCGCCGTCGGGCCAGGTGCTGGTGGGAGCCTCGAAGCTGCCGCCGTCACCGGGGTGCTGGGGGGCCAGGAACACCGTCTTGCTGTCCTCGGTGACGAAGGGGCCGCAGGCCTCCGCGCCGACCGGGACGGTGGCGAAGGTCTTCAGCTCACCTCGGAAGCGGCCCTCGACCGGCATGACGTGCAGGCCGTCGTTGATCCCCAGGGCGCCCGGCTGGCCGTCCGTGGAGATCCACAGGTTGCCGTCCTTGTCGAAGGTCAGGTTGTCCGGCGCGGAGATCGGCATGACCTTGGACTTGTCGAAGCCCGCGTAGTAGGTGTCGTCGTCCTCGGGGTCGCCGCACACCAGCGGCACGTTCCAGGCGAAGGTGGTGGCGGCCGCGTCGTTGCCGGACTCCACGATCTCCAGGACGTGGCCGTGCCGGTTGGGGCCGCGCGGGTTGGGCTCGTCGGCCTGGCCGGGCTCGCGGGCGGAGTTGTTGGTCAGCGCGCAGTAGACCTTGCCGGTGACCGGGCTGGGCTCGAAGTCCTCGGGGCGGTCCATCTTGGTGGGGCCCACGGCGTCGGCGGCCAGACGGGTGTGGATGAGCACCTCGGCGACGCTGAAGCCGGGGACGAAGCTCTCGGTGTCGGTGCACAGCGCGACCCACTCGCCGGAACCGTCGAACTCGCCGTCGGCGGGCAGCGCGCCGGAGCCGTCGAACTCCTCGGCGGGGCTGTTGCCGGACAGGCGCGCCACGTACAGCGTGCCGGTGTCCAGCAGGGAGAGGTTGTGGCGCCGGGAGCCCTCGACGTACTTCTTGGCGCTGACGAACTTGTACATGTAGTCGAAGCGCTCGTCGTCGCCCATGTAGGCCACGACCCGGCCGTCGTCGGCCAGGCGGGTGGTGGCGCCCTCGTGCTTGAAGCGGCCGAGCATGGTGCGCTTGAGCGGCTCGGACCCGGGGTCGAGCGGGTCGACCTCGACGATGTAGCCGAAGCGGTTGATCTCGTTGGGGTGCTTGGAGAGGTCGAAGCGCTCCTCGAAACGCTCCCAGCGGCGCCCCGTGGCACCGGTGCCGACGCCGTAGCGCCTGGTCTCGGCGGACCCGGAGCCGTTGGCGAAGTACTGGTTGAAGTTCTCCTCGGCGGTGAGGAAGGTGCCCCACGGGGTCATGCCGCCCGCGCAGTTGTTGAGCATGCCCCTGACCAGGGTGCCGGTGGGGTCCTCCGCCGTCTTGAGCAGGTCGTGCCCGGCGGCGGGGCCGGTGAGGCGCATGGGGGTGTCGGCGGTGATGCGGCGGTTGAAGGAGCGCTCGCCCGTGGAGAGCACCCACTTGCCGGTGCGGCCCTCGCGCTGGAGCTCGACGATGGAACCGCCGTGGGCGGCCATGGCGATGCGGACCTGCTCCTCGGTGGCGGCGTCGCCCCCGGCGTACCCCGGGAACATGAGTTCCTCGTTGGTGTACTCGTGGTTGACCCACAGCAGGGCGTGGTCGTCGTCGAGCTGGTGGAAGCCGACGTAGTCGCAGTTGTAGCCGAACTGCTGGGCCTGCGCCTCGGCGGTCTGGTCGTACACGTCGAACTCGGGAGCGCCGGGCAGGACCGGCTCGCCCCAGCGGATGATGACGTGCTGGTCGTAGCCCCGGGGGATGGTGATCTTGTCGTCGTTGTTGGGCTGGACGCTGGTGAAGGTGGGCCGCGGCGAGGGGTGGGGGCGGTCGGGGCCGCGGCGGTCGGCCGAGGCCGGGCTGAGCGCGGCGAGTCCGAGCGCGCCCGCTCCGGCGCTCACGGCACCGGCCTGGATGACGGAGCGGCGGGAGAGCGCCTTGGCGAAGATGTCCCCGAAGTAGGGGTTGTCGCTGGTGTTGGGAGCCGGGTGGAAACAGGCGTCGCCGCAGCGCAGTCTGCATGTCGCACGGGAACGACCGCCACCGACCTGGCCGATCAACGGCAGCTGGCGGCGGCGGGGCGCGGATTCGGGCACACCTTCTCCTTGGGGATCGTGCTGCTCCCACGCGCTCCGTCGGTGCGGGGTCTGACCGGGGCGCGCGGATTGTCTCCTGGTCCGGCGGGGTGCTCCCCCGGACGCTCTCGACCTTGGCCGAAATTCCAAACGCGCAGGTGAAACCAAGATGAACGCGCCTACAACTCCGGCGCATGCCCTGGTAGGTCACGCTGGGAATCCGGAGGGCCACGCATCGTCGGGTTCCGGTCGTGATCATGGCGCACCGTACCCGCCGAATCCACATGACACGCCCGTAACCGTCCCCGGAGTTATCGGCCCTCCCGTGATTCGGCGCCGGGCGCAGCGGTGCGGCGCGGGGCCGGGGAGGGGCGGAGACGGGAAAACGGTTGCCGATCGAAGGGGTTTAGGGCATGCCGACATCGGGGCGGGCGAGGGGTCGAAAAGGGGGACGGGTACGACGCCCGGCGCCCCGGTGGACGGCCCCGGCCCGCATGGTGGTCCCCGCCCGCTTCGGTCAGGGGCGTGCGCTCAGAGCGCCCCGTCCACCGCGGCGTCCACCGCGGCCTGGATCCGGCGGCGCAGCGCGGCGCTGCCCGCGCGGTGCGTGCACACCTCGATCAGGCGCGGCCCCTCGCCCAGCAGCGCCTTGGGCAGGTCGGTCGCCCACTCCAGGCGGGTGTAGGGCACGTCGGCCACCGCCGCCACCCGTTCCATCGACGCCCCGTGCGGGGTGCCGAACACCCGCTCGAAGTCGGGGTGCCCGGCCTGCTCCAGACCGGAGAAGATCCCGCCGCCGTCGTTGTTGACCACGACGATCGCCAGGTCCGGGCGAGGCTCCCCCGGGCCGATCAGCAGCCCGTTCTGGTCGTGCAGCATCGCGAGGTCGCCCAGCAACGCGTAGGCGTGCCCCCCGCCCCCGGCCTGGTGGGCCAGCGCCGCGCCGATGGCCGTGGAGACCGACCCGTCGATCCCGCTGACGCCCCGGTTGCCCACCAGGCGCACGCCGCAGCGCGCCCGCATGGTGGCGTCCAGGTCGCGGATGGGCATGCTCGAACCGGCGAACAGCAGCGAACCGGTGGACATGTGCGCGACCAGGTCGCGGGCCAGCCGCGGCTCGCTGAGCACCTCCTCCTCGTCCAGCACCGCGTCCAGGGCGGCGCGGGCCACCGCCTCCGCCTCCGACCAGGTCCGCGACCACTCGGTGCTCCGCGGGGAGCCGGGGTCCAGACCGGCGGGCGGCGCGACCGCGGCCACCACGTCGGTGGCGGTGCGCACCGGGTCGGAGAAGGCGTCGAGCGCGCCCGCGCCGACCACCACGTGCCGTTCGGCCCGGCGCAGGTAGGCCAGGATCTGCCGGGACAGGTTGGGGCGGCCCACGCTCACCACCAGCTCCGGCGCCGGCCGCGCGACCACGCGCGGCGAGGCCAGCAAGTGCCGGTAGGTGGACAGCGCGCCCGCCCGGCGGGCGTTGGAGGTCGGTTCGGCCAGCAGGGGCCACCCGGTCGCCTCGGCCAGCGCCAGGAACGGCACCGGGTCGTAGTCCCCGTCGCCGCACACGATCACACCGCGCTCGACGTCGGGCAGGGCGAACGGCGCGGGTTCGGTCAGCGGCCCCGGGCGGCCGATCCACGCCCGGCCGCCGTCGCGCCCCTCCAGGGGCTCGGGCCACGCGCCCGTGTCGGCGTCGGGGGTCAGCGGGTCGCGGAAGGCCACGTTGAGGTGGACCGGACCGGGGCGTCCGCCCAGCGCCGAGCCCCACGCGCGGCAGGCCAGCGACCGCCAGTAGGCGACCATGCCGGGCACCGGGTCGGGGGTGCCGACCTCGGCGAACAGGCGGACCGCGCCGCCGTACAGGCCGATCTGGTCCACCGTCTGGTTGGCGCCGGTCCCGCGCAGCTCCGGGGGCCGGTCGGCGGTGAGCACCAGCAGCGGCACCCCGCTCTCGTCCGCCTCCATCACCGCCGGGTGGAAGTTGGCCGCGGCCGTGCCGGAGGTGCACACCACCGCGACCGGGCGGCGCGAGACGCGGGCCAGACCGAGGGCGAGGAAGGAGGCCGAGCGCTCGTCGATGCGCACGTGCACCCGGATTCCGGGGTGGGCGACCAGGGCCAGGGCGAGCGGCGTCGAGCGCGACCCCGGCGCGACGACGGCCTCGGCCAGGCCGCAGCGGGCCAGCTCGTCGACCAGGACACGCGCCAGGGCGGTGGACGGATTCATCAACTCTCTCGATCGTCTCAAGGTGTACCCAGTATCACCATGTGGACCCGGCCCCTACAGTCAACCCCCACCCGGGGCCCGCGGAGGACGAACACGGCTGTTACCCCCCACACACGCCAACCGGACATCCGGCCCCCTGTCACCGTGCGCCCCAGGCGTAACATCAACGCCGGTCACGGCGCGGTCATCCGGCGCCGGGGACCTCGTCGGCGGCCGACCGCGCGGCCTCGGCGCGGGCCCGCCAGGCGGCGGGGTCGACCTCCACCGCGCGCAGGCTCGCCTCGTCCACCGTCACCGGGCGCACGGGTAGGAACCCGTTCTCGGGCAGCAGGGGGTCGGCGGTGACGTCGGCGGTCAGCATCTGCATGGTGGCCAGGCCGCACGCGTGGGGCAGCTCCGGCAGCGCGGCCGCCAGGGCCACCCCCGCCGCCAGGCCCACCGAGGTCTCCACGGCGCTGGAGACCACCACCGGCAGCCCGCACGCCTCGGCCACGCGCAGCGCGGCGCGCACCCCGCCCAGCGGCTGCACCTTGAGGACCACGATGTCGGCGGCGCCGGCGGCGCGCACCCGCAGCGGGTCCTCGGCCCTGCGGACGGACTCGTCGGCGGCCACGGGGACCGACACCCGGCGGCGCACGGCGGCCAGCTCGTCCAGGGTGGCGCACGGCTGCTCGACGTACTCCAGGCCGAAGCGGTCCAGTTCGCGCACCATCCGCACGGCGGTGTCGACGTCCCAGGCGCCGTTGGCGTCCACCCGCACCAGCCCCGAGGGGCCCAGGGCGTCGCGGACCGCCTCGACGCGGGCCAGGTCCTCGGCGGGGTCCTGGCCGCGTTCGGCCACCTTGACCTTGGCGGTGGCGCAGCCGCCCGCGGCGACGATCGCGTGGGCCCGCTCGGGGTCCACGGCGGGCACGGTCACGTTGACCGGCACGCGGTCGCGGACGGGCGCGGGCCAGCCGTGGTGGGCGGCCTCCTCACAGGCGGCCCACCAGCGGGCGCACTCGCGCGGGCCGTACTCGGCGAAGGGGGAGAACTCCCCCCATCCGGCGGGCCCGCGCACGAGCATGCCCTCGCGGACGGTGATGCCGCGGAAGCGGTTGCGCAGGCCGACCGCGAAGGCGCGTCCCCCGGCGGGCGTGCCCGCCGGGTCGGGTTCGGCAGCGGTCACGGACGACGCGGGAACTTGTCGAACTCCGGGCTGCGCTTCTCCTTGAAGGCGTCGCGGCCCTCCTGGGCCTCCTCGCTCATGTAGTAGAGCATCGTGGCGTCACCGGCGAACTGCTGCATCCCGGCCGCGCCGTCGCTGACGGCGTTGATGGCGCCCTTGAGCATGCGCAGCGCCAGCGGGGACTTCTCCAGCATCTCCCGGGCCCAGGCCACGGTCTCCTTCTCCAGGTCCTCCAGCGGCACGACCGTGTTGATCATGCCCATGTCCAGGGCCTCCTGCGCGCTGTACTGGCGGCACAGGTACCAGATCTCGCGGGCCTTCTTCAGGCCGACGGTCTCGGCGAGCAGCCAGGAGCCGTAGCCGCCGTCGAAGGAGCCGACCTTGGGGCCGGTCTGGCCGAACTTGGCGTTGTCCGCGGCGATGGTCAGGTCGCAGCAGACCTGGAGCACGTTGCCGCCGCCGATGGACCAGCCGGCGACCATGGCGATGACGGGCTTGGGCAGGCGGCGGATCTGCACCTGGAGGTCGAGCACGTTGAGGCGGCCGATGCCCTGGCGGGCCACGGCGTCGTCGCCCATGTAGCCGTCCTCGCCGCGGATCTTCTGGTCGCCGCCGGAGCAGAACGCCTGGTCGCCGGCGCCGGTGAAGATGATCACGCCGACCGAGGAGTCGTCGCGGGCGAGGTTGAAGGCGTCCTGGAGCTCGAACAGCGTCTGGGGCCGGAAGGCGTTGTGGCGCTCGGGGCGGTTGATCGTGATCTTGGCGATGCCCTCCGCGGTCTCGTAGATGATGTCGGAATACTCGCCCGACCGCTGCCAGTCGATCACGCTGCTCACGGCTACTGCTTCTCCTCAACGGGGACACTGTGGACGGCGCGGACGTGTCACCACGTCCACGCGACAACCCTACGCATTGTGCCAGGCGGGCGGGACGCGCGGGCAGGGCGGTGCTCCTTGCGCCCGTGTCCGCCGCCCGGCGCCGGATCCGACCCCCGGGGCGGGTGCTCCGGACACGGGCGTACCCTTGCCGTCGTGGCACGCGAGAGACAGGTCGAGGCAGGCGGAACGCACCCCCGTGACCTGGAGGGGCGCCCCCTCCAGGCGGTGCGCGGACTGGCGCCGGAGCGCCTGGGCGACCTGTTGGCCCGGGCCCTGGACGGGCACGGCCCCGCCCTGCTGCCGATCCCCGACGGGACCCCCGACGCGCGCGTGGACGAACTCCTGGCCGCCATGCGCCCGGCCTCCCTGCGCACCCCGGACGGGGTCGCCGCGCTGGACGGCGCCCGCCCGGCGGGCGGGGACACCGCCCTGGTCATCACCACCTCGGGCTCCACCGGCGCGCCCAAGGGCGTGGAGCTGTCCGCCGCCGCGCTGCGCTCCTCCGCGCGGGCCTCGGTGGCGCGGATCGGCGCCGCCCCCGGCGACGCGTGGCTGTGCGTGCTGCCCGCCGGGCACATCTCCGGCATCCAGGTGATCATGCGCGCCCTGGCCACGGGCGGCCGGATCGAGCACGCGGCCTTCTCGGTGCGGACGGTGGTCGGGCTCGCGCGCGGATCTCGACCGCACGTGTCCCTGGTGCCCACCCAGCTGCGGCGCCTGCTGGCCGCCGGGACCGACCTGTCGGTGTTCGGGACCATCCTGCTCGGCGGCGCCGCCGCCGACCCCGCCCTGCTGCGGGAGGCCCGCGGGGCCGGGGGCCGGGTGGTCACCACGTACGGCATGAGCGAGACCTGCGGCGGGTGCGTCTACGACGGCGTCGCGCTGGACGGGGTACGGGTGCGGGTGGAGTCCCCCTCGGCCGACGGGGCCGGGCGGATCCTGCTGTCGGGGCCGGTGCTGCTGAGCGGCTACCGCCTGGCGCCCGGGGTCCGCGCCGATCCGGGCGCCCTGGTCACCGACGCCGACGGGACGCGGTGGCTGCGCACCAACGACCTGGGCCGTCTGGACGGGGACGGGCGCCTGAGCGTGCTCGGACGCGTGGACGAGGTGGTCAACACCGGCGGCCACAAGGTGGTGCCGGGGCAGGTCAACGCCCGGCTGCTGGAGCACCCCGCGGTGGCCGACTCGGTGGTGGTGGGCCGACCCGACCCCGAGTGGGGCGAGCGGGTGAGCGCCGTCGTGGTGCCCGCCGACCCCGACGCGCCGCCCTCCCTGGAGCAGTTGCGCTCGTGGGTGCGCGAGCGCCTGCCCGCCTACGCCGCTCCCCGCGAGCTGGAGGTGCGCGCCTCCCTGCCGATGCTGGCCTCGGGCAAGCCCGACCTGGTGGCCCTGCGCGGCCCGCGCGGCTGAGGCGCGGAAGCGCCCACGCAAGGCACCGCCGCTGAGGACCCTGGCGTTCCCGGCCGACGCCCGTCCGTGCGGAGGCGGGCGTCCGGGCGCGGTCCGCGGCACCGGCCGCGAGAGCCGCACCGGCGCGGACCCCCGCGCCCTCTCCGGCGCCGCCACCGGCGCCCCGTGGTCCGGGCGCGTGTACCGGCGCGCCTTCCACCCGTGGGACCCTGGGGCGCGTCGGGTGCCGCGCCCCACCACGTCGGTGCCCGTCGAACAGCAGTGACGGCCCGGGGTCGGGCGGTCCGGCCGCTCCGCGCGGAGCGGCCGGTCACGGACGTGTCGGACAAAAGGCGGGGAACTTCCCCGGACCTTCCGACGTCTACCTGAGTAATCCGGCCCCTCGGCCCCTCTCTCAAGGAGGTCCGCAGTTGGTGACAGCCCTCGGCCCACACGTTCGTGCCCCTGCGCTCTCCCCCCAACCGGCCCCCCTTCCCCGCCCGCAGCGATTCCGGGCACACTCCTTTACCCGCTCCCTACAGCGTTTGGCCACTTCCGTCGCAGTGATCTACGCCACTTCGGCTGATATCCAATCGAGACAGGGAACATTTGACTCCCCAACACGTTGGACATATTGGCGCGTCCAGCCGGCGGGAACCGTCCGCCGCGTGCCACACGTCTTGGAAGGGAGGGAGGTGCCCCGATGACGAGCACTGCCCCAGCCGCTCCGGCACCCACCGCCGGAGCCCCCGCTGACACCGCTCGCAGCGACGACGCGTCCGCCGACGCGGTCCTGACCGACCTGCTCGACCGCGGACGCGCCCAGGGGCACCTGTCCCTCTCCGAACTGCGTGCCGCTTTCACCGCGGCCGCCGTCTCCACCGGCGACGGCCGTTCCATCCTGCGTGAACTCACCGAGAACGGGGTCAGGCTCGCCAACGGGGGCGACGACTCCGCACCGGTGGCCGATCCCGACGCCGAGGACGACGTGCTGGAAGACACTCTCATCGCCACGGTGCCCGACACCGACGAGGCACCCAGGGCCGAAGGCAAGACCGCGCCGCGCAAGGGCCCCTCCCCCCGGAGGAAGACCCGCTCCACACGGCGCGTCAAGAAGGCCGAGCCCGCCCAGACCACCACCGACGCGGAGACCGGCGAGGCCGACCTCGACGACCAGTCCCCCGCCATGGGCGACTCGGTCCACACCTACCTCAAGGCCATCGGCCGACGCCAGCTCCTCACCGCGGAGCAGGAGGTCGACCTGGCCAAGCGGGTCGAGGCCGGGCTCTACGCCGAGTACCGGCTCGGCCTGCACGGCGAGGTGGACGGCTCCGCCCCGCTGGCCGAGGCCGAGGTCGAGGAGCTGGAGTGGGTGGCCGAGGACGGCCGCAAGGCCAAGTCCCACATGCTGGAGGCCAACCTGCGCCTGGTGGTGTCGGTGGCCAAGAAGTACAGCGACCGGGGGATGTCGCTGCTCGACGTGGTCCAGGAGGGCAACCTCGGCCTGATCCGCGCCGTGGAGAAGTTCGACTACACCAAGGGCTTCAAGTTCTCCACCTACGCCATGTGGTGGATCCGCCAGGCCATCCAGCGCGGTTTCGCCGACTCCGCGCGCACCATCCGCCTGCCCGTGCACGTCCTGGAGCTGCTGAGCAAGGTCAGCCGCCTGGAGCGCGACATGCACCAGGCGCTGGGCCGCGAGCCCACGCCGGAGGAGCTGGGCCTGGAGCTGGACAAGACCCCGGCCCAGATCGAGGAGCTGCTGCGGGTCACCCGCCAGCCCATCAGCCTGGACTCCACGATCGGCGAGGACGGCGAGACCCGCATCGGCGACCTGATCGAGGACGTGGACGCCTCGGAGGCCTCCGAGGTGGTGGACCGCCAGCTCATGGCCGACCAGCTGCGCAACGCGCTGTCGGACCTGGAGCCGCGCGAGGCCACCATCATGTCCCTGCGCTTCGGCCTCATGGACGGCCGTCCGCGCACCCTGGACGAGATCGGCAAGCACCTGGGGCTGACCCGCGAGCGCATCCGCCAGCTGGAGAAGCAGTCGCTGTCCAAGCTGCGCCACCCCAGCCGCGCCCAGCAGCTGCTGGACTTCGCCAGCTAGTCTGCGGGGCCGGACCGAAAGGCGACACGGGGCCGCTCCCCAAACGGGGGGCGGCCCCGAGCCGTGTCCGAAACCCTCAGGGCGAACCCTGGTTCGTCCCCGGTATCGCGCTCGTCCCGGCACGCCGCGGACGCCCCGGTGCGACGATGGTGGCCATGACCGATCACCCCCAGCGCCACAGCGACGAGATCGCCGCCGCGCTCCGCGCCAGCCGTGAACTCGGCCCCGAGTACGACGAGGCCGTGGCGGCCTCCCTGGTCGAACGCATCGACGGCACCGTCGAGGCGCGCGTGCGCCACCACATGGCCGCGCAGGCGCGCACGGAACCGGCCAAGGCGGGCCTGCCCTCCAACACCGTGCGCTTCGTGCTCTCCCTGGTGTGCCTGGGCGTGAGCATCCCGGTCTCCGCGATCACCGCGGCCGTGGGCAGCCCGGCCGCGCTGCCGCTGGTCTGGCTCGGGCTGATCCTGTTCTACGTCGTCTCGGTCGTGGGCCTGCGCCGCTGACCGGCCGCCGGACGTGACCTGGAACATATCGATTCCGCCACGGAACGCCTCCGCCGCTTATCTGCCCGTATGCACCTTGTGTCCGAAGCCCTACAGTCGTGCCCACCACGGACCAGACCGGTCCCACCAGGGGGAAGGACACGATGGCAGCCATCGAGCAACGCAGGACGACGTGGAAACAGATCGGTCCGGGCATCGTCGTCGCGGCCACCGGCGTGGGCGCGGGCGACATGGTCGCCACACTCATCGCGGGCAACCAGTTCGGCTACGCCCTGCTGTGGGCCACCATCGTCGGCTGCCTGGTCAAGATCTCCCTGGCCGAGGCCACCGGGCGCTGGCACCTGGCCACGGGGACCACCATCTTCGCCGGCTGGAGCAGCCTGGGTAAGTGGACCACCGTCTACTTCGCGCCCTACATCGCGATCTGGGGCTTCGTCTACGGCGCCAGCGCCATGTCGGCCACGGCCCTGCCCCTGGCCGCGCTGATGCCGGGCGTGCCGCTGGAGGTGTGGGCCGTCCTGGCCGGGGTCTCCGGCCTGGTGATCGTCTGGTTCAACCGCTACGCGGTGTTCGAGAAGATCATGACGGTGCTCGTGGGCATCATGTTCGTCACCGTGGTCGGCCTGGCCGTCTACGTCGTCCCCGACATCGGCCAGACCCTGCGGGGCCTGGTCCCGATGCTCCCCGAGGGCTCGGTGTTCTACACCATGGGCCTGGTCGGCGGCGTCGGCGGCACCATCACCATGGCGGCCTACGGCTACTGGGTCAACTCCAAGGGCTGGCGGGATTCCTCCTGGATGCGGATGATGCGGCTGGACAACCGCGTCGCCTACATCACCACCGGCATCTTCGTCGTGGCGATGCTCATCGTGGGCGCCGAGCTGCTCTACGCGAGCGGCATCACGCTCCAGGAGAGCGACCAGGGCCTGATCCAGCTGGGCGACGTCCTGCGCGAGCGCTTCGGCGGGTTCGTGGCGACGGCCTTCCTCATCGGCTTCTTCGCCGCCGCCTACTCCTCCATCATCGGCGTGTGGAACGGCGTGAGCCTGCTGTTCGCCGACTTCGTCAACCACCTGCGGGGCAGGACCAACACCGACCCGGGGGAGAACCAGAAGAGCTGGGCCTTCCGCGGCTACGTGCTCTGGCTGACCTTCCCGCCGATGCTGCTCCTGCTGATCGGCAAGCCCTTCCAGCTGGTCATCGCCTACGGGGTGCTGGGCGCCTTCTTCATGCCGTTCCTGGCCTTCACCCTGATGTGGCTGCTCAACTCCTCGCGCACCCCGCGCGAGTGGCGCAACGGCTGGGTGAGCAACACGGGCCTGGCCCTGGCCGGATCGCTGTTCGTGGTGCTGTGCGTCTACGAGCTCTACGGGATCGTCACCGGGGCCTGAACCTCCGGGAGGCGCGGCGGCGCGCGGGGCGGTGTCAGCCCCGCAGCGCCGCGCGCAGGATCTCCACCGCCTCGTCGTGGTCCAGCCCCACCCGGGAGATCACCTCGGCGTAGGCCCGGGCGGCGGCCAGTGCCTCGGCGCGCTGGTCGTCGCCGCCCGCCGCGACGAACGTCCCCGAACGGCCGCGTGTCTCGACCACACCGGCCTGTTCCAGCTCGCGGTAGGCGCGGGCCACGGTGTTCACCGCCACCGACAGCTGACCCGCCAGCGCGCGCACCGTGGGCAGCCGGTAGCCCACCGGGAGTTCACCGTTGGCGACCGCGATGGCCACGATCGACCTGATCTGCTCGTAGGGCGGGACCCTCGACGTCGGATCGACACGGATGAAATCCGCCATGTGCCACTGCGCTCCCCACCGTCGCCTGCCGCGGTGTCCGGCCGCGGACCGAACCGGACCGGACACCAAGTTACCGTGCGTGTAACGACCCCAGGTTGCGGGCCGCAACCGCCGGTGTCAGACCGCCTGGAGCGGCACCCGCTGGATCCCGTGCAGGCGGTGGGTCTCCCGGGCGGTGAGCAGCCGCTCGGCGATCCGGGTGGCCTCGCGCACCTGCGGGCGGGCCAGCCGCTTGCGCCGGTAGATCCGGTCCTCGTACCCCTTGGCCCCCACCAGGACGCGCTCGCGGGCGTAGGCGGCGCGCATCGCCTCGGTCAGCGCCGTGTCCAGGTCCACGCCCCGCTGGTTCAGCTCCTCCACGGGCGCGTTCTGGGTGCGGGCCCGCTCCAGCGCCTCCTGCGCCTCGGCCACCGCACGCAGGAGTTCGGGCAGGCGCTCCGCGCGCTCCTGGTCGGAGGCCAGGCTCTCCCGCGCCTGAGCCGTGCTCTGCTTGGCAAGTCCCATGTGTGTGCTCCAGACCACGCGTAACGTCGGACGGGGCCACTCTAGAGGTGACCCATATCATCTGGCGAGCCGGGCCGCGCGTCGTGGTGGCCGCGCGGCCCGCGATCTGCCACCTTTACGGCGCACACCCCCGAAAGGACCACCGTGAGCAGGAACTACGCCGGACTCAGCCGCGAGCGCATCATCCTCGAAGCGCTCCACATCATCGCTGGCCGCGGACTCGGCGGCCTGTCCATGCGCCGCCTGGGCGACGCGCTGGAGGTGGAGGCCATGGCCATCTACCACCACTTCCCCCTGGGCAAGGAGCAGTTGTTCAACGCCATCGCCGCCTACGTCACCTCCCCCGCGGCCACCGGCACCGTCCCCCTCGACGACGGGGAGGCGTCGGAAGACGCGGAGGGGGCGAAGGAGCCCGAGGAGGACACCCGGCCCTGGGACGTGCGCCTCACCGAGTGGGCCGAGGCCTACCGGGAGCGGCTGCTGGAGTTCTCCGGGGCGCTCTCCCTGCTGGTCCACCGCGCCCCGCGCACGCCCAGCAGCGACGCCACCCGGGCCCTGGTCCACGACGCCCTCACCGAGGCGGGGTTGGAGGACGAGGACCTGGAGCGCGCCGCCGACGCCCTGCACTCCTACTGCGTGGGCGCGGTCGTGCACCAGGTCCGCCACCAGGACGAGGAGGACGCCCCCGACGCCGCCGAGTCCCGGGCGCGCTTCCACCACGGGCTGCGCGCCCTGCTGCGCGGGCTCACCGCCTGAGCCGCGCCCGGGCGGGGTCGGGCGGCGGGACGCCCTCAAGGGTCGGCCCTGAGCCGCGCCCGGGCGGGACAGGAGGGAGGACTCCTTCGAGGGCCTGCCCGCGTCGGCCCTGAGCCGCGCGCCTGGACGGGCGGGCCCAGCGTGATCGGCCTCCGTTGCCCCGACCTCCCCACCCCGGACCGAAGGGGGCGGGGCCCACCGGTGTGCCCGGCTCCCGAGCCCCGCCGCGGGAAACAGGGACCTTGGTCCGGGAACCGAGTGCGTTCTCCCGGCGTCGTTACCAGAAGACAGCCCCCGACCCCGCTCCTCCTCCCGGCGCGGGGCGGTACAGAAAGGTCATCCATGGTTCTCAAGCGCCTGCTCGCCGGTATCGGATTCGGCGGGGCCTCGGTGGAAACCACCCTGCACTCCTCCGTGGCCACCCCGGGCGGCACCCTGCGGGGCACCGTCGTCATCGAGGGCGGCAACGTCGAGCAGCAGGTCGAGCGGCTCACCGTCGGCCTCCAGGCCCGGGTCGAGGTCGAGAGCGGCGACCACGAGAGCACCCGCGACCTGGAGTTCCACCGCGTCCAGATCGGCGGCGGCGTGACCCTGGCCCCCGGTCAGCGCTTCGAGGTGCCCTTCGAGCTCTTCGTGCCCTGGGAGACCCCCGTCACCGTCCACCGGGGCCGCCACCTGCACCGCATGAACGTCGGTGTGAACACGCGCCTGCACGTGGCGGGCGCGGTCGACCCGGGCGACCTGGACCCGGTGGCCGTGGAGCCGCTCCCCTCGCAGCTGGCCGTGCTGGACTCGCTGGCCTCCCTCGGCTTCTCCTTCAAGCAGGCCGACCTGGAGCAGGGCCGCATCCTGCGCACCCGCCAGCAGCTGCCCTTCTACCAGGAGATCGAGTTCTTCTCGCCCAGCCGCTACCGGGGCCTGAACGAGCTGGAGCTGTCGCTGGTCACCGACGAGCGCGGTATGGACGTGGTGCTGGAGCTGGACAAGAAGCCGGGTCTGCTCTTCTCCGAGAGCCGCGACACCTTCCACCGCTTCAGCGTCGACCACAACGAGGGCGCCGGGCGCGACTGGTCGGGCCACCTGCACCAGTGGATCGACTCGCTGGCGGGCAAGCGCAGCATGTTCTGATCCCGACGGGCCCCGGGGACGGGCGTCCCCGGGGCCCGCGGCGCGGTCGGCGCGCGGTTCACCCGGTCCGCTGGCGGGTGCGCTCCGCGCGCAGTTCGCGGGCCTGGTCGGGGTCCAGCACGGGCGCCGCGTTGAGCAGTTGGCGGGTGTAGTCGCTGGTGGGGTTCTCGTACACCGCGTCGCTGTCACCCATCTCCACCACCTCACCCGCACGCATCACCGCGACCCGGTCACTCACCTGACGCACCACCGCCAGATCATGGGCCACGAAGATGTAGGTCAACCCGAAGTCGTCCTGCAACTCCGACAACAACCGCAACACCTGATCCTGCGTGGACACGTCCAACGCCGACACCGGCTCATCACAGATGATCAGCTTCGGCTTGAGGATCAACGCCCGCGCGATCGCGATCCGCTGCCGCTGACCACCCGAGAACGCGTGCGGGAACCGGTTGTAGTGCCCCGGCTCCAACCCCACCCGCTCCAACAGCTCCTGCACCTGACGACGGATCTTCTTGCCGTCCTTCTCCCCCTGCACCCGCAACGCGGTCCCGATCGCGTCCCCCACGGTCACCCGCGGGTTGAGCGAGGAGTAGGGGTTCTGGAAGACCATCTGCACGTCCCGGCGCAACGGACGCAGCGCCCGCTCGGGCATGTGGGTGATGTCGCGGCCCTCGAACTCCACCCGGCCCCGCGTGGGCTCCAGCAGACGCATCACCATCCGCGACAGCGTCGACTTGCCCGACCCCGACTCCCCCACGATCCCCAGCGTCTCACCGCGGTGCAGGTCGAAGGAGACCCCCTTGACCGCCCAGAAGTCCGTGGCCCGACCCCACATACCGCCGCGCACCCTGAACCGCTGCGCCAGATCCTCCACCCGCAGCAGGGGCTCGCCCCGCTCCTCCTTCGGCTCGGGGATGAAGGGCCGGAAGACCTCGTCCGGCCCCTTGCGCCCCGCCTCGCCCGCCGCGGCCGATCCCGACCTGCGGCGCTTCTCCTGGTCCTGCCGCTGGCCGCGCTCGGCCCGGTCGCGCGCCCGCCGATGGGCCCGGGAGACCTCCACGCGCGGCACCGCGTCCAGGAGCCCGCGGGTGTAGGCGTGCCGAGGTGCGGACAGCACCTCGCGCACGTCGCCGCGCTCGACCGCGACGCCGTGGCGCATGACCACGACCTCGTCCACCGAACCCGCCACCACCGCCAGGTCGTGCGAGACCAGGATCAGCGCCATGCCCAGGTCGCGGCGCAGCTCGTCCAGCAGGTCCAGGATCTGCGCCTGCACCGTCACGTCCAGGGCGGTGGTGGGCTCGTCGGCCAGCAGCACCTTGGGCTCGCACATCAGCCCCATCGCGATCAGCACGCGCTGGCGCATACCGCCGGAGAACTCGTGCGGGTAGGAGTTGACCCGCTTGGCGGGCTCGGGGATGCCCACCCGCTCCAGCGACTCCACCGCGCGCTCGCGGGCCAGGGACCGCGACACCCCGGACCGGTGCACGCGCAGCGCCTCCACCAGCTGGTTGCCGACGGTGAACTGGGGGTGCAGCGACTGCATCGGGTCCTGGAAGACCATGGCGATATCGTTGCCGCGCATCCGCCGCAGCCTCTTGTCCGGGGCGCCGACCACGTCGGTGCCCGCCACCTCGACCTCCCCGGTGATCCGCGCCCGGCTGC
Source organism: Nocardiopsis dassonvillei subsp. dassonvillei DSM 43111 (assembly GCF_000092985.1). GTDB lineage: Bacteria > Actinomycetota > Actinomycetes > Streptosporangiales > Streptosporangiaceae > Nocardiopsis > Nocardiopsis dassonvillei. The sequence continues at coordinate 3,071,873 of NC_014210.1, forward strand.
CCCGGTGCAGGCCCATGAGGGCCAGCGAGGTCACGCTCTTGCCCGAGCCCGACTCGCCCACGATGCCCAGCGCTCCCCCGACGGGCACGGCGAAGGACAGACCGTCCACCGCACGGACGTCGCCGTCCATGGTCGGGAACACCACCCGCAGGTCCTCCACCCGCACGACCGGCCCCGACGCCGCGGACTCGCTCACACGACCCCTTCCTTTCCGTTCCCCGGGCGCGGCGGCCCGGATCGTGTTCCGCCCGCGCGTGCGCCCGGCACGGTTATCCGTGGATGCGTACGCGCGGGTCGATCAGCGGGTACAGCAGGTCCACCACCAGGTTGCAGAGCACGATGAAGAACGCGCCGAACAGCGTCACGCCCAGGATCACCGGCAGGTCGCTCTGCATGATGGCGGTGACCGCGTACCGGCCGATGCCGTTCAGGGAGAAGACCTGCTCGGTCAGGACCGCGCCGCCCAGCACGAGCCCCAGGTCCAGGCCGAAGATGGTCACGATGGGGGTCAGCGTGGGGCGCAGCGCGTGCTTGAGCACCACCCTGCGTTCGCTGAGCCCCTTGGCACGGGCGGTGCGGATGTAGTCCTCGCCCAGGGTCTCCAGCATGCCCGCGCGCGTCTGGCGGGCGTACATGGCCGCGTGCAGGAAGGCCAGCGTCAGCCACGGCAGCAGCAGTCCCTGCGCCCACCTGGAGGGGTCCTCGCTGAAGGGGACGTAGCCCGGGGTGCCGAACAGCCCCCAGGCGTGCACGAGGAAGGCCAGGGCCAGCAGACCGGTGAAGAAGATCGGCAGCGACACCCCCGCCAGGGCGACGGCCATCGCCAGCCGGTCGAACAGGCTGCCCTTCCACACCGCGGAGACCACGCCGACCAGGATGCCGCCCACCAGCCAGATCACCCCCGCGCCGAGGGCCAGTGAGGCTGTGACCGGCAGCCGCGCCACGATCTCGGGGAAGACCTCCTGGTAGGTCTGGAAGGAGTAGCCCAGGCACGGTGCCGCGCACTCGATCGTGTCGTTGCCGAAGCGGTACTCCGCGCCCAGGAAGAGGCCCCGGACGAACTCCCCGAACTGCACGACGACGGGCCGGTCCAGGCCCAGGCGGTCGATGGTGGCCTGGATGGCCTCGGGGGTGGGGGCGCGGCCCACGTACATCGTCGCCAGCTGTTCGACGGTGCGCCCCGCCCACCGGGGCACCACGTAGAAGATGGCGAAGGTGACCATGGTGACCACGGCCAGGAGCAGGAGTCCGGCGCCCAGGCGGCGCAGGATGTAGGTCAGCAATGCGCGTGCTCTCTGTCGTCGGGGCCGGGGCGTGGGCGGGACGGGTCCGCGAACGGTACCCGCCCGCAAGCAGACAGTAACTCAATGTGATCATCTGGTCGCGTTCAATCGCCCTATGCGCGCCTTCCGTGGCGCTGGGGATCACGGATCGACCGAGTCGGTCACCTTCCGCTCTTGACTGATGCACTGCCCCGGACGGGTCGTGGGCGCTCGGAGAATACGTTCCGGCTGGTGGCTCCTACACCACGAAGCGGGCCGGGCCCCGGGACCTGTGGGCGGAGATCGGCGCCGCGTGGGAGGAGTGGACGCGGTGGGGGAAGCCGGGCCGGGACCAGCTCGGCGTGACCGTGGACCAGGAGGGAACTCGACTGTGGGCGGACGCCCCGGCAGGGGTCCTTCGGCCTCTGGGCACGGCCGCCGCTGCGGGGTAGCTTCGCCCCGCGTCAGCACGAAACCGACCCCGCCCAATGCGTCTGGGCGGGGTCGGTTTCGTGCGCGGTTACAAGAGGCCACGCACCGCCTTGAGCAGGGCACCCCACTCTTGGGCCTGGAACTCAAGGTGTCCGGCGTGCCGGTTCTGCGTGTCCCGAACCAGCGTCTCGGCACCCTCTCGGACCTCGACACAGTTTTCCGCAGCATTGCTGTATGAGGACTTGTGCCAGTCAGACCTCACAGTTCACCCCTTCGTGACAGCGAGAACAGCAGTCCACTCCAGCGCGGACACCGTGAGGTGGCCCAGCTCCCGGTTCTGGGTGTCACGGATGTCCGCACCCTCCGCAGACTCGCGAGCCTCGACACAGTTCTGCCCACCCGAACTGTATTTGGACTTGTGCCACTCGCCCTTACGGTTGGCCATATCTTTCCCTCATCTCCTTGAGGAACTTCACGGACTCCAGCGGCGACCTCGCGGTCGCCTGTAATCTACTGAACAGCATCCCGAACCGGTGCACGTCCCTCAGGTCATCCGTGTTCTGGCCACGGTAGACCGACTCCACGTGCACAAGCTCAGGTGCTGCCGAGGACGTTAGCAGCGAGAACGGACCATCAAGTCCGGCGTGTGGGTACTGGTCCCAGCCGTGCAGCTGGACCATGATTCGTCCGCTTTCAGCCAGTTCGATAATCCGGTCAATCTGATTGACCATCATCTGACTAGGACCAATCGCCCGAACTACCGTGATGTCATCGAGCACAGCGTGGTATTGCGGCCCGCCTGGACGGAGAACTTCTTTCCCCCAGTCCATTCGCTCGCGAAGCCGTTCCTCTGCCTCGGCAGGTGACAGCCACGGAGAGCCTGCGGCAATGGTGGCCGCCGCGTACTCGGGATGCTGGATCGTACCAGGAACCAAGCTGTTCTGATATTCACGGATCACCTCCGCTTCAGCTTGCATCTGCCGGAACTCACCGATCCAGTCGACGTGCTCCGGTTGGTAGACCTCCTCATAGGTACGGACCAGCCGCCCCTTGGCCCCTAGGAACTCGTCCAGGTCAACGACCTTCGATTCGTTCAGCTTTCGGCGGCCGTTCTCTATATGGGAGATATGTCCGGGTGTGCAGTTGAGATGGCGTGCAAGGCCGTCCTGTTGGACGCCTGCCCGCTTACGAGCACGCATGAGGGCATGACCAAACCGGACATCCGAGGGGTTCCGTTCAACTTCCATTACCCCATGTAACCAAAGATGGTAGTCCGAAGTCTACGAGAAGTAGTCAGAACTTGCGTCGAAGTATTCGGCACTGGCCAGAACATTTTCTAGCCTTCAAAACGCTACTGCGGCGTGGGATCTTGTCGTCACAAGGTCGGCAAGATCGGCCCCGCACTCCCGCCCCTTAGCGGGGCGGCAGCGCCGTCCCGTACCCACATGCGGACGGGAAAGCCCTACAACCAGGCACAAAAAAGCCCCGGCGGTCGAAGTGGAGAGCGACCGCCGAGGCCAAGTGCCCCACCCCGAGACAGCCGAGGTGAAACATGCAAAAGTCTACCGTTCCGCCCATCCCGCTTCCACGCCGACTGTGTGGAACCAGCACCAAATCAGGCATTCTGCTCGGCCCCGAACTCGGCCACGTCAAGATCGCCCGCCGCTGGGCCGCCCAGGCCACCCGCTCCCGCCCCAGCCTGGCCGAACCCGTCGGCATCGCCGTCTCCGAGCTGGTCACGAACACCCTGCGCCACTCGGCCTCCGGACTCCCCGGCGGCACCATCCGCGTGGAGATCGAGCGCACCCCGCGCCGCCTCGAACTCCGCGTCACCGACAACGGCCCCCGCCCCGGAGACGAACCCAGCTTCCCGGCCGTGCCCGACCCCGAACCCCTGCGCCCCAGCGGCAACGGGCTGCGTCTGGTCGAGGCCCTGTGCTCCTACTGGGACTGGAAGCAGCACTCGTGCGGCGCGATCACGGTCCGCGCCGTCTTCCCCTGGTGACCCACGCGTCCCCGTGAGCGCTCAGCGCCCCATGCTCCGCACCAACCACCTGTCCCTGGGCCGGTGCGGACGGGCCGATGCGGAAGGCACCGGCCCGAAGCCCCGCCCTCCCCTTCCCCGGGAGGGCGGGGCCACCCCACCAACCACAGAGCACAGAGCAAGAACATCGAACACGGAAAGCCCCTCATGCCCGACTACAGCTACCTCCTCGACGGCCGACCCGACGTCCTCACCCCCAGCGAAGTCGCCGCCCTGTTCAACATCCGTCCCCGCAGCCTCCACCGAGGCGAATGGGACAACGTCCTCAAACCCTTCCGCACCCCCGGCGGAGCACGCCGCTACCCCAAAGAACACATCGCCACCCTCCTCAACCAGCCCGACCCCCCGACCTCCCCCTGAGCTGGTACGGCACTGGTGACCCTGGTGGCGCTAGTACGGCGGCGAAGGGCGCCCGCCCCGCCCAGGCGGGCACCTCAGCCGAGCACGGCCCGCCCCTCGCGCAGCGCCGCGCACGTCTCGGGGTAGTCGAACAACTCCCCTTCGAGGAGTTCCAGCACGCGGGCCACCCCCACCGCCGGGACCCCGCGCACCTCCAGCACACCGCGGGTCCACGCCAGGAAACGGGTGAAGACCGCACCGTCGCCCACGTACAGCGACGTCAGCAGGAAGTCCGTGATGTGCCCCAGGTCCTCGACCGTCCGGTCCAGGTCCGCGCCCTCCAGGCTGGCGCCCCGGGCCTCGTAGAGGGCCCGCGCGTGCTCCACACCGGTCCGCACCAGGTCGCGGCGGCGCTGCACCAGGCTCGCGTACTCGGCGGCCGGGGTCAGCGCCTCCTCCCTGGGCCGCAGGGAGGACAACGGCATGCGCCGCTCCAGCAGATCGGCGGCGGAGCGGGCGTCGGCCGCCCACAGGCTCGCGCCCAGCCGGAGCGCGAGGGAGGAGTCCGGCCCGAAGCCGCGCCCCCCGGCGATGACGGGCACCCCGGTGCGCGCGGCGGCGGTGATCATGGCGTGGGCGTTGACCAGGTGCGAGGGCAGGGAACAGCTCAGCGCCACCACGTCGGGCGCGGTCTCCTGAAGGTGCAGGGTCAGGTGGTGGGCTGGCACGCTCGCCCCGAGGAAGGTGACCCTCCAGCCGCGCAGGCGCAGCACGTCCCCCAGCAGCCGCGCGGGCAGGCCGTGCCACTCCCCCTCGACGCAGGCCACCACCACCGAACCCAGGGGGCGTTCCCCGGCCACACGCGCCAGGCCGTGTTCGAGGACCAGGCCCAGGGCGAGTTCACCGATGTGGGTGGCGGCGTGCTCCCGGGCCACCGAGAGTTCGTTGGCCTGCCACATCATGCCCACGCGCATCTGGGACACCGCGATCACGTCCAGGACCAGTGACTCGTGGTCGACTCCGGCCGCCAGCGCCTCCCGCACCACGGCCAGGGCCCCCGCGTCGTCGAGGTCGCGTACGCGCGCGAAGAAGTCGTCGGCGACGACGGCGGGCGACACGGGCGCGACCGCGTCCGGCAGGATGTCGTGGTCAGCGGTCATCGGCGACGCCTCCCCGCGTGGCGCGGGCCTGCACGGTGAGCACCGTGATGTCGTCGTGCTCCCCTCCGTCGAGCCAGTCCCCGACCACCTGGACGATCCGGTCCGAGACGGCCGGGGCGGGCATGCCCCCGCACTCGGAGAGCAGCCGGGCCAGGCGCTCCTCGCCGAGCATCTCCCCGCCCAGCAGGGGGTTGCGCGCCTCGGTGACCCCGTCGCTGAAGACGACCATCGTCTCGCCGGGGGCCAGGGTGAACTCCGTCTCCCGGAAGACGGCCTCCTCCACCGCGCCCACGAACAGGCCCCCGATGGACACCTCCCGGACAGTGCCGTCCACACCCACGACGAGCGGGGGCGGATGGCCTCCCCCGGCGGCGCGGACGCGCAGCCCGCCGTCGGGCAGGGGGCTGGCGAGTCCGAGGAGCATGGTGCTGAACTTCTCGGGATCGGTGCGCAGCAGCAGGACGTTGAGCAGCTCCAGTAGCCGCCGGGGATCCTGTTCGACCAGCCGCAGCGCCTCCAGGGACTGGCGGATCATCCCGGTCAGGAGGGCGGCGTCGTTGCCCTTGCCGCACACGTCCCCGAAGGAGAAGTCGAAGCCCTCCTCCAGCTCGTTGACCTGGTAGAAGTCGCCGCCGATGCGCTCGGCCTCGACGGCGGAGCGGAAGGCCGCGCCCAGCACGGCGTGCGCGACGCCGGGCAGGGGTGCGGGGACCAGCGCGGCCTTGAGGGTGGAGGCGGTGCGGGCCTGGTACTGGTACATGCGGGCGGCGCCCAGGGCCGAGCCCACGCGCTCGGCGTACTCGGTGAGCGCCTCGGTGTCCGCCGCGTCGAAGTACCCCCGGGCGCGGTGGAACAGCAGCGCTCCCGCGGTTCCGGACAGGCCGGGGACGGCCACGGCGCACAGCGCGCCCCGCGCGCCGCCGTACCCGGCCAGTTCCAGGAGGAGCTTCTCGACGGGGTCGCCGGGGGTGGGCTCGGCCACCGTGCGCGCCCCGTCCACGACCTCGTTCAGCCAGGCGGCGCCGTCCACCGTGCCGCGGTCCCAGACGCCCTCACCGGTTCCGACGCGGCGGCGGCCGCCCTCGGAGGTGAACGCCGCGGTCCAGCGCACCGAGCCGTCGGGCTGGGTGAGGAAGAGCGCGCACATCTGGGCCGCCTCCGGTACCGGGAAGCGCACCGCCTGCTCCACGAGGCGGACCGGGTGCAGGATGTTGCCCAGCTCGCGGGCGGCGCGGCGGAGTCTGGCGACCGCGGCGGGCGCCGGGAGCGCACCGGCCCGTCGTCCGCCGACCGGCCCGGCCCCGTCGCCCTCCAGCGGAGCGCGGTCGCTGGTCCCCGAAGCAAGCACTGGTGTTCCACTCCCCACGCGTCGCGGCGCACGGCCCGTGCCGGGCCGTGCGGGCGGCTCCACCGAGCACGTTCACGTACGCGCGGTGCGCGCGTGGTCGTGGGCGGGTGCCGCAGAGCGTCGTTCCACCGCTGGCGCAGAGAGCGCGCAGGGGGGTGCAAGGGCTACCGGCAGCGGGGAGACGACGCCCGGTATGCCACGCTACCCGCCATACTCTGCGGACACACGGTCCGGGAAGCGAAAGTTGCCGTCCGACAAAATTTCAGTGCCGTGTGTTATCGTGCGGGCCCACAGCCCCGACGCCGGTCCGGCTCCGGCGGGGTCGGCAGGCCCCCTGTCCCGCCCCTGACCTGCCCCGGTGAGGGGAGAAGACGCCTGCCGACCCGCACCGCACGGGGCCCTACCCGCTGTTCCTCACTCCCGGGTGGTGCCGAGCGCCATGTAGTCGTACATGGAGTAGCCCGAGTGGTAGTACACGTTGGTCAGGTTCGGCGGCCGGTAGAGCACCGTGCGCTCGAACACCGCGGGCAGGATCGCCGCCTGCTCCATCGCCCGCCGGTCGATCCGGGTGTAGATCGAGGCGCGCTCCTCGGGGTCCCGCACGGTGATGACCTCGTCGAACCAGCCGTTGATCCGCTCGTCGTCCAGCTCCGAGATGTTGGCGTTGCCCGCGTCCTGGATGGCGTCGCCGTCCAGGATCTTGCTCATGAAGCCGTAGCCGCTCGCCCAGTCCGGGGCCCACCCGTACACGGTCAGGCCCAGGTCGTTGTCCTCCACGAAGGACGGCGACCCGGCCTGGGTGTTGGTGTAGGTGTCCGAGGGGTACTGCTTGATCCGCGTCTCGATGCCCACCCTGGCCAGGGCCTGCTGGAGCGCCTCGGCGGTGCTCACCTCGGAGGGCCGGTCGGCCCGGACGCCGATGGAGGTGGAGAACCCGTCGGGCTCGCCGCACTCCTCCAGCTTCTGCCGGGCTTTGTCCAGGTCGCCCTGGTTGTCCTGTGAGGGGTACAGGTCGATGCCGGGATCGGCCCCCGGCAGCGACGCGGGCATGATCTGGGTGGCGATGTCGCCGCCGGTGTCGCCGCCCCAGGCCCGCTGGAGGGCGTCGCGGTCGGCCGCGTACATGACCGCCTCACGGCAGGCCAGGTCGTCCAGGGGTTCCAGGACGGTGCTGATGTTGACGTAGCGCAGCGTGTTGCTCTGCGGGTTGTCCACGCTGTTCTTGCGCGCCTCGTCGGTGAGCAGGGTGCCCCGCATGGCGGGTCCCACCCCGGCCCCGGCCAGGTCCACGTCCAGGTCGCCGCTGGCCAGGCGCTGGTCGATCTCGTTCTGGTCCACTCCCAGCTGCACCTCGACCCGGTCCGGCAGCGCCTCGCGGGTCGGGTCGGTGGCGGGGTCCCACTGGTCGTTGCGCACCAGGTTCAGGGAGACGCCGGGCCGGTACTCGCCGTCGAACTTGTAGGGCCCGGAGGAGACGACGCGGCTCTGGTACTGCTCACCGCGGTCGGCCTCGGGCGGGACCGGCGCGGTCTGCGGCTGGATGAGCAGGTACGGGAACTCCGCGAAGGGGTCCTTGAGGTGGAAGACCAGGGTGTGGTCGTCGGGGGTCTCGATCCCGTCGAACCCGGCCAGCGGGTCGTCCTCGTCGGCGTAGGGGCCCTCGTAGTCGTCGCTGTCGGCCAGCAGGTCCTGGAAGTACTTGGGGCCGTTGGGCAGGGCCTGGGCGCCGAAGTTGCCGCGCGCGATGGCGTACTCGATGTCGGGCGCGGTGATCTCGGAGCCGTCCTCGTAGCGCAGCCCCTGCTTGATGGGCACCGTCCACTCGGTGAGGTCCTCGTTGGGCCTGGGCATCTCCGCGGCCAGGTCGGGCTGGAGTTCGGTGCCCTCCGCGCCGGGCGCCCCGACGTAGGTGAGCAGGGTGCGCGCGTAGTAGCGGCTGAAGTTCCAGCCGAACGCGTAGTAGGTGTTGCCGGGGTCGGGTGAGTCGAAGTCCGAGGAGATGGCGTAGCGCAGGGTGCCGCCGGTCTGGTCGGAGGGGTTGACCACCTCGGTCTCGCCCTGGTTGAACTCGGCGTCGACCGGGCCGCCTTCGCCCCCGCCTCCGTCCGCGCCCCCGCAGGCGGCCAGCAGCAGCGCCGCGGCCGTGCCCGCGGCCAGGGTCGCGGTCGTCCGGCGGCGTCCGCGGCGCCGCGAGGGCGCCGCGCCTGTGTGGTGGTCGGTGGTCAAGCTTGCCTCCTGGTCGGATTGGCTGGCGGGGGCCGGTGCCCGGCCCGGGACACGCGACGGGTGCGGCCCGTCAGTCGGAGGAGCGGGGGTCGAAGGCGTCGCGCAGCCCGTCGCCGAAGAGGTTGAAGGCCAGGACGGTGACGAAGATGGCCAGCCCCGGGATGAGCACGAAGTGCGGTGCGACGGTGTAGAAGCGCAGGGCGTTGTCGAGCATGCCGCCCCAGGTGGCCATGGGCGGGTTGATGCCCACGCCCAGGAAGCTCAGGGCCGCCTCGAACAGGATGTTGGTGGGGATGAGCAGCGTGGAGTAGACCAGGATCGGCGTGACGAGGTTGGGCAGGATCTCGCGGAAGACGATGTGGGCGCTGCCCGCGCCGAGGCTGCGGGAGGCCTCCACGAACTCGCGCTCCCGGAGGGTCAGGGTCTGTCCGCGCACGATGCGGCCGATGTAGGGCCAGTTGAAGAACCCGATGATGAAGACCAGCACGCCGATGCGCAGGCCGTTGCCGCTCAGGCCGAAGGAGCCGTCGGGGATGACGCCGACCAGGGCGATGGCGAAGAGCAGCAGCGGGAAGGCCAGGAAGATGTCCATGGCCCGGCTGATGACGGTGTCGACCCAGCCGCCGAAGTACCCGGCGACCATGCCCAGGACGGTGCCGATGACCACGCAGACCAGGGTGGCGACCGTGGCGACCAGCAGGGAGGTGCGGGCGCCGTGGACGATGCGGCTGAACAGGTCACGCCCGTTGACGGGTTCCACGCCGAGCAGGTGGTCGGCGCTGATACCGCCCCAGGGGTCGAGCCCCAGGGAGGGGTCGGCGGGGTCGCGCAGGACGCCGCCGGTGAGCGGGTCGATCAGCTCCTGGTTGAACTGGTTGGGCGGGTAGCCGAACCAGGAGGTGAGCAGGGGCGCGAAGACCGCGACCAGGATGAGCAGGATGACGACGACGCCCCCGGCCATGCCGAGGCGGTCCCTGCGGAAGCGCCGCCAGGCGATCTGGCGCAGGGACCTGTTCGCCGACCCGCGTCCTCCGGCGGCCGCCGCCTCGGGGTCGGCGTGCTGGGAGGACTCGGGCGCGTCCATCGGCACGGACATGTGCACCCCTGCCAGTTGACATGACTTTTCGTAGCTATGGGAACACGAAGAGTTTGCACGAGTGGCGCGGGGGTTTCCAGCCTCCGCGCCGGTGTCCCCGCGCGGCGTCGGGCGCGGTCTTGACCGGAGCGGTCCGCCGCTCCCGGGCCGCGCGCGGAGCGGGCGGCCCGGGAGCGGCAGGAGGGGCCGACGGGGGTCGGCGGCGCCCTCCTCGGCGGCCACTCCGGGGAAGGGCTACACGGGTCCGGCCGTGTCCTGCCCGGCCACGGCGCCGTCGGCCAGCCGCAGCTCCGACCAGGCCCAGTTGCGGCGCAGCCACCGGTCGTGCGAGGCCACCACCACCGCGCCGGGCGCGGTGCCCAGCGCCTCCTCCAGCTCCTCGGCCAGTGCCAGGGACAGGTGGTTGGTCGGCTCGTCCAGCAGCAGCACGTCAGGGGCGTGTCCCACCAGCATCGCCAGTGCCAGGCGTCGCCGTTGCCCCACGCTGAGCCTGCCCACCGGCCGGTCCAGGTCGCGCGGTGCGACCAGGCCCAGGTCGGTCAGGCGGGGAGCGCCGGGCAGGGTTCCGTTCAGCCCGTCATAGAGCGAACGCGGGGTCCGCTCGGGATCGGGGAAGACCACGTCCTGTTCCAGCAGGGCGACCGCCGCCCCGCGCCGCCACAGCACCTGGCCCGACTCCGGACGCAGCCGGTGCCCCAGGGCGTACAGCAGCGTGGACTTGCCCGCGCCGTTGGGCCCGGTGACCAGCAGGCGCCCGTCCGAGGGCACGTCCAGGCGGTCCAGGCGCAGCCGGCCCGGCACGACCAGGTCGCGCACGGTGATCGCGTGGCCGTCGGCCGTGCCCGGGTCGCGGGTCAGCGAGGCGCTGAACTCCAGCGGCCTGGGCGGTTTGCGCACCTGGTCGCGCTCCAACTCCTCCAGCCTGTTCCGGGCGTTGCGCACCCGGCGCGAGACCTGCTTGTCCACGCGCCCGCCCAGGAAGTCGTAGCCCATCTTGTCGTTGTCCCTCGGGGCGCGGTTGTGCGAGACCTGCCGGGACGTGGTGCGCACCGACTCGCGCAGGCCCTTGAGGGCGTCCTGCTCGTCGCGGTAGCGCTGCTCCCAGCGTTCGCGCTCCAGCTGTTTCTCCCTGAGGTAGAAGGAGTAGGCACCGCCGTAGTAGACGGGACCGTCCACGGCCGGGTCCAGGTCGAGCAGGCCGGTGCACACCGCGTCCAGGAACACCCGGTCGTGGCTGGCCAGCACCACCACTCCCGGCAGGCCGCGCAGGTACCCCTCCAGGAACTCCAGCGCCTGGTCGTCGAGGTGGTTGGTGGGCTCGTCCAGCAGCAGGGCGCGCGGGCGGCGGATGAGCAGGGCCGCCAGGCCCAGGCGTCCGCGCTGGCCGCCCGACATCCGCCCCACCGGCCGGTCCGGACCGATGCCGTCCAGGCCCAGTCCCGCGACCACCAGTTCGGCCCGGCGCTCGGCGTCCCACACCTCCAGCAGTTCGGCCTCGGCCAGGGCCTCGGAGTACTCCCGCAGGGCTTCGGCGTCCTCGGGCGCGCCGTCCAGCGCGGCCGCGCTCGCGGTCAGCCGCCGCTCCACCCGCCGGGCCGGTTCCAGGGCCTCGGCGATCACCCGGGCCAGGGTCGTGTCCGGGGCGTGGGGCAGCTCCTGGTACAGGAATCCGGTGTCGGCGGGGCGTTCCACCCGCCCGGCGTCGGGTTCCTCCTCCCCGGCCAGCAGCCGAAGGAGGGTGGACTTGCCCGAGCCGTTCTCCCCCACCAGGCCGAGCCGCTGGCCGGGGGCGACGTCGAGGTCCACGCCGTCGAACACCACGTGGTCGCCGTAGGCCCTGGCGAGGTCGCGGGCGCGCAGCAGGGGCGGGCCGGTCTGGGCGGTGTGCGGTGCGGAGGCGGCGCCGGTCGTGTTGCCGAGGGTCATAGGGGTGGTCCACCCTTCGTTTCGGGGTGGGCCTCGATGCGCGGGACCGGTGCGCCTGCGCGGCGCGGTCCGGGGACGACACGGAGGTCGTCGACATCGAGACCGCACCGGGGACAGTGCCAGTACACGCCGAGCGGGGATCCGGCTCCAGCCACGGTGGGCGAGCCCCGCGCGCTCGGCGGTCGTCGGTCTCGATGTCACATGCGCATGTTGCGCCCAGGCTAACCCGCCGGGGCGGCGCGGGCAACGGAATTACGCGGGTGTCCGGTCAGGTGCGCTGACCGGCTTCACCGCGCGGCGCCGCGCACCTGGAGGGGTTCTCCCACCCCTCCCCCTGGCACCTCGGGAGGGTCGGCCGTCGGGGGCCGGGCCGGGTACTCCCCGGCATCGGCTCACCGGCCGCATCAGCGTGTGGTCGGCCCGGGGGGTGCGACCGGCAGGGCCCGCCGGTCGCACCCCCCGCCGTGGTCAGTCCCTGCCGCGCATGGAACGGTAGCGCCGCACCAGGGAGGTGGTGGAGGCGTCCAGACCGGGCACGTCGGCACCCTCGGTGAGGGCGGGCTCGACCCGCTTGGCCAGCACCTTGCCCAGCTGCACACCCCACTGGTCGAAGGAGTTGATGTTCCACACCGCGCCCTGGACGAACACCTTGTGCTCGTAGAGGGCGACCAGCTGCCCGAGCACCGACGGGCTGAGCCGGTCGGCGAGGATGGTCGTCGTGGGCCGGTTGCCCTCGAAGGTCCGGTGCGGGACCAGGTCGGCGGACACGCCCTCGGCGGCGACCTCCTCCGCGGTGCGGCCGAAGGCCAGCGCCTGCCCCTGGGCGAACAGGTTGGCCATGAGCAGGTCGTGCTGGGGCACCAGGTGCTCGGGCAGGTCGGGGGCCGGGTTGGCGAAGCCGAGGAGGTCGGCGGGCACGAACCGGGTGCCCTGGTGCAGCAGCTGGAAGTAGGCGTGCTGGCCGTTGGTGCCCGGGGTGCCCCACACCACCGGACCGGTCTGCCAGTGGACGGGGCGCCCGTCGCGCTGCACCGACTTGCCGTTGGACTCCATGTCGAGCTGCTGGAGGTAGGCGGGGAACTTGGACATGTGGTGGCTGTAGGGCAGCACCGCGTGGGTCCGGGCGTCGTGGAAGTTGCCGTACCACACGCCGAGCAGGCCCAGCAGGAAGGGCAGGTTGCGCTCCACGGGGGCCGTCGCGAAGTGGGTGTCCATCAGGTGGAACCCGGCGAGCATCTCCCGGAACCGCTCGGGGCCCACCGCCACCATCAGGGACAGGCCGATGGCGGAGTCGTAGGAGTAGCGGCCGCCCACCCAGTCCCAGAACCCGAACATGTTGCGGGTGTCGATGCCGAACTCGGCCACCGCCTCGCCGTTGGTGGAGACGGCGGCGAAGTGCCTGGCGATGGCGCCGTCGTCATCGTCGCCCTTGAGGCCCAGCCCGTCCAGCAGCCAGGTGCGGGCCTCGGTGGCGTTGGTGATGGTCTCGACCGTGGTGAAGGTCTTGGAGGCGACCACGAACAGCGTCGTGGCCGGGTCGGCGTCCACCAGCGCCTCGTGCAGGTCGGTGCCGTCCACGTTGGAGACGAACCGGAACTCCAGTCCGCGGTCGGTGTAGGGGCGCAGCGCCTCGTAGGCCATGGCGGGCCCCAGGTCGGAGCCGCCGATGCCGATGTTGACGATCCGGCGCACCGGCTGGCCGGTGTGGCCGAGCCACTCCCGGGCGCGGATCCGGTCGGCGAACTCCGCCATCCGGTCCAGGACCTCCTGGACCTCGGGGACGACGTCGCGGCCGTCGGTGCTGATCACCTGCCCGCGCGGCGCGCGCAGGGCGGTGTGCAGGACGGCGCGGTCCTCGGTGAGGTTGACGTGCTCGCCGCCCAGCATGGCGTCGCGCAGGTCGGCGACCCGGGTGGCCCCGGCCAGGTCGGCGAGCAGGCGCAGGGTCTCGTCGGTGACGAGGTTCTTGGAGTAGTCCACGTGCAGGTCGCCGACGTCGAGCGTGTACCGTTCGGCCCGGCCGGGGTCGTCGGCGAACAGCTCGCGCAGGTCGGTGGAGCCCCACCGCCCGTGGTGCTCGCGCAGCGCGGTCCACTCGTCCCGCTGGTCCAGGGGAACGCCCGGTCGGGCGCGTTCTCCGGTGTCCTCAGCGCGCGGGAGAGGTGTACTGGCAGACATCCGGCGGCTCCTCGTCGGTCGGCGCTCCGGCGGCACGGCGCGGGTGCTCGGTCCGCGCGCCGCCCGCGGTGCGCGGCTGTGCTTCCGAGGACAAGCCTTTCACGAAAAACCGGGCCCGCGGGGGTTGTCCACAGGCCCGGTCGCGGACTTTCGCGCGCGGCGCGGAACCGGTTCCGGCACGCCGCTCAGCGCAGGCCGCTGGCCTCCTCCTCGCGCTCCCGCCGCAGCACGGCCACCTCCGCGCGCAGCGCCCGCAGCTCGGCCAGGATCACGGCCTGTCCCCCGTCGGGGCCGCCGTCGTCGGAGCCCCCGCCCCTCCGGCCCGCGGAGCCGCCGCCCCCGCCACCGCCGCCGCTCTCCTCGTCGTCCTTCTCCAGGGCCTCCACGGCCACGGCGATGAACAGGTTGAGCGCCACCAGCGTGGACACCAGCACGAAGACCACGAAGAACACCCACGCCATCGGCTTGTGCTCCATCACGTCCTTGGCGATGGTGCCCCAGCCGTCCGCGGTGGCGATCTGGAACAGGGTGAACAGCGACGCGGGCAGGTCGGCGAAGTACTGCGGCGAGACGTCGGCGAAGAGTTCGGTGGCCATGACCGCCGACACGTACAGCAGCAGTATCACCAGGAACAGGATGGACATCATGCCGGGCAGGGCCCGGAACAGGCCGGTGACGACGTGGCGCAGGGTCGGGATCACCGACAGCAGGCGCAGCACCCGCAGCACGCGCAGGACCCGCAGCACCGAGAAGGGGCCGGAGGCGGGCAGCAGCGCGATGCCGACGATCACCAGGTCGAACCAGCTCCAGGGGTCGCGGAAGAACTCCCGCCGGTGGGCGTACATCCGCATCCCCAGTTCCAGGACGAACAGGGCGAGGATGGTCAGGTCGACGGCGCGCAGGAGGCGGCCGTAGGAGTCCGTCACCCGGGGTGAGGTCTCCGCACCGAGGATGACGGCGTTGACGAGGATGAGGGTGATGACGCAGGCCTGGAACCAGGGGGCGTCGACGATGACTCGAACGCGCTCGCGCACGACAGAGGGGGCTCCGTTCACATATCGGACAGCGCGGCAGAAGCCTACCGTGCGTCACCTCGCCCGGTTTCACACCCGCCTCTCCCCTCGCATCAGCCCCTGGCGTCCTCCGGTCGGAGCGGGCATGATCGGAGTGGGGAACCGAGCGTGAGGGGGACGCCGGTGACAGAGTCAACCGAGGGCTTCGACGAGTTCGACACGGGGGCCTGGGACCCCGGCTACGACGACGTGGACGCGGACACGGACGTGGGGGCCGCGGACCAGGACTCCGCGGTGGCCGACTTCCTGCGGTACTTCCCGGAGGGCCACCGGATCGAGGAGATCGAGGACCACGACGTCCTGGGCATCGACGCGGAGCTGGGCCAGGAGATCCCCGAGCAGGCGCCCGAGGCCGCCGGGGAGCGCCCGCCGACCGCCCGGCGCGAGGACCTGGCGCGGCTGCTGCGGGCCGAGGAGTTCGCCGACAGGGTCCGCGACCGCGGCAGGCGGTCCGGCTGAGCCGAGGGGGCGTCGGCACGGCGGAACGGGGAGGCGCGGCGGAACGGCGGCGCGGCAGCCCGGCGGTCCGGCTGAGCCCGAGGCGTGTCGGCTCGGCGGAACGGGGAGGCGCGGCGAAGCGGTGACGCTCAGTCGCCCAGGTCCGCGCTGAGCCAGCGCTCCACGCGCAGGACGTGCACGGTCGCGGCGGCCCGGGCGGCGTCGGGGTCGCGTGCCACCAGGGCCTCGTGGATGCGCAGGTGGTCCTCGCGCAGCTTGGCGGTGAGCCCGGCCTCCCGGTGCCCCGCCCACACGCGGGCGTGGAAGGTGCGCGAGGACAGGCCGTCGTTGACCGCGGCCAGGGTGGCGTTGCCGGTGCTGGCCACGATGGCCTGGTGGAAGCCCAGGTCGGCGGCGACGGTGTCGGCGCCGGAGGTGTCGGCGCCGGAGGTGTCGTCCCCGCCCTCGATCCGCTCCAGCAGGGCACCGATGCGGTCGAGGTCCTCGTCGCTGGCGCGCGCGGCGGCCAGGGCGGTGGCGGCGGGTTCGAGCATGCGCCGCACCTGGAGGACCTCCAGGAGGGTGTGCCCCTGGGAGACCTCGGCCAGGACGGAGAAGGTCTCCAGCAGGTCGGCGGGGCGCAGCGCGGTGACGTAGACGCCCGCACCGTGGCGGGACTCCAGGACGCCGAGCGTGGTCAGGGAGCGGATGGCCTCGCGCATGGAGCTGCGGGACACCCCGAGCTGCGCGGACAGGTCGCGTTCGGTGGGCAGGCGCTCCCCCGGTCCGACCCGCCCGTCGGCGATCATCGCCTTGATCCGGTCGGCGGCGCGCCGGGTGACGGTGGTGCGCCCGGCGTCGGGGTCGCTCACGGAAGATCCCTCCAGTCTGCGCGGTGGCCCGGGTCGTCCGTCGGCCCGACGGGGCCGGGACGGGGGCGGGGGCGGGAGCAGGGCTGGGTGTGCACGTGACCCGCGCCACCACCGCCGCCAAGAGATCATACCAATTTTCCATCCCCTCGCCCCGCATCGCCATTTTCGCCCCCTTTCTTGCCCAGATGCTTCCCGTCGTGCGAAAGTGGTCCGACCACCCAGGCTCGTGGCGAGCAGTTCCGCCATGGCAGCGCACCGCGTGGGCCGACCCGGCGGGTCCGCACGCGCGCGCCGGTCGGCGGGGCACGAAGGAGGCACATGCGGATCGCGCTGTTCATCACCTGCGTCAACGACACACTGTTCCCCGACACCGGACGGGCGGTCGTGCGCCTCCTGGAGCGCCTGGGGCACGAGGTGGTCTTCCCCGAGGGCCAGACCTGCTGCGGGCAGATGCACTACAACACCGGTTACCGGCGCTCGGCGAGCCGTCTGGCCGTGCGCTTCGTGCGCACCTTCGAGGGCGCCGACGCCGTCGTGGTCCCCTCCGCCTCCTGCGCGGCCATGGTCCGCGACAACTACCCGCGGCTGGGCTCGAGCGGGAGCCGCCTGTCGCGCAAGGTGGCCGACCTCGCCCCGCGCGTGTACGACCTCACCGAGTTCCTGGTGGACGTGCTCGGTGTGACGGACGTGGGCGCCTACTACCCGCACAAGGTGGCCTACCACCCCACCTGCCACGGGCTGCGCATGCTCGGCCTGGGCGACCGCCCCTACCAGCTGCTGCGCGCCGTGCGCGGCCTGGAGCTGGTGGAGCTGCCCGGGGCCACCGAGTGCTGCGGCTTCGGCGGCACCTTCGCGGTCAAGAACGGCGACGTGTCCTCGGCCATGGGCGCGGACAAGGCCCGCCACGCCGTGGAGACCGGCGCCGAGGTGCTGTGCGCGGTGGACAACTCCTGCCTGATGCACATCGGCGGCACCCTGTCCCGGCAGCGGTCGGGGATGAGGGTGGCGCACCTGGCCGAGATCCTGGCCAGCACCGAGAAGGAGGGCGCCCACGGGGTTCTGGAGGGGGCGGAGGCGGATTCCCGTGGGAAGAACTGCGCCGCAGGCGTCGATTGGGGCGGTGGCGGGTGACGGGCGGGCACGAGCGAATACGCCGAAGGCACCGAAGGTTCCCGTTCTCCGGGCGCCCGAACAAGGAAGACACCGCGCCGCAGGCGTCCGTTGAGGGCGGTAGCCCGTCCCGACGCGCAGCGTCCCCGACGGGCGATGGCGGGCGACGGGTGGGCCGAAGCGAAGCGGAGGTCCAAAGAGACGAGGAGGGCGCATACCGATGAGCGCGACGTTCCTGGGCATCCCGCCCTTTCCCGAGGCCGCCGCGGGCGCGGTCAACGACGCCCGCCTGCGGCACAACCTGCGCAGGGCCACGCACACCATCCGCGACAAGCGCGCCTCCGTCGTCGACGAGCTGCACGAGGACTGGCAGCGCCTGCGGGCGGAGGGCGCCGCGGTCAAGGAGCACACCCTGCGCCACCTGGACCACTACCTGGAACAGCTGGAGGAGTCCGTCCACCGGGCGGGCGGACGGGTGCACTGGGCCTCCGACGCGGCCGAGGCCAACGAGATCGTCACCCGGCTGGTCCGGGACACCGGCGAGACCGACGTGGTCAAGGTCAAGTCGATGGCCACCCAGGAGATCGAACTCAACGACGCCCTCGCCGCCGCCGGGATCACCGCCTACGAGACCGACCTGGCCGAGCTGATCGTGCAGCTGGGCGAGGACCTGCCCTCGCACATCCTGGTGCCCGCCATCCACCTGGGCCGCGCCCAGATCCGCGAGATCTTCCTGGAGCAGATGGCCGAGTGGGGCGTGCCCGCGCCCCGGGGCCTGACCGACGACCCCCGGGCGCTGGCCGAGGCGGCCCGCGTGCACCTGCGCGAACGCTTCCTGCGCACCCGCACCGCGATCTCGGGGGCCAACTTCGCGGTGGCCGACAGCGGCACGCTCGTGGTGCTGGAGTCGGAGGGCAACGGGCGCATGTGCCTGACCCTGCCCCGGACGCTGATCTCCGTGGTCGGCATCGAGAAGATCGTGCCGACCTGGTCGGACCTGGAGGTGTTCCTCCAGTTGCTGCCGCGTTCCTCCACCGGCGAGCGGATGAACCCCTACACCTCCACCTGGACCGGGGTGACGCCGGGCGACGGCCCCCAGGAGTTCCACCTGGTGCTGCTGGACAACGGCCGCACCGACGTGCTGGCCGACACCGTGGGCCGCCAGGCGCTGCGCTGCATCCGCTGCTCGGCGTGCCTGAACACCTGCCCGGTCTACGAGCGCACCGGCGGGCACTCCTACGGTTCGGTCTACCCGGGCCCGATCGGCGCGATCCTCACCCCGCAGCTGCGGGGGATGTCCTCGCCGGTGGACGAGGCGCTGCCCTACGCGTCCTCGCTGTGCGGGGCCTGCTACGAGGTGTGCCCGGTGGCCATCGACATCCCCGAGGTGCTGGTGCACCTGCGCGAGGAGGTCGTGGAGCGCTCCGGGCACGCGGGGGAGAAGGCGCTCATGGCGGGCGCCGAGGCGGTGCTGTCCTCCCCGCGGACGCTGGGCGCGGTCCAGCGGGCGGCGGGGCTGGGGCGCCGCGCGGTCCCGCGCCACCTGCCGGGCCTGGCGGGGGCCTGGACCGACACCAGGGACGTGCCCGACGTCCCGGCCGAGTCCTTCCGCCAGTGGTGGGACAGGCGCGAGGGGGAGGGCCGATGAGCAGCCGCGAGCGGATCCTGGCCAGGGTCAGGAGGGCGCTGGCCGACGTGCCCGCCGACGAGTCGCCGGTGCGGGAGCCGGGGCGCGGCTACGCCGACAGCCACGACGCGGGCCCTTCGTTGGAGGTGCTGGAGGACCGGCTGCTGGACTACCGCGCGCTGGTGCGCCGGGTGGGCGCCGACCGCGTGGCCGCCGAGGTGGCCGCCGCGCTGGAGCGCCGGGGGGCGCGGCGGGTGGTCGTCCCCGCGGACGCGCCGCCGGAGTGGTTCACGCACGCCCGCGTCGAGCGGCTGGCCGACTCGCGTGAGGAGCCGCTGGCGGTCGCCGACCTCACCGGCGTGGACGGCGTGGTCACCGGCTGCGCGGTGGCCGTCGCCGAGACCGGCACGATCGTCCTGGACGGCGGGCCGGGCCAGGGGCGCCGGGCCGTCACCCTGGTGCCGGACTACCACCTGTGCGTGGTGCGCGCCGAGCAGGTGGTGGACGGGGTGCCGCAGGCGGTCCGGCTCCTGGACCCGTCGCGCCCGCTGACCTGGATCAGCGGCCCCTCGGCGACCAGCGACATCGAGCTGAACCGGGTGGAGGGGGTGCACGGCCCGCGCACGCTGGAGGTGCTGCTGGTGGTACCCGCGCCCTGAACCCGGTGACGGGGGCGGCCACGCGGGCGGGGGCGCGGTCCGGCGGACGCGGCCCCCGGATCCGGTGGGGAGGGCCCTCCCCTGGGACGCGAGCGCGCTCCGGCGGAACCGACTTCCCGAACCCGGTCGTCCGGGACCGGGCGGCAGGCGAGACCGTGGCCCGGTGGGTCCGAAGCCCCGAACCCGCTGGTGGGACGCCACGGGGTAGGGCTGTCCCCACCCCCCTCCTCCGGGACACCCCCGGGGAAGGGGGGTGGAGGTCCCGATGGCACCGGGCGGGCCGCCCTTCCTAGCGTGGGCGGTGACCACGACGGCACCGAACGGACGGGACACCATGCCCCCTTCACCGCACCCCTCCCCCTCCTCGCGCGCGCTCCGGTCCGGTACCGCGCTCGCCGCGGCCGCCGCGCTGGCGCTGCCGCTCTCCCTGGCCGCGTCCGGAACGGCCGCGGCCGACACCGACCCCTCCAGCGCCCCCGCCGACGCCCTCCGGGCCGCCCTGCCCGAGCCCACCGGGGACCACCCGGTGGGCAGGACGACCCTGCACCTGGTGGACGGGGAGCGCGAGGACGTGTGGGTGGGCGGGCCCCGCCAGCTGATGGTCACCCTGTGGTACCCGGCGCGTGCGGACTCGGGCCGGCCAGCGCCGTACATGACCGAGGCCGAGTCCGCGGCCATGATCGCGGGGCTGGGGCTGGACCTGCCCGCCGACCTCATGCACAGCGGGGTGCGCACCTCCTCCCGCCTGGACGTGCCTCCCGCGCGCACCCGCGACGGGTTCCCGCTGGTGGTCCTGTCCCCCGGCGCGGGGCACAACCGGATCGAGCTGTCCTCGCTGGCCGAGGACCTGGCCAGCCACGGCTTCGTGGTGGCCGGGGTGGACCACGCCCACGAGGCCGCGCCCGTGGAGTTCCCCGACGGGCTGATCACCGAGTGCACCGGGTGCCAGAGCGGCGAGTGGGCCCTGGGTTCGTCCAACCGGGCCGAGGACGTCTCCTTCCTCCTGGACCGGCTCACCGGCCCCGACCCCGCGTGGCGGTGGTCGCGGGTCATCGACGCCTCCCGGATCGGGATGGCCGGGCACTCCTGGGGCGGCACGGCCACCGCCGAGACGCTGCGGGCCGAGGAGCGGGTGGACGCCGGGATCAACCTGGACGGCCCCTACTACCCGCCCGCGGTGGAGGAGGGGCTGGACAAGCCGCTGGCGCTGATCGAGAACGGCCAGGGCAACTCCTGGGACGGCGTCGAGCAGATGTGGCCGCGCCTGGAGGGCTGGCGGCAGTGGATCCGCATGGAGGGCTCGGGGCACTCCAACAGCATCGACCGCGGCGTGCTGGTGGAGCAGCTCGGCCTGACCGAGCTCTTCACCCCCGAGCAGTGGCGGAACCTGTACGGCGACGTCGGCGTCGAGCGCGGCCTGGAGCTGGTGCGCACCTACAGCCTGGCGTTCTTCGACCACCACCTGCGCGGCGGGGACCAGCCCCTGCTGGAGGACCCCGGGGCCTTCCACCCCGAACTGGTCGTGGTCGACCCCGACGAGGGGTAGCCGACGCGGGGCGGGCCGCCGGTCCCGCCGCGACCGGTCGCGGCGGCGCGCGCGTGCCCGAACGCCCGCGGTCGCCCGCGCGGCCGGTCAGTCCCGCGACCGCCAGGCCGCCAGCAGCCGCTCCAGGGCGTCGGGGTCGGCGCGTTCCGTGGCGAACGGCGCCTGGTAGCGGGCCCCGGCGCCGCGCGCGACCCTGCGGGACCGCGGGGCGGGCGCGGGCCGCTCCTCCCGTGCCCGCTCGCCGTCCTCACCCGCCAGGGGCGCCTGGTAGCGCGCCCCGCGCGGGGCGGGCCCGCGCTTCCTGCGCAGACGCCGCGTCACCGGGGCCGGGGCGCGCTCGCGCACCGGCGCGTCGGACCCGGCGCGCTCCCCGGTGGCGGTGAACCACACCGGCAGCTCCTCCAGACCGTGCACGGCCAGGGACGCGCGCCAGCGCAGCTCCTCGGGCTCGACAGCCAGGACCATGCCGCGCAACCGGTCCACAGCGGTGTCGATGGCGGTGCGCGCCAGCTCGCGGGTGAGGCCGGTGGCGGGGCAGCGGTGCGCGCCCGCGCCCCAGGACAGGTGGGAGCGGTCTCCGGCCCGGGCCATCGCGTCGTCGCCGCGGGCCACCGACGGGTCGGTGTGCGCGGAGGCCAACCCCAGCAGCAGCGGCTCGCCCCTGCGGACGCGAGCCCCGGAGAAGCTCAGGTCCTCGACCGGGTAGCGCCCGCCGAGCACCCGGATCGGGGAGTCGGTCCACATCACGTAGTCGATGAAGTCCTCGGGGGTGAGGGTGCCGCCCAGGTAGGCGGTCCACACGCCCGGGTCCTCCAGCAGCCGGAGCAGGGCGTTGCCGATCAGGTGGGTGGTGGGCTCGTGCCCGGACTCCCACAGCAGCGCCAGCGCCCCCGCCGCCTCGTCGTCGGTGAGCCCGGCGGGGTGGGCGAGCAGCCAGCTGGCCATGTCCTGTCCGGGGTCGGCGCGTTTGCGCGCGACCAGGCCCGCGAAGTAGGAGCGGACCGCGGTGGCGGCGGGACCGGCCCGGTCGGGTTCGCCGCTCCACAGCCGCGGGGCCAGGTCGGCCAGCAGGCGGCCGTAGGCGTCGGGCAGTCCGAAGAGCTCGTTGAGGACCAGGGCGGGCAGCGGGGCGGCGAACCCGCCGATGAGGTCGGCGGCGCCGTCGGCCGCGACCCGGCCGAGCAGGTGCACGGCGGCGCGTTCGACCACGGGGACCAGACGGGGCGTGTCCGCCCTGGCCAGGGTGTCGACGACGGCCGCGCGCAGCCGCCGGTGCTCCTCGCCGTCGCGGGCCAGGGCGGCGCTGCGGGCGGGTGCGGCGTCCTCGGCGCCCCACGGGCGCGGGTCGGCGGAGAAGAGGGTGTGGTCGCGCAGCGCCTGGAGGTTCTCCCGGTAGCCGAGCAGGAGCCATCCCGGCACACCCGGGCCCACCTCGACCGGGACCAGGCCGCCGTGGCGGTCGCGCAGCGCGTCCCAGGGCGTGTCGGCGCCGGTGTCCCCGCGCGGGGGTAGGGCGACCGGGCAGCGGGCGCCGCCGGATCCCGCTGACGGGGGGTCGTCGCGGCCGTCGGTCCCGGTTCCCTGGCGCATGGAGGCTCCTCAGTGGCTGCGGATGCGAGGCGACGGTACGCGCCCCGTGTTTCCGCCGTGCTTCGGGCAGGAAAGCTCCACCTTTCCGGACGGGGCACCCGGTGCCACGGAGGGCCAAGGCGGGATTACCGCTCACGTCGCCCAGAGGAGCAGGTGTCGGCGCACCGGTGACGTTCACGCCCCTTCCTCCCCAGGCCGGGGTGCCCCGCGCCGGGGAGTGTCCCCCGCCACCGTCCCGCGGGGCTCGCGCCCGCCCGCCGCGGACCCGCCGGTGGGTAGGATGGCCTGCTGGTCGCACACCAGCGCCGAACGGAGGACCACGTGGGCAAGAAGGGCCGCGGGCGACAGCGCGGCGGGGACCGCCGCACGGCCGGGCAGGGCGCCCAGCCCTGGGCCGGTCCCGCGCCCGGGGACTCCCCCGAGCAGGTCGTCTCGGAGGCGGTCGACGCGCTGGTGCTCGGCCGGGAGGGCGGCGGCGTGGACCTGGCCGCCGCGCGCCTGGCCGACGCCGAGGACCCGGCGCGGGCCGGGGCGGCGGACCGCGCCGTCCGCGACGCCCTCCTGGCGGGGGTGGCCTCGGCGTGGGCGCGCGGGTGGCAGCCCGCCGAGACGGTCCGCCAGGCGGGCCGCGTACTGGACCCGGTGGCGGCGGCGGTGTGCGCCGACGCGGTGACGGCCGACCTCGACCGCCACTCCCCCGACACGGTGGACCCGCGCTGGACCGCGCAGGTGCGCGAACTGGGCGCCGCCCCGGCCTGGGGCGGCACCGGGGACTACCTGGCGCACGTGGGCGCCGGGCACGGGCTGCTGCGCTTCGAGGCGGTGGAGACGGCGCTGCGGCTGCTGGCCGCGCTGCGCGTGCTGCCGCCGCTGCACCGGCTGTGCCCGCCGCCGGGGGCGTTCCGTCCGCGGCCCGAGGGCTCCGCGCGGACCCCGGAGGCGGTGGACCAGGGCAAGCTGGCCCGCGTGCGCGCGCTGCTGGCCAAGGCCGAGTCCACGGAGTTCCCCAGCGAGGCGGAGGCGCTGAGCGCCCGCGCGCAGGAGCTGATGGCCCGGCACAGCATCGACCGCGCCCTGCTGGCCGAGGAACCCGGGCAGGCGTCGGAGGCCGCCTCGGGGCGGCGGCTGCCGGTGGACGCGCCCTACGACGAGCACAAGGCGGTGCTGCTGCACGAGGTCGCCGAGGCCAACCACTGCCGGGCCGTGTGGGACCGGGAACTGGGGCTGTGCACGGTGATGGGCTTCCCGGGCGACGTGGAGGCGGTGGACCTGATGTTCACGTCGCTGCTGGTGCAGGCCGAGACGGCGATGCGGGCCAGCGGTTCGGTGCGCGACCGGTCCGGCAGGGCGGCGGGCAGGGCCTTCCGCGCCTCGTTCATGTCCGCGTTCTCGGTGCGGGTGGGTGAGCGGCTGGTGGAGTCGGCCCGCTCCGCCGAGGAGGCCGCCGCGGCCGAGACCGGCACGGACCTGGTTCCGGTGTTCGCCGCCCGCGAGCGCGAGGTGGAGGCCGCCGTGGCCGAGGCCTTCGGCGAGCTGACCTACTCGCGGGTGCGCGGGCCCGCCAGCGAGGACGGCTGGTACGAGGGCCTGGCGGCGGCCGACGCCGCGTCCCTGGGCGCGCACCGCCGCGTCGCGGACCGCTGAGCCCGCCGCGACAACGCCGGGAGGCCGGTGCCCTCGGTCGGGCCGGGCGGCGGAGCGGCTGGGGCGACCGGTGGGACGGTGCGACCGACACGGGAGGACCGGCCCTCCGGGGCGGCTGACGCGGCCGGGCCGCGGAGCGGCAGGACGCATGGTGCGGCCCCGGCGGCCGACGCGGCGAAAACCGGTGGCCGCGCGACCGGACGAACCGGTACAACCGTGGCCATGCGCAAGTACCCGCGGACCCGGCACATCCGGGGCTCCCGCCTCCAGAGGGGCGACCACGACCTGGCGGCCGTGCCCTTCTCCGCGCTGGCCGGACGCCACCTGGTGGTGGAGGAGAAGCTGGACGGCGCCAACGCCGGGATCAGCTTCGGCCCCGGCGGCGAGCTGCGCCTCCAGAGCCGGGGCCACTACCTCACCGGCGGCCCCCGCGAGCGGCACTTCGCCCCGTTCAAGGCCTGGGCGGCGACCGTGGCTCCGCTGCTGCGGCCGCGCCTGGGCGAGCGGTACGTGCTGTACGGGGAGTGGCTGTACGCCAAGCACACCGTGTTCTACGACGCGCTGCCGCACCTTTTCTGCGAGTTCGACGTCCTCGACACCCGCGAGGACGCGTTCCTGTCCACGCCGCGCCGCCGGGAGCTGCTGGAGGGCGCCCCGGTGGTGTCGGTGCCCGTGCTGCACACCGGTCCGCTGGAGCGGTTGGCGGACCTGACCCGCCTGGTGGGCCCCTCCACCTGCCGCACCCCCGGCTGGCGCGGGGCCCTGGCCGAGGCGGCGGGGGCGGCGGGCGCCGACCCCGGCCGCGCCCTGGCCGAGAGCGACGGCTCCGACCTCATGGAGGGGCTCTACGTCAAGGTCGAGGAGGGCGGCCGCACGGTGGACCGGTACAAGTGGGTGCGCCCGGGGTTCACCTCCGCCGTCCTGGACTCGGGAACGCACTGGCTGGACCGGCCGCTGATAGCGAACGGGCTGGCCGATCCGGAGGTGCTCTATGCGGGTGTTCGCTGAGCTGTGCCCGGCGCCGCCGCGCTGGGACCTGGACTGGGCGCGGGTGCGCGAGGCCCTCCCGTGGGTGCGCGACCTGGCCGGGGTGGAACAGGATCCGGTGCACCACGCCGAGGGGGACGTGGAGACGCACACCCGCATGGCGTGCGAGGCGCTGGCCGAGCTGCCCGCGTGGCGGTCCCGCCCCGCCGCGGAGCGGGAGCGGTTGTTCGCCGCCGTGCTGCTGCACGACGTCGCCAAACCGCTGTGCACCCGCCGGGAGGAGGACGGCCGGGTGACCGCGCACGGCCACTCGCGGCGCGGGGACCTCCTGGCGCGCCGGCTGCTGTGGGAGGCCGCGGCCGAACCCGGGGCCGCCGCCTCGCCGCTGGAGGCGGTGCGCTGGCGCGAGCACGTGGCGGCCCTGGTGCGCCACCACCAGGTGCCGTTCTGGGCGCTGGAGCGCCCGGACCTGCGCCGCATCGCGTTCCGGGTGAGCCTGGTGGCGCGCAACGACGACCTGGTGCTCCTGGCCACCGCCGACATCCTGGGCCGCCGCTGCGGCGACACCGCGGAGGTCCTGGAGAACATCGGGCTGTACGGCGAGTACTGCCGGGAGCAGCGGTGCCTGGACCGGCCGAGGGGGTTCCCCTCCGACCACGCCCGGTTCTGGTTCTTCCGCAAGCCCGACCGCGACCCGGACTACGCCGCCCACGACGACACCCGGATGACGGTGACCGTCATGTCGGGGCTGCCGGGTGCGGGCAAGGACACCTGGATCGCGCGCGAGCGGCCGGGCGTGCCGGTGGTGAGCCTGGACGCGCTGCGCGCCGAGCTGGGCGTGCGCCCGACCGCCGACCAGCGGCCGGTGGCGGCGGCCGCGCACGCGCGCGCCCGCGAGCACCTGCGCGCGGGGCGGTCGTTCGTGTGGAACGCCACCAACGTCTCGCGGTCGCTGCGCGACCAGTGCGTGGATCTGGCGGCCGCCTACCGGGCGCGCGTGGAGATCGTCTCGGTCGAGGCCCCGCCCCGGGTGCTGCGGGCCCGCCTGGACCGCAGGCGGGCGCCGGTCCCGGCCGCCGCCGTGGAGCGCCTGGTACGGCGCTGGGAGTGCCCGGACCCGACCGAGGCGCACCGGCTCCTGCGGTGGACCAGCGCCTGAGGCTCCGCCGGGCCGGGGGCGGCCCCGCGGGTGCGAGCGGCCCCGGACCGGTGCTTCGGCGTGCGGAGGCGGCCTCCTCCCCCGCTTCGGACGGCCTTCGCCGGGGGCCAGGGGTGATTTCGGCGTTCTTCCGCGCGGGCCCGCGACCCGCGGTTAGTCTGATCCCGTTTCAGTGGCTCACGGCACTTCGGGTGGTATGTCAATGACTGAGCGCATCTACTCCGCCGTGCACGCGTGCCTGGACTGGGCCGGGACCATCGAGCCCCGGCCCGTCCTGAACACCGACAGCCTGCTCTTCCTGCTGGCCGCCCACCTGGACGCCGGCGCTCCCGACCCCGGGGACTGGTCCACCGCCGACGTCCACGACATCGCCCGTACCGTCCGCGTCTGGGACCGCGTGCCCGACAGTCTCAGGGACACCTGGCTGACCTGGTGCGACTTCCTGGTCGACCAGGACCGGTTACTGTCCGCGGAGAGCCCGCGCCGCCTGCGCGCCGCCATCGCCACGGTCGACCTGGCGCCCGGCGGTCCGCCGCCGCCCGAGGACCGGACCGACAGTGCCGCCCTACCGCTCCTGGACCGGCTCGGCGTCGGCGCGGACGGCGCTCCCGAGGCGCTGCCGACGGTCGTCCCGGCGGATCCGGCCGACCTGGACGCGGCGGCGCGCCGGTGCCGCCCCCTGTCCGACGCCGCGCGGCTGGCGGTGTGGACGGGTGGGGGAAGGCCCCTCTGCTCCGAGGGGGACGACGCCCTCACCCCGGACGACACCGCCCGGGCCGCCGCCGACCTGGGGGTCGCGCCCGCGAGGGTGGCCGCGCTGTTCGCCGTGGCCAGGGACGCGGGTCTGCTGCGCACCACCTACACCCGGGTGCTGCCCGGCCGGGCGGCGCGGGCCTGGCGGGACGGTGTGCCGGGGGCGGCCGCCGACGCCTGGGCCGACGCCCTGCTGGCCATGACCGACCTGCGCGGGGTCACGGCGTTCCTGCTGCTCACCGACCTGTTCGTGCACGGGGACGCGCGCACGCCCGCGCAGCTGGTGACCGTGTACGGGCCCGGGATCGCCCTGCGCGGGGAGGACCCGGTGGAACACGTGCGCCAGGTGCTGGAGACGCTGGAGGACCTGGGCGCGGTCCGCCGGGTCGGCGGCGGCCGGTTCCGCGTCACGGGCCTCGGCGACCACTTCATGGTGCGCCAGCTGCGCCAGACCGGGGCCGACATCGCGCTGGCCCGGCCCCTGTCCGGGATGGACGCCGAGGAGGTGCTCGCCCTGGCGGAACGGGGCCGTCCGGTGGACACCGAGCGCCTGCTGGAGCGGTGGGTGGCCGCCCGCGACACCGAGAGCGCGGTGTGCGGCCTGTTGGAGGCCTGCGACGCCCCCGGTTCCTGGCGCCTGCGTGAGCGGGTGGCCCGGGTGCTCGCCTCCCTGGAGGAGGACCTGGCCCCGGTGCTGGATCTGTACGTGCACCACCCCGTCCTGGGCGGGTGGGCCCGGCGGCTGCGCGGCGGGGCCGCGGGGACGCCCACGTCGCACCAGGAGGTCTGGGCGGTGCTGGACGACTACGCGATCCTGCTGGAGGGCGGCGGGCTCCTGCCCGGCCGGGACCGGGACAGGTACGCCGGATGCGCGGAGGGGTTCGTCCGCACCGTGCGGCTGACGGGCCACCCGGCCTCGGACACGGTGCTGGACCTGCTGGCGGAGGGGGCGCTGGGCGCGCCCCTGGCCGAGGCCGCGCGGCGGCTGCGCCCCGCCCCGGTCACCCCCTGAGCGGTGTCCCCTCCCCCGCCCCGGGCCGGGGCGGGAGGACGGGCGTGCGCGGGCTCAGGCCTTGACGACCAGTTCGTGGACGAGCGTCTCGACGCCGGGCAGCGGGACGCAGTCGCGCTCGGGCACCCGCTCGAAACCGCGGGCGCGGTAGACGTACTGGGTCGAGACCATCTCGGGCAGGGTGGCCACCAGCAGTCGGGAGACCCCCTCCTCACGGGCGCGCTCGACGAGCGCGTTGACCAGGTCGCGCCCCACGCCGCGCCCCCGCGCCTCGGGAGCGACGGCGAAGGCGCGGATCTCGGCCTCGTCGGCGTTGCGGGCGATCTCGCTCTCCGGAGACCAGGGCTCGAACACGGCCGTCCCCAGGAGCCGGTTCTCGTCGGCGGCGACCAGGATCTCGCCGCGGCCGTCCGTGCCCAGGAGCCGGAGCGTCTCGACGTAGGCCGGGTTCACGTCCATGAGGCCGTCGGCCGTGTAGGCCGTCAGGCGCAGCTCACTGACGGCGTTCATCTCATCAGGAAGTACTCGACGCACGATCATGGACGTCATTCAACATGATGGGAGGGCTCCCCGCCGTTGATCGCCGCACCACCCGGAGCGTCGAAAACGTCACCGTGAGTGACTCTTTACGGAGGTTTATCCCCCGCTCCGGACACGCCGGACGCCCCGGGCGGAGTTGTCCACAGGCCTCCGGCGGCGCGACCGCGATCGTGCCACCCTTCTGGTGAGGGGAGGCGACCGTGCCCGACCACACCACGGGGGAACCCGTTCCGACACCGACCGTCCGCGTCTTCAGCGGCTCCGCGGCGCTGGCCGCGGGGGGATGCCCTGCGCACCGCCGGTTCAGCGCCGACCCGTCCCTCGGCGCGGACCCGCCTCCGCGCGACACTCCCGGGGCGGTTCTGGAGGCCGTCCTGGACCTGGTCGAGCACGCGGGCATGGCGCTGGAGGAGGCCTGCGCACGCCTGTCCGCGCCGAGGGGGCCGGGCCGGGCCCTCCCGGGCGGGCGCCCCGCGCCGCCGCACCCGGGGCTGCTGGTCTGGGTCCGGCACGCCGCGCGGTGCTACCTGGAGGCCCTGGCCGGGGACGGCGGGCGCGACGGCCCGCACCGCGCGCCGGTGTTCGACTTCTGGGTCCGCCAGTACCTGCCCGTGCCCGGCTCCCCCAACTCCCGGCCCTACGAGCTGTGCGCCCGGGGCCGCAGGTACGCCTACGCACAGGGATCGGAACGGGTGCGGGAGCTGCGCATCCCGGTCGCGGGCGCGGCCGGTGGGCAGGCCCGCCCGCGGGCGGAGGTGGCGGTGGCCGCGTACGTGCTGGCCACCGGGACCCCGGTGGACCGCGACGCCTGCGCGGCGCGGCCCGGGCGGTACCGGGGCGGCACCCCCTACCCGATGCGCGGGCACCGCGGCGGCGCCGACGCCCGGCCGCCGGACCGGGTGCGCGTGGTGGAGACCTCCTGTCTGGACTCCTCCACCGCCGTCCTCTACGACGGTTCGGCCGCCGAGGCCGGGGAGGCCTTCGCCTCTACGGGCCGCGAGGGGCTGCGCTCGGCCCTGGTGGGCGGGGCCCGCTCCCCCGGCCGGGACTGCCTGGCCTGTGCGGGGCGCCGCGGCTGCGGTCGGCTGCCGCGCGCGCCGGGGCTGCTCGGCACGGGCGGCGGACCGTGGCCCCGGCGCTCCTGGTCGGTCTCCCTGGGGCTGCGCCACCGGGGCTGTCCCGCCCGGGCGCACTTCCACGCCCTGGGCCTGCCCGCGGACCCCGGTGCCGAACCGGCGCGGCTGCGGCGCGACCGCGCCGTGCGCGCCTGGCTGGAGCGGCTGCACCGGCGTCTGCCCCGAAGGCCCTGCACGGCCGGGGACCTGCCCGGGGACCGCTCGTCCTGGTCCGCCGGGAGGTGGCGGTTGGAGGGCGGGCAGGCGCGCCTGGGGGCAGCCATGATCGCCGCGCACGTCGGGGTCTGTCCGCTGCGCGGGCTGGCCTCGGGCAGCCACGTGCGGGTGGGCCACAGGCTGGCCGCCGACGACACGCGGGCCGACGTCCTGGTTCTGGCCAGGGCCGAGGTGCTCCACCACCGGGGCCGGTCCTGGGTCCACCGCTCCGTCACGACCACCGACGACGACGCGTCAGCCCCGGCGGGGAGCGGGCCCGCTCCGGCGGAGGCCCGGCCTTCCCCGGGCGGGAACGCTCCCTGCCGGAACGGGGGCGCTGCTCCCGCCCTCGCCGGAGGCGCGCTCTTCGGGGACGAGGAGGCGCTGCTGGCGGCGGAGCCCCGGCTGGCCCTGGCGGTGGGGCTCTTCGCCTGCGGCGCCCTGCCCGCGGGCCCGGACTCGGCCGTGGAACTGGAGGTCCTCAGTCCCCGGGGCGCGTCCGTACGGTCGCTGGACCCGGGATCGGCACGGGTACGGGCCCTGGCCCGGCGGGTGGTGCACGAACTCGCCGGACCCTGGCACGGCGACACCTCCCACCCGCCCGCTCCGGGCGAGGCCTGCCTGGACTGCCCCTACCGGCGCTGGTGCCCGGCGGCCGGTGCTCCCGACGCCCTCCACACCCGGGGCGCACGGGCCCGGAACCCGCGAGGCGGCGCCGGTCCCGGACCCGTGCGCGACCCTCCTCCGGGTCGGGCCGCCGGTTCGCCCTCCTCGGCGAAGCGGTAGTCGCTGGCCTGGAGGTCCCACAGCTCACGGTAGAGCCCGTCGGCGGCCAGCAGTTCGGCGTGGCCGCCCTGTTCCACCACCCGGCCCCGGTCGAGCACGACGATGTGGTCGGCCATGCGCACCGACGCCGGACGGCCGCGCCGGCGCCCGAGGGCTCCGGCGCGGCCGTCCGCATGGCTGTCGCGGTGGTCGGCGCGCGGTCTATCCGGCCGGTTGGGCCTCGACCTCGTCGAGCCAGGCCCGGACCGCGTCGTTGTGCTCGCCCAGGGCGGGCGGCGGCAGGTGGCCCGTGCCGGAGGGCTGCTGCGCCTCGTCGTCCACGGGGTCGAAGCGCAGCGCGGACCCGGGCAGTTCGATCGGGCCGAGCACCGGGTGCTCCACCTCCAGCAGCAGCCCCTGGGAGCGCGTCTGCTCCCACTCGTAGACCTGGTCGATGGTGCGCACCGCGCCGCAGGGCACCCCCACCTCACCGATCCGGCGCAGCCACTCGTCGCGCGTGCCCTGCCCCAGCACCGCCTCCACCTCGGCGATCAGCTCCTCGCGGTGCTCCACCCGGGAGGCGTTGTCGGCGAACCTGGGGTCTCGGGGGTCCAGTCCGAGCAGTCCGGCGAAGCGCTCCCACTGCGCCTCGCCGCCCACCGCCACCTGGAGCATGCCGTCCATGCAGGCGAAGGCGCCGTAGGGGGCGATGGAGGGGTGCTGGTTGCCCAGGGCGGTGGGCACCTCGCGCCCGACCGTCCACCGGGTTCCCTGGAAGGCGTGCACGCCCACGATCGAGGACAGCAGCGAGGTGCGCACCACCCGGCCGCGCCCGGTGCGCTCGCGCTCCAGGAGCGCGGCGAGCACCCCCTGGGCGCCGTTCATCCCGGCGAGCAGGTCGCCGATGGCCACGCCCGTCTTGGTCGGTTCCTTGGGCGAGGGGCCGGTCAGGCTCATCAGACCGGCCTCGCCCTGGGCGATCTGGTCGTAGCCCGCCCGTCCGCCCTCGGGTCCGTCGTGCCCGAACCCGCTGATGGAGCAGACCACCAGGCGGGGGTTGAGCTCCTCCAGGCGGTCGGCGGGGAACCCGAGCCGGTCCAGGACGCCGGGGCGGAAGTTCTCCACCAGGACGTCGGCGGCGCGCACGAGCCGGGTCAGCTGCTCCACGCCGTCCTCGGACTTCAGGTCCAGTTCGATGGACTCCTTGTTGCGGTTGCAGGACAGGAAGTAGGTGCTGACGCGCTCCTCCTCCGGCCCGACGAACGGCGGGCCCCACCCGCGCGTCTCGTCCCCCCTGCCGGGCTGCTCGACCTTGATCACCCGCGCGCCGAGGTCTCCCAGCAGCATGGCCGCGTGCGGTCCGGCCAGCGCCCGTGACAGGTCGATGACCACGATCCCCTTGAGCGGCCCTTGCGAGCGGTCCACGTTCCCTACCTCCTGGTGATGGGTACTGCTCCGGTGTTCGTGTCCTGGGCGGTGCGCTCAGGGCGCGGCGCACAGGCGGCGGTAGCGCGCGGCGCGCCCCGCGGGCGGTTCGGCGTCACCGCTCGGCTGGACCGCGGCGAGTTCGCGGGCGATCGCCTCCCCCATGCGCGCGCAGAACGCGCCGTCCTCGTCGGCCGCGTCGCCGAACTCGGGGACCACCCGGTCCACGAGTCCGCGGGCGCGCAGGTCGGCGGAGCCGATGCCCTGGGCCTCGGCCAGCTCCCCGGCGCGGTCGGGGGTGCGGTGGACGATCGCGCTGGCCCCCTCGGGCGGCAGCGGGGCGAGCCAGGCGTGCTGGGCGCACAGGACGCGGTCGGCGGGCAGGAGCGCGATCGCGCCTCCGCCGGTGCCCTCCCCCAGCAGGACCGAGACGGTGGGGGCGGCCAGGGAGGTCATCTCGGCCAGGCAGCGGGCGATCTGACCGGCTGTCCCCCGCTCCTCGGCGTCGGCGGAGAGCGCGGCGCCGGGGGTGTCGATGACGGTGACCAGGGGCAGCCGCAGTTCGGCGGCAAGGCGCATGCCCCGGCGGGCCTCGCGCAGCGCATCCGGCCCCATGGGCTGTTCGGCGCTCTGGCGGGACCGGTCCTGGCCGACCAGGACGCAGGGCCTGCCGCCGAACCGGGCCAACGCGGTGACCAGGGCGGGGGAGGCCTCGCCCTCGCCGCTGCCGCGCAGGCGCACCACGTGGCTGGCCGCGTGCCGGAGCAGCTCGCGCACGCCCGGGCGCTCCTTGCGGCGGGAGCGGGTCACCGAGTCCCAGACGGGGGCGGGGGAGTCGGGTTCGGCGGGCGGCGGCGGGGGCGTGGCGGGGTCCGGGCGGTCGAGCAGGACGTCGAGGGCGAGCCCGGCGGCGTCCCTGAGCCGGTCGGGGGGCAGGACGGCGTCGACGAGGCCGTGCCGCTGGAGGTTCTCCGCGCGCTGGACGCCCTCGGGGAACGGTGCGCCGTGCAGCGCCTCGTAGACGCGGGGGCCCAGGAAGCCGACGAGCGCTCCGGGTTCGGCGGCGGTGAGGTGGCCGAGCGACCCCCAGGAGGCCAGGACGCCCCCGGTGGTGGGGTGGCGCAGGTAGACGAGGTAGGGCAGTCCGGCGGCCTTGTGCGCGGTGACGGCGGCGGTGATCGCCGCCATGGCCACGAAGGCGGGGGTGCCCTCCTGCATGCGGGTGCCGCCCGAGGCCGGGGCGGCCAGCAGGGGGAGCCGCTCGGCGGTGGCGCGTTCGACGGCGGCGACGATGCGCGCGGCTGCGGCGAGCCCCACGGACCCGGCGAGGAAGCCGAACTCGCTGGCCACGACGGCGACGCGGCGGCCGTGCAGCCGCCCCTCCCCCGTCAGGACCGCCTCGTCGCACCCGGTGGCGGCCCGCGCCCGGGTGAGCGCGTCGGCGTAGGCGGGGTCGGGGTCCACGTCCAGGGGCGCCTCGTCCCAGGAGACGTGGGATCCCGCGTCGAGCGTGCGGTCCAAAAGCTCCCGGGCGGTGTCGCGGGTCTCCACAGCAACCTCCAAATGGTTCAGTGGCTAGGCCACTAGGCCTCACGTCAGGGTGGCACGAAACGGCACGTTTTGTGAAGCCCCCGTCGCACCCGATCGCGGGGAGGTCCGATGCGCCGATCCCGGGAGTCCGCCGACGGGATGCTCTAGCCTGGAAGTCCCTCAGCACAGTCAGATCCGAGGACCAGGAGCCAGCGAGCGTGCCTACCAAGCCCCGACCCCGGCCCCCGGCGCGCCCGCGCCTGTACGAGCAGCTCGTGGAGCGTCTCGTGGAACACATGCGGGACGCCGGTCTGGGCGTGGGCGACCGCCTCCCGCCCGAGCGCGAACTGGCCGTCGCGCTGGAGGTGAGCCGGGCCTCGGTGAGCCAGGCGCTGGTGGCGCTGGAGGTCCAGGGGGTCATCGAGGTGCGGCACGGGGACGGCGCGATCATCCGCCAGACCGTCTCCGAGCAGGGTGTTCTCGCCCTCCTGCGCGACCGGGCCAACCGGCGCGCGGAGATCATCGAGGCCCGTCAGGCGCTGGAGGTCAAGCTGACGGAGCTGGCCGCCGTACGCCGCACGCCCGAGGACCTGGTCGCGATCGAGGCCGCCCTGGAGCTGATGCGCCAGGAGGTGGCCAACGGCGACCGCGGCGTCACCGGCGACGAGCGCTTCCACGCGGCGATCACCACGGCCGCGCGCTCGCGCCTGCTGGCGCGGATGATGAACGAGATCGCCCCGATGATCCGGGAGACCCGCCTGGAGTCGCTGTCGCAGCCGGACCGGCCCCGGGCCTCGCTCGACGGGCACGAGCGCATCGCCTCGGCGATCCGCTCGGGCGACCCCAAGGCGGCCGCCGACGCGATGCGCGACCACCTCCTGCTGGTCTCCGCCGTCAACGGGGCCGCCCCGGTCACCCCCTGAACCGGTCCAGTGGCGCACAGGTCAGGCCTTCAGGCCACCTGGGCACCGCCGCCCCGGTCATGGGGCGGCGGAGGCGGGCGCCGACAGGCGCTGAGGGGTCCGGCGGACCGGACCCCTCACGTTCCCGGGGCCGCCGAGCGGTCCCAGCCGCCCTCGAAAGGCGCTGCCGTCACAGCAGTCCCGGCACCACCAGCACGCCCCAGGCGACCAGCGGACCCACCACGACCACGATGCCGCTGTAGACGAGCATCTGGCGGTAGAAGCGGGACGGGTCCACTCCGGTCGCGTTGGCCAGCACCAGGGCGCCGTTGGTGGAGAAGGGGCTGACGTCGACGATGGTGGAGGAGATGGCCAGGGCCACGATCACGCCGGTCGCGCTGATGTCGCCCATGAGCAGGAACGGGATGGCCAGCGGGATGGTCGCGCCCAGGATCGCGGTCGAGGAGGCGAAGGCCGACACGACGGCGCCGATGTAGCACAGCAGCAGTGCCACCAGGAGCGGAGCGCCCAGGCTGGCCGCCCCGTCGCCGACGTACTCGATGGTCCCCGCGCTCTCCATGACGCCGACGAAGGTCAGCATGCCGGTGATCAGCAGGACCGTGGACCAGCTGATCTGGGAGAGTACGTTCTTCTGCGACTGCGGCGCGATCAGCGCCAGCACCACGCTGACGGTCAGGGCGACGAAGCCGACGTCCAGGCCCACGCCCAGGGCCAGGACGCCCAGCGCGACGATGCCCAGCAGGGTGGCGATCTGCTCGAACCGGGCCGGGGTGCCCTCGGAGGCGGCCTCGCCGCTCCCGGCCGCCGCGCTGCCGTCCGCCCCGCTCCCGGCGGAGGTGTCGGCGGGACCGCCGGTGGCCAGCGCGACCGACCCGGACCCCGAGCCGCCGGAGGTGCGGGCGGCCTCGGTGACGGCCTCGGCCTCGTGCGCGCGGACGCCGAAGAGGCGGTTGCCGCCCAGCGAGACGAACAGGATCAACGCGATGCCCAGGTTGAAGACCAGGCTGCCGAGGAACAGCGTGATGGGGGACACCGAGAGCCCGCTGTCGGCGACGATCCCGTTCACCGTCACGCCGTAGACGCTGACCGGGGAGAAACCGCCCCCCTGGGCGCCGTGGACCACCATCATGCCCATCAGCAGCGGGTTGATCCGGTACCGGGCGGCGAAGCTCAGCGCGATCGGCGCGACGATCGCCACGGCCGCCGGACCGAGCGCGCCCACACCCGTCAGCACGGCGGAGATGCCGAACATGATCCACGGGATCGCGGCCACCCGGCCGCCGACCATGCGGGTGGCGCCGCGTACGAGCAGGTCGATCGTCCCGTTGTTCTTCGCGATGGCGAAGAGGTAGGTGACACCGACCAGGGTGAGGAAGAGGTCGGCGGGGAACCCGCCGAGGACCGCGTCGGCGTCCATCCCGAGGACCAGGAGCCCGACCATGAAGGCCGCGACGAAGGCCAGCGCGCCGATGTTGATCGGCAGGACGGTGGCGATGACGAACATCGCCAGAAGGACGAGGATGGTGAGAAGCTGAGGGGTCATGACATACCGATCAGAGGGACAGTTGGGACTGTGATCTGGGCCATAAGGCTAGTGGCCTAGCCAATAGGCCTTTAGGTCTCCTGTCAAGTCCTCCGGCCGCACGATCCCCGCTCCCGGCGCTGGAAACCCCCTCTATTCAGGTCGGCACGTTCCACGAGGTGAGCACCGGGCGGCCGTGCTCATGGCCCAGCGTGCTCACCGTGGCCGTCTCCAGCCGGAACAGCGCCCCCTCGGCGGGCGGCAGGCCCAGCCAGCGCGCGGTGAGCACCCGCAGGACGTGGCTGTGCGCCACCAGCACCACGTCGGCCCTCCCCCGCCGTCGAGCAGGGGCGTCAGCCGGTCCAGGACCCGGTCGACGCGCTCCCCCACCTGTTCCACGCTCTCCCCCGGATGCCCCGGGCCGCCCGGCACGATCCCGTCGTGCCACAGGTACCAACCGGGTCGTCCGGCCTGGATGTCGGCGGTGGTGATCCCCTCGTAGCCGCCGTAGTCCCACTCGGTCAGGTCGGGGTCGGTCTCGTCCACGCGCAGCCCGGCCAGTTCGGCGGTGCGCGCGGCCCGCCGCAGCGGGCTGGTCACCACCCGGCCGACCTCGCGCGCGGCCAGCACCGGACGCAGCGCCCGCGCCTGCCGCTCCCCCTCCTCGGTCAGGGGGATGTCGGTGAGTCCGGTGTGGCGCCGCGTACGGCTCCACTCGGTCTGTCCGTGCCTGATCAGCACCATGTCGCCCATGGCTCTCTTCCTGCCCCGGAAGGGGACGGCAAACTCCTGCGCCCCGGCCGTGAGCCCGGGGCGCGAATCCGCCGGACGCCGGACACGGCGGAGCTTTCGTCGCTACGCTCCTGACCATGACGCAGCACACCGCCACCAGCGACGTGCGGGATCCCCTTCCCGACGAGATCCCCCAGCCCCGTTTCCACCGGCCCAACGAGGACCTGGCCGCGGCCATGGAGTGCGCGCGCTGCAAGGAGCAGGGCATCAGCGTGCCGCCGGGGGGCGCGCCCGAGCGGCTGACCAACTCCGAGGCGAAGAAGGCCAAGAAAGCGAGGAAGCGCGCCCTGGAGGAGGCCAGGCGCAGGCCCCAGGAGAAGATCCCGGCCGACCGCAGGCGCGTGCCGCGGATGGGCCCCCACCACGCGGAGTTCTTCCGCGAGCTGTGGGAGCGCGTGGCCTCCGAGGGCGCGGGCTCCTCCCCCGACAGCCGCCTGCTCGCCCTCATCTTCACCCTGCGGGGCGCGCTGAAGGGCTGGGCGAACTTCACCGGCCAGGACCTGCGCATCCTGCGCCTGGAGGACGCCCACGCCGCCCTGAGCGACCTGACCTCCTCGGGGTGGCTGGGCACGACGCCGGAGACGGTGATCGAGTCCGACGCCGCGAACCCGGCCCGGTGCGCCCTGCCGAGCCTGGACGGCAACACCTGGAAGCTGGGCAACGGCGTCCGGTCGCGGGCCTCGGGCTGGCTCTCGCGCACCCTCGCCCACAAGAAGATGCGCAAGAAGCCCAACCGGCTCCGGCTCGTGGGGGCCTACCTGGCCCTGTGGGCCGAGCCCGACGGCCGGATCCGCGTCCCGGCCGCGGACATCGTGAACTCCTGCGCCCTGTCCGGCACCGACGAGCTGGCGGAGCTGCTGGCGTGGCTGACGGAGATCTCCTGGGTCGAGGGCCCGGGCGTGGACGGCGGCGCCGTGGTGGCCTCCCTCACCGAGGTCACCCTGCCGCTGGCCTACGTGCCCCTCCCGGAACCGACGCCGCCGGACACCGCACCGGCGACCACGCCGCTGGACGTGCCCGTGGCCGACCGCGCCCGTGAGCTGGTCTCGGGCCGCGGGGAGCGGGTGGCCCGCTGGGTGGACGGCTACCGGGAGGAGCACGGGCACGGCCCCAGCTGGTCGGCGGTGGCCGGGGCCTTCGGGTGGCCGCCGCGCCAGGCGCCCGACCACGACGTCACCCACGAGGCGTTCCGCCTGCTGGCCGAGGACGGCTGGCTGACCGGTTTCGGGGTGCCCTTCGGACTGCGCTCGGGGCCGGGCGGTCCGGCGGCGGGCTGATCCGGCGCGCGGGCGGGGCGTCGCGGGGCGCTCCGCCCGGGCCCGCCCCTAACCCGCGGCGTCGGACAGCAGGTCGGGGCAGTCGCCGCCGGGCTCGGTGAGCAGTTCGAAGTGCCACATCTCATTGGCGTAGACCTGGCACAGCCCGTAGGCCGAACCGCGGCGGACGAGCCAGTCGGCGGCGTCGGTCGGGCCGATGTCGATCGCCTCCCCGGTCACGTGCCTGGACTCCTCCGGGGTGCTGACCAGCCTCCCGGCCTCCTCGCGGGAGCCGTGGTCGAGGACGG
The DNA here is from genome assembly GCF_000092985.1 of Nocardiopsis dassonvillei subsp. dassonvillei DSM 43111. Classification (GTDB taxonomy): domain Bacteria; phylum Actinomycetota; class Actinomycetes; order Streptosporangiales; family Streptosporangiaceae; genus Nocardiopsis; species Nocardiopsis dassonvillei. The sequence goes on from NC_014210.1 coordinate 3,110,746, forward strand.
CCTGGTCGAGCAGGTGCCGCTGGTACTCCCCGCTGCGCCAGCCCGACGTGACGTGGAGGACGATCCCTTCCTCCAGGGCGTCCCGGGCCGCCTCCCGCACGGCCTCCAGCAGCGCACCGTCCAGGCGGGCGATCGAGGGGTACTGCGTGTCGAACGGGGTGACCGACAGGTCGTCCGGAAGGGCGCCGTCCTCAGCGGTGAAGACCGCCTCCTCCCGGTCCGGCACCAGCACGTTCACCGACCAGGCCGCCAGCACGACGGCCACCGCGGCGCACAGGGCAGCGGCCAGCCGGTACCGGGGCCGCCATCCGCGGCCGGGCGGACCGCCGCCGGGGCTCCCGGCCGGGTTCCCGGCGGGGAGGCCCTCCAGCGTCTCCCGTTTCGTCACTGCGCTCATCCTTCACCTCTCGGGCATCGCGTGCGCGATGTGTGGGGTCCTCGTCGCCCCCGAGTGAAGTACGAGCGGTGTTGCACGGATGTGTCGTTTCCCGGCACGGCCCCGGTGCGCCTTCGGAAGAAGTCCACCGGGGCCGTGCCGGGACCGCTCAGGCGTCGGCGTCCTCCAACAGGGTTCCGGCCGAGGACAGCGGGGCGAACCGGCTGGGGGTGATGCCCAGCAGCTGCGCGGCCAGCTCCTCGTTGCCGGAGAACCCCGCGTCGGCGTCGATGGTCTGGGTGCCGTCCCAGAGCATGAGCATCGCCGAGACGGTGTGCGCCCCCTTGTCGTGGTGCATGTCGTAGTGGGCGGCCATGGGCACGCTGTCGTAGTGCACCCACAGGTCGTGCCCGGTCATGAACATGTCCAGGTCGAAGGTGACCGTCAGCCCCATGAGCTCGGGCTTGTAGCGGTCGTCGATCCCGGCGAAGGCCTCGTCCAGGGCCACCATCCGGGGGCAGGTGGGCGCGGCCGAGGTGTACAGGGCGTTGGCGGCGGCGAACAGCGGCAGGTGGATCGCGGCGGACTTCTCGCCGCCCGACATCTGCTCGTGCTTGTTCCTGGTGAGCTTGACCTCCTCCTGGCCCGGCACGGCCAGGCGCAGCTCGAACCGGTACCAGGTGCGGTAGTCCAGCACCGCCGACAGGACCTGCTTGTAGGTGGCGCGCGGGTGGGCGGCGTGGTGCTCGCGGATCATCTCCCGCAGGACCTCGCGCAACCGGGTCAGCCCCGAGGCGCCCAGCTCGTCGGTGTCGCGCCGGACCAGGCGGGCGGCGGTGGCCTGGTGCTCGCTCACGCGGTCGGAGCGGCTCCAGCGGATGCCGATCCGGGTGCCCGAGGACATGGGCCGCGAACGGGTGTCGCGGTCCATGCTGACGACCAGGTCGCGGGCCACCCGCACCCGCTCGTGGATCTGCTGGGCGATCCCGGTGAGCAGTTCGTCCTCCAGAACCCCGCGCTCCTCCTCGCGCAGCAGCGCTCCCTGCTCCTCGACGCGTTCGGCGATGACGCGGGCGAAGGCGGAGACGGGGTTGCGGCCGGTCTCGTCGTTGACGAACACCGTGATGACGCCGCTGACCCCGAGTTCGTGGTCGACCCGGTAGCCCTCGGCGTCGCCGCCCAGGGTGTCCTGGAAGGCGCGCAGGGCGTTGGAGATGCGTGTGGAGACGGTCTTGAGGTCGCCGTCGGTGACCGCGGACCCGGAGCCGACGGCGGCGGTGAACGCGTCGAGCAGCTCCGCGGCGCGGCCGGGCAGGACCGCGCGCACGGCGGCCTCCGGGTCGTCCGGGGCCTCGGCCAGGACCTGTTCGGCGGCCTCCTCGGGGGCGGGCCAGGAGCGCCGGTCCGGCCAGGCGTGCGCGGTGTCCACGCCCAGGGTGGCGCGCAGGTCGGGGTGGGTGAGGGCGGCGAAGGCGTCGGCCTGCTCGAACAGCGCGGAGAGGGAGTCGGTGAGGGCCCGCTGCCCGCCCTCCAGCTTCTCGTCGGCCCGGATCATGGCCTCGTGGGCGGCCGCGGCCTCCTTCTGGGCGCCCTGGTGCTCCTCACGGGCCCGGTGCAGCTCCTCCTTGACCTGTTCGAGCTCGGCCATGAGCTCGCGGACCGGGGCGTCGATGCCCTCCTGCTTGGCGGCCAGCTCGGCCGCGGCGCGCTCGTGCTCGCGGGTGCGCTCCTCGTGGCGTTCGCGGTCCTCCTCCAGCCGTGCGCGCAGGCGGTCCAGGGTCTCCTTCCGGCCGTCCAGGTCGACGGTGTGCCGGTCGACTTCTGCGCGGGCGGTGTGCAGGCGGCGCGCGGTCTCCAGGAAGTCGTCCACGGCGCGGGCGACGGCGTCCACCGCCTCGGGCTGGGCGGGCATGGCGCGTTCGGAGGCCACCGCGCGCACCTGGTGGCGGTGGGCGTCGACCTCGGCGACCGCGGCGTCGAGGTCGCGGCGGCGCTCCTCGCTCTCGGCCCTCGCCGAGGCCAGGAGGGTGGACTGCTGGTCGACCCGGCGCACGGCCCGGTCGATCGGGGCGGTCTCGGGCAGGGCGGCGCGGGCCCGGGTGAAGGCCTTGAGGAGTTCGCCCGCCCGGTCGAGCTGTTCGGCGACCCGTGCGCGCCGCTCGTCGAGTTCGGCGATGCGGGCGTCGCACTCGGCCAGGCGTTCGCGGCGGCGGTGGGCGCGGTTGGTGGCGCCGATGAACTCGGGGGCGGCCTTGGGGCTGACGCCCACCAGCACCCCCTGGGCGAACCGCGCGCCGGTGCCGACGGTGTGCGCCGCCGCTCCCCCGGCGCCCGTGGCGTCAGCCGCCCCGAGGGACTGGACGGTGTCCGTGGCCCCGGCCGAGCCCTCGCTGTCGCGGACCAGGCGCACCGACGCCAGGACGCGGGCGATGACGTGCTCGGGGACCCGGTCCTGGCGCTCGGGCACCAGCACGTCGGCCAGGGTGGGCCCCTCGGGCGCGGCCGCGCCCTCGGCGGGCAGCAGGTAGGCGTCGGCCCCGCCCGAGGCGAGCGCCGCGCGGGTGGCGTCGGCGTCGGGGTGCACCCAGGCGGTGAGCAGGCCCGCACCGTGCAGGGCGCCCTCGACGGCGGCGGCCTCGTCGTTCGCCGACCGCGTCGGCGAAGCGGACCATCTGCCACGCGGGGCGCCGGGGCTCCCCTCGCGGGAGGCGGTGCGCAGCGCGTCGGCGGGCGGGGCGTCGTCGCGTTCGGCGGCGATGTCCGCGCGCTCGCGGGTGAGGCGGTCGATCTCGGCGCCGAGCCGGTCCCGGTCGGTCTCCAGCGTGCGCGTGTGCGCGGCGGCGTCCAGGCGCTGCTGGTCGGTGTGCTCGCCGTAGACCTCCGACACCGTGGGGGTGCCGGGGCGTCCGACGCTCTCCAGTGCCCCGCTCAGGGCCGCGACGCAGGCGGCGTCGGTGACCGGGGCGGGCCCCTCGGCCCAGTGCTCGGCCCAGGCGGTGAGCGCGTCGGCGGCACCGGCGCGGGCCGCGGCCAGGTCGTCGGCCGCGCGGGCGCACTCCGCCTCGCCGCGTCCGAGCCTGTCCTCGGCCTGGGCGGCGGCCCGTTCGGCGGCGCCGCGCGCGGTCTCGGCGCGGGCGAGTTCGGCGAGGCGCTCGCGGACCGCGGCCACGTCGGCGCGGCGGGCGGTCGCGCGCGCCCGCGCGGCGGCGGACAGGTCGTCGCCGGTGTCGGCGGGGCCCTCCCCGTCGTGGTCGAGCCCGGCCTGTGCGGCGTTCTCGGCCAGCTCCGCGGCCAGTTCACCGGTGCGCGCCCGCCCGTGTTCGAGGTCGGCGGCGACCCGGTCGGCCTCACGCTGGAGGGCGGTGACCTCCCCGGCCTGGTCGTCCAGTCTGGCCCGCTGTTCGGCCAGGGCGCGGGCGGTCTCGGCGCTGTGCGCGCGTTCGATCTCCAGGGCGGCGTGGCTGCGGAAGGCCTCGTGCGCCTCCAGACCGCCCCTGCGCGCGGCGAGCCGACGGATCCGGGCGTCGTGCTCCTCGGCCCGGCCGGTGGCGGCGGCGTGCGCGAGCGTGGCCCGCTCGCGGGTGTCGCGGGCCTCGGCGATGGCGCGGGCCTGCTCGGCGGTCTGCCCGGCGGCGGTGTGCACGCGGGCCAGGCGGTGGCGGGCGTGGGCGGTGAGGTAGGCGGCGTACTCCCCGACGAAGGCCGTGGTCGCGGCGTGCGCCGTGCTGGCCTGGTCGAAGCGGCGCTGGACGGCGGCCAGGTTGGTGAAGTCGCGGGCGGCCTGGTCGAGGAGTTCCTCGTCCAGGGGGCTCAGGCCGCTGGTGAGGGTCTCGGAGACCTTCTCGGGGTCCAGGTCCTTGGCCAGCAGCGGGCGGCGCAGCGCCAGGAGCAGGTCGAGCAGCTGGACGTAGCGCTCGCCCAGGCCGAACAGGCGCGCGTCCACGGCGCGGCGGTAGTCGGCCGCGGTGGAGCGGAAGGCGTCCTCGCCGAGCACCCCCTTGAGCTGCCGCTCGGTGAGCGGGCGGCCGTCGGTGGCGAGCAGGCCGAAGTCCACGCCCAGGCGCTGGTCGGTGACGAAGAAGGAGGGGGTCACGCCGTCGCGGTGGCGGTGCGCGCGCAGGCCGATGACCAGGGTGACCGTCTCGGTCCCCTCCCCCGGTCCGGTGCGGGCGAACTCCATCCACACGTACCCGTACTCGGAGTCCTGGCCTCGGTAGAGCAGGTTGGACTTCATGGTGCGGTTCTGGCCGCTGAAGGGGTCCAGACGGCGGGCGTCGGTGTACCCGTCCAGGATGAACGGGAAGAGCACTTCCAACGCCTTGGTCTTGCCCGAGCCGTTGTGTCCGCGCAGGACGAGGCGTCCGTCGGCGAACACGAACTCCTCGTCGACGTAGTCCCAGACGTTGATCACGCCGGCGCGGCTGGGCCGGAATCGGTCGCTCCTGGGGGACATTACTTTCCTTCCGCGGAGGTGGAGGCGGCTGCGGGGGCGGTGTCGGGCGAGGGGCCGGAGGAGACGGGCCCTCCCGGCGGGGGTTCGGTCAGCCCCAGGGGCAGCTGTCCCCCGTCGGCGCGCTCGGGCAGCGCGCCCTGGATGTTGCGGTAGCGGGAGGCGGCGGGGAGCACCAGGGCGCCGCCGGGGACCGGTCTGATGAGGGAGAGTTCGGCGAGCAGGGTCAGGGCGGCGTCCAGCAGGCCGTAGGGGTCCTGCTGCCAGGCTCCGCCGAAGGAGGCGGCGCCGAACTCCGCGTAGAGCTCGTGGATCATGGTCTCCCACCGGCCGCGCTCGACCAGGGGGACCTCCAGCAGCGCCGCGGCCTCCTCCCGCTCCCCGGCGGGCTCCACGGTCCAGGCCAGGTCGGCCACGACGCCGTCGCGGGGCAGACCGGCGTCCACGAGCCGGACGAGTTCGGCCTGGTCGTCGGCGTGCGGGGGCACCTGGAGCCGGACCAGCGCGGCTAGGGAGGTCTCCAGCAGGTCGGCCACCTTGGCCAGCAGCAGCCCGGCGGTGCGGTTGACCGCCCCGCCCCGGCCCGGGAAGGGCCGGTCGGTGAAGGTGCCCGCCGGGTCGGCCAGCAGGACGCCCTCGGCGCGGCGCTCGACGCTGAGCCCGGTGGCGCGGGCCAGGTCCTCGGCCACGCCCCGGCCGCGCAGGACCGCGGCCACGGCCGGTTCGACGTCGGCGTAGTACACGACCGGCCGTTCCACCAGGAGCCGCCGCGCCCGCCGGGCCGCCTGCTCGCGCGGCGAGGCCTCGGTGAGCGGGTCGGCGAGCAGCCCGGCGACGCTGCCCAGGTGCTGGACCGGGCGCGCCGGACGGAACAGCAGCTCGCACACCTCGTGGTCGATGTCGAACAGGGCGTCGCCCTGCTCGCCGCCCGCCGCCCACGCCTCCAGGGACCCGTCGGACAGGTGGAGCGCCCCGCGGTCCACCAGCCAGTGGGCGACGTCGACCAGCGCGGCCTTGTGGGCGCCGTCGGTGGGGTCGTAGCCCAGCCCGGCGACGGCGTTGGCCCCGGGGGTGAACCGGGCGACCAGGTCGGCGAGGCTGATCTCGATCTGGGAGCGCTGGAAGGCGGCCAGGACCAGGCACAGGTAGGCGAGTCTGCGCCGGTCGAAGGGCTTGCCCCGGCGCGAGAAGGTCTGGCGCTGGGTGGGGTCCAGGGCGTCGAGTTCGCGGACCAGGCGCACGTGGTCGGTGGTGGCGACCAGGGTGTAGCCGAAGAGCCGCTCCAGGTCGGCGGCGAGTTCGTCGGCCCAGCGCAGCACCTGGTCCAGGACGCCGGGGCGCGGGCGCGCGGCGGTGATGAGGTCGCAGGTCAGGACGCGGCGCATGGCCTGTTGGTAGGAGCCCAGGTCGGCGGGTGCGACCGTGCGGGCGAAGAGTCGGGGCATCAGGTGTTCTTCGTTCGGGGCCGGTGGCCGGTGGCCTCCAGGCGCAGGCCCGGCAGGTGGATGCGGCCCTGGCTGGTGTGGACGGTGCTGCCCGCCGGGTCGGGGACCAGGCGGACCATGGTGCCGTCGCCCTCGCCGCCGGCCGAGGACAGGCGTCCGGCGACGACGCTGCGCGACTCCAGGGCGCGGGTGACCAGGCGCAGCAGGACGCGGGTGTCGGTCTCGTCCAGGACCCGGCCGTGGGCGCCCAGGTCGACCAGGCGGGCCGCGGCCTCGCGTTCGGCGGCCCGGCCCGCGGCCTGCTGTCCGCGAAGGCGCGCCTGGGCGCCGGGGTTGCGCCGCACCGGCTTGGGCACGCCCGCGTTGGGGGCGTTGCCGCTGCGGAACAGGGTGACCGACACCTCCATGCCGGGGGCGTCCCACCAGGTCGTGTTGGGCGGGATCTGTTCCTCGTCGTCGTGGGCCGCGCCCAGGTGGCGGGCGGAGCGGACGTTGAAGGCGGCGCCCATGAGGGCGTGCGCGGCGCCGTCGTCGGGGGTGTGGAACACCCACTCGGCGAGGTGGCGCAGCTGGGTGGAGCGGTTGACCCCGCCGCGCTGGGCCTCGGTGATCTGGCGCAGCAGGGCGATGACGCCCGAGACGGCCGACCGGGTGGCCGCGTGGAGTTCGGCGGCCCGCGCGGGGATGGCGTCGTCGGAGGCGAACCAGGCGCGCAGGGCACGCCAGCGGCGGCGCCAGTCGGCCAGGCGCTCGTCGCGCTCCATGAACAGGCGCTCGTCGGAGTCGGCGGCGCGGGAGAGCAGCGTGGCCAGCCCCGTCTCCTCCACCTCGCGCACGGCGCGGTCCAGGCGGGGCAGGTAGCGGTCGAGTTCGGCCATGAAGTCGCTCATGTGCACCAGCAGGGCGTTCTTGTGGCGCAGGAAGATGTCCGGGGAGGTGTCGGTGGAGCGCAGGATCTCACCGAGGGTGACGTGGAACTGGGCGGAGCGGCGCCCCATGTCCTCCATGACCGCGTCCAGGCGCGCGAGCCTGCGGTAGACCTGTTCGGCCCGGCCGGTGCGGTTGGCCTCGGCCAGGGCGCGCAGGTCGTCCAGGACCTCGGAGAAGACCAGCCGGGACAGGTTGACGTCCTCGATGCGGGCGCCGAGCAGGTTCTCCACCGACTGGTAGGCGCGGTAGCCGAGTTCGCTGAACTGGTAGACCGACTGGCGGTTGCGGTAGCGCGCCAGGTTGCCCGCCCGCGAGGCGTCGTCGAAGCGGTGCACGACGCGGTCGGCGTGCAGCTCGTCCAGGCGGTCGCGCAGGCTCCGGTCGGGCACGGGCACCCCGTCGTGGGACCGGGCCAGCTCGCGCAGGGCCTCGGCGACGTCGTCGGGGGCCACCTGGACCTGGTGGACCTCGCGCAGGCGGTCCATGGCCCGCAGGATCCACAGGTAGGTGACGTGGTCGTCGCGACGGGTGAAGTTGAACAGACGGAACCGGTCGCTGACCGCGAGCGGGTCCATGTCGAGGGCTCTGCGTTCGACCACGGGCCGCCCCTTCGGTTGGTGTGCGCGTTGCCGGGGCGGACCTCGGACCGGTCGCGCCTCCCCACTAACGCTAGGTGACCGAAGGGACGGTACACCCGTTTTCCACAGGCCCGGTTCGGGAGGAGGCCCGGCGCCCCGGCGAAAGCCGCGTCCGGCGCCCCGCTCCGCCGCGGCCGGACCGGCGGGCGCGTGCGCCGGGTCAGGACACCGTCTCGGCCTCCTCGGCCTCCCGTTCGGTGGCTGCGGCCCCGCGCGACCCGCGACGGAGCACGAACAGGCCCGTGGCGAGGCTGGCCGCCAGGACGACGGCCATGATCGCCAGGAAGCCCACCGCTCCCACCTGCGGGCTGATGATCAGCGGGATGGCGGCCGCGGTGACCAGGCCGCCCCCGAAGAACGGTTCGAAGATCAGCTGCTTGTAGCCGAACGCCGGGTAGGCGGGCGACTTCATCTCCGGGTCGACGACGCGCATCAGCACCAGGCCCGTGGCGGTGACGCCCAGGGACTGGCCGAACTCGCCGATGCCCCGTTCGAACCAGTGGCTGGGCATCATCCGCGGCGCCAGGAACAGGAAGCCGCACAGCGACCACAGGACGCCCGCCACGGCGAGGATGGTGAAGGCGGCGATGTTGTCGGCGATGGCCTGGAGCGAGAGGGTGGCCATCGCGGCGATGATGAGCACGTCCAGCGACAGGCCCTGGATCCGCTCCACGGTCCCGTGGTCCACCACGTCGTTGCGGTCGAAGCGGTCGATGAACACCTGGAGGAGGATGCCGCCGATCATGGCCAGCGGGAACAGCGGCACGTAGGCCATGATCTCGATGGTGTCGGCCCACAGAGTCCGCTCCAGCCACTGCAACCCCATGAGGATGAGCTGACCGATCAGCACGGCGAGGGCGACCAGCCCGAAGTGGAGCGTCATCGGGTCCATGGACGAGGGGTGGACGGTCATGGTCGAGCCCGCCGAGCGCTTGCCGGGTTCGACCAGCCCGGCCTGCTCGGTGTCGCTGCCGCGCGCGTCGTCGCTGATCACGTTGGACTTGCCGCGGCGCACGCCCCAGTTGATGAGGACGATGCCGACGATGATCCCCGACAGCAGTCCGACGGTGGCCATGCCCAGGGCCAGGTCCTGCCCCGCGGCCCAGCCCGCCTGCTCGAAGGTGTCGCCCAGCCCCGCCGCGGTCCCGTGCCCGCCGAGGAAGCCGATCTCGATCAGGGCCCCGGAGATGACCGGCACGCCGAACAGGGGTGCGAGCACCAGCAGGGCGAGCACCAGGCCGATCACGTACTGGCCGCTGGCCATGGTGACGCCGAAGGCGAGGTTGGGGCCCGCCAGGGAGGCGGCCTCGCGCAAGCGCGGCAGGGGCTTGCCGAGGAAGAGGCTGGCGAAGACCACCGAGATCAGCAGGCCGGGCAGGGCCGACCAGACCGCCATCACGTCGGTACCGAAGAGGCCGCCCTCGGCCGCGCGCTCAGCGAAGCCCCCACCGACGCCCCGGTCGGCCAGCCAGCCCATGAGGCGCCCGAACACGTCGGGGCCCAGGAGCAGGGCGACACCACCGCCGATGATCGACGCGGGAAGGTAGAGCCTCTGCGTCAGCTTCCACCTGACCCGTACCAGCTTCGCTGTCAGCAGCAGCACTCCCAGCAGCAGGAGTGCGAGGCCGACGGTCTCAGGGCTCATCCTCTACCTCTCGTGTGTCGGTTCCGCGAGCGCGTGCGCACCCGGACACGAGCGGGTCGGGGCGGCACGCCTCGGCTCGGCGCCGTGGCGGGGAGGTAGGGGGGAGGGCGCCACGGCTCGGGTGACCGTGTCGTCACGATCACCCGCGGCATCCTACCACATCCCGTAGTGGTGTCGAACACGGACTCGACGTGACCGAAGCGGACGCGGCACACGGGTCCGCTCACACCGCGCGGGCCGCGGCGACCTGGGCCGCCGACGCTTCCACCCGCGACAGGGCCCGAACGCGGTCCACGGACGGCTCTGTGGCGGCCGCGGGGGCGGGGCGTCCACCGTCGGGGCCCGGTCCGCCCTATCCGAGCCGGTCCGCCCGGCGGTCCGCCGCCGGGATGGGAAGTGTCACGCGGGGTCCGCGGGCATCCGCGGGCCCCGTCCGCCACCGCCCTTCCATCTTTCCGTTGACAAGTTCCACCGGGAGGAGGAATATTGCCAGTGGAAAGATTGCGGGGACGGGAGAACACACCGGGAGGAAGCACCATGGAACCGCTCATCGCCCTCGTCGGCGTCACGGCGCTGCTGCTCGCCCTCGGCGCGGCGGGCGTGCGTCCGCTGCGCTCCTGGCCGCTGGCCCTGCGGGGCGGGATCGCGGCCATGTTCGCCCTGACCGGGGTGTCGCACTTCGTGGGCATGCGCGAGGACCTGATCGCGATGGTCCCGCCCGCGCTGCCCGCTCCCGCCCTGCTGGTCACCGTCACGGGCGTCCTCGAACTGGCCGGGGCGGCGGGGATCCTGTGGGCGCGCACCTCGCCCTGGGCCGCGGCCGGACTCAGCGCCCTGCTGGTGGTCATGTTCCCGGCCAACGTGTACGCGATCACCGCCGGGACGGTCACCGGGATGACCGAGAGCCTGCCGGTGCGCACCGCCATGCAGACGGTGTTCCTGGCGGCGACGCTCGCCGTGCTGGTCCACCACCTGCGCGCCCGGCGGCGCGCGGCGCCGGACGCCCCCGCGCGGGCGCCCCGCGCCGGGACCGTCGCGTGAGCCGCCCGGCGGCACGGCGCAGGCCGGCCCCCGCGTACGCCCCGGGGCGTACGCGGGGGCCCTCCCGCGTTTGTGTGTAGGGTGGCCGCGGACCGGTGCCGACACGGGGAGACGGTGGGATGGGCCTGTTCGCCATCAGCGACCTGCACGTACGGCACGGTGACAACCGCGCCTTCACCGAGGGGCTGCGCCCGGAGTCCGACGACGACTGGCTCCTGGTGGCCGGGGACGTCGCCGACACCGGCGAGGAAGTCCTCTGGGCGATGGAAATGCTGGCCGACCGGTTCGCCACCGTGGTCTGGGTTCCGGGCAACCACGACCTGTGGACCACGCCCAAGGACCCCGTCCAGCTGCGCGGGGAGGCGCGCTACCGGCACCTGGTCGAGGGCCTGCGCGGACTGGGCGTGCACACCCCCGAGGACCCCTACCCGGTGTGGCCGGGGCCCGAGGGGCCGGTCGCGGTGGCCCCCCTGTTCGTGCTGTACGACCACACCTTCCGGCCCGAGGGGACGCGCACCAAGGAGGAGGCGCTGGCGGTCGCCCACGAGGCGGGCGTGGTGTGCACCGACGAGTACCTGCTGCACCCCGACCCCCACCCCGGGCGCGACGCCTGGTGCCGCGCCCGCCTGGAGTACACGCGCGAGCGGCTGGACGCGCTGGACGCCGACCTGCCCACCGTGCTGGTCAACCACTTCCCGCTGGTGCGCGAACCCACCCGGATCCTGCGCCACCCCGAGTTCGCCCAGTGGTGCGGGACCGAGGCCACCGCGGACTGGCACGTGCGCTACCGGGCGCGCGCCGTGGTCTACGGGCACCTGCACATCCCGCGCACGATCGTGGTCGACGGCGTGCCCCACGTGGAGGTCTCGCTGGGCTACCCCCGCGAGTGGGGCGCCCGTCCGCACCCGCCCGAGGGGCCGCGCCGCATCCTGTAGGCCCCGGGCGCGACGGGAGGGCGCTGCGTCCGTCGGCCGTCGGCGCCCGACCGGGAACCCCGTACCGGTCCCGCCCGCCCGGCTCCGCGTCCGGCCCCCCGGCCCCCGTCCGGGTACGCGGGACGGAAGCACGGCCCGCGGCGGCCGGGGACTACCAGCCCGCGTCGGGCGCCAGCTCGCGCACCGCGGGCAGCGCGGCGTCGAACACGGTCGCGAACCACGCCGAGACCGGGTGCTCCCCGCGCAGCCGCGCGAGCCCGTCCGGGTCCACGAACGCGGTCCCGGCGATCTCCCCGGGGTCGGGGCGCAGGTCGTCGCGCACCAGGCCGACGAAGAGGTGGTTGTACTCCTGCTCCACCAGCCCGGAGACCGGGTCGGGGTGGTTGTAGCGCACGGTCCCGGCCTCGCGCATCAGCACGGGGGCCGCGCCCAGCTCCTCGCCGGTGCGCCGGGCGGCGGCCGCGAAGGGCGTCTCGCCGGGGTAGGGGTGGCCGCAGCAGGTGTTGGACCACACGCCCGGGGAGTGGTACTTGCCCAGGGCACGGCGCTGGAGCAGCAGGCGGCCCCGCCCGTCCAGCAGGAAGACCGAGAAGGCCCGGTGCAGCCGCCCGGGGGGCAGGTGGGCGGAGAGCTTCTCCGCGGTGCCGATCGTCGCCCCGTCCTCGTCGACCAGTTCGAGCATGACCGGCCGCGCGGCGGGGTCGTACTGGTCGGCGGCGGAGCGGTGGTCGGTGTCCGTTCTGGCGGTCATCGGTGTCCTTCGTGTTCGACATCGGGGTGCGGACGCTCGGAGGGGCGGCGCGGACACCGGCCGCGCCGCCCCTCCGGGAGGTTCAGACGCGGTCGGCCGCGATGAGCAGGTAGTGGAAGCTGTTCTCCTTGTAGGCGGTGAGGAAGGGCTCCTCGATGCCGGTGGCCACGGAGGACTTCGCGCGCAGCTCCCAGTAGGGGATCGTGGCCGCGGTGAGGTCCACGACCTCCATGGGGACGAGGCCGTTGGCGGCCATCGCCCGGAAGTACTCGCTCCGGGGGTGGATGTTGCAGGTGTAGTGCTCGTCGATGCGGCTGACCGCCTTGGAGCGGCCGCCGGTGACGTCGTTGTAGCAGCCGGTGATGGTGACGTAGCGGCCGCCGTACTCCAGCAGGCGGGCGTGCTCGCGGAAGAGCTCGAACAGGTCCACGTACATGGTGGACTCGTTGTTCCAGCTGGCGCGCAGGGAGCCCGTCTCGAAGCCGGTGTCGAGCATGTTGCGGAAGTGGAAGCGCACGCGGTCGGACACGCCCCGCTCCTCGGCCTGGGCGTTGGCGAAGGCGACCTGCTGCTCGGAGATGCTGATGCCGTCCACGTGGCAGCCGAAGCGCTGGTTGGCCATGAAGCTGGTGCCGCCGCGGCCGGAGCCGGTGTCCATGATCCGGTCGCCGGGCGCGACCGGGCCCAGGTAGTCCAGCAGCACGTTGGCCTGCGCGGTCTCCAGGCGGTGCATCTCCTGGATGATGCGCTCGTCGCGGGTCTCCTCCGGCCCCTCCAGCACGGACGGGTCGTAGTCGCCGACCCCGTAGTGGTGGTGGTAGAGGCCGTCGACCTCGCCGAGGCGGATGTTGACGGGGTCCTTCTCGGCGTTCCAGTACGCCGCCACGGACTCCTGGTAGGCGGTGCGCAGGACGTCGGACGATCGGCTGAGGGTCTCGGTCATCGCGGAGGAACTCCTTGTCGTGGTGTGTCGGTCCGGACCGGCCCGTGCTCGGGGCCGGGCCGGTCCGCTGCGGGGGGAGGGGCCGCGCCGGGCGCGCGGCCCGTTCAGTCGGTGCCCGCCCCGTGGTAGCGGGGGCTGCGGGCGTGCCATTCGCGGCTGCCGCCGAGCCAGGCCCACAGGCCCCACAGGAAGCGGCGCAGCTCCGGCGAGCCGGTGAGCGCCAGGGCGGCGGCCTCGGCCTCGAAGGCGTGCATGAGCTCGTCGTGGATGTCGACGGTGCGCCGCACCGCCTCACCCAGCGAGCACCCGTCCTCGGTGGCGATCAGCCGGGGAAGGCTGAGGTCGGTGACGTCCTCCTTGCCCATGGAGTACAGGTCGTTGACGATCACGCTCGCGCTGCCCGCCAGGGTGAACACGCGGCGCACGCTGGGCTCGGAGAACACCTGGTGCGGCAGCTCGTACCCGGCGACCGCGTCGATGAGCGCCATGCACGGCACGAAGCTGTTCTCGTGCCGGTGCATGAGGAACTCCCAGACCGGCGGCCGGTGGCCGGTGGCCAGCCAGACGCCCTCCTGGTTGTAGGCCACGAACATGATCGCCAGCTCGTGGCGGAGCCTGCGCACCTGCGAGGCGGTGGCGTACAGGCCCAGGCCGTCCAGACTGGAGCGCAGGGCCCGCATCACGGGGTCCGCGCGCACGACCTCCTCCAGCTGGGGCGCGTAGCGCAGCGGCAGGTGCGCCTGGTCGATGACCGAGTGGGCGATGGCCAGGCGCTGGCCGAGCAGCTCCGGCTGTGCCTCCTCGGCCTCGCCGTCGACGTAGTGGTCGTCCACGGACCACTCGGCCAGGGCGCACTTGGCCGCCGCCAGCAGCCGGTCGGGATCGTCGGTCTCGGGGTGGGCGAGCATGATGAGGCGTCCGAACCCGGCCGAGCGGACCCGGTCGAGCTGGCCGGGGTAGACACCCATCTCCTCGGCCCACACCAGCAGCCGTTCGTCGACCTCGTCCCCCAGGGCGGGATCGTCGCGGACGGCGGGCGGGCAGTACAGCGCCGGGATCCGCTCGCCGTCGACCTCGGGCCCCTCGGGTTCGGAGGCGACGACCGGCCCCTCGGGCGGGACACCGGTCCCCGGGCGCCCGGGCGCCGGGGCGGTGGGGCCCGGGACGCCCAGGCCGCCGGGGTGGCCGGGGAGGCGGAGTCCGGTGCGCACGGCGAGGGCGCCGGGGCTCTGGTCGGCGACGTGGGAGTCGGGCAGCCGGAGCCGCAGCGCCGACGTGCCCACCTGGCGGGACCCCACGGGCAGCCGGGGCGCGGGAGGCGTCCGCGGGGCGGCCGGGGACGCCAGCAGGTCCGGTCTCCCGGGGCGCCGCGAATCACGGAGCAGGCGGTCCACCAGGGCCGCCACCTCGGGAGAGGCGGCGGAGGCGGACATCCTGGGCAGCGGTGGCACCGTCTAGACCTCCTTCCCTGACGGTGTCGGGTGCTCAGCCACGCGGGTGGACCTCGGCGTTCTCCAGGATCCCGATGGCGTCGGGGACGAGCACCGCGGCGGAGTAGTAGGTGCTGACGAGGTAGGAGATGACGGCCTTGTCGTCGATGCCCATGAAGCGCGCGTTGAGGCCGGGCTCGACCTCGTCGGGCAGGCCGGTCTGGTACAGGCCGATGACGCCCTCGTTGTCCTCGCCGGTGCGGACCGCGATGATCGAGGAGGTCTGGTGCTCGGTGACCGGGATCTTGCCGCAGGGCAGGAGGGGCACCCCGCGCCAGGCGGGCAGGTGGTGGCCGTTGACCTCGACGGTGCCGATGTTCAGGCCCCGGCTGTTGCACTCCTTGCCGAAGGCGGCGATGGCGCGGGGGTGGGCGAACATGTACTGGGTGTTGCGGCGCATGCTCAGCAGGTCGTCCAGGTCGTCGGGGGTGGGCGGCCCCGAGTGGGTCTGGATGCGCTGCTTGAACTCGGCGTTGTGGAGCAGGCCGAACTCGCGGTTGTTGACCAGTTCGTGCTCCTGGCGCTCGCGCAGGGCCTGGATGGTCAGCCGCAGCTGCTGCTCGGTCTGGTTCATCGGCTTGTTGTAGAGGTCGGCGACCCGGCTGTGCACCCGCAGCACGGTCTGGGCCACGCTCAGCTCGTACTCGCGCGGCCTGAGCTCGTAGTCCACGAAGGTGCTGGGCAGCTCGGCCTCGCCGACGTGGCCCGAGGACAGGGCGATCTCGGCCTCGCCGTGCTTGTTCTGCCGCTCGCCGGGCAGGGACAGGTACTGCTGGACGTGGGCCTGGAGGGCGGGCGAGTCGTCCAGGATCGCGATGAAGTCGCGGCGGGGCAGCTCCAGCAGCGTGCCCGCCGTCGCGGCCTTGACGGTGTACTCCCACGCCGGTTCGGTGCCGAGCAGGTGCTGGTCGCCGAACCTGTCGCCGTCGGCCAGCACGCCCAGCCGGACGGCCTCGCCGTAGGGGCCGGTGCCGGTCTTGTGCACGCGCCCGTGCGCCAGCAGGAACAGGCTGTCGGCCGCCGTGCCCTCCTCCACCAGGACCTGGCCGTTCTCGAAGTCGCGCTGGACGAAGCGGTTGGCCAGGGCCGCCAGCACCTCCTCGTCGTCGAAGCCGCGCAGCAGGGCCAGCTCGCCGAGTTCGTGGGGGATGACCCGGACCCGGGCGCCGGTCTGCTCGAACTCGATCCGCCCGTCGCCGACGGTGTAGGTCAGCCGCCGGTTGACCCGGTAGGCGCCGCCGTCGGTGTGCACCCACGGGAGCATCCGGGTCAGCCAGCGGGAGCTGATGCCCTGCATCTGCGGCGTGGACTTGGTGGTGGTCGCCAGGTTCCGCGCGGCCGCGGTACCCAGGCTCTGCTGCTTGCTGCTCCGGACCTCAGGAGCCGAGTCGATCGACATCCGCCGTGTCTCTCCTCATGGTGGTGGCGCGCCCGTCCCGCGGGGCCGGGGGAGGTGGCCCCGCGGGCGGGAGCGCGCCGGGAAAGGTTGCGCGTATTCGGATACATGGCGTGACCCGGGCACGTCGGCGCACAGGCCAGCTTTCTCCGTAAACCGCTGATCACCCTAGGAGCACCCATTCGGGCTTCGCAGGGAAACGAGAATTTTTCTCGGAAGCGCCCGAGGGGTCCCTGTCCCATATCCGTGCCGCCTCCACCGGACCCGGGGTCACACATCCCGACGAAAGGCACTTCTCGACCACGCCACAAGCCCACGAACAGGGTGTACGACCCCAAAAACGCCCGCACCCCTCACGCCCGAGTACGAACATATCTGCGAACAGAAACCATGAATTCATGACATTTCATGATGTGAATTTTCGATGAGGAAGGACCGGGCACGCCGCCTCCCGGTCACCGAAGAGGCGCATTACGGCCAACCGATGCTACGCCCGCACCGCGACTCCGACGCGACCCCGGGAGAACACCCGGGCGTTCAGTGGCACGGATCACACCGACCCGGCCGCACTCCCCCGCACACGCCCGCACACCGCCCCCGCGGCGCCTCCGCGCCCCGCCCCGCCGACACCCCGGTGTGAATTCGTGTGCCCGGATCTGACATCATCCCAACTTGTACGTACACTCTGTACGGACAACATGTGTTCCGGCCTCCGACCTCCACGGGCCGCCCGCCGGGCCACCCCTGCGAACGGATACTTATGCGCGACGACCACGGGTCCCTGGTGCCCCTCTACCACTGGATGAACAAGATCCCCGGCGGGGCGATGCTGATCCCCCTGGTCCTGGGATCGGTCATCGGAACCTTCGCCCCCGGGGCGCTGGACATCGGCAGCTTCACCACCGCGCTGTTCAAGGACAGCGCGATGCCCCTGATCGCCCTGCTGATCTTCGCCACCGGCACCCAGGTCACCCTCCGCACGAGCGGCCCCGTCCTGGCCACGACCGGTGTCGTGCTCCTGGGCAAGAGCGTCATCCCCGGCCTGCTGATCATCGCGCTCGCCGCGGTCACCGGCCCCGAAGGCCTCCTGGGCGTGTCGATCCTGGCGATGATCTCCGCCGCCACCAACGCCAACGGCGGGCTGTGGCTGGCCATCACCGGCCAGTACGGACGCGCCCGCGACCGCGGCGCCTACATCGCCGGAGCGGTCAACGACGGCCCCTTCTTCACGCTGCTGTTCATCGGCGCCTCGGGCCTGGGCCAGATCCCGCTGACGACCCTGCTCGCCGCGATCATCCCGTTCGTGCTCGGCGTCGTCGTGGGCAACGTGGACACCCAGTGGCGCGACGTGCTCAAGCCCGTGCCCGGCATCGTCATCCCGTTCTTCGCCTTCGCCCTCGGCACGGGGATCAACCTGGCCGACGTGGCCCAGGGCGGGCTGACCGGCATCCTGCTGGGCGTGGTCATCACCCTGGTCACCGGCGGGTTCGTCTACCTCGGTTACCGGTTCCTGCTGCGGCGCGGCAAGGAGTCCGGCGTCGGCTTCGCCGCCGGCACCGCCTCCGGCAACGCCGTGGCCACCCCGGCCATCGTCGCCGCGGCCGACCCGTCGTTCGCCGCCTACGTGGGCACCGCGACCTCCCAGGTCGCCGCGAGCGTCCTGGTCACCGCCCTGCTGGCCCCGCTGGTGACCACGTGGGTCCTGCGCCGGGCCGGGGCCTCGCCCGCCGAGGCCGAGAAGGAGGAGCAGGCCCGCGCCGCCGCTTCGGCCGCGCCCGCCGAGGCCGAGGAGGACAACTCGTGAGCACACCCGAAGAGCCCCGTGTGGCCGTGGTCGCCGACGACCTGACCGGCGCGGGCGACACCGCCGTGCAGTTCCTGCGCGCGGGGTGGAGCACCGAGCTCCAGCTCTCCCCGGCCCCCTCCACCGCCGAGGTGGTGGCGGTCAGCACCGACTCGCGGGCGCTGCCCGCGAAGCGGGCCGCCCACGCCGCCGACGAGACCGTCCGGCGCCTGCGCGGGGCGGGCGCGGCACGCCTGTACAAGAAGGTCGACTCCACCCTGCGCGGCCCCATCCGCGCGGAGATCGACGCGACGCTCGCGGCCTGGTCGCCCGGCGCGGTCGCCGTGGTCTGCCCGGCCTTCCCGGCCACGGGGCGCACGGTCCGCGACGGGGTCCTCCTGGTCGACGGGGTCGAGGTGCACCGCACCGCGGTCGGCCGCGACCCGGTCACCCCGGTGACCGAGAGCCGGATCGCCGTCCTGCTGGGCGCCGAGCACGTCCGGCTCACCGGCGGTGACGCCCGCGCCGACGCCGAACTGCTGCGCGCCGCCGGCCCGGTCGTCGTCGCGGACGCCGAGACCGAGGAGGACCTGGACCGCCTCGCGGCGGCCGTCACCGCCCTGGGGCCGGACGCCGTGCCGGTGGGCTCGGCCGGGCTCGCCTCCCGGCTGGCCCGCTCCTGGGCCGAGCAGGAGGCCCCGGCGCCCGCGCTGGTGGTCGTCACCTCGCTGCACCAGACCGCACGCGGCCAGGTGGAGGAGCTGGTGGCCGACCCGCGCACCCGCATCGAGCAGCCCGCGCCGGGCGACCTCGCCGACGAGGAGGCGTGGCTCTCCTGGACCCGCGGGGCGCTGGAGCGCTTCGACCCCTCGACGGCCCACACGGCGCTGGTGGCGCCCGAGGACCGCGACGGGCAGCTCGACCCGGCCGCCGTGGCCCGCCGCATGGGCGAGTTCGCCGCCGCGCTGGCCGGACGGCACGAGCTGTCCGGGTTCGTCGTCACCGGCGGCGACGGGGCGCGCGCCCTGACCCGGGCGCTGGAGGCCCGCGCCATCGCCCTGACCGGCGAGGTCGCGCCCGGCATCCCGATCGGCACGCTGTCCGGCGGGCCCCGGCACGGCCGCGCCATCGTCACCAAGGCCGGGGGATTCGGATCCCCCACCGCACTACTGGAGGCCGCCGAGGCGGTCCGCCACCCGAAAGGCAGGAACGCTTGACTTCTCTCCCATTTGAAGCAGGGAGATTCTTCCCTCGCGGGTTGAGCTTTCTGCTTCGCAGCCGGTTGCCGACCCGAACTAACGGCGGGGGGCGGGGTACCGCCCATCGGTCTTACACCAGCTCCACAGACATCACTTTCCGCCAGCCCGGCGGTAGGCCGACCCGGACTTGGTTCTCGTGCGAGCCGACGCGAGCCAGGTTAGCAGTGGTTCACGGGTTCGGTGAATCTGGTGGGACGTGATCCGCTCGAGGGCGAATTACCTTTTCCCGTTTTACTCCACAGAGGTCCGATTCCTCCCTGGCCTGAAGGCCAGAGTTTCCTCGAAAGGATTCAGATGAGCCGTCCCACACTGGCAGTCACCCTGGGCGACGTGGCGGGGATCGGCCCCGAGATCACGGCCAAGGCGCTGCTGCACCACCCCGAGGTCCGCGAGTACGCCAAGCCGGTCGTGGTCGGTGACGCCGACGCGCTGCGCAACGCCGTCGCCGCCGTCGGCGGGGACCCGGAGGCGGTCAACACCGTCGCCTCCCCGGCCGAGGCCGCCGACGAGCCCGGCGTGATCGACGTCGTGCAGACCGGCCCCTCGCTGGGCCACGTCCCCCCGGGCGAGCTGAGCGCGGAGGCGGGCGACGGGGCGGCCCGGTTCGTCATCGCCGCCGTGGACCTGGCCAAGCGCGGCCTGGTGGAGGGCATCGTCACCCCGCCGCTGAACAAGGCCGCGATGCACCTGGGCGGCCACGCCTGGCCCGGGCACACCGAGCTGCTCGCGCACGAGTTCGGGGTGAAGGACTACAGCCTGGTGCTGTCGGCGGACGAGCTGTCCTTCTTCCACCTGACCACGCACGTGTCGCTGCGCCAGGCCATCGAGGGCGTCACCCAGGAGCGCACCCTCCAGGTGCTGCGCCTGATGAGCGCCTTCGCCCGCGCCCAGGGCAGCCCGGACGAGCCCATCGGGGTGGCGGGCCTGAACCCGCACGCGGGCGAGAACCGCCTGTTCGGCGACGAGGACGCCGACGTCCTGGCGCCCGCGATCGCCCGCGCCCGCGAGGAGGGCATCAACGCCCACGGCCCGCTCCCGGCCGACGCCCTGATCCCGGCGGCGGTCAAGGGCAAGTGGAAGCTGGTCGCGGTCTGCTACCACGACCAGGGGCACGCGCCCTTCAAGGCGGTCTACGGGGACGACGGGGTCAACATCACCGCGGGCCTGCCGGTGGTGCGCGTCTCGGTCGACCACGGCACGGCCTTCGACATCGCGGGCCGGGGCATCGCCCGCGAGGCCAGCCTCGTGCTGGCGATCCGCCGCGCGGCCGAGCTGGCCCCCGGCTGGGGCCACGTCTGGCAGGCCACCCGCTCCGAGGGGTAGCCGGTCCGGGGTGCGCGCCCGTGCGCGCACCCCGGTCCCCGTGGTGCGCGGGGGACGCCCGCACGCCACCGCGGCCTCGACACCGACCGGCCTCCCGTGGGAAACCGGGGGCCGCATCCGCACACCGCCGTGTTCCCCCGGCCGACCGGCCCGCCTGTGGTGGGCGCCCCGCCCGTCCTGCGGGGCGCCCACCACAGGCGGGTCCGTTCCACGGGTCTCCCCCGCCCCGGACGACGTGTCCGCCGCGCGGTCCAGCAGCTGGACGCACCCCGCCGCACGGGGCTTCCCCGCCCCGGGGCGACCGTCCCGGCAGGAGGGACGACCCTAGAATGATCCGCATGCCCGTGGACCGCACCGACCCCCGACCGCTGCACGCGCAGATCGCCGGAGCGCTGCGCGCGGAGATCCGCGACCGCTCGATCGCCCCCGGCGACACCCTGCCCAGCGAGGCGGCCCTGCGCGAGCGGTTCGGGGTCTCGCGCAGCGTCGTGCGCCAGGCGCTGGCCACGCTGGAGGACGAGGGCGCGGTCCGCCGGACCCGGGGGCGCGCGGCGGTCGCCGCCGTGCCCACCGAGCACCACCGGTTCGTGCAGCGCGTGACCGGGCTGTTCGACCAGTTCTCCGCCGACGGCCTGCGCCTGTCCACCGCCGTGCTGTCCCTGGAGGCCACCCGTTCGGGCGTGCCCTCCGCGACGCGCCACCTGGGCACGCGCGAGCTGCTGCGCCTGGAGCGGATGCGCTCCCTGGACGGCGACCCCCTGTCCTACGTGCGCACCTGGCTGCCCGCCGAGCGCTTCGCCGCGCTGGACGCCGCGATGCTGCGCGACGCCTCCCTGCACCGGTTGATGGAGGAGCGCTTCGCGGCGGTGCCCACGAGCGGGCGCAGGCAGATCCGCGCCGTGCCCGCCGACCCGCGCATCGCCCGGGAGCTGGGCGTGGCCGCCGACGCGCCGCTGCTGCTGCTGGAGGGCGGGACCTTCGACCAGCAGGGCGCGCCCCTGGAGTGGTTCGAGAGCTGGCACCGCTCCGACCGGGTGGTCTTCGACATCGAGGCCGAGGGCGCCGCCGACCAGGTGCGCATCGCCCCGGACCCGTCGCTGACCGCCTCCCGGCCCGAGGCCCCGGCGGGCGCGGCCCGCGAACCGGGCCTGGACCGTGCCGTGCGGCTGGCCGAGGAGCTGCGCGCCGAACTGGACCGCCTGCGCCGGGAGGGCTGAGCGCTCGGGAGGGCCCGGCCCCGCGACGGGGACGGCCTCGGGGACGCCGCGCCCGCGGCGGGTCCGCCGGTGCCGGACGCGCCGGCGGACCCCTCTCCACCGCTGTGCCCGAGAGGGGTTCGCCGGAGCTCGCCGCCCGGGGTTCGGGCGGCCCGCACGCCGCACCGGCCGTGTCCTCGGCCCGTTCGCTACCCGAACGGGCGGGGCCGTACAAGGGCCGTCCGTCATGCGCGCGCCGCCCCCGGTCATGCGGGCGGCCAGGACACGGAACCGGCAGGTGACGGCGGCGGGCCTGTCCGCAAGCGGTCAGCGGGCTTTCGGCCGGGACGGGGCGGGGTATCTCCATCTCCCGCGCTCCGGCGAGCGGAGGGAGCCGGGGTACCCCCGCCCCGGCGCCACGACTCCTCCCCCACCGCCTCCGGCGGCCCGGCGCGCGGGCGGGGCGGTGCCCCCGTCCACCGACACGACCCCTCACAGCGAACCGCGAAGGACCTCCCCCGAGAACCCCGAAGGCCAGGAGAGGAAACACCATGCCCCACACCCTCAGGCGGGCGGCCGCGACCCTGGCGCTCGCCGCCGGGCTCACCGCCGGAACCGCGGGCGTCGCCGCGGCCGCCGTCAGCTACGTCGGCGGCGGGACGTGGTACCACGGGCTCACCTCCTCGGTCGTGTACTCCGACTACTTCCACGGGACGCGCTGCCACGGCTCCACGGCGGTGGGCAGGTACACCGTCACCTCCGCCGCGTACCTGCCGGGGTACACCTCCCGGGCGTCGGCCCCCCGCGCCCTGTCCAACAACGAGAGCTACTGGCGGCACTGCGGGTAGCCGACCGCGACGGACCCGCTGACGCCCCCGTCAGCGGGCCGCCCCCGTGTCCGCGACCGCTCCAGGAGACCATGCCCAACCGGACCATCGCCTTCGCCCACACCGCGTTCCCGCTGCTGGCCGCGCTCATCGCCGCGCTGCTGCTGGCCACGTGGGAGTTGACGATCCCCACCGCGCAGCACTCGGCGGTGGTGTGGATCGTCGGGGACGAGGGCACCTCCGACAGCGCCCGGGTCGCGGAGACCGTCGAACGCGTCGCCGCCGAGCAGGGCGTGGCGATCGGCTTCACCGCCCCGGACGTGCGCACCCCCGAGTCGCTGTCGCACCTGTACCTGGCCGTGGGCGACCCCGACTCCCGGTACGCCGACTGGCTCACCGAGGGCTACCCGTCCTTCAACCCGGCCACGGAGCTGCGCGTCCATCCCGTCGAGGCGCTCGCCGAACGCAGCCCGCGCGGCTACTACCTGGTCTTCGGCCCGCCCGAGAACGCGCGGGTGCTCACCGAGGCGCTCGCCGAGCACGGCCTGCGCCCGGACGAGGGCGGCAGCCAGGCGCGGCTGTGGCAGTCCTTCCTCGGCGGCCCGCTGTTCAACGTCCTGGCCCTGGCGCTGCTGGCGGGTGTGACCGCGGTCGGCGCGGGGGTGCTGCTCGGCTCCCGGGACTACGCCGTCCAGCGGCTGCTGGGAAGCTCCTACGGGCGGATCCTGCTGCGCGACCTGGGCCGGGTCGCCCGGCTGTGGGGCGCGGCCCTGCCCGGCGCCGCCCTGGTCGCCCTGGCCTGCCTGGGCCTCTACAACGACTGGAACCAGCTCGGTTTCTTCGCCCTGGTCGCCCTGGTGTTCGCGGGGGTCTTCGCCGCCGTGGCGGTGGCCGTGCACGCCGCGGTGCTCGGGTTGGTGCACACCACCGCGATCCTGCCCGCGCTCAAGGGCCGCATCCCCGTGCGCGCCGCCCAGGTGGGCGCCTACCTGGTGCGCGTGCCCGTGCTGCTCCTGGTGCTCGCCGTCCTGGGGTCGGTCGTCCACCTGGCGCAGACCACCCGGGAGCAGCGGGCCTCGCTGGAGGCCTTCGCCCGGACCGGCCGGACCTCGCACGTCGCCCTCAACGGCAGCGTCGGCATGGAGGACTCCGAGGCCGCCGACTCCCTCCTCGGCCCCTGGCTGCGCCGGGCCGACCGGGAGGGCCGGGTCGTCATCGCCGACCAGCACGCGCCCGAGTCCGTCGTGCCGGTCGGGTCCGGGCGACCCGGGTTCGACGTGCTCGTGGTCAACGACACCTACCTGGAGAAGCAGGAGATCGTGTCGCCCTCGGGCGAGCGCTACGGCCCCGCCGCCTCCGAGGAGCGGGTCCGGGTCCTGCTCCCGCCGGCGCACGCCTCCCACCGCGGGGAGATCGAGCGGGCGATGCCGGACTGGCTCCGCCTCCAGAACGGCGGTGGGGAGTCCGGGACCGACGTCGAGATCCTGCCCGCGGCCGACGGCCAGACGGTGTTCACCTACGGGTCGCGGGCCCCCTTCGCCCAGCAGGAACCGCCCTTCCTGCGCGACCCGGTGGTCATCGCCCTGCCCAACGGTTCCGTGCTCTCCGACAGCGCCTACGTCACCTACATGACCCACGAGGCCGTGCTGTTCCCCGATCCGGGTGTGGTGGAGCGGGCGCGGGAGGCCGATCCGCGGATGGCCGAGTACGTCAACGCGGTCCAGCCGATCCTCAACAAGGCGGCCGGGGCCCACGCCGCCGACCTGAACCTGCTGCGGATCGAGGCGTTCAACCTGGTCGCCGGGACCGCCCTGCTGCTGTTGACCGGCATCGCCTCGTGCGTCATCCACGCGCGCACCCGGGCCCAGACCGTCTTCGCCCGGCACATCAGCGGGTGGGGGTTCCTCGCCACGCACCGGCGGTTCCTGGCCGTCGAGGCGGGGATCTCGCTGGGCTTCGCGGGCTGGGCCGCGTGGAACTCGCTCACCACGCTGCGGGCGCTGAGCGACCCCGCCAGGATGCTGCCGCCCGAGCTGGTGCCGACCACCGGGCTCGAACCCCTCTACGCCGCGGCCATCGCGGCGACCGGACTCGCCCTGACCCTGGGCGCGCTCGCCTTCTTCCACCGCCGTATCGTCCGCGAGGGCTCCTCGCAGGCCTGATGACCCCCGGGAGGCAGCATGATCACCGTCGAGAAGCTCACCAAGTCCTTCGGCTCCCGCGTGCTGTGGCGGGACCTGGAGCTGACCGTGGAGGCCGGGCGGATGCTGGCCCTGGTGGGCGCCAGCGGCTCGGGAAAGACCACCCTGCTCAACTGCATGGGGCTGCTGGAGAGGCCCAGCGCGGGCCGGATCCTCTTCGAGGGCACCGACATCACCCGTCTGGGGCCGGGCGGGCAGCGGCGCTTCCGCGCCGACAGGCTCGGCTACCTGTTCCAGAACTACGCCCTGGTGGAGAGCGTGTCCGTCCGGGCCAACCTCGACATCGTCAAGCGGTACGGCACCAGGTCGCGCCAGGCCGCGGCGCTGGAGCGGGTGGGCCTGGCGGGACGGGAGCAGGAGAAGGTGCACCGGTTGTCCGGCGGTGAGCAGCAGCGCGTGGCGCTGGCCCGCGTGCTGGTCAAGCAGCCCTCCCTGGTGCTGGCCGACGAGCCCACCGGCGCCCTGGACCACGACAACGGCGCGATGGTCGTGGAGGTGCTGCGCCAGCTGAGCCGGGAGGGCTGCGCGGTGGTGATCGCCACGCACGACGACGCCGTCCGGGACGCGTGCGACGCCGCCTTCGACGTGGGCGCGGGGCGGGAAGCGGACGCGACCGGCGGCCGGTAGCGGCGAGGGCCCGGGGACAGGTCCGTCACCCGCCCGTCGGGCCGGGGGTCCGTGCGGCGGCGGGGGTTGCGGCGACCGGTGGCGGCGGGACCAGGGAGATCGCGCGACCGGCGGCCGACAGCGGCGGGACCGAGGGCCTGTGGCGACGGGGTCACCCGGCGGCGAGCGTTCCCCGAACGGTGGCGGCGGGCGGTCCGGCACCCCGACGGACGCGGCCCCGCCTCGCGGCCCCACGACTGTCCGCGACCGCTGGAATACTGCCGTGCATGCCCCTTCCCCTCCCCCTCCCGGCGGACCCCTCCTCCTCGACGCTCCTGCTGGACCGGGCCCGGGCCCAGGATCCCGGCCTCCAGCGGCAGGCCCTCGACCTGCTCGACGCGGTCCAGGCGCGGCTGGCCCTGCGCCACCGCGCCCGGGGACGGCTCATGTCCGACCTGGCGGACCGCTTCGCCTCCTCCGGCCTGCCCGAGGCGTACCTGCCCTGGTTCTGGGACACGGTCGGCCACCGCCTGGCCGGACCGGACAGGAAGCGCGCGGGGTCGGCCTTCACGCGGGCGCGCGAGGCGGAGGCCGCGCACGCGCTTCCCCTCGACCCCCACCACACGGTGGAGAACGCCCTGCTCTTCGCCCGGCACGGCGCCCTCACCGCGAAGGAGCTGGGCGCCCACCGCGCCAGGCTCGCCGCACTCCTGCCGCCGCGGGAGGCGCACCGGGAGTTCCTGCGCTTCCTGGACTCCTGGACGGCCGGTGGCGCACCGGTCCCCGCCGGGCTGCCCTCCCGGTTGCGCGCCTCGGCCGGGGCGGCGGGGCTGGGGACGGCCGAGGAGGCGCGTGCCCTGGGCCGGGTGCTGGCGGCCTCCGGGGGGCGCGAGGTCCCGGTGAGCGTGCTGGAGGCGGCGGACCGGGTCTTCGCCGAGGCACCGCCGTCCGAGGAGGACCGGCCCGGCCTGGCCGTCCTCTTCCCCGCCTCGGTCACCGACGGCGCCCCGTGGCTACGCCTCCTGGAGACCACCGGCGTCGCCGAGGACATGGCTCAGGGGCGTCTGCGTCCGAAGGGCGGCTACGGCGCCTGGCTGTCGCGCTACTTCTTCATGTACGGCTACCGGTGGGTGGGCCAGGGCGTGACCAGGCAGCGGATGCCCGATGAGCTGTACGCGCTGCTGGAGCGCATCGCCCCGCGCATCCGCGAGGAGAAGGCCCCCGTACGCCTCTACGAGGGCCGTTACCGGCACGGCCGCGTGGACGGCGAACTGGTGCGGGCCTGCGAGTCCCACGGCATCGGGGTGGACCTGCCCGCGGGGGTCGGGCGCCCCCTGCGCGGTCCGCAGAACACCGGAGGCGGGACGAGGCCGCACCCGCGTTTCCTGGAGCAGATGAACGCCGAGGTCGAACGGGTCCGGGGCGGTCTGCTGGAGTCGGCGGACAGGGGGCTCGCCGAACTCGACGCCTGCCTCTCCCACGAGGTCATGCGGAACCTGGACGAGGTCGAGGAGATCCTGGACGGGCTCGACCTGGCCGCGCCGCTCGCCCGAACCCTCCGGTTCGGGGTGCCCGGCGAGTACGGGTGGCGGGCCTTCGAGGAGGCCGTGGCCGAGATCGGCGCCCGCGACGGCGGCGTCCGGGGCATGACCTCCACGTGGCCGGTGCTGACCGTCTACGGCAGGGACGCCGCGGTGGCCGTGGACCACCGGGAGAGGCGCGGGTCCTGTTCCTTCACCCTGCCCGAGGACACCGACGAGCACACCGTGCACTTCGTGGGCGGGGACTTCCAGGTGGCCTGGACCACCAGTGGGAGGAGCGACGGCCGACGGTCGCAGCGGGCGCTGTGGTGCTCGGCGCCCGAGGACGTGTTCGACACGGCCTCCTCCCCGGCCCTCTTCGACCACGGCACCGCCCACTGCCACGACCTCGGCCTCGTCCTGGCCTCCCCGGACGGGGGCCGCTACGACCAGGACGGCGTCCTGCGCCCCGGGGACCGCAGGGGCGTCGTCCGAGTCGGCGACCACCTGGGCGACGGCACGCGCGTCTGGTCGAACACCGGCGGGGGCGACAGCGGTTTTCCGGAGGTGGAC
Source organism: Nocardiopsis dassonvillei subsp. dassonvillei DSM 43111 (assembly GCF_000092985.1). GTDB lineage: Bacteria > Actinomycetota > Actinomycetes > Streptosporangiales > Streptosporangiaceae > Nocardiopsis > Nocardiopsis dassonvillei. Next base: position 3,138,074 of record NC_014210.1, read on the forward strand.
GCGGCCACCGGCGTCAGCGGAGACCTCACCTGCCCCGACTTCCTCACCCCGGACCCCCGGCTCGGTTACGCCGACTACCTGGACACGCGCCTGCACCTGGTCGGCCTGCCGGAGGGGGCGGACGGTTCCCCGCTGGGTTCGGCGGACGGGCTCGCGGGCTTCCGCGTGGTCTGGACCGGCCCCGGCGGGGAGGGGGCCGGGAAGGCCCAGCGGGCGCTGGAGGGCACCGACGGACGGCGCGCCCGGCTCCCCGACCGCCTCGACCTCAGGTACTGGGGTGTGCTGCGCATGCCCGGCGGCGCCGCCGGAGGGCTGTTGGCCTACCGCTGGAAGGCGGGCCACACGGTGGTCCAGTGCCGGGACGCCGACGACCACTCCCTGATCTGGGAGACCTGGGCCTACCCCAAGGCCCGGCTGAGGAACCACGAGGGCAACGGCCTGATCCCCCTGATGCCGCCGCCCGCCTTCTGGCACTTCCTGTCCCCGCGCGACCCGGACGCCTCCCGTGCCCTGCGCGGGGTGGACGAGGCCACCGCGCGCCGGCTCATCGAGGCGGCCCTGCACGCGCCCGGTGCCGAGGACCCCTCGTCCCCCGAGTCGCCGCTCGCCTCCTCGGCCCGGACCTCGCCCGCGCGCGCGGCCGCCGTGCGCGAGGCGCTGTCCCGTCTGCTGCCCGAGGTCACCGACGAGGCGCTGGTCGACGGCACGGGCGGTGTGGTGTGGGCGGTGCTGTGGGCCGCCGAACTGCGCCTGCGCCGCGAGGAGGCGTCCCGGCGCACCGCGCTCGTGCGCGCCGGCGCGCTGCCGGGTCCTGTCGCCGAGGCCACCGACGCGGACCTGGAGAGGGCGCTGGCGGGACTGTTCGACTCCGCGGAGACGGCGTTCCACTCCTCCTCCCGCGACCTGGCGGCCACGGTCACCGCCCTGACCGCCGACGGCGCGCGGCTGCGCGGCCGCACCGACGAGCACACCCGCAGGCTGAGCCCGCCCGGCGCACCCGCGCGCTGGGACCCCCTGCTCGGCCGCACCGACGCGGTCCTGTGGCGTCTGGCCACCGGCGGCGCGAGCCCCCGCGAGCGCGGGGCGCTGGTGGCACTGCTGCGCGTGTGGGCCGAGCAGCCCTTCGCCGAACGGGGGACCGTGTGGGTGCGGGGCCTGGCCACCGGCGCCTCGCTCGCGCCCCTGGTGGCCGCCGGACAGGCCGTCATCGTCGAACCGCCCTCCCCCCTGCCGCGCGGGTACGGCAGGGAGGCGCGGCACTGGTCGGGGCGCTACCTGGCGGACCGGCGCTACGCCTACGTGCGCGCGGGGTCGGCACCCGTGCCGGAGGGCGCCGAGGAGCAGGACCCGGTGCGGATCGAACGCGACGAGACCGCCCGGCTGCACCGCTTCCTGGAACTCCTCGACCAGCGGGGCCCCGTGGTGTTCGGCCCCGAGGCGGTCGCGGCCTTCCGCGCGACCACACGGGTCGCGAGGGCCACCGCCGAGTTCGTCCTGTCCGGGGAGTTCGGCCGTTCCAAGGCCGCGCCGGAGAAGGGCACCGCCCGCGCGGAGTACCAGAGGACGGGCGCGAGGCTGAGCACCGAGCAGCGCCGCCGCATGCTCGTGGCGGCCGTGCCCGACGACCCGGCCGGCCTGTGGGAGCCCGGCGGCACCGTCGCCGCGGCCGAGCGCATGGCCCGGGTGTGGGTCGAGATCCTCGGGGCCCAGCCGACCAGGGCCGAACTGGCCGCCGCGAAGGCCGAGTCCGAGGTGCCGGACCTGTTCGCCGCGGACCTGGCCATGGACCCCTTCTGGACCGGCCTGCTCGCCGACCCCTCCGGGGAGGGCCACGCCGCCGCCGACCAGCCCCGCCACCTGGTCCAGAACTCCTGGGGGAGCCTGGAGGTCCGCCGCGACGACACCAGGGAGAGGATCCACGGCGTCGGCGCCCTCGCCCTGCCCTTCCGCGACCCGGCCACCGTGCTCTCCTGGGCCGCGCTCCAGCTGCCGGTGGGCCACCCCGCCGCCGCGGGAGCGGCCCAGCTGCACGCGCGCCTCTCGGCGGGGCTGCGCCGCCCCGGTTCGTACGTTCCGCTGTCCTGCGACGTGCCCGCCCCCGCGGTCCGGGCGTGGGCGGAGCGGGCCGGGGCCGTCCCCGTCCGGGTCGGGCCGGAGCGCGCCCTCGAACCCGGCTCCGCCGCGTGGCCGATGCACAGCGACGGCGTTCTCGTCCTCCACGAGCCCCGGATGGACCGCCCGGTCGCGCCCGTGCTGCTGACCGCGGGACTGTTCGACCCCGGCGCCGTCGAGCGCACGGTGGAGGCGCTGACCGGGCTGGACCTGCACGACACCGCCCGGGAGGTCCGCAGGGCGGCGGCGCTGTACGGCGGGCTGGCCCGCACGGCCGCGCGCGCGACCGACACCCCGGTTCCGGCGGGCGGTTTCGAGGCCGACCCGCGTCTGAGCGCCCCCGACTTGGTGGAGGAGGTCGCGGGCGGGCTGGACGCTGACGCCGACGCGGCGGCGCTGTACCTGCAACTGCTCACCCTGTCCCGGCCCACCGACCGCAACGTGCGCCGGTGGAACGGTTGGGCGCCCGCGCACCACAGGAGGACCGCCGCCCGCCTCCTGGAGACCGGCGCGGTCGAGCAGGGCAGGCGCTCGCGGGCCGGGCGGACGCTCTTCGTCCCCGGCGACTGGACCGAGCTCAAGGCCCCGCACCTGCCCCTGGAGACGGCCAAGCTCGGCTCCCACCTGGTCCGGGCCAGGTTCGACAGGCAGATCGAGGGGCCCCTCAACGGGGTGTGGCCGGTGGCGCCCGCGCACGAGATGTTCGCCCGGGCCTGGAGGGAGCGCGGCCCGGCGTGAGGGCGGGACCGGCCCGGGCCCATGGCGAGGCCACCGGGCGGCCCCCGGATTCGGCGTCCGCGGGTTCAGCGCCCGCGGCGCCGACCCGTCGCGGCCAACGCCCGCTGCCACCACCCCTGGGCCTCCCCGGGCCTGCCCCGCCCCTGGAGCAGCACGCCGAGGTTGTACATGGCGGCGGTGTGGCCGAACTCAGCGGCACGGCGGTACCAGGTCTCGGCCTCGTCCTTGTCCCCCTCTCGGTGAAGCAGAAACGCGAGGTTGTACATGGCCTGGGTGTTGCCGTTCTTGGCGGCGCGCCGGTACCACACATCGGCCCCGCCGAGCTCGCCCCGGTCCTCCAACAGGGACCCGAGGTTGTACATGGCGTGCGCGTTGCCGTTCTTGCCGGCGGCGTTGCGGAACCAGGATTCGGCTTCGTCGAGCCGCCCCCGTCCCCGCAACAGGACGCCGAGGTCGTTCATGGCCTGGAGGTGTCCGTCCTCGGCGGCACGGCGGAACCACCCCTCGGCCTCGTCCAGCTCACCCTGTCCCCGCAGCAGGACACCGAGGTTGTTCATGGCATCGGTGTGACCGTCCTCGACCGCGCGGCGGAACCACCCCTCGGCCTCGTCCAGCTCGCCCCGGCCCTCCAGCAGGCTCCCGAGGTTGTCCATGGCATCGGTGTGACCGTCCTCGGCGGCGCGGCGGAACCACTCCTCGGCCTCCCCCAGGTCGCCCCGGTCCTCCAACAGGCTCCCGAGGTTGTCCATGGCCCGGGTACTGCCCGCCTCGACGGCACGGCGGTACCAGGTCTCCGCCTTGTCCTTCTCGCCCCAGACCCCGAACCTGAGGCCGATGCTGATCATGGCGTCGGGTTCACCGGCCTCGGCCCTGTCCCTCCACTCCCGCGGCACGTCTCCCCACTCGTAGGCCTGCTCGTCCCCGCCCTGTCCGCCGCCGGTCGGAGGCCGGAGCGCCGGGGGCGGTGCTTCGGCCCGGGGTTCGCCGTGCGCCGCGGAAGAAGAGGACAGGGTGCCGTCGGAGGCGTCCTGCCACAGGTCCAGGAGGCGCTCGACCTCGGTGTCGGCGTCGGCGCCGCGGACCGCCTCCGCCAGGACCTCGGTGATCATCTCGACCGCGCCCTTGGGCGGCAGGTCCGGCTTGGTGAGGGTGTCGTGAACCTTGGTGTGGGACATGGGCACCCCCTTGGCGTCCAGGGCGCGCTGGATCTGTCGGGAGGAGGGCCAGCCGGCCCGGTGGTGCAACTCATGCAGCGCGCGGTTGAGCTCGTCGAGCCCACCCGGGGGCAGATCGGGACGCTTCCAGGGCCGGGGCACGCCAGTCCTTCCGGATCGGTGCGGTCCATGACAGAAACTGCCAGACATCCTGCCACCAGAGGCCTTACGGCGTCTTCCGCTGTCAATGATTGTCAGCTCTTGGCCGCTCGTGTACTGCCTTGTCAATACCGCCCCGGGCCCGGTTCAAGCTGATCGCATCCCGATTCGCTCACCCCCCGGTGGAGGAACCCGATGCCCCTGCTCTCCGTTTCCGACACGGCCGTCGTGGACCTGACGGTCGCACTCCTGGGGACGGCCGACAGCTGGCCGCTCCTGCTGCTCGTGGTCCTGGTCGTCGTACCGGCGGTGTGGTCCCGCGACACCCGCCGCCGGCGCCGCGCCCGTCAGGTCCTGCGCCTGCTGCGCCCCCAGCACCGGCGCTGCGGCGACGGGGAACCGCGCCCGTGACCGCCGACGGGCTCCTCGGGCACCGGCGGCGCCCGAGGAACCCGGGCGCCACCACTGCCGGGGGGCCGAGGACGACGCGACCGGCCCCGTCACATCCCCTGCATGTAGCGTGCGGTGGCGCCGAAGAGGTACATCTCCAACTGCTCCTCCGACAGCCCCTCCTGCTTCGCGGTGTACAGGGCGAGCGTGGCCATGTCGCCGACCAGGTTCGGCCCCGTCAACAGGTAGGACTGCCCCGGGGGCGGCGCTTCGGGCCCGATCTGCTCCAGGACGAAAACCGCCGTGCGGACCGGTTCCAGCGAGTCCAGGGCGTAGGGGTAGCAGCGTTTGAGGTCCTCCAGGTATTCGCGGACCTGGATGCCCGGCTCATGGCCGCTGAACGCATACTCCATAACATTCCTAAAGAAAGCGGACAGAACACCCATAAAGGCCGCGCCCGCGGTCTCCATGTCCGCCCGGTGGTCCTCGATGCGCCCGCCGCGGAACAGGCAGTCCAACAGCACGCGGTGCGCCGCCATGATCTCCGGTGGCACTGATCCCCTCCTCGCACTCGCCGATACATCATGTCGCGGCGTTTCCCCGCGCAGGAGGGAAGCGGCCCAGGTGTCCGGAAGCGGCCACGGTGCGGTTCAGGGTCAGGCGTGACAGGAACAGCGCGGCACAGTAGAACAGCGTCAAGGTCTTGGTACGACAGCTTTTGCGGTCACTAGCAGAAAGAGCTCCGAGGCGGTCACGTTCTCGTCCGGCTCATCCGGTGCGCGGGGAAAGGGGGTCCGGACTGTGAGCGGTGAGAAGCGCGAGGTCTGGGGGATTCTGGAGGTCAGGGCTATCGTGGAGGGGGAGGACCGCCATGCCGGGGCGCTGAGGTGGCGCGGCTTCCAGACCACATATCCGTCCTACGATGAAGCGCTGTCGTGGGCCCACCACGGCTCGGCGGTGTTCGGGCACCCCTCCGACACGCGCTTCCCCCATCCGACGATCAGGAACGCACAGGTCATCGTCGACCAGGGCTCCCTGTTCATGGTGTTCCCGATCCCGGCCGGGGCCGACCGGCGGGAGCACTCCGAGAGGATCTACCGTGCGGCTCCCCAGGAGTGGCTGGGCAGTCTGCTCGGCGTCTGAGATACGGCGGCGGGGAGCCAGGGGCGGCGGCCCCGACGGCGTGGCGGGCGGCCGGGCGGCAGCGTTGACGCCCTTCCCGTCGACCCGGTGAAGACCGAGGCCGGACTACCCCTTGCGATGCAGTTCTTTCTGCACTGCCCGTTGCATCTGACCCATGGTTTCCCTCAGGTCGCGAGCCTCATCGCGCAGCCGCGTCCGCCATACGGGGTCGCGCTCTCTTTCGTAACGCATCGCGACTGAGCTGATTTCTTCAAAGTGTTCGATGAGGCATCTTGCCATGAGCAGGATTTCCTCGCTTCCCGGGGCCTCGATCGCCATACGAGAATACAGGTCCTCCAGTTTCTCGATAGCGTCACGCTCTTCCCGGTACCGGCTGTCCGTGTAAACGCCCTCTTGAATCCTCTGACACTCCTTGGCCGCCAGCACGAAGCTTGTGAACAAATCTCGGCGCGACTCCCGAAGAACCTGATCCCGCTGGGCTTTGCGCGCCGACAAGGCCACGAATACCGAGGCCACGGCCGCGATGACCGCGGCGATCAGAACCGCTTCCGCCTCAGACATGCCCCAGATTCTTCCAGGCCGATCCGCCGCATAGGAAGCTGCTACGCGCCGCCATATCCGTTCGCAGCCGGCCCAAGCGACGCTCGGCCCCCGGTTCCCGACCTTCACCGGCCTCCACCGGAACCGCCCCTGAATGGTCCAGGTGTCCCCGAACCCCCGGTGACAGGACGCGTGACCGGCGCGCGGGGGTCGAGTCCGGCAAGGGCCGTGGACTTCGCGGCGCCGGAATCCGCGCACGGCCGGGCGAGGGGCTAGAGTGCCCCGCATGCCATCGGATGACCTCTCCCAGCCCGGCCGCCACGACCCCCGCCGGAGCCGGGCGGGCCGCGCCGTCCTGGTCACCGGTGCCGCCCGGGGCATCGGCCGGGCCGTGGCCACCGCGTTCGCGGAGCTGGGCGACCGGGTCGCCGTGCACTACGCGACCCGCCGCGCCGAGGCCGAGGCCACCCTGGCCGGACTCCCCGGCGAGGGGCACGTCCTCCTCCGGGCCGACATCGCCGACCCCGACGCGGCCGCCGACCTGGTCGGGCGGGCGGTCGCCCGCCTGGGCGGGCTCGACGTCCTGGTCAACAACGCCGCGGTCAACACCGCCCACCCCCTGGCCACGACCTCCTACGAGCAGTGGCAGCGGGCCTGGCGGACCACCCTGGACGTGAACGTGCTCGGCGCCGCCAACACCAGCTACCTGGCCGCACGGCACATGATCGACCACGGGGTGCGCGGCCGCATCGTCAACGTCGGATCGCGGGGCGCCTACCGGGGCGAGCCCGACCACCCGGCCTACGGCGCGAGCAAGGCCGCGCTGCACTCCCTGGGCCAGTCGCTGGCCGTCGCCCTGGCCCCGCACGGCATCACCGTGGCCTCCGTGGCGCCCGGGTTCGTGGAGACCGAACGCGTGGCCGACCGCCTCACCGACCGGGTGCGCGCCGACAGCCCCTTCGGGCGCGTGGCCTCCCCCGAGGAGGTCGCCGCGGCCGTGCGCTACCTGGCCTCGCCCGAGGCGGTGTGGTCCTCCGGCGCCGTCCTGGACGTCAACGGCGCCTCGTACCTGCGCTGACCGGCGCGGCCGAAACGGGAACCCCCCGAGGGTCCTCCACACCCGCGAACGGATTCCGCGAAACACCTGACGGGGAGGCGGCGCGGGTCTAGTGTGCTGGGTGCCAGCCGCACGACCCGCTTCCGCAGCACGGTTCCCGGATCGCCCCCAGGTGAGGCCATGCCCGAACACACCGAACCCCGCACCTTCGACGCCGTGCTCCAGGAGTTCCAGCGGACAAACCCCGGCTGGACCCTGCGCTGCAACCCCGGCGCCGTCCCCGGCCGCCGCTGGGCGGCGGACAGCATCGAGCTGCTGACCGCCGAGGAGATCCACTGGGGTTTCAGGAACACGATCCTCGGCCCCGAGATCGCCACGGTGCAGAAGCGCCTCACCCGGGAACGGGAGGCCCTGGAGCGGTGGGAGCGGGCCCAGCGGGAGGAGCTGGAGGAGTGGAACGACTGGGAGGACTGAAGGGGCGGCAGGTCCGCCCCCTCGTCCGGTGACGCGCGTCCCGAGGAGACCCTCCCGGAGCCGCCGCACCCGTGTGGTGAACGCGCCTCCGGGGAGGGCCGTCCCCGCGCCCTGCGGCCCGCCTCCCTGCGGAGACCGTCCCCGGCTCGCCGTCCCCGTCCGGTGCTGCGCCTGACCGGAGGAGTCACCCCCGGTTCCCCGTCCCGGACGGCCTGAGCGTCAGTCGCAACAGTTGCAGCACTCACAGCAATTACAGCAGTTGCAGCACTCGCAGGCTTCACACCAGGAGTTCCGCGGTTTGCCCGACCACGGCCCGGGGTGGGGATCGCGACAGCAGAATTGGCATGTTCCGCACATGAACAGCGCCACCGCGCAACCCGCCAGGACGCCCCGCTGCTTGGGCGGGTGCCGGAGTTCGGGGGTGTCGCACGAACAGGAGTCGCAGCAGCCGCTCCTCTTCCGCGCCCCGCCCGAACCGGAACCCTCACCGCCGGAGCCTCCCCCGCGCCCGCCGCCGTGGCGACCGCCGTGAGCCCCGTGCCCGTCACCTCCCCACTGGTGGGGCGGCTGCTGGTGGTGGGCCTGGTGGGGGTTCTGGTGGTGGGCCTGGCGGTGGGACTGATGGTGGGACTGGTGGTTGTGGTGCTGACCCGGGTGCGGATATCCGCCCTGGGCGAAGACGCGGTCGACGGCCCGGCGCAGTTCCACCACCAGAAGCGCGCGGACCAGGCGGTCGTCGACGAACCCGGCCTCCTCCAACGCCAGCCGCACGCCCAGGACGGCGTCGTCGCACAGTTCACGGGCCCGGCCGAGCCCGGTGCCGGTGGCCGTGAGTGGGTTCCAGGCACCCTTGCGCCCGTCCTCCTCACGGTCCTCCACCGCGTCCAGCAGGTGGGCGACGCGGCCGAACAGGCGTCCCGCCTCGCGCAGGGGTTCGGCATTGGCGGGCCGCCCCGCCAGGACGGCGGTGTGCGCGAACGCCTCGCCGGTGGCCTCCTCGGTCGGCCGGGTCACCGCCAGGACGTCGGTGCCCGGTCCCGCCGAGGACTCGGCCTCCCGCTGCCGGTCGACCACCGCGACCAGCCCCGCGCCGTCGAACCCGAGCCCGGCGCCCGCCTCGCGCGCGTCGCGCCGCCAGCGCTCGGCCACCCGTCCGGCGAGCGCGCGCACGCCGCGGCGGGCGTAGGGGCCGTCGCCGTCCTCGATGTGGTCGGCGATCTTGGCCGAGGCCAGCATCAGCGACACCGCCGCCGCCAGGCGCGCGCCGGAGCCGTCGGCGACCTCGGCCCCGCGCATGCCGCGCAGGGGGCAGCGGCCCGCCCGGCGCGTGCCCGCGCACTCCTCGGACTGCGCCGCGGCCAGGACCGACACCACCAGGCCGTCGTAGTTGGTGGCGATCCGGGACGCCTGGCCGTGGTCGTCGCGCAGTGCCAGGCACAGCCCGCACATGTGCGACATCCACTCCTCGGCCAGCCCGTCGGACAACGTGTGCCGACAGGGACGCAGGATTCCGAACACGTGCTGACACCTCGTCTTCCGACGCCACGGCGGTGGCGGACTGTGCTGAACACCGGGGTTCGATGCCCGAGCCGCGCGGGAGGTTCCGGCCGTTCCGACACCTTCGGCACGGCTTCGGCGGCACGGTCCCCGTTCGCGCGACCGGACTCCGGTCGCCGGGGACCGCGGCGGTCCGGCGGGGCGATCCGAGACGAACGAACGGCACTGTCTCTCACATCGGCCCTAAGTGGAGAATGGCGTCCGTTTAGGCCGTAGCGTGCACGACGAGGACCCCGCACGGACCCGACGTGCGGCGGCTGACGAAGGGGACCAGAACAGTGAGTCAGATGCGCGCGGCCCTGTACGACCGGTACGGCGGCCCGGAGGTGCTGTACGAGGGCACGGTCGCCAAACCCGACGCCGGTCCGGGAGAGGTGCTGGTGCGAGTGCACGCCGCCAGCGTGAACGGCGGCGAGCTGCTGGGCCGTGCGGGCAGGGTGCGCCCGGTGACCGGGCTGGCCGGGAGGGGCTTTCCGAAGCGGACCGGGATCGACTTCGCGGGCGAGGTGGTCGAGACGGGTTCCGGCGTCTCCGGGTACGCGCCGGGGGACCGGGTGTGGGGCGCGCTGCCCAGAACGTTCGGCAGCGCGGCCGAGTTCGTGGCCGTCGCGCCCCGGCAGCTGGCCCCGGCACCGGCCGGGATCGACCTGGTCGAGGCCGCGGCCCTGCCCGGCGTCGGCACGACGGCCGTGACCGCGCTGCGGGACAAGGCCCGTCTCGCCCCGGGAGAGCGGCTGCTGGTGCGGGGGGCGAGCGGCGGGGTGGGCAGCGTCGCCGTCCAGCTCGGCCGGGCCTACGGCGCCCACGTCACCGCGCTGGCCGGGGCCAAGAACCTGGACCTCGTGCGGGAGCTGGGCGCCGACGAGGCCTTCGACTACGCGCGCACCGAACCGGAGGACCTGCCGCCGTTCGACGTCGTCCTGGACACGGTGGGGACCGGGATGGGCGCCTACCGCAGGCGGCTGACCCGGAACGGGCGCATGGTCACGATCACCTTCGACATCGAGCGCGTGCTCGCGTCGCTCTCCTACGTCGCCGCCTCGGCCGTCTTCGGCCCGCGCCGGATCCGCGCGTTCAGCGGCGACCCCGGGCACGAGCTGTTCGCCGAGCTGACCCGCCTGACCGAGTCCGGAGCCGTGCGCCCCGTCGTGGACAGGGTCCTTCCCCTGGCCGAGATCGCCGAGGCCCACCGGGCGCTGGAGGCCGGAGGGATCCGGGGCAAGGTGGTGGTGCGCGTGCTCGGACCGCGGGCCTGAGGCCTGCGGCCGCCTCCGGTTCTCCGTGGTCCGTGAGCGTGCCGCCCGTTCGCGCGGGCGGCACGCACACCACTCCTCGGCGCACCGGCGTGCCCGCCGTACCTCCCGCGAAGGCGCGGGGTACCTCGACCACGCCCGCGAAAAGGTGGTGCGGAGCGGCCGCGCGGAGGGACACTGTGATCCCCGTCGTCAGGAGAGACACGTGTCCACCGACCACGAGCGCCCGCCCCCGCTGCCGCGACCGGTCACCGGCGTCTACGTCCGCCACGTCGAACAGTCCGCGTGCCCCGGCTCCTTCGCCATGGTCTGGGTCGACGCCGAGCCCCTGCCGGAGGAGGCCTCCGGGGACTTCGCGTTCGTCGACGACCTTCCCCCCACCTGCCGGTACACCGGGGAACCGCTTCCGCGGGAGTTCGCCGAGGCGTTCGCGGAGGGCGCGCGCGAGGCGTGGCGGGAACGGGAGGAGGGCCTCCCCGCCTTCGCGGCCCGGGTGGTGCTGCGCGACGCCGTGTGGCACTGGACCGACTCCAACGTCCGGAGTTTCCAGGTCGCGGGACGGCTCGCCGCGAGGGAGATCCTGAGCTGCGCCGCCGAGGGCCGCGAACCGCGGGCGGTCGGGCACAGCGCCCGGCGCGACCGGCCGACCCCGCCGATGCCCAGGACGCCGCCGCCCTCCGGCACGGCCCCGTCCGCCTGAGGCGGTCGGCGGCGCCCGGCCCCGCCCGGGGAGAGCGCCGCCCGGGGAGAGCGCCGCCCGTGAGGACGGGCGGCGCACCGGGCCCTGGTCAGGACCGGACCGCCACGGCCCGGGAGGCCTCCTCCAGCCACCCCAGGTACCAGTCCGTGAAGGTCAGGGGCGCGCCGTCCCCGCCGGTGAGCGGCGTGAGGTCTTCGTCGTCGACACGGCCGTCGCTCCACATCCGCCCGGCCTCGGGGCCGGTCACGACCAGCCACTGCCGCAGCGCGCAGCCCAGGTGGCACAGGCACAGCGCGCCGACGGTACGCTCCTCGGCCCACAGCAGGTCAGCCATGCGCGCGTCCCAGGCCTCGTAGACCCGGTCGAACTCCTCACCGTCCCCGAAGTCCTCCTCGACGGGCTCCTCGGCCCGCAGGGCGGCCAGGGAGCGCGGGTCGGGACCGGTGGACGGGAACGGCTCCGCCAGCCGCGCCGGGGCGACCAGGTCCGCGCCGTCGCCGTGCCACCGCCACCGACCGTCCACCCCTCTGACCAGGGGGAAGACACCGTGTGCGGGCCCCGCTCCGCCGGCGCCCACCCTGAGCAGGAACTCCCGGTACCCCGTCGGCAGGCGGATGCCCAGCTGCCCCTCCGCCTCGGCCAGTTCCTCCGGGGTCAGCGGTTCCAGCAGTGCGAAGCGGTGGGAACCGGCACCGAAGACCTCCCGGGCACCGGGCGCCCGCGCCAGTTCCCGCACCCGTTCGCGGACTCCCGCCCACACATCCGTACTCGTGTCCATGGCGGCATCGTAGGAAGCCCCGCCGACAGTGCGGCGGCGACGGGACGGAGAGGCGGCCGGGAGGCGCTATCGTCCGGTGGGGCCGCAACCGTCCCGGCACGCCGCGGGAGCCCCGTCGCGCGGCCGCACACAGTGAGGAAGAACCGGCTTGCACACGAGCACCACACCGCCCGGGTCCGCGCGCCCCGACCGCGGCGGCGGCATGCCGCGCTGGCTCCCCCGGGCCATGCTGCTGGCCCTGTGGCTGGTCACCGCGTTCGGCCTCACCCTGTGGCTGTTCGTCCGGTTGCAGAGCCTCATCATGCTGCTGCTGATCTCGCTGTTCCTCGCCCTGGCGCTGGAACCGGCGGTCAACTGGCTCCACCGGCACCGCTGGCCGCGCGGGCCCGCCACCGGGCTGGTGATGCTGCTGGTACTGGCGCTGACCGTGGTGTTCCTCAGTCTGCTCGGGTCGATGCTGGTCGGCCAGATCCTGGCCTTCGTCTCCGAGATCCCCGCGATGATCCGCGCCGCGCTGGCCTGGGTCAACACCACGTTCGACACCTCCTACTCCCCCACCACCCTGCTCAACGAGATCTCCAGCGCCAGCGGGCTGATCGAGCAGTACGCCTCCGGTATCGCCAACAACGTCTGGGGCGCCGGGACGACCGTCCTGGCGCTGCTGTTCAACGCGCTGACGATCGCGCTCTTCACCTTCTACCTGTGCGCCGACGGCCCGCGCTTCCGCCGCGTGATCTGCTCGGTCCTGCCGCCGCGCACCCAGCGCGAGGTGCTGCGGGCCTGGGAGATCGCGATCACCAAGACGGGCGGTTACCTCTACTCCCGTGCGCTGCTGGCCCTGGTCTGCTCGGGCGCGCACTACGTGGTGCTGGTCGCGCTGGACATCCCCTTCGCGTTCGCCCTGGCGCTGTGGGTGGGCGTGCTGTCGCAGTTCATCCCCACCGTGGGCACCTACATCGGCGGGGTCGTCCCGGTGCTCGTGGCGCTGATGGAGGGCATCTGGCCCGCCGTGTGGGTGCTGGTGTTCATCGTCGTCTACCAGCAGTTCGAGAACTACCTGCTCCAGCCGCGCATCACCGCCAGGACCCTGGACATGCACCCGGCGGTGGCGTTCGGCTCGGTCCTGGCGGGCGTGGCCATCCTGGGGGCGCCCGGCGCGCTGCTCGCGCTGCCGATGGGCGCGAGCATGCAGGCGTTCCTGGGGACCTACATCCGGCGCTACGAGGTGGCCGAGCACCCCCTGCTCTCCGACGCCGAGGAGGACGGGAAGGGCGGGAAACCCTCCCCGGATCCGGTGGCCCCGGTCTCCGAGGGCGACGGGGGCGACGCGCGTCCCCCCGGTCCGCGGGAGCGGGAGGGCGGGGAGGGACCGTGACCGCCCGTTCCCCGGGCGTCCGGGCCGACGCGGGGCCGTGATCCGGAAAAACCGGGGGAAACCGGGGCCACTCCGACCCGGCCGTCCCTGTCCGTACCGCCTGAGGAGATGACGGACACGTCCGTTTCGGCACCGGAAACACCCCATGGGATCGAGTACCGTTCTGGTACGGGCCGGCGTGAGGAAAAGGGCGGTCGACATGGACATCCTGCGCAGGAACAACGTCACCGTCACCGGTGCGGCCGACGGGCCGACGGTCGTGCTGGCCCACGGGTTCGGCTGTGACCAGAACTTGTGGCGCCTGGTCGTCCCGGCCCTGGCCGAGCGGTACCGGGTGGTGCTGTTCGACTACGTCGGCTCCGGGGGGTCGGACGCCTCCGCCTGGAGCGAGGACAGGTACTCCTCCCTGGAGGGCTACGCCCAGGACGCGGCCGAGGTCTGCGAGGCCCTCGACCTGGAACGGGCGGTGTTCGTGGGGCACTCGGTCAGCGCCATGGTCGGCGTCCTGGCCGCGCGGGCGCTGCCGGAGCGGATCCGGGCGCTGGCGATGGTGACCCCCTCCCCCCGCTACATCGACGACGAGGGCTACCGAGGCGGCTTCACCGCGGCCGACATCGACGAACTGCTGGCCTCGCTGGAGTCGAACTACCTGGGCTGGTCGTCGGCGATGGCACCGGTGATCATGGGCAACCCCGAGCGGCCCGAACTGGGACAGGAGCTGACCACCAGCTTCTGCGCCGCCGACCCCGACATCGCCCGGGTCTTCGCCCGCACCACCTTCCTGTCCGACAACCGCGAGGACCTGAAGGGCGTGGAGGTCCCCACCCTGGTCCTGGAGTGCGCCCAGGACGCCATCGCCCCGCCCGAGGTGGGCGCCTTCGTCCACGCCGCGATCCCCTCCTCCACGCTGGTCACCCTGGACGCCACCGGCCACTGCCCGCAGCTGAGCGCGCCGCGGGCCACCGCGGCGGCGCTGCTGGAGTTCCTGGAGTCCCTCCGGGACGCCGGATGAGCGGGGAGACGGGGCCTCCCGGGGCCGGCAACGGCTCCGCCACCGACGCGGCCCTCAGCGCGCTGCTGGAGGACAGCGCCGAGGAACTCTACGAGTCCGCGCCGTGCGGCTACCTGTCCACGCTCATGGACGGCACGGTCGCCAGGATCAACGCGACGCTGCTGAGGTGGCTCGGCCTGGAGCGCGCCGCCGTGGTGGGCCGCATGCGCTTCACCGACCTGCTCACCGTGGGCGGCAGGCTCTACCACGAGACGCACTTCGCGCCCCTGCTGCACCTGCGGGGCGAGGTCAACGGCATCGCCCTGGAGATGCGGGCCTCCGACGGCGGCCGCCTTCCCGTGCTGGTCTCCTCCACCGTCAAGCGCGACGGCGGGGGCCAGCCGCTGCTGGTCCGCACCACCGTCTTCGACGCCACCGACCGCCGCTCCTACGAGGAGGAGCTGCTGCGCCGCCGCAGGGAGGCGGAGCAGGCCCGCGCCGAGGCAGAACGGGCCCGCGAGGAGGCCGAACGGGCCCGCGCCGAGGCCGAGGAGGCGCACCGGCGGGCCGAGGCGGACCGGGCGCGCCTGGGAGAGGCGCTCGTCATCCTCCAGAGGGCCCTGCTGCCCGACACCCTGCCCGACGTTCCGGGCATGGAGGCCGCCGCCTACTACCACACCGCCTCCCCCTACCGGCTGGGCGGCGACTTCTACGACCTCTTCCCGCTCGGTGACGGGTGCTGGGCGTTCTTCCTCGGCGACGTGAGCGGCAAGGGGCCCGAGGCCGCGACCCTGACCTCCCAGGCCCGTTACGTCCTGCGCACCACCGCCCTGCACTCGTCCGAACCCGCGGA
Source organism: Nocardiopsis dassonvillei subsp. dassonvillei DSM 43111 (assembly GCF_000092985.1). GTDB lineage: Bacteria > Actinomycetota > Actinomycetes > Streptosporangiales > Streptosporangiaceae > Nocardiopsis > Nocardiopsis dassonvillei. Next base: position 3,153,348 of record NC_014210.1, read on the forward strand.
CGCCCTGGGCACGCTGAACACCGCCCTCCTGGAGCGCTACGCCGACAACGGCGACCCCCGCTACTGCACCGCCGTCTTCGGTGTCCTCGAACCCGACGGCGACGCCGGGCACGTCCGTGCCCGCCTGGCCTTCGGCGGCCACCCCCCGGCGCTGGCCCTGCGCGGGGACGGCCGGGCCGAGTTCCTGTTCGCCCCCGGCGGGATGCTCGTCGGCGTGCTGCCCGACGCCCACTTCGCCACCGTCGAGACCGCCCTCGCCCCCGGCGACACCTTCGTGCTCTACACCGACGGCCTGACCGAGGCCCGCACCGGCGCCGGACCCGACACGATGTACGGCGAGGAGGCCCTGCTCTCCTTCGTCGCGCGGCACGCCCCCTCCACGGCCCACGGCGTCGTCGACGCGCTGGCCGAACTGCTGGAGGGTTTCGGCGAGGGCTTGGAGGACGACACCGCCCTCCTCGCGCTCGGCGTCCCCGCCCCGCCCTCCACCGCCCCGTCCGGAACCGGACACCACACGATGAGCGGTCCACGATGAGCACCCTGACCGTCACCCGCCGAGACAGCGCGACGGGTCCCGTCCTGGACGTGACCGGTTCGCTGGACTACGACCACGCCTCGACCCTGCGCCACGAGGTCCGGCTCCTGGCCCTGGAGTCCGGCCAGTGCCTGTCCATCGACCTGTCCGGCCTGGACTTCTGCGACTCCAGCGGTATCAGCGCCCTGCTGGCCGCCCGTCAGCACGCCCTGGCGGCCGGGGCCGACATAGCCCTGCTCGCCGTCCCCGCCAACACCCTGCGCATCATGAGCATGGTCGGTCTGAACCGGGTCTTCACCATCCACCCCGGCACCGCCTGACCCGCGGCGGGATCTGCGGCCATCAGGGTTCGGCCGGTGCCGTCCCGTCGCTTCGGCGGCGACCGAAACGACGCGGCCCTAGCGTCGCCGTATGGCTTCCCGAACAGCACCCGGCAGCGGATCCGCCGACCACGACCGCCCGCCTCCGCCCTCCGGCGCCGACCTCCCGACAGAACCGGAGAGCCCCGGCGAGCGTTTCCGCGCCCTGCACCTGCGGGGCGCTCCCCTGCTGCTGCCCAACGCCTGGGACCACGCGTCGGCCGCCGCCCTGGCCGCCGCGGGGTTCCGCGCCGTGGGGACCACCAGCCTGGGTGTGGCCGCGGCGGCCGGGCTGCCCGACGCCCGAGGGCTCGCGCGCGAGGAGACGCTACGGCTCGCCCGCGGCCTGTCCCGGCTGGACGTGCCGGTCAGCGTGGACGTCGAGGGCGGCTTCAGCGCGTCACCGGCACGGGTCGCCGCGCTGGCCGCCGAACTGAAGCGGACGGGGATCGCCGGAATCAACCTGGAGGACGGCCTCGCGGACGGCGGGCTCGCCGACACCGGACACCAGCGGGCGGTGATCCGCGCGGTCAGGGAGGCGGCGCCGACGCTGTTCCTCAACGCGCGCACCGACACCCGCTGGCTGCCCGGCCACGCGGAACAGACCGCCGACCGGGCCGCCGCCTACGAGGAGGCCGGAGCCGACGGGGTGTTCGTGCCCGGCCTGCGCGACGAGGAGGAGATCGCCGCCCTGGCCGCCGCGCTGCGTGTGCCGCTCAACATCCTCCACTCCCCCGACGGCCCGCCGCTGCGGGTCCTCGCAGACCTGGGCGTGCGGCGCGTGAGCTGCGGTTCACTGCTCTTCCGCGCCGCCCTGCACGGGGCCCTGGCGGCGGCCGAGGCGGTGGCGTCGGGCCTTCCCCTCCCCGAGGGCGTCCCGGACTACGGGGCGGTGCAGGGCCTCGCGCGGCGGTTCGCCCGGGGCTCCGCGGACGGATGAGCCGGAGACGGCCGCCGCTCCTGAACCCGTCACCGCTGCGGGGCGCCGCGCCGCTGCCGCCCCGGTCGGCCGCCGGCACGCTTCCCACGGCGGTGGAAGATCGTGGCCGCAGGCGGCGGGCTCAGCGGTCGCCGGTGTCCAGCAGGCGTTCGAAGCGGCCCGCGGGGTGCGCGCGCGTGGGCATGGCCTCCACGAACGGCAGCAGCTCCCGCTCGGCGACCCCGTGGATCCGGCGCAGCTCGGCCACCGGGTCGGGGTGCTCGTCCACCCTCAGGTCCAGGTGGGGGTAGGGGTGGCCGGTATGCACGTACAGCGCGGCGCTCTGTCTGCCGCGCCGGTCGCCGCCGGCCGCCTGCCCCGCCTCCAGGGCGCCCAGCAGCCGCCGGTCCATCCGCTCCCCGGCGCCGGCCTCGAACCGCTCGGCCATCGCGTCGAGCGTGTCGGCGCCGGTCAGGATGTTGCCCGCCACCGCGTACCCGTCCCCCACCCTGTGGCCGCACCACGGGTGCGCCTGCGCGCCGGTGTGCGCGGCGGCGCGTCCCTCCCGGTCGACCACGGCGACCTGTCGCGAGTCGGCGTCGGGGTCGGCGTCCAGGACCCGGCGCAGCGCCTCCTCGGCGGAGTGGGACCGCAGCAGCTCCAGGGCGTCAGCGCCCAGCAGCGGGTTGATCAGCGCCTGTGTGGCGACCGCCCCCGCCTCCGCGTGCGCGAACACCGACAGCGCGCCGATCGCCGGGAAGCGGCTGCTGACCGCGACACCGCACGTTCCGGTGGCGACGTCGTGGGCGACGATGGAGAAGGTGCCTGCGTACAACCGGTCTCGCTCTCGGGTCTTCGGACGAACGGACGCCCGGCCGGTGCGGTGGGGCTCCGGCGCCGGACGCCGGGGCGTTCCCGCCGGGGCCGGAGCGCTCGTCCGGGCCACGGGAAGGCTACCGTGCGGGAACTCATCGCTGGACGCCCTCGCCCACACCGGGGACCCGGACGAACGGGGATTTCCACTTCGCCCCGGCGCTTTCCGTGCCGCTCCGCTTGACTGGGCCCATGCCTGAGCTCTCCCGCGATCTGCTGTTGGAACTGGCTGGCAGAAAGTCCTTCGACCGCGGCCTGGACCACCTCGGACGGGTGTCGGGGCTACGCCGGGACGCGAAGACCGTGCGCGCCACCGTCCGCGGACAGCGGCGCTACCGGGTACGGCTCACCGCCGAGGGAGCCTTCTCCTGGCGCTGCGACTGCCCCTGGGCCGAGGAGGGCGACTGCTGCAAGCACGTGGTCGCGGTGGGGCTGGTGCACCTGTACGAACGCGAGCACGGCGGGACCGCGTCCTCCGTACCCGATGTCTCCTCCTACCTGCACACCCTGGACCGCGAACGGTTGTTGGAGCTGCTGCTGGAGGAGGCGGACCGCTCCCCCGGGCTGACCCTGGCCCTGGAGGCACGGGCAGCGGTGGCGTCCGGGAGCCCCGAGGCGCTGCGGACCTTGTTCGAGGGCGCCCTGCACGTCACCGAACCGGTTCCCTGCGAACAGGCGGCCGAGTACGCCCGGGCGGTGCACAGCGCCGTGGACGCCGTACAGGAACTGGAGCGTTCCGGCCGGACCGAGGACGCCATGGAGCTGTTCAACGCGGTGCTCTCCTTCACCAGTGAGGCGAAGGAGATGGTGGAGGACCCCGACGGCGAGGTCCTGTCGGCGTCGGAACGCCTGCACGGGTAAGGGCGGACGACTGCGCCGTGTCTGGTGCTGGCCGCCCGAAACCATTCCGCACACGCTCCAGGCGAGCTGACGAGGTCGGTTCGGCCAGCCCCGCAGAATTTGCCGCATGCGGTTGTAACCCTTATAGTTACGACTAGAACCGAGGGGTGGGGGAGGCGGAGTCCGACGTGAGCGCCAACAGCAGGCTGACCATCGCGGCGCACGCCCTGACATGGATCGGGCTGTATCAGCGGCGCGGACACGAGGTCGCCACCTCCGAGCAGATCGCGACGAGCGTCAACACCAACCCGGTGGTGATCCGCCGCCTGCTGGCCAAGCTGAACAAGGCCGGCCTGGCCGATTCACGGCGGGGGGCGGGGGCGGGCTGGATGCTCGCGCGGGACCTGGCGGCGATCACCCTGCTCGACGTCTACCAGGCGATCGAACCGGGACCGGTCTTCGCCCTGCATCGCGCGACACCGGACCCCGAGTGCGTCGTGGGCCACGGCATCGGACCGGCGATGACCGCCGTGTACGACGGCGTGGAGGCGGCCCTGCGCGGAGAGCTGGCCAAGACCACGCTGGAGGACGTACTGCGGGACGTCTTGAACGCCGCCTGACCCGGGACCGTCGGCTCCCCCTGGGCAAGGGGGGTCGCATCCCCCACTCAACGATGTAACAAAAATTGTTACATCAGGAGATCGGAGAGTTCCGTGTGACAGCTGGACACCAGGACCGCTTCACACGGCTGCTGACCGAATCCGGGTTCGCGCCGGTCGATCTCGGCACGCTGCGCGAAGGCGGGGCGCTCATGCCGCTCGGCGGAGCGCTGAACGGCAAACACTTCCTGTTCCAGTGCTGAGGCCCGACCGGCACGCCTCATACGAACGAAAAGACGAAGGACAAGGACGATGACAACAGACACACAGGCCTCGCGGACCGTGGCCGAGAAGTTCGTGGAGCGCCTCGGCAGGCAGGACCCCGACGGCATCCAGGAACTCTTCGCCGAGGAGATCGACTGGCACGTCCCCGGCAGTGACACGTTCTCCTGGGCCGGGCGCCGTACCCGCCGGGAGGAGGTCGCGCCGTACTTCACCACGATGTGGCCGCACTTCGTGCACGGTAAGAGCGAGGTCGTGCTGGAGCGCGTCATCGTCGACGGTGGCGACGTCGTACTACTGGCGGTTTGGACGCACACCGTCGCGGCCACTGGGAAGGAGTTCACCACACCGGCGGCCATACACCTGAGGGTCGAGGACAACCGGATCGTCCGCATGCACCTGTACGAGGACACGCTGACTGTCGAGAAGGCGTTCAACGCCGACTGAGCGGAGAGCACTCAGGGGCCTGATGGCCCACCGCCGCCATGGCAGTCAGGGCCCCATGACGGCGGTGGGCGGTGCCTGAGCCGGGAGTTGGCGTTGCGCATGGTCCTCCGCGTGCGCGGAGCTTGGGGCCGGACAACTACCCGCTGGACATCACGACACGGTTCACCTCCGCGTGCGCGGAGCTTGGCCCCCCGGGTCCTGGCCCGATCGAAGGCCGTGAGCGCGAGGTCCGCGTTTCCGGCCAGCGCCTCACGGCGCCCCGGCTCCAGCGGTCCCTCCGCGTCACCGGACCCGAACGGGGCGCCCCTTGCCAGCGTTGAGCTCCTCGAAGGAGACGCGCTCGGCGTGGACGAGCGAGGCGAAGGAGCGGTGCCGGTCGCCCAGACCGGGGTACCAGCTCGCCCAGATGTAGGCCGCCCACTCCCCGTCCGGGGAGGCATCGCCCGCGTCCAGGAACCAGAACTGGGCGTCGGTGTCGTAGGCCACACACATCAGCGGGCCGACCAGCCCCTCGTCCTCGTCCTCCAGGTCCTCCTCGTCCAGACCGATCATGTTCGCAAGGCTGTCCCACTCCAGTTCGGCGGTGGAGCTCATCCCGTAGACGAACGCCCCCATCCTCCCCCAGCCGTCGGACGCGGCGAGGAAGGAGCGGTAGCTCGGCGGCAGCCGACGGCCCAGGCGCTCCTCCACAGCCGCGATCCGCTCCTCCGGGGCGCCCTCGTTGCCGAACCAGGACGAGGTCCGCTCCTCCCCACCCACCTCCTCCCCTTCGGCCTCGGCGACGCGCAGCATGTCGGCGCTGTACTCGGTGAGGTAGGTCCGCCACTCCTCGACGGTCACCGGCAGCGCGGGCGCGTCCCCGCCCTCCGGGGAGACCGCCAGGCCCATGAACGTTTCCGGACCGCTCCGCGCCGTGTGGCGCAGCCCGTGGAAGGCCTCGTAGGCGCGGTCCTCGGCGAAGAAACGCACCCGGTTGAGCTGGGTCTGGTCCGCACCCGCGTTGCGGGTGACCTCCAGCCGCAGGTACCGCCAGGGCGTGTCCGCGCCGGGGCCGGTGACGGTGAAGTCGCGCGCCAGACGGCGGGCGGGGAAGGACTCACCGGACCGGGCGTCGAGGAGGGTCCACTCCCGCCCGTCCGAAGACCCCAGCAGGGACCAGTCCGCGGGGTCGCGGTCGGGGGAGTCGCCAGCGGAGTCCAGCACGTAGTGCCGGACGGTGACGGGTTCGGACATGGTGAAGTCCAGCCGGTCGGCGCGACGCCGTGACCGCCACTTCGTGGCGGCGAAGTCGAGCAGGTTGAGGGCCACATCGCCCACCTCGGTGTACTCGTCTCCCGCCCGCACCGAGCACACCATGCGTGTGAGGCCCTCCGCGCCGAGGCTCTGGGTCGGGTCCAGTTCGACGGCGCGCAGCAGCACCGTGCCTCCTCCGCCCTCGCGGTCGGCCCAGTCGACCCGCGCGAGCGGGGGTCCTCCGTCCTCGACGAGCAGGCGTAGCTCCCGGCCGCCGCCCTGGATCCGGAACCGGTGGCCGGGACGTTCGGGGGGTTCGTCCAGACGGGTCCCCCGCCACTCGTACTGGACCCCGTCGAGGGTGACGCGTGTACCGGTGAACGCGTCCATACGGGGGTCGAACACGGCCACGGCCTCGCCGCCCTCGCAGTCGCGCCAGCCGATCCGGGCCGGTGCGACCGGCTCCCCCGGTTCGATGAGGACGCTGAGCCGGGGGGTTCGCGTCCACTCCCGAGCGCCGACGCGTCGGCGCTCGGTGGAGAAGGCCAGAGGGGTCGTGTGTCCGGTCATCGGGTTCCCAGCGGTGAGGGGGTGGGGGTCGGTCGGAGGGGAGGCGGGCATCGCCGCCCGCGCGTCAAGGAGGGTACGGGCGCCCACCGACGTTCCGGTCCCCGGACGGCCCCGGTCTGCGTGACACCGCCCGGGTCCGGGAAGGCGCGCAGAGCCCCGGTTCCAAGGAATCCCCCCGGCGCGGCCAGGACCCCCGGCCCCGGACCGGGTCGCCTCCGGGACAGAGTTCCCTCGTCCACCGGGACGACCGGCTCCGACCAGGGCAGGATCACGGACATGCCCGAGATCATCAAGCAGAAGGCCCGAGCGATCCTGTTCGACCGGCAGGGGCGGCTGGTGCTCATCAAGCGGACCCGCCCGGGCCGCGCCCCCTACTGGACCACGGCCGGGGGCGGTGTCGAGCCGGAGGACGATAGCGTGGAGGCGGCCCTGCATCGCGAGGTCTTCGAGGAGCTCGGCGGACGCGTCGACCGGGTGCGCGAGGTCGTGGTCCTCACCGACGAACGCCCCGAGGGGACCCTCGTCCAGCACGTGTTCGTCGCCCGGTTGACGGAGATGGACCCCTCCAGCCGTACCGGGCCGGAGTTCTCCGACCCGACGCGGGGAACCTACGAGACCGTCGTCCTCCCCAGTACGGATACAGCCCTTCGGAGCATCAGCCTGCTCCCGGACTCGCTGGCACGGTTCCTGGAGGGCAACCTGCGCGACCTGCGCGACCTGGTGGCCGATCCCCGCACGGAGACGCCCCGCGGGTGAATCCGCCAGCCCGGACCGACCGGACGACGGCGAAGAGCCGACCCGGGGAACACGGCTGGCGGATCGGGGACACCGTGCGCCGCGGAACGCGAACGGGGAAGGTCCCGTCGCCCCCGCGTGCGCGGAGCCCGGGACCCTCCCGTTCTCTTCCGGTGTGCGCGGCTCAGGTCACGGAGCCGGGCCCCGGCCGGGGCCGCCCGCGCCGTCCCGCCGACGGTCGCTGCCCGCCTGGCGGGCGAGGAGCAGGCCCCGCACACACGGCCGCGCGAGGCCGCGCGAAGCGGCTCACTCCGTCTGCCGCCGGCGGTGCGGCCCGGGATCGGGCACCGGTGTCGAGCGTCCGGACACGCCGCCCAGGTAGGTCACGACCGGCGCTCCCGTGTGCGGGGAGGTGTCGACGACGGCTTCGACCCCGTAGACGGAACGGACGAGCTCGGGTGTCAGCACGGCGGCGGGCGTGCCCGTCGCCGCGATCCGCCCGGCGTGCAGGACAGCGACCCGGTCGCAGTAGCGTGCGGCCAGGTTGAGGTCGTGCAGGGCGGTCACCACCGTCATGTCGAGCGATCGCAGCAGGGTGAGGACGTCGAGCTGGTAGCGGATGTCGAGGTGGTTGGTCGGCTCGTCCAGCACGATCACCTCCGGTTGCTGCGCGAGCGCGCGGGCCAGCTGGGCGCGCTGTCGCTCACCGCCGGAGAGCGTCCGCCACGACCGCGACCGGTAGGCGCGCATCCCGGTGAGGGCGAGCGCCTGTTCGATCGCGGCACGGTCCTCGCCGTCCAGCCCGGCGAAGGTGCCGCGGTAGGGCGTCCTGCCGAGCGCCACGGCGTCGTCGACGGTGATGTCGGTGTGCACCTCGGGTGACTGTTCCACGATGGCCACCCGCCGGGCGACCGCGCGCCGGGGCAGGGAGCGGACCGGTTCCCCGCCCAGGAGCACCGTTCCGGCGTCTGGACGCCGGAGCCCCGCCAGGATGCGCAGCAGTGAGGTCTTGCCCGCCCCGTTGGGCCCGAGCACGGCGAGCACCCCGTTGGAGCGCGCCCGGATCGAGACCCCGTCGAGGATGCGTGTCCTGTCGACCGACCACGTGATGCCGTTCGCCTCCAGTGCCGTCATTGCCGGGCCGCCCTTCCCAGGACGACCGCGAACACCGGTGCGCCGAGCAGCGCCGTGATCACTCCCACCGGGATCTCGTGCGGCGAGAACGCCGAGCGGGCGAAGGTGTCGACCCACACCAGGAAAATCGCGCCCCCGAGCCCGCTGAGGGGGAGCAGCAGGCGGTGCGCGGGCCCCGCCAGCAGACGCACGACGTGCGGTACGAGCAGCCCGATGAACCCGATCGCCCCGGAGGCCGCGACGGCCGCCGCCGTGACGAGCGCGGTGAGGACCATGAGCGTCACCCGTGCCAGGGTCACGTTGATCCCGAGCGAGGAGGCGGTGTCCCAGCCGAAGGTGAACGCGTCCAGGGCCGGGGCGAAGAACAGGCAGCCGACGGCGCCGAGCACGATGACGGCAGACGCCACGAGCAGCGGCTCCCAGCGTGCGCCTCCGAGCGAGCCGAGCAGCCAGTACGTGAAGCCCCGGGTGGCGTCCGCGTCACCGTCGAGCATCAGCACGAGCGAGGTGATCGCGGAGAAGAACTGCGACACCAGCACACCGGTGAGCACCACGCGGGCGGGGTTGGAGACGCGTCCGCCCCCGATGAGGACCAGCACGATCGCGAAGGCGGCCAGCGCCCCGGCGAAGGCGCCCGTGGAGAGGGTCACCGCGCCCGAGCCGAGCCCGAGCACCATGATCGCGACCGCCCCGGTGGACGCCCCCGAGGAGACCCCGAGCAGGTACGGTTCGGCGAGCGGGTTGCGGGTGATCGACTGCAGCACCGCGCCCGAGACCGAGAGCCCGAGACCGACCACGGCGGCCAGGAGCACGCGCGGCAGACGCGACTCCCAGATGAGGGCGTCGATGAGCGGCGGCGCCGCCGGGACGGGGGCGAGGGCGCCCAGCCCGATGTTGCGCAGGATGATCCCGAGCACGTCGAGCGCCCCGATGTTCGCCGTGCCGACGAAGGCCGCGACGACGATCGTCACGCACAGCGCGAGGACGAAGGCGGCGACGACGAGGGACGAGCGCAGCCTGCCCGGTGTGCGTTCGGGAGGGACCTCGGCGCCGCCCGCCGCCGCCCGCGCCGCCAGCGGGTCGGCGTCGGGGAGAGCGTCCGCGTCGGGCGGACCGGTCCGCGAAGGGTCGGTGAGTCTGGTCATCTCAGCGCGAACACCACGACATCGTCGTAGTACCGCCAGATGACCCCGGTTTCGGCGAATCCGGCGGTACTGAGCGCCTGCAGGTGCAGTTCGAGCGGTGCGTGCGGTGTGGGCGGGCGGTCGGCGAAGCGGCGCTCGCGCTCGGCGTGGTGCTGTCCGAACGCGTCGTGCGCGACGGCGTCCGACCACCACTCGTCCCAGGTCCGCACACCCCGCGAGTGCGCGTCACGCTGGGTGCGTTCGTCGTCGGCGGCCGCCGCCCCGGTGAGGAACGGCTGCGAGCGCGGGTCGTAGCGCAGGTGGTCGGCGTTCATGAAGACGCCGTCGGCGGGGAGCAGGGCGCCCAGGGCGTCGTAGACGGCGACGAGCTGGGCCGGCTCCAGCCAGTGGAGCGCGGTCGAGGAGACGGCCACGTGCACCGGCCCCTCGGGCAGTCGGGCCCTCCAGCCGGGTGCGGCGAGGTCGACGTCGACCGGCGTGAAGCGTGAACCGTGGCGCTGACCGAGCCATGAGCCCGCGATCGCGAGCAGCACCGGGTCGTAGTCGACCCCGATCACCCGGGCGCCCGGGAACCGGTCGAGGACGCGCTGGGAGAGGCTGCCGGGGCCGCACGCCAGGTCGAGAACGGTCATGCCGGTCCCGTCGGCCCCGAACGCGTCCGAGGAGGCGCAGGTCCGCGCGATGACGTCGAGCATGATCTCGAACCTCTGCTCGCGGTGGGTGATGTAGGCCGCCTGCTGGGCGTCCCAGTCACCGATGAGCCGTTCGAGGGCGTTCCCTTCGAGGGTGTTCGTGGTCGTGGTCGTCATCACTCGATCTCCATGTCGATGAGGCCCTGCGCGATGGTCGGGACGGCCTGCACGCTGTGGACCGACGGGTCCATGTGCTGCCCGGGGACGACGATGAAGCGGTCGTTGACGACGGCGTCCATGGTCGAGGTCAGGGGGTCGTTCTTGAGGAACTCGATCTTCTCCTCGGCCGTGTCGCCGGGGTATCCGCGGCTCAGGTCGGCGAGCACGAGCACGTCGGGGTCGCGCTCGGCGACCTCGTCCCAGCTGACCTCCGGCCATTTGGTGGAGGCGTCGCCGAAGGCGTTCTCGGCGCCGAGCATCTCGGTCACGGTCTGCGGGAGCCCGCCGGGTCCGGCGACCGACGGAGTGGAGGAGGACGACGCGGTGGAGTAGAACCAGACCAGGCTGGGCGTGCCCTCGATCTGTTCGGCGGCCTGGAGTCCCTCCTCGACCACGGCCCGCTGCTCGGCGACGAGCTCTTCGCCCGCGTCGGGCACGTCGAAGATCCGGGCGATCGTCTCGATCTCGTCGAAGAGCATCTCGAAGGTCGCGCCGCCCTCGACGGCCTCGTGGTAGGTGCAGTCGAACTCGCTCAGGTAGGTCGGGACGCCGAGCTCGTGCAGTTCGGCGCGCTCACCGGCGTTCTCGGCGGTGAGGAACGAGGCGAAGGACGAGTAGACGAAGTCGGGCTGCGCTTCGAGGAGGGTCTCGTGCTTGAGCAGGCCGTCCGTGAGCAGGGGGATGCTCTCGTAGGCGTCGGCGATGTCGCTGGGAACGGGGTCGGTCTCGTACGAGGTGCCCGCCATGCGGTCGGCGAGGCCGAGCTGGACCATGATCTCGGTGGCCGACTGGTTCAGCGAGACCGCGCGCTCGGGGGCCTGCTCGACGGTCACCTCGGTGTCGCAATTCTGGATGCTGAGGGGGTAGGAGGTCGTGCCCTCGCCCGCGGCCGCCGCGGAGTCGGTCTCGGAGGCGGGTGCCGCCGCGCACCCGGTCAGGGTGAGAGCCGACACGACCCCCACGGTTCTGATAATGATTTTCAGATTCATGCCGGTAGGCTACAGCGCCTCCACCACCAGCCCGTACTCCGCTGCGTGACGGCCGAGGGGGCGCCCACGGCATCCCGCGGGCGCCCCCTCCAGGGCGCGGGGCCCCGGACGGAACCCGAAAACGCGACTCCGGAAGAAACGGGACAAACCATCCGGAACGCCCGCTTCCCCACGGGCACCCCGGATTGCGGGACCGTCAGGCGGAGTGGCGGCGGACCACGATCACGTTGTCCGTGACACCGGCCGTCGTGCCGTCGGGGCCGTTGGCCACCCGTTCGGCGCTCTCGCAGCGTTCGGTGGTCCAGCCGTCCCCGAGCATCAGTGTGACAAGGGTCTCCTCCGGCGTGGGGAACGTGGGCTCCTCGTCCCCGAAGCGCCAGGACCAGGGCGCGGTGGACGCGTGGTCGACGAGTATCAGGCGTCCGCCGACCGCCACCTGCCGCGCGGCGCGGCGCAGGACGTCCTCCCGGCCGAACGCCACCGGGCTGTGGAAGTAGCAGGCGTAGACCAGGTCGAACGGTCCGGCGGGCAGCGAACGGGACAGGTCGTGCCGCTCGGCGCGCAGGCGGTCCAGGCCCTGCGCGGCGGCCATGTCGGCGATGCGCGCGACCGCCGTGGCCGAGACCTCGGTCGCGGTGACGTGCCAGCCCAGGGAGGCCAGCCACCGGGCGTCTCCGCCTCGGCCGGAGCCGAGATCGCAGGCGCGGCCCGGCGCCAGTTCGAGGTCGCGCACCAGCTCGGTGAGCCGGACGTTGGGCGGGGGCGCCGTGACGGTCTCGGCCGACCGGTGCAGCGGTTCCCAGAACTCGGCGCTGGGTGAGGTGGGGTCCTGAGCGTCATGTGTCATGGGGCGATGCTCACCGACGCCCGTGATTCCGGACAAAGAGTTTTGCCGGAGCAGCAAACTCGCAGGCCCTGGGCGGGCCGCCGAAGCCCCCCCGGACGTCGGCGCCTCCCAAGCGGCCCTGTCGGCTCTCGCGGCGCGGAAGCGCGTCACGGTCGATGACAACGGCGATCTCCCCGGTGGGCCGAGCCGTGTGGGATCAGGACGGCCCGCCGAGCGGGGACACCGCGACCGGCCCGCGGGCGCGGACCCTGCCGACCTCGGTGTTCCCCCCGGAACGGACGTCCCCGTACCCTCCACAGCCCTTCTTCGAGTGACCCAGCACACTCGCGTTTCTATAGAAAACGATTATCGTTTTCAAATAGCATCGCAAGCGACCGCGCGGGCCCGGGGCACGACGGACAGATCACACCCTGCCGCCTCGGGACGCGCGGTCACCACGCCCCCGACCGAACAGGTGGGCGCCCGGCCCAGCTCCCACCGGCCTCTCGCCCGGCCCCGGGAGCGGGTCGGCGCCCACCCGTTCACGAGGGAGGGGGCTCCCCCGGGTCCGCCGCGACGCGTACACGTGTCCGCACCCCGCGGCCTCGGGCGTCCGTGCGGCTGGACGCCGTCGGCAGGTCGCCGCGGGTCAGGACCCGGTCGCGGACCGCCCGCCCAGGTGGCGGGCCAGGAAGCGCTCCAGCCTCCCGTACAACTCGATGTTGCTGTCCGGGTTGGTGAACCAGTGGCCCTCGGTCTCGTTCAGCAGGTACTCGACCTCGGCGCCGCGGGAGCGGAGCGCGTCGAAGACCCGGTCGGAGTTGCGCCGGTGGACGCGGACGTCGTTGGCGCCGTGGATCAGCAGAACCGGCGCGGTGATGTCGTCGACCCGGCTGATGGGCGAGCGGGCGAGCATGTCGGCCCTCTGGCGGGGGTCGTCCGGGTCGCCGATGTAGCGCAGGTAGCTGTTCTCGACGGTACGGCGGGCGAACGGGACGACCGACTCGACGAGGTCGACCAGGTCGGACATTCCGGTGTAGCTGACCGCGGCGGCGAACCTGTCCGGGGTGAACGCCGCTCCGACCAGCGCCGCGTAACCGCCGTAGGAGCAGCCGTAGACCGCCACCCGGTCCGGGTCGGTGTAGCCCTGTTCGACCGCCCAGTCGAGGGCGTCGATCAGGTCGTCGTGCATGCGCCCGGCGAACTGGCCGATCGCGGCCTGTGTGTGGGCCTTGCCGTAGCCGGTGGAGCCGCGGAAGTCGACCTGCAGCACCGCGTAACCGCGGTTGGCCAGGAGTTGCACCTCCGGGTCGTAGCACCAGCTGTCGCGGTACCACGGTCCGCCGTGCACCAGCAGCACGGTCGGCAGGTCGCGCGGTTCGACCCCGACCGGCAGGGTGAGGTGGCAGGGCAGGGTCAGGCCGTCGCGGGCGCTGACGGTGACCGGGGTGACCGGGGCCAACTCGGCCGGGTCCAGGTGGGGGAAGGGCCGGAAGAGGCGGCGCGCCCGTCCCGTGGCGTGGTCGTAGAACCAGGTGACGCCGGGGTCGCGGTCGTGGGTGAAGTCCACCACCCAGCGCCGCGCCGCGGTGTCGCAGGAGACGTGGGCCAGGTCGCCGTCGGACAGCTCGGCCAGCCGCGGCAGGACCTCGGCGAAGCGCGGGTCGAGCGCGTGGATCTCCTGACGGGTGCCGAGATAGCGGGCGCCGAGCAGGTCCCCGGTTCCCGGGTGCAGGATCAGCGAGGACGGGAAACGCGGGTCGGCCTCGGGGCGCGGGGTGTCCAGGTCGAACACGGGGTGGCTGTCCACGCCGGCCTGCTCGCCGGTCTCCAGGTCGAGCCGGACCAGGCGGGTGCGGTCGGAACCCCGCGACGAACCGATCCACAGTCCGTTCCCGTCCGGGGTGAGCACAGCCGGGAGGATGCCGAAGAGGGCGTCGGTGCCGGGGAACCGCGCGATCGCGCGCCGTGCGCCCTCGGTGTGCTCCGACAGCACGTGGTCGCCTCCCTCCTCCATGGTGAACGCCAGCAGCCGGTCCGGGGTGCGCAGCCAGGAGAGGACGTCGCCGGGGTTCTCCGCGGCGGTGGTCAGGCGGCCGGTCTCCAGGTCGAGCTCGAACAGGTCGGCCAGGTCGGGACGGCGCATGTTGAGCTGTACGAAGGCGGTGCCGGGGCGGTCCGGCGGGAGTTGCGCGCCGAGCAGCCGCACGCCCTCGAAGGGGGTCAGGTCGACCGCGGGCTCGTCGGGCCGGTTCGGGTCCACGCGGTGCAGGTGCCAGTTCTCGTCGCCGTCGGTGTCCTGCTGGAACAGCAGGTAGCGGCCGTCGGCGGTCCAGAAGAAGGCGTCGATGTTGCGCCGGGTGTCGGAGGTGACGCGCCGGACGCCCGGGGCGTCGGCCTCGTGTACCTGGTCGGGGGCGGTCCAGTCCGAGTCCGGGTCGCGGACGAACACGTTGAGCCGACCGCGCCAGGGAGCGAGGTAGGCGACCCTCGTGCCGTCGGGTGACAGAAGGGCCCGGCTGCGGACGGGCGGGCCGAAGAACTCCTCGACGGTGATCAGCTTCGACGGAGCGGTCATATGGCGGTTCCTCGTGGTCGACGGGTTCGTGCACGCCCGAGTCCACTCCCCGACGTCGCGTCACACTCAAGGCCGGAGGGAGTGACCCGTGCCACACCCGCTCGTCGGCCAAGCGCTCCGGAGCCCGGTCAGACCCCGTCCGACAGGGCCAGCCGCCGCTGGACCCGGCGCAGGACGCGGTGCTGCACGGGTCGCAGGGTCCGTCCGTTCAGTTCGTCCATCAGGGTCGAGGCCCGCGCGTCGGACGGGAACAGGCCGGCCAGGCGCGCCACCACCGGTTCGAGGCGCGCGACCAGATCGTCGGTCAGTGCCGCCACCTCCTCCTCCGGGGTGTCGGGACCCAGGGCGTAGAAGCGTTCCGTCAGCGGTGCGAGCGCGGCCGTGCCGTCGTCCACCTCGCCGAGCAGGGCGGCGAGTCCCGCCGGGCCGTCCCCGCCGAGCAGATGTCCGACCAGGACGAGCTGTTCGTGCTCGTAGCGGGCCATGTCCTCGGGCATGTCCGGGTCGGGGGCGGAACGCAGCTCCGAGAGCTCAGGCGGCAGGTCGGGCGGGGCGCCGCTGCGGCGCAGCGCGGCGATGCTGGCGCGGCGGGCGAGGAGCCGTTCGACCTCGGCGGCGGCCCGGCGGTCGAGCTCGTCGAGCAGTTCCTCCGCGGCCGCCGGATCGTCCAGTAGCGCGGGCAGCTCGGACAGCGGTACACCGAGGGCGGTCATCCTCGTGATGCGCAGGAGCCGGACGAGGTGGCCCACGTCGTAGCGCCGGTAGCCCCCGGCCGAGCGGGGCGGCTCGGGCAGCAGCCCGATCTGGTGGTAGTGGCGCAACGTGCGTACGGTGACGCCCGCCAGTTCGGCGAGCTCGCTGCTGAGCATCGGTCGGCTCCTTCGGCTCCGGTTCGCGCGGGTGGCCGGCGGCCCCGGACGGCGGTTCCGCCCCGTCGCGTCGACGACGGTAGCGCGGGCCCGGGGTTCTGTGGTCGACACGGCGACGGGGAAGGGTGCGCGGAGCCGCGCAGGGGCCCGCCCGTCGCGGGTTCGCGCGTTCTCGACATATGCCCTTGGAGCGGATAGCATACCCAACCTAGTTGATACATCATCTAGATTGGGCGGCTGTGAAGCCTGGGCGAAGGGGACCGCAGTGAGCGGCGGACACGGCAAGAAGGCGTACGAGGGTGAGTCGATCACGGTCACCTTCGAGGCGGAGCGCTGTCAGCACGCCGCCGTGTGCGTCAACGGCCTGCCCGAGGTGTTCGACACCCGGCGGCGCCCGTGGATCCAGCCGGACGGCGCCGCCGCCGACCGCCTGGCCGAGGTGATCCGGCGCTGCCCCTCCGGCGCGCTGCAGTACCGGCTCGCGGACGGCGCGAGGTAGGCCCCCGGCCCGCGGACCGACACCGCCGAGAAGCTCGCACTGCTGGGCGTCGTGGGCACACAGGCCATGGGGAACGAACCGGCCCGGTGAACCGGGCGAGGAGACGGGGACGGGCGGGGCTCCGGACCCGTCGCGGGCGGCGGGCCGTTGCTCAGCGGTGGAGGGCGAGCCTGTAGACCAGCTCCTGGATACGCCCGTCGAACGTACGGCTCGTGACCAGGTCGAGGTCGAAGTCCGCCGCGCCCTCGAAGATCCGGTCGGTCCCGGTCCGCCCGCTGATCACCGGGAAGACCGTCACCTGGACGCGGTCGACGAGCCCGGCGGCCATCAGGGCCCGGTTCAGCGACAGGCTGCCGTGCGAGCGCAACGGTACCCCGGACTCCTCCTTGAGCCGGGCGACGACGTCGACGGCGTCGCCGCCCACGACGGTCGCGTCCGGCCACGCGAAGGGTCCCGAGAGCGTCGTCGACACGACCGTGGTGGGCATCGCGCGCATCCGGGAGTTGACGGGGTCGATGTCGGCGTCGGGGATCGGGCCCAGCAGCTCCATGAACTGCCGGAAGGTGGCGGCTCCCAGGACCATCCGCTGCTCCTCGCCGAGCACGGCGATGCGGTTGTCGAGGAACTCCGGGCCCTGCTTGCCCCAGTAGCCGCCCCAGTCCCCGTCGGGGCCGTAGGAGCCGTAGCCGTCCAGGGTGGAGAAGACGTCCCAGGTGTAGACGGCGGCCATGATGCTCACCTCGCGTGCGGTCGATGATCCCGTCGTGGATACGGACCAGGTGCGGCGGCGGAACTCATCGCGCTCCGGCTCCCGGATCGGGGCCGGTTCCGGCTCGGGACGCCCCGGGGTCCTCGAACCGCGCGGGCAAGCCCCCCGGAAGACCGCAGGGGTGAGCGGCCGAGGCCCTAGCGCAGGACGGTCAGGGCGAGATGGGCCGCGGACGCGTCGACCGGCCTGGTGACGTCGAGCCCGGTGGCCTCGGCGAAGCGGCGCAGGCGGTTGATCACCGTGTTGCGGTGGCAGAACATCGCCTGCGCGACCTCGGTCACCGAACCGGTCCGGTAGTAGGCCTCGACCGTCTCGACCTGCAGATCGACCTCGCGTTCGGTGAACCCGCCGAGCGCCTCCCGCACGTCGCGGGCGAAGGCCCCGGCGGCCGGGCCCAGGCGCGCGCCCGCCAGCCGGGTCCAGTGGCCCTCGACCGTGGCCGCCGCGCCGGGCCGCGCCCACTCCGCCAGCTCGCGGGCGAGCCGCCACATGGGGGCTATCTCCCCGATGCCGTGGGCGCTCGGGGAGATCCCGACGGGTTTGCCCAGCAGCGTCTCCCGGGCGGCCCCCGCGGCGTCCCCCGCGGGGACGATGGCGAACTCCACCCCGTCCAGGCGGAGCAGGACGGCCCGGGGAAACGTCTGGCCGACCCAGCCCCGGAAGTCGCGGGCGTGGTTGCCGTTGGCCACCAGGACGAGGTGGACGCCGTCGGGGCGCAGGCCCAGCGCCCGCGCCGCCTGCTCGTTCAGGCGCGGGTCCCCGCCGGAACCGCTCAGCAGGTGCCGCAGGAGGAAGGCGTGCTCCAGCTCCAGTTCCGCGCGCATCCGGGCGATCTCGTCGGTGTAGCCGGTCTGCACGTGGGTGGTGTGCACCTCCACCGCCTCCCAGATGGAGATGACCTCCTCGGAGAAGTCGCGGAAGTCGGCCTCGGCGACGTGGGCGCGCATCGCCTCCCAGAGGAAGCGGAAGTCCATGCGCACGGCCCGCAGCAGCGACTCCAGGGGGATGCCGCGGCGGGCGCGGGAGCGTCCGACCTCGATCGAGTGGGCGCGCAGCTCGCCGTGGCGGTCCCGTCCCCGCAGGAGTTCCAGGAGGAGTTCGAGCGTGGCCCGGGCCGTGCCGTACAGCTCGGCGTCGTCGATGACGGTCTCGGCGTACCCGGTCAGCTCGCGGACCCTGCGCACGTAGGTCCAGGCGACGGTCTCCAGCTCCTCCAGGCACGCCTGTGCGGCTCGGGGGATGACGTCCGACGGCGCTGTTTTGTGCATGTGCACATTCTAGGCGGCGTTCTCGTTGGGTTATGCGCTTGTGGGAGTGCGCTTTTTCCAAGACGATGATCGGCATCACACCTGGTCGCCTACGTCCCGTCCGACCGGTGCACATCTCCCGGAGGATCACATGCCACAGCCCGACCCGGCCCCGGCCGGCGCGAGAGCGCCGAAGGTCAACGCGGCCGACGCCAGGCGCATCGCCTTCGCGGCCTTCGTCGGAACAGCCCTGGAGTGGTACGACTACTTCCTGTTCGGCACGGCCGCCGCTCTGGTCTTCAACCGCCTGTTCTTCACCGAACTCGACCCGGGCGCGGGCCTCATGGCGGCGCTGGCGACCTTCGGCGTGGGCTTCGCCGCCAGGCCCATCGGATCCCTGATCTTCGGCACCATCGGGGACCGCTACGGACGGCGCCCCGCACTGCTGATGACCATCGTCATGATCGGCTGCGCGACCGGGCTCATCGGCGTGATCCCCGACTACATGGCCATCGGGATCGCCGCGCCGATCCTGCTCGCGGTCCTGCGGCTCCTCCAGGGCCTGGCCGTGGGCGGCGAATGGGGCGGCGCCATCACCATCGCCATCGAGCACGCCCCCGAGCGCCAGCGCGCCCGCTACGCCGCCCTGGTCCAGATCGGCTCCCCGGTCGGCACGCTCATCTCCTCGGCCGCCTTCGCCGCGGTGCTGACGCTGCCCGCGGCCGACTTCGACGCCTGGGGGTGGCGCCTGCCGTTCCTGGCCGCGTTCCCGCTGCTGGGCATCGCCCTCTACATCCGCTTCAAGGTGGAGGAGTCCCCCGTCTTCCAGGAGCTGGTGCAGATGGAGGACCGCGCCAAGGTGCCCGCCCTGGCGCTGTTCCGCGAGGCCGGGGGCCGCCTGCTCGTGGCGGTGGCCGCGGCGCTGCTGGGGGTCGGCGGCTTCTACGTGATGACGACCTTCGTGGTCTCCTACGCCTCCACGGTGCTGGAGGTCGACCGCCAGGCGGTCGTGAACGCCACGCTCGTCGCCGCCGTCTTCCAGATCGCCACGACCCTGGTCGCCGGGCGCGCGGCCGAGCGCTTCGGCCCCGGCCGGATGACGGTGATCGGCGCCCTGGCCACCGCCGCGGCCGCGTTCCCCCTGTTCCGGCTCATCGACACCGCCGACCCGTGGGCGATCACCGCCGCGGTGACCATCGGGATCTGCCTCATCACCCTGGCCTACGCCGTCACCGGCACCCTGCTGGCCGACCTCTTCCCGCCCCGGCTGCGCTACAGCGGGGTGTCCCTGGGCTACAACCTCGCCGGAACCCTCAGCGGGTTCCTCCCGCTCATCGCCACCGCGCTCCTGGCCGTGGACGACGGCGCGTCCTGGCCCGCGGTGCTGGTCCTCATCGGCATCTGCGCCGTCACCGCGGTCGGCGGCCTGGCCGGTGAGCGGATCAGGGCCGCGGACACCCGCGCCGCCGCCGACACCCGGGCCGCGGCGTGAACCGCCCGCCCGCACCGACCACAGCCCCGCAGGAGGAGAACCCCATGAACCTCACACCCGACGTCGTCGCACGCATCGAGGCGGCGGTCGACGACGCCTTCGACGCCCAGCTGGACTTCACCCGGGAACTCGTGCGCCATCCCTCCCTGCGCACCCGGGAGTCCTCGGCGCAGGACCTGATGCACGAGGCCATGGAGCGGCGGGGGCTGGCCGTGGACCGGTGGGAACTCGACCCGGAGGAGATCTCCGCCCACCCCGGCGCGGGGAAGATCACGGTCTCCTACGAGGGCGTGGAGAACGTGGTGGGCACCTACACCCCGGCTCAGGGCGGGGGCCGCTCGCTGATCCTCAACGGCCACATCGACGTGGTCCCCGAGGGCCCCCTCGGGGAGTGGTCCCGCTCCCCGTGGGACGCCCCCGTCATCGACGGCTGGCTGCACGGCCGGGGCAGCGGCGACATGAAGGCGGGGCTGGCGGCCAACCTGTTCGCTTACGACGCCGTGCGCGCGGCCGGGTTCGCCCCCGCCGGGCGCATCCACTTCCAGTCCGTGGCGGAGGAGGAGTGCACCGGCAACGGCGCGCTGGCGACGGTCCAGCGCGGGTACACCGCCGACGCCGTCCTGATCCCCGAGCCCGAGGAGGACATGCTGGTCCGCGCCAACGTCGGCGTCATCTGGTTCACCGTGCGGGTCGCGGGGCACCCCACGCACCCCAGGGAGATGGCGTCGGGGTTCAACGCGATCGACGCGGCGCACCACGTGATGGGGCGGCTGCGCGTCCTCGAACAGCGCTGGAACGACGAGAGGGGCAGCCACCCCCACTTCGAGGACCTGGACCACCCCATCAACTTCAACCTCGGCGGCATCAGCGGCGGCGACTGGCCGTCGAGCGTCCCCGCCTGGTGCGAGCTCCAGGTCCGGGCGGCGATCTACCCGGGGGTGAGCGCCGACGACGCCTGGGAGCAGATCCAGGGGGTGCTGCGGGAGACCACCACCGACGACGCGGGCAACCCCATCGAGGCCGTGGGCGAGCGGACCGGCTTCTACGCCGAGGGCTACGTCCTGCCCGAGGGCACGGAGGCCGAGAACGTGCTGCGCCAGGCCCACCGGACCGTCTTCAAGGACGAACTGCGGACCTTCACCACCCCCGGCTACCTCGACGGCCGCGTGTACGCCCTGTACCAGGGGATCCCCGCGCTGGTCTACGGGCCGGTCTCGGAGGCCATCCACGGGTACGACGAGCGCGTGGACGTGGAGTCCGTGCGGCGGATCACCAAGTCCATCGCCCTGTTCATCGCGCAGTGGTGCGGACTGGAGGAGGCCGCCTGAGGCCGGGCGCGTTCGGGGAGGCCCGTCCCGGGCGCCCCGAACGCGCACCAGGCGCGGACAGGGCCGGAGGCGGACCGGGGCGCACACGATGCGCGCACGTGCGCGGGCGGCACCGCCGTCAGATCAGCGACAGCTCGCGGAGCTTGGCCTCGACCCGCGCGTCGTCCGGTTCGACGTGGTGGGACCCGTCCGGGTAGACGACCACAGGGATGTTCGTGCGCCCCGAGATCTCCCGGGCCCGTTCCGTGGCCGCCGGGTCGTGCTCGACGTCGACGTACTCGAAGGGCACCGCCAGCTCGGTCAGCTGCTTCTTGGTGCGTCGGCAGTCCCGGCACCAGTCGGCCCCGTAGACGCGGATCGCGGCCTCGTTCACTCGTCCTCCCCTGGGGTGGTCACCACGCCAGTGTGCCCGACGGTCCTGCCCGCCCGGTCCGGGTGCCGGGCGGGGAAGGGCGTGGGGGTCCGGTGCTGGGAGAAGGGGTCGCCGAGCAGGAAGTGCGCGACGGCCTGTGCGCAGTAGCCGACCGTGTCCCGGGGGAGCTGGTGGGCGGGGAACCACGCGAGTTCGGCGTGCTTGCGGGGTTCGCGGTTGGTGACGGCGCCGTCCCAGCTCCCGCACACGAAGAAGAAGTGCACCCAGCCGGCGTCCTCGTGGCTGTGGACCACGTGCGCGAACTCCAGCTCCGAGGGGCGGACCCGAACGCCGAGCTCCTCCTCGCACTCACGCACCGCCGCGGCGACGACGTCCTCCCCCGCGTCGACCTTCCCGGCCACGCTGGCGTGCCACATCCCCGGGGCGTAGGCGTTGCCGGGGGCACGACGCACCATCAGCACCCTGCCGCCGTCGAGGAGGAGTACGTGCGCGCTCAACGACGGCGCGGCCGGACCGCCGTGGTTGTCGAACCTCTGTTTGACCATGCGCCCATCCTGGCGCAGAGGCGCCAGCGCCGGGCCCGTTCGCGGCGACACCCAGAGATGCCCGGCTCGTAGGGACGGAGCCCGGCACGTTATTGCGCGGCGGGCAGCGGACCGGGGCACCTTATTGCGTAATACGCAATAAGCTGTGCCCCAGGGGCATGGTGGGTCTACGGTGACGCCATGACCACACCGAAGATGCCCGCAGAACACGAAGCCTGGCCTCGGCGCCCCACTGGTGGCGATGGTCATCCTGGCCCATGTGGCCGGAACGGGGACCGACGAGGGTGGTGCATGCACAAGCCGGTACCGCGACCTCTCTCACTCGCCGGTCTCATCCAGTAGGGCGGCGCATTCGGCCATCAACTCTCCAGCATTCCCAGCCGACTCGTCGTCCACCAAACCGGTACGCATGTGCTCGGCCACCGCAGCGCCCTTACCGCCGGACGCTCTCAATCAGAGTCCTTCCGGTCCTGGCCTCCGGCCTGCGGTGGCCGATCCGGTCGGTTCAGCTGCTGGCCGGGGCGCCTTGTCGAACCGGTCCGTGCCGAGAGTGTGCCGGGGGCTCCGGCCGCCCGGCCCCGGTCGACGTAGGGGTCACGCATCACGGGCCGTTCGTCGATGGCTTCGGGCTGAACGACGACTTCTGAGACGTCGTGTTCATCCTCGTCCTGGCGGCGTTCGTACTCTTCCGGGGGCAGGACCTTCTTCCACCTGCGTGTCCGCATCGCCGGCAGCTCTCCGGCGTCTTCCCGAAGAGCTCGATACACCGCGTACATCTGGAAGTATCCCATCACGAAGAACGGCAGGCCGACGAGGACGACGATCTTCTCGAGCGCTCCCAAACCGCCGGTTCCGGAGAACACCAGCAGAGTGGCGGTTACCACGGCGATGGCGACGGCCCAGAAGATGCGCTGCCCCAACGGGTTGAAGTCCTCATGGCCGTTGGCCATCGTGTCGGTCACCAGCGCCGCGGAATCCACCGAGGTGATGAAGAAGACCACCACCAGGATGATGGCGAGCACCGAGGTGAAGGGGGTGGCGGGGTAGTGCTCCAAGAACGTGAACAGCGCCCCGGGGATGTCCTGCTGCTCCACGACACTTTCGACCAGGCCGCCCTCACCGTTGAGCTCGATGTCGAAAGCGGAGAACCCGAAGATGCCGAACCACAGCACCGAGAAACCGGACGGAATGAGGAGTACTCCGGTGATGAACTGACGGATGGTGCGGCCTTTGGAGATCCGGGCGATGAAGATGCCCACGAACGGTGACCAGCTGATCGTCCAGGCCCAATAGAACACTGTCCAGTTGGACTGCCAACCGGTGTCGGCGAAGGTGTCGTTCCACAAGGCCAGTTCCGGCAGATTCACTATGTAACGGCCCAGCGCTTCGATGGTGCCCTGGAGCACGAAGAGAGTGGAACCCGTCAGCAGGATGAACACCAGCAGACCCACGGCCATCCAAATGTTTATATTGGACAGGCGTTTGATGCCGCGGTCCAGGCCCAACGCGACGGAGATCATCGCGGCCCCGCCGACGACGCCGATGATGACCAGTTGCCACACGGCGTTCTCCGGGATGCCGAGCACACGGTTGACTCCGCTGTTGATCTGCAGAGCACCCAGTCCGAGAGAGACCGCGACGCCAAAGACCGTGCCGACGATGGCGACGATGTCGATGAACTTACCGATCGGCCCGTGGATCCCCTCACCGAGAATCGGCTGGAAGATTGAGCTGACACGCGGAGGCAGGTTCCGCTTGTGGATGAAGTAGGCGAAGCACAGCGCTGGGAGGGTGAAGATCGCCCAGGTGTGCAGGGTGAAATGATAGAGCGTGAAGTTCATCGCGTCCGCGGCAGCAGCTGCTGTCTCCGGCTCCACGCCCAGGGATGGACCCCGCGGCGGATCACCGAAATGACTGATGGGTTCGGCCACGCCCCAGAACATCAGGATGCTACCGATGCCAGCGGCGAAGAGCATGGCGAACCAAGCCGGACCGGAGTGCTCGGGCTCTTCGTCGTCGGGGCCCAGCTTCACCCGCCCGAATCGGCTGGCGGCAACATAAACCAGAAAAACCAGAAACAAGGTGAGGCCGAGAATGTAGAACCAGCCCAGGTTGGCGTACAGCCAGTCCGAGGCGACGGTGACGGCTGCATCCAGCGGCTCGGTGAAGATGATGGTGACAAGCACGAACACGATGACCACCGCGGCCGCGCCGAAGAATACCGGCGGCGAGGTACGCAGCCGCAGGGCGTCGTGTAGACGGATCAGCACGTAATCGACTCCTCGAACTGGACGCTGGCTTACCGGGGCCGTGGCCAGGCGACCCTGTGAGCGTACTGTTCCCGCCCACGTCTTGCTTCTATCCGGGAAGTCATGTCGCCACCCTCGTTCGGAGAAGGACTTCCTGACTTCGCTCCCCATCGCCTCTCGTTCCCCGGGCTGCCCTCGGCCACGGGCAGCACACCTTCACACCGAGCCGTACCAAGGGCCTACGAACCCGCGCTGGCCCACGTCGATCCCGCCCGGCTTCCCGGACGGCGTGACTCCGGGCAGGACGGAGGGGGAGACCGGGACGCCACCCTCGTCACCGCCCACTCCGTCAAGGAGATGGCGGCCCCACCTGGAAGAAGACCTACGGCCTCCATCCGCTGTGCGCGTTCATCGACCACGGCGAACGCCGCCCCGCGCGAGGGCACGCCCGGCCGCCCGTCAGGAGCGACACGATCAACCCGTCGTACGGCCGATCCGCTCGTACACGGGCGCAAGCCGGGAGGCGACGCCCGGGGTGGAACCCTCCCAGTGCGCGAGCGGGTCGAAGGAACGGGGCGGGGCCAGAGGCACGGGCTCCCCCACGGTCCAGAAGTCGGCGACGTGATCGACCAACGGCGCCACCTCCACTCCCAGTTCTCCGCCCGGCCCGCTCCCGCTCCCCGAGGCGTCCAGGGCTGCGTTCCCCTCGTCCTCGGTCCTTCCCAGCCACGCGAAGAGCAGCAGCGGGGCGTCGTCGAGCGCCGAAGCCCACGTGTACATGACCGCGGCGCCGTGTTTGCAGGGATGCCCCGGTCCGGGCGGGTGCAGTGGATGTCGGGGTCGTCGGCGGAGTCGGGGAAGAGCCGCGCCCCGTGGCGGGCGAACACCTCCTCGACGTCCCCGGGAAGTTCGTCGGCGAGCAGGTCCGCGGTGGCGTCGGGATCCTGTGCCAGGTCCTCCAGGATCCGGCCCCACCGGTGGTCCTCGATGGTCTGGTAGATGACGACCACCCGGTAGGGCCGCCCTCGTGAACCCTGGACGGAGGCGCTGACCATAGCGCGTTCGGTGTCGACGGTCAGGTTCATGACCGCGCCGCGCCCCGCGTAGGTCCGTCCCCGTGACAGTCTGCCGGGATCGCCGTCCGCGATTCCCTGGAGCGCCACGGGGGTCGGTCTCCGACTCGGACTGGAACAAGCACTGGCAAGTGTGTTCAGCCCTACGGGGCGGCATGGGACGCCGATACCGCCCTCGGGCCCCGGAGCCCAGGACCTCGATGACCGCATCCGGCCATATCCCCAGCGCCGATGCGCACACGCGTGACCTGCGCGTACTCCCGGGAGAAGCTCCTCCACCACGCACCCTGGAAAGTGACGTGCACCACTCGGGGCTCACACCCCTCCTCGTGCTTCCCTGGTCATTCCTCGCCTTCACCTGCGCATACGCGCATATCCACGCCACATCGACCTGATCTTCTAAAACCACGCAGAAGGTGGGTAAACGTCCCACCCCTGTGGAACTCTCGGTGAGTGCGCGGCCACCAGACATGCGGTCCGCCATCGCCCTCCACCGCCCCCGACGGAGAAAGAGCCCCCACATGTCCGCGTGGAACATCCAGGTGTCCGAGGTCAACGGAGTCCTGCGCAACGTCTCCGGTCTCATCGGTGACGAGGAGGGCACCACCGGGCTGTCCGGTGAGTACACCGACCTCGGCACGCGCCTGGAGGAGGTGAACTCCGCGGCTTCGAGTATCCCCATCAGCATCGCGCTCGGGGAGTTCGGCACGCACTTCCTCGGCGTCGTCGGAGAGATGATCACCCTGAGCGCGAGCGCCACCGGGGGCGCGGGCGAGGCCACGATGCACTACGCGAACGGCAACCTGGAGATGGCCGAGAATGCCCAGGCCAACGCCGGAACGGTGCCCGGCCCTCCCGCGATCCAGCCGCACTGACCCTCGCGCCCGGATGCTCCCCGGGCCCACCGGCGCGCCGGGCAAGGCGCCGTGGCCAACGTGCCCCTTTCCATCCCCGTCTCCCCTGATGCCCCTCCGGCTCTCCGCCCTCCCCCATCCCCGAAGGCCCCATGGAATTCACCTCCTTCTCCACAGAGTCGTGCGCACCCGCCGGCGACGGCGGGATCGTCCCCGGCCTGGTCCCCATCCCCAACGTCGACCCCGACGCACTCGAAGAGGCCGTCGGCCGACTGCGCGCCGTCGGCGAGGCCATCGAGGAGTCGGGTGAGGGCATCACCTCCACCTGGGCCTCCCTCACCGGCGCCTACGTGGCGCCGGAGGCCGACACCCTGCTCAGCGTCCTGGACCCGGTCTCCTCCGACGGATCCGCCGTCGCGACCGGCGTCAGGGACGCCGCCAGCGCGCTGGAGACCTTCGCCGAGACCGCGCGCGAACTCAAGTCCCGCCTGACCGGCCTCAAGGCGGAGGCCGAGGCCTTCCGCGCCGACGTGGGCTGGGACAGGGAGTGGCTGGAGGACGAGGACGAGCGCGAGCGCAACAACGACCTGAACAACCGGGTCGCCGCGGCCGTCCACGAGTACCAGGAGGCCGAACGCGCCTGTGCCAACGCGATCGGCCAGCACTACGGCGGCACCTTCTTCACCGGCCACAGCGACAAGGCCAACCACGACCAGACCTCCACCGGCGGTGACCGCACCTGGCAGGTGTACGGGACGGCCTCGGCCCCCGTGGACCAGGCCAACCCGTGGGGTTCCGCGGTGGACGAGCCACCCGGCGCATTGGAGAACGTCTTCTGGGGCCTGGGCGACATCGCCGTCGGTGCGGTGGTCGGCCTGGGGGTCACCACCGGGCTGTACCGGGACGGCCGTTTCGCCTATCCCTTCGGTACCGAGCACGGCCAGAACCTCCTCACCAACTGGGAGGAGGCCAAGGGCAGCTTCTGGGCGCTGGCAGGCTCGGACGGACAGGGCGAGTGGATCGCGCCGGAGAGCCTGGACGCGCAGTACCACAACGCGAAGGAGGCGTGGCAGGCGTACGGCGACGCCATCGTTCCGGTGAGCGAGTGGGAGGGCAGGCCGGAGTACACCGTCGTCAACGGAGCGGGAAACGTCGCGCTCATGGCCCTTCCCCTGGGTTGGGGCAGGGTCTTTCTGGACGGCCCCGACCTGGGGTCCGGGTCGGGATCGGGGCCTGACGGTAACGGCTCTCCTGACGGCGGTCACAGCACCCACGGGGTGGACGGCGCCGGTAACGGGCTCCGCGGCACCGACACCGTGGGCATGGCCACCAGCGCTCCCACCGAAGGCCAGCCCGACCCGGGCAACGCGATCGGCGGGATGCACGAGTCCCTGTCCGGTCTGGAGAGCCAGTCCGGCGGATCTTCGGCCTCTGAAGGGACACCTCCAGGTTCCCCCACTCCGGAACCGTCCCCGGAGGCCCCCACCGGACCCAGCGGGAACACTCCCTCACCGGATGGGGGCGGGACGGCTCCGAACAGCGGGGGCACCCCGGCGGGGAGCGAGGCCGCTGCACCGCGAGACGCCGACGACCCGACCGCCCAGGACCTGCGCGACGGTACCTCGGACAGCGGCGCCGACACCTCCCGTGATCCCTGGGCGACCTCCCCGGTCGACGACGGCTCCGTACCAAGCGTTGAGAGCCAGACCACCCCGATCAGCGACGCCTCCTCCGACGCCCATTCGGAGGGGGACCTCCTCGCTTCCCGGGAAAGCGACGGGGCCGCAGCCACCGATGCCGGAAACGGGCTTGGAGACGGAGGCGACGACGGTTCCGGACCGCCGCTCGGCGATATCGGCCCCGACGAAGGCGCGCCGGACTCGGATGGCTCGGGAGACGAGGGCTCCCTCCTCGAGGAGGACGAAGGCAGCCTTCTCGTGCCGGGTGTCTCCCCGGAACCCGATGCCAGCACTCCGCTACAGGATCGGCCCCTCGACTCGACGAGCGACGATCCCGCCGTCAAGGAGCTCATTCCCCAGGACGGGAGACTCTTCGGCGAAGGCGTCACGCTCGAACCGAACACCCGTTACACACTGCTGGAAGCCGACGGCCAGCGCTCCACCGAGTACATTACCGACGGTGAGGGCGCGATCAGGGAGATCCGGGCGGGCTCCGAAGGGTGGAGCGCCAAGCATCCCGAGTTCCTGAATCCGCGGCCGGACATGACCTACGTGGTCGATGACAGGTACACGTTCCGTACCGACGGGCTCGGCAGGACCGTCTCGGCCGAAGGAACCCTGACCCGACAGGAGAACGAGCGGAACGCATCCAGACAGGACGCCGTCGGCGACGCCGGGGAAAACTACTTCCAGCTCTTGAACGAACAAATCCGACAGGATTTCCTGGCCACGGAAGGGCGCGCACCAGAGCCGGGCGAGGTACCACAGTACGATGAAATCGAATACCAAGGGGGTCATCTCATCGGTTCCCAGTTCTTCGGGATCGGTGAGAACCTCAACATGACCCCCATGAGGTACGACATCAATCAGAACCGGACCTTGACTGCGTTCCACGACCGTGCCGCAGAGGACCTCGGGGGCATCAGGGATTCCTTCTACAACGTAGAACGCACCTGGCGCGGAATCTTCAGACAAGGAACCGACTGGCACGGATTCACCGACCCCAGATTCAACGACGGATCCTGGGAATCCGCGTACGCCCTCAACCCTGGCAATCCGAAGATCGACGTCAAGATCACGAACGAGTACGACCCCAACATGCCATCGGTGGAGGGGCCAAGGGGAACGATATACCCACCCCCAAGGAAAATCATCGTACACTGGAGCCTAAACGGGGTAGCCATGCGGCCTCTTGAATACCCCAATCTTCCGCCGCTCGCCTGATCAGGAGAAAAATAAATTGGTAAGCAAGTTCTTCAAAAGAGGGCACCTGGACCACGCCCAACAGCAGAAGATCCTCAAGGAGGCTGGAACAGAAATCCTCAAAGAAGCCCCCGAAGGTTGGGAAAGGATCACCTACTCCAGAGAATCAGTGATCGACCACTCAAGTAGCTTGTCCATCATCGAACTCGCAAGCGGAGAAAGTGTTCGAAAGTGGCCGCCTGTTACAGTGGGAACCCTGTTCGACGACCTCCGCGCCGGGATGTACAAGGAAGGCAAGGGAACCTGGTTCTCCCTTGAGTACGTCATCACCCGCCCAGGTAAGTTCAAGGTCCGCTACAACTACGACGAGGACCCCCATATCCTCTTCCCAACGGCCTGGGGCTTCACCAACGACCTGAAGTACTTCCCTCGCGACGAGGAACACATCCCCGACTGGCTCCGCGAGAAACTGCGCGAGGAAGCCGAGGGCAGAGCCACCGGGTAGGACTATCCACGCCCCGCATCCGTTCTTCAAGGAGCTTTTCCCGTGAGCCGCACCCTGGTCGCCCTCCTGGAGCACCCCCCGGGCATCCCTGGGCTGACGCACGCCCTTGCCGCGGCGGGGCCGTCACTGCGCGTGCGCCTGGCCGCCGACGGCGCGCTCGTCCAGCTACGCGACGAAGCGGGACATCTGGTCGCGGCGGTGCACGCCGCTCAGCGGCTCGCGGTGTCGGCCGAGGCCGAACGGCTCCTGGACACCGCGCTCCCCGACACCCTCCCCGCGCAGCCCTGGTGGGTGGATGCCCGTACCACCGAGGCGGGTCTGGCCGAACCGACCACCCGGCAGGCGATGCGCCGCTTCGCCGACACCCTGGTCGAGTGGTACGGCGGGCTGGTGTGGCAGCCGGAGCAACACCTGCCGCGGTTCGACGGGCTGCCCGTCCGGGACACCGGGCATCCGGTGGTCGCCGCGCTCACCGAGGAGGCCGCCGTGGTGGTCGAGGACCGGCCCGTCGTTCCGGTCTCGGTGTGGCTGGCCGACGCCCTGGCCGTGCACGCGCGCCAAGGCCGCGCCCTTCAGCTGGTCACGCCTCCGGGTTCGCGCCTCACCGAACCGCTGGCGACCCTGCTGACCGCGCCCTTGGCCCGCTGGGCGGTAGCCGACGGCAATGGGTTCCGCGACGGATTCTCCGGCCGCCCGCTGCACTGGGACGAGCGCTACGGTCTGACCGCCGACCCGCCCAGCACCCCGGTGGCCGACTCCCCGCTGCGAACCGAACCGGCCCCGGAGGAGACCGACCACCAACTCCAGGTCACCCTCAAGGCCGACCACCCGGCCGATCCGAACCTGGTCCTGGGCCAGACGGTGGAGCTGCTCACCGAGGCCCTGGCCGGGGCCGCTCCCTCCCTGTTCGGTCCCACCGAACCCGCCACCCTGGCCTGGGACACCGACGCCCTCACGGGTCTGTGCCGGAACCGGTCTCCCCGTCCCTCGTCGCTGGTGTTCGCCGGACCGCCCCCTTCGGTGCGTCCCAAGGGCGTACGCGCCTTCTGCGGCACTCTGCGGGTGCGCAGGACTCGGGAGGGCGTCCGTGAGACCGTCACACTCACGGTGAGCCACCCACCGGGGGACGAACCGGATCTGTCCTCCCTGGTACCGACCGTGCGGGAGCTGACCGAGTGGGGCGTACTGCACGTGATGGAGGTGCGCCGCCGCCGAGGCCGCGCGGACCTGGCCCGGGGCCCCTACCGGGCGGGCGGGCTGACACCGGTGGGCCTGGCCCTGGGGGTGGAGACCGTCGCTTCCCTGGGAGTCGACCGCGCCCTGGACGCACCCGTGCGCGCCGTCCCGGTCGGTCCGCCGATGACTCCGGCCGTCTGGTACGACCTCACCGGTGGCGGTGACCACGACGGCGGGGGCTGGGCTGGCTTCGGCGCACTCCTGGCCCATGTGAACCCCGACAGGGACGCCGGACAACAGTCACCGGGACAGGGCGAGGAAGCGGACACGGACACCGTCCCGGTGGTCAGCTTCCGGATGCCCGCGACCGCTGATTGACGCAGACGCCCACCCTCGGGGGTTCGCCCTCGTTACTCGTATCCAGCGCTTACCCGGCCCCGACAGGCGTCACCACGGTGGCCCTTGACGCTGGAGTCGGGCCCGGGCCTCCTCCGCACGGCGCAGTGCGTCGGGCGGAGGCTGGACGGTGACCCCCACCCCCGTCAGCATGCTCAGATCCAGTTCCCACACCACCTGTGAGCGGCGTTCCCAGAGTGCGAACGCCTCCTGGACATGGCGCTGGGCCGCCCCGGCGGAAGCACCTGTCACCTCGATCAGGTGCGCCATCGCCTGGTCGGCGATCCCCTTCACCTGTGCGAGGCCGAAGTGGGTGACGGTGTGGCAGGGTGTGCAGACACAGATCAGGCGGCGCAGCGTCTGAGTCCTGGACCGCTCGTCGAAGACCCACCTCTCGTGAACCTCCAGCCAGCGCTGCGCCTCACGGTCGGTGGTCGCCCCGCAGATCTCGCACACCAGCCCCGCACGGTCCACCACCATGCGGCGCAACCGCTCCCAGTCCTGCTGCGACACGCACGAGCGCACGTTCGTGAACCAGCAGGTGGTGGGAACCAGGTCGACGAACAGTCCCGAGCCGAGTGAGCGGTCCTCCCCTGGCAACAGGACGGGAACGTCTGGGCGAGCCGACCAGCGCTCCAACCCGGCGATACCCGGCCGGGGCGCGTACCACCGGCGTGCGCCGGGATCCCAACGCGCTCCCTCCGCCTTCGCCAGGTCCTTCTCCACGTACGGGACGTCGAGCCAGATCCGCTCGGCAGGCACCGCTCTCCTCACACCGCTGGGGGTTCATGGTGATCGAGCAGGAACTCTAGCGATGCGCACGGGTGGGAGTCAGCACCACCGGGTGACCGGAAACGGCCACCCACAAGGCCTTTCAGCACTGGCGGAGGGCGGTATCCGCTCTACGGCACCGGCCCGGCCTCACGCCACCACACACGTACACGTGGCCTGCCCGGGCCCGGGGGAATTCAGGGGCAAAAGGCCCCTTGTCTCCCTACCTCACCATGGCCGGATGCGGACAAAACACATTCCATCTCAGCAAAATTTATGAAACATCCCGACCTCCACACCACAAGGCAAAACATCACCCTTGGCACCACACATCCCACGACCTGCCCTTCAGTCGACACAGCACGGTGAGACCGTTTCAAGAAAAACACGGGCAACACAGCAAGGAGATGTGGTCTTGTCCGTGGGCGATACAACCGTCACCCAGAAAATATGTTCCTCCGTGTTATTTTCGTTGGACGCACCCACCCCCGAACGGTGCATGGAAGGACTCGACATGCCACACCCCTGGGAGGCGGACCCCAGCACGGACATGGTGCGCAGACTGGGCAGGTCTCCGGAGGAACTGGACACCACCAACCACGTCAAGGGGTGCCCCGACATCTGGGAACTCTCCAATGGTGACATCGCGGTGATCGGCCGTGACCTGACCCGGAGCTACGCCCATCGGCTCCCCGAAGGAGCGTCGATCGCCGCCAACGAACGGCTCGTCGTCATCCCTCGGATCACGCTGATCTCGGCGAAGGCGGACATTCCCGATGCTTGACACCATCGCCGCCCTTCCCGGTGACCGCCTCACTCTCGACGAGTACTCCGAGGACTTCGACGTCCGTTTCGGCTCACTCCGGAACACCGACGTCTGGAAGCTCGAACGGCAGCAGGAGTTCGACCAACCGGAGGAGGAGAGTTGGCTGGCGTTCGCCGATGGCAGGAGGGATGAGGCCCTGCGCATGATGGAGGAGGAACGCGCTTCCCTACGCACGGAATTCGACCGTCTCGCCGGACTGGGGTGCCGAATCCGCAGGGTACGAGTCGTGGAGAAGCCGATCCCCCTCTACCTTCTCTGGGAACTGCACTCCCTGCGGATCCGCGCCCAGTGCGGCGAGGACATCCGTGTCATCTCCGCCAAGCCGGTCGCACCGTTCGAACGGGAGCGTCCGGTCCCGGAGCTCCTCACCCTCGGCGACGCCGCGACCTACAGGATCCGCTACGACGACAGGGGGATTCTCGACGGAGCCGTCAGGTACACCGACCCGGACGTCACCGCACGGTGCCGTTCCGAGATCGCGGCCCTGCACAAGACCGCCGAGGCTATGGAGGAGTTCTTCATCCGCGAGGTGGGTGGGGCGGAAGTCGCCTGTGTCTGACGGCAGGCGGCACCGAACGGACGAAACGCCGGGCGATGGAGCGAACGACGATGTCCGGTCACGTATGTCCGACGTCTCCGGCCGTGCGGTGCAGGCGCGGGACGTCCGGGGCGGCGTTCACTTCCACGGGCACGAGCCCGCTCCCTCCCGTGCTCCGGTGCCCCGGCAGCTCCCCGCGGACGTGCGCGGGTTCGTCAACCGCGTCGGTGAACTGGCGGTGCTCAGCACACACCTGCACCGCACCGGCGAGGAAGCGCACGGGTACGCGGAGTCCACGCTCCACGTCATCGCCGGTACGGCCGGGGTGGGCAAGACGGCTCTGGCCCTGCACTGGGCGCACCTGGCCCGGGAGCACTTTCCCGACGGACAGCTCTACGTTGACCTGCACGGTTACGGTCCCGGGCTCCCCATAGCCCCGGAACAGGTGCTCGACAGGTTCCTACGGGCGTTCGGGGTGTCGGCTGACTCGATACCCGCCGACCTCGACAGTCGGTCCGCCCTCTACCGTTCCCTCCTGGCGGACCGGCGTGTCCTGGTCCTCCTCGACAACGCGTCGACCACCGCGCAGGTGCGCCCCCTGCTTCCCGGCTCCTCGGGCTGCGTGGTCCTGGTCACCAGCAGGGACCGACTGTCCGGCCTGGTCGCCAGGAACGGAGCGCGGCGTCTGACCGTGCACACCCTGGCTTCCGACGAGGCTGTGGAACTCCTGGAGCACGTCACCGGCCACCATCGGCCCAAGGACGACCCACGGGAGGTGACCGAGTTGGCCCGGCTGTGCGGGCGGCTCCCCCTTGCCCTGCGCATCGCCGCCGAGCGTGCGGCCAGCCGTCCGTACATGCCGCTGGACGACCTCATCCAGGACCTGCGCGACGAGTCGGCTCTCTGGGACGCGCTGGCCACCGACGACGCGGAGGAGGCCGACGCGGTCCGCTCCGTCTTCGCCTGGTCCTACCGGGCTCTGCCCGAGGAGGCCGCGCGTCTGTTCCGGCTGCTCGGCCTGCATCCCGGCCAGGACTTCGACGCGGGCGCCGCGGCGGTCCTGGCCGAGCTCCCGGTCCGCCGTGTCCGGCGCACCCTGGACGCCCTCGTGGGCGCCCACCTTCTGGAGCAGACCGGCACCGACCGCTACCGCTTCCACGACCTGCTCCGCTCCTACGCCACCGACCAGGTACGCCACGAAGAGGAGGGGGAGGCCCGAGAGCGTGCGCTGCGACGACTCCTGACCTGGTACCTGTGTGTGGCGGACGCCGCGGCCGCAGCCGTGGGCTCCCACCTGAGGCACATCGGACCGCCCGAGGAGGAGGCCGGGGAACTCCGTGAGTTCGCGGACAGCGCGGAGGCGGTCAGGTGGTTCGAGCTGGAGAACAGGAACCTGACCGCCGCCGTCGAGACGGCCGTCCCCGCGGGCATGGACAGCATCGCATGGCGGCTCGCCTCCGCCCTGAGGCATTTCCACACCTTCCACTCCTTCGACTCCACATGGCTCACGACCGCCCGCCTCGGGCTGAAGGCGGCACGGCGGGAGGGCCGTACCTCGACCGAGGCGGACCTGGAGGAGAGCCTGGGTATGGCTTGTGTACAGGCCAACCGCCCCGAGGAGGGCCTGGTCCACCACCAGCGTGCGCTCGGACTGAGGCGGGACGCGGACGACGGGTTCGGTGTCGCCATGTCGCTGAACGCCATCGGTTTGGCCCGCCTTCGCACACACGGGCTCGGTGAGGCCCGTGAGCACTTCGAGCGCTCCCTCGAACTGGTGGGGCGTGCCGGTGAGCGCCTGTGGGAGGGGATCGTCCTCGGCAACCTCGCCCAGTGCGTGCTCGAACTGGGTGAACCGGAGGAGGCCACGGTCCTGGGTGAACGGGCCATCGGCATCCACCGGGAGACCGGCGACCGGATGAGCGAGTTCGCCTGCCTGGCCTCTCTGAGCGCGGCCTGGCGGGAGTTGGGCCGCACCGACCGCGGACTGTCCTGTGTGCGGCGGGCACTGGAGGTCGCCCGCGAACTCGACGACGTCGTCCTGGAGGGGTTCGCGTATCTAGAGCTCGGCAGGGACCAAGCTCGGCTCGGGGACTTGGAAGAGGCCCTGCTCTCGTTCCATGAGGCGGCGGGCCTGCACCGCCGAACGGCCGACCACGTGCGCGAGGCCGAAGCCTTCGAGGGGGTGGGCGGGGTGTACACGGCTCTCGAACGCCACGAGGAGGCTGCGAAGTTCTACCGGCAGGCGGTCAGCACGTACCGCAGGTACCGGGACCGGTGGAAGCTGGCGGTCTGTCTGGACCGGCTGGCCTCCGCGCTGGCCGCCTCCGGGGAGGCCGAGACGGCCAGGGGGCACTGGCGCGAGGCACTGCAGGCCCTGGAGGGGTTCGCCGACCCCAGGGCCGCGCGCCTGCGCGAGGAGGTCGCCGCCCGGGTGCGGGGCACGGACTCCTGACACCGGGCGTCCGCTCCGCACTGGTCACACGCCCCGATCCAGGCGCCCTGTACCGCCGCCTCCTCGTGTTCACGCACAACATGACGTGCCCCGCCCGGGGAGGGAACCCCACCCATCAGCCCAATGCGCCACCGCGGCGCCTGCGTTGGGACATCGGCACCGCAGCCATCCGGTGGAACGCGACGAGCCACGACTGCCGTGTTAGGAAGGACCCGTCACGGGCAGTGTTCATCGACACCGGCATCCGTGATTTCAGGGGGAGAGACATGGCCGCGGAAACCCAGAAACCCGACCTCATCGAGGTCATCATCTCCGACCACCGCCAGGTCGAGCGGATATTCACAGAGCTGGAGGGTCCGCTTTCGCCCGAGGCGCGCAAACAGCTCACAGAACACGTGATCACCGAGCTGGTACGGCATTCGGTCGCCGAGGAGCAGCACATGTACCCGGCGGCGCGCCGGGTGCTGGACGACGGCGACCGGATCGCCGACCACGAGCTCCAGGAGCACGCCGAGGCCGAGCAGGTGATGAAGGACCTGGAGGGACTGGACGCCGACGACCCCGAGTTCCAGAGGCTGCTGAACACGCTGATCTCGGACATCCGCCACCACGTCGAGGAGGAGGAGAAGGACCTGCTGCCGCGCCTGCGCGCCGCGTGCACGCCGGAGGAGCTGCGGGAACTGGGCGCCAAGGTGGTCAAGGCCAAGGAGGCGGCGCCCACGCGCCCCCACCCCGGCGCGCCCGACACCCCGCCCGCCAACAGGATCCTGGACCCGGGCGCGGGGCTCATCGACCGGATGCGCGACGCGCTCTCGAACCGCAACTCCTGAACGCCCGCCGCACGGCCCCGTTCTCGGCACGGGAACGGGGCCGTCGTGTGGGTGCGGCGTGTGGGCTCAGGCCCGGTCGGCGTGCGTGCGCTCCCCGGCGATCAGGGCCGCGTTCTCGCCGCGCCACGTGTCCGCCTCCCGCCAGATCACCGACACCCCCAGGGCGCCGAGCAGCGCCGGGGCCGACCAGTCCTCCTCAGGAGGAGCGGGGAGGACGAGGCACACCCGGTCGGCTTCCGCTCCCCGGGCCCAGCGCGCCTCCAGCAACTCCAGGGCCTCGCGGCGCAGCCTTTCGTAACCCGTGTCCTCCTCGGGCAGAACGCGGTACAGCACGGACAGGCCGGAGAGATGGCAGAGTACGTCGCCGTTCTCTTGGTCGTCCGGTCGGCTCCCCGCCCGGTACAGGTCGGCGATGAGGCTGTGGCGCAGGAAGCCGTACACGCTCTGGTCCCGGGCCTCCTCCCGCTGTGCGGTTCCGGCCAGGAAGAGGCGCAGGTGCTCGGCCGCGGTGGGGTCCTGGGGCCCGGGCTGCGGCGGAACCGGTGGTGTGGGCGCGCTCATCGGCTGCTCCTCGATCCGCTCGGTCGCGGTGTCACGGTGCCTTGTGGTGGTGTCGTTGTGCCTTGTGCGCTGGGAGATCCGGGAGTCGATCCCCGCCCTGTGCTGGGCCCAGCTGCGTTCGGCGTGCACGGTCTGGTAGTCGACCACCGACGCGGCGGACCGGTCCAGGACCAACCGGTAGCCGTCGCGCTCCAGGTGCCAGTACCCGTCCGTGCGCCGGGCCTGTCGGCCCTCGGTCAGGAAGTCGCCGAGCATGGCCCGGATCTCGACCTCGGCCTCCCTGGCCGTGGCCCTGTGGCGGACCGCGAAGCGGGCGCGCGCCGCGGCGCTGACGGTGATCGTGG
Organism: Nocardiopsis dassonvillei subsp. dassonvillei DSM 43111; assembly: GCF_000092985.1. Taxonomy (GTDB): domain Bacteria; phylum Actinomycetota; class Actinomycetes; order Streptosporangiales; family Streptosporangiaceae; genus Nocardiopsis; species Nocardiopsis dassonvillei. The sequence continues at coordinate 3,190,842 of NC_014210.1, forward strand.
CAGCCCGCACGGAGGGCTCCAACCGGGCTCCGGTGTCCAGCCCGGCGGGCGAACCCAGCACGGTCTGCTGGCCCTCCGGGCGCCGGGCCCGCCTGGTGCGGTAACCGCCGCATCCGGGCTGCCGGCACCAGCCGTCCGGGGAACTCGTGCGGTTGCGGCACCGCTGACCGTCGGCGTGGTGGCGGGTGCAGGTTCTCTCGTGGTCTGTCACGGGGGCGAACGGGTCGACGAGGGTGTCGGGCAGAGATCCGGTGTGCAGGACGGTCAGGGTCTGGGTGCACCGGGTCAGAGCGACGTAGAGCCGTCCGTGGCCTCCGGGGCCGGCGTCGGAGATCTGGCGCGGCTCCACCAGGATGACGTGGTCGAACTCCAGGCCGCTGACGTCGGAGGCCGCCAGGGCTCGGACGGTGCCCTCGGCGGGTGCGGGGCCGGTCGCCAAGGCGTCCGTGATCGACTTCAGGTGCGGGGAGGCGTCGTCGGCGATGACCGCCACGGAGCGCTCGCCTCCCTTGGCCAGCAGTTCGGTCGCGCGCTCACGGACACCATCGATCAGGTCCTCGGGGGCGAGACGGGCCATGGTCAGCTCCCCGTCCCGGGGCTCGCGGAGCGTTTCGGGGAAGGTGGTCAGTTCGGAGGCGGCCACGGCGGCGGGGACGGCCGTGTGCATCACCTGGCTGGGGATGCGGTATCCGAGGGTGAGTTCCTGTAGTTCCCAGCCGTCGGGCAGTTCCAGGTGGTCGGTCAGGGCCGCCCAGTCGGTGTGGCTGTGCGTGCCCGTGGACTGGGCGAGGTCGCCCAGGATGGTGAGGGAACCGCTCGGGCAGCGGCGGGCCAGGGCACGCAGCTGCATGGGGGTGAGGTTCTGTGCCTCGTCCACCACGATGTGCCGGTAGCGGTCGGGGGTGTCTCCGGTGAGGAGGATCCGCAGTTCCTCCAGACAGAGCAGGTCGGCGCTGGTCCAGGACTCCTGCCCGGTCTGGGCGGCCGTGAGCCGGTACAGGGCGGACTGCTCCTCGGCGGTGAGGACGCCCTCGGAGGCCTGTCCCAGGACCTGGGCGTCGCCGAGCAGCCTGCGGTAGAGGCGGTTCTCGGAGATCCGGGGCCAGGTGGCGTTGACGGGTCCGGCCAGGGAGGACGTGATGCGACGGCGCAGCGCCTGTCCCTGGCGGCGGTGCCGGTAGGAGACCTGGTCGAGCATGCGGTCCACGAGCAGGTCGGTGAAGCGCTGGCGGCGGGTGTTGAGGGGTGCGTCCGACTCCAGCACCTCGTCGAAGATCCGCTCGATGTCGGCCTCGGCCACGGCCAAGGGGCTCTCGTCGACCCGGATTCTGAGCTGATCGCCGTCGAGGAACTTCGACCAGGCCCCCGCGCGTACCGTCTGGCGGACCGCCTGGCGCAGGACCCCGGCCATCCGGGCATCGGACTTGATCCGGTGCTGCTCGGCGGTGTCGTGGCCTCCGCTTCGCCCCGGGCACAGGTCGTCGACGCGCAGTGAGGTCACGCCGCGTGTGCCCAGTGAGGGCAGCACCTCGCTGACGTAGTCGAGGAAGTACTGGCTGGGGCCGACGACGAGGATCTGGCCCGGGGTGAAGTGGTCGTTGTCCAGCAGCCAGGTGACACGGTGCAGGCCGATCGCGGTCTTGCCGGTCCCCGGACCGCCCTGGACCACCAGCGCCCCGGGCCGGTCGTGGCAGACCAGGTCGAGCTGGTCGCGGTGGATCGTCTCGACGATGTCGCGCATGAGACCGTCGCGGGAGCGGTCCAGTTCCCGGAGGAGGAACGGGTCCTGTGCCGTGCCCGCCTCCTGCTCCTTCCGGGCCCGGATAGCGACCGCCACCTGGGCCGGGGAAGCCTGCTCCGAGGAAGGCTCGTCGGCCTTGCGGACGAGTTCGTCGTGGTAGTCCACCACGCGTTCGCCGTGGCAGCGCAGGCGTCGGCGAAGCGTCACGGCGCCCTTCTCGGTTCCCCGCTCACGGCGCCAGCGGACCGCCGCCGGGCTGGACCACTTGACGACGAAGACGTTCCCGTCCTCATCCCGGACACTTCTGCGGCCCACGTAGAAGGTCTCGTCGCCGCTCTCCTCCTGAAGATCCACACGTTGGACGACGAGCTGCTGTCCGCCGAGTTCGTACTGCGCGACCCAGCGTGCGTACTCCTCGTGCTGGGCCACGCTGTCCTTGGCGCTGGCGGCGGCGTCGGCGGTGGCCAGCCGTGTGGTCTGGCCGCGCTGCCGTTCCAGACATCGGTGGGCCCGATCCACAGCGGTCTGTTCCTGCTCGATGATCCGTTGGCGGGCGTTGCTCCCCATCGTTTCGCCTCCCTCACGGAGAAAGGTGCGGTGGGCGGCGCCACGGGGGGCGTTGGCGTCACCCTGGTCGGACCAGTCACGGAACAGTCGGCTGCAGAGCCGGGGGCTCACGTTCGGAACTCGATCCGGCTGCCGGGGCTGTGTGCACTCACAGAAACCGTAGGTTCATGACAGCATAGATCTTCCTGTGAATATAGCCAACCATAATGACGAAGAAGTTTTTCGGCTCTGGTGACCGTGTGTGGCCGCACCATTGAGGCGCCCGTTCCCCCGCCCTCGCCTCGACCGCGACCTTCCGGGCAGCGGCACAGGGACGGGACGGAGCAACCAGGCCTGAGGAAGCCACGACAGCCCGCACACGGCGGGCCACGGACGCCCATGTCAGCGCCCATGGCCCACCTGTCTGGAGTCAGTCCTGCGGCCACCTGTTCCGAAGGCGTTCAACCAGGTCGCGGCGCTCGAAACCTTCCAGGAGGGCGGCCAACTTCTCCAGAACCGGAGCGACCTCCCACTCCTCCAACCCGGACAGGAAGGCGTCCAGGACCGGGTCCTCGGAGGAACCGGTACCGTCCGACCGGCCTTCCGGGAACCGGAACTCCGCCTCGGGTGTGTACTCCTGCCGAGGGGACAGCAGGTCGAGCGCGGCGCCGGCCTGGGCGATCTCGTTCCAGCGCTCCTGGTGCTGCTCGAACCACCACACGCGCGCGGTGAGCGGATCGTGCAGCACCTCCTCCAGCAGTTCCCGGACCCGGCGCATGCGCACCTGGTGCTCCTCGCGGGCCACCTCGGCGCGGTGCCACACCAGCTGGCGCTGGCGTTCGAGGGCGAGGTCCTCCTCGTGCGCGGTGAGGGCCACGCTGACGCCGAGGTCGTGCACGGCCGACACGCCGAAGGTGCCTCCCCCGGTCAGCACGCAGGCGACCTCCGCCTGTGCGCGGCCGTGGTCGCCGAGCGGGAAGTCGGCGCTGCGCCGGGCGGCCTCGCGTATCAGGGCGCTCTGGAGCAGTGCCCGGCCACGGGCGTGTTCGCTGTCCTCGGCCCGGTACCAGACCACCGTGAGATCGAAGGCGGCGTCGAACCACAGACCCTGGCTGCTGGTGGGCAGACGCGCGGTGAAGACGAGCTGTTCCTGCACGACCTCGTGGGTGTCCGGGCGCCTCCTGTCCGGCGGAGGGCCGAACAGGGCGTGGATCAGCGATGTGAACAGTTCTCGGAGCATGGCTCTCCTCAGGACGGGTCGAGGGCGCGGCGCAGTTCCTCCACCGCGGGCGAGGTACGGGTGTGCGCGCAGGACCAGCGGCGGGCGCAGCGGCGGAGCGTGTCGGCGAAGCCCGGGTCCCCGGCCGCCGCGCCCAGCAGCGAGGCGGGGACGGGCCCGTCCGCCCGGCGCTGGTCGGCCATGGCGCCGAGCCAGGCCCACAGCACGGCGTCGGGGCGGACGTCAGACAGGTGGAGGGCGCACCAGGCGGCCGAGACCGGCGCGGGCTCCAACGCGCCCCGTCGCAGTGCGGACAGGACCGGCGAGCCCTTGGGTCCTTCGACCTCCAACAGGCGCAGCAGCAGACAGGCGGCCAGGGTGGAGCGCCTGCCGCCGCCGTCCACCCAGCGAGGCAGCGCGTCCAGCACCACCGCGAGGTTGCCCGGTTCGGCCGCGATGTCCGCCAGGGCGCACAGGAGGTCCCCCTCCCAGGAAGCCTCGGCCCTGTTCGCGAGGTGGCGCAGCCGGGTGAGCGCCGTCTTCGGCTGGATCTTCCCGTAGATCCGGCACACCTCCAGCACCATCCGGTCGCGCGGCGTCGGCCTGCGCGAGGAGGCGATGCGGTAGAGCCGGTGACGGATCCAGGAGCCCAGTTCGCGGGTGACGGCCGCCTCGGCGATCGCGGGGACTGCGGCCGGTTGCAGGGCGGGCGAAGCGCTCCAGCGGTCCAGCAGCGTCTCCAGCGGGGCCGGGTCGCGGTACCGGCGGGCCAGGGCCAGCCAGCGGCGGGCGACGTCGATCCGCTCTCCCCGGGAGAGCAGGGGCGCCGTCTCCCAGGCCCACTCCTGGAAGGAGGCCCGTGCGTCGGGGTGCTCGCGCCACAGGTGGTCCAGGGCGTCTTCACCGTGGCCGGGTCGGTGGAAGCGGACCCGGTCCCCCGTGACGTGGGCGCCGATCCCTCCCAGGTACTCGGTGAAGCCGCTGCCCGAGATGGGAGTGGGGCGCATCGGGGACACCCCCCACCGCTCCGCCAGCCCGTGGGCGTGGCGGACCACAGTGTCCGAGGACGTGCCCTCCAGCAGTGCCACGGCCTGGGTGAGGACCCGGGTGAACTCGTTCTCCCCGTCACCCGCGGACCAGCCGGGCAGCGTGTCCGCGGTGTCGGCGAACTCCTTGAGCGCGCGCTCGATCCAGGCTGTGTGGTCCTCCTCGGCTAGGGGAGCGTACGGAGGGCTGGTGCGCTGCACGTCCTCGGCGAGCCGGACCGCGCGGGCTGGTCCGACACCGGACAGCGCCGCCTCCACACGCCGGTCGGCGGCCCAGCGGCGGGCCCGGTCCGCACCGTACAGACGGACCAGGGACTGGCGGAAGACGTCCACGGCGCGTGCCGGGGCGTCGATGCGCAGTCGTGCCCGGCAGGCGGCGAGTTCCTGTTCCCAGGTGTCGGAACGGCAGATGACGACGAGGAGGGCGCCGGAGGCGCGGACCTTCTCGACGAAGGCCCTGACCGCGGCACGCTGGGACGCACTGGGCTCGCGCAGGTCGCTCAGGTCCATGAAGCGCGGGCGTTCGGAGGACAGGGTGATGTCCGCCAGGCCGGCGTCGTCGACGTCGAGGTCGGCGATCACCTCATCCACGGGTTCGTGCGGGCACAGGGTGGCCAGCGCGTGGATCGCGGTGGTCGTCCGGCCCCTGCCGGGTTCGCCGGTGACCAGTCCCATCCGGTGCCGCGCCAGTTCCTCGGTGAACGCGGTGTACTTCCGGGCGTCGCTGGGGCAGAAGGCGGCCAGGATGTCCTTGGTCCGGTCCGGTCCCAGTTCGGCGGCGTGGCGGAGTCTGCGGGTCGCGGCCTCGCCGAGGAACTCGCGGTACTCGTGGTAGTGGACGCCTCCGATGATGCTGTCGGCGCTGACCACCTGACCCCGGTTGTCCCGGACCGTGTTGCCCGCGAGTACCCGGAGCTGATCGCCGACGAGCGCTTCGGCCGGGTTCTCGTCTTCGATCTCGTCGAAGGCGTCCGCGTCCCAGGGCTCTTCAGGAGGCATCGGAGGCACCCCCGAAGCTCACACCGCCGTTGACCGTTCCGGCCTGGACGACCTGGCCGCGGTCGTTGTGGCCGACGCTGTTGCCCGTGGTGGGGGCGGTCCCGCCCGGCGCTGCGGGGCTCGGCCCAGCCGGGCGACGGTCCCGTTCGGGCGCGGGGACCTCTTCGGGTTCGGCGTGCGCGCCGGGGCCCCTGGAGGGGGTGGGCACGAACAGGTAGCCCTCGGCCTGGAAGTCCTTGGAGGGGACGGAGGCGTGCACGGGCCGCCAGCGGCTGGCGCGGACGGGGGCGAAACCGCCGAGCACCACGTCCTCGTAGACGCGGCGGGAGACGATGGTGGCCAGCAGGGTGGTGTCGGGGTCGGATGCCTCCAGTTCGCGCCGGACGGGCTCGGAGTCCAGCAGCCGGTGGGTGCTGATCATCGCCTCGCCCATGGCGTCGATGCCGCTGCCGTCGCCGGTGTCGGGCAGGGGGCCGACGTCGATGCTGGCGCGCAGCCGCATGCGCAGGTTGCGGTCGAGGGCGGCCAGGTAGGGCTGGATCCGCTCCAGAGCCTTCTGCAACTCCTCCAGGAAGGGGCTGATGAGGTAGGGCAGGTGTTCGGGCTCGGCCCCCATGACGTAGCCGTCGCCGCTGTGGCGGGGAAAGCGGGCGTCCTTCCAGACGGGGAGCATGTCGGCGTGGGTGAACGCCTCCTCCAGCACCTGCGGTATCAACCGGCCGATGGACTGCTGGTGGCGGGCGCTGCTGGCGCTGAACTTCTCCATGTCCACCGCCAGCACGGCGCGGTAGGGAGGGAGGGGCTCGCTCTTGCCGATGCGGGACAGGTCGATCTCCACCGGGGACTCCTGGGGGTGCGGGGGCCTTCTCTCGGGCCGGACGGGACCACACTCCCCGGCGCACGCGTCCCGTGGTGTTCAGTTCTGAACACAGGAGACGTGGAGTGTCCGCCGTCACACCGGTTCGTCTCCGGCCGCCAGGGCCTCCAGCGCCTCCAGGTCGAGGATGGCCACGTACTGCCGTCCGGTGCGGATGACGCCCCGCTCCCGGAGGGAGGTGTAGGCGTGGTGGAGGGAGGTACGCGACATGCCCGCGAATCCGGCGATCTCGCTCTGGGCCAGAGGGACCCCCAACAGGCATCCGCGCGTGACCGGCGCGCCGTCCTCGGACACGGGTGCGGGGAGGGGCTCGCCCATCACCGAGGCGAGATGGAGCAGGGCGGCGGGCAGCCTGCGGTCGGCGGGAAGGGAGGCCTGCTGCACCCTGAGTCGGTCGCCCTCGTCCTGACGCATGAGGGCGCTGTGCCACAGCGCGCTTCCCAGATCGAGTTCGTCCACGACCCTGCGGAAGCGGTCCGCGGGGAGGAAGGCGGTCGTGCTCGGGCACAGGGCCGTGACCGTGGCGTTCCTGGGGCGCTCGGCCCCGGCGAGGACGGACTCCCCCAGCATCTCCCCGCGGGTGCGGAAGGCCAGGGGGACGCAGGAGCCGTCGGCCCTGATGGAGACCACCTTGGCGCGGCCGTTCAGCATGAGGTGCACCCCTCCGCCGACCTCGCCCTGCCGCAGGAGCGCCTCCCCCCGGGCGAACCTCCGCGTCATCGCCGACGCGGTCAACCGCTCCCACTGTTCGTCGGTGACCAGTTCTCCGAAGCCGTGCCTGTCCACGCTCGCGACTCTCCTCTTCCCGGGGCTGTGACCGGCAGGGCGATTCTCACCGGTCGTGTCCGCCCGGGCACGGTGGTGGCCGGGTCCGGCCACCACCGGCAAGGGAAGGGTCCGATGCTCAGGCGACGGCCACGGCGACGGCGAGCTGGGCGACCGCGGCGACCCCGGACACGATCGTGGCGGCGGAGACGACGGCGGGAAGGGCCCTCTTCCAGCTGGCGAAGACCTTGGCTCGGAGCTCTCCCCAACCGCCCGTGCGCACCATGAGTTTCACCGTCTGCCACCGGTGCTGCTCGATGTGGCACCCCGGCAGCAGCCCCGGTGAGTTGTTGCGGCACCGCGTCTTCTCGCCCCGGTTCCAGGCACCGCACGGCAACGGCATCTGGAAGAAGACGTAGAGGACCGAGACCGCGGAGGCGACCGCGATCCACATCGGCCCCACTTCAGGCAGAAACCATCCGAAAAGTGCGAAAAGGATGACCGCCACACCCCAGTAGCGCCAGGGGTCGCGCGTTTTCTTCTTGGCCATACCGACAATCCTTGACCGGCCGCACCGACACCATCAAGAGGCGCATATCCCAGAAATTGGCCGACACAGGACGCGGACACGGCGCGTGAAACAAAAGAGAAGAGGGAAAGACATGACGACATATCGGTACATTATTTCCCAATATGACAATCCTGAATTTTCGTCTATGTGTTGGTGTGCCATCCCTGCCCCACCCCCTCGGCGACCCTGCCCGAGGAGCGGACCGGCAGTCCCGGCATGTGCTCGGGCCGCAGCTCCGGTTTCCACCACACGAACACCTCACGAAAAACACCGGCCACAGCGCACACACGCCCCGTGGCCTCAACCGGCCATGTGGGATTCGGCGAACAGGTACCGGGCAGAAACCCCGCGAACGCCGACGCGTAACCACGAGGTGAAGCGGTGCCCCGTTCCCCCGGGCCGTCCCCGTCCGCCAGCCACGCCCCGTCCGATCCCCTCGCCGCCGTACGCGACCGCGTCCTGCTGCATGTCAAGGGCACCGCCAGCGCGCCGTTGGACAGGGTTTCCGTCGAATCCGCAGGTGTTGTCTTCTCCGGAAAGAACGCGCAAGACAAGGCGAAGGAATTCGTCACGGAAAAGGGCCCTGGCTGCCCCGTGGTCCTGGACCCCTCGGCGTACGAGGACTTCCACGCGACCCCCGAGGAACCCTTCACGCTCGAACGGCAGCTCCGCGTCGACACACGGCGGACGGGCGTCGGAGCGACCCTCGAACACCTGGCGTCGAACCCCGTCGACCTGGTCCTGTCCCCCACCCGGTACCTACGGTGTGACGACGCGGGAGGACGGGCGCTGGACGAGGCCGTCAGGCAGATCAACGAGGCGGGCGTGTGGGGCGTGGTCTTCTCGGTACCCGTCGACGCGCGGTGGCTCACCGACCGCCGAGAGCACCTGGTCGCCTCCCTGCGACGTGCGCGTGCGCCCAAGGCGCTGATCCTCGGGGACAGGGGGAACCCGGTGGGATCGGGGGCCAGGGCGAGGGCGTTGCGGGAGGTCCTCCGCGCCTGTCCGGAGACCGCACTGCTCAGAACCGATCTGGCCGCACTGGACGCGATGGCGCACGGGGCGGCGTTCGCCTCCATCGGGGACACCGCTTCGGTCCGTCACGCGGTCCCTCCGGGGAAGCAGGGCGGCGGGCCGGGGTCGAAGTCCAGTCCCGACGTCATCATGCCCGCCCTGATGGGCTACTTCCACGGTTCCACCCTCGCCGAACGGCTGCGGGACTCCCGGAGGTGCGACTGTCTGCCCTGCGTCGAATGGGGCGAGGCACGCGACAACGGTGAGGTGGGCAGGCCCCTCACCGACTTCCAGGACACCTCCGACACGGGAGGGGCCCACGCCCACAACATGGCGCTCTGGTCCCGGTGGTGGAGGGAACTGCGCTCCGAGCACTCCTACGACGACATGAGGGCGCGGTGGCGGGGAATGTGTCAACGGGCCCATCTCGAATACGAGTGGCACAACAGAGCGATCTCCCCCAGGCAGGACACATTCAGGGCCTCGGACGCGTTGCGCTATTGGGCGGGAGCCGGGGACGAGGGCTCTCCTTCCTCCGCTGCCCGGTGAACGCGCTCGGCGAGGCGCCAGTGGAGCGCCGCGGCGGATTCGGGAACCCCGGTGCGGGGCCTCACCAGAACCCTCACCCCGCCGCCGCCGTGCTCAGCGAGTCCCACCCCGTAGTAGTCCGCCTCCCAGCACGCCCGCTGTCGGTCCTCACCGAGCGGTGGGCACACGACCGTGCGGGGTGCGACGGGGCCGAGCGCACAGGCCCGGTCGAGCGCGTCGAGCCACCCCTTCCCCTGAATGACGAGCAGGTCCAGCCGGACGGGGGCGTCCGCGATCCGGCGAACCCGCCGGTTCCTTCGTGAGCGCGTCCACGCGGGAAGCGCGGGGAGGATGCGTCGCTCGCGTTCGGTCAGTGCGTCGACCGGCACCCACTCCCCCAGGGGAAGCGCCTGAAGGACCTGGTAGAGCCCCAGGCGCGGGCCGAGCACCCTGCCGCCCGCACGCAGCCTGCCCTGTTCCTCGACGGGGCGGTACACGGCCGTGACCGCACTGCCGCCCACGCACAGGTCCACGGTCCGCACGTCCACGGAGCCGACGAGCGTACGAACGTGGTGAGACCGGAGTTCCATCCCACCGATGGTGGCAGAGAACCCGTGCCCTGTCCGTGGTTCTCCACAGGCGTGGTCGTGGGGCACAGCGGGGGCGCGTGCCGATCAGCCGCCGAAGCGGCCGGACCGTGACGATCCGAGAGGCAGCGTGTGCCACCGCGGGTCCGCGCCACCGCTGGCAAGGATCACCGCCAACCGGGCCGAGGGTCGGTATCGGCGTCGAAGGCGGCGCGGGTCACCGGTTGGACGGTGACCCGCAGCACTTCTTGTACTTGCGCCCCGAAGCGCACCAGCAGGGCTCGTTGCGGCCGGGCGGCCACGAGCGCAGCCTCGGGTCGTCCGCGGTGAGCTCCCGCTCCGCCCAGATCAGGGCGGTGTCGTCGTCCGCCGGGTCCAGGCCGGAGCGTTCGGCGAACTCGACGATGTCCTCCACCCCGTGCAGCACCACGCCCCGCCGCGCCCCGGGGTGTTCGCGGTCGCGCTCGCGCAGGCTCCGTTCGGCGGCGCGGTAGTAGGCGTCGGCGCCGTGCTCGGCGGTCTCCCCGCTGAGCAGCCCCCGCTCGCGGGCCCCGTCGAAGGCCGCACGGGAGTAGAGAGCCTCCACCTCACGGACCGGGTCGCCCTTCTCCAGCCGGTCCTCCTCGTAGGGCAGTTCCAGCGCGTCCTCCGCCTGCCGCTGGGCCACGACCAGGGCCACCTCGTCGTGGCCGTCGCGCGGCAGGCCCAGCTTCATCCGCGCCAGCAGGCGGTTGACGAGCGGGGACAGGGAGAGGTCGTCCTCCTCCGCGAGTTCCTCCGGTGGCTCGGCGAGCAGGTGTCGGGCGGCGATGTTGAAGCAGAGCAGCGCCTCGTCCCAGCGCTCCAGCTCCCGCATGTACTCACCGAGCAGGTCGGCGGGCCCCTGGCCCAGGCGGCCGGGGCGCAGCAGCTCGGAGGTGATCCGCTCCGCCTCGGCCGTGTCCCGAGGGTCCTGGCCCTTCCGCAGGAGGTCCGCCAGCTCGACGGAGGCGTACTGGCCGTCCTCCGGGGTGGGAGGGTGCTCGCGCACGGTCTCCAGCAGGCGGCGGGCCCGGGTGGCACGTCCCGCACGGCGCAGTTCCGCGGCGGAGCCCATGAGGACCCCGCCGGTGTCGTCGGGGTGGGCGGCCAGGTCGTCCAGGAGTCGGCTGGGCAGGTCCAGTTCCCGGAGCGCGGCCGTCAGGGGCGTGTCATCACCGGCCGTGGCGGTGGAGGAGGCGTGCTCGTTCATGTCCACCAGGCTAGGAGCAGCCGCAACGGCGGGCGGTCCGTTCACCGCAACCGGGAGGCCGAGGCGCTCACTCGGCGTCCTCGTCCAGCTGCTGCCAGCGCACGGACGAGACCTCCGGCTCCAGGCTGAGCCTCCTGACCAGCTGCTCCACGGCTTCGTCCTGGTGTCCGCCGGCGAAGATGTCGGCGTACACGGACACCAGCTCCTCGTCCTCCTCCAGGTGGCGGCAGTCCAGGGAGCGCAGTGTGAACTCGGTTTCGGACAGCGCCTGGAGCAGCAGGGCCCGTATGTGGGGGTCCTGGGCGTTCGTGCACACGATCCGGATCCGGTAGACGGTCTCGTCGTCCTTGGAGTTGACGGGCGAACTCTTCTGCAGCCGCCGGGCCACCGGGCGCAGCAGGACGTTGGCGGCCACCACCGCCACCGCGCCCATCGCCGCGACCAGGTAGACGCCGCTTCCGGCCAGGACGCCCACGGCGGCGGCGCACCAGATCGTCGCGGCCGTGTTGATGCCGCGGATGTTGATGCCGTCGCGCAGGATGACGCCCGCGCCGAGGAAGCCGATGCCCGACACCACCTGGGCGGCGATACGCGTGGGGCTGACCTCGTCGACGGAGTAGGCGGCCAGCAGGACGAACAGCGCCGACCCCACGGCGACGAGCGCGTTGGTGCGAAGGCCCGCCATGCGCGCCCGCCACTGGCGTTCGACGCCGACCAGCGCGCCCAGTCCGAACGCGCAGCCGAGCCGGAGCGCGGCCTCCCACCATTCCAGCATCCGCCCGCTCCTCCACAGGTCGCCCGTCCGGTCCGCTTCGAAGGGGCCCGCGGTGCCGGAACGCCGATACGTTCGCGACATCGCACCCGTCCCACCGGATACTGGACACGGCTACCCGGTCCTCCCCCGCGTACACCCGTTTTGCTGTGAATCCGCCCAACCACCGCGATCTCCCAGTCCAGAAGCTCGCGAACAGGGTTTTCACGCGACGCGTGTGTATAGTCGTGACCGGTCTGCTGTCGTCCCGAACGGGTGGGGGAAGCCATGGGCTCCGGTGAGGTGGAGGTGAGCTCGGCCGACATCGCCAGGATCGCGGGCGTGAAGCCGACGGCCGTGAGCAACTGGCGGCGCCGCCACGACGACTTCCCCAGACCGGTGGGGGGCACCGACCGCAGCCCCCGGTTCGACCTGGGGCAGGTGGAGGAGTGGCTGTCCACCCACCGCCGGGCCCCGAGCATCGACCCCGACCAGCGCCTGTGGCAGGCGCTGGACTCCCTGCGCGGCTCCGTCCCCGTCGACGCGGCGCTCGTCCGGGCCGGGGTGCTGCTGTGGCACCTGAGCCGCGACCCCGGCACCGGGGGACACAGCGCCGGTGAACCCGGGAAGCAGGACGGATCCGCGCTGGCGGGGCGCGCGTGGCGGGACTTCGAGGGCCTCCTCGAAGGCGCGGGTCTGGCCGCTCTGGCCGAGCACCGCCCCGAACCCGTTCCGGACGCCCGACTGGCGCCGCTGGCCGACGCGGCGGTGCGCGCCGTGCGGGAGAGCGATCCGCGGACGGCCTTCGAACGCCTGCTCAGCCGCCTGGACCAGCGCTCCCCCTCCGGTTCGCACACGGTCCCGCCCGAGCTGGCCGACCTCATGGTGGTTCTGGCCGGAATCGCGAACGCCGGATCCGGCCCCGAGGACACCGTGGCCGACCCCGCCTGCGGGCGGGGCGGGCTGCTGCTCGCCGCCGCGCGCGGTGGACGGCGCGCCCTGCTGGGGCAGGACCGGGACGCCGCCTCGGTGTGGCTGGCCGCCCTGCGCCTGGCCTTCGCCGGGGCCCTGACCGGGGAGGCGGACCTGCGGGTGTCCGACGCGCTGCGCCTGCCCGCGTTCGCCCCGGACGCACCGGACGGCGCGGACGGCGCCGACGCGGTCGTGTGCGCCCCGCCCTTCGGCGAGCGCAACTGGGGCGTCGAGGAGCTCGCGGAGGACCCCCGGTGGACGTACGGGGTCCCCCCGCGCCTGGAGTCCGACCTGGCCTGGGTCCAGCACTGCCTGTCCCTGGTCCGGCCGGGCGGCTCGGCGGTCGTGCTGATGCCCCCGGGCGCCGCCCAGCGCCCCTCGGGTCGGCGCATCCGCCGGTCGCTGCTGCGCGCGGGCGCCTTCCGCGCGGTGGTCTCGCTCCCGCCCGGGTTCGCGGCCCACTACGCCGTTCCCCTCCAGCTGTGGGTGCTGCGCCGACCGGAGCGGGACGCGGTCCCCGCTCCCGTGCTGCTCGTGGACACCGCCCCGCACGAGCCCGGGCAGACCTGCCCGCCGGGCGAGGTCCTCGGCCGGATCGACCGGCTCTGGCGGGAGTACCTGGCCGACCCGGAGGACTTCGACGAGCACCCGGGTGTGGCGCGGACGCTGGAGGTGGCCGACCTGCTGGACGAGGACGTCGACCTGACCCCCCGCGCGCGCCTTCCGGTTCCGCGCGCCGCGGCGGGCGACCTGGACCTGTTCGCCGAGCGGCGCACGCGCCTGGAGGGCGCGCTGCGTACGCTGCGCACGCTCCTGCCCGAGGCGCCGCGGGCCGAGCCCGGCGGTGAGGCGGTCGGGGTGGTCACGCTCGGCGAGCTGGCCCGGGCCGGGTCGGTGACGATCCGGCGGCCCCTCCCCCGGCGTTCGGCGGAGGAGGCGGGCCCGCGCACCAGCGCCAGGGTGGTCACCGGTGAGGACGTGGCCCGCGGAGCGGGAGCCTCGCGCACGGAGGAGGTGGACGCCGACCCGATGCGCAACCCCCCGATCCAGGAGGGCGACGTCCTCATCCCCGCGGTCGCGCCGAGGCCCGCCGCGCGGGTGGCGACCGGGGACGACGCGGGCGCCTACCCCGGCGGCGGCCTGTACGTGGTGCGCACGAACCCGGGCGCGGTGGACCCGTGGTTCCTGGCGGGGTTCGTCACCAGCTCCGGGGAGAGCCGGAACATCACCCGGATGAGCAGCAGCATGCGGGGCCGTCTGAGGATCGACCCGTCCCGGATGCGGCTCCCGGTGCTGCCGGTGGAGGAGCAGAGGCGGTACGGGGAGCTCTTCCGGAGGGCGGCGCGGTTCCGGGAGGCCCTGCTGGAGTTCCAGGGATGGGGCGAGGAGCTGGCCGACCAGGCCGTCGACCTGGTCGCCGGGCGGTGGGAGACCTCCTCTTCCTAGCGGCCGCGGGCGGCGCCGGCCCGCTCCTTCGGGCAGGGACGTCGCAGCGGATCCCGGGAACCGCCCGGGTTCCATCGGTCCGACACGGGCGGACACGGGCAAGCGGGGCGCGGACGGCCGGGCCCCGCACCGGGCCGACGGGCGGGATTCACGTGGTGGACGCGCCGCCCGCCGCGCGGCGCAACCTCGCCGCGAGGCGGTCGAACGCCGCCGCGAGCTCGTCTCCGTCGATCACCTCGACGTCGACGTCGAGCTGTGTCATCCACAGCGCGAGCCGGTCCGGGTCGTCCGAACCCAGTTCGACACGGCACGTGGTCTCGTCGACCACCTCGATATCGACCGGGACGGGGATCTTCGCGGCGACCCTGGCGGCGGGGGCGTGCACGAGTACCCGGGCGCGGTACTTCCAGGCCGCCTTGCTGACGCGTCCGACGACGTACCCGACGGCATCGTCCCCCGGGATCGCGCGCGGCTGGAACCGCGCACCCGTCGGTGCGTGCGCAACCATGCGGTCGACACGGAAGATCCGCCAGTCGTCACGGTCCAGATCCCACGCGAGCAGGTACCAGAGCGGCCCCCAGCTCACCAGCCGTCGCGGTTCGGTGTGGCGGGCCCCTTCGCTCCCCCCGGGCTTGGTGTATCCGAACCGGAGCCGTTCGCCGCCGCGGACCGCGGCGGCGACCGCGCCGAGGACCGAGGGGTCGAGCGGTGGTTCGTTCCCCGGAACGACGCTCGTCGCCTCGCGTACCGCCTCGACGCGCCGACGCAGGCGCGAGGGCAGCACCTGCTCCAGCTTCGCGAGCGCGGTGAGCGATGTCTCCTCGACGCCGAGCCTCCGGGTCGCGACCACACCCAGTCCGACCGCGACGGCGACGGCCTCGTCGTCGTCGAGCAGCAGCGGGGGCATCGCCGTCCCGGCGGCCAGCCGGTACCCGCCCGCGACACCGGGACGCGCGGCCACGGGGTAGCCGAGCGAGCGCAGCCTGCCGATGTCGGCGCGCACGGTCCTCGTGCTCACACCGAGCCGGCCGGCGAGCTCTGAGCCCGTCCAGTCGCGCTTGAGCTGGAGCAATGACAGCAGTTCGAGCAGGCGGGCGGAGGTCTCCAACATGTTCCCCATCATTGCGGCGATCGCGGAAGCCCCCCTGCCGCATTGCCTGGAAACGTCGGTGCCATGAACGAGGACAACGCACTCACACCGTTTCGCATCGCCATCCCGCAGGCCGACATCGACGACCTGCGCGACCGGCTGGCGCACACGCGCTGGCCGGTCCCGGTGCCGGGCCGAGACGATCGCACCGACTTCAGCCGCGGCATCCCGCTGGTGTACCTGAAGGAGCTCGCCGAGTACTGGCGCGACGGGTTCGACTGGCGTGCGCAGGAGGAGGGGCTCAACGAGTACGGACAGTTCACGACGGCCGTCGACGGCCAGACCTTCCACGTCGTCCACGTGCGATCGACGAACCCGGAGGCCGTCCCGCTGATCCTGAACCACGGCTGGCCGGGCTCGTTCGTCGAGTACCAGCGGCTCATCCCGCTGCTGACCGATGAGTTCCACGTGGTCGTCCCGTCGCTGCCCGGTTTCGGGTTCTCCACCCCGCTGTCGGGGACCGGCTGGGAGCTGGCGCGGACGACGGAGGCCTACGCCGAGATCATGACGCGTCTGGGCTACGAGAGGTTCGCGGCCCACGGCACCGACATCGGTGCGGGCACCACCGGCCGCCTCGCGGCGCTCCACCCGGAGCGCGTCATCGGCACGCACATCGGCAGCGACCCGCGGTGGCTCGGGTTGCTCGGCGACAAGTTCCCCTACCCCGACGGTCTGTCCGATGACGAGACCGCCCAGATCGAGGCGGTGCGCGCCGAGGCCGCGGCTGAGCGCGGGTACCTGGCGATGCAGGACCACCGCCCCGACACGATCGGCGCGGCGCTCACCGACTCGCCGGTCGGTCAGCTCGCGTGGATCGCCGAGAAGTTCAAGACCAGGGCCGATGGCGCCTACCGGACGCCGGACGAGACGGTCGACCGCGACCAGCTCCTCACGAACATCAGCCTGTACTGGTTCACCCGCAGCGGCGCGTCGAGCGCGCAGTTCTACTACGAGTCCGCGCACTCCGGAATCGACTTGGTCACGGCCTCCGACGTGCCGTCCGGATGGGCCGTGTTCGACACCCACCCGCTCATGCGCCGCGCGGTGGACCCGTGGAAGGCGATCGGTCACTGGAGCGAGTTCACCGAGGGCGGTCACTTCCCCGCGATGGAGGCGACGGAGCTGCTCGCGGACGACATCCGTGCCTTCTTCCACGGCGTTTCCTGACTCCGTGTCAGGATCCGCGGGCCGCGAAGGCCCGCTCAAGACCCGAGGCCGTGGCGGGGGAACAACGGCCGTCCCGGAGGCGCGTACGACGGGGACGGTGCCTCAGGAGCCGTCGGTGACGCGCTTGCCGTCCCCGTCCCGGACGATGGTGAAGGAGTCCACGACCCGGCCGTCGGCGGTCCGGGACCGGTACTCCAGGGTGTCGCCGTCCACCGAGACCGTCTGGAAGGTCTGGGTGTCGGTGCGCTGCACGCGCACCTCGGCTCCGTGGTCGGTCCAGTTGTCCTCGGCAGCGTCGTAGGTCTTGGGGCCGGTCACCGCGACCACGTAGACCGGGCCGGTGTGCGTGCCGGGGTCGCCGGTCCGGTGCTCGGCCATGTTGCCTCGGGTGTAGGAGTGGTCGTGTCCCTGGAGGACCAGGTCCACGTCGTACTCCTCCAGCACCGGCAGCCACGCCTCGCGCAGCGGTTCGTTGTCGCGGTCGGGGTCGGCGGAGAAGACCGGGTGGTGGAAGGTGACCACGGTCCACTCGTGGGGGTTGTCGGCCAGCACCCGCTCCAGCCACCGCCGCTGCGTGTCCAGCCACCGCTCGGCCCCGTCCGAGGGCACCTCGCGGTAGTTGGAGTTGAGCACCACGAACCGCACGCCCTGGTAGTCGGTGTGGTAGACCGTCTCGGCCAGGTCCGCGCCCTGGTCGGGGCCGTTGTCCGCGCCGCGGAACTGCGGAACCCAGTGTTCGCTCAGCCCGTCGTCGTACTCGTGGTTGCCGGGCGTGGCCACGTGGTTCATGCTCCCGGCGGCCGGGCCGAAGGCGTCGAACCACTCGTCCCACTCCGAGCCGCTGTCGGCCGAGTCGATCAGGTCGCCGGAGTGCACGGCCAGCTCGGCGTCGGGCGCGGCCTCCAGCCCGGCCCTGACGACGGGGGCGGCCTCGTCGGTGATGTCGTTCTGGATGTCGCCGAAGTACAGGAAGCTGAAGGGTTGGGCCCCCTCGGCGGCGGTGGTGAAGGTGCGCCAGTCGCTCACCGCTCCGCCCGTGTCGCCGTCCTCGCCGCCCCCGCCTCCGGCGACTTCGCCGCCTTCCCCGCCCGTACCGATCCGGTAGCGGTAGGCGGTGTCCGGTTCCAGGCCGGTGGCCGTGGCCGTGAAGGTGGAACCGGGCTCCTCCCCTCCGGTGGCCCGCCCCCGGACCCGGGTGGGCTCTGCGGATTCGTCCTCGGGACCGATCTCCAGGAAGGCCTCCCGCGCGCCGTAGGCGCGCCAGGTCACGGTCTGGGAGGTGCTGGGTTCGGCGGTGGGTGAGAGGAGGACACGGTCGACGGGCCGCTCGGGCGGGGCCTCGGGGGCGCAGGCGCACAGCCCGACCGTGAGGACCGCGCCGCCGAGGGCCGCGAGCGCGCGGAAGGCGACGGAACGGGGCCGGACCGGGCCGGACGCGGCCGAGCGGTCCCGCGGGGACCGGGGCGGCACCGGGCGGGGCCGCGGAGCGCGGGACGAAGCGTCGGGCATGAGGGACCTGTCCTTTCTGACGGCGAACCGGTGCCGCGGGCGAGAAGGGGCGGCGGGGAGCCGCCGACGCGACGGCTCCCCCGGTCTACCCGGCCAGCTACCCGACCAGGGAGGCGAGCATGGGCCCGAACTCCTCGTCGGAGGTCAGCAGCTCCACCGACCTGTTCTCGTGGTCGATCCTGGCCCCCACGGGACGCAGGTCGGGCGGCGTGCCCCGATCGCGCGAGCGCGAACCGGGGTGCCACCAGTAGAGCTGGGCGCTGACGGGCTTGTCGCCGTCGGCGGTGAACCGCTCGGCGACCTGCTGCATGTGGTCCAGGGCGGCGATCGGGTGGCCCTTCCCCAGGGGGTGGGCCAGGAGCACCTCGGGAACGGGGAAGGCCACGAGCGCGCCGTGCGGCAGGTCGCCGAGGTGGCGGTCGAGGTCGTGCGCGTGCGCCGCCACGTAGGGGTGCTGGCCGCCGATGTGCACGATGCGCGCCCCGTCGACCTCGTGCTCGCTGACCTCGACGGCCTCGGCCACGGAGGCGGCCACCGCCTCGGCGAAGACCTCGCCGTCGGGGCGGCCGGAGCGTTCGTGCACCTGGCGGGGCAGCGGCCTCAGCGAGTCGGAGGCGTCCACGACCACGGTCTGCCACAGCCCGGGGGCGATCTCGCGGGTCAGGAGGGAGTCCAGTACGCCCTCGGGGAAGGCGGAGGCGGGGTACAGGCGTACCCGGAGCCGTCCGTCGGTGTCGCCGCCTCCCTGTCCGGTGGCCTGGCTCAGCTGTTCGACGGACGTGCGCGCGAACTGGGCGGTGTTGTGCGCGATCTGCTCGGGGGTGGCCTCGCCCAGTGCGGCGCGCAGTCCGCTGATGTCGGCGCTGGCGTGGTTGCCGTCGGGCAGCGTCACGACGAGCGTGTCGGCGCCCTGGAAGGCGGCGCCCACCCCGGCCTCGGCGAAGGCCGCCGCCAGGGAGACGGCCACCGTGTCGTCGGGGTCCGGCGGTGAGGGAGCGCCGGCCGGGTCGGCGTCCCGCGTACCGGTGGAGGACGCCTCGGCGGAGGACCCGTCGGCGGCCTGCTCCCGCTCCCGAGCGGCATCGGCCATGAAGTCCGCGAAGCGGGCGGCCAGGTCGGTCCGCTGCTCCTCCGCGGCGATGACCGCCTGGTCGAAGGTCTCCCTCATGTCGGCCTCCATGAGGACCGCGCCCCCGAAGTCGAACACGCGCAGGCGGGTCGGCGGCAGGAAGTCGGCGCGCAGCCCCTCCCGCTCGCAGGCCCGCACCAGGGCCGCGCCGACCTCCTCGCGCATCCGCTCGGGATCCAGTTCACGCGCCTGCTCCAGCCGGGCGCCGAGCCAGTCGGGGATCCGGTCGTGCGCGCGCGGAAAGCGCTCCAGTTCCTGGGCGTAGACGAGCGGGCTCGTCCCGGGCGGCAGGTCGGGCTCGGTGTCGTGGTTGTACTCGACGTTGAACTGGTGCGTGTGGTGGACCGAGAGGACCATGGAGAGCCAGGTGCCCCCGCCCTCCCGGAACCCGGACCGCTTGAGCGCGTCGACCAGGTCGCCGACACCGCCGGGCACCACCAGCTGCCGGACCCGGCCGTCCGCCTCCTGGACGGCGAGCATGTCGCTGCGGTGGGCGCCGATCACCCTGGCCAGGTAGGTGAGCTGCTGCCAGCCCTCCGGGACGACCGCGACCAGTCGCCCGGCGAGGTCCTGGAGGACCTCGCCCTGCTCCAGGGGGCCGGGAGGTTGGGGAGTCATGTGGGGCTCCGTGTCCGTGTGGGTGCGTTCGGTCGGTTGCGCCCTCCCTTCCTATCGTGCCGGGGGGACGGAGCGTGACCTCGCCCGCACCTCGCGCTGTCCGCCGCGTACCGCCTGCCGTGGACGCGGCCCGGACGCCGTTTCGACCCCCCGTCACGGAACCGCTACCGTGAACTCCGCCCTGTCGTGGCCGTCCCACCCCGCCGCGGTCGCGCTCCCTCCCCCGGACCGGATACGGATTTTCATGAATTCCATGCGTACGCGCCACAGCGCCTCCCTCCTGGTCGGCGCCCTCCTTCTCGCGGTGACGGCCTGCGGCGGCGGTGAGGGCGAGGAGGTCGCAGCCGACGAGGAGAAGGTCGTGCTGGACCTGGCCGAGTTCACCCGCGCCGAGGTTCCCGACAGCGTCGACAGGCTCCGCCCCGAGGACCTGCCGGAGAAGCCCGCGAGTTCCGAGCCGATGAACGTGCGCATGGCCTGGAACGCCATGGAGATGGCGCACAAGGCGGGCGACCACGTGGACCCCGACGCGACGGCCGAGTGCCCCGGCCCGGAGCTGGAGCCCGAGGTCGGAGCCACCCTGACCTGCGACGTCGTGTACATGGGCGAGGAGTTCACCTGGGACATGGAGGTGACCAGCGGGGGCGTCCTCATCCAGTACGAGCAGACGCTGTCGCCGGTGCCGGTGACCCGCGAGCGGGTCGAGCACCTGGTGCGCTGGCAGGTGCAGGGCGAGTACGTGCGGTGCGACATGCCCGACATGGTGACCGCCGAGCACGGTGAGGACGCCGGTGTGACGTGCGAGTCCTGGAACGACTACGCCCACAGCACGCACCGCGTCACGGCGAGCCAGGACGGCATGCACGGGATCGAGACGCCGGAGAGCGACTACGGGGCCGAGGCCGCCTGACCTCGGGACGGGCGGTCGCCGGGGTTCCGGGGCCGTGTGCGGGACCGCCGTGCGCACGGGGCCCGCTGGGCTCCCGGCGGCTTCACCGTCCCGCGGGCGGGTGCCCGGGCACCCGCCCGCGCCATCGGGGACCGGGTACCCGGCCGGGACGGAGGCCTGCCCGCCGGGCCCCCGCCGTCCTCAGGGTCCTCACTCCGCGAGCGCGTCGAGGTAGACCCAGGCGCCCTCGTGGCGCACGAAGCGGCTGTTCTCGACGAGCGCCCCGTCGCGGGCGCCCTCGCGGTAGGAGGCGCGGAAGGCGACCGTGCCCTCGTTGTGGAACGGGGTGCCCCCGGTGGTGGACAGGATCTCCAGGCGCACCCACTCGGTGCCGGGGTCCAGGTCCAGGCGTCGCGGCCTGGTGCTCGGGTGCCAGGTCCGCAGGAGGTGGTCGCGGTCGCCGACCGCGAAGGCGCTGTAGCGGGAACGCATGAGCTGTTCGGCGGTGGACGCCGTGGCCCGCCCGCTGTGCAGGCGGCCGCAGCAGTCCCGGTAGACCGCCGGACCGCCGCAGGGGCAGGGCGCCTCGGGATCGGCCGCGGGCCGGGGCGGGGACGTGCGGTGGCGGGGTCTGCGCTGCGACATGCCCTCCATTGTGGCGTCCCGTCCCCGCTGGCGGTGACAGGTCCGAAGCCGAGGCGGCCGCGGAGCCGGGGTGGCTGCGGAACCGGGCCGGTCGCGGAGCCAGGGCCGTTGTGGAGCAGGGGTGGCCGCGGAGCCGGGCCGGGGCCTGGCCGGGGTCGGCCGCCCCCGGAGCCCGCACGCGGGGAAACGGCTCCCGCGTTCAGGCGCGGCCCGAACCGTCGGAGCCGTCGGACAGGGGCTCCGACATCCGTTCGGTCGGCGGTGTCACGCTCCGGACGTCCTGTCCGGTGAGGCCGGAGTGCACCTCGGCCGCCACGGACTCGACGGTGTCCACCCCGTACCGCATTCCGTCGTTGTCGTCGGTCAGGACGACGATGTCGTAGTCGCCGACCGGGGTTCCGCGGAAGCCGCCGATGCTGTGCACCCGCCAGAGGTCGGTGCCGGTGTGGGGCAGCCAGCCGTTCTTGAGGTGGACCTCGGCGTCGGCGGGCGCTCCCGAGGGCACGCCCCAGCGCTGTTCCCCGATGACGTCGCCCATGAGGCCGAGCGCGAACCCGCGCTCCTCCCGGCCGAGCACGTCGTTGTCGGTGCGCAGCAGGCGGAGCAGGGTGAGCTGGTCGGAGACGGTGGTCCCCATCAGCCCGACGTAGCCCTCGGGGTCCGGTTCCGTGGCGTCCATGCCCGCCAGGTCGAGGAACCGCTGGATGCGCTCGGCGCCGACCCTGTTGCGCAGCTCCGTGGCGGCGTCGTTGTCCGAGACGGTGATCATGGCGGTCGCCAGGTCCCTCTCCTCGGCGGTGAGCTCCCGGTCCTCGTCCATGGCGGTGCGCAGCAGCGCGCCGAGGACGACGACCTTGCCGACGCTGGCCGCGTCGAACTCCGCGTCGGGGTCGAGTCCGCAGGTGAGGTCGCCGCCGTGCGCGAAGACCCCCACGGCGATCGTCCCCTCCCGCTCGTCCGCCCGCTCGCGGATCCCTTCGTCGAGCCGCCGCGCGACGTCGGGGTGCGACTCGGAGGCGCAGATCGGCTCCTGCGCGGAGGCTTCCGTCGCGGCGGCCCCCGGTGCGGCGGCGGCCGCCCCGGCGGTGGCTGACCCGGTGGTGAGCGCGGCGGCGAGGACCACGGCGGCGGACCGTGCCGTGCGGCGGCACCCGGCGGGCGTGCGGTCGGCGGACATGGAAGGGGCCCTCCCTCGTTCGGCGGATCGGGGCGGCGCGGCAGGCCGCGGACGGGACCGACGGACACCCTGAGGACGCGTAGGAGCACACAGGGCGACTGACCGGCGCCCTTCGATTCTCGGTGCCCGCGCTCCGCCGCGCGTGAGCGACACGGGACCTTCCGCTCCCGCGAAGCGGTGGCGCGGGGCGGGTGGTACGGGGTCTGCGCGGTGGGGGCGCTCCTCCCCCTGAGCCCCCGGGAGGGGGTGTGGGCACCGCGCGGCCCGGGACCGCGCCGACTCCCCCTCACAGCGTCCCGACGGTCTCCCAGGTCTCGGGGTCGAGGAGTCGCACGCCCGCTTCCTCCGTCTTCACCGCGACGACCTCTCCGTCCGGGTGCGGAGCCACGTACCAGGGGACCAACCCGTCCGGGAGGAGGCTCTCCCCGCTCTCCAGGTCCCACGCCCCACCGTACTCCTCCACTTCCGCACCGTAGTCCTCGGGATCGGAGTCCCACCACGTGACGTACACACGACCGAGCCACGGGTCCACGACGACCTCCTGGATCCAGGGCTCCTGGAGTTCGGCCGCCTCCTCCATGTCGAACGCGTCGACCCGGCGCCCGGCGACGACGTCCCACACGATGACCTCGCCCCCGTGGACGTAGACGACCTCGTCCGTCCCCCGGACCGGCGCGAAGACCCCGTCCGCCACCGGACGGACCGTGTGCAGCCGTTCGCCCGTGCGCACGTCCCAGACCGTGACGCTCCAGTCCGAGGAGTCCACGGAGTTCCTCAGTGCCAACCGCCGTTCGTCGAGGAAGACGGGGTCTCCCCCGTCGCTGTCGATGGTGTTCACGGTCCTCCCCGACGCGCTGTCGACGATCTGCACGCCCGCACCCGGGACGGCACTCGACCCGGAGAGGGCGATCAGCCCGTCGGGGGAGACCGCGATCCCGTCCACGGTCGGAGGCGGCTCCGAGGGGGTCCCACCGGCCGATCCCCCGTTTCCGTATCCGGTGACCGTGCCCGAGACCAGGTCGAACCCCTGCGCCACCGGCGCCGGGTACTCGTTCCCGGGGCGCGGTTCCGCTTCCATGACCACGGCGGCGATACCGCATCCCTCGGGCAGGAAACCGAAGCCCGCCAGCCTGTCGAGGGGCGTGCTGGGACGGGCGATCTCCCGGCCCTCCCTCCAGTCCCACACGCTCATCTCGTCTTGGAGGGTGTGCATCACCAGCAGGTCACCGTCGGGGGAGAACACCATGTGGGAGAAGATCTCCAGGTCGTCGGCGTCCCGTTCCCGGGCGGGGGCGAACCCCTCCGCCTCGGTGCAGTCGGCGACCGCCGGCTCCGGCGCGTCCGCGGGGTCCGCCGACCCGTCCCGTGCCACCACGAGTGTTGTGGCGGCGACCGCCGCCACGGCCAGGGCCCCGGCGGCCGACGGCACGAGCACACGCCTCCGGGGCCGCCGCCCGGTGGCGGACGCCCCGCTCTCCCGTCCCGCCCCGGTCCCCGCGAGCATCCGCACGAGTTCACGCGGAGTGGGCCGCAGGTCCGGATCGGGGTGCAGGCAGCCGTCGATCACCTTCCGGAACCGCAGCGGGGGTCCGGCGTCCCCCGCGGCGGCGGACACCAGGACCGCCCAGTGGCGCACGTCCTCGGCCGCCGCACCGGACGGCGCCGCCGAGAACGCCCCCGCGAGCCTGGCGCCGTCGGAGGAGAGCAGGACGTCCTCCGCGCGCAGCGGCCCGACGGACACCCCCGCCTCGTGCAGGTCGGCCAGACCGGCGGCGAGCGCCGTCGCCACGGACGGGAACTCCTCCGGGAGCAGACCGCCCCCGTTCCGCTCGACACGGTCGGCGAGGGTCTCCTCGTCCCGGCGCGCGAACGCGGCCCAGGGCACCGCGCCCCGGGTGTCGGCCCCGACCAGCCGGCACACGTACGGGCTCCTCAGCTTCCGCAGGGCCTCGACCCGGCGCGCGAACTCGCCGCGGAACAACGGGTCGGTGGCGCTCCCGGGACGCAGGAGCACGACCATGGCGGACACACGACCGCCGGTCCCGCCCGCGTAGCGGTGGGCCGTGTCGTCCGAGCCGAGCCTGCCGAGCAGCCGGTGGGGTCCGATGGCGGGCGGGTCGTGCGGGTGCAGGGGGAGCATCCCGGTCCTCTCCGATCAGCCGAGTTCGGCCAGGACTTCAGCGGTCGCGGCGTCGACGACGAGGACGGTGGTCGCCTCCCGGGGCAGCACGGCCAGCACCTCTCCCGCCGGGTGCGCCGCCAGGGTCCGGTTGTCCGCCTCGCCCGCCCCGTCCGTTCCGG
The DNA here is from genome assembly GCF_000092985.1 of Nocardiopsis dassonvillei subsp. dassonvillei DSM 43111. Classification (GTDB taxonomy): domain Bacteria; phylum Actinomycetota; class Actinomycetes; order Streptosporangiales; family Streptosporangiaceae; genus Nocardiopsis; species Nocardiopsis dassonvillei. The sequence continues at coordinate 3,215,720 of NC_014210.1, forward strand.
ACGTCACCTCCTCACCGGTGGAGAGGTCCCAGGTGGTGCGCCGTCCGCTGGACCCGGTGATGAAGTTGGCGCCGTGCAGCAGGTGGAACCGGTCCGTGCCGGGTGCCACGACGAGTTCCTCGGACAGGTAGGGCGGCTCGCCCTCGGGGCTGAAGAGCCGTGGTTCGGTTTCCGTCAGGTAGTTGATGTGCACGACCGCCTCCGGATTGGCGGACAGGTAGAGCAGGTCGCCCTCGTCGTTGGGCAGCGCCACCGAGCCCGGTTCGGCCCCCAGGACTCCCTCCCTGCGGAACACCTCGCGTCCGGTCGAGGTCTCCAGCACCGCGGCGAAGCTCCCCTGGTTCAGGGCGAGGTGCTCGCCGTCCGGCGAGTAGGCGGCCCAGCCGACCGCCTCCTCCCAGATGTCGGTGACCGCGCCCGTCTCCAGGTCGATCCTGCGGGTCCCCCCGGGACCGATCGTGACCTCCCCGCCGTCGGGGGAGAACACCACGGGCTCGTAGGCGAGGAGGCCGACCAGGTCCGGAAAGTACATGGTCCGCTCCCCGCTGCGCAGGTCGAAGACGTGCAGGCCGCCCTCGGTGGACAGGTAGGCGAAGCGGCAGCCGTCCGGGCTCACCGTCGGCAGACCCGCGAAGTCGGGCAGGGATTCACCGACGAAGGCGACCTCCTTTCCCGCCTCCCAGTCCCACAGGGCGACCCCGGTGGGATGGGACACGGCCAGCAGTTCGCCCTCTGCCACGAACGCGAGACGGGGGAAAGAGGCCATGTCGAGGTCGTAGCCGTCCTCTCCGGGTATCTCCAGCCTCTCCCGGGCGGCCTCCGCGTACTCCGCCGCGAAGTCCTCCGGCCGCGAACACGGACCCGTTCCGCCGTCCGTCCCGGCCCGCTGCGCACCCTCCCCGGCCCACGGCGGCCAGGCCGCCCCTGCTCCCCGCTCCGAGACCGCCCACACACCCGCGCCAGCGGCCAGGATCAGCGCGGCCGCGCCGGCGCCGACCGCCCACGGCCCCCGGCGGCGGCGGAGAGCCGCCGGGCGTCGCGGGTGCGGGGAGGTGTACTCCCGGTGCGCCTGCGCGGCCTCCTCCACCCTCCGAGCGGCCTCCACCGGGAGCCAGTCCGGCGCCGCCTCGACGGGATCGACCGGGCCGCCCAGTTCCTCCAGCACCCCGGCCGCAGACGGCCGGTCGCCGGGAACCTTCGCCAGGCACCGGGAGAGCAGTCCGCGCAGGTCCTCGGGGACGGAGGCCAGGTCCGGTTCCAGACGGGTGATGCGGTAGGCCACGGCGGAGGGGTGCCCCTCGCCGAACGGGCCGGTACCGGTGAGCGCGTACACGGCGGTGCCCGCCAGCGCGAAGACGTCCGTGGCGGGGGACGCCGCCGCCCCCTCGTACTGCTCGGGGGCGGTGTAGCCGGGGGTCCCGGCGGTCAGGGTCTCCTCATCGTCTGCGTTCTCGGCCCCCTCCAGGGCCTTGGAGACCCCGAAGTCGATCACCTGCGGCCCGACCGCCGCGACCATGACGTTGCCGGGCTTGAGGTCGCGGTGCACCAGTCCGTTCCCGTGCATGCCCTCCAGCACCGAGGCGACCGCCCGCAGCAGGAACCGCACCGACTCCTCGGGGAGCGGACCGGCCTCCCGGACCAGGTCGTGCAGGGTGGGCCCGGCCACGTACTCGGTCGCCATCCACGGCAGCCGGGCGGCGGAGTCGTGGTCCAGCACACGGGGGATGAAGGGCCCGTGCGCGCGGCCCGTCAGGGCGAGTTCCCGGGCGAACCTGGCGCGGAAGCCGGAGTCGTAGGCGAACTCCGCCCGCACCGACTTGACCGCGGCGAGGGTGCCGTCGGCGCCGGTGCCCAGGTAGACGCGGCCCATGCCGCCCGCACCGAGAACGGCGCGGAGGCGGTAGGGGCCGATGTCGCGGGGGTCGTCCGGGGAGAGTGCGCGCATGGGGGCTTTCGTTTCAGTCCGGTTGCTCAAGCTCGTTGACGACGGTCAGGTTCTCGCCGTCCAGTATCAGCACCTGGCCCGCCTCCGGATCGACGACGGCCAGGAACTCGTCGCGGGGGTGCGGGTCCAGTGGTCCGGGCAGCAGGGCGTCGCCGTCGCGCAGGACCTCGCCCGTTCCGGTGTCCCACACCGTCCCGAGCAGTTCGGTGACGCCGTACGGGTCCCCGACACCGGCGTACAGCCGTTCACCGTCGGAGGAGAACGCGAGGGAGAATCCGACGTCGGGGTCGTCCTCGCCGATGCGGCCCAGGTCCCGCAGGGTGGTGCCCGTGTCCAGATCCACCAGACGGACCCGGTCGGTGTCCTCCAGCAGCGCCATCACCGACGGATCGGTCGGATGCGGGGCGAATCCCAGGTTCCCGGGCCCCTCGAAGTAGTGGACCCAGTCCCCGGTGTCCGCGTCCCACACGGCGACCCCCAGCACTCGCTCGGAGCCGTCGCTGACGGTGCCGAGGAGCCTCTCCCCGTCGGCGGTGAACTCCAGGTCGAACACGTGGCTGAACGTGTCCGGCCCCAGCAGGGGGACGGTGAGGACGCGTTCGCCCGCCGCGACGTCCCACACGTGGATGACGTGCTCGATGCCGTCCCGGCCCGGTTCGTTGGCCACGACCGCCACACGGGCCCCGTCGGAGGACAGCGCGGGGTTGCGGGGGTTGGTGCGCTGCTCCTCGTACACCAGGACGGCCTCCTCGGTCAGCGTCCCGTCGGTGTCCCGCAGGAGTTCGATCCTGTCCTGGTGGCCGGGCCCCACCCCGTCCGCGTGAACCATCGCCATCACGCCGTCGGCGTTGATGTCGGTCTCGGACGGCGAGGGGTCGAGGAAGGCCGTGATCTCGCCCGCACGCCAGTCCCACACGGAGAAGTAGAGCGAACCGGTGGCGTAGACCCGTTCCCCGTCGGGGGAGAAGGCCACCCCGTCGGCGGACGACAGGCTCTGCTGGTACCCCTGCGGAGCGAAGGCGGGGTCGGCGGTCCCCTCCCCGGCCGCCTCTCCTGCGGCCGTGCCGTCACCGGTGCCGTTCGCCGTGGCGTCGGCACCGGCCGCCGCGGGGTCCGTGTCCCCCTCGGGTTCCCCGCCGCCGGGCAGCGCGGTGAGCGCGTACCCGCCCCCGGCCACCAGGACCAGGGCGGCGGCCGCGGCCCCCGCGATCAGCGCGTGCCGCCGCCACCGGGCCCGGCCCGCGCGGGTGCGCTCCCCGGCCTGCCGCTCCCCCAGCCGGTGAACGTCGCCGGTCACCCCGTCGGGCAGCCAGGCGTGCGCGGTCCGCGGCACGGGCACGTCGGCCAACGCGTCCAGGACCGCGGCCGTGTTCGGGCGGTGCCCGGGGCTCTTGGCCAGGCAGCGGGCCAGCAGGTCGCGCAGCGGCCCCTCCGGGACCGCCGCCAGGTTCGGGGGGTCCGACAGGACGCGCCGCAGGGTCTCCTTGGCCGATGCGGGCCCGAACGGCGGTTCCCCGGAGGCGGCGAACAGCACCGTCCCGGCCAGGGAGAACACGTCGCTCGCCGGGGACACGTCACGGCCCCTGATCTGCTCGGGGGAGGTGTAGGCGGGGGTGCCGAAGGTCTGCCCGGTGCGGGTCAGCACCGTGCCCTCCACCGCCCGCGCCAGCCCGAAGTCGATCACCTGCGGGCCGCGCGGGGACAGCAGCACGTTGCCGGGTTTGAGGTCGCGGTGCATCAGCCCGGCCCCGTGCACCGCCTCCAGGGCCCGGGCCAGACCGGACACCAGCACGGGCAGGGACTCGGGCGGCAGCGGCCCGTGCTCGCGCACCGCCTCCTTGAGTGTGGGGGCGGGCACGTACTCGGTGGCCATCCACGGCACCTCGGCACCGGTGTCGTCGTCGACCACCGCCGGGGTGAAGGGTCCCCGGACCCGCCGTGCGGCGCGCACCTCGCGGGCGAACCGGGCCCGGAACTCGGGGTCGTGGGCCAGGTCGTCCTTGACGAGCTTGACGGCGACCAGATCGCCGCCCGGGGCGCGGGCCAGGTAGACCTCGCCCATGCCGCCGGCCCCCAGGCGGGCCAGCAGCCGGTGGGGCCCGACGGTGCGGGGGTCCTCAGGGGTGAGGGGGTGCACGGGGGTCCTCACGGTGTCGCGGTTCCGGTGGCGCCGAACCCGGTTCAGGGGGCGGGGCAGGGACAAGTTACCGTCCGGAACACCCTGTGCACAGGACCGTGTCCACATGCGGTCTCCGCGCGGTGCCGGGCCGCGCGCGCCCGGTACGGGAACCGGGTGCGCGTGCCGCTCCGGCCGGTACCGTCCGCCCGTTCCGGCCGCGGGCCCGGGCCACCGGCCGGACCGCACGGAGCCGCCGGAACCCCGCTGTTCGCCCGGCGGAGGACGAGGGCCCGAAGACCCGGGCCGGGCGGGACCCGGCCCGGGTGTCTCACGCGCCCACGGCGGCGCCCCCGGACAGGCGCTCCCGGACGGCGGTCGGCCGTCCGGGAGCGCGCGGGCCCGGTCCCCTAACCGAGGTTCTTGCTGTCGGTGTCCCACTCGGTGGAGCACAGGCCGCAGTCGTCGCCGACGAACTCCCGGCGGGCCCGCTGGTCGCCCTTGAGCCGCCACTCCAGCCAGGCGACGCCGACGCGTCCGTACTCCCCGCCGTCGGGCTCGGCGAAGGTGCCGTAGTGGCCGACGTCGAGGTGGCCGATGAAGGCGGGCAGCCCCCGCGGCAGCCGTCCGTAGTCGTCCAGGGCGTTCTCGTAGGCGATGTCGCCGGGGCCGCCGGTGAAGTAGGCGACGGGGGCGTGCAGGTCCTCCAGCAGGTCGTTGTCGCGGTCGGTCAGCAGGCCGCTGTTCCACAGCACGGTGGTGTCCACGCGCGGGTCGTCGGCGACCTCGTAGGTCTCCAGGCCGCCGCAGGACTGGCCCATGATCGCGACGCTGTCGGTGTCGATGTGGCCCCGGTACTCGCTGAACAGGCGGTCGTTCTCCTCGATCGCCCAGTCGACCGCCTCGGTGAGCATCTCGGGTTCGGTGCTGCCGAACCCGCCGGGGCGGCCGCTGGCGATGACCAGGAAACCGTGTGAGGCGAACTCGGTGAGGATGTTCTCGAACCACGTCCCGTCGGCGCGGCAGGCGCCGTTGCCCCAGGCCACGATCGGCAGCCGCTCGCCCTCGGGCAGGTCCACGGGCCGGTAGACGGTGTGGTCGCGCAGGCGCGGGGTCGTGACGTACTCGGCGTCGTAGGGCCCCGTCCCGCCCAGGACCCGCACGGGGTCGGCGGCGGCCGTCCCGGGGGCGAGGGCGGCGACCGTCGCCAGGCCGAGGAGGACCGACGCCGTCCGGCGTACCAGCGGTGATCCCATCTCATTCTCCTTGGGGGTTCGAAAAAAGCGAGGGTTCCTTTTCCGGCGCGCTGGACACCGAATATCGAACGCCGGTCAGAAACTGTCAACACGCCCTCGCGCACGACACGTGGTTCCACCGATACACCCGCCGGTCCTGCGTTTTCTCCGTTCGGTGACAGAACACGCACCCGACCAGGAAAGGAGGGTCCGGAGAAAGGGGAGAACCGGTGCCACGGGAAAAGATCCCGCACCGTGATCACCTCCGGCACCGGCCGCACCACGCGACCGTCGGCTCACGGTGTCGGCACCGGCCGTTCCCGCCTCAGCGCCTGGGCAGGGCGAAGGCGAGGAGGGCGAAGGCGATCGCGAACGCGGCCTGGACGACCATGCAGATCGCGAGTGCCGTCATGTAGTCCTGCCCGGGCGGGGCGGTGGAACCGGCCATCGCAGTACCCAGAACCCCTCCGGCGACCGCGACTCCGAGCCCCATGGCGGCCTGCTGCGCGGTCTGGATGACCCCGGAGGCCGCTCCTGCCGAGGAGGGCGGGACGTCGGCGATCATCGCCCCGACCAGCGGACCGAACATGAGCGCCTGACCGACCCCGACTCCGACCAGCAGAGCTCCCAGCGTCCACCCGCTCATACCCGGGCCCCGCATGAGCACCGATGCCGCGGTCGCCACCAGCATCGCCGCCTGGACGAACCCGCCGATCGTCAGCAGACGGCGGAATCCGAAACGGGGCGCCAGCTTTCCCGACCAGATCGACACGGCGAAGAAGCACAGTGCGAACGGCAGCAGCACGAGGGCCGCACCCATCGGGGACCAGCCCAGACCCGTCTGCGTGGAGAGCGCGTAGAGGAACGTGAACGCGCCGAAGGCCGACTGGAGCAGGAGGGCCATGATGAGGCCGAGCCGGTACGACCTCAGACGCAGGAGCGGCGGAGGAACGAGCGGGACCAGGTCGCGGCGGTGCAGTCGGAGCTGCCGCGTCCAGAACGCCGCGAACGCCACCGGGCTGGCCGCCAGCAGTGCCCAGCACCACCCGGGCCAACCGAGCGCACCGCCCTGGGACAACGGGATCATCAGCGCGAGCAGCGATACCCCCAGCAACGCGGTCCCGACCAGGTCCAGCGAACGATCGCCCGGTGCGTCGGTGCTGGGCATCCAGCGCAGAGCGGCGAGGAACGCGACGGCGCCCATGAGGACACTCATCGCGAAGACCGTGCGCCAGGGGGAGCCGAGCAGGGGGACCGACAGCAAAACGCCGCCGAGGACCTGACCCACCGCCGTCGCGCCGCCCGCGGTCGCCCCGAACAACGCCACCGCCCGGGCACGCTCGCGTCCATGCGTGGAGGCCGTGATCGTCGCGAGCACCTGGGGAACCATCGCCGCCGCCGACACGCCGGTGAGCGCGCGGGCGACGATCAGCACGGCAATGGTCGGCGCGAGCGTCGCCATCAGCGAGAACGCGGTGAATCCGGCCATGCCGAACAGGAAGAGCCGCCGCCTGCCGTACAGGTCGCCCAGACGCCCGCCGACGACCATCGGCGCGGCGAAGCCCAGGGAGTAGACCGACACCACCAACGACTGCTCGGACGCCGAAGCGTGCAGCGAGGCGCCGATACTCGGTACGGCGATTCCCGCGGCGGCGAAGCTCATCACCGACAGCAGCAGGGCGGACAACGCGGTCAGGAGTCCGACCGTGCCCAGCGTCGCAGGCGGCGCCCCCTCCCCTGCGGCTGATCGGGCCAGCGTGGTGGCGCTGCGGGCCTGGCGGTAACCCTCGGCCCGCGCAGGGGTCGTCTGGCTCCGCGGTTTCGATTCTCTAGTCACGTCTCGACCCTGGCAGGGGCCTCATCCCGGTACCAGATGCCTGTTTATGGGGGTACTGACCGAACCTGGCTACTGGTCCGCACGTGAGGCATGGTGGAGACATGACAGGTTCCCGACCCCCCGCGGTCAGACGCGATCTCGGCGCCTTCCTGCGCACCCGACGCGAACGGCTCACCCCGGACCAGGTGGGGCTTCCCAGCACCGGACGCCGTCGCACGCCCGGCCTGCGCCGCGAAGAGGTCGCGGTGCTCGCCGGAGTCGGCGTCACCTGGTACACCTGGCTCGAACAGGGCCGACCGATCAACGTCAGCGCGCAGGTCCTGACCGCGGTCGGCAGAGCCCTTCGCCTGGACGACACCGAGAAGCGACACCTGGAACGCCTCGCCGGTGCGCGTACCCGGTCGACCGCTCCGTTGGCACTCGACGCGTCGCTGTCGACGGCCTACCAGCCGGTACTGGACAAACTCGACCCCTACCCCGCCTGCCTGCAGACCAGCGCGTTCGACGTGGTGGCCTACAACCTCCCCTACCGCTTCCTGTTCACGGACATGGACCGGATACCGCCCGCTGAGCGGAACTGCGCGTTGCAGTTCTTCACCAACGCCGACTGGCGCAGCCGCTATGTCGACGACGACGTCGTCGCCGCTCGGATGGTCGCACAGCTGCGCGCGGTCGCCGGCACCGACACAGGCCACACCGCGAGCACCACGGTCCGGGAGCTGCGGCAGCGGTCGGAGGAGTTCTCGCGGCTGTGGGACCGGCACGACGTCATGCTCCAACACCTGGAGACCAAACGACTGGACAGTCCACGGGTCGGCTTGCTGCGCCTGAACTTCGTCTCGTCCAACGTCGCGGAGACCGGTCACCGCCTGACCGTGATGACACCAGCCGACGAGACCACCTCGCAGCGGCTCCTCCGGCTGTCAGAAGTGGACGTCGACGCCCAGCGCGGATGACGGCGGCGACCGCAGGTGGCGTCGGCGGCCCGCCGGGAGCGTCCGCCGGTAGGTTCTTCGCCCCGGGCGCGCCCTCGCACAGCGGTCGCGGCCCCCTCCGCCGTGACCCCGTGCCCCTAGCGCGGTTCGGCCGTCCATCCCCGCCATGAGAACAGGACCACCGCGGGTCAGGGCCCTTGCGTCGCACCGGTTGCGCTTCCGGCCGGTCCTCGTCCAGCGCCCGCGGGCACCGGCTCACAGCTCGATGACGGTCTTGACGTCGTCGCCGCCGGGTTCGAACGCCTCGTGCGCGCGCTCCAGCGGCAGCCGCCGGGTGATCATCCGCTCCAGCCAGGCGTGGTCGGCCCGCGCCAGCGCCCGCGCGGCCATCTCGTAGTGGCGCAGGTTGGCGTTGACCGACCCGAAGAGCACGTCGTTCTCCAGGACCAGCTGGCGGTTGATCGCCCCGGCGTCGACGTCGATCGTGTGCCCGCCCGACGAGATGCCGGTGAGGCACACGATCCCGTAGGCCGCGTTGTGGGCCAACGCGTCGAGGATGACACCGGAGGCGCCGGTGGCCTCGATGACCACGTCCGGCTCGCCCGTGGCCGCGACCTCGGCGACGCCGCCGGTGTGGTACGTCGCCCCGAGGGCGGCCACCAGTTCGGGCTTGACCCCGTGCTCCACCCGGTCCAGTACGTGCACGTCCAGACCGCGCTGGACACCGATCATGGCGGCGAGCAGGCCGATCGGCCCGGCGCCGGTGACGAGCAGGCGGCGCGGCTCGAACCAGGCGCGGCCGCCGATCCGGTCGATCTGGTCCCACGCCTTGGCCACGACCGTGGTCGGCTCCATCAGCACGCCCACGCGCTCCAGCGAAGGGTCGAGCCGGACCGCGTAGTCGGCCTCCACCGTCCACTGCTGGGAGCCGTAGCCGTGGATCTGCTTGATGCCGCGCTCGGTGAACCCGCCGTTGCGGCACATGTCGAACTCCCCGTGCGCACAGGCCCCGCACGGCACGGGGTCGGGCCTGCGCACCACCCCCACCACCAGGTCGCCCGCGGAGAAGCCGCTGCCGTCGGGGGCCTCGCGCACCCGGCCCAGCGACTCGTGCCCCAGGATCAGGCGCTCGTGACCGGGCGGCGCCTCGCCGTACCCGGCGTCCGCGATCTCTCGGTCGGTGCCGCAGATCCCCAGCGCGATGCCGTCGACGAGCAGCTCCCCCGCGCCCGGCACGGGCGTCTCGACCTCGCTGACCCGCACCGAACCGGCCTGCGACGGCACCACCGTCAGAGCACGCATGGCCCTCCCCCTCACCTGACGCACGTGTTCGGCCCCGGTACCGGGTGCCGAGGCGTCCCCGGAACGCGGGACCGGGGGTCGGGAACGCTCCCCGGCGCCCGCCCCGTCCCCGGGGATTCTGCCAAGCGGCTACCCGGGCGCCGCTCCCGACACACGAGGCGGGACGCGAACGGGACGAGGCGCAGCCCGAACGGGGCGCGATCGGGACGGGCGTGAACAGGGCGGGGCGGAGCGGGAGCGGGGCCGGGGCGGGCAGAACGGGAGCGGAGCGCGGACGAGGCCGGGCCGGGGCGTGAACGGGCCGAGGCCGCTCCCGCGCCGCTCCTGTGGTGTACTGGCCGACTGGACAGGACACGACCGGAAGGGGCGCGAGGTGCTGCTGGGTTCGGGCGCGGACGAGGGGACCGCGGTGAGCGTCGGCGGGGCGGGGCTGGACCGCGAGGGGCTGTGGTCGGCCGCGGCCGCCGTGGCCGAGCGGGTCGCGGGGGCGGACGCCGTCGCCGTGCACGGCGAGGCCTCGCTGTCCACGGTCGTCGCGGTGGTCGGCGGCCTGCTGGCCGGGGTGCCCGTGGTCCCGGTCCCGGCGGACTCGGGGACCGCCGAGCGCCGCCACATCGTGCGCGACTCCGGCGCCGCGCTGTGGCTGGGCGCCCCGAGGGAGGACGTGGACCTCCCCGTCGTCCCGGTGGACCCGGCCGAGCGCTCCTCGTTCGCGCTCCCCGAACCGCCGCCCGAGTCCACCGCGCTGGTCATGTACACCTCCGGGACCACCGGACCGCCCAAGGGCGCCCTCATCCCGCGCCGGGCCGTGGCCGCCGACCTGGACGCGCTCGCCGACGCCTGGGACTGGACGCCCGACGACGTGCTGGTGCACGGTCTGCCGCTGTTCCACGTGCACGGCCTGATCCTGGGCGTGCTGGGGGCCCTGCGCGTGGGCAGTCCGCTGCTGCACACCGTCCGCCCCACCCCCGCCGCCTACGCGGCGGCGGCGCAGGGGACTCGGCGCGGAACCCTGTTCTTCGGCGTGCCGACGGTGTGGTCGCGGATCGCCCGCGACCCCGACAGCGCACGCGCCCTGTCCGGGGCGCGGCTGCTGGTCTCGGGCAGCGCCCCGCTGCCCGACACGGTGGCCGACGGCCTGCGGGGGGCGTGCGGCCACAGCCCCGTGGAGCGGTACGGGATGACCGAGACGCTGATCACCGTGGCGGCGCGCGCCGACGCGCCCCGGCGCACCGGCTGGGTCGGGACGGCGCTGCCGGGTCTGGAGACGCGGCTGCGCGGCGAGCACGGGGAGCCCGTCGCCTCCGACGGCGAGAGCGTCGGCGAGCTCCAGGTCCGCGGGGCCACCCTGTTCGGGGGCTACCTCGGGCTGCCGGAGGCCACGGCCGCGGCGTGGACCGGGGACGGCTGGTTCCGCACCGGCGACGCGGCGGTCCGCGACGGGGACGGCTGGCACCGGATCGTGGGCCGGATGTCGGTGGACATGATCAAGACCGGCGGCTACCGGGTCGGCGCGGGCGAGGTCGAGGCGGTGCTGCTCGGCCATCCCGGGGTGATGGAGGCCGCCGTGGTGGGCGAGGCCGACGACGACCTCGGCCAGCGGATCGTGGCCTACCTGGTGGGCGAGGGCATCTCCCCCGAGGCGGTCATCGACTTCGTGGCCGAGCGCCTGTCGGTGCACAAGCGCCCGCGCGAGGTGCGTGTGGTGGACACGCTGCCGCGCAACGCGATGGGCAAGATCCAGAAGAAGCTGCTGGGCAACGCGTCCGCCTGAGTGTCGGAGGGGCGGCGGCCCGCCCGCCGGAGCGGGGTCGGCGAACGCGTGCGCGCGGATGGCCGCGGGCCCGCCGTCCGGATGGGGGGGTTCTCCCCCGCTGGAGCACTTGCCCAAGCAGCACTTTTACGTCGTAGATCACAAAAGGGACATTCCGCTCCCCGCTGGCGCGCGGTGAGACGGCTCTCCTGGGTACCGTCAGGGCCCGCAGTGCGGGGGGCGGAGCCGGGTTAGGCGCACCTTTGTTGGAATCATTCCAGAAAAGTGGTTCAATGGGCGCATGCACCAGACGGAGACCGAGGCCCTCCTCCGGGGGGCTTCGCTACGCGTGACCCGACCCCGGGTAGCGGTCCTGGAGGCGGTCGGGGCTCATCCGCACGCCGACGCCAGCACCGTGCTCCAGGCGGTCCGCGGCCAGCTCGGTGCGGTGTCCACACAAGCGGTGTACGACGTGCTCAAGGCTCTGACGGACGTCGGACTCGTCAGGCGGATCGAACCGGAGGGGTCGCCCGCGCGCTACGAGCGCAGGGTGGGCGACAACCACCACCACGTGGTCTGCCGCAGCTGCGGCACGATCGCGGACGTGGACTGCGCCACCGGAGCCGCGCCCTGCATGACGGGTTCGCAGGACCACGGTTTCGCCATAGACGAGGTCGAGGTCACCTACTGGGGCATCTGCCCCGACTGCCAGAAGGCCTGACACACGCCCGGTGCCCTGACCGCGGCACCGAAAGATCCCACCTTAGGACCGAGGAATTCATGTCTCAGGACAACACGAAGCCGCTGACCACGGCCAACGGCGCCCCGGTAGCCAACAACCAGAACAGCCTCACCGCCGGACCGCGCGGCCCGATGCTGCTCCAGGACCTGTGGTTCCTGGAGAAGCTCGCGCACTTCGACCGCGAGGTCATCCCCGAGCGTCGGATGCACGCCAAGGGCTCCGGAGCCTTCGGTACCTTCACGGTCACCCAGGACATCACCCGGTACAGCAAGGCCGCGATCTTCTCCGAGGTCGGCAAGCAGACCGAGATGTTCGCCCGCTTCTCCACCGTCGCCGGTGAGCGCGGCGCCGCCGACGCCGAGCGCGACATCCGCGGTTTCGCCCTGCGCTTCTACACCGAGGAGGGCAACTGGGACGTCGTCGGCAACAACACCCCGGTCTTCTTCTTCCGTGACCCGCTGAAGTTCCCCGACCTCAACCGCGCCGTCAAGCGCGACCCGCGCACCAACATGCGCTCGGCCGAGAACAACTGGGACTTCTGGACCAACCTCCCCGAGGCCCTGCACCAGGTCACCATCGTGATGTCGGACCGCGGCATCCCCGACGGCTACCGCCACATGCACGGCTTCGGCTCGCACACCTTCTCGTTCATCAACGAGGCGGGCGAGCGCTTCTGGGCCAAGTTCCACTTCCGGACCCAGCAGGGCATCAAGAACCTCACGGACCAGGAGGCCGCCCAGGTCGTGGCCGGGGACCGCGAGTCCGCGCAGCGCGACCTGTTCGAGGCCATCGAGCGGGGCGACAACCCCAAGTGGACCTTCTACGTCCAGATCATGCCCGAGGCCGAGGCGGCGGACTACCGCTTCCACCCCTTCGACCTGACCAAGGTCTGGTCCAAGAAGGACTACCCGCTCATCGAGGTCGGCGAGTTCGAGCTCAACCGCAACCCGGAGAACTACTTCGCGGACGTGGAGCAGGCCGCCTTCACCCCGGCCAACCTGGTCCCGGGCATCAGCTTCTCGCCCGACCGCATGCTCCAGGGCCGCCTGTTCTCCTACGGTGACGCCGCCCGCTACCGCCTGGGCGTCAACCACCACCAGATCCCGGTGAACTACCCGCGCGGCGCCAAGCTGGTCAACACCTACCACCGCGACGGCACGATGCGCGTGGACGGCAACCAGGGCGGCGTGCCCGGCATCGAGCCCAACTCCTACGGCCGCTGGCAGGAGCAGCCCTCCTACGCCGAGCCGTCGCAGGCCATCGGCTCGACCGCGGACCGGTTCGACTACCGCGAGGACGACGACAACTACTTCGAGCAGCCGGGCAACCTGTTCCGCCTGATGAACGCGGACGAGCAGCAGCGCCTGTTCGAGAACACCGCGCGCGCCATCGACGGCGCCTCCCAGGCCACCATCGAGCGCCACATCGGCAACTGCACCAAGGCCGACCCGGCCTACGGTGAGGGCGTGCGCAAGGCGATCGAGGCCCTCCAGGCGGGCAAGGTCTCCGCGACCGACCCCAACTCGGACGCCGTCTGAGCAACGCCCGAAGCCCTGATGCCCTGATCGGGGCAGGGGCGTGAGGACCCCGGATCCGGGTCCGATCCACCGAGCCGACGCGGCCCCGACCGCGTCGGCTCGGCCCGTTCCGGGGCCGGGCCCCGGAGGGCGCCGGGCACCGTCGGGCCCGGGGCCGTCGGGCCCGGGGGCCGCGGCGGCGCGGCCCCCGGGTCGGGATCAGCGGATCAGGGCAGCAGGTGGGAGCGGCCGAACATCTCGGCCGCGGCGCGGGCGCTCGGCGTGCCCGCGTCGAGGTCGGCGCCCGCGGCGACGAGCAGCGCCACGATGCCCTCCTCCCCCTTGAACAGCGCGCCGGCCACGGGAGTCTGGTCCCGGTCGTTGCGCAGGTCCACGTCGGCGCCGCGGTCCACGAGGGCGCGGACCGCGGCCTCCTGACCGTGGTAGGCGGCGAGCATCACCAGGGTGTTGCCCTGCTCGTCGCGGGCGTCCACGGGAAGGCCGTGGTCGAGGAACTCCAGCAGCTCCTCCGTGCGCCCCTCCCGGGCCAGGTCCATGGCCAGGGCGATGACCCGGCCCGTCTGCTCTGCGGAGAGTTCGTTCATGGGTTCCATGCTAGACACCTCCACCTGGCCGAACGCGCGCACGCGGCCCCGGCGGAACCCGGAGGGCGCCGGGGCGGAGCGGGCCGGGGACGCCCGGGGGCGGCGGAGGGCACGGATCGTTGCCCGGAAACCCCTGTGGCGCAAGGGTTTCGTGGTTGCGGTGTTGCCCACCGGGCCAGGACAATTGCAGCGCGACACCCACTTCCCCGAGAGGACACCATGGCCGCCACTCCCCCCATCGACACGTCGGTCCCCCACTCCGCACGCGTGTGGAACTACTGGCTGGAGGGCAAGGACAACTACCCCGTGGACCGGGAGCTAGGCCAGCAGATCGCGCGGGCCTTCCCCGAGATCGTGGAGGTCGCCCGCGCCGACCGGCAGTTCCTCGTCCGCTCGGTCACGCACCTGGTCGAGGAGGAGGGCGTCCGCCAGTTCCTGGACATCGGCACCGGCCTGCCCACCGCCAACAACACCCACGAGGCCGCCCAGGCCGCCGCGCCCGAGTGCAAGGTCGTCTACGTCGACAACGACCCCCTGGTGCTGACCCACGCCCGCGCCCTGCTCACCAGCAGCCCCGAGGGCTCGACCGAGTACGTCGACGCCGACCTGACCGACCCCGGTCCCCTCCTGGAGCAGGCCCGCCGGTACCTGGACTTCTCCCAGCCGATCGGGCTGACGTTCATGGGCACCCTGGGCCACTTCCCCGCGGACGAGAACACCTACGCCCTGGCCCGCGCCTACGTGGACGCGCTGCCGTCGGGCAGTTTCCTGGCCCTGTGCGACAGCACGAGCACGAGTCCGCAGATCATCGAGGCGTCCAAGGCGTGGAACGAGGGCGCGAGCCAGCCCATCCACCTGCGCACCGCCGAGGAGATCGAGCGCTTCTTCGACGGCCTGGAACTGCTGGAGCCCGGCGTGGTCTCGGCGTCCCTGTGGCGCCCGCTGCCCACCGAACTGGGCGAGCCCAAGGAGGTCGCCCAGTACGGCGGCGTGGCGCGCAAGCCCTGACCGCGGACGCGTGCGCGGGGCGCCGGGCCGGAGAAACCCCGATCGGGGAACGGGGCCGGGCGGTCCCGCGCTCACCGGGAGACGGGAGAGCCGGACGGACGGCAGCGGGGCCGGGCGGGCGGACCCATGGCCACCGGCCGAGAGGACCGGGGTCCGAGGGCCGGGACCGAACGGGCGGTCCCGTACTCGGCGGACGGGACCGGGGAGTGGGCGTTACGCGGCACGGACCGCCTCCCTCCGGAGGCCGACCGGCGCACCGCGCGCCCTGCGGACGGCCTCCGACCGGCCTCCCTCGAAAAATCCGGGTTCCTCCCCGATCAGGCCTGTGGACAACCCGATCCGGCCGTGTCCGCGCGCGCATACTCAGAGCATGCTCTCCTCACACGCCTCCGCCCTGCTGTCCGCCCTCCTCGACGACCTGCCCGGCACCAAGCACCTCCTGACCCTGCACACCCGGCACGTGCTGGCCACGTCCGTCGAACGCCGGGAGGAGGGCTTCGACGTCGAGCATCCGGCGGTGGTGGAGCGGCTGTGCGCCGCCGTCACCAGCGGCGACCCCGCGGCGGTGGTACTGCGCAGCCCCACCGACCGGATCTCCCACACGCTTCCCGACGGGGTGGACGTCCCCGTGACGCTGGTGCGCGGCTGGACGGTCACCGACCGGACCCTGGCGCCCCTCGACGAGGCGCGGATGTTCGACGCCCACTGCACCGACTCCGCGTCGGGCGAGCCCATACCGCCGGAACCGGGCGTGGTGTACACGGACGCGCCCGCAGTCGACCTCACCCTCTTCCACGGCACGTGAAAGCCCCCGGCGCCGTTCGGTGCCGGGGGCCCTCACATGCCGCCCGGGGCGGCGCGGCGGTCGCGGCCGCCGCGCCGCGGGTGGATGTCGGCCGCGTCCGGGGTCAGTTCGCGCTGCAGGAGACCGTCGGCCAGGTCCAGTTGCCGTTGTGGTCGATCGTCACGCCCCAGTTGTTGCCGTTGCCGTTGGGCCTGGCGGTCAGCACCTGGGAGCTGGGGTAGTCGGCGCCGACGTTCCACGTGGCGCTGATCCTGGCCGGGGACGGCACGTTCATCGTCACGGTCCAGTCGTTCGAACCGCTGACCGAGACGTTGAGGTTGTACCGGTCGCTCCACTGCTGGCCCGCGGACAGGGTCGCGGTGCAGCCGCCGCCACCGGGGTTGCCGGGGTTGCCGGGGTTGCCGCCGCCGCTGGAGCCCACGGTGATGTTGGAGCTCCCGCTGCTCTGGTAGCCCTCCGTGGCCATGATCATGTAGTCGTGGTTGCCCAGGTTCATTCCGGCCCGGGCCCACGCGTCGAAGTGGTTTCCGGAGGTGATGGTTCCGCCCGTGCGCCTGGACTGACGCACGCTCCAGTACTGGGGGAAGGTCTGGATGCCGTCGATGGAGGGGGCGTCGTAGCGCATCGTCCGGTAGATGTCGTAGGTGCCGCCGTCGCTGGTGACCGTGCCCATGTGCGTTCCGGTGGGCCGGTAGGTGCCCCAGTTGTCGACGATGTAGTACTCCACGAGCGGGCTCCTCGTCCACCCGTAGAGCGTCAGGTAGGCGTTTCCGGACGGGTTGAAGCTGCCCGAGTAGGTCACCGCCCTGCGCCCGCCGGTGGGCCAGCCCTTGCCGGCGACGAAGTTGCCGGTGTTGCGCCATGAGGTGGTGTAGTTGCCGCCGGAGCCCAGCTCCATGGAGACGGTCCCCTGGCTGTCGGTCCAGAAGGAGTAGAAGTAGCCGTTGTGGGTGCCGGTCTGGTTGGTGGTGATGGCCGCGCTGGCGGTGCCGGGCAGCAGCGCCAGGGTCGTGACCAGCGCGACCGCGACGGCGCAGACCCGGCCGACGAGCGTTCTGGCGCGGCCTTGTCCGCGGCTGCGCGGGGGTGCGGGGGGATGGTTCATGGGTGCTTCCTCCTCGGGGATCGGGGGGTCAGGAGGCGTGCGGAGGACCGGATCGGGGGTGATCCGACCCGACGGGGACCGTGAGCCCCGTCACAGGGCCAGTGTCCGTCCGACTCCGTTGTGTTGTCAATAAATTCCGGAATATTCCGGATAACTTGGCGGACGGCTCCCCTTCCGCACGGCATCTGTCCTGTTCGGCGACCTGTAGTCGTGACGCGCCCGCGATCGAACACCCTTACTTCCGGAAGGGTTCCGGATCATGGTGGGCGGTGAGCCGCCGTCCTACGGGAGCGCCAAAGGCCCGGCACGCGCGGGCAACGCCTTCGCGCACCGGCCACGGCAATGCGCTCCGGCCTCCCTCTCGGGCCCGTCCCCGTGCCATGCTGGGAGTCATGGAGGTCAAGGAACCGCGGCTGGAGATCGAGTACTGCACCCGGTGCCGGTGGCTCCCGCGGGCCACCTGGATGGCACAGGAGTTGCTGACCACGTTCGAGGCCGAACTCGGCGAGGTCGCGCTCGTCCCGGGCACCAACGGCGTGTTCGAGGTGCGCCTGGACGGGGAGAGCGTGTGGTCGCGCCGGACCGACGCGGCCTTCACCGACGCCGCCGAGCTCAAGCGCCTCATCCGGGACAGGATCGCCCCCGAACACCACCTGGGGCACTCCGAGCTGCCCTCGGACGGCTAGGGGTCGGGGTCAGGCCCGTTCGCGCCCGGCGCGAACGGGCCCCTTCGGCGGTGCCGGGTGCCCGGAGGCGGGCGACGGCCGCCGCCGAACCCCGACGGTTCAGGAGCGCCGGAACGGCCGACGGCGTCGGCTCCGGTCCCCGCTCCGGGCGCGTCCCCGGGGCGCCCACGGCAGCCACGGCTCGCGCGGCGGGTGGGCGACCCGCGTCTGTTCGTCCTCTCCGGCCAGTGCCCGTTCGGCCCCCTCGGGTTCGAGACCGGCGAACAGCATGATGTCGGTGGCGACCATCCGCACGTACAGGTGGGCCGCCCCGGTCACGGGGTCGTCCACCGCGTCCTCGTCGAAGGGCCCGACCAGGCCGAGCACCCGGTCGACCGCGCGCTGGCGCGCCGCGCGGTCTCCGAGACCCTCGGCCAGCACGTCGAGCACGGAGGCCATCTCGCACACCACCGGCGCCAGGCGCCGGCGCTCGCCGCTCTCCGTGGCGGCGGTGGTCCGAGCGAGGGACAGGCAGCTCTCCCCGAGGATGATGAGCCGGTCGACCCGCTCGTCCTCGTACCGCAGCGGCTCCGGGTCGGTCCACCGCGCCCTGGACCAGCGCACCGCGCTGTGGCTGTTCTCGCGTGCGCGGCTGAGGTCGGCCATGGGCCTGCTCAGGGCGCCCAGACGGTCCACCGTCCACTGGGAGGGGTCCTCGTCCTCCTCCAGCGCGCGGCCGGTCGCGCCGAGCAGTCGGACCATCTCCGCCAGCGCGGCGGCCTCGGCCCGGCGCAGCCGCGAGACCACCCGGGCGGGGAACAGGAGCTGGCTCAGCAGGAGCGCCACCCCCGCTCCGATGAGGGCGTCGGTGAGTCTGCCGGTCCCGGCGAAGGCCACGGTGAGGATCGCACTGGCCGCCGCCTGGGCT
Source organism: Nocardiopsis dassonvillei subsp. dassonvillei DSM 43111 (assembly GCF_000092985.1). Taxonomy (GTDB): domain Bacteria; phylum Actinomycetota; class Actinomycetes; order Streptosporangiales; family Streptosporangiaceae; genus Nocardiopsis; species Nocardiopsis dassonvillei. The sequence continues at coordinate 3,234,218 of NC_014210.1, forward strand.
ATCACGAGCCGGGCCGCGCCGACGGCGACGGCGATCGCCATCGCCACGCCAGTGGCGGCGGCCAGGGCCCCGTAACCTCCACCGGTGACGAGCAGGGCCAGTTCACCGACGACGATGCCGATGACCACGCCGAGCAGCATCCGCACGGCGTTGGTCCCCCGCTCCCCGCCCGCGGCGTTGAGCGCGATGACCGCGGCGATCGGCGCGAAGAAGGGAGAGTGGTCGCTGACCAGGCCGCCCGCGATGATCCACGCCGCGGTCGCGGCGACCGTGGCCTGCACCACCGAACCCCCGTCCGCGGACAGGCGGTCCAGCGCCGCCGAGCCCGCGCGGGCGGCCGACCGCGCTCCGGCGCGGACGAGGCCGCTCAGAGACCGCATGCCCCTCCCGACGCCTCCGGGTCCGGCGGGCTCCGCACGCCCGCGTGGACACAGCCACTGCCGCCACAGCTACCCACGAGGATCACATGATCACCCTCCGAAAACAAAAGCCCCGCGCCACTTGGACGGAAGCCGCCCGCACCGCCCTTCCTCCGGGGGTACGGCCTCCCCCACCAGGGCGGGGAGGAGGCCGTGCGGAAGGTGCGGCCGCCGTTGCGGTTACCGTCGGGGACATGGTGATCCCGAGTGACGAAGAGATCCGAGCGCTGCACGAGAGGCACGCGCCCACACGCGAGGCGTTCGACCTCGTCCACACCCACTGCGAGATCGTGTGCGCGGTCGCCGAGCAGCTGCTCGACCGCTCCGGCCCGGCGCTGGACCGCGCCCTGGTCCGGGCGGGGTGCCTGCTGCACGACATCGGGGTCTACCGGCTGTACGACTCCTCCGGGCGGCTCGACCACGCGCGCTACGTGAGCCACGGGGTGCTCGGCCACGAGATCCTCGCCGGGGAGGGGCTGCCCGAGGCGCTGTGCCGGTTCTGCTCGCACCACACCGGGGTGGGGCTGACCCGGCAGGACATCCGCGACCAGGGGCTTCCCGTTCCGGAGGGGGACTACGTGGCCGAGTCCGCCGAGGAGGAGCTGGTGATGTACGCGGACAAGTTCCACAGCAAGCGCAACCCGCCGGTGTTCTTCTCCGCCGACTCCTACGCCGCGTCCGTCGCCCGCTTCGGCGAGGACAAGGTGACCCGCTTCAAGGAGCTGCGCACGCGCTTCGGAGTCCCCGACCTGGCCCCGCTCGTGGCCGCCCACGGCCACGCCCTGGTCTGAGCCGGACTCAGTCGGCCGCCGGACCGGACGAGGCGCCCGTCCACGGGGCGGTGGCCGTGAACGGGCGATCCCCTTTCCGGTGCGCCGCTTCCCGGGGACCGGCGGAGAGAGCCGCACGACATTTATTTGACAAGGAAGAAACTTCCCTAGGATGGTGTTGTTGGGGCAAAACAGCCCGACCTCCGAGGCACGGGAAACCCCTCGGACCTACTGACTGGGAGACCACCATGTCCGATGCGACCGAGACGGCACCGCGGGCGTCGTCCCCGGACGAGCGCCACCTGAGCGACGACGCGGGCATGGACGCCGTGACCCTGCGCGTGGGCGACCTGGAGTCGATGACCTCGTACTACGCGAACGCGCTCGCCCTGGAGCCGGTCGAGGAAAGGGCGCACGGGCGCGAGGTGCACCGCGTGCTCGGCCGCGGCCGGACCCCCATGGTCCGGCTGGTCTCCACCCCGGGGCTGCCCGCCGTCGACCCGCGCCAGGCCGGGCTGTTCCACACCGCGTTCCTGTTCGAGGACCCCGCGTCACTCGCCGCGACCGTCTACCGCGCGGCGCAGGAGCCGCGCAGCCGGTTCGTGGGCTCCTCCGACCACCTGGTCAGCGAGGCCTTCTACTTCACCGACCCCGAGGGCAACGGTATCGAGCTCTACACCGACCGGGACCGGTCGGCCTGGAGGTACGACCAGGGGCGGCTGCGGATGGGCACGCTGTACCTGGACCCCAACGACTACCTGCGCACGCACCTCGACGAGGCGGTCGTCGCCGAGGGGCCGCACCGGGCGGGCAGGGTCGGACACGTCCACCTGCAGGTCGGCGACATCGGGACCGCCAGGGCCTTCTACGTCGACGCCATCGGGTTCGAGACCACGGTCGACACCTACCCGGGCGCGCTGTTCGCGTCGGCGGGCGGCTACCACCACCACGTCGCGATGAACACCTGGCAGAGCGCGGGCGCGGGTCCGCGCGCCGCGAGCCTGGGGCTGGGCGACGTGGCGATCACCGTGCCCGCGCGCCAGGACCTCGACGCGCTCGTCGCGCGCCTGAGGGAGCACAAGCTGGCCCACGCCGACACCGGCAGATCGGTGGTGCTCCGCGACCCGTGGGACACCCAGGTCACGGTCGCCCTTCCCGGCACCAGCGCCGAGGAACTCCTGGACCGCTGACCGCGGCCGCCGTCCGGGCCGGACGAAGGCCCCTGTCCCTGGTCCGGGTCAGGCCCGGACCAGGGACGCCGGGGTCGGCGGGGCGGCGGTCAGCTCCTCCGGGGCGGTCAGGTACCAGGCCTCCAGGGTGAGCTCGCTGAGCTCGTCCAGGTCGATCCCGTCGAGGTGGACGACCACCCAGCCGAACCCGCCCGCGGTGAACTGCACCTCGAACACCTCGGGCCGCTCGGCCACCAGCGCGGTCTGCTCCAGAAGGGTCTGCTTGAGCCCCACGGTGGCGGTGCGCGGCCACAGGTAGCCGAAGGGCCTGCCGCGCACGCGGAACGTCGTGTACTGGTCCGAGTCCCTGGACTCGCACTCCGGCAGCGCGCTCACCAACCGCACGAACCGCTCGATCTTCACACCCATGGGAGGAGCCAACCACACGCCGCCGACAGGTCGGCACGCGGCGGGTGGCCGTCCGTCGGCACCGGCCCCGGTCCCGCGTGTGGCGGGCCCCGCTCGGGCAGGACGGACCGCAGGTCAGACCAGTGCCGCGACCACCGCCCGCTCGTCGCCCCACCGGGCGAGAAGCCGCACGCTCCCCTCGGGCTCACCGTCCAGGACCCGCTGGACCAGCACCCGCCCGCCCCGGGGGGCGCCGGTGCCGGGCTCCCTGGAGACCACGACCTGCTGGGACCTGTTCTCCAGGCGGCGGCCCTCCTCCCAGACCTCCAGCTCCGCCTGCTCCTGCCCGCCCTCCAGCGCCCGCCGGAAGCAGGCGAGGGACACCTCGTCCTCGGTGCCGTCGTAGACCCAGCGCGTTCCCAGGACGGAGTGCTCCAGGGTGCCGACGAGGTGGTCCTCGTGGTCGGGCAGGGGCGCGCCCCGGTAGGTCAGCGGCAGGTGGAGCAGACGGTCCCCGCGCCGGACCAGGAACACCTCCACCCCGACCTCGCCCTCCGGGTCGTCGAACCGGTACGCGCCGAGGATCTCACCGGGCCCCCGGCCCGCCCACGGCTGAGCGTCCAGCCAGGCGCCGATCAGCTCGGGTTTGCTCGGTGTGAGATCGGCCTTGTAGATGATCGCCATGGGCCCAGTATCCGGCACCGGTGCTCGGCCGGGAAGCCGGCCGACCTGCGAGCCCCTCCCCCGGCCGTCCGGGCGGGGGAACGCGCCCGAGGGCGGCGGCGCCCGGGGGCGCGCTGGCGGGACCGCCAGCCGTCACCCCGTTTCCCCGGGGTCATGGCGGTCAGCGGGCGGGGTGAGCCCCGGAACCGGCGCCCGGCGCGTGTGGACCGCCGTGTCCGCCCCCCGATGGGGGACCGACACACCTCCGGCTCCTTCGGGCCGTGTACGCCCCTCCTGTGGTGTCGGCGCCCCGCCTCTCCCGGGTCAGCCCAGGTCGACCGCGAGCGAGTAGAGCCGGGTCGCCTGGGTGTGGCGCCCGTTGTCGTCGGAGACCAGGTACAGCACGCGGCGGCCCTCGTAGGGGGCCTCCCTCATCACGGGACCGAGGGCCATGCCCTCGACGTTGGCCAGGATCTGGTTCTGCTGGGTCTCGTCGGAGACGACGTCGCCCTCAGGGCAGTCCGCCATGTCGAACAGGAGTTCCTTGTGGGCCAGGAGGTCACCGGCGTTCCTGCTGAGCGTCCTGCCGGTCACATCCTGGGCGGCGCCGAGGTTCACCTCGTACACGCGGATGGCGTTGCCGAGCCCGCCGAGGTAACCGCGTTCGAGGGCGAGCAGGTGGTTCTCGTCGATCGCCGCCAGCTCCGCGAGGTAGAGGCCCACCTCCGTCTGGTACCCGTACTGGCGGTCGAGTGCGTAGGCGCCTCCGGGCTCGCCCCGGTAGCGCTGGATACGCAGCTGGTGGCGGCCGTGCACGTCCGCGTCGCCGAAGAGCGGGCCCTCCATACCCGCGAACAGGTGGGCGCCGTCCGGGGTGGCGGTCAGGGATTCGAGGTTGCGTCCGGGCTGCGCCTCGCCGAGCGGGGCCGGGAGGAAGGCCTCCGGCAGCGGTAGGGGGTCCCCGATCTGCCCGCCGTCGGCGGTCCCGAAACGGCGGATGGACGGTTCGTGCTCGGCCGCGACCAGGATGCTCTCACCGCCGTTCTCCACGACCAGCCCCTCGCCGTCGAACGCGTCGAAGGACTCACCGTCCGGACCGTAGAGGATCTGCATTCCCGTGACGGTGGGGGCCAGGGACTCGGGGGCGCCGAGCCCGAGGGTGAAGAACTGCGCGGGCTCGTTGTCGCGGATCACGAGGGCCTCGGAGCCGTTGCCGGTGAGGGCGAGGGCGGACAGGCCCTCGACCGGGCTCCCCAGGTGTTCGTTCTCGGGCGGCTGGTCGAGCTGGTCGGAGACGTCGAGGAGCCGCGCCCGGCCGTGCGTGTCGCAGGGGCCGGGAAACGGTGCGGTGCCGAAGCGCGGGTCCGTCCACTCGCGGAGCTGGTAGCCGCCCAGCCCTCCGAGGAGGAGGCCGGGGACCAGGGTCGCGGCGGCCAGGGAGGCCATCGTGCGGCGCGGCAGCGCCGCGGGGACCGGCACGGGAGGACGCGGACCCTGCCGGTTGCGTACGAAGAGCAGGTCGCCGACGCCGTTCCGGTCCATCCGCTGCGGTTCCGGGAGGCCCTTGTCGGCGAGCCTCGTCCTCAGCAGGCGGTAGATCTGGTTGAGGGTGAGCAGTTCCTGCTGCTTGTTCCCGGGGTCGCCGCTGGTCAGGATATCGATGAGCTCACCGGTGAAGGCGGTGTGCCTCGCCTCCGGAGGGGCCTTGGCCTGACCGCTCCCGGTGGTGGAGGTCAGGACGTAGGAGCCCTCGATCTCGATCTGCTGCTTGTCCGGGACCGTCGTCCCGGTCATCACTCCGTCGAGCGCCCTGCCGCTGTAACAGCAGTCGAGGATCACGATCTGCCGCTTGACGCTCTTCCTGGACTCCCTGAGGATGTCGCGCAGCACACCGTAGGCGAGCGAGGTCTCGCTGCGGTCGCGCACCGAGCTGGAGAGCGTCAGGTAGAGCTGGTCGTCGCGGATCTCCAGGAGGCCGTGCCCGGCGTAGTAGACGAGCAGGGTGTCCTCGGCCTTGTCCGCGGCGTCGTAGATCGGCCCGGTCAGCTCGCCCGGCAGGGAGGGGTTGCGCACCACCCAGCGCCGGTCCTCGGGAACGCCCCAGAGGTCGGTGTCCGCCAGCGCCCGTTCCAGATCCTTCAGGTTCCGCGGCACCGAGCGCAGATCCGGCAGGTTCTGGTAGGCGTCGACCCCGATCAGGACACAGGCCGACCGGGCGGGGTCCAACCGGCCCCGCCCACCGCCCGCGGTGTCCATCCGCCCCCCGTCGGGCGGCTTCGACGCGGCCTGCTCCGTCACTCCCCGTCCTCCGGCTCGTCCGCGTCCCGGAGTTCCTCCAGGGCGCGCAGCACCGTGGGCAGGTCGTCGAGTTCGGCTTCGGTGAGGGTGATCTTGACACCGTCGCGCTCGAAGGTGAACGAGGAACGGGCCGGGTGCGCGCGCCGCCAGGACGCGATGGCCACGGCGAGCGCGCCGTACTGGGCTCCGAAGTCGCAGACGAACTGGACGACCTCGAAGGCGCCGCCCATGACGTCGGGCTCGTCGAGAGAGCCGCCCGTGTGCTCCATCGTGACGCCCGCGGCGCGCAGGTTTCCGGCCTCGCCCCTCAGCCACCGGTACAGGGACCTGAACTCGGCGTCACTGGTGGGTCCGTGCACCGACAGTTGAACGTTCATCTCGCAACCTCATGACATCGAAGGCCCGCATCGCCGCCTGGAGCCGGCTCGCACCCGGGGGCGGGTGCGCAGCCCCGGAACCGGGGGCCGACGCCATCCACAAGGATGCCGGTTCCCCACTCCCGGTGTCCGGGATTCGTCAGGATTCCCGGCGCTCCGGGCGGTGGCGCGCCGGGCGCCGCGGGCAGCGGCCGGGCGCGCGTGTCCGGGCTCGCCGCCGGGGGCTCCCCGATCCTGCGGGGACGAGCGGACACGGGGGCTCGGTGTCCGCCGGAAAGGAGGGGCGGCCGGTTCCATGGAACTCGGCGGGCCGGGTGCGTCTAGCGGGAGAAGTCGTCCGGGCCCCGGGCGGGACCGTGGTAGAACAGGCGGTCCGGCTCGTCGTCGGGCACGGGCGGGTAGGTGGGGCCGTCCTCGCCCGGCTCCTGGCGGGCGGCGATGGCGATGCCCCGGGCCCGCATCGTCTGGGCGGCCCTGTCGCGCAGCTCGGGGAGCCTGGAGTACAGCACGTCGCCGGGGCAGGCGGTGGCGTTGAAGTCGCGGTGGCCCAGGATGGCGCCGTGGGGGTTGAGCCCGTAGGCGCCGCACAGCCACGCCAGGGTCTGCACCAGCGCGTCGGTCAGGGCCGCGGTCGGGCCCGCGCTCGTGTACAGGCCCTCGTTCTCGATGCCGATGCAGGTGTTGTTGTGGTTGGCCACGTGGGCGCCCACGACGTGGTTGCCCGCCGCGATGGCCTCCGGGGTGCGGTCGCGGCCCTCCATGACGTAGCCGCCGCGGCTGATGGTGAGCTGCTGACCGGTGTCGCTCCACCCGTTGGTGTCCATGTGGTGGTTCTGGATCGACCTGGACAGGTTCAGGGCGTGGTCGAGGGAGTAGTTGGTGCTGTTGGGCGTCGCGGTGTGGTGGACCACGATGTAGCGGGGCGCGGCGGCCAGGACCTGGATGGGGCTGCTCGGCGGGCGTGCGCCCCAGGCGCCCCGCCAGTACAGGTAGGGCTGGGCCGCCTGGACGGCGGCGCTCGTGTCGGCCGGTCGGGCGAAGGCGCTTGTGGCGCCGACCGCACCGAGGGCGGCGGTGGCTGAGGCGATGGTGGCCGCGCGCAGGATGCTGCGCCTGTCCGGACCTGACCCGTGGGTGTTGGTCATGGGGATCCTCAGGGGGTAGCGGGGGTTACTTGCCAGTTCATGAAAAAACACGGACCCCACGGTGCGCAAAGGGTCACATCGCGTATTTCTGTGACCGCTTCCGGCCAGAAAAGCAACCCACAGACCCCGTGGCCGGATTCCGTTCGATGTTGTATGAGCGGCGGGGAAATTCCCACGTTTCCCCTTCCCTTCCCGCCCTCCTTCTCCTGACCGAGCGTCGCCCGGCGAGGCGGTCGCCTTACGCCCACGATCGGCCAGGAGGGCTTCCGGGGGGAGATACACGGTGCCCGCAGCGGCCCGACGGACGCCCGCGGCCAGATCAGTGGCACCGCGCAGGCGAGCCGGAGCGGCCGTCCGGCCAGAAGTGGGCGGTGAGGCAGACCAGCCAGGCGTCGTCGTCCGGTACGTCAACGCAAGCATCGGCCCGGGCGTGGGGGGCCTGCCGCTCGTAGTGGGCGCGATCGGAGTCGTGCACGAAGGGGGCTATAACCTCTTCCCACCGTTCCTGGAGCGGGTGCGCTCACCGCATCTCAGGGTGACCACCACGGGCCTGTACACCAAACTCTCGCTCTCACGCAGGGCTTCTCCGACGGTATCCAAAGCAGTGATCGACAGTGACGAAAAGCTTTCCCTGAGTCGCACCATCCATTTCACCCAACACACAAAACCCACGAGAAACACGAGACTCGTCCACCCGAGATACATTTTCGTGCGAATAATTGACTTTCCGGAATAGCGCATGTCTTCTGGTGGCGGATTGGAATGGCCCGCCCTGGAGGCCCGATGACCGCGCTGCCGCACGTTTCCGAACCGAGCCGCGACTCCGGGAGGGGCCACCTCCGCGGACACGGCGTCACCAACCGATTGGTCCAGGTTTTCGTCAACGACGTCGTCCGTGTCCTGGGACGCGGTGGTGAGGACGAGGAGCAGCTCCGGGGCCCGCTCAAGGTGCTCATCGAGAGCATGGGCGCCTCGCTGGGGCTGCCGAACAGCGTCTACGGCGAGGTCTCCCTCCCCGACCTCCAGGCAAGACCGGACTTCGGGGTCGACCTCACCGGAATCGACCAAGGGCCACACGGCAGGGTCGGATACATCGAACTCAAACGTCCGGGAAAACCGATTCCTCCCGAGAGGTTGACCGACAGACGCGACCGCGAGCAGTGGCAGAAATTCCAGAGCCTGCCGAATGTCCTCTACACCAACGGAACGGAATGGTCCCTGTTCCGCCACGGAAACCCGGTCCTGAGAACGGTGCGCACACCCGACCTGACATCAGGGCGAAAGAGGTTCCCCCAGGTCGACCCGGTGTTCACCGATCTGATCCGCGAGTTCCTCCTCTGGCAGCCGGAGGCCGAACCCGGGCTGGACCGACTGATCACCCGGGTGGCGGATCTGTGCGCCCAGCTCCGCGAGGAGATCTCCGAGATCCTCACCGATGAAAGGGTGCACGGCCGGGGCACCCCCTTCATCCGCCTGGCACACGAATGGCGCGACCTGCTCTTCCCACACCTCAAACCCGACAGGGAGTTCGCCGACGTCTACGCGCAGACCGTCACCTTCTCCCTGATCCTGGCCCGCGAGGACGGGGTGGACTTCGGCGGCCGCGACTTGGACGGCATCGGTGAACTCCTGGGCAAACGGCATGCCTTCCTGGGCCAGGCCTTCTCCCTGCTCACCGAGTCCCGGGACGTGCGGACCATCACCGTCCTGCCCACACTCGTCCGGGTCCTGGAGGCGGTGGACTGGCTCCGGCTGACACGCGGACGGCCCAGGGCGCACGCCGACCTGTACGAGACCTTCCTGACCAGATACGACCCCGCGCTGCGCAAGAGCTCCGGCTCCTACTACACGCCCGCCCCCGTAGCGGACTTCCTCACGGAGTTCACCGACTCAGTCCTGCGAAAGCGCATGGACCTGCCGCTCGGTTTCGCCGACCGCTCGGTGACCACGGTGGATCCGGCAATGGGGAGCGGGACCTTCCTGTCCTCGGCCATGGACCGGGCCCGCCGCAACCTGGAGGAGGAGTTCGGCCCCGTACACACACGCACGTGCCTCAAGGACCTGTACCGCGACCGCCTCGCCGGCTTCGAACGCAGCACTGCGGCCTTCGCGGTGTCCGAACTCAGGCTGCACCAGCAGCTCAGCGAGCAGTACGGCGCGGAGGTCCCCGAGGAACACCGACGGTTCCTGTGCAACACCCTGGACGACCCGAACCACCATTACCAGTCCTTCGGACGGCGCTACGACGACCTGGTCCACTTCCGGGATCAGGCCAACCAGGTCAAGAACTCCACCCCGGTGATGGTGGTCATCGGCAACCCGCCCTACATCGAGAGCGCGAAACAGCGGGACCCCGCCCCCTGGCTGGAGCGGCGCCGGTCCCCGGCTGGTGATCCGGTCACCTCGCGCCCGTCCATGGACGAGTTCCGGGAGCTGGGACAGGGCGGTCTCGACTACAAGCTCTCCGCGGTCAGCCTCTACTTCTGGCGCTGGGCGACCTGGAAGGCCTTCGACGCCCACCCCGAACAGCCCAGCGGCGTCGTCGCCTTCGTCAGCACCTCCGCGTACCTGACGGGGGACGCCTTCGCCGGTATGCGCCGCTACCTGCGCTCGACCGCCGATGAGGGGTGGATCGTCGACCTCTCCCCCGAGGGGCACCGTCCCCCGGCCAACACGCGCGTCTTCGGCGGGGTACAGCAACCGGTCTGTATCGGGATCTTCGCCCGCTACGGACATCCCCGGCCCGACGTCCCCGCCCGGATCTGGCACGCGAGCGTAGAGGGGCCGCAAGCCGAGAAGTTCGCGGCGCTCAAATGCGACGGAGGGCTGCGGCTCGACGGCGGGAACTGGAAGGAGTGTCCAGAGGGATGGACCGACCCCTTCCACCCGCAGCACGGGCGGTGGGGTCTCCTCCCGGCCGTCGGTGACTTGATGCCGTGGCGGTCGCCGGGGGTGACCACCAACCGGACGTGGGTCATCACCCCCGACCGTGCCACCTTCAACCGGCGGTGGGAGAGGCTCGCCAGCGCCCGGCCAGAGGACCAGGACCGATTGTTCAAGGCCACCCGTGATCGGAGCGTGCACCGCCCGTTCCCCGGTCGGCACACCATTGCCGAGGACCGTGTCCCCCCGCGTACCGCCTTGATCTCACACCGTGCCTTCGGCCACCAGCACATGGCGGACGATCCCCGATATGTGGACTTCCGTCGCCCGGGCCTGTGGGCGGCCAACGGCGACCATCAGATCCACGTGGTCGAACAGCACGCCGAGGCGATCTCCTCAGGCCCCGGTCTCCTGTTCAGCGCGCTCGTTCCGGATGTGCACTACTTCAACGGCCGCGGCGGTCGAGTGCTGCCGCTCTACCGCGACCCCTCCGGCAGTTCTCCCAACCTCGCGCCGGGACTGCTGGCGCACCTCACCGAACGACTGGGGCGCGGTGTCGGTCCCGAGGACGTCGTCGCCTACCTCGCCGCCGTCGCGGCCCACCCGGGGTACACCGCGGCCTTCCGGGAGGACCTGCGGACTCCCGGAGCTCGCATCCCCCTCACCGCTGACCCGAAGCTGTGGGACGGGGCCGTGGAACTCGGCCGTGAGGTCGTGTGGCTGCACACCTACGGCGTCCGTATGCGCGACCCCGGGGCGGGTCGTCCAGCGCACATGCCCAGGCTCCCTCGGCAGCGCCGCCCCCAGGTGCTCAGGGAGATTCCCGACCGTTCCGGCCACCTGCCCGACCGGGTCTGGCACGACGGCGGACAGGGTTCCGGAGGGCCGCGCCTGCACGTGGGTGAGGGTGTCATCGGCCCGGTGGAAACGGCCGCCTGGGAGTACGAGGTGGGCGGCATGCACGTCATCAGGAAGTGGTTCTCCGCCAGGGAGCGCGATCCCAGGCACGTACGCAGGGGCTCTCCCCTGGACGACATCCGACCCGATCGCTGGACGCCCGAGTTCACCGAACAGCTCCTCCACCTGATCACCGTGCTCACCCGACTGGTGGATCTGGAACCGCGTCAGCTGGACCTCTTCGAACGGATCCGCACGGGGCCCCTGGTCACGACGCAGGAGCTCGAGGGGGCGCGGATCTTGCCCGTCGCGCCCGGGGTGCGCAAGGGGCCCCGAAGCAGCGGCCAAGGAGAGTTGCCCCTGACCTGACAGCTCCCCCGCCCGGGGTCCTTCGGCCCGCGGTACACCCGACCCTGGACTTCCTGCGCACTGCGGCCGATGCGGGAGGCGCGGACCAATCCTCGAAAGCAGAAACTGTCAGCGACCACTTGTAGATACAGGGTGACCATGCGCCGTAGGGTCTGCGGACCCGCGTGAACAAGGGAGAACGATGGACAGGACCTGGATCGCACCGGTTCCCGCCCAGGGCACGGCTCTTCGCAGCTTGATCATCATCGGTTGCGGTGACGACCTGGAACTCAGGATTTCCGGGGAGGGCTGGCCGCCGTTGGAGATCCCCCTGCGCAGAGCACAGGTCCACACCGACGGTGAGGTCACGCTACGCACATCGCGGGTCGATGACGTCAACCTCGCTCTGGAGTACACGAGTGCCAACGGCCTGAACCTGACCCGAGCACGCCTGCGGTGGGATGACTCCTGCTTCGGAGGCACCGAGATATGCGAGGAGCTGGAGGCGCTCTTCGCCGCACCACGAGGCACGAAACGCCCCCGCCGCTTCGACTTCTGTGTCGACGTCGCACTCTCGCTGACCGCCCACGGCTGAGAGGGCGGGGCACTCTCCCGAACACCGTGCCACCAGTGACGAAGGTCGGGCGTCTCCACGAGGGGAACAGCACGAAGCCGCGGGGCTCGAACTCCTGGTCCCGGTCAAAGCAGGCGGCGGCTTTGGGAATCGGCGCTGTGGAACACGTGCTACTCCCGGTCCAGCTTGCGGAGAACGAACGCAAGAGGTCCCTGGTAGGTCGTTCCCAGGCCGGTGACGGTCGCCTCCACCGGGCCCGGACCGTCTTTCAGACGGCTGACGTAGTTCTCAGGCAGGAGGACGCGGTCACCGATGTCGAGCGGTGTCTCACCGCTCCAGCGATAGGCGTATCTTCCGACAGCCACGACCTGGTCTCCCTCGATCTCATGGATACGTGTTTCCTTGTCGAGGCGCCCCCGGAGCTCCTCGACCTGCCTCTCAAGCCATGTGATGCGGAGCTTGGAGGATTCGTCAGAGGCCCTAATGCCAGACTCGTACCCTTCCCGGTAGCCGCGCCGGTGAGCGTTCGCGACAGCACGGTCCTGTTCGGTGGAGTGCATGCCGCAGGCAACGTCCGATCCGCTGACACGGACCTTGCAGGGCGTCCGGACTTGGTGGGACGTCCGCACGTACGCATCTGGTCTCCGCTCATGGTTTTTCGCTCCTTGGTCGGGGGTGAAACCACTGGGTCACGCCCAGAAGGGCAGCAGACCCGAGACCGCGGCCGCCGCCCCCGCGGCCATGAACAGCAGCACCGCGCCCGCGCAGCCGCCGCCCTTCTGGGCCTGGGTGGAGGGGCGGGCCGGGGTCTTCGCCGTCCGGGAAGCCGTACGCTCCTGGGGGCCACCGCTCGCCACCCGGTCCCTGCGCTCGTAGGGCGCCACGAACTCCCGGTGGTACTCCTGGTCGGTCAGCTCCCGGGGACGCCAGTACTCCTGCCAGGGCCGGCTGTCCTCTTGCTCCTCCTGCCGCCGGGCGTTCACCTGGGAGGCCACCCGCGCACTGTCGCCGTCGGCGAACAGCCCGGCGTCGGACCGGTCCGAGGCCGCGCGCAGGACGTCCCAGGCCTGCGCCGGGGTGACCAGCCGGTGACCGCCCTGGCGCGCCCGCTCCACCTTGGGGTCGGCCGTCCCCTCCTCCGCGATCACCAATCGGACGGTCTTGGTGACGTTGGCTCCGACGGTCGCCCCGTGGGACACCGCGTAGTCCACCACGGCGCTCAGCGCCCCCGACTCCCCCACGGGAACGATCCGCCAGCCCTTGAGGGGGCCGTTCCTGCGTGCCCTCTCCTGTTCGGCGGCGTAGAGCAGGTCCTGGATGGCGTGCCCCGCTCGGAGCTCCTTGGCCGCCCTCTCCAGTTCACGGAGCTCGGCGGAGGTCACCACACCGTCCTCCTCGGCCCGGGCGCGTGCCTCCATCAGCACCTTCTCGTGGAGCTGACCGATCGTGGCCTGGGTGAACCCGGCCTCGGTGGCCAGGTCCGTGAGCTGACGCGCCTCGTCTCCGACGATCTTGCCGTCGTCGAGCGCGTGGCCCAGCATCGAGCGGTAGGCCGCGGCGCCTTGGGGGTTGGGGCGGGGCGAGGGGTTCATGTCGGGCAGCCCGGCGACCATGTTGGCCAGCCATCCCTCCTGGCCCTTGCGCAGACCGATGGTGCGCGGAGCGATCAGGCCGGTGCGCGGTACGGCGGGCACGGAGACGGGTCCGGGGCCGTTTCAGTGCAGGAGAGCGGGGCTTCGCTGGAGAACGATGTGCAGCATCCTGGCCCGCTGGCGGGCCTTGTCCAGGGCGCTGCTCTCCCACGCGGGCCAGTCCCCGGTCAGCAACCGGTAGAGGTGGTTCTGCCGGTAGGGGAAGGTGTCGAGCTGGGTGCGCAGCAGGCGCAGCGTGCACAGGCCAGGGACGCCGGAGACGCGGACGCCCATGCGTCCGAGCTCGCTGTCGAGGAACCGATCCACGTGTTCGAGGCCGTGCGCGACCACCACCGCGTCGGACAGGAAGGCGAGCAGGTCTCCGGCGACACGGTCGAACGCGGGCGCCTTCCCCACCTGTTCGTTGGTGATCGGGTCCCGTTCGTCGGCGTCGACTCGGCGCTGGGGGTTGACGAGGGTGGCGTACTCGTCCACCACGGTTCCGTCGCCGCGCATACGGACGACGGCCGCCTCGTAGACCCGGTCCCGGCCCGGCTCGTATCCGGTGGTGTTGACGGCCACGGCGGCGAACAGCATCTGGCGGGGGTCGATCCCCTGGCCTCGGGTGAGACGGCCCTGGGTGAACATGCGTACCTCCGATGCGGGGGTTGGGGGAAAGGGGAACCGTGTCCGCCCCGTCGGCGGGACGGACACGGGGTGGTGCGGTCAGGGGCCGACGGGCGCGATCCCCATCTCTTCGAGCTGCTTCCACAGCGGTTGGAGGGCCTGCTCGGGGTCTCGGAAGAAGCGGCTGCCGCGGATGCGGACGAACGTCCACCCCACGCGTTCGAGCTCGCGCTGGCGTGCCGCGTCGTCGGCGGCGTTGGCCTCGGTGTGGAAGGCGTCGCCGTCGCACTCCACCGCCAGGCGGCGGGTGCCGCCCTCGACCACCAGGTCGATCCGGTAGCCGCCCGCGGGGTACTGCGGCAGAACGCGGTATCCCCTCTCCCGAAGCGCCCGGTAGACGCGCTGCTCGAAGAGGCTGTCGAAGGGCTCCACCCTCTCGTCGGCGGGCACCTCGGCCAGGCCGGTGCCGTCCTGCTCCTGGTGGGGGCGACCCAGGTAGTCCAGGTAGTGGCGGCGCAGGTCGGTCTCGCCCAGGTCGGTCTGAACGAAGCTGTGGAACAGCCACACCTGGTCGCGGGCACGGGAGGCGGCGACGTTGACGGCCTGCTGGTAGGCCTCGGAGCTGAACGGCCCCGGACGGCGCGGTTCGCCGTCGGTGTCGAAGGGCGCGTAGACGGCGCTGAGGAACATCACGTCGCGTTCGTCGCCCTGGAAGGCCGCCGCGGTGCCGACCCGGATGCGGCGTTCCTCCCTCTCCTCGAAGGAGAGTCGTTCGCTGAGCATGTCCTCGATGAGGGTCTGCTGGGACCCGCTCTGGAGGGTGACCACGCCCATGGTGAGGTCATCGTAGGCGGGATCGGCGCAGCAGTGGACGATCTGCTCCACCAGTTGTTCGGCCTCCGCCCGGTTGACGGCCTTCTGGCCCCTGCCGGCGAGCATGCCGTCCGCCACGTAGAAGGTGCGCAGCGGGGCGAGGCGGTCGGTGCCGTACTGGCGCAGAGCTTGGAGCCTGCCCTGGTAGAAGTACTCGTTGGAGAAGCCGATGATCTCCGGCATGCACCGGAAGTGCTCCTTGAGCATCAGCTGGCCGCGGCTGCCCGCGAGTCCGGAGGCGATGTCGAACAGGCTGCGGTTGGGGGAGAACAGGTTGCGCCGTGATGCGGGCAGCGTCCCCAGGTGGCGTTCCTGGAGGGTGAAGACCTGCTGCTGGTCGATGCCGACGTTGGCGGGGCTGACCTGCTTGTCGTCCCCGACGACCACCAGCTTCCTGCCGAGCCAGGCCAGCAGCAGCGCCTCGGGCCCGGACTGACTGGCCTCGTCGACGATCACCACGTCGAAGGCGCCGGGGGTGTCCATGGGGATGGTGGACACGACCTGGTAGAGCGGCATGATCCAGGCCGGGACGGCGGGCTGGCACTCGCGCAGGCTCTCCTGAGCGTGGCGCTGGTGGACCCGCGCGTACTTGCCGGTGCCCTTGCCGATCTTGCGGACGCTCTGCTGGTAGGAGCGCAGTGCCACCTCCTGGTCGAGGGTCAGCCGGTCCAGGCAGGCCCGCCACGCCTTGGCCGCGGCGAGCTTGCCCATGACCATCCGGGCCTCGGTGTCGGCCTCCTTGAGGCGGGCCCGGCACATGTCCTCGGCGGCGGGGTCGGTGAGCTCGGCGAGCCTGCGGTTCCACACCGACCAGGCCCAGGCCTCGTCGAAGCGGGCGAGGCGCTCCTCCCAGGCGGGCGATCCGGGATCGGCGGCGACGGCGTGGGCCAGGCCCCGGTGCCCCTCCGCGACGGCGGCGAGCGCGCGGTCGTGGGCGTCGGCCAGCCGGTTGGCCTCGCGGACCCGTTCCAGTGCGACGCAGGCCGTGGCGTAGCCGTCGGCGTCCGCGGACTCCACGGCGGCGCGGGCACTGAGCAGGGCCTCAGGGCAGTCCTGGGGTCGGTTGACCCAGTCGTTCAGGACGGCGCGGGCCTCCTGGATCAGTGCGCGTGCGGGCTCGGCGTCGTGCCCGGCGTCCACGGCCGCCAGCAGGACGGCGATCCTGTCGGTCTCGGCGTCGTCGGACCAGTCCAGGGACGCCAGTCCCGGCAGGGTCCGGGTGGCCTCGACGAGGAGGTCGCGTGCCCGCGCCAGCTCTAGGACCCGGTCGAGTTCGTCGAGGCTCTCGTGCGCACGCGCGATCCGGGAGGCAGCCTCTCGCCACTCCCCCGTGTCGGTGTCGCCCAGGGCGCGTTCGGCGTCGGTCAGGAAGCGTTCGGCGTCGATGCGGTGGCGTACGATCCGCAGCTCGGCTTCGGTGTCCAGGGCGCTGCCGTCGACGGTGACGGCCTGGAGGAAGGACGCGTTGTCCTTGGCCAGCCGGGTGCGCATGCCGAAGGGCCCGGTGAGTTTCCTGCCGGTCTCGAACCCCTCCTTGAGAGCGGTGGCGTGGCGCAGTGCCTCGGGGAACGCGAAGCGGTCGAGGCCGTCGACACGGGTCCCGTCGATCTGTCCGAGTTCCTCCTCGGCCCGGTGGAGGGCGGCGCGTGCGGAAGCGGCCTGGGACCTGGCCTCGCGGGCGCGTCCGGCGAGCACGCTGGCGCGCTGGGGGTGCCAGCGGGGGTCGATGCGCGCGGTGACGTCGCGGGCGGCGGTGAACGCGTCGACGCGTTCGCGCAGCTGGGCGCAGCGTTCGCGAGACAGTTCCAGCACCAGCCCCTCCAGGTCCCCGCCCCAGGAGCCGGAGGCCCGTTCGGCGGCCTGCTCCGCCCGGCTGACGGCCTCCAGCGCGTCGGCGTGGCGGCCGGGGTCGGGTAGCTCCGCGGCGGCGGGGACCTCGGCTGCGAGGGACCTGTGGTCGGGGGTGTAGGCGCGGGCGGCGGCCAGCAGGAGGCGCACCTGGTCGCCGGCGATCGGGGGCTGGTCGCAGGGGACCTCACCGATCCAGGAGTGGCGGTGTTCCCGCTCGGCAAGGCGTTCGGCGATGGCGGCGAGGGTGCCCTCATAGTCGCCGGTCTCGCGCGGGTGGCTGTAGGTCTCCCGCTCCTTGACGGCTCGGAGTTCCTTGAGCGCGGCGTCCCGGTTGGCGCGCGCCCGGTCGAGCCGCTCCTGGAGGCTCCGGATCTCCTTCCTGGCGCGGGCGGGGTCGTCGTCGGCCTGCCGTTCGAGGATGGACTGGACCGATCCCTCCAGCTCGCGCTGGGCGTCGACGCCGTCGCCGGTGCGGCTGACCGCCAGGGGCTGGATCCGTTCGGGGAGCTTGTCCTTGAGAACCTTCAGAGCGCGGGTGGTCTGGCTGGTGATGAGGATACGCTGGCCCCGCGCGAGCAGGTCGGTGACCAGGTTGGCGATGGTGTGGGTCTTGCCGGTGCCGGGCGGGCCCTGGACGACGACGAGGTCGCTGTCGCGGAGGCGTTCCCCGATGCTGCGCTGTTCGGCGTTGGAGGGCAGGGAGAAGTACAGGTCCTCGGCGGGCGCGGTCGGCGGCGCGCTCTCGTCCGCGTCGCCGTCGGACACGGAGGGGCGGCGGGTCTCCTCGCCGACGATGTGGCGGAGCAGGCCGGCCTCGCCGCCGCGGTCCACCGCCTCGACGATCTCGCGCAGGGCGTTGAGCTGGCCGCGCTTGGAACGCTCCCGGAGGATGAGGGCGGGTGCGAAGGCCACCAGCGGCGAGCGGTGGGGTGCGGCGGCGGGCTGCCGGTCGGCGGACCGCTCGTAGCGGGCGTCGGCTGAGGCGGCCACCGCCCACTCTGTCAGGGCCGCGTGCAGGGCCTCGGCGCCGTCGGGGCCCGCGTGCTCGGAAGCCTCGGCCAGGGAGGCGTGGACGTGTGCGCGGGGTTCCTCGCGCAGCCGCTGTGCGGCCTCCAGCATGTCCTCCTCCAGGACGAAACCGGGCGCGTCGGGGTCGGGGGCGAACTCGATACGGCCCTGGTCGTCCATGGTGGAGACCATGCGGCGGGCGAGGAGGTGTCGGCGGACCGGCTGTCCCCCGGCGCTCCAGGTCAGGTAGCCCGCTCCCAGGACGAGCTCATAGGACTCGCCGAGGTCCGCCGCTTCCTGGTGGATACGGTAGGCGTCCTCGTAGAGCTTGACGAAAGGCGCGAGGGCGCTCTCGCGCCGGGCCCACTCCTCCCAGGCGCGCGCCCAGTCCCGGTGGGCGCCGCGCACCGCCTCATGGTGGGGATCCTCCTCCAGGGCCGTCGTGACCGTGCCCTCGCGGGTCAGGACGGTGGACTCGGTGAGCAGCCCGGGCGCCTGCGCACGGCGGTGGTCGTTGAGTCCCGCAGGGTTCACCCAGGGCCGCAGGACCATGGGCAGAGCCGGGGACTCGGTGCGGTGCAGGCGTCGGACGCGCAGCCAGGTGGCGGCGTCCTCGGGGTTCAGCAAACCGGAGACGACGGTGTCGGCGGGAAGGTCGGGGTGTGCGCGGTCATCGGCGTCATCGGTGGCCGCGTCGGGCAGATCGCCGAGCCAGAGGACCCCGGCCGCCTTGTCCAGGGTACGCACGGGGATGCTGCGCATCTCCTCCGCGTGGAGGAGGAACTGGTACATGCGCTTGATGCTGTCGGTGGCCGTGGTCGGCTCGTCGGCTGCCAAGGGTGCTCTCGCGCTCTCTGTTCGTCGTGGAGTCGGGGGTGCCGTGTTCGGGGGGACGCCGTCGTGTACCTCTCGGACACCCCGCCTCAGGGCCCCGTCGGAATTCATACAGCGCTTGGGGGATCGGCGCCCGCGGTTGGGGGAACCGGGGCCCAATCGTGACGTACGGGACGCGCGTGCCTGTTTCGGGACCAACGTCCTCTTTGGAAAGCGGGCTGCGAGCTGGGTAAACCCGCCCCCTCGGCCCGCCGTCCTGGTGTACACAGGCCTTGGCGGCGCCGTGGAACCACCTTATGCCCCTTGCGTGTGAACCGGGTTAACAATAGAGTCTCAGTCATCGACGCGATACCCAAGCAGTCCTACATTGGGTTCCGCCTCCCCCGCCGCCGCCCCGCTCCGCCGAGGCCGACGGGTCCCCACCCGGCGCGACGCAGGAAGACCGCCATGCCCAGCAGCACCACAGAGGACCCCTCCTCTGCTTCCCAGAAGCTCTCCCCCGGCGCGCTCGTCGAGGTACGCGGCCAGAAGTGGGTGGTCAGCGGGGTCGAACCCGGCGACGCCTTCACGATGGTCACCCTCCAGAGCATCCAGGAGGGCCGCTACGGCGAGACCCTCGACGTCCTGTGGGAGGTCGAGCCCGGCCGCAGACTCCTGCCCAGCGGTTCCCTCCCCGACATCGCGGGCATCAGCCCGGACCGCCCCGAGCAGCTCGCCGCCTTCCTCGACGCCGTGCGCTGGTCGGCGGTCACCTCCGCCGACGTGCGCAGCCTCCAGGCGCCCTTCCGCTCCGGCGTGGCCATCGAGGACTACCAGCTCGAACCGGTCTCGCGCGCGCTCGGCGCCCCCCGCGTCAACCTGCTGCTCGCCGACGACGTCGGCCTGGGCAAGACCATTGAGGCCGGGCTGGTCGCCCAGGAGCTGCTGCTGCGCAACCGCACCCAGCGGATCATGATCGTGTGCCCGGCCGGTCTGACCCTGAAGTGGAAGGAGGAGATGCAGGAGAAGTTCGGCCTGGACTTCACCATCGTCGACTCCGAGTGCGCGGCGGCCGTGCGCCGCGAGTACGGCAGCGCCGCCAACCCGTTCAAGGTACACAGGCTCACCATCGTCAGCCTGCCGTGGCTGCGCGGCGCCAAGGCCCAGCGCCTGCTGGACGAGGTCCTGCCCGCCGACGGCCCCGGCTACCCGCGCGCCTTCGACCTGCTCATCCTGGACGAGGCCCACCACGTGGCCCCGGCCGCGCCCAAGCAGGTGTACGCGGTCGACTCCCAGCAGACCAAGCTGATGCGCAAGCTGGCCCCGCACTTCACGCACCGGCTGTTCCTGTCCGCGACCCCGCACAACGGCTACCAGCAGTCCTTCACCGCGCTGCTGGAGATCCTGGACGACCAGCGCTTCGCCCGGGGCGTGGACCCGAACGCCTCGGCGGTCTCCGACACCGTGGTGCGCCGCCTCAAGCGCGAGGTGGAGAACGACGACGGCAGCCCCCGCTTCCTGGAGCGCGTCACCAGGGAACTCCAGGTCGCCTACCCCGACAGCGAGCGGGAGATCCACGCCCTGCTCACCCGCTTCGCCGAGCTGCGCCGGGCCAAGCTCACCACGAAGAAGGGCAGGCGGGCCACCGACCTGGTCACCCTGCTGCTCAAGAAGCGCCTGTTCTCCAGCCCCGCCGCCTTCGCGCACACCGTCGGCGTCTACACCGAGACGCTGCGCTCGCGCGGCGGTGACGCCCTCCCCTCGGGCGCCGACCTGGACGAGGTGCCCGAGTGGATGGACGACTGGTGGGACGAGACCGCCACCTATGACGACGAGGAGCTGGCCGAGGCCGAGGACGACGCCCTGGGCCGCGCCCGCCCCCTCCAGCCCGACGCCGACGAGACCGAGGAGTCGCTGCTGGAGCGGATGCACGCCTGGGCTCGGACGCACGAGGCCCAGCCCGACGCCAAGGCCCGCAGGCTCATCGACCACCTCAAGGCCATCTGCAAGCCGGACCGGCACTGGACCAACGAGCGCGTGGTGGTCTTCACCGAGTACCGCGACACCCAGTCCTGGCTGCGCTCGCTGCTGGCCCAGGCCGGGCTGGGCGGCGAGCAGGTCAAGGAGCTGCACGGCGGGATGTCCACCGAGGAGCGCGAGGCGCTGCGGGTGGCCTTCCAGAAGGACCCGGGCGAGCACCCGCTGCGCATCCTCATCGCCACCGACGCCGCCAGCGAGGGCATCGACCTCCAGCGGCACTGCCACCGCCTGGTCAACTACGACATCCCCTTCAACCCCAACAAGCTGGAACAGCGCATCGGCCGCATTGACCGGTACGGGCAGGAGAACCCCCCCGAGGTCTTCCACTTCGTGGGCACCGGCTGGGAGAAGGCCACCGACTCCTACGAGGCCGACCTGGAGTTCCTGTCCCGCGTGGCCACCAAGGTCGCCCGTATGGAGGAGGACCTTGGCTCGGTCAACGCGGTGATCTCCGACGCCGTACAGCGCCGGATGCTCGGTCAGAGCGCCGACCTGGACGCCGAGACCGCCAAGGCGGGCGGCAAGGGCCGGGTGCCCTCCGACTCCAACATCCGCGAGCGGGTGCGCCGCCTGCGCCGCAACCTGGACGAGACCGTGGAGTCGCTCGCCCTGACCCCCGACCGGGTCAAGCGGGTGGTGGACACCGCCCTGGACCTGGCGCGGCAGCCTGGGCTGCGCCCCCACGTCGACGAGGACGAGGAGCGCGCCGCCCAGGACCTGTACGAGGTCCCGTCCTTCACCGGATCGTGGGTCAAGGCCGCCGACGGGCTGCTGGAGAAGGCCTCGCACGGCGCCCCCAAGGGCGCCGAGCTGCGCCAGCTGCCGGTGACCTTCGACGCCCAGTCCGCCAAGGGCCGCGACGACGTGGTGCTCGCCCACCTCAACCACCCGCTGGTGTCCCGGTCGATCGGGCTGCTGCGCACGGCGGTGTCCAACGACCGGGTGGGCCTGAACCGGGTGACGGCCGTGGTCAGCGAGGACCCGGAGCTGGAGGACGTGCTGGTCGGCGCCTACTCGCGGTTCGTGTTGGTGGGCGCGGACGGGCTGCGCCTGCACGAGGAGGTGCTGCACTCGGGCGGGTGGCTGCCCGAGACGGGCCGGTTCCGTCGCCTGGAGAACCTGGGCACCCTGGGCGGCATCCTCAACCGCGCCCTGGACAGCGGCCGACCGCTGTCGGACGCGGTGTGGAACCGCGTGCGGGAGCGCTGGGAGCGGGCGGGCGGCCGCGCGGGCCTGGAGCGGGCCATCGAGTGGCGCGCCGACACCCGCCTGGAGTCGCTCAAGCGCGTACTGGCCGAGCGCGAGGAGAACGAGCGCGCCAGGGTGACCGGCGTCCTGGACCAGTTCGCCGCGTCCCTGCGCGAGGCGCTGGCGGGCGACGACGACGAGGACGCCCTGTTCGGGCGCTCCCTCACCCAGACCAAGGAAGAACGTGAGCAGTACCGCAAGGACCGGATGAACTGGGAGAGGCGGCTCGCCGCCCTGGACGGCGAGCGCGAGCGTGAGCTGGCGGCCATCGCCGAGCGCTACTCGCGGCAGGACCCGCACACCTTCCCCGTCGCCGTCGTCTTCGTCGTTCCCCGTAAGGAAGCCATCCGATGAGCAACCCCCGATCCCGCGGCAAGCACTCCCCCGCCGACGCCGTCCGCCAGCAGCACCTGGACTGGCTGGGCCTGGTGGAGGTCAGCGGCCCCTTCCTGACCCTGCCGGTGCTGCGCGAGGTCTGGTCCGCCGGACTGGATTCGCTGGAACCCGAGCAGATGCGGGAGCTGCGCCGGACCTCCGCGCTCTGGCGCGACCAGACCGGGCCGGGCGGCGGGGACCGCGAGGCCGGGCGGGACGCCTGGGTGCGGTACGTGCTCGGTGACCTGCTGGACTGGCGCGAGACCCTGCGCACCGACGGGCTGGAGCCGCTGGCGATGGAGGTGGCCGAGCACGACACCGCCGTGGCGCCCTCGTTCGTGCTCACCCACCCCGACGCCGAGCCGGAGGGCGAGGTCAAGGCGGACGACGTCCGGCTGCTGGGACTGACCTGCCCGGTGGACCAGTCCCCGGTGCAGCGTGTGAAGGACGACTCCTGGTCGGCCACCCCGGCCGACCGGCTGGCGCAGCTGTGCCGCCACCACGGTGTGGAGCTGGGCCTGGCCACCAACGGGCGCTGGTGGGTGCTGGTGTGGGCGCCGCGCGGCGGGGTCACCACCACCGCGCTGTTCGACGCCTCGCTGTGGACGGACGCCGCCGAGCGCGACGTGCTGCGCGCGTTCTACTCCCTGCTCAACCGGCGGCGGTTCTTCACCGTGCCCGACGAGCAGCAGCTGGTCCCGCTGCTCAACCGGAGCCTGGGCTCGCAGGAGGACGTCACCGAGGCGCTGGGCGTGCAGGTGCGCCAGGCCGTGGAACTGCTGGTCGCCGCGATCGGCCGGGCCGACACACGGGCGCGCGAGCGCGGCGAGCGGGACCTGAGCGCCGTGTCCGCGCACGATGTGTACCGGGGCGCGGTGTCGGTGATGATGCGGACGGTGTTCCTGCTCTTCGCCGAGGAGCGCGGCCTGCTGCCCTCCGACAACGACCTGTACGCGGGTTCGTACTCGGCCGGTGGGCTCTACGAGGAGCTGGAGGCGCTGGCCCGGGAGGGCACCGAGGACGACCTGGAGCGGACCACCGCGGCCTGGCACCGGCTGCTGGCGCTGTTCCACGCGGTCTACCACGGTGTGGACCACCCCAAGCTGAGGATGCACGCCCTGGACGGGTCGCTGTTCAACCCCGAGACGTTCCCGTGGCTGCCGCTGGACATCGATGACCGGACCGTGCTGCACATGCTCAAGGCGGTGCAGTACGTCAAGGTGGGGCGCGGGAAGTCGGCGGAGCTGAGGAAGCTGTCCTTCCGCGCCCTGGACGTGGAGCAGATCGGTTACGTGTACGAGGGTCTGCTGGCCTTCGACGGGTTCCGCGCCGAGGACCTCGTGGTGGGGCTGGTCGGCAAGGAGGGGTTGGAGGCGGAGGTCCAGCTCCGCGACCTGGAGGCGTTGGCCGCCCGGCACACGGACGTGGAGGAGCTGGCGGAGGAGCTGGCCGCCGAGTACAAGGACTCCGGGATCGGCTCGGCCAGGAAGCTGGCCAAGGCGCTGGCCCCGCTGTCCAAGGAGGAGCGGACCGAGGCCGTCAAGCAACTGCGCGGTGTGGTGCCCGGCGACGAGCCGCTGGTGGAGAGGCTGCTGCCCTTCTTCCGGATTCTCCGTAACGACCTGCGCGGACTGCCCATGGTGGTGCGGGGCGGGGAGCTGTACGTCACCGAGTCGGCGCTGCGGAAGAACACGGGGACGCACTACACGCCTAGGGAATTGGCTGAAAAGGTAGTGTTCAACGCCCTGGAACCTCTAGTTTACGCTCCGGGACCACTCCAAACGGCGGACACCAGTAAGTGGAAACTCAAAAACAGCCACGAGATCCTGGCGCTGAAGGTCGCCGACATCGCGATGGGTTCGGCGGCGTTCCTGGTTGCGGCAGCCCGTTACCTGGGTGACCGCCTTATCGAAGCTTGGGCAAAGGAGAAAGACCCGCACGCCGAGGGCTACACGCCGCAGGAGAATGATGTGCGTTCTGACGACGACAAGGTCGTCATCGAGGCCCGTCGTCAGGTGATTGAGCACTGCCTTTACGGCGTAGACATCAACCCGATGGCCGTGGAGATGGCCAAGCTGTCGCTGTGGCTGGTGTCGATGGACCCGAAAAGGCCGTTCACGTTCCTGGACGACCGGTTGGCTTCGGGTGACTCACTGCTCGGGATCACGTCGCTTGAGCAACTTGAGTACATGCACATGGACCCGAAGCAGGGCCGAAAGATTCACGAGCGCGGCCTAGTGGACTTCACCAGGGGCGTGCGTGTCCTAATCGGCCGGGCTGCGGAATCCCGGAGAAAACTTTCCAAAATGGACGGCGCCACGATGGACGGGGTGAACCGGAAGCGGTCGGTCCTCGGCGAAACCGAATTGGAGACTGGCCAAGCACGACTACTCGCCGACCTGGTGGTGGGCGCTGCGCTTTCCAGTGTGGGCAAGAGTGAAGCCATCGCGCGGGACCAAGCATTGAAAGCGGCCGACCTGGCACGACGCCTGAACACTGCCGAACCTGAGGCTCGAATCACAGCGAAAAAGTGGCTGGACACTGACCGCCCGAATGGAGCTTTCGAACGCAAGCCTCTACACTGGCCTTTGGCATTCCCCGAGGTCTTTGAAAACGGTGGCTTCGATGCCGTAATCGGCAACCCTCCGTTCCTCGGCGGACCAAAGATCCGTCCAACACTCGGAGGGCAATATCGCGAATTAATTACAGAGGTAATTGCCAAGGGAACGCGAGCAACAAACACAGACCTCGTCGCCTATTTCGCACTACAAGCCCACCGAGTCGTCAACAAGGAAGGACAGGCAGGAATAATTGCAACAAACACTCTCACCCAAGGAGCAACGCGACGAGTCGGACTCGATCAGATAATCGAATCTGGAGTTCTTATCAGAGGAGCCATTAAAAGCGAGTCGTGGCCTTCGCGTTCCGCAGCACTCGAATACTGTGTCGCATGGACTACTAAAAAGTCACTCGAAAAAGACTCAATCGTTCTGGCCGACGGCGTGGCCACTGCGACCATTACTGCCACCCTTGACGCGAGTACTTCAAAGAAGAAGCCAGCTCACAAACTCGCCAAAAACGCCAAAGTTTCATTCCTTGGACACCATGTCAACGGAAAGGGTTTCATCCTCACTCCCCAAGAAGCAAGCTACCTTCTATCGACAGAGGACAACAATTCAGAGGTCGTCTTCCCGTACCTAATCGGTCAAGATATCGCAGACTCTCCGACATCGTCTCCTTCGCGATGGATAATTAATTTCCACGACTGGAGTGAAGAAAAATCCAAAAAATACAAAGATCCTTTTCAAAAGGTGGATTCACTCGTAAAGCCAGAGCGACTAAAGAGAAATAGAGAGTCGCATCGAAAATACTGGTGGAGGTATGCCGATTATCGACGAGGCCTCGAATCCTCTATTTCGAGCCTTGATCGGATTATTGCCTTCGCACGGGTGAGCAAAACTACTGCTCCCGTCATGGTGCCAACAGGGCAGGTTTTCAGCGAGCAAATCGTAGTGCTCGCTAGTGATGACACGGCCATGCTGGCGCTACTTTCAAGCACTTCCCATTATTGGTGGGCTATCACACGTGCCTCCACACTGGAGACTCGAATTCGCTACACACCCTCGGATGTGTTCGAGACCTTTGCGATGCCGGAGCTCACCCAAGAACTCCGGGACCTCGGCGACCGTCTCGACACCTACCGCCGCGACGTGATGCTTTCCCGCAACACCGGGCTCACGAAGACCTACAACCTGGTCTTCGACCCGGCCTGCAACGACTCCGACATCGTCGAACTCCGCGCCATCCACCGCGCCATCGACGAGGCCACCATCCGTGCCTACGGCTGGGAGGACCGCATCGAAGCCGTCAGTGGACTCGACCACGGCTTCCACAAGGTCGGCCGCGAGACCCGCTACACCATCGGCCCGGCCGCACAGCGCGAAGTCCTGGACAGCCTTCTAGAACTGAACCACGAGCGCTACGCCGAAGAGGTCGCTCAGGGCCTGCACGACAAGAAGGGCAAGCGCAAGTCCGCTGCCCAGGAAGGGACGCTGTTCGATGTCTGAGTCCAATGGCGCCCTCTTCGACCACCCCCACGGCGAGCAGACCGCCCTCGACACCTCCACCACCCCCGCCAAGGAATCCGGCTCTCCCACCGCCAAACCGCCCACCAAGGCCGAACTCCGCGCCGCCCAGAACGCCGCCCGCGACGCCGAGCTGATCGCCTCGCTCGACCGCCCCCAGGAGTTCACCGAGGCCACCTCCTTCGAGGTGCGCGACGAACTCCAGCACTTCCTGGAGCGCGACCTCCTCGGCCCCTGGGACGGCCCCACCGAGGAACTCCCCACCCGCTACTCCGGCCCCCGCGAGCGCTACCTCGTCGGGGCGCTCGGCCCGCGTCACCAGACGCCCCTCTCCTCCCGGGACTCCGCCGACCAACTCCCGGACTCCGACGCCGAGGCGGACGGCGCCGCCTCCGGCGAGGGCTCCGGCGAGCTGCCTGAGAAGGCCACCACCCAGAACCTGGGTCACCTGTGGGCCTCCACCATGGGCCTGTCCTTCTCTGTGCCCGCCGACACCACCGCAGTTCACGTCCGCGCCGTCTGGGGCCAGTACGGCCGCGAGAGCGTGGAGGAGGACGAGGGCAGGAAGCGCAGCGTGTGGGTGCGCGAGCCCAAGGAGTTCGAGCGGGAGATCCGCCTCGACGGCAAGCCCGACTTCAAGGTCGGGCTGACCGACCCCGACCCGGACTCCCCCTGCGTCTACCTGGCCGTGTCCGTGCGCGAGGACCGCGACGGCCTCCCCCGCCGCACGGTCGAGCTGAACCTGGTCAACAACCGCCTCCCCGTCCACCCCAACGGCGACACCATGTGGCTGTTCCAGGCCCAACTGTCGGTCACCGCCCTGGACGGCTCCTCCCCCGTCTTCCTCCCCGTGGACGACCCGCTCGACGGCGGCGTCCCCGCCTCCGACGACCCCGAGGAGCTGCACCTGCGGCTGCTCTACCGCGACCTGCTCAAGTACGCCGACGGGCGCAACATCGCCGTGGAAGCCGAGGTGGCCGAGGGAGCGCGCCGGGCGCACCGGCTGACCACCACCTGGCTGCCCCACCACGACGTGCCCGCCACCACGGCGGCCGTGGGCGCGGGTTCGGCGCTGGCCTCGGCGCAGCTGTCCATGGACGTGCTGGCCTCGCCCGAGACCGGCACCGACGCCCTGCGCGCGGGCCTGCTGCCGCTGGCCGACGGCTACTCCGCCTGGCTGGACGGGCGCGAGGCGGCCGCCGCCGAACTTCCCGAGGCGCTGCGCGAGACCGCCGAGACGGCCGTGTTCCGGGCCCGGCGGGCCGCCGAGCGTATCCGTGCGGGGATCGACCTGCTCACCGACCCGACCCACCCCCGGCACGGGGAGGCGTTGAGGGCGTTCCGGTTCGCCAACCGGGCCATGGCCGACCAGCGCCGCCACAGCGAGATCTCCCGGCTGCGCGAGGACCCCGAGGTCTCCTACGCCCAGGCGCGGGAGGCCGTGAACGCGCGCGGCGTCTCCGCCGCGTCCTGGCGCCCCTTCCAGCTGGCGTTCGTGCTGCTGAACCTGCCCGCGATCACCGACCCCGACCACGACGAGCGGGCCGCCTCCGCCGAGGCCACGGTGGACCTGCTGTTCTTCCCCACCGGTGGCGGCAAGACCGAGGCCTACCTGGGGCTGACCGCCTTCACCTTCGCCATCCGGCGCCTCCAGGGCGTGGTGGGCTCGGGTGCGGACGCCCGCGACGGCGGCGACGGGGTGGCGGTGCTGATGCGCTACACCCTGCGCCTGCTCACCGCCCAGCAGTTCCAACGGGCCGCCGCCCTGGTGTGCGCGGCCGAGGTGCAGCGCGCCGAGGACCCCGCGACGTGGGGCGAGCGCCCCTTCCGGATCGGGCTGTGGGTGGGCGGCGGCGTCTCGCCCAACTGGTTCGACGAGGCGGAGAAGCAGATCGCCGAGGCCCGCGAGCGGGGCCGGGGCGAGCGCGCCAACGTGTTGCAGACCCTGTCGTGCCCGTGGTGCGGCACCAAGCTCCAGGCCCACCGGGACCTGGACCCCCGGCACGAGGTGCGACGGGTGCTGCTGTTCTGCGCCAACGGCGAGGGGGCGGACGCCTGCCCGTTCTCCCAGCGCAACAGCGCGGAGGGGCTGCCGATCCTCACGGTGGACGAGGAGATCTACCGCTACACGCCCAGCCTGCTCATCGCCACCGTGGACAAGCTCGCGCAGCTGCCCTGGCGGGGGTTCGCCGGGATGCTGTTCGGCCGGGTCGCGGAGTACTGCCCGCGCCACGGGTACCGCCACCCGGACCTGAACGAGAAGACGGGCTGCCGCGGCCGCCACAACGCCAAGGGCCCCCTGCCCAAGGTGGAGAGCGTGCCCGTGCGGCGGCTGCGCCCGCCGGACCTGGTCATCCAGGACGAGCTGCACCTGATCTCGGGTGCGCTGGGCACCACCGTGGGCCTGTTCGAGGCGGCGGTGGACGAGCTGACCTCGTGGACCACCCCGTCGGGCAGGCGGACCTCGCCCAAGATCGTGGCCTCCACCGCCACCACCAAGCGCGCCGGGGACCAGGTGCGCGGGGTGTTCGGGCGGGGCCTGGAGGTGTTCCCGCCGCAGGTGACGGAGGTGTCCGACACCTTCTTCTCCACCCAGGTGGAGGTCACCCCCGCCGCCCCGGGGCGGCGCTACATGGGCGTGTGCGCGCACGGGGTGCGGCTCAAGGCCGCCGAGATCCGCCTGGCGGAGATCCTCGCGCTGACCGGCCAGCACCTGTTCGACACCTACGGCGCCCCGGCCGACCCGTACATGACCACGGTCGGCTACTTCAACGCCACCCGCGAACTGGCGGGCATGCGGCGGCACATGGACGACGACGTCACGGTGCGCGCCCGCAGGCACGGGCGCGAGCGCGGGATGGCCAACCGGCTGACCCGGTTCGGACGCACGTCGATGTTCAACGTCCAGGAGCTGACCTCGCGCATCTCCTCGGCCGACATCAGCGACGTGCTCAAGCGCCTGGAGATCGGCTTCGACCCCGAGCTGGACACCAGCGAGCGCAAGCGGGCCGTCACGGCCGCCTTCATGGAGGCCAGGAGGGCGTGGGAGTCGCGCTCCTCGGCCGCCCGCCAGGTGGAGCCCCACCCGCTGGTGCGGCGCGAGGGCGAGCGGCACCGCGAGACCCGGGACCCGGTGGACACCGTGCTGGCCACCTCGATGCTCCAGGTGGGCGTGGACGTGTCGCGGTTCGGGCTGATGGTGATGACCGGCCAGCCCAAGAACACCGCCGAGTACATCCAGGCCACCTCGCGCGTGGGCCGCGACGCGGCCCGGCCGGGCCTGGTGGTGACCCTGTACAACTGGACGCGCCCGCGCGACCTGGGGCACTACGAGGACTTCGGGTACTACCACGCGACCTTCTACCGGCAGGTGGAGGCGCTCAGCGTCACCCCGTTCACGCGCCGGGCCCTGGACCGGGGCACAGCGGCGATGTTCGTGGCGGCGGTGCGCCACGCCCGGGAGGACTTCTCCCGCAACGGCGACGCCCACGACGTGGACCTGGACGGGCCCGCGGTGGAGGAGGTCGCCGCGCGGATGCTGGCCCGGGCCGAGTTCGTGGCGGGCGAGAGGGGCCGCGACTACCTGGCCGAGCGGATCAACAGCCTGCGCGACCACTGGAAGCAGGCCCGCGAGGGCTCCACCCGGCTGGGCTACGAGCGCTCCACCCGGGAGCGCCAGCAGCTGCGCGGGCTGCTGACCAAGCCGGGCGAGGGCTCCTGGAGCGAGACCACCGTCGGCATGTCCATGCGTGAGACCGAGAACGAGATCAACCTGCTGGTGTCCGGCAGCGGCGACTTCTTCCGACCGGTGCTCAACGAACCGCCGTGGTCGTTCGCGCCGCCGAGCGCGCGCGGCGACGAGGGCACCGAGGACGAGCGGACCCCGGCCCCGGCCGGACAGGCGAAGGAGCAGGGCTGATGCACAAGGAGACGCACCGGCGCAGGGTCGGCTCGGTCCGGCCCAGCCACCTGATGTTCACCAGCGGCGTGGGGTCCCTGGTGGACCTGCCCAACTTCGCGGTGCTGGTGCGCGGGCTGGACGAGTGGAACCACACCCACGCCTACGGCTGGGAGCCCATCGTCGAGCCCCGGCTGCTCAAGGTGATCCAGGAGCAGCCGAGCCACCGCAACGTGAAGGAGCTGCGCCCGGCGCCGTGGACCGAGGGGCTGGAGCGCGACCCCGGCGGACCCGCCGCCGGGGTGGGCGTGCCCACCACCCCGTTCCCGTCCTGGTTCCGGTGCACCTCCTGCGACGAGCTGGTGGCCCTGGACTCGGACATGCTCGCCTTCGAGAACACCAACCCGCGCAGGCCGCACGAGGCCCGCTTCGTGCACAACGTCGGCAAACACAAGAAGGGCAAGCCGCTGGCGGTCCCCGCCCGGTTCGTGCTGGCGTGCACCGACGGGCACCTGGACGAGTTCCCCTACGTCCACTTCGTGCACCGGGGGGAAGCGTGCCCCAGGGCCGAGAAGCCGCAGCTGAAGATGGAGGACCGGGGCGGGAACGTCGGCGCGAACGTGGAGCTGACGTGCGTGGTGTGCGGCGCGCACCGCAACATGCGCGACGCGGGCGGTGCGCGGGGTAAGGAGAACCTGCCGGCGTGCCGAGCACGCCACCCCCACCTGGGCGTGTTCGACCCGGAGGGATGCAGTCAAAATCCCAAGACCCTGGTGCTGGGCGCGTCCAACCAGTGGTTCTCGGAGCTGCTGTCGACGCTGGCGGTCCCCTCCGGCCAGGGCACGGGCGAACTGGACTCCCTGGTGGAGCAGTACTGGGACATGCTGGAGGAGACGCCCCAGAGCCAGTACAAGATCATGCGGCAGTTCGCGCCGCCCATGCGCGACCACTTCGGCAAGTGGGACGACGACACCGTGTACGAGGCGGTGGAGCGGCGCCGCGCGGTCCTGGAGGGGAAGGCCGGGGACGGCGGGAAGGACGCGCCCTCGGGCCGCCAGGCCCTGCGCACCGCCGAGTGGGAGGCGCTGTCCTCCCCCGACGCCCACGAGCCCCGGCCCGACTTCGCGCTGCGCCGCCTGGAGGGCGGCGTGCCCGAGGAGCTGCGGGGCGTGTTCGCCGACGTGGTGCAGGCCGAACGGTTGCGCGAGGTGCGGGTGCTGACCGGGTTCACCCGCCTGGACTCCCCCGACCTGGACGACCCGATGATGGTGCAGACGGTGCGGCTGTCGCGCGACGAGGCGACCTGGCTCCCGGCCAGCGAGGTGCGCGGCGAGGGCGTCTTCCTGCGGGTCCCGGAGGAGCTGCTGGCCGCCTGGGAGAAGCGGGTGGCCGACAGCGAGGCCCTGGAGCTGCACCGGGAGGCCTACGGCACCTTCCGGGAGAAGCGCTACTCCGACCGGGTCGGCTCGGGGTTCGAGCGGATGCGCAACTGGCCGGGCGCGCGCTACGTCGCCCTGCACACCCTGTCGCACCTGCTGATCCGGACCATCGCCCTGGACTGCGGGTACAACGCGGCGAGCCTGTCCGAGCGCGTCTACGCCGGGACCGAGGAGGACCCGCGCGGGGGCATCCTCATCTACACGGCGGTGCCCGACGCCGAGGGGACGCTGGGCGGTCTGGTCTCGCAGGCCGAGCCGGAGCGGCTCGTACACCTGGTGCGCAAGGCCCTGCACGGGGCCATGCACTGCTCCTCGGATCCGCTGTGCGCCGAGCGCCTGCCGCAGGCGAACGCGGACTTCCTGCACGGGGCGGCCTGCCACGTGTGCCTGTTCGTGTCCGAGACGACCTGCGAGCACGGCAACCGGTTCCTGGACCGCAGGTTCGTGGTGCCGATCGGGGATCCGGAGCTGGCCCTCTACCCTGAGCTTCCGTGACGAACTCCGCGAAACACCCCTCGTTCGAGGAGGCCGCCGCGGCGGCCTCCTCCGCCCTGGGCGCGTCCGGCCTGCGCGAGGTGGCCGCCCTCCTGGCCGACGGCTGGCCCGACCAGGCCCTCCTGGGATCGGTGCGCGACCGGGAGGCGGCGGCGCCGCTGCTGGCCTCCCGCGCCAGGGAGGGTGTGCCCCCGTCTGAGGCCGCCGCGTTCCTGCGCGGCTTGGCCGCCGGGCACGCCGCCGCGACCGGCGGGGTGTCGGTGGAGACCGTGTGGACCGGGCCCTCCAGCCACTCCGTCCCCGTGCGCTCCACCGCCCAGGCGCTGCTGGAGGTGGTGGACGAGGCTCGCGAGGAGCTGGTGCTGATGACCTACTCCGCCCGACGGCGAGCCGACATCCGCGAGGCGCTGGCGCGCGCCGTGGAGCGGGGGGTGACGGTGTCGGTGGTGGTGGAGACCCTGGCCGGGGCGGGCAGCGCGATCAGCGGTGAGGAACCGGGGCAGGCCTTCACCGGGATCGACGGGGTGCGTCTGTGGCACTGGCCGGTGGACCGGCGCGAGGGCAGGGGGGCCAAGGCGCACGCCAAGCTCGCCGTGGCCGACCGCCGGGCGCTGCTGGTCTCCAGCGCCAACCTCACCCAGTCGGGGGTGGCCACCAACATGGAGGCGGGCCTGCTGGTCCGGGGCGGCTCGACGCCGCGCCGGGTGGCCGAGCACGTCGTCGAACTCCAGGTGCGGGGCGTGCTCGCCCCGATGGGTGTGGGGGGCCGTTGATGGGCGCCGGAAGTGACGGCGGCGGAGACATCGCGCGCGCTCTGGTGGGGCCGGCCGACATCGCGCGGCTGGCCGGTGTGCGCAGGCCCGCGGTGAGCAACTGGCGGCGGCGCTTCGTCGACTTCCCCCGCCCGGTGGACGGCACCTCCGCCAACCCGCTGTTCGCCCTGGAGGCGGTGCGCGCATGGTGCCGCGAACACGGCAAGGTCTTCGAGGCCGATCGGACCGACCTGCTGTGGCAGCGGGTGCGCACCGAGGTCCCCGACGTGCGGCTCACCGCGTTCATGGCCTACGCGGGGCGCCAACTCACCGACCTGCTGCCCGTGGGAGCCCGGCCGGAGGGGGTACCGGAGGAGTGGGTGGACCTGGCAGACGAGGTCCTGGCCGGAGACGACCCCGAGCCGGTGTTCGAGGAGCTGTGCGCGCGCCTGGCCCGGGAGCGGGGCCGAGCCGAGACCTCCCCGGAGCTGGCCGCGTGGATGGCCGAGCTCGCCGGGATCGGCGCGGGAAGCAGCGTGCTCGATCCGGCGTGCGGCACGGGCGTGCTGCTGTCGGCCGCCCTGCGGCGCGGCGCCCTGACCGTGTTCGGTCAGGACCGCGACCCCGACGCGCTGGACATCGCGACCGCCCTGCTGGTCGTTCCGCACGGGGTGAGCGCCACTGCCAAGGGCGACTCGCTGCGCTCCCCGGCCTTCGAAAGCTCCCGGGTGGACGTGGTGCTGTGCGACCCGCCCTTCCGCGACCGCGAGTGGGGCTACGAGGATCTCGTGGACGACCCCCGGTGGGTGCACGGGTTGCCGCCCCGGGGCGAGGGCGAACTGGCGTGGGTCCAGCACTGCCTGTCGCGGGTGCGGCCCGGCGGGCGGGCGGTGGTGCTGCTGCCCGCCTCGGTGGCCTACCGGCCGGGCGGGCGGCGTATCCGCGCGAACCTGCTGCGCTCGGGCGCGCTGCGCGCCGTGTTGGAGGTCCCCGGCGGTGCGGGGGCGGAACCGGGGCGCCACGTGTGGGTGCTGGTGCGCCCGGAGGAGTCGCACGGCACCGGCGACGGGGTCCTGCTGGTCGCCTCGGCGGAGGCGTCGGAGGCGTCGCGGGTGTGGGGGGACTTCGCCACCGGAGGGCAGATGGTGCCCAGCCCGTACTGGATGGTGGCCGAGGTCGGCCCGCTCCTGGACGAGGAGGTGGACCTGCGCCCCTCACGACATCTGGACTCCGCGTCCAGGAGCGGTGCCGCCGTCCGTTACCCGGCTCTGCTGGGCGAGTTCGCCGAACTCCTGGACCAGGTGCGCGCGCTCTCGGGCGAACTGGAGCTGGTATCGGCCGGGGACACCCCCATGACCACGATCGGGGCGCTGGCCGACGCGGGCGCGGTCGAGCTGCACCGCGCGCCGATGGCGATGGGCGCCGAGAGCGGTGAGGTCCCGGTGCTGACCGTGCGGGACGTGCGTTCCGGAGGCGGTCCGAGCGGCCGGTGCGACCGCGTGCCCGGACTCGTGATGCTCCGCTACGGGGACGTGGTGGTGGCCGAGACGGTACGCGAGGCGCCCGTGCACGTGGTGGAGGAGGGCGGTGCCGCACTGGGGCCGCGCCTGCTGGCGCTGCGGCCGGTGTGGGGGCGCACCGACCCGGACTTCCTCGCCGGGGCGGTGGGGGCCGAGGCTGTCTCCTCCTCGCGTACCTCCAGCGGCCGGGCCGATGTGCGTTCGCTGCGCCTCCCGGAACTGTCCCTGGAGGAGCAGCGGGCCTACGCGGGCGTCTGGAACCGTATGGCGCAGGAGCGGGAGCTCCTGGAACGGGCCGCGGGGCTGGGAGAGCGGCTGGCGGAGCTGGGGGGCCGGGGGCTTCGGGAGGGCGAGTTGCGACCGCGGGAGTCAGGGACATGAGCACACCGGTGCCGGGAAAGCGCCTGCTGGACGGACGTTACGAGCTCAACACCACGCCGCTCGGGCGCGGCGGTATGGGCGAGGTCTACGAGGGGCACGACACCCGCCTGCTCCGGGAGGTGGCGGTCAAGTTCATCCGCTTCCCCGCCGACGCGGGCGACGACGAGCGCGCCGAGATGGTGCAGCGGTTCGTCCGCGAGTCCCGGATCACGGCGGGGCTCCAGCACCCGGGGGTCCCGGCGGTCTTCGACGCGGGCGCCGACGGGGACAAGCGGCCCTACCTGGTGATGCAGCGCGTCCACGGGGTGAGCGTCACCGACCTGGTCGCCGAGCAGGAGCGCCTGTCGGTGGGCTGGGCGGCGGGGATCGCCGCCCAGGTGTGCTCGGTGCTGGCCGCCGCGCACCGGGCCTCGCTGGTGCACCGGGACCTGAAGCCGGGCAACCTGATGCTGGAGGCGGACGGGACGGTGAAGGTCCTGGACTTCGGGCTGGCCGTGGTGCTGGACCGCGGAGACGCCTCGCAGATCACCCGGACCGGCCAGAGCCCGGGCACCCCCGAGTACATGGCGCCCGAGCAGCTGATGACGGGCAGGGCCAACCAGCGCAGCGACCTGTACGCGCTGGGCTGCGTCCTGCACGAGATGCTCACCGGGAGGCGGCTGTTCACCGCCTCCACGCCCTTCGCCGTGGCGTCCAAGCAGACCACCGAGCGCCCCGCCGACGTGCGGGACCTGTGCCCGGAGGTTCCGGCGGAGCTGGCGGAGGTGGTCACCGCCCTGCTGGAGAAGCACCCCGAGGACCGGCCCGCCGACGCCGTGGAGGTGTACGACAGGCTGATCGGCTGCGTGAACGCGCCGGAGCCGATCCCCGGAGTGCTCCACCCGCCCTCGCGGCCCAACCCGCACCTGATGTACGGAAGGGCGCTGTCCCGGGTCGTCCGCCACGTTCCGGCGGAGGAGGCCGCTCCGGCGGGCGGGGGTTCGGCTGCACCCGGAGCGTCTCGGAACGAGGGCGCGGTCCCGACCGGCGAGTCGGCCGGTTCCGCGGGGCGTCACGCATCCGGACATGCGTCCCGTGCAGCGGAGAAGACCGGGACGTCCTCGCGGGATGGGGTGTCCGTACCCCGGAGGGAGGGCCTGCGCAAGGCGCGTACCAGGGCCGCCGAGCTGGTGGGGGCCGCCCGGTACCGGCAGGCCGCCGCCACACTGTGCGAGGCCGTCGAGCACGCCTCGTCGGTGTTCGGACCCACCGACTCCGAGGTGGTGGAGCTGCGGCTGGAGCAGGCCAACGCCCTGTTCGAGGGCGGCAACTTCCGCCAGGCGGGGCCGCTGTACGCGGAACTGGCCCGGGACCTGGCACAGGAGGCCGGAGAGGAGGACCAGAGCCTGGTCTTCCGGTGCCGTTTCCAGGACGCCACCTGCCTGGCTATGGGCGGGGACGAGGAACCCGCCCTGAACGGTCTGGCCTCCCTACTCGACGACGAGATCGTGGCCTACGGTCCCGACGACCACCGTCCACTGGAGCTGCGCCGCCAGATCGGGGTGCTCGAACTGACCCTGGGACGACTGGCCGAGGGCGCCGGAACCCTGCGCGGACTGCGCGCGGACCTGGTGCGCCTGCACGGCGCCGACCATCCGGAGGTCTCCCGGATCGACGCTCTCCTGGAGGAGGCGCCAGCGCCGGACTGAACCGCTCCACCGCGTCCCCCTTCCATCCGCTTGAAGCACACGAGGTAAGCCGTGGCCCAGCTCGCCATTCACAAGGACTTCCTCCAGGAGTTCGCCAAACTGGAGAAGCCCGTCCAGGAACGGGTCACCGAGGTCTTCGCCAAATTCGACGAGGCCACCCACACCGGCCTGCACCTGGAGAAGATCGCCCGAGCCCGCGACGACCGGTTCCGCACGATCCGCATCGACCAGTTCTGGCGCGGGGTGGTGCTGGCACCGGCGACGGGAGACACCTACACCCTGCTCAAGGTGTTGCCGCACGACAAGGCCTACGAGTGGGCCAGGACGCGCAGGGCGTCGGTCAACATGGCGACCGGCGCGATCGAACTGCGCGACGTGGAGGCGATCGACTCCAGCATCCCCTACCTGGAGAAGATGGCCCGCAAGACGCCGACCCGGTTGTTCGGCCACGTCGCGGACTCCGACCTGACACGGTTGGGGGTGGACGGGCAGACCCGGGACTTCGCGCGCACCCTGACCGACACCTTGCAACTGGAGGCGGCGCAGGGGCTGCTGCCGCCGGTGCAGTGGTCCGTGCTGTACGGACTGGCCGCCGGGATGAGCCCGGAGGAGGTCTGGGACGACATGGGCGCGGCGATCAGCGCCGAGCAGATCGATCCCGAGGACCTGGACGCCGCCGTTCGGCGCAGCTCCGACCGGGTGCTCCTGGTCAAGGGACCCGAGGAGCTGATGACCGCCCTGGCCCACCCCTTCGACCTGTGGCGAATCTACCTGCACCCGGTGCAGCGCGCGGTGGCCGAGGCCTCCTACCGTGGACCGGCCCGGGTCAGCGGCGGTCCGGGTACAGGCAAGACCGTGGTGGCGCTGCACCGCGCCCACCAACTGGCGCGACAGGACCGGGGTCCGGTGCTGCTGACCACGTTCACCTCGACCCTGGCCGAGGCGCTGGAGCGCAACCTCGCCCTGCTCTCCGAGACCACCGGGAACCCGGGGACAGCCGATCGGGTGCGGGTGGAACACGTGGACCGGCTGGCCCACCGGGTGTTCCGGGAGGCGCACGGCAGGCCGAACCTGCTCCTCCCCGAACGGGAGCGGGAGCTGTGGCAGCGGATCTGCGCCGGGTTGGGCGTGGACCTGTCCCCCGCGTTCCTCGCCGAGGAGTGGCGCCAGGTGGTGCTGGCCCAGCGGGTGGGGTCGGCGTCCGAGTACCTGGCTGCCAAACGCACCGGACGCGGGCGCGGCCTCGCCCCCACACAGAAGGCCCGGGTGTGGCAGGCGGTATGGGAGTTCCAGAGAGAACTGTCGGCACACGGGCTGTGGACGCACGAGACCGTGTGCGAGGAGGCGGCCCGGCTGCTGGCCGAGCGCCCCGACACCGACAGGCCCTTCCGGCATGTGGTGGTGGACGAGGCCCAGGACCTGGGCGCCCACCAGTGGCGGCTGCTGCGGGCGGCTGTACCGCACGGCCCCGACGACCTGTTCGTCGCCGGGGACACCCACCAGAGCATCTACGGCCCCGGGATCACCCTGAGCGAGGTCGGGGTGAACGTGCGCGGCCGCTCCTCGAAGCTGCGGATCAACTACCGCACCACCGGCGAGATCCTCGGGTGGAGCCTGGGACTGATGCAAGGCCAGCCCGTGAACGACCTGGACGGGGGACCCGAATCACTGACCGGTTGCCGCTCGGAGATGCACGGCGCGGAGCCGACGGCGAAGGGGTTCGCCAACCAGGAGGCGGAATCCGCGCACCTGAAGGAGACGGTCCGCGCCTGGCTCGACGCCGGGGTGCTGCCAGCCGAGATCGGAGTGGCGGCACGCTCCAACCGGGCCGCGGACCAGGCACTGCTGGCCCTGGAGGAGGCCGGGATCCCAGCCGTTTCCCTGGCACGGGACCCGTCGGGGAACGGCGCAGGGGCGGCCGTCGGCACGATGCACCGCATGAAGGGGCTGGAGTTTCGCTGCCTGGCCGTGGTCGGCGCCGGGAGCAGCCAACTGCCCGCACCCCGAAGCGTCACACCCGAGGAGGAGGATCCCGGTGCGCACGTCCGGGATCTGCTGCGCGAACGCAGCCTGCTGTTCGTGGCGTGCACCCGCGCGCGCGAGCAGCTGAGCGTGAGCTGGCACCAGGAACCCAGTCCGTTCCTGGAACCGCTGGTGAACCCGGCCTGAGCGGCCCGTCGCGCACGCGTACGACGCCCCACCGAACGGAGGAAGTCCCCCACCATGGCGAAACTGTCCCAACTCCTCGACCAGGTCGACTCCGGCACGATCCTGCTCCCCGAGTTCCAGCGCGGCTACGTGTGGAACCGTGACCAGGTGCGCGGTCTGATGCGGTCGATGTACCTGTCCCACCCGGTGGGCAGCCTGCTCCTGTGGGAGACCTCCGACACCGGTGTCTCCGCCCGGGGCGGTGCCACCGGCAACGGCACCTACCTGATGCTGCTGGACGGCCAGCAGCGCATCACCTCACTGTACGGGGTCGTCAGGGGGTGCCCGCCCGGCTTCTTCGACGGCGACGCCAAGGCGTTCACCGGCCTGTACTTCAACGTGGAGGGCGAGGAGTTCGCCTTCTACTCACGCAACCGGATGGCCGGGGACGCGCGTTGGGTGAACGTGACCGAGCTGTTCGCTAAGGGGGCGATGCACTACATGCGTCCGCTCATGGACGCCTTCCCCGAACAGGCCGAGACCTTCCTGAACCGGCTGAACCGGCTGCGCCAGATGACGGAGCGGGAGTTCCACCAGGAGAAGATCACCGGTGCGGACAAGGACGTCGAGGAGGTCGTCGGAATCTTCAACCGGGTCAACTCCGGTGGTACCAAGCTCTCCAAGGGCGACCTGGCGCTGGCCAAGGTGTGCGCCCAGTGGCCCGACGCGCGCAGGGTGATGCGCACGGCCATCGACCGCTGGCGCGAGCGCGGCTACACGTTCACACTGGACTGGCTGCTGCGGACCACCCTGGCGGTGGCCACGGGCAAGGCCCGGTTCGAGCAGATGTCCAAGGTGGGGGCCGAGGACTTCCGCGACGCGCTGGAGCGAACGGCCTCCCACACCGACACGCTCCTGGAGGCGGTCTCGGGGAGGCTCGGTCTGGACCACGACCGGGTTCTGAAGAGCCACTCCTCGCTGATCGTCGCCGTGCGGCTGCTGGAGCTCAACGATGGGGTGTTCGATGACCGGGCACACCGCGACAAGGTCCTGTACTGGTACATGCACTCGGCGCTGTGGGGCCGCTACAACGGCCCCACCGAGAGCACCCTGCAACGGGACTTCGACACCGCGGAGCGCAGCGGCGTAGACGGGCTGATCGCGGCGCTGGAGCGCTCCCGGAGCGGTTCCCTCAAGGTCCGGCCGCACGACTTCGAGGGGACGCAGGGGTCACGCTTCTACCCGCTGCTGTACCTGCTGGTACGGGCCAGGGGTTCTCGGGACCTGGGAACCGGCCAGGAACTGACCGCCGAGGCACTGGGCTCGCACAGTCATCTGCTGCGGCACACCCTCTTCCCGACCCCCCTGCTGCGCGGGCGCGACGCCAAGTCCGACGCGATCGCCAACTTCTGCTTCCTCACAGAGCGGAACGACCTGGAGGTCGGTCAGCGAGCGCCGGACGAGTACCTGGCCGCGGCCGAGGCAGCGCACCCCGGGGTACTGGCCTCACAGTGGATCCCCGGGGACTCCGCGCTGTGGAGGCCGGAGCGCTACCGCGACTTCCTGGCCGCCAGACGGGAGTTGCTGGCCGAGGCCGCGCAGTCCTTCCTGGAGGAACTGCGACAGGGAACCGCGCCTGAAGAGAAAGAGCTGCGTCCGCTGACGGTGACGGCAGAGGAGGCTGCCGACCCGCGCAGCGCCCAAGTGCGTGCGCTGGTCGAGGAGATGCGTCAGACGGGATACGCCGAGCCGGATCTGGGCACGGCGATCAACGATCCGGAACGGGGCGGGGTGATCGCCGAGGCCGAGGCGTTCTGGCCGGACGGGCTCCAGCACGGACTGGGCAAGCCGGTGGTGCTGGAACTGGATCCGGAACAGGCCGACCTGCCCAGGTTGCAGGAGTTGGGCTATGAGGTGTTCACGTCAGTGGACTCACTGGCGGGGTTCGTCCGGCGGCTGGGGCAGGACGCCGCAGGTGAGGCTTCGGCTGCCGAGCCGGTGGCGGAGGTCGGCGAACAGGAGGCCGACCCGGACGTGGCCGCCTTCGGCAGGGCGATGGTGGAGGGGTACGAGCGGGCCAAGGTGGAGGCGGGGTACACCGCCTCGTTCTTCCTGGGCATGCTCGCGGAACTGGGTCCGCTGGAGACGGCGCGCAAGCTGCTCAACGCCCCGGCGGTCTCGGACGGGTTCTCGAACCTGTGGGACCGGGGGCGCCTGGACCTGACGGTGGAGGCGCTGGTGCTGCGGCCGGAATTCGCCCCGCTGTTCACCGAGGAGGAGCTGACCCGGGCCCGCAACCGGTTGGGGCAGTTCGGGTACCGTTCCCTCGCCGGGTAGGTGCCGCGGTGTCCCGGCAGCCGCCGGGACACCGCGGCCCGAACACGACCGGCTCGGGGTCAGCTCGGGTCCTCCCACGAGTACAGGGTGTACCTGCCCAGCTCACCGCTGCTATTGGAGACGACCACCTGGTCGCCCGTGATCTCGTACGAGTAGGGGCCGTTCCACGCGATGTACCCGTCCCGGGTGGTCTCCGCCTCCATCAGCACCGGATCCTCACCGGAGTCGGGGATCTCGCCGTGGTAGTAGAGCTGGCCGCTGCTGTCATCGCACAGGATGATGCGGTGCTGGTCGGTCTCGAAGGCCTCGACCAGGGTCGCTCGCCCCTCGTCGGGGATGAGCCCGGCGACCCGTGAGGGGCAGGGCTCCTCGTTGTCCAGGGCCAGGTCGTCACGGGAGATGTCCTCGGATCCGGCCAGGGACGAGATCACGGAGACGCACCCCGACACCAGGGCGAGGAACACCACCACCGACACGATGCCCAAGGCCCACGCACAGCCGTTTCCTCCGCTCGCCGTGCGTGCCTCCGTGTAACCGGGGCTGCTCCAGCCCCCGGGCGGTGCGGGGGGCGCGGGGGCTGGGCGGGGGGACGCGGTGAAGGTCGGTGTGCTCGTGGGCTCGACGGGGGGAAAGAAGATCTCTCCCTCGATCGGTGAGAAGACCTCCTTCTTCGGGGGTGGAGTCGAGTAACCCGTGGACGGCGCGGACCCAGTCGCACCGGTACGCGGTGACGCCTTGGGCCGGGCGGGCGCCTTCTTCGGGGTCGGCCGCGGAATGTTCGCCGTCGCGTCGCGCGCCATGTCGCACAGTTCACAGGACATCGACGTGCCGGGATTGAACGTGTCACACGCGTGGCAACGCCACGTGGGCCCAGGCGGAGCGGCTGTCGAAGTGTCCTTCCTCCGCTTCTCGTCGCACACCTGGCACCGGCCCCGACTGAGCTCGTTGAACGTCTGGCAGGCGTGGCAGCGCCACGTCGTCCGGGTCACCGGCCCTCCGCCTCCCGGCGCCGGGTGAGGACTTCCTCGTACAGTTCCCTGGTGCGCGGCCCCGGGGCGAAACTCACCCAGTCCCCGGACGCGTCCGTGTCCGCGGCGGGTGTGAGAGCCGGCCCGGGTCCCGTGGCCTCGGCGAGGAGCCTGTGCCCCGCCGCGGCGGTGGAGGCGATGTCTTCGCCGTCGGGCGCCTCGGCCAGCGGAAGCGCCGGACGGCCGGAGGGCACGAAGCCCGGTACGAACTCACCGGGGGCCGCCGCACCGTGCCGGGAGGCGGTCTCCTCCGGTTCTCCCAGCGGAGCGGGGGGTTCGGTCTCCGGCACGGGAGGCCTGTCCAGCCACGGAAAACGCGCGAGGAGGTGCGCGTACAGGTCCCGGGCCGCCGTCAGGTCGTACTCGTCGTGCAGCCCCACCCTGAGCAGGACCATCCCCGTGTCGGACTCGTCCTGCGCGGGGAGGAGACCCTGGCGCCGAAAGCGCAGGGTCAGCCGTCGCGGAGGCTTACGGGAGGATTCCCCCAGCATGACCTGGTCACAGTGGCGCATATTCAGAGTGAACTGACCACCGTCGGCCCAGTCGACGTAGACGAAGTTGTCGACCAGGCACACGCGGGCCTCGCTGAAGTCCTGGTCGAAGGAGGGCGGGGGTCCCCCCGAAGCGGAGGCGCGCACTCCCCTCCTGCGCTCGGACCCGTGATCGGAGGATCCGGAGAACCAGTTGTTCACAGGAGCCTCACAGGCTGTTGGCGATGGTGTTGACGATCTCGTCCATCTCGAATTCCTCCAGGCCGTCACCGGCGCGGGAGGGGAAGTGCATGGTCAGATTCCACTCCTCGGCGATCTCCGACCAGGGTTCCTCGTCGGGGGCGAAGAGCACCAGCCGCTTGGCGGAGTTGTCCATGACCGCGGCCTGGCTGCGCGCGTACCCCCATTCCTCGAACAAGTCGTCCAGGGAACGGGGAAGGTCGGCGGGATAACCCGGCGCGGAGACGGCGTCGGGATCGCCGAGAGGGTGCGCGGAGGCGTCGGTGAAGAGCACGATGACGTGGCGGCGCCGGTCGAGTCCGGTCTCCCAGGGGGAACGGATCGCCAGGGCCAGCGCTTCGAGTCCGGACTCGGGGATGTCCCCGCCCCCGGCGGGTTCGAGGACGCGCACGAAGTCCTCGTAGTCGCCCTCCTGGTCGGGGAAGGTGAGAAAGTCCGTGGTCTCGAGCGCGTCACCGGGGTTGTCGGCGAAGTCGCGGAAGGCGATGACGCGCAGGCGCAGCTGGCTGATCGCCTTGCTCTTCTGGGCCATGACGACGCTGAGCCGGGAGTGGAAGCCCAGTGCGCTCTTCTTCACCTGTTCCAGGACCGGCCCCATGCTGGCGGTGACGTCGACGCATAGCACGATGTCGACCGCGTAGGCGAGGTTTCCCCTGCTCTGGGCGTTCATGGTTACTCCGTGGGTTGGGGTGTGCAAGGTCGCCCCGCGGCGCGGTCGCCGCAGGGCGTGTGCGGGTCAGGACCAGTTGATGCGGACTCTGGAACGGCGTTCGGCGTCGGGACGGCGCCGGGGATCGCCGCCGGAGCCCGCTGAGGGCTCAGACCCCGCGAGGTTGGTGCGGAGCCTGCTCCTGCCGCCGGAGGGTTCGGGCCCGGGCTCGGAACGGGCAGTACGCCTCTCGTCGGTCCGCGTCCGCAGTTCGCAGGTGCTGGGGTTGAGCGCGTTGACGAAGGCTCCCGCGCCCGGGCGCGCGCCGGGGACAGCGGAGCACATCCTGCTGATGAGCACACCCATGCCCGGAGCGAGTCGGGGGTCGAACTCCAGCGCGACCCCGTCGTTGACCGCGTCCGCCGGGCTGCCGTAGGAGTCGGGGAAGGTCGGCAGAGCCCCGGTGAGGTAGAGGTGGGTCAGGAGTCCGAGGGCGAAGACGTCCGAGGCGGTGGTCAGCATCTGCGGTCCGGTGCCCTCCTCTCCACGGACGTAGCGTTGCCACTCGGGTGAGCCGTAGAGTGCGTCCCCGGCGACCTCCTCGTACGCGGGAGGATTCCCGCTGAGGTGGGCGTCGTCGAAGTCGATGAGCTTCGCCGTATGGAAAACGGTCTGCTTCTGTACCAGCACGTTGTCCGGTTTCAGGTCGCCGTGGACCACGTCGATGTCGTGCAGCTGCCTCAGGCTCTGGCCCAGG
This sequence comes from Nocardiopsis dassonvillei subsp. dassonvillei DSM 43111, assembly GCF_000092985.1. Taxonomy (GTDB): domain Bacteria; phylum Actinomycetota; class Actinomycetes; order Streptosporangiales; family Streptosporangiaceae; genus Nocardiopsis; species Nocardiopsis dassonvillei. Next base: position 3,278,543 of record NC_014210.1, read on the forward strand.
GTCTTGAGCAGGATCGACTTCTCCCGGGCACCCAGTGTGTGGGGGCTGTCCATGTTGGAGGTGTCGATGCGCTCGGTGACCTTGTAGTAGGTACTGCTCTCGCAGAAGAAGTCCTGGGCCAGCACCAGGTTCCCTCCCCCCGCCTGGTCGGGTTGGAGGGCCTTCATGATGTGGCGGTGCCGCGCCTCGAACTCCTCACACGCCTGGAGCCGGATCCGGGCGCTGCGGTTCGGCGGCCCCGAGGAGGGCTTGGGCCGTTTGGGGTCCAGGAAGCGCTTGACGAAGTACTCCTGTCCGTCGCGTTCGGCGAAGGCCCACATGCACTTGCCGCCGCCCGCGTTGGTGGGCTCCGTGACGATCCGGTAGCCGTTGATCACGTCGCCGAGCTTCACGGCGTCTCCTCCCTCTCCTGCGGCATCCGTGACTCGTACACGGGCCGGTAGCGCCGCCATGACTCCTCCTGCCACAGGCGGCGCTCCTCGACGTCCGCTCCCCGGGGCGGAGGGGCCAACTCCTTCTGGAGGATGCGCAGGCGCTCGGCGAAGCCGGTGCGCATGGCCTCGAAGGTGTCGAATCCGAAGGCGACCGCCGCCAGGGTGGCGTCGTCGCCGGTGTAGGCGCGCACCCGCCGTTCCAGCTCGGCCGCGAACGACTCCCCGTCCACGGCGCACTCCAGCGCCTCCAACAGGAGCAGCTCGAACACGTGCGGCGTGTCGACGTAGCCGAAGAACCCGTCCGTGGCGCACACCAGGAGGCAGGGCTGGGGCAGGGACACCCGCGCAGACTCCACGAAGAGGTCGGGGGAGGCGCTGAGCATGTTGGTCATGGGAGGGTCCTGGCGAAGCTGTTCCAGGGCGTCCTGCTCCTCGGTGTGGTCGCGGGTCAAAGCCGTCATCCCGTGCCGGGGGTCGAGGGCGTAGACCCGGGAGTCCCCCGCCCACAGGGCGCGGGCCTGCACTTCCGGTCCGGCGATCCGGTAGGTCACCGCTGCCATGGTGGTGGGCATCTGGCGGATCATCCTGCCGGTGAGACGACTGCGCTCCCTGGGGCGCATCAGGCGCAGGGCCGAGCCGACACCCTCCTCCAGTCGCTCGACCTCAGCCAGGTCGGTGGGCTCGGGCCGTGACACCGTGGCGCGGAACCACTCCCTGGTGGCCATCGCGGCCACGCGCGAGGCGACCCAGGCGCTGGTAGCCCTGTGGCCTGACCGGTCGGCGTCGGCGAACGCGCTCCCGGCGCCGCCCACACCGTCGAAGACACCGATGATTCCGCTCCAGGAGGGGGTGTGGTGTTCCCAGAGGGGTTCGGCGTCCTCCCCCTGGCCGGGGTTCTTCTCCGCCCACACGCCCCAGGCCCTCACTCCTGGCTGGCCCAGGTACCACCGTGTACCGGTCGTGGAGGGAACCAGCAGCGGTTTCCGCGCCCCGCTCACCGGTGCCCTCCGTCACCGTCGCGCCGGACACCCCGCACACGGCTGCCACGGGAGCCCGCGTCACCGCCGGTGGAGCGGGACCGCCCCTCCTGGCTCCGAGGCCGGGCGGAACGCGGGTCCTCCACCGGTACGGCCGCCGCGGCCGGTTCGGTGCGGCCGACCGCGGGCAGGGGTTCGTCCTCCGGAGGCCCCTCGGGGTAGGTGTCGGCGAACTCGGCGCGTACGGTGGGCCCGGGCGTCCCGGAGGAGGGCCCCTCCAGCTCCCGCGCGCGCTCGCGACCGGTGCGACCGCCTCCAGAGACCCCCCTCACCCGGCCGATACCGCCGATCGTCCGGGAACCGCCATCGACCAGCCTGTCGACGATCGTCCGTTCGATCTCGGCGGTGTCGAAAGGCTCGCGCTCACCCTCGTTGCGGCTCATCACCACGTCGAGGGCACGCATGAGCTCAGCTCGCTCGGAGGCTTCCTCGGAGCGGATCCACTCCAGTACCGCCCGGTCGCCCTCCTTCTCCAGCATTCCGGCGATCAGTGCCTCGGGGCCCTCCTCCCTGAGCAGCCTCAGGTTGTAGGCGCGCCCCATCGAGTCCAGACGCTGTTCGCGCAGTTTGTCCCGGTAGGCGCGCCCACCGGTGGTGATCTCTTCCTCATCGAGCTGGAGTTCGACGACGACACGGCGCAACCGGATGGCCGAGTCGCCGTGGAAGGAGGCGACGGCCTCGTTGAGGGCCTGCTCGGTCTCGTGGAACTGGGAGATGTCGTAACGGCTCGAGACGTTGCGCAGCATCCTGCGTAGAGGTCCCCTCAGCGTGGAGGCCATGTCGCGGATACCGCGTTCTATGACGGCCACGGGGTCGACGACACGGCAGGAGAGAGTAACCCCCGCGCGGAAGCCGAACCCCGGGTCGCGGCTGACCAGGGTTACGAGGAATCCCAGCCGGTGTTCGGCCGTGTCGACCAGGAACATGCGCTGGTAGGCGCCGAACCTGGCCTCGGGCACCACTTCTCCCGGTCGGACCAGGACAGCGTCGCCTCGGTGAGGCTCAAGCACCATCGCGGTTCCGTGCTCCGGTGGGCGCAGGGGGGTGAACAGGCGGAAGGTCTGTATCTCCTCCTGCCTGAGCACCGGGTCGTAGCTGAACTGTTCCATGTAGCTCCCTCGCGCGGCACCCGTTGACGGGCTCCGCAGGTGTTCAGATGGTGCGCCGCAGTTCCGCGGCCACAGCTGATCCCTCGTCTCCGCCAGCCGCCCACTGGCCGAGCCAGTAGACGATCCGCTCGCGGTGGCGGCGTCCCTGTGCGGCGACTCCTTCGAGTACTCCGCGCACCGCCTGGCGAGCGCGCGGATTTCCGGAAGCGTGACCGATCCAGCCCTTGAGCACGTCCAAGGCGACCTCCTGGACCGGTTTGCGGGCGAGGGCGCGCTTCCAGAGTTCGACCATGGCCGCCAGGTGCTGGTCCGACAGTTCCAACAACAGGGGGCAGGCCACGGAGCGCTTGCCGCGCCGAAGCGCAAGGGGACGGTGCGCCGTCTCCGGCCGGGTCGCGGTCCCCGCCACGTAGCAGAAGGCAAGGAGGGACTTGACCACCAGGGGCGAAGCGTCCTGGGACTGCGACCAGTCGAGCATGGCTTTCAGAACGTGGCCGACACGATCGTGACCGGCCAGCGCGGCCAGTGCCTCTGCGACGTGTCCCAGTGAGTCCCACGACTCCCTGTCCCCCAGGGCAGTGAGAAGGACACCGACTGCTGCGTCAGGGTCCCTGCGCCCCGGTGGGCCGCCCGCGACCAGTGCCGATGTGGCGGCCATACGGCGCTCCACGGCGTTGCCCGGAAGATCGGCCCAGGTATACAGCAGGTCCCACACCCGATCCGTCAGATCCGGGTCCTCACTCACGACACCGAGGACGGTGGCTGCGGCGCGCCTGGTGTGCGGTGAGCTGTTGCCCGCCCAGCTGTTGAGGAAGCGGTGCAGGGCGTGCTCCAGGTCTTGGGCGGCAACGACCGCTGTCGCCACACAGGCCCTGGCCTGGACCTCCACGTCGCGATGGGTGGCCAGTTGCCGTAGCCAGCGCACCAGACTGGTGCGCTGGCCGTCCAGGTGGTTCCAGGCGTAGGCGAGCACGGCCTGCTGGGTGCGGGGTTCGCGGAACCTGACCCTGGGCTGACTGGAGCGTCGGTCGTCGGGGTCGGCCAACAGAATCCAGGGGTGCGTGGTGTGCAGGGTCTCGTGGAAGCGCAGCGCCGGAGGAGCCGACCGCTCCTCGGTGAACAGGTGGTAGAGATCGACCGCCGCGTCGGAGACGGTGAGGTAGGGGGCGTCGTGGAGGACGGCGGCGGCGAGGGCGAAACTCACGTCCTCCGGGGCACGGTGGCCGTCGAACCATTGGTGGACGCGTGTGGAGGGGTCGCCGAGCCGACGGACGAGCGCCTCCAGGTCCTGGCCGTCGCGCACCGCGACGGCCAGGCTGACGGCGGTACGCGGTTGGGGAGCTCGCACCAGCAGGTCCAGGGCCCCGCTGTCTCGGAGCCTCTCGGTCAGTCGGCGCGCCTGTTCGGGAGCGGGCGCCTCGCCCAGGACCCAGCGGTGGACGATGGCCTCCGGATCGGCCCTTACTTCCTCGGCCACGACCGCCTCGGAGTGGGCGGCGGTGTTGAGCAGAGCGCCCTGCGGGGGATTGGTGACCACGACCATGTAGGAGTCCGCGGCCTGGAGTGCGTCGCGTACCTGGTGGATCCACTCGAGGTCGATGGACACGGCCATGCCGGAGCCGTCCGAGGTGCGCGGGCCGGTGTCCGTCCTAAACAGGAGGCCGCATCCCTTCTCCCGGGGGCTCCAGGAGACACTGCCCGGTTGTTCGCCCGTGCCGAGTTGCAGGATGCGGCCCCGGCCTACCGCGAGCAGGGCGACGGCCTCGGCCAGGAGGTTGACGGCCACCGCCTCCCTGCCGCTTCCGTCCGGCCTCGCCAGGACGAGCACGCGGTTGGTCAGGAGGATCTGGAGGAGGCGGTCGAAGTCGGGCGGGCGGACGAAGTTGTCGACGTGTGCGCTGACGCGGTCAACGGGAAGGTCGACGGACTCCGACGCAGGGTCCGGACTCCGGGCGACACCCGGACCGCCCGAGGTGTGGAATCCTCCTCCGAAGCGGACCGTGTCGTTGAACAGGGCCAGAGTGCCGATCCTCAACCCGCCGGCCTCGCCCTGGAGGCGTTCGAGGAGTCGGTCGGTGAGGGCGGACATCCGCGCGGACTCGGCGTGTTCCCGGGACGAGGCCTCGCGCCGCAGCGCGTGGAGCGCGTCCTCCTGGGACAGGGGCTCCTCGTCACCGGCCAGCCGGGACTCGCCCTGCGATCGGGGCGCGTCCTCCGAGGTGGAGGAGGACGCGGAGACCGCCTCCTCCGAGGACGCACCGTGACGGACGTCGTCGGTCCGCGACATGGAAGGTTCTCCGAGAGGTTACGGGTGCCATGGAGCACGGAAACGGAGACTCCACGTACCCGGGACCGCCTCGTGCGGCACCGGGTTCCCGGCCGGGAGCCTTCTGATTCTTGCTGGTCCTTCTCCGGCGGATCCGGCCCGCATCACCGACCGCGCCTTGCGCAGTCCGCTCGGGGAGGGCATACGAGCCGGTTGTCGGCAGGGTGGGTCACAGGGGAACAACGACGTTCCCGGCCTGGACCCGCGAAGGCGGAAAAGACGTTAGCTGTTCCAGTCTCCGGAGATCTGGACCTTCTCATTGAAGACGTTGGCGTTCTTGATCATGGACGCCTGAATCGCCGCCCCGCCGGAGGAGGTTCTTCCCGCCTTCTCGGTCATTTCGATCAGTTCGTCACGGAACTGCTGGTCGCGCAGCATGTAGGCGGCGAGCATCCGCTGCAAGGACTCCTGGTTGCCCTCTTCCTCCGGGTGGTTCTCGATAGCCGCCAGGGTGCCTTCTGCCTCCCGGTCACCCGCGAAGCGGGAGCGTATCCTTTCGACAACGGATTTCGCCGCATCCCATGAGGCGTTCCCCGACTTCTCGCCAATGGTTTGGGCCGCGGTCTGCACCACAAGCGCGACAGCGGCAGAAGCAGCAGCGAAAGCCAGTTCCATGACGTCCTTAGGGTGAAGAAGAAGCCTGCCGGACACGCCGATCCGGCAGGACTGGGGGTGACCATCATAGGAGAACCAGGGCGAGTGCGAGACGGAATCGGAGAAATTCTGGCGGACCACGCGACCAAAAGAGATCCTGTTTGTACGCCTGGAGGCCAGAGGAAATGCCTTGAACTGGCCTTTTTCGGATAATACGAGGACAGGCACCACCAGGTGGCCGATACCGGTCATTCGTAGGAGCAGCGGGGGTGCGGGATGATCCCGCGTTCGGGCCTGCGGGGGCGCGGGCAGCGGCCGCGCACGCGGTCGCGGAGGGCTTTGCGGCGCGGGTCGGCCTCCGCGGCGGGTGCGGTGACGGGCGTGGTGTGCGCGGGAGGAGCGCACGGCGCGAGGAGGACGTGGGGGTTTCCCAGCGCGGCGGTGAGGGCGAGTGCGAGGAGTCCGGAGCAGGGGCGCAGGAACCGACGGTGTCGCTCGGGCATGGAGACCAGCCTGACAGCCGTGGCCTTGCGTGGTGGGTCGATCACGTAAGGAGAGGTGTCCGGTTCAGGCCAGGGACTGCACGTGTGAACCGTGTTGTGCCCGGGTAACCGGTTCGGTCGGTGGGGTGGAGACACGCGTTCTGGGAACGAACCCGAGCGCCGCCCGCCGCGTCCCGCAGCATGCTCGCGCCCGAAGCGGGCGCGGGCGGAGCGGGAACAGGCGGGGCGGGCTCAGGCCCCGGTCGAGCCCTCCGTGCCGCTCCCCGTCGGCTCGGACTCGGCCGGGACGTCCGCGGGCGGGCGGCGGGCCCAGTAGGTGGCCACGAGCGCGCCGGAGATGTTGTGCCAGACCGAGAACAGGGCGCCGGGCAGGGCGGCGAGCGGGGCGAAGTGGGCGGTCGCCAGGGCCGCGGCGAGACCGGAGTTCTGCATCCCCACCTCGACGCTGACCGCGCGGCGGGCGGTCTCGGGCAGCTTGGTGACCACGCCGAGCAGGTAGCCGAGCGTCAGGCCCAGGGAGTTGTGCAGCACCACGGCCAGGGCGACCAGGAGGCCGGAGGAGAGCACGGCGTCGGCGTTGGCGCCCACCACCGCGGCGACCACGACGACGATGCCGAGGACGGACACCAGCGGCAGGACGGGCAGGACCCTCTCCACGAACCGTCGCGCGGCCATGCGCAGCAGCAGTCCGGCCAGGACCGGGACCAGGACGACCTGGAGGATGGAGACGAACAGGTCGCCGGCGGCGACGGGCAGGGTGGAACCGGCCAGGGCCAGGACCAGGAGCGGGGTCAGCACCGGGGCGATCAGGGTGGAGATCGAGGTCATCGCCACCGACAGGGCCACGTCGCCGCGGGCGAGGTAGACGATGACGTTGGAGGCGGTGCCGCCGGGGGAGGAGCCGACCAGGATCATGCCCACCACGAGCAGCGGCGGCAGGTTGAGGAGGTGGGCGATCCCCCAGCCCAGCAGCGGCATGACCGTGTACTGGGCCAGGACGCCGAGGACGACGGCCTTGGGATGTCTGGCCACGATCGCGAAGTCCACGGGGCGCATGGTGAGCCCCATGCCGAACATGATCACCCCGAGCAGCAGGGAGATGTAGGGGGCGAGGAGGGCGGCCTGCCCGGGGGCGGCCAGGCCCGCGATCCCTCCGGCGAGGACCAGCAGGGCGAACCACCTGCCGACGAAGTCGGCGACGCGCGTGAGAACTGACATCGAAGGACTACTTCCCGTGGGTACCCGGGGGCGGCGGAGCACCGCTCCCCGGACGGTCGCCGCCGCGAGGGTCGGCCGCCGCGCGGCCATGGTAGTCCCCGCGTTCCGTGCGAGCGGTGGTCAGGGCGGGTCCCGGACCGGAAACGGCTCCGCGCCGTGGCGTTCCCCACAGGGCACCGCCACCGGGGCGGGTGACGAACCGTCCGGACGGGGAAGAGGCAGTCCATGACCGACATCTCCCCGGACGACGCGACCGAAGACAGGACGTACCCCGACATGACGTACCCCGACGAGGGCCGGAGAGGCCCCCGGGAGTGGCGGTTCGTGTGGCGCCACCGGTACGCCCTCGTGCTGGGCCTGGTCGTGGCGCTGATGGTCGGCGCGTGGGTGGCCCAGAGTTCGGCGCGGCCGCTGCTGTGGGCGGTGGCGGCGCTGGGGGTGGCGGCCCTGCTGTGGTGGTGCCGCATGCGGCTGCGCCTGGCCCGGGAGAAGTGGCGGGTGGCGCGGGTCGACCTGTCGGAGGTCGACCGGATGACCGGTGTGGAGTTCGAGGAGCACGTGGCGGGGCTGATGCGCACGCACGGCTACACCGCCGTGACGGTGGTCGGCGGGGCTGACGACGGAGGGGTGGACGTGCTGGGCCGGGCACCGGACGGGCAGGCCGTGGTGGTGCAGTGCAAGCGGTGGAACAGCCCGGTGCCCCCGAACGAGGTCCGCGCCTTCCTCGGCGTCCTCGCCACCAGTTACGAGGGGTACCGGGGGGTGTTCGTGGCCTCGAACGGCTTCACCGAGGCCGCCGCCCGTGAGGGCGAGGGGTACATGACCCTGGTGGACCGGGAGCGGTTGGCGCGGTGGATGGGCGGTTCGGGCGCGCCCGAACCGCCTCCGGCGTGACCGCCCCGTTCCCGGCGGCCGAGGTACCCGGTCAGTCCCACCAGAACTGCCAGACCGGACGGTCGACGAGTATCTCGGCGTAGGCCCTCAGGTCGCGGTGGGAACCCTGCCAGAGGTTGTCCGGGCAGAACGCGAAGTGCTCGGCCGCCACGCGCAGCGCCTGCCCGCTGTCGGTCGGCGGGGCGCCGACCGCCAGGGTGAGGCTCGCGAACCCCATGCCCAGCACGCGCACTCCGAAGCGGCGTTCCCAGTCGGCCACGACGGCCGCGAACACGGCGGTGTCGTTGTCGTAGTTGAGCGGCCCCGCCCATCCGGAAGCGGCGATGGCCTCGGCGCCCGAGGCGGCCGGGACCAGCCCCATCCGCATCCCCGGCACGTGTTCGACGAGGAGTTCGGCGCATTCGGCGGCGGTCCGCTCGGGCGCTCCCTCGGGCACGTCCGCGGCGGGGGCCGGGCCGGGCCACGACGCCCCGTAGGGAGCGGTGGTCGACCGCGGATCGTTGCCCGGATCGGCCTCCTCGCCGGAGGCGTGCTGTCTCCACCACCGGGCGAGCAGTTCCGCCGGGTCGTGGTCTCCCGGTGAGGAGATCCAGCCGGGGAACAGCTCCTGGGACTCCCAGGGCCGTACCGGGTCCCCGTACATCCCTTCCAGCAGCAGCGGCCACAGTCCGGAACGGTGGTGCTCGGCCAGGAGCTCGGACCACAGTCCGGCCGGCGCGGAGTCGTGGCTCAGCCACAGCAGCGGCGTGCCGTCCTCCGAGGACACCGTGTGTCCGGGCGGAAGCTGTACGGAGAGCGTCTTCTGGGGGTCGTCCATGCCGCGATCGTAGGCGTCGCCGGTGACGGTTCGCGGCGGCGTGGGCGTGCCCACGCCGCTCCCCGTCGTGGCGCGGCGGGCGTGACCGCTCCGGCTCCGGACACGGCGGCGACACGCGGACCGCCTCCGGTTCGTCCCTGTCGGTCGAGCGGCGCGTACGGGCCGGTCAGGTGGCGAGCGCGCGCAGTGGTCCGTCCAGTTCGCGCCGGTAGAAGTCGACGAACCCGTCCGGGTCGGGCCCGGCGTTCTGCATGACCAGGCGGTCGAAGCCGGCGTCGACGTACTTGCGGACGGCCTCGACGTAGCGTTCGGGGTCGGGCCCGCAGGCGAAGTGCCCCAGCACGTCCTCCTCCCGGACCGTGGTGGTGGCGGCCGCGAAGTTGACCGGGTTGGGCAGCTCGCTCATGACCTTCCAGCCGGTCAGGGCCCAGCGGGAGGTCTCCAGGGCCGCCCGCGCGGCGGTGTGCTCGTCCTGGGCCCAGGCCATGGGCACCTCGGCGTAGCGGGGACCGTCTCCCCCGGCGTCGCGGTAGTCCCGCACGATCGCGGACTTGGGCTCGGTGGCGAACAGCCCGTCGCCGTGTTCGGCGGCGAGTCTGGCCGACTGCCCGCCGCTGGCGGCGACGGCGATCAGCGGCGCCTCCTCGGGCAGGTCGAACACCCGGGCGTCCTCCAGCCGCAGGTACTCGCCCTCGTAGGACTGGTAGCCGCCGCCCCACAGGAGGCGGATGATCTCCAGGGCCTCGCGCAGCATGTGGTGGCGCACCTGGACGGCGTCGGGGAACTCCTGGCCGACGACGTGTTCGTTGAGCCGCTCCCCGGAGCCGACGCCGAGGACGAAGCGGCCCTTCGAGAGCAGGGCCAGGGTCGCGGCGGCCTGGGCGATGATCGCCGGGTGGTAGCGCACGGTCGGGCAGGTCACCCCGGTGGCCAGACCGATCCGCTCGGTCCTGGTCGCGATGGCGCCGAGCACGGTCCAGGCGAAGGGTGAGTGGCCCTGGTTGTCCAGCCAGGGGTGGTAGTGGTCGCTGATCTCCACGAAGTCGAACCCGGCGCGCTCGGCCAGCTCCGCCTGCCGGACGAGTTCCTCCGGCCCGAAGGCCTCGGCCGCCAGTTTGTACCCGATCTGCATGCGTCTCCCCTGTTCGGTGGTGTCGGGCGCCGACCCGCGCACCGGAGGGGCCCGCCCCCGACCGGACCGGTGGGCGCTGCGGACCCCGGACACCATTCACCCAGGGCACCCATACAACTACCGTCCGGGGTCGCGAGGAGGTTGCGACACACCCGCCGCCAGGTCAGGACCGTGTGACCGCAGGCCCGGGCGGGGTGCGGCGCGGAGCCGCCCACGGAAAAGCAGTCAGACCATCACGGAGAGCAACGGAGAGGGGAAAACGTCTCCTGCCATTATCAATCTATAGCGCACCCCGGGGCTTGCGGCAAGACCCGGGTCGTGCCGCACAATTTCCCTTCGAAACCGGAATCCGCGCGAATTCGGGACGTGCGAAAAGCGTGTGCCGTTGTCGGCGCACCGATCACGTACCGACGTCCCGGCACTGGTGGGGACCGTGGCGCTCTCACAGGCGCCCGTCGCGGGAACGCGGACGTGCGCCCCGACAGAACACGCGGAACGGCCGGTGGAGAGCGATCTCGTTGAACGGGGAATCCATGATTGACGTGACCGTGGTCGGCGGCGGACCGACCGGCCTGATGCTCGCCAGCGAGCTGCGGCTGCACGGTGTGCGCGTGGTCGTGCTGGAGAGGCTCACCGAGCCGACCCGGCAGGCCCGCGCCCAGGGTCTGCACACGCGCAGCGTGGAGGTGATGGACCAGCGCGGTCTGCTGGAGCGGTTCCTCGCGGCCGGGAGGAAGTTCCGGGTCGGCGGCATCTTCGGCGGCATCACCAAGCCGTGGCCCGACGGGCTGGACACGGCCCACCCGTACGGCCTGGCCATCGAGCAGCCGGTCACCGAACGCCTGCTCGACGAGCGCGCCCTCGAACTCGGCGCCGACGTCCGGCGCGGCCACGAGCTGGTCGGGTTGAGCCAGGACGAGGACGGGGTGAGCGTCGAACTGGCGGACGGCACGCGTCTGCGCTCGCGCTACCTCGTCGGCTGCGACGGCGCCCGCAGCACGGTGCGCAAGCTGCTCGGAGTCGGCTTCCCCGGCGAGCCCGCCGGGGTCGAGACGCTGCTGGGCGAGATGGAGGCGACCGGGGATCCGGAGTCGATCGCCGCCGTCGTCGCGCGGGTCCGCAGGACCCATCTGCGGTTCGGCCTCGCCCCGCTCACGAGCGGAGACGGGGACCGGAAGGGGGTGTACCGCGTCATCGTGCCCGCCGACGGGGTGGCCGAGGACCGCACGAGCGCGCCGACCCTGGAGGAGTTCAGGCGGCAGCTGCGGGCCCACGCGGGCACCGACTTCGGTGTGCACTCGCCGCGCTGGCTGTCCCGGTTCGGCGACGCCACCCGGCTGGCCGAGCGCTACCGGGTCGGCCGGGTGCTGCTGGCCGGGGACGCGGCGCACGTCCACCCGCCGACCGGCGGGCAGGGGCTCAACCTCGGTGTCCAGGACGCGTTCAACCTCGGTTGGAAGCTGGCCGCCGAGGTCGGGGGCTGGGCGCCGGAGGGGCTGCTGGACAGCTACCACGCCGAACGGCACCCGGTGGCCGCCGCCGTGCTGGACAACACCCGCGCGCAGATGGTGCTGCTGGGCACCGAGCCGGGCGCGGTCGCGCTGCGGGGGCTACTGGGCAGGCTGATGGACTTCGAGGAGGTGAACCGGTACGTGACCGGGCTCGTCACCGCGACGGACCTGCGCTACGACTTCGGCGAGGGGCACGCGCTGCTCGGCAGGCGGATGCGCGACATCCGTCTGACGCGGGGGCGCCTGTACGAGTTGACGCACGGCGGACGCGGGCTGCTGCTCGACCGGACCGGTCGGCTCTCGGTGGCGGGCTGGGCGGACCGGGTCGACCACGTCGTCGATACCGGCGGGGCCTGCGAGGAGCTGGGCGCGCCCGCCGTGCTGCTGCGGCCGGACGGTCACGTGGCCTGGGCCGGTGGGGACCAGCGTGAGCTGCTCGAACGGCTGCCGAGGTGGTTCGGCGCCGCCGCGGGCTGAGCGCGCCTCCGGGCCCCGTCAGCGCCCGCACCTGGGAAAACCGGTTGCGGGCGCGCGTCGCGCCGTGGAAACCTGCCGGGGCGCTCGCGGCGGTGACCGGGCGTCTACGGCGAAACCCCTGTGGAGAGCGGTCTTGGGCTACATCGACGTCAACCAGGTCAGCCACACCCTGCCCGACGGCAGGGTCCTGCTGGACTCGGTGTCCTTCCGCGTCGGAGAGGGGTCCAAGACGGCGCTGGTGGGCGCCAACGGCGCGGGCAAGAGCACCCTGCTGCGGATCGTGCGCGGCGAGCAGCGCCCCCAGGGCGGCGCGGTCACCCTGGACGGCGAACTCGGCGTGATGCCGCAGTTCATCGGGCACGTGCGCGACGAGACCACCGTGCACGAACTGCTGGTGTCGGTCTCCCCCGCTCCGGTGCGCGAGGCGCACGCGGACCTGGAGGCGGCCGAGGCGGCCATGATGGTCGACGACGGCGAGAGGACGCAGATGCGCTACGCCGCGGCCATCGCCCGGTACGGCGACGCGGGCGGCTACGACGCCGAGGTCGTGTGGGACCAGTGCTGCACGGCGGCGCTGGGCGTCCCCTACGAGCGCTGCCGGTGGCGCGAGGTGCGCACGCTGTCGGGCGGGGAGCAGAAACGCCTGGTCATCGAGGCCCTGCTGCGGGGCCCGGCGCCGGTGCTGCTGCTGGACGAGCCGGACAACTACCTCGACGTTCCGGGCAAGCGCTGGCTGGAGGAGGCGCTGCTGGCCACCCCCAAGACGGTCCTGTTCGTCTCGCACGACCGCGAGCTGCTGAGCCGGGTGCCGGACCGGATCGTCACGGTCGAACTGGGCGCCGTGGGCAACACGGCGTGGGTGCACGGGGGCGCGTTCGACACCTACCACGACGCCCGCCGGGAGCGGTTCGCGCGGCTGGACGAGCTGCGGCGGCGCTGGGACGAGGAGCACGCCAAGCTCAGGGCGCTAGTGGCCGCCTACAAGCAGAAGGCCGCCTACAACTCCGACATGGCCTCGCGCTACCAGTCGGCGCGGACCCGGCTGCGCAGGTTCGAGGAGGCGGGGCCGCCGCAGAAGCTGCCCCGCGAGCAGAACCTGCGGATGCGGCTGCGCGGCGGCCGGACGGGCAGGCGGGCGCTGGTGTGCGAGGGGCTGGAGCTGACCGGGCTGATGCGCCCGTTCGACCTGGAGGTCTGGTACGGCGAGCGGGTGGCGGTGCTGGGCTCCAACGGGTCGGGCAAGTCGCACTTCCTGCGGCTGGCGGCCGGGGGCGGCAGCGATCCCCAGTCGTCGGTGCTGCCGGAGGAGGACAGGGCGAAGGTGCCGCCGGTGGAGCACAGCGGCACGGCGCGGCTGGGCGCGCGGGTGCTGCCGGGATGGTTCGCGCAGACCCACGAGCACCCCGAGTTCGCGGGGCGTACGCTGCTGGACATCCTGCACCGGGGGCAGGGCGCCCGCCGGGGCGTGCCCCGCGACGAGGCGGGGCGGGCGCTGGACCGCTACGAGCTGGCTCCGGCCGCGGAGCAGACCTTCGACACGCTCTCGGGCGGTCAGCAGGCGCGGTTCCAGATCCTGCTGCTGGAGCTGTCAGGGGCGACGATGCTGCTGCTGGACGAGCCCACGGACAACCTGGACGTGGTGTCGGCGGAGGCGCTGGAGTCGGCGCTGGAGGCCTACGACGGCACGATCCTGGCGGTGACGCACGACCGCTGGTTCGCGCGCGGGTTCGACCGGTTCGTGGTGTTCGGCGCCGACGGAGGCGTGTACGAGGCGCCGGAGCCGGTGTGGGACGAGGGGCGGGTGCGCCGCGAACGGTAGGGGTTCGGAACCGGGAGCGTGTCACACCGAACCGGCGTGAACGCCGACTCGGCGTGTGGGCGCCGCCGAGGAGCACCGGAACCGCTGCGGGTGGGGACCGGGAGGCGCCGGAACCGGTGTGCCCGCGCGGATCATGCGCGGCGAGCACCGCGGGTAGGACGGCGCCCGCAGGGGCTGACCGGACCACCCCCTCGCCATGACGCCGCCATGCCGGGCGGCAGGCTGACACAGCAGCGTCATCGCAGCCCAGGGACCCCGCATCACACCGGGGGCGTTCTCGGTCGAGCCGCTATCCGACGGGCGGTTCGATGTCGGTCACGGCCGGGCACCCCTCCGAGCAGGCGGGCGGCCAGCCGAGCCCACGGCCGGGAGGCGTCAACACAAGGCCTTCTTGACGCGGGGCGGGGCCGCACGGCGCGGGAACCGACCACGCGCCGTGCGGCCCACCTGTCAGGGACGCAGCACGACCGGGAACTCCCTCAGGCTGGTGACCGAGAGCGCGGACTGCACCCGCAGCTCCTCGTCGGGGACGGCCAGCCGCAGGTCCGGGAAGCGCTCGAAGAGCATCGGCAGGATGATCCCGGCCTCCAGCCGCGACAGCGGCGCCCCGGGGCAGATGTGCGGGCCGTACCCGAAGGTGATGTGGCGCCCCTGGGTGCGCTGCGGGTCGAAGACGGACGGGTCCGGGTCCTCACCGAACTCCGCGCGGTCGCGGGTGGCCGCGCCGTAGTGCGTCATCAGCGCCTCGCCCTTGCGGATGGTCTGCCCGCCGACCTCCACGTCCTCGGTGGCGAAGCGGAACATCATGACGTTGTTGGGCGGGTCGTAGCGCAGCGTCTCCTCGATGACCTGCTCCCACGTCACCTTGCCCGCCTTGAGCAGGGCGAACTGGTCGGGGTGGGCGAGCAGGGCGCGCACCACGTTGTTGAGCAGGTTGACGGTGGTCTCGTGCCCGGCCGCCACCACCGTCAGCAGGGTGATGGTGACCTCGGTGTCGCTGAGGGAGTCGCCGTCCTCCCTAGCTCTGAGCAGGTCGGCGGTGAAGTCGTCGTGCTCGTCCAGGCTGGCGCGCTTGCGGGCGACCATCTCGGCGAAGAACTGGAACAGGGCTCCGTAGATCCGCAGGTGCTCGCCCTCCTCGGTGGTGCCGGAGAAGAGCTTGGCGTACATCTCGCCGAGCTGGGCGTACTCCGCCTCGGCCACCCCGTACAGTTCGCCGATCACCCCCATGGGGACCCGGAAGGTGAACTCCGACTTCAGGTCCAGGGGTTCGTGCGCGCGCGGCTCCAGGGCGTCCAGCGCCCGGGCGGTGATCTCCTCGATGCGCGGGCGCAGGCGCTCCACCCGGCGCGCCGAGAACGGGCTGGCGGTGAGTCTGCGCATGCGCCGGTGGGCGGCGCCGTCCTGGGCCAGCATGTTGGAGCTGTCGGTGGGGATCGTGCCCATCAGCGGCCAGCCCTCGGGGACCCGGCCGCTCTGGTAGTCGTCCCAGTGGTCGACGCTCTTGACGAACCGGGGGTCGTTGAGGGTGGCGCGGCTGACCTCGTGGTGGGTGGTGGCCCAGGCGCGGACCCCGCCGGGGAGTTCGACCCGGGTGACGGGTCCGGCCCGGTGGAGGCGTTCGCGGTCGGCCTGCACGTCGTCGGGCACGGCGTGCACCAGCGGGACTCCGTCGGGGGTGTGCTGGACGGGGCAGGGCATCACAGGACTCCTTGCGGGGGTGTGGGGGTGAAGGTGACCGGCAGTGACACGACTCCCCGCACCCAGGGCGAGGGCCGCCAGCGGACCTCCTCGGCGGGGATGGCCAGTTCCACGTCGGGCAGGCGGTCCAGCAGCACCTCCACCGCCGTGACCGCCATGACCTCGGCGATCCCCTGCGCGGCGTGGGGGCAGCTGTGCTCGCCGTGGGAGAAGGACAGGTGGGCGTGGTTGCCCCGGACGGCCGAGGAGCGCTCGCCGGTGTGCAGCCGGGGGTCCTTGTTGGCCGCGGCGTAGCCCAGCAGGAGCAGGTCGCCCCTGCGGATGACCCTGCCGTCCAGCTCGACGTCGCGGGCGGCGAAGCGCCCGGCGTTCATCTGGGACGGGGAGTCCTCCCACAGGACCTCGGCCAGGGCCTCGCGGACGCTGCTGCGGGCGCCCGCCATGGAGGCGGAGAAGCGGTCGTCGGTGAGCATCAGGCGCAGCGCGTTGCCGATCCACTCGGAGGTGGTCTGGTGGGCGCCGCCCAGGACGGCGACCAGTTCGGCGACCAGGTCCGCGTCGCCGTAGCCCGCCGGGTGGGCGATCATCCGGGACACCACGTCGGGTCCGGGGTCTGCGCGGCGGGAGGCGACGAGCCGGGTGAACTCGGCCACGATCTCGACGTGGGCCCCGACCGCGTCGGGACCGGCGTCGAACATGGTGCCCATCAGGGTGGTGACCGCCTCGCCGCGTTCGTCGTCGAGGCCGTACATCCAGCACAGGACCAGGGACGGGAGCCGCTGCGCGTAGTGCGTGCGCAGGTCGGTGCCGCTGGAGGCGCAGAACCCGTCGACGAGGCGGTCGGCCAGGCGTGCGGTGACCGCGCGCAGCTCGTGCGGGTCGGCCCCGTTCAGGGCGTCGTTGACCGCGGCGGTGCGGCGCCGGTGCTCCTCGCCCTCGGCGGACAGCAGGTTGGGCTGGGGCGCGAGCACCGGCAGCAGCGGCCAGTCCCGCGGCACCCGGTCCCAGGCGTTCCAGCGGCGGGGGTCGCGCGCGAACACCTCGGGGGTGTTGAGGACGTGGTGGAGCTCGTGGTAGCCGATGACCAGCCACGCGGGGACGTCGCCCTCCATGAGCACGGGCACGACGGAACCGTGTTCGGCGCGCATGGCCCGGTAGGAGCCCTGGGGGTCGGCGTTGAAGCGGGGGTCGTACAGCCGGACGGGGTCGGCCACTCTCGGTCCTCCGGGAGAAGGGGGTGGGCGGCCGCCCGACTCGGCGGCCGGGGGGGCGTGCGGCACCGGGACGGGCAGGCGCGTGGCGGTGCGGGAGACGTGCGCGGCGCGGAAAGGACCCGCGGTACGGGCAAGACACACGGGACGACAGGGATGCGCGGCACGGGAAAGACGCGCGGTACAGGGGGAGCATGTGGTGCAGACGGGACGTGCGGCACCGGAAAGACGCGTGGTACAGGCAAGGCGCACGGCGCGGGACAAAGGCACGGGGCGGGAGAGACGCGCGCCGGGGCCTCGGCGGCGGACCGGGCAGACGAGCAGTCGGCTCACCGGGCGGCTTCCGTGACCAGGGCGCGGACATGGCCGACCAGAGCGATGAGGACCTGTTTGGCCGAGTCGCGTGCGCGCGCGTCGCAGCGCAGCAGCGGTACCGAGGCGTCCAGGTCCAGGGCGGCGCGCACCTTCTCCAGGCTGTGCTCGGCCTCACCGAAGTCGTTGTGGGCCACGACGAAGGGCGTGCCCTGGGCCTCCAGGCGGTCGATGGCGTAGAAGGAGTCCTCCAGGCGCCGGGTGTCCACCAGGACCACCGCGCCCAGGGCCCCGGAGAAGAGGCGGTCCCACAGGAACCAGAAGCGCTCCTGGCCCGGGGCGCCGAAGACGTAGAGCACCGAGGCGGCGTCCAGGGTGATGCGGCCGAAGTCGAAGGCGACGGTGGTGGCGCGCTTGGCCTCCACCCCGTCCACGTCGTCGACGCCGTGCCCCGCCCGGGTCATGGTCTCCTCGGTGCTGAGCGGGCGGATCTCGCTGACCGAGCGGACCAGGGTGGTCTTGCCGACCCCGAAGCCGCCCACGACCGCGATCTTGAGGGCGTACTCGGCGGTGTCGGGCAGCGGGACGCGGGCGGCCTCGCGGGTGCGGTCCGCGGCGGCGTGCGGGGGGCCCGGGGGCGGGGCCGAGGGGGGATCAGAGGTTGTGGAGTGCAACGAGCACCTTCTCCAACACGTCCGGGGAGGCGAGGGGGTGGGCCGGTGAGGGCGCGGGGCGGGGGTGGCGCGCGGTGGCCAGGCCGGTGTCGAGCAGGTCGGTGACCAGGATGCGCACGATCGCCACCGGCAGGCGCAGGTGGGCGGAGATCTCCACCACCGCCGTCGGGCCCCGGCACAGCCGCAGGATCCGGGCGTGCTCGGACTGCATGCCGGGGGTGGGCGCGCTCTCGGCCACGATGAGGGTCACCGCGTCCAGGGAGTCGTCGGCCCCGCCGCTGCGGCCCGAGGTGATGACGTAGAGGCGGTCCGGACCCTCCTGCTGGTGCGGGCGCGTCATACCGGTCCGGCTCCGGCGCGGGGCGGGGTGGTCAGGTGCTCGCCCATCTGCTCGACCAGCTCGTTCATGTTGTGGCCGACCAGACCGGGTTCGGCCTCCTCGGAGGTGATGACGGCCAGGTGGGCGCCGTGCCCGGCCTCGACGATGAACAGCAGGCCGCCGTAGAACTCGGCCATGGCCTGGCGGACGCCGCCCGCCCCGTCGCCGAACTCCACCGAGGCGCTGTGCGCCAGGCTCTGCACCCCGGCGGCGATCGCGGCGAGGTGGTCGGCGCTGTCGGCGCGCAGACCGGAGCTGTGGCACAGCTTGAGCCCGTCGCGGGAGAGAACGAGGGCGTGCCGGGTGCCGGGCGTGCGTTCCAGGAGGCCTTCGAGGAGCCAGGTCAGCGTGTCGAGGTCCATCATGCGTCCTTGTCGTTCGGGCCGCGCACCGCGGAGCGGAACTCGCCGAAGCCCCTCGCCACGGCGGCGGGGTTGCTCCTGCGCGGTGCGGGCCTGGTGTTCTCGGCCGCCGCGAGGGTCCGGCCGCGGCGGCGCCGGGGCAGTCCGTCGACGTCCTCCGCGGCGGTCTCCGTCGCGGCCGGGGGGACCGCGGCGGGCGTGGGGGCGGTGTCGGGCTCCCGGGCGGCCCCGGGCGGGGACGCCGGGGAGTCGGGGGCCACGGGCTCGGGGAGGGGTTTGACGAGCTTGCGGGGCAGCAGGAGGACGACCGCCGTGCCGCCGCGCGAGGAGGAGCGGAAGGACACCGACAGGCCGTAGCGGTGGGCGATCTGGCCGACGACCGACAGGCCCAGCCGGGTTCCGGAGATGGCGGCCAGGTCCAGGTCGTTCTCGACGGCGCGGCGGGCGCGGCGCAGGGCCTCCTCCCCCATGACCAGGCCGCCGTCCTCGACCATGACCGCGATTCCGGCCTGGACCTCCTCGACGTGGACGTGGACCTCCGCGGTGGGCGGGGAGAACCTGGCGGCGTTGTCCAGGATCTCGGCCAGGGCGTGGATGACGCCCTCGGCGGCGAACCCGGCGACCGCCTGCGTGGAGGCGTTGTGCACGCGGACGCGCTGGTAGGCGCCGATGCGGGCCATGGCGCCGCGGACGACGCTCTCCATGCCGATGGCCCGGCCCCAGCGGCGGCCGGAGCGGGCCCCGGTGAGGACGGCGATGCTGTCGGCGACGCGTCCGACCTGGGCGGTGCTGTGGTCCAGGTGCATGAGGTCACCGAGGACGTCGGCGTTCGCGTCGCCGTCGCCGTGGCGCTCCTGCATCCGGCGCAGGTCGGCGAGCATGGTGGTGCTCAGGGCCTGGACGCGCCCGGCGGCGGTGGCGCAGGCGGCCATGGCGGCCGAGCGCCGGCGTTCGGCGGCGGCGATCTCGGTGGCGGCGGCCCGCAGGACGGCGTTGCCCCCGTGGTCGGCGGGGAGGGGCAGGGCGCGCAGGGCGGTGTCGGCGGAGTCGCCCGCGCGCAGGCGCCGGGCCAGGAGGGGCAGGTGCTCGTCGGCCAGGGAGGCGGTGTCGGCGCGCAGCGCGTCGAGCCGGGCGCCCAGGTCGTGGATCCGCCGGTCGCGCCGGTCGAGCAGCACCGCGAGGGCCAGCAGGAGCACGAGGGGAACCGCGGAGGCGGCCAGGACGGGCAGGGTCCGGGCCTCGGGCGCGGCCCACGGGAGCACGGCCCAGAAGGGCAGCGCCGCGAGGGGGAGGAGGAGCCAGCGCGGCGCGGACGGCCGCGCGGGCACGGCTCCTCGGGGGAGGGGGGTCTCAGCAGTCATGGGGCTCCACGTCCGGCCGCGCCGTCGCTCCTGGTTCCGGCACGTGAGGACGCACCGAAGGGGACGTTTCCGGCACGATGTGCACACCTAAAGGAAGGGGATTAATTTCCCCGACCTACGCTTTTCGGTGTACGGCGAGTCAACATACCACCAGACACCTCGGGCGGCCATGTCGGCATAATGGAATCTTTATCGCACACGGGGGACGGGTAACCGGATTCCCTACCAGAGCGCGGATTCCGGAGAGTGATAATCGGCGGACCGAGAAGGTCCGACCTTTTCCGGAAGCCATTGTCGAGCGCCCGGCTTTTCCAGTCGTGAACTGCGGGAACCGTGCGGCGGCGGGTTCGGGGGGAAGCGCGGTAAGGGTGGACACAGTGTGACGGGCGGGGCTGGCGCGAGGCCGTCCGCGGTCGCGGGTGGCCGGGAACGGCCGCGGGCGGCGGCGCGGAACTGGCCTGAGTCGGCCACGGGTTCCACCGGGGGCGGACGCCGACCCTCCGGGACGCGGCGAGCGCGGCCGACGACGGGACCCCGCCGCTGTTGATTCGGCCCCGGAGGCGCGGCGCCTCCCCCACCAGGCAGGAGGGTGCGCCGGGAAGGCGAAAACGGGGCTTAGCGGATGTTTTTCGCCCCCGGCGGGCGTATATAGAGACACACCCGAAACAGCCAGCCTGGAGTGTCCCAGGTCACATGTGCCACACTCGGCGCACCGGACGATGTTTTGGGATCGGGGTGGCCCCTGGACGCCGGAGGTGGTTCGACCTCAGGTCAGCGGGGAATCTTGACGTGGACCGACGCGTTACACCCCGCGAGACCGCACAAGCGCCTGGAGGCACCCACACGATGGCCGAGCGAGCACTTCGCGGCACCCGGCTCGGGGCGACGAGCTACGAGAACGACCGCAACACCGACCTGGCTCCGCGGCAGGAAGTCACCTACGACTGCACCCGGGGCCACCGCTTCTCGGTCACCTTCGCGACCGAGGCAGAGATTCCCGCCGAGTGGGAGTGCCGTTTCTGCGGCGACCGCGCCCTGCGGCGGGACGGCTCCGGCGAGGAGCCCAAGAACGCCAAGCCCACGCGCACCCACTGGGACATGCTGCTGGAGCGCCGGAGCATGGAGGACCTGGAAGAGGTCCTCGCCGAGCGCCTGGCCCTGCTCCGCGCCCGCCGCCGCGAGGAGGCGGCCAAGGTGGAGGAGATCGCCAGGCAGCGGCAGAGCGCCTGAGGCATCCCGCGACACACGGGGGCGGCGGACACGGTCCGCCGCCCCCGTCGTCGTGTCGGGCCCCGGGAACACCGGGGCCGCAGGGGTGATCCTGCTCCCCATGCCGTTGTGGGCGCCCCACAAGGGCATGGGGAGCAGG
Organism: Nocardiopsis dassonvillei subsp. dassonvillei DSM 43111; assembly: GCF_000092985.1. Taxonomy (GTDB): domain Bacteria; phylum Actinomycetota; class Actinomycetes; order Streptosporangiales; family Streptosporangiaceae; genus Nocardiopsis; species Nocardiopsis dassonvillei. The sequence continues at coordinate 3,299,783 of NC_014210.1, forward strand.
ATCACCGGGGGAAGGCCGCGGGAGGGCGGCGTGCGCCCCTCCGCGGCGTCCCCGGCGCGGACGCCGGTCCCGCCGGAAGCGCTAGTCCCGCTGGAAGGGGTCGCGGGTGATGCCCACCAGCTCTTTGACCGACCCGATCACACGGGTGGGGCGGTAGGGGAACTGCTCGGCGGTCTCGCGCTCGGAGATGCCCGAGAGCACCAGCACGGTCTGCAGGCCCGCCTCCAACCCGCTGAGCACGTCGGTGTCCATCCGGTCGCCCACCATCAGGGTGTTCTCCGAGTGCGCGCCGATCCGGCGCAGCGCCGACCGCATCATCAGCGGGTTGGGCTTGCCCACGAAGTAGGGGCGGCGGCCGGTGGCCTTCTCGATCAGCGCGGCGACCGCGCCCGTGGCGGGCAGCGGCCCCTCGGCGCTGGGGCCGGTCTCGTCGGGGTTGGTGGCGATGAACCGCGCGCCGCCGCGGACCAGCCGGATCGCGCGGGTTATGGCCTCGAAGCTGTAGGTGCGGGTCTCACCGAGCACCACGTAGTCGGGGTCGCGCTCGGTCATCACGTAGCCGACGTTGTGCAGGGCGGTGGTCAGGCCGGACTCGCCGACGACGTAGGCCGACCCGTTGGGGCGCTGGGTCTGGAGGAACTGGGCGGTGGCCAGGGCCGACGTCCAGATCGACTCCTCGGGGATGTCCAGGCCCGAGCTGAGCAGACGCGCCCGCAGGTCGCGGGGGGTGTAGATGGAGTTGTTGGTCAACACCATGAACGGGATCCCGTTCTCGCGCAGCTCCGCGATGAGTTCGTCCGCGCCCGGGATGGGGTGCTGCTCGCGTACGAGCACGCCGTCCATGTCGAATAGGTAGTTCCACTCGTTGCTCACGTGCCCCATTGTGCCGTCCGGGGCAAGGAGCACGCCATTCCCACCCCCCGGTAGGCGAGCACCCTCACACCGGCCCGGTCCCGGCGGCGGACTCCTCCTCGGGGAAGCGCCCGTCCGGGTGCTCGCGGAAGACCGCCCGCAGGTACTCCCCGTCGCGGCCGCGGGCGGAGTAGCCGACCGCGCCGCCGTCGGGAGGGTCACGGTCACCCGTCCGCCCCGCTGGGTGAGGCGGGCGGAGGAGACCTGGGACAGGCGCACGGGTTCGCGACCCGGCGGGGGCGTGGCCGCGGACGAAGGAGCCGCCGCGGGCGGTGCGGTGGGAGCCGGGGACACCCGTCCCGTGCGCATCGCACCGCTCACCGGAGCGCCGGGGCGGCCGGAGGCCCCGCCTCGTGCAGAACGGACGGAAGCCGGGCCCGGACTCAGATCGGCGGCCAGGGCACCGCGGGCCAGTCCGGCGCCGGGTAGGGGTGGACGCCGTGCTGGATGAGCAGGTCCACCCGGCTGCGCACCGCGTAGGCCTCCGGTCCGGTCAGGTGCCGCGCCAGCTCCCGGGACAGGGCGCTGTCCGCGTCGGCGAGCTGGTCGCGCACCGACCCCAGGGCCTCCAGGGCGTCCTGGGGCAGCGGCTGGCCCTGCCACTGCCACAGCACGGTGCGCAGCTTGTAGTCCTCGGCGAGGGAGACCCCGTGGTCGCAGCCGTACAGGTGCCCGCCGGGGGTGGGCAGCAGGTGGCCGATCTTGCGGTCGGAGTTGTTGATGACCGCGTCGAACACCGCCATGCGGCGCAGGTCGGCGTTGTCGGTCTCCCGCGCCAGGGCGACCAGGTCCACGGTGGCGTCGCCGTGCACCCACAGCTGCACCATGCCCTCGCCGAACGGGCCGTCGCGGTGCACCGTGGGCGGGACGATCCCCCAGCCCAGCGCCTCGGAGACGGCGTGGGCGCTGACCTCGCGCCCGGCCAGGGTTCCGTCGGGGAAGTCCCACAGCGGCCGCTCCCCCGCCACCGGCTTGTACACGCAGGCGGCCGAGCGCACGCCGTCGGAGACGGTGCAGTACAGGGTGGCGTTGGAGGCGGCGGTCAGCCGTCCCTCCACGGTGATCTCGCCGGTGCGGAGCAGGTCGAGCCCGACGGCCGGGCTGAGGCCGTCGAAGGCGTCGGCGGTGTCCCTCATCGCGGGCCCCCGGGTCTGCGCGCCCGGCGGCCCGCCGCTGGTGTGCTCATCGGCGTGCTCAGACGAGGCTGTCCGGTCGGTAGCCGTTCTGGCGTACGCAGATGTGGCCGGCGGGGTCGAGCGGACGTCCGCACAGCGGGCAGTCCGGGCGTCCGGCGGCGACCACCTTCAGCGCGCGCCCGGCGAAGGAGCGCGCGGCGCCGGGGGTGAGGTAGACGCGCAGGACGTCGCGGTGGGCGGGGGCCTCCTCGGCGAAGACCTCCAGCTCCTCCTCGTCGTCCTCCAGCAGGTCCTCACCGGCGGTCTCGTCGATCTCCTGGGCCTCGATGATGACGCGGGCGGCCTCGGCGTCCCAGGCCAGGGCCAGGGTGCCGACCCGGAAGTCCTGCTCGATGGGCTGCTCCAGGGGAGCGTCGTCCTCGGGCGGAGCGGTGTCCTCCGGCGGGGAGCCGAAGCGCCGGTGCACCTCTTCCAGTAGTTCCTCGATACGGGTGGCGAGCGCCTCGACCTGCGCCTTCTCCAGGACCACGCTGGTGATGCGCCCCTCTCCCACGGCTTGGAGGAAGAAGGTGCGGTCTCCCGGCTGGCCCACGGTCCCCGCGACGAACCGCTCCGGCGGATTGAACTGAAAGACGGGCATGCCAAGAACCTTACGGGATGCGGGCCTACCGGTGCCAAACCCGCTGGACGCGCTGGTGGGCCCGGGTAGGGCCGAGGGGCCGGGCGCCGGGAGGGTGCGCACCACGTCACACCTCCTTGACTTCAACAAATGTTGAGGTTGTTGGTTTGTTCCAGCGGGACGGACCACCGCCCCCGACAGGAACGGACACGGCATGAGCGACGCCGAGAAGACCGAGACCCGTACCCACCGGAGCCCCGGGGACCGCGCGGGGTCCCACGCCGAGATCCACGCTCTCGTGCGCAGCCTGCAGGACGCCTTCAACGCCCACGACCCGGTGGCGCTGGCCGACCACTACGCCGGGGACGCGCTGTGGGCCTCGGCCGCGGGCAGGCGGATGGTCGGTTCCGCGCAGATCGCCGCGTTCGCCAGGGAGGTGGCGCCGAGGCTGGCGGACTCCTACGCCCGGTACGAGGTGGCCAACCTGCTGGAGATCCGCCCGGACGTGATCGCCGTGCAGGTGGCCCAGACGGCGGTGGACGCGGACGGGGAGCCGACCGGCGCTCCCGCGGGCAGCGCGCTGTACGTCTACGCCCGGGGAGAGGACGGCTGGCGCATCAGCGCGGGCCAGAACATGATCGTGGCCCAGTGACCCGTTGACCCGTGGGGCAGGACGTGTCCCGGGAAGGCAGGGCGCCGACCGGGGCCTCCGGCGCGTCTGACGGTCGGGCCGCGGCCCCGGTGGGGCACACGGGTTCAGGCAACGGGCACGAGGCCGTCGTGGCCGAACTCGCAAGCCGGGCATGCGTCCGGGGATCCAGGGCCCGAGGCCTCCCCGAGGCCCGCCGGGGCGGAGGGGGTCCGTCAGGGGGCGTCGGCGGGGGTCTCCTGGGAGCCCGCGCCGCCGCCCACGGCCGCGTCGCCGCTGGCCTCGGCGGGGGTCGGCAGGCTCGCGGTCAGGCTCTCCCCCGTGTCGTTGAGCTTGTTGAGGAAGGGGCGGGTGCGCGTGTAGGTGATGGAGGTGACCGAACAGGGGTCCACCCGCAGGCGCTGGAACAGGTCCAGGTGCATGCCGAGGGCGTCGGCGACGATGGCCTTGATGATGTCGCCGTGACTGCACACCACGTACACGGGCGGGTCCTGGGGCGCGGACGGGACGCCCGGGGCCGATGCCTCGGACGGGGAACCCGGGACCGGGGCCTCGGGCGGCGCCGAGAGCAGGCGGGCGTTCCAGTCGCGCACGGCCGCGACCGCGCGGGCCGAGGACTCGGCCAGGGCCTCCCCGCCGGGGAAGCGCGCGGCGCTGGGGTGGTCCTGCACCACGCGCCAGAGGGGTTCGTCGGACAGTTCACCGAGCCCGCGGCCGGTCCAGGAGCCGTAGTCGCACTCCACGAAGCGCTCGTCGGTGGTGACGGGGACGCCGAGCTGCGCGGCGACGGCCTCGGCGGTCTCCTGGCAGCGTTCGAGCGGGCTGGAGACCAGGGCCGCCGGTCGCAGCCCGGTGAGCCGACCGGCCAGGTGCGCGGCCTGGACGCGGCCGGTGTCGTTGAGGTGGACGCCCTCGGCGCGCCCCGCCAGGCGGGGGCCGGTGGCGTCGGTCATCCCGTGCCGGATGAGGAGGAGGGTGACCGCCTCGGGTGCGGGCGGTGGGGGCGGAGTGTCCTGGGGTGCTGCGGGTGTCGCCATGGTCACAGGGTAGGCCCGTGGCGGACGGGAGGGCAGGACCCCGGCCGCGGTCGCGGGAACGGTCTGCCGCCGCGGGATCGGCGGATCCGGGCCACCAGGTTCGAGGAGCCCGTTCCCGGAACCGGAACACGGGCGCGGGCACCGCGAACGCCCCGGTCACGGCCGCGCCGGAGGGGAACGGCGGGGGTGTGCCCAGGGACGGCGTCGGACGGACGCGGTACTCTCCGCCGCATGGAACAGCGACAGGTGGGCAGATCAGGGCTCTGGGTCTCTCGTACCGCTCTCGGCACGATGACCTGGGGCAAGGACACCTCCGAGGAGGAGGCCGGGCAGCAGCTCACCGCGTTCGTGGACGCGGGCGGCACGCTCGTGGACACCGCGGACATCTACACCGGCGGCCAGAGCGAGCGGATCCTGGGGCGCCTGCTGCGCGCCTCGGTGCGCCGCGAGGACGTGGTGGTGGCCACCAAGACCGGCCACACGCCCGACGGCTACCGGCCGGTGGACGCCTCCCGGCGGCACCTGCTGGCCTCCCTGGACGCCTCGCTGCGACGCCTTCAGACCGACTACGTGGACCTGTGGCAGCTGCACGTGTTCGACCCCTCCACGCCGCCCGAGGAGTCGCTGGCCGCGATGGAGGCGGCCGTGGCGGCGGGCAAGGCGCGCTACGTGGGCACGGGGAACCTGGAGTCGTGGCAGTTCGCGACCCTGGCCACCTGGCAGCGCGCGCGCCCCGGGCGCGTGCCCCTGGTGAGCGTGGGGAGCGAGTACTCGCTGCTCAACCGGGGCGCCGACCACGGTCTGCGGCCCGCCGCGGCGGTGGCCGGGGCCCACCTGATCGCGTGGTCGCCGCTGGGACGCGGCGTGCTCACCGCCAAGTACCGCAACGGGACGCCGCCGGACTCGCGGGCGGCCTTCTCCCACATGGCGCCGTACGTGGAGCCCTACCTGGACGACCGCAGCCGCCGGGTGGTGGAGTCGGTGTGCACGGCGGCCGAGGGCCTGGGCGTGTCGCCGCTGGCGGTGGCGCTGAGCTGGGCGCGCGACCAGGAGGGCGTGGCCGCGGCGGTGGTCGGTCCGCGCACCCTCGCGCAGCTGGAGGAGATCCTGGGTGTGGAGGGCGTGGAGCTGCCGCCCAAGATCCGCGACGCGCTCGACGACGCCACGGCGCGCCCCGAGCGCTGACACCCCTCCCTCGCCGGTGCTCCCTCGGGGTCCACGGAAACGGGGGCGCGACCGTCCTCGGCGGCTTCGGGGCGCCTTCTCCCCCGGGTCGCGCGAACCGGCGACGCCCGTGCGGTGACCGCGCCCGCCCCACCCGTGCGGTGCGCCCGCGAACGGTTTCACGGCGGGCAAGCCCACAGGCGGGCTCTCCCCCCTTGGGCCCACGCGCGGGGAACGCGCGGAGCGGCGCCGACCGGCGGCGACGCCCCCGGCGCACGCGCACACGCGGGGGACGCACCACCGCCCGCCCGGTTCCGGCCGGGCCCGCTCAGCCCCGAATCGCGGGCGGGATCGGGAAGTTCTTGTCGAACACGTTGTGCGGGTCGTACACGGCCTTGAGGGCCCGCAGCCTGTCCAGGGTGGGCTCGGGGAAGGCCTGCGCGAGCACCTCGGGCCCGGTACGGGTGTCGAAGCTCAGGTACATGCCCTCCAGGTGCTTGTCCAGGTCCGCCCACCGCTGGTCCATGCGCACGGCGCTCCGGGTCGCCGTCATGGCCGCCAGCACGAAGTTCTGCGACCGGTGGGCGTAGGCGGTGGCGTCGGCCGCCAGGTCGTTGACCGCGCCGCCGACCTGTCTGAGCTGCATGAACATGACGTCGCCCGAGGCGAGCAGCCCGGCCAGGCCCTCGGCCGCGTCCGGGGTGACGTGGTGCAGCAGGCCCGAGCGCGCCTCGGGCAGCCCGTGGCCCTGGTGGGGCCCGTCGGGGCGGACGAGGATCGCGGGGTAGGGCGCGAGCTGGGCGCGCTGGTCCAGGACGGGGCCCACGGACAGGAAGGGCTCCAGCGCCCGCACGGCCAGGTCGGTGTCGTCCCCGGCGTAGACCACCATGGCCTGGGCCGCGGGGCCGCGTCCGCCGCGCGCGGGGCCGGTGGTGAGGAAGGCGGTGACCTCGCGCGGCGCGGCCTCGGCGACCTCGCCCCAGGCCCGGAGGAAGGCGGCGGTGTCGGTCGCGTCGTAGACGAACTGGCCGAGGACCACGTCGCGCACCGGGGCGGCCGTGGCCTCGACGGCTGTGAGCACGCCGAAGTTGGCGCCCGCGCCGCGCATGGCCCAGAACAGGTCGGGGTGGTGGTCGGCGTCGGCGCGCACGGGGGTTCCGTCCGCGGTGACGACCTCGACGGCGGTGACGTTGTCGATGGTCAGGCCGTGGGCGCGGGACATGTAGCCCACGCCGCCGGTGGTGGCCAGGCCCCCGACGCCCACTCCCCCGTGGTCGCCCGAGCTGAGGGCCAGGCCGTGGAAGGCGAGGGTGTCGGCGACCTCGCCCCAGCGGGCGCCGGCGCCGAGCCGGACCAGGCCGGAGTCCGCGTCCAGGACCTCGACGCCGTTCATCCGCGACAGGTCCACGACGACGCCGCCGTCGCCGGTGGAGCGCCCGCTGATGCCGTGGCCGCCGCTGCGCACGTGCAGGTCGGCGTCCTGGGCGCGGGCGTGGGCGAGGGCCTCGGCGACCTCCTCGGCGCTGCCGGGGCGCAGGACCAGCCCCGGCGAGCCCTTCTGCATGTAGCCGTGGCGGACGCGGGCGTAGGCGCGGTCGCCGGGTTCGACGGCGTGCTCGCGCAGGCTCTCGGGGACGCCGTCGTAGTCGATGCCGGAGCGGCGCGCGGCCAGGGAGGCGGCGGCGCGGGCCGGGCCGGTGTCGGTGCCCGCGTCGGCGCGTTCGCGGTCCACGGCCTCGCGCAGGGCGGGGGCGACCTCGGCGCCGAAGGTCTGGATGGTGCGCGGGTCGTCGGTGCCCACGATGAACGTGGAGTAGCCGTGTTCGAGGACCAGGGGCAGCAGGTCGTCCACCCACTGCTCGGGCGGGCCCTGGAGGAAGTCCTTCCCGGTGGGCAGGAAGGCGATCTGGGCGAGGTTGAGCATGCGGCGGACCTGACGGGGGTCGCGCCCGGCGGCCTGCGCGGCCTCGTCGATGGTCCGGTGGGCCTCGGCCATGTCCTCCAGCTTGAGGTAGCCGAGGCTGGGCAGCCAGCCGTCCGCCTTGGCGCCGACCAGGCGCAGCATGCGGGGCTTGTAGGCGCCCAGGCTGATGCCGATCTCGTGGGCGGGGGCGGGGCCGCGCTTCATGCCGCGCACGCGGTGGTGCTCTCCGTTGACGCGGACGCCGCCGCGGGCGTCGGTGTCCCAGGCGGCGCGGATGACGTCGATGCCCTCGCTGAGCGCGTCCACGGCCTGGCGCGGGGTGAGGCGCTTGCCGCCCATGCCCTCGATGCCGTCCCAGAACGCTCCGGCGCCCAGGGCGAGTTCGAAGCGGCCGTGGGAGAGCAGGTCGAGGCTGGCGGCGGAACGGGCGAGCATCGCGGGCGGGCGCAGGGGCAGGTTGAGGACGTTGGCCGACACGCTCAGGCGCGTGGTGCGCGCGGCCACCCAGCTCAGCAGGGTCCAGGTGTCGAGGAAGCCGGGGTTGTAGGGGTGGTCCTGGAAGGTGGCCAGGTCCAGTCCGGCCGCCTCGGTGAGTTCGGCGAGCGCGACGGTGCGGTCGGGGTCCTGCGCCGCGGGTGTGATGAAGGTGCCGAACCTCAGGGGGTGTCCGTAGTCGGGCATGGGTTCTCTCCTCGGGAGGAAGCCGGAACTAGTTTGTCGAACCAACGATGTTGGCAACAACTTATCTTGTGTGCCACCTATTCCTGGTAGCCTCGGAGCATGGCACTCCCCACTCCGAAGCCCGGCCGGACCCCGGCCGGGAACGCGGACCCGACTCCGGGACAGGACACCGACCTGGGGTGGTCGCTGGCCGTGCTCCTGCGCCGGTGGCACGAGCGGGTGGAGGCGGTCCTGGACGGCGTCCCGCACGGCAGCCGCGGCTACCACGTGCTCACCGCGGTCTCACTCGACGAGCCCCCCACCCAGGCGGCCCTGGCCGAGCGGCTGCTCATCGACCGCAGCGTGATGACCTACCTCCTCGACGACCTGGAGGAGGCCGACCTCGTGCGGCGCCGGGTGGACCCCGGCGACCGGCGGGTGCGGCGGGTGTGCGCCACCGCGCACGGCCGCGAGGTGCTGGCCTCGCTCAGCGCACGCGTGCGTGAGGCGGAGGAGCACATCCTGGCGGGACTCGACGCGCCCGCGCGCGAGCTGTTCCGCCAGATCGCCCAGCACGCGGCCGTCGCCGTCCAGGAGTCCTCCCCCACGACCGACCCGTGCGCGGCCGTGCGCCAGGTCGTCGGTCCGGACGACCCGGCTGGGAAGCCGGAGAAGCGGGAGGGGCGGCGCGGGCGCGGGAACCGGGCCAAGCGGGAGTAGCGGGCGGGCCGGGGGCGCTCCTGGACTCGGGGAGGTTTCCGATGCCAGGGCGGTTCCGGGACGCGTCAGGAAGGCGTGCCGAGTTCGAGCGACGGCGGGCGGACGGGGAGCGTGGCAACGGGCGACCGGGGCGGGCGACGGCAGGCGACCGGGGTGCATGGTGGCGGGCATCGGCGGGCGCACCCCCGAAGCGGGAACCGAGCGTCGTCGCCAGTCGATAGGCTCCCCCAGAGTCCGTGAACCGTATGACGAGGGGAACCGCCCGAGGTGTCCGAGGCAGAACAGGTCAGTGCCGTCCTTGACCGGATGGGCGCGCCGGGCGCCCTGGCGCCCCGGCTGCTGGGCGTGCTGGGGCCAGGGGCCGCCGCCGCGCTGGACGCGAACCCGTGGCTGCTGCTGCGCCTGCCGCAGGTGACCCCGGAGCAGGCCGACTTCTGCGCCCGCAGGCACCTGGGCGAGGGCGCGCGGCCCGGCGACCCCCGGCGGCTGGCGGCGCTCACCGGGCACGTACTGCGCATGTCCGCCGCGCGCGGGCACACCGTGGTCGAGGAGAAGAAGCTGGCCTCGGTCGTGGGCGGGTTCGGGGTGGCCGATCCGGCCGCCGCGCTGGAGGCGGCCGTGGCCGACGGGAGCGCGGTGATGCTGGAGAGCACCGACGAGGACGACGACGAGGACTTCGACTTCAGCGAGGGCGGAGTCCCGGACCTGCCCGACACCGAACTGTTCTACGCGCTGCCCGAGGTGGGGCACGCCGAACAGCGGCTGGGCGAACAGCTGCTGCGGCTGATCGGCGGCAACGAGCCGATCATGGACTCGATGACCGCGGGTGAGACGGTGGACGCGGCCGTGGAGCGGGGCGGGTTCACCGTTTCGGACCGCACGCGCGAGGCCCTGGTGACGGCGACCCTGCGCCCGGTGACGGTGCTGCGGCACGGCCCTGGCGACGCCGCGGAGATCGCGCGGGCGCTGGTGTGCCTGGACGCGATCGCCACCGACAGCCAGGTGGGGATCGCGGTGGCTGCGCCGACCGCGCAGGCCGCGGCGGCCGTCAACGCCGACCTGGCGCGGATCCGCGGGGAGCGGGCCACGGGCGGGGGTTCCGAGGGAGCGCGGGTTTCCGGGGGTGCCGGAGGGGCACCGGAGGCCGGGGCCGCCGAGGAGACCTGGGGTGCCGGGGAGGACGAAGCGGCGCGGGGGGACGAGAGCGCTGAGGCGGCCTCGGATGCGCAGGGGGCTTCGCACACACAGGTGGCTTCGGAGACACAAGACACTCCGGACTCGCAGGAAACCCCGGTGACACAGGGGGCTTCGGGCGAGCAGGGGTCCGAAGAGGCTGACGAAGTGCGGGAGGACCGAGAGCAGCCGGAACAGCCGGAACAGCAGACGCAGCAGAGCCACGAGGGACAGCAGGACCAGCAGGGGCCCGGCGAGGACGTTCGGTCCCCCGTGCGGGCGGTGTCGCTGCCCGCGCTCCTGGCGCAGGCGCCGCTGAAGGCCGGTCTGGTGGTGCTGTGCGAGGCGATGTCGGTGGGCGCGGCCCGTGCCGCCGAACTGGCTTCGGTGTGCGCGGACGACGCCCACCTGGTGCTGCTGGCCGACCCGAACCAGGCGCCCTCGGCCACGCCGGGCCAGGTGGTGGTGGACATCGCCGCGTCGCGGACCGCGCACGTGGCCGAGGTGGCCGACGACGACGCGCCGGGGCCGATCGCGGAGCTGGCGGCGGGCGTGGCCTCGGGCGGGGTTCCCGAGGTGGAGGCGCCCGGACGCGAGGTGGTGCGGGTTCCGGCGGCGTCGGCAGAGGAGGCGGTGCACCGGGTGGTGCAGCTGGTGACGGACTCGATTCCGCGCGCGTTGGGGATCGGGGCCGAGCACGTGCAGGTGGTGACCGCGCGGGAGGACGGCCCGGCCGGTGCACGGGCGGTCAACGCCGCGTGCAAGGAGAGGCTGAACCCGGGGCCGGGTGCGCACGGCGGGTTCGACGTGGGCGACCGGGTGCTGTTCACGGCGGAGGGCCCCGGCTACGGGCCCGGTGACACCGGTCATCTGCGCGAGGTGGGCGGCGGTGCCGTGGTGGAGCTGGTCGGCGGCGGTCGGGTGAAGGTGACCGACCCGGCGGCGCTGCGCCCGGGCTGGGCGGTGACGGTGGCCGCCGCGCACGGGGGCCGGTGGCCCGCCGTGGTGGCGGTGTTCCCGCCGGAGGTGCCGGTGTCGCGGCCACAGGTGTACACGGCGCTGACCCGGGCGACGCGGCACGTGTCGCTGGTGGACGCGACCGGCGGCGGGCTGGAGACCGGTGTGCGGGAGAACGCGGCGAAGGAGCGGACGACCCGCCTGGTGAGGATCCTGCGCGAGGGGTAGGCCCGCGGTTCGGGAAGCACGCGCCCCGCGCACGCGGGGGTGGTCCGTGATGGTGCCCTCTACCTTGCCGTCCTAGGGAACGCGTCTCGCGCACGCGGGGACGGCCCCGCCGCTACCCCCGCCCTCCCGGGTTCGCAGGAACGCGCCCCGCGCACGCGGGGATGGTTCCGATCGAGCCGGGTCGGAGCGCGGCGGTTTCCCAACGCTCCCTGGGCACGCGGAGGTGGTCGTCCACAGGCGGAAGCCGGGGGTTGGCGGCGGGTGGGAAGACCGGTCAGACTGGATTTGGGGGCGCGTGACGCACCTGCGCGGAGCGAGAACTTCCCCGAATCGAGCGTAGCCCGCCCGTCCGGCACCGCACCAGACCGCTCTTCGCCCTGTGGACAACCTGCGGTCCCGCGCATGCAGGAGTGGACCCGATCAAGCCCAGTCCGTCGGCGCGGGGCGTCGTCACCCCATCTGGCCGGGGTACTTGACCGCTCGGGCGACGACCTTCGCGTACCTGTCGGCCTGCTCGTCGGTGTGCGCGTACATGATGATCGTGTCGGAACCGCGGGACCGGACCTCCCAGACCGCCCCCGTGCCGTGGGTGCCGGGTGGCAGATTGGTGAAGAGGACGTCGGGATAGCGGGCGGACAGCTCCTCGTGAGTAGCCATGGTGGACACCGTAGCCAGGTGTGGCCGGTTGCGGGCCCGGTTTCGTGGTGGATGTGTGGCTGGCGCGGAGCGGGTGACGAATGGGAAAGGAAACCGGCCCTGCCCAGGCGCGGGCAGGGCCGAATCGAGGTAGTTCGCTACCGGACGCGCACCGCAGCCAGTAGTGCTGTCCACTCCGAGGCCTCGGCCGACAGATGGCCCAGCTCCCGGTTCTGGGTGTCACGGATACCGGTGACCGGACCCTCCGCGACCTCTACGCAGTGACCGCCACCGCCGTCACTGAAGGAGGACTTGTGCCATGGACTGTTCTCGCTGCTCATCACAGACCTTTCATGCTCACATGAAGGATTTCGAGGAACCGCCGAGGAGACAGGGCTCTGGCTACTAGCCGCGCACGGCCGCGAGCAAGGCCGTCCACTCGGAAGCCTGGGCCGACAGGTAGCCCAGCTCCCGGTTCTGGGTGTCCCTAACCAGGGTCTCGGAACCTTCAGAAACCTCAACACAGTTGCCGCTAGCTGCGCTGTAGCTGGCCTTATGCCACACACGTTCCGTCATCGCTCAACCATCTCTCGCACCATCTGAAGTGACGTCGACTCCGAGTGTGCCTCACCCTGGAGAAGCCCGAAAGTTGTCACGCACTCCTGATACAGGTTCTTATCGCTGATCACAGTCTCCCCAGTCATGTACTCAGCAGAAGCCACAGAGGGTTCGTCTGCGAAGGTGTACAGCCGGAAAGGCCCCCCGCTTCCGTAGTGCCTCTTGGTGTCCCGGGGGACGATCTGCACACGCACCCTACCGCCCTCCACCTCACGGAGGACACGCTGCACCTGCTCATGCAGCAGGTCAGGACCACGGTTCCCGACTTGCTGATAGAACACCGACTCAGCGATGAGGAAAAGCACCAGCGGCCGGGTTTCCTCCTCCAGGATGCGCTGCCGAGAGATTCGAGCCTGAACGAGTTCTTCGATGGAGGCCGATGGCATCCCGGGGTAACCATCCTCGAAGATCGCGCGAGCGTACTCCGGTGTCTGAACCAGGCCCGGGAACACTAACGTTTGGAAGTCGCGGATCTGCGTGGCCGCGCCTTCCAGCTCCGGAAGTTCCGCGAACCTGAACGCAGTACGCACCTGACGGCTGGCTTTCTCCCACTCCTCAGCGATGCTCCCTCCGGCTTTCAGAGCTTCGTCCAGCTTGTTGACGTACTTCTCATCGACCTTCCGGGCGCCGGTCTCCCATGAGGAGTAACAGCTTCCGACGACGCCGAGCACCTTGGCGATGTCGACTTGCAGCAGACCAAGGGCATCGCGGTGTTTCCGCATCTGCTTCCCGAAGTGCTTCCACGCGGGGTCAGTGGGTCGCTTCGTCACGAGTTCCTCCATGACTTCACTGGGAGAAACATATTACACAGGACTTTCTCCCCACGGGAGGAGTCTTCTGTGGAATCTCCAATCGCACGACGGTTGTGTGAAGTCTCTTGAACTGGCCACTTCACTGAGAGATCGTGTGATCACAGAGAACCGGTTGTGGAATTGGGAGAATTCTTCACACTGCATCGCGGAAGCCTTGTGGTGTGGCGAAAGCCTTGAAATATGACACACCGGACAAAAAGAAGCCCCGACGGTCGAAGTAGAGAGCGACCGCCGAGGCAAGGCGCTCCACCCCGAAAGCCCCGAGGTGAAACATGCAAAAGTCTACCGTTCCGCCCATCCCGCTTCCACGCCGACTGTGCGGAACCAGCACCAAATCAGGCATTCTGCTCGGCCCCGAACTCGGCCACGTCAGGATCTCCCGCCGCTGGGCCGTCCAGGCCACCCGCTCCCGACCCAGTCTGGCCGAACCCGTCGGCATCACTGTGTCGGAGCTCGTCACGAACGCGCTGCGCCACTCGGCGTCCGGGCTCCCCGGCGGCAGCATCCGCGTGGAGATCGAACGCACCTCACGCCACCTCGAACTCCGGGTCACCGACAACGGCCCCCGCCCCGGCGCGCAACCCACGTTCCCGAGTGTGCCCAGCTCCGAACCCCTGCGCCCCAGCGGCAACGGACTGCGCCTGACCGAAGCCCTGTGCTCCTACTGGGACTGGAAACAGCACTCCTGCGGCGCGATCACCGTCCGCGCCGTCTTCCCCTGGTAACCCACGCATCCCTGTGAGCGCTCAGCGCTCCGTGCTCCGCGCCACCCGGCCTGTCCCCCGGGCCGGTGCGGACGGGCCGGTGCGAAGAGCACCAGCCCGAAGCCCCGCCTCCTCCTTCCCCGGGGAGGCGGGGCCACCCCACCAGCCACCCGCACAACACCCAGCGCAGAACACCCAACACCGGACACGGAAAGCCCCTCATGCCCGACTACAGCTACCTCCTCGACGGCCGCCCCGACGTCCTCACACCCAGCGAAGTCGCCGCCCTGTTCAACATCCGCCCCCGCAGCCTCCACCGAGGCGAATGGGACAACGTCCTCAAACCCTTCCGCACCCCCGGCGGAGCACGCCGCTACCCCAAAGAACACATCGCCGCCCTCCTCAACCAGCCAGACCCCCCGACCTCCCCCTGAACCCGCGCGAAGCCCACCCTCCGCCTTCCGCTCTCTCACGCCTCATCGGGGCCGGGTCCGGGGCCGGGCTCGGCCCCGGACCCGGGCGCCCCCTCCAGCAGACACCCGCCCTCGATGAGCATCTGACGGACCGCGCCGACCATCCAGACGAGGGTGACGGCGATGACCGTGACGTTCTTGACCGCGAGCAGCAGCGCCCAGTAGAGGTCCTGCCCCGAGGCGGGAATCCACAGGGGCACGACCTGTTCGGGGACGACGGAGAAGACGGCGAACAGCGCGAGCAGCAGCACCCCCTGCCACAGCAGACCGGGCCACCGGTGGTCGAGGAACGCCTGGACGCGGCGGCCGTCGCCCAGACGCCTCCCGGCCCGGACCCGCTCGTCCTTGAGGATCGCGATGCGGATGACGAGGACGATCAGCACCACCCTCGCCCCTTGGGCGAGCACCTCCAGAGCCACGCGCGAGGGCGTCGCCAGCGCGTCGCCCCACAGCGCCACCCCGAAGCGTTCGACCGCCGGGACCAGGGAGAGGCCCACCACCAGGGGGAGGTGGCGGACGTAGAAGGCCAGTGCCCAGCGCGGAGGCTCCAGGGCCAGCCGCAGGTGTGCGCGCCAGGTCAGCTCGGGGATGGTGGCTCTCTCCGTCATCGTCGCTCTCCCGGTTCGCGGTGGCGGTGCCTGTCGGATATTTACTTTAGTTCACTAAACTAAAATATTCGGTAGCCTGAAAGAAGTTCACCGCAGGCAGGAGGAAGGCGGTGCAGCGGAGAAGGGGGCGACGGGGCATGGACAGCGGGGACAGCGACACGGCAGGGGACGGCAGCGACCTCGGACGGCAGCTCAGCACCGCCGTCGTGCTCTTCCACGAGGCCGTCGGCCAACGCCTGGGACTGCGCGCGCTCGACCACCGCGCGCTGGGCCTGATCGAACGACAGGGCCCGCTCACGGCGGGCGCGCTGGCCGAGCTGACCGGCCTGACCCCCGGAGCCGTCACCGGACTCGTCGACCGGCTGCACCGCCTGGGCTACGTGCAGCGCGTCCCCGACCCCGCCGACCGGCGGCGCGTGCTCGTCTCTGCGGACGTCGAGGCGCGGCCCGACCCCGCCGACGCCTTCGCGGGGCTGTCGCGGGCGATGGGCGAACTGATGGCCGGGTACGACGAGGCCGAACTCGCCGTGATCACCGACTACGTCACGAAGACCATCGACATCCTGCACACGCAGACCCGGCGGCTCAGCGAGCCCGAACCAGGGGCGTGACCGGCAGCAGGACCGTGATCCCCGCCCCGGGAGAACAGCGGCCTCCGGGAGAACAACGACCTCCGGGAGCGCTTCGGAGACTCCGGCCGTTCCAGGGGGAACACCGCCACCGCGGCCGGGAACGCGGCCGGGGTCGGCGGTTCAGCGCGCGTACTGGCGGCACTCTCCCGTGAACACCGAACCCAGTTCCGCGCGCAACGCCTCCCGGGCACGCTCGGCGGCTCCCGGCCCGCCCCGGTAGACCTGGGTGGCCAGCCCCTCGGCCACGGCGGCGACGCGGGCGGCGGACGCGGCGGCGTCCACGTCCGCCTCCACCTCACCGCACTCCACGCCGTTGCGCACCGCTCGGGCGATCTCGGCGTGCAGCGCGTCCGCCGTGCGCGCGTCCACCTCGGCCAGGGCCGGGTTCTCCAGGGCCCGTCCGGCGAAGACGCGGATCACCCGGAATTCCGCCCGGCGGGGCTCGTCCAGGGGCAAGTGCTCGGCCAGCGCGGCCAGCAGGATCCCGGAAATGGTCCTCTCGTGCCGGGCGCCCTCGCTGACCACGTCCGCGACGCGGGTGGCGACGGCCGTGCTGACCCGCTCGAACGCGTGCAGGAGCATGTCGTCCTTGGACGGGAAGTAGTGCTGCACGAGCCCGACGGAGATCCCCGCGCGCGCGGCCGTGCGGGCCACGGTCACGGCGTCCAGCCCCCGTTCGGCGATCAGCTCGCACACGGCGCCGGTGATCTGCGTGCGCCTCTGGGCGTGGTCTGCGGTTCTCGGCACCGGATAACCGTATCATGGTACGGTCATAATCGTATGGATATACGGTTATCGAAAGGCCCCCTCATGCCCCTCCCCCTCACCCACGTCCCCCTCGCCCTGCTGCTCGCCCTGTCCCCCGTGGTCACAGCCCCACCGGACGACGCGGCTCCCAATGACCCCGCCGCGATGGACGCCTACGTCCAGGAACGCATGGCCGCCACCAACACCCCCGGACTGGCCTACGCCGTGGTCGGCCCCGGGGGCGTCGAGCACCGGGGGACCTTCGGCGTGGACGGCGACGGCGCCCCGGTGGACGAGCACACCCCGTTCCTGTGGGGGTCGGTGGCCAAGCCCGTGACCGCCACCGCCGCACTGGTCCTTGCCGGGGAGGGGCGTCTGGACCTGGACGCCCCGGTCGAGGAGTACCTGCCGGTCTTCGCGGAGTTCGGCGCCGACCCCACCGTGCGCGACCTGCTCACCCAGACCTCGGGGCTCACCGGGCGCACCGCCGCAGCCACCAGCGACCTCTACGGCGAGGGGGCCCCGGACCTGGACGCGCGGATGGCGCGCGTCGCCGCCTCGGAGCCGGGGACCCCGGGCACGCACGAGTACAGCAGCGCGAACTACCTCGTGCTGGGCGCCGTCATGGAGGAGGTGACCGGCGACTTCCACGGGTACCTGCGCGAGAGCGTCCTGGAACCGACGGGGATGGACGGCGTCTTCGCCAGCGCGGCCCAGGCGCGGGAGGCCGGGCTGAGCCCGGGGCACCGCACGCTGTGGGGCGTGCCGGTGGCCGACGCCGACGGTGTGGACGACGAGGGAGCCGCCTACGGCTACCTGGGCGGGGACGTCACCGACCTGGCCGCGTTCGCGCGGGCGCAGGTGGCGGCGGAGCCGCCCGTGCTGGACGCCGCCGCACTGGAGGAGGCCCGCACGGGGCTGGTCCCGGTCCCCGGTTCGGCGCAGGAGTACGGCCTGGGATGGCGCGACACCGCCCTGTCCGACCTGGGTGAGCCGATCGTCTTCCACGGCGGTTCGACCCCGGGGTACGCGGCGATCGTGGTGGTGCTGCCCGAACGCGGGAGGGCGGTGGTGGTCCTCCAGAACACCTACGACATGCTGCGCGACAACGGAATCCAGGCGGTCGCCTTCGGGCTGGCCCACATGCTCGCGGGCGGGGACTCCCCCTCCTCCCCCGGCACCGACCCGCTGTACCTGGCGTCGGTGTGGACGCCCACGGCAGCCGCGGCGGCGCTGGGCGCGGGCGCCGTCGCGGCCGTGCGGGTGCGGCGGCCCCGCGGGTGGGCGACCGCGCTGTGGTCGGCGCTGGGGCTGGTCGCGGTGGCCGCCGCGGTGGGGGTGGCGGTGAGCCACGGCCCGCGCCCGGCCCTGACGTGGCTTCCCGACGTGACGGCGGCGACGCTGGCGGCGGGTGCGCTCGGCGCGGCCGTCGTGGTCCTGCGTCTGCTGGCGCACCGGCGCGGCGCCCGATCCCGGGACTGACCCCCGGCGCACAGGGCGACGCCACTGTCGTGGCCCCGCACCCTCTGGCACACCGGCGCGACACCCGACCCCGGACCGGCCCCCAACGCACGGGGCGGCCCCGCCGCGGCCCGCCCGGCGGGCCCGGCCGCGGCGGGGCGCGCTCAGATCCGGTCGAGGAAACCGCCGTCCACCATCAGGTTCTGTCCGGTGACGTAGGCCGCGGCCGGGCTGGCCAGGAAGGCCACCGCGCGGGCGACCTCGTCGGGGTGGCCGAGGCGGCCGTAGGGGATGCGCTCGCGGACGGACTCGTAGAACCCCGGGTCGCTTTCGCGGCGGCGCGCCCAGCCCCCGCCCGGGAACTCGATCGGGCCGGGCGAGACGGTGTTGACCCGCACCCCCTCCCCCGCCCAGGCGCGGGCCAGCGAGGACGCGTGGTGGTTGAGCGCGGCCTTGACCGCGCCGTAGGAGCGCGGTCCGGCGGGCACGGTGGTGTGCAGGGCCGAGGTGCTGGAGATCAGCACCACCGAGCCGCCGCGCTCGGAGGCCAGCAGGTGGGGTTTGGCCGCTTCGGTCAGGCGCACGAAGGGCATCAGGTCGGCCGCGAAGCCGCGCTCCCACTGGTCGGGGGTGGGCGCGCTGCCGCCGGAGACGTTGGACACCAGCACGTCCAGGCCGCCGAGTTCGGCCACCGCGCCCTCGACGAAGGAGGGCAGCGCGTCGTGGTCGGTGACGTCCAGGGCGCGCGAGAACACGCGGGCGCCGGTCTCCTCCAGCTCGCGGGCCGCCTCGGACAGCGGTTCGGGGGTGCGCGCGCAGATCGCGAGGTCGGCGCCCTCGACGGCGAACAGCTGGGCGATGGCCCGGCCGATCCCCCTGCTGGCACCGGTCACGGCGACCCGTGCCCCCTTCAGTCCCAGATCCATTGCCCCGTCCCCTTCGCTCTCGGCTCGCACGGCCGCCTGCCGGGGTCGCACGCACCTCTTCGGGCACACGGCGGGCACTCGCCGCACCCGCCCCGCGACGGCAGACGGGCGGGCCGCCCCCTGGGGGTGGCCCGCCCGCGTCAACCTATCGCACGCCCACGGCGGGGCACCGGTTCCGGAGGAGCCGGAGCCGGTGCGTTCGGGGCGGTCAGGCCCCGGTGGAGTGGAAGCCGCCGTCGACGTGGACGATCTCGCCGGTGGTGGCGGGGAACCAGTCCGACAGCAGCGCCACGACCGCCTTGGCCGCGGGCTCGGGGTTGGTGACGTCCCAGCCCAGCGGGGCGCGCTCGGGCCAGTGCTTGGCCAGCTCGGAGAACCCGGGGATGCTGCGGGCGGCCATGGTGCTCAGCGGCCCGGCGGAGACCAGGTTGACCCGGATGTTCTGGTCGCCGACGTAGCGGGCCAGGTAGCGGGCGGTGGAGGTCAGCGCGGACTTGGCCACGCCCATCCAGTCGTAGATGGGGTAGGAGACGCTGTTGTCGAAGTCCAGGGCCACGACCGAGCCGCCGTCCTTCATCAGCGGCAGCAGCGAGGTGGTCAGCGACTTCAGGGAGAAGGTCGAGGTGTGCATGGCCGTGGCCACGTCCGACCACGCGGTGTTGAGGAAGTTGCCGCCCAGGGCGTCCTGCGGGGTGAAACCGATGGAGTGCACGACGCCGTCGAGGCCGTCCACGTGCTCGCCGACGCGGGCGGCCAGGGTGGAGAGCTGCTCGTCGTCGGTGACGTCCAGCTCCAGGATCGGGGGCGTCTCGGGCAGGCGCTTGGCGATGCGCTCCACCAGGCTCAGGCGGCCGTAGCCGGTGAGCACGACCGTGGCGCCCTGCTCCTGGGCCAGGCGGGCCACGTGGAAGCCGATGGAGGAGTCGGTGAGCACACCGGTGACGAGGATGCGCTTGCCTTCGAGGATTCCCATGTTCGGGTCGTCCGTCCTGTCTGTGGTCCGTTGCGGAAGGGGAGCCCTTCCGGTGGCTGAAGGGAAAAAGGGGGGCGGACCCGGTCAGTGGCCCATGCCCAGGCCGCCGTCGACGGGGATCACGGCGCCGGAGATGTAGGCGCCGCCGGGCCCGGCGAGGAAGCCCACCGTCCTGGCGATGTCCTCGGAGGAGCCGAGGCGGCCCAGGGGGACGTTCTTCTTGATCTCGGCCTGGCGCTCCTCGGACAGGGCCGCGGTCATGTCGGTCTCGATGAAGCCGGGGGCGACGATGTTGACCGTGATGTTGCGCGAGCCCAGCTCGCGGGCCAGGGAGCGGCCGAAGCCGACGAGCCCGGCCTTGGAGGCGGCGTAGTTGACCTGGCCGCCGGAGCCGAGGAGGCCCACGACGGAGGAGATGAGGACGATGCGGCCCGAGCGCTTGCGCATCATGCCGCGCACGGCGCGCTTGGCCACGCGGAAGGCGCCGGTGAGGTTGGTGTCCAGCACGGAGGAGAACTCGTCCTCGCTCATCAGGGCCAGCAGCTGGTCCTTGGTGATGCCGGCGTTGGCCACGAGCACCTCGACGGGGCCCTGCGCCTCCTCGACCTCCTTGAAGGCGGCGTCGACCTGGGCGGAGTCGGTGATGTCGCAGCGGACGCCCAGCAGACCCTCCGGGGGCTCGCCGGAGCGGTAGGTCACGGCGACGTCGTCTCCGCCCGCGGCCAGCTCACGGGCGATGGCCAGGCCGATTCCGCGGCTGCCGCCGGTGACCAGTACCGAGCGCGACATAGGGGCTCCTCTTCTCCTGCGGCTGCTGTGATCAGCCACGACGTGGTGTTGCGGGGGGTGGGATCGCATTGCAGCGTACCGAGCTACCCGGCGGTAGACGCAACCGAGGCGAACAGGGGCGCCGATCCGCCCATGTGCGGGGATTCCGGACACGCTGGGGGGACGCCCCGAGCACGGCGGGCGGCGGTGAGGTGTGTCACCGACGCGGGTCCCCTTGTTCCTCCCCGTCCTCGGCCTCCGGTGGTCGGGGTACGCCGACGACGACCGCCAGGATGAGCATCGTGCCGGGGCTCAGCAGCCAGGTGTGCGCGGACCCCGTGGAAACCATCCAGGACAGGATCACCAGTGCGATGTGGCCCAGCCCCGCCCGCATGCCCGACAGGGGCCGTGCGTGCCCCGCGGGCGGTCGCCGCTCGGACGAGCCCGGATACGGATCCTCCCCGAAGACGACGCCCCGGCGGTCCAACCAGACGAATCCGGCCAGGACCGCGGACGCGTACAGCGCCAGGAGCGTGGGCGACTCGGTGAGCCTGACCACGAAACTGCCCGTGAAGGCGGCCATGAGCAGGCCCCACCCGCCGAGCACGCGGGGCAGGACCTTCCTGTGCCAGGAGGGGAGCGTTGGCACGGTCGGTTCCTTCGTCTGGGGGAACGAGGTCGACAGCGACCCTATCCGGGGCGGGAGACGGCCCCGCCCCGTCCCGGAGTCCGGCCCGCCGCTCACACCGGTCCGCCCTCAGGCCCAGCCCGCGTCGTGGGCCAGGATGGCGGCCTGCACCCGGTTGGACATGTCCAGCTTGGCCAGGATGCGGCTGACGTGGGCCTTGACCGTGGCCTCGCGCATGCCCAGGTCGCGGCCCGCCTCGGCGTTGGACCGGCCCCGAGCCACCGCGAGGAGCACCGACCGCTCGCGCTCGCTGAGCACCGACAGGCGGCGCACGGCCTCGGCGCGGCCCGCCGCGGAGTCGGCGGGGGCGGGCGCGGCGAAGCGTTCGAGCATGCGCTTGGTCACGCTGGGCGCGAGCATCGCGTTGCCCTCGTGGACGGTGCGCACCGCGCCGATGAGGTCGCGGGGCGGGGTGTCCTTGAGCAGGAAGCCCACCGCACCGGCCCGCAGGGCGCTGTGCACGTACTCGTCCAGGTCGAAGGTGGTCAGCAGGACCACGCGGGGCGGCCGGGGCAGGGCGGTCAGGCGGGCGGCGGCGGTGATCCCGTCGGTGCCCGGCATGCGGATGTCGAGCAGCACCACGTCGGGGGCGAGTTCCTCGGCCAGGCGCACGGCCTCGGCGCCGTCGCCGCCCTCGCCCACCACCTCGATGTCGGGAGCGGAGTCCAGGATCATCCGCAGGCCGGACCTGACCAGGAGTTCGTCATCGACCAGGAGCGTGCGGATCACCTTCGGAAACCTCTTCCTCCGTACCGGATGGATCGTCGGTTCGCACGATAGCGCGCAGACGCCACCCGCCGTCGGGGCACGCCCCCGCGCTGAGGCTTCCGCCGGAGAGCACGACGCGCTCGCGCAGCCCGGTCAGACCGAAACCGCTGCGGGGCATGGGCGAGGCCGGGCCCCGCGCGGGCGCGTTGGCCACCTCCACCTCCAGCTGGCGGTCGGCGTAGTGCAGACGCAGGGTGACGGCGGCTCCGGGCGCGTGCTTGGCGGCGTTGGTCAGCCCCTCCTGGACGATCCGGTAGGCGGTGCGCTGGACGCCCGTCGGCAGCGGGCGGACCCGGCCGCTCTCCTCCCGGTCGATCGGCATCCCGGCGGCGCGCCACTCCCCCACCAGGCGGTCCAGGTCCGACAGGACCGGCTGGGGGGCGGTGGGCGCGGCGTCGGTGTCGTCGCGCAGCACCCCGAGGATGCCGCGCAGTTCGGTGAGGGCCTCGCGGCCGGTGGTGCGGATGAGCCCGGCCGCCTCGACGGTGCGCGGGTCCTCGGCGGAGACCTCCAGCCCTCCCGCGTGCAGCACCATGAGGCTGACCCGGTGGGCGACCACGTCGTGCATCTCCCGGGCGATGCGGGTGCGCTCGGCGGTGATGGCCTGCTCGGCCATCATGTGCTGTTCGCGTTCGAGGCGCTCGGCGCGCTCGTGGAGGCGGTCGATGAGCTGGCGGCGGGTGCCCACCCACAGGCCGAAGACCATCGGTACGACCAGCAGCATCCCGATGAGGAAGACCTGGCCGAGGGGGTTGGCCTCGTAGGCGACGACCATGGCCAGGCTGTACAGGGCGAACCAGCCCACCAGCAGGCGACGGTTGCCCTGGTACACCGAGTACGAGTACAGGGCGATCACGGCCGGGACGAAGTTGGCGAAGCACAGCAGCAGCACGAGCGCGGTGACGAGCATCCACTGCGGGAAGCTCCGCCGCAGCAGGACCGTGGCACCGGCGAACACGACCGGGATCACGTAGAGGACCACCCCGGCGGCCAGGGCGAACGCGATGTTCACGTTGGCCAGGAGCGCCAGGAGCGCGGGGACGAGCCCGCCGAACAGGCCGAGCTGCGTGCTGCCCACCAGTTGCAGTACCCAGCTGAACGGCAGCGGCAGCACGGCGTAGAGCCAGTCGGCGATGGTCAGGCGGCGGGCCCACCACCACTCCCGGTTCTTGTTCCACAGGGCGCCGGCGTCCCTGCCCCGGTCGCTCACCCAGCTCCTCATGCTGGGGAGTCTACGGCGGCGCACCCGGTCGGCCCGTGCGCGCGCCGCGCCCGGTCCCGCGCGGTCCGATCGTCGGTCCGCCCGCGAAAGCCCAGGCCGGCAGGGGCGCGTGGCGGGCCCGTGACGGAGGGTGCTCCGACGACCCCCGACGAAAGTCGGTGCGCCGGCCAGACGAAGGAGTCGCGAACCCGCCCGCCACCGTTCCTTTGGCCGAGTCGCGAATCGGCCCCGCGGGGGACGCCCGGGCCGGGCTGGCGGACCTAGCGTTGTGGACAGCCGCGACGGAGAGCCCGTCCGGCCCGCACACCATCCCCGATTCCTGGAGCTGTCTGCCGTGACCGAGTTCACCGTGAAGCCCGACCCGACGGTCACCTCACCGCCGGTGGTGGTCGCCCGGGGCCTCACCAAGACCTACGACACCGGCGACAGCCAGGTCCACGCCCTGGCCGGGGTGGACGTGGAGTTCCACCGGGGCGCGTTCACCGCGATCATGGGCCCCTCGGGGTCGGGCAAGTCCACCCTCATGCACTGCCTGGCCGGACTGGACGTGCCCACCTCGGGCACCGTGCACCTGGGCCGCACCCAGATCACCGGCCTGCGCGACGCCGAGCTGACCCTGCTGCGCCGCGACCGGATCGGGTTCATCTTCCAGTCCTTCAACCTGCTGCCGATGCTGACCGCCGAGCAGAACATCCTGCTGCCGTCGCAGATCGCCAAGCGCGGGGTCGACAAGCAGCGCTTCGACCACATCATCGACGTGGTGGGCCTGCGCGACCGGCTCAACCACCTGCCCGCCAAGCTCTCCGGCGGCCAGCAGCAGCGCGTGGCCGTGGCCCGCGCCCTGCTCAACGCGCCCGAGGTCGTCTACGCCGACGAGCCCACCGGCAACCTGGACTCGCGCTCGGGCACCGAGGTGCTGGAGTTCCTGCGCAACTCGGCCCGCGACCTGAACCAGACCATCGTCATGGTCACCCACGACCCCGTGGCCGCCTCCTACGCCGACCGCGTGGTCTTCCTGCGCGACGGACGTCTGGTGGACGAGGTCGTCGAACCCACCGCCGAGCTGGTCTCCGCACGGCTGCTGAAGCTGGAAGAGGCCTGAGGGACATGCTGCGCACCACACTCGCCGGGCTGCGTCTGCACAAGTCCCGGTACGTCACCACCGTGCTGGCGATCCTGCTGGGGGTCATGTTCGTGTCGGGGACCATGGTCTTCGCCGACACCCTCAACGCCAGCTACGAGAAGTCCGTCATGGGCTCGGCCACCAGCGTGGACGCCATCGCCGTGCCCACCGAGCCCGAGTTCGACCCCGAGAGCACGGAGCCGCCCGAGGAGCCGGTTCCGTTCACCGACGAGCAGCTGGACACGGTGCGGGCGCTGCCCGAGGTCGCCGAGGCGGGCGGGCTCCTGAAGGGCGAGGCCGTGCTCCTGGACGCCGACGGCCGCGCGGTCGGCTTCGTGCCTCCCGCCGCGGTCGGGCTGGGCGAGGTCAGCCGCTTCTCCGCCGACGAGGGCTCGCTGCCCGCGAGCGGGGACGAGATCGCCCTGGCCACCTCCACCGCCGAGCAGACCGGCTTCGCGGTCGGCGACACGGTGACCGTGCTCGACGCCGAGGGGGACAAGCGCGACTTCACCCTCACCGGGCTGGTCGAGTTCGGCGTGGACCCGGCCTACAGCATGGGGGGCGCCGTCGTCTTCGACCCGGACACCACCCGGGAGATGGCCGGCGTGAGGGACTACGCCGAGATCGACGTGCTCGCCGCCGAGGGCCACACCCCGCAGGATGCGGCCGACGCCGTCGCCGCGGAGCTGGGGGGCGCGGCCGAGGTGAGCACCGGTGAGCAGTTCGGTCTGGACATGGCCGAGAGCGTGGGCGGCCAGGCGGAGATGCTGCGCGTCGCGCTGCTGCTGTTCGCCTTCATCGCGATGTTCGTCGCCGGGATCGTCATCTACAACACCTTCGCCATCCTCATCGCCCAGCGCCAGCGCGAGCTGGCCCTGCTGCGGTGCGTGGGCGCCAAGCGCGGCCAGGTCTTCCTGTCGGTGCTGACCGAGTCGGTGGTCGTGGGCCTGGTCTCCTCCGCCCTGGGCGTGCTGGCCGGTGTGGGCGTCGGCATGGCCGGTGCGACCTACGGCGGCCCGCTGCTGGGCTCCGGGGAGGCGGTGCCCGTGGTGGTCACGCCGACGGCGGTCCTGGTCGGACTGGCCGTGGGAACCGTGGTGACCGTGTTCTCCGCGATGGTCCCGGCCACGCGCGCTACCCGGGTGGCGCCGCTGGCGGCCCTGCGCACCAGCGCCACCGCCGCCGGACTGGAGAAGGGCACCGGCTGGGTCCGCGTCGTCTTCGGCCTGGTGACCTTCGCGGTCGCGGCCGCCCTGGTGGGCCTGACCCAGATGATGGGACCGGGCACGATGGGCCCGGTCATCGTCACCGCCGCCGCCCTCATCGCGTTCGTGGGCGTGGTCGTGCTGGGCCCGCTGCTGGTGCGCGGCATCGTGCGCCTGGTCGGCGTGCCCCTGCGGAAGGTGGGCGTGCCGAGCATGCTGGCGGTGGACAACTCCACCCGCAGCCCGCGCCGCGCGGCCACCGCGATGATCGCCCTGACCGTGGGCGCGACCCTCATCACCGGGTACTCGGTGGTCAGCGCCTCCGTCGAGACGACCATGACCCGGATGCTGGAGGAGCAGTTCCCGGTGGACTACCAGGTCTCCCCGCAGTTCTCCATGGAGGGGACGGGGACCGCCACCGAGACGGCCGAGGGCTCGGAGGAAGCCGAGGACCCGGCGGGGAGCGAGGGTTCCGAGCAGTCCGCAGGCGCCGGGCAGGCTCCCGCCGACGGCGAGGAGAGCGCGGCCGGAGAGGCTCCCGCCGACGGTGCCGAGGGCCCCGCCGAGCCCGCGGAGCCGACCGGGGGCGCGTCCGCCGGTGAGGACTCCGGCACGCAGGGCGGCACCGAGGCCGGGGCGGCCCAGGAGCCGCGGTTCCCCACCATCCCGAACGAGGTCCGGGTGGCGCTGGAGGGCCAGTCCGCCCTGGGCAAGGTCATCGGCCAGCGCAGCGTCTACGTCGACACGGACGGCGGCCAGTCGGTCCCCGTCTACACCTACCCGGGCGCCGAGGTCGGCGTCGACCTCACCAGCGACACCGTCGAGGGCGACGTGACCGACATCGGTCCGGGCCGGGCCACGGTGACGGAGGGCTACGCCGAGGGCGCCGGGGTGGGCGACACCCTCACCCTCCCGGCCGAGGACGGCCGGGACCTGTCCGTGGAGATCGTCGCGGTCGTGGAGGACATGCAGTCCCTGACGGGCGTGACCCTGCACCCGGAGGACTTCGCCGCGGCCTTCCCGTCGGTGGACGAGGACGAGATGCTGCTCATCCGCGCCGCCGAGGGAGCCGACGCCGCCGAGGTGCGCGACGCGGTCTACACCGCGGTCGAGGACCACCCGACCATGCAGGTCGCGTCGGCCGCCGAGATGAAGAACCAGTTCTCCGAGGTTCTGGACATCGCCTTCTACACCATCGCGGCGATGCTGGGCCTGGCGATCATCATCGCGGTGTTCGGTATCTCCAACACCATGGCTCTGTCGGTGCTGGAGCGCACCCGCGAGTCCGCGCTGCTGCGGGCGCTGGGGCTGGCCCGGGGCCAGCTGCGCCGGATGCTGAGCGTGGAGGCCGTGCTGCTGTGCCTGATCGGCGCCGGTATCGGCATCGTGCTGGGCGTGGTGTTCGGCTGGGCGGCCGGGGCCTCGGTCATGCCGGACATGGTCTTCACCGTGCCCTTCGGCCAGATCGGGGTGTTCATCGCGGTCGCGGTCCTGGCGGGGCTGCTGGCCTCGGTGCTGCCCGCCCGCCGGGCGGCGGCCACCTCGATCACGGGGGCGCTGGCCAGCGAGTAGGCGGTCACGCCCTCCGCGGGCGCACGCGTCGCCGCGACGGGAAACGCGAGGGCCCCCTTCCGCCTCCGGGCGGAAGGGGGCCCTCGCTCTCGGCGTTCTCCCCCGTCGGGCAGGGGTCGCTCCGCCGGAGGCCGCATCCCGCGCAACGGCCGTGGACGCCGTGCCCCGGGCGGTACGCCTCACACGGTGTGCCCCCGGGCGGCCCAGTCCTCAGAGTGCGCGGTCCTCAGGTGTCCGGTGCGCCGGTGTCCCTGGGGTCCTCGGCGTCCGGAACGTAGCCCGCCGTGTCAGTGGTCCGGTCGCGCTCGTCGTCCCGGTCGCCGTGGGGCGTGTCCGCCGGATGCTCGTAGGGCCTGTCGGGGTGCTCGCTCCGCACGGCCGCGCCCTCGTCGACGTCGGGCGTGACGTCGTCGCTCTCCTCGTGCATGGCCTCCTGCTCGGCGCTGCGGGTCTCCCCTCCCCAGCTCTCGCGCGGGTAGAGGTCGCTGCGCTCGGAGCGCACCGCCTCGTCGATCCCCCGCGGCTCGGACGAGCTGTCGGTCCCCGGCATGTCGGGGTCCTCGAAGTCGTACTCCTGGATGTCGTAGTCGGCCTCGATCCGCCGCTCCCGGGCGACGGCCTTGCTCAGCTCGGGGTCGTCCCCCATGTCGGTGTCCACGTCATAGGGCTCTTCAGTCATGTCCGCCCCCCTTCCCTCGTTAGTCCCGTGCCCCAAACCGGCACACCTATGTCACCGGCGGGCGCACGGGACGGCGGGCGGGCCGGGGGCGGCCCCGCCGAACGCCCCGCTACCGGCGTCGGGCGCGCTCGGCGCGGCGCAGCAGCAGCGGGCGCAGGGCGGCCTCCAGCGCGACGGAGCCGTCGAGCTTGCTCTGGCCCACGACGCGGTCCTCGAAGTGGATGGGGATCTCCACCATCTTCTGCCCGCGCCGGTAGGCCCGGTAGTGCATCTCCACCTGGAAGGCGTAGCCGGTGCTCTCGATGCCGGGCAGGTCCAGGACGCGCAGCGCCGAGGCCCGCCAGATCTTGAAGCCCGCGGTGACGTCGCGGATGGGGATGGACAGCACGGTCTTGACGTAGGCGTTGGCCCAGCCGCTCAGCAGACGGCGGCTGAGGTTCCACCGCTCGGACAGGCTGCCGCCGGGGACGTAGCGGCTGCCGATCACCACGCCCGCGTTGGTGGCGTGCAGGGTGCCGAGCAACTGGGGAACGTAGCCCACGGGGTGGCTGAGGTCGGCGTCCATCTGCACCACGTGGTCGGCGCCCTCCTCCAGGGCGCGGGTCATGCCAGCGACGTAGGCGCGGCCCAGGCCGTCCTTGGCGGTGCGGTGGACGACGCCGACGCGTCCGGCGAACTCGACCGCGAGCTTGTCGGCGACCTCGCCGGTGCCGTCGGGGGAGCCGTCGTCCACGACCACCACCCGCAGCCGCGGCAGGTCCAGGGCCATGAGCTGGCCCACCAGCACGGGGAGGTTGTCCGCCTCGTTGTAGGTGGGCACGACCACCGTCACCCGGGAGTCGGCCCACGGCGCGGGGAGCGCCACGGGTTCGGGGGTGACGCGCACGGGCGGGGAGGACGGCTGCTGGGGAGACGGCTGGGAGGACATGCGCGGCGGCTCCTGCGGATCGGACGGGCGGTGCGGGACGGGCGGAGCGTACGCGGGATACGCGTGTGAACGGTAGGGTACGCGGTCCTTTCCTCCGTTCGCAGAGGAGAAGTCCCCTTTCCCCTCCCCTCTCACTGCCCCCGCTCTTGGGCGACCACCGCGACGTGGACGAGGGCGCCCGTCTCCTCCAGGGTCATCAGCACCTCGGGGTCGGCGCTGCTGTCGGTGACCAGGTGGGCGATCTCCTCGGGGGCGACGGTAGGCACCATGGTGTCGGCGCCGATCTTGGTGTGGTCTGCCAGGACGATGGTCTCCTCGGCGCAGGCGGCCAGGGCGCGGTCCACGCTGGCCACGGCCGGGTTGGGGGTGCTCAGGCCGCGGTCGGCGCTGACCCCGTTGCCGGAGAGGAAGGCCCGGTTGACGCGCAGCCCGGCCAGGCTCTCCTCCGCCGCCGCCCCGACCAGGGCCCGGATGGGGCCGTGCAGGGTGCCGCCGGTCACGACCACCTCGACGCCGACGGCCCCGGCCAGGACGTCGGCGACGCGCAGGGAGTTGGTGACCACGGTCAGGTCGGTGCGGGTCAGGAGCGCGCGGGCGAAGGCCTCGGCGGTGCTGCCGGGGCCGATGGTGACGGCGTCGCCGGGGCGCACGAGTCGGGCCGCGGCGGTGGCGATGGCGGCCTTCTCGGCGGCGCACTGGCCGCTCTTGCCGGAGTAGCTCTGCTCGTGGCCGATCCTGCCGGGCAGGGCGACCCCGCCCCGGCGGCGGTCCACCAGCCCCTCGGTCTCCAGGGCGCGCACGTCGCGGCGGATGGTGACCTCCGAGGCGCGGACCCTGACGGCGATGTCGCGCAGGGACATGGTGCCGTTGGCGCGCACGAGTTCGAGAATGCGCTCCCGGCGCTCGGCGGCGAACGCCGGACGGTTCTCCTCGGCCATGGACCCACTTCCGTGCTCTGCTCGGGCACGGGCCACGGTCCCGCGCGACTCCCTAGACTACGGACCCGTCGGCGGTGGTGATCCGTCCGGGCCGGACGGCGTCCTCGGGCGCCGACTGCTCCGGAACCCTCCCGGAGGCGGTCCCGGGCTCCCCGGTCTCCGCGGCGGCCTCCTCCTCGGTGGTCTGGCCCCCCTCTCTCAGGAGGGTGACCACGACGATCGCCGTGAGCGCCACCAGACCGACGAGCGCTCCCGCGCCGAGCAGTACCACGACAGACATCTGGGCCTCCCAGGGGACGGGCTGACCTGCCAATAACCGAATTCCCGGTTTGGGTTGACCTCACACCACCGAACGCGGGGGAGATCGGGACACAATGGGGGGCATGAAGCTCGATCCGGCACCCCTGTCCATCGAGGTGTGGTGGGTACGCACCTCAGCCGCCGACGACCGCCTGCTGCGCCTGTTGGACGAGGAGGAACGGTCGCGCAACGCCCGCTTCCGGCTCCAGGCCGACCGCGACCGGCACCTGCTGGGCCGGGCGGTGTCCCGGCTGCTGCTGGCCGAGCGGGCCGACTGCCCGCCCGAGAAGGTGACCTTCGCTTTGCGCTGCCGTTCCTGTGAGGAGAAGGAGCGGGCGGGCGCCAGCCGGGGCGAGGACTCCGCGCAGGGCCCGCACGGCAAGCCCCACCCCTCCGGCCCCGCCGAGGGGTGGGAGCTCTCCGTCAGCCACTCGGGTGAGTGGGTGGTGCTGGCCCTGGCCCGCG
Organism: Nocardiopsis dassonvillei subsp. dassonvillei DSM 43111; assembly: GCF_000092985.1. Taxonomy (GTDB): domain Bacteria; phylum Actinomycetota; class Actinomycetes; order Streptosporangiales; family Streptosporangiaceae; genus Nocardiopsis; species Nocardiopsis dassonvillei. The sequence continues at coordinate 3,330,208 of NC_014210.1, forward strand.
AGGTGCCCGTGGGCGTGGACGTGGAACGCGTGTCCCCGGCCCGCGACCTGGAGGGCCTGGCGGGCTACACGCTGGGCGAACCCGAGCAGCGGGCCTGGGAGCGCCTCTCCCCCGCCGACCGGGTCGGCGCCTTCTTCCGCTACTGGGCCCGCAAGGAGGCGCTGCTGAAGGCGACCGGCCTGGGCCTGTCCGGCGGGATGCGGCGTGTGCTGGTGAGCCCGGCGGACGCCGCCCCCTCCCTGCTGTCCTGGGAGGGCGGCGGGGCGCCGGGGGCGGTGGCGCTGGCGGACCTGGACGTCGGGGCGGTCCCGGACCGGGGCGGGGAGGAGTACCGCTCCGCCCTGGCGGTGCTGACCGACCGGCCGCTGGAGCTGGAGCCGCGCACCCACGAGGAGACCGTCCGGCTGCTGCGCTCCCGGCCGGGCGGAGGCTGAGCCCCCGAGGGGCGGCAGGGCCCCTCGGGGAGGGCCGTGTTCCCCGGGGAGAGCGGGCCCTCCCGGGGCGGACCGCCCTCCGGCCCCGCGTTCTCGCGGGCCTGGCGGCGGCGCGGGCCCTCCCCGGGGGAGGTGGTCAGGCTCCCTCCCTGGCCAGGTGGCGGCTGATGACCATGCGCTGCACCTGGTTGGTGCCCTCCACGATCTGGAGCACCTTGGCCTCGCGCATGTAGCGCTCGACGGGGAAGTCGCGGGTGTAGCCGTAGCCGCCGAAGACCTGCACGGCGTCGGTGGTGACCCTCATGGCGGTGTCGGTGGCCAGGAGCTTGGCCATCGCGGCCTGCTTGCCGAAGGGGAGCCCGGCGTCGCGCAGGCGCGCGGCCGACAGGTAGAGCTCGCGGGAGGCCGCGACCTGGGTGGCCATGTCGGCGAGCATGAAGCCCACGCCCTGGAAGTCGCCGATGGCGGTGCCGAACTGGTGGCGTTCGCGGGAGTAGTCCACGGCGGCGTCGAGGGCGGCCTGGGCGAGGCCGACCGCGCAGGCGGCGATGCCCAGGCGTCCGGAGTCCAGGGCGGACAGGGCTATGCCGAAGCCCCTGTCCCGCTCGCCCACCAGGGCGTCGGCGCCGAGGCGGACGTCGTCGAGGAGGACCCCGGCGGTGATCGAGGAGTTCATGCCCATCTTGCGCTCGGGGGCCGCCGATCCCAGGCCGGGGGTGTCCGCGGGGACGTGGAAGCAGCTGATGCCGCGGGCGCCGGAGTCCGGGGCGCCGGTGCGGGCGAAGAGCGTGTAGTAGTCGGCCTGGCCGCCGTGGGTGATCCAGGCCTTGGCGCCGTTGACGCGGTAGCCGTCCCCGTCGGCCTCGGCCCGGGTGGTCAGGGCGGAGGCGTCCGAGCCCGAGGCGGCCTCGGACAGGCAGTAGGCGCCCAGGAGTCCGCCGCCGAGCATGCCGGGCAGGTGGGCCTCCCTCTGCGCGTCGGAGCCGAAGGTGGCGAGGGGGTAGCAGGACAGGGTGTGGACGCTCACGCCCAGGCCGACCGCGAGCCAGCCCCGTGCCAGCTCCTCCACCACCTGGAGGTAGACCTCGTAGGGCTGGTCCCCGCCGCCGTACCGGCCGGGGTAGGGCAGGCCGAGCAGCCCGGCGCCGCCGAGCACGCGGAAGACCTCGCGCGGGAACAGGCCGCCCTCCTCGTCCCCGGCGGCCCGCGGGGTCAGCTCCTTGTCCACGATCTCCCGGGTCAGTTCCAGGAGTTGCTCCGCCTCGGGGGTGTGCAGAGTACGTGCGACCGTCATGAACCTCTCCCGCGCCTGTCCGACATGTGGACACCTAGTAGGACGTCCAACTATATGGTGACGTACGGCACCCCCGCTCCACAAGCCGACGGGGCCGGGCGCTCCGGTCCCTTGGACGCCGCACCGCTCCGGCGGCCGTCGCGTTAGACGGGGCGGCCCGCCGCGCCCGCGACGACAGCACGTCTGTACACGAGCCCCCTCCTCGTCCTAGATTCCACGCATGGACCTCGAACTCCGCCACCTGCGCACCATCTGCCTCCTGGCCGACACCGGCAGTGTGACCAAGGCGGCCGCCGCGCTCTCCACCTCACAGCCCGCGCTGACCACCCAACTCCAGCGGATCGAGCGCGAGGTCGGCGGACCGCTGTTCCACCGCGGGCGTTCGGGGGTCCGCCCCACCGAGCTGGGCGAGTTCGTGCTGGTGCGCGCACGCTCGGTCCTGCTGTCCATGGACGACCTGCTGCACGACATCACCGCGCGCGGGGCCTCCCCCACCACCCTGCGCGTGGGCGGGGTCGGACCGCTGACGCTGGAGCTGTCGGCCCGCATACCCGAGGTCTTCCCGAACGTGCCGGTCCACGTGCGCACGGAGTACTCGCCCAAGCTGGTCACCGACCTGGTGCGCGCGGGCCGCCTGGACCTGGGGACCACGATCGACTACGTGGACCGCGACCTGTCCACCGACGGCCCCCTGTCCTGGGCGATGCTCTCGGTGGAGCCGCTGCACGTGGCGCTGTGGGCCGACCACCCCCAGGCGAAGCGGCCGCTGGTCAGGCTGGGCGACCTGGCGGGGACGCCGTGGGCGCTGACCCCGCCGGACGGCACCGGCTGGCCCGAGTGCTTCTACCTGGCCTGCCAGCGGGCCGGGTTCACCCCCGATGTGCCCTACCGGCTCTACGACCGCTCCGAGATCCGCGACCTCATCGCCGACCGCCGGGCGGTCGCGCCGTGCCAGCCGGACTTCGACACCGGGCCGGACGTGGTGGTACGCCCCCTGGAGGGCGAGCCCATACAGCTGCGCCACCTGCTGGTCTGGCGGCGCGACAGTCCGATCCAGCAGGCCTCCGACACGATCGCGCGGCTGGCCCGCGAGATCCTGGGCGGCCCGTCCCGCACACCGGACCCCCCGGCCCCGGGCGACGCCGCGTCCGCTCTCGACCGGGCGCCGGGCGAGCGGCGCAACGGACGCGCGCCGGGGGCGCTCAACGGCTGAGCCGACCGCACTCCACCCCCTCCCACCTGGACACACGTCACATAGCGACCGGTCGGTTTGCGAGGTGGGGCGGCACGCGTAGAGTGTTTACTCGCAAGTAACGTACTCGTGAGTAGACATACCCCCGCCGTCCGCTCCACAGACACGTACCTCTCCCCCCACGGGCCCCGCCCCGCCCGTTCCGCGAAGGCACGACCGAGTCCAGGACACCATCATGCGACCACTGAGCATCCTCTCCTCGACGCTGGCCGTCACGGTTCTCCTCACCTCCTGCTCCAGCGGCACGGACGGCTCCGACCGGGCCGTCACCCCCGGGGTGACGGCCGACGCCGTCGTCATCGGCACGCACCAACCGCTCACCGGAGCGGCCTCCCCGGGTTTCCGCCACGTCTCCACCGGCGCCCGCGCCGTGTTCGACTACATCAACGACAACGGCGGCATCCACGGCCGCCGGATCGAGTACCAGGTCCAGGACGACGCGTTCGACCCCGCGCAGACCCAGGAGGCCACCCGCAGCCTCATCGACGACCAGGAGATCTTCGCCATGCTCGGCGGCCTGGGCACCCCCACCCACGAGGCCGTGATCGAGGAGCTCAACGAGGCGGGCGTCCCCGACCTGTTCGTCTCCTCCGGCGCCCTGGCCTGGGACCAGCCCGAGGTCTACCCCCACAGCTACGGCTTCCAGGTCGACTACACCCGGGAGGCCAAGATCCAGGGCCAGTACATCGCCGAGAACTTCCCCGGCGACAGGGTCGGCCTGCTCTACCAGAACGACGACGTGGGCCCCTCCTCTCACGCGGGGATCGAGCAGTACCTCACCGAGGAGATCGTGGCCTGGGAGTCCTACGACCCCGGCGTCCCCGAGCTCGCCGGACAGGTCGAGGAGCTCAAGCGGTCGGGCGCCGAGGTCGCCGTCTGCCACTGCATCCCCGCCTTCCTGGCCCTGGCCGTCCTGGAGGCCACCGCGATCGGCTACACCCCGCAGTGGGTGGCGCCCAGCTTCGGCGGCGACGTGGCGGTGGCCACCGGCCTCATCGAGGAGTACGCGCAGGGCACGGCGGCCGAGAACGTCCCGCCCGAGGCCTTCCTGGACGGTCTGATCATCACCGCGTTCCTGCCGATGGCCGCCCAGCGCGAGGACCCGTGGACCGAGTTCTTCCTGGAGATCCACGAGAGGTACAACGAGGGCACGCCCTTCACCGACACCACCGTCTACGGCATGGTGCAGGCGGTCCTGTTCGCCCAGGTGCTCATGGAGGCCGGCCCCGACCTGACCCGGGAGAGCCTGCTCGGCACCCTCAACTCCCACGAGTGGACGGGGCCCGGCCTGGTGCCGTTCAACGCCACAGAGGACGACCACAGCGGCTACGCCGGGGTGATGGTGGTGCAGCACCACGCCGGCGAGGAGCCCGAGATCCTCCAGGAGCCCATGGTCACCGACAGCGACGGCGGGGAGGTCCTGCCCTTCGAGCTGGACCGGCCCTCGCCCGACGAGGTGTCCCTCTTCGGGGGGGCCGGCGGCTAGGTTCCGTTCTCTGGTCCGTGATCCAGCCAGAGCAGGGCGCTGACCAGTACGGCCCCGGGCCCGGGGAGGCGTGGCGAGCTCGTCCGAACGCGTAGCGACGCCCCGGCAGTGCTTGAGCGGGCCGATGCAGCGTTCGACCGGGTTGCGGCGCTTGTGGGCCTGCCGGACGAAGGTGGGCGGGCGTGCGCGACCGCCGCGGGGACGCGCGGGTTCGGGACGGGCCTCAGGACCGCGTCCGCCGACGGCGCGAGCGCGCCCACCAGACCGCGCCGATCGCCACCGCGAGCACCGCCCCGCCCACGGCCACCGGCAGGCCCAGGTCCGTGCCGCCGACGCCGACCAGCACCAGCGCCGCCGTGCTGGGCACCCCGCCCAGGAGCGTGCCCAGCACGAAGGGCCACATCCGCATCCGGGTCAGTCCGAAGCCGTAGTTGACCACCTGGTAGGGGATGACCGGAACCAGGCGCAGCTGGAGCACCGCCATGAGGGCGCGTCCGCCCGCCAGGGTCTCCAACCGGGTGCGGGCCCCCTCGGGCAGCCGCCGGGCCACCGCGTCGCCCGCCACGTGGCGGGCGACCCAGAACTGGGCCAGGGCGGCGCACACCCCGCCCGCCACGGCCAGGACCAGGCCCAGGGACATTCCGAAGAGCAGCCCTGCGGCGGCGTTGAGGGCGGGCCTGGGCAGGAAGGCGAACACTCCCAGCAGGTACACGCTCAGGTAGGCCAGCGGAGCGGCCGCTCCGGCGTCCTCCACCCAGGCCTGGAGGGTCTCCAGGTCGGGGCCCCACAACAGCGCCGACACCAGCAGCGCCACCCAGAGCAGCAGCAGGGCGAGCCGCGACACGTCCGCGGCTCGCACGCCGCGCGTGTCCTCACCCATGGCCACAGCGTACGCCCGGCGCCGGACTCCCACGGAACCGGCGGATACACGCCGTTCGGCGCAGGCGGCGCGAACGGTGCGTTCAGTGTTGTTCGGGACGCTCCGAACACCCGTGCCGCCCGGAGCGGACGGTACGGTCCGCGCTGTCCGGAACAGCCGGGATGACCGCGGTGCCCAGGACGAAGGAGATGGCCTGCGTTACCCGGGACGGTCGTGGTGCCCGTGGTGCCCGTGCTGTTCGGGGTCCTCGGAGGCCTCGGGGAGGCGCAGAACGAACGCGGCTCCGCCGAGCAGCTCGCTGTGGCCGGCCAGCAGACTGCCGCCGTGGGCCCGGGCGATCTCGCGGGAGATGGCCAACCCCAGACCGCTGCCACCGGGATCGCGCTCCCGCGACTCGCTCAACCGCGCGAAGCGCTCGAAGATCCGCTCCCGCTCCCCGGGTGGAATCCCCGACCCGTCGTCGTGCACCTCCACCACCGCGAAACCGTCCTCCCGCCCGACGATGACGTCGACGCGGGATACGGCGTGCCGGTCGGCGTTGGCGATCAGGTTCGTCAGGACCCGCACGAGGCGCAGGCGGTTGGCGACGACGTGGACCGGCCCGGAGGAGTGCAGCCGCAGTTCGGGAATACGGCGCTCGAACGGGAACTCCTCCGCGACCAGCGCGGACAGGTCCAGCCTTTCCTGGACGGGCGCGGTACCGGCGTCCAGACGGGCGAGTTCGAGCAGGTCGGTGACGATGTTCTCCAACCGCTCGGTGTCCGAGAGCAGACCGGTGAGCAGCCGTTCACGCGCGCGGGCGTCGGGATCGGGGTCGGAGAGCTCCACCTCCAGCTTGGTCCGCATCCCGGCGATGGGGTTGCGCAGCTCGTGGGAGGCGTCCGAGACGAACCGCCGCTGCCGGGCCATCCCCTCCTCCATCCGTTCCAGGCTGTGGTTGGCGGTACGGGCCAGGTGGGCGATCTCGTCGTCGCTGTTGGGCACCGGGAGCCTGCGGTGCAGGTCACTGACGGAGAGGGTGTCGAGCTGGGCCCTGATCTCCTCCACCGGGCGCAGCGCCCGGCCGACCCCGTGCCAGATGACGAACCCGGTGGTGGCGAGCAGGACGCAGGACATCACCACCAGCGCGTCCTCCAGCACGTGGGTGGCCACGAGCTGGGGCGTGCCCACGGCCGCCAGCACGACGACGTCGCCGTAGGCCGTGTCGTCGACGGCGTAGCCCGACACCAACAGGCAGGTCCGGGGGTCGACGCCCGCGACCGGCCCGCAGACCGTGGTGTCCACCCGCGGGTCGGAGGCGGTGGGGCGCTCGGCGGTCAGCTGCGGCTGGCCCTCCATGGCGTCGCTGGAGGCGAGCACCGCACCGGAGTCGCGCGCGACGACCTGGATCCGCAGGACGGACTCCCCGTCGGGGATCAGCTCCGGATAGCGCTGGACCGCGATGTGGTCCGCGACGTCGCGGGCCTCCTCCGCCGCCAGGTCGCGGACCTGCTCCACGATCGCCTCACGGACGAGGAAGATGGTCAGGGCCAGGCCCAGTCCGGTGACCACGGCCAGTGCCGTGACCGCGCCGAACGTGACCCGGGCCCGAATCGACCGGGGACGTATCCGCTCCCACACCCTCATGGGCCCGTCATCCCAACCTGGCACCGACCCATTGTCACCCAGGGGGCCGGACATCCGTCGAAGCGACGGCGGTGTGGCGGCGGTTGGCGAACGGACCGGCGGTTACTGCTCGTAGGGGGAGGGCGGGTTGCTGACCTCCTCCATCTCCAGGACCTCGAACTCGTGCTGGCTGACGTCGGCGATGTCGCCCTCGGGCTCGACCCAGGTGCCGCGCACCGTCCACCAGCTGTCGGTCTCCGGCGGGGGCTCGTTGGAGATGTGCACCTTGTTGACGATGGCGTCGGCCGCGCAGCAGGACATCTGGAGGCGGGCCAGGAACCAGCCCTCCCCCTCGGGGTCGGGCACCGCGAAACCGGTCAGCTCGACCTCGCGCCCGGCCAGCTCGCGCTCCTCGTCCACCCAGGCGCGCATCACGAACTGGCGGATGTCCATCGCGACGACCTCGCCCGGTCCGGCCTCGGCCAGGCCGTCGTCGAAGCGGCCGGGGCGCGCCTGCTCGGGCGGCGGGGCGGAGGCGGCGGCGGTGGACTCCACGGTGTAGGCGCCCAGCGCGGGCGGGGCGACGACGAAGACCGCGACCACCGGCAGCAGGAGCAGCCAGGCCACTCTGGGCGCGCGGGAGTGGTCGTGCCCGTGGCCGTCGGCGGAGTGGTCGGAGCGCTCCTCGGGGGCGGTCGCGGCCGCCCTCTCACCGCGCAGCTCGGCCACGATGATGAGCACGCCGAGCACGGCCATGACCACGCCCGCGGCGATGAGGAAGGGGCCGAAGCCCGCCTTGACCCAGTTGAGGTAGAGGTCGGTGGCCACCGTGCTGGTCAGCGCGGCGGCGCCGAGCAGGACGAGGGTGAGCCCCTGGGCGATGCGGTTCACAGGAAGAGGCCTCCGATCAGGAAGGTGCTGAGCAGCCCGACCAGCAGGCACATCGGCGCGAAGCGCACCACGAAGCGCCAGCCGAACACACCCGCCTGCATCGCGATGAGCTTGAGGTCGACCATCGGGCCGATCACCATGAACGCGAGCTTGGCGGTGGGCGAGAACTCGGTGAGGCTGACCGCGACGAACGCGTCGGCCTCGGAGCAGATGGACAGCAGGATGGCGAGCAGGGCGAGCACGAGGACCGAGACGACCGGGAGCCCGGCCACCGTCACCAGCCACTCGCGCGGGACCAGGACGTTGAGGGAGGCCGCGGCCAGGCCGCCGACCACGAGGTAGCCGCCCGCGTGCATCATGTCGTGCAGCATGGACTCGCGGAAGACGGTCCACCGGGATTCGCCGGGGGCGTGCGTGCGCGCGGGCAGGCGCAGCCAGTCGGTGCGGCCGAAGCGCACCCAGATCCATCCGATGACCACGGCGGCCAGCAGCGAGGCGACGAACCGGGCGAGCACCATCTCGGGCTGCCCGGCGAAGGCCACCGCGGTGGCGATCATCACGATCGGGTTGATCGCGGGCGCGGCCAGCAGGAAGGTCAGCGCGGCGGCGGGCGCGACCCCGCCCTTGATCAGGCTTCCGGCGATGGGGACCGAGGCGCACTCGCACCCGGGCAGCAGGGCGCCGGAGGCCCCGGCCACCGGCACCGCCCGCGCGGGGCTGGAGGGGATGAGGCGCTGGTAGACCGAGGTCGGGACGAACGCGGTGAGCGCCGCCGACAGCGCGACGCCGAAGACCAGGAAGGGCAGCGCCTGGAAGCTGATCGCGGTGAAGATGGTGGCCCAGGCCAGGAAGGCGTCGCTGGTCAGCCGGTCGGTGACCCAGGCGTGCCCCATCGCCATGGCGGTGATGAACAGGGCGAACAGCCAGACCGTGCCGGTCCTGCGCTGGCCGCCCCTGCGCCCCCAGTCCTCGGGGGGCAGTTCGTCGCCGCGGTCGTTCCACCCCCCGGCGAGGGTGTCGCCGAGCGAGGCGGAGGCGTTGGGCGGGGCGGAGCCGGGCGCGGCGGGGTCGGGTGCGGCGGCGGGCGTCGTCCGGTCGGACACGGTGGTACTCCGCGGTGGTCGGGTGGGAACTCCACGCATCGTACCGAAAATCGTTTTCGCCCGTCAGCGTCCCACTCCGGCCTGTGGACGACCGGACCCCGGGTTCAAGCAAGGTAGCCCTCCCCGGCGGGAACAGCGGTCTTCCGCTCTCCCCCACACCCACCTACCGCACCAGTCCCGCGGGCACCATCGCGGCGAGCGCCCGCGGCCGGTCCCCGGACCTGCGGGCCGCCACCAGCAGGAGCACGACGCCCACCAGGGCACAGACGCGGACCGCAGGCCGCCGACCCCCGGGGCAGCAGGGCCGTCACGGGGAGGGCGAGCGCGCCCGGGACGGGCCCGGCCACGGCGGCCAGGAGGAACACCGGAGGAGGGAAGGGGAGCCGGTGGAGGGGGTGTTTACGGCACACCCCGGTCATCGCTCGGTGTCGGACCCCCGGTCCCCCTCCTCGGGGCCGTCGTCACCGTCGGAGCGGTCCGCGTCAGCGGCCTCGTCCACGGCCGTCGCGCCGTGCGACTCCGCCTCCCCCGGGTCGGACCGCTCGCCGTCCCGCCCCCGCTCCTCCGCGACCGCGCCCGGGTCCGGGGGCGCCTCGCCCTCCCCGCGGGGGACGTCCTCGGGCTGGGGCCCGGAGGCCGGGCCCCAGCACTCCACGTTGCGCAGGCCGGGCATCTTGGCGAGCGTGAACTGGGGGTCCAGGCCGTTGCGCAGCTGGCGGCTGTAGTCGGCCAGCAGCCGGAAGGCGATCCCCGACAGCGGCGCCAGGGCCAGCAGGTTCACGGTGGCCATCACGCCCATGGAGATGTCGGCCAGGCTCCACACCAGGGTCAGGGGCGCCACGGAGCCGAGGAAGACAGCCGCCAGGACCGCGTAGCGGAAGTAGGTCATGTGCTGGGGGCTGCTGTCCAGGAACTGGAGGTTGGTCTCCCCGTAGTAGTAGTTGCCCAGCACGGAGGTGAAGGCCAGCAGGAAGAGGATGATCGTGAGCGCGTGGACCGACCACCCGCCCAGGCTGGCCTCCAGCGCGCCCTGCGTGACCTGGATGCCCCGGTCGTCGCCGTACTCGGGGCCGCTGACCAGCACGATGAAGGCCGTCACCGAGCACACCAGCCAGGTGTCGAAGTACACGCCCAGCGTCTGCACGAGCCCCTGCTTGGCCGGGTGGGAGACCGAGGCGGTGGCTCCGGCGTTGGGGGCCGACCCCAGACCCGCCTCGTTGGAGAACATGCCGCGCCGCATGCCCTGGACGATGGCCGTGCCCACTCCCCCGGCGACGAACTCGCGCGCGCCGAACGCCGACGCGAAGATGTCGCCGACGACCCGGGGCAGCTCCCCTATGTTGAGGGCGACCACCCACAGGCCGATGAGGATGTACAGGACGGCCATGAGCGGGACCAGCGCCTGGGCGGCGTGCGCGATGCGCCTGACCCCGCCGAAGATCACCAGCGCGGTCAGGCCCGCCAGCACCAGCCCGATCACGGCCGACAGCGGCAGGCCGGGTGTCCCGCCGAGGGCGCCCACGGAGGTGGACACGGCGGCGGCGATGCTGTTGGCCTGCACCGTGTTGAACACCAGGCTGAAGGTCACGGTGATGATCACCGCGAACAGCACGCCCATCCACCGCCTGCCCAGCCCCTTCTCCATGTAGTAGGCCGGACCGCCCCGGAAGCCGGTGCTGGTGCGCACCTTGTACAGCTGGGCGAGGGTGGACTCCACGAACGCCGCGGCGCCCAGCACCGCGGCCATCGTCCACATCCAGAACACCGCGCCCGGCCCGCCCAGGATGATCGCGGTGGACACGCCGACGATGTTGCCCGTCCCCACCCGTGAGGCGGCCGAGATGGAGAAGGCCTGGAAGGAGGAGATCTCCCGTCGGCCGTCGGGCGCCACCCCCGGGGCGCTGCCCAGGACGCGGAACATCTCCGGCAGCAGGCGCAGCTGCACGACCCCCGAGCGCACCGTGAAGTAGACGGCCAGGACGATCAGGAGCGGGATGAGGAAGTAGCTCCAGAAGAAGTCGTTGACGGCGACGACTGCGTTGTTCACGCGCTCCCCTTCAAGCGGTCCGGTCTCCGGCAAGTGTCCACGTCACCGGAGGTGGGAGCCCGTGCGGACACGCGAAGGGGCGGTAAAGGACCGTAACGGGTCAACAACCCGCCGCGGGCACATGATCGGGCACCGGCCTGTGGTGGGGGCGCCCATGGTCAGCCGTGCCCGCGCTCCCTACGGTTGCCGGACATGAGACAGAAAGCCTCCTTCGGGCGGGTGGTCACCGCCAGCCTCATCGGCACGACGATCGAGTGGTACGACTTCTTCCTCTACGGGTCGGCCGCCGCGCTCGTGTTCAACCACGTCTTCTTCCCCGAGTCCGACCCGCTGGTGGGCACCATGCTGGCGTTCACCACCTACGCGGTGGGGTTCGTCGCGCGTCCGCTGGGCGGCCTGGTCTTCGGTCACTTCGGCGACAGGATCGGCCGCAAACAGCTGCTGGTCATCAGCCTGCTGCTGATGGGCGGATCGACGTTCGCGATCGGCCTGCTGCCGACCTACGCGGTGATCGGTGTGGCCGCTCCGCTGCTGCTGACGCTGCTGCGGGTGGTCCAGGGCTTCGCCCTGGGCGGCGAGTGGGGCGGCGCGGTGCTGCTCGTCGCCGAGCACGGCGAGCCGCGGCACCGGGGGTTCTGGGCGTCCTGGCCGCAGGCGGGCGCTCCGGGCGGCAACCTGCTGGCCACCGCCGTGCTGGCGGTGCTCGCCGTGGTGATGAGCGACGCGGCCTTCCTCTCCTGGGGCTGGCGCGTGCCGTTCCTGCTCTCGGGCGTGCTGGTGCTCATCGGCCTGTGGGTGCGCCTGGCGGTCAGCGAGTCGCGGGTCTTCCGCGACGCGCACGAGCGGGCGGCGGCCTCGGCCCGGCCCGAGCGCGCCCCGATCCTGGGCGTGCTGCGCGACCACTGGCGCGAGGCCCTGGTGGCCATGGGCGTGCGCATGGCCGAGAACGTGTCGTACTACGTCGTCACCGCGTTCATCCTGGTCTACGCGACGCAGGAGGCGGGGATGCCCAACGGCCAGGTGCTCAACGCGGTGCTCGTCGCCTCGGCGGTGCACCTGGTGACCATCCCCGCCTGGGGAGCCCTCTCGGACCGGATCGGCCGCAGGCCGGTGACCGCGCTGGGGGCCGCGGGGGCGGGGCTGTGGGTGTTCGCCTTCTTCCCGCTCGTGGACGCGGGGACCTTCTGGTCGGTGACCCTGGCCGTGACGGTCGGCCTGGTCCTGCACGGGGCCATGTACGGCCCGCAGGCGGCCTTCTTCTCCGAGCTGTTCAGCACCCGCGTGCGCTACTCGGGAGCGTCGGTGGGCTACCAGCTGGCGTCGATCGTGGCGGGCGGGCTGGCCCCGCTGGTCGCGACGGCCCTGCTGGCCTCGTTCGGCAGCAGCGTGCCGGTCTCGCTGTACGTGGCCGCCATGGCCGCGGTCACCCTGGTCGCCGTCGCGGCCGCCCGCGAGACCAGGGGCCGCGACCTGCGGGAGGTGGCAGTGTCCGAGAGAAGTGGGTGACCCCGGTAAAAGGGCCCGGGCCCGGCAGGTGCCACCTGCCGGGCCCGGGTCTGTATCGCACCGGTACCGCTCCGAGTACGGGAGCGGTGACGGGATCAGTACTGCGGAGCGGAGTCGAAGCGCTCCTCGCGGCGCGGGCCGCGACGGTCGCCGCGGTAGCCGCCGCGGTTGTCGCCGCCGCCACGGTAACCGCCACCGCCGCCACGGCGCTCGCCGCCGCGGTAGCCGCCCTCACCGCGCGGAGCGAAGTCACGACGCTCACCACCGGGACGGTCGCCCCGGTAACCGCCGCCGCCTTCGGCCCCGCGGCGCTCGCCGCCGCGGTAGCCGCCCTCACCGCGCGGAGCGAAGTCACGACGCTCACCACCGGGACGGTCGCCCCGGTAGCCGCCGCCACCACCGCGACGGTCACCGCCACGGTAGCCGCCGCCACCACCCCGGTAGCCGCCACCGCCACCACGGGGGCCGCCCCGACGGGGGCCGCCGCGGCCGCGGCGCTCGCGCACGGGCTCCGGCGGCTCGATCCACGGCTCCCAGGAGGGCTCCTTGGCTCCGGTCACCTCGCTGAGCAGCTCGTCGCCCGGGTTGACCAGGTGCTGCTTGGCCTCGACACCGGCGTCGCTGAGCAGGCGGCGGGCCATGCGGCGCTGGTTGGGCGCCACCAGGGAGACCACCAGGCCGGAGGCACCCGCGCGGGCGGTGCGGCCGCCGCGGTGCAGGTAGTCCTTGTGGCCGGTGGGCAGGTCGACGTTGACCACCATGTCGATGCCGTCGACGTGGATGCCGCGGGCGGCGACGTCGGTGGCGACCAGGGCCTGGATGCGGCCCTCACGGAACTTGGCCAGGGTGCGGGTGCGCACGCTCTGGGTCTTGCCGCCGTGCAGGGAGGCGCAGGGGACACCGGCCTGGGCCAGCTGCTCGCTGATGGTGTCGGCGCGGTACTTGCTGCGCACGAACAGGATCGTGCGGCCCTCGCGCGCGGCGATCTGGGTGACGATCGTGTTCTTGTCGCGGGGCAGCACCTTGAGCAGGTGGTGCTCCATCTTGGCGACCTGCGAGACCGGCGGGTCCACGGAGTGGGTGCGCGGCTCGTTCATGTACTTGCGGACCAGCTTGTCGACGTCGCCGTCGAGCGTGGCCGAGAACAGCAGGGTCTGGCCGTCGGGGCGGACCTGGTCCAGGAGCTCGCTGACCTGCGGCATGAAGCCCATGTCGCACATCTGGTCGGCCTCGTCCAGCACCGAGACCTCCACGTCGCCCAGGTCGCAGGCGCCCTGGTCGATCAGGTCGGACAGACGGCCCGGAGTGGCGACCAGGACCTCGACGCCGCGGCGCAGCTCGTTGATCTGGCGGGTGTAGGAGCTGCCGCCGACGACGTCGCCCACGCGCACGCCCACGATGCGGGCGTAGGTGCGCAGGGCGTCGCGGACCTGGTGGGCCAGCTCGCGGGTGGGCACCAGGATCAGGGCCCGGGGCCGGTTGGCGGCGGCGCGGCGCTCGGCGGCGCGCATCAGGACCGGCAGGCCGAAGGCCAGGGTCTTGCCCGATCCGGTGCGGCCGCAGCCGAGGACGTCGCGGCCCTCGATGGCGTCGGGAATGGTGGCGGCCTGGATCGGGAACGGGGTGGTCACACCGTTCCTGGCCAGCTCCTCGACGATGTCCTGGGGCAGTCCCAGGCTGTCGAAGGCAGGCGTTACGGCAGTGTCCGTCGTCAAGTGACGTGTACCTTCCTCATCGTTTGGCGGCGTTTCGAGGAAGGCTTCACACGGCCATGACCGACCCAGCGAAGAAATCACACAAACGCGCCTGATCACACGCGGAAGCGGGCCCCATCATGTGCGTGGGGCTCCTGAGCTCGTGAGATCCTCACTGGCGTGGGGGGACGAGCGACTCTTCGGGTCAAGAGTGGCGCCGACCGGGTCGGCACGCTCTCCGCGTCTTGCGCGGCCTCGGCGCGCTCGGATGCGCGCGGCATGTCACGACCGCTCGTAGAAGAGTACTAGAGATCCTCCCACGACGGGGACCGGGTGGGGGTTTTCGACCGGTGACAAGGGTCTCCCCCTCCCGTCCACATCTTCGCGCGACCGCCGGGTACGCGGCGTCGCCCCTGGTCCGGGGCAGGAGGACGGGAGGCGGAGCGCTAGCGGGATCCGTCGACCGAGGCCCGGGCCAGGGCGGCCAGCCGGGCGGCCTGCGCCGCGCGCTCGGCCTCGGCCTGCCGCTGGAGGGTGTTGCCCGCGGCCTGCTGGAGCAGGGCCTTGGTGGCGGTGGCGGCCGCGCGGTCGGTGGCGAGCAGGGCGGCCACGACGTCGTCCACCGCGGCGGAGAGTTCGTCCGCGGGGACCACGAGCTCGGCCAGGCCGAGGTCACGCGCCTCCTGGGCGCCCACGCGGCGGGCGGTCAGGCAGATCTCGATCGCGCGGTTGACGCCGACGATGTCGACCAGGGGCTTGGTGCCGGTGAGGTCGGGGACCAGCCCCAGGGCGGGCTCCTTCATGCACAGCTGGGCGTCGTCGGCCAGGATGCGCAGGTCGCAGGACAGGGCCAGCTGGAAGCCCGCGCCGATGGCGTGGCCGCGCACGGCGGCGACGGTGACCAGGTCGGGGCGGCGCAGCCAGAGGAAGCCCTCCTGCAGGCCGGCGATGTAGTCCCGCACCTCGGCGTCGGAGGCGGTGCCGTCGGCCAGGCCCGCGACCATGGAGCGCTCGCCGTCGACGCCCTCGGGGCTGAACATGCCGAGGTCGATCCCGGCGGAGAAGATGTCGCCGTCCCCGTCGATGACGACGATTCGGACGTCCTCGGGGAGGGTCTGGCCGATGCGGGCCAGCGTGGTCCAGGTGCGCCCGGTCATCGCGTTGCGGCGGTCGGGGCGGCTGATGGTGACGTGGGCGACCGGCCCCCGCACCACCAGCCTGAGCCTGGCCCGGGAGAGCTCCTCCTCGGTGGGCGCCGGTCCGGACCCGTTCGTCGCCTGTGCCATGGGTTCCTCCGTCGTGTTCGGGGTCACCCCCGGATATTACCCATCGGTAACACAGGGCGGCCAGCGGGCCGGGCCGCGACGCCTCACGCCTTGCGCGTGGGGCCTCCGCGACCGCGCAGTTCCACCCCGGCCTCACTCAGGAGCCGGTGGACGAAACCGTAGGACCGTCCGGTGGCCGCCGCCAGCATGCGGATGCTCTCCCCCGCGTCGTAGCGGCTCTTGAGCTGGGCGGCGAGCGCGGAACGGTCCTCCCCCGCCAGCCGTGGGCGCTTGATCGGCGCGTCGTTCACTCACTCACTCCTCAGAGTCGTCGGATCACCCGTCGTGGGACACCCTCATGATCCGGTATCGGGCCCGCGGACCGCCACACCACGCGGACGCCCCGCCGAGAACGCCGTTTTCGGCACGGGGCGAACACTGACCGAAAAGAGGGGAGGTGAACCTCCCGGGCCCGCCGGGCGTCCACCTCCCCCACACCCCGCGTCCGCCGCGGGCGGCGTCAGGCCAGCGCGATGAGGTCCTCGAACTCGGCGTTCCACACGTCCTCGACGCCGTCGGGCAGGAGGATGACCCGCTCGGGCTGGAGTGCCTCGACCGCGCCCTCGTCGTGGGTGACGAGCACGATCGCGCCCTTGTAGTTGCGCAGCGCCGCCAGGATCTCCTCGCGGCTGGCCGGGTCGAGGTTGTTGGTGGGCTCGTCCAGCAGCAGCACGTTGGCGCTGGAGACCACCAGCGTGGCCAGCGCCAGCCGGGTCTTCTCACCGCCGGAGAGCACGCCCGCGGGCTTGTCCACGTCGTCGCCGGTGAACAGGAACGAGCCCAGCGTGCGCCGCGCCTCGACCTCCGGCAGGTCCGGGGCCGCGCTCATCATGTTCTCCAGCACGGACCGGTCCACGTCCAGGGTCTCGTGCTCCTGGGCGTAGTAGCCGAGCTTGAGCCCGTGACCGGGCACGACCCGGCCCGTGTCGGGTGTCTCGACACCGCCGAGCAGGCGCAGCAGGGTGGTCTTGCCCGCGCCGTTGAGGCCCAGGATCACCACGCGGCTGCCCCGGTCGATGGCCAGGTCCACCCCGGCGAAGATCTCCAGGGACCCGTAGGACTTGGACAGGCCCTCGGCCATGAGCGGCGTGCGGCCGCTGGGCGCCGGGTCGGGGAAGCGCAGCTTGGCCACCTTGTCGGACTTGCGCACGCCCTGCACGCCGTCCAGGAGGCGGTCGGCCCGGTTGAGCATCTGCTGCGCGGCGCGCGCCTTGGACGCCTTGGCCCGGAAGCGGTCGGCCTGCTTGCGCAGGGTGTCGGCCTGCTTCTCGGCGTTGGCCAGCTCGCGCCTGCGGCGGCGCTCGTCGGCCTCGCGCTGCTCCAGGTACAGCTTCCAGCCCATGTTGTAGACGTCGATGACGCTGCGGTTGGCGTCGAGGTAGAACACCTTGTTCACCACGTGCTCGACCAGTTCCACGTCGTGGCTGATCACGATGAGCCCGCCCTGGTGGGACTTGAGGAAGTCGCGCAGCCAGGCGATGGAGTCGGCGTCCAGGTGGTTGGTGGGCTCGTCCAGGAGCAGGGTGTCGGCCCCGCTGAACAGGATGCGCGCCAGCTCGATCCGGCGGCGCTGACCGCCCGAGAGCGTGTGCAGCGGCTGGCCGAGCACCTTGTCCGGCAGACCCAGGCTGGAGGAGATGGCGGCGGCCTCGGACTCGGCGGAGTAGCCGCCCAGCACGTGCAGCCGCTCCTCCCAGCGCGAGTAGGCGCGCACGCCCTTGTTACGGGTCTTGGTGTCGGTGCTGGCCATCTTCTTCTCGGCCTCGCGCATCCCGCGCAGGGCCTCGTCGATGCCGCGCGCCGACAGGATCCGGTCCCTGGCGATCACGTCCAGGTCGCCGGTGCGCGGGTCCTGGGGCAGGTAGCCGATGCTGCCGGAGGAGGTGACCGTGCCGCCGGTGGGCAGGCCCTCGCCCGCCAGCACCTTGGTCATGGTGGTCTTGCCCGCACCGTTGCGGCCGACCAGTCCGATCCGGTCCCCGGCGGCGACGCGGAAGGTGGTCGGCTCCAACAGGAGTCGAGGACCGACGCGCAGTTCGAGGTCGGTGGCGATCAGCATGGTGGGGCTTCCTACGGGGTGGTGGGACGTTCGGGTGCGACCGGTGTGGCTGGTCGGGGCGGCCGGGCACGCGTGTGCGCCGCGGGGAGACATGATCTCCCTCGCGCGGCGGCGGGAGGGGCGGCTCGGGGCCTACCGACCCAGACTAACGGCACCGGCAGGGGGCGGCGCGAGGATGTGACCGGAACGCGGGCGCCCCCGCCCGGTCAACGGGGCGGGGGCGCCGGGCATTCCCGGGGGCGGCGCGGATATGGCGGCGCCGCCCCCGGACCTACTTCTGTTCGGGGGGATCGACCGCGGTGGCTCCGCCGGAGGCGTCCTGGCCGGTCCCCTGGTCGGCCCTGACCACGACGGTGTCCGCCTTGACCTCGGCCACGTCCGCGTCCCCTCCGCCGGAGTCGTCACCGCTGGAGGGCGGGCGGTTGCGCAGCAGCGCGGCCAGCACGGCGACCACCGGGGTGGACAGGAACATGCCGGGGATACCGCCGACGACCGCGCCGACGGAGATCCCGATGAGCACGACCGGCGAGGGCAGGTCGAGCGAGGCGCCGTAGATGCGCGGCGCGAAGACGTTGCTCTCCAGCTGCTGCACCAGGAGCACGGCGCCGACGATGATCAGGGCCACGACCCAGCCCTCGGTCACGAAGGCCACCAGGGCGGCGAGCAGGCCGGTGAGGAAGGCGCCGATGATCGGCAGGAAGGCCCCGACGAAGGTCAGCACGATCAGCGGGATGGCCAGGTTGATGTCGAGGAAGATGACCAGGGCGATACCGATACCGACGGCGTCGAAGAAGCCGACCGCGGCCACGCCCCGCACGTAGCGCCCCATGACCCCGTAGGCGACGTCGCCCGCGTGGCGCATGCCCGGGCGCGAGCGGGCCGGCAGCAGGGTGACCAGCCAGTCCATGAGCTGGTCGCCCGAGTGCACGAAGTACACGGTCAGGGCGATGATCAGGACGATGCCGACCAGGACCGAGATCACCGCCGAGGTGGCGGTCCAGGCGCCGCTGAGCAGCTGGTCCTGGTTCTCGGTGATCATGCTCTGGATCTGCGCCCAGGCGTCGTCGATCATGTCGGTGAACAGGGCCGGGTCGACGAAGGGCAGCCGGATGTCCTGGAGCTCGGTGATCGCGCTGGTGACGCTGTCCACCAGCGGACCGAAGCCCTGGATCGCGGGCGTGACGATCAGCGAGATCACGCCGCCGAAGACGATGAGTCCGACCAGCAGGGCGATGGTGGTCGACAGCCCCCTGCCCAGCCCCTTGCGGCGCAGCCCGTTGGCGATCGGCATGAGCAGGGCGGTGAGGAACACCGCCAGGATCACCGGCAGCGTGACGACCGACAGGTAGACGAGCACGTAGACGAGCAGGCCCGCCACCACGCCGATGAGCAGTACCCGCCAGGCCACGTCGCTGATGGACCGCAGGAGGTTGTCGTCTCCCTGGTGCTGCTCGGTCGGCCCCTCGTCCGCGGCCTGGGGCTCGGCACGGGAGCGCTCGTTCTCCGCCTCCAGCCTGGCGAGGCGCTCGGCGCGGGCTCTGCGTGCGGAGAGCCACTTGTTCAGGAGCGCCCACACTCCCGGCCGCTGGGCTTGCACATGGACTCCATTCTCTGGACGTTGCGCGGTGGAGGTCGGGGGACCGACGGCCGCATGGGGGTGGTCTCGCGGGGGGCGAACGGGCGGGGCCCGTGTTTCCCACGGGCCCGGTGGGAGGTCAACGCTGTCAGAACTGCCAGGGTTCCCGCGGGTGGCCGCTCTCGACGATCTCGTTGCCGAAGGGCGCGAGGGCCACGGGGATCATCTTCAGCGAGGCCCAGGCCATGGGGATACCGATGATAGTGACGGCGAGGCCGATCGCGGTGGCGATGTGGCCGAGGGCCAGCCACCAACCGGCGACGATCACCCAGATGACGTTGAGGAAGGTGCTGCCCCCGCCCGCGCCGGGCCTGCGCACGAGATCGCGCCCGAAGGGCCAGATCGCGTACCTGGCCATGCGGAACGAGGCGACGCCGAAGGGGATCGTGACGATGAGGATGCAGCAGATGACGCCCGCGAAGACGTAGCCGACGGCCAGCCAGAACCCAGCGACGAAGATCCAGATGACGTTCAGGATGAACCGCAAGAGGCCCACGGTGTTCTCGTCCTCCCTCGTGTTGGTGTCCCGCTACGGGGACACGCGGCCGCGGAGCGGCCGTGTCCGTTGTTTCTACCGTCTGGGACGTCCGCGCACCACGACCCGTTCGGGCGCCCCACCCTGGTACTTCCCCTAGGGGCGGCCTTCAGGCACGCGGGAGGGGTTGACGCGGGAGCCGCGGAACGGCGTGTCGTGTGGGGTTCGCGGACCGACGGGGTAGGGGCACGGGACGCGAGGGAGGACGCCCGGAAACGGACGCGGGAGGGACCGCTCACCCTCCTCACCGGCATCGACGGAGGGTGAGGACATACGGTCAGGCCCGAACCGGGAACTCCGCGCAGACCGCAATGTGACCCGCACATCAGGAGGACCCCCTAGGCAGGAGGGACATCGCACCATACGATGTGCTGTGTCCTTCGCAAGGCCCCAGATCTTGCGATGCACAACAAACTCAGACAAAAGACCGCACACCGGTCAGTTGTCATCTGGTTTCGGTAACGGTTGTGCGAGTAATTTCCCTACCCCCCGTGCATGATCGGGACGAGGGATGGCATGATTACGTACCGGCTCGGACGGAGGCCGTCACCGCCTCCGCAGCCGTTCGCGTGAGAGCACTCCGCCGCTCGGCGGATCGGTGCCGCAGTACCTGTGCTTCTCGTGGTCTCAGCCACACCGGGGAACATCACTCGCACCGCTCGGCGTTTGCGTCGTGCGGGGTGACTCGCGCCGCATGACCAATTTTGGTGACTGAAGCTTTTTCCGACAGCTTACTAGTGATTTCAGTAGAGGTGGTTCAAGCATGTCTCAGGTACGTCGGCAGGCCGCGCTGCGCCCCCGCCCGCACTGGGGGTGGCAGGATGCCGCCGCGTGCCGGGGCGAGGACCTTGTGCTCTTCTTCGGTCCGGACGGCGAACGCCAGCCGGAGCGGGAGATCCGTGAGCGCAAGGCCAAGGAGATCTGTGCGGCCTGCCCGGTTCGAAACGACTGCCTGGACTATGCGATCTCGCGTCCGGAGAAGTACGGCACCTGGGGCGGGCTGAACGAGGACGAGCGCGCCTCCGAGCGCCGTCGCCGCATGCGCCGCGCGAACGCCGCGTAGTCCGGAAATTCCCGCAGGCGGATCTCCCCCGGTGGCCCCGGCCCCCGAACAACCCGCGGCGCCCCGACGAACAACGTCGAGGGCGCCGCGGGTTTTCTCATGCCCGGTGTTCTCCCGTCTCCGGTGAAAGGCACCGCTCCCGCCCATGGGACGGCCGTGTCCGGCCCGCCGGCGCCTCAGCTTCGACCCGCCCCCAGGTGCCGGTCGAACCAGTCCAGGGCCTCGGCCGCCACACGGCGCCACTCGCGGGAGTCGCGGAGCAGCCGCTCGGCCCCCGACACCACCCGCAGGTCCGTGGAACCGCCGATCCGGGCGCGCGTCCACTCGCCGAGCTCGCGCAGGAAGGAGTCGTCCCCCTCCAGCAGCACCAGGACCGACGCCCGCACGTCCGGCAGGCTCGCCTCGGCCACGTCGATCCTCCCTCCGTGCGCCACCACCGCGGCCACGTCCCGCGGGTACCGGGCCGCGGCGACCAGGGCCGAGGCCGCGGCGTCGCCCGAGGCCAGCACGCCCAGGGGCTCGTCCGCGGTCTCCGATGTCCGGCGCAACCAGGCGGCCGCGGCGCCCAACCGCTCGCCGAGTTCGTCGGCGCCGACACCGGAGGCGGCGTCGGGAGCGGTGTCGGAGGAGCCGGGCGGGCTTTCCCGCTCGGTCAGCAGGTCCATGAGGAGGGTGGCGTACCCGGCCTGCTGCAGGACCGAGGCGACCGACCGCCACCGCTCGTCCGCGCGCCCCTCCCCCGCGGCCATCACCACCGCGCCGCGCGTCTCGGCGGGCACGGTGAGGTCGCCGTCGAGGTGGACCCCTCCCGCGGGCACCCGCACGCGCCGTGTCCGGCCCGACCGCGGCCGGGTGTGCGCGTTCTCGGCGAGGATGGCGGTGACGTGGTCGTCGGAGAGCTGGCCGAAGTCGCGGTACCACTCCCCCACCGCGCGGAAGTTGTCCGGCGCGCTGAGCACCACCAGGGCGTCGGCCTCCTCCCGCAGCAGCGCGACCGCCTCCGGCGAGGCGACCGGCACCGCCAGGACCAGTCGCGCCGGACCGGCCTGGCGGACCATGCGCAGCGCGGCGCGGGCGGTGCCCCCGGTGGCGACGCCGTCGTCCACGACCACGCAGTCGCGCCCGGCGATCCGCGGGGGCGGGCGCTCTCCCCGGTAGACGCGGCGCCTGCGGTCGAGTTCGTCGCGTTCGGCGGCGACGGTGTCGGACAGGGCCTGGCGGGGCACGTGCAGCCGGGCCAGGGCGCGGTCGTCATAGAGGACGCGCCCGTCCTCGGCGACGGCGCCGACCCCCATCTCGGGGTGTCCCGGCAGACCGATCTTGCGAACCATGAGCACGTCGAAGTCGGCGCCCAGCCGCAGGGCGAGTTCCGCGCCGACCGGCACGCCCCCGCGGGGCAGGGCCAGCACGAGGGGTTCGTCGACCGCGAAGGGGCGCACCCGCTCCGCGAGTCGGCGCCCCGCCTCCGACCGGTCGGCGAAGGGCAGTGAAACGGGTACTGGGTTCATGGCCTCACCGGCGCCGGGGACCGGGCCCCGGTACCGCTCCTCTCGGCTGTGTGGATGAGCCGCTGGAAAGTGGTACCCAGATACCCCCCGACACGGCGGTTCCAACCCCGCACCCGAGCAAAACCGTCCCTCAGGTGCGGCGGAAGCCGTTCCGGAACACGGCCATCAGCAGCGCGTCGTAGCGGCGCCCGTCCCACAGCAGGGAGTCGCGCATGCGCCCCTCCACTGCGAAGCCGCAGGAGCGGTAGACGGCGATCGCCCTCATGTTGAAGGCGTAGACGTACAGCCAGACGCGGTGCAGGCCGATGTGCTCGAAGGCGTACTCCAGCACGAGCTGGGTGGCCTCCCTGCCCAGGCCCCGGCCGGTGAACTCGATCGCGGACAGGGCGATGCGGTACCCGGCGCTCTCGTTGTCGGGCGCGACGGCGTAGAGCGACAGCTCGCCCAGGTAGCGCCCGTCCTTGGGCGCGATGATGGCCAGGTCCAGGCGGTCGGTGCGGTCCGCGCGGCTCTCGCACCACTCCTTGGCCTGCGCGTAGGTGATGCGCCGGTGGGTGCCGGTGAGTCTGCGGACCTCCTCGTCGAGGCTGGCGGCGAAGTAGGCGTCGGTGTGCTCGGCCGCCAGGGGCGTCAGGCGTACGCTCCTCCCGGTGAGTGTGGGCTTCTCTCGCAGCGCGCTCGTGTTGATCATGGGCTCTTCCGGTTCCGTCCGGGCCGTGCGGACACGGTTCCCGGCGTGGGGGAGGCGGCGGACAGCGGGCTGGACGCCCTGCGCGGGAGCGGGCCGCTGGGCGGGGGCTCGGGTCGGGCACCCGGGGAGGGTGACGGACGGGGGCCGGGGCGGAGGATCTCGGGCGGAGTGGAGGCGGGTCGTGTCGGGGGCGGGACGTGTGGGACGCGGGTCCTGTCGGGGGCGGTCAGGGGTCTGTCCGGTGACGGAGCAGGACCTCTATTTGACTTCCTCTTCCATCCGAAGGCAAGAAGGGTCCGGCGGGACCCGCCGGGGCGGTCCCACCGTGGACGACGGCTCCGGGAGGGGGGCCGTCCCGCACGAGCGGTGGAACGGGATCGGCCCGGGGACGAACCTGTCCGGGGCCATGGAAAAGGCCTGCCATCCGATGACCGGACTCGATAGCATCTGCACGCACCGAAAGCCGTCCTGGGAGCCGCCGTGAACGTCCAGACCAGAACCGAGTCCCCTCCGCCGGAGGCCCGCAGGGCCAGAGTCGCGGTCTCCACCCTCTTCTTCGTCAACGGCTTCACCTACACCAACGCCGTCCCGTGGCTGCCGGTGCTCAAGGCCCAGCTGGGGCTGAGCAACACGGAACTGGGCCTGGCGATCGCGGCGATGCCGACCGGCGCGATCCTGACCGGCATGCTGGCGGGCCCGCTGATCCACTGGTTCGGCAGCGGCCGGACGGCGGTGGGGACCAGCCTCATCTCTCTGGGAGCGCTCCCATTCATCGCGCTGGCGCAGAACTGGTGGATGCTGGCGGCGGCGCTGTTCGTGCTGGGCAGCGCGGACGCCTGGACCGACTCGGCGCAGAACTCACACGGCCTGCGCGTCCAGCGGCGCTACAGACGCAGCATCATCAACACCTTCCACGCGCTGTGGAGCATGGCCGCGGTGGCCGGAGGCCTCCTGGGCGCGGCCATGGCCGGTACCGGCGTGCCCATCCTGTGGCACCTGGGCGGCGTGGCCGCGGTGCTGGTGTGCGTGAACCTGGCGGTGAGCCGGATGCTGCTGCCCGGCCCGGAGAGCAGCGAGCGCGAGGACGGCACGGACGCCGGGAGCGGGCGACGCCTGCGCGTGCCCGGACGGGCCGTGCTGCTCCTGCTGGTGCTGAGCGTGCTGCTGATGTTCGCCGGAGGCATCGAGGACTCCGCCGCCACCTGGGGCGCGGTGTACATGACCTCGGAACTGGAGGCGTCCCTGTTCCTGGCGGCGATGCCGTTCGTGGCCTGCCAGGCGATGATGACGCTGGGTCGCCTGGCCGGCGACCGGGTGACCGACCGGTTCGGCGCTGCCGCCGTGGGACGCGCGTGCGGTCTGCTGGCGGGCGGCGGAATCGCGTTCGCCCTGCTGGTACCGAACCCGGTGGCCACGGTCATCGGCTTCGGGGTGATGGGACTGGGCGTGTCCACGCTCTTCCCGCTGACCCTGGCGGCGGCGGGGAACGTGCCGGGCGTGCGCACCGGGGACGGGATCACCGTCGTCGGGTGGCTGGGCCGCGCGGGCTTCCTGGCCTTCCCGCCGCTGGTGGGCTTCCTCGCCGACTCCTCCAGCCTGGGGAACGCGCTGTGGGTGATCGCGGGTGCCGGTGTGGGCGCCTTCCTGCTCGCCTTCGCCCTGCGTCCGCGCGTGTGAGGTCCGAAGGACCGTCGCGCCGCCCCCGCCGGGACCGCGCGGTTCTCCTCCCGCGCACGTGAGAGGGCCCCCGACCCGACGGTCGGGGGCCCTCGTCGCCACGCGGTCCAGGGACCGTGCGGCGGGGTGATGCCGTTAGGCGATCGGAGCCGGACGGCGGGCCCCGGCCCACAGGGCCAGAGCGCCGATGCCCGTCACCACGGCGCCGCCGAGCACGAAGCCCTGCATGTCGACGCCGGTGGTGGCGAGGGTCTCGTCACCGTCGTCGTCGCCGTCGCCGTTGCCCTCGCTCACCGGAGCGGCGGCCTCGGGGGCGCTACCACCGGGGGCGGTGGTACCGGGGGCCTGGATCTCGTCGCCGCCGCCGTTGCCGTCGTCGTCGCCGTCACCAGGGGGCGTCCCGCCGTCACCGGGGGGGTTGCCGTCGTCGCCCGGGTCACCCGGGTCGGGGTCGCCGGGGTCACCCGGGTCACCAGGGTCGCCGGGGTCACCCGGGTCGGGGTCGCCCGGGTCACCGGGGTCACCGGGGTCACCCGGGTCGGGGTCACCGGGGTCACCCGGGTCGGGGTCACCGGGACCGGGGTCACCCGGGTCGCCAGGACCAGGATCGCCCGGGTCACCCGGACCGGGGTCACCGGGGTCACCGGGGCCAGGATCGCCCGGGTCACCGGGGTCACCCGGACCGGGGTCACCCGGATCGCCAGGGTCACCGGTGCCGGGGTCACCGCCGTCGCCGCCGTCACCGGGCAAGCCGGGGAAGACGGGCACGTCGAGGTCCAGAGGCTGGGGCTCAACGGCCGGAGCGACATCCTCAGCAGCGAGGTTGATGACCGTGTTCTCGGCGGCCTGGGGGGCCGCCTCAGCCGCGGTCGCGTCCAGGGTGTCAGCGAACGCCGGACCCGCGGAGAAACCGGCCATGAACAGGCCAGCCGCGGTCACGGTGAAAACGCGCTTTTTGGGGGTCATCCCACTCCTTTCTCTTCTCGTGTACTGATCTATTCAGAGGGGATGGCATAAAGGTGGTCCTCGTGGACCACGACGGCCCGCTCTCCGAGCAGGCCGATGGGTGGGACGGAGTCCGCGGGAGCCTCCTCGACCCTGCCCTCGGCGTCGACGGCCACTGGGGCTCCGTCGATCTGGCCGAAGACGAGGGGGCCGACCGCGATGTCGGGTTGGAAGCCCGGAACGACCGCGGTCCGCCCGTTCTCGGGGTCCATCACCGCGGGTCCGTAGGCGACCAACTGGGTACCCACGGCCTCCGAGCGGTGGCGCACGTCCTCCAGGTCGGCGGGATCGACCTGGGCGCTGCCGATGACGCTTCCGTCCTGGGTGTCGTGGAAGGCCAGGACCGTGCCCTCGCCCCGCAGGGGCTCCCAGCGGATGACGACGTACTCGCGCAGGGCGGTGAGAACGGCCTCCATCTCGCCCGCGTCATCCGGCCGCTGGGGATTGACCGCCACGGGGTTGCCCTCGGGACTGACCCAGGTCCAGGGTCCGTTGACCACGGCGGCGAGAACGTCCTCCCCCTCGGCCAGCATGGGCGCCGATCCCTCGGGGAAGTCGACCTGCCGCAGTTCGCCGCCGACCGGGACGAAGGCCTCGGTCTCGGTGCGTATGAGAGCGGATGTGCCCACGTACTGGACGAAGGCGGCTTCGGGCAGGTCGACTCCGACGGAATCGCCGTCCTCCGTGGACCAGAACCACAGGGTCTGGGCGGTCTCCATGACGACGGCCTTCTCGCCGCCGTACTCCACGAACCAGGGCGCTCCGAGCACCTCGCCGACCTCCACGGGCAGGTCGACCGACCACAGTCGCTCACCGTCGGCGTCGAGCAGGTTGAGCCGCTGTTCGGGGTCGACGTAGGCGAGCAGGTCGCCCTGGCGGCTGACCCCAGGCTGGCTGCCCGGGGCGACCTGCGCGCTGAAGTCGACGGTCGTGGAGAAGTGGGGCGGCGCGGGGTGGTTGAGGGTGGTCAGGTCCGTGGCGACGTCGTCCCCGGGTCCCCCGCCGAGGCCGGGCAGGAAGCGCCAGGCGGCGGCGCCCGCACCGGCGAGCAGCACCAGGGCGAGCACGGCGGCGCCCACGATGACGAGGGCCCGGCCGCCCTTCTTCCTCTCCTTGGCCTCGGGCCGGACACCTGGCTGGGGGCCGGTCCCGGCACCTCTGGCGGGAGGGTCGGCCGGGGCGGGAGGAGGAGGCGTCGGCTCGTGGCTGGCCACGACCTGGTCGGCCGCCTGCACCACGCCCGTGGGCGTGGCGACCAGACGCCAGTAGCCGTTGGCGTCCCGGGCGTCGATGAGGACCGGCTGACCGATCCTGGCGGCGTAGCCGGTGGCGACGTCCAGCGCGGCGCGCCGCGTCTCCTTGGGCGCCTGGCCCGTGACGACCTGGCGGCGCCCCTCGACGACGATCTCGGCGCTGCGTTCGTCGGGTGCGATGACGATGACGGCGGTGGGCCGGGACTGCCCCGGGCGGGACTCCCGGCTCATGGTGCCTCCGAAGGCATGGGGAACGTGGACCTGTTCGTGTACGGGGGTACGGGGACCTAGGTCAGCGATGACGGTGGTTCGCGGTCGGGGACTACCTGGAGACGGTGCCGACGCACGCGTAGTCAGTGCTGCACGCGATCATACTGATCGTCGCTCGTCACGCCTATTCCGGCCATGCGTCGACGCCGCGCGCACGGACCGGTGCACCTGGGACAGTTGTCCCGCCCTCCCCTCCGTGACCTGGAGACTCACCCGAACATGGGATGCGGCTGGTGCCGTGGGCATCGCCGTCACCATGGAGTGGACACCTGGGGAAGATATTTAGTTCACACCGAAAATGGCCGGATCTGGCCACCTGGTTCCCACCGGTCGCACGCGTAGCAGCTCAGGGCCTCACCGGGGCGGAACCCGGACGAGGCGGAAGTACTCGCCGGGGCGCGAGCGCCGGTCGGCGTTGGCCCGGCGGTCCGGACTGGCCGGTTCGACCGTGAAGTGGACCGCGGCGTCGGGTTCCACCGTGAAGGGGACGGGGGTGTTGGTGAGTCTGCCGAGGCCGCCCTGGACGCTGTGCGGGCCCGGAGGGAGGCCGAGCACGAGGGTCTGGCCGGGGCCGAGCGTGCCGACCCGGTCGCCGTCCACGAGGATCCGGTAGTCGACGAGCATGTCGAACATCCCGCGGTCGATGCGGTGGACCAGCACCGGGCTCCAGCCCGGCGGCACCTGCTCCGGGCTCCGGATACCGATGACCTTGGGACCGGTGAGTTCGGGCCGGGCGAGCGCCTCACGCAGCTGTTGGCGTTCGCGTCTGCCAGCGGAGAGGGAGAGCACGCCCGCCGTACAGGCCACCAGCAACAACGGCACCAGTGTCCACACGGCGTTGGAGAGGATCAAGAACAGCGCGAGCAACCCGTTGCCGACGATCAAGAAGCACCACAGACGCGTCGTGCGGAACGGATGCCGCGTGTTGTGCACCCGGTGGAGCTCGCCGGAGGTCAGCTCCGCATCGGTACCCGCCCAGAGCCCGACCGGGAAGAGGAGCAGGAAGGCGAGGAAGATCCCGGCGGCCACCGGAACGGGGTCGCCGGTGGTCCCCACCCATCCGGCGATCGCGGTGCACGCCACCAGGCCGAGCCCTGCCCCTTGGACCAGTAGGAACGACGCCCTCACGAGCGCCACCGCCGTTCGCGCACGAAGGCCTCAGTGCCGAGGGCCGGTGGGACGAGGGCGACCAGGTTCAGCGCCAGCAGGGGCCACGGAAGGACCTCGTAGAGGTGGTCCCCGACCGCGACGACGAGGTAGACCACGCCAGCGGCCCACAGCGTGCCGAGCAGGATGCCCTCCATCAGCGGCGACTTCACCGGCTGCCGCCGCCGTTCGATCATCCCCGGAAGGGAGCGCATGTACAGGAGGGGCATCAGGACCAGGGCCGACAGCAGCATGACGAAGAGCCCGAAGTAGATCTCGCTGCCGCCCCTCAGGTACATGTGCAGGGTGTGCGTGAGCATCAGTACGGGCGGGCCGAACGAGCCGTAGAACATGGTCTTCGATCCGCCGAGCACGGTCTCGACGGTGACGGGCACGGAGTCCTGATCGCCCTCGTCCTGCGGGGGAACGGCGTCCGGTGGGGGAACGGTCATGGGGGACGGCCTCTCACGGGCGGCGCCGTCCGGGCTCGGGTGCGGCGGGATCGCCGCCTCCCGCCCGTCGGCACGACAAAACTACCGGCGGCACAGGACTTTCCGGGCTTTTCGGACGCCGAAGCGCGACCGCCGACCGG
Organism: Nocardiopsis dassonvillei subsp. dassonvillei DSM 43111; assembly: GCF_000092985.1. Classification (GTDB taxonomy): domain Bacteria; phylum Actinomycetota; class Actinomycetes; order Streptosporangiales; family Streptosporangiaceae; genus Nocardiopsis; species Nocardiopsis dassonvillei. The sequence goes on from NC_014210.1 coordinate 3,359,160, forward strand.
AACCGGTCAGTGCCCGTTGCTCTCCACGATCGTGTCGATGAACGCCTTCTCCCGGCGCTGGACGAGCCGGTTGGCCCGCTCGAAGTCCCGGTTGGCGATCTCCGCCCGGGCGGCGGCGGTGCGCGGCATGGGCCACATCGCGTCGATCTCGGCGTTGAAGGACGATCCCACCAGCACGGCGATCGCCATCACGAACAGCCAGGCCAGGATGGCGATCGGCGCGGCCAGGGAACCGTAGATGGTCACCTGGCCGAAGGAGGCGTCCAGGTAGACCCGCAGCGCCACCGAACCCGTGATCAGCACCAGTGCGGCCAGCAGCGCCCCCGGCAGGTGGCGCCACAGCGGGGTGCGCACCGGCACGCTCAGGGCGTAGAGCAGGGTGACCGCGGCGACGGCGAGCAGGGCGACGGTCGGCCAGTAGAACAGGTTGAGCCGCCCCACGGTCATGGGCAGCAACCGGTTGACCAGGTCCGGCCCTGCCACCAGGACCGGCAGCAGGAGGATGGCGAACAGCAGCCCGCCCAGGTAGGCGACGAAGGCCAGGACCCGCTGGCGCACCCAGCCGCGCAGTTCGTCCAGGCCGTAGGAGATCGTGATCGAGCGGATGAAGACGTTCATCGCCCGCGACCCCGACCACAGCGACACCAGGAACGTCACCGACAGGACCCCGCCCGGGACTCCCCCGAGGAAGTCGTCCACGAGCGGCTCGACCACGCTGTCCACGGTGTCCGGGGTCAGCACCCGCGCGGTCAGGTCCAAAATCCACAGCCGGATCTCCTCGACGAAGTCCTCGCCGAGCACGACGGTCAGCGGGCCCAGGGCGCCCAGGAGGCCCAGCATGAGCGCGGGCAGCGAGATGAGGGTGAAGAAGGCCGACTCGGCGGCCAGCCCGACGACCCGGTCGCGCGCGAAGGCCCGAACCGTGCGCAGGACGAGGAGCATCCCGCTGCGCAGGCGGGCATGACGTCTCAGCCACCCGTCCACGGCGTACCACAGCCGCTCCCAGAAACCCGCCACGGAGGAAACGTTAGCGCTCCTCGGGAGCCGTCCCGCGCCACGGGCGCACGGACCTAGTGACGTGACTCACTCGGGGGCGGTCAGACCCCGTCTGGACAAAGCCTCGACGCCCGTGACATTCTCATTACATGATCGCTGCTCTGGACCCCATGCTCTACGTGCGCCGTCACGTGGACTTCCTGCGGGTCGGCAGCGCCATCTGTTGCAGCGTCGGTTAATCCCACCGCCCTTTGACGCACCCCAGGGGTGCGCGCGGCACCGGCGCCCTGCCTCTTCTCCTTATCCCACACGCGGATCCCTCCCGATCGCCAGCACGACGATGTGCGGCGACGCGGGCGTGCGGTGTGGACGCCGGGGCTGTGAGCACCCCGCGACACCTCATCGGAGACACCCGCGATGCCTCCCTCTTCCGCGCAGCCCGGCAGGACAGCGACCGCGGCCAAGCCGCGCCGCCGCCGTGGTGAGGGCCAGTGGGCCCTCGGCTACCACGAGCCGCTGAACAAGAACGAGGAGAACAAGAAGAACGACGACGGGCTCAACGTCCGCGATCGGATCATCAACATCTACTCCAAGGGCGGGTTCGACTCGATCGACCCCGCCGACCTGCGCGGACGGTTCCGCTGGTTCGGCCTGTACACCCAGCGCGCGCCGGGTATCGACGGCGGCAAGACGGCCGTCCTGGAGCCCGAGGAACTCGACGACCGCTACTTCATGCTGCGGGTGCGCATCGACGGGGGGCAGCTGACGGTCGCCCAGCTGCGCGCGGTCGCCGAGATCTCCCGCGACTACGGGCGCGACACCGCCGACATCACCGACCGCCAGAACGTCCAGTACCACTGGATCCGGGTGGAGGACGTCCCGGCGATCTGGGAGAAGCTGGAGTCGGTGGGCCTGTCCACCATGGAGGCCTGCGGCGACACCCCGCGCGTCATCCTGGGCTGTCCGCTGGCCGGGGTCGCCGAGGAGGAGGTCATCGACGCCGGTCCCGCGATCCGCGAGATCTACGAGGACCACATCGGCAGCGAGCTGTACTCCAACCTGCCTCGCAAGTTCAAGACCTCGGTGTCGGGGTGCACGGTGCACTGCGTCAACCACGAGATCAACGACGTGGCGTTCGCGGGCGTGCGCAACGAGGCGGGCGAGGCGGGCTACGACCTGTTCGTCGGCGGCGGCCTGTCCACGAACCCGATGTTCGCCCAGCGCCTGGGCACGTTCGTGCGCCCGGACCAGGTGAGCGAGGTGTGGGCCGGGGTCTGCGGGATCTTCCGCGACTACGGCTACCGGCGCCTGCGCACCCGCGCCCGGATCAAGTTCCTCATCAAGGACTGGGGCGCGGAGAAGTTCCGCGACGTCCTGGAGAAGGAGTACCTGGGCTACGCCCTGCCCGACGGCCCCGCCGTCGAACTGGACTCGGGCCTGCGCCGCGACCACGTGGGCGTGCACCGCCAGAAGGACGGCAGGTTCTACGTGGGCTTCGCGCCCAAGGTGGGCCGGGTTTCGGGCACCGCGCTGCTGCGCGTCGCCGACATCGCCGAGGAGCACGGTTCGGACCGCGTCCGCACCACCGCCGACCAGAAGCTGGTCATCCTCGACGTGGAGGAGGACCGGATCGCCTCGATCACCTCCGCCCTGGAGACGGAGGGGCTCCAGGTCAACCCGAGCGTGTTCCGCCGCCAGACGATGGCCTGCACCGGCATCGAGTTCTGCAAGCTGGCGATCGTGGAGACCAAGGACCGCGCGGCCACCCTGATCGACGAGCTGGAGAAGCGGCTGCCCGACTTCGAGGAGCCGCTGACCATCAACGTCAACGGCTGCCCGAACTCGTGCGCGCGCATCCAGGTCGCCGACATCGGCCTCAAGGGCCAGCTCGTCATGAACTCCGAGGGCGAGCAGGTCGAGGGCTACCAGATCCACCTGGGCGGCGGCATGGGGCTGACCCAGTCCTTCGGCAAGAAGATCCGCGGACTCAAGGCCACCGCCGACGAGCTGCCCGACTACGTCGAGCGGGTGGTGCGCCGGTTCCAGGACCAGAAGGAGGACGGCGAGTCGTTCGCCTCCTGGGTCGGCCGGGCCGAGGACGCCGACCTGAAGTAGTTCGTCCGGGCGGTCGGGACCGCCGCGGCCGCCCGGCCGCGGCACCGGGGCCGGTCCGCGTGCGGACCGGCCCGGTCCACGGCCGCGAAACGACCTGGAAGACCCGAGCGAGAGGAAGAGGTGCGCCATGTCCGAGAGGGCCGCGCCCCACTACTGCCCCTACTGCGGCGACGAGGACCTCGTGCCCGAGGAGGGCGCCGCCGTCAAGGGAGAGGGCTACCCCTGGGCCTGCCTGTCCTGTGCCCGGGTGTTTCGGGTCAAGTACGTCGGGTTGCGCTCCGCGTCCTTCTCCGCGGGAGGCGCCCCCTCCAGACCGACGGAAGGGAACTCATGAACTCCACCACCATCACCCCCCTGGGCGGTCCCGAGCTCGCCGAGCGGGCCGCGCGCGAACTGGAGGAGGCCTCCGCCTCGGAGATCATCTCCTGGGCCGCCGAGACCTTCGGCGACCAGCTGTGCATGACCTCGTCCATGGCCGACGCGCTCATGGTGGACCTGGTCTCCCGGACGGTGCCGGGGATCGACGTCATCTTCCTGGACACCGGCTACCACTTCCCCGAGACCATCGGCACGCGTGACGCCGTGGCCTCCGTGTACGACATCAACCTCATCAACGTCGAGCCCACCCGCACGGTGGCCGAGCAGGACCTGGCCCTGGGCCCGCGCCTGCACGGGCGCGACCCCGGCATCTGCTGCCACCTGCGCAAGGTGGAGCCCCTCCAGCGGGCCCTGGAGCCCTACGCCGCGTGGCTGACCGGCCTGCGCCGGGAGGACTCGGCGACCCGCCGCGACACCCCGATCGTGCAGTGGGACCGGCGCCGGCGGATGACCAAGGTCAACCCGATCGCCCGCTGGACCCAGGACCAGGTGGACGCCTACATGGCCGAGAACGGGGTCATCGTGAACCCGCTCCAGTACGACGGCTACCCCTCGATCGGCTGCGAGCCGTGCACGCGGCGGGTGGCGCCGGGCGAGGACCCGCGCAGCGGCCGGTGGTCCGGCACGGGCAAGACCGAGTGCGGAATCCACGTGTGAGTGCGCCCTCGGCGGCCGGGCCGTGCGGCCCGGCCGCGGCTCCGCCGGGGTTGGGCGGGGCCGGGGGCGGCGGCGGTGCTCGGAGGCGAGGAGGAGGACGGCCATGACGGCGGACGGAACCGGTGCGCGCGGCGGCGGAGGCCGGGGCGGGGGCGTGCCCCTGCTGGCGGTGGCGCACGGCAGCGCCGACCCGAGGTCGGCGCGGGCCGTGTCGGCGGTGTTCGAGCGGGTGCGGGCGCTGCGGCCGGAGCTCGACGTGCGCGTGTCCTACCTGGACCACGTGGCGCCCTCCGCGCGGGACGCGCTGGAGGAGCTGGCCGCGCGCGGGGCGGGTGAGGCGGTGGTGCTGCCGGCGCTGCTGACGGCGGCCTACCACAGCAAGGTGGACCTGCCGAAGGTGCTGGCGGACGCGCGCGGGCGCAGCCCGTGGCTGCGGGTGCGCTACGCCGACACCCTGGGCCCGCACCCGCTGCTGACGGAGGCGGTGGAGCGGCGCCTGGACGAGGCGGGGGTGCGCCCCGACCCCGACACGGCCCTGGTGCTGGCCTCGGCCGGTTCCAGCGACCCCGGGGCGAACGCGACCGTGGCGGCGATGGCCGCCGAGCTGGCCGGACGCGGCCCCTGGCGGGAGGTCGTGGCGGCCTACGCGTCCGCGGCCTCCCCCGGTCCGGGGGAGGCGGTGGCCGCCCTGCGCGAGCGGGGGGCGTCGCGGGTGGCCGTGGCCACCTACCTGCTGGCGCCGGGGTTCTTCGCCGACCGGGTGCGCGCCCGGTCGCTGGAGGCGGGTGCGTACGCGGTGTCCGAGGCGCTGGGGGACGTGCCCGAGATGGCCGGGGTGGTGCTGGACCGCTACGACGCGGCGGTGGCGTCGCGGCACGCGACCAGCTTCCGCTGAGGCGCGGAGCGCTGCCGGTCGAGGCGGGAGCACCGACGGGCTGCGGTGCCCGGCGTCCGCGCCGTGGGGGCGTACGGGCGGACAAGGCGGCCCAGGGCAGACGACGCGGGACAGGGCGCGCGGGACGGAAGGGGCGAACGGGCGGTCCGCCGGGCGGGCCGCCCGTTCGCGTTGTCGCGGGCGGGATCGCCGCCGGGCGGGGCGAACGCGGGAACCGGCCCGACGACGGGAACCGGCCGCCTTCCGGCCCTCCCCCGCCGCGCCTCCCGAGAGGGCCGCACGCGGTTGTCCACAACCTCGGAAAGTGGCTTGTCCGCGCGACCGCGGCCCAGAAGAATCGGAGGTGGGCGCCGCGAACGCGCGCCGACCGACCGAGGAGTCGTGGGGGTGTCCGTGTCGGAGGAACGGAGTGCGGTGCGCAGCGGTGTCCGGGACCTGCTGCGGGGGCTGCCGGTGTTCTCGGGGGTGCTGCCGGAGTTCGACCCCGGAGCGGCGCCCGAGGACCCGGCGGAGCTGTTCCTGGAGTGGTTCTCCGAGGCGGTCGAGAGCGGTGTGGCCGAGCCGCACGCGATGACGGTCACGACCGTGGACGGAGAGGGGGCTCCGTCGGCCCGCGTGGTCATCATGAAGGACTTCACGCCCGAGGGCTGGTGGTTCGCCACCACGACCGGCTCGCGCAAGGGACGGGAGCTGGCCCGCAACCCGGCGGTGGCGCTGTTGTTCCACTGGATCGGGCAGGGCCGCCAGGTGCGGGTGCGCGGGCGGGCGGAGCTGGCCGCGCCGGAGCGGTGCGCCGCGGACTACCTGGCGCGGCCGCTGGAGTCGAGGGTGGCCGGTCTGCACGGCAGACAGAGCGAGCCCCTGGACGATCTCGCGGACGTCGACCGCGTGGCGCGGGAGAGCCGGGAGCGGCTGGAGCGCGACCCGGAGCTGGTTGCCGAGGACTGGGGCCTGTACCTGGTCCGCCCGGCCGAGGTGGAGTTCTGGCAGGCCGACCGGGACCGCCGCCACACGCGCCTGCGCTACACCCGTCCGGGGGTCGACGCGTCCTGGGAACGCGGCCTGCTCTGGCCGTGACCGGGCGGAGGCGCCACGGCCGGACCCGTCGTCCCCGAGAGCGGCCATCGACCCGGGACCCAAGCGTGACCGAACCTGATTCTGTTCGGTGTCCCCTGCGGGGATAGGATTCCCGCACTCCGACCGCCCGCGACCAGCAACGAAAAGAGGTGGCCGCCGTGCCCCCCACACACGAGGTGTTCAACCAGGCGCCCCCGCTCGGCGACTACGCGGCGGCCGAGGACCCGGCGCTCGTGGAGGGCCTGCGGCGCGAGGGCGCCGGATGGGCCGAGGCCGAGGTGCGCGAGGTCGGCGACGCGGCCGGTTCGGAGCGGGTCCGCGCCTGGGGCGAGTCCGCCAACGCCTACCCGCCGGTGCTGCGCACCCACGACCGCTACGGCCACCGGGTGGATGAGGTCGACTACCAGCCCGCCTACCACGTGCTCATGGACCAGGCGGTGGAGCACGGCATGCACGCCGCGCCGTGGGCGGACGGGCGTCCGGGCGCGCACGTGGCCCGCGCCGCCAAGTTCTTCCTGTGGTCCCAGCCCGAGGCTGGTCACGGGTGCCCGGTGTCGATGACCTACGCGGCGGTCCCGGCCCTGCGCCACTCCCCCGAACTGGCGCGGCGGTACGAGCCTCTGCTCACCGCGCCCGTCTACGACTTCGGGCTGCGGGCGCCGCACACCAAGCGCGGGCTCCTCGCGGGCATGTCGATGACCGAGAAGCAGGGCGGCTCGGACGTGCGCGCCAACACCACCCGCGCGGTCCCCACCGCCGAGGGGCACCACGTGCTGACCGGGCACAAGTGGTTCACCTCGGCGCCGATGAGCGACTTCTTCCTCACCCTGGCGCAGGCGCCCGAGGGGCTGAGCTGCTTCCTGGTGCCCCGGGTGCTGGAGGACGGCGGCCGCAACGCGCTGCACATCCAACGGCTCAAGGACAAGCTGGGCAACCGCTCCAACGCGTCGGCGGAGCTGGAGTACGACGGTGCCGTCGCCCATCTGGTCGGTGAGCCGGGCAGGGGCGTGCCCACCATCATCGAGATGGTCAACAGCACCCGGCTGGACTGCGTGATCGGCTCGGCCGCGGGCATGCGCGCCGCGGTGGTGCACGCCCTGCACCACGCCGAGCACCGCAGCGCCTTCGGCGGGGTGCTGGTCGAGCAGCCGCTGATGCGCAACGTGCTCGCCGACCTGGCACTGGAGTCGGAGGCGGCGACGGCGCTGATGACCCGTCTGGCCGGTGCCGTGGACCGCGCGGTGCGCGGGGACGAGACCGAGGCGGCCTTCCGCCGCCTGGGGGTGGCCGTGGGCAAGTTCTGGGTGACCAAGCGCCAGCCCGCGCACGCCGCCGAGGCGCTGGAGTGCCTGGGCGGCAACGGGTACGTGGAGGAGTCGGGGATGCCCCGGCTGTTCCGGGACTCCCCGCTCAACTCCGTCTGGGAGGGCTCGGGCAACGTGGCGGCGCTGGACGTGCTGCGCGCGATGGGCCGCAGCCCCGAGTCGCTGGAGGCCTTCCTGGCCGAGCTGCGCGCGGCCGCGGGCGTGGACGACCACTACGACGCGGCGGTCAAGCGGTTGGAGCAGGCCCTGGGCGACCCGGAGGAGGCGCAGTACCGGGCGCGGACGGTCGTGGAGCTGATGGCGCTGGTCCTGCAGGCGTCGGTGCTGCTGCGCCACGCGCCCACCCCGGTCGCCGAGGCGTTCACCGCCTCGCGTCTGGGTGGCGAGTGGGGGCACGTGTTCGGCACCCTGCCCAGAGGGGTGGACACCGAGCTGATCCTGGACCGGGCCCGCCCGAGCCGGTGAGGCCGGGGGCGCGCCCCCGCCGCGCGGAGGGGGCCGGGGGCGCGCCGCCCTCCTCCGTACGGGGGCCCGGGGACGCTCTGCCGCGGATGCGGCGAGCACCGGTGGGGGCCGGGCCCGTGCGCCCCCGCACGGCCCCGGTCGTACCGGCCCCGGAACGCGCTGGGCACGAGGGGAACCAGAGGCGCGCGGAGAGCACGCGGACACCCTTTCTTAACCTCATAAATCCCGATTACCACTCTTAACCCTGATAATTCCCACAAAAACCCGCAAGAGGGACGGCCGATGAATGATCATCGGCCAGGTCGGCATACTTCGGCGTCCGGAGCGGAACAAAGAAGTCGTCACAGACCACGACCGCCTGCTTTCGGACGGGGAGCGGGCCCGCGCAGACCCTCCAGGAACAGCCGGAGGCGCGCGGGCCCGAACAGCCCCTTCCGAAGGCCCCGAATCCAAGAGACTGACGACGCCTATGGTGGAAGTCTGGCCAGGTAGTTCCTATCCGCTCGGTGCGACCTACGACGGGTCCGGCACCAATTTCTCCCTCTTCTCCGAGGCCGCCGAACAGGTGGACCTGTGCCTGTTCGACGACGACGGTGAGGAGACGCGTATACCACTGACCGAGTACGACGGTTTCGTCTGGCACGGTTACCTTCCCGGCGTCGGACCGGGACAGCAGTACGGGTACCGCGTCCACGGGCCCTACGCCCCGGAGCAGGGGCTGCGGTGCAATCCGAACAAACTGCTCACCGACCCCTACGCGAAGGCGCTGAACGGCAACCTCACCTGGCACGAATCCCTGTTCAGCTACCACTTCGCCTCGCCGGAGCGCAGGAACACCAAGGACAGCGCGCCCTACGTGCCCAAGTGCGTGGTGGTCAGCCCGTTCTTCGACTGGGGAAACGAGTCCAGGCCCCGTACGCCCTACCACCGCACGGTGATCTACGAGGCGCACGTACGCGGGCTCACCATGCGCCACCCGGGCATCCCCGAACACCAGCGGGGCACCTACTCGGGACTGGCCCACCCGGTGATGATCGACTACCTCACCTCGCTGGGGGTGACCGCGGTCGAGCTCATGCCCGTGCACCACTTCGTGCCCGAGCACGCCATGGTGGCCCGGGGGCTGACCAACTACTGGGGGTACAACACCCTGGCCTTCCTGGCCCCGCACAGCGGGTACGCGGCGCGCGGCTCGCGCGGGCAGCAGGTCCAGGAGTTCAAGGCGATGGTCAAGTCGCTGCACGAGGCGGGCATCGAGGTGCTGCTCGACGTGGTGTACAACCACACCGCCGAGGGCGACCACATGGGGCCCACGCTGTCGCTGCGCGGCATCGACAACCTCAGCTACTACCGGGTCAGCGACGAGGACCAGCGCTACTACCTCGACTACACCGGCTGCGGCAACAGCCTGAACGTGCGCCATCCGCACTCGTTGCAGCTGATCATGGACTCGCTGCGGTACTGGGTCCTGGAGATGCACGTGGACGGGTTCCGCTTCGACCTCGCCTCGGCCCTGGCCCGCGAGTTCCACGACGTGGACCGGCTGAGCACGTTCTTCGACATCGTCCAGCAGGACCCGGTGATCTCGCAGGTCAAGCTGATCGCCGAACCCTGGGACGTGGGCCCGGGCGGCTACCAGGTGGGCAACTTCCCGCCGCTGTGGACCGAGTGGAACGGCAAGTACCGCGACACCGTGCGCGACTACTGGCGGGGCGAGCCCGTGGTGGGCGAGCTGGCCTCGCGCCTGGCCGGGTCCAGCGACCTGTACCAGGACGACGGCCGCCGACCGGTGGCCTCCATCAACTTCATCACCTGCCACGACGGCTTCACCATGGCCGACCTGGTGTCCTACGACCGCAAGCACAACGAGGCCAACGGCGAGGACAACCGGGACGGCACCGACGACAACCGGTCCTGGAACCACGGTGTGGAGGGGCCCACCGAGGACCCCGAGATCATCACGCTGCGCCGCCGCCAGGTGCGCAACTTCCTCACCACCCTGTACCTGTCGCAGGGGGTGGTGATGCTCTCCCACGGCGACGAGGTGGGACGCACCCAGAACGGCAACAACAACGCCTACTGCCAGGACAACGAGATCGCCTGGATCGACTGGAAGGGCGCCGGGCTCGGCGAGGACGAGGAGCCCGACAACGACCTGCTGGACTACGTGCGCGGGCTGGCGCGGCTGCGCCGCGACCACCCGGTGTTCCGGCGCCGCCGGTTCTTCCGGGGCAGCCCGGTGGGCGGCGCCAAGGCCGGCAAGAGGGGGCTGCCCGACATCGTGTGGCTGCGCCCGAACGGAAAGAAGATGACCGGCGACGACTGGAACTCCACCGGCCAGGCCCTGGGCGTGTTCCTCAACGGGGACGCCATCACCGAGCCCGACCCGCGCGGTCGGCGGATCCGGGACAGTTCGTTCCTGCTGCTGCTCAACAGCGGCCCGGAGACGGTGGACTTCACCGTTCCGGGCACCGAGTACGGTATGGCCTGGGAGACCGTGCTGGACACCGCCGAGCCGGACGTGGAGGGACGGCCGTTCGTGGCGGCCTCCGGTCCGGTGCGGGTGATCGACCGGGCGCTGCTGCTGCTGCGCCGGGTGTCGCACAAGCACACGCCGTCCCCCCGGTCCTGAGGGACCGGGCACACGGGCCCCGGAAGCTCCCCGGCGGGAGCGGCCGGGGCCCGTCGGCGTGGGCGGCCGGTGGAACGCGAAGACGCACGAGGACACCAACGGGGGCAACGGAAAAGCCGGTTCGGCCGGGGCCCGCCGCCGCGCACGCGGCGTCCCGGTCGTCCACAGGAAAGGATCCGCTCTGGTGGCGGCGCGGCGCGTTGGAGATGCTGGGTGAAAAAGGCTGGGCAGGGGGGCCCGCGCCCCCCTCCTCGGGGTGCCCCGGGCCACCGCCTACTCTGGGTGACCATGTCGAGTACACACACCGGCGCGGACGCCCCCGCCGCCCCCATCGCGTTCCGGCAGCTGCTGCCCGTCCCCGGCTGCGCGGACGCGGACCCGGCCGCCGCCTACGCCTACCCCGCTGATCTGGACCGCCCCTGGGTGCGCGCCAACATGGTGGCCAGCGCCGACGGCGGCGCCGTGGGCCCCTCGGGGCGCAGCAGGGACCTGTCCTCGGCGCCCGACCGCAGGATCATGGGCGCGCTGCGCGCCCTGTGCGACGTGGTGCTGGTGGGCGCGGCCACGGCGCGCGTGGAGGGGTACGGGCCGGTCCGCGTCCGCAGGGCGTGGGAGGGGCTGCGCGAGGGACGGGCCCGGACACCGGCCGTGGCGGTGGTCTCCCGCTCCCTCGACCTGCCCGCCGACCTGCTCACCGAAGCGCCGCCGCACGCGCGCACGCTGGTGTTCACCACGAGCGGCGCCCCCCGGGACAGGCGCCGCGAGGTGGCCGCGCGCGCCGACCTCGTGGTGGTCGAGGGGGACTCGGTGGCGCCCGCGCACATCGTGGACGCCCTGGCCGAGCGCGGACTGTACCGCGTACTGACCGAGGGCGGCCCGCGCCTGCTGGCGGAGTTCGTGGCGGCGGGGCTGCTGGACGAGCTGTGCCTGACCCTGAGCCCGCACCTGCTGGGGTCGGGGCCGCCGCGCATCGTGGCGGGGGGACCGGACGCTCCCGGAGCGCCGGAGCGCACCACCGGCGCGCGGAGCACGCCCGTGCGGATGGCGCACCTGCTGGAGGCGGAGGGGAGCCTGTTCGCGCGTTACGTCAGGGAATAGGGCGTCTGCGGAGGACACACGGGTAACCGCTCGGTTTCGGCCGCCTCACAACCACGCATGAACCATCCCGCAACCGGACATACCCGAGGTGTGCCCTCCAGTGGGAACACCGCTGCTGGACCCAGGACACACCGCATTGACGGGGCTTACCGGCTTGGCCCCCCGGCCGAGAGGATGAACGTGGTGCCGACGTCCGAAAACGGATCCCCTCCGGTCTATCGCGGAATAGCCGAGGAACTACGCGAACAGATCCGCTCCGGACGGTACGCCGACGGCGACCGCCTGCCCGGGGAGAACACCCTCATGGAACGCCACGGCGTCGCACGGGCCACCGCGAGGCAGGCGCTCTCCGTACTGATCAACGAGGGCCTGGCCGTGGCCGTGCGCGGCTCGGGCATCTACGTCCGCCTGTTCCGGCCCCTGCGAAGACACGGCGCCCGGCGGCTGTCCCAGGACCTGTGGGGCAGCGGGCGCGCGATCTGGCAGGTCGACAGCGAGGACCGCGGGTACGAGGTGGACAGCCTGCGCGTGGACGAGCCGGCGCCCGCCGCGCACGTGGCGCGCGCGCTGGGCCTGGCCGAGGGGGCCGGGGTGGTGCGGCGCTCGCGCCGCTACCTCGTGGACGGGCGTCCGGTGCAGCAGGCCGTCTCGCACCTGCCCCTGGACGTGCTGGGGGACGGCGGGGAGCCGTCGGCCCGGCGCGTACGGGACCACGACAGCGGGCCGGGGGGCATCTACGCGCGCCTGGCCGAACTGGGGCACGCCCCGGCGCACTTCACCGAGGAGATCCGGGTGCGCATGCCCACCCCCGAGGAGAGCGAGGTGCTGGAACTCGCCCCCGGAACCCCGGTGCTGGAGGTGGCGCGCACCGCGCTGACCGCCGACCACCGGCCGGTGGAGTTCAACGAGATCACCATGGACGGCTCGGCCTACGTGCTGCGGTACGACTTCGACGCCTGAGCCGGGTCCTGGTCCCCGACCGCGCGGCCCGCCCGTCTCCGGGGCAGCGCCGCACGCCCCCCGAGCCCCCGAAAGCCCTGACTCCCGAGAGCGGGGGGAGGGACGCCGCCCCGGCGCCCCTCCCCCCTTCTCGGACCGGCTTCAGCGACCGCCTCGCTTGGAGGCGAACACCAGGTACGCCAACGGCAGGAGGACGAGTCCCACCGCCAGCGCACCGGCGGCGGCGAAGGGCAGGGAGTCCGACGCGGTCATGGCCCACCGTGCCATGCCGAACCCCAGGAGGAGCGCGACCGCCAGCGCGCACACGGCGACGGCCGCGGCGGCGAGCAGCAGCGCGCGTTCGCTCCAGGGTTCGGGCCGGGCGCGATCGGCCCGCACGGCCGTGGAGCGGACGCTGAGCTCGGCGGCCCAGCGCAGCTCACGGCCGGTGGTGGCCGCTCCGTCGGCGACGGTCCTCAGAAGGGACCGCGCGCCCGTGGTGTTCTGGTCGAGCCACCACAGTCCGTACCGGATCCTGCCCACGCGCAGCGGTCGCCTGTTCACTCCGAGTGCCTGATGCGTTGTAACGGTCATGTCACCTGCCTCAAGTGCACTGTTCGACCACTGACCCTGGCTACAGCCGTACCCTCGCCTTCGGCTACCGAACGTCGCATAGGCCGAAGTTAGGAGGGTCTGGCCGTTTGGGACGGTTTTCCTGTCCCGAATGTCATATGTGAGTGTTTGCGGCACGAAGGGTGCTGAGGCGGCATCCGGAGCCGATTCGGGGTAGCGTCGTCCCATGGCTGACTCAGCGGACCAGGCCCAGGACAACGGCAGCGGGCCCAAGGACATCCCCCGGACCGACCAGGAATGGCGCGAACGGCTCAACTCCCAGGAGTACGCGGTACTGCGCGAGGCCGCCACCGAGCGCCCGTGGACCGGGGAGTACGTGGACACCACGACCGCGGGGGTCTACCGCTGCCGCGGCTGCGGCGCCGAACTGTTCCGTTCCGGCGAGAAGTTCGAGTCCCACTGCGGATGGCCCAGCTTCTACGACCCGGCCGACTCCGACGCGGTGGTCCTGCACGAGGACCGCTCCCTGGGCATGGTGCGCACCGAGGTGCGGTGCGCCACATGCGACTCACACCTGGGCCACGTCTTCCACGGCGAGGGGTACGCCACCCCCACCGACGACCGGTACTGCATCAACTCCGTCGCCCTCACCCTGGAGCCGACCGAGTAGGTTGCCGTACGATCCTGGTGCCGGACGGCGGGACCGGGACCGCCCGGGGACGGCGGCGCGCACCCGCGACCCGTTCTCGGCGGAATCAGGAATAATCGCATTCAGCGCACCAACGGCCGGTCCCCCACCGGCCCGCGGGGCGCGGCGCGCGGGGCCGGTCACATCCGGCCCCTCCGCCAGCCGGCCCGGGAGCCCCGGGCCGACCCCCGCAGCGGCAACCTATGTGCGGGCGAACCGACAGACCCGCGACGAAAGCGCTCGATGACCGACGACTCACCACTCTCATCCGTCTCCCACCGCCCCGCGGCGCGTCCGCGCCTGGGCATGGCACAGGGTTCGGCCCCGTGGCTGCTGCCCGCGCTGGGAGCCGCCGGAGCCGCTGTCCTGGCCGCCCGGGGCTCGCGGGCCCGCACTGCGCTCGCCGTCCCGGTGGTCGGGCTCGCGGCGGGGATGACCTGGTTCTTCCGGGACCCCGAGCGCGGCCCGGCGACCGGACGGGTGCTGTCCGCGGCGGACGGCGTCGTGCAGAGCCTCGACCCCCAGCCCGACGGGCGGACCAGGGTCGCGGTGTTCATGAACCCCCTCAACGTGCACGTCAACCGTGCCCCCCTCGCCGGCGTGGTGACAGGCGTCGAGCACCGACCCGGCGGCTTCCGCCCCGCATTCGACAAGGACAGCGAGCGTAATGAGCGCGTCATCTGGACCCTTGAAACCGAGATCGGTGCGATCACGGTCGTTCAAATCGCCGGCGCGATGGTCAGGCGTATCGTCCCGTATCTCGCTGCGGGGCAGAAGGTCGAGCAAGGGGAGAGGATCGGTCTCATCCGGTTCGGGTCCAGGGTCGACGTCTACCTTCCGTCCGGGATCGCCCCGGCGGTGGAGGTCGGCCAGAAGGTCCGGGCCGGAGAAACCCGCCTTGACGCCGACTGAGAACGCCGTGGCGGCCGACGGGGCCGCCTCCACCGTTCCGCAGGAGGCTCCCAGACTGCGCCTGGGCGTGGCCGACTACCTGACGCTCGGCAACGCCCTGTGCGGCTTCCTGGCGGTGTGGGCGCTGGTGGTGGCCCAGTCCGCGCAGGAGGCGGCCGGGATCGCCGGACCGCTGCCGCGCACGGCCATGGCCACGGTCGTGGGCCTGATGCTGGTCGCGGCCGCCCTGGACGTGCTCGACGGCCGGGTCGCCCGCAAGCTGGGCGGCAGCGGCATGGGCGCGGAGCTGGACAACCTGGCCGACGTGATCAGCTTCGGGTTCGCGCCCGCGTTCTTCTTCGTCGTGTGGGGCATGCGGACCGAGGGCCCGGACCTGCTGCCGGTCGCGGCGGGCGGGGCCGTGCTGCTCGCGGTCATCGTGCGCCTGGCCCGGTTCTCCTGCCAGGCCCCGGGCGCCAGCTACTTCACCGGGCTGCCGTGCCCGTTCGGCGCCATGGCCGTGGTGACGGTGGTCCTGCTGGACCCGCCGCTGGTGGCGGGGGTGACGGCGGTGCTGCTCATCTCCTGGCTGATGGTGAGCCGGATGGAGTACCCCAAGCCGCGCGGGCGCAAGGCCCACGCGGTGCTGGGCATCCTGGCCGTCGGGGTCGCCCTCATGGCCGTGTGGGGCATGGGCCTGCCCGCGGGCCAGACGCTCATCTACCTGATGAGCGCCGCCGTGCTGGGCTTCATCGTCACCATCCCGTTCTACGTCCTGGCCGTGCGGCGGGCCGCCGCGGCGCAGGACTGACGTACACGCGCGGGGGCGCCCCGGGGAGGAGTTCCCTCCCCGGGGCGCCCCCGTTCGCGTTGTGGCCGTCTACGGCAGGGACTCGACCAGCTCGGCGACGCTCTTGCGGCGACCGGTGTAGAACGGCACCTCCTCGCGGGTGTGCAGGCGGGCCTTGGCGCCGCGCAGGTGGCGCATCAGGTCCACGATGCGGTGCAGGTCGTCGGCCTCGAAGGCGAGCAGCCACTCGTAGTCGTTGAGCCCGAACGAGGACACCGTGTTGGCGCGCACGTCCGGGTAGGGGGCGGCCATGCGGCCGTGCTCGGCGAGCAGCGCGCGGCGCTCGTCGTCGGGCAGCAGGTACCACTCATAGGAGCGCACGAACGGGTACACGCACAGGTGCTCGCGCGGCTCCTCCCCGGCCAGGAACGCGGGCACGTGGCCGCGGTTGAACTCGGCGGGGCGGTGCAGGCCCACGACCGACCACACCGGGGTGCTCACCCGGCCGATCCGCGTGCGACGGAAGGCCGTGTAGACGTCCTGGACCTGCTCGGGGGAGTCGGCCACCCACCAGAACATGATGTCGGCGTCGGCGCGGAATCCCTGGACGTCGTAGCTGCCGCGGGTGGTCACACCCTGCTCGGCGGCCTTGTCCAGGAGCGTGGCCAGTTCGTCGGCCGCGGCGGCGCGGTCGATCCCGTCCAGGGCCCCGACCTTGAAGACCGACCACATGGTGTAGCGGATGAGGGAGTTGAGGTCGCTGCCGTCCTGCTCGACGGCTTCGTTGTGCTGGCCCGTCACGGGTTGACTCCTTGCTGGTTCGTTCCGGCGGCCTCGTCGCCGCCGGTGGGACTGTTCGTCGTGAGGGCGCCCGCCAGGAGGTCTGCCTGCTGGAGGGCGTTGGCGACGCAGGCGGGGACGCCCACACCGCCGTAGACCGCGCCGCACACCCCCAGGCCGGGACTGCGGGCGACGTCGGCGCGCACGCGCTCGACGAGGGAGGCGTGGCCGACGGCGTACTGGGGCAGACCGTCGGTCCACCGGGTGACCCGGGTCTGCACCGGCGCCCCGGCCATGCCGGTGACCGTGGCCAGGTCGCGCACGGCGGCCGCGGCCAACTCCTCGTCGGAGCGCTCCAGGACCCGCTCCTCGCCGAAGCGCCCGATGGAGCAGCGCAGCACGACCAGGTCGTCGCCGGGGTTGGCCGCGGCCAGCTCCTCGGCGATCCAGGGCCACTTGTTGCTGGAGAAGGTGGCGGCCTTGACGGTCAGCCCCTCCCCCGCCGGGACGAGGAAGCCCGTGCCGGTGAGCGGCTCGGGGAAGGCGGACGCGGGCAGGGCCAGGGTCACCAGGGCCATGCTGGCGTACTCGACGCCGCCGAGGTCGCGGGAGGCGCCGGGGGCGTGCCCGGCGAGCAGGCGGGCCGCCTCGGGGGCGGGGCAAGCGAGCAGGACGCCGTCGCAGGCGATGCGTTCGCCGCTGTCCAGGCGCACCCGCCAGCCCTCGGGCAGCCGTTCCAGGGCGCGCACCGGCGAGCCCACGCGCAGGCTGTCGGCGTGGCGTTCGGCGAGCGCGCCGACGAGTCCGGCCACACCTCCGCGCAGGGAGGCGAACACCGGCCCGGGCTTGGTGGGCGCCGCTCCCCTGCCGCGCAGGCTGGTGCGAACGGCGTGCATCAGGGAGCGGTTCCGGCGGGCCATGGGCGCGATCTGCGGCAGCGTGGACTCCAGGGAGAGCCGGTCGGCGCGGCCCGCGTACACGCCGCCCAGGAGGGGCTCGACGAGGCGGTCGACGACCTCCGGGCCCATGCGGGCCCCGACGTAGTCGGCGACGGACACGTCGCCGCGCACCGGCGTGCGCGGGAGCACGAGGTCGAGTCCGGCCCGCAGGGTTCCGGCCCCGGAGAGCACCCCGCTGCGGGCGAGCGCGCGCAGGTCGCCGGGCACGCCCATGAGCTGGCCCTTGGGCAGGGGGCGCACCCGTCCGCGGCTGTAGACGGCGGCGGCGCCGGGGCCGGGGTGCACCACCCGGTCGTCCAGGCCCAGCTCGGAGAACAGGTCCAGCGCCTCGGGGCGGCGGGCGAGCACCGCCTCGGCGCCCGCGTCCACGGACACCCCCGCCACCGGTGAGGCGCGCAGCTTGCCCCCGGGGGCGTCGGAGGCCTCCACCACGGTGACGGCGGCGCCCAGACCACGGAGGCGGTGCGCGGCGGTGAGTCCGGAGACCCCGCCCCCGACCACGACGACGTGCGGTGCTTCAGGCATACCCCCAGCTTCCCAGATGACCTGGGTCACCGTGATCCGCCTTCCCCCGCGACACCCCGTGATCCGCGTCGCGCCCGCGTCGGGTCCGCGCGCGGCTTCCCGGGCGGTCCGGGGCGGCCCCGCCGCCGCACGCCGCCGTTGCCGGGTCGTTACCACGGCGCCGCAACGGGACCGCGGCGGAGCACGTCGAAGCGGGCATGGTTACCTCAGCCCTCCCCCGGCCCGGCGTGTCGCCGGGACCGTGCTCTCCGTGGGCCTGGCGGCCCTCCTGGCCACGTCCTGCGCCTCCCCCATGTCCGACGGCGGCGCCGGGGCCGTCAACGAGTCCGCGGCCGTGGCCCCAGAGTCCGCTGACCGGGCGCTGCCCGAGGAGCAGGCGGGCCCGGAGTCCGCCGAGGAGGGCGGCGGCTCGGCCGTCGGCTCCGAGGTGGAGATCGGCGACCGGGAACTGGTCCACACCGCCGATCTGTCGGTACGGGTCGAGGACGTGTCCGAGGCGGTCGGGCTCGCCAAGGAGCTGACCCTGGACGCGGGCGGCTACGTCGCCTCGGAGCGGGTGTCGACCCCCCGGGGCGGTTCCCCCGAGGGGTCGCTGACGCTGCGCATCCCGGGCGACGGCTACGAGGGCGCCCTGGAGGAGCTGTCGCGGTTGGGCGACCGCTCCGACCTGGAGCGGTCGGTGCAGGACGTCACCGAGGAGGTGGCCGACGTCGAGAGCCGCATCGAGTCCTCCGAGACCGCCCTGGAGACGCTGCGCGGCTACCTGGAGGAGGCCGAGAACGTCGACGAGCTGCTGCGGGTGGAGGGCGAGATCCAGGACCGCCAGGCGGAGCTGGAGGCCTTCCAGGCGCGGTTGGAGACGCTGCGCGACCAGACGGCGTACTCGACGGTGAACCTGACCCTGCTGCCTCCGGAGACCTACCTGGAGGAGCCCTCGGAGGACTCCATCGGCTTCCTCGGCGGCCTGGAGCGCGGCTGGCGGGCGCTGGTGACCTTCGGCGGGGGCGTGGCCGTGGTCGTGGGCTGGCTGCTGCCGTTCCTGGTGGTGGCCGCCGTGCTGGGCGCGGGACCGCTGTGGTGGTACCGCTCGCGTCGGCGCGCGTCCGCGAAGGGCGCCTCCTCCACGGACGGCAGGACCGGCTCCGCGAAGGGCGCCGCCCCGGTGGGCGCCGCGTCCGACCGTCCGGCCCCGGGCCGCCCCTCGGGCGGCGCCGAGGACACCGCGAAGGACAAAGGCCCCGGCACGTCCTCCGGGCCCGGCGGAAGGCCGCCCGGGGACGGGGGGTGAACCCGCGCCGACGGCGCCCGGCCCCGCGTGTCGGGGGCGGGCGGGGGCAGGGTCCGTCCTCGAATCGGCCTCAGCCTCCGGGTGGTGGTTCGGGTGCCCACGGGGTTCTGGAGGTGCCGGAGGTGGGACTGCAAGGAGAGCTGCGCCGTAGGCGTCGGTTGAGGGTGGTGGCGGGCGACGGTGTGGGCACGAGCCGTCTCACCGGAGACACCGCTGTGCTCGCTTCAACCCGATTCCCGCGTCGAAGGGCACCCGAACAGCGAAAGTACCGCGCTTCGCGTCCGTTGAGGGTGGTAGCCCGCCCCGCCGCGCAGCGCCCCAGCGGGCGATGGCGGGCGACGGGCGGGCCGAAGCGAAGCGGAGGTCCCGAGAGAACCTAGACGGCGGTCTCCTCGTGCACGAACGCGGTGAGCCGCTGGAGCATGTCCGGGTCGGTGCTGGGCAGCACGCCGTGGCCCAGGTTGAAGACGTGGCCGTCGGCGGCGCGGCCACGGGCCAGGATGTCGCGGGTGCGCTCGGCGACGACCTCCCAGGGCGCGAACAGGGTGGCCGGGTCGAGGTTGCCCTGGAGGGCGGTGCCGGGCTGGACGCGCTGGACCGCCTTGTCCAGCGGCACGCGCCAGTCCACGCCCACGACGTCGGCCCCGGCCTCGCTGAGCAGGCTGAGCAGTTCGCCGGTGCCCACACCGAAGTGGATGCGCGGCACCTCGTGCTGGGCGAGCTGGCCGAAGATCCACGAGGTGTAGGGCAGCACCGAGGCGCGGTAGTCCTCGGCGCTCAGGGCGCCCACCCAGGAGTCGAAGAGCTGGACGGCGCTGGCGCCCGCCTCGATCTGGGTGCGCAGGAAGCCCAGGGAGATGGTGGCCAGGCGGCGCATCAGCTCGTCCCACAGTTCGGGCTCGCCGTACATGAGCGCCTTGGTGTGCTCGTGGTTCTTGGAGGGACCGCCCTCGATGAGGTACGAGGCCAGGGTGAACGGGGCGCCCGCGAAGCCGATGAGGGGCTTGTCGCCCAGCTCGCCGACCAGCTGGCCCACGGCCTCGGTGATGTAGGGCACGTCGCCGGGCTCGATCTCGCGCAGCCGCTTGACGCCGGTCGCGTCGCGGATCGGGTCGGCGACCACGGGGCCGACGCCGGGCTTGATGTCGAGGTCGATGCCGATGGCCTTGAGCGGCACGACGATGTCGCTGAAGAAGATCGCGGCGTCGACGTCGTAGCGGCGCACCGGCTGCATCGTGATCTCGGTGATCATGTCGGGGCGCGCGCAGGCCTCAAGCATCGGCACGTCGGCGCGGACCCGTCGGTACTCGGGCAGGGAGCGCCCCGCCTGGCGCATGAACCAC
Source organism: Nocardiopsis dassonvillei subsp. dassonvillei DSM 43111 (assembly GCF_000092985.1). Taxonomy (GTDB): domain Bacteria; phylum Actinomycetota; class Actinomycetes; order Streptosporangiales; family Streptosporangiaceae; genus Nocardiopsis; species Nocardiopsis dassonvillei. Next base: position 3,379,574 of record NC_014210.1, read on the forward strand.
ACCGGGGTGTGGGACACGGGAAGGCGTCGGCAGGCGCGGAGGAAAGGAGAATCTTGCAGGGTCACCCCTCGATCGTGCCATGCCCCGCCCGGTGCTCCCACTCGGATCGCCGAACCCGGACGCGCCCGTGCGCGCACCCGCGGCGGGGCCGGGGAGGGCGCGAACCGGCACCGTCGGCGACCGGCCGGTCCCAAGATCATCACAAAACGCCGACACGCCGGGCGAACTCCGACTCGCGGCCCGTGACTCATGCCACGGTCTTTGACGTGCCCACCTTTCCGCCCCCGGCGGAGAGGCGGAGCATGTCCGCACACCCCCGCCCAGACGTGATCACCCCAGAATGAAGGCTGACGTTCCCACCATGCCCGATGCCGGTAGCGCCGAGGACGCACACGAGACGTTCCGGCGAGCGGTCGAGGCCCTGCGCTCACCCCTCCCGCGACCCGAGATCACCGTCCGGGAGATCCCCGCCCCCCAGCGGCTGGCCCCCCACTCCGCCGCGGTCTCGGCCGAGGTGACCGTCCACGGAGAGGAGGTCGCCTGGGGCAGACTCATCGTCCTGTACGACCCCGAGGGCACCCGCGACTGGCCGGGGCCCTTCCGGGTGGTCTGCCAGGCCAACTCCGAACTGGAGTCGGAGATCGCGACCGACCCCCTGCTCGGACCGGTCGCCTGGAGCTGGCTGACCGACGCCCTGGACGCGTACGGCGCCACGCACCACACGCTGAGCGGCACGGTCACCCGTGCCACCACCGAGGGCTTCGGCACCAAGGCGGACCAGGGCGCCACCACCGAGGTGGAGATGCGCGCCTCCTGGACACCGGAGTCCGACGACCTGACCGGGCACGTCCAGGCGTGGTCGGCGCTGCTGGCCTCGGCCGCGGGGCTGCCGCCGCTGGACGTCACCGACATCACCGGAAAGCGCTCCCGGCCCTGACCGCGGGCCCCTGTGTCCCCGGGGCCCGCGGCCGGTCCGGATCCGCGTCCGGTGGCGACAGCGCATACCGTAGTGGTGTGGCGAACGCGTTGAACTCCAAGACAGAACCCCGCGAACCAGGCAACGACGACGACGCCGAGAGGGCCCCCCTTCTGCGGGAACCTCGCGAGGGCCTGCCCGAGGTCACCTCCGACGCCGACGCGCTGGCCGGTGTGGTCGCCGCGCTCTCCGCCGGGACCGGCCCCGTCGCGGTGGACGCCGAACGCGCCTCCGGGTACCGGTACGGGCAGCGCGCCTACCTGGTCCAGCTGCGCCGCGAGGGAGCGGGGTCGGCGCTGATCGACCCCATCGCCTGCCCGGACCTGAGCGCGCTCAACGACGCCGTGGGCGACGCCGAGGTGGTGCTGCACGCCGCGCACCAGGACCTGCCCTGCCTGAGCGAGATCAACCTGCGCCCCCGGAGCCTGTTCGACACCGAACTGGCCGGGCGGCTGCTGGGCTACCAGCGGGTCGGCCTGGGATTCATGGTGGAGCGGCTGCTCCACCTGCGGCTGGCCAAGGAGCACTCGGCCGTGGACTGGTCCCAGCGCCCGCTGCCGGAGGACTGGCTGCGCTACGCGGCGCTGGACGTGGAGATCCTCATCGACCTGCGGGACTCCCTGGAGGTCGAACTGGAGGAGACCGGCAAGCTCGAATGGGCGCGTGAGGAGTTCGCCGCGGTCCTGTCCGCGCCGCCCAAGGAACCGCGTACCGACCCCTGGCGGCGCACCTCGGGCATCCACCGGGTGCGCAACCAGCGCGCCCTGGCCGCCGTGCGCGAGCTCTGGTACGAGCGCGACCGCATCGCCCAGGAGCGGGACATCTCGCCCGGCCGGGTGCTGCCGGACGCGGCGATCGTGGAGGCGGCCACCGCCATGCCGCGCACCACCACCGAGCTGGCCAAGATCCGGCAGTTCGGTATCAAGCTGGCGCGGCGCTACCTGACCACGTGGATAAAGGCGGTCAACCGGGCGCGCGACATGCCGCAGGCGGAGCTGCCCCGGCCCAACGCGCCGGGCGACGGCCCGCCGCCGGTGAACCGGTGGGGCGACCGGGCGCCGGAGGCGGCGCGGCGGCTGGAGGCGGCCCGGGCCACGGTCACGGGGATCGCCGAGGACGTCGTCATGCCGACCGAGAACCTGCTGCTGCCGGACACGGTGCGCCGCCTGGCGTGGGCGCCGCCGCGGGCGGTGGACCCCGACGCGGTGGGCGCGTTCCTGCGTGAGCGCGGAGCCCGTGAGTGGCAGGTCACCCTGACCGCGGAACCCCTGGCCACAGCGTTGCGGACGGCCGATCAGGCGTAGCGTTTTACCCCGTTCTGTCACGATCAACCCAGGAGTGAGCGAACTCACTGTGCCCTCAGGGCGTTTGGTGCCTGTTCCGTAGCCCGGTGTCCGATTAAGTTATAGAAACGTGCCCTGGCGCTTTCTGGGTACGGGTTGTCCAACGGGTGTTACGCCGCAGGCCTGGGGCCGCGGTGCGCGATCAGGGGAATGTGGTGATTGTGCTGTCGTTCTGGCGTGCGTTGCTGCGCGAGACCGGACTCAAGGGCGCGACCAGGACCCGGTCCGCCGATACCACCGTGCCTGCGCGCGCGGAGCAACCCGTGGAGAAGCCGGCGGAACGGCCGACCGGGGTCTCCGTGCCGAGCCCCGCGCCGGCGAGCGGTGCGCCCACCGAGCCGCTGGCCCTGACCGGGGCGCGCGAGGAGGCGGCGCGGACGACCTCCGGGGTGGCCCATGCCCCCGCCCCCACCGCCGGGATGCGGGCCGCCTCCCTGGAGCGGACGCTGCGTTCGCTGGTGGAGCGACTGGGTACCGAGCACCCGGACACGATCACCGCGCGCAACAACCTGGCGACCAAGTACGCGCAGATGGGGCGCCGACAGGCCGCGGTGCAGCAGTTCGAGCTGACCCTGGCCGAGGCGGTGGCGGTCTTCGGCGAGGAGCACCCGCGCACCGAGATCATCCGCGAGAACCTGGCCTGGGCCTACGAGGACGCCGGTCGTCCGGCGGACGCCGCGGGGCAGTGGGAGATGCTGCTGCGCGAGCGCGAGCGCCAGTTCGGCTCGGCCGACGAGGACACCGTGGAGGCGCGCATGCGCCTGGCGGTCTGCTACCGGCGCAGCGGCCGCCTGGACGCGGCCGTGGTGCACTACGAGCGGGCCATCGAGGACGTGGCCTCCACCGAGCGCCGTGAGGAGCTGCGGCTGGGGCTGAGCGCGGCGCAGAGCATGTCCGGGCGCTACGAGGACGCGATCGGGCAGCTGCGGATGGTGCTGGCCGGGCGGCGGCGCCGCCTGGGCAAGGGGCACCTGGACACCCTGACGGTGCACCACCGCCTGGGCCGCGCCTACACGCAGGCGGGACGCTCCGACGAGGCGGTGGAGGTGCTGCGCGACGCCTACCGGGTGGCGCTGAACTCCTCCGGCGACCCGGAGGTGCGGCGGCTGACGCTGCGGCTGCGCCGCGACCTGGCGGGCGCCTACAACGCCGCGGGCCGGTACCGCGAGGCCAACGCGCTGCTGTGAGCGGCCGCGCCTTGCAGGGCGGGGACGGCGCGACGGGGACGACCGTCGTCCCCGTCGATCGGTCCGCGGGCGATGGCGGGAGGGCGGCGCGCGCAGAGCGCCTGATCCGGTGAGACGGCCTCGGAGGGGCCGGGGTCGCGCGACCCCGGCCCCCCGGCGTGTCCAGGGGGCCTCGGCGGTGAGCAGCTGCCCGGCGGCGGGGTCGCGGTAGAGGTCGTCGGCGGCCACCAGCTCCTCGTGGGTGCCCACGGCGCGCACCCGTCCGGCGTCCATGACCACGATCCGGTCGGCGCTGGTGACCGTGGACGGCCGGTGCGCCACGACGATGACGTTGGTGTGGCGGGCCGCGTCCAGCATGATCTCCTTGAGGCCCCTCTCGTTGGCGGCGTCCAGTTGGGAGGTCGCCTCGTCCATGAGCAGCAGCCGGGGGCCGCGCGGCAGGGCGCGGGCGATGGCCACCCGCTGGCGCTCCCCTCCGGAGATCGTCAAGCCCCTGCGCCAGGACTCGACCGCGGCGGCGTCCAGGCGGGCGGTCTCCGCCTCCTCCGCAGAGGAGGCCTTGACGGTGCGGAAGGCGCCGAAGGTCCGCTCCAGGCGCGAACCCATCTCGCCGAGCGCGGCCCGGGCCGCCTGGGTGGCGGTGCCGATCCGGGGCAGGATCACGCCCATGACCGGGCCGACCATGACGATCATCGCGGCGGCCAGCAGGAACAGGAGGCCGTCGAGGGCGGCCATGGCCACGACGCCGCCCACCAGGAGCACCGAGCCGGTGAACAGGTCGGTGATGCCGCTGGTGGCGACCGTGCGCAGCGGGGTGGTGTCCGCGGTCAGGCGGGCCACCGGGTCGCCGGGCTTGAGGCGGTCGACCTCGGCCACGCGCGGTCGGACCAGTCGGCCCACCAGGCCCGGCGCACGCCGAGCACGACGCTCTGGCCGGTGCGCTCCAGCAGGAAGGCGCCCAGGGAGCCGATGAGGGCGCCGCCGAGGATGACGGCGGTCAGGGCCAGGACCGGTCCGAGGATGGGCCCCCGCGCCGAGGGCGTCGATGACCTACTTGGCCAGGAGGGGCTGGGACAGGCTGGTGAGGCCGCCCAGGAAGGTGAGCGCCCCGCCCAGGACGAGCACCCGCCCGTGGGGGCGGGCGTACTCCCCCAGGCGGCGCGGGGACGCCTTGGGCTCGGCGTCCGGTGCCGCGGCGTGGTCGGCGTCGCGCACGCCCGGATCTGACACGTGGGCCCCCGATGCCCTCGCACGGCGTCTTCGCGCCGCCCGCTGTGGTTCGCTGTGTTCCGTGGTGGAACGTCCGATCGGCAAACCGCGCGCGGGGCGGGCGGTGCCACCGCCGAAAGTCGGAGATCGCCCCTGACTTCCGCCCCTGACCGAAGTCGGGGGGCTCCACTGCTCGCAGAAGTTGTTACTGACGAGTAGCATGGGGGTCGACGAGTCCATCCACCCTTGGAGAAGGAGGGGCCATCGTGCCGCGAACTGCCCGCGATGTCGTGTTTGTCGACGGGGTCCGCACCCCGTTCGGCAAGTCAGGCAAGGGCCTCTACGCCGAGACGCGCGCCGACGACCTCGTCGTACGCGTGATCCGCGAACTGATGCGCCGCAACCCGGGGCTGCCCCCCGAGCGCGTCGACGAGGTCGCCATCGCCGCCACCACCCAGATCGGCGACCAGGGCCTGACGATCGGGCGCAGCGCCGCGATCCTCGCCGGACTGCCCCGCAGCGTCCCCGGCTACGCCATCGACCGCATGTGCGCCGGTGCGCTCACGGCCGTCACCACCTCCGGCGCGGGCATCGCCTTCGGCGCCTACGACGTGGTCATCGCGGGCGGAGTCGAGCACATGGGCCGCCACCCCATGGGCGAGGGCGTCGACCCCAACCCGCGCTTCCTCTCCGAGAAGCTCGTGGACCCGTCCGCGCTGGTCATGGGCAACACCGCCGAGAACCTGCACGACCGCTACCCCTCCATCACCAAGGAGCGGGCCGACGCCTACGCGGTGCGCAGCCAGGAGAAGGTCGCCAAGGCCTACGCCGACGGCCGGATCCAGCCCGACCTGGTCGAGGTCCTGGTCCGCTCCCTGGAGAAGGGCTACGGCCTGGCCACCCAGGACGAGCCGCCCCGGCCCGGCACCACCATGGAGACGCTGGCCTCCCTCAAGACCCCGTTCCGCGCGCACGGCAACGTGACGCCCGGCAACGCCGCCGGTCTCAACGACGGCGCCACCGGCGCCATCCTGGCCGCCGAGGACGTGGCCGGGGAACTGGGGCTGGACGCCAGGATGCGCCTGGTCGACTTCTCCTTCGCCGGAGTGGAGCCCGAGGTCATGGGCGTGGGCCCGGTCCCGGCCACCGAGAAGCTGTTCGCCCGCCAGGGCATCTCGATGGACGACATCGGCCTGATCGAGATCAACGAGGCCTTCGCCGTGCAGGTGCTGGCCTTCCTGGAGCACTTCGGCCTCGCCGACGACGACGCCCGCGTCAACCCCTGGGGCGGCGCCATCGCCCTCGGCCACCCGCTGGCCTCCTCGGGTGTGCGCCTGATGATGCAGCTCGCGCGCCAGTTCGCCGAGCGCCCCGACGTCCGCTACGGCCTGACCACCATGTGCGTCGGCATGGGCATGGGCGGAACCGTCCTGTGGGAGAACACCAACTACGAGGGGGGCAAGTGAGCATGCCCATCGACCAGTCCCACCCGTCGCCCGCCACCACCCTCAACGGAGACGCTTCGCGTCACAGTCCTATTTCGGAACTGTTCAGCGACGAGGTCGTCACCAACGCCCTCTCCCGCGACGTCGAACTCCCCTACGGCGCGGGCACCGCGGTCCTGATCACCCTGGACAACGGGCACGACCACACCAAGCCCAACACCTTCGGCCCCGGCGGACTGCTCAGCCTGGACGCGGCGATCGAGGCCGCCAGGGCGCGCACCGACATCGTGGCCGTGGCCGTCACCGGCAAGCCGTTCATCTTCGCCGTGGGCGCGGACCTGACCGGCGTCCCCGCCCTCCAGAACCGCGAGCAGGCGCACGCCATCGGCAAGCTGGGCCACGACGTGTTCCGCAAGCTCGGCGAGCTGGACGTGCCCACCTTCGCGCTGGTCAACGGCGCGGCCATGGGCGGCGGCGTCGAGGTGGCGCTGCACTGCACCTACCGCACCATCTCCTCGGGCGTCCCGGCGCTGTCGCTGCCGGAGACCTTCCTGGGCCTGGTACCCGGCTGGGGCGGCACCTACCTGCTGCCGAACCTGATCGGCGCCGAGAAGGCCCTCAAGGTCATCATCGACAACCCGCTCGCCCAGAACAAGGTGCTCAAGGGCACGCAGGCCTTCGAGATGGGCATCGCCGACGCGATGTTCGAGCCCGCCGACTTCGTCGAGGAGTCGCTGCGCTGGGCCGCCAGGGTCGTCAAGGGCGACGTCGTGGTCGAGCGCCCCGAGGTCGACAAGGGCGAGGCCTGGGACAACGCGGTCAACATGGCCCGGTTCACCGTCGAGGGCAAACTGCACGGCGCCGCCCCGGCCCCGGCCCGCGCGGTCGAACTGGTCGCCCAGGCGAAGACCCGCACGCGCGACGAGGGCTTCGCGGCCGAGGACGACGCGCTGGCCGACCTGATCATGAGCGACGAGCTCAGGGCGGGCCTGTACGCGTTCGACCTGGTGCAAAAGCGCGCCAAGCGCCCCGCGGGAGCCCCCGACAAGTCGCTGGCCCGCAAGGTCACCAAGGTCGGCGTCGTCGGCGCCGGTCTGATGGCCGGACAGCTGGCGCTGCTGTTCGCCCGCCGCCTGGACGTGCCGGTCGTCATGACCGACCTGGACCAGGAGCGCCTGGACAGGGGCGTGGCCTACGTGCACGGCGAGGTGGACAAGCTCCTGAGGAAGGGCCGGGTCAACAACGACAAGGCCAACCACCTCAAGGCCCTGGTGACCGGCTCGCTGACCAAGGACGCCTTCTCCGACGCCGACTTCGTCATCGAGGCCGTGTTCGAGAAGATGGAGGTCAAGCAGCAGGTGTTCGCCGAGGTGGAGGCCGTGGTCTCCCCCGAGGCCGTCCTGGCCACCAACACCTCCTCGCTGTCGATCACCGAGATGGCGTCCAAGCTCCGGCACCCCGAGCGGGTCGTGGGCTTCCACTTCTTCAACCCGGTCGCGGTCCTGCCGCTGCTGGAGATCGTCCGCGGCGAGGCGACCGACGAGGCCGCCCTGGCCACGGCCTTCGCCACCGCCAAGAAGCTGAAGAAGACCGCGGTGCTGTGCAAGGACGCCCCGGCGTTCGTGGTCAACCGCCTGCTCACCCTGTTCATGGGCGAGGTCCTGGGCGCCGTCGGCGAGGGTACCGAGCCCGAGACGGCCGACCGCGCGGTGGCGCCCCTGGGCCTGCCGATGTCGCCGCTGCTGCTGCTCCAGCTGGTGGGCCCGGCGGTCGCGCTGCACGTGTCCGAGACCCTGCACGAGGCCTTCCCCGAGCGCTTCGCGGTCTCGGCCGAGCTGGCCGAGATCGTGAAGGCGGGCAAGACGGCGATCTACGCCCCCGACTTCAGCATCGACCCCGAGGTCCGCGCGCTGCTCGTGGGCGGCGACAAGCCGTCCGAGGAGAGCGAGATCCTGGACCGGGCGCTGCGCGCGCTGGCCCGGGAGATCCGGATCATGCTGGACGAGGGCGTCGTGGCCGAGGCCGCCGACATCGACCTGTGCCTGATCACCGGTGCGGGCTGGCCGTTCCACACCGGCGGCATCACCCCCTACCTGGACAGGGTCGGGGTGTCGGAGGCCGTGAACGGCAAGCGGTTCCACGAGGGCGACCCGAAGGCGTTCTAGCCTTCGCGCAACCCCGCGGCGGGCCCGGCAGCGGATGCCGGGCCCGCCGTCGCGTGTCCGGGTCAGAAGTCCTGGGAGGACTCCTCCCCGGTCGAGCCGGGGCTGGAGGAGCGCACGCGCCGGATGTGCAGCTGCCTGCCCAGCCGGATCACCGGGCGGATCAGCAGCTCGACACTGCCGACGAGGAAGCACCAGGTGCCCGCGGTGGTCCAGGCCTCGGAGAAGAACATGATGCTTCCGGCGATGAACCACAGGGCGATGAGGATGTCGTTGACGATGCTCGCGGCCTCGTAGCGGCGCCGGACGACGAGTTCGTCGTGCCCCACGTGCAGGACCAGCGGTCTGCTCTGCTTCTCGGACATGTTCGGCCCTCCCTGCGGGGTCGTCTCGGCACCGCGTCTTCCCCTGCCCGAAGTGGGCGAACACGAAAAGTCACCACATAACGACTACTCGTACATACTTGCTGGTAACCCTGTGTAACGCCTGCCTCGTGGCAATATCCGCTGAACACCAGATCTACACCGACCTGTTCGTCGAGGAACCCGAACTGACCATCGGTTTCTTGAGAAATCTGGGCATGTCCGTCCCCGAGTACACCAGCGTCGAAAGGGTCTCCTGCGACCTGGGCAATGTCCAGCCGACCGAGCGCAGAGCCGACGGCGTCCTCGAACTAAGGGGCCCACACCCCCTGTCCGGGCACAGTGAGAGCCGCTTGGGCATCGTGCTGGAGGTCCAACGCAAGGAGTCCGACCGCAAGAGATTCACGTGGCCGGAGTACCTGGCCACGCTACGGGCACGGTTGGAGTGCCCTGTCGCACTCATGGTGGTCTGCCCCAACAGGGCGACCGCCGCATGGTGCGCCGAACCGATCGCCATGGGCCACCCCGGATGGACACTGCATCCGATCGTCGTGGGGCCCGACCAGATTCCGGTTATCACAGACCCGGAGGAAGTCGGTCGCAGAGCAGCCTTGGGGGTTCTGTCAGCGATCACCCATGGCGACGGTGATCCGCGGGTACTACGAGCTCTGCATGACGGCCTGAGCTTCATCGCCCCGGAGGAGGCCAGGAAATACACTGAACACACACTGCTCCTGCTCGGACGCCACGGGCAAAGGCTTCTGGAGGAACTGTTGAAGACGGAGACCTACAGGTACAGCAGCGACTGGACCGAGAGCCTCAAGGCAGAGAGCAGGGCCGAGGACATCCTCCGTCTGCTCACCCTGCGCGGTGTCGACGTACCACAGGAGGCACGCGAGCGCATCAGCGCATGCCGCGACCACGACCAGCTCGACACCTGGCTCGACCGGACCATCAGCGTCACCCACATCGACGAACTCTTCGCCGAGTGACCTGAGAACCGTGACGGGCCCGGCTTCCCCCCGGAAGCCGGGCCCGTCCCTCGTGCTCAGCGGCGCGCGGAGGCCCGCACCGCGCCCGTCGAGAGCATGCCGTGCTGCCGGACCACGCCCGGGAAGAGCCGTCCGGCGGAGGTGGGCCCGGCGACCAGACGCAGGCGGGGGTCGTCGGACGGCAGGCGTCAGGCGCGGTCGGTGCCGCGGGCCAGGGCGACGACCTCCTGGCCGGGGCCGGGCAGCAGGCGCACGATGTCGCCGCCGAGGAGACCGGTCGCTCCGGTCACCACGGACCTGCTCCGCCCGGGGAGCGGTGTGGCGTGGACTTGCGTATCGTTTCACACCCCAACCATAGAGTTCTATGATCATCTGATGAGTAGAAGCACTGGAGAGGGGGCCGAGGCGTGGAGAACGCACCCGGATGGGACACCCCCATGTGGCACACGACCGGTTTTCGACTGATCAAGCTGGGCGAACTGGTCCAGGCGACCACCTCGGCGGTCTTCGGGCCCCAGCAGATCACCTCCCGGCAGTTCCACGTGCTCTCCGCCGCGGAGGCGATGCCCCATCTCTCGCAGAAGGAGCTGAGCCGTGTGCTGGGTGTGGATCCGAACGTGATGGTGGGGCTGATCGACGACCTGGAGGAGCAGGGGCTGGCCAGGCGCGAGCGCAACCCCAGGGACCGCAGGCGCTACATCGTGACGCCCACGGACAAGGCGAGGACGCTGCTGGGGGAGGCCCGCGACGCGGTGGCCCGGGCGGAGTCGGAGTTCTTCGCCACCCTGTCCGGGAGCGAGGTGGCCCTCCTGCACGAGCTGTCGGGCCGCCTGCTCACCGAACACCCCCGGCTGACCAAGTACGAGTGAGGTTCCGGTGCCGGGGGCCGCCGCCCCCGGCACCGGAACCCCGGGTCACTCGGAGACGCCGAAGCGGGCGTGCACGCGCTTGAGCGGCGCCGGGGCCCACCAGTTGGCCCGTCCGGCCAGCCGCATGAACACCGGTACCAGCACGCCGCGGATGAGGGTGGCGTCCACCAGGATCACCACCGCCATACCGACCGCCAGCATCATCAGGTACAGCACGTCGGAGACGGCGTAGGCGGCGAAGGAGGCGGCCAGGATGACGGCCGCCGCCGTGACCAGGGGGCCGCTGCGCTGGAGTCCGGCCGCGACCGCGCGGGTGTTGTCCCCGGTCAGGTCGTACTCCTCCTTGATCCGGGACATCATGAACACCTCGTAGTCCATGGACAGCCCGAAGGCGATGCAGAACATCAGGATGGGGAACGTCGTCTCCAGGGTGCCGTTGGCGGTGAAGCCCAGCAGCCCGGACAGGTTCCCCTCCTGGAAGATCCACACCATCACGCCGAACATCACCGCGAGGCTGAGCACGTTGAGCACGATCGCCTTGGCGGGCAGCAGGATGCTCCCGGTCATGAGGAACAGGATGACGAAGGTGATGGCGAGGATGAGGCCGAACACCAGCGGCACCTGCCCCAGCAGGGCCTCGCGGAAATCGGTCAGGTCGGCCGGGTAACCGCCGATCCGGGTCTCACCGGGCGCGGGCACGTCCCGGACCCGGTCGATGAGGTCCTCGACGTCCTCCAGGGCCCCGGCGGTGGGCACCACGGACAGCCACGTCCGCTCCGCCGACCCGAACCGCTCCTGTGCCCGCGGTTCGGCCCCGTCGGTCCGCTCCCCGCCGCTGAAGCGCCCGGTGAGCGCGTCCACCTGGTAGACGCCCTCCACCCGCGACAGGTCGGCGGCGTAGGCGCTGATGACGTCGGCCTCGGCCTCCCTGCCGGGTACGTCCACCAGCACCTGGACGGCGTCCATCTCCTCCTGGACGAAGTTCGCGCCGATCTGGTCCTGCACGTCGCGGCTGGAGGCCCCCTGCGGCAGCACGCGCGCGTCGGGCAGGCCGAAGTCGAGCCCCACCGCGGGCGCCGCCAGCACCAGGACCACCGCGAGCGCGGGCAGGCCCCACAGCAGCGGGCGGCGCATCATCCGCAGCGCGGTGGAGTGCCACCAGCCGCTGTCGGGGTCGGGCTCGCGCTTGGGCCGGACCCGGTGCCCGACCTTGGCCAGAGCCGCGGGCAGGATGACCAGCGCGGCGAACACCGAGGTCAGCACGGTTCCCACGCCCGCGTAGGCGAAGGACTGGAGGAAGGGGAAGGGGAAGAGCATCAGGCAGGACAGGGCCACCGCGACCGTCAGTCCGCTGAACAGGACGGTGCGCCCGGCCTTGGAGACGGCCAGGGAGACCGCCTCGGGGACCCGCCTGCCCCGGGCCAGCTCCTCGCGGAAGCGGTTGATGACGAACAGGCCGTAGTCCACGCCCAGGCCCACGCCCATGACCAGGGTGAGGTTGGCGGCGAAGGTGGACACGTCGGTGAGGTAGGTGACCCCGCGCAGCAGGGCGAGCGTGGTGACCACGGAGAGCAGGCCCATGCCCAGGGTCAGCGCCGCCACCGAGATCCTGCGGTAGAGGACGAGCAGGAGCACGAACACCAGCGGGAAGACGATGGCCTCGGCGAGCAGGAAGTCGGCCTGCGCCTGCTCGGCGGCCTGGCGGAAGACCTCGTCGCCGCCGCCGACCTCGACCCGGATGACCTCGTCGTCGCGGGTGAAGTCCGGCGAGATCCCGCCGAGCGCGGTGCGCGCCTCGGTGACCGTGCCCTCCATGCGCACGGTGATCAGCGCCTGGGTGCCGTCCTCGGAGCGCATCGCCGGGGACCCGCCGCGCCCCCAGTAGGAGGCGGTCTCGGCGACGCCCTCGCGTGAGGCCAGATCCCGTTCCAGGGCGGTGGCGGCCTCGACGACCCCGGGGTCGTCCACGGTGCCCCGCTGGGCGGTGACGAGCAGGAGGAAGTGGTGCTTGCCGGTGCCGAAGCCCTCCTCCAGCTGCTGTTCGACGCGCAGCGACTCCGATCCGGGGCTCTCGAAGCGGCTGAGCAGCAGCCGGTCCATGGTGCCCGCCGCCAGGGCCAGGGCGACCAGCACCAGCGCGACGCCGGCCAGGATCACCCGGCCCGGGCGGCGGGCCAGCCCGTCGCCGAGCCGGACCAGGAGCGGGGGCCTTCCCGGTGGCGCCCCCTGGCGGCCGGGGGGTGAGGTGGTCGTCGGGGACGTGGCCATGGTGGTCCCGCCTTCCAGGGTCAGGAGGTGGTGGGGGCGTGCCGCTCCGTCCACGCGGCCGACCCGACCGCCGCCAGCGGGACGGCCAGGACCCACCAGGGGTCGCGCGTGGTCAGCCTGGTCAGCGCGTCGGGCATCGTGTCACCCCCTTCGTTTGCGGGCGCGCGGGGCCGTCGGTGGCGGCCGGAGTCCCCCGTCCGCCACCGCGCGTTCCCTCGTTGCCACGGTACAGTAAAAACATGAGATAATCACTATGGCCAATAATAGGTTTCACATATCATTTGCTTGAGGGGCCGCTGGACCCCGGGCGGCAGAGCCGCGTCCGCCAGGCGGTGTCGCACAGGTCGGCCACCGCCGCCACCCAGGCGTCGGGGCACACCGACGGCCCCGCGACACGCACCCGACGCACTCCGCCCGCGGACGGCCGCGTCACGGCACCGCAGACAGCGAAACGACCCCGTCCGGGAGCTCCCGGACGGGGTCGCGCGACAGGCGGTCACACCCCCGCGTGCACCCTTCTGCGCCCGTCCCGCTCCACGGCGGGTTCGGGCCCGTCCTCGTCGCCGCCCTCGGAGATCCCGATCCGGTCGTGCAGCCAGCGCAGCGGCCGGGGCAGCCACCAGTTGGCCCCGCCCAGCAGGCGCATCGTGGCGGGCACCATGACCGCGCGCACCAGGGTGGCGTCCACCAGGACCGCGATGGCCAGGCCGATGCCGATGACCTTCAGGAAGAGCAGGTCCGAGGTGCCCATGGCCAGGAGCACCACCATCAGCAGGATCGCGGCGCTGGTGATGATCTGGCCGGTGTGCTGGAGCCCCGCCGCCACCGAGCGCGTGTTGTCCCCGGTGCGCAGGTACTCCTCGCGCACCCGGCTGAGCAGGAACAGCTCGTAGTCCATCGCCAGGCCGAAGGCCACGACGATGATCAGCACCAGGTAGGTGGGGTCGATGGTGCCCACCGCCTCGAACCCGAGCAGCCCGGAGAAGGCGCCCTCCTGGAAGCCCCAGACCACCACGCCCAGGGAGGCGCCCAGGGACAGCGCCCCCATGAGCACCGCCTTGACCGGCAGGACGATCGAACCGAAGGCGAGGAAGAGCAGGAGCAGGGTGGCCGTGGCGACGAAGCCCACGGTCATGGGCGCCGCGTCGACGATCGCCGCCACGTTGTCCTGCTGCATGGCGGCCACGCCGCCGACCAGGCTCTCCTCCGCCCCCTCCGGAACCGGTTCGGCGCGCACGTCGCGCACCAGGTCGGCGACCTCCGGGGAGTCGGAGGCGCCCCGGTAGGCGACCACGACGTGGGCGACGTCCTCGCCGGTGCGCTCCACCGTCGCCGACACGGCCTCCTCCAGGCCCGCCAGGCGCTCGGTGTACTCCTCCAGGGCCCCGTCGTCGGCGCCGCCGACCACCGCGACGTCGAGCGTGCCCAGGCCGCCCGCGGGGAAGTCGTCGGAGAGCGCCTCGGTGGCGATCCGGCTCCCGGAGTCGGCGGGCAGGTAGCGCTGGTCGGTGGAGCCGAGTTCGGTGGAGGCCAGGCCGGCGCTGAAGACCAGCAGGACGCCGCCGACCGCGACCAGGGACACGGCGGGGCCGCGCATGACGACGCGGGCCAGGCGCGACCAGGCCCCCTCGTGCACGGCTCCGGTGACGGTGCGGCGGGGCAGCGGCAGCCTCAGGCGGTTGACGCGGTGCCCGACCGCGGCCATCAGCGCGGGCAGGAAGACCAGCGCGGCCAGCAGGTCGAAGACCACGACGGCGATGCCGCCCCAGCCGATCGACTTGAGGATGGGCTGGGGGAAGAAGAGCAGGCCAGCGAAGGCGATGCCGACGGTGATGCCGGAGAAGGCCACGGTGCGTCCGGCGGTGTCCACCGTACGGCTCACCGCGTCGGCGATGCTGCGGCCCCGGCGCAACTCCTCCCGGAAGCGGCTGACCATGAACAGTCCGTAGTCGATCGCCAGCCCCAGGCCCAGGATGGTGGCGACGTTGATCGCGAACACCGACACCTCGGTGACGTGGGTCAGCGCGCGCAGGAGGGTCAGCGAGCCCAGGATGGCCAGGCCGCCGACGGCGAGCGGGACCAGGCCCGCGACGAGGCCGCCGAAGATCAGGACGAGCAGGAACAGCAGGATCGGCAGGGTGATGAGCTCGGCGCGGACGACGTCGCTCTCGGCGCTCTCGGCCAGCTCGTGCTCGATCGCCACCGAGCCGCCCAGGTGGACCTCCAAGTTGCTGGAGGACAGGTACTCGGCCACCTCCTCGTACTGGTGGAGGCGATCGGCGTGGGTCTCCCCGCTGAGAGTCACGGGGATGTAGGTGGCGTCCATGTCCTCGGCCACGAGCATGCCGCGCTCGGTCTCGCCGAGGTCCTCGTCGAGGTAGGTGTCGAAGTCGGCGACCGCGTCCTCGGGCATGCCGTCGGCGATACGCTGGACCGCCGCGGCGAAGGTGGGGTTGTCCACCCGGATCTCGTCGCTGCGGTAGACCGCGACGACGTCGACGCCGTCGTGGCCCAGCTCCTCCTCCAGGACGCGCGTGGCCCGCGCGGACTCGGAGTCGGGATCCTCGAACCCGCTCTCGCTGACGTCGGAGAAGAGCCCCGAGCCCCAGATCCCGGAGAAGACGGCGAAGACCGCGGTGGCGGCGAGGACCGCCCAGCGCCAGCGGTGGACTCCCCGTCCCAGCCGACCGAAAAGCCCCGTTTGTGTCGGCATACGCCGCCCTTTCAGGAAACAGACCCCATGTCCGTTAACGGTGTTTGCTAACGGTGTTCACTAAAGCGTGCGGGCGTTACGATGTCAACGTCGTCGACGAGGACCACGGCGCCCCGACCGGGCGCCCGAGACGGGGTGTAGCGCAACAGATGGCGAAACCGCAGCTGGACCGGGTGGCAGGGGGGCCGAGCCGCCGCGAGCGTGTGCGCGAGGCCACATTGGCGGAGATCAAGGGGATCGCCCGCCGGCACCTGGTCGAGCACGGGTCCGGCGGGGTGTCCCTGCGCGCCATCGCCCGGGAGATGGGGATGACCGCGCCGGGGCTGTACCGCTACGTGACGGGGATCGACGCGCTGCTGGTGCTCATCACCGCGGACATGTTCCAGGAACTGGGCGACGCGGTGGCCGCGGCGGACGCCAGCGTGCCCGCCGAGGACACCGACCTGCGCATCCTCACCTCGCTGCGGGCCTTCCGGGCCTGGGCGATCGGGCACCGGGCCGAGTTCGCCACGATGTTCGGTCCGCGCGTGCGCCTGGCCCCCGAGACCGACGTCACACCGGCGGTGGAGGCCGGGCGGCGCTTCGGGGCGACCTTCTACACCCTCTTCGACCGGCTTCTGTCGGAGGAGAGGTTCGTGCTGCCCGACGGGGACCGCATCACCCCGGAGCTGGCCCGCGATCTGCGCGCCTTCGCCGACACCTGCGGCTTCTCGGCGCCGCACATCCCGGTGGAGGCGGTCATGGTGCTCAGCACGTGCTGGGTACGCCTGTACGGGGTGGTGTGCATGGAGGTGTTCGAGCACCTCGACTTCGTGATGCGCGACATGGAACCGCTCTTCGAGTCCGAGCTCCAGAACATGCTGACGGGCCTGGGGGTTCGCTACCGGCCGCCGGAGAGCAGCGCCCCCACGACCATGGGTACGTCCGGTTAAGCCCCATACTGGAGTTCTGCGACTCTTGCCGGATTCGCCCTCCAGGCGGAGACGACACCCCGGCACGCTGCGGCACGATAGCGAGGACTGACCCCGTGGAGAACCCATCCGGCGGTGAGCGGCCCGGAGGCGAGACCCCCAGACCCGAGCGGTCCGGTACCGGAGGCGCCGTCTGCGGCCCCGGTGCCGAGGAGGCCACCGGACCCCGGGCGGACGGACGGGAACACGGCGAGGCGGAGCAGGGGCGGGACGGAGCCCCCTCCGCGCCCGTTCCCCCGCACCCCGGACCGACCGCGGACAGCACACTCCGCGTGCCCACCGCCCCGCACCCCGGACCGACCGCGGACGGCACGCCCCCCATGCCCGCTCCCCCGCACTCCGGACCGGGCGCGGACAGCACGCCCTCCGCCCCGGCGGCCCCGCACGCGGAGCGGACGGGGAACACCGCCCGACACCCCGCTCCCCCACGCCCCGGACCGGGCGCGGGCGCCCCGCCGTACCGCGCCGCTCCTCCCTCCCCGGGGGCGACACAGGCCGGTGCGCCGTACGGCCCCGTTCTCCCCGCCGCCCTCTACGGCCACCCCGTCCACCCGGGCGCCGGGTACGGCCCGCCCGTCACCGGCCCCGTCCCCGCGCCGCACCCCTGGCGGGCACCGGCCGCCTACACGCATCCCCACCCCTTCGCCCTCCCGCCCGGCGGACACCCCGCCGCCCACCCGGGGACGGGCTGGCAGCCGCCCGCGCCGCCCTGGACGCAGCCGCCGGGACGGCCCTCGCGCCGCGGTGGCGCGAGCGTGCTGCTCGGTTCGGCGAGCGCGGCCGCGATCGCCCTCGTGGCGCTGGCCGCGAGCATCCTCATCGTCGCCACCACCCCCCAGGAGGAGCCCCAGCCCACCGGCGTCGACCTGTCCGCCCACTACGACGACCGCCTCAGGGCGCGGCCCAACCAGGTGGAGGTCGACGTCGTCGACCACCCCCTCTACGACGTCGCCATGCCCGCACCGGTCGACTGCGACGTCCCCGAGCTGGACATGGACTCCGACGAGTCCTGGGAGGAGTTCGCGTCCGTCTCCGGGGAGTGCCTGAACAGGCTGTGGGAGCCGGTGTTCGAGGACCTGGGCGTGTCCGTGGAGCTGCCCGAGTTCGCCGTCACCCGGACCTCTCCCGACCCCCCCGACGCCAGCCCGGAGGACGGGTACACGCTCGCCTACTACGAGAGCGACCTGAGCCGCGTCACCGTCGTGCTGCCCAACGTGCGCCACCTGGGCGCCCTGCTCCCCCCGGACGAGCGCGAGGAGGTCTGGCTCGCCCTGATGGGCCACGAGTACGGCCACCACGTGCAGTACGCCACCGGCATCCTGGGCGTCGCGCACGGCATGACCTGGAAGGCCGAGAACGAACAGGCCGAACTGGAGGCGCTGCGCCGCACCGAGCTCCAGGCCGAGTGCATGGCCGGGGTGGGCCTGCGCGGGATCACCGGCGCCGACGAGGAGGCGCTGCGCACGGCCAACGAGCACTTCAACGCCGGAGGCGACCTGGACACGCACGGCAGCGCGGGCAACCGGGCGTTCTGGCTGGAACAGGGCTGGTCGCAGGCGACCGTGGAGGGCTGCAACACCTACGGCGCCGCCACCGACCAGGTCGCCTGAGCCTCCGCCGCGGGCCCGGGGAGGGCTGGCCCTGAATCGGTCAGCCGCCGACGACCCTGCGGTAGGCCTCCCAGCCGTGGAGCTTGACCCGCTCGCCCCGGTCCAGCTCCACGGCCTGGTCGGCCTCGGCTGTGTCGATGCGCAACCAGTCCTCGTAGTCGCTGTGGGCCACCCCGCGCTCGTCCAGCACGGTCTCCAGCGGCACCAGCTCCGGGGCCGCCGTGCGCAGCGCCCCGGCGTCCTCCAGCAGGGCGCGCACGGTCGCGGCGGCGTCGGACTTGTTGGTGCCGATCACCCCGGTGGCGCCCCGTTTGATCCATCCGGCCACGTAGTCCCCCTGGACCGCGCCTCCCTCGGCGTCCAGGACGCGCCCGCCCTCCTGGGGGACGGTGCGCCCCTCGGTGTCGAAGGGCACCCCGGGCAGCGCGACGCCCGCGTACCCCACCGAGCGCAGCACCATCCCGGCGGGCAGGTCGGTGGTCCGGCCGGTCCCGGTCAGACGTCCGTCGGCGTCCAGGCGGGTCTCCTCCACCCGCACGCCGCTCACGCGCCCCTCCTCCCCGCCCAGGACCTCCACGGGCCGGGCCCAGAAGTGCAGCCGCACGGTGCGGTCCCGCCCGCGGGGCCCGCGGGCGGCGTGTTCGGCCAGGAGCCGCAGGTTGGTGCGGGCGGCCCGGGCGACGTCGCGGGTTTCGGGGGAGCCGGTGCCCACGGCGGTGGGATCGATGTCCACCTGTTCGGGTCGCACGACGACGTCGGCGCCGGGCAGCGCGAGCAGGTCGCGCAGCTCGGGCGCGGTGAACTTGGCCTGGAGGGGGCCGCGCCGCGACAGCAGGTGGACGGTGCGCACGCGGCTGGCGGCGAGCACGTCCAGGACCGGCTGGGGGATGTCGGTGTGGCGGAGCTCGTCGGCGGTCTTGGCGAGGATGCGCACCACGTCCAGGGCGACGTTGCCCGCCCCGACCACGACGGCCTCCTCGGCGTCGAGCACGAACCGCTCCAGGGCGGTGTCGGGGTGCCCGCAGTACCAGTTGACGAAGTCGGTGGCCGCGACGCTGCCGGGCAGGTCCTCCCCCGGCACGTCCATGCGGCGGTCGACGCTGGCGCCGGTGGCGTAGACGACGGCGTGGTGGGTGCGGGCCAGGTCGGCGCGGGTGAGGTCGGCGCCGAACTCGACCCCGCCGACGAAGCGCACGTCGGGGTGTTCCAGAATCCTGCGCAGCGCCCGGGCCACGCCCTTGATCTTGGTGTGGTCGGGGGCCACCCCGTAGCGCACCAGCCCGTAGGGCGTGGGCAGGCGGTCCATGACGTCGACCCGCACGGGTACGCGCCGCTGCCGGGTCAGGGCGTCGGCGGCGTAGACGCCCGCCGGGCCGGAGCCGATCACGGCCACCCGGAGCGGTGCGGCGGTGCTGTGCTGCTCAGGTTCGGAGGAGCTCATGCGCCCATTCTGGCAGCCCGGGGGCGTCCCCCGGGCTGCCTGGGACACGTGCGCTCAGGCGGTCTCGTCGGCCAGTTCGCCGGCGGACTTGGCGCCGTCGGTGTGCCGGGAGACCGTCTCGGTGAGGCTGCGGGACAGCTCCTGGGGGGTCAGGCCCTGCTCGCGCAGGATGTCGTCGCGCTTGGCGTGGTCCAGGAACTCCTGCGCGATGCCGAACGTGCGCACCGGCATGTCCACGTCGTGGTCGCGCAGCAGGCGGGCCACGGCGTCGCCGACCGCGCCGGTGCGGCCGTTGTCCTCGATGACCGCGACGACGCTGTGCTCGGCGGCCTCGGCGACCAGGGCCTCGTCCAGCGGCTTGACCCACAGGGGGTCGATGACGGTGACGCCCAGCCCCTGGGCGGCCATCCGGTCGGCGACCTCGCAGGCGACCTGGGCCATGGTGCCCACGCCCACGATGAGCAGGTCCTTGGAGTTGCCGCCGTCGGCGGCGCGGCGGAGCAGGTCCATGGAGCCGACCCTGCCCACGGCGTCCAGCTGCTCGGCGACCGCGCCCTTGGGGTAGCGCACGACGGTGGGCGCGTCCTCGACGGCGACGGCCTCGCGCACCAGGGCGCGCAGGCGCTCGGCGTCGCGGGGCGCGGCCAGGCGCAGGCCCGGGACCACCTGGAGGATGGACATGTCCCACATGCCGTTGTGGCTGGCGCCGTCGTTGCCGGTGATCCCGGCGCGGTCCAGGCAGAAGGTGACGCCCTGGCGGTGCAGGGCGGCGTCCATGAGCACCTGGTCGAAACAGCGGTTGAGGAAGGTGGCGTAGACGGCCACGACCGGGTGCAGGCCGTTCATGGCCATGCCGGTGGCCGCGGTGGCGGCGTGCTGCTCGGCGATGCCCACGTCGAAGGTGCGCTCGGGGTAGGCCTCGGCGAACTTGTTGAGGCCGGTGGGGTGGAGCATGGCGGCGGTGATGGCCACCACGTCGGGGCGCTCGGCGCCGATCTCCACCATGGTGTCGGCGAAGACCGAGGTCCACTTGACGGCCTTGGGGCCGGGCTTGGCCTGGCCGGTGGCCACGTCGAAGGGGCCGGGGGCGTGGAACTGGTCCTCGTCGTGGTTCTCGGCCGGGGCGTAGCCCTTGCCCTTCTGGGTGATGCAGTGGACGATCGCCGGGCCGCCGAAGTCGCGGGCGCGGCGCAGCGCCTTCTCCAGGGCCTGCTCGTCGTGGCCGTCGATGGGACCGAGGTACTTCAGGCCCAGGTCCTCGAACATCATCTGCGGCTGGATGGCGTCCTTGAGGCCCTTCTTGATGCCGTGCAGCGCCTCGTAGAGGGGCTGGCCGACCACGGGCGTGCGGTTGAGGGTGGTCTTGGCCAGGTCCAGGGCCTGCTCGTAGCCGGGGGCCATGCGCAGGGAGGCGAGGTGGTCGGCCAGACCGCCCATGGTGGGCGAGTAGGAGCGGCCGTTGTCGTTGACCACGATGACCAGGCGCCGGTCCCTGCGCTCGGCGATGTTGTTGAGCGCCTCCCAGGCCATGCCGCCGGTGAGGGCGCCGTCGCCGATGACGGCGACCACGGTGCGGTCCGTGCGGCCCCGCACCTCGTTGGCCTTGGCCATGCCGTCGGCGTAGGACAGCGCGGTGGAGGCGTGGGAGTTCTCGACGAAGTCGTGCTCGGACTCTGCGCGGGAGGGGTATCCGGACAGGCCGCCCTCGGACTTGAGGTTGGTGAAGTCGTGGCGGCCGGTGAGCACCTTGTGCGCGTAGGCCTGGTGCCCGGTGTCGAAGATGATGGGGTCCTTCGGGGAGTCGAAGACCCGGTGCAGCGCGATGGTCAGCTCGACGACGCCGAGGCTGGGGCCCAGGTGCCCGCCGGTCTGGGAGCAGGAGTCGACCAGGAAGTCCCGGATCTCCTGTGCCAGCGCAGGGAGCTGGTCGGCCGGAAGCCTCTTGAGCGCTTCCGGATTGTGTATCGACTCGAACAGTGCCACTGTCTCGTCAGTCCCCTCGTCCCGCGTGTCCGTTGAGTTTGCCGTCCCGTGCCCCTGACGTGGGCCGGTCCTGGCTACCGGCAGGTATCCATACCCGAGTTTATGGGCGTACGTCCACGGGTCCTACCCAACCCCGCGCGGGAGCGGCCCATGCAACGCCCGTGCCGTCCGGTTACCGGGTTTTCGCGTACATTACTCGGTTCCCGGAGCGGTGGCCGCGCGTCAGCCCAGGAAGGCCTGGGCGAGCAGCCCCAGCGCGGAGGCCGCCACCACCGCCAGCAGGGCAGCGCGCAGCCGCCCGGCGTCGACGCGGCGGCGCAGCGCGGTCCCGGCGAAGAAGCCCGCGACCACGAGGGGGATCGCGCAGGCCCCGACGGCGGCGGTCCGGGCGTCCATCTGGCCGCCCAGGGCCAGGGCCGCCAGCGAGACCGCGCCGCCCAGCAGGAAGAACGCGGCCAGGGTGGCGCGGACCCGGGCGGGCTCCTCGTACTGGTAGAGCAGCGCCATGGGCGGGCCGCCGATCGTGGTGGCGGTGCCGGTGAGCCCGGACAGGGTTCCGGCCGCCACGAGCGAGACGGGGGTGATGCGCACCCGCAGGGACCAGAGCGAGAGGGCGACGGCCACCAGCACCATCGCCCCGACCGCGCCCGCCAGGGCGCGGGGCTCCAGGACGGCCACCACCCACACCCCCAGGGCGGTTCCGGGCAGGCGCGCGGGCAGCCCCCAGGCGAGGCCGCGCCAGTCCACGTGCCGCCACTCCTGCAGGAGCGTGAGTCCGGGCAGGACGATCACGGCGACCAGGAGCGCCCCCGGTACGAGGGTGGGGTCCAGGAAGGACAGGACGGGCGCGGCGACCAGCCCGAGGCCGAGGCCGACGGTGCTCTGCACCGCGGCCCCGAGGAGGACGGCGACCGCCGCGGCGACGACGAACGCCGCCACGTCGGTGGGGGCGAGCAGACCGTGGCCGCTGGGGGCCAGGAAGGAGGCGGCGGAGAGTTCTACGGGCACGGCGTGCGACGCTACATCCCCACCGTCCCGACCGGGTTCAGGAGATAGGGAGATGGGATGACCGTGCGGGTTCGGCGCGCCGGACGCCGTCCACGTAGGCCAGTGCCCGTTCGGGGTGCAGGAACCACCCGATCAGGTCGCCGGGGTCGCTGAAGCAGTTGGCGAAGCGGTCGGCCGTCTCCTGGTGGCGCGCGGCGAGGCGGTACAGCTCCTCCAGGTGCGGCGGAGCGGTGAGCAGGACCCTGCTCCACGCGGTCACCTGGCTGGCCAGGCGCCAGTAGGCGGCGAACGCCGAGCGCATGAAGGCCTCGTCGAAGGGCCGACGTCCGTGGTCGACGACGGCGCGGCGGTAGACCTCGGCGCCGAAGGAGGCCATGTTGGCCCCCTGCGCGGTGACGGGGTCGTTGGCGACCACGGAGTCCGCCATGCCCAGGACGGGGGTTCCGTTCGCCAGGCGGGCGACGGGTTCGCGCACCACCGGCGCGTAGCCGCCGCGCAGGGCCGCCCCCGGGTCGGCGAGGCGGGCGTGGGCCAGGCGCTCGTACTCCCAGGGCGCCTCGCGGTACAGCACGTCCAGCAGGCCCGCGAGGACCTCCTCGCCGGAGGCGCCGGGGGGCAGCGGCCGGTCCAGGGGGCCGCCGGGCACCGCCTCGACCATGACGGCCTCGCAGACCCCGGCCAGGGAGTAGGTGGGCAGGGTGGTGACCTCCCCCGCGCCGGGGACGACGGTGCGGCTGAGCACGGGCCCGTCGGGGTGGGGCCCGGCGCCGGTCACGTAGGCCAGCGCCAGGGAGCGCTGCGGGGACCGGAAGTGCGAGCGCCGGGTGTCGCGGGGGAAGACCTCGGAGAGCGCGCCGCGCCCGGAGGCGACGACGGTGAGTTCGTGGTCGGCGGCGAGCCGTTCCAGGTCCTCGGCCAGGACGCGCCCGCGCAGGAGGGCGCCGCCGCGCCGGACGAACAGGTCGAGCCAGGCCGACATCTTGAGCCGCTGGTCGACCGACTGGGCGTGCTCGTCCAGCGCGCCGACCCAGGACAGGGCGGGGGCGCCCGCCCCGGCGCGGTCGGCCACGCGGAACCCGACGCCGCGGACGGCGGGCGCGCGGTCGTCCCAGAAGGCGAGGCCGTGGCGGCGCTCGCGGCGCAGGGCGGGGCCGAAGAGGCACTGCGTGGACGTGACCCGCCCGGCGCGGACCTCCTCAGGCCCGGCCTCGGTGGCCAGGGTCACCTCGTACCCCTCGCCCAGCAGGCCGACGGCCAGCTGGAGTCCGGACTGTCCGGCTCCGACGACGAGGATCCTGCGCATGTCTCTCCCGGGGTGGTGCCCGCCCCGTACGCCGCGGCGCGGCGCCGTGGGCGCGTGGCGGACCGGCCGCAAGGCACGGCGAACGCGCCCCGCGGCGCGGCCCGGTGGTCTCTCCCGCGAAGCTAGCAGCGCCTTCCGGAGGCCGTTCACCACCCTCGGTTTCGGGGCCTTCCGTGCACGGGCGCCCCCGAAGAGCGGTCATCGCCCTGCCCGGCAGCGGCTCGCCCCGCGCGCCGGACCCCCCGCTCCCGGCCCCGCGCGGGCAGGGGCGGCGGCACCGGGCACGGCGGGCCGCACGAGGGCCCGGCCCGGCGCCTGGGGCGCCGGGCCGGGCGGGAGGGGACGGGGACGGCGGGGAGTGGGCGCCGTCCGCGCCCGGGGGTGGCTCGCGTCGCCGTGCCGGTCAGGCGCCTCCCCTGGCGTGGGTCTTGCGTCCCCGGCGGGAGACCGAGTCCAGGATGACCGCGATCAGCAGGACGGCGGCGGTGATCATGAACCGGACCGAGGTGTCCATCTGGAGCAGCAGCAGGCCGGAGGTGATCGCGCCCAGGACCAGGCCGCCCAGCAGGGCGGAGTAGGCGTTGCCGCGCCCGCCGAAGAGGCTGGTGCCGCCGATGACCGCGGCGGCGATGGCCATCATCAGCTCCTCGCCGCCGCCGGTGGCCACGCTCGCCGCGAAGTTGCGCGAGGTCAGCATGATCCCGCCCAGGGCGGCCAGGGCGGAGGCGATCCCGAACACCGAGATGCGGATCATGTCCACGTTGATGCCGGCGCGGCGCGCCGCCTCGGCGTTGCCGCCGACGGCGTAGACCATGCGGCCGTAGCGGGTCTTGCGCAGGACCAGGTCGAGCACGACCACGAAGCCCACGAAGATCAGGAAGGCCAGCGGCACGCCCTTGTACTGGTTGAGCACCCACACCGCGACCAGGATCGGCACGAACAGCAGGGCCGCCCGGAAGAGGATCTCGGTCCAGGGCTTGTAGGGCAGGTTGGCCTGGCGCCTGCGCCGCTCCACCGCCGCCACGGAGACCACGTACAGGACGACGGCCAGGACGGCGAGCGCCCAGCCCACCACCGGGACGAAGAAGGTCTGCGTCAGCAGCGAGATCGGCCCGCTCGGGCTGGTGTTGATGGTGCCGTCGGCGCCCATCAGGTACAGGTGCAGGCCCTGCCAGCCCAGCAGTCCGGCGAGGGTGACCACGAAGGCCGGTACCCCGAGTTTGGCGAAGACGACGCCGTGGAGCAGGCCCACCACGAGGCCGACGGCCAGGGCCGCGCCGATCGCGAGCCATTCCGAGACGCCCTGTTTGACGGCCAGCACGCCCAGGACCGCGGCGGCCAGTCCGGCGACCGAGCCGATGGACAGGTCGATCTCGCCGAGCAGCAGGACCATGATCACGCCGGTGGTCATCAGGCCGATGGCGGCGATCTGCACCGTCAGGTTGGACAGGTTCTGCGGCGACAGGAACCGGTCGTTGGCCGACTGGAAGACGACGGCGATGAGGATCAGGCCGACGACCACGGGGATCGGGCCCAGTTCGCCGCCGCGCAGGTTGCGGCGCAGGGCGTCGAGCCAGCCCTTGGGCGAGGCCGCCGTGGTCAGCAGGCGCGGGTCGCGCTTGGACTCGGCGGAGCCGCCCGCACCCGTGGCGGGCGCCTTGGAGACGGGGGTCTGCTGGGTCATCACTTGTCCTCCGTGGCCAGGGCCGAGGCGCCGGTGCGCTCGGAGCGGCGGCTGACCGGGTTGTCGGCGGCACCGGTGATGGCGGCCACGATCTCCTCGTAGCTGGTTTCGGCGACGGGGAAGTTCCCGGCGTTGCGGCCCAGGCGCAGGACCACGGCGCGGTCGGCCACCGCGCGCACGTCGGCCATGTTGTGGCTGATCAGCAGCACGCCCAGGCCCTGGTCGCGCAGGCGCTCGATGAGGTCGAGGACCTGGGCGGTCTGGGCGACGCCCAGGGCGGCGGTGGGCTCGTCGAGCATCACCACGCGCGGCTTGCCCAGCAGGGAGCGGGCGATGGCGATGATCTGGCGCTGGCCGCCGGAGAGGGAGGCCACCGGGACGCGCAGGCTGGGGATGCGCACGGACAGCGAGTCCAGCAGCTCCATGGCCCGGCCCTCCATCTCGACCTCGTCGAGGGTGCCCGGGAAGTGCAGTTTCTCGTTGCCCAGGAAGAGGTTGCCGACGATGTCCAGGTTGTCGCACAGGGCGAGGTCCTGGTAGATGGTGGCGATCCCCAGGCGCTGGGCGTCGGAGGGGGCGTTGATGCTGACCGGTTTGCCGTCCCAGGTGATGACACCGCCGCTGTCGGCGGGGTGCGCTCCGGAGATGACCTTGACCAGCGTGGACTTGCCGGCGCCGTTGTCGCCGAGCAGGGCGACGACCTCGCCCTCGCCGACGTGGAAGTCGACGTCGCTCAGGGCGCGGACGGCGCCGAAGGTCTTGGAGATCCCGGACAGTTCCAGGACTGGTGTGCTCATGCGTTCGCTTCTCTTCTCTCGCCCTGGCCTGGGACGGCGGGGCGGCGGGGCGCCCCGCCGTTCCGGGCCCGGAACGTCCGCACCGGCTCTACAGGGCTTCCTGGCAGAAGTCCGTGTCGGCGTAGTCGTCGGTGCAGATCTCCTCGATGCTGTAGATCCCGTCCGAGACGACCGTGTCGCCGACGTTCTCCGCGGTGACCGCGATCGGCTCCAGCAGGACGGCGGGGACGGTCTCGCCGCCTCCGTCCTCGACCTCGGTGAGCGTGTGCTCGCCCAGCTCGGGGTCCTCGCCGGTGGCCAGGCCGACGGCCATGGCGGCGTTGGGGTCGGTGGGCGAGCCGTGCATGACCACGATCGAGCCGTCACCGGTGCTGCCCTCCTCCTCCAGGGCCTCCAGCAGCGACTCGGCCTGGACCTGGCCGACGCGGTTGTTGTCGAAGGAGACGTACATGTCCGCGCCGCCCTCGGCGAGGCGGTCGTAGGCGATCACGGGCACGCCCTGGGACTTGGCCTCGTTGACCGTCCCGGCCGCGGCGGCGGCGTCCACCGGGTCCAGGACCAGCACGTCCACACCGTCGGTCAGCATGGCCTGGGCCTGGGTCTGCTGCTCACTCACGGACTGGTCCGCGTTGGCGTAGGAGATCTCGCAGTTGGGGCACAGTTCGCCCATCGCCTCCTCGAAGAAGGGGCGGTCGAAGGCCTCGTAGCGGGCCGTGTGCAGGTCGGGCAGGAGCAGTCCGACGTGGAAGCCCTCCTCCACGGTGTGGGTCTCCTGCTCGGCCTCGCCGCCGGTGGTCGTGAGCGAGCCACAACCGGAGACGAGGAGGGCGAGAGCGGCTCCCGCGGCGGCGAAGCCGGCAGTCGTGTGCCGCGGTGTGAAGCGTCGTGCGTTCAACGCTGGGTACCTCTCATGACGGGGGATGGGGCGGTGGAACTCGCGAGTGGTGGAGTGAAGTCAAACCCCGCCGCCACCTTGCCGTCAACTCCTGAACACATAACCGAAACATCACGGACCTTGCGTTCAGAGCGTGAAATCACGGAAAACGCAGGCCAGAGCGGAGTTCTGGTCGTGTGAGCTCACGTGAAGGAGTTTCGGTTTTTACCGAGTGACGGCCCGTTCCGGCACTGACCTCGGCGTTCGCCGCCTCGTCAGCCTACGTGAGCACCTCGTCGGGCCCGGGGGCCGCCCGCCGCCCGACCTGCTTCGGGTCCCCGCCGGGGGCCCGCGCTCCCCCGCCACGGGAACGCGGCGCCACCGCTCGACGCCTCGGCGTCACCGGTGGTACGGGAATCAGCTTCGCCTTGGCGAGGAACCCCGGGGCCTCATCCCCCGGAGGAATCACCGCGCACGCCCCATCGGTCCGCCAGTGATGGGGACACCATGGACTGCTTTGACTGCGGTCTGTCACTGGCCGGGTGCACGATGGCGGGCGTGTCGAAGATCGTCGTGCAGCTCGGGCTCACGCCGTCGCCCGAGCAGGCGGCGGTGCTGGCTTCGACCCTGCGCGCGCTCAACACCCACGCCACCCGGGTGGCGAAGGTGGCCCACGAGCAGGGCGTGATGCGCGACTACGAGCTGCGCAAGCACACCTACCGGCAGCTGCGTGCGGCCGAGGTGGGCTCACAGGCGGCCCGACACGTGATCAAGAAGGTGTGCGACGCCTACCGCACCCGCCGCGCCAATCTGGACAACGGCGACTACGGGCCGAAGGGATCAGTCCGCCGCACGCGGATCGGGTCCACACCCATTGCCTTCCGCGCGGGCTCGGCGCACCCCTACGACGCGCGCGACCTGTCGTTCGCGATGGACGCGCGCACGATCTCGCTGTGGACCTTCCAGGGCCGGTTGCAGGACGTGCCGTTCACCGGTTCTGCCGACCAGGTCAAGGCGCTGGCCGGGCACAAGCGCGGTGAGGCCGACCTGCTCCGCCGCGACGGCGCCTGGTTCCTCGCGGTGACCGTGGAGGTGCCCGACGCCCCCGAGCAGGAGCCGGACGGGTTCGTGGGGGTGGACCTGAGGATCATCAACATCGCCACCACCAGCGACGGCCAGGTCATGGCCGGGCGCAGGATCAACCGGTACCGCCGCCGCCGGCTCAGGCTGCGCCAGAAGTTGCAGGCCAAGGGCACCCGCTCCGCCAAGCGCCTGCTCAGGAAGCGCCGCCGCAAAGAAGCACGGCATGCCGACACCAACCACCAGATCTCCAAACGCATCGTGGCCGAGGCCGAACGCACCGGGCGCGGCATTTCCCTCGAAAACCTGACGGGGATTCGCGCGCGGGTACGGCAACGCAGGCCCCAACGGGCCACGCTGCACTCCTGGTCCTTCCACCAGCTGGGCGCCTTCATCGCCTACAAGGCCCGCCTGAAAGGTGTGCCGGTGGTCTTCGTGGACCCGGCGCACTCCTCACGCGAGTGCGCCGCATGCTCCTACACTCACAGGGCCAACCGGGTCTCACAGGCCTTGTTCATCTGCCGGTCGTGCGGCGTCGTTGCGCACGCGGACCGCAATGCTTCCCGTGTCCTGGCCCGCAGGTGCCAGGAGGCGTGGAACGCGGGGCGGAAGTCACACGTCCCACCCGGCCACCCCTAACGGAGCGGTCGGGTCAGACGCGGTCAACTCCCTCGCGCCCAGCGGGGTAGTGCAACCGCACACTCGGTCCCTTCAGGACCAAGAAGCTGACTTCACCTGTTGGGCGGCCATGCGCAGCGCCCCGTACAGCGAGGCGTCCCTGCCCAGCGCGCTCGGCACCAGTTCGAGCCGGTCCAGGGCGCTGCTCAGCGAGCCCAGCTCCATCGACCGGCGCATCGGATCCAGCAGCAGGTCACCGGCCTGGGCCAGTTCCCCTCCCACGACGACCCGGTCCGGGTTGAACAGGTTGGCCACGATCGCCGTGCCCTGGCCCAGCGCGGTGCCCGCCTCGGCGATGATGCGGCGGCTGCCGGGGTCGCCCTCCAGCGCCGCGGCCACCATGTCCGGGATCCGGACGGGGTCGGGGCCGCGGGCCACGTCGGTGTTCTGCGGCAGCATGTCCAGCAGGTAGCTCGCGCCGACGAAGGTCTCCAGGCAGCCCCGGTTGCCGCAGCGGCACACGTGCCCGCGCGGGTCCAGCGCGATGTGCCCGATCTCCCCGGCCGTGCCGCCCGCGCCGCGGAAGAGCTGGCCCGACATCATGATGCCCGCGCCCACGCCGTCGTTGAGGACCAGGTGGACCACGTGCTCGGCGCCCACACCCGCGCCCCGGTGCTGTTCGGCCAGGACCGCGAGGTTGGCGTCGTTCTCGGCCAGCACCTCCAGGCCCAGCCGCTCGGTCAGCTCCCTGGCGGGGCGGAAGCCCGCCCAGCGGGGCAGGCAGGAGATACCGCCGACCTCGCCGGTGCCGGGGTCGATCGGCCCCGGGATGGAGGCCACCACCGAGGACACGGTGCCGCGGTCGACCCGGCTGCGCAGCAGGATGGTCTCGGCCAGCCAGGCGGCGCGGCGCACCCCGCGCTCGGCGTCGGAGGCCACGTCGTAGCCGATCTCCTCGCGGGCCAGCATGTTGCCGTCGCTGTCGCCCACCGCGACGCGGACGCTGTCGGCGGTGAAGTCCACGGCCACGACCGCGCCGGGCTGGCGCACGAGGGTGATCGCCTTGGCCCGGCGGCCGTTGGAGGAGGTGTCGCGCACCAGGACCGTCCCGGCGGCGCGCAGGCCGCGGACGATGTTGGAGACGCTGGCCGCGGACAGGCCGGTGGCCCGGGCCAGCTCGGCCTGGGTTCGGGTGCCCTCCCTGCGCAGCACGTCCACGACCCGCCGCTCGTTGGCCCGGCGCAGGGCTGACTGTGATCCCGGTGTCGCGGCGGCCTCGGTCACCAGGTGCCCCTCCCCCTGCTTTCGTGGCCGCGTTTCGGCGCTGTCGCGAGGAATGCTACAAGCAATGAACGCAAGCTGGAACTTCGCATCCGCCGCGTTAGGGTCCGAAGGTGAGCAGAGCACGCATCAGCACCGCCGAGCCGGGGTGGGCCGACCTCCT
Organism: Nocardiopsis dassonvillei subsp. dassonvillei DSM 43111; assembly: GCF_000092985.1. GTDB lineage: Bacteria > Actinomycetota > Actinomycetes > Streptosporangiales > Streptosporangiaceae > Nocardiopsis > Nocardiopsis dassonvillei. The sequence continues at coordinate 3,409,913 of NC_014210.1, forward strand.
GGCCGAGGCGGTGCCGCCGCCCGCCTCGGCCCCGGGCCGAACGCGCGCCGTGGCGGTCGAGGGCCGCTCGGGCGCGGGCAAGAGCACGGTGGCCGACGCGCTGCGCGCGGCGCTGGTCCGGCGGGGCGAGGCCGCGGCCCTGCTGACCATGGAGGACCTCTACCCGGGGTGGCGGGGCCTGGAGGAGGGCTCGGAGCTGCTGCGCGAGTGGGTCCTGGCCCCGCTCTCGCGCGGGGAGCGGGCGGCCTGGCGGCGCTACGACTGGGAGCGGGGGGCGTTCGCACGGGAGTGGACGGCGCTGCCCGGCGACGTGGCGGCGGGCGGGGTCCTCGTGGTGGAGGGCGGCGGTTCCGGTGCCGCCGCCGTGCGCGGCCTGCTGGACCTGCTGGTGTGGGTGGAGGCGCCCGACGACGAGCGCGCGCGGCGGCTGGACGGCCGGTGGGACGCGTCGGTCTACGCGCCGCACCGGCGGACGTGGGCGGAGCAGGAGGAGGCGTTCCACCGGCGCGACCGCCCCCGGGAGCACGCCGACGCGGTGGTCGCCAACCCCGCCCGGTGACCGGCCGCCGGGTGCGGTCAGGCCCCGACCGCTCCCGGCACCTCCCCCTCGCCCCTGGCCGGTCCGCCGGGCTCACGGACGAACCCGGTGATGGCGTCGAGCACGGCCGGGTCGCGGAGCAGCGCGCTGTGCCCCAGGCCCGAGGTGGTGACCAGGCGCGCGCGCCCGTGGTGGGCGGCCAGCGTCAGGTGTGACTGCGCCGCGGGGACGACGGTGTCGTGCTCGTCGTGCAGCAGCAGGAGCGGCTGGGTGAGGGCGGCCCCCTCTCCCGCGGAGAAGCGGGTCCACACGGTCGGATCGCCCCCGAAGTGGTGTCCCTCGACCGCCCGGCGCAGGGCCGCGACGGCGCGGGGGCCCAGGCCGAGCGCCGCGGCGAAGGTGTGGACGGTGAAGGCGAAGTCCGACACCCCGGCCACCAGGACCGCCCGGTCGGCCTCGATCCCCTCGCGCAGGGCGTGCACGGCGAAGGGCGCGCCCAGGGAGTGCGCGACGACGGCCGCGAAGCGCCCGTGGCGGGACTGGAGCAGGCCCATGATCTCGCGCGCGTCCAGGATGGTGCCCACCGGTCCGGGTGTGGCCCCGTGGCCGGGCGCGTCCCAGGAGACGGGGCTGTAGCCGAGGTCGAGCAGCCGCCGGACGAGCGGCGCGAAGCGGGAGGCGCGCGACCTCCAGCCGTGGACGAGCAGGACGGGGAGCGCGCCGTCGCCCCAGGAGTAGGCGGCCACCTCCCATCCGCGTACCCGCAGGGTCTGGACGCGGGCCCGCTCGTGCAGGTCCAGGTCGGCGGCGGCGACGGCGCGCGGGCGGCCCGCGTGGGACCACAGCCGGCGCAGCAGCCTGCCTGCCAGGCGTGGGGCGGGCACGGCGGCCGCGTTGAGGGCCGTGCCGACGAGACGGGTGGTGTTCACGGGGGGGGGGCTCTCTTCCGGTGGGGAGACTGGCGCCATAAAATTATACGAACGATCGTATTATTTGTTTGGCATGACGCCTCCGTCAAGAGGCTTGTATCCTGATGGCGTAAACGACCGACCGTTCACTCTTCGCCCCTACGGGCGAAACCCGGGGGAAGGGCGCGTATGACCGCACGGACCGACGGACGGCTGCAACGGGGCGACCAGACCCGCAGGGCCGTGCTGGAGCACGCGGTGCACACGGCGTCGGTGGAGGGCCTGGAGGGCCTCTCCCTGGGGCGGCTCGCCAAGGAACTCGGGGTCAGCAAGAGCGGGGTGTTCGCCCACTTCGGTTCCAAGGAGGAGCTGCAGCTGGCCACCCTGGAGGCCGGACGCGCCGTCTTCGTCCGGCACGTGGTGCGCGACGCCCTGGAGGTGCGCCCCGGAGTGGAGCGGCTGTGGCGGCTGTGCGTGGACTGGATCGGCTACTCGCGCGGGCGCGTGTTCCGGGGCGGCTGCCTGTTCTACACCGCCATCGCCGAGTTCGAGTCCCGGCCCGGGCGCGTCCGCGACGCGCTGCGGGAGAGCAGCCGCCAGTGGCGTGACCTGCTCGCGCGCACCGCGGAGGACGCCCGCCAGCTGGGCGAGCTCTCCGGGGGGGCCGACCCCGCGCTGCTGGCCTTCGAACTGCGCGCCTTCATGGAGACCGCCAACTCGTTCTCCCTGCTGGAGGACGACCTGGAGACCCCCTACGCCGCCGCGCGCGCCGCCATCGCCGCCCGCCTGGACTCCCTGGCCGTTCCCGGCGCCCCGCGCCCCTGGGCCGGACCGGTCAACCGGTGACCGCGCGGCCCTCCTCCCGGCGCGGGCCGGTGAAGGCGCCGACGAGGCGGGCCACGACCGTGGTCAGGAACAGCGTCCCCACCACGCCCTCGGCCGCGGACAGCGAGCGCGCCCACGCCGAGACCGGCACGACGTCACCGTAGCCCGTGGTGGCCAGCGTGACGTAGGAGAAGTAGACGAACTGCTGCCAGGTGACCCGGGCCCCCGGGTGCGCTGAGTCGGCGAAGCTCCCGGGCCACAGGCTCTCCAGGGCGCCGAACACCGTGGTGAACAGACCGCCGAGCAGCAGGTAGACGCACACCGCCGCCAGGACGATCTCCAGCTCGTGGGTCCGGCTCCGGCGGTAGACGAACCGCAGCAGGGAGTACATGAGCGCGAGCTGGAAGGCCGCTCCCGCCGCGAACATCGACACCAGCGCCGCGCCCCCGCCGCCCGTCGCGCCGACCCAGGCCGCGCAGCAGAGCAGCGCCGCGCCCGTGGCGGCGGTGGGGGCGATCCGGTCGTGCGCCCCGCGCACCAGTACGACGCCGGAGAGCACCACGCCCACGTAGGCGACCAGGTAGAGCCCCGTCCAGACGGGTCCGTGGAGGGTGACCGGGTACCCGAACTGGAGCAGGACCACGAACACCAGGAACGCCCCCAGGCGCACGGGACGCCCCGGACCGCCTCCTGCTCTGCGCACGGTCCCCACTCTGGCACGACCGCTCCGCGGGGCGGCGGAGGCCGCGCCGGACCCCGGTGCGGACCGCACGGCGCGGGCGCCCGTGTCCGGGTCCGGCCCGCGCGGCGCGGGTCAGCTCCGCCCGCAGATCTCCCTGGCCCTGCGCAGGTCGCCCTGGATACGGGCGACGCCCGACGTCAGCTGCGGCAGCTGCGCCGCCGCGCCGTTGAGCTCCTGGGAGCGCTGGTTGCGCCGGGCCACGCCGCCGGAGACGACCCGCACGGTCACCTCCAGGGCGATGGCCCCGACCAGACCGAGCAGGCCCACGGACATGAGCAGACCGGCGGGCCCCTCCAGACCGTTGCCCGTCGCCATCCCGACGAGCAGACCGGCGGGGATGCCGAAGACGGCGAACCGGCAGAGCCGCAGCCCCAGGAGCAGGCGCTCCTGGAGCCTGACCCCGCGGCGCAGGTCGGCGTGGTCGGCGCTGACCTTGTTGTGCCGGGTCTCCCAGCTCCGCCTCTGCTCGGCCAGCGACCGCATGGTCGACAGGGCGCCGTAGACCACGGCCGCGTACCCGGCGCTGACGGGCGTCGGCGCGCTCTCGACGCGGCCCCAGAGGATCGACACCCACTCCCCCAGGCCCGTGTCGCCGCCGTCGCCGGGCGGCACCAGGCGCTCGGGGCGCAGCAGGAAGGCCAGGATGAGGGCGGCGCTCACGTTGACGCGCGCCGCGCGCCAGCCCTCCAGTTCTCCGGTCAGCTGCTCCTGGAAGGCGTTGGCGGCCCGTTCGGCCTCGTCGAGCTGATCGGCGAGCCGCATCAGGTCGCCGGAGTCGGCGCCGTGGTGGGCGCCCATGGTCCTGAGCACGCTCGGGCGGGCAATCAGGACCATCTCGTTGGCCTTGGGCGCACCGGTGAGCAGCGGGCGCGGGTCGTCGAACATCTCACCCAGCTCGGCCACGGTGGCGCCCCGGCCGCGGAAGATCGGCGGCAGGTCGGGACGCAGCTGTGAGACGAACGAGGCCAGCGCCAGGTTGGCGTCGTTGTTGACGTGTCCCCGGAACAGGGACCGGTCCACCGTGGTGTCGCCGAGGTCGTTGACGAGCCAGGCGCCCAGGGCCGCCCGTTCGGCCGGGTCGCTGAAGACCTGGACGGCCGCGCTCCAGTTCTGCTGCATGGCCTCGGCCAGCTCGCCCGGGTCGGTGAAGCGGATGCCGTGGAAGTGGTACGGGGGCACGCCCGACCGGTACGGCGGGGTGTGGGGACCGCTCACCGCACCCGCCCCGAACGCCCGGGAGTAGGGCGGCGGGGTGGGGGGGCCGCTCACCGCACCCGCCCCGGACGCCGGGGTGTGGGGCGGCGGGGCCGTGGAGTACGGCGGCGCGGACGGCGGTGCCAGACCGGCCGCGGCGGCGCCCGAGGCCATCTGCGTGTAGGCGCGGGTCGCGTCCACCCTCGCGGCGTCCGCGGGAGCGACCCTGGTCGGGTCCACCGGGACCGGAGGGGCCACGCGGGTCGCATGGGTCCGCGGGTGCTCATCGGGGGCCACGCGGGTGGGATCGCTCTCCCACCGGGTGCTCGCGTCGGCCGGAGGCAGGACGCGGGTGCCGCCGTCGCCCGTCGCCGGGCGCGCGGCCGTGCCCTCGGCGGGCGCGGAGATCAGCAGGTTGAGCAGGGTGGTGGCGTCGGGGCGGCGGTCGGGGTCCTTGTCCAGGCAGGTGCGGACGATCCCGGCCAGCGGCTCGGCGAGGGGGCCGAGGTCGGGCTCGCCGCCCAGGATGCGGGCGATGCGGGAGGCCTGTGTCGGTCCGGGGAAGGCCTCGTGACCGGTGGCGGCGTAGACCATCACCGACCCCCAGGAGAAGATGTCCACCGCCGAGGTCAGCCGCATGCCCTCCAGCTGCTCGGGCGCCATGTACCCGATCGTGCCCACCACACCGCTGGCGGTGACCGAGGTGGTCTCGACCGCGCGGGCGATACCGAAGTCGATCACGCGCGGCCCGTCCGCGGCCAGCATGATGTTGTCGGGTTTGAGGTCGCGGTGCACGACCCCGGCCGCGTGGATCGCGGCCAGCGCGGTGGCCGTGGAGACGGCCAGGCGGTGCAGTTCGACGCCGCTGCGCGGGCCCGCGGTGGCCACGGCGCGCTGGAGCGTGGGACCGTCGATGAACTCGGTGGCGATCCACGGCTCGGCGGCCCCGGGGTCGGCGTCCAGGATCGCGGCGATGCAGAACCCGCTCACACGCCGGGCCTGCTCGACCTCGGTGCTGAAGCGGCGGCGCATCTCCGGATCCCCCGCCCAGCTGGCGTGCAGGATCTTGACCGCGGCGCGACCGCCGTCGGGGTCCTCTCCGAGGAACACCTCGCCGAAACCGCCGCGCCCCAGCGACCGCACCAGCCGGTACTTCCCCACCGTGCGGCCGGAGGGCTGACCCGCCCCGCCGCTACCCCTCTGGACGTGCTGGTCCTCCACCAGGCCACCCCGTATCCGTCGTCATCGCTTCCCCCGGCGAACCCATGACGGGCCCGTGGGAACTATAGCCACGTTTCGGTCGGCCCGGCCCCGGGGACATGGGCGGGCACCGAAGTCCCGTTCCCTGTGGTCCGATGCCGTGCGGGGGCGAAACGTTCTCTCCCCGTGCCCGTCCGAATACCTCCCCGCCTCACGGCCGGACCGTCAGCGGGCCCGCCCCCGGGGCCGGTGGTCGCCGCGCTGGACCCGCTGGACGAGGTCGTCGGTGAGCGTGCCGTAGCCGGTGGCGGCCCACACGCTCTCCTCCGCGGGCACCTCGTAGTAGGGCACCGGCGCGCCCTCGTGCTCGGCGGGCAGGACCACGGGACGCGCCCGGTTGCGGACGGCCTTGGCGCAGTCGGCGCACAGCGGGACGCGGATGGTGCGCGTCCCGCCGAACTCCCGCCAGGGCGTCACCTTGGTGTTCGTGCCGTGCAGCGGGTTGGCGTAGCAGTGGCGGCGCCGGACGGCGGAGCGCGCGCCCCCGGCCGCGCTCTCCAGCGCGTCCTCGGCGATGTCGAGCAGCACGAGCACGCCCACGGCGTCGGGCAGGGTGGCCCCCTCGGCGGCCATCCGGTCGTGGACCGCCGCGGCGGCGGAGCGGGCGTCCAGGGCGCGCTGGAGGCTCTGGCCCGACCTGGTGTCGGACCCCTGGTCCGCGTCCATGCGGCTCAGGCGCTCGCCCACCTCGATGAGGTCGCGTTCGCCCTGTTCGACCAGGGAGTCCAGCTGGGCGCGGTCGGCGTTGTCGAAGGCCGCGTGCTGGGTGATGGAGGCCGCCCTGCGCCTGCCCACGCGCGCGGTGAGGCGGCCGCGCACGAACAGCGCCAACAGGATCGCGAGCAGGACCGCGATGACGGCCCCGACCGCGAACAGCGGGCCGGATCCCGGACCGCTCCCCTGCCCGGCGTCCCCGCCCATGCCGGTGATGTGGGGGTTGGCCTCCTCGTAGGACCGGAGGGCCGCCTCGTAGGCCGCGCGCGGGTCGTCGGACAGCGCGGCCTCCACGGCCGCGTCGGCCTGCTGGAGCATGGAGCCGTCGAAGTCCGTCCCGTAGGAGGCGGCCAGGGCCCCGTGGTGCGCGGGGGCCGCCTCCTGGACACCGGGACCGTAGTCCTCCCCGTGGAACCCCGACACCTCGTCGTAGGCCAGGTAGTGCGCCTCGCCGCCGCCCCTGCGGTCGTGCACGACCGACACGAGCGTGGCCGCGTCACCGTTCCAGACGTCGCCGGACGTCAGGGGCACCGCGATCACGTACAGGTCCAGGTCGGAGGACTCGATGACCCCGGCGACCCGCTCCTGGTCCTGGGCCGGGAAGGCGGACTCGTAGGCGGGGTCGACGTAGACCGGCGACTCCTCCAGCGCGTCGGCGATGGCCTGGGTGCGGTCCTGTGGGCTTTGGGCGCCGGGGTCCTGCGCGTCCGACTCCTGGGCCAGGGCACCGGTCGCGGGGTACAGGAGCAGCACGGCGCAGGTCGCGGCCAGCGTCCGCGCCGTGTACCGGGCCGGTGGGGAATCAGCGGGCATCGATCTCCTCCAGGAGCCTCTCGGCCATACGCGCGGGGTTCTTGGCCCCGAAGCGGTACTCGACCCACGCGCGTTCGTTCATCGACAGGTGGTCCCGCCGCGTCCCCGCGCCGTCGCGCACGCGCAGCAGGGCGGCCGTGCGCTGCTGGTCGGTCAGGTCGGCGCACGCCCGGCACACGGGGAACAGGCCCCGCCGCTCCCGTGGACCGGCGCGTTCGAACGCCTCGGCGGGGCCGTGCAGGGGGTTGACCATGCACGGGGAGGCCTCGGCGGAGCCGGGGTCCGCCAGGGCGGCGTGCGCCCTGCGGGAGACGACCGCCACGCCGACCAGGTCGAGGTCGTCGGGGTCGGCGTCCATGACCATCAGCGCCGCCTCGACGGGGGGCATCATCGAGACGGGGAGGCGCCCGGCCCGGTCGGAGGAGACCAGGGCGGCCAGCCGCGCGCGCTCGCGCTCGGCCGTGCGGCGCAGGACCCGCGGGGAGGGCCGGACCCGGCGCCGCACGCGCGAAGCCCGTACCAGGGCCGCCGTCCCCAGCACCGCGCCCAGCAGGAGCGCGCCGACGACGGGGCCCAGGAACAGCACTCCGGCCCAGAAGTCCTCCCAGAAGCGCGTCGTCCGCGGTTCGGGCACGGTCGCCGAGCTGTCGTACGGAGGCGGCGGGTCCCCCGCCTCCGGGTCGCGCGGAACCTCCTCCACCGCCTCCAGCAGCAGGGCGAACTCCTGAGCCGGGGTCATGGCCGCGCCCTCGTCCAACGCCTGGCCCAGGTAGTAGGAGTCCAGGTCGGTACCGAAGGCGAGCACGGTCGTCTCGGGCGTCTCCTCGTAGGACTCCTGGGTGATGACCGCGTAGACGCCGTCCTCGCCCAGGACGTGGCGCATCGCGTGCGCGAACCGCGCCGGGTCGCCCTCGCTCTCGTCGGTGTCGGCCATCGGCAGGAGGACCGCGTACACCGGGACGGAGGAGCGCTCCGCGCGCTCGGCGACGTCCGCGAGCCCCTCGCGGGACAGCGGGCTCAGGGGGTCCACGTAGAGGGGGCCGCCGCCGAGCCCGTCCACCACCCGTTCCACGCGCACGGTGGAGGTCACGTAGGGCGGCTGCGACCGGGCCTGCTCCAGGGGATCGGGGCGTTCGCTCGCGCCCAGGGGCACGCTGTCCATGTAGTACAGGGCTCCGGCCACACCGGCGGCGGGCAGGGCCAGTCCGAACACCGAGGCGACCGCGACCGCGGCGACCGTGCTGCCGCCCCTGCGGCGTGTCCACCACACGTGGCAGAGGGACAGGGTGAGCAGCGCGCCGGTCGCGGTGCTGACCAGGAAGCCCAGGTTGCTGGGCCCGACCGACGTGGTCGGGTCCAGGTCCTCCAGGAACTCCTCCCAGGCCGTGGGGCTCCGGTAGGCGTCCTGCTCCGCGGAGTACTCCTGCCGGAGGCGGTCGGCCGTGGCCTGCGCGTCCGGGTCGGCCAGGGCCGCCGTGAAGGCGTCGGCGACCTCGTCGAGCGGGGCGCCGTAGTAGTCCAGCCCGGAGGAGTAGCGCACCGCGTCGGAGGCGGCGTCCACCGGCAGGTCCGCGCCCGCGGCCCGGGCCAGGGGAACGCTGTCGGGCTGGAGCAGGACGTAGAGGCCGTCCGCGCCGACCCGGTCGATCAGGGCGGGCAGCATGTCCCCTCCCCACCGCGGCTCGGTGCCGGGGAAGGGGCTGGCGACGACGTGGTAGGGCACGTCCAGGGCGCCGAAGGAGTCGTGGAGGTCGGCCTCCAGCTCCTCCGGGTCGTAGCGGCCTGCCAGGGCGTCGTCCACGACCACGGCGGCGCCCTCGGGCTGTTCGGCGAGCAGGGCGGCGTAGTGCTCCGCGGGGGTCACGCGCTCCTCGCGGGTCCCGGTTCCGGGCTCGGGCTGCGCCGAGGCGGGGGCGGCTCCGAGGACAGGAAGGAGGATCAGCAGCGCCGGGAGGACGACGGCCGACATGAGCCGGAGGAGGGGGCTGGTGGGGCCGGGCATGCGGTGAGCATAGCGGAGGTTTACGGACATCAGCCGGGGTGGGACCGGTCCCCGGCGGCGGACGCGGACGGGTCGGGAAGGCCGGGAGGCCCCGCCCCGCAGGGGGTCCGGACGCCGCGTCCGGCGGCTTCGGTACGCTCCGCACACGCTTTTTTGCTGAATGTCCCGATTTTGGAGTTTAGTCAGCTTTCTGGTGTTCCCCCTTGGCCCGTCCGGCCGCAGGCTGGGAAGCGGGGAGAACGCCCGGTGGTTCCACGCGCTTTCGCACCTCGCGGACAGCGCCGACCTGCGACCGCCCGCACGGCGTCGGAGTTCCCCGCACCAAGCCACGAAGGGAAACCCACTGTCATGCAGAAGAAGACCCTGCGCCGCATCGCGATCACGGCCGTCGCCGCACCCGCCCTGGCGTTCGGAGCACCGGCTCTGGCCTCGGCGGACGCGTACTACGAGGTGGAGTCCAGCGGCGCCAACTCCCACGGGGCGTACAACTACGAGCTCGAGGCCTTCGCCGGTGACGGCAAGTCCTGGTTCGAGGAGTCCTTCAACGTCGCCGGCAAGGGCGGTGCCTACTCCTCCAGCACGGAGAGCGGCGCCGGCTAGGGTCGCAGGCTCACGATGACGGCTCCCGGCGCCGCACGGCGGCGCCGGGAGTTCGCGTGTCCGCGACCGAGCGAAGTCCTCGGCGCCCGGGACGGTCCGGCCCTGACGCGCGGGCCGCGCACCGGCGGCCTCCGATCCCGCGCGGCGCCCGAGGGCCCGGCCCGGACACGCGGGTCCCACGTGGGACCCCGGTGGGGGTGAGATGTCCGGGGTTTACCCCCCGACGCCGCCGCGAGCCCTCTTCCGGGCGCCCCCGAGGACGCTCCCGTACGTCCCGCCGAGCAGAACCCGCGCCAGCGCGCGGATGCCGCCGCCGACCCGGCTCCCCGGCGGCGCCCCGAAGGCACGCGGGGCGCGACATCCCGATTTTGATGTTTGCGCAGATCCCCAGTGTTCCCTCTTGGGTCGCCCCGGCGTCAGGATGAACAAAGAAGACAAAAAGGACGAAAGGGACGTAGTCCGGCAGTGTCACGCGTCCAGCACCGCGCCGACGGTGCAGCTGGAGGCGAGGGCACGCTCACGGCCGCTCCCCGCACCGAGCTTCGAAGGGAACCCACCACCATGCAGAGGAAGACCCTGCGCCGCTTCGCGTTCACCGTCGTCGCCGCACCCGTCCTGGCGCTCGGGGCTCCGGCCCTGGCCTCGGCGGACAGCTACTACTCGTCCAGCTGGTCGGGGGCCGGTGGAGACGGTGCGTACAGCTACGTGGTCAAGTCCGGCAGCGGCCACGGCCACGGCCACGGGCACGGCCACAGCTGGTACTACCACTCCTGGTCGCACGCCGGCCCCCACGGGGCCTACCACTCCAGCGTCAGCAGCGGCAGCCACTGACACACCGGACGCGAGGGACGGCTCCCGGCGCCGCACGGCGGCGCCGGGAGTCCGCGTGTCCGGGACGGAACGGACACCTCGGCGTCCGGGACGGTCCCGCCCCGGACACGGGCCGGGCCCCCGCGGCCTCCTCGGCTGCGGGGGCCCGGGACCGGCTCCGGGCCCGGCGTCAGCCGGTCGGGTTCTCCCGGCCGGGCTCGACGAAGGCCTTGAAGCGCTTCATGTCGCCCTTGGCACGGGTCTTGACCAGTCCGAGCTTGTCCCCGAGCTGCTCGACCACGCCCTCCGGGACGGTCTTGAGCTGGAGGGTGATCCTGCTGCTGGTGTCGGACAGGCGGTGGAAGGTCACCACCCCCGCGTGGGTCGTGCCGTCCGTGGTCTTCCAGGCGATCCGCTCCCCGGGGACCTGTTCGGTGACCACGGCCTCGAACTCCCTCTTCTGGCCACCGATCTCGATGGTCCAGAGCATGTGCCCGTCACCGGTGCGGACGACCTTGTCGACCCCCTCCATGAAGGAGGGGAACTCCTCGAACCGCGTCCACTGGGCGTAGGCGGCGGTGACCGGGACGTCGACCTCCACCGTCTCGATGATCTCTGACATTGATCCGGTTCCTTCGCCGTAGGTTGCGTTCGTTCCCTACCCGTGCCGCTACCCGAGCCGACGCGGGCAAACCGCGATGGCTATACCTTTTCGTTACCTGGAGGAGGGACGAACGCGAACGGGGCCGCCACCGTCGCTCGGACGGTGGCGGCCCCGCGAAGCCGCGTGGGGCGTCCGCGCACGGGTCCGCCCGCGCGCGGACCCGCCTACTTGGCGATCAGCTGGCGCAGCACGTACTGCAGGATGCCGCCGTTGCGGTAGTAGTCGGCCTCACCGGGGGTGTCGATGCGCACCACGGCGTCGAACTCCACGCCGGTGTCGGTGCTGACCTTCACCGTGGCCGGGGTGGTGCCCTCGTTCAGCTCGGTCACGCCGGTGATGGAGAAGGTCTCCTCGCCGGTCAGGCCGAGGGAGTCGGCGGACTGGCCCTCGGGGAACTGGAGGGGCAGGACGCCCATCCCGATCAGGTTCGAGCGGTGGATGCGCTCGTAGGACTCGGTGATGACCGCGCGCACGCCCAGCAGGCTGGTGCCCTTGGCCGCCCAGTCGCGCGAGGAGCCGGAACCGTACTCCTTGCCGCCCAGGACGACCAGCGGCGTACCCTGCTCGGCGTAGTTGCGCGCGGCGTCGTAGATGAACGACACCGGGCCCTCGGGCTGGGTGAAGTCGCGGGTGTAGCCGCCCTCGGTGCCCGGCGCGATCTGGTTGCGCAGGCGGATGTTGGCGAACGTGCCCCGGATCATCACCTCGTGGTTGCCGCGGCGCGAACCGTAGGAGTTGAAGTCGCGGCGCTCCACGCCGTTGGCCTTGAGGTACTCGGCCGCGGGGGTGCCCGGCTTGATGGCGCCGGCCGGGGAGATGTGGTCGGTGGTGACCGAGTCGCCCAGCTTGGCCAGCACCCGGGCGCCGGTGATGTCGGTGACCGGGGCCGGGGTGGTCTCCATGCCCTCGAAGTAGGGGGGCTTGCGGACGTAGGTCGACTCGCCCTCCCACTCGAAGGTGTTGCCCGTCGGGGTGGGCAGCGAGCGCCAGCGCTCGTCGCCGGCGAACACGTCCGAGTACGCGGACTCGTACATGTCCGAGGCGATCGCGGAGTCCATGACCTGCTGGATCTCCTCGGCGCTGGGCCAGATGTCGGCCAGGAAGACGGGCTCGCCGTCCTTGTCGATGCCCAGCGGCTCCGTGGTGATGTCCACGTCCAGCGACCCGGCCAGCGCGTAGGCGACCACCAGCGGCGGCGAGGCCAGGTAGTTCATCTTCACGTCCGGGTTGATCCGGCCCTCGAAGTTGCGGTTGCCGGACAGGACCGCGGTGACGGCCAGGTCGTTGTCCTGGACGGCCTGGGAGATCTCCTCCGGCAGCGGGCCGGAGTTGCCGATGCAGGTGGTGCAGCCGTAGCCGACCAGGTTGAAGCCCAGCTTGTCCAGGTACGGGGTCAGGCCGGAGCGCTCGTAGTAGTCGGTGACGACCTTGGAGCCCGGGGCCATGGAGGTCTTGACCCACGGCTTGCGGGTCAGGCCCTTCTCCACCGCCTTCTTGGCCAGCAGGGCGGCGCCCAGCATGACCGAGGGGTTGGAGGTGTTGGTGCAGGAGGTGATCGCGGCGATCACCACGGCGCCGTGGTCGATCTCGGTCTCGGTGCCGTCGGCCATGGTGACCTTGACGGCCTTGTGCGGACGGGCGCCGTTGGCGGTCTGGGACGGGGCGTCCGAGGCCGGGAAGGACTCCTCGCCCGCCTCGTCGGTGCTGTCCTCGACGTAGTTGCGCACGTCGTGGCGCCAGGTGCTCTTGGCCTCCGACAGCGCGATGCGGTCCTGCGGGCGCTTGGGGCCGGCGATGGAGGGGACCACCTCGGCCAGGTCGAGCTCCAGGTACTCGGAGAACTCGGGCTCGTTGGCCGGGTCGTGCCAGAAGCCGTTGGCCTTGGCGTAGGCCTCGGTCAGGGCCACCTGCTGCTCGGAGCGGCCGGTCAGCTTCATGTACCGGATCGTCTCGTCGTCGATCGGGAAGATCGCGGCGGTGGAGCCGAACTCCGGGCTCATGTTGCCGATGGTGGCGCGGTTGGCCAGCGGCACGGAGGCCACGCCCTCGCCGTAGAACTCGACGAACTTGCCGACCACGCCGTGCTGACGCAGCATCTCGGTGATGGTGAGCACCAGGTCGGTGGCGGTGGTGCCGGGCTGGAGCTCACCGGTCAGCTTGAAGCCGACCACGCGCGGGATGAGCATGGAGATCGGCTGGCCGAGCATGGCGGCCTCGGCCTCGATGCCGCCCACGCCCCAGCCCAGGATGCCCAGGCCGTTCTGCATGGTGGTGTGCGAGTCGGTGCCGACGCAGGTGTCGGGGTAGGCCTGGCCGCCCCGGCTCATGGTGACGCGCGCCAGGTGCTCGATGTTGGCCTGGTGCACGATGCCGGTGCCGGGCGGGACGACCTTGAACTCGTCGAAGGCGGTCTGGCCCCAGCGCAGGAACTTGTAGCGCTCGTAGTTGCGCTCGTACTCGATCTCGACGTTGCGCTCGAAGGCGTCGGGGCGGCCGAAGAGGTCGACGACGACGGAGTGGTCGATCACCAGCTCGGCGGGGGCGAGCGGGTTGATCTTGTCCGGGTCGCCGCCCATGTCGCGCACGGCCTCGCGCATGGTGGCGAGGTCGACGACGCAGGGGACGCCGGTGAAGTCCTGCATGATCACCCGCGCGGGGGTGAACTGGATCTCCTGGTTGGGCTGGGCCTTGGGGTCCCAGCCGCCCAGGGCCCGGATGTGGTCGGCGGTGACGTTCGCACCGTCCTCGGTGCGCAGAAGGTTCTCCAGCAGCACCTTCAGGCTGTAGGGAAGCCGACTGGAGCCCTCCACGGTCTCCAGACGGAAGATCTCGTACGACTCGTCGCCAACGCGCAACGTGTCACGGGCGCCGAAGCTGTTCGCGGACACGGTGTCTGCCTCCTGATCTCGCCACTTACGTTCCCAGCATCCTCCCCCATGGGGCGGACGCGGGACCTGTTGAGGCCGCCCTGACCGGTTGCCGGGGGCGAAGGGCCGCGGGGGTTGACCTCCGCCTGCCTCCCGGCCTCCGTCAGGCCCGCCGTGGCCTGCGGCGACACCACTCGCCACCGGCCGGGCGGCCCACTGGTAGCGGGCGCCCACGTTGTCCGGACCGGGTGCGCTCAAGCGGTCAACTTCACACACCCGAACCGGGAGCGGGCCGAGGGGAACCCCGCTGTTATCTTGATGTCAAGGTATCTAACTTGTATCTCGATATCAAGTTATCGGGCGGCCGCCGACGGTGTGCGACCGCCCCCGGCTGAACCTCCACCCCTTTGGGGCTCCGGATCAGTCCAGCTGCGGCGCGACCTGCGAGGCCACCAGCTCCAGGTGGTCCAGGTCGGACATGTCCAGCATCTGGAGGTACATGCGCTCGGCGCCCGCCTCGGCGAAGCGGCCGATCTTGTCCACCAGCTCGTTTGGGGTGCCCGCCAGGCCGTTCTCCCGCAGCTCGGGGACCTCGCGGCCGATCCGCTCGGCCCGCCGGGCCACCTCGGCCTCGTCCCTGCCCGCGCAGAGCACCTGCGCGGCGGAGTAGACCATCGGCGCGCTGCGCCCCGAGGCCCGCACCGCGGCCCGGGTCCGCTCGAAGGCGGCCGAGGTGTCCTCGATCGAGTTGAAGGGCACGTTGTACTCGTCGGCGTACTTGGCGGCCAGGCGCGGCGTGCGCTTGGGGCCGGTGCCGCCGATCAGCACCGGCGGACGCGGACCCTGCTGCGGCTTGGGCAGCGCGGGCCCCTCGGCCAGGCGGTAGTGCTTGCCCTCGTAGCGGAAGGTCTCCCCCACCGGGGTCGACCACAGGCCGGTGATGATGTCCAGCTGCTCCTCGTAGCGGTCGAAGCGCTCACGGGCGGTGGCGGGGAAGGGGATCCCGTAGACCGCGTGCTCCTCCTCGAACCAGCCCGAACCGAAGCCGAACTCCACCCGGCCGTCGCTCATGCGGTCGACCTGGGCGACGGAGATCGCCAGGGGCGCGGGGTGACGGAAGGTCGCCGCGGTCATCAGCGTGCCCAGGCGGATGCGGGAGGTGTCCCGGGCGAGCCCGGCGAGAGTGATCCAGGCGTCGGTGGGCCCGGGGAGGCCGCTGACGTGATCCCCCATGTGCAGATAGTGGTCGGACCTGAACAGAGCGTCGAAGCCCAGGTCCTCGACGGCCCTGGCGACGGTGAGCTGGTCCTCATAGGTGGCCCCCTGTTGGGGCTCAAGGAAGATCCTCAGACGCATAAGCCCCATTTTCTCCCACGCCGCGGACCAGACCGGAACCGCCGCGCGGTTACCGTGGAAAAGGCGCGTCCGCGCCCCGCCCGTCCGCCGAACCGAAGCGCCCGCCTTCCGCGATAGTCCCTCCTGTGAAGCTGCTCCGCCGCGCGCGCCGCCGCGCGCCCTCCTACGACCCGGACAGCACCGACCCGGTGCTGCTGGCCGCCGTCGCCGCGGGCGAGACCCGCGCGCTGGAGTTCCTGCACCGCAGGCACGCCACCTGGCTGCGGGCCAGGCTGCGCTACCGGTGCTCCGACCCCGACCAGCTCGACGCCGCCCTCCAGGAGACCTTCCTGGCCGTGTGGAGGAACGCGGGTTCCTTCACCCCCCGCCCCGGCGACACCGACGCCGGAGCCTGGCTGTGGACCATCGCGATCCGCCAGCTCATCTCCCAGCTGCGCAAACGCGCCAACCGCTGGATCGCAGACAGCGACAGCGAACCCTACGAGACCATCGGCGACGCCTCCGCCGAGGACACCGTGCTGCTCAACATCGAGCACGGCCCGTTGGGCGCCGCCCTGCACTCCCTCTCCCCGGAACTGCGCTCGGCCATCCAGGCCACCGTGCTGGACGGGCTCACCGTCCGGGAGGCCGCGCAGATCCTCCAGGTCCCCGAGGGAACCGTCAAGACACGGGTCATGCGCGCCAAGGCGCGGCTACGGGAGGCACTGACATGAGCTGGCACCTGACCCCTGCCCAGGCACACGAGTACGCCCACCACCGTTCCGACGACGTCACCGCCATGTCCGTGGAGGCACACATCACCCACTGCGCGCCCTGCCGCGACCTGCTGCCCGCCGACGAGCCCTGGCTGGCCCGGAGCTGGGAGGACCTGCGCGACGTCGTGGACCGCCCCCGGCGCGGGCCAGTCGAGTCCCTGCTGTCCTCGCTGGGTCTGGGCGAGGGCACCGCCAAGCTGCTGGCCGCCACCCCCTCCCTGTACCGGGCCTGGCTGCTGGCCACGGTCGTGGTGCTGACGGCCGCCCTGCTGGCCGCCCACCACCTGCCGCACGGCTCGCTGATGTTCACCTTCACCGCCCCGGTGGTGCCCCTGGCCGGGGTGGCCCTGGCCTACGGGCACGGGGTGGACCCGGCCCACTCGCTGACCTCGGTCACGCCGCTGGCGGGCCAGCGGCTGCTGTTCCTGCGCACCTGCGCGGTGCTGGTGCCCGCGCTGACCCTGTGCATGTCGGCGGCGCTGCTGCTGCCCCACGCGCACACCCCGTGGAAGGCGGTGTTCTGGCTGCTGCCCGCCCTCACCCTGGTCGCCGGGTCCCTCGTGCTCAGCCGCTGGATGCACCTGGGCGCGGCCAGCGCCGCGGTGGGGCTGCTGTGGCTGGTCGCCCTGGGCGTCCTGACCGCCTCCGAGGACGCCACGCCCCTGCACCTGCTCGCGCCCCAGGCCCAGGTGTGGTGGGCGGGCGCGCTCACCGCCCTGCTCGGCGCGCTCCTGCTGCGGGTGAGGACGGCGTGAGCACGACGACCGCACGGGCCGCCGTCAGCGTCCGGGGGCTGGGGCACCGCTACGGCACCCGCACCGCCCTGGCCGGGATCGACCTGGACCTGGGTCCCGGCGTGACCGGGCTGCTGGGGCGCAACGGCGCGGGCAAGACAACCCTGCTGCGCTGCCTGGCCACCGACCTGGAGGCCGACGACGGAGAACTGCGCGTACTCGGACACGACCCCGCGCGGGCCGCCGAGCGCACCGAGATCCGCCGCCACCTGGGCTACCTGCCGCAGAACCCCGAGTTCTACCCGTACTTCACCGCGTTCGGCCTGCTGGACTACATGGCGGTGCTCAAGGAGCTGGGCGGGCGCCGCGCCCGCCACGACGAGGTGCGCCGGGTCCTGGAGCGGGTCGGTCTCCACGACCGCCGCCACAGCCGGGTCCGGCGCCTGTCCGGCGGTATGCGCCAGCGGCTGGGCCTGGCCTCGGCCCTGCTCGGCGACCCCCGGGTGCTGCTGCTGGACGAGCCGACCATCGGCCTGGACCCCGAGCAGCGCATCCGGTTCCGCGGCCTGGTCTCGGAGCTGGCCGTGCGCAGCACCGTGGTGCTCTCCACCCACCAGATCGAGGACGTGGCCGCCCTGTGCCAGCGCGTGGTGTGCCTGGACGCGGGCCGGGTGATCTTCGACGGGACCCCCCGCGCGCTGGTGGACGGGGCGCGCGGGCACGTGTGGGAGCGCGACGGCCGCCCCGGCCGGGAGTACACCTCCTGGCGCCTGGCCGACGGGCGCTACCGGGTACTCACCCCCGCGGGCGGCGCCGCGCCCGGCCCCTCCGAGGGTCTGGAGCCGGTCGAACCCAGTCTGGAGGACGCCTACCTGCTGCTCACCGGCGTGGAACAGGACGACCGGTGAACCCCGCCCGGCACGCGGTCGGCGCCGGACCCGCGCGGGGGGCGCCTACCGGTCAGGAGGCCGCGACCCCGGACTCCAGCCCTCCCGGACACGCTCCGCACGAAGGCACGCCGCCCGGAGCACGGCCACGTTCGCCCGCCTGACCTGGTTCAACGCACTCCGCCTGGTCCGCAACCCGTTCGTGCTCCCGGGCTCCCTGGCGGGCATGTACCTGCTCGTGTCCCCGGACTGGGCGAGCGCGACGGCCACCCTGGAGCACTGGTACGCCAACGCCAACGCCGCCGCGACGGCCGTGGGCGCGGTGCTCTTCGCCGCGGTCGCCTTCCCCGCCATGCGCGAGGCCCGCTACTGTCCGCGTCTGGTCTCCCCGCTGGGCCGAACGGGACGGCTGCTGTCCCTGATGGCGGCGTCCTCACTGGTCGGCACGGTGCTGGTCGTGCTGTGGGCCGGGGTGGACCGCTGGCTGTCCCCTCCCCTGCTGGGCACGCTGAGCCCGTCCGCCTACCCGGCGCCCCTCCTGTTGGCGGCCGCGGGCCCGCTGCTGTCCATCGCCCTGGTGGCGTGGACCCGCTCCTACCTGCCGCTGGTCGTGACCCTGCTGGCCCTGCCCGCCTACTGGCTGTACGGCGTCTCGGCGGTGGACGCCAACCTGTCGAGCGCCGTGCTCCGGGTGGAGTGGGCGGCCCGCGTCGCCCTCGACCCCTTCAACGTGAGCGCCCCCTCCGTCACGGACGTGGCCACCGCCTATCTGGTCTACTCGGTGCTGGTCGTGGCCCTCCTGGCCGTCCTGGCCATGGCCGCGCGGGGCCGCCGTGCCCACCGGGCGGCCTGCCTGGGCGCGGCCGCCGTGCTGCTGGCCGCCGCCGTCGGCACCGTCGTCCACGGCCGCCAGATCCAGCCGCTGTACGCCCCCATCCCCGACAGCCGGGTGTACGGCGCGCAGGGGCCGCCCTGTCAGACCAGGGAGGGCGTCACCTACTGCCCCCTGCCCGGCTTCGAACCGTGGGTGGAGCGCTGGCACGGCGCCCTGGGCCCGGCCATGGACCTGCTGCCCGAGGTCCCGCGCGAGCGCATGCCCGTGGTGTGGCAGGAGAGCTTCTCCTACCACCGGGAGCTGGACGTGCCCCGGGACCGGGACGTGGTGGTCCACGCGTACACGGGCGACTGGGACCACTACTGGCAGACCGCGATGGTGGGCGAGGCGGCCCGGGTGGTCCTGGGCCTGTCCGACCCCTACGAGACCGAGTGCCTGGGCACCGGGCAGGCGCGCGTGCTGCTGGCGGCGTGGCTGGCCGCCGGCGTGGAGGGCCTGTCCCGCTACGACACCCTGGACACGCTGGCCGCGAACCTGTACGCCTACCAGCCCTCCCCGGTGGACCTGGAGCTCTCCCTGGCCATGGCCGACCTGCCCGAGGAGCGGGTGAGCCGGGTCCTGGAGCGGAACTGGGAGGAGCTGACCGACCCGCGCACGACCAGCCTCGAGCTGGCGCGGCTGCTGGACACGCCGCTGCGGGAGTCCTCCACCGAACCCGCCGGGCCCGGGGACTGGCAGCGGCTCTACCCCCAGCACCAGTACCACACCCACGAGGAGGACCCGGGGCGGTACGTCCGGCCCGTGTGCGGCTGAACCGCGGCCGGGTTATCGAATCACCTATGCCCCGCGCTCTGGATCGGCCCCGCCCGCCTCCCTAGGCTTCCGGGCACGTCGCACCAGAAACGAGGCCACTCCCCGTGCGCAGAACCACGGCGGCACTCGCCGCCCTCCCCCTCCTGACCGCGGTCCTGACCCCCGCCGCACCCGTGGCGGCCGAGACCTCCCCCTCCGAGGCGCGGGTGGTGCCGATCCAGGTCACCGGCGCCCCCTCCGAACGCTTCAACCTGGTCATCCTCGGCGACGGCTACACCGAGGAGGAGATGCCGCTCTTCCGCGAGCAGCTCGACCAGCACCTCAACGTGCAGTGGAGCATCGAGCCCTTCCGCACCTACCGCAACTACCTCAACGTGTACGCGGTGCAGACGCCCTCGGCCGAGTCGGGCGTGGACTGCGACCCGGCCCGTGAGGACCAGGAGCGCGACACCGCCCTGGACATGGGCTTCTTCAACGGCTGCGACCCCGAAGCCCTGGAACGGCTGCTGACCGTGGACGAGGAGGCCGCCGAGGCCGCGGCCGACCTGGTGCCCGGCGTGAGCGCGGACAACCGGCAGATCCTGGCCCTGGCCAACAGCGGCACCTACGGGGGACGCGGCGGCGCCACCGCCACCGCATCCTCGGGCAACGCCCTGTCCGCGCTGATCAGCCCGCACGAGCTCGGGCACTCCCTGGGAGAGCTCCAGGACGAGTACCCGTACTACTTCCGCGACACGAGTCTGGGCCGCTACACCGGAGGGGAACCCGACTCGGCCCACCACACCCTGATGTCGTCGCGGGAGATGCTCGACCGGCGGGAGAAGTGGTGGCGCTGGCTCGGTGAGGAGAGCGAGGCGGGCGGGACCATCGGCGCCGCCGACCCCGACGGCCACGAGGGCGGGTTGTACCACTCCGAGGGCGTGTGGCGCCCCAGCGAGCACTCCATGCTCAAGTCGCTGGGCTACTACTTCGACCAGGTCGCCCGGGAGGTGATGGTCCAGCGGATCTCCGGCCTGCGCGACCGGGGCGAGATGCCGGTGTCCTCCACCCCCGAGGGCGAGGTGGGGCCCGAGGACGCCGTGTGGGTGGAGGGCCCCCACCCCGTCTTCCACGAGCTGGAGTACACCTGGTCGGTCGACGGCGAGGAACTGCCCGAGGCGGCTGGCTCGCGCGCCCTGGACCTGTCCGGGCTCGGCCTCGACGAGGGGGCGAAGGTGAGCGTCCGGGTGCAGGACCCCACCGGTTTCGTCCGCGATCCGCTCATCCGCGAGTCCGCCGCCCTGACGCAGACGCGCTCCTGGACCGTCGGGGAACCGCTGCCCGCGGACGCGGGGACCGTGGAGTTCACCCGCTTCCGCGACACCGCGCGCGCCGTCGGCGGCGACGAGGTGGTCTACGCCGAGACCTCACGCCCCACCGACCGGGTGCTGGACGTGGCCTGGACCCTGGACGGGCGTGAGGTGTCCACCTCCGCCGACGGGCGCACCCTGGACCTGGGCGAGGTCGCCCCCGGCGCGGGCACGCACACGCTGACCGCCGCGGTCACCGACCCGGCCGCCCCGGGCGGGGACTCCCAGACCCTGGTCTGGACGGTGGACAACACCGCTCCCACCGCGCCGCGCGAGCTGTCCGAACCCGCCGCCACCGCCGGGGAGGACCACCACATCCACCTCAACGCGTTCTCCATGCGGCTCTCGCCGCGCGACGACGGCGAGGGCCACGTCGTCGGGGAGTTCCGCGTCGACGGCGACGGCTGGCACCACTACTACGGCTGGCCCGACGACCCCGGGGCGCCGTTCAGGTTCACCCCGGACGGCACGAACGTCGACGACCTCGTCTACGGAAGCCTGGGCAGCGGCGGGCTGTCCACGGCGGTGTTCGAGGTCGACGGACACGAACCGGGCTGGGGGACGCACACGGTGGAGCACCGCGCCGTCGACGCGGCGGGCAACACCGGCTCCCCCGACTCCTTCCGCGCGACCGTCGTCCCCGCGGCCGACCCCGAGTGCACCGAGACCGTCACCGGAACGGTCCGGGGCGGCCTGGACGTGGACTCGGGCGTGGTCTGCCTCGACGGGGCCGTGGTGAGCGGCGGCGTGGACGTGGCCGCGGGCGCCTCGCTCGTCGTGGACGGCGGGTCGCTGCGGGGCGGGCTGAACGCCGACGGCGCCCACACCGTCCGGCTCACCGACACCGAGGTCCGCGGCGCGGTGCGCGTCAGCGGGACCACCTCGGAGGTGATGGTCCTGGGCTCGGAGCTGACGGGTTCGCTGGCCCTGCACGGCAACACCCAGGTCCCGTCCCCGACCTGGACCGGGGACCCCGGGGGCTACGGCCCGGTCCTGGCGGGCAACAGCGTCCGGGGCTCTCTGTCCTGCACCGGCAACAGCCCGGCGATCGCCGACTTCGGCGCCGCCAACGACGTCACGGGCTCGACCGCCGGGCAGTGCGCGCACCTGTGACCGGCCGTGCCGCCGGGGCGTGGGGCCGTCGCCTCCCGCCCCGGCGGTCCCGGTGGACTCCACCACCGCACGGGCCCGGGACCGGCTGCCGGTCCCGGCCGCGGTGCCGGTCCGCGCCGTGCCCGCTCCGGGCCCGGCGGTCCGGGAGGGTCGGCCCCGGGGGTCGCGGTCAGCCCTCCCGGTGGCGGCGGGCCGGGTGGACCGGCTCCAGCACCGCCAGGCACTCCACGTGATGGGTCATCGGGAAGGCGTCGAACGCGCGAAGGTCCACCAGACGGTAGTCGGCCCGCTCGAACGAGGCCAGGTCGCGGGCGAGCGTGGCGGGGTCGCACGAGACGTAGGCCACCCTGCGGGGGCGCGTCCCGGTCAGGGAGCGCACCACCTCGGCGCCCGCACCGGCCCGGGGCGGGTCCAGCACGACCACGTCGGCGCGCACGTCAGCCCACTCGCGCAGCTGGGCGGCCACGTCGCCCTGCTCGACGCGGACCTGCTCCATGTCCTTGAGGTTGTACCGGGCGTCGCGCACGGCCTCGGCGCCGCTCTCCACGCCCATGGCGCGGCCCTCGGGGCCCACGGCGGCGGCCAGCGCGCCGGTGAACAGCCCCGCCCCGCAGTACAGGTCCAGGGCGGTCTCGCCGGGCTTGGGCTCCAGGGCGTCCAGGACGGCGGCGGTGAGCACCTCGGCGGCGGCCGGGTGCACCTGCCAGAAGCCGCCCGCGCTGACGCGGTACTCGCGGCCGTCGACCTTCTCGCGCACGCCCCTGCGTCCGCGCACCTGCTGGACGCGGCCGCCCTTGAACCGGCGCAGCACCGCGCTGGAGGTACCCAGTTCGGGCAGGGAGTCCAGCCTGGCCCCGGTCGGTGTGACGACCACCGCGCGGTCGGCGCAGGCGGCCGAGGCGACCGCCTCCACGTCGCGGACGCCCTCCCACGTGACGTCGGTCACCCCGAGCTCGGTCACGCCGGGGTGGGCGATGAGGCAGCGCTCGACGGGCTCGATGTCGTGGGAGCGGTGGCGGCGCAGTCCGGCGCGGCCGCCGGAGTCCACGGCGAAGCGCACGCGGGTGCGCCAGCCCAGGCCGTCGGGGGTGCCGGGCAGCTCCTCCACCTCGACCCGGCGGTCGATCCCGGCGATGCGCCGCAGCTGGTCGGCGACGACCTTGCCCTTGAGGGCCCGCTGGGCCTCCGGGGCGGCGTGCTGCCAGTCGCAGCCTCCGCACTTGCCGGGCCCGGCGGCCGGGCAGGGGGCCTGGACGCGGTCCGGGGATGCCTGGAGGACCTCGACGGCGTCGCCCCTCATGAAGCGGGAGGTCTGCTCGGTGACGCGGACGCGGACCCGCTCGCCGGGCAGGGCGTGGCGGACGAAGACCACCTGGTCCTCGTGGCGCCCCACGCACCAGCCCCCGTGCGCGACGTCGTCCACGGTCAGCTCGAAATCCTGTCCCACACGGTTCATGGCGGTCGTCCTCAAAGATGGTCGGGTCACGTGACGGGTGACCCTGCGCGCACAGCCACCAACCGTTCCCAATCTACCTGCCGGAACCCGCCTCCCGGACGGGCCCGTGGACGGCCGGGGCGACCGAGCGTGTCGGCCGCGTCTGTGCCAAGGTGTCACTGTGCGCACGCGCGACCACGGCGTGCGCGGCGGCTATCTCGACGGGAGTGCGGGCGAGGTGCACATCGTGATCATGGGGTGCGGACGGGTGGGGTCCACCCTCGCGCACACCCTGGTTGACCTGGGGCACACGGTGGCGGTGATCGACCGGGACCCCGAGGCGTTCCGGCGTCTGCGCGGCTCCGTGGCCAAGCACGCGGTCCGGGGGCAGGGCCACGACCGGGAGGTCCTGCTCGCCGCCGGGATCGACCGCGCGGGGGCCTTCGCCGCGGTCAGCAACGGGGACAACTCCAACATCATCTCGGCGCGGGTGGCCCGCGAGGCGTTCGGCGTGGACAACGTGGTCGCGCGGATCTACGACCCCCGCCGGGCCGAGGTCTACCAGCGGCTGGGCATCCCCACGGTGGCGACCGTGCGCTGGACGGCCGACGCGGTCCTGCGCCGGATGGTGCCGGGCGACGGGCGGCTCACCGCCGGACCGGAGTGGCAGGACGCGTCCGGGACCCTGGCCATGAACGAGATGAACCTGCCGCGGGGGTGGGCCGGCCGCCGCGTCGCCGACCTGGAGGAGCGGGCGCCGGTGCGGGTGGTCTACCTGACCCGTGCGGGCCGGATCCTCCTGGCCGGATCCGGTGAGCTCCTGGAGGAGGGCGACGTCCTGCACGTGGTCGCCCGCGGCCGCGACCTGGACGGGCTGCGGCTGGACGACGACGAGACGGAGCGTGGGTGAGATGCGGATCGCCATCGCGGGAGCCGGGAGCGTGGGACGCTCCATCGCCACGGAGCTGGCGGGCAGCGGCCACGACGTGCTGCTGATCGACCGGGACACCCGCGCCATCGGCGTGGACGACCTCCCCCAGGTGGAGTGGCTGCTGGCCGACGCCTGCGAGCTGGCCACGCTGGAGGACGCCCGCCTGGAGGACTTCGACGTGGTGGTCGCGGCCAGCAGTGACGACAAGGTCAACCTGGTGGTGTCCCTGCTGGCCAAGACCGAGTTCGGGGTGGACCGGGTGATCGCCCGCATCAACGATCCCGACAACGAGTGGCTGTTCAACGAGTCCTGGGGCGTGGACCTGGCGGTCTCCCCGCCGCGGCTGATCGCCGACCTGGTCGAGGGGGTCCCCGAGGAGGAGCCGGGCGGGGAGGACTCCCTGCCGCCGCTGCCGGGGGCCGAGATCGCCGAGTCGGTGCTGCACGCCGGGAGTCCGTTCGCGGGCGGGCCGGAGGGCGCGCTGGCGGAGTCGCTGCCGGAGGGGGTGGCGCTGGTGGCGGTGGTGGGCCCCGGCGGGGTGCGCCCGCCGGACCCCGATCGGACCCTGTCGGTGGGCGACACCGTGGTGTTCCTGGCCGAGCCCGAGGTCCTGGGCGCCCTGGAGTCCCTGCTGGGCTCGGCGGACGACCCCGACCTCTAGGCCGCGCGTCCGCCGGGGCGCCCGGTCAGTCCGCCGTCTCGTCCCGGGCCGGGTGCTCCCGCTCCTCCAGCGGGGTGCGCCCCCGGGCCAGCACCCAGACCATGGCCGCGAACGCCGCGACCTGGAGCGGCCAGCCCATGGCGACCTTGGAGAAGCCCAGCAGGGCGAAGGTGTCGGCCCAGCCGTAGTGGTCGGCCATCCACAGCGGGTACTGCACGAGCACGCGGATCACGCAGGGCAGGACCAGCAGCCAGGTCAGGCGTGAGGCCAGGGTGACCACGGCCGGGTTGGCGCGCCAGGAGGTGAAGTCCTCCTTGTCGCCGATGAACGGGCCGATCATCAGTCCGATCGCGGGCCAGCGCACCAGCACCGACAGGCTCAGCACCACGGCGTAGACCGCGTTGTAGATGACGCCCGGCAGGAAGGCGTCGGCGGCGTTGCCGCTGCGCATGGCGAAGACCGCGGCGATGCCGATGCCGAACAGGCTGGTGAGCACGTACTGCACCGAGGAGCGCTGCACGAGCCGGACCGCGCCCAGGACCAGGGCCGCGACCACGCCCAGGACGATCGAGAGCCGCAGCTCCGAGCTGACGATGTAGGAGACGGTGAAGGTCAGGGTGGGCACCGCAGCCTCGACCATGCCGCGCTTGCCGCCCAGCGCCTTGGCCAGCTGCGAGCGCACGAGCGCCTCGACCGTGTCCTCGGTGACCGCCGGGCGGTCCGCCGCCGTGGCGCCCCGGCCGGGGGCGCGCTCCGGGGCGGGGGCGTCCCCGGAGTCCGGGGTGCCCGCCGCGGCCCTGTCGTCCGCCCCGGCGGCCGGGGCGGCCTCCTCGGCGGCCCGCTGGTGCTCAGTCATCCTGCTCCTGCTCGGGTTCGGTCGTGGGCGGTCGTCGCCGCGCGGGGCGTCCAACACGGTTCCGCGCGCCGTGTCGGCCCAAGCCTATGTGACGTGCGACCGGTCGCGGGGTACGCGCGGTGGTCGCGCGGATGCGCTCCGCCCGCCTTTGCCCCCTTGGGTCCGGGCTTGTCGCGTGCGGCTTCTCACCCGGCGGCGCACCCTGGCGGTGGAGGAGGGCCGTTCCGTACGCTGGCGACCAGACGCCGGAGCCGAGAGCGAGCAGGAGCCCATGCAGACGAGTACGTCCCCGCGCCGGGACCATCTGGAGTTCGCCGCCGCGCTGGACCGGGTGCTGACCCGGCAGGGGGAATCGCACGTGTGGTCCCCCCACTCGGTGGGCACGGTGCTGGCGCTGCTGGCCACCGGCGCCCGGGAGCGCACCCTGGCCGAGCTGGAGGCGCTGCTGGGCGCGGACGTGCGGGGCCAGCTGGAGGCGCTGGACGCGGCCGTGGCCGCCGAGCCCGGACTCGACCTGGCCAGCCTCAACGGCCTGTACGTGCCCGCCGACCTGGAGGTCCTGCCGGGTTTCACGTCCCGGGTGCGCGAGCGCGCCGGGGCCGAGGTGGAGCACGCCGACTTCGAGCACGACTCCGAGGGCGTGCGCTCACGGGTCAACGCCCGTGTGGCGGAGGTGACCCGCGGCCTGATCGAGGAACTGCTCCCCGCGGGCAGCGTCCACCCGGGCGTGCGGCTGCTGCTGGTCAACGCGCTGTGGGTGAAACTGGCCTGGCCAGACCCCTTCGACCCCGCCCGGACCCGGGACAGGCCCTTCCACGCACCGTCGGGCAGGCGGAAGGTGCCCACCATGCACCGTTCGGCCCGTCTGCCGCACGCGCGGGCCCGCGGGTGGAGCATGGTGAGCCTGGAGGGCGACCACGGCCTGACCCTGGACGTGCTGCTGCCCGACGAGCGCTCCGCCGCTCCCGCCCCGGTGACGGCCGACGCGCTCGCCGACCTGTACGCCCACCGCTCCTCCCAGCAGGTGGACCTGGCCCTGCCGCGCTTCGAGGTGGAGACCGACACCTCTCTGCTCGAACCGCTGGCGGCGCTGGGCGTGCGCGACCTGGCCACGGACGAGGCCCGCTTCGACGGGATCAGCCCGGAACCGCTGCGCGCCGACGAGATCCTGCACCAGTCGGTGCTGCGGGTGGACGAGAAGGGCGCCGAGGGCGCCGCCGCGACCGCCGTGATGATGCTCCGGGCGGCCGCGGTGGCGCCGAGGCCGGTCGCGTTCACCGTGGACCGGCCGTTCGTGTTCGTGCTGCGCCGCGGCGGGGCGGTCCTGTTCCTGGGCCGCGTCACCGACCCCGTGGACCCGGGCCCCGCCTCCTGACCCCGCCGGGGCCGTGCCGCCGCCCGCGCTCGCGGGCGGCGGCTCAGACCTCGAACACCTCGAAGGCGGTGGCGAGGGGGACCCCGGCCCACTCCCCCGCCTGGGCGGCGGCCCGGGGCAGGAAGGACTTCTGGTCGAACCCCTCCAAATTGGCCAGGTAGAGGGCGTGGGCGTCCAGCGACGCCACGCCCGCGGCCAGGTCGGCCTCGCCCAGTTCGACGTAGTGGGTGGCCAGGGGTGAGGCGCCGAAGGCCACGAAGCGCACGCCCGACCACGGCTGGAGGCCCTCCTCCAGCTGCTCGCGGAACACCCACCGGTTGGCCGCGTCGCGGACCGCGTCCAGCAGGGCCGGGCCGAGCACCCGGTGGTCGGCGTGGTTGAGGGAGCTCGACCCCGCGAAGTGGTCGCGGAAGTTGATGGAGACGATCACGTCGGGGCGGTGGCGCCGGATCGCCCCGGCCAGCGCGGCGCGCAGAGGGATCCCGTACTCCAGGGTGCCGTCGGGGAAGTCGAGGAACTCCACTGTGCCCGCGCCGACCGCCGCCGCAGAGGCGCGCTGCTCGGCCATGCGCAGCGGCGCGCACTCCTCGGGGGCGATGGTGTCGATGCCCGCCTCGCCCCGGGTGACCAGCAGCTCCACCACGTCCTTGCCCTGGCCGGTCCAGCGGGCGATCGCTGAGGAGCTGCCGAACTCCAGGTCGTCGGGGTGGGCCACCACCGCCAGGGCACGGTTCCAGTCCTCGGGGAGCGGCCGGGGCGCGCTGTTCTCCGTCGTCTGCGTCATGTGCCACAGACTACGGAAGACGGCGCGCCCTGCCCGGCGCCTCTCCGGCGGTGCGGGACCCCGCTTCGCCCCGGGAGGCCGCTACTCCCCCGAGCCGCCCGCGGCGCCGCCCGGTTGGCCGCCGTTCCCCGCGGGCCGCGCGCCGGGCGCGGCGCCGTTGGGAGAGCGGCCCGCGTTGCCGCGCTGGGCCGCCTGCTGGGCGGCGCGCGCCTTGGCGGCCTCGGCCATCTTCTCCTGGATCTGCTTGGGCACGGTGATGGGCAGCAGCTCGCTCGGCGGCACCGGGTGGTCCCCGCGCACCACCACGATGTTGGCGAAGAGGTGCTCGACCTCGGCCATCACCTCGGGCTTGGAGGCGCCCTCGCCGCGGATCACGCCGCGCAGCACCCAGCGAGGCCCGTCCACGCCGATGAAGCGCACCCGCTGGGCGAGCTGCTTGCCGTCCTCGGTCGTGCGGCCCTTGACGGGGACCAGGGCCTTGAGCTCGGGGCCGAAGGTGCCGTCGTGCTCCTCGGCCTTGCCGCCCTGCTTGACGACCTGCTCGCGCAGCTCCTCGCGCATCTCGTCCCACAGGCCGGAGGACTTGGGCGCGGCGAAGGGCTGCACCTGGAGGGCGCTCTTGCCCCGCACCAGGGTGACGCCGATGATCTTCTGCTTGCCCTGGGAGTCCTGGGCGACGTTCACCTGGATCTCGGTGCCCTGCTCCATGGGCAGCCGCATGCTGCCCAGGTCCATCCGCTCGGCCTCGGGAGCGTCCTCGGTGGAGTCCCACGGCCCGGAGGAGCGGTGGCGGTCCGCGTCCTTGGGCTGCTGCTCCCGGGAGCGCTCCGGCTCGATCTCGTTGCCGAAGGAGACCGCCCCGGCGGCGCCCTCGCGCCTGGGCGCGGCCCGCGTCCCCGTTCTCTCGGTCTCTTCGTCCCGCTTCTTGCGGCGGCGTCCGAACACGCCTTCACCTCTTCGCTTCCGTCGGTCCCGGATGACTCCGGGGATTCGGGGCGCCGTCACCGCTGCGCGGCGTGCCCCCCGGTCGAACCGAAACCACCCGTTCCCCGCGCCGACTCCGGGAGGGAGTCGGCCTCGACGAACACCGCCCGTTCCACGCGCTGGACCACCAGCTGCGCGATCCGGTCGCCCCGGGTCAGCTTCACCGGGGTGTCCCTGTCGGTGTTGATCAGGGTCACCCTGATCTCGCCGCGGTACCCGGCGTCGACCGTGCCGGGCGCGTTGACGAGCGTGACCCCGCAGCGCGCCGCGAGGCCCGAGCGCGGGTGCACGAAGGCCGCGTACCCGTCGGGCAGGGCGATGGCCAGGCCGGTGGGGACCGTGGCCCGCTGCCCGGGCTCCAGGGTGACGTCGACGGCGGTGTACAGGTCCGCGCCGGCGTCGCCGGGATGGGCGTACTCGGGCAGGGGGAGGCCGGGGTCCAGTCGGTGGACCGTGACGGGGATCCGCCCGCCTTCCAGGGATGTGGTACTCACATCGGCCGAGCCTATCGCTCTCCGGGCGATGAACCGGTGTCCAGCACCGCCGGTACGCGAACGGGGGCGGCCCGCGTGGGCCGCCCCCGTTCCGTGCTCCTCCGTGGCCCTACTCGGCGGGGGCCTCGGGCAGGGTCACCTCGACGGTGAGCTCGGCGTCGTCGGTGGCGCGGAAGTCGATCCCGGAGGCGCGGCCCGCGGCGGCGATGTCGGCGCTGGCGGCGCGCGCGGCGTCGACCCGCTTGCCCGAGACGCTGACGTGCTCGACCTCGGCCCGCATGGACAGCTTGGCCTCGGACTTGGCCTTGCGCACGGCGCGCAGCACCTCGGCGGTGGCGGCCAGGACGGCGGGGTCGCCGTCGGCCGCCGCGGCGCGGTACTCGGCGGTGTCGGGCCAGCGCTGGGCGTGGACCGAGCCCTCCTGCCACCAGCTCCAGACCTCCTCGGCCACGAAGGGCACGAAGGGGGCGAAGAGCCTGTGCAGGGCGCCCAGGGCGACCAGCAGCGCGGCGCGGGCGGAGGCGCCCTCGGCCGACTCGGTGTCGTAGGCGCGGGCCTTGACCAGCTCCAGGTAGTCGTCGCAGAAGTCCCAGAAGAAGCGCTCGGTGCGCTCCAGGGCCCGGGTGTGGTCGTAGGCGCGGAAGGCGGAGGTGGCGTCCTCCACGACGTCGGCCAGCGCGGCCAGCATCGCCCGGTCCAGCGGCTGCGTCACCCG
Organism: Nocardiopsis dassonvillei subsp. dassonvillei DSM 43111; assembly: GCF_000092985.1. Classification (GTDB taxonomy): domain Bacteria; phylum Actinomycetota; class Actinomycetes; order Streptosporangiales; family Streptosporangiaceae; genus Nocardiopsis; species Nocardiopsis dassonvillei. The sequence goes on from NC_014210.1 coordinate 3,439,927, forward strand.
CGCGGGGTCGGCGACGGCGTCCTCACCGGCCACGGACATGACGAACTTGCTGGCGTTGAGGATCTTGATGGACAGCCTGCGGCCGACCTTCATCTGGCCCTCGTCCATGGCGGTGTCGGTGCCCAGGCGACCGCTGGCCGCCCAGTACCGGACCGCGTCGGAGCTGTACTTCTCCAGCAGCGCCAGCGGGGTGACGACGTTGCCCTTGGACTTGGACATCTTCTTGCGGTCGGGGTCCAGGATCCAGCCGGAGATGCCGGTGGTGCTCCAGGGCAGGGTGCCGTTCTCGAAGTGGGCCCGGACCACGGTGGAGAAGAGCCAGGTGCGGATGATGTCCTGGCCCTGGGGCCGGTAGTCCATGGGGAAGACGCGCCGGTACAGGTCCGGGTCGCGCTCCCAGCCGGAGGCGATCTGCGGGGACAGCGAGGAGGTCGCCCAGGTGTCCATGACGTCGGGGTCGCCCATGAAGCCGCCCGCCTGCCCGCGCTGGTCCTCGGTGTAGCCCTCGGGCGCCTGCGAGCTGGGGTCGACGGGCAGCTGGTCCTCGGCGGGGACGATGGGCTCGTCGTAGCGCGGGTTGCCGTCGGCGTCCAGCGGATACCAGACCGGGAAGGGCACGCCGAAGAAGCGCTGGCGGCTGATCAGCCAGTCGCCGTTGAGGCCCTCGACCCAGTTCTCGTAGCGGGCGCGCATGTGCTCGGGGTACCAGGTGAGCTCGCGCCCGCGCCGCAGGAGCTGCTGGCGCAGGTCCTCGTCCCGACCGCCGTTGCGGATGTACCACTGGCGGGTGGTGACGATCTCCAGGGGCTTGTCGCCCTTCTCGTAGAACTTCACCGGGTGGGTGATGGGCGTCGGCTCGCCGACGAGGTCGCCGCTCTCGCGCAGCAGGGCGACGGTGCGCTCGCGCGCGGTGTGGACGGTGGCGCCCACGAGCGTGTCGTAGGCCTCGCGGGCGGCTCCGCTCTCCAGGCCCTTGGGCGGGTCGGCCATGATGCGGCCGTCCCAGCCGATGACGGGCCGGGTCTCCAGCTGGAGCTCGCGCCACCAGGTGACGTCGGTGGTGTCGCCGAAGGTGCAGATCATGGCGATGCCGGACCCCTTCTCGGGGTCGGCGAGGCGGTGGGCCCGCACCGGGACCTCGACGCCGAAGACGGGGGTGCGCACGGTGGTGCCGAACAGGTCCTGGTAGCGCTCGTCGTCGGGGTGGGCGACCAGGGCGACGCAGGCGGCCAGCAGCTCGGGGCGGGTGGTCTCGATGTGGACCGGGGTGCCGTCGGGCTTGTGGAAGGCGACCTTGTGGTAGGCGCTGGGGCGTTCGCGGTCCTCCAGCTCGGCCTGGGCGACCGCGGTGCGGAACGTGACGTCCCACAGGGTGGGCGCCTCGGACATGTAGGCCTCGCCGCGGGCCAGGTTGCGCAGGAAGGCGCGCTGGGCGGCGGCGCGGGAGTTGTCGTCGATGGTGGCGTAGGTGTGGCGCCAGTCGACGCTCAGCCCGAGGCGGCGCCAGATGGACTCGAAGACCTTCTCGTCCTCGGCGGTGAGCCGGTCGCACAGCTCGATGAAGTTGCGCCGGGAGACGGGGACCTGCCGCTTGGGGTCGGGCTTGGCGGGCGGCTGGAAGTCCGGGTCGTAGGGGATCGACGGGTCGCAGCGCACGCCGTAGTAGTTCTGGACGCGCCGCTCGGTGGGCAGGCCGTTGTCGTCCCAGCCCATGGGGTAGAAGACGGCCTTGCCGTTCATGCGCTGGAAGCGCGCGACGGTGTCGGTGTGCGTGTAGGAGAACACGTGGCCGATGTGCAGCGACCCGGACACCGTGGGCGGCGGGGTGTCGATGGAGTAGACGTCCGCGCGCTCGGCCGTGCGGTCGAAGTGGTAGACGCCGGACTCATCCCATACGTCGACCCACTTCGCCTCGATACCGTCCAGCGAGGGCTTGTCGGGCATGCGGAAGGAATGAGAGCCGTTGGTCATGGGGCAATGGTAGTGCTCTCCGGGCCGTGGTCGCTCCGGGTTTCGGGCCGTCACAGCGGGGGTCGGCACCCCCTCGGGCACGCTGGCGCGGGGTTGGCCCCTGACTCCCGCGAACGGACGTGAAAGGATCTCCCCGTACGCACGGGAGGGTGTGCGCCGGCCGCGCATCCTCCGTACACCCAACGGAAAACGGTGAAGGATTCGATGGCTAAGAAGGACGGCGGTGACTTCGGCCCCGCCCTCGTGGGCTTCGCGGCCGGGTTCGCCGCGCAGTACGTCATGCGCAAGGCCCTGAACTTTGCCTGGACCCGCGTGACCGGCGAGGAGCCGCCCACGGACGTGGACTCCCCCGACATCAGCCTGGGCACGGCGCTGTCCTGGGCCGTGATGGCCGGTGTCGGCACCGAGGTGGCCCGGGTGCTGGCCGTGCGCGCCGCCCGCGCCAGGATGTTCGGCGCCGGTCCCGGCGAGCTGGAGGTCTGACGCCGCGAAGGCGACGACGGCGGGCGGCCGACCGCACCGCAGTGTGGTCGGCCGTCCGCCGTCGTGTTCCACCGCGCTCCCCGCGAGGAGCCCGGAAGGCCTCACACGCTCCCTCCGAACGGCGGCGGGGTGGTTTCGCGACCGCGCGGACGGGAGCCGCCCGGGACGGGACGGTTCAGGGGCCGTCCCGTCCGGTCAGGCGCACTCCTTGCAGACCAGCTGACCGGCGCGCTGCTCGGCGAGCTGGCTGCGGTGGTGCACCAGGAAGCAGCGCGAGCACGTGAACTCGTCGGCCTGGCGCGGGAGCACGCGCACCGCGAGTTCCTCCCCCGACAGGTCGGCACCGGGCAGTTCCATGCCCTCGGCCACCTCGTCGGGGTCGACGTCGATCGTGCCGGTGCCCTTGTCCACGCGCCGCGCCTGCAGCTCCTGGAGGCTGTCCTCGTTGATGTCCTCGTCAGTCTTGCGCGGGCTGTCGTAGTCGGTGGCCATCTCTGCTAACTCCCATCCCCCTCGTTCAGTGCCTCGTCGCGCGGGTGTAACGCTTGAGAGACCTTGGTTGTGCCCGGTTCGGCCGATGAGTTTTCCCGATGTCGGCGGACCGTGTCCCCTCCCGGGCCACTGTCCACAGGTCAGCAGCACTTTCGCCGCCTCGTGACCGAAGGCGGCCACGTGTGGCTGCGCCGGGGCCGTACCCCTGTGTACTACCCAACGTCGGCTGCCTCGTAGACCTGGGAAATCCGTTTTCGCCCACTCCGGACAAAGCGCGGGACACTCCCCCAGGGGCGGACGAAAAGCAGGACATGCCCACGTCAGGAGGGATTCCCTCCGTGTCCACGCCCGGGGAAGCATACCCACCCGGGGTCGGCACCCGTGACACGGGCCGGCGTGTCATCGGACACGTATAGATACCACGAAGACCGGCCAAACGCAGCTTGGCCCGGTGGGCGGGTTCAGCGCCGCTCCGCGCCCTCTCCCGGAGGAAGGGGAAGGCGCACGGTGACGACCAGTCCTCCCCCGGCGCGCGGCCACGCGGTCACCGCGCCCTCGTGCGCGCGCACCACGGACCGGACGATGGACAGGCCCAGCCCCGCGCTGCGGCCCGAGCCCACCCGGTCGCCGGAGCCGCGGCGGAACGGCTCGAACAGGCCCTCGATCTCGTAGGCGGGGATGACCTTGCCGGAGTTCTCCACCTGGACGGCGGGCGTGCCCTCGTACATGCCGCTGCGCACGGTGATCTCGCCCGCCTCGACGTTGTACTTGAGGGCGTTCTCCACCAGGTTGCCCACGAGCCGCTCCAGCAGAACGGGGTCGCCGACCACAGTCGCGGGGCGCAGGTCCTGGCGCAGGCTCAGGCCGGAGTCGGCCACCGGTCCGCTGAGCTGGCTGAGCACCGTCCCGGCCACCTCGCCCAGGTCGACCTTGGCGCGGACCTCCAGCTCGCGGTCGCTCTTGGCGAGCAGGAGCAGCCCCTCGATGAGGCGTTCGTGGCGGGCGTTGGTCTCCAGCAGGGTCTGTCCGACGCTCTTGAGGTCGGCCGAGACGTCGGGGGCGCTGAGCGCCACCTCCAGCAGGGTGCGGTTGATCGCCAGCGGCGTGCGCAGCTCGTGCGAGGCGTTGGCGACGAAGCGGCGCTGGCCGTCGAAGGCGCGGTCCAGGCGCTCCAGCATGCCGTCGAAGGTGTCGGCGAGCTCGCGGATCTCGTCGTCGGGCCCGGACAGGGCGATGCGCTCGTGCAGGGAGCGCTCCGACAGGCGGCGGGCGATGCGGGTGATCTTCTGGAGCGGGGACAGCGCCCTTCCGGCCACCGCGTAGCCCAGGGCGACCGCGAGCAGGCCCACCAGGAACAGCGCGAGCAGCGAGAACCGGGTGACGTGGGTGAGCACCTGCTCGATGAGGTCCCTGTGCGCCCGCAGCTCGGCGAAGCTCTGCTCGACCAGGAGCGCGTTGAGCAGGACCGCGACGATCAGGTAGTTGACCAGGACCAGCACCGAGCCCGCGGCGAAGAACAGCATCCCGTAGATGAGGGTGAGCCGCGCGCGCAGACTGAGGTTGTCGGTGAAGTGGTGTACCCGGGCGGCGGCCGCGGAGCGCTCGGTCCCCGAGCCCTCGGGGGTGAGGGTGTTGAGGCGCCGCCACGTACCGGTGTCGCCGGGGCGGGTGGGCTCGACCTGTCCCGGTTCGGTCCGCTCCGCCGGTCTCACAGCCGGTACCCGGCGCCGGGGACGGTCTGGATGACGGGTGGGTCGCCGAGCTTCTTGCGCAGGGTCATGACGGTGACGCGGACGACGTTGGTGAAGGGGTCGGCGTTCTCGTCCCAGGCCTTCTCCAGCAGCCCCTCGGCGCTGACCACGGTGCCCTGGGCGCGCATGAGCACCTGGAGGACGGCGAACTCCTTGGGGGTGAGGGTGACCTCGCGGCCGTCGCGGTGGACGCGGTGGTTGGCCGGGTCGAGCGTGATGCCGTGGCGCTCCAGGACCGGGGGAAGCGGGGGCGCCGAGCGGCGGCCGAGGGCGTGGACCCGGGCGATGAGCTCGGCGAAGGCGAAGGGCTTGGCCAGGTAGTCGTCGGCGCCGATGGTGAGGCCCTCGACCTTGTCCTGGACGCCGTCGGAGGCGGTGAGCATCAGGATGCGCCCGTTGTAGCTCTCCCGGACCAGGGCGCGGGCCACGTCGTCGCCGTGGGTGCCCGGCAGGTCGCGGTCCAGCACGACGACGTCGTAGTCGTTGACCGCGGTGTACTCCAGGGCGGCGTCGCCGTCGTAGACCACGTCCACGGCCATCGCCTCGCGCCGCAGTCCGACCGCCACTGTGTCGGCCAGGACCCGTTCGTCTTCGACCACGAGTACGCGCACGTTGTCCTTCTCGAGCGTTGGTCCGCAAAGAAAGGGGGCCGCTGCCGGCGCATCCCCCAACACACCGGCAGCGGCGTTCTTGGTCCCGGCCGCGTCATCCGTTCTTTCACGGTCGGGGTAAGGAGACGGTAAACCCGTCGGGGCGGTTTCGCGAACCGCCCGTTTTCCTCGCCCCGCGTGAACGCGGGCGCTGGGCCGGGAGCTTCACGCTCCCCTGGGCACGGGGAGCCGCTGCCGGCGAATCCCCCAACCGCCGGCAGCGACTTAACCCCGCACATCTCAAATCTGACACATCAAGAATAAGAAACAAGTAAGCACCAGCCCTCCCGGGAAAATGTGTCATGGGACACCCTTGTCCGACACATGGTGCAATCCGCACCGGAGGACCCCGCGCCCGGTCCCGGCGGCCTGTCGGCGCGCTCCCCCGGCCCGGCGCGGCGGGGTCGGCCGTCCGGAGACGGGGGCGGCCGGGGGCGGATCACGAAAGCATCACACCGGAATTCTGTGGTTTGGGCGAAGGTCCGGCGGGGGTACAGGAGGAGGACGCGCGCGTGGACACCGGCCCCGGCCGGACCGCGACGCCGACGCATGTCACAGGGACGTGACACTTCGACCGTGCGGACGCCGTGGCGTGCGCGAACGGATTCCGCGCCGGAGCACCCTCGTGCCCCGGTGCCTACCCCTGGAAGAGGTGCAATGGGCGAGTTCCTCGCGGAGATCAAGGTCCGTATCAACGAGACCTACCGGTCGTTCCAGGCTGCTCAGGCCGCCGGAGACGACTTCCTCGCCGACACTCACGCGTCGGAGCTGGAGGACCTGTACCGCATCGCGGCTCGCAACGGCGTCGACACCTGCGCCTGAAAGCGCTGAGGGGCGCGGTGGGCACACGGCCCGCCGCGCCCCTCGTGTGTTCCGGGGAACCCGGGCCCCGCCGGGTGTCGCGGGGCCGGGCTCCCGTCAGCCGTCGGTGTCGGCGCCCAGAGGGGCCAGGAGGGCCTCCAGGGCTCCGTAGAGCTCAGGGCGGGCCGCGATGACCAGGTCGTTGCTGGGCGGCCCCGAGCGCGCTCCTCCCAGCCGCAGGCCCGCCTCGCTCGCCACCAGGCCGGGGGCGCACCAGTCCCAGGGGTGGAGGCCGCGCTCGTAGTAGGCGTTGCAGCGGCCCGCGGCGAGTCCGGTCAGGTCCACCGCGGCCGACCCGCCGCGGCGGATGTCGCGGATGCGCGGGATCACCTCCAGCAGGACCCTGGCCTGCTGGACGCGGCGCTCGGGGAAGTACCCGAAGCCGGTGGCCACCAGGGCCTGCTCCAGCGGCACGGCGGGCGGGGCCTCCAGGACGCGGCCGTTCAGGCGCGCGCCGCCGCCGAGGACCGCCTCGTAGGACTCACCGAGCCGGGGGACGTTCACGGCGGCGGCCACCACCACGCCGTCGACCTCCGCGGCGACGGACACGGCCCAGTCGGACCGGCCGTACAGGTAGTTGACGGTGCCGTCGATGGGGTCCACGACCCAGCGCACACCGCTGGTGCCGCCCTCGCCGCCGCCCTCCTCCCCCAGGAAGGCGTCGTCGGGGCGCGCGGCGAGCAGGCGGGCGCGGACGAGCTCCTCGGTGGCCCGGTCCATCTCGGTGACGACGTCGGTGGGGCTGGACTTGGTGTCGAGCACGGTGATGCCCGCCTGCCCCTTGGCGGCGAGCTCACCCGCCTCCGCGGCCACGCTCACGGCGAGGTCGCGCAGGCTCTCGCGGTCGGGTGCGGCGTGGGTGGTACTCACTGGCTGTCCTCCGTGGCGTGGTGTCGCGCGCCGGGGTGCGTCCCGGACGCGGGTCCGGCCGGGACCGCGGTCGCGGCCCCGGCCGGGGTGGGCGGCTCAGAGCAGTTCGGGCCTGCTCCACTCCTTGCCGTGCACGTGGTGGTCGAGGAAGGCGAAGACCGTCTCGTACCAGATCCGGGCGTTCCCCGGGGTGAGGATCCAGTGGTTCTCGTCCGGGAAGTACAGGAACTTGGCGTCCACCTCGTGCAGCATCAGGTCGCGCCACAGGCGCAGGCCCTCGGAGATGGGCACCCGGTAGTCCTTGTCGCCGTGGATGACGAGCATCGGGGTGCGGATGCGGTCCGCGTGCAGGTGCGGGGAGTTGAGGGTGTAGCGCTCGGGGCGCTCCAGCGGGGTGCCGAACTCGCGCTCCCACACCGGCGGGTAGTCGGTGGTGCCGTTGAAGCCGTCCAGGCCCCACAGGGAGGCGTGGGAGACGATGGCCCTGAACCGGTCGGTGTGCCCGGCGATCCAGTTGGCCATGTAGCCGCCGAAGGAGCCGCCCATCATGGCGGTGCGCTCGGCGTCGATGTCCTCGCGCGCCTCGGCGGCGTCGGTGACGGCCATGACGTCGGCGAAGGTGCGCGGCCCCCACTGGCCCCAGGCGCGGCGGAGCATGTCCTGGCCGTAGCCGGTGGACAGGGCGGGGTCGGGCAGCAGGACGGCGTAGCCGCGCGCGGCGAGCAGCCACGGGTTCCAGCGCCAGGACCAGCCGTTGAAGCTCATGTAGGGGCCGCCGTGGACCCAGAGCATGAGCGGGGCGGGCGAGTCGGCCGAGGCCTCCTCGGGCAGCACCAGCCAGGAGCGGATCGGGGTGCCGTCGTCGGCGGTGGCCTCGATCTCGGTGAGGGTGCCGGGCATGGTGAGCTCGGAGCCGGGGGTGCGCAGGTGCACGGGTTGGCCGTCGGCGGCGTCGGCGGCCAGGCGCACGGGCGCGGGCGGGGCGTCCCAGGCGTCGCGCAGGGCGTAGACGTGGCGGCCGTCGGGGGACGGGTTGAGGTTGCTGTAGGCGCCGTGGTCGCCGGTGACGCGGGTGAGCGCGCCGCTGGCCAGGTCGATCCGGAAGACGGGCCGGCGGCCGCCGTGGTCGGCGACGAGGAACACCGCGCCGGAGTCGGCGGCCCAGGCGAGTTCGCGGGGCCACAGCTCGTGGTCGGCGAGCAGGTCGCGGCCCTGTCCGGTGGCCAGGTCGACCAGCCAGGCGGTCTCGTCCCGGGGTTCGCCGTCGTAGTCGCCCTGGGAGCTGCGCACGAGCAGGACGTGGCGGCCGTCGGGGGAGACGAGCGGGCTGTCGAAGTCGTGGGCGGGGTCGGTGGCCAGGGTGCGGCGCCGGCCCGTGGCGGTGTCGATGGCGACGACGTCGGTGCGCCGGGCGCCCCGGCCGACGGGGACCTGCCACTCGGTGACCAGGGTGGTGCCGTCGGGGGTGAGATCGCCGCTCGCGCCCAGGAGCGCCATTCCCGCGTCGGGGGTCAGGTCGCGCGGGTCGCCGAGCCTGGAGTCCTCGTCCGCGGGCGGTTCGGCGACCAGGTAGCGGGGGTGTCCGGGGCCGATGTCGCTGTCCCAGGAGCGCACGGGCAGCGCCTCGTGCAGGATGGCGGTGACCCCGGCCTCCTCGCGGGCCTTGCGCGCCTCCCTGTCGGCCTCCTCGTCCTCGCTGCGGGGGAGGGTGTCGGCGGTGAGGGCGACCAGTCCGGAGTCGCGGGCGACCGTGAAGGAGCCGATGCCGCCGGGGCGGGAGGCGACCTGGCGGGCCTCGCCGCCGTCTGCGGGCAGGAGCCACAGGGCGGTGCGGGCCTTGGCGTCGGCCTCGGCCTCGGGGTCGGGGCGGCCGGTGGTGAACAGGACAGAGCCGTCGGGGAGGAAGCCGACGCCGCTCTCGCCCTTGGCCGAGCGGGTGAGGCGTCTGGGGGCGCGCCCGCCCTCGGACTCGGGGGCGGTGTCGATCTCCCACAGGGCGCTGCGGAAGGACTTGGCGTCGGGGGCGGGGCCGCTGACGGGCGCGACCAGACGGGTTCCGTCCGGCGAGAGGCGCAGTCCGTTGACACGGCGAAGTCGGACGTACTCCGGCAGTTCATACCAGGAACGGACCAAGACACATACTCCCTGAACGTCGGCGTGGGGTCGGGGCGGACACCGTCGAGCGGGCCGTGGGGCGACTGTGGTCCCCCGCCCCCGCGGGCGGTGTCAGCAGCGTTTACCCACCTTCCCACACGTCCGGGACGGCGGGTCGGGTCGGGGCGCGCATCCCGTGAGGGGCCGCGGGAGGCCCTCCACTCCAGGATGACCCGCCCGGGGCCGTCGCACCAAGCCCTTTCGCCGATCCGTGGACGACCCCGCGCCGGGCCGCGCCGGGACCGCCGACCGACGGCGGGGACCCGTCGGCCGCGCGGTTCAGCGCCTCAGGCCGGGCACGAGCAGCCGGTGCAGCGCGCGAGCGAGCTCAGGCGCCGGGGTTCGGCCCGTTCGGCGTACTCGCGGACCAGGTCGGTCACCATGGACACGAACGCGGGGTGCGTGCCGGGGCTGAGCGCGCGCTCGTAGCCGACGCCGAGCTTCTTGGCGGTGTCGCGGGCCTCCACGTCGAGGTCGAACTTGACCTCCATGTGGTCGGAGACGAAGCCGTGCGGGACCACGACCACGGCGGGCACGCCCTCGGCGGCCAGTTCCTCGATGCGGTCGTTGACGTCGGGCTCCAGCCAGGGCTGGCTGGGCGGGCCGCTGCGGCTCTGGTAGACGACCTCGTACGGGTAGTCGCGGTCGAGCCGCCCGGCCACCAGACGCGCCACCTCGGCCAGCTGGGCGCCGTAGGCCCCCTCGGGGCCGAAGGCCTGTCCGGAACCGCCGCTGGCCTCGGCCATCGCCGTGGGGATGGAGTGCGCGGAGAAGAGCAGGTGCGCGCCCTCGCGCTGCTCCGCGGGCAGGGCGTCCAGGGCGGCGCGGGTGTGCTCGACCAGCGGTTCGACGAACCCCGGGTGGTCGTAGAAGGGCCGGATGAGGTCCACCTCGGGGGCGTCCTCGCCCAGCGCGGCGCGGGCGCGGGCGATGTCCTCCTCGTAGGCGGTGCGGCTGGACCAGTTGCAGTACGCGGAGGTGGGCAGCGCCAGGATGCGGCGCACGCCGTCCTCCTTCATCCGGGCGAGGGTGTCGGTGAGCATCGGGGCCCAGAACCGGTTGCCCCAGTAGACGGGCAGGTCGATCCCGTTGGCGGCGAAGTCGGCGGTGACCGCGGCGAGCAGGTCGCGGCACTGCTGGTTGATCGGGCTGACACCGCCGAAGAGGAAGTAGTGCTCGCCGACCTCGGCCAGCCGCTCACGGGGGATGTTGCGGCCCCGGGTGACGTTCTCCAGGAACGGGATGACCTCGTCCTCCCCCTCCGGGCCGCCGAAGGAGATCAGCAAAAACGCGTCGTAGTAGCTCACAGCTCTTATGAAACCAGCTTCGCCGGACCGGCTCGCGCGACCCCCCGGATGCGTGTCCTGTGGTCTTGGCCTCCTCCCCGCCCGGGGGCCGTGTCCGGGGGAACCCGGCTCTGGCCGCGCGGGTGACCGGTCGGTAATGTCACCGCATGACAGATGTGATGTGGCACACATGGGCGGGCACCCACCGGGCCCGGCCCAGGCGCACGGCGGCTCCGGGGAGCACCGCGGAGGTCGCCGCGGCGGTCTCCTCGGCCGCCGCCGAGGACCTGCGCGTCCGCATGGTCGGCACGGGTCACTCCTTCACCGACGTGGCCGTCACCGACGGCCTCCTCCTCTCCCCCACCTCCCTGACCCGGGTGCGCTCGGTCGATCCCGCGGCGGGCACGGCCACCGTCGAGGCGGGCCTGCCCCTGTGCGACTTCAACGACGTGCTGGCCGGGCACGGGGCGGCCCTGGCCAACATGGGCGACATCGCCGTGCAGACCATGGCGGGCGCGGTGCAGACCGGCACCCACGGCACCGGCCGGGACGCGGGCGGGCTGGCCGCGCAGGTGGTCGGCATGGAGATGGTGCTCGCCGACGGTTCGGTGGTGGAGTGCTCGGCCGAGCGGGAGCCGGAGCTGTTCCAGGCGGCGCGGGTGGGCCTGGGCGCCTTCGGCGTGGTCACCGCGCTGACCATGGCGGTGCGCCCGGCCTTCCTGCTGCACGCGCGCGAGGAGCCCATGCGGTTGGAGGAGGTGCTGGAGCGCCTGCCGGAGCTGCGCGCCGACAACGACCACTTCGAGTTCTACTGGTTTCCCCACACCGGCAACACCAACACCAAGCGCAACAACATCAGCGCGGGCCCGGCCCGGCCGCTCTCGCCTTTCCGCGCCTGGCTGGACGACGAGTTCCTGTCCAACACGCTCTTCGAGGGCGTCAACCGGGTGTGCCGCCGTTTCCCCCGCGCGGTGCCCGCGGTGAACCGGGTCAGCTCGCGCGCGCTGACGGCGCGCAGCTACACCGACGCCTCGTACCGGGTGTTCGCCTCGGTGCGCGACGTGCGGTTCGTGGAGATGGAGTACGCGATCCCCGCCGAGCACCTGGCCGACGTGCTGCGCGAGGCCGGGTCGATCGTGGACCGGGGCGGCCACCGGGTGAGCTTCCCGGTGGAGGTGCGCTTCGCCCCGGCCGACGACGTGTGGCTGTCCACCGCCTACGGGCGCGACACCGCCTACGTGGCGGTGCACATGTACCAGGGCACCCCCTACGACGCCTACTTCGCCGACCTGGAGGCGCTGTTCACCTCCGTGGGCGGGCGCCCCCACTGGGGCAAGATGCACACGCGCGACCGCTCCTACCTGGAGGGTGTCTACCCGATGCTGGGCCGGGCCCTGGCGGTGCGGGACCGCGTGGACCCCGGGCGCCGGTTCGGCAACGCCTACCTGGAGCGGGTGCTGGAGTAGCCGCGCGGCACGACCGGCCCCGGGCGCCGCGCGGCGGCCGGCCCCGACCGTCCCCCGACGGCTGAGGGGCCCGGCCGCCGCGAGGCGCGCTCAGCCGGTCTGGGGCACGGCGGGCGGGGGCGCGGGGACGGCCTCCTCGCCGCCCTGTCCGCCGGTCCCGGGGCCGGGGACCTGCCCGCCCGGGTCCTGGGTCCCGCCGCCGTCCTCCGGCGGTGCGGTGGGCTCGGTGGTCCCGCCGGTGCCGCCGGGGACCTCCTCCTCCGTGACGCCGCCCTCGCCGGTCCCGTCGTCCCCGGGCGCTTCGGTCTCGGGGGCGGGCTCGGTCGGCTGGCCGGTGCCCGGGACCTGCTCCTGCTCCCCGGGCGAGGGGTCGGGGGTGTCGTCGCCGGTCCCCTGGTTCTCGGGCTCGTCCTCCTCGGCCGGGGGCGCGGAGGTGGAGCCGCCGAACAGCGTGGGCGTGCTGGGCTCCTCCGAGCCCTGGGTCCAGGAGGTCAGGGAGCGCCCGGTGAACAGCTCGAACACCAGGATGACCAGCATGACCAGGGCGAAGACCGCGGCGGCCGGGATGACCAGGGAGCGCCAGCCGCGCCGCCGACCGCCCTCGCGTTCGCCGACGCTCCCGGCTTCGCCGTCGGAGCCGCCGTGATCACCGGAGTCGTCCGCGCCCGGAGGCCACGGGCCGACGGCGGGCATCCGCGCGGTGGCGCCGGGGTCGGCCGGGGTCCGGGTCCGGCCGTCCAGCGCGGGCAGGGCCATGGTGCGGGTGGCGTCGGCGTCCTCCTCAGCGGTCCCGGTCTCGGAGACCTGCCGGAGCAGGGCGGTCTCGGAGATGCCCTCGGGCGGCGGCGCCACCGGGGCCCCCGGGGCGTTGGGTACCTCAGCGGCGCCCCGGGGGCCGGAGGCCCGACCGGCCAACTGCCTGGCCTGCTCGCCGCCGCGTGAGAACCAGTGCTGCAACAGCGGGCTGACGAGTGTGCTGAGCGCGGCCATGACGGCGGCGCCGATGACCGTGCCGTACACGTTCAGGTAGGAGGCCGCGGTGGCCGCGGCCAGCGTCGCGGCTCCGGCACCGGCGACCTGGGAGACGCTCAGGTCGAACTTCTTCCTTCCCTTGGCGTCCTCCTCCCCTTCTTCCTGGTCGTCGTGGTGTGCGGTCCGACCCATCCGGTCGTCCCCCCTTCGTCGGCCGCGCACGGGCGCGACGGGACTGTCAGCGCGGGATGGGCGTGTGGTGGGGCATACAACCCCACAGACCCCGAACTTCACATTTCGCCCATAGCTTGATAACTCAGGCTAAGGGCGACAGGTTTCCGATAACGCCATGAAATAAGAAGCATCACTCTCTGGTACACATCGGCGTGTCGAGTTGCGTCCCGGAGGGTCCGTGTACCCGTGGAACGGTCCGGGATCGGAGTTTTTCCCAGACCTGGGGTGATTCGGGGGACGCGGGATACCATCACGGCTGAGCCCTCGTGCGGGATCGGCGACATTCCCCCGCGATCGCTCCCGGTCGCGGAAGGGTCAGCGTGCCAAGATTGGCACCGAAGCGACCGTGAGGGCCCCGGGTACCCCCGGGGCGGCTCCCACCGCGGCGACAGCCGCGGATCGGGAGGCGGGCACACAGTTCGGACATGCCGGGCGCGGTACTGGCCGAACAGTTGTCGGCCGACCAGACTTGGAGAACGCGGGGGTGGGTCGCGGGACCTGCCCTCGACGGGACGCGAAAGGGAGGGCGATGCACGAGCTTCGCCTCGTGGCCGTGAGCGAGGACGGCACCTACCTGGTGCTCGCCAGCGCCGGCCGTGGAACCCGTTTCACGCTGCCCGTCGACGACCGCCTCCGCGCCGCAGTACGCGGCCAGTTCTCCCGGCTCGGCCAGTACGAGATCGAAGTGGAGAATCCGTTGCGCCCCAAGGAAATCCAGGCCCGTATCCGGTCCGGCGAGACCGCGGAGGCCATCTCCGAGATCTCCGGTATCCCCATCGAGAGGGTCCGCTGGTTCGAGGGCCCCGTCCTCCAGGAACGCGAGTACATCGCCCAGCAGGCCCAGCGCGCGAGCGTGCGCGCGCACGGCGACGCCGCCCCGGGCCCCTCCCTGGAGGAGTTGGTCACCAAGCGGATCGGCGCGCACCAGTTGGAGACCGGTGACGCGGCGTGGGACTCGTGGAAGCGCGAGGACCGGTCCTGGCAGCTCAAGCTCGTGTTCCTGCACGGCGGCGAGGAGCGCGTCGCCCACTGGCTGTACGAGCCCAGACACAACAGCGTGGCCCCCGCCGACGAGGAGGCCGCCCGGTTCTCCTCACCCGACCCCGAACCCGTCTCCTCCCCCGGCGCGACCGTGACGCCCTTCGCCCCGCGCCGCACCGAGACCGCCTCGGACCTGCCCCGGTCCGAGTCCCAGCCGTCCTCCGAGCGCGAACGCCCCGCTCCCCTGCGCCCGTCCTCCGCCGCGCACCGGGACGAGCCGCCGCGCCCGGCGCCGCCCGCGCGTCCGGCCGCCGCCGAGCGCCACCCCGCCGAACGCCGTCCCGTCGAGCGGGAGCGGGCTCCGGAGCGGCCCGCCGAGCGCGAGCGGGCCACCGGACGCCAGCCACTGGAGTGGGACCGCTACCCGGAGCCGCAGGCGGAGCGGTACGAGCGGCCGCGCAGGGAACAGCCCGTCGAGCGCCCCGCCGCGCGGGCGGAACCCGAGCGGTGGCCCGCGTACGAGCGCGGGGCCGAGCCCGAGCGGCGGACGCGGAGCGAACGCTGGTCCGAGTCCGAGCGCTGGCCCGAGACCGAGCGCTGGCCCGAGACCGCCGCCCGCGACGAGCCCCCGGCACAGGAGCGCCACCGCCCCGAGCGGCGGACCGAACCGGCCGCCTACGACGAGCCGGCGGTCGAGGAACAGCGCCGCCCCGAACGCCGGGCGGACTGGCCGGAGGCCCGTCCCGCCAGGCCGGTCGAGCCCGAGGCCGCCCCGCCCGCCGCGGAGGGCCCCGCCCAGCAGCGTCCGGCCCCGCGCCGCCGCCGCGCCACCATCGACCTCAACGACAACGGCGTCCCCCGCCGCGCCGCCGAGCAGCCGCCGGCGGCCGCGGTCCCGGCCGCCGCCAACAGCGGCCCTTCCGCGGCCAAGCGCAAGGGACGCGGCCGACGCGCCTCGGTCCCGTCGTGGGACGAGATCATGTTCGGCTCCAAGAAGGACGAGTAGGGCGCTCCCGCGTCCGCGGGGAGGGGTCGGCCGCACGGTGCGGCCGGCCCCTCCCTCACGTCCGCTCCGGTCCGCGCGGGTCCGGCCGCACGCCCCCGCCGTCCGGCCCCGCGTCCCGCGGGTCGATGAGGAAGGGGCGCACCATCTCGGGGGTGACCCGGGCGGCGAAGGCCACCGACTCCTCGAACGAGGCGTCCTGCGCGGTGTAGCCGCCCGCGCCCGCGCCGACCGTGACCTGGAGGTCGGCCAGCGAGGACGGGCGCTGGAAGAGGGTCTGGGTCCAGGTCCAGCCGATCACCGCCGAGTGCTCCACCGTCGCCTGGGAGCGGCGCAGCGAGCCCGAGCGCACGCTCACCCGCTCGCCGTCGTGGCCGTGGCCCAGGGAGCGGTACCGGTCCACGCCCAGGGGCGCGCCCAGCACCGCCAGGACTCCGGCCGCCCAGGCCAGCCACGCCGCGTCCACGGCCAGGGCGACCGCCAGGAGCAGCACGAAAGGCCCCGAGGAACGGGTCAGACGGCGGTACAGGGCGGCGCGCGGATGCCGGTTCAGGCCGCCCCGGTACCGGGCCAGCGCGCGGTCCACGACGTCCTCGACCACCGCGCGGGGCCCGATCGGCAGCAGCACCGCGCGGTTGGCGGTGTCGCCCAGCCCGGTGACGATGGCCCGCAGGCGCACCGCCCCGCGCAGGCGTTCGAGGGGGTTGTCCAGGAGCTCGTACCCGCGGATGCGGCGCTTCTCCAGCGTCACGCTGCGCCGGGTGAGCAGTCCCCGCTCGGCGACCAGGGAGCCGTCGCGTTCCCTGAGGGTGAAGCCCCAGTGGGTGAGCGCGTAGGAGACCACCGCGAACACCGGCATCAGGAGCACCAGCGCACCGGCGAAGAGGGCCGCGGACAGCAGGATCAGGTTGTGGTCGGAGGTGGTCACCCAGTCCACGAAGTAGTCGGTGGCCAGTTCCCCCGCGGTCTGCTGGACCATCCCGAACAGGGTGGCCAGGACCGCGAACGGGGTGAGCAGGTACCCCAGGCTCAGCGTCCCGTACAGGTACCACGAGCGGGGCATGGCGAAGTGGGTGACGGTGTCGTCGCCCCCGGGGGCCCCGGGCGTCCCCCCGGGTTCCGGGGCGCCCTCGCCCGTGCCGGGCCCGCCCGGCTCGGCGGGTGACGCGACGGCCCCGGTCCCGCGACCGGTGAGCACCGCCCTGCGGTGCAGCAGCACCCGGCGCAGGCGGTCTGCCTCGCCCGCCGACACGGCGTCGAGCTTGCCGTCCTCGGTTGCGCCCGCGGAGCCCGCGGCGGCCTCGACGTGGACCACGGCCACGCCCAGCAGCCGGTGCAGCAGGGTGCTGGTGACGTCCACGCCACGCACCCGCTCCAGCGGGATGGTGCGCTGGGAGCGGCGGAGCAGGCCCCGACGGATCTCCAGCCGGTCCCCGGCGACCTCGTAACGGGTGGTGCGCCAGGTGACGATCCCGCCCACGAGCAGGGCCACGACGGTCGCTCCCGTGGCGGCGAGCACCCAGGCGTTGAACCCGCCGAGCACCAGCCCGGCGATGATCGGCACCAGGAGCCCCCTGAGCTGGTTGATGGGGCCCACGACCACGCTGCGGGGGCTGAGGCGGCGGGCGCGCTCGGCGCCGAAGGCCTCCGCGCCCCCGCCGTCCTGCCCGCCCCACCAGTCGCGGGGGCCGTCGGGACGCTCCCGTCCGGGCTCCGGGGGTGTCTCGGGGCCGGGGAGCGCGTGGGCGCCCGGGTCCTGGAAGGCGTGGGCGCCGGAGCCCGTGGGCGTGTGGGCGCCGGGGCTCCAGGACGCTTCGGGCCCTGAGCCCCGGGTCGCGTGGGAGCCGGGGCTCCAGGGAGCCCGGGGGTCGGCGGCCTCCTCCGCACCCCGGTCCGAGTGCGCGGGGCCGCTTCCGGGGGCGACCCAGCCGCCGTGGTCGTCGGGCCCGGCCGGGTCCGGCGGGCCGTGGTGTTCGCCGTGTCCGTCCATCAGGTCGCGTCGTCCCGCAGCGTACCGGCGCGCACGGCCAGTTCCTCGCTCAGCAGGCGCGCCTCCTCGGCGTCCAGCCCCTCGATCGTGGACGACCCGGCGTAGGAGGCGGTCTGCACCTCCAGCGTCGCCACGCCGAACAGGCGCTCCAGCCACCCCTGCGTGTGGTCCACCGTCTGCAGGCGGTTGACCGGGACCAGCTGCCAGGAGCGGCTGACCCAGCCCGCCCGGGTGTAGATGACGTCCCCGGCCACCTCCCAGCGGTGCACCCGGTACCTCCACGAGGGGACGACGGCGATCCTGACCAGGGCGTAGAGCGCGTAGACCCCCGGCAGCAGCCAGGCGTTGTCCCTCGCCCACGGGGGGATCCACGCCCAGTCCAGCGACGAGGCCGCCCAGGCGACCGCCGACAGCATGAGCAGGACGACCACGCTGGCGAACATCAGGCGCAGGGTCCACACACCGATCGCCCGGCCGCTCACGCGGCGCAGCGGCGGACGCAGCCGCGCGGTCGCCTCGTGCCCGGAGGGTCGCGGCGGCTCCTGGGGGCCGGGGGTTGCGGGGGTGTCCATCACGCGCACGAGTCTAGGGCCTCGCCCCGCGCCCGCCCCTTCCACCGCGGGCCGCCGACGGAAGGCGCACGCCCTGACACGCGCTGACGAAGACGTCCGTTTCCTGGAGGTTTCTCCGTCAGGCGCTGTCAGCGTTCTGTCAGACCGGTTGGCCAGACTTGACAGCAGACGTTGACACATGGAGGAGCGTTGACTTCTTCTCCCTCCTCAAGGAGGGGAATTACGGAACCACCTACCGGTGGTTCGAGGCCACAGCCTCGTCACGGGTCACCCCGTGACCTTCCTGTTTCATTGCCGGTCGCCCCGTCCGGGAGGACTTCCGTTGAGGTCTCACACCAGCTCCGCAGGCAGATGCCGCCAGCCCGGCGGCCCTGAGGTTATTCGCAGCGTTCACATCGCGGTCATGGGTGGTGCCGCACTGGGGGCACCTCCACTCCCGCACGCGCAGCGGCAACGACACATGCACGTAGCCGCAGCCGGGCGTCGAGCACGCCTTGGAGGAAGGAAAGAACCGGTCCACCACGACCAGATCCCGCCCATACCACCGCGCCTTGTACTCCAACATGGACCGGAGTTCACGCCAGGCCACATCCGAGATCGCCCGGGCGAGCCCGCGGTTCTTGACCAGGTTGCGTACTGCCAGGTCCTCGATCACGACCGCTTGGTTCTCGCGGACGAGTCGAGTGGAGAGCTTGTACAAAAAGTCGCGCCTGCGGTCGGTGATGCGGGCGTGCACCCGCGCCACCTTCCGCCGGGCCCTGCCCCGGTTCGCGCTGCCCTTGGCCTTACGGGCCAGCGCTCGCTGGGCCTTGGCCAGCCTGGCGCGGTCGCGTCGCTCGTGGCGGGGGTTGGCCACCTTCTCCCCCGTGGACAACACCACCAGCGAGGTCACACCCATGTCCACACCCACCGCGTCGTTGGCGGCCGGAGCCGACTCGACGGTGTCCTCGCACAGCAACGAGACGAACCAGCGCCCGGCCGCATCGCGCGAGACCGTCACCGTGGACGGCCGTGCGTCTGCGGGCAAGGGCCGCGACCACACGATGTCCAGGGGTTCGGTCATCTTGGCCAGGGTCAGGCGGCCGTCGCGGTAGCGGAACGCGGACCGGGTGTACTCCGCGCTGGCGCGCGAGGTCTTCTTCGACTTGAACCGCGGGTACCGCGCACGCTTGTCGAAGAAGTTGCGAAAGGCCGTGTGCAGGTGGCGCAGCGTCTGCTGGAGCGGGACGCAGGAGACCTCGGTGAGGAAGGACAGCTCCTCGGTCCTCTTCCACGCGGTCAGCGCCGCGGAGGAGTCGATGTAGGAGAGCCGCCGCTGTTCGGTGTGCCAGGCGGCGGTGCGTTCGGCCAGAGCGCGGTTGTAGACCAGGCGCACGCACCCGAACGTGCGCGACAGCTCAGCCGCCTGCGCATCACTCGGATAGAAGCGGTACCGAAACGCCCGCTTCACGCTCTTCCTGGTCATGGCACACACCGTAGCGACCACCCTGCGGTCGCGTGAGCAGAATCGACAGAAAGCCACAGAAAGGAGAGGGCGTGTCCCCCGTTCTGAAGAACGGGGCGTTCACGCCCAACAACGAGATGACTGACGCCATCCGCGCGGAGGGCCTGGTCAAGCAGTTCAAGGGCAAACGGGCCCTGGACGGCGTGGACCTGAGGGCCAGGACGGGGGCCGTGCTGGGCGTCCTGGGACCCAACGGCTCCGGGAAGACCACGACGGTGCGCATCCTGGCGACCCTGCTGCGCCCCGACGGGGGGCACGCCGAGGTGGGCGGCTTCGACGTGGCGCGCCAACCCCACGAGGTGCGCCGCCTGATCGGGCTGACCGGCCAGTACGCGGCGGTCGACGCCGACCTGACCGGAACCCAGAACCTCGTGCTGATCGCCCGGCTGCTGGGCTTCGACCGGGCCGGGGCGCGGGCGCGCTCGGCGGAGCTGATGGAGCGCTTCGAGCTCTCCGACGCCGCCGGCCGCCCCGCCAAGACCTACTCGGGCGGCATGCGCCGACGGCTGGACCTGGCCGCGAGCCTGGTCGGCCGCCCGTCGCTGCTGTATCTGGACGAGCCGACCACCGGCCTGGACCCGCACAGCCGCAACGGGCTGTGGGACGTGGTGCGCGGCCTGGTCGACGACGGCGTGACCGTCCTGCTCACCACCCAGTACCTGGAGGAGGCCGACCAGCTGGCCGACGACCTCATGGTGCTCGACCACGGCCGGGTGATCAGCGAGGGCACGCCCGAGGAGCTCAAGAGCCGGGCGGGCAACCAGGTGCTGGAGGTGCGCACCGTCGAGACCGGACAGCTGTCCCTGGCCACCGGGATCATCGAGGCGGTCACCAGCACGCCGGTGACCTCCGACGGGCTGCTGGCCAGCGTCCCGGTCACCGACTCGGCGGTCCTGCCCGAGGTGGTGCGCCGCCTGGACGAGCAGGGCGTGGCCGTCGCCGAACTGTCACTGCGCAAGCCCAGCCTGGACGAGGTCTTCCTCGCCCTGACCGGGCACGCCGCCGAGGAGGAGGCCCCCCGGGGGGCCGTTGACGAAGGGACACGAGCTTGAGCGCCGTGACGACCCGGACGCCGTCGGCGCGGCCGGATGACGCGCCGACCACCCCGAAGCGGATCAGTCCGCTGATCACCGTGCGCAACGGCCTGCAACTGGCCTGGCGCAGCGTACTGAAGATCAAGGCCAACCCCGAAGAGGTCTTCGGGTTGATGTTGCAGCCGGTCATGTTCGTGACCCTGTTCGTCTTCGTCTTCGGACAGGCGATGATGGGCGACTGGCAGTCCTACCGCGACTTCCTGATGCCCGGCATCATCGCCCAGTCGGTCATCTTCGCCACGCTGGGCACCGGCTTCTCCCTCAGCGAGGACGTGGAGAAGGGCATCTTCGACCGGTTCCGGTCGCTGCCCATCGCCCGCTCGGCCCCGCTGACGGGCGCCATCCTCGGCGACCTGGTCCGGTACTCGATCACCGTGGTGATGGTGCTGGTGGTGGGCATGGCCATCGGGTTCCGCCCCGAGGGCGGCGTGGTGGGCGTGGTCGCGGCGGCCGCCCTGGTGCTGCTGTTCGCGTTCGCCCTGTGCTGGATGTCGGCCTTCATCGGCATGATCGTGCGCACCCCGATGGCGGTGCAGGCGTTCGGGATGATCCTGATGTTCCCGCTGACCTTCAGCAGCTCGGCGTTCGTCAGCCCCGACGACATGCCCAGTTGGCTGCGGGTGGTGGCCGCCAACAACCCGGTCACCCACGTCGTGGACGCCATGCGCGCCCTGATGCTGGGTTCGGGCGAGGCCACCGGTCCGGTGCTGTGGACCGTGGTGTGGGCCGCGATCATCACCGCGGTCTTCTTCCCGCTGGCGGTGTGGGCCTACCGGCGCCGCACCTGACCGGTTCCCGGCCAGAACAGTCGCGCGGCCTCCCCGGGTCCTCCGGGGCTGCCGCGCGCCGCTCGGCGGCGCCTCCCCGGGCGGGGGACGGCTTCCGGGCCGCCGCCTCCGCCCCGCCGGAACACGCGCACCCCGCCGGGAGGCCGGCTCCGGGCACGGCTGGCCGGGGGTCAGGGGCGCTCCGCGCCACCGGGCGCGCCCTCGGCCAGCCAGGCGTCCACGAGCCCGCGGATCCGGTCGGCGCCCACATCCCGGACCCCGGCGAGGACGAGGTCGTACTCCCGTCCGCCCAGCTCCCGGCGCGCGCTCTCGCGGGCCCGCACCACGAGGGGCGTGGCGGTGTCGGGCATGCCGCGCAGCACCTCGGCGCAGGCCAGCAGCCAGGCGCCGCGCCTCGGGTCGTGTCCGACGGCCATCACGGCGAAGGTGTCCAGGACCTCCGCGCACACCGGGCCCAGGCCGTGGTCGGCCAGCCGCCAGGCGCGCCGGGCGTGCTCCCAGGCCTCCCCGGTGTCACCGGCCCTCCAGGCGACGGTCGTGTACAGGGTCCGCCAGCCCGCCTCCACGTAGACGGGCGAGAACCCGCCCAGGCCCTTGAGGTCCTCGCCCGCCCGGTCCAGGACCTCGCGGGCCGCGTCCGGCTCCCCCGCCTCCCGCAGCCACTGGCCCTCGGCCAGGCGCAGCAGCACCATCTGTTCCTTCTCCACGGGCCGCTCGGAGCCGAGGAGCCCCCGCAGGTCCTCACGCGCGGCCTCCAGGTCGCCGAGGTCGGTGAGGACCTGGGCCCGGCGGACGCGGAACATCCAGTCCAGCGCCTCCAGCCCCGCCTCCTCGGTCCTGCGCACGCCGAGGGTGAGCAGGTCGCGGCAGCGGTCGAGGTCCTCGAACCGGTACAGGTCCACGGCCTGGACGAGCGCCTGGCACTCGCCCCAGGTGTCGCCGCACGCGCGGAACTGCTCCAGGGCGGCGTTCGCGCGCTCCATGGACCGCCCGGTGCGCCCGTTGACCGCGTCGAACAGCGACAGCAGCACCCCCACGAGGGCCCGCATCCACGGGTCGGCCTGGTCGGCCGCGGCGGCGAGGCGTTCGTGGGCGGCGCCGGTCGTCCCCTCCAGCAGCGCCCTGTACACCAGGCCGTAGACGAGCATGGGGTGCTCCTCGGCCCGCTGTCCGGCCTCTTCCAGGACGGCCTCGACCTCGCGTATGCGCTCCAGCACCGACTCGTGGTCGGTGGTCGTGTCGGCCCGCTGGAACAGGCAGCTGGCGTAGGCCACGGCGCGCCCCTCGGGCACCCGGTCGCCGACCATGTCCAGGACGTCCACGGCCCACTGGTGGAGCTGGCGCCAGGAGCCGCACAGGGTCCAGTACCACTGGGTGCACTCGACCAGGTCCAGGGCCAGTCCGGCGTCGCGCCGCTCGACGGCCCAGCGCACGGCGGCGCCGCAGTTGTCGGCCTCCGCGGCCAGCCGGGCGAGCAGCTCCCCCTGGCGCGGGCCGCGCAGCAGCGGGTCGGCCCAGCGCCACAGGTCGCGGACGTGGCGGGCGTGCGCGTCGCGCACGCGCTCCTCCTCCCCGCTGCTCGCCAGGCGTTCGGCGGCGTAGGCACGCACGGTCTCCAGCTGCCGGTAGCGGGGCGGGGTGTCGTCACGGTCGGGGTTCTCGGCGATCACCAGGGACTTGTCGACCAGGGCGAACAGGACGGTCCACGCGTCGTGGCCGCCGATCTCCCCCTCGGTGCCGGGGTCGGCGCAGACCCGTTCGACGGCCTCCAGGGTGGCTCCCCCGGCGAAGATCGACAGGCGGCGCAGCAGGCGGCGCTCGGGTTCGTCGAGCAGGTCCCAGCTCCAGTCGACGACGGCGCGCAGGGTGCGGTGGCGCGGCAGCGTCGACCGGGCGCCCCCGGTGAGGAGCCGGAAGCGGTCGCGGAGCCGGTCGGCGAGCTGGGCGGTGCTCATGGAGCGCAGGCGCGCGGCGGCCAGCTCCAGGGCCAGCGGCAGGCCGTCCAGCTCGCGGACGACGCGGACGACGTGGGCGGCGTTGTCGGGGGTGACGCGAAAGCCCGGACGCACGGCGGCGGCGCGTTCGGCGAACAGGACGACCGAGGAGCAGGCGGCGGCCCGGTCGGCGGAGGCCCCCTCGGGCGGCATGTCCAGGGAGGGGACGGTCAGGAGCTGTTCGCCGGGCACCCCCAGGGGTTCGCGGGAGGTGGCCAGGATCCGCAGGCCGGGGCAGCGGGCCAGCAGCGTCGCCACGGCGGAGGCGACCTCCTCGACGATGTGCTCGCAGTTGTCCAGGACGAGGAGGACGTGGCGGTCGCCGACGAAGGAGACCACCCGTTCCAGGAGCGGAACGAGGGCGGCGGGGGCGTTGGGGGCCGCGGAGCGCGCCTGGAGCACGGCGTGCTCGCGCAGCTCCAGCGCGGAGGCCAGTGCCTGGGGGACGTCCGCGGCCGCCCTGGAGGCGAGTTCGACGAACCAGCCGCCGCGGGAGAGCAGGGAGGGAGCCCGCGCGGCCAGCGCGGAGGCGCTCTCGATCGCCAGGCGGGTCTTGCCCGCGCCGCCGGGGCCCAGCAGGGTGACCAGGCGTTCGCGGATGAGCAGGTCGACGGCGGTGTCCACCTCGGTGTCGCGCGGCACGAAGCTGGTCAGGGAGGCGGGCAGGCGCAGGGGCGGGGCCGGAGCCGGGGGCGGGGCGGAGGGCGCGGCGGCAGGGGACGCGTCGAGTTCGCCGCGCAGCAGCCTCAGGTGCAGGTCGCGCAGCTGGGGCGAGGGGTCCAGGCCCAGCTCGTCGGCCAGGTGGGAGCGGAAGCGCTCGTAGGCGGCCAGGGCGTCGGCCGTGCGGCCGGTGGCGGCCAGCGCGCGCACGAGGAGCGCGAGGGGGCCCTCGCGGTGCGGCTCGCTTCGGCACAGGGCCTCCGCCTCGGGCAGGACCTCGGCGTACAGCCCGAGGTCGGCCAGGGCGGTCAGGCGGTCCTCCAGGGCCGCTCGGCGGGTCTCGGCCAGGCGCAGCGCCGTGTCCTCGGCCAGACCGTGCGCGGTCAGGTCCGACAGGGCCGGTCCGCGCCACAGGGCGAGGGCCTCGCCCAGGTCGCGGGCGGCGTCGGCGGCCCTGCCCGCGACGAGCCCGGCCCGCCCCCGCCTGACCAGGGACTCGAACTCGGCCAGGTCCACCTGGCCGGGCTCGACCGCCAACCGGTACCCCGACGCGTCCCCGTCGATGCGCGCGCCCTCGCCCAGCGCGCGGCGCAGGCGGGAGACCAGGGCCTGGAGGGCATTGCCCGCCGCAGCGGGCGGGCTCCCCGCCCAGACGGCGTCGGTGAGCTCGTCGTTGGCGATCCGCTGGCCGGGCCGGAGCAGGAGGAGGGTGAGCAGCGTGCGCAGGCGCGCACCGCCGATGGCGACGGGTCGCCCGGTCGCGTCGTGGACCGCCAGGGGCCCGAGGATGGAGAACCGCACCGACCCATGATCACCGATCGTACGGACGGACGCTCTCCGTGAGGAGCCGTTCCCGTCCCGTTCCCGCCGGGCCGCGACCGGCGGGGGCGCGGCCGGGGTCGCGGGCCTCCGCGTCCCGCGCGGGAGCGCACGGGCGCGGACGGGAGACCGAACGCCCGCCTGACCGCAGTAGGGTTCGCTGGGGAACGTGTCGTCGGCGCCCGCCCGCGGAGCCGCCCGTTCCCCGCCGGTCCGGCGCCGGGTCTCCTCCGAGCGCCGCACCCGCGTCACCGAGATGTTCGCCTCCACGGCCCGAAAAGCAGGAGTCCCATTGTTCCCGGCCCTCCCCTTCCCCCGGACCACCGGTGCGCCGAGTGCGGCCCGCCCGTCCCCCGGTACGCGCGCCGGCGCGGTGGCGGCCGGGGCCGTCGTGGCCCTGACCACGGGCTGCGGGATCCTCTCGCCCGCGCAGAACGGCGACATGCCCGACGACATCAACGTCACCAGCCCGCTGATGCAGGAGGGCGAGCCGCTCCCCGCGGCCTACTCCTGCGAGGGCGCGGCCGAGACCACCGCGGAGGGCGGGGACGACACGGGCGACTCCGAGGACCCCGCGGAGGCCCAGCAGGCGTACTCGCCGCCGCTGAGCTGGTCGGGGCTTCCCGACGAGGCCGGGTCGATCGCCCTGGTGGTGGACGATCCGCAGGTGGCGCAGGTGTTCTGGGTGGTCTACGACCTGGACCCCGAACTCGTCGAGCTGCGCCAGAACACCGTTCCGGCCGACGCCAAGCAGGGGCAGAACAGCATCGGCGAGTCCGCCTACGACCCGCCCTGCCCCGAGCCCGACGAGGCCTACGAGTACCGGTTCACCGTGTACGCCCTCCGGGGCCCGCTGGACCTGCCCGAGGGCGCGACGCTGAGCGCCTCGCTGGAGGCGATCGCGGACCAGGCCGTCGCACGCGGTTCGCTGGTCACGCGCAGCGAGTGACATAGTTCACCGCGGGCGCTGCCTCCGGATCGGCCCCGGACGACCTGACGGATCCGGGGTCACGGTGATTCCTGGAGGAAGCTCCCGTAGCCCTCTGCACACGGAGCACGACAACGCATACAGTGGGTCTGTGCCCCCCGCCCCATTTCAGATGACCGATACTCGTCCACTCGCCGCGCGGCGCCCTGACCCGAAACCGCACCGGACCGCCTGCGTCCCCCCGCGAGCGCAGGCCGAACCCACCGGATCACCGCGGTCCCCGGAGGTCACCGCCTCCCCTCGACCGGCCTCCTCTCGGCCGGTCACCGGTGCGACCCGGGCGCGGCCGACCTCCCCAAGGTAGTGCGTACACCATGACCGTCACCGTCATCATCATCATCGCCGTCATCGTCGTGCTCGCCGTGCTCGTGCTCCTGCTGCTGGGCATGCGCGCGCTGAGCTCCGGCTCCCGCGAGGACGACTACGACGACGAGTACGAGCACGAGGACGCCGAGGGCGACGACCGCGACGAGGAACGGCCGCGCGGTCGCGGACGCGGCCGGGAGCGGGCCCGCGACGGGGGCCGGGGACGCGGCGGGAGCCGGGGTCGCGACCTCGACGAGGACGAGGACGAGGACGACGGGGAACCGGAGCCGCGCGGACGCGGCCGCAGGTCCCGTCAGGGCGACGGCGCCAAGGCGGAGCGGCGGCCCCGGGGCAGGCGCAAGCTCGACGCGGACTGGGACGACGATGACGACTCCCTGTCCGACAACGACTTCTGGTCGAGCCTGGGCGAGGACGGCCCGGCGCAGCGGCCCTCCGGTGCGCGGGACGGGCGCGGGGACCGGGACTCCGCCGTCACCGTGACCGCCCACGAGTACGAGGACGACGACTACGACGACGGGTACGGGGAGTACGAGGACGAGGAGGCCTCCGGACCCCCCGGAGCCACCACGGTCATGCCCGCCGCGGGAGGCCGCGGGAGCGGCGACCCCTCCGCCGACCTGGCCGTGCTGGCCAGCCTGGGCCAGGGCAGCGGGCCCCAGCCGGTGGAGGAGGACGGGGAGGAGCCGTCGCGGGGCCGGGGCCGCAGGCGGCGCGGGGCCGAACCGGTCGGCGAGGACGAGCGCGCCCTGCCGCCGGGGGCTCCGCCGCGTTCCGCGCTTCCCCCCGCGCGGGAGGCCACGCCCCCGCAGGGCGTCCCCCAGCCCTCCCAGCCCGCCGCACCGGCCGCCTCGGCCTCAGACGACCCCCTGGGCACCGGTTCGTGGTCTCCCCGTTCCTCCTACTCGCCCTCCTCGACCGATCCGCTGGGGTCCTCGTCCGGCACGCACGACCCGCTGGGATCCTCATCCGGCACGCACGACCCGCTGAGGACCTCCTCCGGGCTCGACCCGCTCGGCGGGTCCGGTTCCGTCCCGTCCGCGGGTGACCCGTTCCAGGGCCGCTCCTCCTACGACAGCGGGTCGATGAGCCGCTCGGACTACCCGGGAACGGCCGGTGCGCGCAGCGCGTCCCCCGCCGACCCGCTCGACCCGGCCTTCCAGCGTCCGGCCCCGGGCACCGGCACGAGTTCGCCGATATGGTCCAGCATGGACACCGGCGCGCACCAGCGCTCCGAGCTCGGCTTCGGCGGCGGTCAGGGCGGCGCGGGTACGGGTCAGACGTCCCCGGGCGGCGCGGGTGATCCCGCCGACCCCCTGGGCGGTGGTTACCGGTCGCGGCCGGAGACGTCCCACACCACGGGGACCCACCAGCGCTCGGCCTACGACACGGGGTCCCACCAGCGTTCGTCCTACGACACCGGAGCGCACCAGCGGTCCTCCTACGACACGGGCGCCCACAGCCACGCCGACTACGGCATGCCCGGCACCGGACGACCCGAGTACGACACCGGCAACCACACCCGCCCCTCCTACGACACCGACTCCTTCAACCGCAACGACTACGACACCGGAACCCACCACCGCTCCCCCTACGACACGGGGTCCCACCAGCGTTCGTCCTACGACACCGGGGCCCACCAGCGGTCCTCCTACGACACGGGCGCCCACAGCCACGCCGACTACGGCATGCCCGGCACCGGACGACCCGAGTACGACACCGGCAACCACACCCGCCCCTCCTACGACACCGACTCCTTCAACCGCAACGACTACGACACCGGAACCCACCACCGCTCCCCCTACGACACCGGCGCCCACAGCCGCCCGGCCCAGCCGGACCCCAACCCCCCGCTGTGGGGTCCGCAGGAGGACGGCGGCGCCTTCGGGGCCCCGGGCGTCCACGGCGGCCCCGGCGCGGCGGCCTTCCCGGGCGGGAGCGCGGTCACCGGGGCCCCGGAGCCTCCGGCGCCGTTCGACCAGGGGCCGGTCGGCCAGCCCGCCTACCCGTCCGCGTTCCCGGGTGAGGCTCCCGGGTACCCGCAGGGCGGTTACCCGACGGGCGGCTATCCGGTGGACCAGGTGCGCGGGGACGCCCCGGCGGGCTACGGCGAACAGGCCCCGTTCGGCTATCCGGCCGGGGGCGCCGGCGGCTATCCCGGTGTCCCGGGCGGCTACCCGTCCGGCGGACAGCCCCAGCAGCCGCAGCAGCCCGGCTACGGCGGCTTCCCGCCCGCGCCGGACTGGCAGTCCGGCGACGAGGAGCGGCGCCCCGGCGGGCCGCAGGCGCCGGAACCGTACCCGTCCGACCCCCGCGACCCGCACGGCCGCAACCGCTACGAGGGCGGGTACGAGGACGGCCGCTTCATCTGATCTTCCGGACGTCCGCAACACGCGGTAACGACCCTTTTCCGGCCCCCCGGGCCGCACGAGAGGTACATCACTTCACACCCCGAGGCGGTGGGCGCAGCCACCACCTCGGGGTTTTCTCTGTCCTGATTTGTCCCCAGGACATGTGAAGACAGGAAAATGGTTACCAAAGGAGCAACAGACCGTAACACTGCGTGGCGGATACTGGCTACAGTTGGTAGCGCGAAGGACACCCTCAGGGACGTCCTCTCATCCCGCGTCTCCACGCACGCCCCCCGATCCGAACACCGCAGTCCCCGTGCGCCCACGCATCACTTGCCTGGTCCAACCCGAATGGAGTAACCATGCGCAACGACGCCCAGGGAGTCACGCCCGAGAGGCCGCCCACGGCCTCACCCGGGCAACGTTTCGACCGCCACAGGGGGATCGCCGCCGACGTCGGCGCCTCACTGGTGGTCTTCCTGGTCGCCGTCCCCCTGTCCCTGGGGATCGCCGTCGCCTCCGGCGCCCCCCTCATCGCCGGGATCATCGCCGCCGTGGTCGGCGGGATCGTCGCCGGACTCGTCGGCGGGTCCGTGGTCCAGGTCAGCGGCCCCGCCGCCGGCCTGACCATCATCGTCGCCGACCTGGTCATGACCTACGGATGGCGGGTGACCTGCCTGATCACCCTGCTGGCCGGGCTGGTCCAGCTCGCCCTCGGCGCCTTCCGCATCGCCCGGGCCGCCCTGGCCGTCTCCCCCGCCGTGGTGCACGGCATGCTCGCCGGGGTGGGCGTGACCATCGCCCTGGCCCAGCTGCACGTGGTCCTGGGCGGGGAACCGCAGAGCTCGGCGGTGGCCAACATCGCCGACCTGCCCCACCAGATCGCCAACAACCACACCCCGGCCGTCGCGGTCGGCGTCATCACCATCGCGATCATGTTCACCTGGAACAAGCTGCCCTCCCTCGGGCGGCTGCGGCCCGCCGTGGTGCCCGCCGCGCTGGTCGCCGTGGCCACCGCGACCCTCATCTCCACCACGAGCGGCTGGCAGGTGCAGACCGTCGTCCTGCCCGGCTCCTTCGCCGACGCCTGGAACGGCCCGATGCTGCCCGAGGCCGGGCAGTGGGACGGCATCGCCCTGAGCGTGGCCGCCGTGGCCATGGTCGCCAGCGTCGAGTCCCTGCTCGCCGCGATCGCCGTGGACCGCATGCACAGCGGCCGCCGGGTGATGCTCAACCGCGAGCTGTGCGGCCAGGGCGCGGCCAACACCATCAGCGGCGCCCTGGGCGGGCTGCCGGTGGCCGGTGTGATCGTGCGCAGCACCACCAACGTGCGCGCCGGGGCGCGCAGCCCGCTCTCGACCATCCTGCACGGCGTGTGGATCCTGCTGTTCGTCGCCCTGTTCGCGCACGTGGTCGAGCTGATCCCGATGCCCGCGCTCGCGGCGCTGCTGGTGTTCATCGGCGTGCAGATGGTCTCGATCGCCCACCTGCGCGACCTGCGCCGCCACCACGAGGCCAGCGTCTACCTGGTGACCCTGTTCGGCGTGGTGTTCCTGGGGCTCCTGGAGGGCGTGTTCATCGGCTTCGCGCTGGCCATGATCGTCTCCCTGCGCAGGCTCACCAAGCTGACCGTGACCACCGAGGAACGCGACGACCGGGTGCACATCACCGTGCACGGCTCGCTCACCTTCCTGGGCGTGCCCCGGCTCGCGCACGTGCTGCGCACCGTCCCCTCGGGCTCACGGGTCGACCTGGACCTGCACGTGGACTTCATGGACCACGCCGCCTTCGAGGCCATCCACGCCTGGCGGGTGGACCACGAGCGCACCGGCGGCAGCGTCGACATCGACGAGGTGCACGAGAAGTGGTACACGCGCAGTTCCACCCGGTCGGCGCCCGCCGCCAAGACCGCGCCCGGCGGCCTGGCCCGCTGGTGGGCCCCCTGGGAGATGCGCGGTGACGGCGACCGCGGGGTGAACGCGCTGGGCCTGCTGACGGCCGGCGCCCGCGAGTACCACGCCAGCACCACCGACCGGATGCGGTCGGTGATGAGCCGCCTGTCGCACGGCCAGAACCCGACCGCGCTGTTCGTCACCTGCGCCGACTCGCGCGTGGTGCCCAACCTCATCACCGCGAGCGGGCCCGGCGACCTGTTCACCGTGCGCAACCTCGGCAACCTGGTGCCGCCGCGGGAGGCCCCCGACAACGGTTCGACGGGCGCGGCGATCGAGTACGCGGTGAACGTGCTGCGGGTGCCCTCGATCGTGGTGTGCGGACACTCGCACTGCGGGGCGATGCAGGCCCTGCTGGAGAAGGCCCACCTGGAGACGGACGAACAGGCGTCGCACATGCGCCGCTGGCTGTCACACGGCTCGGAGAGCCTGGCGCGGGTGGGCGAGGAGTCGGGCGCCCTGTCGGGCCTGCCCACGGCTGAGGCGCTGCGCCGCCTGGCCCAGGCCAACGTGGAGGCGCAGATCGGCAACCTCGCGAGCTACCCGGTGGTCCGCGAACGGGTGGAGGCGGGCGAGCTGACGCTGACGGGGATGTACTACGACCTGGAGACGGCGAGGGTGCACCTCCTGGACGCCGAGAGGGGGGAGTTCGTCCCCGTGCAGGGCGTCCAGGACGTGAACGACCCCGTGCCCCACCCGAGGACGGATGCGGACCACGGGGATCAGCTGGTGGAGGAGTCCTCGTCGGGCGCGTCGTCGCGTCCGTCCTGCTGAACGCCTGAGGCCTGATAGGAGGCGAGCAGGACGATCACCACGATGGCCACGACAGGCAGACCGAAGAGAGCCACCCAGAAGGCGGTGGAGTCGAACAAGATGCACCCATTCCCGTGAACGCGGATGCCCGCTGGGTCCGACCCCGGACGTCGGCCCACGGGCGTACGCGCTCCGGAGCTCGCCCGGGGTAGGGAGCGCAGGGGCCAATCTATCGGTGCGCGCGGGCGCCGGGCCATCACCGGCGGGCTGTAGGACTGTACCCGTGCACCGGGAGCGGCCCTCCGACCCGCCGCCCGGGGGCCGCGCCCGCCGGAACACCACGGGCGGGGCCCGCGCCAGCCCGGCTCAGGCGGGGAGGAATCGGGACGCGGAGCGATCGGCCTGCTCCCGCTCTCCGGTCGATCCGCCGTCCGGGACAGAACCGGAACACGGCCGTCTCCCCCGCGCTGCGCCGCTGTTCAGGAGGGTGTGTGAGGGGGAGTCGGCCGGTAAGCCGGATTCTGTCGGTTCCGAGGAACCGGGCGGCCATCCATCTGGGACCGCCGTTGCCGACGGCCTCGGTGCGGTCTACCCGCGGACTCGGGCGGGCCGCCCTCGAACATCCGCGCGGGAACCCGCAGGTTCCCTTTTTGACCTTGCTCCGGGTGGGGTTTACCGAGCCGACCGGATCACTCCGGCCGCTGGTGGTCTCTTACACCACCGTTTCACCCTTACCACCGCGAGCGGTGGCGGTCTGCTTTCTGTGGCACTGTCCCGCGGGTCACCCCGGGTCGGTGTTGCCGACCACCCTGCCCTGTGGAGTCCGGACTTTCCTCGAACACGCGCACCAGGCGCGGTCCGCGACCGCCTGGCCGACTCCCCTCGCCGCCCATTCTACGCCCGCCGCCGCGGCCCCGTTCCCCCTCGGCCCCTCACTCCAGGTGGGCGGTGTCGTTGAGGGAGCGCACCACCATGGGCCCGTCGGCGAACACGTCCACCTCGGTCAGGCACGCGGTGTCCAGGTGCATCCGGTACAGCGCCTCCAGCGGGGCGAGCAGGGCCTGCTGCACCAGCGCCTTGATGGGGGTCACGTGGGTGACCACCAGGACGGTGCGCCCCCGGTGCCGCTCGACCAGGGCCCGGCGGGCGGCGGCCACCCTGCGGGAGGCCGCGGCGAAGCTCTCCCCGCCGGGCGGCGCCGTCTCCGGGTCGGCCAGCCACCGGTCCACCGCGACCGGGGCCTGCGCCCGCGCCTCGGCGAACGTCATCCCCTCCCAGTCGCCGAAGTCGGTCTCGACGAACCCCTCGTCGATCTCCACCGGCAGCCCGAGCGCCTCGGCGGCGTGGGCCGCGGTGTCCCTGGTGCGGCGCAGCGGGGAGGACACCACCGCGTCGAACGGCCGCGGGGCCAGGCGGCGCGCGGCCGCCCTGGCCTGCGCGTGCCCGTCCTCGGTCAGCGGGATGTCGCCCCGGCCCGCGAAACGGCGCTCCACCGACAGCGGCGTCTGCCCGTGCCGCAGCAGGACCAGCCGGGTCGGCGCGGTGTCGGGCGGTGCCCCCCAGCCGGTGCTCACTGCTCGGTCCGGCCGCCCAGACCCGACTCCTCGGTGCGGACCAGGATGCGGCGGCAGTCCTCGCAGCGCACGACCTCGTCGGCGGCCTGGGCGCGGATCTCGTTGAGCTCGACGGTGCTCAGCGCGAGCTTGCAGCCCCCGCAGCGGCCGTAGCGCAGCGGCGCCGCGCCCACACCGCCGTACTGGGCGCGCATCTTGTCGTAGAGGGCGAGCAGGTCGGCGGGGATCTCCCCGGCCACGCGCTCGCGGTCCTGGGTGGTCCGGGTGCGGTCCCACTGGATCTCGGCGGCGGCGGTGTCGCGGCGGGCCACGACCTCGGTGTGCTCGGCCACGAGGCGCTCGCGCTCGGCGGTCAGGCGGGCCACCGTGGCGTTGAGCTCCTCGGCGCGCTCCATCACCTCCAGGACGATCTCCTCCAGCTCGGCCTGGCGGCGGCCCAGCGAGGTGATCTCCGACTGGAGGTTCTGGAGTTCCTTGGCGTTGGTGATCTGCCCGGACTCCAGGCGCTTGGCGTCCCGGTCGGCGCGCGTGCGCACCTGGTCGACGTCGCTCTCGGCCTTGCGCTGCTGGCGTTCGACGTCGGAGACCCCGGTCTGCGCGGTGATCAGCTCGCTGTCGATCTGGTCGACCCGCTCCTTGAGCCGGGCCGCCTCGGCGACCTCGGGCAGGGTGCGCGCCCGGTGGTCCAGGCGCTGGAGGTCGGTGTCCAGGTCCTGGAGGGTGAGGAGTCTGGCCTGTGCGGCGGGTTCGGCTTTCACGTGTGACGTCTCCTGTGATGGCTGGGGAGGGCGAGTACGCCGCCCGCGCTCTACTCTGTGCAGTTTGGTCGGCGACCCCGCGGGGCCCGTGGTCTCTCTCAGACGTGTGAGACGGCCTGTGACCAGGCGTCCGTGACCGTCGTCGAGACGCGGACCTCCACGTTAGCCCCATCCGGGCCGCCCGCGCGCCCGAGTGCGTCGACCAGGTGGCGCGCACCGTCGGCCAGCCAGGGCCACTCGCTGGCGAAGTGGGCGGTGTCGACCAGGGCGGGGCCGCCGGGGTCCTCCACGAACTCCGAGGCGGGGTGGTGGCGCAGGTCGGAGGTGACGAACACGTCCACGTCCGCGGCCCGGGCCGCACCGAGCAGGGAGTCCCCCGCTCCCCCGGACACCGCGACGGTGCTCACGAGGCGGTCCGGGTCCCCCGCGACGCGGATCCCGGCCGCGGTGGCGGGCAGCCCGCGGGCGACCTGCTCGGCGAACTCGCGCAGGAGCACCGGCCGGTCCAGGGCGCCGATCCGGCCGATGCCGCGGCGGCCCTCGGGGTCGGTGGCGTCGGGGTCCAGGGGCCGCAGCGGCCCGGTGAGTCCGACCGCGCGGGCCAGCGCGTCGGACACGCCGGGCGAGGCGGTGTCGGCGTTGGTGTGCGCGGTGTACAGGGCGGTCCCCGACCGGATGAGCCGGTGCACGATCCGACCCTTGGGGGTGTTGGCGGCCACGCTGGTGACACCGCGCAGCATCAGCGGGTGATGGGTGATGATCAGGTCTGCGCCCCAGGTCAGGGCCTCGTCGACGACCGCGTCGACCGGGTCGACGGCGAACAGCACCCGCGCGACCTGCTGCGCGGGGTCGCCCGCCACCAGCCCGACCGCGTCCCAGGAGGCGGCCCACGCGGGCGGATAGACCCGCTCGAAGGCGGCGGTCACGTCGGACAGGGTCGGGTGCGCGGAATCGGTGTTCACGGCCCCGACCCTAGCGCTCCCGCTGCCGGTCGCGGTCCACCGGCGGTCGCGGTTCAGGGAGGGGCCAGGCGCGCGCCGACCTCCCGCAGGCGCTCGACGACCCGGGGCGGGGCCTCCAGCGTGAAGGGGGCGCCGAGGGCCAGGGCCGCCGCCGTGTACTGGCACACCAGGTCGAGGGAGTCGGCGCTGATCCGGATGCGGCAGCGGTGGTCGTCCAGCGGTTCGACCCGGCCGGGCAGGGGGCCGTGGAAGCGGCTGTGGAAGTCCTCGGCGGACAGCTCCAGGGTCAGGTGCGCGGTGTGTCTGTAGACGCCCGCGGCGAAGAGTCGGGTGAGGAAGGCCGCCGGGTCGGGCGCGGGCAGCGGCCTCGGCTCGAACCGCCGGTGGGTGGGCCGCGGTCCGCTGACCCGGTCCACCCGGAAGGTGCGCCAGTCGTCGCGGTCGGTGTCGTGCGCGATCAGGTACCAGTGCCCGCCGTGGGAGACCAGGTGGTGCGGCTCGACCCGGCGCCCGCGGGCGTTGCCCTCCCGGTCGCGGTAGTCGAAGTCGGTGACGGCCAGGTCGCGGCAGGAGGAGGCCAGCGCCCCCAGGACGGCGGGGTCCACACCGGGGACGTCGGGGTGGGGCACCGCGCTGGTGGCGCCGCCCACGGCGGCCAGCCGAGGGCGCAGGCGGGCGGGCAGGACGCGTTCGAGTTTGGCCAGGGCGCGCAGCGCGCTGTCCTGGAACCCGGTGGCGGTGGCCAGGCCCAGGGCGATCGCGACGGCCTCCTCGTCCTCCAGCAGCAGCGGGGGCAGGTCGCGGCCCGAGGCCAGGCGGTAGCCGCCCGCAACCCCGGGCGTGCCCTCCACCTGGTAGTCGAGCCCGCGCAGCCGTTCGACGTCGCGGCGCAGGGTGCGGGCGCTGACGCCGAGCCGCTCGGTGAGCTCCGCGCCGCTCCACTCGCGCCGGACCTGGAGCAGGGACAGCAGCCGCAGCAGCCGCTGCGGCATCTCCCCGCGTACGGATCGGCCCATGAACGCAGACTGCCAGAGATCGCGGTCACGTTGTGACCGCATGGGTTCCTACGGTGGCCGACATGAACGAGAACAACGAGAACACGGGCATCAAGAGCACGATGGGCGACACGGACACGCTGCGGGACCTGACCCGACGGGTGAGCGGACCGGTGCACGCGCCCGGGACCGACGCCTACGAGGAGGCCCGCACGGGAATGCAGCTGCTGGACCGGCACCGTCCCGACGCCGTGGTGGAGCCGGTCCGCGCCCAGGACGTGCGCGCCGCCGTGGCCTGGGCCTCGGAACGGGGGCTGCGGGTGTCGGCCCAGCTCACCGGGCACGGGCTCGGCGCGGGTATGGCGGGCGGCGTCCTCCTCGCCACCCACCGCATGGACGGGGTGCGGGTGGACCCCGACCGCGGCACGGCGTGGGTGGAGGCCGGGGCCGCCTGGCAGACGGTGGTCGACGCGGCCGCCGAACACGGATTGGCGCCCCTGTCGGGCAGCTCCCCCGCCGTGGGCGCGGTCTCCTACACGCTCGGCGGCGGCGTGGGGCTGCTGGCCCGCCGGTACGGGTTCGCCGCCGACCACGTGCGGCGCGTGGACCTGGTCACCGCAGACGGCCGTCTGCGGCAGGTCACCGGGGACGACGACCCCGACCTGTTCTGGGCGGTGCGCGGCGGAGGCGCGGGCGCGTTCGGCGTGGTCACCGGAATGGAGATCGACCTGTTCCCGGTCCCGCGGATCTACGGCGGAAGCCTGCTCCTGGACGCCGGAGCCGAACCGGGGGCGCTGGAGGCCTGGCGGCGGTGGGCCGAGTCGGTGCCCGAGGAGATGACCTCGGGGGCCTCCGTGATGGTCTACCCGGACATGGAGGGCGTGCCCGAGCCGATGCGCGGCCGCCAGGTGGCCCAGGTGTCGGTGGCCTGGTCGGGCCCGATGGAGGAGGGGGCGAAGGTGGTGGAGCCGCTGCGCTCGGCCGCCCCGGTGCTGGCGGACACCCTGCGCGAGATGCCCTACGACGAGTCGGGCGCGGTCTTCGACGAGCACCAGGACCAGGCGGGGTTCCGCGGCCGCAGCGTGCTGGTGGACCGGCTGGACGGGAAGGCGCTGGCCGAGCTGACCCGGATGACGGGCGAGGCGCCGTTCTTCTGCGTGGTCTGGCTGCGCCACCTGGGCGGGGCGCTGGCCCGGGAGCCGCTGGTCGCCAACGCCGTCGGGCACCGGGACGCCGCCTACGCGCTAACGGTGCTGACCTTCGCCGAGACCGAGGACACCGGGGCGATGCGCGACCTGCGCGAGCGGGCCGCGGCGCTGTTCGGGCCGCACGCGGTGGGCCGCTCGTCCACGCTGGGCTTCGGGCCGATGGAGGAGGCCGAGGTCCGCGAGGTCTTCGACGAGGACGACCGCGCGCGGCTCGCCCAGGTCAAGGCCGCGTACGACCCGCGCGGGGTATTCCACTCCAACCGGCCGATCCCGCCCGGGGGCTGGTGACCGGGGCGCGACCCGCGCAGGGCCCGCCGCCGGGAGCGCACACCGCTTCCGGCGGCCCCGGTACGCCCCGCCCGCGACCGGGCCGGACGGCGACCGCCCCCGCCTCCCCGGCCGGGCGGTGTGAGCACCGGCACGGACCGACGGCTCCGACCGGCCCCTAGGCTTGTTGGGCTATGGAGAAGAGCGAGCAGCAGCGGCCCCCGTCCCCGGTCGGCGCACACGTCCCGGTCGCGGGCGGCATGGCCGACAAGGGCCTGGCCTACGCCGAGGAGATCGGCGCGGAGGCGGTCCAGGTCTTCGTGTCCAACCCGCGCGGGTGGGCGACCAACGGGGGCGACCCCGCGCAGGACGCGCGGATGCGCGAGCGCGTCGACCTGCCCGTGTTCGTACACGCCCCCTACCTGATCAACCTGGGCACCCCCAGCGAGGAGACCGCCGAGAAGTCGGTGCGCTCCCTGGAGCACGCGCTGCGCCGCTCGGCCCGGATCGACGCGCTGGGAGTGGTCGTGCACACCGGCTCGGCCGTCTCCGGCGGGCGCGAGGCGGGCCTGTCGCGCACCCGCGAACGGCTGATGCCGCTGCTGGAGAGGCTGGGCGGGGACGTCCCGCCCGTGCTGCTGGAGCCGATGGCCGGTCAGGGCCAGGTGCTGTGCGCGACCATCGACGACCTGGCCGCCTACCTGGAGGTGCTGGAGTGGCACCCGCGCGTGGGCGTGTGCCTGGACACCGCGCACATGTTCGCCGCCGGGCACGACATCTCCACGGTGGAGGGCATGCGCGCGACCCTGGACCGCTTCGGCGCGGTGGTCGGCGCCGACCGGTTGAAGGTCGTGCACTGCAACGACTCCAAGGCAGCGTGCGGCAGCTGCAGGGACCGGCACGAGAACATCGGCGCCGGGCACATCGGCGCGGAGCCGTTCGGCGAGCTGTTCCGCCACCCGGTGAGCGCCGGTGTGCCGCTGATCCTGGAGACCCCGGGGCCGGCCGGTCCGCACGCCGCCGACGTGGCGACGCTCAAGAGGCTGCGCGAGACCTGAGGGACGGTCGTCGGGGCGGCTCAGTCCCGCTCGGCGGCGCTCCCCTCCGACCTGCCCTCGGCCTCGGGCAGGACCGGGAAGAGCGCGGTGTCCACCTGGACGACGTCGGTGTCGGGATGGCTCTCGGGGGTCCGTCCCTGGAAACGCCTCCCCCACGAGCCGAGGAAGTCGTTGAGCGCGTCGGCGAACTCGGCCGCCTCCCCCGGGGTCATCCGGGCGTGGCTGGTGGAGTCGGTGGCGGCGTCCTTCCACCTGCGCACCGCGGGCAGGTCGGGACTGTCGGAGACCAGTGCGGTCCAGTCCGCGAAGCGCCTGCGCTTCTGCTGGTAGAGGCGGTCCAGGACGGCCTGGGCGACGACCCTGGTCTCGGGGTTGCTCAGGAACTCGTGCCCGGACATGCTCCAGCCGCCGGGCCTCATCCGCCACCAGCGCTCGCGTCCGCCCGTGCGTCCCGGTTCGTTGTCGATGAACCCGTAGCGCGAGAGTTGGCGTAGGTGGTAGCTGGTGGCGCCGCTGCTCTCCCCCAGGCGCCGGCCCAGGATGGTGGCGGTGGCCGGGCCGTTGATCCTGAGCTCGTCCAGCAGGCGGGCGCGCAGGGGGTGGGCCAGGCCCCGCAGGGCCTGTGCGCTGACCCGCATCTGCTGATGGGAGTCGGCGGGGACGTCGGCGTCGTCGGTCATGGCCCTCACCGTACTGGGGGAGCCCTTCCGCAAACAGTTCGCCGCAAAGCCTTCTTGGCGCTGCTGGCCCACGTGTCGCCCTCCTGAGGTGCGGCGGGGTCAGCGGTCGCCGGCGGCGGACGCGGCGGCCTCGTCGGACAGCCGCGCGCACTCGGCGACGGACCTGCGGAAGACCAGGGGCGTGACCACCATGACCAGCCCGCCGACCAGGAAGGGCAGGGCGAGGTCGATCCGGCCCAGCAGACCCCCCAGCAGCGCGCCGACCGGGGACAGCCCCCAGCCCGCCATGCGGAAGGCGGCGGCCGCCCGGCCGCGCACGTGGGAGGGGACCACGGCCTGGAAGAACAGGGAGCCGGACACGTTGGTCACCGTCAGGAACAGGCCCATCAGCCCCCAGGCGAGGGCGGCGGACCAGGCGTCGGGCACCAGGCCCACCGCCAACAGGCAGGCACCCATCCCCAGGTAGCCGCCCATCATGACCGTCCTGCGGCCGAGGCCCGCGACGAACCGGGCGGCGAGCACGGAGCCCAGAACACCACCGACCGCGATCGACGCCATGAAGAGCCCGTACAGGGCCTCGGGAACGCCCAACACCTCCTGGGCGTAGAGGACCAGCACCGAGGTGGCCATCTGGATACCGATCATGGACCCGGCGTTGTTGAACGCCAGGCCCCGGGTCAGCGGCCGGCCGAAGACGTAGGCGAAACCCTCCCGCAGGGAGCGCAGGACGCCCTGGCCGGACCCCGCGCCCTCACCGCTCTCCGCGCCCCCGTTGGACTCGGCGGCCCCGGTGGACCCGGCCGGGACGGGAACCCGCCGCAGCATGAGGGCGACGGTCACCACGAGCACGGCGCACAGGGCGTAGGACAGGGCCGTCCCGGCCACGGGCAGGGCGGCGGCGACCGCGAAGAGCACACCGGCGACGGGGGTGGCCACACAGTCCTGGGCGACCAGGCGGCCGCCCTCCAGCCTGCTGTTGGCGCGGTCCAGCAGGCGGCCGGGCACGATCCGCGCCACGGTGATCCGGGTGACGGGGTCGGTGACCGTCTCGCAGCAGACCACCACGAAGATCGTGGCGTACAGGGCCCACAGGGTGGCGCCGCCGGTGGCGATCAGCACGACCAGGGCGGTGACGGCGATCGCGGCGACCGTGCTGGAGACCGTCATGGCGCGGAGGCGGTCGACCCGGTCCAGCAGCACGCCCGCGAACGGCGCGACGAGCAGCCAGGGCAGGAAGCGCGCCACCACCAGGCCGGAGACGGCGAGCGGGTCGTGGGTCAGGGTGGCGGCGATGAGCGGCAGCGCGGTGGCGAGCATGCCGTCGCCGAGGTTGGTGAGGGTTCCGGCCGCCCAGAAGCGGTGGAAGAGCCCGCCGAGGCGTTCGGTGCGCGGCGGCGCGGCGGAGGGTTCGGTGGCCATGGGGGTCCTCCTGTGTTCGGGGGTGCCACCACCGTAAGACAAAGGTTTCTTTGCAAAGAGAATCGTGCAGAGGTTTCTTTGCATTACTTTCGGACGTACCGCCGTCACCCGTTGACAGGAGCGCGGGAAAGGAACCTCCCCGCCACCGGAAGCCCGTTATGGGCGACAATGGAGGGCGTACGCCCCGGGCTCCGGGGCGGGTTCCGGCTCAAGGAATGAGGTGTCGCCGGATGGACCCGGTCTCCATGGTCTTCGGAGCCACGATCGCTCTCGGCGGGTTCCTGTTCGGCCGCCTGCTGACCAAACGCCAGACGCGGGCGGCGCTCGACCAGCAGCGCAGACAGGAGCAGGCCCGGGTCCTGGGCGCACCGCAAAGCCCCCAGCCCCTCTGCGGATGCGGCCACCACCTGGTCTTCCACGACCAGCAGAACAAGAGGTGCCAGACCCAGGTGGTCATCCCCGGCCGCTGGACCGGGCAGGCCAGCTCCACCTACCGCCAGTGCATGTGCCAGGGCTACCGGGGTCCGCTCCCCCTCGACGAGTACTACGCCCCCGACTACCTCAACGAGACCGACGGCTGACCGGGCGCGGGAGCGTCCCGTGCCCGTCGGCGGTGGCGCGGCGCGGTTGTCCACAGGCGGTGACGGGGGCTGGCGCGGACCGGCCCCTTCCGCTTTCCTGGAAGCGGGGAGCCCGGGCGCCGCCACCCCCGGGTTTCCTCCCTCCCGACCGCCTCCGACCGCCGCCCCTCGCCTCCGACCGCACGGACCGGCCCCGCGCACGGGGGCCGCCCCGCCCCGTTCTTTGCGAAACCGCCCCGGCGAGGGCCCCGCGCCGCGTCCGCCGCTCCCCGCACGGGAAACCGGGCGAGACCACCGCCACAGTGCGCGAACCTGGGACACGGGGCCGACGGGATGACAATGTCGCTCCCCGCCACCAGAATGTCCCCGCACCGAACAGCCAGAGAGTGGACGTTTAACCAGTGACGACGCCTGTGACACCCACGATCGACCAGCGCATCGCCGAGGAACTCGGAGTGGGCGCGCACCAGGTCACCGCCGCCGTCGACCTGCTCGACAGCGGATCGACCGTGCCCTTCATCGCCCGCTACCGCAAGGAGGCCACCGGAGCGCTGGACGACGCCCAGCTGCGCGCCCTGGAGGAGCGCCTGCGCTACCTGCGTGAGCTGGCCGAGCGCCGGACCGCGATCCTGGAGTCCATCCGTTCCCAGGGCAAGCTGGACGAGGCGCTGGAGGCCAGCATCCACGCGGCCGACTCCAAGGCGCGGCTGGAGGACATCTACCTCCCCTACAAGCCCAAGCGGCGCACCAAGGCCCAGATCGCCCGCGAGGCGGGGCTCGAACCCCTGGCCGAGGGGCTGCTGGCCGACCCCACCCAGGACCCCCAGGAGGCGGCCGCGGCCTACGTCGACCCCGACAAGGAGGTGGCCGACGTCAAGGCCGCCCTGGACGGGGCCCGCGCCATCCTGGTGGAGCGCTTCGCCGAGGACGCCGACCTCACCGGCGTCCTGCGCGAGCGGCTGTGGGAGAGGGGCCGGTTGGGCTCGGCCGTGCGCGAGGGCAAGGAGGAGGCGGGCGCCAAGTTCGCCGACTACTTCGCGTTCTCCGAACCGCTCACCCAACTGCCCTCCCACCGCGTGCTGGCCATGTACCGGGGTGAGAAGGAGGAGATCCTCACCCTCACCCTGGAGCCGGAGGACGCCCCGGCCGAGAACGCCGACGGCACCACGCCCCGCAGCACCTACGAGAACGCCATCGCCCACCACTTCGGGATCGTGGACCGCGGCCGCCCCGCCGACCGCTGGCTCCAGGACACCGTGCGCTGGGGCTGGCGCACCCGCATCCTGGTGCGGCTGGACATCGACGTGCGCATGCGGCTGTGGCAGCAGGCCGAGGACGACGGCGTGAACGTGTTCGCCGCCAACCTGCGCGACCTGCTGCTGGCGGCCCCCGCCGGAAGCCGCGCCACCCTGGGCCTGGACCCGGGCCTGCGCACCGGGGTCAAGGTCGCGGTCACCGACGCCACCGGCAAGGTCGTGGCCACCGACACGGTCTTCCCGCACGCGCCCCGCCGCGACTGGGACGGCGCCATCCACAGCCTGGCCGGGCTGTGCGCCGCCCACGGCGTGGAACTGGTCGCGATCGGCAACGGCACCGCCTCCCGCGAGACCGACAAGCTCGCCGCCGACCTGATCAAGCGCCACCCCGAACTCAACCTCACCAAGGTGATGGTGTCGGAGGCGGGCGCGTCGGTGTACTCGGCCTCGGCCTACGCCTCCGAGGAGCTGCCGGACCTGGACGTGTCGCTGCGCGGCGCCGCCTCCATCGCCCGCCGCCTCCAGGACCCGCTGGCCGAGCTGGTCAAGATCGACCCCAAGTCGATCGGGGTCGGCCAGTACCAGCACGACCTGGCCGAGACCAAGCTGTCGCGCTCCCTGGACGCGGTGGTCGAGGACTGTGTGAACGGCGTGGGCGTGGACGTCAACACCGCGTCGGTGCCGCTGCTGACCCGGGTGTCGGGCGTGACCTCCACCCTGGCGCGCAACATCGTCGCGCACCGCGACGCCAACGGCCCCTTCCGCACCCGCGAGGCGCTGCGCTCGGTGCCGCGCCTGGGCCCCAAGGCCTTCGAGCAGTGCGCGGGCTTCCTGCGCGTGCCCGGCGGCGACGACCCGCTGGACGCCTCGGCGGTGCACCCCGAGGCCTACCCGGTGGTACGGCGCATCCTGGACCGGGTGGGGACCGACCTGCCCTCGCTCATCGGCAACAAGGACCTGCTGTCGCGGGTGCGCCCCGAGGAGTTCGTGGACGACACCTTCGGTCTGCCCACGGTCACCGACATCCTCGCCGAGCTGGACAAGCCCGGCCGGGACCCGCGCCCGGCCTTCACCACCGCCACCTTCAAGGAGGGCGTGGAGAAGCTCCAGGACCTGACCCCGGGCATGCTCCTGGAGGGCGTGGTCACCAACGTGGCGGCCTTCGGCGCGTTCGTGGACGTGGGCGTGCACCAGGACGGCCTGGTGCACGTGTCGGCGCTGTCGTACAAGTTCGTGGAGGACCCGCGCGACGTGGTCAAGCCGGGCGACATCGTGAAGGTCAAGGTCCAGGACGTCGACATCCCGCGCAAGCGCATCTCCCTGACCATGCGCCTGGACGACGAGGCGCCCGCCCGCGGCGGCCGGGGCGGCCGCGAGGAGCGCGGCGACCGCGGCGGCAACGACCGACGCCGGGGCAACGGCGGCGGTGGCGGCGGCCGTCGCAACAACGGCGGCGGACGCGGCCGCGACAACAGCGGGGGCGCCGCCCCGCAGGGCGCGATGGCCGAGGCGCTGCGCCGCGCCGGCCTGGGCAAGTAACGCCCCTCGCCGCCGACGGGTGCGGGGAGGGGAGTACCGCGCTCCGGGCGGCGGGGCGGGGAGCGGGGGCCGACGCGTCCCGGCGGCACGGGCGTCACGAGCACCCCGGCCCGGCGGGCGTCCGGGCCCTGCCGCTTCTCCCTCCCTCGGGCGTCAGCCCCCGAGGCGAGGACGCCCCGCATCGCAGCGCCTTGCCGGGTGCCAGCCCGCCCGACACCCCGCGGCCCCTCGGCCCCTCGGGCGCGCGGGAGTCAGCTCCTCCCCGTACCCGCGGTGGCGGGGACCGGTCGCACCCGACCGGTCCCCGCCCGGGTCAGACGTGGTCCCGCGGGATCACCGAGGTGTAGATCTTGGTGGCCACGCGCCGCGTGCCCTCGTAGGCGTCCAACGTCGCGTGCAGGTGGAAGTCGGTCGCCGTGGACGTGAGCACCGTGTGGGTCCTGGTCCGCACGGACCAGTCGCCGCGGGCGAAGCCCATCGTCCACACCGCCTCGCCACGGACCGAGTCGTGGTCGTCGCCGACCCTGCTGTAGCGCTCCTCCGCCCGACGGGTCACCTCCAGGCCGATGTCGTCGAAGCGCACCGTCCCCAGGTCCTTGACCACCTCCAGCGCGGCCCCGTAGCGCACCAGGTCCTGGGTCAGGTCCCACCGCTCCTCGCCCGGAGCGATCCGGCTCGTCGCGATCGGGGCGGTGCCCTCGGGCTCCCCGAAAGCGGCCACACCCCGCCCGTCACCACCGCCCTCGACCGGACGCACCGGAAGCAGCACACGGGTGTGCTCCCCCTGGAACACCGAGAGGGTCACCGGCTCGGGCGAGGGCCACACCAGCGGCCAGTAGGAGGTGGAGACCGAGACCCGCACCCGGTGCCCGGCCGGGAATGCCTGGGCCACACCGTTGAGGGGGACCGACACGCGGTACCGGCGCCCGGGCACGAGCTTGCGCGGCCTCTCGTGGCCGTCGGCGTGGGTGAGGTTGAGCAGCCCGTAGGTCACCCGCGTGGCCTGCCCCTGGGGCGCGACGTCGCACAACCGCACCGCGACCATCGCGTCGGGCCGGTCCACCGCCAGTTCGAGTTCGACCACCGCGGAGCCGAGGATCTCCAAGCGCCGGGGAAGCGGCACGCTGTC
Source organism: Nocardiopsis dassonvillei subsp. dassonvillei DSM 43111 (assembly GCF_000092985.1). Classification (GTDB taxonomy): domain Bacteria; phylum Actinomycetota; class Actinomycetes; order Streptosporangiales; family Streptosporangiaceae; genus Nocardiopsis; species Nocardiopsis dassonvillei. The sequence goes on from NC_014210.1 coordinate 3,484,316, forward strand.
GAAGACGATGGACCCGCCGTCGTCCTCGCGCTGGTCGTAGGGCAGGTCCGGGGGGGCGTTGTACGAACACCACTTGCCCGCGTGCTGTCCGGTGGACAGCGGGGAGGACAGGGTCAGCACGTCCTCCCGCCCCGAGGGCTCCCCCTCCGCGAGCACCCGGCCCGCGCCCAGGTCGCGCGGTACCAGCGCGACCTCCGGCGAGGGCCACTCCCGCTCACCGACCCAGCGCCCCGGCCGGGCCTCGTAGGAGGTGGAGGGCGCCACGCTCTCCTGCATCCAGGCCCGCAGGACGGGCGCGTCCATCACGTCGTTGTCCACGCCCTTGAGCCAGCGGTCCCACCAGCGCACCACCTCCTGGAGGAAGCCGATGGCGGGGCCGGGCTGGCCCAGGTGCGGGTACTTGTGCGACCAGGGGCCCAGCAGGCCCAGACGGGGGACGCTCAACCCCTCCAGCAGCCGGAAGACCGAGTTGGAGTAACCGTCGGCCCACCCGCTGACGGCCATGACGGGCACCCGGATCGCGTCCAGGTCCTCGGCCACCGAACCGTGCCTCCAGTACGCGTCCCGGTGCTGGTGGCGCAGCCAGGTGTCGAGCCACAGGCCGCTGTGCTCCAGCCGCTCGTGCCACATGTCGCGCCAGCGCTCACCGACCAGCTCCGGATCGGGCGGGCAGGAGTTGTAGGCGAACATCGTGGAGGCCCACGACAGGTTGTCCCCCAGCAGGCACCCGCCCATGTAGTGCACGTCGTCGGAGTAGCGGTCGTCGGTGGAGCAGGCGGTCACGATCGCCCGCAGGCTCTCCGGCCGCCGCGCGGCGACCTGGAGGGCGTTGAACCCGCCCCAGGAGATACCCATCATCCCGGTGCGGCCGTCGCACCAGGGCTGCTCGGCGAGCCAGGCCAGCACCTCCTCCGCGTCCAGGAGCTCGCGTTCGAGGTACTCGTCGGTGAGCACCCCCTCGGAGTCGCCGCTGCCGCGCAGGTCCACGCGGGCGCACGCGTACCCGTGCCCGGCCATGTAGGGGTGGTGCACCGAGTCGCGCTGCGCGGTCAGGTCGCGCCTGCGGTACGGGATGAACTCCAGGACCGCCGGCACCGGGGCCTCCTCGCTCCCCACCGGACGCCAGATCCGCGCGGCCAGCCGGACCCCGTCGCTGATCGGGATCAGGACGTACTCGTCCTCGCGGACCTCGTGGGGCAGGTCGCTGACGGTCCTCATCACCGGACCCCCTCCTGTCGGACGTCGTCGGTGTCATGGACCGTGAAGGGCAGTTCCGCCACGCAGGCCCGGTACCTGCGCTCGCACTCCTCGCTGTCCCCGCCGCCCACGAACACCTGGGCCAGCTCGAAGCTGTAGCTGTCCTGGAGGGGCAGGTCGGAGAGCCGCTGGCCCTGGCGCGCGACGATCTCCACCTTCGTACCCGGCGCCGTCTTCTCCGCACGCGCGACGTCCTCGGCGGTGGGCACCGCCGCGACGAAGCCGTCGCGGAAGCGGCGCAGGAACCACTTGGCGGCCACCGCGTACCGCCCGCCGCGCTCCAGCTCGGGCTCCTCCCCCAGCGCGACCCTCAGGCAGATCTCGTGGTTGGACACCCCGCGCACCAGTTCGAACAGCCTGGCGTGCGACTGGGAGTGGCGCGGGTTGATCTCCAGGAGCCGGACGTCGCCGCTGCGCGGATCGTGGAAGTACTCGATGTTGAAGGTGACGTCGTCCAGGCCGATCCGGGAGATCACCCGTTCGGACAGCTCGGTCAGGCGCGCGCCGACCTCTTCGGGCACCCTGGACGGGTACTCGTAGCGCAGGAAACTGGACGTGCCCGGATAGCGGTGGGAGTCGACGATCCCGTAGACGTGGGGAACGCCCCGACGGACGTAGCCCTCGACGGTGAGCTGGTCGCCCGTGGCCTCCTCCTCGGCCAGCGCGGCCGTGCCCCCGCACCCGGCCACCTCCGGGGGCAGCCGCAGCAGGTCCATCACCCACTGGAAGGACGTGCCGAAGCGTCCGGCGCCCGCCCTGATCCGGTCCATCGCCGCACGGAACTCGGCGTCGTCGGCGGCGCGGAAGGCCAGTTCGGAGGAGCACGACTTCACCGGCTTGACCCACAGCGGGTAGGACAGCCCCTCCGGTTTGGCCGTGGTGTCGAGGCCGACCTCGGCGAACCGGGGAACGGCCTCGGGGATGACGGCGCGCTGCTCCAGACGGCTCCAGTACTTGTGCTCGCACCGGACGACGGCTTCCAGGGGCGCGCACGACAGCCCCCGGTCCCGGCACAGCAGCGGCACCAGCGAGCTGACCGGGAAGTCCCAGAACCCGATGACCGCGTCGACCCCCTCCCCGAAGGAGTCGAGCCTCCCTGCGGCCAGGGCCAGGACCGCGGGCAGGTCCACCGGCCGGTCCTGGCCGATCTCGTCGAGGTCGAGCAGTTGGAGGAAGCGGTAGCCGCGTTCGGCGGGCAGCGAGCGCAGGACCTCCCGGTTCTGGTCGTCGAGCCCCAGGACGAAGACGTTCGTGGTCATCGGGCACCTCCGGCGGGGTGGTGCCAGCCGGCGGCCACGCCCCCGCACCGCAGACCCGGTGCGCCCCGGCCACCGGCGCCACCCACTCCTACCTGTGAGGATGCCCCTCTCCCCCACCCGTCCCGACCGGACCGCGAGGCGTTTTCCCAACCTTTACCGGCCGCGGGTCGAAGCGGGACGGCGCACCGGCCGCCGCGCGGGGAGCCCGCCTACCGGGGAGCCAGGGCCACCCCGGCCCACAGCGCGCGCACCGGCGAGGAGTCACTGGCGTGCAGCAGGTCGTCGGCGTCCCATACCTTGACCGCGGTGGCCCCGGCCGTCACCGCGGGCCAGCCCGGGTCCCCCGTGGCGGCGAAGTCGCGCCAGGCCGCGACCATCCGCCCCGACAGCGCCCGGTGGGCCTCGCTGGGCTCGCCGTCGAGCAGGAACCGCCCGAAGTCGGTGTCCAGGTTGCCGAACGCGAACGGCAGGTCGAAGGCGTGGCAGGCCCCCAGGCGCCCCTCCATGGCCGGGCTCTCCGCGGCCAGCCGGAAGAAGTGGGCGCGGCCCCCGGCCGCGGCGTGCGCCTCGGCGAAGCGCACCGTGTACTCGCAGAACAGCGCGTCGCCCTGGATCGCGGCGAACAGCTCGCGCAGCGTGGCCCCGGGATGCACCGACCGGTAGGCGGCCACCGCGTCCTCCCCCAGCCCCAGGCGGGAGGCGGTCACCGCCAGGGCGGACTCGTCGTCGATCTCCACGCTCTGCCCCAGCTCGGTGAACAGCCGGTACTCGTGGGCGTTGTGGCCGACCAGCAGGTCCACCCCCGAGGCGGCACCGCGCGCGACCGCCTCCAGCGGGGCCTCGGGCAGGTCGGGCCCGCCGACCACGGGAGCGAAGCAGGTGAAGGGCTTGGTGCGCACGCCCCCCGAGCCGCCGGAGGGGGCGGAGTCGAGCACCGCGTCGGTGGCCTCCAGGAGCTTCTCCGGTGCCAGCGCGGCCAGGGCCTCCGCCTCCAGCGGCACGCCCGCGGCCGCGGCGATCCGCTCGGAGACCAGCCGCGCGGTGTCCGGGGTGAGCATGTCCCCCGGCACGCTGTGCGCGATCGCGCGCCGGAAGAGGCCCCGGACCCGCGGCGAGGCCATCAGGCACGCGACCGAACCGGCCCCGGCGGACTCCCCCGCCACCGTCACGTTGTCGGGGTCTCCCCCGAACGCGGAGACGTTCTCCCGCACCCACCGCAGGGCGGCGGCCTGGTCGAGCAGACCGCGGTTGTCGGGGCGGCCGGGCACGTGACCGAAGCCCTCGAAGCCCAGGCGGTAGTTGATCCCCACCACGACCAGGCCGCTCTCGGCGAGCCGGGTGCCGTCGTAGGTGATCTCGGAGGCCGCTCCGACGATGTAGGCACCCCCGTGGATCCACACCAGCACGGGGGCGCGGTCGCCCTCGCGGGCGGCGGTCCACACGTTGAGCGACAGGCAGTCCAGGGACGTCCCCGGGGTCCAGGGCGCCGCGCCCAGGAGCTGGTTCCCCTGCGGGGGCGGAGGGCCGAAGGAGGTGCAGTCGCGGACGCCGTCCCAGGGGGCGGCGGGCGCGGGGGCGGCGAAGCGATCTTCTCGGAAGGGGGCGGCGGCGTAGGGCACGCCCCGGTAGACGGCGACCCCGCCGCTCTCGGAGCGCGGCGAGGCGGTGCCCCGGACCCGTCCGGCTGCTGTCGTCACTGTGTACTCGGCGTCCACGTGCGTCCTCCCCATCGGTGCGCGGCACCCCACACCTAACAACGTTAGGCAGACCGGCGCAAGACCCGGGGGCGCCACCGCGGCGACGCCCCCGCCCGCGACACCCGTCCGAACGGCCGGGACGCGGCGGGCGCCCGAACCCGACCGACCGGTAACATACCACCTGGTCGGTATGAACAGACGAAGGAGGGGACGCCCATGCGCGCCATCCAGATCACCGAGTTCGGCGGACCCGAGGTCCTGCGCCTCACCGAACTGCCCGACCCCGAGGCGGGCCCCGGCGAGGTCCTCGTCGACGTCACCCGCGCCGGGGTCAACTTCGCCGACACCCACCAGGCCGAGAACAGCTATCTGGCCTCCGCCACGCTTCCGCTGGTCCCGGGCATGGAGATCGCCGGACGCACCGCCGACGGCCGCCGCGTGGTCGCCCTGACCACCAGCGGCGGCTACGCCGAGAAGGCCACCGCCGCCACCGGCACGGCCTTCGACGTCCCCGACGGGGTCTCGGACGAGGACGCGCTCGCCCTGATCGTGCAGGGCGCCACCGCCTGGGTGCTGCTGCGCAGGTCCGTGCGGATGGACCCGGGCGAGACGGTCGTGGTGCACGCGGCGGCGGGCGGCGTGGGCACGCTCGCCGTCCAGCTGGCCAAGCGGTTCGGCGCCGGGCGGGTCGTCGCCGTGGCCAGCAGCGAGGACAAGCGCGCGCTGGCCGTGGAGCTGGGCGCGGACGCCGTCGTGGACTCGGCGGCCCCCGACATGACCGAGGCGCTGATCGAGGCCAACGGCGGCCAGCGCGTGGACGCCGTCCTGGACATGGTGGGCGGCCGGGTCACCGACCAGAGCGTGCGGGCACTGGCGCCGTTCGGACGCCTGGCCTTCTACGGAATGGCCTCGCGCGAGCTGCCCAGCCCGGTGCAGCCCGCCAACCTCATGCGCTTCTCCACCAGCGTGAGCGGCATGTGGCTGCCGCACGTGTGGACGCTGCCGGGCGACGTGATGAGCCGGGCGATGGCCGAGCTGTTCACACTGGTGGCGGAGGGGCACCTGAGGCCCGTCCTGGGCGGCTCCTACCCCCTGGGCGAGGCCGCGCGGGCACACGAGGCGCTGCGCTCCCGGGGAACCGTCGGCAAACTCACCCTCGACACCACCGCCTGAGAAAGCGCCACCTTTACCGCGTAGATCACCAAATGTCCGACGTGTCGGATTTCAACGGCCCGGAGGCGGACCGGCGCGAACCCGGTGAGCGCCGCGCCGGTCCGCCGCGCCGGACGGACACCGCCACGGGGAGCCCGGGGGGGAGCCCTCCGCGCGGCCGGCCCTACTCGGCGGCGCTGCGGTAGACCAGGTCGGTGTAGTCGGGGTGGCGCTGGATCCACCCCTTGACGAAGGGGCACAGGGGCAGCACCGCCAGGCCCCGCGGACGTACGTCGTCCAGGGCCCCCCTGACCAGGGTTCCGCCCAGGCCCCGCCCCTCGTGGGCGGGGTCGATCTCGGTGTGGGTGAAGGTCACCATGTCGTCGGTGAGGATGTACTCGGCGAACCCGGCCACCTCCCCGTCGACCCTGATCTCGTAGCGTTTCCTGTCCCGTACATCGACCACGTCGGTCGTCATGGAAGCCCTCACTCTCCGGTCCGCGGGGGGACGTCGTCGGCCCGCGCCGCCATTGTCCCGCCTCGGCGTCCCTTTCGCCCCTTGCGGCACGCACCTCCCCCGACATAGAGTCGCCCTGACATACCGACCAGTCGGTCTAAGGAGAGCGGAATGACATCCCGGTTCGGCGGGCGGACCGCCATCGTCACCGGCGCGAGCCGGGGCATCGGCCTGGCCGTCGCCCAGCGGCTCGTCGACGAGGGCGCGCGCGTGTGCGTCACGGCGCGCAGGCCCGAGCCCCTGGAGGAGGCCGTCAAGGCCCTGGGCGGACCCGAGCACGCCATCGGCGTCCCCGGCCGGGCCGACGATCCCGAGCACCAGGACGCGGCCGTGGCCGCCACCCTGGAGGCCTTCGGCAGCATCGACATGTTCGTCAACAACACCGGCATCAACCCGGTCTACGGGCGGATGATCGACCTGAACCTGGACGCGGCCCGCAAGATCTTCGAGGTCAACGTGCTGTCCGCGATCTCGTGGACGCAGAAGGCCTACCACGCCTGGATGGCCGAGCACGGCGGCGCCGTCGTCAACGTCTCCTCCGTGGCCGGGACCAGGCCCGCCCCCGGCATCGGCTTCTACGGCGCCACCAAGGCGACGCTCATCCACGTCACCGAGGAGCTGGCCGTCGAACTGGGCCCGGGGGTCCGCGTGAACGGCGTCGCCCCGGCCGTGGTCAAGACCCGGTTCGCCGCCGCCCTCTACGAGGGGCGCGAGGAGGAGGTCGCCGCCCAGTACCCCCTGGGGCGCCTGGGCGAGCCCGAGGACGTGGCGGGCGCGGTGGCCTTCCTGCTCTCCGACGACGCCTCCTGGATCACCGGCCGCACCCTCGTCCTGGACGGCGGCCTCACCCTCACCGGAGGTGTGTGACATGGACCTGACCGACACCGGGGCCGTGGTCACCGGCGCGGGCAACGGCATCGGCGCCGCGATCGCGCGCAGGCTCGCCGGAGCCGGGGCGCGCGTGGTGGTCAACGACCTGGACGCGGGCGCGGCCGAGGCCGTGGCCGCCGAGATCGGCGGGGTGGCCGTTCCCGGAGACGCCGCCGGCGAGGCGGGCGTCACCGCGCTCGTGGCCGAGGCCGGGGCGCACCTGGGCGGCATCGACCTGTACGTGGCCAACGCGGGCGTGGGCGTGGGCGGCGGCCCCGAGGCCCCGGAGTCCGACTGGGACCTGGCCTGGCAGGTCAACGTGATGGCCCACGTGCGCGCCGCCCGCGAGCTGGTGCCCGGCTGGCTGGAGCGCGGACGGGGCCGTTTCCTGACCACGGTGTCGGCCGCGGGCCTGCTCACGATGCTGGGCAGCGCGCCGTACTCGGTGACCAAGCACGCCGCTCTGGCCTTCGGCGAGTGGATGTCGGCCACCTACGGCGACCGCGGGATCACCGTGCAGTGCGTGTGTCCGATGGGCGTGCGCACCAACCTGCTGGAGAGCAGCGGCGACACCGGCAGGGCCATCCTGTCCCCGGAGGCGATCACCCCCGAGGAGGTCGCCGACGCGGTGATGGTCGGCCTGGCCGACGGGCGCTTCCTGATCCTGCCGCACCCCCAGGTCGCCGACCACTACGCGGCCCGGGCCGACGACACCGACCGCTGGCTCGCGGGGATGCGCCGCCTCCAGGCCAGGGTCTTCGAGGAGCGGGCGTGAGCGGCGAACACACGGACGCGCTCCCGGGCCTGGACCTGGTCGGCCTGCGCGCCTACCTGGACGCGGCCGTGCCCGGCCTGGTCTCGGGCCCCCTGGAGGGCCGGGTGGTCGCGGGCGGCAAGTCCAACCTGACCTACGTGGTCACCGACGGCGCGGGCAGCTGGGTGGTGCGCCGCCCCCCGCTGGGCCACGTGCTGGCCACCGCGCACGACATGCCCCGCGAGTACCGGGTGATGAGCGCGCTGCGCGACACCGCCGTGCCCGTCCCCCGCACACACGTCCTGTGCGAGGACGCCGAGGTGCTGGGCGCGCCGTTCTACGTCATGGAACACGTGGCGGGCACCCCCTTCCGCACCCGCGACGAGATCGCCCCGCTGGGCGCCGAGGGCGTCCGCGGCCTGGCCGAGGCGCTGATCGCCACCCTGGGCGAGCTGCACGCGGTGGAGCCCGAGGAGGTCGGGCTGGGCGACTTCGGCCGCCCGCGGGGGTTCCTGGAACGCCAGGTGCGCCGCTGGGGCAAGCAGCTGGAGGCCTCCCGCAGCCGGGACATCCCCGGCATCGACGAGCTGCACGAGAGGCTCGCCGCGACGCTGCCCGAGCAGTCGGCGCCCGCGATCGTGCACGGCGACTACCGCCTGGACAACGTGCTGGTCACCTCCGGAGGTCGCATCAACGCGGTCCTGGACTGGGAGATGGCCACGCTCGGCGACCCGCTCGTGGACCTGGGCCTGATGCTCGTCTACCAGGCGCAGCCCGTGGGCGTGGGCGCCGTGCCCGCCACCTCCGCCGAGGGCTACCCCTCCCCCGAGGAGCTGGTGGGCATGTACGCCGCCGCGACCGGCCGCGACGTGTCCCGGCTGGGCTGGTACGTGGCCCTGGGCTGCTTCAAGCTCGCGGTGATCGCCGAGGGCATCCACTTCCGCCACAGCCGGGGACTGACCGTCGGAGCGGGCTTCGACCGGATCGGCGAGGTGGTCGCGCCCCTGGTGGAGCGCGCCCACACCATGCTCGAGGAGGACTGAATATGGACTTCGCCCACGACAGCGAGACCGAGGAACTGCGCGAACGGCTGCTCGCCTTCATGGACGAGCGCGTCTACCCGGCCGAGGCGGTGCTGGAGGAGCAGCTGGCCGTGCGCGAGGACCGCTGGTCCACCGCGCCGGTGGTGCGCGAGCTCCAGGCCGAGGCGCGCGAGCGCGGGCTGTGGAACCTGTTCCTGGCGGGCCACCCCGAACACGGCGGCCTGCCCAACCTGCGGTACGCGCCGCTGGCGGAGATCACCGGGCGCAGTCCGCGCCTGGCGCCGATCGCGCTCAACTGCGCCGCGCCCGACACCGGGAACATGGAGGTGCTGACGATGTTCGGCACCCCCGAGCAGCGCGAGCGCTGGTTGGAGCCCCTGCTCGACGCCCGGATCCGGTCGGCGTTCGCGATGACCGAGCCCGCGGTGGCCTCCTCCGACGCCACCAACATCACCACCAGCATCGTCCGCGACGGCGACGAGTACGTGGTCAACGGACGCAAGTGGTACATCACCGGGGCCCTCAACCCCGAGTGCGCCGTGTTCATCGTGATGGGCAAGACCGACCCCGAAGCCGAGCGGCACAGGCAGCAGAGCATGGTGCTGGTGCCGCGCGACACCCCCGGGCTGACGGTCAGGCGGGGCATGACGGTGTACGGCTACGACGACAGCGACCACGGCGGCCACGCCGAGGTCGTGTTCGAGGACGTGCGGGTGCCCGCCTCGAACCTGGTCGGCGGCGAGGGCGAGGGGTTCGCCATCGCCCAGGCCCGGCTGGGGCCGGGCCGCATCCACCACTGCATGCGCGGCATCGGCATGGCCGAGCGCGCCCTGGAGCTCACCTGCCGCCGGGTGCTGGACCGCGTGGCCTTCGGGAGGCCGCTGGCCGAACAGGGCGTGGTCCGCGAGTGGATCGCCGAGGCGCGCGTGGCCATCGAGCAGCTGCGGCTGCTGGTGCTCAAGACCGCGTACCTGATGGACACCGTGGGCAACAGGGGCGCGCACACCGAGATCCAGGCGATCAAGATCGCCACCCCGCGCACGGTGGAGTGGATCCTGGACAAGGCGATCCAGGCGCACGGCGCGGCCGGGGTCAGCCAGGACCTGCCCCTGGCCGGATGGCTGGCGGGGGTGCGGTCGCTGCGGCTGGCCGACGGGCCCGACGAGGTGCACCTGCGCTCGCTGGGCCGCGCGGAGCTGCGCAAGTACCGCTAGCGGCGCGTGCGCACCCCGGGGAGCGCACGAGGGGGCCGGACGCGTCGCGTCCGGCCCCCTCGCCGTCGGGTCCCCCGCGCTCAGGCCCCGGGGCGCAGCCCCGCCACGAGCAGGTCGGCGAAGTGGCGCCCCACGTCCTCGCCGCTGAGCGCGCCGCCCGGGTGGTACCAGGTGCTCAGGTGGTGCACCGAGCCGAAGAAGTAGTTCACCACCAGGTCGGCGGAGACGTCGGTGCGAAAGACCCCCTCGTCCTGCCCCTGGGCGACCATGTCCCGGAAGATCTCGTGGTAGCGGCGGCGCTCGGCGCGCACGGCGCGCCGCTTGTCCTCGCTCAGCTGGTGCATGGAGCGGAAGAAGATGACGGTGTCGTCGAGGTTGGCGACGCTGGTGACGATGACGTCGGCCGCGGCGGCGTGCACGCGGTCGGCCACCGGCTCGTCCCGCGAGGCGATCCGCACCAGGTGCTCGGTCTGCATGCGCAGCACGCGGGCGTAGACCTCGTAGAGCAGGTCGTCCTTGGAGCCGAAGTAGTGGTACATGGCGCCCTTGGTGACGCCCGCAGCGGCCACGACCTCCTGCACGGAGGTGCCCTCGTAACCGTTGGAGGCGAACAGGCGCGTCGCCGCCCCAAGGAGGCGCTCGGGTACCGATCCGGTCGGTGTGTCGGCCTCGGCCGTCCGCTGTCCTCGCGCCATGTGCTGCCCCCGCCTCGTGCCCCGTCAGTCCCGGAAATACCGGCCGGAACAGCATACCGACCGGCTGGTACCCGACGCCACGCACACGGATGCCGTCGCTCACACCACCCTCAGGTCGACCTTGCGCCCGTCGGGGTCGGTGAGCACGCGGCGCCCCGGCTCCAGGGGCGGGACGGCGCGGTCCCCTCGCACGGTGAACCCGAGGCGCGCCGCGCCCGTGGAGCGCTCGGCGGTGGCCGGGTAGATCTCGACGACCGCGCCGCCGTCCAGTTCGGCCGCGTGGTGTTCGGGCCCGGAGCCGTGGCGCTCGCGGACGAAGCGCAGACCGAGCCCGGTGTAGAAGGCGCGGCACTCCTCGACCCGGCCGGTGTGGAGGACCAGGAGCGTGCCACGCGGGAGCGCCGCTTCGGGGAGCCCGTCCTCCTGCGGGCCCTCCTCCAGGATCCGCCGGGCGCGGGCGTACTTGGCGCGCAGCCGCCGCGCCCGTTCGTCGGGCAGCAGGGCCAGGCGGCGCTCGTCGGAGTTGTGGGCGTTGTCAGCGAGCTTGACCAGCCTGCCCAGCGGGTCGGCGGCGGCGCGGCGCACCATCTCCTCGTAGGGCTCCCCCGGGCGCCGGGTCACCGACTCCACCGCGCGCACGACCTCCTCCGGGCACCCCCGCGCGCGCAGGTCGTCGGCGGTGATCGGGGTGTCCTCCAGCACGTCGTGCAGCACTCCGGCCGCCTGGGCGCGCTCTCCGTGCCCGGCGAGCAGGTCGCGCACCGCGAACACGTGCTCGGCGTAGGGCCGGCCGGCCCGGTCGACCTGCCCGGCGTGGGCCTCCTCCGCCAGGCGCGAGGCCTGTTCCAGCGTCATCGCCACCGCCTCCACCCCCCGTCACGCCGACGGTACCGGGCGCGCGGGGACCGGACGGCCCTCACCCCCGCACGAAGTTGTCCCCGTACTCCTCCGAGGGCGCCACGGGCGTGATGACGTCGACCAGCACCCCGCCGGGGTCGGCCACGATGAAGTGCCGCTGGCCGAACGCCTCGGTGCGGATCCCCAGTTCGGGCCGCAGGCCGCCGCGCACCACCAGGCGCTCCCACTCGGCGTCCACGTCCTCCACCTCGAAGTTGAGCAGCAGGCCCTGCACGGGCCTGCGGTAGCCCTCGGGGACGGTGGGGTGCCCGGGGTCGAGCAGGGCCAGTTCGTACTCGGGCGGGCCGGGCCTGCGCAGGCTCACGTACCAGTCGGCGGCGAAGGTCTCCTCGAAGCCGAACAGGCCGACGTAGAAGTCGCGGCACTCGGCCAGACGGGGCGTGCCGAGCACCGGATAGAAGCTGCTGAGCCGCATGGAATCCACCTTTCACGTACCTTCGGTATGTGAAGATACGCTATTGGCATACCTTCGGTATGTCAACAAGGGGGAGGTCGGGTACATGGCCGCGGAACCGGGCAGCCGCGCGCGGCAGCGCGAGCGCACCAGACGCGTCCTGCTGGGCGAGGCCCGCAGGCTGTTCGCCGCGCACGGGTACGGCGGGGTGGGACTGGCCCGGATCGTGGCGGACTCCGCGGTCACCAAGGGCGCCCTGTACCACCACTTCGAGGGCAAGCCGGACCTGTTCCGCGCGGTCCTGGAGGAGGTGCAGTCCGAGGTCGGCGACGCCGTGGCGCGGGCGGCGGACGCGCACGCCGACCCGTGGGACCGGCTGACCGCCGGGTGCCGGGCCTTCCTCACCGCCAGCACCGCGCCGGACGTGCGGCGGATCATGCTGGTGGACGGGCCCGCCGTGCTGGGCTGGAGCACCTGGCGGGCCCTGGACGAGGCCGCCTCGGCCCGCCACCTGGCCGAGGCGCTCTCCGCGCTGGTCGGGGCGGGCGTCCTGGAGCCGGGGCCGGTCGCGCCCGTGGCCCACCTGCTCTCGGGTGCGATGAACGAGGCCGCGCTGTGGCTGGCCGACAGCGACGACCCCGAAGACCTGGAGCGGGTGTGGGAGGCGTTGTCGCGCATGCTGGAGTCCCTGCGCCGCACCTGAACCCCGTCCGCCCCCGGCCGACGCCGGACGGGGGCGGACGGAGCCCTCGGTCAGCGCCCGGAACGCCCCGTGTCAGGCGCTATCGTGGCCCCCATGGCGGAGAGCAGGCGCACGGACGAGGACACGGGGTTCCGCGACGACTTCGTCGGGCGCTTCTCCGAGTACTGGCAGTCGCAGGGCCGTCCCCGCGCCGAGGGCCGCATCGTGGGCTACCTGCTCGTCGCCGACCGCGAGGCGGTGAGCGCCGAGGAGATCGCCGACGGCGCCCGGGTCAGCCGGGGATCGGTGTCGCAGTCGGTGCGCCGTTTGCGCGAGATGGGCTTCGTGGAGCTGGTCCCCGCCCCCGGGAGCCGCTCGCGGCTGGTGGCCATGGACGAGGACGTCTGGGGCGGGTTCCTGCGCAACGAGCGCTCCTACCTGCGGCGGCAGAGGGAACTCGCGGCGTCGGCGCTGGAGCGCCTGCCCGGCCTGAGCCCGCCCGCGCGCACCCGGCTGCGCAACATGCACGACTACATGACCTGGCTGGACGAGTACCACGACACCCTGCTCTCCTCCTGGGAGGAGTACAAGGCCCGACGGCGCTGAGGGCCCTGAGGGCTCAGACGCGCTCGTGCGGGATGACCAGCGGCGTGCGGGTGCGCGGGTCGGGCACCACGTCGCAGGGCAGCCCGAACACCTCCCCCACCAGGCGGGCGGTCACGACCTCCTCCGGAGGGCCGTCGGCGACCACCCTGCCCGCGTCCATCAGCACCAGGCGGGTGGCGAACCGGGCGGCCTGGGCCAGGTCGTGCAGGACCGCGACCACCGTGCGCCCCCGGCGGTGCAGGTCGGCGAACAGCTCCAGCAGGTCGTACTGGTGGGCGATGTCCAGGTAGGTGGTGGGCTCGTCCAGCAGCAGGACGCCGGTGTCCTGCGCCAGGACCATCGCCACCCAGGCGCGCTGGCGCTGGCCGCCCGAGAGGGAGCCCACCTGGGTGTCGGCGAGGTCGGTCAGCCCGGTCAGCTCCAGCGCGCGGCCGATCGCCGTCTCGTCCTGGGGGCTCCACTGGCGCACCAGCGTGTGGTAGGGGAAGCGGCCGCGGGCGGCCAGGGCCCGCACGGTGATGCCCTCGGGGGCGGTCGGGCTCTGCGGCAGCAGCGCCATCTGGCGCGCGACCGCCTTGGCGCGCTGGCCGCGCACGTCACTGCCGTGCAGCAGCACCCGCCCCGACATCGGCTTGTTCACCCGCCCCAGGGCCTTGAGCAGTGTGGACTTGCCGCAGCCGTTGGGGCCGACGATGACGGTGAACTCGCCCTCGGCCACCCCCAGGTCGAGGTCGCGCACGACCGGTTCGGCCCCGTACCCCAGGGTCAGGCCCTCCGCGGACAGCACCAGACTCACAGCACACCCTTTCGCCATTCACGAATCAGCAGGTAGCCCAGGTAGACGCCGCCGAGCCCCATGGTGAAGACGCCGACCGGCAGCCCGTCCCCGACCGGGGACTGCTGGACGGCCAGATCCGCCGCCACCAGCAGCAGGGCCCCGACCAGGGCCGACAGCACCATGTTGGGGCCCGGCACGGCGGAGAGCCGGCGCGCGATCTGCGGCGCGGTCAGGGACACGAACGCGATCGGACCGGCCACGCTCACCGCGGCCGCGGACAGCACCACCGACAGGCAGACGGCGGCGGTGCGCGTGGTGGAGGCCCGCGCGCCGAGGGAGTCGGCGAGCTCGTCGCCCATCTCGTTGAGGGAGACCGGTCCGGCCAGCGCCGCCACGAACGGCAGCGCCAGCAGCAGAACCGCCCAGATGGTGGTGGCGTGCTCCCAGGAGCGGGCGCCCAGACTGCCGTTGACGTAGGCGGACAGGACGCTGGCCTGGTCGCGGGCCATCACGGACACGACGAAGTGGGTGAAGGCCTGCGCCATGGCGGCCACCCCGATGCCCGCCACGATCAGGCGGCCGGGGTGGCGCAGTCCGGTGCCGGTCACCGTGGCCACGACGACCATGGCCAGGGCGGCACCGGCGAGGGCGCCCAGCGGCACGGGGAGCACACCGGGCAGGACGAGGGCGGCGAAGGCCGCGCCCGCCCCGGCACCGGCGCCGAGGCCGATGACGTCGGGGCTGCCCAGGGGGTTGCGGGTGACGGACTGGAAGAGCGCGCCCGCCAGGCCCAGGGCGGCGCCCGTGCCCGCGGCCACCACCAGCCGGGGACCGCGCAGCCGTTCGAGCACGAAGGTCTCGGTGGCCTCGCCCCCGCCCGTCAGGACCGCGGGCAGCCGGGTCAGGGGCACGCCGAGCCGTCCGAGGGCGAGCGTGGCGGCCGCGGCGGCGACCAGCAGGAGCAGGAGTCCGGCCGCCCACAGCAGCGAGCGCCGGTGGACGGGCAGCGCGACCGGGCCCAGCCTCAGCACGGGCGGGGAGGCCTTCAGGGGTCGGGCGCGCCCGTGCTCTGGCCGGGCCGGGCCCGCCGGGGCCGGGGACGTGCGGGTGGTTCGGGTCATGGGGTACTCCGCATCCTGCGGACCGCGTACAACAGGACGGGCGCACCGACGAACGCGGTGACGACGCCGACCATGAGTTCGGTGGGGCGCACGATGGTGCGGCCGACGACGTCGGCGAGCAGCAGCAGGGTCGGGCCCACCAGCAGCGCGAAGGGCACCTGCGCGCGGAAGTCGACACCGACCAGGGCACGCACCACGTGCGGCACGGCCAGGCCGACGAAGGCGATGGGCCCGGCGGCCGCGGTGGCCCCGGCGGCGAGCAGGGTTCCCGCGACGAGCCCGGCCGAGCGGATCCACACCGTGTTGGCGCCGGTGGCGATCGCGGCCTCCTCCCCCAGGGCCAGGGCGTTGAGGCCGCCGCAGACCACGAGGGCGAGCAGGACGCCGACGCCGATGACCGGCAGCACGGACAGGATGACGTCGTAGTCGCGCCCGGCCAGGGAGCCGACCACCCAGTAGCGGTAGCTGTCGAAGGTCTCGGGCAGGCTCAGGGCCACCGCCTGGACGTAGGCGGTGAGCACGGCGGAGACCACCGCGCCCGCCAGGACCAGGCGCACCATGCCGCCGTCGCCGCCGCGACTGCCCACCGTGTAGGCGGCCAACCCCGCGACCAGGGCCCCGGGCAGCGCCCACCAGACCGTCGCGGTGACCGAGGTGGGGCCGAACAGCGCGGTGGCCGTGACCACCGCGGCGGCGGCCCCGGCGTTGACGCCCAGCAGGCCGGGGTCGGCGAGGGGGTTGCGGGTGATGCCCTGCATGAGGGTGCCCGCCAGGGCCAGGGCGGCCCCGGCCACCACCCCCAGGACGGTGCGCGGGTAGCGGCTCTCCACCACCGTGGTGGTGAAGGAGTCCGCCCCGCCGGTGATCGCCGCCCACACGTCGGCGACCGGTGTGGGCCTGCTGCCCATGACGAGGCTGAGCAGGACCGCACCCGCCAGCGCGGCGACGCCCGCACCGAGCACGAGCGCGGTGCGGGCGGGACGCGTGCGGGGCGCGGCCGCGGATGTCTTCGCCCTGACCATGGAGGTGCTTAGCTCTCGATGTTCTGGACGGCCTCTTCGATCATGGGCACGTAGCGGTCGATGACCCAGGGGACGGTCAGCGGGTTGATGATCGAGGAGGCGGTGACGAAGGAGTTGTCCTCGGAGGCGACCACGGCGCCGCTCTCGACGGCGGGGATGGCCGCGTACAGCTCCTGGGCCTCGATCTCGGCGCGGGTCTCGGGGTCGCTGTAGAACGTGAAGAGCAGGTCGCTCCCGGAGAGCTGGTCGGCGTTCTCCAGGCCGATGATGGCCGAGTCGGTGCCCTCGGTCTCGGGGAAGGTCTCCACGACCGGGTCGACGGTCAGGCCCAGCCCGCGGACCATGGCCACGCGCTGCTCGTCGGGCAGGAACACGCCGAGCGTGCCGGGGCCGTCGGTGTAGACGTAGGAGAAGGTCAGGTCGGCGAACTGCTCGTTGGCCGCCGCGGCCTCGTCGAACTGCGTCTCGATGTCCTGGATGAGGCCCTGGGCCTCCTCGGGCTGGCCGAGCGCCTCGCCGATGATCTCGATCTGCTGGTCCCAGTCGGTGCTCCAGGGCAGCTCGGGGTAGGCGACCGTGGGGGCGATGTCGCTCAGGATGTCGTACTGCTCCTGGGTGACGCCGGACCAGGGGGCGAGGATGACGTCGGGCTCCAGCTCGATGATGGCCTCGAAGTCGATGTCGTCGGCGCCGGTGAACTGGGTGGGCAGCTCCTCGCCCGCCTCGGTGACCGCCTCGTGGATCCACGGCAGGTAGCCGGTGTCGTCGCTGCCCCACTCGTAGCTCTCGACACCGACGGGCACGACGCCGAGGGCGATGGCGGTCTCGGCGGAGCCCTGGCCGAGGGTGACCACGCGCTCGGGCTGCTCGGGGATCTCGGCGGTGCCCAGGGCGCTGTCGATGCTGACCGGGAACTGGCCGCCGGCGGTGTCGCCGCCGCTCTCACCGGTGCTCTCCTCCGCGCTGCCGCACGAGGTGAGGCCGACGGCGAGGAGGGTGGTGAAGGCGATGCCGCTGACACGGCGAAGGGTGGAGGCCATGCTCACACTGCTTTCTTCGTCATGGGGAGTGGCCGCGCCGTGTTCGGGCGGGCCGTTTCCGCGCATGGGGCGTCCCGAGGGGAAACACGGAGGACAGAACGGGAGGATCCCGGCGAAACCAAGGTTAGTCTAACCTCACTCGGTTCGGATTTCAAAAGTTCTGAACTCCGGACGCGGGCCCCGTCCGCCGCTCCCTGCCCCCACCTGACGCAGCCTTGACCTGCCATGGAGCTTGTCCGAGATCTCCTCGGGAAGTGCCTCTAGAGGCAACCACCAACGCGAGGAGCACCATGATCGCCAAACTGTCCCAGATGGGCGTCACGTCCGAGATGGCCTACGGAGCCGGGCTCGCCTCCATCGGACTCAGCTTCCTGAGCTGGGCCACCTCCCTGAAGAAGGAGGAGGGTACCGGGCTGGCCCGCGCCGACCGGTGGGGAATCTTCATCGGTGAGTGGGCGCCCACCTTCTTCGCGATCGGCGTCGCGCTTCGGCTGGAGGAGTCCACGAAGAAGTAGGGCCGCGCCGCGGCGTCCGGGGACCCGGACGCGACGCGGGCGGACGGGTCGCGCGCCCGGTCGGAGCCGCTCCGGCCGGGCGCGACGCGTGTGCGGCGCCGACCGCAGCGCCGTGCGCCTCCGCGCCGGTGGGGACGGGCCGCGTACCGGTTCCCCGCCCCTCGCACGCCCCCACACCGCGACAGGGTCCGGGTTCCGCCGCCCCGGGGAGGGGACCGGCGTCCGCCCCCGCTCAGCGGCCTCCCAGGTGGACGCGGGCCTCCCAGGGCCGCAGCGGCGCGAAGGCGCCCTCGTCGGGGTGGTTGCCGATCAGGCGGACCGGGTCGCGCCCGGCGGCGGAGGGGTCCAGCTCCAGCGGCACCGTCCGCGCGCTCCAGTTGGCCACCACCAGCAGCACCCGGTCGTCGAGGACCCTCCGGTAGGCGTAGACCGCCGGGTCGTCCTCCAGCAGCGGCTCGAATCGGCCGTGCACGACCACCGGGTGCTCCCGGCGCAGCGCGATGAGCCGCCGGTAGTAGTGGAAGACCGAGTCCGGGTCGGCCACGGCGGCCTCGGCGTTGATCTCGGTGTGGTTGGGGTTGATCGCGATCCACGGGGTTCCGGTGGTGAAACCGGCGCCCGGCGAGGCGTCCCACTGCATGGGCGTGCGCGCGTTGTCGCGGCTCATCCGGGCGATGGCCGCCATCGCCTCCCCCGGGTCGGCCCTGCCCGTGTCCACCACCGCGCGGTGGTGGTTGAGCGTCTCCACGTCGCGGTAGTCGGCGATGTCGCCCATGTGGGCGTTGGTCATGCCCAGTTCCTCGCCCTGGTAGACGTAGGGCGTGCCCCGCATCATGTGCAGGGTCGTGGCCAGCGCCGTGGCCGACGCCACCCGGTGGTCCTCGTCGCCGAAGCGCGACACCACCCGGGGCTGGTCGTGGTTGTTCCAGTACAGGCTGTTCCACCCGCGCTCGCCCATGCCGGTCTGCCACCGGTTGAGGGACTCCCGCAGGCGGCGCAGGTCCGGGGGCCGGGGGTCGAACTTGCCGCCGGGCCCGTGGTCCAGGTCCATGTGCTCGAACTGGAAGACCATGGACAGCTCGCGCCGCTCGGGCATGGTGTGCAGCAGGGCCTGCTCCACGTCCACTCCGGGCATCTCGCCCACGGTGAGCACGTCGCGGCCCTCGAACACCTCCCGGTGCATCTCGTGCAGGAACTCGTGCAGGCGGGGGCCGTTGACGGCGTGGTCGGCGAAGATCCCGTGGTCCCCCGCCAGGGGCCCGTCGGGTATCTCGGGGGTCTTGGAGACGAAGTTGATGACGTCCATGCGGAAGCCGTCGGCGCCGCGGTCCAGCCACCAGCGCGCCACGTCGTGCACCGCCGAGCGGACCCTGGGGTTCTCCCAGTTCAGGTCGGGCTGGCGGCGGGTGAACAGGTGCAGGTAGTACTCGCCGCTGGTCTCGTCGCGGGTCCAGGCGGGACCGGAGAAGACCGACCCCCAGTTGTTGGGCGGGCCTCCGTCGCGCCCGGGCCGCCAGAAGTAGAAGTCGCGGTGTTCGGGGTCCCCAGCGCGGGAGGCGGTGAACCAGGGGTGCTCGTCGCTGGTGTGGTTGACGACCAGGTCCATCACCAGGCGCATGCCGCGCCCGTGCAGTTCGTCGCGCAGGCGGTCCCAGTCGGCCAGGGTGCCGAACCGGGGGTGGATGTCCAGGTAGTCGCTGATGTCGTACCCGTTGTCGTCCCAGGGCGACGGGTAGACGGGCGACAGCCACACCACGTCCACGCCCAGCAGCTGGAGGTGGTCGAGTCTGTCGATGACGCCGGGCAGGTCGCCCACGCCGTCGCCGTCGCTGTCGTTGAAACTGCTCGGATAGATCTGGTAGACGACGCTGGACTTCCACCAGTCGGGGCTGCTCTCCAGGGGCACGGGCGTCCTCGGGTGCGTAGGGGGCGGGGAGGCGGGCCCCGGCGGTCGTCGGGTGTGGGGACCCGGTACCGGCAGTACCCGGCACGGGGGCGGCCGACACCGGCGGTCGCCCGGTTGTGGACGGGAGGCTTCGCCCCTCGCGTGGACCGGGGCCGCGGCGCGGAGTCGTCCCCGGGGGGTCGAGGACAGGTTGGCGGGCGCCGCCGACCGGGCATACGGGAAGCGACGCACACGACGAGGGAGAGCCCATGTGCCTGAACGGAACCGGTGAGACCGTCCGCTCGCGGAGCGGTGAGGCCGGGTCGGAGCCCGCCGGACCACCCGGGTCGCCGGGCCGCCCGCGCCCGTGGCCCACGGGCTTTCGCAGGGTGGCCGACCTCAGCCACGTGCTCTCCCCGACGATGCCCTCCTGGGGGGAGGACAAGCCCCGGCGAGAGAGCCTGGGCGATCCGGTACCCGAGGGCGAGTTCGGCTTCTACCTGCAGCAGTGGACGCTGAGCGAGCACTCGGGCACGCACCTGGACGCGCCGGGGCACGTGATCGGCGGCGGGCGGCTGGTCCCCGACATCCGGCCGGACGAACTCCTCGCCCCGGCGGCGGTGATCGACATCCGCGCCCGGGCGGCCGAGGACCCCGACACCACGGTGACGGTGGACGACGTGCTGGCCTTCGAGCGCGAGCACGGGCGGGTCCCGGCGGGTGCGGCGGTGCTGATGCACTCGGGGTGGAGCGCCCGGTGGGCGCAGGGCGACGAGGCGGTGCGCGGGGTGGCCGCGGACGGCTCCTGGCACTTCCCGGGGTTCGGCCCCGAGGCCTGCGAGTTCCTGATCGAGCGGCGCGGGGTGGTCGGGGTGGGAGTGGACACGCTGAGCACCGATCCGGGCGACTCCACCGACTTCCCCGCGCACGAGGTGGTGGGCAGAGCCGACCGCTGGGGGTTGGAGTCGCTGACCGGGCTGGAGCAGCTGCCGCCGAGCGGGGCGCTGATCAGCGTGGGGGTCATGCCCGGCCTGGACGCCTCCGGAGGGCCCAGCCGGGTTCTGGCCATGTGGTGAGGAAGCACCGTGGTGAGGAAGCACCGTGGTGAAGGGGCATCGCGGTGAGGCGGCAGGGCGGTGAAGGGGGTGTGGCGGGACGACCCCGTGGCGGAGGGGCACTGGGAGCAGGGGAGGGACGTGACGGGTCAGGCCCGTGGTGACCCGGCCCCGGCGCGGAGCGGTGACGTGTCCCCCCGAGCCACGGACACGGGGCGGGACTCGGGGCCGGGGAGGTCAGCAGCCCTCGACCCGGGGCATCACCCCGCCGTCGGGGCGCCACTCCAGCAGCATGATGGTGGCGTCGTCGGTGAAGCTGCCGCGCTGGTGGTCGTGGATGGCGTGGACCAGGCGCCGCAGCGTCTCCGGGGCGGGTTCGTCGGCGGCGGTGGCGCGGATGATGAAGTCGGCGAACCGTTCGAGGCCGAACATCCGCCCCTGGCTGTCGTGCGCCTCGGTCACCCCGTCGGTGTAGAGCAGGATCCGGTCGCCGGGTTCGAGCAGGACCCGGTGCACGGTGCGCGGTTCGGCCTCGCCGAGCACACCGCCGAGTCCGAGCGGCACCTCGGGGGTCCGCTCCAGTGCGTCCTCCAGCAGGAGTCCGCGCCGCAGGAGCAGGGGTGCGGGGTGGGCGCAGTTGACCCAGGCGAACTCCCCGGTGGACAGGTCCAGGGAGGTGAAGACGGCGGTGCAGAAGCGGTCGGGGAGCCAGGAGGTGAGCGCGCCCTCCACGCTGTCGGTGAGTTCGGCGAGGTCGGCGCCGTTGCGCCGGGCGTTGCGGATCCCGGCCATGGCCACGGACGCGGTCAGTCCGGAGGCCAGGTCGTGCCCCATTGCGTCGAGGATGGCGGCGTGCAGGGTCTCCTTGGTGATCGAGTGGTCGAAGGCGTCGCCGCCCAGACGGTAGGCGGGTTCGAGGACGGCGGTGGACACACCCCGCGAGGTGCCCAGGGTGCGGGGCGGCAGGAAGGCCCGCAGCATCTCGGTGCGCAGGTCCATCGCCTGGGTGCGGGTGTGGCGGACGTAGGTGTCGCTGTAGGCGCGTTTGGAGGTCACGACCAGGGCCAGCAGCGAGGCGAGCGCGTGGCAGCGGCGCAGGGTGGACTCGTCGAGCACGGGAGCGCTGATGTGCACGACCCCCATGCGGTCGGCGCCGTCGCGCAGGGGCAGCCACAGGCCCAGCTCGCCGTCGCCGCCCTCGACCAGCCGCAACGTCTCGGAGCGGTAGGCCTCCCCCGCCACGCTGGAGTCGACCTTGAGCGCCCGGCCGCCGAGCAGCGGGACGAGGAGTCGCTGTTGCAGGTCGACCAGGTACACGCAGATGCCGCTGAGTCCGATCCGCTCGCCGTAGCGGCCGGCGGCTTCGAGGACCTCGATCGGGGCGCACCCGTGCACGGACCTGACCAGTTCCTCGAACAGCTGCGTGGCCTCGGCGGCCGGGACTGTCGCGTCGTCCATGTGCCCACCTCCCCCGGCAGTCTCACACCGCGGGCTCGGGCGAGGGGGTCGCGGCAGCCGCGTGTCCCGTGGCGGGGCCGGTCTTTACCCGGGGCCGGGCCGAGGGGCCGGTCCTGGCCCCGGGTCAGGCAGAGCGGTCGCGGCGTTCGCCGTCCCGGTCGGAGCGGATGCGGGGAACGATGGTGGGGTTGACGTTGTCGATCACGGTCTCCCGCGTAATGATCACCTGCCCCACATCCTCACGAGAAGGCACCTCATACATCACCGACAACAACACCTCCTCGATAATCGCCCGCAAACCACGCGCACCCGTACCCCGAATAATCCCCTGCTCAGCAATCGCGTTCAAAGCATCCGGCGTGAACTCCAACTCCACACCATCCAACTCGAACAACCGCTGATACTGCTTCACCAACGCGTTCCGCGGCTCCGTCAAAATCCGAATCAACGCCTCACGATCCAGATCATGCACACTCGTGATCACCGGCAACCGACCCACGAACTCCGGAATCATCCCGAACTTCAACAGATCCTCCGGCATCACCTCACCGAACAACGCCGAACCACCCAGCTCACCCTTGGGACGCAACACCGCGTTGAACCCCATCCCCTGCTGACCCGTCCGCGACTCAATCAACTTCTCCAACCCCGCGAACGCACCACCACAGATGAACAACACATTCGTCGTGTCGATCTGAATGAACTCCTGATGCGGATGCTTCCGACCCCCCTGCGGAGGCACACTCGCCGTCGTCCCCTCCAAGATCTTCAACAACGCCTGCTGCACCCCCTCACCCGACACATCCCGAGTGATCGAGGGATTCTCGCTCTTACGCGCGACCTTGTCGACCTCGTCGATGTAGATGATCCCCGTCTCGGCCTTCTTCACGTCATAGTCAGCCGCCTGGATCAACTTGAGCAGGATGTTCTCCACATCCTCCCCCACATACCCCGCCTCCGTCAGCGCCGTCGCGTCCGCGATCGCGAACGGCACGTTCAGAATCCGCGCCAGAGTCTGCGCCAACAACGTCTTGCCCGACCCCGTCGGCCCCAACAGCAAGATGTTGGACTTGGCGATCTCCACATCCTCCTCGCCCGGACGATCCCCCTCCGAACGCACCCGCTTGTAGTGGTTGTACACCGCCACCGACAACGCCTTCTTGGCCTGCTCCTGACCGATCACGTACGAGTCCAGGAACTCGTAGATCTCACGGGGCTTGGGCAACGAGTCCCAGTCGGCCTCCGAGGGGAGGACGCCCTCCTCCTCTTCCATGATCTCGTTGCACAGGCCGACGCACTCGTCGCAGATGCAGATGTGACCGGGCCCTGCGATGAGGCGGCGGACCTGGCCCTGGTCCTTTCCGCAGAACGAGCACTTGAGCAGGGGCCCACTGGCACCGGTGCGTGTCACTAGAAACGTTCTCCTCACGCGGGCAGCGCCCGGGCGGTTCGGCGGGGTCGCCCCCGAGGCCAGATGATCTCAACATCCGGATTCTCACGGTAACCCCTGCCGGGACGGGCCGCAAAGCAGGACCGCCTCGCACCCGCACCCGGAGGGCGGGGCGCGACCCGCCATCCCATCGCACCACCCTCTCGTCAACTTCGATTGACTTTTTCCGTGGGTCAACCTACGTTGACTCATGGAGGGAGCACACCTTCGCCACCGGCGGGGACGCGCGCCACGCGCCGCTCCGCCCTGCCCGCACACCCCAGGAGGACCAGATGACGTCCCACTCCGCCGTCCGCACGGCGCTCGCCCTCGCCGTCCGCGCCGACCTGCCCGTCCTGTTGTGGGGCGCGCCGGGGACCGGCAAGACCTCCGCGGTGACGGCGCTGGGCCGCGCGCTGGAGCTGCCCGTGGAGGTGGTGGTGGGCTCCATCCGCGAACCCAGCGACTTCTCCGGGCTGCCCGTCGTCCGCGAGGACGGCACCTGGTTCGCTCCCCCGCGCTGGGCCGAGCGCCTGGCCGCGCGGGGCTCGGGCCTGCTCTTCCTCGACGAGCTGACCACCGCGCCCCCGGCGGTCCAGGCGGCCATGCTGCGCGTGGTGCTCGAACGCGCCGTGGGAGACCTCGCCCTGCCCGAGGGGGTGCGCGTGGTCGCCGCGGCCAACCCGCCCGGTCTGGCCGCCGACGGCTGGGAGCTGTCCGCACCCCTGGCCAACCGGCTCGTCCACCTGGACTGGGAGGTCGGCGCCGCCGACGTGGCCGAGGGGTTCGTCCACGGCTTCGCCTCCGAGCCGCACCGACCCGAGCCGCCGGGCCCCGCGCGCGTGGCCGCCGCCCGGGCGACCGTGGGCGCGTTCCTGCGGGTGCGCCCCGGACTCGTGCTGTCGGTCCCCGACTCCCCCGAGCGCTCCGGACGCGGCTGGCCGAGCCCGCGCAGCTGGGAGATGGCGGCGGTGGCCCTCGCGGCGGGCCGGGCCAACCCCGGCACGCAGGAGGCCGTGGCCGCCCTGGTGGTCGGGGCGGTGGGCGAGGCCGCGGGTTTCGAGGCGCTGTCGTGGCTGCGCACCCTGGACCTGCCCTCCCCCGAGGAACTGCTCGCCGACCCCTCCGCGGCGCTGCCCGACCGCGCGGACCGGTTGTACGCCCTGCTCGGCGCACTGGCCGCACACGTGGTCGCCGACGGGGGCGTCGAGGTCTGGGAGCGGTCCTGGGAGGTCGTGGCCCGGGTGGCGCGGACCGTCCCGGACGTGGCGGCGACCGCCGCACGCACCCTGGCCGCCGGACGGCCGGAGGGCGCGGCCACACCCCGGGCCCTGCTCGACCTGGCCCCGGCCCTGCGTTCGGCGGGGATGCTGCCGTGAACGCGCGGGATAGGCGGGCCCCGACCCTGGAACGGTTCGCGTCGGCGCGGCTGTGGGCGGCAGCGCGCGCCCCGTACCTGGCGCACGCGCTGTTCGCGCTCACCCCGGTCGTCCTGGAGCCGCGCCTGGACGAGGAGGGCGGCGAGCCGGTGGCCGACCCGGACTTTCGGGCACTGCCCGCCGACACCCGGTGGAACGTGCACCTGGACCCCGGCACGGTGGCCGCGACCCCGGTGGAGGAGCTGGGCTGGTGGCTGCTGCACGGGATCGGACACCTGGTCCGCCGCCACGCCGAACGCTCCCCGGACTCCGAGGGGGCCGTCGCGGGGAGGGCGGCGCCGGGGTCCGGGCGGGACTTCGGTCCGGCTTCCGGCGGAAGCGGGGACTCCGGGCGGGACGCGCGCCTGTGGAACCGGGCCGCGGACGCCGAGGTCAACGACGACCTGGAGGCCGACGGGCTGACCGTCCCGGACGGGGTGCTCTCGCCGCGCGCGCTGGGCCTGCCGGAGGGCCGGTTGGCCGAGGAGTACGTGTCGCTGATCGAGGTACTGGAGGAGGCCCACTCCCGGGGCGGGCGGAGCGTCGCCGACCCGGTGGACTGCGGCGGCGCCGTCCACGGGACGCGGGGAACGACGGCGTCGGCGGGGGCCTCCGGCGGCCTGGACGGCCTGGAGCGGGACCTGCTGGAGCTGGCTCTGGCCAGGGAGATCACCGCGCGGGCCGCCGCGCGGACCGGGGTCCCGGGCGGGTGGCTGCGGTGGGCGCGGGAGCGGCTGCGCCCGTCGGTGGACTGGCGGGCCCGGCTGGGCGCGGTCGTGCGGCGGGGCGCGCACCGGGCCGCGGGCCGGACGGACTTCTCCTACCGGCGCCCCTCGCGCCGCCCCGGGCCGCGGGTCCGCGGCGGGACGGCGGTGCTGCCGTCCATGGTCGCCCCGGCGCCGGAGGTGGCCGTGGTGGTGGACACCTCCGGCAGCGTTCCGGACCCGGTGCTGGAGGTGTTCCTGACCGAGACCTCCGCCGTGCTCGCCCGGGTCTGCGGCCCCGGCCGACGGCTGCGGGTGGTCTGCTGCGACCTGCGCGCCCACCCCGTGCAGACGGTGCGCCGGGCCGAGGAGATCCGGCTGGTCGGGGGCGGGGGCACCGACCTGCGCGAGGGGATCGCGGCGGCGGTGGCGGCGCGTCCCCGTCCGGACCTGCTGCTGGTGCTCACCGACGGGCACACGCCCTGGCCGGACCGGCCTCCGGCGGTACCGGTCGCGGTCGGACTGGTCGGCGGCCCGGCCGCGCCGCCGCCACCGCCGGACTGGGCGCACGTGGTACCCCTGCCCGCCGACCCCCGACACGAACGGACCGGCGCCGGTGGCCACGGCACGGCGCCGCCCACGAACCCGGGCCCCGCCGAGGGCCCCGACGGATGGAGGAGACCGTGAACGTCGCGTTCGACGACCACGAACCCGGACCCGAGGACCTGCACCTGTGGACCGCGCGCGGTTTCACCGTGGCGGACGCCCGCCGCTGGATCGACGCCGGGTTCGTGCTGGACTCCGCCGAGCGCTGGCGCGGCAGCGGCGTGTACCGGCCCGGCCCCGCCCTGGAGTGGCGCGCGGCCGGGATGACCCCGTACACGGTCCGGCCCATGCTCCGCGCGGGGATGACCCCGAAGGACGCCGTGCGCTGGCACGAACTGGGCTACTCCCCCGCCGAGGCGGCCGAACGGCACCTGGCGGGCGAGCGCCCCCGGCCCCGGCGGCTGCTGCGGGCCCTGCTGCCGGTGCGGCGGGCCCCCGGGCTGGACCTGAGCGAGGAGCAGGCCCAGACCCTGGACGCCCTGCTGTCGGCGGGGGTACCCGCGGCGACCGCGCGCGCCTACCTGGACACGGGCTGGGACGGCGCCGACGCCGTGCCGTGGGCCCGCGCGGGGGTGGACCCCGCGCAGGCCCGGGTGTACCGGGCGATCGGGTTCTCCCCGCGGGAGGGCGCGGCGCTGGCCGGGGACGGCCGCGACGCGCTGGCACTCATGTGCGCGTGGTGGGACGCGGGCGTGCCCCGTGAGGAGGTCGCGGCCTGGACGGTGGCGGGGTTCGGCCCGGCCGAGGCGGCGCGGGCCCGCGCCTCGGGCGCGGGGCCGGAGGGTGCGCGGGTGCTGCGCGCCCTGGGAGGACGGTCTCCAGCGCAGGACCCGGACACGGGGGAGGGACCGGGGGCGGGACCCTCCTGAACCGGTCGGCCACCACGGCCCCCGTGAACTCCGGAGCCACCGGATCGGCCGGAACCGCTGGGCAGGCGTCCGGGGACGAGCCCCCCCGGTGCGGGCCTGCCGGTTCGCGGGGCGCCGTTCGGGGGCGGCCGATTGGGCCCCTGGCCGGGGGCCGTCTACCGGCGGTCCGCCCGCGCGCCGAGGAGCGCGGCGACGGCGTGGCCCGCGCCGCGGGCGTCGGAGCGGGCCGTGATCCGACCGCCGACGACGCGGACGGCGCTCTCGGTGGCGTCGCTGACCACGGGCACGCCCGCGGCCGCGGCGATCTCACCGGAGGGGTCGAACACCACGCGCAGGCGCGGCCAGGCCCTCTCGGGGAAGGCCTGGCGCAGGCAGCCGCACAGGTCGGCCACGGCCAGCCGCGCGAGCGGGGTCAGCTCGTCGGGGTCCCCCGTGACCACCACGGCGGTCACGGGGGAGCCCGCGGGCGCGGAGCGCAGCGCCTCCTCCGCCGCTTCGAGGCGGTGCGTGCCCAGGATCGCCACGATCCCGTCCCCGGCCAGGGACACGGCGCGCCTGCGGACCGCGTCGAAGGCCTCCGGCGGTGACCACTCCTCGTCGGCGGGCACTGCCTGGCGCACGTGCTCCAGGTGGGGCGGCGGCCAGGAGTCCTCCAGGTCCAGGTCGGCCAGGCGCTCGCAGGCGCGCACCACCGCGAAGGGGTCCGCGAAGCCGGGCGCGACACCGACCAGCTGGCCGGTCCCGTACAGGGTAGTGAGCACGGTCCCGGCCACGCGCACCCGGCGTCCGCCGGGGACGGACGGGGGCGCCAACGCCTCCAAGGACAGGCCGAGCAGGAGCGCGTTCAACCGCATGAGCTGGGCGAAGGCGCTCCGGACGGGCTCGTCGGAGAGGACCTCGGGCGGAAGCGCGGTCCCGGTCAGCGAGGACTCGCCGATGGTGGGGAGCCGGGAGGCCCAGGCGCGGGCGAGCGCGCCCAGCGCCGTGCGGGCGCTGTGCCCGGGTTCGGGCCGGGCGGCGTCGGCGGAACGCTCGGCGGCGTCGGCCAGCACCGACAGGTACAGGGCGCGCTTGCCGGGGAAGTTGGAGTAGACGGCGCCCCGGGTGAGGTCGACCCGTTCGGCGATACGGTCGACCTTGGCGTCGCGGAAACCGTGCTCGGCGAACTCGTCCCCGGCCGCGGACAGCACGCGCGCCCGGTTGCGGGCCTGGCGCTGCGCCCTGGTGAGCCGGACCATCGTGCTTCCCCTCGCTTCGGCGTCCACCCATCCTACGGTGGGATGCCCAGGGCACCCGGATACTTGGGAAATCCCGATGCCCCGGGTATCCGGACACGGGCGCGGACCGCCCCGGGGCCCGGGCGGTCATCGGGGGCCCGCCTACCGCTGGCCCGGCCCCGGGAAGGCCCTCGGCAGGAGAGGCGCGGGTCAGGAGTGCTCCCGCAGCCACCGCGCGCGCCGCATCAGGTGCCGGGCGTCGGCGAGGGCGTGGTGCAGCCCCGACTTCTGGGGCGGAAGCCTCGGGTCCCCGAGCCGGACCGCCTCCTGTTTGAGGTCGTGGGTGAGGAAGGGCACCTCGCGCGGCGTCTCCCGGGGCGTTCCCCACAGCTGGCACAGCAGCACGTGGTCGTAGGAGCCGTACCACGCCCACAGCTGCGGTTCGGGGGTGTCGCGCAGGAACTCGTGCACCATGCGCGCGATCTCCCCGCGGGTGCGCACGTGCGGATGGCCGGTGTCCAGGACGGCGCCCTCCGGTCCG
The DNA here is from genome assembly GCF_000092985.1 of Nocardiopsis dassonvillei subsp. dassonvillei DSM 43111. Taxonomy (GTDB): domain Bacteria; phylum Actinomycetota; class Actinomycetes; order Streptosporangiales; family Streptosporangiaceae; genus Nocardiopsis; species Nocardiopsis dassonvillei. Next base: position 3,513,032 of record NC_014210.1, read on the forward strand.
CCGCGCAGGGGCAGCTGCGGCCAGACGTGCTCGGACAGCCACGGGTCCGAGCGCACGAGGTCCTGGTCGAACTCGGAGCTGACCGCGTACAGCTCGCGGCCGTCCTCGGCCACCATGCCGATGCTGACCAGGACCAGGGGGTGCTCCGACCCCCGGTCGACGAACTCGGTGTCGTAGTACACGCGCATGCGCGCTCCCCTCCGGGCGGCCGGACGGGCCGGTGCGCCCGTGCCGCGTGGAGTCCGGCCCACCGGCCACGGTCGCACACGCGCGGGCTCCGCGTCAGCCGGTTCGCCGTCTCCGCCCGGCGGCACACGCCCTGGCATGCGACGGCCGGTCCGCCCGAACGGATCGGGCGGACCGGCCGGTGTCCGGTCGGCTCAGGGTCTCCCGGCCGGATCGGTCACGGGTGGGCCGCTATCCGGCGTAGGTCTCGAACTCGGCGACGCGCGGCGTGCCGTTCGAGCCGGTGATCTCGAAGTTGATCTTGCGCAGCGTCGTCGGTTCGAAGTCGATGACGCCCGCTCCGCTCCCGGTGGCCAGGACGTCACCGGTGTTGTGGTCGACGACCCGCCAGGAGCCGATGTTGCCCTCGGCCCCGGCCGCCTCGCGGATGTTGATCGTGGACACCGTGGTGTCGGAGCCCCACTTGACCGAGATGCGGCCGGTCGAGCCGCTCGGCGACCAGTAGGTGCCCATGTCGCCGTCGACGACGTTGCCGTAGCTGGTCCCGCTGGCCTTGCCGGAGCCGTCGGCTCCGGCCCCGGCGCTGAGGTTGGTGCCCTCGGGCGGGTCGGTCGGGTCCGGGTCCGGGGGGTCGGTCGGGTCCGGGTCCGGCGGGTCGGTCGGGTCCGGGTCCGGCGGGTTCTCCGCCTCGCAGTTGCCGTCCGAGACCTGGTTGCCCTTGTTCGCGCCCGCGATCTGGCCCAGCATCCCCGGCACGCACCCGGCGTCGTCGAGTTCGTAGGAGTAGGGGATGCTCACCGACGTGGTGGACTGGGGGTTGGGCCCGGCGGGGTAGTTGTCGTCGCCCGGGCTGGACCAGGTGACGTTGTCGAAGATGTTGCCGCCGACCTCCCAGGTGCCCCTCTCGTCGGTGTAGAAGGTGCCCAGGACGTCCTTGGAGTCCTCGAAGTAGTTGTTCTCCACCTTCGCTCTGGCGCCGGCACGGGAGTTGATGCCGGACTCGTGGATCTGGGTGTAGTGGTTGCTGTACATGTGGCCTATGCCACCGCGCAGCAGGGGCGCGCGCGAGTCCAGGTTCTCGAACCGGTTGTGGTGGTAGGTGACGTAGCCGTTCGAGCGGTCGCTCTCGCTGGATCCGACCAGGCCGCCGCGGCCGGAGTTGCGCAGGATGCTGTAGGAGAGGGTGACGTACTGGGTGTTGTTCTTCATGTCGAAGAGGCCGTCGTAGCCCTCCGACTCCCCGCCCGACGCCTCCAGGGTGACGTGGTCCACCCAGACGTTGCGGACGCCGTTCTCCATGCCGATGGCGTCGCCGCCGTTGGACGTGGGCGAGCCGGACTTCTTGACGTTCCGGACGGTGACGTTCTGGATGATGATGTTGCTGGACTCACGGATGTGGATGCCCAACTGGTCGAACACGGCCCCGCTGCCGGTGCCGACGATCGTGACGTTGCTGATGTTCTTGAGCTCGATCACGTCGTCGGCGGTGTCGCAGCTGTCGCCCGACACCTTGGAGGTGTTGCCGTGGTTGATGGTCCCCTGGACCTCGATGATGATCGGGGTGCTGGCGCTGGCCCGGTTGCACAGGGCCTCGTGGATCTGGGTTCCGGTCGTGGCCCGTACCGTCTGTCCGCCCGCGCCGCCGGTGGTCCCGCCGTTCTGGGTCGCGTAACCCGTGGCGCTACCGGTCTGCGCGGCCGCCGAGGACATCGGCAGGGCCAGACCGGCCGCCACCACCGCCGAGGCGGCCAACGTCGACAGGAGTCGACGGGTGGTTGTTCTTCTCACCGCTTGCCTTTCCAGTAGGGATGAGCACTGGGGTGTCCCAACTCACATTAGAGAAAGCGCTTTCCATGTCAAGGGGGTTAATGCAAACGCTTGCAAGAGGGACAAGTGTTGCCACAGCATTACAGGCTTGTGAACTGCGGACTTACTCGCAGCGGCGAAAAAAATGGGATCGAGTCCCTCGAAGTATGCAACCGGTTGGTGCGCCTCACCGGCGACGTCACGGGACAGGAAGGCCATGCCCAGCCGACGCCGGACCGCCGCCCGGTATTCGGAGACGACGAGCCGAAGAAACGGACACTTTCAGTCAATTCAGACACAGGTGAGCAGGTTGAGCCCCCAGGCGAACGGAGCCCCGCAGGCCCGTACGCGGTTCCACCGCACCCGTGGTCCGGGCGGGCCCCATCAGGGGCTTCACCATGCCCCGACCGGTGGACTCCCCGGTTCCGGAAATTTTATGAAAACCACGGCTTGACTTCCGGAGTGTTCTCGCTCAGATTCAACGGCAAGGCCAACGACGCCCTCCGGCTTTCCGGGCAGGCCTTGCACACCGGATCCTGGTTCAAGCGTGCGCCAGGACACTCGAAAAAATGTTAACGCTAACATCCCAGATGAAGGTCCAGGACTCGTGGTGTACCCCCTCGTGCGGATAGTGCGACTCCAGGTCCTTGGAGGAAGAACGATGTCTACGTTGAGCAGGTCTTCGATCTCGCCGCCCTCCCGACCGCGAGGGTGGTTACTGCGGGTCCTCGTCGTCGTCCTGATGGCCCTGGTCGTCGGTGGTGCCGGTGCCGTGACGGTGCCGACGCCCGCCGCGGCGGCGACGGTGGACACCAACGCGTGGTACGTGCTGGTGAACCGCGACAGCGGCAAGGCGTTGGACGTGTACAACCTGGCCACCGGTGACGGCGCGCGGATCACCCAGTGGACACGGAACGACCAGTACCAGCAGCAGTGGCGGTTCGTCGACTCCGGCAACGGTTACTACCGGTTGCGGTCACGGCATTCGGGCAGGGTGCTGGACGTCCACAACTGGTCGACCGCCAACGGCGGCGGTATCGTCCAGTGGACCGACCACGACCAGGCCAACCAGCAGTTCCGGCTGGAGGACTCGCCCGGCGGCCACATCCGTCTGGTCAACCGGCACAGCGGCAAGGCCGTGGAGGTCCAGGGCGCCTCGACCGCGGACGGTGCCAACGTCGTGCAGTACGACGACTGGGGCGGCGGCAACCAGCAGTGGCGGCTCGTCCGCGTCGACGGCGCGGGACCGGGCGAAACGTGCGCCCTTCCGTCGAGTTACACCTGGACGTCGACCGGGCCGCTGGCGCAGCCGAGGCCGGGGTGGGCCTCGCTCAAGGACTTCACCCACGCCCCCTACAACGGCCAGCACCTCGTCTACGCGACGACCCACGACACCGGGACGTCATGGGGCTCGATGAACTTCGGCCTCTTCTCGGACTGGTCCCAGATGGGCTCGGCCAGCCAGAACCCGATGCCCTTCTCAGCCGTCGCGCCGACGCTCTTCTACTTCGCCCCCAGGGACGTCTGGGTGCTCGCCTACCAGTGGGCCGGTCCCGCCTTCTCCTACCGGACATCGACCAACCCCGTCAACGTGAACAGTTGGTCGGCTCCGCAGACGCTCTTCTCCGGAAGCATCGGTGACTCCTCCACGGGGCCCATCGACCAGGCGCTCATCGGCGACAGCACGCACATGTACCTGTTCTTCGCCGGGGACAACGGCCGCATCTACCGGGCCGGCATGCCCATCGGCGACTTCCCGGGCAGCTTCGGCTCGACCTCGACGGTCGTCATGTCCGACAGCACCAACAACCTGTTCGAAGCGGTTCAGGTCTACAGGGTCGAGGGCGAGAACCGGTACCTCATGATCGTCGAGGCCATCGGCGCGCAGGGGCACCGCTACTTCCGCTCGTTCACGGCCACCAGTCTGGACGGCACGTGGACACCCCAGGCCGCGACCGAGGGCAACCCCTTCGCGGGTCGGGCCAACAGCGGCGCCACCTGGACCAACGACATCAGTCACGGTGAGCTCATCCGCACCAACCCCGACCAGACCATGACCGTCGACGCCTGCGACATGCGGTTCCTCTACCAGGGGCGCTCCCCCGGCTCCGGCGGCGACTACGGCCTCCTGCCCTACCGGCCCGCAGTGCTGACGCTGCGGCGCTGAACCCCCGAGCAGGGTCGTCCCGAAGTCGAGTGGCCCCCGGGCGAACCGGCCACGGCCTCCGAGTCGGAGCCTCGCGTTGCGGGAGAGCATCCTATCGGCCTCCCCGATCACCGCGGCCCCGGCCACAAGGGGTACTTCGGGGGGTCCGGGGGCCTCCCCCGGAAAGCATCGCGGGCCGCGGCGAGCCGGTCGAAGACCGGCGAGCAGCGGCCCGCGCCACGTGGACCCTGGGCAACCCAACTACAACCCCCGGGGCGAAGCCCCGCGTTGTGAGGGAGTGCCCCGCCCGCCTCACCGATCGACGCGCCCCCGACCGCAGGGGGTGCCTCGGGGGGCGGGGGGTCTCCCCCCGGGAAACACGAAGGACGACCCTGCTCGGGGGCCTTCGGCCGCCTCGCCGGGTCGTCCCGAGTCCGTGGGCGCGAAGGGACTCGAACCCCTGACCTATTGCTTGTAAGGCAATTGCTCTAACCAACTGAGCTACGCGCCCGTGCGTCGGACGAGATCATACCGCTTCGCCGGAATCACCGCGCCCGGGTTTCAGACCAGCTCGCGCAGCTGCCGCAGGTACTCGTCCACGTCACGCGGTTCGGAGAACCCGGTGACGATGGACCAGCGCACGACTCCCCCGGCGTCGATCAGGAAGGTCCCCCGCCGCGCGGTGCCCCGCTCGGGGTCGAACACCCCGTAGGCCCGGGCCACGCCGCCGTGCGGCCAGAAGTCCGACAGCAGGGGGAACGGGAAGCCCTCCCGGTCGGACCACGTGCGCAGGGCGAAGACGGAGTCCACCGACACCGCCATGACCTCGGCGCCGAGATCGGCGAACTCGGGGTGGCGCGCGCTCAGCTCGGCGAGCTCCCCCGAGCACACGCCCGAGAAGGCCAGCGGGTAGAAGACCAGCAGGACGGGGCGGCCCGACACCGGGGAGGTGTCCTGGCCGTACTGGTCCTGGAGGGTGAAGTCGGGCGCGGGGGCGCCCACGGGGGCGGTCATGGATCCCTTTCGTCGGCGAGCACTCCTCAGCGCCGCGCGCCCGCCTCGGGGACGCGCGGCACCGGATGCCTCACCCTTGGCGGGTGGTGTCCGTCACCGCTTGGGAACGACCAGCCGCGTACCCGACCAGTCCGCGCCGATGCTGACTGCGCTGGTCTGGGAGAGGCCCGACGTCGTCGCGGCCTCGGCGACCTCGTTGGGCGACACGTGCAGGTCACGGCCCGCCTTGGGCGTGAGCACCAGGATGGTCCCGCCGTCGGCGATGGTGGTCACCGTGTCCATCAGCGCGTCGGTGAGGTCCTCCTCCTCGTCGGACCGCCACCACAGCAGTGCCGCGTCGACGTCGCCGTCGTAGTCCTCGTCGACCAGCTCCTCACCGGTGAGTTCGGTGATGGATGCGCGCAGGTTCTCGTCGACGTCGTCGTCGAAGCCGAATTCCTGCACCACCTGACCCGGCTTGAATCCGAGTCGGTCAGCCAAGCCGCGTTCGCTCTGTGCCTGGCCCGCGGTCGCGCTCACGAAAGTTCTCCTCCACAGATGGTTTTTCTCAATCTTGCCTGCACGAAGCAGTTGTCACAACGACGCCGGGCTGTTTGCGCGCCCGACACGTGGGTCCGCTGACCATCGCTGATGGCCTAGTTCACACGCTAGCGGCATGTTCCGTCAACGCGCTGCCAAACCTTGCCCGTCAGGACGAGAGGTAGGACAGGCGCACCCTGCGGTCGGGGTTGTCCACGTTGAGGTCCACCACGGCGATGGACTGCCACGTGCCGAGTTCGAGTCGGCCGCCGACGACGGGGACGGTGGTCTGGGGTGCGACGAAGGCGGGCATCACGTGCGACCTGCCGTGACCCCGCGAGCCGTGCTTGTGCCGCCACCGGTCGTCGGCGGGCAGCAGGTCGGCCAGGGAGGCGAGGAGGTCGTCGTCGGACCCCGCCCCGAGTTCGATGATCGCCACACCCGCCGTGGCGTGCGGGACGAAGACGTTGAGCAGTCCGTCCCCTCCGGCCCCGGCGACGAAGTCGCCGCACTGGCGGGTGATGTCGGTGACGCTCTCCGATCCACCGGTGTGCAGCTCCAGGATCTGTGTCCTCATAGCGCCACCTTCGCGCAGGCGCGGCGCTCGTGCAACCATCCGGCTCCCGGCTGTGGATGGCGCTCGGCCCGGTGAGGGGCCATACTCGTCCCCCACATGTGCGAACCTGGTCGAAAGGAGGCGAAACGGTGACTGCTTCTTTACTTCTGGGGCCCCTGCTCAGGCACCCGGGGGAGACCACCGCCACAGTGTGGGTGGAGACGGACGCCCCCTGCGCGGTGCGTGTCGTGGTCGGCGGCGCCGCCGAGGCGACCGCCCGGACCTTCACCGTGCACGGCCACCACTACGCCGTCTGCACGGTCGCGGGGCTGGTCCCGGGCTCCCGCCTGCCCTACGAGGTGTTCCTGGACGAGGACCGGGTCTGGCCGGAGCCGGACAGCCCCTTCCCGCCCAGCACCGTGCGCACCGTGGACCCGGAGGCGCCCACGCGGCTGCTGTACGGGTCCTGCCACACGCCCACCCACGACACTCCCGAGGGCGTGGTCCGCTACGGCCCCGACATGCTGCGCGCCACGGCCCGGCGGCTGGCCCGCGAACCGGTCGGGGGCAACCTGGCGCTGCTGCTCATCGGCGACCAGGTCTACGCCGACGAGGTGCAGGAGTCGATGCTCGCGTTCCTGCGCGAGCGTCGCGTCCGCGGGGGCGCCCGCGACGACCCCGACGACGAGGTCGTGTACTACGACGAGTACGCCGAGCTGTACCGGCAGGCCTGGAGCGACCCGCAGGTGCGGTGGCTGCTGTCCACCGTGCCGACCCTGATGGTCTTCGACGACCACGACGTCCGCGACGACTGGAACACCTCGGCCGCCTGGCGGCGCGCCATGGACCGCCAGCCCTGGTGGCGCAGGCGCATCACCAGCGGTCTGGGCTCCTACTGGGTGTACCAGCACCTGGGCAACCTCTCCGAGCAGGAGAGGGAGGGCGACCTGCTGTGGAAGCGGGTGCGCGACGCCGACGGCGACGCCGAGGACCTGGTCGACGCCTTCGCCTGGCAGGCCCACAGCGAGCCGTCGAGCTACCAGTGGGGGCACCACCACGACTTCGGCGGTGTCCGGCTCGTGATGGCCGACACCCGCTGCTCCCGCGCCCTGGGCGAGGGCGACCCCTCCGACGGGTCCAGGTCGATCCTGGGGCCCCAGGGCCACGACTGGCTGGACGGGCACCTGACCGGCGGGCCGGACCACGTCGTGGTCGCCTCGACCGTCCCGGTGCTGCTGCCCCCGGCCGTGCACCGGTTGGAGGCCTGGAACGAGGCGGTGTGCGCGGGCGCCTGGGGGCGGTGGCTGGCGGGGCCCGCCGAGCGGCTGCGCCAGGACATCGACCTGGAGCACTGGGCCGCCTTCCAGTACTCCTTCCGCCGACTGTCCGACACCGTGGGCGAACTCTCGCGGGGCGAACGGGGCCCGGCCCCGGCCACCGTGCTGTTCCTGGGCGGGGACGTGCACTTCTCCTACCTGGCGCGCGCCCGCCACCGCGGGGGCGGCGCGAGCCGGGTGACCCAGCTGGTCTCCTCCCCGCTGTGCAACCAGGCCCCGACGAGCATGCGCCGCATGGTCCGGCTGTCGGTGAGCCGCCCGCTGCGCGCGATCGGGTGGCTGCTGACGCGGCTGGCGGGGGTACCCGAGCCCGATCTGCGCTGGGACCTGGGGTCGGCCCCCTACTTCGGCAACACCCTGGGCCAGGTGGACTTCGACGGGCGCGCGGCCAGGGCCTCCTGGTACCACTGCGCCCAGGGCGGGGGCGACGCGCTGCCCGACGTGCGCATGACCGCGGACCTCTGACGAAGCACCGCACCGGCGCGCGGCCCCCGCCAGCGGAGCGGGCGCGAAACGCCGCCGGGAGCGCCGCGGGCCGGGAACGGCCGGCGGCGCCCCCGGGCGGGGCCTGTCAGGTCAGGGCTTGTTGGGCGTGGGGCGCCGGCTGGACTGGGCGCCGCGCCGCGGCCTGCGCACCGAGAGCCCGAGGGCGCCGCTGCCCTGCTCCAGGATGTGGCGGGCCCGGTTCACCGTGCCGCGGGGCGTGCGGGCGGGGGCGGCCTCCACCCTGGCGCCGTCCTCCCCGCCGTCCCCGGCCTCGGCGTCCCCGTCCAGGTGGGGCATCGCCCGGGTCGGCCGGACCTCCCTGCCGGACTCCCCGTCCCCCGACGCGGCGCCCAGGTGCGGCAGGACCTCGGTCGGCTTCTCCCCGTCGGCGTCGGGGGACGCCTTCGGGCGCCCGGACTCCAGGTGCGGGAGCACGTCGGTGGCCTCCTGGTCCACCGGCCGGATGGGCCGGGTGCGCTCCGTGGCTGCCGGGTCGGCGGCGGTGCCGCCCGCCTGCTCGCTCTCCTCGCGCACGGCCTCCTTCCAGGCCTTCTCCTCCTCCGACTTGCGCCGGTCCTGCCGGGCGTTCTCGGCCCGCCAGGCGCGCCAGTTGCGCGCCGCGGGGGTGAGGACCGGCCAGGTCACCCTCGCCGGGCGCGACAGCGCGTGCCACAGGTAGGCGGTGGTTCCCCACGCCTCCATGGCCCGGCGCGCCCTGGTGATGGTGAAGAAGGTGGGCAGGGCCAGCAGCAGCTGCGGCCAGGCCAGAGCCAGCGCGGCGAACAGCGGGTACAGGCCCCCGCCGATCACCGACGCGGCAGCGCCGATCACCACCGGGACCAGGGCCAGCGTGATGCGCAGCCCGGTGAACTGGCGGAAGCGGTGCAGCGAGCGGCGCGCGGAGACCTGCGGCACCAGCCCCTCGGGGAGGGGCGTGGGCTGCACGACCAGCGCGAGCAGCATCGTTCCGACGCCCACGCTGGCGGCCAGCAGTATCGTCCACCCCGCGGCGGCCAGTTGGCCGCCGACCAGCAGGTAGACCACGCCCAGCACGGGCAGCGGCGCGGGGAGCCAGAACAGCGCCCGTCTGCGCAGCTCACCCTCCTGAGTGGGCGCGAGAACGTAATCGATCATCGGACGGAAGAGCCGGGACCCTATCCTCGGTCGCTCGACCACAGCGTTGACCCCCCAAGAACGTCGTGACGGGGCGGTGCGGGGACCTTCGCCCGAGGATGACGCAGCCTCAACGGTCCCGTCGGCAACCCGCCCACCACAAAGCTATCCCTTTTCATGTGGTCCCCGGGCGTACACAACCAGTTACCGACATACCCGGCTCTGGTGAAACTTCCATAAGGGGACTGACATGGCAGGCAACGATCAGGTTACGCGGCGGGTTCCCCTCCGCGGGGCCGTGACCGGAACCGGCCGCCCCCAAAGGCACCCGAACCGGCCGCCCCCGGAGGATCAGGCGCCGTCGGTCCGCGCGAGCCGCCCGAGGGCGACCGCCACCCGCAGGACGAAGGAGCCGCGCCCGTCGGAGGGCGTGCGCCCGGTGAGCTCGGCGATCCGGCTGAGCCGGTAGCGGACCGTGTTGGGGTGCACGAACAGCATCCGCGCGGTGGCCTCCAGCGACGAGGCGTGCTCCAGGTACACCGACAGGGTGTCCAGCAGGGGCGACCCCGCGCCCAGCAGGGGCACGTACACCTCCTCGACCAGCTGCCTGCGCGCCTCGGCCTCGCCCTGGAGCGCGCGCTCGGGCAGCAGGTCGTCGGCGAGGACCGGGCGCGGCGCGTCCGGCCAGGCCACCGCGGCTCGCAGTCCGTTGACCGCGGCGCGCAGCGAGGCCCCCGCGGACCGCAGGTCGGGGACGGCGGGCCCCACCACCACCGGGCCCGAGCCGAAGAGCCCGGCCAGCGGTTCGGCGGCGGCCGCGGGCAGGTCCTGCGCCGGGTAGCGGTCCCCCACGCCGATCACCACGACCACGCGACGTCCCTGCATCCCGGCCAGCACGTCGTGGCCGAGGCGGCGCGCGGCCGAGCGCAGGTCGTCCAGGACCTTGCCGCCGTCGTCGTCGCCGACCTCCCCGGCCACCGCGACGACCGGGGTGTGCGACCAGCTCAGCGCCGAACCCCACGTCTGGAGGCCGTCCTCCTGGTCGCCGTGCAGCAGGGCGTCCACGATCAGGGCCTCCAGGCGCGCGTCCCACGCGCCACGCGCCTCGGCGGCGCGCGCGTAGACCTTCGCGGAGCTGAAGGCCACCTCGCGCGTGTAGCGCAGCACGGCCTCGCGCAGCTGCTGGGCTCCGCCGGGGGCGGCCAGCTCCTCCACCTGTCCCTCGACCACGTCGATGACCACGCGGATCATGTCGACGGTCTGCTGGAGGGAGACCGAGCGCGTGAGCTCGCGCGGCGCGGTGCCGAAGACCTCGACGGTGATGGCCGGGCGGCCGCGCACCGGGTTGCGGAACCAGTCGACGAAGGCGGCCACCCCGGACTGGGCGACCAGTCCGATCCACGAGCGGTCCTCGGCCGACATCCGGCGGAACCAGCCCAGGCGCTGTTCCATGCGGGCCACGGCGGCCGTGCCGAGCGCGCCCATGGAGCGCTCCAGGCGGCGCACGGTCTCCGCGCGCACGCGTTCCTGCTCCGTGGGCACGGAGGCGGGTGCGCCCTCCGGGTCCGCCGCGGTGCCCTGGTCGTCCGGGGTCTGGTGGGGTTCGGTGTTCACCTCTCCAGGTTCGCATCCCGCGGCACCCGGCCGGCGGGCCGCCCCGCGTCCCCGGCGGGCGCGAACCGCTGGCGTGACCGGGTGCGCGCGCAGCGTACCGTCGGAGGGTGACCTCTCCCACCGGTTCCGGGTCCGAGGGAGCACGTTCGGCACCGTTTTGTGGAGTCCCAACAAACGGTGTCGAGTAAGTTCGTGCTCCTCCCCCTCTGACCGGTGATCTCCTACAGGGCAAGGTTGATGTCGTGCTTGTAATCGTTGCTCCCGGCCAAGGCGCCCAGGTTCCCGGATTCCTCTCCCCGTGGCTCGAACTGCCCGGTGTCTCCGCGCAGGTCGAGGCGTGGTCCGAGGTCGCCGGGCTGGACCTGGTGCGCTACGGCACCACCGCGGACGCGGACGAGATCCGTGACACAGCGGTCGCCCAACCCCTGCTGGTCGGGGCCGGCCTCGTCGCGGCCTCCGCCGTGCTCGGACCCCTGGCCGCCCCCTCCCCCGCGCTGCCCGTCGAGGGCGCCCTGCTGGACGCCGTCGCGGGCCACAGCGTCGGTGAGTTCACGGCCGCCGCCATCGCCGGTGTCCTGTCCCCCAAGGACGCGATGGCCCTGGTGGCCGAACGCGGCCGGGGCATGGCCGACGCCGCGGCGCGGACCGAGACCGGTATGACCGCCGTGCTCGGCGGCGACCGCGAGCAGGTGCTGGCGGCGATCGCCGCCGCCGGTCTGACCGCGGCCAACGACAACGGTTCCGGCCAGATCGTGGCCGCCGGCACCACCGCGCAGCTCGCTGCCTTCGCCGAGAACCCGCCCGAGCGGGCGCGGCTGCGCGCCCTGTCGGTCGCGGGCGCCTTCCACACCGAGCACATGGCCCCGGCCGTGGAGCGGGTGCGGGCGGCCGCGGCCCCCCTGTCCCCCTCCGACCCCACGGTGCGCCTGCTCTCCAACTCCGACGGCGCCGTGGTCGAGAGCGGACCCGAGTACCTGGAGCGCCTCATCACCCAGGTCTCCTCCCCGGTCCGCTGGGACGCGTGCACGCAGACCCTGGCCGACCTGGGCGTGACCGCGATGATCGAGCTCACCCCGGCCGGCACGCTCACCGGCCTGGCCAAGCGCGCCCTGCGCGGGGTCGAGCTCCTCGCGGTCAAGACCCCCGACGACCTCGACCGCGCCGGCGCCCTCGTCAAGGAGCACGCCGGGAACCCCGCGGCCACCGACCAGGAAGGCTAACCATGTTCAGCTCCCCGAGAGCTCCCGGAGGCGCGTCGATCACCGCCTTCGGCGAGTACCAGCCCTCCCGGGTCGTGACCAACGCCGACCTCGAAGAGCGCGTCGACACCAGCGACGAGTGGATCCAGAGCCGCGTGGGCATCCGGGAGCGGCGCATCGCGGGCTCCGAGGACACCGTGACCAGCATGGCCGTGGCGGCGGGCGGCAAGGCCCTGGCCGCCGGCGGCCTGTCCCCCGAGGACATCGACCTGGTGATCGTGGCCACCTGCACCGTGCAGGACCAGATCCCCAACACGGCCGCCACCGTCGCCGCCAAGCTGGGCATCACCGCCCCGGGCGCCTTCGACCTCAACGCCGCCTGCGCGGGCTTCTGCTACGCCCTGGGCGTGGCCGCGGACATGGTCCGCGGCGGCAGCTCCCGCAACGTGCTGGTGATCGGCTCGGAGAAGCTCAGCGACTGGGTGGACTGGGACGACCGCGGCACCTGTGTGATCTTCGCCGACGGCGCCGGGGCCGCGATCGTCTCCGCCTCCGAGGAGCAGGGCATCGGTCCCGTCGTGTGGGGCTCCTCCGGCGAGCGGGCCGCCAAGATCCACCTGCGCGAGGGCAAGTACCTTTGGCAGGAGGGCCAGGCGGTCTTCCGCTGGACCACCACCGAGCTGTACAAGGTCGCCCTGGAGGCCATGGAGAGGGCGGGTGTGGAGCCCTCGGAGCTGACCGCCTTCGTCCCGCACCAGGCCAACCTGCGCATCGTGGAGGCCATCGCCAAGAAGCTGGGCGCGCCCCAGGCACTCGTGGCCCGCGATATCGTCACCGCTGGCAACACCTCCTCCGCGTCCATCCCTCTCGCGCTCTCGCGGATGATCGGACGCGGGGAGCTGCCGTCGGGGAGCACCGTACTCACCCTGGGTTTCGGGGCGGGGCTGGTCTACGCCGCCCAGGTGATCCGCATCCCCTGAGCACCCGCCCGAACCCGCGGTCACACCACGCCGGTCGGGCCCGCGAGCCCGCGGCTCACGTGGTGTCCCCGAGCCGACACGAATCACCGAGCAAGGAGAAAGACGACATGGCCCAGCAGACCGAGCAGGAGATCCTCAAGGGCCTCGGCGAGATCATCGAGGAGATCGTCGGGACCGAGGCCTCCGAGGTCACCCCGGACAAGAGCTTCGTCGACGACCTGGACATCGACTCGCTGTCCATGGTGGAGATCGCCGTCGCCGCCCAGGACAAGTTCGGCGTGGAGATCCCGGACGACCAGCTCAAGGACCTCAAGACGGTCCAGGACGTCATCAACTTCATCCAGAAGTAGGCCGTTCGGGGCGGCGGGGCCCACCCCGTCCCGCCGCCCGACCCGCCGTCACGACCGGCTTCCCCTCACATCCGCCAACGCCCCCGGCCCCGCAGCCGGGAACGACCCACGAGAAGGGCGATCGGATCATGTCCAAGACCGATGTCGTCGTCACCGGCCTCGGCGCCACCACCCCCCTCGGGGGTGACGTCGCGACCACATGGTCCGCGCTCCTCGACGGCCGCTCCGGCATCAGCATGCTGCCGGAGGAGTGGCACGAGAAGCTCCCGGTGCACTTCGCCGGACAGATCGCGCAGGAACCCTCCGAGAAGCTCCCCAGGCCGCGCCTGCGCCGCCTGGACCGCACCCAGCAGTTCGCGCTGATCGCGGCGCAGGAGGCGTGGCAGGACGCCGGCTCCCCCGAGGTGGACCCGATCCGCCTGGGCGTGGTGGTCTCCAGCGGGATCGGTGGCATCCTCACCATCCTGGAGCAGTACGACACCTTCCGTGAGAAGGGCTGGAAGCGGGTCTCCCCCTTCACCGTGCCCATGCTCATGCCCAACAGCCCCGCCGCCGCGATCAGCCTGGAGTACACCGCCCGGGCCGGTTCGCACGTGCCGGTGAGCGCCTGCGCCTCCAGCGCCGAGGCCATCGCCAACGGTGTGGACATGATCCGCTCCGGGCGCGCCGACGTGGTGATCGCGGGCGGCACCGAGGCCGCGATCCACCCGCTCAACATCGCCTCGTTCGCGTCCATGCGCGCGCTGTCCACGCGCAACGACGACCCGCAGCACGCCTCCCGCCCCTGGGACAAGGACCGCGACGGCTTCGTCATGGGCGAGGGCGCGGGCATCCTCATCCTGGAGTCGGCCGAGCACGCCGCCCGCCGGGGCGCCCGCGTGTACGCGCACGCCTCGGGCGTGGGCTACACCAACGACGCCTACGACATCGTCCAGCCCGAGCCGGAGGGCACCGGCCAGGCCCGTGCCATCACCCAGGCCCTGGCCGACGCCGACCTCACCCCCGAGGACATCGTGCACGTCAACGCGCACGCCACCTCCACCCCGGCCGGGGACGTGGGCGAGACCCGCGCGATCCGCACCGCGCTGGGCGACTCCGTCGCCGACCGCGTCGCGGTGACCTCCACCAAGTCCATGACCGGCCACCTGCTGGGCGGCGCGGGCGCCGTGGAGTCGATCGCGACCATCCTGGCGCTGCACGACGGGCGCATCCCGCCGACCATCAACATCGAGGAGCTCGACCCGGGCGTGGCCGTGGACATCGTCCGCGACAAGCCCCGGGACATGCCCGCGGGCGACGTGGCGGCCATCAACGAGTCCTTCGGGTTCGGCGGCCACAACATCGCGGTGGTCTTCCGCCGCGCCTGACCCCCGCCGGACGCGGCCCCTCCGCGCAGGCGCACACGACACCGCCCGTCGGGACGAACCCGGCGGGCGGTGTCGTGTGTACGCCGGGCGGGTCCGAACACTTCCGGGAAAGCGTCCCTCACCGTCGGTACGCGATTGCCTCCGGACGTGAACGCCGTCGAACCGCCCTCCCCACACCCCGGTGAAGCTGAGGGGAACAGCCGAGGACAAGTCTTCAGGTGGGACCGATTCGGGGTCACCATGAGAACTGTGACTGCGCTGCATCCCCAACACACTCCCACGGCGCATCCGGACGGGCCGGGTGCGGTCGCCCGCCGCGCCCCGGGCGCTCCCGGCTACCAGCCCGTCGTCGACCTGGACTCGGGGACCGTCGTGGCCGTCGAGGTCACCGCCTCGCCGCCGCCCTCCGTGCGGGGCTCCTACGCGGAGGTGACCCCCCAGGAGGAGGCGGCCGTGGCCGAGTGGCTCCTGGCCCTGGTCCGCGAGACCGCCGTGTCCGAGAGCCTGCTGCCGATGGTCCTGCCGCTGCCCGCGCGGATCCTGGCCGGGGAGGGGTTCGCCCCCCTGGTGGAGAGCCTGTTGCGCCGTGCGGGCCGCCGACCGCGCGACATCACCTTCATGCTCAGCCCGGACATGGCGGAGCTGGCGCGCAGGACCGTGGTGTCCGGCGTCTCCCGGCTGCGGGCGGCGGGTTTCCGGTGCGGGTTCGGGACGGCGATGGTGCGCCCGGACCTGGTGGTGGAGGCAGCGCCGTTCCTGATGCGGATCGACCCGGCGATCGTCTCCGGTGTGGCCGGGGACCAGCGGCACGCCACCGTGGTGGAGGGCCTGGCTCGGATCGGCCGGGGCAGCGGCGTGTACGCGCTGGCCTCGGGCGTGGGCAGCGTCGAGGACGTGGTGCGGCTGCGCCGCTGCGGGATACGTGTGGGCACGGGGCCGTTCTTCGCCGACAGCGCGTGGCGGCCCGGCGAGCGGGTGACCCCGGTGCCCGAGCCGAGCGCCGGACAGGGCGGGGAGGAGGACTCCGGCCCCCGGGTCACCGAGTTCATGGTGCCGCCCGTGGGACTGGACTCCGACGCCACCGCGGAGCAGGTGCTGGAGTCCTTCACCGGGGACCCGGCGCTGAACAGCGTCATCCTCATCGACCACCGGGACCGCCCGGTCGGGGTGGTGGACCGGACGCGGTTCCTGCTGTCGGTGACGGGCCGCTACGGGCACGCCCTGCACGCCAAGCGTCCGGCGCTGCGGCTGGCCGAGTCCCCGCGCACGGTTCCGGCGTGGATGTCGGCGCTGGCGGCGCTGCGGGTGGCGGGCCAGGACACCGAGCGGGTCTACGACGACCTGATCGCCACCAACTCCTACGGCCAGTGCCTGGGCGTAGTGCACATCAGCGACCTCATCCAGTCCCTGTCGCGCAGCTGAGCGCCGAAGCGGCGGCGCCCGTACCGGGTCCCCGGTGCGGGCGCCGCCGCGCGTGGGCGGACGGCTCAGTCCACGGGGTCGGGGCCCTTGGTGCCCGAGGGGCTGCTGGTGGGCGCGCTCTCGGCGGGGTCGAAGCCGTTGTAGGTGCCCTCCCAGGCCTTGCCCTCCTCGATGCTCCTGGCGATCCGGGACCGGGTGTCCTCGTCGTGCAGGTAGTCCAGCTCGGGGCGCTTGGGCAGGCGGCCGTCCCCGGAGGAGCGGCCCATGGCACGGCGGCGCAGCCACGGCACCAGGTACTGGCGGGCCCAGCGGCGGTTCTCGCGGCGGCGCAGGATGCGGGGCAGCTGCCGGGGCGGGGTGGTCCACGGGTCGGTCCAGGACTCGGGCGGGCCCATGGGGAAGCCGAGCAGGTCGGCCACGCGCGCGGCGACGATCTGGTGGCCCGCGCCGTTGAGGTGCAGGCGGTCCTCGCTCCAGGCGCGGGAGTCGGTCAGGGCGTTGAGCGCCCACAGGTCGACGATCTCGGTGCCGGTGCGCTCGGCGACGGCGCGCATGTGCATGCTGAACACGGCGATGCGGCCGCGGTAGTAGCGCAGGACCGGGATCCACCCGGTGTCGTGGCCGGACAGAATCACCACGCGGATTCCGGCGTCGCGCAGCTGGCGGATGCCCCACTCGAAGTGCTCGGCCAGCCGGTCGAGGTCCCCTCCCGGACGCAGGACGTCGTTGCCCCCGGCCAGGACGGTGACCAGGTCGGGCTTCCAGGCCAGCGTCTGGTCGAGCTGCTCGCCGAAGATGTGGCGCATCCGGCGTCCGCGCACGCCCAGGTTGGCGTAGCGGAAGTCGGGGGTCACCGTGGCCAGGTGCTCCGCCAGTCGGTCGGCGAAGCCCCGGTACTCTCCGTCTGGGCCGCTGTCGTCTTCCATCCCCTCGGTGATGCTGTCGCCGATCGCCACGTAGGACCGGATGGGATCCGGTCTGTGGAGGCGAGCGGCCGCTGGGGGATTCGTCTCAAGGTCTGTCACGTCAACCAATCATCCGGCTCGACCGTCCCACGCCTGCGCGCGCCGAGGGTGCGCGGGTACGGCGATCGTGGTGTCGGGCCGCGGTCCGGCCACCACCCGTGTCCGAACACCGTCGACCCCTGTCGGCCACCGGGCGCGGCCGTCCGGCCGGAAAGGTCGCCCGGGCGAAGGAAAGTGCCCTTCCAGCATACCCGCGGCCGACGACGGAGTGCCTGGGACGGAGTGTGTCGCCACACCCCGCCAGCCTCCATGCTTCCCGGACCGGTCGTGCGCGCCCGTTGCGCGCGGGGGACGCCCGTATGAAGGCGCCGTGAACACCAACGACCGGTGGGCCCGGGAAGAACCCGGGGTCGGCTATGAGGTAGCTCACACGTCGGCGCGGGCCCGGGGGCCGGAACGCCCTCGTCACGGTCATCACACAAGGCAGTCACGGTCCGGTCGCGGCGGACCTGGCACGCCCGGGGGTACCCATGTGGCGTCAGGGGACGTACGATCTCGGGGAAGTGCTCACGGCACCCCTGTCCCCCGGCTGGCCGTGCCCGCCCGTGGCGCACGGACCGGCCTCCCGTCCGGCCTCCCCGCGGGTGAGGGGCGCGTACTGTGGTGCATCGAACCGAAGGCCCGTGCGGTTCCTCCCCAATTCACGTGCAGACACCAGGAGGTCGAGGTCCCCAGCGGATGAACGCCGTCTCTCCGATCTGCCTCGTCGACCTCGCACCCGCACTGCGGTGGTCGAGGTCGCCGGACGTGGCTCCCCTGCTCCACCACGACCGTCTGATCGACGGCTGGTGGCACTCGCTGCCCGTCGCACGCGTCCTGGACATCGCGGGACCGCCCTGGCTCGCGCACGGCATCGCCCGCCTGGCCCTGGAGCAGTGGTCGCACCTGCCGCTGGCCGAGTTCCTGCCGAGCCTGCGCACCCAGCTGGTGGACTGCTCCGACCTCTCCGAGCCCGTGCGCGGCGCGGTCGCGGCCACCGCCGGGGACTGGGAACGCCTCATCTCCACGAGTCCGCAGGAGATCGGCACGTGGGCGCTCGCCGACTGCGACCCCATGGACATCCTGAGCACGGTGGCCTGGCGCGCGCTACAGCCCTGCTGCGAGCTTCCCGGGGGCCCCACCCCCTCCCCCGCCCTGATGATGGAGGCCGTGCGCACCATCGCCCACTGGCTGCCCGACTCCGCGCCCGAGCACGTGCACAGCGCGCTGGAGTACCTCACCGCGGCCACGGGCTCCGGGATGGGGACCGAGAGCCCCGGACACGCGGCCCCGCCGCAGACCCCGGCCACGCGCGCGATCCGCACCCTGCGGGCCCTGCGCGCCCAGCGCGGCGAGGAGGCCGAGCCCTCCGGCGCTGCGGTCCGGGAGCAGGCGGCCACGGCCATGGTCAGCTCGGCCGCGATGATCCCCGGCTCCGCCCTGCGCACCGAGGCCGTGGGCGGGGACGGCGCCGGCAGCGAGGGCGCGGGCGACCTGCGCTCGCAGTTCCGCAGCTCCCTGCTGGGGCCCGGGCGCACCCTGCGCCGCCCCAGCTTCGGCCCGCCCAAGGCCATGCGGCCCGACCACGCCGAGGAGCGCCCCCCCGCCCCGGCGCTGGGCCAGCACCCCCTGGTGGACCTGGTCGAGGAGATGTTCCGCTCCTGGCCCGAACTGGAGCGCACGGTGGCCGCCGAGCGCTTGTTCGCCACCGACCCCATCAGCATCCGCGTGCTCTCGGAGCAGATCGCGGTGGACGTCACCGAGATCCGCTCCGCCCAGCGCAAGGTGGAGGAGCGCCTGCTGCGCTGGCTCAACGCGCCCGAGGGCGCCGCGATCACCAAGCACCTGCGCGAGCTGTCCGAGCAGCTGGGCGCGGCGACCACCATCGACCGCCTGATCAACGCCCACCCCGACCACCCGGTGGACGTGCCCACCCTCAACACGCCGCTGTGGCGGGTGATCATCACCCTGTTCACCGACCGGCGCATGCACAACGGCTGGCTGATCGCCGACGACCCCAACCGGCTGCGCTGGCAGACCCGCGAGCTGCTGGACGACGCCCCCAGCATGACCGAGGCCGGGATCAGGCTCAGCCGGATCGGCATCCGCCAGCAGGAGCTGCGCGCCTGGCTGCTGAGCACCCCGGGGGTGAGCCTGCGGGACGGACACGTGTTCACGGACCCGTCGGTGCCCATGGAGATGCCCGCCAACCACCCGGGCCACACCGCCCCGGAGGACTCGGGGGCCACCACCGAGAACGGGCTGCCCATACGGCGGCGCGTGGACGCGCAGCCGTCCGCGGCCCCGGCCGAGCCCGTCCCCTCACACCAGCACGGACCCGCTCCCGAGCAGGTCCCCGCGGTCTTCGGCGCCGCCGCCCTGGACCCGCACCGCGTCGTGCCGCTGGGCCCGGCTCCCGGACAGGCCCACGGCCTGCCGCCCACGGCCCCGGTCGCGCCGCCCGCCCCGCCCTCGCGGTCCGGTGCGAGCGACCCGGCCATGGCTGCCCGCTGCTTCCGCGCCCCCGACGGGCGCTGGTGGCACCGCATCGACATCACCGCCGACCACCTCAACGGCGCGCCCGTGGCCGTGCCCACCGGGTACGCCACCCACCTGGGCCTCCAGCCCGGGCGGCTGCTGTGCCTGACCGCCCCGGGCGCGGACCTGCTGGTGCTGGTCTGGCGCGACCAGCCGGCGTTCGACTCCCTGCGCCCCCTGCTGCG
Source organism: Nocardiopsis dassonvillei subsp. dassonvillei DSM 43111 (assembly GCF_000092985.1). Classification (GTDB taxonomy): domain Bacteria; phylum Actinomycetota; class Actinomycetes; order Streptosporangiales; family Streptosporangiaceae; genus Nocardiopsis; species Nocardiopsis dassonvillei. Next base: position 3,532,854 of record NC_014210.1, read on the forward strand.
CCGCCAGGCCGCCCAGCCCGGCGACCGCGTGTTCATCACCGTGGCCGGGGACCGGCTGGACGCGCGCAAGCTGCCCGCCACCGACCTGAGCGGCCACTCCCCCACGGCCCGGGCGCTGCACCTGAGCGGCTACACCGCGCCCGCCTCCACCGAGGACGCCCTGAAGATCCTCTCCCGTCGGATCACCGACAGCGACGACGAGGCGTTCGCCGACCCCCAGTCACTGGTGGACCTGCTGTCCCTGCGCGGTGACAACGACATCGCCGCGGAGCTGCGCGCGGGCATGTTCGCCGCGCACTAGGCACGACTCGCCACGAGCGCCCGTCGCCCCCCGGCGGCGGGCGCTCTTCGCGTGCCGGGGCGCCGAGCGGTCCGGCAACGCAAGCGAACGGGGCGTTACGACGCCCTGAAGGCACACGAATCCCGCATGAACACACACAAAGACAGAAATAAAAACACACAAACCCTAGAAGTGGCCTTGTGCGTGTGGTTGACTACTCACCGCCCCCTTCCGGGTAGCGGTCCCACCCCCTGTTCCACGACCACACTGAGGAGTTCCATGTCCGCCGCGTTCTCACGAGGCAAGTCGCTCGCCCTCACCCTGGCCCTGGGCCTCCTGCTCTCCCTCGGCCTCGCGGTGGGCACCGCCACCCCCGCCGCGGCCGCGGGCACCTTCCGCCTGTGCAACGTGTCCTCCGACTACACGGCCTACGCCGACTTCGGCAGCTTCACCACCTTCGTGGTCAACCCCGGCCAGTGCACCAGCACCGGCATCAGCTCCTCCGGTGTCTCCTACTCCGTGACGATCCGGGGCACCTGGGCCAACTCGCCGAGCAAGACCACCACCCAGTACCGGGTGCCCGCCGGGCGCAGCGTCGACTTCCACGCCGGCGGCACCTTCGCCGCCCCCCAGTTCAACCCCCTCGTCTACTGACGGCCCCGGGCGCCCGCGCCCGAAGGCCCTGAGGCTCCCACGGCCCCCGCGCCCGACCGCGCGGGGGCCGCTCCCGTCCCCGCGACGCGGACCGTCACCGGCCGCCGCGGCACCGGAAGGGCTCCGGGGGCCCCGCGGCAGCGGCCCCGCACACGCGAACGGGCCGGTCCCCGAGGGGTAGCCGGCCCGTTTCGCGCGTGCGGCGCGTGTCAGACGTTGAAGCCCAGCATGCGCAGCTGGTCGCGCCCGTCGTCGGTGATCTTGTCCGGACCCCACGGCGGCATCCAGACCCAGTTGATCTTGACGTCGCGCTCGAACTCGTCCAGGGCGCTGGTGGCCTGGTCCTCGATCACGTCGGTCAGGGGGCACGCCGCGCTGGTCAGGGTCATGTCCAGCGTGATGGTGCTGTCGTCGGCGTTCACCCCGTACAGCAGGCCCAGGTCGACGACGTTCACGCCCAGCTCGGGGTCGATCACGTCCTTGAGCGCCTCGCTGATCTCCTCGACCAGCGCCTCCGCCTCCGGGGAGAGGGGAGCGCCCTCGACGGCCTCGGTCGTTGTCGTCTCGTTCTCGCTCATCAGACGGCTTCCTTCTCCAGGGACTGCGACACGGCGTCCTTCCAGGCCATCCACCCCAACAGGGCGCACTTGATCCGCGCGGGGTACTTGGACACGCCGACGAACGCCACGGCGTCCTCCAGCACGTCCTCGTCGGGCTCGCCCTTGCCCTTGGACTGCATCAGCTCGGTGAAGGCGTCCAGGGTGGTCATGCCCTCGGCGACGGTGCGGCCGATGAGCAGGTCGGTCAGCACCGAGGTGCTGGCCTGGCTGATCGAGCAGCCCATCCCCTCGTAGGAGACGTCGCTGACGACGGCCTCGCGGTCGAGGCCGCCGGAGCCCTCGGCGGGGGTCAGCGCCACCCGGAGCGTCACCTCGTCCCCGCAGGTGGGGTTGATGTGGTGCGCCTCCGCGTTGTGCGGATCGCGCAGGCCCTTGTGGTGCGGGTTGCGGTAGTGGTCCAGGATGATCTCCTGGTACATCGCGTCCAACTGCATGGTCAGGCTGTTCCTCGCTCTAGGGCCGGGTTCCGAAGAACTTCTGCGCGGCCCTGATGGCCTCCACGAGCGCGTCCACGTCCTCCCGCGTGTTGTACAGGTAGAAGGACGCGCGCGTGGTCGCGACGACGCCCAGCCTGCGGTGCAGCGGCCAGGCGCAGTGGTGGCCCACCCGGACCTCGACGCCCCGGTCGTCCAGGACCTGGCCCACGTCGTGCGGGTGGATGTCGTCCACGGCGAAGGACACGGCGCCGCCGCGGTCCACCGCCTCGGCGGGGCCGACGATCCGCACGCCCTCCAGGGCGCCGATCCGCTCCAGCGCGTACTCGGTCAGCGCGTGCTCGTGCTCGGCGACCCGCTCCATGCCCACGCGGGACAGGTAGTCGCAGGCCGCGGCCAGGCCGACGGCCTGCGGGGCCATCGGCACACCGGCCTCGAAGCGCTGGGGCGGGTCGGCCCAGGTGGAGTACTCCATGTGGACCACGCCGATCATGGAACCGCCGGTGATGAACGGCGGGATGGCCTCCAGCAGCTCCCGGCGCCCCCACAGCACCCCGATCCCGTTGGGACCGAGCATCTTGTGGCCGGAGAAGACCAGGAAGTCCACGCCCAGCGCGGCCACGTCGACCGGCATGTGCGGGACCGACTGGCAGGCGTCCAGCACGGTCAGCGCGCCGACCTCGCGGGCCCGGGCGACGATCTCCCCGACCGGGTTGACGGTGCCCAGCACGTTGGACTGGTGGCTGAACGCCACGACCTTGGTGCGCTCGTTGACCAGGTCGGCGATCCCCGACAGGTCCAGGCGCCCCTCGTCGGTCACCGGGAACCAGCGCAGGGTCGCCCCGGTGCGCTGGCACAGCTGCTGCCAGGGCACCAGGTTGGCGTGGTGCTCCATCTCGGTCACCACGACCTCGTCGCCGGGCCCCACCTGGAAGCGGCGCAGCTCCTCGTCGGCGGTCGCGGAGTTGCTCAGCGCGTAGGCCACCAGGTTGACGCCCTCGGTGGCGTTCTTGGTGAACACCACCTCCCCGGCGTCGGCCCCGATGAACCGGGCGATGGTCTCCCGGGCCGCCTCGTAGGCGTCGGTCGCCTCCTCCGCGAGCTGGTGCGCGCCACGGTGCACCGCCGCGTTGTGGCGTTCGTAGAACTCACGTTCGGCGTCGAGCACCTGACGGGGCTTCTGCGAGGTGGCCCCGGAGTCGAGGTACACCAGCGGCCGCCCGTCGCGGACGGTCCGGGAGAGGATCGGGAAGTCCTCCCGGATCGCCGCGACGTCGAGCGGGGCCGCCCCGGCCCGACCGAACTCGCGGACTGTGGTCATCGGTTACGCGCCCGCCTTCACGAAACGCTCGTAGCCCTCGGCCTCCAGCACGTCGGCCAGCTCCGGGCCGCCGGACTCGGCGACGCGGCCGCCCGCGAACACGTGCACGAAGTCGGGCTTCACGTAGTTGAGGATCCGGGTGTAGTGCGTGATGAGCATGACGCCCATCTCACCGCTCGCCTTGGCGCGGTTGACGCCCTCGGAGACGACCTTGAGCGCGTCGACGTCCAGGCCGGAGTCGGTCTCGTCCAGGATGGCGACCTTGGGCTTGAGCAGCTCCAGCTGGAGGATCTCGTGGCGCTTCTTCTCACCGCCGGAGAAACCCTCGTTGACGCCGCGGGCGGCGAAGGCCGGGTCGATGGACAGGTCCTTCATCGCTCCCTGGAGCTCCTTGGAGAACTGGCGGAGCTTGGGGGCCTCGCCGCGCACCGCGGTGACGGAGCTGCGCAGGAAGTTGGACATGGACACGCCCGGGACCTCGACCGGGTACTGCATGGCCAGGAACACGCCGGCGCGGGCGCGCTCGTCGACGCTCATCTCCAGGATGTTCTCGCCGTCGACGAGGACCTCGCCCTCGGTGATCTCGTAGCGCGGGTGGCCAGCGATCGCGTAGGCGAGGGTGGACTTGCCCGAGCCGTTGGGCCCCATGATGGCGTGGGTCTCACCGGAGTTGACGGTCAGGTCAACGCCCTTGAGGATCTCCTGCCGCTCGTCCTCGCCGATGAGGACGTCGGCGCGCAGGCCGCGGATTTCGAACTTGGTCATTTCAGGCCTCAGGAATTCTTCTCATCCAGCGAGACGAGCACGTCTTCGCCGTCGATCTTCACGTCGTAGGTGGGGACCGCCTGGGTCGCGGGCGGATTGATCGGCGCCCCCGAGCGCAGGTCGAAGCAGGAGCCGTGCAGCCAGCACTCGATGGTGCCGTCCTCGACCTCGCCCTCGGACAGGCGGACCTCGGCGTGCGAGCACACGTCCCGCACGGCGTACACCTCGCCCTCGCTGCGGACCAGGGCGATGGGTGTCTCGTCGTCGGTCTCGACCCCGAGGGCCCCCTCCTCGGGGATCTCGGAGAGCTCGGCGACCTTCACCCAGCGTCCGGCCTCACTCATGGGCGGCCAGCTTGCGCTCGACCTTGGCCATGATCTCCTCACGCAGCTCCTCGACCGGGATCCGGTTGATGAGCTCCAGGAAGTAGCCGCGGATGACCAGGCGCCGGGCCTCGTCCTCCGGGATGCCCCGGGAGCGCAGGTAGAACAGGTGGATGTCGTCGAGGCGACCGCTGGCGGCGGCGTGCCCGGCGCCCTCCACCTCACCGGTGAAGATCTCCAGGTTGGGCACCGAGTCCACACGGGTGTCGTCGGTGAGCTGGAGGTTGCGGTTGTGCTCGTAGGAGTCGGTGCCGGTGGTGCCCTCACCGATGATCACGTCGCCGATCCACACACCGTGGGCGTCCTTGCCGCTCAGCGCGCCCTTGTACTCCACCCGCGAGCGGGTGTTGGACATGTTGTGGTCGATGAGCGAGCGGTGCTCGTGGTGCTGGCCGTCGCCGGTGAAGTACAGCCCGTGGAGCTCGGCGTTGGCGCCGCGCCCCTTGTAGGCCACCTTCGGGGAGAGCCGGACCAGGTCGCCGCCCAGGGTGATCACGATCGACTTGAACGTGGCGTCCTTGGCCACCTGGGCGTTGTGCTGCGAGACGTCGACGGCGTCGCCGTCCCAGTCCTGGACGCTGATCAGCGTCAGGCGCGCGCCCTCGCCGACGTGGATGTCCACGCTGCCCGCGCGCACGCCCGTGCCGGTCTGGTTGAGGACCACGACCGCCTCGGCCAGCGGCTTGACGTCCAGGACGAACTGGTCGTAGCGCGTGCCGCCCTGGGCCTGGCGGTTGACGGTGATCGGCCGCTCCAGGGCCGCGCCCTGCGCGACCGTGATGACCGTGGCCTCCTCGAAGGAGGTGTAGGCCTGGGCGGTGACGCGGTCGGCGGGGAACCCGGCGGTGCCGAGCCGCGCGTCGCCGCGGCCGACCGTCTCGACGGTGGCGCCCTCGGGGACGTCCACGTCGAGCTTGTCGGTGCCGTCGGCGACGGCGCTGCCGTCGTGCAGGCCCTTGAGGCGGCGGATCGGAGTGAAGCGCCACTCCTCCTCACGGCCGCCGGGGACGGGGAAGTCGTTCACGTCGAAGGACCCGTGGGTGGCCAACTTGGAGAACGGGATCTCCCCCAGGCCGTGGCTGTGGGCCTTGGGTTCGGTGCTCGGGCTGGTCAACTTAACCAACCGCTCCTTCCATCTGAAGCTCGATCAGCCGGTTCAGTTCCAGCGCGTACTCCATGGGCAGCTCGCGCGCGATGGGCTCGACGAACCCGCGCACGATCATGGCCATGGCCTCGTCCTCGTCCATGCCCCGGCTCATCAGGTAGAAGAGCTGGTCCTCACTGACCTTGGAGACGGTCGCCTCGTGCGCGAGCTCGGCGTCGTCCTCGCGCAGGTCGTTGTAGGGGTAGGTGTCCGAACGGCTGATGGTGTCGATCAGCAGCGCGTCGCACTTGACCGAGGACTTGGCGTGGTCGGCGCCCTCCTGCACCTGCACCAGTCCCCGGTAGGAGGCGCGGCCCCCGCCGCGTGCCACCGACTTGGAGATGATGGTGGAGGAGGTGTTGGGCGCGCAGTGCACCATCTTGGACCCGGTGTCCTGGTGCTGGCCCTCGCCCGCGAAGGCGATGGACAGGGTCTCGCCCTTGGCGTGCTCGCCCATCAGGTAGACGGCCGGGTACTTCATGGTGACCTGGGAGCCGATGTTGCCGTCGATCCACTCCATGGTCGCGCCCTCTTCGGCCACGGCGCGCTTGGTGACCAGGTTGAAGACGTTGTTGGACCAGTTCTGGATGGTCGTGTAACGGCAGCGGGCGTTCTTCTTGACGATGATCTCCACGACCGCGGAGTGCAGCGAGTCCGACTTGTAGATCGGCGCGGTGCAGCCCTCGACGTAGTGGACGTAGGCGCCCTCGTCGACGATGATCAGGGTCCGCTCGAACTGGCCCATGTTCTCGGTGTTGATCCGGAAGTAGGCCTGGAGCGGGATCTCCACGTGCACGTTCTTGGGCACGTAGATGAACGACCCGCCGCTCCACACGGCGGTGTTGAGCGCGGCGAACTTGTTGTCGCCGGCCGGGATCACGGAGCCGAAGTACTCCTCGAAGATCTCCGGGTGCTCCTTGAGGGCGGTGTCGGTGTCCAGGAAGATGACACCCTGCTCCTCCAGGTCCTCGCGGATCTGGTGGTAGACGACCTCGGACTCGTACTGCGCGGCGACACCGGCGACCAGGCGCTGCTTCTCCGCCTCGGGGATGCCCAGCCTGTCGTAGGTGTTCTTGATGTCCTCGGGCAGGTCCTCCCAGGAGGTGGCCTGCTTCTCCGTGGACCGCACGAAGTACTTGATGTTGTCGAAGTCGATCTTGGACAGGTCCGCGCCCCAGTTGGGCATGGGCTTCTTGTCGAAGAGCCGTAGGGACTTGAGGCGGAGCTTGGTCATCCACTCCGGCTCGTCCTTCTTGGCGGAGATGTCGCGGACGACCTCTTCGTTGAGACCGCGGCGGGCCGAGGCCCCGGCCGCGTCGGAGTCGGCCCAGCCGTACTCGTATGTTCCGATCCCCTCGAGCTCGGGATGCGCGATAGACGTCATGCGCGGACTCCTCCTGGACTCAGACGTCCTTGTGGTGAACTGAGCCGTCCGCCGCCTGGCGGATGGCCTTGGCCGCGGGGGTGCCGTCCTCCCCGCTCGCCGCGTCGCCCCGGGGGGTGACGTGGGTGGTGCACACACCGTCGCCGTGGGCGATGGTGGCCAGCCTGCGCACCGGGGTGCCCAGCAGCCGCGCGAAGGCCTCGATCTCGGCCTCACAGAGTTGCGGGAACTCGGCGGCCACGTGCGCGACGGGGCAGTGGTGCTGGCACAACTGGTCGCCGCCGCCGGGCGCGGGCGCCCGGCCCGCGGTGGCGGCGTAGCCGTCGTTGGAGAGGGCCTCGGCCAGCAGCCGGACGCGTTGCTTCGCGGGAACCGCGTCCAGCAGGGGCTTGTAGCGCCGCTCCAGGTCGGCGACCTGACTGCGCGCGAACTCGCCCACGGCTCCGGGACCGGCCGTGTCGGCCAGGAAGCGGAGCGCGCTGGTGGCGAGGTCGTCGTAGGCGTGGACGAAGGCGTCGCGTCCGGCCTCGGTGATGGCGAAGACGCGCGCCGGGCGGCCCCGGCGGCGTCGCCCGCCGTGGGGCCGGGCGTCGCGGGCCTCGACCATGCCCTCGCTGGTCAGGTTGTCGAGGTGGCGGCGGATGGCCGCCGGGGTGAGCCCGAGCCGCTCTCCCAGGGCGGAGGCGGTGATCGGGCCCTTCTCCAGGATGAGCCGCGCGACCCGTGCGCGGGTGCCGGTCTCGGCCCCGCGCTCCGTTCCGGCCAGGGGACGGGTCACACTGGACGCCTCGGACACAGTCTTCCCCTCCCTCTCTGACGCGGCCCTCTGGTTTTGACAACATCAGTGTGGCGTAAATAAGTCCGCCGAGGCAAACCCGACCCCATGGACTTGGTCACCAAGGACAGGCTTGCCTTACAGGGGGTTCACGCACCGGCAACCTCGCGGACACGAACAAGGACGGGCCCGCGATCCTTCCCGACGACCATATTCCGAGACCGCCGTATCGGCATCCGGACGGGAGTGTTCGGCGCGCCGCCGGGCCCCGGGCGCCCCGGCCGGGGCGGTGAAGCCCTCCGCCGGGCCGCACGTAGACTCAGGGCCCATGGACACAGCCGCGGTCGAGGTCGTCGACCTGGTCAAGCGCTACGGCGCCACCACCGCAGTCACCGGCCTCACCTTCAGCGCGCGCCGGGGCGCGGTGACGGCTCTGCTCGGTCCCAACGGAGCGGGCAAGACGAGCACCATCGAGATCTGCGAGGGCTTCCGCCGCGCCGACGGCGGACGGGTGCGGGTGCTGGGCCTGGACCCCGTGGCCGACTCCGGCGCCCTCAAACCCCGCGTCGGGGTGATGCCCCAGTCCGGGGGCGTGCCCACCGGCGCCCGCGCCGCCGAGTGGCTGCGGCTGATGGCCTCCTTCCACGCCCGGCCGATCGAGCCCCGCCTGCTGCTGGAGCGGCTGGGCCTGACCTCGGTGGCCACCACGCCCTTCCGCCGCCTGTCCGGCGGCCAGCAGCAGCGCCTGTCCCTGGCCTGCGCCGTGGTCGGCCGCCCCGAACTGGTCTTCCTGGACGAGCCGACCGCGGGCCTGGACCCGCAGGCGCGCATGGCCACCTGGGACCTGGTGGCGGCCCTGCGCGAGGCGGGCGTGGCGGTGATCCTGACCACGCACTACATGGAGGAGGCCGAGCGGCTGGCCGACCACGTGGTCATCATCGACCGCGGCGCCGTGGTCGCCGAGGGCACCCCGGCCGAGCTGACCGGGGAGCGCAGGGAGGTCTGCTTCTCCGCCGAGGCCCCGGTGGACACCGCCCTGCTGGAGGCCGCCCTGCCCGAGGGCAGCCGGGTGGAGGCCCAGGGCCCGGCCGACGGCCGCCGCGAGTACGCGGTCTTCCCCGGCGGCGGGGGCGCGCCCGGACCGGAGTTCCTGGCCACGGTCACCGCCTGGTGCGCCTCGGCCGGAGTCCTGGCCGAGGACCTGCGCGTGCGGCGGCGTACCCTCGAAGACGTCTTCCTCGAACTCACCGGCAGGGAACTGCGCGACTGATGCACGAGCACACCTCCACCGCCTCCGCGCGGGCGACCGCCGACGCGCCCGCTCACGGAGGCGACGACGCCTCGCTGTTCACCCCCGCGCCCGGGGCCGCGCCGATGTGGCGGATGGTCGCCGCGCAGGCCGGGATGGAGCTGCGGGTCATGCTGCGCCACGGCGAGCAGTTCCTGCTCACCATGGTGATCCCCGTGCTGCTGCTGGTGGGCTTCAGCCTCACCTCGGTGCTGGACGTGGGCGAGGGGGCGCGGGTGGACGCGCTCACGCCCGGCGTGCTGGCGCTGGCGGTGATGTCCACGTCGTTCACGGGCCTGGCCATCGGCACCGGCTTCGAACGCCGCTACGGGGTGCTCAAGCGGCTGGGGGCGACCCCGCTGTCGCGCTTCGGCCTGCTGGCCGCCAAGACCCTGGCCGTGCTGGGCGTGCAGGCGATCCAGACGGTGGTGCTGTGCGCGGTGGCGTTGGCGCTGGGCTGGTCGCCCGCGGTGAGCCCGGCGGGCGTGCTGGCGGCCGTGGCGCTGGTGCTGCTGGCCACCGCCGCGTTCAGCTCGCTGGCCCTGCTGATGGCGGGCACGCTGCGGGCCGAGGCGACCCTGGCCGGGGCCAACCTGGTGTACGTGCTGCTGCTGGGCCTGGGCGGGGTCCTCTTCCCGGTCAGCAGCTTCCCCGGACCGCTGGAGCAGGCGGCGTCGGCTCTGCCGATCACGGCGCTCAGCTCGGGGCTGCGCACGGTCCTGGCCGACGGTTCCCTGCCGGGCCCCGGCGCGTTCGCGGTGCTGGCCGTGTGGGCGCTGGTCTGCGGCGTCCTGGCCAGCCGCCTCTTCCGCTGGGAGTGACCCCGGGCGGGGTCAGCCCAGGGGCAGCAGGCGCCACTGCTGGTGGGCGTGGCCGCCGTCGGGCGCCTGGGCGACCCTGGTGCCGTTGTCGGGGGCGCCGCCCTGCGCCTCCAGTGCCTGGCCGGTGGCCCGGTTGACCAGGCGGACCACGCCCGGCCCCACCTCGATGAGCGACCAGTGCTGGTTGGGCGAGCCGGTGCGGGTGAGCAGTGCCGCGCCTGGCTGCGCGGCCGGGTCGGCGGGGATCTCCAGGAGCTTGCCGCTGCCCACGCCCTCGATCTCGTAGAAGCCCCCGTCCACGGGGATGAAGCGCCACTGCTGGTTGGTCTGGTCGTGGCGGTCCCACAGGTGGATGTACGCGCCGTTGGCGGTGGACGTGCCCGCGACGTCCATGACGCGGCCGCCGTGGACGCTCTGGACCGCGTAGACGAGCGCGGGGTCCAGGCCCGCGGGGTGGACGACCTCCTCCTCCGACGGCTCCTCGGCGGGCTCCTCGGACTCGGGGGCTCCGGGCGGCTGGACCAGGATGCCCGAGGCCGTGGTCATCTCCGGCTCCTCGGACCGGTCGCCTCCGGACACGAGCAGGCCGCCGGTGTAGCCGCCGACGAGGGCCACCAACAGCAGGGCCAGGGCTCCGGCCAGGAGCGGCCAGCGGGGGACGTACCGTTCGTGGGCGCGGGGGGAACGGGCACGGCGTCGGGACATCGAGGACACTCCAGCGGGGTGCGGGCGGGGGCCGCGTCGTTCCACGGCCCGGACCATTTCACACCACTTTGCCGGTTTGTTGCACGTTCGCCCGCCAGTGGTGGGGGCTCGATAGGGTCCGGGCATGGAAGCGATCGGAGTCCCCTGGTTCATCGCGGTCCGCTACCTCGGCCCGCCGTTGTTCCTGCTCGCCGCGGGCGGCGCCCTGGTGCTGCGGCGGCGGCCCGCCCGTCCCGGACTGGTGTGGGCCGCGCTGCTGGTGAACCTGCTCGCGGCGGCGCTGCCGTTCCTGTGGATCGGGGTGCAGGTCCTGACCGGCCGGGCGGACCAGACGGTGCACGGGCTGGTCATGACGCTGGCGCAGCCCGCGGTGGCCGTGGCGGCCTGGGGACTGCTGCTGGCCGCGGTCGTGGCCCGGCCCCCGGGAGCGGACCGGGCCGGGGCCGTGCGGCCCGCGAGGGGCCCGGACCGGGCGGACCGGAGCCGGGCGCGGACCGGGGACGGCGGGGAGCCGGAGAGAGCCCCCGAAAACGTAGGATGACTTCCCATGAGCACTCCGTCCCGGCCCCAGGCAGCGTTCTCCCCGCTCCGAGCGGTGGAGGCGGTGCCCCCGGTCTGGCTGGTGATGGTCGGCATCGTCTCGGTGCAGACCGGCGCCGGGGTGGCCAAGAACCTCTTCGACGTGCTGCCCCCGGCCGCGGTCGTGTGGCTGCGGCTGCTGACCTCGGCGGTGCTCCTGGTCCTGGTGGCGCGGCCGGTGCTCAGGGCGCGCTCGCGCGGCGACTGGCTGGTGGTGGTCGGCTACGGCGTCGCGCTGGCGATGATGAACTTCCTCATCTACCAGGCCTTCGCGCGCATCCCGCTGGGGATCGCGGTCACCATCGAGTACCTGGGGCCGCTGGCCATCGCCATCCTGGGGTCGCGTCGCCGGATCGACCTGGTGTGGGCGGGCCTGGCCGGGCTGGGCGTGGTCGCGCTGGGGCTGGAGTCGGGCTCGATGGACCCGCTGGGCATCCTGTTCGCCGTGCTGGCGGCGGTGGCCTGGGCGGGCTACATCCTGCTCAGCGCGTCGACGGGCCAGCGGTTCAGCGGCACGTCCGGCCTGGCGATCGCCAGCGTGGTCGGCGTGGTCGTCATGGCGCCGGTCGGGGTGTACCAGGGTGGCGCGGCCCTGCTGGACTGGCGCCTGCTGCTGTTCGGCCTGGTGGTCGGCGTGCTGTCCTCGGTGGTGCCCTACACGCTGGAGCTGACCGCGCTGCGCCGGATGCCGCCGCGCGTGTTCGGGGTGCTGATGAGCCTCCAGCCCGCCGCCGCGGCGCTGGTGGGCCTGGTGGTGCTGGGTGAACTCCTGACCGTGTGGCAGTGGTTCGCGGTGGCCTGCGTGATCGTGGCCAGCGCGGGTTCCACCCGCACCTCGGCCCGCGACCGCGGGGACGGCCCCGAGTCCGACGGCGCGTCCGCCCGGCCGCCCCGGCGGGGTCCCGAGGAGCGGTAGGCGGGCGGGGTCCGCGACCGCCGTGTCCGCGAGGCGCCCGTCGGGGCGGCCCGTACGGGAAGACTCGGACAGGAGTTTCGCTACTCCGTGTTTCTGATTAGACACAAATGGTTATCTGTCCTGGTGGGTCGGCCAAACGGCACGATCACTCGCACTCGAAGGGAAAGCCATGCGCACCACCGCCAAGATGATGATGACCGCCCTGTTCACCGCCGGCCTGCTCGGCATGGGGTTCGGGACCGCCTCCGCGGGCGAGAACGACACCGACGTCTACCAGGCGTGCGTGCAGGAGCAGGGCTTTCTCGGTCTGATCAACCTGGACCTGGACCTGCTCAACCAGTGCATCTCCAACCACGTCGGCTAGGACCGCGCCGACCGGCCATCGGAGGCGGGCCCTCCCGAACCGACGAGCCCCGGGATCGGGCCGATCGGGAGGACGGATCCCGCCGCCGCGGAGGGGGCGTCCACGCGTGGGCGCCCCCTCCCCCTGTGCCGAACGGCGGCGTCGGCCCAGGTGGGAGACTGCGCGGGGGGTGGACTCAGGTTCCCGCGACCATGTACTACAGTCTGTCGTATGTCTGATTCCCCGGCCTCCGCGGTGCTGGCCGCGAACTCGGTCCCCCCGCTCGCGGCGGAGGACATCTCCCTTCTCGGATTCCCCCTGTGGGGCTGGCAGATCGCCGTCGCGACCGCGGGAGTACTCGCTCTGGTGCTGCTCGCGCGCACGATCTGGACACCCACGCAGCGGTCTCTGCGGGCCTGGGCGCTCGGCAACATCGTCGTCAACGCCGGAATCGCCGTCACCGGCGCCACCGTGCGCGTCACCTCCTCGGGCCTGGGCTGCTCGGAGTGGCCCAAGTGCACGCCGGAGAGCTTCGTGCCCATCGACACCGGGCACGCCGCGCTCAACGCGGCCATCGAGTTCGGCAACCGGACGCTCACCTTCGTCGTGCTGGCGGTCGCCGTCATCACCTTCGTCGCGGTCATGCGGATGAGCCCGCGCCGCCCCGACCTGGTCCGGCTGGCCGTCATCGTGCCGTTCGGCGTCCTGGGCCAGGGCGTGGTCGGCGGCATCACCGTGTGGACCGACCTGCACCCCGCCTCGGTGGCCGCGCACTTCCTGCTGTCCATGGTGATGGTCTTCATCACGGTCGCCCTGTACGTGCGCTGCCAGGAGCCCGAGGGCAAGCCCCAGGTGTCCGCGGGGCCCATGCTGCACGCCCTGAGCGTCGGACTGGTCGTGGTCGGCTTCGTCCTGCTGGTCGCCGGGACCGTCGTCACCGGCACCGGCCCGCACGGCGGCGACGCCGCGGCCCCCCGCTGGGGGTTCGACCTGGCGGCGGTCACCCGCCTGCACTCCGCGCTGGCCTGGCTCACCACGGCCGGGGCCGTGCTGGCCACGGTCATCGCCTTCCGCGGCGGCGCCCGGCGGCCGGTCCGCATGAGCAGCGTGTTCCTGCTGGCCACCGTCGTCCTCCAGGGCGTCGTGGGCTACACCCAGTACGCCCTGGAACTGCCCGAGGCCCTGGTGGTCCTGCACGTCCTGGGCTCGGCCCTGACCTGGGTCGCGATCTCCCGTCTGTACTTCTCCACCACGCGCCTGGTCCCGCCGGGTCAGGAGCTCAGCGAGGACCCTGCTGACCGTGACGGGGAACGTAGTCCTGCTGTGCCCGCGCCTGGGCGATGACGTGGGCGAAGTCGGCCCGGCGCAGGAAGCCGGAGTCGGTGGGGTTCTCCGCCCAGCCCGGGGCGACCGGCTGGGGCATCCGCCCCAGGAAGGCGTCCCGGGCCACGTGCATCAGCGCCAGGAACGAGTCCCGGTGGACCTTCCAGTCGGGCGCGGGCAGCCCGGCGTCCAGCCTGCGGTGCAGCAGCGCGAGCTCGGTGGCGGCGAGCTGGTACTCGCGCATCGCCTCGCGGCCCCTGCGGCCGGCGTTGCGCGCCGCCCACTCCCTGGCCCGGCGGCGCCCCTGCAGTGAGCTGAGCATGGCGATGTCGGACGGGGTGACCAGGCCGGTGGAGACGTAGGGCGGCAGGTACCGGGCGATCGCGCCGATCTGCCGGTGGCGGTCGCGGGTGGCCAGCGCCAGGACCGCCATGAGCACGCCGAAGAGCACCATGTAGGCGACGGCCAGGCCGGACCAGCCGAAGTAGGTGGACCCGTTCCACATGCCGTGCAGCAGCACCGCCGCGGCCCACCCGGCGACGGGGGCCAGCAGGCGCAGGGCCCCGGAGCGCATGGCGGCGTAGGCCACGCCGATGCCGATCATCGCGGTGTAGACCGGGTGCCCGAACGGGGCGATCAGCCCCCGGATGGCGAAGGTGGCCACCAGGGTCCCGTCGAAGAACGCGCTGAGGAAGTACAGGATGTTCTCGGTGAAGGCGAAGCCGGTGGCGACCATCCCCGCGTAGATCACCCCGTCGGTGAAGGTGTCCAGCTCGTGGCGGCGCCGCCAGAGCAGGATGAGCAGCACCACGCCCTTGGCGCTCTCCTCCACCAGCGGCGCCACCGCCGCCGTGCCCAGGAAGTCGCCCAGGTCGCGGCCGAACAGCGGAACCGTGACGTGGGCCAGGCCCCAGCTGTTGAGCAGCAGGGAGACCACCACGGCCACGCCCGCGCCCCAGGCGAAGGCGAAGAACAGCACCCATCCGGGCTCGGGCTCGATCCGGTCGAGCATGAGGATGAGCGGCACGAGGATGCACACGGGGATGACCGCGGCGACGAGGCTGACGGCGAAGCCGAGCCCTCCGTCGATCCCGGCGGCCGCTCCCCCGGCCAGGGCGAGCAGCCACAGGTAGACCAGCATCCCGATCATGCAGACCACGCTGACGGTGGTGCCCAGGATGAGGGTCATCGAGTAGCGCGAGCGTCGGCCCTGGAGGATGGCCTTGCTGTCGAGACGGGGCATGGGCACCGATCGTAGCGGGAACCGGGCCGACCACGGCTTTCGCCCCCGGCCGACCGCCGGGAGGGCCGCGCGGGCCCCGACCGGTGACGGCCAGGGCGCCCGTGGGCGGCTCCCGGACGGGACACCGCCCGCGGGCGCGGGCGGCCTCAGCCCAGGAGGCCCGCGATCAGGGGGTCGACGGTGACCGCCACGAACAGCAGCGCCAGGTAGGCGTTGGACAGGTGGAAGAAGCCCATCGTCTTGAGCTGCGCGCCGGTCACGCCCGCGCGGGAGCGGTTGAGCAGGCGGTGCGCCTGGACGACCAGCAGCGCGCCCAGGGCGACGGCGACCGCGCCGTAGAACCAGGTGGTGCCCGCCACCGGCCAGAACAGCACCGACACGATCGCGGTGGCCCAGCTGTAGAGCACGCACTCCAGCAGCACCCGGCGGTCGGTGGCGACCACGGGCAGCATCGGCACCTTGGCCTGCGCGTAGTCCTCCTTGTAGCGCATGGCCAGCGTCCAGGTGTGCGGCGGCGTCCAGAAGAACACCACCAGGAACAGGACGAACGGGGCCCAGTCAAGGCTGTTGGTCACCGCGGCCCAGCCGATGAGCACCGGCATGCACCCGGCGATGCCGCCCCACACCACGTTCTGCGCGGTGCGCCGCTTGAGCAGCAGCGTGTACACGAAGATGTAGAACAGGATCGCGAAGACCGACAGCACGGCCGAGAGCACGTTCACCAGCAGGGCGAACCCGACGGTGGAGCCGACGGCCAGCACCAGGCCGTAGACGAGGGCTCCGCGCGGGGTGACCAGGTCCATCGCGCCGGGGCGCTGGCGGGTGCGACGCATCTCACGGTCGATGTCGCGGTCGATGTAGCAGTTCATCGCGTTCGCGCTGGCCGCCGACATGGTGCCGAACACCAGGGTGGCGACCGCGGTCCACAGCGGCGGCACGCCCCCGGCCGCGACGAACATCACCGGGATGGTGGTGATGAGCAGCAGCTCGATGACGCGCGGCTTGGAAAGGGCGACGTAGGCGCGGACGTGGGCGCCCAGCGAGGCCCTGCGGGGGGCCTGGGGCTGGTCGCCGTGCGGGTTCGTCCGCGGGGCGCGGTTGGTGAGGGCCATCAGTACCCGGTCCTCACGGCCGGACGGTTCTCTCGCGTCCCCCCGGGGGCCACCGGCTCGGTTTCAGACACGCGGATACCTCGACAACTCTAGGGGTTTCGACACTGCTCGCCACGCGGGGGCCGGCGGACCGACAAAGCGTCTGGATCGGCGGAAACCCCGTCAACGACATACTGTAGTACTTCCTCGCGCGCGCCTGAGACCAGCCCCCTCACAAGGAAAACCGCTGGTCCTCGGGCCTGGGTGCGTACGGTGGTCCGCCGGGTGTACTGAAGGGTCGCACAGGCTCCGACGCGCTTCCAGCCCGCCACGCACCGCCCGCGGCCCCCGCCCCGCGGCGCGCGGTCGGCGGCACGCGCCGCCGACGGCCGCCCGGGAGGCGCTCCCCGCACCCCTACCGGTCGGTAATGAGAGGTGTCGGGCAACGACATCCCGGGTAGCGGACGATAGGCTCGATCGTGGCCGAATCCGTCGTGGTCTCCAGCCCGCGGCGGCCGTCGCCCGGGGACGCCGCGTCCGCGCCCTGAACAGCCGCGGGTGCGCGTTCCCGCAGTGCTCGGCCCCGCCCGCACGGCGGGCCGCCCGGGTCCCGGCGGCGGTTCGAGAACGAACGCAACCGACACACCCCGCGCTCCGGCCGACGGGCGCGGGGGGTGCCCGAGAAGGAGAACGAAAGTCCGTGAACGCCCACACCCCGCAAACCCTGGAGTGGTCGGACCTCGACCTCCGCGCCGTCAACACGGTCCGGGCCCTGGCGATGGACGCGGTCGAGAAGTCGGGTAACGGACACCCCGGCACCGCGATGAGCCTGGCGCCAGCCGCCTACCTGCTCTTCCAGAAGATCATGCGCCACGACCCCTCGGACCCCGAGTGGACGGGCCGGGACCGCTTCGTGCTGTCGATCGGCCACTCCAGCCTCACCCTGTACATCCAGCTCTACCTCGCCGGGTACGGGCTCGAACTGGACGACCTCAAGAACCTGCGCCAGTGGGGCAGCCGCACGCCCGGCCACCCCGAGTTCAGCCACACGCCGGGGGTGGAGACCACCACCGGTCCGCTGGGCCAGGGCGTGGGCAACGCGGTCGGCATGGCCATGGCCGCCCGCCGCGAGCGCGGCCTGTTCAACCCCGAGGCCGGCCCGGGCGCCAGCCCCTTCGACCACCACATCTACGCGTTCTGCTCCGACGGCGACGTCCAGGAGGGCGTGAGCCACGAGGCCAGCGCCCTGGCCGGGACCCAGCAACTGGGCAACCTCATCATGATCTGGGACGACAACCGGATCTCCATCGAGGACGACACCCGCATCGCGCACTCCGAGGACGTGGCCGAGCGCTACCGCGCCTACGGCTGGCACGTGGAGGAGGTCGACTGGAGCGCCACCGGCGAGTACGTCGAGGACGTCGAGGCCCTGTTCCAGGCGATCGTGCGCGGCAAGGCCGAGACCCAGCGCCCGACCTTCATCCGCCTGCGCACCGTCATCGGCTGGCCCGCGCCCAACAAGCAGAACACCGGCGCCATCCACGGCGCGGCCATCGGCGCCGACGAGATCTCCGCCACCAAGGCGATCCTCGGCCTGCCCGACGAGCCCTTCGCCGTCGAGGACGCGGTGATCGAGCACACCCGCCGCGCCGTGGACCGGGGCCGCGAGGCCCGCGCCGCCTGGGAGGTGGAGTTCAGGGCCTGGCACGAGAGCGCCGGGGAGCACGCCGAACTGTTCGACCGCCTGGTCGAGAAGCGGCTGCCCGAGGGCTGGGAGAAGGCCCTGCCGACCTTCGAGGCCAGCGAGAAGGGGATGGCCACCCGCAAGGCCAGCGGCGAGGTGCTCTCGGCCCTGGCGCCGCTGCTGCCCGAGCTGTGGGGCGGCTCGGCCGACCTGGCCGGGTCCAACAACACCACGCCCAAGGGCGAGCCGTCCTTCCTGCCCTTCGACCGCGCCAGCGAGATGTTCCCGGGCAGCCCCTACGGGCGCGTCCTGCACTTCGGCGTGCGCGAGCACGGCATGGGCTCCATCCTCAACGGCATGGCCCTGCACGGCCCGACCCGGCCCTACGGCGGCACCTTCCTCGTCTTCAGCGACTACATGCGCCCCGCGGTCCGGCTGGCCGCGATCATGCAGCTGCCGGTCACCTACGTGTGGACGCACGACTCCATCGGCCTGGGCGAGGACGGCCCCACCCACCAGCCGGTCGAGCACCTGTGGGCGCTGCGCGCCATCTACGGCCTGGACGTGATCCGCCCCGCCGACGCCAACGAGACCGCCGTGGTGTGGCGCGAGGTGATCGAGCGGGGCGACCGCCCGTCCGCGCTGGCGCTGACCCGCCAGAACCTGCCCGTCCTGGACCGCGAGGAGTACGCCTCGGCCGAGGGCGCGGTCAAGGGCGGCTACGTGCTGGCCGAGGCCGACGGGGGCTCCCCCGAGGTCATCATCATGGCCACCGGCAGCGAGGTGCAGATCGCCCTGGACGCCCGCAAGGCGCTCCAGGAGGCGGGCACGCCCACCCGCGTGGTGTCCATGACGTGCGTGGAGTGGTTCGAGCGCCAGAGCGAGGAGTACCGCGAGCAGGTGCTGCCCTCCTCCGTGCGCGCCCGCGTGTCGGTGGAGGCCGGGATCGCCCTGGGCTGGCGCGAGTACGTCGGCGACGCCGGCGAGTCGGTGAGCCTGGAGCACTACGGCGCCTCCGCCCCCTACCAGGTCCTGTACGAGAAGTTCGGCTTCACGACCGAGGCGGTCGTCGAGGCGGCCCGCAAGAGCATCGCCAGGGCCGGCAGCTGACCCCGGCGGGCCCCGCCGGAGGATCCCGGCGGGGCCCGTCCTCCTTTGACGTGTGTGACCGGGGGCGGCGCTCCGCCCCCCAGGAAGGCGGAAGAACCCATGAGCAACGCACTCCGCGACCTCTCCCAGGCGGGCGTGTCCGTCTGGATCGACGACATCAGCCGTGAGCGGCTGCGCTCCGGCAACCTGGCCGAGCTGATGTCGACCCGCCACGTGGTCGGCGTCACCTCCAACCCCACCATCTTCGACAAGGCGCTCGCCGAGGGCGACGCCTACGACCAGCAGGTCCACGAGCTGGCCGTGCGGGGCGTGACGGTGGAGGAGGCGGTGCGCATGATCACCACCTACGACATCCGCTGGGCCGCGGACACCCTGCGCCCGGTCTACGACTCCACCGACCGCGTGGACGGGCGCGTCTCCCTGGAGGTGGACCCGCGCCTGGCCAACGACACCGAGCGCACGGCCGCCGAGGCCAAGGCGCTGTGGTGGATGGTGGACCGGCCCAACCTGATGGTCAAGATCCCGGCCACGGCCGCGGGCCTGCCCGCGATCACGCGGGTGCTGGGCGAGGGCATCAGCGTCAACGTCACGCTGATCTTCTCCCTGGAGCGCTACCGCCAGGTGATGGACGCCTTCCTGGAGGGGATGGAGCTGGCCCGCGCCAACGGCCACGACCTGTCCCGCATCCAGTCGGTGGCCTCGTTCTTCGTCAGCCGCGTGGACACCGAGGTGGACAAGCGCCTGAAGGAGATCGGCACCGACGAGGCGCTGTCCCTGCTGGGCCGCGCCGCCCTGGCCAACGCCCGCCTGGCCTACGAGGCCCACCAGGAGGTCTTCGCCTCCCCCGAGTGGAAGGCCCTGGAGGAGCACGGCGCCACGCCGCAGCGGCCGCTGTGGGCCTCCACCGGCGTGAAGGACCCCTCCTACGAGGACACCCTCTACGTCGCGCAGCTGGTGGCGCGCGACACCGTCAACACGATGCCGGAGGCCACGCTGGAGGCCACCGCCGACCACGGCGAGATCACCGGCAACACCGTGCTGGGCACCTACGAGCAGGCCCGCGCCGACTTCGCCGCGCTGGAGAACGCCGGGATCAACCTGACCGACGTGTTCGCCGTGCTGGAGGACGAGGGCGTGGACAAGTTCGTCAAGTCCTGGGAGAGCCTGCTGAGCGCGCTCTCGGCCAAGCTCGACAAGCTGTCCTGAACCGCGCGGCCGTCCCGGCGACGGGACGGCCGCGCCCTTTCCGCCCGTCCCCACCCGCCTGCCCCCGGCGGGGGCGGCGCCCAGCCTCCCACCGGCCACTCTCGACAGGAAAGACGGGAACTTGAAAGAACCGGTGATGCCGGGAGCGGTACCCAACCCGCTCCGCAACGCCCTGGACCGCAGACTGCCCCGTATCGCCGGACCCAGCGTGCTGGTGCTCTTCGGCGTCACGGGCGACCTGGCCCGCAAGAAGCTCCTGCCGGCCATCTACGACCTGGCCAACCGGGGGCTGCTGCCGCCGGGCTTCGGCCTGGTGGGGTTCGCCCGCCGGGACTGGGAGGACCAGGACTTCGCCGACGAGGCCTACCAGGCGGTGCGCGAGCACGCGCGCACCCCGTTCCGCGAGGACGTGTGGCGCCAGCTCAGCGAGGGCGTCCGGTTCGTCCAGGGCGAGCTGCACGACGACGACGCGTTCGACCGCCTGGCCGAGTGCGTGCGCACCCTGGACACCGAGCGCGGCACCGGCGGCAACTACGCGTTCTACCTGTCGCTGCCGCCCAAGCTGTTCCCCACCGTGGTCAAGCAGCTCAAGCGGAGCGGCCTGGCCGAACCCGAGGAGGACCAGGTCTCGGAGGGCGGGATCCGGCCGTGGCGGCGGGTGGTGATCGAGAAGCCCTTCGGCCACGACCTGGAGAGCGCCCGGGACCTCAACGCGGTGGTGGACGACGTGTTCCCGCCCTCGTCGGTGTTCCGCATCGACCACTACCTGGGCAAGGAGACGGTCCAGAACATCCTGGCCCTGCGCTTCGCCAACACCCTCTTCGAGCCCCTGTGGAACCGCAGCTACGTGGACCACGTGCAGATCACCATGGCCGAGGACATCGGCGTGGGCGGCCGGGCGGGCTACTACGACGGGATCGGCGCGGCCCGCGACGTCATCCAGAACCACCTCCTCCAGCTGCTGGCCCTGGTGGCGATGGAGGAGCCCATCTCCTACAGCGCGGACGCGCTGCGCGCGGAGAAGGAGAAGGTGCTGGCGTCGGTGTCGCTGCCCGAGGACCTGTCCACGGGCACCGCGCGCGGCCAGTACGCGGCGGGCTGGCAGGGCGGCGCGGCGGTGCGCGGCTACCTGGAGGAGGAGGGCATCCCCTCCGACTCGGTGACCGAGACCTACGCGGCGCTGAAGCTGTCGGTGGACACCCGGCGCTGGTCGGGCGTGCCCTTCTACCTGCGCACCGGCAAGCGGCTGGGCCGCAGGGTGACGGAGGTGGCGCTGGTGTTCCAGGCCGCCCCGCAGCAGCTGTTCCCGCGCACCGACGTCAGCGAAGTGGGGCAGAACGCCCTGGTGCTGCGCATCCAGCCGGACGAGGGCGTGACGCTGCGCTTCGGCTCCAAGGTGCCCGGGGCCAGCATGGAGGTCCGCGACGTGAGCATGGACTTCGCCTACGGGCAGTCCTTCACCGAGGCCAGCCCCGAGGCCTACGAGCGGCTCATCCTGGACGTGCTCATCGGCGACCCGCCGCTGTTCCCGCGCCAGGAGGAGGTCGAGCTGTCCTGGCGGATCCTGGACCCGGTCGAGGAGTACTGGTCGAAGGCGGGCCAGCCCGAGCAGTACGGCTCGGGCACCTGGGGCCCGGAGTCGGCCGAGCAGCTGCTCTCCAGGGACGGGCGCCAGTGGCGGCGCCCGTGAACAGCCACGACCCCGCCGGGAGGAACCGATGACGCTCTACCTGCCGCGCACCACGACCTCGCAGATCACCGAGGCGCTCATGGCCGAGCGGCTCAGCGTGGGCGGCGGTGCCATGAACATGGTCCTGACCCTGGTCATCGTCACCGACGAGGCCGACCACTACGACGCGGTGCGCGCCGCGACCGAGGCGGGCCGCGAGCACCCCTCGCGCGTGGTGGCGCTGGTGCGGCGCGACCCCGACGCCGAACCGGCCATCGACGCCGAGATCCGCCGCCCGGGCACCTCGGGGCCCGGCGAGGCGGTGCTGCTGCGGCTGTACGGGCCGCTGGGCGAGCACGCCGACTCGGTGGTCACCCCGCTGCTGGTGCCCGAGGCGCCGGTGGTGGTGTGGTGGCCGGGCGTGGGCCCGGCCAACCCGGCCGCCGATCCGATCGGACGCCTGGCCCAGCGCCGGATCACCGACGCGCTGCGCGCACCGGACCCGGTGAGCGACCTGCTGGAGCGGGTGTCCCACTACAGCCCGGGCGACACCGACCTGACCTGGACCCGGCTGACGCCGTGGCGCTCGCTGCTGGCCAGCGCCATGGACCAGCCCTGCGGGTGGGTGACCTCGGCCAGTGTGACGGCCGAGTCGCACTACCCGAGCGCCGAACTGCTGGCCGCGTGGCTGTCGGACCGGCTGGACGTGCCGGTGTCCCGCGAGACCTCGCACGGCCCCGGCCTGACCGAGGTCCGCCTGACCACCGACCAGGGGGACATCACGATCTCCCGGGTGGACGGCCGGGTGGCCACGCTGTCGCGGTTCGGCCAGCCCGACCAGACGGTGGCCCTGTCGCGGCGCGCCGCCTCCGGGGCCCTGGCCGAGGAGCTGCGCCGTCTGGACCCCGACGAGATCTACGAGAGCGCGGCCCGGCACCTGGAGCCGCTGCTGTCCGGAAGCGGAGCACGAGGATGAGCGAACCGGAGATCGTCCGCCACTCCGACGCGGGGGCGCTGGCCGACAGCGTCGCGTTGAAGCTGGTGAACATGATCGTCCAGGCCGAGGCGGACAAGCGCGACTTCCACCTGGTGCTGACCGGAGGCGGGATCGGCATCCGCACGCTGGAGGCGGTGCGCGACCACGCCCTGGAGGCCGGGATCGGCTGGTCGCACGTGCACCTGTGGTGGGGTGACGAGCGCTTCCTGCCGGACAAGGACCCCGAGCGCAACGAGACCCAGGCGTGCGCGGCGCTGATCGACGCGGTTCCGGTGCCCGCGCACAACGTGCACCCGATGCCCGCCTCCGACGGGCTGGACGGCGACCACGTCGAGCACGCCGCCACCCGCTACGGCCGGGAGCTGGCGGTGGCCGCGCGGGCACGGGGACCGGTGCCCGTGTTCGACGTGTGCCTGCTGGGCGTGGGCCCGGACGCGCACGTGGCCTCGCTCTTCCCGGGTCTGCCGGGGGTGCGCGAGGACGAGGCGTCGGTGGCCGCGGTGCACGACTCGCCCAAGCCCCCGCCGCGGCGGATCACCCTGACGCTGCCGTCGATCCGGACGGCCCGCGAGGTGTGGGTGCTGGCCTCGGGAGAGGGCAAGGCCGAGGCCGTGCGGCTGGGCCTGGCCGGGGGCAGCGTGGACGAGGCCCCCGTGGCCGGTGCGCGCGGCGCGGAGCGGACCGTGTTCTGGGTGGACGAGGCGGCGGCCTCGAAGCTGTAGCCCGTCTCGGTATCGACGACCGCCCCGGCCGGATCCGGCCGGGGCGGTCGTGCGTGCGGCTCCCACTCCCCCGCCGGGCGGCGTCCCCTCCCGGATGTCCGCGCGGGAGGGGAGCGGTCTCAGGCGCGGGCGAGGCCGCGCACGACCGTCATGTCGTCGAAGGGAACGAGGTCGCCGCCGACGCTCTGGTGGGTCTCGCTGCCCTTGCCCGCGACCAGGACGACGTCGCCCGGTTCGGCCGAGGACAGCGCGAGGGCGATGGCCCCGCGCCGGTCGCCGACCCGTGCGAAGGGTGTGCCGACCGCCTCGATGCCCGGGGCGACCTGGTCCATGATCGCCTCCGGGTCCTCGTAGCGGGGGTTGTCCGAGGTGAGGACGCACAGGTCGGAGTAGGTGGCCGCGATCTCGCCCATCCGGGCGCGCTTGGTGGTGTCCCGGTCGCCGCCGCAGCCGAAGACGGTGAGCACCCGTCGCGGGGCGAATCCGCGGATCGTGCACAGGACCTTGTCCAGCGAGTCGGGCGAGTGGGCGTAGTCCACGATGACGGAGACCCCCTCGGGTGTACCGAAGTGCTCGAACCGGCCCGGGATCTGCGGCATCCGGTCGAGGGCGTCCACCAGTGCGTCCAGGTCGTGGCCCAGGACGTGGCAGGCCGCCACCGCGGCCAGCGCGTTGGACACCGAGAACCGGCCCGGGACGGGGATCGCCGCCGGGTACTTGCGGCCGTCGTGGTGCAGGACGAACCGCGTTCCCGAAGAGTCGACGACCAGGTCGGTCGCCCGGTAGTCCGCGTCCGCGTCGACGGCGTAGGTGGTCACGGCGCCGGGCATCAGGGCCGGGATCGCGGCGCCCACGGGGTCGTCGGCGTTGACCACGGCGCGTCGGCACATGCCCTGGAACAGGAGCATCTTCGCCCTGGTGTAGCTCTCCATCGTGCCGTGGTCGTCCAGGTGGTCCTGGGTCAGGTTGGTGAAGACCCCGACGTCGACGAAGGAGCCGTCCACCCTGTGGTTCAGCAGTCCCATCGACGTCGCCTCCAGCACGACGCTGTCGCCGCCCCGGTCGCGCATACACGCCAGCAGGTACTGGAGGTCCGGTGACTCCGGTGTGCTCAGCACGGATCTCGGCATGGGGATGGGGGCGCCGCCGACCCGGGCCCCGGAGGTTCCGATGACCCCCACCCGGGCCCCCTCGGAGAGCGTCAGCAGCGACTCGTACATGGACGACACCGACGTCTTGCCGTTGGTGCCGGTGACGGCGACCACGTCCATGGCGCGTCCCGGTTCGCCGTGGTAGCGCGCCGAGACGAGTGCCGTCGCGATCCGCGCGTCCGGTACCCGGACCACGCACGCGCCGGTGTCCGCCGGCCGGTGTCCGGCCGGGTCCGGCCCCTCGACGAGCACGGCGGCGGCCCCGCGTGCGAGCGCCTCCCCGAGTGCCTCGGGACCGCCCGCGCGGTGTCCCGGCAGAGCGACGTAGAGCGAACCGGGGGTCACGCGGTCGGCGTCCAGGCACGGCCCCGAGGTGATCGGTGTGTCCTGGTCTCCGTGCAGTACCTGGTGGTCGTGGCCGTACAGCAGTTCGCTCAGCTTCACGGGAGGTCCCTTCGGGAGTGGTGCGGCCGGTGCCGTGGGCACGGCCGCACCAGCGGGCGCAGCCGACGGGGCCGGCTGGCGTGGAGAGTGGTGCGGGACTGGGAAACCCCCGGTCCAGCCCGCCATGGGCTCGGACGGAGGCGGGCAGGCGCGCGGTGCGCGCGGAGGGTGACGAGCCGCGGGGCGCGGGAGGTCGCGGGCGCGACCGCCTCCGGGGCGGCCGGAACTACGTGGAGAGGTCGCTAACCGTGGCCGTGCAGGGCCGTGAGGCCGGTGCGGGGCGTCGCCGGGGGGACGGAGGTCGACAGGCTGACGGTCGGAAGGGCCGCGGCGGCCGAGCCCGGGACGGGGGCGGTCCGGAACGGACCCTGCTCCACCTCGCGCGTATCGGCCATGACTGGAGTGTACGCGCCGGGCCTCGTGGACGGGCTCGGGTGTCGGTCGGCGGGCAGGTGGGCCCGGGGCCGAGGGCCTCAGTCGAGTGTGCCGGGGCAGGTGAGCCCGGGTTCGGGGACCTCGCCGGTGAGCAGGTAGGCGTCCACCGCCTCGTCCACGCACGGGCTGCGGCCCGTGCCGTAGACGGTGTGCCCCGCCCCGTCGTAGGTGACCAGGGTGGCGCTCTCCATCCGTTCGGCCAGGTCCTCGGCCCAGGCGTAGGGGGTGGCGGGGTCTCCGACGGCGCCCACGACCACGATCGGGGGCGCGTCCGGCGCGGTCGCCGCGGGGGCCTCCCCCGTCTCGGGCCAGTACGCGCAGGGCAGGTGGTCCCACACCGGGTCGGGGCCGAAGAGCGGGGCGAGGTCGGCCGCCTCGTCGGCGGCGTCGCGGTAGGCCTCCACGGTCGCCGGGTCGGCGCGGTCCGCGCAGTTCACGGCGGTGAACACCGCGCCCGGGTCCTGGTGCTCCGTTCCCGGTACGGCCTCGTCGGAGCCGGCCCGCGCGTACGCGCCGAAGGTGCGGTCGTGGAGCCGCCCGAGGTGGAGCGCGGTCCCCTCGGCGTCGTCCCCGGCGAGGGCGGTGAACAGGTCGGCGAGCAGGTCCCAGCCGTCCTCGCGGTACAGCTCCATGACCACCATGGCCGTCAGCGCGCGCCCGTCCACCGGGATCCCCTCGGCCTCGGCGGGGACGCGGTCGAGGCCGCGCAGGAGCGCGGCCGCCCGGACGTCGGCCTCGCTGAGGGTTCCGGCTCCGCCGGAGCCGGGGGCGCGGTCCGCTCCGGCGAACGGGCAGGCCGCGTCGCGGGCGCAGTGGGCCACGAACGCGTTCCAGGTGCCCTGGAGGGCGGCGACCTGCTCGACGGCGGCCCGCGCGTTGGAGGTGCCGGGCGCCGCGGCGCCGTCCAGGACCGCCGCCCGGACGCGGTCGGGGTACAGGTGGGCGTAGAGGGCGCCCAGGTGGGCGCCGTAGGAGTGGCCGACGAAGCTCAGCCGTTCCTCGCCCAGGGCGTCGCGGACGATGTCGAGGTCACGGGCGACGTGGACGGTGCCGAGGCGGGTCAGGAACTCCTCCCCCACGGTCTGCGCGCAGGCCCCGGCGTACCTGCGGGCGGCGTCCTCCAGGGGTTGGAGCTCGACGGCGTCCAGGTCGCCGGGGTCGGTACCGGCCACGCCCTGGCGCGCCTCGACCAGGGCGTACCGGTCCCCGCAGGCGAAGCCGCCGCTGTCCCCGACGCCGCGCGGGTCGAAGGAGACGAGGTCGAAGGCGGCGCGGACGTCGTCGCCGAACAGGGGCGTGTCCAGGGCCCGGACCCCGGAGGCGCCGGGGCCGCCCGGGTTGACGACCAGGGAGCCCAGGCGCTCCTGCGGCGGGCCGCTGGCGGGCGCGCGGACCAGGGCGATGTCGAGGGTCCTGCCGCCGGGCTCGTCGTGGTCCAGGGGGACCGTGACCGTGCCGCACTCCAGGCTCTCCAGCCACTCCGTGTCGGATCCGCGGTCGGCGGGGCCGATGGCGCGCGTGGTGGGTGTGGCCCGCCGC
The DNA here is from genome assembly GCF_000092985.1 of Nocardiopsis dassonvillei subsp. dassonvillei DSM 43111. Classification (GTDB taxonomy): domain Bacteria; phylum Actinomycetota; class Actinomycetes; order Streptosporangiales; family Streptosporangiaceae; genus Nocardiopsis; species Nocardiopsis dassonvillei. The sequence goes on from NC_014210.1 coordinate 3,559,880, forward strand.
TCGGAGGGTTCGGTGTCGTGGTCGGAGGGTTCGGTGGTCCGCCCGTTCTCGTGACAGGGCCGCCAGGCCACGTCCTGGCCGAGGAAGGGGTCGTCGGCGGGAGGAGAGCAGGCGGCGGCCAGCACCACCGCCATGAGCCCACCGAACCCGGGGGCACCCACCCCGCACCGCACCGCCGACTCCGTTCACGCGTCCCGGCCCGCCTGCCCTCCCATCCTGCCCGGCGAGGGTGCCCGCAACCTCCGGGACGGGTCCGCCGACGTGCAAAAAGACGGTCAGGCCGAGCGCCCGGGGCGGCGCCGGCGGGTCAGAGCAGGCTGACGTCGGTGTCGAGCAGCGCGGGCAGGTCGTCGGGGGAGGCGATGGCCACGAGGGGGCGCAGGGGGTCGCCGAACGCGATCCGCCCGGCCCCGCCCTGCGGTGACGGGTCGGCGTGGGCGATCCAGTCCACGAGTTCGACCGCGCGGCTGACGTCGCCTCCCGGCCGGGTCAGGGCGACCACCGTTCCCGCCACGTCGCAGCGGGTGCCGAGGTGGGCGGTGGCGGCGAACACGCTCTGCGCCCACGCGCCCCGGCCCACCTCGCGCGCCTCCCCGCCGGGGTCGCGGCGCCGCCGCCAGCCGGGCGCGGTCAGGCCCACCGCGCGGTCGTCGAAGGTGAGCACCAGGCTGGGCCGCTCCTGCGCGGTCAGGCACTCCTCGGGGTCGGTGAGGGAGGCGTCCATCCACACCCGGACCGGACCGCTGGCCGCGCGCACGAGGGCGGCGCGGGCGGCGTCGAGCAGGACGGTGTCCACCTGGGTGCGGGCCGCGCGGCAGGCGTTGCCGGTCAGGGAGCCGTCCCCGTCCCCCGCTCCGGTGCCGGGCAGCGGCGTGTACCCGGGCAGGACCAGGTGCCAGTCGACGCTGGCGCGGCCCCGCAGGGGCAGTTCGCCGTGGGTCAGGCAGACCACGGTCCGCCTGCGCGCCAGCTGGTAGGTGGCGCAGGCGCCCGTGCGGCGGGCGGCCAGGGCCAGTCCCAGGCTCATCGCCTTGGTGCCGGTCGTGATGTCGGCGACGACCGGGGGCGGCGGGTCGGCCCCCTGTTCGCGGACGATCCAGCCCTGGGCGACGGCGGCGACCGCGTCGGCGTCGGAGCCGTCCACGGGGTCGGGGGTGAAGCGGACCCGGTCGCGGTACCCGGCCTCCCTGAGCAGGGCGGCGTCGGCGGAGGGGGCTCCGGGGTGCTCGACGGCGTACAGGGTCCGGGCGGCGGACTCGCGCATCCGGTCGCGCACGCTCTGCCTGGAGGGCAGGACCAGGGTGCGGGCCGGCCGGTGGGCGTGCACCGCGGTGAGGGTGCCCAGGCGGCTGCCGCCCAGGGAGGTGACCAGGACGGGTCCGTCCTTCGGTCCGGGGTGGCACCCGGGCGGCGGGGGCCCGGGGGCCTCCGGCGGCGCGGGGCGGGGGCCGGGAGCCGGGGATCCGTTCGTGTCGGAGGAGGCCATGCCCGGGAAGAACGCCCCGCGGATGTCCTCGAACGACGTCAGCCGGGACAGCAGGTCCTCCAGGCTCCACACGTGCACGCTGCGGGCGGTCAGGGCGGGGTTGTAGGCGGTGACGCGTTCGCGCAGCCCCGGGACCGCGGGCCCGGAGTGGACGAACAGCACCTGGACCGCGGTGCCGAAGACCCGGCGGGCCTTGGCCACCGTCCACCCGGCCCGGGCGACGACGTCCTCGGGGCGGGTCTTGGCCTCCACGCACAGCACGCGGTGGCGGTGGCGCAGGACGGCGTCGAAGTCGGCGACCGAACCCCCGGGGTGACGGGGGTCGGCGACCTGGCGAGCCCCGACGACCTCGGTGTCGGACCGGCGGCGCGTGTGGCGCAGCAGGTGGGACAGGACGCGGCCCTCGGCGACGACGCCGCGCCGCACGGCCGGGGCCAGGTCGGGAAAGCGCGCCTGGAGGGCCTGGCGTCCGCCCTGGACGAAGAGGCGCACGGGTTCGGGGTCGCGGTCCTCCAGCCAGTGGGCGCCGTGGATTCCGGCGAGGGTGCGCAGGTCGACGCCGTCGCTGACCAGGGGACGCCCCGGATGGGAGCCGTCGGCGGTGCGCAGCCGGTCGCGGACCGCGTCCAGGTAGTGGCGCCAGCGGCGGGAGCCGGGGTGCCGGTCCGGTGGGAGGACCCGCTCGTGCAGCAGGGCCGCGGCCACGCTCATCACCTTGGTGCCGCCGGTGTAGTCCAGGTACCAGGGTTCGCCGCCGTTGGCGCGGTGCAGGGCGGCCAGGGTGTCGGTGACCGGACCGAAGTCGTGCGGGTCGGGCCCCACGCTCACCACGCTCACCGACTCGGGGGAGGCCAGGCGCTCCACGGCGGCGGCGACGCGCCGTGCCAGCGGTCGGGTCCCGTCGCTGGCGACCAGGGCCAGGTGGTCGGCGCGCAGGGTGAGCGAGGACAGCAGCGCGGGGGTGGGGTTCTGTCCGACGAGCACGACGGCGGCACGGGGGCTGTCCACGGCGTCCTGTTTTCCGGGAGGGGGCGTCGGAGGACCACGCTATGCGGTGGGACCCCGTTTCTCCAGCGCCCGCGTCCGGTCCGGATGCCGTTCCCCGGCCGGCCCGGCCGCCGGGACCCTTCGCGTCACCCCGTTCCGGGCGAACGGGGGCGGGGCGCGGCGAGCGCGGGCGCACGTCGTCAGGGGACCGCCTCCGCGTCCCGGGGGCGGAGGCCGAGCCGCCCCAGGGCGCCGCTGACGACGAAGGACCGGCAGGCGGTGACCACGCCGCTGCCGTCGCGCACGAGGTCGGAGGGGACCAGCAGGTCACGGCGTTCGGGGTGCGCGGAGACGACCACGGAGGAGACGATGAACCACACGCCCTCCTGCGGTTCGGGGAGGTCGGCCCGGGTGCGCTCCTCGGCCACCAGCGGGACCCCGGCGACCTCCAGGCCCACGGGGACGCGGACGGCCTCCACCCGGGCCGGCCGGGTGGATCCGGGCCAGCGCCGGATGACGCGCGACCTCTCGTCCACGACTGTCACCACATGCGGCGTCAGGTTGACCACCAGCATCCGGTGACCTCCGTTCCTCTCGCTTCCCCGTCGGCCGGGCTGACCGCCGGGTCCGGCGGCGGCGCGCCCTCACCGCAGTCTCTCGGACACAGGGCACGTCCCCGGAGAACGACGCCGGACCGGGAAATCCGTAAACACTGAGGCCATTGTTACTGATATCCATTTTGCACTTGTTTATAGAAATTCATCCTGCTTGGTACAGGGGTCCGTCAATTGACATTTCCCCCTCGGCGGGCCTAATTTGATAGGTGACCTCCCGTTGGCGCGGGGGTGTCACCTGAGGTCTCGCGTTCTCTCACGCGCTTTCCCGGAGGGCTGGGGAAGCGTCCCGGCCCCGGACCACCGGGGAGAAGAGTTCGTGAGCACGCACCACTGCTCCGCCTGGGAGCTGTTCGGCTCCGCCGCCTTCCTGCGCGCCTTCACGCGCGTTCTGGGGTGCGGGCCGTGCTCCGCGGACGGAACCGCGCAGGGCTGCTCGGGTCACTCCGAACAGTTCGGCGACTATGTCGACCTGTGCGCCGAGCACTGCCCGTGCCCGGTGCACGGAGGCGACCCCGAGGGCGTCATCGCCGTGCGCATGCGCCGCGCCGTGCCCGACGGCACCGCCGTCGACCGCACCGCCGCGCACCGGCTGCGCGACGCCCTGGACGACGTGCGCCGGGACCGCTCCTACAAGAACCTGCGCCGGGTCTACCCGCAGGCCTCCTCCGACGGCCGGGTGCGCTGCGCGTTCTCCGAGCGCCCGCGGCGCTGGGCGCAGCGCCGCGACGTGTCCCGGGTCGCCGCGGACGTGGTCGACCAGGAGGCGCTGGCGATGCTGGTGCTCACCGCGGGCTGGGGCAACCCCGCCGCCGACCTGCCCGAGGACGTGCACCCGGGCGAGGCGGTCTCCTTCACCGAGGACGGCAGCGCCGTGCCCGTCGCCGACCTGCGCGGACGCGCCCTGACCGCGGTCGGGGAACCACCCATGGTCTCCACCGCCACCGGCGACTACCTGCTGCGCAAGCTGGCCGAACTGGCCTCCGGGCGCGACGCGGACGCGGGCCGCACCCCCGACCAGCGGCGCCGCCTGCTGCTGCGCGGCCTGCTGCCAGGCATGAGCGGCGAGGACGTCGCCCGCAGGCTCACCGGCGTGCTGGGCCGGATGGCGGTGGACATGCCCGTCCACTTCCGGCTGGTGCAGCAGGCGCGGGGGCGGGCGCGCAGCGCGCCCTACTCCCCCGTCCCCGACGCCCCCGAACCCGAGGAGGAGTCCCCGCGGCGGCGCGAGGTGCTGGACGCGTCGGAGCGCGCCTGGCTGGAGCGCACCGCCCGGGAGCTGACGGAGCGGGCCCAGGAGGCACGGGGGGACTTCGAGGCCGACCCCCGGGGCGCGCTCGACGCCCTGCTGTGCGCGCTGCTGGAGCGGGAGCCCGCCCCGGCGCTGTGGACGGGAGCCCAGGAGGACCCCGACCTGCGCGCGGACCTGCTGGAGGCGCTGGCCGAGGCCGTCGACGGACGCCCGTGAGGGGACGCGCCCACCCGGCGGACCCCGGGAAGAGGACGGACGGGGCGGCCACCGGCGCGCCTACGCGCCGTGCCCCGCCCGCCCTCCGGGCCTCCCGGCGTCGCGGAACCGCCGGGTGAGCGGGGGCAGCACCGGGTACTCGGCGAACTCGCGCAGGGACATCACCGCGGTCGCCTCCCAGGGCAGGCGGCCGCGCCAGCGGCTGGCCAGGCACACGTCCACGGCCTGGTCCACCTCCCGCCAGCGCCCGGGTGCGGGCTCGCCCGGCAGGCGTCTGGCCGCCAGGGCGGCGCCGAAGGCGTCCAGGAACCCCCGCACCCGCTCCCGCCCGGCGCGCACGACCCCGGCGCCCGGGTCCAGGGACAGCGCGCGGGCGCGCCGGTCCACCAGGTACAGCTCCGGGCGCAGGTGGACGCTGCCCATGCCCAGCGACTTGCCCATGCCGATCTTGTGCGCGTGCTCGGGGTCGGCGGGGTCGCCCCCGTCCACGGGATTGTCCAGCAGCAGGGCGCGCAGCAGCGCACCGAGTTCGCCGTCGGTGAGGTTGGTGAAAGTGATGCGTGAGCGAAAGGTGAGACCGTCGCGGAGGGGGACGACGTCGCGTTGGGTGTCGCGGGGCGGTTCGGGCCGGGATCCCGGAGCCAGCACCGTCAGCCCCAGCTCCTCCTGGGTGCGGGCGTCGTAGCGCACCGGTCCGCCCGGGGCGGCGCGGTGCCGGTGCAGGTACACCTTGTACCCGCCCAGCCGCACCAGGCCCTCGTGCGACCACGTGATGATGTCGGGCCGGTCCCCCGAGGCGGCGTCGGGTCCCTGGAGCAGGTAGTTGGCGAAGCAGCCCCGCTGGGGAGAGAGCAGCTGCACGCGCAGGGCCGCGCCGTCGGGGTAGTCCGGGTCGGGGTCGGTGCTCAGCGCGCTGCCGAAGGACACCCGGCCCTTGGACGCCCCCGACTCGCCCGCGAAGGTGTCGGTGTCGCCGAACAGGGCCCGGCACACGTCCACCGTGCGCCCCGCCAGGGCGGCCCTGCCCGGGTCGCCGTGCTGGGGGCCCAGGACGGGCGCGGGCAGGGCCCGGCGGACCGGGTTGTCGTCGCTGACGGCGATGCGGTAGCCGCCGGAGCGGCCGAAGGAGACCACCTCCCCGGACGCGTCGAGGTCGAACCAGACCGGTTCGAGCCCGCGGCGGGGCAGGCCGCCGCCGGCGGCCCCGGCGACCGGTTCGCGCACGGGGTCGGCCGCGCCCGTGCCCAGGGTGTCGGGGAAGGCGGCGCGCTGGTAGCCGGTGACCTGCTCGGCCGACTCGAACAGCTCCACCATGGCGTCCGGGACGCGCAGGCGTCCGCCCAGGTCGGCGGGCCGGGGGAAGAGGTAGGCGTTGCGGCGCCCACCCGCGGCGACCCCGGTCAGGACCACCAGGGCCCGCACCACCCCTCCCCCGCCCAGGTCGCGGGCGCCGTCGGCGCGGGCGTCCAGGTAGGCGCGGGCCTCCTCCTCGGTGGGGGCGACGGCGGCCACGCGCCGTTCCCCGGGCAGGTGGACGGCGTGCACCCACCGGTACTGGAGGTGCCCGTGCTGTTCGTGGGTGGTGGGGACGTAGGTGCTGCTCCTGGGAGGGTCGGGAAAGTCGTCGATGCCGAAGTCCCAGGTGCGCAGGCTCTCGCGCAGGACCGTGAAGGGCACCTTGAGCGCCTGGCCGGGCTCGCCCGACAGGGCGGTGGCGGGGACCTCGACCACGTACCAGCGCCCGTCGGACGGCGAGTGGAACAGGAACCCCTGCTTGGTGCGCAGCCCGGACCGGCGCCTGCGGTAGTGGGAGTGCTGGTGGGCCATGACCCTGCGGGCGCGCGCGGACAGGGCGCTGTCGGCGCTGTCGGGGTCGATGCGCACGGGCGCGCGGAAGAACAGCATCGGAGTGTTGACCGGACCGGTCTCGCCGCTGGTGAGCATGCGCACGGTGTTGCGGACCAGGCCGCGCAGGGTCGAGCCGGGGACGGCGGGCAGGTGGCGGTCGCCGTGCGGGAAGCGGGTGGAGGCGTTCACGCGCCCGCGTTCGAGGGTCTGGCCGACGAAGGTGGGGGTGAGGGTGGTCAGGGTCAGGTCGATCCACCCGGAGTGGGTGCCCGCCACGGTGCGGTCGTGGCTGCGCAGCAGGTCGCCGGTGGGGTGGTCGCCGTGCAGGTCGGCGGCGGGCATGGGGGTGTCGGCGATCCGGACCAGACCGTAGGGCGCGGTGGCGTGGAACCGTTCCGCCCGCGGGCGCGGGCCGCCGCCGCACTCTCCGGGGCTCACCACGGCTGCTCCGCCCGCCGGATCTCGTCGCCGGTGCCCACGTCGAACTCCGGCCCGGTCGGCTTGACCCCCGGGCGCATCCCGGTGAGCCGGTGGAAGGCCACGCCCACCGCGCCGGTGGCGGGGTCCTGCGCCCAGTACTCGCGCACCGTCAGCCAGGTGCCCGTGCTCTCCAGGGCGGTTCCGGCGCCGGGCACGGGCCGGAGGCGGCCGGAGAAGTCGGTCCACGCCACCGGGAGCACCGCCTGTGCGCCGGAGGGCTCCCGCGTCACCGACAGGGGCACCTCTCCGTCCAGGGTGCGGCTGGAGGAGGGGCCGTTCCAGCCCTGGAGGAGGAGGGAGCGCTCCCGCGGGCGCAGCTCCTCGGGGAGGTCGCCGGGGGCGTCCGCGCTGATCCACCCGGCCTCGGCTCCCTCTCCGAGCCGGATCTGCGCGTGCGGACCGAACACCAGGACCTCCAGGACCCGCCAGCGGTCGGCCGGCCCCGGGGGCGCGGCCGACAGGTGGGCGGTGGGCGGCTGGTCCGAGCGGCGCCACCGCGGCCCCGGGCAGGCGCCGGTGACGCGGCCGTCGCCGAGTTCGGCGAGCAGCCACTGCGGCCGGTCCGGTGCGCCGGGCACGCCAGGGACCCCGGTGTCGAGCAGGCGGCAGCGGACACCGTGGACGAAGACGTCGTCGAGGACTCCGTCGACCTGCGCGGCGGTCAGGCGGCGCACGGCCAGGCCGTGCGGGCGCGGGGGCTCGTGGTTCACCTGGGCTCCTCCGTGGTGGGCGCGGGGGCGAGCGCGGCGTGCAGGGCGGCCAGCCAGCCGCGGGCGGTGGCCGCGTCGGCGCTGTCGGGTGCGAACAGGGCGGTGAGCAGGTCCACCGTGTCCGGTGGCCCTCCGCCCGGGGGGTGGGTGGTCAGGAGGGCGCGGGTGGCGGTCAGGCGCCCGTTCCCGGTTCCGGCGCCCGCGCCGAGGGTGTCGAAGGGTACCGTGGCCAGCTCCCGCACGAGGAGGGCGAGCAGACCGCGGACGGCGTCGTCGGGCTCGCGCACGTCCAGGACCGCCTCGGCGCTGCCGCCGCAGTGCAGGTCGGTGGTGAACAGGCGGCCGTCCACGGCGTCGCCGAAGAGGGAGTCCACGGTCAGCCGGGTGGCGGTCAGGGGTGCTCCGCCGGTGAGCACGGGGACGGTGCGCAGCCGGATCCGGGCGGGGCGCGGGAGGCCGCGCCGGTCGGTGTCGGCGCCCCACCAGTGGTCGTGCCAGTCGCGCCACCGGTCCGGCCCGGCGCCCAGGTGTTCGGCCGCGTCCCGGACCAGTCGGCCGCCGATCCTCTTGAACAGGGCGAACAGCGCGGTGTCGCCCAGGACCGGGGCGGGGTGGACGGCGGCCTTGTCCGGGTCGGTGACGGCGGGGCGGTGGCGGTGTGCCCGGTCCGCCTCGCCCAGGCGTTCGGGGGCGGGGGCGTCGCCGACCATGAGCAGGCCGGGCCTGGGGTCGCGCGGCGGCGGGGCGGTGGGATCGGGCTGCTCGGCGACGGCCAGGGTCAGGTGGAGTTCGGCGCGGTGGCGGCGGTCGGGCCGGTGCGCGCGGGCGAGCGCGTGGGCGGCGGTGGCCCCGCGCCCGCAGGCGCGCAGGGCCCCGGTCAGGGCGGCGGCCAGGTCGGCGGGGGCGTCGGCGAGCGCGTCGGCGCCCTCCTCCCAGCGCCGGGCCCAGGAGCGCGCGTGGTAGGCGAGCCAGCCGCGCTCGTCGGTGAGGTCGTGGCGGCGCGCCGACCAGTGGGTGGCGCGGACGGCGCCGTAGCCGCGGCCGGTGCGCCCGCCCACGCGTATGCCGGGGCCGGACCCGCCGGGCCCGGAGAGTCCGTCGCAGGCCAGGAGCAGCAGGGTGAGCAGGCGGGCCTCGTCGGCCGGTGCGGGCACGTGCAGGCGCAGGTGGGCGGTGAACACGGTACCCGCGGGCAGGATCTCCCACCGCCACGTGCGGCCCGGCTGGACGGTGCCCGCGGCCGGGTCGACCCGGATGCCGGTGCGGACCGCTACCGCTGTGTCCTCGGGGAGTTCGGCGCGGGCGTCGTCCACGTCCAGCGCGCTCGCGGCGGCCCCCTCCCCGCCCGGCGCGGCCTCGGACTCCGCCGAGCCCATGAGGGCGCGGACGTCGTCGGGGTCGCCCGTGCGGGCGGCGAGTTCGTGGCGCAGCAGCCCGGCCAGGGTGGTGGCGCGCAGACGGGGCGCGCCGGTGACCGGGTCGCGGTCCACGTGCAGGTCCGCGTCGCTTCCGGCGGCGTGGCGGGGCCTGGCCCGGGCCGCCCCGACGTGGGTGTCGGAGAGCAGGCACAGCCGCAGGGTGACCTCCCACAGCAGCCCGGGCGGGGCTGGCTCGCCGCTCACCCGGGGCCTCCCCCGCCGGGGCGTCCCCCGTCCTGCTCGGCGCGCGGCAGGCGGGCGGCCTCGGCCAGCCAGGAGGAGACCAGGACCAGGGCGAGGCGTGCGGCGGCATGGCGCTCCCAGTCGCGGGCGCGGGCGGACAGGCCCCGGTCCCCGGGGGGCAGACCGTCGGGCAGGGAGAGGTCCACGGCGGCGACGGCCCGGGCGTAGGCGGGGCTGTGCACGGGGTGGGGCCGGTTGTCCCGCCACCAGGCCCCGGCCCCGCCGGACAGGTCCGACAGCCAGGACCGGACGCTGACGGGGCGGTCGTGGCCCGGGCGGACCAGGCGGGCCCGGTCCAGGGCGCGCACGGCCCGGCCGTGCGGGACCTTGGGGGTGCCCGTGTGGCCGGGGACGCGGCCGCGGACGGTGCGCCCGAGGGCGGCCAGGGCGTCCTCGGGGGTGGAGTGGGGATCGGCGGCGACCTCGCGCAGGCGCCCCAGCAGGCCGGGGGTGAGCGGGGCGAGCCGGCGGGCGGAGCCGCGGACCAGGGCGCGGGCGTGGTCGCGGACGGGCTGGACGGCGGCGTTCCACAGGAGCGCGTCGTACAGGGCGCGCAGCTGGTCGTCCTCCTCCCCCGGCGGGGGCGCCGCGGCGGGGACGGCGCGGCCGTCGGGGAGGGCGACGGTGCCCGGCGGGCGGCCCGCGAGGGGGGTGGCCAGCGGGGCGAGGGGTTCGGGGCCGGGAGGGGGAGGGCGGAGCAGGGTGAACTGTCCGTGGCCGTCCACGACCCGTTCGCCCAAGGGGTGCGCCTCCAGGTCGCGGACCCGCCCGGTGTCCAGGTCGCGGTCCAGGGCCAGGCGGACCACAGCGCCGGGGCGGGCGGCCCAGCGCTGGGCCATGGGGCCGTGGTAGCCGCGGTGGTAGGCGCCGACGAGCCCGGCCTCGGCGTGGCTGGCGAGGACGCGCGCCCGGGCGCCGGGCAGGCGCCGGGCCAGGAGGTCGAGGACGGCGGGCACCAGGTGCGCCGGGCGGTACTGGCCGTCGTCTCCCACCAGCAGCGCCGGGGAGAGCAGGAGCAGGTCGAAGGGGGTCCCGGCGGTCCAGGAGCGGGGGCCCGAGGGTTCGACGCGGTCGGGCGACAGGAGGCGGTCGGGGTCGGCGGGGGCCACGCGGACGCCGCCGTGGGCGCGGGTGCCCCCGGAGCCGAGGGTGAGGGTGCCGTCGGCCTGGGCCAGGAAGGCGGCGAGGCGTTCGGCGAGCGCCCGCAGGGCGGCGTGGTCGCGGGCGCGCAGCTGCCAGCGGGCCTCGAAGACCTGGCCGGGGTCGATGCTGGTGGTGAGGAAGGGCACGCCCCGGGGCGCGTCACCGGTGCGGGGGCGTCCGAGGTACTGCTCGGTGGTGGTGCGCACGGCGGCGCGCAGGGAGCGGTCCGGGGTGAGGGGGTCGCGGACCGCGCGGTAGGGCGTGGCCGGGTCGGTGGGGCCGAAGGCGTCGACGGTGGTGTCGCCGTCCTTGCCCGGCGTGTACAGGTGGGCGGGGGCGGGGTGGGCGGCCCCGGTCTCCAGAAGGGGGTGGGCGGGAGCGAAGCGGACCTGTTCGCCGCGGGCCACCCAGTCGTGGAGTTCGCGGTCGCGGCCGGCGCGGCGCAGCGCGGCGGCGAGCATGCCGCGCTGGGCCCGGCCGCTGACGGAGTGCTCGGAGTCCACGCGCAGCGGGTCGAAGGAGGTGCGCACGGCGAGGGTGTCGGTCAGGACGTAGCGCAGCGGAAGGTAGCCGCTCACCGCGAACCCGCTCACGTGCCCCCCTCCGTGTCCCGGTGCGGTCCGGTGCACCGCCGTGGTGTCCGCGCCGGCACCGGATCCGCGCCCCCGACGGTGTTCCCCGCCGGAGGGGCGGTGGGGCCGGGCGTCGCCGTGCCGGGGGAACGGAGTCTCATGGGGGTGTACCTTCCCGTTCCCGGCCGCCGTTCACGGGCGCGGCCAGGCTCAGGGTCACCTCGTGCGGATCGCTCCCCCCGTCCCCGGCCAGGCGCACGTCCACCCGGCCCCGGCCGCGCGTGCCCCTGGACCCGATACGGGTGGTGGCCAGGCAGGCGCGGGCCAGCAACCGCCAGTGGTCCTCCCCCGGCGGGGAGGCCCAGGTCAGCGCGGCGGTGAGGGTCAGGCCCGGCAGGAGCGTCCGGTGCGTGCGCAGGCGGCCCGGCTCGGGCGCGCCGTCCGGACCCACCGCGATGCCCGACTCCAGGGTCGTGTAGGCGTCGGTCACCGCGCGGCGCAGGGTGGAGCGCAGCGGTTCGGCCCGGCCGGCGAGCGCGCGGGCGACCGCGGCGCGCACCCCGTCGCCCAGGACGGCGTGTCCCACCCGCAGCATCCGGTCCGCGCCGTGCGAACTCCCCCGGCCGAAGACCTCGTCGCAGGCCCCGGCCAGGCCGGGCGCCACCGCCAGGGCGCTGACCGCCCCGGCGCGCAGCCGCGCGGCGAGGCGGTGGCGGGGCAGGTAGGGCAGGCCGTGCTCGTCGGTGACCACGTCGGTGTCGGCGCCCGTGCCGTCCGCGCTGGCGCCGACGAACAGCGCGGGAGAGGCCAGGTGCACGGTGACGCGGTCCGGGCGGCTCACCGGAACGCGCCCCGCGGACGGGGCGCCCCGGTACGCGGACCGCCGTTCCCCGCCCGCCGCTGGGGGCGGTGGGGGTCGAGGGCCGCCGCCAGCCCGGGGTCCAGGTGCAGGTCCATCACCTCGACCGCGTCGAGCAGGCCGCCGGGCGTCCAGCCTCGGGGCAGGTCGACGGGCCCGCCCGTCGCGTGGGCGCGTCGGGCGAGTTCGGGCTCCGGGTCGGCGCCCGACTCCAACAGGGGCACCAGCGCGGAGACCAGCCAGCCCCGCTGGCGGGTGTCCCCGTCGGCGAGCAGGCTGCCCGGCGCGGTCGCGGACAGGTACCGGTCCAGGAAGCGGGCGAACCCGGTTCCGGTCAGGGGCAGGGCGGTCCGCGGCACCGGCGCCCGGCGGGCCCGGTCCAGGCGGCGCAGCACCCGTCCGACGCCGTCGAGGCGCGTCGTCCAGGCCACGGCGTGCTCGTCGCCCGCTCCGGGGTCGGCCTCGGCGGTCTGGAGGCGGTGCTCCTTGGCGCGGCGGCACATCGCCTCGCACAGGTCGTAGCCCAGCGACAACGGAGCGCCCACCGGCTGCACGGCCACGCCCACCCCCACCGTGGGCACGAACGTGGTGTGCGCCGCGCCGTCCGGCGCGACGACGGCGCGCCCGCCGCCGGGGCGGTCGCCGTGGGCCTCGGCGAGCGCGCGGTGCAGGCCCACCCGGGGGTCGCGGTCGTCGCCGACGCGCTCGGGGTCGGCGTCCAGCCAGTCGAGGGCGTAGCGCACCAGGCTGAGGGCGATCCGGGCGTCGCACAGCACGGTCAGGTCGTCCCCGGCGACCACGACGGGGCGGACCGGCAGGGACACGGGACCGGGCGGCTCATGGTGCAGGGTGATCGGCGCGGCGGCGCCGGTTCCCGGAATGAGGGGCCGCTGGCCGGGTCCGGCGTGGACGGTGGCCGCCACCGCGCGCACGAGGACACGGGCCAGCCCCTCGGTGAGCCCGGCGATGCGGGTGGACAGGCGGCGCTGGGCGAAGGCGCCCGAACCCGGCACGGCCGGGTCCCCCGCGCGTTCGCGGTACTCGCCCAGGAGGGCGCCCAGGCCGTTGACGTCGATGTGGACGACCGCGACGCGGCTGAGGCCGCCGTGGTCGCGGCCCAGGCGGTCCACCTCCATCGGCAGCGTCAGGGCGGGGGCTCCGGCGGCGGTGACGGCACCGGCCAGCCAGTCGGAGCTGTGGGCGCGGTGCCAGCGTCGGCCGATCCCCCGGGCCCGGGCGACGTCGGCGGCCACCCTCTCGTGCACGTCGGGGTGGTCGTCCTGGACGCGGCTGCTGTCCACCGACTCGGCGGGGCCTCCGCTGACCGAGCACACGGCGGTGATCCCGTACCCGTGCGCGGGGGTGTGCAGGGCCGACATGTGCCGCCGCGCCTCGCGCAGCCGCGCCGGGAGCAGGGCCAACGCCTCGTCCACCCCGGCGGCCGCCGTCGTGTCGGCGCCCGGCGCGCGGTCGGGCCCCGGGGATCCGGTCGTGCCCGTGTGCTCCGGGGCGGCGCCGCCCGGTCCCCCGGCCTCGTGCCCGGCCCCGGGACCGTAGGCCACGTGCGCCACCACGGGGGTCAGGTCCGCGGCGCGGTCGCGCAGCCTGCGGGTGTAGAGGGCGGTGAACCCGCGCGCCGAGGCCGCGTCGGGGAAGACCGCGGTGAGCGCCCCTCCGGCGTCGCGCAGCACCACGCAGTCCGGCGGTACGAGGTCGGCGATCCCGTGCTCGGCGTCGGATGTGTCGGTCAGCTCCGCGACGAGGGCGGCGCGCCCCACCGCGTCCAGGATGCGCCGGCCGCTGTACACGTAGGCCTGGATGCCGCGCAGGTCGACACCGACCACCACACCGCTGGACGGTGTTCCCCCCGGTCGCGTCGGGGCACCGGGGGGCCGGTGCTGCTCGGGGGCGAAGGTCACCGTGTCGGGCTCCTCCATCGGCGGGACGTGCGGGAACGCGGCGCCGCCGTGCGGCGCCTGCTGACCTCTCTCGGACGGTGCCGCACGACGCACCGGTACCAAGCGATACCAGCCCGGGTCCGCGGGGCCGCGCCCCGCCCCGGCCGGACGGCGCCGCTCCCGGGGCCCGGCGGCCTCCTCCCGTGGGCCCGCCGCCCGGGCGCGCGGCGCTGTCCGAGAGAGCTGGGTGCACGCACACCGCCCCGGTACGGAAAGGTTCCCCGATGGCCCCGCACACGTCCGAGACGATCGCGCCGCCAGGGCGCGAGACGTCCGTCCCCGCCGCGAACGGCGCTCCGCTCACCCCCCACGATCTCGTGCCGCACCTGCGCGGCCTGGCCCGCGCCCTGCGCGACCGGGGCGCGGACCGGGCCGGGCGGGAGCGCGCCCCCTCACCGTGAGCGCACGCCGTCGGCTCCCGCCCCCGTCCACGGGGTGGGAGCCGACGGCCGGGCCGGGCACCGGTGCGGCCACCGGTCCCGGTCGGCGGGGTCAGTCGAACAGGGCGCCCCCGAACTCCTCCTCGGCGACGGCGTGCGCCCGGGTCTCACCCACGCGCTGCGGGGCGCGGCGGGGCACCCGGTGCGGGGTCCGCCGGGGGCGCTGGGCGGGCACCCGTGCGGACGGCTGGCCGCTGGTCACCGTGTCCACCTGCACGGAGCCGAAGCCCTGGGCGGTGTACTTGCCCGCTCCGGTCAGCTCCAGCAGTTCCAGGAGGGTGGCGAAGGCGTCGGCGTGGCGGCGCTCGCCCCCGGCCAGGTCCAGCCGCAGCCCGCCGTGCCAGCCGAGCACGGTGCGGTTGTCGGCGTGCTGGTGCTCGGCCAGCCGCACCTCCTCGCCGGGCAGGGGCTCGCGGCGCACCCGGGCCAGCCCGCCGAACACCAGCTCCAGCCAGGGTTCGGCCAGGGTGGACGGCGCGAACCGGGCCACCGCGCCCACGGCCCCGCTGCCGCCGACGATCCCGCCGCCCGAACGGTGCACGGCGCCGAAGAGGCGCCGCGGGGTGGGCCAGATGTGCGGAATGCGCTCACCGGCGGCGTCGCGGGTGGTCATGACGATGGGGGTCCGGCTGCGCACCGCGGCCGAGCGCACCGCGGACGGGCCGCGCGGCTCGGTGAGCATCTGGGTGTAGGTGCGGTCGAAGGTGCGGGTGACCGAGAGGGGCACCAGCAGGTGGTCGCCGATCCGCTGGGGGTCGCCGACCAGCTCCTCCGGCGCGAGCGGGGGCGGGGTGTCGTCGTCCAGCCAGGTGAGCGTCCAGTGGTGCAGGCGGTCGCCCAGGGGCGAGGGCCACCCGTTCATGGCCCACCGCTTGGCGGCCGCGTGCTCCTCCGGGGACTGGGGCCACCAGCGGTTGAGCAGTCCGTGGCAGTCCTCGGGCCGGATCGGCCGCGCCGTGTCCGCCAGATCTCGCAGGATCACGGTCCACCGCATCGGCACGGGCACCACCCCTTCACTCGGTCGCGGCGGCGGACGCACACCGCCGAGGACTCCTCTCGGACAGTGCCGGGCCCTGTCCAGGGCCTCGCGTTCCCACGGGCACCGCCCTGCGTACCGGGACCGGGGCCGCCCGTGGACAACCGCTTCCGACCACCGGACGCGTACACGGTCACCGCGAACGGCGGCACGGCCCTGCGAGCGGGCGCCGGGTGCGCCGGGCCTTCGGACGCGCACGGCCGCGGGTCCCCGGTTCAGCCCTCGGCCATCTCCAGCAGGCGCAGCACGGTGCGCCAGTTGCGGCCCGTCACCGTCCCGTCGACGTGTCGGGCCACGAGGTCGGGGAGCCTGGCGTGTCTGAGCCCCAGCTCGTGGTGGGTGTAGACCTGGTCGCCCACCACCGCCATGCGCTCGCGCGGGTGGGCGGACGGGTCGAGCGCGGCCAGACCGGCGGCGTCCACGGCGCCGGAGCAGAACAGGACGAGGAACTTGGCGGGGTCGGGGACGGGGAGGGGGTTGGCCTCCACCGCGGCGCGCAGCTGCCCGGCGGTGCGCACCACGGTCGGCACGTCGAGCCCGAGTTCGGCGTCCACGGCCTCCCGCACCCGCCGGGCCACGGCGTCGGGCCGCGTCCCCTCGGCGCTGAACACCGCGTTGCCGCTCTGGAGGTGGGTGGCCACGTCGCCGTAGCCGAGTCCGGCGAGCAGGGAGCGCAGGTCGGCCATGGCGACGCGGCGGTGCGCGCCGAGGTTGATTCCGCGCAGCAGCGCGACGTACCTGGTCATGCCCACCATTGTGCCGAGACGGCGGCCGTGCGCACAAGCGTTCGACCCCGGCTGTGGACAACCCTCCGCGACGCGGCCGACGGCGGGGCCGTCCGTGCCCGGCCACGGCGGGCGCGGCGGTCCCGCGGCTGCCGCACCCGGCCTCGCGAACGCGGCGGCTCCGCGGATTCCGACCCCTCCCGTGGACCCCGGCGGGCGCCGCGGGTGCGTACGCTGGCACGCGTAGGCGCGGCTCCCTGGCCGCCGCGCAGACGTGAACCGCACCACGACCCCGGAGACGCCGTGCCGCGCCTGAGCCACACCTTCGACATCACCGCAGTGGACAGGGAGGTGGTCGAGCGCATCGTCGCCGCCCTGCACGAGGTCGCGCGCAGCTGCCGTTTCGACGGCCGGGGCTGGCTGCTGACCCCCGACGCGCCGACCCGGGCCCGTCTGGACCGGCGGGCCGACGAACTCGGCCTGCTCGACGGCGAGGAGGCCGAACGGTTGCGGGAGGAGCAGCGCCGCGCCGCCGAGGAACTGCGCGGGGGCGGCGCCGGCACACCGGCCGAGGCCGACGAACTGGCCGTGGCGGCCAGCGAGCTCTCCCTCCAGTTGCAGCGGGGGCGCCACCTCGAACCCCGCAGCCACTACCTCATCGCCGAGCTGTCCCCCGAGGGCGTTCCCGTCGATCCCGCAGACGACGAGGAGAAGGGCTGGAGCGGCACGGGCGTGACCCTCACCTCCTGGGACGAGGCGGGCACCACCTCGGCCGAGTTCGCCATGCCCGACACCGTCGGCACACAGGAGGACCCCGTGACGTGGGGGACCGTCACCCACGACGCCCCCGCAGGCCTGCTCACCTGGAGCGCGCGGGTGCGGCTGCCCGGGCGCGGCGCCTGGCTGCGGTCGGCCGAGGGCACCCTGGAGGTGGACACGGGCGCCTGGTACGAGGCCGTCGCGCGGGGCCGGGACACCCCTCCCGTGCGGGTGCGGGCCACGCACTCCCTGGCCCGGATCAGCGCCTGGCTGTCCCCTTCGGTCTCCGCCGACGGCCGCTGGGCGGTGGAGGCCGTGCTCGACGTGCGCGGCCGGGGCGTGTTCCGCCCGGTGGTGGCGGCGGCCTTCTGGGCGGTCACCGCCTCCTTCCGCAGGGAGGACCGGCGCACGGCCCGTCAGGGGGGCGGGGAGCCGACCACGCGGGAGCGCCTGGACCAGACCGCCCGCGCCTGGGACCGCGTCGCCCGCAACGCGCCCCGGATCCCGGAGCTGCTGCACGAGGTGGCCCGGGCCATGGCCGAGGCGCCCGACGGGGACTGACTCCCCCGCCCTCCCCCGGGCGCTCGCGCTCCGCCCCTCCGCTCCCGGCCCCACTACCCCTCTCCGGGGGTCCCTCCGCCCCGGAGCCCGCGCGCGGGTCAGTCCCGCTCGACGCCCCACCCGGTCAGGGAGCGCACCCGCAGCTCGGTGAAGCGCGCGGTGTCGCGCTCCGGCGAGAGCAGGCTGCCCACGACCGCGCACGCGAAGCCGAACGGCACCGCCAGCAGCGCCGGGTTCTCCATCGGGAAGAGCTGGACGTCGATCCAGGCGGGCAGCACCGACAGGTTCTCCCCCGTGACGGGGTCGGTCCTGCCCGACATCACCGGCGACAGCAGCATGAGCAGCAGGGTGGCGGACAGGCCGCCGTAGACGCCCCACTCCACACCCCTGGTGTTGAAGCGGCGCCAGAACATGGTGAGCACGATGACCGGCAGGTTGGCCGCGGCCGCGACGGCGAAGGCCAGCCCCACGAGGAAGGCCGCGTTCATGTCCTGGGCCCGCACGGCCAGCACGACGGCCACGGCGCCGATCACGCAGGCGGAGAGCCGCGCCACACCCACCTCCTGCGACTCCCGGGGCCTGCCCCACATGAGGATGTGGCCGAACAGGTCGTGCGCGATCGAGGAGGACGAGGCCAGGGTGAGGCTGGCGATGACGGCGAGGACGGTGGCCAGCGCGACCGCCGAGACCAGCGCGAGCAGCACGGCCGCGCCCGCGGGACCGGCGGTCAGCCGCCCCACCTCCTCGGCGAGCATCGGCACCGCGGTGTTGCCCGAGGGGTCCGCGGCCGCGATGCGCTCGGAGCCGACCAGCGCCGCGGCGCCGAAGCCCAGGGCCGGCGTCATGAGGTAGAAGGCCCCGACCATGACGATCGTGCGGTTGACCGACGAGCGCGCCGCCCGGCCGTCGGGCACGGTGTAGAAGCGGATGAGGATGTGCGGCAGCGCGACGGTGCCCAGCACCAGGGCCAGCCCGAGGCTGAGGAGGTCGAGCTTGTTGAACAGGGTCCGGGCGGGGTCGCCGGAGACCTCCACCCCGAAGCGCAGCCCCGGTTCCAGGAAGGCCTGACCGTGCCCGCTGGCCTCGGCGGCCCCGCCGAGCAGGGCGCGCGGGTCGAAGGCGAACAGGGCCAGCACCAGGGCGGTGAGCAGTCCGGTGGCGGCCAGCAGCGCGACCGCCTTGATGATCTGGAGCCAGGTGGCCGCCTTCATGCCGCCGTACATGACGTAGACGATCATGAGCACGCCCACGAGCACGATCACGCCCGTGCGGGCCTGCTCGGCGCCCATCCCCAGGAAGGTCCCGCCGTCGTGCAGGCCCAGCAGGACCGCGACCAGGGCTCCGGCGCCGACCATCTGCGCGACCAGGTAGAACACGCACACGGTGACGGTGGAGACGGTGCAGGCCAGGCGCACCCGCATCCGGTTCATGCGGAAGGCGGGCAGGTCGGCCATGGTGAAGCGGCCGGTGTTGCGCACCAGCTGGGCCATCGGCAGCACCAGCAGCCAGGCCGCCAGGAAGCCGATGGAGTACAGGAAGCCGTCGTAGCCCTGGAGGGAGATCATCCCGGCGATGCCCAGGAAGGAGGCCGCGGACAGGTAGTCGCCGGTCAGGGCGAGCCCGTTCTGGGTGCTGGAGAAGCCGCGTCCGCCCGCGTAGAAGTCGACCGCGCCCCGGGTGGTGCGCCTGGCGCGGACGGTGACGGCGAGGGTGACCAGGACGAACAGGGCGCACAGGCCCACCGTCCAGGCGTGCGCGACGCCGAACTCGCTCCCCAGCGCGCCGCCCAGGGCGTCCAGGGGGTCGGCGGCCGCGGACGGAACGGTGGACGCGGACGGTGCTTCGGCAGCGGGCGGTTCGGCGGGCGCGACCGGGACGGTGGACGCGGGCGGTGCGGCAGCGGCGGGCGTTTCGGTGACGGCCGCCACTCCGACGGCCACCGCGGCGGTGCCGTCCCCCGTGACGGCACCGCCCGCGGCCGCTGCGGCGGCGCTCATCGGCCCGCCGCCGTCCCGTCGGCGGCCTCCCCGCCGCGGGCCTCCTCGCGGATCTCCCGTGCGAGGGGTTCCAGGGAGCGTTCGGAGAAACGCCCGAACGCCCAGGCGAGCGCGAACACCCACAGGAACTGTCCGATTCCCATGACCAGTGCCGCGTTCACCGAATCCGTGAGCGGCCTGCCCATGAAATCGCGCGCGTAGGCGGAGAGCAGAAGATAGGACGGGTAACCGAGCAGGAATGCCGATACCAGCAGTCCCGTCTGGAGCGCGAACCGCCTTCGGAGTTTCACGAAACGCGGATCGACGGACACGCGCTCACAGGCGCGCGTGCGTTCGGCCCGCGCACGCCGCCGCTCCGCCGCGGACACGGTTCCCCCCGGTCGCGGCGCCTGCCCCCGGACGCCGACACGCCCTCTGTGGACACCCTCCATGTACTCGACCACGGCCCTCCCCCTGCTCCCTCTCTCCGGACACCGCTCCCCCACGGCGTCCGCCGTTGCCCGTGTGCGCGGCGCGGGCGCCGCCACGGGTCCGCCCGGAGGGAACGGCCGAACACGGCGCTTTCCCCCGGATGGGGCAATACCCTAGCGATGCGCCCGGAGCCGTGTTCGCCAAACGCACAAATCGGTGTTCGGCAATGGCGCGAAAGCGTTCCGAGAAACGGACAAAAAACCGGAAGACAAACACGCGGTGCCATAACGGCCGCCCCGCCGCGGACGTGCGCCCCGCCGCCCGCACCGCGGGACGCGCGTCCGCGGGCGCCCCGCCCGCGGACGCCGAACCCGCGCGGACCCCCTGGTCACCCCGGGCACACCCGCCGGACACGGGCGCACGCGCCCCCGAATCTTCGCTAGGCTTCGGGGCGACCCCGAACCCGTGACGGCACATCCGGCGTGCAGCCGGTTTGCGCTTTCGTACAGGTGTATGATTAATGGGTCCGCTCTGTTCACGCGATACCGAAGGGAAATCCCCGCCGTGGTCACCGAGGTCTTCACGCTCAAGTACTGCGATCCCCACGCCGTCAGCGAGGAGAAGGTCGAGGCGACTGAGGTCATCCAGTTCGCCTGGGAGGGTGTCGTCCGCGAGGTCGACGCGTGCGCCGACTGCTTCAAGGAGCACGAGGCCCGTCTGGAGCCCCTCGTCGACTACTCGCGTCCGGTGAAGAAGCGCCGCGTCACCAAGAAGGCCGCGTCCTCCTCCTCCGCGCCCGCCGAGGGCTCCGACGACTCCGCGGACGACGAGTCGAACTAGCCAGCGTCCCCGGGCGCGGACCCGCGCCCTCGGGAACGGCCTCATCGCGTCAACCGCGAGCGGGGGCCGACGACACCCCCCAGTGATCGTCGGCCCCCGCGTTCTGTGTGCGGCCCCGGCGGGAGCCGCGTGCCCGGCCCCGGCCCGTGGGCCGCGCGGGTCGCGCCGCTCCGGGCCGCCGTCCCGGCACGCCCCGGGTTCACCGCGGACCTCCTCGGAGGGAGCGTGGGCCGGTGCCCCACCGCCGCGGAACGACGCTGTACCGCGGCGGCGGACACGCACCGACGTGCATCCAGGTTGGGTGCCGCGGGTTTCGGGGAGATTAGCCGTTCGTTGAGTTCATGAGGACATTGGATGACCCGCTCGTCACACCGCGCCCTCCGTTCTCAGGGGCGCCCCGAGACCAGCTCCCCGTCCTTCCAGACCGCCGCGACCTGGGGGACCCCCGGCCGGTAGGCGAGGTAGAGGTGGTTGGGCGCGTCCAGCAGGACCAGGTCGGCGCGCGCGCCGGGGGCCAGGTGGCCGACGTCGGTGCGGCGCAGCGCCCGCGCCCCTCCCGCGGTGGCCGCCCACACCGCCTCGTCGGGGGTCATGCCCGTGTCGCGGACGGCGACCGCGACGCAGAAGGCCAGGCTGGAGGTGAAGCACGAACCCGGGTTGCAGTCGCTGGCCAGGGCGACCAGGGCCCCGGCGTCGATGAGCGCGCGGGCGTCCGGGTAGGGCTGGCGGGTGGAGAAGTCCACCCCGGGCAGCAGGGTGGCGACCGTGGGCTCGGGGCGCGCGGCCGCCTGGGCCAGGGCGTCCACGTCCGCGGGTTCCAGGTGGGTGCAGTGGTCGACCGAGGCGGCGCCCAGTTCGACCGCCAGGCGCACGCCCGGCCCCGGGCCCAACTGGTTGCCGTGCACGCGGGGCAGCAGTCCGCGCTCCGTCCCGGCGGTCAGGACCCGGCGGGAGGCGTCCTCGTCGAAGGCGCCGCGCTCGCAGAAGACGTCGATCCACCGGGCGTGCGGCGCGCAGGCCTCCAGCATGGGCCCCGTGACCAGATCGACGTAGCCCTGGGGGTCGTCGGCGTACTCGGGCGCGACCACGTGCGCGCCCAGGAAGGTGACCTCGTCGGTGACGCGGGCGGCCACGGCCAGGCAGCGCTCCTCGTCGGCGACGGTGAGCCCGTAGCCGGACTTGACCTCCAGGGTGGTGGTGCCCTGGGCGCGGGCCTCGCGGAGCAGGCGCCGGGCCCCCGCGAGCAGGTCGGCGTCGGAGGCCTCGCGGGTGGCGGCCACGGTGGTGCGGATGCCGCCCGCCGAGTAGGGCTGGCCGCTCATCCGGGCGGCGAACTCGCGGCTGCGGTCGCCCGCGAAGACGATGTGTGAGTGGCTGTCGACGAACCCGGGGATGACGCAGCGCCCGGCGGCGTCGATCCGCGCGTCGGCGGCGGGCGCCTGGGCGCGCGGGCCCGACCAGGCCACCCGGCCGTCCTCGACGACCAGCGCCGCGTCCCGGACCTCGCCCACCGCGCCCCGTCCCCGGGAGGGGTCGTTGGTGACCAGGGTGGCGATGTCGTCGATGACGATGCTGCGGGGCACGTCGCTCATGTGAGGACCTCCTTGATGACCGTGTCGAGTTCGCGCGCGGTGTCGGGAACCAGGGTGTGGACGCCGTCGCGGACGGTCCAGCGCCCGTCGGCCATCACGTGCCGCACGTCGGCGGAGGCGGCGGCGAAGACGACGGCGTCGGCGGCCCGGGCGGGGTCGGCCCCGGCCAGGCGGGTTCCGTCCAGGGGGACGTTGACCAGGTCGGCCCGCGCCCCGGGGGCCAGGACACCGGCGTCGGAAGCCCCGCGCGGGGGTTCCTGTGGTCCCGCTCCGACGTGCGCCGACCCCTCGGACGCCCCGGGGGCGGCGGCCCCCGGTTCGCGGGTCCAGCCGAGGCTGGCGTGCCCGTGCGCGGTGGCCGCGCGCAGCAGCTCCCCGGCGCCCAGGGTGCCGCGCCGGTGGGTGCGCAGGCGCTCGTGGAGTTCGACCGCCCTGGCCTCCTCGAACATGTCGGTCAGGGCGTGCTGGTCGGTGCCCAGGCTGAGCGGGGCGGGCAGCAGGTCGCCGGTGCGCGGCAGGCCGTCGGCCAGGTCGCGCTCGGTCGTGGGGCACAGGCACACCGTGGACCCGGCCGCGCGGACGGCCGCCACGTCGGCGTCGCTCAGATGGGTGGCGTGCACCAGGCTGGTGCGCGGGGTGAGCGCGCCCGCGTCGGCGAGCACGGCCGTGGGGGTGCGGCCGTAGGCGGCCAGGCAGGCGGCGTTCTCACCGGGCTGCTCGGAGACGTGGACGTGCAGCACGGCGTCGCGCCCGGCGGCGAAAGCGGCCACCTCGGGCAGCTGCGCGGCGGGGACGGCGCGCACCGAGTGGGCGGCCGCTCCCGTGCGCACGTGCCCGCCCCCGGGACGGAAGGCGGCGGCGCGTTCGGCCCACCCGTCCGCGTCCCCGTCGCCGAAGCGCAGCTGGGGCCCGGCCAGCGGCTGGTGGACGCCGTTCCCGTCCAGCCCGCCGGACAGGTAGCACACGTCCAGCAGGGTGATCCGGATCCCCGCGTCGGCCGCGGCGGCCGCCAGGGCGTGGCCCATGGCGTTGGGGTCGGCGTAGCGATCCCCGCCGGGTGCGTGGTGCAGGTAGTGGAACTCGCCCACGCAGGTGATCCCGGCCAGGGCCATCTCGACGTAGACCGCCCGGGCGAGTCGGTGGTAGGTGTCGGGGTCCAGCCGCTCGGCAACGCGGTACATGGTCTCGCGCCAGGTCCAGAAGGATCCGCCGCCGGCGTGGGTGCGCCCCCGCAGCGCCCGGTGGAAGGCGTGCGAGTGGGCGTTGGCGAGCCCGGGCAGGGTGAGGCCGGTGAGGGTCTCGGCGTCCCCGGGGCGCGGCGTCGCGACCGTCACCGACGTGATGCGGCCGTCGGCCACCTCCACGAGCACGCCGTGCTCGGGAGTGCCGTCCTCGGCGCCGGTCCACGCCCACTCGCACCACAGGCGGTGGTCGCGCGGCCCCCGGGAACGCCCGGAGGCGGTTCCGCATGCCGCAGGACCGGCGCTCCCGCCGGGGGCGGAGGCGGCGGGGCCGGAGTCCGCGCCGGTCGTCATCGGTCCCCCTCCCGGACGGGGCGGGCGAGCAGGTCCTGGAGCACGTCGGCCAGGGCGAGCACCCCGGCGTGGCAGTCCTCGGGGCGGGCCCACTCCCCGGGGGAGTGCGACACCCCGGTCGGGTTGCGCACGTACAGCATCGCGGTGGGCACGTGCGCGGCGAGCACCCCGGCGTCGTGTCCGGCCCCGGTCGGCAGCACCGGCACCCGGGGGTCGGGGGCGCGGTCGGCGACCACGGCGGCCAGGCGGTCGCGCAGGCCGTGCGCGAACGACACGAGCGGGGTCAGGGACTCGTTGGCCGTCGCGCAGTCCACCCCGTGCTCGCGCGAGGCCCGCTCGGCGGCCTCGCGCACCCCGGCCACGACCGCGCCGAGCGCGGCCTCGTCGGCGGCGCGTGCGTCCAGCCAGGCGCTGACCAGGGACGGGATCGCGTTCGTGCCGTTGGGGTTGACCAGGGCCCTGGCCACGGTGGCGCGGGCGCCGTGCTCCTCTGCCAGCGCGCGGGCCGCCAGGATCGTGTGCGCGAACGGCAGCATGGGGTCGCTGCGGTCGTCCAGGCGGGTGGTGCCCGCGTGGTCGGCACGGCCGGTGAAGTCCATCCGCCAGCGCCCGTGCGGCCAGATCGCGCTGGCCACGCCCACCGGGTGGGCGGTCTCCTCCAGGGCGCGGCCCTGCTCCACGTGCAGTTCCACGAACACGTCCAGGTCCGCCAGCGCCCCGGGGTCGGCGCCGATGGCGTCGGGGTCGTGCCCGGCGGCCTCCATGGCCCGGGCCCAGGTGGTCCCGGAGGCGTCGGTGAGGCCGCGCGCCCGCTCGGGGGAGATCTCCCCGGCCGTCAGGCGGCTGCCCAGGCAGGGGACGCCGAACCGGCCGCCCTCCTCCTCGGCGAACACCGTGACGGCCAGCGGCCGGGCCGGGGTCAGTCCGCGCCGCCGCAGTTCGTCCACGGCGGCCAGGGCGCTGGCCACGCCGAGGGGTCCGTCGAAGGCCCCGCCGTCGGGGACCGAGTCCAGGTGGGAGCCGGTGGCCACCGCGCCCGGGCCGGGCGCTCCCCACCAGGCCCACAGGTTGCCGTTGCGGTCGGTGCGCACGTCCAGGTTCCGGGCGGCGGCGGCCTCGGTGAACCAGGCGCGGGCGTCGGCGTCTGCGCCGTTCCAGGCGTGGCGGCGGTAGCCGCCGCTGCCCGGGTCGCGGCCCACGGACACCAGGTCGGCCCACAGGCGGTCGAAGGCCCCGGGGCCAGGGGCGGTGGAATGGTCGCTCACAGGGTGTTTCCCCACGTCGAAGCGGATGGTCGTGCGCACGGCCGGAGCCCGCCGGGGACGCCCCCGCAAGGGCGCCCCCGGCGCGGTTCAGTCCCCCTCGCGCATCGGGACGCGGATGCCGTGCTCGCGCGCGACGCGCCCGGCCTCGTCGTACCCGGCGTCCACGTGGCGGATGACGCCCGTGGCGGGGTCGTTGGTGAGCACCCGCTCCAGCTTGGCGGCGGCCAGGTCGGTGCCGTCCGCGACGCTGACCTGCCCGGCGTGCAGCGAGCGGCCCATGCCCACTCCCCCGCCGTGGTGGATGGACACCCACGAGGCGCCGGAGGAGGTGTTGACCAGGGCGTTGAGCAGCGGCCAGTCCGCGATGGCGTCGGAGCCGTCCCGCATCCCCTCGGTCTCGCGGTAGGGGGAGGCCACCGAGCCGGTGTCCAGGTGGTCGCGGCCGATGGCCAGCGGCGCGCGGACCTCGCCGGAGGCCACCAGTTCGTTGAAGCGCGCCCCGGCGGCGGCCCGCTCGCCCTGGCCGAGCCAGCAGATGCGGGCGGGCAGCCCCTGGAAGGCGACCCGCTCCCCCGCCATGCGGATCCACCGGGCCAGGTGCTCGTTGTCGGGGAACAGGTCCAGGACGGCCCGGTCGGTGCGGGCGATGTCGGCGGGGTCGCCCGACAGCGCCGCCCACCGGAACGGCCCCTTCCCCTCGCAGAACAGGGGCCGGATGTAGGCGGGGACGAACCCGGGGAAGTCGAAGGCGCGGGCGAAGCCGCCGCTGCGGGCCTCGTCGCGGATGGAGTTGCCGTAGTCGAAGACCTCGGCCCCCGCGTCCTGGAAGCCCACCATGGCCTCCACGTGCGCGGCCATGGACTCGCGGGCCCGGTCGGTGAACTCCTCGGGCCTGGCGGCGGCCAGGTCCCGCCAGTCCTCGAAGGCCACCCCGGCGGGCAGGTAGGCGAGGGGGTCGTGGGCGGAGGTCTGGTCGGTGACCACGTCGATCGGTGCGCCGCGCGAGAGCAGTTCGGGCAGGACCTCGGCGGCGTTGCCGAGCACTCCGACCGACAGCGGGCGGCGCTCGTCGCGCGCCCGCACGGCCAGTTCCAGGGCGTGGTCGAGGCTGTCGGCGCGCATGTCCAGGTAGCGGTGCTCGATGCGGCGTTCGATGCGGCTGGGGTCGCACTCGACCACGATCGCGACGCCGTCGTTCATGGTCACGGCCAGCGGCTGGGCGCCGCCCATGCCGCCGAGTCCGGCGGTGAGGGTGATGGTTCCGGCCAGGGTCCCGCCGCTGTGCCTGCCCGAACCGCTCAGCTTGGCGGCCACGGCGGCGAAGGTCTCGTAGGTGCCCTGGAGGATGCCCTGGGTGCCGATGTAGATCCACGAACCGGCGGTCATCTGCCCGTACATGGTCAGGCCCTGGGCCTCCAGGCGGCGGAACTCGGGCCAGTTCGCCCAGTCCCCCACCAGGTTGCTGTTGGCGATGAGCACGCGGGGAGCCCACTCGTGGGTGCGCATGATCCCGACCGGGCGGCCGGACTGCACGAGGAGGGTCTCGTCGCCCTCCAGGTCGCGCAGGGATGCGGTGATGCGGTCGAAGCTGTGCCAGTCGCGCGCCGCCCTGCCCGTGCCGCCGTAGACCACCAGCTCCTCGGGGCGTTCGGCGACCTCGGGGTCGAGGTTGTTGTGGAACATGCGCAGGGCGGCCTCCTGCTGCCACCCCTTCGCGGACAGGGTGGTGCCGCGCGCGGCGCGGACGGTACGTGGACTGCTCACGCGGTCTCCTCGCGGTGTTCGGGTCGGTTCAGGCCAGGGGGACGACGGACTCGGCGGCTGCGACCACGGAGCCGTCGGTGATCAGGGCGGCGACGGCGGCGATCTCGGGGGCCAGGTGGCGGTCGGGGCCGGGGCCGGAGACCTTCTCCCGTACGGTGCGCAGCACGGCGCCGGTGGCGGGGCCGGGCTCCAGCGGCGAGCGCAGGTCCAGGGCGCGGGCGGCGGTGAGCAGCTCCACCGCCAGCACGCTGGTCAGCCCGTCCACGGCGCGGCGCAGCTTGCGGGCGGCCGACCAGCCCATGGACACGTGGTCCTCCTGCATGGCCGAGCTGGGGATGGAGTCGACGCTGGCGGGCACGGCCAGGCGCTTGAGCTCGGAGACGATGGCGGCCTGCGTGTACTGGGCGATCATGTGGCCGGAGTCCACGCCGGGGTCGTCGGCCAGGAAGGCGGGCAGGCCGTGGGAGCGGGACACGTCGAGCATGCGGTCGGTGCGCCGCTCGGCGATGGAGGCGGTGTCGGCGACGGCGATGGCCAGGAAGTCGAGCACGTAGGCCACGGGCGCGCCGTGGAAGTTGCCGTTGGACTCCACCCGCCCGTCGTCCAGGACCACGGGGTTGTCGATGACGCTGTCGAGTTCGCGTCCGGCCACCAGCAGCGCGTGGGCGAGGGTGTCGCGGGCGGCGCCGGCCACCTGCGGGGCGCAGCGCAGCGAGTAGGCGTCCTGGACCCGGTTGCAGTCGGGGCCGCGGTGGGAGGCGACGATGGGCGAGGAGTCGAGCAGGGCGCGCAGGTTGGCCGCGGAGGCGGCCTGGCCGGGGTGGGGGCGCAGGCGCTGGAGCTCCTCGGCGAAGACGCGGTCGGTGCCCAGCAGCGCCTCGACGCTCATGGCGGCGGTGATGTCGGCGGCCTTGAGCAGGCGCTCCAGGTCCATGCAGGCCAGCACGAGCATGCCGAGCATGCCGTCGGTGCCGTTGATCAGCGCCAGGCCCTCCTTGGCGCCCAGTTCGACCGGGCGGATCCCGGCCTCGTGCAGGGCGGTGTAGGCGGGCAGGTCCCGCCCGGCGGCGTCGCGGACCCGGCCCTCGCCCATCAGGGCCAGCGCCACGTGCGACAGGGGCGCCAGGTCCCCCGAGCAGCCCAGGCTGCCGTACTCGTGCACGACCGGGGTGATGCGGGCGTTGAGCAGCGCGGCGAGGGTCTCGGCGGTGGCGACCTCCACGCCGGTGTTGCCCGAGGCCAGGGTGCGCAGGCGCAGCAGCATGAGGGCGCGCACGACCTCGTCCTCCACCTCGGGTCCGGTCCCGGCGGCGTGCGAGCGGATGAGCGAACGCTGGAGGCGGGCCCGCAGGTCGGGGGCGATGTGGCGGGTGGCGAGCGCGCCGAAGCCGGTGCTGACCCCGTAGGCGGGGACCTCGCCGCGGGCGAGCGACTCGACCCGTTCGCGGCCGTGGTGGAGGGCCTTTCGGGCCTGCTCGGACAGGGT
Source organism: Nocardiopsis dassonvillei subsp. dassonvillei DSM 43111 (assembly GCF_000092985.1). Lineage (GTDB taxonomy): Bacteria > Actinomycetota > Actinomycetes > Streptosporangiales > Streptosporangiaceae > Nocardiopsis > Nocardiopsis dassonvillei. The sequence goes on from NC_014210.1 coordinate 3,588,077, forward strand.
GACACGGGCGCCGTGGCGGGCCACGTCGAGGATCTGGGCCGGGGTGAGCGGCGCATCGCCGACGACGACGGAAGGAACTGCTGTGGACATGCCTCCCATTTGACCCCCCGCGTGACCCCTGGTGAAGGGCTGACACGAGGGTTCCATCTGAGATCTCAGACAATAGGGGCGTCGCGCCGTGGGACAATCAGGGCATGAGCCTCGTTCCGGCGGCCACCCGCGCGCTGCGGCTGCTGCGCTTCCTGGCGACCCGCCCCGGGCCGGTGTCGGCCTCGGCGATCGCCGCCGAGCTGGGCGTGCCCCGCTCCAGCGTGTACCAGCTGCTGGAGGCCATGGCGCGGGAGGGCTTCGTGACCCACCTGCCCGAGGAGCGCCGCTGGGGCCTGGGCGTGGCGGCCTTCGAGATCGGCTCGGCCTACCTGCGCCACGACGGCGTCGAGCGCCTGGCCCGTCCGCTGCTGCACCAGCTCACCGAGGCCACCGGCGCCACCGCGCACCTGGGCGTGCTGCACGGCGCCGACACCCTGTATCTCCTCAAGGAGCAGCCGCCGCACGCCCCGTCGCTGATCACCGGGGTGGGGGTGCGCCTGCCCGCGCACCTGACCGCGTCGGGGCGGGCCATGCTGGCCCGGCTGCCGCGCGCCCAGGTGCGCGCCCTGTACCCGGACGCGGCGGCCTTCACCACCCGCACCGGCCGGGGCCCGGCCTCGCCCGGCGAGCTGCGCCGGGTGCTGGCCGAGGAGCAGCGCCAGGGCTGGTCCATCGAGGACGGGCAGGTCACCGAGGGCTTCGTGTCGGTGGCCGCGGCCGCCTGCGACCACAACGGCCGCCCCGCCGCGGCGATCAGCCTGACGGTGCCCAGCGCGCGGCCGGTCACCCCGCAGGCGCTGGCCGGGCGGGTGCGTGACGCGGCGGCCGACCTGACCCGCCGCCTGGACGGCCGCGCCTCACCGTAGCGGCGGGGTCCGCTCCACGACCGAGGGCAGCGGGGCCGTGCGCTCCACCATCCGCAGGATCTTCTCCTTGAGGTCGGCGGGCACCTGCACGTAGAACTGCGTGGGAGCGTCCACCGCTTCCAGGTCCAGGCTCTCGGCGGTCTCGGCCCAGCTGGGCAGCTCGGCGTCGGTGCGGTGGGTGTCCAGCACGAACTCGATGAAGTAGGTGAGCCTGCGCCCGCCGGTGTGCACCTCGCGGATGCGCCGGATCTCCGTCCAGGCGATGAACGTCCCCTCGCCGGGGAACCACCACTTGCGCTCCTGCAGGACCGTGACGCCGTCGCTGTCGGCGCTGATGCCCTGCCGGGTGATGCGCTGGGGCAGCCCGCGCAGCACGAACACGTTGCTCCCCGGGCCCACGAAGAGCATGGCCAGACCCGCGAGGGCCCACAGCGTCACCGAGCCGACCGTGGTCTCCTCGCGCAGCACGTGCCAGAGCATCGACCCCAGCACCACCACGAACCCCGCCGTGAGGGCGGCGGAGAAGTAGGCCACGGCCATCCACATGCGCGTGTTGGGGCCGCGCAGGCTGACGTACCTGCGCAGGTGGGAGACGCTCTCGGGCGTTCGGGTCAGGTCTGAGGGAACACCTCGGGGGGCGGCGGGGGCGTCCGCGGGTTCGGGGGAGGCCATACCCACCATTGTCCCCACTCCGGCGGGTGCTCCGTGCGCCGGACCCCGCGCGGACGCGGGGAGGATGGGCCAAAGCACGGGTGGAGGCGGCCGGGGAGCGCTAGAGTCCGGTCCATGAGGCCGAACACGAGCGAGTACGACACCGAGCTGAGGCTGAACGGCGAGGTGATCGTCCTGGACGGGGTGCCCTACCAGGGGCGCACCGTGCTTCCGGAGGGGCCGGACAGGTTCGCCTGCCTGGAGCGCTGGGCCAAGGGGGTGGCCGAGACCCTGGGGGAACCGGTGACCTGGCGCGCCGCGGAGAACGGGCGGCTGGCCGGACGCGGGACGGTCCAGCCCGGGCCCGGGGCTCAGAACCGCCGGGCGCTCTGAGCCCCGCACTTGGCGCACTGGAACTTGCGGTCGTCGCCGAGTATCCAGTCGTGGTCCCCGCCGGTGGGGCACGTAGACATCGACACCATCTCCTCATAGGGCTGTCGGGGTGCGTGCCGATCACTCTATTTCCCAAGAACCACACCAGTCCCGAGAATGAGAAGTTCGTCCTCGTATTCACATACGTCCGGGGCGTCGGACACGGTCACCGGGCCCGGACACACGCGTGGGGCCCGTCGCGGTCGCGACGGGCCCCACGGAAAGCCTGTGGGGGAAGGAGCGGCTAGTTCTGCCTGGCCCTCATGTGGGCCTCGACGGCGGCGCGGTCGGCGCGCAGCTTGGCCAGGGCCTCGTCGAGGATGAGCTTGCCCTCCTCCTCGCTGCGGCGCTCCTTCACGTACGCCAGGTGGGTCTTGTACGGCTCGGTGCGCGGCGGCGACGGGGGGTTCGCCTTGTCCTTGCCCGCGGGGAAGCCGCAGCGCGGGCAGTCCCATTCGTCGGGGACCAGCGCCTCGCTCGCGAAGCTGGGCACGACCTCGTGCAGGTTCGCGCAGTAGAACGGAACCCGGACGCGCGGGGCGGCCTCGCCCCGCTCGGCCTCACCCATGGGACCGGCTCCGACACGGCTGCCACGAATGGCACTGCCACTACCCACGAAAAACTCCTTCGGCGAACTCGCTCACCGGTTCTCGGGCGAGCTTGACGGTGGACGGGGTGTGCCCGCGGGTCGCGGGCTACATGCCCCGGTTGATCAGCAGGCCGAGGATGACGATGGCGATGATCCACACGACCCCGATCGCGATGGTCATCCGGTCGAGATTGCGCTCGACCACCGACGATCCGCCGAGCGAGGACGTGACGCCGCCGCCGAACATGTCGGAGAGACCGCCGCCCTTGCCCTTGTGCATGAGCACCAGGAGGACCAACAGCACGCTGAGAAGCATCACGAGGATGGACAGACCGAGGATCACACGCTCACCCGTAGCTCGACCCCGAAGCGGGGGGGTTATGGACCGACCCTCGTTTCCCGTGCGCACCAGCGGTGACACCGGACCGGCGCGGACACCTGGGAATCAGGGGACCGGGGACAATTTCGGATTTTACCGTGCCCTTGGCGGCACGGGCGGGGGAAACCGCGAGGCACGGAGAACCCCACAGCGAAGTCTAGCCCGACCCGGCGACCTGTCGGGCACCCCGCCCGTCACCATCGGGCATCGAAGCGTGACGGGCGGGGTCCTCGCCGCGGCTAGTTGTCGCCGAAGCGGATGATCTTCACGAACTCGTCGGCCTTGAGGCAGGCGCCGCCGACCAGGGCCCCGTCCACGTCGTCCTTGGCCATGATGCCGGGGGCGTTGTCGCCCTTGACCGAACCGCCGTAGAGGACGCGCACCGCGCCCGCGACCTCGGGCGAGTACAGCTCGGCCAGGCGCGCGCGGACGGCCGAGCACACCTCCTGGGCGTCCTCGGGGGTGGCGACCTCGCCGGTGCCGATGGCCCACACGGGCTCGTAGGCGACGACGATCCTCTCGGCCTGCTCGGCCGGGACCTCCTTGAGGGCGCCGTCCAACTGGGCCAGGACGTGCTCGACCTGCTGGCCCGCCTTGCGGACCTCCAGGCCCTCGCCCACGCACAGGATCGGGACGATGCCGTTGGCGAACGCCGCCTTGACCTTGGTGTTGACCAGGGCGTCGTCCTCGCGGTGGTACTCGCGGCGCTCGGAGTGGCCCACCAGCACGTAGGAGCAGTCCAGCTTGGCCAGCATGGACCCGGAGATCTCGCCGGTGTAGGCGCCCTTCTCGTGCGCGGAGATGTCCTGGGCGCCGTAGACGATCTTGAGCTTGTCGCCGTCGACCAGGGTCTGGACGCTGCGCAGGTCGGTGAACGGCGGCAGGACGACGACCTCGGCCTTGTCGTAGTCCTTGTCGTTGAGCGCGAACGCCAGCTTCTGGACGAGCGCGATCGCCTCCAGGTGGTTGTTGTTCATCTTCCAGTTGCCCGCGATGAGCGGCAGGCGCTGGGACATGTCGGCACTTCCTCGTCTGTGAAAGGGGACTTCGGGCTTACTTCAGGGCGTCGATACCGGGCAGGTCCTTGCCCTCCAGGTACTCCAGGCTGGCGCCGCCGCCGGTGGAGATGTGGCCGAAGGCCGCCTCGTCGAAGCCCAGCGCGCGCACGGCCGCGGCGGAGTCGCCGCCGCCGACCACGGTGAAGGCGCCGGAGTCGATCAGGGCCTGGGCCAGCGCGCGGGTGCCCCCGGCGTAGGGCTCCATCTCGAAGACGCCCATCGGGCCGTTCCAGAACACGGTGCGGGCGTCGGCCAGCTTCCGCGCGAAGAGCTCCTGGCTGCGGGGGCCGATGTCCAGGCCCATCCGGTCGGACGGGATGGCATCGACGGCGACCGCGTCGTGCGCGGCGTCGGCGGAGAACTTCTCGGCGGCCACCACGTCCACCGGCAGGACGATCTCCACGCCCTCGCGCTCGGCGCGCTCCAGGTAGCCCTTGACGGTGTCGAGCTGGTCGGCCTCCAGCAGGCTGGAGCCGACCTCGTGGCCCTGGGCCTTGAGGAAGGTGAAGACCATGCCGCCGCCGATGAGCAGGCGGTCCGCGGTGCCCAGCAGGTTGTCGATGACGCCGAGCTTGTCGGAGACCTTGGAGCCGCCCAGGACCACGGCGTAGGGCCGCTGGGGGGCGCCGGTGAGCCTGCGCAGCACCTCGACCTCGTTCAGCACCAGGCCGCCGACGGCGTGCGGCAGCCTGCCGGGCAGGTCGTAGACGCTGGCGTGCTTGCGGTGCACGGCGCCGAAGGCGTCGCCCACGTACAGGTCGGCGAGCTGGGCGAAGCGGTCGGCGAGCTCCCCGCGCTCGGCGTCGTCCTTGCTGGTCTCCCCCGGCTCGAAGCGCACGTTCTCCAGCAGGGCGACCTGACCGTCCGTGAGGGCCTCGGAGGTGGCGCGGGCCGACTCCCCGGCGGTGTCGGAGGCGAAGGCCACCTCGGCGCCGAGCAGTTCGCCCAGGCGGGCGGCGACCGGGCGCAGAGAGTAGCGGGGGTCCGGGGCTCCCTTGGGGCGGCCCAGGTGGGCGGCGACGATGACGCGGGCGCCGCGCTCGCGCAGCGCGGAGATGGTGGGCACGGCCGCGCGGATGCGCCCGTCGTCGGTGATGCGGTCGCCGTCCAGGGGCACGTTCAGGTCGGCCCGGACGAACACGCGCCTGCCGGAGACGTCGAGGTCGTCGATCGTCCGCATGCTGGGTCTCCTCTTGGAATGTGGGGTGTGGCGGTCCCGGGCGGTGGAGCCGGGAGGGGCGCGCACGACGGCACCCCTCCGCGCGCACTGCGGGCGAAGGGGTGCCGTCTCACGCGCCGGTGGCCATGAGGGCCGTGGACGCTACAGGCCGGAGCCGACCAGCTTGGCCAGGTCGACCAGGCGGTTGGAGTAGCCCCACTCGTTGTCGTACCAGCCGACGATCTTGACCTGGTTGCCGAAGGCCATGGTCAGCTTGGAGTCGAAGGTGCACGAGGGCGAGGTGCCGACGATGTCGGAGGAGACGATCTCGTCCTCGGTGTAGACGAGCACGTCCTTGAGCGGACCCTCGGCGGCGGCCTTGAACGCGGCGTTGACCTCGTCCTTGGTGACTTCGCGCTCCAGGGTGACGACCAGGTCGGTCACGGAGCCGTCGGGCACGGGGACGCGCATGGCCATGCCGTCCAGCTTGCCCTGGAGCTCGGGGATGACCAGCGCGGTGGCCTTGGCGGCACCGGTGGTGGTCGGGATGATGTTCTGCGCGGCCGCGCGGGCGCGACGCAGGTCCTTGTGCGGGAAGTCCAGGATGACCTGGTCGTTGGTGTAGGCGTGGACCGTGGTCATCAGGCCCTGCTTGACGCCGAAGTTGTCCAGGAGGACCTTGGCCATCGGCGCGACGCAGTTGGTGGTGCAGGAGGCGTTGGAGATGACGTGGTGGTTGGCCGCGTCGTACTTGTCGTCGTTGACGCCCATGACGACGGTGATGTCCTCGCCCTTGGCCGGGGCGGAGATGATGACCTTCTTGGCGCCGGCCTCGATGTGCTTCTTGGCGTCCTCGGCCTTGGTGAAGATGCCGGTGGACTCGACCACCACGTCCACGTTCAGGTCCGACCAGGGCAGCTGGGCCGGGTCGCGCTGGGCCAGGACCTTGATGGTCTTGTCGCCCACGCGGATGAAGTCGTCGCCGACCTCGACGTCGCCCTCCAGGGTGCCGAGCACGGTGTCGTACTTGAGCAGGTGCGCGAGCGTCTTGGTGTCGGTGAGGTCGTTGACCGCGACGATTTCGATGTCGCTACCACCAGCGGCGACCGCGCGCCAGAAATTGCGGCCGATCCTGCCGAAGCCGTTGACGCCTACACGGATGGTCACGGAACCAATCTCCTCATATATCGCACATCATTTCCACCCGGGCATTAACCCCCGCCTGGAACGCCGTACTCCGGGGTCAACCGGCCGACCGCCATGAGCAGGTTCAACGCACACAGGGTGTTCACCACGAGCCTAGCGGAGCACCGGCGAAGAGCCGCTGCTGGGCCACGGCCGAGCCTGCGGGCCCGGTGGATTCGCGACCATCCTGGCACCGCGAGGCGGAGAGGTCTATACCATTTTCCGAAGTTATCCCGGAGTTTTCGCAGTTAACAAAGCCGAACATCGGTGTTACGGCGCCAGCGCCCGGGGGCCGGGGGAGGGCTCAGGGTCAGGGGACCAGCATGTCCGGGGTCAGGTTGGCCTCGGTGCCCTCGATGCCCAGGTCGCTCGCGCGCTTGTCGGCCATCGCCAGCAGCCTGCGGATACGTCCGGCGATGGCGTCCTTGGTCAGCGGCGGGACGGACAGCTGTCCCAGCTCCTCCAGGGAGGCCTGCTTGTGCGCCAGGCGCAGCTGCCCCGCGGCCACCAGGTGCTTGGGCGCGTCCTCGCCCAGGATCTCCAGGGCCCGCTCCACGCGCGCGCCCGCGGCCACCGCCGCCCGCGCGCTGCGCCGCAGGTTCGCGTCGTCGAAGTTGGCCAGCCGGTTGGCGGTGGCGCGCACCTCCCGGCGCATCCGCCGCTCCTCCCAGGCGAGCACGCTCTGGTGCGCGCCCAGCAGGGTCAGCAGCGCGCCGATGGAGTCGCCGTCGCGGACCACCACCCGGTCCACGCCGCGCACCTCGCGCGCCTTGGCGTGCACCTTGAGCCGGCGTGCGGCGCCCACCAGCGCCAGCGCGGCCTCCGGTCCGGGGCAGGTCACCTCCAGCGACATCGACCGGCCCGGCTCGGTCAGGGAGCCGTGCGCGATGAACGCGCCCCGCCAGGCCGACTCGGCGTCGCAGGCTCCGCCGGCCACCACGTGCCGGGGCAGGCCGCGCACCGGGCGGCCGTTGTTGTCCACCAGCCCCGTCTGCCGGGCCAGCGACTCGCCGTCCTTGATCACCCGGACCACGTACCGGTTGCCCTTGCGCAGGCCGCTCGGGGACAGCACGACCACCTCGGACTCGTGGCCGAAGACCTCGGAGATGTCCTTGCGCAGACGGCGCGCGGCCGCGCCCGTGTCGAGTTCGGCCTCGATCACGATGCGCCCGCCCACCAGGTGCAGGCCCCCGGTGAACCGCAGGATGGTGGACACCTCGGCTTTGCGGCAGCATGGCTTGAGAATGGTCAGCCGGCTCAACTCATCCTTCACCACGCCGGTCATCGCCATCGCTGAGGTCCTCCCCGTCACACAACCCGACCCGGCACCACGCACTCGGCACCGGGGATGCGCCGCCGTGGCCCGGCCACGAGCGGCTTACTCCGTGGCAGACTACGTGACCGGGCGCTGGCTGCCGACCCCCGCACGGCGTGTTGCCCATCCGCCGACCAGCCGCGCCGCGCGCCCTGGGGGCCTTCGTGCCGGTGTGCGGCCAATTGCCCTCGACCTGCGAGGACCGCGGCCCTCAGCCCTCCAGGATCCTCTCGAAGGCCGCCGCGAGCCGGTCGGGGTCGTGTCTCGGTGTGCCGTCGTCGCGGGACAGCTCCGCCAGCTCCAGGCGCCCGCCCAGCTCGCCGACCGCCCGCACCAGGGGCTCGGGCTCCTCCACGGTCCCCCGGTCGGCGAGCACCACGTCCACCCCCAGCTTGGGCGCGTGCTCGCGCAGCACCTCCAGGTAGGTCTCGGGGCGGAAGCCGTCGGTCTCGCCCCGCTGCGGGGACAGGTTCAGCGCCACCATCCGCTTGGCGCGGGTGGTGACCAGGGCGTGCGCCAGGTCCGGGACCAGCAGGTGGGGCAGCACGCTGGTGAACCACGACCCGGGGCCGAACACCACCCAGTCGGCCTCGCGCACCGCCTTGACCGCCTGCGGGCTGGCGGGCGGGTCCTCGGGGATGAGTGAGATGGAGCGCACCTTGCCGCTGGTGCTGGCGCACGCCACCTGGCCGCGCACCGTGGTCAGCTCCTCGGGCCGCGCCGGGTCGATCCCCGACACCTCGGCGGCGATGTCCAGCGGCACCGACGACATCGGCAGCACCCTGCCGTGCGCGCCCAGCAGCTGGCCCACCCAGTCCAGGCCCGCCACGGAGTCGCCGAGCAGCTCCCACAGGGCCACGATCAGCAGGTTGCCGACCGCGTGGCCGTGCAGTTCGCCCTCGGAGCGGAAGCGGTGCTGGATCACCTCGCTCCAGGTGTGGCCCCACTCGTCGTCGCCGCACAGCGCGGCCAGCGCCATGCGCAGGTCGCCGGGGGGCAGGACGCCCAGCTCCCGGCGCAGGCGGCCGCTGGAGCCGCCGTCGTCGGCGACGGTGACGACCGCCGTCACGTCGGTCGTCACCCTGCGCAGGGCCGACAGGGAGGCGTGCAGGCCGTGCCCGCCCCCCAACGCGACCACCCGGGGCGGACGCCGCCCGTCACCGTCGGGTGCTGTGCTCTTCGCCATGGCTGTGGTCTGCCCCTCGTCCCATGTCCACCGGACGAATCGGACCGTACCACCGAGAACGGTGCACCGCGGGCAGGGCGCGTGTCGGGCGCCCGCGGGTCACTCCCGGCCGACGTCCCGGTGGACCACGTGCACGTCCACACCCTGCCCGCGCAGCCGGTCGGCGAACTGCTCGGCCATGGCCACGCTGCGGTGCTTGCCCCCGGTGCAGCCCACCGCCAGCGTCATGTAGTGCTTGCCCTCGCGCTGGTACCCGGCGATGGTCAGCTTGAGGACGTCGGAGTAGGCCTCCAGCATCTCCTTGGCCCCGTCCTGGGCCAGGACGTAGTCGCGCACCGCGTCGTCACGGCCGTTCATCGGGCGCAGCTCGGGCACCCAGTGGGGGTTGGGCAGGAAACGGCAGTCCAGCACCAGGTCCGCGTCCACCGGCAGGCCGTGCTTGAACCCGAAGGAGACCACGTTGGCGCGGGGGCGCGCCTCGTCGCTCTCCCCGAAGAAGCCGATCACCCGGGCCTTGAGCTGGTGCACGTTGAGCTGGGAGGTGTCGATGACCAGGTCGGCCTCGCCGCGCACCGCCCGCAGGGTCTCGCGCTCGCGGTCGATGCCGTCGGTCAGGCGCCCGTCGCCCTGGAGGGGGTGGGGCCTGCGCACGCCCTCGAACCGGCGGACCAGGGCGTCGTCACCGGCCTCCAGGTAGAGCACGCGCGCGGTGATGTCGCGCTTGCGCAGTTCCTCCACCGTGGACAGCAGGTCCTCGGTGAAGGCCAGCGAGCGCACGTCCACGACCACGGCGACCCGCGGCACCGCCCCGTGCGTGCGTCCGGCCAGCTCGATCATCGTCGGCAGCAGGCCGGGCGGCAGGTTGTCCACCACGAACCAGTCCAGGTCCTCCAGGGCCCTGGCCGCCGTGCTGCGGCCCGCACCGGACATGCCGGTGACGATGACCACCTCGGGTGGCAGTTCCCCACCCAGTTCGACCGTCATGCGTCTCCTCCCCCGTCAGTGATGTGCTGTGCTGGTGCCCCGTCGCCCCGCCCCTCCGTCGTGGCGGGGCCGCCGGACAGGTGTGCGTGCACGGCCTCGGCCAGCTTGGGGCCGATCCCGGGCACCGCCGCGATCTCCTCGGCCGTGGCCGAGGCGAGCCTGCGCACCGAGCCGAACGCCTTGATCAGGGCCGTCCTGCGGGACGGCCCCAGACCGGGCAGCTCGTCCAGGCTGCTGCCGGTCAGCGCCTTGGCGCGCTTGTGCCTGTGGTACTGGATGGCGAAGCGGTGGGCCTCGTCGCGCACCCGCTGGAGCAGGTAGAGCCCCTCGCCCGCGCGGGGCAGGATCACCGGGTCCTCGTCGCCGGGCAACCACACCTCCTCCAGGCGCTTGGCCAGACCGCACACGGCGACGTCCTCGATCCCGAGTTCGTCCAGGGCGCGGCGCGCCGCCTCGGCCTGGGGCCGGGCGCCGTCCACCACCACCAGGTTAGGCGGATAGGCGAACTTCCCGGGTGACGGCTCGTCGTCGCTTTGGTGACCACCGTGGTCGCCGGTCTCCCCCATGCGGGCGACCTCGCCGCTGCGGGCGCTCTCCTCCAGGTAGCGCCGGAAGCGCCGGTGGACGACCTCGTACATGGCCGCGACGTCGTGCTGTTCCCGGCCGCCCTCGCCGCTGCCGCGGACGGAGAAGCGGCGGTACTCGGACTTGCGGGCCAGGCCGTCCTCGAAGACGACCATGGACGCCACCACGTGCTCGCCCTGGAGGTTGGAGATGTCGAAGCACTCGATGCGCAGCGGCGCCTCGGGCAGCTCCAGGGCCTCCTGGATCTCCTGGAGGGCGCGGCCGCGGGTGCTCAGGTCCCCGGCCCGGTGGGTCTTGTGCCGGGCCAGCGATTCGGCCGCGTTCTTGGCGACGGTCTCCATGAGGGACTTCTTGTCGCCCCGCTGCGGCACCCGCAGGTCCACCGAGGAGCCGCGGTGCTCCGACAGCCAGGCGGCCATGGCCTCGGGGTCGGCGGGCTCATGGGAGACCAGGACCTCGCGGGGTACGGCGGTGCCGGTGCCCCCGCTCTCGTCGTCGCCCCGGGTGGGACCGTAGATCTGGCCGAGGAAGGTCGCGATCAGCTCGCCGGGGCCGTCGTCGGCCACCTTGTCCACCACGTAGCCGCGCTGTCCGCGGATGCGCCCGCCGCGCACGTGGAAGATCTGCACGGCCGCCTCCAACTGGTCGTCGGCCACGGCGATGACGTCGCAGTCGGTGGAGTCGGGCAGGACGACGGCCTGCTTCTCCAGGGCGGCGCGCAGGGCCTCGATGTCGTCGCGGATGCGGGCGGCCCGCTCGTACTCCATCTCCCCGGCGGCCTCGCGCATCCGCCCCTCCAGCTCGCGCAGGAACCGGCCGGTGTCGCCCGCCAGGAAGGAGCAGAAGTCCTCGGCCAGGGCCCGGTGGTCCTCGGGCGAGGCCTTGCCCACGCAGGGGGCCACGCACTTGCCGATGTAGCCGAGCAGGCAGGGGCGGCCGCTGTTGCGGGCGCCGCGGAAGACCCCCGGGGAGCAGGTGCGCACGGGGAAGACCCGCAGCAGCAGGTCCACGGTCTCGCGGATGGCCCAGGCGTGGGAGTAGGGGCCGAAGTAGCGCACCCCCCTGCGCTTGGCGCCGCGCATGACCTGCACCCGGGGGAACTCCTCTTGGAGGGTGACCGCCAGGTAGGGGTAGCTCTTGTCGTCGCGGTACTTGACGTTGAACCGGGGGTCGTACTGCTTGATCCAGGAGTACTCCAGCTGGAGGGCCTCCACCTCGGTGCCCACGATCGTCCAGTCGACGTCGGCCGCGGTGGAGACCATCTGCTGCGTGCGCGGGTGCAGTCCGGCGAAGTCGCGGAAGTAGGAGGAGAGGCGGGACCGCAGGTTCTTGGCCTTGCCCACGTAGATCACGCGTCCGGAGGAGTCCCGGAACCGGTACACGCCCGGGTCGGTGGGGATGGAACCGGGCGCGGGGCGCAGGTGAGGAGTCGCAGCCATGGTCCCATTGTGGTAGGTCGGGGGGACATACGGCCAACCGAGCCCCGTACGCTCCGTGCGTGGCACGTCTCACCCCGCCGCCCTCCCCCGCGCGCCGTACCCGCCCTGCGGGCGCCGCACGCGCCCGCGTTCCTCGGGCGCGGGTAAGCGAAACGTCACGATTGGGTATCCGCATGCTCTAGGTTGGGCGGGTACACAGGAACTTCCCGACATCGACGACAAGAGGGGGCCCTTCGTCGTGAGCCTGCCCCAATGGATCACGGTCGGCGTCACCGTCATGGTCGCGGTGCTGCTGGTCTTCGCCGTGCGCTGGGTGCTCAAGCACAAGCTGGGCAAAGCCTGGCGGGTGTCCCAGCACGTGGTCCACCGCACGACCTACACCAGTTACGGCGCTGCCGCGGTGGTCGGCGCGAACCTGTCGCTGCCCAGCCCCGCCAACGTGGACTGGGGCACGTACCAGGCCATCGACCACGCGATGAGCATCCTCATGATCGCGACGCTGACGGGCCTGGGCGTCAGCCTGGCCTACGCGGTCACGGACATGGTGCTGGCCCGGCTGTCGGTCGCCAACGGCGACGCCGACCGCAAGGCGCGGCGCATCCAGACCCAGGTGCGGCTGCTGCGCCGGGTGATCACCTCGATCATCGTGGTGCTGGCGGTCGCCGCCATCCTGTTCACCTTCGACGAGGTCCGCGCGCTCGGCGCCGGGCTGCTGGCCTCCGCCGGCATCATCGGCATCGTGGCCGGTGTGGCGGCCCAGTCCACACTGGCCAACCTGTTCGCCGGACTCCAGCTGGCCTTCAGCGACGCCCTGCGCATCGGCGACGTGGTCGTGGTCGAGGGCGAGTGGGGCCGGGTCGAGGAGCTGAGCCTGGTCAACGTCACCATCAAGATCTGGGACGAGCGCCGCCTGGTGGTCCCGGTCGCCAACTTCACCACGACCAGCTTCGAGAACTGGACCAAGCAGGGCACGGCGATCACCGCCAAGGTGGTGTTCCCGCTGGACTGGGAGGTGCCGATCGAGGAGATGCGCGAGGAGACCGGGCGCCTGATCACCCGCAGCGAGCACTGGGACGGGCGCAGCTGGTCCTGCCAGGTCGTGGACATCGCCCCGAGCGGCGAGGTGCTGGTGCGGGTGGTGGCCACCGCCGCCGACACCGGGCACCAGTGGGACATCGCCTGCGAGATCCGCGAGCACCTCATCGGCTGGCTGGTCGAGAACTACCCCGAGTCCCTGCCGCGCCACCGCGCCCAGTTCCTGGCCTCCGAGGACGCGGACGAGGCCGCCTACGCCGCCCAGTTCCCCACCTCGGCGTTCCGGCGCCACGAGCCCAACGGCGTCAGCGGCCCGCCCGGGGGCGACCCCGGCGAGGCCTGAGCCCGACCGGTCCACACACGCGACGGCGCCCGGAGCGGAAGATCCGCTCCGGGCGCCGTGGTGTCGCGGCGGGCGGGTCCGTGGGCTCCCCGCTCCGGCCCTCCCGCCGGTCCCTTTCAGGAGGAGGGGCCCTGGAGGATGATGTCGGTGCCCTCGACGGTGACCTCGAACGGCTCCAGCGGCTCCTGGGCCGGGCCCGTCAGCGCCTCCCCGGTGGAGATGTCGAACTCGCTGCCGTGGCACAGGCACCGGATGACCTCGTCCACCTCCTGGACGGTGCAGCCCGCGTGCGTGCACGAGGCGCCGAAGGCCCGGTACCGGCCCGCCTCGGGCTGGGTCACGACCAGTTTGCTGTTGCTGAAGACCGCTCCCGCGCCCTCGGGGACGTCGGTGGTCTGGCCGACCACCTGGCCGTACCGGACCTCCTGCGGCTTGGGCTCCTGTCCGCCGCAGGCGCTCACGGCCGTGACGGCCGCGGCCGTACCCGCCGTCCCGAGCAGTCGGCGCCTGCTCATCCCGCACCCGCACGTCCTCTTACCGGCCACGACGAAACGCTCCTCACCTGCGCCGAAATATCACTACACAATGTAGTAGGCACGGCGGGGTGGCCGGGTTCCGGGGTGTACGCGAGAGCCCTCAGGCCCGCGGCGGATACGGGTGCGCCGTCGGGGGCTGCGGGCCCGCCGCGGCCACGTCGAGCACCACGGTGCCAGCGATCCGGTCGTGCAGTCCCTGCCGGTTGGGCCGGTTCCAGGCGGCCATCCCGCCGGTGAGCAGCGCCGTCACCGCCACCAGGAACCACCAGAACCAGACGGCGCTGAAGAACAGGAAGAGCAGCAGGAAGGGCAGGGCCAGCAGCGCGGCGCGCACCGTCAGGGCGGCGAGCGGCAGGGCGCCCAGGCTGCCGTTCCCGGCCTGGGGCGCGACCCTGAGTCCCACGCGGCGCTTGCCCAGCGTCTGCTGCCAGCGGGAGAGGGCGAGGGTCTCATAGCCCGCGTAGAGCAGGAAGAAGGTCACCGACAGGAAGAGCGGGTACCGGTCGCCGATACCGGTGGTGTCGCCGGAGCCGACCGCCTGGACGCCCACCCAGGCCAGGGAGAGCACGAGCGCCAGCAGCAGTGCGGGCAGGGCGACCAGGAGCAGGTCGATGCCGCGCGCGTACGCCCGCGTACGCCAGGCGGCCAGGGGGTAGAGCCGCTCCACGGGTTCGGCGCCCGGGGCGGCGTCCGGTGCGCCGGAGCGCGCGTCCCCGTGCAGGCCGTCGTGTGCGCCGGCGGGCTCCCCGTGCCCGGGGCGGGACGGGAGCCGCTGGGTTTCCGGAGGCGTCGGCCCGCCGCGGTCCGGTCGGGGAGGGACGTTCATGGGCGGGCCAACCTCCAGGGCGGTTCGTCGGAGTCGCGCGGGGGCCGGGCGCGGACGCGGCGCCCGGGGCGGGGTCCGCCGGGCGGGACGCGGATACGTTCGACTCTACTCAGGTGAGACATGTGTCGCGAACCCGCCAACCTGACGTGGCCACGGGCAGCGCGGCGCCCCGCCCCGCGGGGACCGGGACGGGGCGCGGCGGTGCCGTCGGGCGCGGGCTCAGAGCATCTTGGCCAGGAAACGCCCGGTGTAGGACTCGGCCACCGCGGCGACCTCCTCCGGGGTTCCCTGCGCGACCACGGTGCCGCCACCGGAGCCGCCCTCGGGGCCCATGTCGATGACGTGGTCGGCCGTCTTGATGACGTCGAGGTTGTGCTCGATGACGATCACCGTGTTGCCGGTGTCGGTCAGGCGGTTGAGCACGCCCAGCAGCTTGCGGATGTCCTCGAAGTGCAGGCCGGTCGTGGGCTCGTCGAGCACGTACACCGTCCGCCCGGTGGAGCGGCGCTGGAGTTCGGCGGCGAGCTTGACCCGCTGCGCCTCACCGCCCGACAGCGTCGTGGCGGGCTGGCCCAGCCGCACGTAGCCCAGGCCGACGTCGGCCAGGGTCTGGAGGTGGCGGCGGATGGCGTTGATCGGCTCGAAGAACTCCAGGGCCTCCGAGATCGGCATGTTGAGGACCTCGGAGATGTTCTTGCCCTTGTAGCGGACCTGGAGGGTCTCCCGGTTGTACCGGGCGCCGTGGCACACCTCGCAGGGCACGTAGACGTCGGGCAGGAACTGCATCTCGATCTTGAGCGTGCCGTCGCCGGAGCAGGCCTCGCAGCGGCCGCCCTTGACGTTGAAGGAGAACCGGCCCGGCTGGTAGCCGCGCGTCTTGGCGTCGGTGGTCTGCGCGAACAGCTTGCGGATGTGGTCGAAGACCCCCGAGTAGGTGGCCGGGTTGGAGCGCGGGGTCCGCCCGATGGGGCTCTGGTCCACGTGCACGACCTTGTCGACCTTGTTCATGCCGTTGACCCGCAGGTGGCGGCCGGGCACGTCGCGCGCCCCGTTGAGCTCCTTGGCCAGCGCCTTGTAGAGGATCTCGTTGACCAGGGTGGACTTGCCCGAGCCGGACACGCCGGTGACGGCGGTGAACACGCCCAGCGGGAAGGCGACGTCGACCCCGTGGAGGTTGTTCTCGCGCGCTCCCCGGACCACCAGCTCGTGCCCCCGGGTGAGGGGGCGGCGCTCCACGGGCACCTCGATGCCGCGCTTGCCGGACAGGTACTCGCCGGTGAGGGAGTCCTCGGAGGTGAGCAGCTCGTCCACGATCCCCGAGACCACGACGTGGCCGCCGTGCTCACCCGCGCCGGGGCCGATGTCCACGACCCAGTCGGCGGCGCGGATGGTGTCCTCGTCGTGCTCCACGACGATGAGCGTGTTGCCGATGTCGCGCAGGCGCTGGAGGGTCTCCAGCAGGCGCGCGTTGTCGCGCTGGTGCAGGCCGATGGAGGGCTCGTCCAGCACGTACAGCACGCCCACCAGGCCGGAGCCGATCTGGGTGGCCAGGCGGATGCGCTGGGCCTCCCCGCCCGAGAGCGAGCCCGAGGAGCGCGCCAGGCTCAGGTAGTCCAGGCCGACGTCGAGCAGGAAGCCGAGCCGGGCGTTGATCTCCTTGAGCACCTGGGCCGCGATGACCGCGTCGCGCTCGGAGAGCGTGAGCCCGGCCAGGAAGGCCGCGCTGTCGCTGAGCGGCATCTGGGCCACCTCGGCGATGGACTTGCCGCCCACGGTCACCGCGAGCACGACCGGCTTGAGGCGGGTGCCCTCGCAGGTCGGGCAGGGCACGGTGCGCATGTACCCCTCCAGCCGTTCGCGGCCGTAGTCGCTCTCGGTCTCGGAGTGGCGGCGCTTGACCCAGGGGATGACGCCCTCGAACTCGGTGTAGTAGGAGCGGTTGCGCCCGTACCTGTTGCGGTAGCTGACGTGGACCTGGGTGTCGTGCCCCTCCAGCAGGGCCTTGCGCGCGCGGCGCGGCAGCCGCTCCCAGGGGGTGTCCAGGTCGAAGCCGATCGCCTCGCCCACCGCCTTGAGGATGCGCTCCCAGTAGCCGCTGTTGGGCCCGCCGGACCAGGGGCCGATGGCGCCCTCGGCCAGCGTCTTCTCGGGGTCGGGGACCAGGAGTTCGGGGTCGACCTCCATGCGGGTGCCCAGGCCCGAGCACTCGGCGCAGGCGCCGTAGGGGGCGTTGAAGGAGAAGGAGCGCGGTTCGAGCTGTTCGAAGGACAGGTCGTCGTAAGGGCAGTACAGGTGCTCGGAGAAGACCTTCTCGCGGTCGGGGTCCCCGGCCTCCACGTCCACGAAGTCCAGGATGATGGTGCCCCCGGCCAGCTTGAGCGCCGTCTCCACCGAGTCGGTCAGGCGCCCGCGGGAGGAGGGCTTGACGCTGAGGCGGTCCACGACCACGGCGATGTCGTGCTTGTCGTAGCGGCCCAGCTTGGGCGCCTCGTCCAGGCGCACGGCCTGCCCGTCCACCACCGCGCGGGTGTAGCCCTTGGACTGCAGGTCCTTGAACAGCTCGACGTACTCGCCCTTGCGTCCGCGCACGACGGGGGCGAGCACCTGGAAGCGGGTGCCCTCCTCCATCTCCAGGACGCGGTCCACGATCTGCTGCGGGGTCTGGCGGGCGATCTCGCGGCGGCACTCGGGACAGTGCGGGACGCCGACGCGCGCCCACAGCAGCCGCAGGTAGTCGTAGACCTCGGTGATGGTGCCGACTGTGGAGCGGGGGTTGCGGCTGGTGGACTTCTGGTCGATGGACACCGCCGGGGACAGGCCCTCGATGAAGTCCACGTCCGGCTTGTCCATCTGCCCCAGGAACTGGCGGGCGTAGGCCGACAGCGACTCCACGTAGCGCCGCTGGCCCTCGGCGAAGATCGTGTCGAAGGCCAGCGACGACTTGCCCGAACCGGACAGGCCGGTGAACACGATCATGGAGTCGCGCGGCAGGTCCAGCGAGACGTCCTTGAGGTTGTGCTCCCGGGCTCCCCGGACTACCAGTTGTTCGACCATCGAGTGAGACATCCTTCGGCTCTGGCGCACAGGACGCGGACCCCGTCGCGTGACGTCGGCTGACCCGTGTGGAACTTCGCGTGCGGCGGTCGGGACCTCCCGGAGACCGCCCGGGCCCCGGAGACGGGCCGCTGAGGAGAGGGGGGAGGACGCTCGCCTCTCCCGCCCGTCCAGCCTAACGACCGCCGACGACGGTTTCTTCCACCTCGCAGAACAAGGTGGCACCCCGGCGCCGGAGCGCTCAGGGTGCCACCACTATAGACGAACAGCTGTTCGAATCCGGCCGTTTCCCGGAATGTCCTCGACGCGCCCGCGGGCCCGCCGTCCGCTCAGGAGCGGTCCGCCGGGGAGTCGACGGAGGGGTCGCGCTCGGTCTTGAGCTCGGGGTTCTTGCGCTCGTCGGCGCGGGACTTGATCAGGCTGCCGACGATGGTGATGGTCATGATGCCCAGGATGACGGTCAGCGACAGGCCGATGCCGACCTCGGGCACGTGCACGCCGTTCTCGTGCAGGGCGTGCAGGATCATCTTGACGCCGATGAAGACCATGATCGCCGACAGGCCCCAGCTGATGTAGGCCAGGCGGTCCATCAGACCGGCCAGCAGGAAGTACAGCTGGCGCAGGCCCAGCAGGGCGAAGGCGTTGGCGGTGAAGACGATGTAGGCGTCCTGGGTCAGACCGAAGATCGCCGGGATGGAGTCGACGGCGAAGACCAGGTCGATCATGCCGATCGCGACGATGACCAGCAGCATCGGCGTGATGTGGCGGCGGCCGTCGAGCTTCACGGTGAGGTGGGCGCCGTGGTAGTCGTCGGTCACCGGCCAGAAGCGCTTGAGGAGGCGGACCACCGGGGTCTGGGTGAAGTCCTTCTCCTCCTCGTCGCCCTTCATGTGGTCGCGGACGATCTTGTAACCGGTGTAGATCAGGAAGGCGCCGAAGAGGTAGAAGACCTCGCTCCAGGCGTTGATGACCTGGGCGCCCAGGACGATGAAGATGCCGCGCATGACCAGCGCGATGACGATGCCGACGAGCAGGACCTCGTGCTGGTACTTCTTGGGCACCGCGAAGGAGCCCATCAGGAGGTAGAACACGAAGAGGTTGTCGATGCTCAGGCTCTTCTCGGTGACGAACCCGGCGAAGTACTCGGCGCCCGCGCCGCCTCCGCCGAAGTACCAGACACCGAAGCCGAAGATGATGGCGATGCCGATGTAGAAGGCCGCCCACCAGGCGGCCTGCTTCATGCCGAACTCCTGGGGCCCCTTCGTCTTGCTCCAGGGATGGTCGACGATGATGAGGTCGATCACCAGGATGGCGACCATGGCGCCGATCGTGGCGACCCACACCCACAAGGGAACGTTCACGGAAAGTCTCTCCTCCGGTCAGTGCGCGCGGGCTGTGTGCACGCACGTCGAACCACCGGAGGTCTCTCCCGCCCGCAGCGAAGCGCTGCGAACCGGCGGCACCGGGAGGACGACTCTGTCCGCCGTGATGACGACACCGCCGCGACAGGGATACTCCCCTCACGTGTCAGGCCAGGATACCGGTGCCACACCGTGGGCGGCACACACCGGACCGTAGTCCAGGATGACATCTCCACCCCCGCGAGGTGAAGTCCCGGTGGAGGTGGCATCGACCGCACCCCGGGGACAGGTCCACCCAACCCCGGGGCCATCCCGCCCCCCGCTCCCCTCGCGCCCCACGTCACCGCCGCAGCACCGTCTTGTACACGCCCGCGGCGGCCTCCACCGCGTCCTCCTCGCTCGGCAGCGCCTTGGCCGCCTCGCGCGAGCGCGCCCGCAGGTCCTCGGCCAGCGCCGGGTCGTCCAGCACCCGGCCCACGGCGGCGGCGAAGGCCGCGGGATCCCCCGGCGGCACCATCAGCACCGTCCCCGAGTACAGGTCCGGGATGCCGCCGACCCGCGTGGAGACCACCGGCAGCCCCGCGCGCAACGCCTCCATGATCACCAGTGAGGGCCCCTCCCACTGGCTGGTCAGGCAGAACACGTCCGCCGCCGCCAGCAGGTCCGCCACGTCCGCGCGGTGCCCCAGCATGCGCACGTCCGCGCGCATCTCCGCGGCCGTGTCGTGCAGCTGCCCCCACAGGGGCCCGTCCCCGGCGATCGCCACCACCGGTTCGGGGCGGCGGTCGGCGATGGCAGGCGCCGCCGCCAGGAGCATGTCCAACCCCTTCTGCTCGGCCAGGCGGGCGACGGTCAGCAGCAGCGGCCGCTCCGGCAGCACCGCCAGGTCGGCCCGGGTGGCCTCGCGCCCGTTCACCGGAGCGCCGGTCTCGGGAGCGGCCACCACCGCCAGCCGCGCGTCGCGCGCCCCGACCGAGCGCAGCCTGCGCACCAGGTCGCCCGACACCCCCAGCACCACGTCCGCCCGGTGCGCCACGATCCGCTCCAGCACCGGGTAGGCCGCCGACAGCGCCCCCCGCACCAGCGGCGGCGCGTTGTGCGCGGTCACCACCAGCGGAGAGGCGCCGGCCAGCGCGCACAGGGCCCCGGCCCGCAGCCCGTGCGCGTGGACCACGTCCGCGCCCCGGGTCAGGGCGCGCAGGCGCAGCACCGCGCCGGGATCGCCCGCGGAGGGCGCCGCTCCGATGCCGACCGGGGAGAAGCGCATGCCCTCCGAGGTGAAGCCGAACTCGCGCTCGGCGGAGGCCGGGCCCAGCACCGCCACCCGGTGGCCGCGCGCGGCCAGGCCCGCGCCCAGCGAGCGCACATGGCGGCCCACCCCTCCACTGCTGGTACCGATGACCAGCGCGATCCTGGCGTTCAACGCCTCTCCCTCCTGCGTTCGAGTACGGTCCCGACCCGGTCGGCGACGGCACGCACCGCCGGACGGTCCACCACCGCCGCGACGGCCGCGTAGAGGGCCAGCGCCGCCGTCGCCGCCACCGCGGCCGCCGCCACCGTCTGCCACACGCCGTCCGCGGGCAGGGCCGCGGCCACCGCGCGCCCCGCGGTCCACCCGACCACACCGCCCAGCGCCGCGGCCAGTACCGAGCGCGCCACACCCGTCAGGGCCGCGCGCCCGTGCGTGCGCGCCACCGCTACGCACAGCAGGGCCGCGGCCAGGCTCAGGCCGACCGTGCTGGCCGCGCCCAGCCCGGCGATGGACCAGCCCTGCGGCAAGGTCCACACCAACACCACAGCACACAACATCACCACCAGCCACCCCACCACCTGGGCCGTGGCGGCCAGGCGCCCGTGGTGCGAGGCGTACAGGGCACGGCTGAGCAGGGCCACCAGCCCGAATCCCACCACCCCGGGAGCGTAGGCGAGCAGGGCGCGCTCCAGGGTCAGCGGATCGTGCTGGGCGAAGACCAGGGCCACCGGGGCCGCGGCGGCGGCCAGGGCGGTGCCCACCCCCGCGGTGACCACCACGCAGGCGCGGGCGCCGCCCGACACCAGGGAGGCGTACCCCCGCCGGTCGTGTTCGGCGTGCGCGACCGCCAGGGCGGTGAACGCGCTGGTGGCGATGGGCACCGCGATCACCCCGTAGGGCAGGGTGAACAGGGCCCAGGCGTAGGTGTGGAGCACGGCCGCGCCCGCGCCGCCGCCCCGGTTGGCCAGGGCCACGAACAGCAGCAGGCACAGCTGCATGGCCGCCAGCGGCAGCAGGGAGGCCAGCGCCAGGGAGCGCACGCGCCCGCCCACCCCGGGCGGGAAGGTCAGGCGCGGCCGGGACCGCACCCGCAGCCGCCGGGCGGGCCCCACGACCGTGAGGAAGAGCGCCGCCGCCCCGGCGGTGGTGCCCAGGGACAGGGCGAGCTCGGCCGCCAGCGGCAGGCCCGCCACGTCCTGGCGGTGGTCGGCTCCCAGCGGCACGAAGGCCACGTAGGCGGCGATGACCACCAGGCTGGACACCAGCGGGGCCAGGGCCGGGGCCAGGAAGCGGCGGTGGGACTGCAGGACGCCGTAGAGCACCGAGGCCAGACCGTAGAGGACGATCTGCGGGGCGAAGACCGCGAGCATGCGGGCGGACAGCCCGAGCAGCGCGCCCCGGTCGCAGCCCTGGCCCGCGCCCAGCATGAGCGCCATCGCCGGGACCGAGACCAGGGCGAGCAGCGCCGACAGCGGCACGGCCAGCAGCAGGACCCAGGTGATGAGCGCCGAGGCGGTGTGGCGCACCTGCTCGCGGTCGCCGCGCTCGGCGGCGGCGGCCAGCACCGGGACGACCACGGCGGTGAGCGCCCCGCCGATGACGATCTCGAACAGGACGGCGGGCAGCTGGTTGGCGGTGACGTAGGCGGTGCCCAGACAGGTGTCGCCGACGGTCTGGGAGAAGACCACGGTGCGCCCGAACCCCGCCAGCCTGGCCCCCACGGTGACCACCGCGATGAGCGCCGCCGCCGTGCCTACTCCGCGCGTCACCCCCTGGATGGTACGGGACACCGTGGCCGTCTCACTCGTGCCTGCCCCAGCGGTCGAGGCGGCGCAGGGCCGGAACGCGGTCGATGACGCGGGAGAAGCTGACGCGCTCGCTGGCCAGGGTCAGGGCGGCGACCCCCGCGAGCAGGGCCGCGCGCACGGGGCGGGGCGCCCGGGCCGCGGCGGCCGCGCCGAGGGCGGCGCCCAGGGCGTTGGCCCCGGCGTCGCCGAGCATGGAGCGCTCGGCGAGCTCGTCGGGCAGCAGCGCGGCCGAAGCGCCCACGACGGGGCCCAGCAGCGGCGCGGCCGGGGAGGCCAGGGCGGGGGCGGCGGCGAACAGCGCGACCTTGGCCGCGCGTCCGGGGCGCAGGTCGAACAGGTTGAGCAGGTTGGCGCTGGCGGCGATGAGCGCCCCGTCCAGCACGGTGTCCAGCGGCGAGCGGCGCAGCAGGCGGGCGGCGGCGACCCCGGTGGCCCCGATGCCCGCCATCTTGACCATGCCGGTGGTGATCCGGCCGCCCGCCAGGGCGCCCAGGTGCCCGCGCAGGCCGCGGGCGCGGGAGGAGCCCGCCAGGTCGTCGTAGACCCCGAAGGCGGCGGCGCCCGCCGCGGCCAGCACGGAGGCCGCGCGCACGCGCGGGCCGGGGCCGGGCACGAGCAGGACGGCCGCGCACACGCCGCAGGCCAGCGCGGGCCCCTGGCGCAGGGTGACGCGGCGTCCGCGGAAGTTGGTGCGCAGCCACACGTCCGTCGCCTCGGCCGCGCCGGACGCGTTCGGCGCATCCGGTGCACGCGGTGCGACGGACGCACGGGGGGCGCCGGGTGTGCCCGACACGGCAGGTGTGCGCGGTGCGCCGGTGGTGACGAGTGCGCCCGACACGCGTGGCGTGCCGGACGGACTCGTGGCCTCAGGTGCGCGCTGGACACCGGACACGCATGGCGTGCCGGACGCGTTCGGCGCATCCGGTGTGCGCGGTACGGCTGGCATGCCGGAAACATCGCATGCGTCCGGTGTGTCGGGTGCCTGCGGGGCGACGGGTGTGCCCGGTGCGACGAACCCGTCCGACGCGCCGGGCCCGGAGGCACGGACGGCCTCGTACCGGGTAGCACGGCCCCGGGTGAGCAGGGAGTAGGCCGTGGAGGCCGCGGCGGCTCCGAGCAGGGCGCCGGTCAGGCCCTGGGCCAGGAACCGCGCGGCGGCGGATCCGGGGTCCGCGAGGGGGACGGGGGCGGTCAACGGTGTCACTCCCCGTCCCGAACGGTGCGGCGGGCCTCGTCGGTGCCGCCGCCCGCGTCGCTCGCGCCGTCGCTCCCGGTGGGCTCCGGCGAGGCATCGGAGGAGTCCTCGGAGTCCTCGCGCGGCTCGGGCAGCGGGTCGGGGAGGAAGCCCGCCACCCCCTCGCCGATGCCGTACGCTCCCCCGGCCTCCTTCAGGTTCTCGGCCAGGGCCAGGATCGTGATGACCTCGCCCATCGGGCGGCTGGCCACGTCCACGGTGGCGAAGGCCGCCTCCGCGGCGCGCGCCTGCGCGAGCATTCCCTCGCCCCGGGCGGAGGGCCCGTCACCGGCCACGACGGTGGCGCCGACCTCCCGGTGCAGGGCCGTGGTGATCGTGTTCAGCACCGCGTTGGCGGTCTGCGGGTCCTGGCCCTCGGGCGAGGACCCGCCCGAGGGCGCGAGGACGACCACGGCGTCGGCGGACTCTGCGGGGTCGCCCTCGACCGTGATCAGCCCGCCCTCGGTGAAGGCCTCCAGGACGGCCGCCGGGTCGTAGCCGCCGTCACCGCCCTCCCCCGCCTGGGCGGACGGGGACTCGGACGGGGACGCCTCCTCGTCACCGGAGCCCCCCTCCCCGGAGGGGTCCTCCTCCGAGGCGGCCAGGGCGCGGCCGATCTCGGCGCCCGCCTTCTCGTGGGGGCTGCCGGACAGGTCCCGGGGGTCCCGGGTGATCTGCAGGGCCAACTCGTCGACGAAGGTGGCGTTGCCGCCGTCCAGGAACGCGTCGCTGATCTGGACCCGGCCGACGACCTCGCCGCCCGCCTGCTCCACGCGCCCGGCCAGGGCGTCGGCCGTCTCGGTGTCGGCTCCGGGAGCGCTCACCACCACCACACCGAGGTCGGTGAGCAGACCGGAGAGCGTGTCGTCGGACACGGCCTCGGCCATCCGGTCGGCCCCGGCGTTGACCTGGTCGGCGGCGTCGCGCTCGGCGCGCAGCTCCTCGCTCTGGCTGCGCAGGTCGGCGGTCTCGGAC
Source organism: Nocardiopsis dassonvillei subsp. dassonvillei DSM 43111 (assembly GCF_000092985.1). Lineage (GTDB taxonomy): Bacteria > Actinomycetota > Actinomycetes > Streptosporangiales > Streptosporangiaceae > Nocardiopsis > Nocardiopsis dassonvillei. The sequence goes on from NC_014210.1 coordinate 3,612,419, forward strand.
TGGAGCGTGTTGAGCAGCGGGTCCTGGAGCATGGTGGTCCCCAGGACGAGCCCCACGGTGAGCGCGAGGAACACCGCGACGATGGACACCAGGTGGTAGCGGAAATCGATCACGTCAACAGCCCTGTCAACCAGTAGGAGAACGCGTCCCAGCGCGCCGCGAGAAAGGTGAGGTAGACCTGGCCCGCCGGTGAGCTGTAGGCGGCGACCACGATGGTGAGCAGGCAGGCCGCGACCAGCCCGAGCAGGGCCCAGGGGGAGATGCGCGAGCGGTACAGGCGGCTGACGCCCTTGGCGTCGACGAGCTTGCCGCCCACCCGCAGCCGGGTCAGGAAGGTGCTGGCCATCCCCGCCCGGCCCTTGTCGAGGAACTCCTCCAGGGTGGCGTGGGTGCCCACGGCCACGATGAGCGCGGCGCCCGCGCCGTCGGCGAGCATCATCGCCACGTCCTCGCTGGTGCCCGTGGCGGGGAAGACCACCGCGCCGTGCCCCAGGTCGGTGAGCCTGGGCAGGCCCGGGGCCCTGCCGTCGCGGTAGGCGTGCACGACCAGCTCGGCCCCGCTGGTCAGCGCCCGGTCCGAGACCGAGTCGAAGTCGCCGACGATGATGTCAGGCTTGTACCCCGCCTCCATGACCGCGTCCGCCCCGCCGTCCACGGCGATGATGACCGGCCGGAACTCGCGGATGTAGGGCCGCAGCGCCGCGATGTCCTCCCGGTAGTGGTAGCCGCGGACCACGATGAGGACGTGGCGGCCCTCGATGTCGGTCTCGATGGTGGGGATGCCGATGCCGTCCAGGAGCAGGTCGCGCTCGTGCTGGAGGTAGGCCATGGTGTTGGCCGCGAAGGCCTCCAACTGTGTGGCCAGCCCCGCGCGGGCCTCCTCCATCGCCGCGCTGACGGTCCCCAGGTCCTGGAGGGTGCCGCGCGCGACGACCTCGTCGCCGCGGTACAGGGTGGCGCCCTCCAGGCGGAGCCGCTCGCCGTCGCGGACGCGGGTGAACACCTCGGGGTCGACGTCGTCGACCAGGGGGATCCCCGCGTCCACGATCATCTCCGGCCCCTGGTTGGGATAGCGGCCGCTGATGCTCGTGGCGACGTTGAGGACCGCGGACACACCGCAGCCCACCAGGGCCTCGGCACTGACGCGGTCCAGGTCGACGTGGTCGATGACCGCGATGTCGCCCGGTCGCAGACGTTTGGTCAGGTTCTTGGTGCGCCGGTCCGAGCGGACGGGCGCGATCAGCCCTGTGGGAGCGTCCGCCCGGGTGCGGCGGAACCGCATGACTGTGGCGCTGAGCGCATCCGATACCTTCATCGCTGGCATACTGTCAGAACTCACCTACGGAGAGTCATCACAGCTGTGAGATCGGCGTGTTCTGGTCGAGACCGCCGACCTCACCCCGTTCCGGGACGACCACGGCGACCTGCCCGCCCACTACCCCGAAACGCCAGAAGGTCACACACATCCGTTCCGGACGTGTACACAACGCCCAGGTCAGGCGGCCGGATAGGCGCGCTCCGGATCGGCGTTGGTGAGCAGCTCCTCGGCGTGCGCACGGCCCAGCTCGGAGTCCTCCAGCCCCGCGAGCATCCGCGACAGCTCCCGGACCCGGCCCCCGCGGTCCAACCGCACCACACCACTCTCGGTGACCAGGCCCTCGGTGGACTTCTCCACCACCAGGTGGGCGTCGGCGAACGCGGCGACCTGCGGCAGGTGCGTGACGACGATGACCTGCGCGCGCCGGGCCAGCCGGGCCAGCCGGCGGCCGATCTCCACCGCGGCCTTGCCGCCCACACCCGCGTCCACCTCGTCGAAGACGAACGTGGGCACCGGGTCGGCACCGGCGAAGACCACCTCGATGGCCAGCATCACGCGCGAGAGCTCACCGCCCGAGGCGCCCTTGTGCAGGGCCAGGGGCGGAGAGCTGGGGTGCGGGGCCAGCAGGACCTCGACCTCGTCGCGGCCGTGCTGGCCGAACTCCTCACCCGTGGTGATGCGCACGCTCACGCGGGCGTGCGGCATGGCCAGCGCGGTCAGCTCCTCGGTCACGGCCTCCCCGAAGCGGTCGGCGGCCTCGGTGCGCACACGGGTCAGCTCGGCGGCGAACAGTTCCATGCGCTCGTGCAGCTCGTCGGCCTCGGCGCGCAGCGCGTCGATGCGCTCGTCGTCGCCCTCCAGGTCGGCCAGCCGCTTGGCCGCGTTCTCGGCCCAGGCCAACACCTCGTCCGTGGTCGCGCCGTACTTGCGCGAGAGCGAGGTGAGCAGCGCGCGGCGCTCCTGCACCAGGGCCAGACGGGCGGGGTCGGCGTCCACCGACTCGGCGTAGGAGGCCAGCTCGGTGGCGGCGTCGGTGAGGATGTAGGAGGCCTCGTCCAACCGCTCGCCGATCGCGGCCAGCTCGGCGTCGTGCTCACGCACCGCCGCCACGGCCTGCCGGGCCGCCGAGAGCAGCGCGGCCACGTCCACCTCCACGTCGGAGGCCGGGTCCCCGGCCAGCGCCTCGTGGGCGGTGGTGGCCGCCACGCGCAGGCTGTCGGCGTGCGCCAGCCGCGTCTCCTCCGCGAGCAGCTCGGCGTCCTCACCGGGCCGGGGCTCGGCGGCGGCGATCTCCTCCGCGCCGAAACGGAGCATGTCGGCCTCCTGGGCGCGCTCGCGCGCCTGCTCCACCAGCTCCTCCAGCTCCGCCGACACCTCCCGGTGGCGCCGGTAGGCCACGGTGTACTGTTTGAGCGCCTTGGTCAGCGGTTCGCCCGCGAAGCGGTCCAGGGAGGAGCGCTGCCGGTCCGAGCGCAGCAGGCGCTGCTGGTCGGACTGGCCGTGCACGGCGACCAGGTCGTCGGCGAGGTAGGCGAGCAGGCTCACCGGGGCGGACCGGCCGCCCATGGTGGCACGCGAGCGGCCCTCGGCCGACACCGTGCGGGTGAGGATGAGGACGTCGTCGTCGATGTCACCCCCCGCCTCCAGCACCCGGGCGGCCACCCGGCCGCCCGAGGGGACGGTCAGGCGCCCCTCCACCACGGCCCGGTCCGCACCCGGACGTACGCGCTGGGGGTCGGCCCGCCCGCCGAAGAGCAGTCCGAGCCCGGTGACGACCATGGTCTTTCCCGCGCCGGTCTCGCCGGTGACGACGGTCAGCCCCGGTGACAACTCCAAAACGGCGTCGTCAATGACTCCGAGCCCCTGGATACGGACTTCTTCGAGCACCGATCCCTCTCCTGTAGTTGACGCCACTGCCCACACGCGCGCACGGCGCGTCCGGCCGCGCGGGCCGGTCAGCGGCCGTGCTCGCTACGGCCCCGCCATCCGGCGACCGACAATCCGAACTTGGCCACCAGCCGGTCGGTGAACGGCGCCCGGTGCAGCCGGGCCAGCCGAACCGGCGTGTCGGCACGGGTGATCTCGATTCGTGCCCCCGCGGGCAATTCGACCATACGCCGTCCGTCGCACCAGAGCACGCCCGGCGCCGTGGCCGGGACCACCTCCAGGGCCACAGTCGCGTTCGGCCCCACCACCAGGGGCCGCGCGAACAGGGCGTGCGCGCTGAGCGGCACGACCATCAGGGCGTCCACGTCCGGCCACACCACCGGGCCGCCCGCGGAGAAGGCGTGCGCGGTGGAACCCGTGGGGGTGGCGCACACCACACCGTCGCAGGCCCAGCGCGAGAGCGGACGCCCGTCGATCTCCAGGACGGTCTCCAGGATGCGGCGCGCCTCGCCCTTCTCCAGGGTCGCGTCGTTGAGCGCCCAGTTGCGCACGGGCGGACTCCCGTCGCCCCGGCCCCCGTTGAAGACCGCCACGTCCAGGGTCATGCGCTCCTCGACGTCGTAGTCGCGGTTGACGACACTGCGCACGGTCGCGCCCAGGTCCTCGCGCTCGGCCTCGGCCAGGAACCCCACGTGGCCCAGGTTCACCCCCAGCAGGGGTGCCCCGGCCGGGCGCGCGATCTCCGCGGCGCGCAGCAGGGTGCCGTCGCCGCCGAGCACCATGACCAGCTCGACGCCCCGGGCCGCCTCCCCCGGTTCCACGACCTCGACCGGGGAGAGCACGCAGTCCTCCGCGGCCAGTTCCTCGATCTCGTTCTTGAGCATGCGCACGGTCAGCCCGGCCCGGCTCAGGCTCTCGTGGACCAGTTGGGCGCTGCGTACCGCGGCGGGCCGACCGGTGTGGGCCAGCAGGAGAACACTGCGTCCGCTGGTCATCGCCGTCCCCTTACGTTCACTCCCCGGCGGGGAGTCTGAAGTGCTGGCCGGGGCGTTCGCCGACCCGGCCGGGTCACGTTACCGGACTCCTGAGACACGCTCGCCACGGTCGCTAACGCGGTCCCTCCTCCACGGCCCGGGCCAACGCGTCCGGGTCCAGGGGCGCGGCCCCCGCGCGCATCCACAGGAAGTACTCGACGTTGCCGGAGGGGCCCGGCAGGGGGCTGGCGGTGACGCCGACGGTGCCCAGCCCCAGGGTGAGGGCGTGCGCGGCGACGTCGGAGACGGCCTCGGCGCGCAGCTCCGGCTCGCGGACCACTCCCCCGGCGCCGACCTTGTCCTTGCCCACCTCGAACTGGGGCTTGACCATGAGCAGGAAGTCGGCGTCGGCGGCCACGCAGCCCCGCAGCGCCCCCAGCACCAGGCGCAGCGAGATGAACGACAGGTCGCCCACGACCAGGTCGGGGCGGGGCTCGCCGATCTGCTCGGGGGTGAGCTCACGGACGTTGACCCGCTCCATCACGCGCACGCGGTCGTTGCTGCGCAGCGACCAGGCGAGCTGGCCGTAGCCCACGTCCACCGCGGTGACGTGGGCCGCCCTGCGGCGCAGCAGCACGTCGGTGAACCCGCCGGTGGAGGCGCCCGCGTCCAGGGCCCTGCGGTCGGCGACGTCGAACTCGAAGGCGTCGAGGGCCCCGATGAGCTTGTGGGCGCCGCGGGAGACGTAGGGGGGCTCGTCGGAGGGTGGACGGACCACGATGGGCTGGTCCTGGCCGACCTGGGTCGCGGCCTTGGAGGCCACGATCCCCGCGACCTTGACGAACCCGCCCTCGATGATCTCGGCGGCGTGTCCACGGGAGCGTGCGTGCCCGCGGCGGACCAGTTCCGCGTCGAGCCGGGTGCGTTTTGCCATGGTTACCGAGGATACCGGGGCTGTTCGGGGGCGCCGGCGCCCTGGTCGAGCGCGCCGAGCACCCCGGACAGCTCCTGGTGCAGGGTGTCGAAGACCGCGACGTGCTCGGCGGTGGGCAGGGACTCCAGCGACGCCAGCCGCTCCCTGGTGCTGCGCAGGGTCTGCTCGGCCAGTGCCTGGGCCTGCTCGTTGGGGTCCATGCCTCTCCCGGTGTTCTCGCTGGTCCGACTCTACTTCTTCGTGGTGCCCCTGCTCTTGGTGGTGCGCTTGGCTGCGGTGCGAGCGCGGGCCGTCTTGGCCGCGGTACGGGGCTTCCTGGCCGCGGCCTTGTCGGCGTCCTGGGCGTCGGCCGCGGCACCCGCCGCGTCCGCGGAGGCCTCCGCGCCGTCGTCGGCCGCCTCCTGCGTGTCCCGGCCCCCGGCGACCTTCGCGTCCCCCTCGGACGCGGCCGAGCCGGATCCGGCCCCCGCCCCGGGGCCGCGCTCCTCGGACCCGGCCTCGGCGCCCTCCCCGGCCCCGGTGGACACCTCGGCCTGGGAAGCGTCGGTCTCCGCGGCGGCCGCGGGGCGCACAGGCGAGGACGCGCCCGCCTCGACGGGGGCCAGAACGCGCTCGACCGCGTGGCGTGCGGCCAGGCGGCGTTCGAGTTCGGCGACCCGCCGTACCAGACGCTCGTGGTCGGCGCGCGGCACGACGTCCATCCGCTCCAGCTGGCGCCCGACCTCGGAGCGGACCAGGTCGGCGATGGCCGCGCGGTTGGCCTGGCTGGTCTCGATGAGCTCCCCGGCCAGGTTCTGGATGCTCTGCCCCACCCGCGGCGGCAGGCTCTCCCCCTCCGCCGCGACCGGCGCGGCGGGACCGTTCGCCCTGAGCAGGGCCTTGGCCGCGGCGACGGCCTGCTTGCGCGAGAGTTCGGTGAGGCCACTGGCGGCATCGAGGTAGGTGCGTACCGCGTCGACGACCATGATGACAAGTGCTCCTTGGTGGGACCGCGAAAGAGGAAGGGGGCGCGGGCAGGGCGAGCCGCTGCGCGACGGGGGGCCGTGGCCAACGCTACCGGGACCGAACCGGCGTTGACACGCGAACTCCCAAGACCGCCCCATTCGTCCCGATGGCACCACAAGGACGCGAACGCCCGGCGCCTGGGGCATGATGTGGCCATGAGCAGCATCGACACGTGTCTCGCCGGCATCGAGAAGGTGAACCAGCGCATCCTCGCCCAACCCGACGAGAAGCGCCGCAAGTACATCCGTGAACGCTCCCTGAGCGTGGAGGTCCCCGACCTGGAGACCGTCTTCGACATGCGGCTCACCCTCGACGGCCTGGTCGACATCACCCACCGCCCCGCGGACCGGCCCGCGCCCCGGGCACAGGTGCGGATCACCGTGGCCAGCGAGGACCTGGTGGCCCTGGCCGAGGACCGCCTGGACGCGGCCAAGGCCGTGTTCGGCCGCCGGGTCAGGATCGACGCCAGCGTCGGCGACCTGCTGCGCGTGCGGAAACTCCTCTGAGCCGACCGCGCGGCGCCCGAACGGCGAACGGCGACGGGTACCGTGCTGGGATGCCACGCCAACCTCTCGAACTGGCGCCCTTCCGCGGTCTGCGCTACGCCGACCCCGACGCGGACCGCTTCGTCGACGGGGAGTTCGACCTCGCGCGACTCCTGGCCCCTCCCTACGACATCCCCGACGCCGACGAGGCGCGTGCGCTCCAGCGCTCCGACCCGCACAACGCCGCGCGGGTCACCCTGCCCTTCGAGCTGAGCCGCCAGAGCCCCGCCGGGACGGGAAGGGCCGTGCCGCGCCGCTACCGCACGGCCGCCGAGCTGCTGCGCAGCTGGATCGACGACGGCGTGCTCGCGCTGGACGCGCAACCGGCGCTGTACGTGTACGAGCAGGTCACCGCCGACGGGCGGCGCCAGCGCGGACTGGTGGGCAACCTGCGCCTGCCCGAGGAGGGCGCCGAACCCGCCGTACGCCCGCACGAGGACGTGGCCGACCCGCCGGTGCGCGACCGGTTCCACCTGATGGGCCTGGCCCGGGCCAACCTCGAACCGATCTTCCTGGTCTACCGGGGCGGCGACGGGTACGCGTCGGCCGCCACCGAGGCGGTCGCGGGCGCCCCGCTCACGCACGCGCGCACCCGCGACGGAGCCGAGCACCGGCTGTGGGCGGTCACCGACCCCGCCGTGCTGCGGCGGATCAGCGCCGACCTGGCGGGCCGGTCCGCGCTGATCGCCGACGGCCACCACCGCTACGCCGCCTACCGGCGTCTGCGCGCCGCCCACGACGCCCCGGGCTGGCGCTACGGGCTGGCCCTGCTCGTGGACAGCGACACCCACCCGCCCCGACTGGGCGCCATCCACCGGGTGCTCCCCGGCCTGGACACCGACGCCGCGGTCGAGGCCGCCCGCACGGTGGCCTCCGTGGAACGGGTCGCGGGCCCCCGCGCACACGCCCTGGACCGGGCGGAGGCGCCCGCCCTGCTACTGGTCTCCCCCGAGGGCGACGCCCACCTGGTGCACGGCTTCGACGAGCGGGTGCTGGAGCGGGCCATGCCCGACCGCTCCCCGCAGTGGCGGCACCTGTCCACGGCCGCCCTGCACCAGGTGCTGCTGCCGCTGTGGGAGGTACCGGAGGAGCGGGTGCGGATGGTGCACGACGACGCGGCCGAGGCGGTCGCGGCCGCCCGCGACGAGAAGGGCACGGCCGTCATCGTGCCCGCGCTGCGCGTGGAACAGGTGTACGCGGTGGCCGACCGCGGGGAGCTGACCCCCCGCAAGTCCACCTCGTTCGGCCCCAAACCGCGTACGGGTCTGGTCATGCGCCTCCTGGACTGAGGGGGCGGCCCCGGACCGACCGCCGCGCTCCGACCAGGCGGGCCGCCCGGGCCGCGTACACCACGGCGAAGGCGAGCGCGGCGGCCACCAGCAGGGCCAGGGCGGTGGGGGCCAGGTAGAACGTCTGCCCCCAGGTCATGTCACGGCCCTGGGCCAGCAGCGCCGCCAACCGGTTCGGGAACACGGCCGCGCCGATGACGGCCAGCCCCGGCAGCAGGCGCACGGCGCCGCGCCACCGGGGACGCACGCGGACGGCCTCCGCCCAGGCGCCGGCGCGCCGTACACCCCGCTGGGCGAGGTAGCCGGTCAGCCCGACCAGGGCGACCAGGACCAGGTCGAGCGCCAACAGCACCGGAGCGGTCGGCGCGGCGGGCTCCCCGCCCTCGGCCAGGGCCACCAGCCCGTGCAGCAGCGCGGAGGCGTCGGCGCTGCCCAGCCCGGTGTTGGCCATCACCGCGACGCCGTACCCGCTCCCGGGCAGCAGCGCCTGGTGGGCGGTGTAGGTGAACTGGATGCCCCCGTGCGAGACCATGGGGGCGCCCGCCGGGCTCTCCCCGGCGTTCCAGCCCAGCGCGGTGTCGCCTCCCGCGCCGCCGACCGGGGTGTGGGTGGCGGTGATCCCCTCCTCCGACAGGACGCGGGCGCCGTCGGCTCCCCGCCCCCCGTTGTTCTGCGCGACCAGCCAGCGGGCCATGTCGTGCGCGGTGGTGACCATGCCGCCCGCGCCGTTGAAGTAGCTCTGCGGCTCGGGCACCGCGACTGCCGCGCCCAGGACGGCGACGTGCCCCGGGGCCGCCCCCGCCGCGAAGACCTCCTCGGCGGTGTCGACGGTGACGGTGTCGTCCATGCCCAGCGGCGCGAACACGCGCTCGTCCATGTACTCGCCGAAGGACCGGCCGCTGAGGACCTCCACCAGCCGGGCCGCGACGTGGTAGTTGGGGTTGTGGTAGTGGAACTCGGTGCCCGGATCGGCGGCCATCCCGGAGTCCGCCATCCTGGCGAGCGCCCCCTCCAGGTCCTCGGCCGCGGGGGCGCTCTTCTCCCGGAAGGCGGTGTCGGACATCCCCGAGGTGTGGGTGAGCAGTTGGCGGACGGTGACACGGTCGGCGCGCGGGTCGTCGAGGGTGAACCCCGGCAGGTGCCGCGCCACCCGGTCGTCGAGCGCGAGTGCGCCGTCCTCCACGAGCTGCATGACGGCGAGCGCGGTGAAGGCCTTGCTGACCGAGGCCACCCCCATGGGGGTGTCGGCGGTGATCGCCCCACCCGCCGAGTCGGTGCCGTAGCCCGCCGCGCGCACCACCTCGGTGCCCCGGGTCACGGCGACGGCGGCCCCCGGCAAGGGTGAGGCGTCCAGGTAGTCGGACACGTAGGCGTCCACGGCCTCGGAGGTCAGCGCGCCCGGATCCGTGTCGGGGACCTCGGCCCGGGCGGGGGCGGCGGTGAGCATCAGGAGGGCGGCGGCCAGGCCCGCCGCCGCGATTCTGGTCAGGGACATGGGGACCATCGTGCTCGGCGCGGCCCACCCGAGACCACGGTGCCGACCGTACGCACACCCTGGGGTTTTCCCCACCCCCCACCCCCCGGCGCGCCTCCCCCGGCCTCCCGATATCCACTGGCCCGGCACCGGCCGACTGCTGTACCCATGGTGATCCGCTCCGTTCCCTTCCAGCCGAGGAGTCCCCAGCGTGCCCGCCGAAGCGAAGAACCCCGGCCGACCCCAGACCCGGGCCTCCCTGGCCCGCGACCTGACCGCGTTGGGGGTCGCGCCCGCCGACACCCTCCTCGTGCACACCTCCCTCAGCGCGCTGGGCTGGGTGTGCGGCGGTGAACAGGCCCTCGTGCAGGCCCTCGTGGACGCCGTCGGCTCCCGGGGAACGCTCGTCGTGCCCACCCAGACCATGGACAACACCGACCCCGCCGGGTGGCGCGACCCCCCGGTCCCCGAGGACTGGTGGCCGGTCATCCGCGCGCAGGCGCCCGGGTTCGATCCGCGCCTGACACCGAGCAGGTTCATGGGCCGCGTCCCGGAGATGGTGCGCACCTGGCCCGGCGCGGTCCGCAGCGCGAACCCGCAGACCTCCTTCGCCGCGCTGGGCCCCCGCGCCCGCGACCTCATGGCACACCACCCGGTCGACTGCCGCCTGGGCGAGGACTCCCCGCTCGCCGCGCTGGAACGCGTCCGGGCCAAGGTCCTGCTGCTGGGCACGGGGTTCGACTCCTGCACCGCCTTCCACCTGGCCGAGTACCGCATCCCCCGGCCCCGCCTGGAGCGGTCCGGGTGCGCGGTCCTGGCCCCGGACGGCGGCCGGACGTGGGTGGACTTCACCGACGTGCTCCTGGACGAGGAGGACTTCGCACGGCTGGGCGCCGACTTCGAGAACACCGGAGCCGTGACCTCGGGCCCGGTGGGCGAGGCCACCGCACGGCTGTTCTCCCTCCCGGGAGCGGTGGCCTTCGCGTCCAGCTGGATGACCGTGAACCGGGACAGGTGACCTCCGCACCGGAGCATCCGGCGCCCGCCGCGGTGCCGGTGGGTCAGCGACACAGCGCACATCCCGGCCCCGGGCGGACGGTCCCGGCCGAGGGGACCCGCGCCATAGCCTGGGAGACGACCACCGCCATCACACGGAACGGGTTCTCCGCCATGTCCCTGCTCGCCGCAGACCGCCCCCTGAACGAGATCCACGACGCGATGCTCCTGGACCTGGACGGGGTCGTCTACATCGGCCCGAGGGCCGTACCGGCGGCACCGGAGGCGGTGGGCAAGGCGCGGGCCGCCGGAGCGCGGGTGGCGTTCGTGACCAACAACGCCGGGCGCACCCCGGCGCGCATCGCCGAGCACCTGACCGAACTGGGCGTGGGCGCCGCCCCCGGGGACGTGGTGACCTCCGCGGAGGCCGCCGCCCGCCTGGTCGGCGAACACCACCCCGCGGGTTCGGACGTACTGGTGGTGGGCGACACCGCGCTGCGCCAGGCGGTGCGCAGGATGGGGCTGCGCCCGGTGTCGGTCGACAGCCCCTCGGTGGTGGCCGTGGTGCAGGGCTACTCCCGGCACATGACCCGCGACCTGCTCGACCAGGGCACGGTCGCGGTCCGGCGCGGCGCGTTCTACGTGGCCAGCAACAACGACGCCACCGCACCCAGCGAGTGGGGCCTGACCCCCGGCAACGGGTCCTTCGTCCGGGTCATCGCCAACGCCACCGGGGTCGAACCCGTCGTCGCCGGAAAGCCCATGCGCCCCCTGCACGAGGAGGGCATCCTGCGCACCGGAGCGCGCAACCCGCTGATCGTGGGCGACCGGCTGGACACCGACATCGAGGGCGCGACCGCCCACGGCGCGGCGGGGATGCTGGTGCTGACGGGGGTGGCCACCCCGATGGACGCCCTCGCCGCGCCCGAGCACCAGCGCCCCAGCTACCTGGCGTGGGACCTGTCGGGCATGAACCACACGCACCCGGCCGTCGTCCGCGAGGGCGACCGCACCCGCTGCGCGGGGTGGACGGTGACCGTCACCGGCGGCGCACCACGCGTCGAGGGGGACGGGGACCGGCTGGACGGGCTGCGCGCGCTGTGCGTCGCGGTCTGGGCGGACCGGGCGGCGGACCCGTCCGGCCCGGCCGCACGCGAGGCGCTGTCCCGCCTGGGCTGGTGAGCCCACGCGGCGGGCCCTCACCGCCGCACCGCCCCGGCCGCGGGGCCGTCGGCCGCCCGGACCAGGGTCGCGGTCCTGGCCTCCACCTCGCACACGCTGCGTACGCCCTCCCGGCCGCGCCAGGTGCGGCGGCGCAGCTCCCCGGTCATCCGGACCACGTCGCCCAGCCGCCAGGCGCGTATCCCCTCGTGCAGGTCGCGGTCGAAACTGGTGCAGGTGATCGAGTCGGACCGGCGCCCGCGGTAGCGGCTGTCGCGGGGGCGGGCCACACAGACCCGCCAGGTGGCCAACCGGTCGCCGCTGGGCAGCTCGCGGATGAGGGGCCGGGCGGTGATCCGCCCGGCCACGAGGATCTCGTTGCGGTGCTCGGACTCACACGGGTCCTGCCGCGGGGACGGGGTGTCGGGGGCGGTCCGGCTCGGGGCGACCGCGGACTCCTGCTGCATGTGGACGTCCTCCCATGGGTGGAGAGCGAGGAGACGGGCGCGACGCGGAGCAGGGGCGCGGGGCAGGAGACCGAAGGTCCGGCCGTCCGCGTGCGGTGGGGGCGTGCGCTCTCCCACCAGGATCCCCCGGCGAGGGTCCGGGCGAAAGGCCCGTCGCGAGGCTGTGGACAACCCGTCCCGGCACCGGCCGCGCTCCGCGCACCCCTCCGGCGAGGACCGGGCCGAGCCCCGCCCCGACCAGCCGTGACACCCTTGTCCTAGAGTCGGATCCTGTCCGGTTCGGCCCCGCCGAACCCCACGACGACCGAGGAACAGGGGTGCTTGCAGTGCACGACGACGTGGACGTGAGCGGTCTGCCCGAGGGGATCACCCCGCTGGGCGACGACATCTTCGCCATCGACACGATGCTCGCCGGATACCCGGGGATCGTGTCGAGCTACCTCATCCGCTCCCAACGGCCCTGCATCGTCGAGGTCGGCACCGCCGGTTCCGCGCGGGTCCTGCACGAGGCCGTCACCCGCCTCGGGCTGGCTCCCGCGGACCTGGCCACCATCGTGGTCACCCACATCCACCTGGACCACGCGGGCGGCACCGGAGACATGGCCGCCCTGTTCCCCAACGCCGAGATCGTCGTGCACGAGCGCGGCGCCCACCACCTGGCCGACCCGAGCAGGCTGATGCGCAGCGCCGAGATGGTGTGGGGCGACCGGCTGGACAGCCTGTTCGGACGGATGAACCCCACCGAGGCGACCCGTATCCGGTCGGTGGCCGAGACCGGGGAGATCGACCTGGGCGGCGGGCGCCGACTGGTGACGCACTACGCCCCCGGCCACGCCAAGCACCACATGGGCCTGGTCGACACCCTCACCGGCGACCTGTACGTCGGCGACGCGCTGGGCGTGTACAAGCCGCTCACCGGAGAGGTCAGCCCGGCCACGCCGCCGCCGGACTTCGACATGGAGGCGTGCCTGCGCACCCTGCGGCTGTTCGGGGACATCGACGCCCAGCGGCTGATGTTCTCCCATTTCGGCGCGGTCACCTCGGTCCCCGAGACCCTCGACCGGGCCGAGTCCGAGCTCCGGCTGTGGGTGGAGACAGTGCGCGAGTCCCACGGCAGCACCGGCGACCTGGACCACGCGATCGCCATGGTGCGCGACAAGGTGGTCTCGCGCTACGCGCCGATGCCGCCGGAGCTGCCCGCGGAGTCCGCCGCGATCCTGGACACCCTCAGCGGTGCGGAGGCCAACGTGTCCGGCATCGTGCACTGGCTGGACAGGCTCGCCCGGGAGCAGGCCGAGGCCCGGGCTGCGGAGGAGAAGGAACGTTCCTGAGCGGTCCCGGACGGCCCTCGCGGTCCCCGGCGTCGGAGCGCGGACGTCCGCGCTCCGACGCGGAGGCGCGGAGCGGCCCCGGCGGCGCACGGCCGCCGGACGCGGCGCGCGGACCGCGGGAAAACCGAGTGCGCCCGCCGGGCCCCGGACCTAGTCTCACCCCCATGACGACTCAGATCCGCCCCATGGAGCGGGCCGACATCCCCCGGATCCTCCCCCTCCTGCGCGCCGTCCACCCCTGCCGCGTGCTGACCGAGGACGCGATGCGCTGGCGGGCGGAGAACCCCCTGCCCGGCATGCGTGAGACCACTCTGCTCGCGGTGGAGGACGGGGCCCCGGTGGGTTTCCTGCGCTCCGCGCTACGCTGCGACGGTGAGGGCCCCCGCAGCGGCCGGTCCCTCCTCGCCACGGTCGCCGCCTCCCACCGGGACACGGACGTGGGCGCGCGCCTGCTGGACGCCTCCGAGCGCCACCTCCTCGAGGGCGGAGCCGAGGTCCTGCGGACCGAGGCCGCCGAGGAGGGCGTCCAGACCGGGGGCGAGGCCTTCCGGCGGACCGTGCTGGAGCGGGGGTACGCCCCGGAGGAGACCCACCGCGTCCTGGGCCTGGACCTGGCCGCGCTACCCGCCCTACCGAAGGCTCCCGAGGGCGTCGAACTGCGGCCCTTCGGCGACTACGCCGACGACCCGCGGGAGATCTACGAGGTCGACAGGCTGGCCAGCCTGGACGAGCCGGGCGCGGACTCCTGGTTCCCCTCCTACGAGGGGTGGCGCAAGGACGTGTGGGAGCACCCGCTGCGCGCACCGGACCTGTCCCTGTTGGCACTGGTCGAGGGCGTGCCGGCCGCCATCACCTGCTACGTCAGCGACGGGGAGACCCGGATGGAGTCGTCCATGACCGGCACCCTGCGCGAGTTCCGGGGGCGCGGCCTGGCCGGGTACGCCAAGGCCGCGGCACTGCACCGGGCGCGTGAACGGGGCATGCGCTACGCCTACACCGGCAACCACGAGGACAACGCGCCGATGCTGGCCGCGAACCGGCGGCTCGGCTACGCCCCGGTCGGTTCCGAGACCGTCTACGTCCGGCGGCTCAGGGGTTAGCGGACGGCCCCGGCGGCGCCCCGGGCAGCCCCAGCTCCCGGAGCAGGTGGGCGTAGAGCCCGTCCGCCCAGGAGAGTTGGTCGTCGGAGGGCAGGACGTCGAAGGCCCGCACCTCCACGGTCTCGAACTCCCCGGTCAGCGGAGCCAGCGCGGTCACCTGCGCGTGGGTGACCACCGTGACGTGACCGCCGGAGAGCACGTAGTGGCCGACGGGACGGATGTCGCCGAGGGTGGCGCCGGCCTCCTCCCGGGCCTCGCGGCGCGCGGTGTCCTGGAAGGTCTCCTCCGGTTCGGCGTGACCGCCGGGGAACTCCCAGGCCCGGCGCCGGTTGCGCACCAGCAGGGGCCGGTCACCGGTGTAGGTCAGGCACACCACGGAGTCGTGAACCTCGGGGAGGACCCCCAGACGCACGACGGCACCGCCGAGCGGAGCGTCTCCGCCCGGCGGTGCGGTACCACCGGTTCCGTGGAAGGGGCTCAGTCCCGGTCCTCGCGGCCGCGGTGCCGTTCGTCGCGGTCGCGGTCGCGCGGGGACGCGTCCTCCTGCGGCTCCTCCAGGGGTTCCTGCTCCTCGGCGTCGGTCCAGACGATGCCGTCCTCGGCGTCGTAGTCGACCAGCTCCATCCCCTCCAGGGCGGCCAGCCGCTCGTCGGCGTCGGTGACGCCGTCACTGTCCACGGCCGAGGCGCGCGAGAAGTACTCGCGGGCGTCGTCCTCGCGGCCCAGTTCCTCCAGGACGTCGGCGTAGGCGTAGAAGAGGCGGGCGACCCACGGGCGGGCCCGCCTCTCCTTGAGCTCGGGCACCTGGAGTTCGGCCAGGGCGGCCTTGGTGTCGCCCATGTCCCGGCGGGCCCCGGAGGCGACGATGCGCAGCTCGATGCGGTCGGCCGCGTCCAGGTCCTTGGCGGCCGGGTCGTTGGTGATCTCCAGCGCCCGTTCGGGACGGCCCAGGCCGCGCTCGCTGTCGGCCATGATGGCGAGGAAGTTGTCGCGTCCGCTCATCCGGCGTGCGGCGCGCAGGTCGGACAGGGCCTCCTGCCACTTGCCCACGGTGTAGGCCGCCACACCGGAGGCCTCGCGGACGCCGGGAACGCGCGACGCCTTGCGGCGCGCGTAGGCCGCGTGGGCGTAGGCCCGCTCGGGGTCCTCGTCCAGGAGCATGCCGGCGGCGACGATGTGCTTGCCGACCAGTTCGGCCAGAGACTTGGGCAGCGAGTGGAGGTCACGCCTGGTCTCGGGGTCCAGCTGGGAGTAGCTGACCTCCGCCGGGAGCTGGGGCGCGACGTCGGCCGGGTCGCGGTCCTCGCGCGGCGCACGGCGGTCGTCACGCCGGTCGTCCCGACCGCGGAAGCCGCCGCCCCTGTTGTCGTCGCGACCGCGGAACCCGCCGCCACGGCGGTCATCCCCGCGCCCGCCTTCCCGGAAGCCCCCGCCTCGCCGGTCGTCACGGCGCTCTCCGCCGCGGAACCCGCCGCGGTCGTCACGGCGGTCGTCACGGCCGCGGAAGCCTCCGCGGTCGCGGTCCCCGCCACGGAAGCCGCCCCGATCATCCCGCCGGTCCTCGCGGTGGTCGTCACGGCGGTCGTTACCGCCACGGAAGCCTCCGCGGTCGTCACGGCCGCGGTACCCGCCGCGATCGTCGCGACGGTCCCCGCCACGGAATCCGCCGCGGTCGCGGTCATCGCGGCCACGGAAACTCCCGCGATCGTCGCGGCGCTCTCCGCTGCGGAAGCCACCCCTGTCATCCCGGCGGTCCCCACCGCGGAAACCACCACGGTCCCGACTGTCGCGGCGCTCTCCGCCGCCTTCGCTGCGAAAGCCGCCGCGGTCATCGCGTCGTTCGTCACGGCCCCGGAAACCACCACCGCCGCGACGCTCGTCGCGACCCTGGTAGCCTCCGCGGTCACGGTCGTCACGGCGGTATCCTCCGCGCCGGTCGTCACGACCTCTGTCATCTCTGGAACCGCTGTAGCCGGACCGGGCGCGGGGTCCGTCACCGCGTCCCCGACCACCAGGTCCACCGGAGCGATAACCGCCGCGCTCGTTGGCTCCGGAGTCCTCGCGGTCTCCCGATCGGCTGTCCTCAGTCATCCAACCCGTCCGTCAACACTCAAAAGCGCTGCCACCTTGAGCAGTAGCAGCGCGTCATAGTACTCGTGCCTTCCAGCTTACGACATGGTGTCGCCGCTCATCACCAGAGCGCAGGTGCCCAACGTCCTACTTTCCCGACAGCGTCTGCGCACACCGGACCGGGTTGTCCACAGGACGCGGGACGCTCTGGCACCGCCACCCCCGCACCCGGTTGACTGGAAACAGGGGGGCCCACCCGGAAACCCGCACCCCCACACACCCACCCCCGCGTTCACAAACGCACAAACACCACCACAAAAAAGAGGGACAGGCCGCCTTACAGGCACCCCACCCCCACACAAAAACAAAGGGGGGCCGCCCACAGGCGACCCCCCCCAACGAAAAACCGTGGCAGCGACCTACTCTCCCACCCCACCACAGGGCAGTACCATCAGCGCAAAGAGACTTAACGACCGGGTTCGGAAAGAGACCGGGTGTGACCCTCCAGCAATAACCACCACGGAAACCACACACCACCCACCCAACTCCACCCACCCCAAAGGACAGGGAATCACAGTGAGCAGCAAGCTCCGTGAAAAGTGTGCGCGAACATCCAATTATCTGCAGCGGACAAGCCCTCGGCCTATTAGTACCGGTCAGCTCCACCCCTCACAAGGCTTCCACACCCGGCCTATCAACCCCATCGTCTATAGGGAGCCTTACCCCCTCAAGGAGGCAGGAGACCTCATCTCGAAGCAAGCTTCCCGCTTAGATGCTTTCAGCGGTTATCCCTCCCGAACGTAGCCAACCAGCCATGCCCTTGGCAGGACAACTGGCACACCAGAGGTTCGTCCGTCCCGGTCCTCTCGTACTAGGGACAGCCCTTCTCAAGTCTCCAACGCGCACAGCGGATAGGGACCGAACTGTCTCACGACGTTCTAAACCCAGCTCGCGTGCCGCTTTAATGGGCGAACAGCCCAACCCTTGGGACCAACTCCAGCCCCAGGATGCGACGAGCCGACATCGAGGTGCCAAACCATCCCGTCGATATGGACTCTTGGGGAAGATCAGCCTGTTATCCCCGGGGTACCTTTTAGCCGTTGAGCGACACCGCTTCCACACGCCGGTGCCGGATCACTAGTCCCAGCTTTCGCTCCTGCTCGACACGTCCGTCTCACAGTCAAGCTCCCTTGTGCACTTACACTCAACACCTGATTACCAACCAGGCTGAGGGAACCTTTGGGCGCCTCCGTTACTCTTTGGGAGGCAACCGCCCCAGTTAAACTACCCACCAGACACTGTCCCCGAACCGGATCACGGTCCAAAGTTAGATGCCCGAAACAGTCAGAGTGGTATTTCACCAACGCCTCCACCGCCACTAGCGTGACAGCTTCACCGGCTCCCACCTATCCTACACAAACCATCCCAAACACCAATGTCAAGCTATAGTGAAGGTCCCGGGGTCTTTCCGTCCTGCTGCGCGAAACGAGCATCTTTACTCGTAGTGCAATTTCACCGGGCCCATGGTTGAGACAGTGGGGAAGTCGTTACGCCATTCGTGCAGGTCGGAACTTACCCGACAAGGAATTTCGCTACCTTAGGATGGTTATAGTTACCACCGCCGTTTACTGGCGCTTAGATTCCCAGCTTCGCAGGGGCGAACCCCCACTAACCAGTCCTCTTAACGTTCCAGCACCGGGCAGGCGTCAGTCCGTATACAGCGTCTTACGACTTCGCACGGACCTGTGTTTTTAATAAACAGTCGCTTCCCCCCGCTATCTGCGACCCCACCCAGCTCAGGATGCAAGATCCGTCACCAGACAGGGCTCCCCTTCTCCCAAAGTTACGGGGACAATTTGCCGAGTTCCTTAACCATGGTTCACCCGAACGCCTCGGTATTCTCTACCTGACCACCTGCGTCGGTTTAGGGTACTGGCCACACACGAACTCGCTAGAGGCTTTTCTCGACAGCATGGGATCACTCACTTCACCAAAAACGGCTCGGCATCACGTCTCAGCTCATATAAGAGGCGGATTTGCCAACCTCTCAGCCTACACGCTTACCCCCGGACAACCACCGCCGGGTAGAGCTACCCTCCTGCGTCACCCCATCACTTACCTACTACAAGCTCGGTTCCCAGACCAGTAAGTCAAAGCTCCCCGAAGGGACCCAAGACCACCAGCGTGGTTAGCATCACCTGATTCAGTACTGGACGCTCGTGCACGGGTACGGGAATATCAACCCGTTATCCATCGACTACGCCTGTCGGCCTCGCCTTAGGTCCAGACTCACCCTGGGCGGATTAACCTGCCCCAGGAACCCTTAGTCAATCGGCGGCAACGTTTCTCACGTTGCTATCGCTACTCATGCCTGCATTCTCACTCGCACGCCCTCCACCACACGATCACTCGGCAGCTTCACCGGACGCACGACGCTCCCCTACCAACCCAAGAAACTAGTCTTGAGCTTCACAGCTTCGGCGGTGTGCTTTAGCCCCGCTACATTATCGGCGCAGAACCACTTGACCAGTGAGCTATTACGCACTCTTTAAAGGATGGCTGCTTCTAAGCCAACCTCCTGGTTGTCTCAGCAACTCCACAACCTTTCCCACTTAGCACACGCTTAGGGGCCTTAGCTGATGATCTGGGCTGTTTCCCTCTCGACTACGAAGCTTATCCCCCGCAGTCTCACTGCCACGCTTCACTTAACCGGCATTCGGAGTTTGTCTGACGTCAGTAACCTTGTCGGGCCCATCAGCCAAACAGTAGCTCTACCTCCAGCAAGAAACACGCGACGCTGCACCTAAATGCATTTCGGGGAGAACCAGCTATCACGGAGTTTGATTGGCCTTTCACCCCTACCCACACCTCATCCCCCAGGTTTTCAACCCTGGTGGGTTCGGGCCTCCACGAGGTCTTACCCCCGCTTCACCCTGGACATGGGTAGATCACTCCGCTTCGGGTCCACAGCATGCGACTCAAATCGCCCTATTCAGACTCGGTTTCCCTACGGCTACCCCACCCGGGTTAACCTCGCCACACACCATGACTCGCAGGCTCATTCTTCAAAAGGCACGCCATCACCAAAGACAAGCTTCAGCTCTGACGGCTTGACAGCACACGGTTTCAGGTACTATTTCACGACCCCTCACCGGGGCACTTTTCACCTTTCCCTCACGGTACTAGTGCACTATCGGTCACCAGGACGTATTTTGGCTTAGCAGGTGGTCCTGCCAGATTCACACGGACTTTCACGGGCTCCGCGCTACTCGGGAACACATCAACGTCTAGCCGGTACCTTCATCTACGGGACTCTCACCCACTCCGGTACCGCTTCCCAACGGTTTCAACTAACACCGACATCAACGCTCCAGGCCGGCAGACCTGAACAGATATGTCCCACAACCCCGCAAACGCAACGACTGCCGTCTATCACACGCCTACGGTTTAGCCTCTTCCCCGTTCGCTCACCACTACTAGGAGAATCACTGTTGTTTACTCTTCCTGCGGGTACTGAGATGTTTCACTTCCCCGCGTCACCACCAACCACCCTATACATTCAGATGGCGGCAACCCGACACAACTCGGGCTAGGTTTCCCCATTCGGACACCCACGGATCACAGCTCGGTTGACAGCTCCCCGTGGCCTATCGCGGCCTCCCACGTCCTTCATCGGCGCCTGGTGCCAAGGCATCCCACCGTGTGCCACTATCACTTGGCCACTACAGATAATAAGATGCTCGCGCACACTAATCACATATCAAAACACCAACCGCATACCCCAACACCACTCACATCCCCAACCACAACGGCAAGGACCCGAGAGTTCTCGGAGGCGGTCCGCGGGAACCAACACCCGACCAGACCCCAAAGGACCCAGGCCGGAGGTTGCTTCCTCAGACACCCAACAGCGCGCCCCCGGACGCTTCTAGTCGCCCGAGGTCAAGTTCAATTTGTCTTTGAGCCATCCTGGATACTGCACGCAGCACCAGGTCCACTTTCGAGTCCGGCCGGCTGTAGAAGTAATGCCGACCTGTAAAGACTCCTTAGAAAGGAGGTGATCCAGCCGCACCTTCCGGTACGGCTACCTTGTTACGACTTCGTCCCAATCGCCAGCCCCACCTTCACTCACTCCCTCCCACAAGGGGTTAGGCCGCAAGTTTCGGGTGTTGCCGACTTTCATGACGTGACGGGCGGTGTGTACAAGGCCCGGGAACGTATTCACCGCGGCGTTGCTGATCCGCGATTACTAGCGACTCCACCTTCATGGGGTCGAGTTGCAGACCCCAATCCGAACTGAGACCGGCTTTTAGGGATTCGCTCCACCTTACGGTATCGCACGCCCATTGTACCGGCCATTGTAGCATGTTTGCAGCCCAAGACATAAGGGGCATGATGACTTGACGTCATCCCCACCTTCCTCCGAGTTGACCCCGGCAGTCTCCCATGAGTCCCCACCATTACGTGCTGGCAACATGGAACAAGGGTTGCGCTCGTTGCGGGACTTAACCCAACATCTCACGACACGAGCTGACGACAGCCATGCACCACCTGTCACCCGCCAACTAAATGACCTCACATCTCTGCGAGTCCACGGGTGATGTCAAACCTTGGTAAGGTTCTTCGCGTTGCGTCGAATTAAGCAACATGCTCCGCCGCTTGTGCGGGCCCCCGTCAATTCCTTTGAGTTTTAGCCTTGCGGCCGTACTCCCCAGGCGGGGCGCTTAATGCGTTAGCTACGGCGCGGAAACCGTGGAAAGTCCCCACACCTAGCGCCCAACGTTTACGGCATGGACTACCAGGGTATCTAATCCTGTTCGCTCCCCATGCTTTCGCTCCTCAGCGTCAGGTAAGGCCCAGAGACCCGCCTTCGCCACCGGTGTTCCTCCTGATATCTGCGCATTTCACCGCTACACCAGGAATTCCAGTCTCCCCTACCTACCTCTAGCATGCCCGTATCCACTGCAGAACCGGAGTTAAGCCCCGGTCTTTCACAGCAGACGCGACACGCCGCCTACGAGCTCTTTACGCCCAATAATTCCGGACAACGCTCGGACCCTACGTATTACCGCGGCTGCTGGCACGTAGTTAGCCGGTCCTTATTCCCCACCTACCGTCAACCTCCAGAGAACTGGAAGCCTGCGTTGGTGGTAAAAGAGGTTTACAACCCGAAGGCCGTCATCCCCCACGCGGCGTCGCTGCGTCAGGCTTTCGCCCATTGCGCAATATTCCCCACTGCTGCCTCCCGCAGGAGTCTGGGCCGTGTCTCAGTCCCAGTGTGGCCGGTCGCCCTCTCAGGCCGGCTACCCGTAATCGCCTTGGTAGGCCGTACCCCACCAACAAGCTGATAGGCCGCGAGCCCATCCCTGACCGAAAAACTTTCCACCCTCCACCATGAGGTGGCGGGTCGTATCCGGTATTAGACGGCGTTTCCACCGCTTATCCCAGAGTCAGGGGCAGGTTGCTCACGTGTTACTCACCCGTTCGCCGCTCGTGTACCCCGAAGGGCCTTACCGCTCGACTTGCATGTGTTAAGCACGCCGCCAGCGTTCGTCCTGAGCCAGGATCAAACTCTCCATAAAGGTCACTCAACCCGACCCGCGTCCCCCGAAGGAGCCGTCTGGGCGGGTAAACCTAGAAGTAATCCTGACCAACCGGGTCACCCCGGCTAATCAAAGGAACCTCCGCACACGAACCGAGTGGTTCTGTGTGACGGGGCCAAAACAAACATGGCTTAAAGAAAATCAAACACGCGCTGTTGAGTTCTCAAGAAACAACCGCTCTTCGTGTACAAGCTCCTGTGAGCTTTTCCGCCGAAGGCGTTGTGCGTTTCCGCTTTGTTGTGTCTTTACTTTATCAGGTGTTCCGCGCCCCGCCAAATCGGCGGTTCGGGGTGTTTCTGATCGGGGTAAAGCCCGTTTCCTGTTTCGCTTCCGTGTTTCCTTGGAAGCGCCTCCCGAAGCCTAGCCGATGCAGAGCGGTGCTCGAACCGGTTCGGTTGGGAGGAGGAAGAGAGTTCGCGGCCGCGGTCCGGTTCCGAGTCGACCCGAGGGCCGCTCGCCGTCCCGCAGCGACTCGTCCGAGTATAGGGAGGGCCGGGGCAGACGTCAAGCCGGAGCCCGGTACGCGCGTCAACCGCGCGGTCCGGGACTCTGTCGCCCCTGGCGGGCGGCTTGTTCGAGCCCCTGTGACGTGCGCGGTCCTCACACCGGGACCGCGCTGTTACGTCGGCTTTTGTTCAGACAACGGGCTTCCTGCCCGGAAGGTTCCCGCTCGAAACCCATCGGCCCCGGTTGTGGCCCAGCTCTCCCCCCTGTTCCACGCCCCGCGCTCACAGCAGGTCTGCGAGCAGCGTGGACGCGGAAGCGGGAGACGGCCGGACCGCGCCGGACACCGGATCGGCGGACACGGCCGCGGGCCGGTGTCCGGCACCGGCCCGCGGAGCGGCATATCAGCCGTTGAGGACCAAGCCGCCGATGTTGCGTTTGCCCTTGCGCAGCACGACGAAGCGTCCCTGGAGCACGTCCTCGGGGCGGAGCACGGCCTCCACGTCGGTGACCTTGACGTTGTTCACGTAGGCCCCGCCCTCCTGGATGGCGCGGCGGGCCGCGGACTTGCTCGGCGTCAGGCCGCTCCGCGCGAACGCGTCGGTCACCAGCAGCCCGTCGACGGGACCGTCGACCTCGGCCCGGGGAACCTCGGCCAGGGCGGCCTCCAGCGTGCGGGCGTCCAGGTCGGACAGGTCCGCGCGGCCGAACAGGGCCAGGCTGGCCTCCTTGACCTTGCGGCACTCCTCCTCGCCGTGCACGAGGACGGTGAGGTCCTCGGCCAGGACGCGCTGGGCGGCGCGGGCCTGCGGACGCTCCTCGGTCTGGCGCTCCAGTTCCTCGATCTCGTCGCGGTCGCGGAAGCTGAAGGTCTTCAGGTAGCGGACCACGTCTCGGTCGTCGGCGTTGAACCAGAACTGGTAGAAGGCGTACGGCGAGGTCAGCTCGGGGTCGAGCCAGACGCTGCCGGACTCCGTCTTGCCGAACTTGGTGCCGTCGGCCTTGGTGAGCAGGTTCGTGGTCAGCCCGTGCGCCTGGCCGTGCGGCTCGTTTCCGTCCATCCTGCGGACCAGGTCCAGGCCCGCGGTGATGTTGCCCCACTGGTCGGAGCCGCCGGTCTGCA
This sequence comes from Nocardiopsis dassonvillei subsp. dassonvillei DSM 43111, assembly GCF_000092985.1. Taxonomy (GTDB): domain Bacteria; phylum Actinomycetota; class Actinomycetes; order Streptosporangiales; family Streptosporangiaceae; genus Nocardiopsis; species Nocardiopsis dassonvillei. The sequence continues at coordinate 3,636,140 of NC_014210.1, forward strand.
GCGTGCAGCCGAAGCGGCGGTAGAGCTGGACGTAGTCGTAGGACTGCAGGAGCACGTAGCTGAACTCGGTGTAGCTCATGCCCTCACCGTCGAGCCGGCTCCTCACCGTCTCCCGGGCGAGCATCTGGTTGACGCTGAAGTGCTTGCCGACGTCGCGCAGCAGCTCGATGGCGTTGATCTCGCCGAGCCAGTCGGCGTTGTTGGCCAGGACGGCGTCGGTGGGCTCCGGCTGCTCCCCCTCGGGGGTGAAGCGCAGGAACGCGGACAGCTGCCCGCCCAGGTTGTCGACCCAGCCCCGCACGGTCTCCAGCGAGTTGAGCTGGCGCTCGGCGTTGGGCTTGGGGTCGCCGATGAGACCGGTACCGCCGCCGACCAGCGCGATCGGGCGGTGGCCTGCCTGCTGGAAACGGGCCAGGGTCAGGATCTGGGTGAGGTGGCCCACGTGCAGGCTGCCCGCCGTCGGGTCGAATCCGCAATACAGGGTGATCGGACCATCGGCGAGCGCCTTGCGCAGTGCGTCAAGGTCGGTCGTCTGCGCGAGCAGGCCGCGCCACTGGAGTTCGTCGATGATGTCGGTCACTGTGTTGCTCTCTGTTGTGTAGGCGGGCCCCTGGGGCCCGATCTGCCTTGAAGTGTAGGCCGGACGCGGCGGAAGGCCATCCGGTTTTCCCGCCTCTCCACGCTATCGGCTGTGGTGGAGCCGCAGATCGCACGGCCCCGCCCCGGCACGGCCCTGTCCCGACACGGCCCCGCCCCGGCACGGGGACAGCCCCGCCCCACGAAGAACCCGGCCGGATCCCCTTGACCCGGTTAGCTAATGGCATTAGCTTTTTGGTTATCAGGGAAAGCCAAACGGCGGGGAGAGCACGATGCACCACCTCACACGTCCTCAGGGGCGGATCGCCTACGACCTCTACGGAGCAGGGAACACCGGACCGCTCGTGGTCTGCGTGCCCGGCATGTTCGACCACCGCCACTCCTTCCGCTTCGTCGGCGCGGGCCTGGCCGAGGCCGGATACCGGGTCGCCGCCATGGACCTGCGCGGCCACGGCGACAGCGACACCACCTTCGACGACCACACCAGCCGGGCGGCGGCCACCGACGTCATCGCCCTCACCGAGGAGCTGGGTGGAGAAGACGTGGTCATCGTGGGCAACTCCCTGGGCGCGGGCGCCGCCGCCATCGCGGCCCAGGAGCGGCCCGACCTCGTCGCGGGCATCGCCCTGCTCGGCCCGTTCCTGGGCCCGCCCTCCCAGGGCCTGTTCACCCGTGTCGGCCAGCGTCTGCTCCTGCTGCGCCCCTGGGGTCCCCGCGCCCTGACCGCCGTCTACGACCAGTTGCACACCGGCCGCAAGCCCGAGGGGCACCGGCGCCAGTTGGAGCTGGTCCTGGAGATGCTGCGTCCGGCCGACCGCTACCGCGCCGTGTACCGGACGGTCTACGCGCCCAACGAGACCGTCTCCGACGCCGGGGGGATGCGGGCCCGGGCCGTGGTGGTCATGGGCGAACTGGACCCCGACTGGAAGGACCCGCGTGCCCAGGCCGAGCGGGTGGCCTCCGTGGTGGGGGGTTCGGTGCTGATGGTGCCCGAGTGCGGCCACTACGCCCACGCGCAGCGGCCCGACGTGGTCGTGCCCGCCGTGGAGGCACTGCTCCAGGAGGTGGTGGCCGGTGCCTAGGGCGGGGTTGACCCCGGCGGTGGTGGCCGAGGAGGCGGCGCGGCTCAGCGATGAGGAGGGGTTCGACTCCCTGTCCCTGGCCGCGGTCGCCAAGCGGCTCGGAGTGGCCACGCCCAGCCTGTACAAGCACGTGGACGGGCTGACGGGACTGCGCCGGGAGGTGGCGCTGCTGGGCGCGAACGGGATCGGCGAGGAGGTGCAGCGCGCCGCCGTGGGCCGGTCCGGCCCGGAGGCGCTGCGCGCGACGGCCGACGCCTACCGCCGCTACGCGCACGCCCACCCGGGGCACTACGCGGCCCTGCAACAGCTGCCGGTGCTGGCCGGGGCCAGGGCCGAGCTGGCCACCGACCCGGTACGGGTCCTGGCCGCCGTCCTGCGCGGGTTCGGCATCGCCGAGGAGCAGGCCGTGCACGCGATCCGGGCGCTGCGCAGTTCGCTGCACGGGTTCGTGGACCTGGAGACACGCGGCGGCTTCGGCCTGCCCGAGGACGTGGACCAGTCCTACGCGCTGCTGGTGGAGGGGTTCGTCCGCGCCTTCCAGGAGTGGCCGGACACGGTGCCCGGCGCGGCTGGGGCACACGAGGACACGGGGAGGGGGTAGGCGGTGCTGGCAGGACACTTCGGGGTCGCGGGCGTCGTCAGGGCGTGGCGCCCGGAGCTGCCCATGGGCGCGCTCCTGGTCGCGACGCAGTTGCCGGACCTGGTCTTCCTTCCTCTGGCGGCGCTGGGCGTGGAGAGCGGGGGCCCGGCCTCACCCGGTCTGAGCGGTTACGGGTCCCTCCTCATCCGCGCGGAGTACTCCCACGCCCTGGTCAGCAACCTGCTGCTCGCGTTGTCGGTGGGCGCTCTGGTGCACGTGTCGCTCCGTGGACGGTGGGGTCGGGACGCCGGTGCGGTCCTGGGCGGGGTGGTGTTCAGCCACTGGCTCCTGGACCTGCTCGTGCACCGGCCGGACATGCCGTTCCTGCCCGGTGACGCGGGCGGGCTGCCGCTGCTGGGCCTGGGGTTGTGGGAGGCGCCGGTGGCGGCGGCCGTGGTGGAGGGCGCGCTGGTGCTGGCGGGCACGGTCCTGTACGCCCGGCGCACGCTCCGGGACCAGCCGGACCGCGTCCGGGCACGGCTCTACAGCGCGGGTGTGGGGCTGCTGCTGGTGGGTTCCTTCGTGTTCGACCTCCTCGCGTCCTGACGTTTCCGTCTCCCCTCGTCGGCGTGCTCCCGGTGAGCAACACCTGGCTTCGGGCGGTGTTACGGCCCTGCCCGGCATGGGCCAAGCTGGTGGGGACGACCGCGCGCCGTCCGCGCGCGGCGCCCGACCCGTTGTGGAGCCCCTGATGCCCAAGAAGGCCGCGTCGAAGATCGGTGGTCTGGTGACCGCCGTGGTCGGCGTCCTCGCCGTCGCCGCGTTCGTGCTGTACCAGCTGGGAGTGATCGAACCGGACCCAGAGCGCACCGCCGAGCCCCGGGACGACGGTTCGTCCGTGCCCGGGGACGGCGGCGCCTCCTCGTCGGTGGAGCAGGCCCGGCAGTGGATGGAGGAGTTGCGGGTGGAGGAGGAGAGCGACCCGCCGGGGTACGACCGGGCGCTCTTCCCCCACTGGGACAGCGGTGTGCAGGACAACTGCACCACCCGTCAGGTGGTCCTGCTGCGCGACGGCGAGGACGTGCGGGTCGACGACGACTGCCAGCCGGTGTCGGGGTCCTGGTACAGCCCCTATGACGGGGAGACCCTGACCGAGGCGGAGGACCTGGACATCGACCACATGGTGGCCCTGAAGGAGGGCTGGCGCTCGGGCGCCCACGAGTGGACGACCGAGGAGCGCGGACGCTTCGCCAACGACCTGGACTCCTCCCAGCTGTGGGCGGTGAGCGCTTCGACCAACCGGTCCAAGGGCGACTCCGACCCGGCGGACTGGCTGCCGCCGTTGGAGTCCTCGCACTGCGACTACGTGGTCTCGTGGATCGAGGTCAAGCACGTGTGGGACCTCACCGTCGATCCGGACGAGGAGGCGGCGCTGCGCGAGGTGCTCTCGGGCTGCTGAGGCCGGTTCAGGCGGGGTTGGCGGCTCTGACTCCCCGCGCGGTGGTCAGGAGTTCCTGCTGACCGACGAGGCCGAAGGCGTCGCGGACCTCCACCGCCGCCCCCCTGAAGGGCGTCCAGAACGCCTCGGTCTCGCCGTGCAGGGCGGTGAGGCCGTTGTTGTCGAACTCGGTGAGCTCCCAGTCGGGTGAGCGCTCGTGGTAGTGGGTCAGGAAGTCGCGGACGGCGGACAGGTCGGTGAGCCTGTCGCCGCGCATGACCAGGACCTGGAGGACCACCCTGGCCCCTCCCCCCTCCAGGGTCGTCTCCCACACCCGGCTGGAGAAGGACACTCCGCCCCACTCGTAGTCGAAGTCGGAGACCGAGGTCTGGTCGTCGATCTGGTCGGGCAGGTACCCGATGGTGAATCCGTCCAACTCTCCCCCTCGTGGGCTGGCTGCGGCCTGGGCCGCGACGAGTGCGAGCGCGGCGGCGAGGACCGCCGCGACCCACCGGAGAACACGCATGGTCACCTCCGGCGGCGGTCACGGGACCCTCCCGCACCGCCGCCGCTTCTCATGGTGGGACGCCGCGAAGGCCCGTACCAGAGTGTCCTCGAACCTGTGGACAACCCCCGCCGACACGCGCGGGGCCCGCGTCGGAGCCCCCTACCCCGGCGGTCAGGGGACGAACGTGTCGGTGAGGAACTCCGCGATCGCCAGGGATGAGGTGGCCGCGGGCGAGGGCGCGTTGCGCACGCACACCACACGCCCGTGGGTGTCCACGTGGAAGTCGTCGAGCAGGGAGCCGTCCCGGGCCAGTGCCTGGGCGCGCACCCCGGACGGGGCCGGGCGCAGGTCGGCGGCGGCCAGTTCGGGCAGCAGCCGCCGGGCCTGGGCGGCGAACGCGGCCCGTGAGGCGGACACGAGGGCCTCCCGGGCGCCCACGGTCCAGTGGCGGCGGGCCAGGCGCCAGAACCCGGGCCAGGACAGGGTCCGCGCGAGTTCGCTGGTGCGCACGTCGCGTGCCCGGTAGCCCTCCAGCGCGGTGGCGAGGACGGCGTTGGGCCCGGCCATGACCTCGCCGTGGACGTGGCGGGTCAGGTGCACCCCGAGGAAGGGGTACCGCGGGTCGGGGACGGGGTAGAGCAGGCCGTTCACCAGGTGGCGGCGCTCGGGGACGAGTTCGTGGTACTGGCCGCGGAAGGGCACCACCCGGGGGTCCTCCGGGGCGCCCGCCATGCGGGCGAGGCGGTCGCTGTGCAGGCCGCCGCAGACCACCAGGCGGTCGAAGCGGTGGACGAGCCGCTCGCCCCGGGGATCGCCGGTGAGGACGCGGACGCCGTCGTGTTCCTGGCGCAGGTCCAGGACGGGTGTGTTGAGCAGGATCCGGCCGCCGGACCGGCGCACGTCGTCGGCGAACTGTTCGGCGACGGCGACGAAGTCGGTGACGGCGGTGGTCGGCGAGTGCAGGGCGGCGACGCCCGCCGCGTGGGGTTCGATCTCGCGCAGGCCCCCGGGGCCCAGCCGGGTGACGCCGGGGACGCCGTTCTCCCGCGCGCGGCGTTCGACGTCGTCCAGGCGTGCCTCGTCCTCGGCGTCGGCGGCCACGAGGACCTTGCCGACCTCGTGGTAGGGCAGCCCGTGCTCGGCGCAGTAGTCCCTGAGCAGGCCGACGCCGCGCCGGCACAGCGTGGCCTTGAGGGAGCCGGGCCTGTAGTAGAGCCCGGCGTGGACGACGCCGCTGTTGCGGCCCGTCTGGTGCGCGGCGACCCGGTCCTCCTTCTCCAGGACGGTGACGCGGGTGCCGGGGCGGTGGAGGGTGAGGCGGCGGGCGAGGGCCAGTCCGACGATTCCCGCTCCGATGACGCCGATGTGTTCGGTGCTGCGCATGGGCGGCACGCTAGCAACACGGGTCCGGGCGGGGGCGGGCGGACCGGTCACAGCGAGCGCAGACCGACGAGGACGGCGTGCAGCAGGTCCTCCCGGCCCAGCGGGCGTGAGGGGCCGCAGCGCTGGAGCGAGCCGTCGGCGACCATGTCGGAGACGATGGCCCTGACCTGGCCGACCGGCAGACTCACCTCGGCGGCGAGTTCGACGACGGTACGCGCGCGCAGGGCGTGGCGGAGCAGGGCCTCGCGTTCGGGCCGCAGCAGCTCGTGGCGGCCCGGGACGCGGGCGGCGACGACGAGGCTGAGCAGGTCGGGCTCGTCCGGGCCGCATCGGGGGACGCCGAAGGCGTCGGCGTCGGGGTCGCCCGCGGCCACGGCGAAGGGGCGCAGGAAGCGCTCCTGGCCGGGTTCCTCCTCGGGGCCGGGGAGGACCGGCGGCGGGGGCGGCTCGGGGCGGGTTCCGCAGGCGTGCGCGGCCGCTCTGCGTCCGGGGCTGCCGTCAGCTCTCACCGTTCCCCCTCTGCTGTGTGGGGGCGGGTGCGTGCAGCGCGCCGTCGTGCCACGGTTCGGGGACGGGTTCCTGTGCGAGCGGGTGGCCGTGCGGGTCGGGCAGGAGGTGCTCCCCCGGCGGAGCGGTGCCGCCGGGACCGCCGGAGGCGGGAACGGACCTCTGCGGTCCGGTGTGCGCGAGGACGACGCCGTGCGGGCCGGGCCGGTCCGGCTGCGGGGAGAAGGGCTGCGGTCCGGTCTGTCCGGAAGGCGGCACGGGGACCTGCGGGCCGGTCTGCCCGGCGGAGACCGCGGAGGGCTGCGGACCTGTCTGGCCCGCGTGCACGGGGACCCGTGGTTCGGCCCGGTCCGCCCGTGGCACCGAGGGCTGGGGGCCGCTCTGGCCGAGAGGCGGCACGGGAACCTGCGGACCGGTCCGGTACCGCTGTGCCAGGGGCTGTGGACCGCTCTGCCCGGAAGGCGGCACAGGAACCCGTGGTTCGGCCCGGTCCGATCGCGGTACCGAGGGCTGGGGGCCGCTCTGGCCGAGAGGCGGCACGGGAACCTGCGGACCGGTCCGGTACCGCTGTGCCAGGGGCTGTGGACCGCTCTGCCCGGAAGGCGGCACAGGAACCCGTGGTTCGGCCCGGTCCGATCGCGGTACCGAGGGCTGGGGGCCGCTCTGGCCGAGAGGTGGCACGGGAACCTGCGGACCGGTTCGGTCCGGCCCCGGCGCGAAGAGCTGCGGACCTGTCTGCCCCGAAGGTGTGACGGGCGCCTGCGGGCCGGTCCGGCCGTGGACGGTGCCGTCCGCGCCGTGGCCGCGCGTGGTGAGGGCGGCCCTCGCGGGAGGCGCCCCCCACCCGGCCGGAACGCGGGCCTCCCGTCCGTTCGCCGCCGGGCGGCCCGTGGGCGTGCCCGCGACCGTCACGAGGTTGTCGACCGGCTCCAGCAGCGAGGCGGGGATGAGCACGGTCGCCCGGGTGCCCCCGTAGGGAGAGGGCCGCAGCCAGACACGGACCCCGTGCCGCCCCGCCAGGCGGGACACCACGAACAGGCCCAGCCGGGGGTCCTCGGGCAGGGCCATGACGTCGAACTCGGGGGGCTGGGTGAGCGTGCGCTCGGCCTCCGCGTAGCCGCGCTCGGACATGCCCAGGCCCCGGTCCTCGATCTCCACCACCAGCCCCTCCGCGGCCGGGGTGCAGCCGACGTCCACGGGCGTTCCCGCCGGGGAGAACTGCGTGGCGTTCTCGACCAGCTCGGCGAGCAGGTGCACCACGTCGGCGACCACCTGCCCGTGCATGAGCACGCGGGGCGCCGAGGTCAGGCGGACGCGTTCGAAGTCCTCGGTCTCGGCGATGGCGGCGCGCAGCACGTCCACGAGCGGGCGGGGCTGGCGCCAGCGGCGGGCCGACTGCCCCCCGCCGAGGATGATGAGGTTGTCGGAGTAGCGGCGCGCGCGGGTGGCCAGGTGGTCCAGGCGGAACAGGCGGCGCAGCGCCTCGGGGTCCTGTTCGTGGTACTCGATCTCGTCGAGCAGGCGGAGCTGGCGCTGGACCAGGGCCTGGTTGCGGAAGGCGATGCCCAGGAAGGCGCGGTTGGCCCCCCGGCGGATCTCGGCCTGGAGCACGGCCGACTCCACGGCGGTGAGCTGGGCGGCGTCGAAGGCCTCGGCGACCTGGCCGATCTCGTCGTCCCCCCAGTCGTCCAGCGGCGGCAGCTCCTCCTGGACGTCGACCTTCTCGCCGCGCTGGGCGCGGTCGACGATGTCGGGCAGGTCGCCGTCGCGGTCCAGGATCTGTTCGCGCAGGTGGGTCAGGCGATCGGTGAGGCGGCGCGAGGAGCGGCCGACCACGGCGATGGCCACCGCGCCGCCCGCCAGGGTGAGCGCGGCCGCCGCCACGCCCAGGAAGACGCGCAGCAGTGCGGCGCTCCAGGCCAGGTCGATAGTGCGCCGGGCCTGGAGCCCGGCCAGGTCCTGTAGCGCCAGGGCGGCCTCTGCGGAGGAGTCGTCCCACGACTGCGCCCTGATGCCGACGTCGGCGTTCCAGTCCGAGCCCGTGGTCCCCTGCCCGGGTTCGTCCGGTTCGGCGAGCGGCTGGCGGGTGACCACCCGACGGCTCAGCTCCTCCGCCCGGGACCAGGCGGGCAGGGACACCAGCTCCTCGTAGCGCGCGGCCACGCTCGGGTGCATCGCGGCGCTGGCCGGCTCCAGGGTGTCGCGGTAGGCGGCGGTGAGGTAGGTGAAGTGCGCCGTCTCCTCGTAGCTCATCTCGCCCCGGGCGATGGCTCCCGCGAGCAGCGCGTCGGCGGTGGAGTAGGCGGAGGACGCGCCCATGAGCTCGCTGGTCAGGACGGCGTCGGTGAGGTTCTCCCCGCCGTCGGTGGTGTGCACGAGCGCGGTGATGGCGCCGGTGGTGCCCGCCAGGACCTCGCCGTAGCGCAGGATGGTCCCCTCCTGCCCGAGGTCGTGCGCGTCCACGTCCGCGCGGACCTCGTCGAGGATCCCGGCGCTGTCCACCAGGTCGGTCGCGCTGCGTTCGACCTCGTCGTCGCGGGTTCCGCGCAGTCGCTCGGCGAACGCGACGGCCTCGGCCATGGCGGTGTCGGTGGCCTCGCGCTGCTCGTCGAGGGCGGCGCCGACCTCGTCGTCGCGGGTTCCGGTGCTCTCGAATCGGCCCAGGTGGACCAGGGAGAGGCGGCGTTCGGCCCGCACCTCGTCGGCCGCGGCGGAGAAGACCTGTGTTCCCTCGCGCGCCTGGACGACGGCTCCCATGAACTGGACGGCGCGGATGGTGCCGATGGCGGCCACGACGAGCCAGAGCGCGAGGAAGCACAGGCTCGGGATCAGCACGATGCGGGTGAGCTGTCTCCGGATCGTGGGCGCGTTGTCGCGGGTTCTGCGCATGGCCCCCTCCGGCCTGTGCGGTTGCCGGGCGGCGAGAGGGCGCCCCGGCGGCTTTCGGTCGGTCAAGCCGAGGCTATCGAAGAATCCTTGCTTTATGCTGTCAAACGATCACTATCAGTTGTCTTTTCTTGGCGCGGCTCTCTCCCCCGGATGTGTTAAAGGCCGCTCTCGGGACGAGAAACCGCAGGTCCGGACGCCGGGCGCACGCGACGGGGGCCGCCCGCTGTGCGGACGGCCCCCGGGAGGCACACCCTCGTGTGCCGGGGTACGGCGTGTCGCGCCCTCGGGGCGCTGTCGGGGAAGGCTGCGCTCATCGCGGCCGCGCGCCGTCAGGACTCCGGGCGGTGCCGGGAGCCCACCGGGGCGGGCAGCTCCTCGACCGTGGGCGGCTGCTCCACGCCAAGGGAGTTGAGGACCTCGGCGTAGCGCAGGGCGGCGATCTTGCCCAGCAGGCTGTCCGCGCCCAGGGGCGCGCCGAGTCTGGCGCCGAAGCGCGCGGCGAGCGCCTCCAGCTCCTCGCGGGGCAGCTCCGGTCCCAGGGCGCTGGGCGCGATCACCGGACGCCTGCAGCCGCCCTGGCGCAGCTGGCCCACGACCTGCTCGACCGCGGCCTCGTTCTCCAGGTCGGCGGGCAGCACGGTCAGGCCCAGGCGCGCGGCGAGCAGCACGGCGCTCACCCCCGCGGCCCCGGCCGCGGCCTCGCCGCCCACGGCTCCGACGATGATGCCGTCCGCCATGGTGGTGTCACGGGCGACGACGCTGATCAGGCGCATGCGGTCCGCGCGCACGTATCCGGACTCGGCCAGCCGCAGGTGCAGCACCTCGGCGAGCATGGGGTGCGGCCCCAGGCCCTCGGTGACGCGCGCTTCGGCGCCGGTCCGGGCGACGGCCTCCTCGATCGCCGCGGACGTGCCCGCGTGCGGTGCGGTGACCAGCGGGACGACGACGGCGGACAGGGGGCTGCCCTGGTCGTCCTTGAGATCGGTGAGGGCCTCGGTGAGGCTCTGTTCGTCGCCCTCGGTGTGGCCGTAGCGGATGGTGACCTCGGGGCGGTAGGCGCGCACGAGGTCGGCCATCCGGGCACCGATCGACTCACCGTCGGCGCCCCTGGCCCGGTCGGCCGTGCCCGGGACCGCCATGATCAGGGCGGGGGTGCCGAACCAGTTGTCGAAGGACAGCGGGTTGCGGTGGCGGCCGGAGCGCCGCTTGGGCAGTTCGCGTGGGGGAAGTCGGTCAGAGTTTCGCATACCAGGATTCAGATGAGAGGCGGATGGGGTGCCCGGTGGGGCCGGTGGTCACTGCCGCGACATTGTAGCGTTCGGCACCTTGTTGCATGGGCGTGTCCTCCGAACGTATACCGGATCGAATCCGCAGGGATTGTCCGGGTCGGCAACCCGCACGTGTCACCCGCTCATGACGGGGCTCCGGCCCTGGATCACGTGGGTGACCAGCTCCACCAGCACCTCCTTGCAGGACTCGCGCTCGCGGGCGTCGGCCATGATGACCGGCACCTCGGCGGAGATGTCCAGCGCCTCGCGGACCTCCTCGTGGCGGTAGACGGTGGAGCCCTCGAAGCGGTTCACCGCGACCACGAAGGGCAACCCGCGGCGCTCGAAGAAGTCCACGGCGTGGAAACAGGTGTTCAGGCGGCGGGTGTCGGCCAGGACGACCGCGCCCAGCGCCCCCTGGGAGAGCTCGTTCCACATGAACCAGAACCTGTCCTGTCCGGGGGTGCCGAACAGGTACAGGACGATGTCGGGGTTGATGGTGATGCGGCCGAAGTCCAGGGCGACCGTGGTGGTGGTCTTGTCCTCCACTCCCCCGAGGTCGTCCACGCCGTAGCTGGCCTCGGTCATCACCTCCTCCGTGCTGAGCGGGGTGATCTCACTGACGGAGCCGACCAGTGTGGTCTTGCCCGCGCCGAATCCCCCCGCGACGATGATCTTCACCGCCTGGGGGATCGCTTCCTGCGGCCTGGTGTCAGAGTCTGCGGATGCCATCGAGTACCGCCTGAAGTACTTTCTTCTCGGGAAGCTGGGTCATGGGCGCCCGGGTGCGCACGTCGCCGTCGGCGAGGAGGTCTCCCAGGAGCACCCTGACGACGGTCAGGGGGATGTCGAGCCGGGCGGAGATCTCGGCCACCGATATGGGTCTGCGGCACAGGCTCAGGATGGCCTGCTGTTCGGGCTCTCCCTCCCGGTCCCCGCGGTCCGCGGCGGCGACGACGATGGTGACCAGGTCCAGACTCGGACCGGTGCGGGGCCGGGTGCGGCCCCCGGTCATGGTGTACGGGCGCACGAGCTGTCCCGAGGGGGCGTCACCGAGCACGACGCCCGCCGAGGGTCCCTCCGACGTCGGGTGCCCCCGTCCCCTGTACCAGGCCAGTGCCCGGCGGCCGGACAGCGGCTGCGCCGCCTCGTCCGGGGCCGAGGGCACGGCCGGCGGCGCTCCGCGCCGCTCTCCGGACGTGCTCATGAACCGGCGCTCCCGGTGACGGTGAGGTGGTCCGGCCGGCGCGGCGCGGCGGTGAGGAACTGGCCCACCCGCTTGACCCGCAGGTTCATCTCGTAGGCGACCAGCCCGACGTCGGCGTCCTCGGTGGCCAGCACCGCCAGGCACGCTCCGGCGCCCGCGGCGGTGACGAAGAGGTAGGAGTGCTCCATCTCCACCACGGTCTGGCGGACGTCGCCGCCGCCGAAGTGTCGGCCCGTCCCGCGCGCCAGGCTCTGGAACGCCGACGCCAGGGCCGACAGGTGCTCGGCGTCCTCGGGGGCCAGCCCCCGCGAGCCTCCGAGCAGCAGTCCGTCGGCCGACAGCACGATCGCGTTCTCGGCGCCGACGACGCGGTCGACCAGGTCGTCCAGGAGCCAGTCCAGATTGTCAGCGGCCTTGCTCTTGCCCACCATGTCAGTCGCTTTCTCCCGTGTGATCGTCGGCGCTCGCACCGACCTGACCGTCACTGCTGTGTTCACGTCCGTCGGCGTCGACCCCGATGTCCGCGGCCCGGCCGCGCCGGGTACCGGCGCTGAAGGCGTCCATCATCTGCCGCGCCTGTTCGGGGGTGCGCCGTGAGGAGCCCGGGGGGTCGGCGTCGTCCCACTCCGGCGGGTCCGCGGCTCTGAGCTGGGGGGCGAGGCTGGCCTGGCGCCTGCGCCGGGGAAGTCCGGGGCGACCGGGTGCGGCGCCGACCCGGCCGGACCCGGGTTCGGTCCCGGGAGCGGCGTCCGCGGTCTCGGAGTCGGGCACGGGCGCCGGTACCCGGCGCAGCAGGGGCGTGCCCCGGGCCGGGCGTGCGCCGTCGCCGTCGCGGGGGACCGGACGCAGGAGCGGCCGGCTCCGGTGGGGGGCGTCCTGCGTGGTGAGCGCGTCACCGTGCTGCGCCGACGGCTCACGCAGTACCGAGTGGGCGCCCTGGCGGATGGCCGCGCGGGGCCGTTCCGGGGCGCTGGACGAGGAGGCGACCAGGGCGCCGGGGATGAGCACCACGGCCCGGGTCCCGCCGTAGGGCGAGTGCCGCAGCTGCACCCGGATGTCGTGTTTGGCGGCGAGGCGGGCGACGACGAACAGGCCCAGGCGCGAGTCCCCGCCGGAGGTCATGACGTCGAACTCGGGCGCCTCGCTGAGGGTGCGGTTGGAGCTGGTCAGGACCTCCTCGGTCATGCCCAGGCCCCGGTCCTCGATCTCCACGGCCACGCCCTTGGGCACGGACTCGGTGGCGATGGTGACCTGGGTGTGCGGCGGCGAGTAGGCGGTGGCGTTCTCGACCAGCTCGGCGAGCATGTGGATGACGTCGGCCACCGCGGCGCCGGACAGCGACAGGTCGGGGACGGAGGTCAGTCGGACCCTGGTGTACTCCTCGGTCTCGGAGATCGCGCCGCGCAGGATGTCCACGAGCGGGACGGGGTGGCGCCAGCGGCGGCCGGGCTGGGCGCCGCCCAGGATGATGAGGTTCTCGGCGTGGCGGCGGCCCCGGGTGGCCAGGTGGTCGAGCTGGAAGAGGCTCTCCAGCAGGTCGGGGTCCTCCTCCTCGCGCTCGACGCGGTCCAGCAGCTGGAGCTGGCGCTGGAGGAGGGACTGGTGGCGGTGGGCGATGCCGAGGAAGACCCGGTTGACGCCCGCGCGGATGTCGGCCTGTTTGACGGCGGCGGCGACGGCGGTGCGCTGGGCGATGTTGAAGGCGTCGGCGACCTGGCCGACCTCGTCGTCGCCGTGGTCGAGCTGCTTCATCTCGGTGTCGAGGTCGACCTGCTCCCCCGACTCCAGGCGGCGCACGATACGGGGCAGGTCGCTGCGCGCGCTGCCCAGGGTGTCGGCGCGCAGCTGGGCGAGCCGGTGGGTGAGGCGTCCGGCGGAGCGGGCGGCCACACCGTAGGCGAGGGTGCCCGCGAACAGGGAGGTGATGCTGCCGCCCAGCGCGAGGGTGAGCATCCAGGAACTGGCCTGCTCGGTGGCGGTGACGACGGAGGCGGCGCGCGTGGCGGTGATGTCGGCCAGTTCGGCGTTGACCTGGTCGGCGGCCTCGCGCCAGCCCCCGAGCCCCTCGGGCGGCGTCGGGTCCCGGGTCTGTTCGCCGCTGAGGACGTCCACGATGACCGGGGCCTCGTGGGTGGCGAGGGTGTCCGCGATGGCCAGGGCGTCCTGCCAGGGGCGGCTCTCGGCGAGTGCGGTCAGGGCGGGGGGCTCGCCGTCGTCTGCGGCGGGACCGGGAGGGGCCATGTCGACGCGGTGGCGGGCGTCCGCGGTGAGCGCGACGACCTGTGCCTGCTGGAAGCGGTCGAGGGAGTCCTCGGCGAGCACGGCCGCGATGAGGGCGTCGGCCCGGCTGAAGCTCTCCTGGGCCCACATCAGGTCGGTGACGGCGGCGGCCTCGGCGGTGGCGGGCCCGTTGTCGAGGGAGCGGGCGGTGCCGGCGTAGAGGCGGATGCCCTGTCCGATCGCGGTGGTGTAGGCGGTGAGGGCTTCCTCGGGTGGACCGGGCTCGGCGAGGTTCTGGGCGCGCAGTTCCGTGGCCTCGGTCAGGGAGGTGAAGAAGTCCTCGGCGAGGGGTTCGGTGGCCGGGTCGTCCCGGTCGCCGATGGTGCCGCGCAGGTCGTGGACGGGGACGAGTGCCTCGTCGGTGCGCGAGGCCGCGTCGGACAGGGCGGCGCGGCCGTCCTCGGCGGGGTCGGCGAGGTAGGCGGCGCTCAGGCGGCGCTCCTCCTGGAGAAGGGTGAGCGCCGCGGCGAGCCGGATCCCGGCGCGGCCGTCGCCGACCGAGGAGCGCAGCGACACGGCCTGGACGAGCGTGGCCGTGCTGAGGACGACGAACAGCGCCAGGAAGGTGATGCTGGGGATCAGTACGATCCTGTTGATCTGAGCCCTGATGGCGCTGCGGCCGGTGCCTCCCGTGTTCCCCATTGCGTTCCTCCCACGGACTGGTCGCGGGCGCCTGCCGGACGTGGGTCGCACCGCACGACGCGCGGATGCGCCGGAAGTGCCGTGCACCGAGGGGTTCGTCACGGTTCGCACAGGGCAGACCACGCCTGGTGCCCGCAGACTCAGGACGCTACCGCACTCTCACGGCGGGTGCCGGGCGAATTCCAAAATGGGTGTGACGTGGGCACGGGGACCGTGGACGCGGTCGCCGGAGGGGGCCCCGCGAACGCGTACGGGCGCGCCGGCCCCGGGGGGTCGGCGCGCCCGTACACGGCTTCGGCGGGGCTCAGGCGGTGAAGGCCTTGCGGTGCTCCTCGACGACCGAGCGCAGCTTCTCCAGCTGCTCGGCCACGCGCACGGGGGCGGTGCCGCCCTTGTCGGAGCGCGAGGCCAGCGAGCCGGACACGCTGAGGACCTCGCGCACGGCCGGGGTCAGGTGCTCTGAGACGGCGGCGAGGTCGTCGTCGCCGAGGTCGGGCAGGTCGATGCCGCGCTCCTCGCACACGCGCACGCAGGCGCCCGCGATCTCGTGCGCCTCCCGGAAGGGCACGCGCTCGCGCACCAGCCACTCGGCGATGTCGGTGGCCAGGGAGAAGCCCTGCGGGGCGAGTTCGGCCATCCGGTCGGTGTGGAAGGTGAGGGTGGCGACCATGCCGGTCATCGCGGGCAGCAGCAGGTGGAGGGTGTCCACCGCGTCGAAGACCGGTTCCTTGTCCTCCTGCAGGTCCCGGTTGTAGGCCAGCGGGAGCCCCTTGAGGGTGGTGAGCAGCCCGGTGAGGTCGCCGACGAGGCGCCCGGCCTTGCCGCGGGCGAGTTCGGCGACGTCGGGGTTCTTCTTCTGGGGCATGATCGAGGAGCCGGTGGAGAAGGCGTCGTCGAGTGTGACGAAGGAGAACTCCTTCGTCGCCCACAGGATGACCTCCTCCGAGAGCCGGGACAGGTCCACGCCGATCATGGCGGTGACGAAGGCGAACTCGGCGACGACGTCGCGGGCGGCGGTGCCGTCGATGGAGTTGTCCACCGAGTCGGGGAAGCCCAGCTCGGCGGCGACCGCGCGGGGGTCCAGTCCCAGGGAGGACCCGGCCAGCGCGCCGGAGCCGTAGGCGGACACCGCGGCGCGGCGGTCCCAGTCGCGCAGCCGCTCGACGTCGCGCACCAAGGGCCAGGCGTGCGCCATGAGCTGGTGGGCGAGCAGCACGGGCTGGGCGTGCTGGAGGTGGGTGCGGCCGGGCATGGCGGCGTCCGGGTGGGCCGCGGCCTGGTCGGCCAGGGCCCGCACCAGGTCCAGGATCTGGTCGGCGATCTGCCGGGCCTCCTCGCGCAGGTACATGCGCACGAGGGTGGCGATCTGGTCGTTGCGGGAGCGGCCGGCGCGCAGCCGCCCGCCCAGTTCGGTGCCGACCCGCTCGATGAAGCCGCGCTCCAGGGCGGTGTGCACGTCCTCGTCCTCCAGGACGGGGGTGAACGCCCCGGAGGCCACGTCGGCCTCCAGCCGGTCCAGGCCCTCGATCATGCGGTCCAGCTCGTCGGCGGTGAGCAGGCCCGCCCGGTGCAGGGCGCGGGCGTGGGCGCGCGAACCGGCGATGTCGTGGCGGGCCAGGCGCCAGTCGAAGTGGGTGCTCAGCGACAGGCGCGCCAGGGCCTGGTCGGGGCCGCCCTCGAAACGGCCTCCCCACAGGCGCAGCGCCTCGGGCTGGTCGGCCATGGTGGTCTCTCCTTGACGTGTGGTGCGGCGGTGCGGGGCCGGGGCCCCGCGTCCGCTCGGGTGCTACGTGCGCGGGCGCCGGTCGCGGGCCCGGCGGTCCCGGCGGGGGTCCGGGACGTCCTCGTACGAGGTTACGGTCTGCGGTCGGCCAGTCGCAGGAGGGCGGCGGCCAGGTCCTCGCCGCCCTGGGGGTCGCGGGAGATGACCAGGATGGTGTCGTCCCCCGCGATGGTGCCCAGGATGGCGTGGAAGTCGGTGTGGTCGATGGCCGAGGCCAGGTACTGGGCCGCGCCGGGCGGGGTGCGGACGATGACCATGTTGGCGGAGGCCTCGGCCGAGACCAGCAGGTCCTCGGCGAGCCGGGTCAGGCGCGCGCCGGAGACCTGTTCCAGGCCCAGGCTGTCGGGGCGGGTGCGCTGGAGGCGTTCGCCCCCCTCCCCCGGCAGCACGTAGACCAGGTGGCCGTCGGCGGTGCGGAGCTTGACGGCACCCAGTTCGTCCAGGTCCCGGGAGAGGGTGGCCTGGGTGACCTGGACGCCCGCCTCGGACAGGCGCCTGGCCAGCTCGCCCTGGGACCTGACGTCCTCCCGGGTGAGGACGTCGGTGATCCTGGCGTGTCTGGCCGCCTTGGTCATCGGCGCCGTGCCGCCGTTCTCCGCCGTCATGGGCGGACGGCCCCGGGGTTGTCGCTGGCCTCCAGCAGGAAGGCGAGCAGGGCCTTCTGGGCGTGGCGGCGGTTCTCGGCCTCGTCCCAGACCACGCTCTGCGGCCCGTCGATGACCTCGGCGGAGACCTCCTTGCCGCGGTAGGCGGGCAGGCAGTGCAGGACGATCGCCTCGGGGTGGGCGGTGGCGAGCAGGTCGGCGTCGATCGCGTAGGGGCGGAAGGGCGCCTCGCGGTCGGCGGCCTCGTCCTCCTGGCCCATGGACACCCAGGTGTCGGTGGCCAGGACGTCGGCCCCCCGGGCGGCCTCGCGGGCGTCGGCGGTGACCGTGACCGACCCGCCGGTGGTGGCGGCGATCTCGGCGGCGCGCGCGACCACCGCGGGGTCGGGCTGGTGCCCCTCGGGCGCGCCGACGCGCACGTGGAGTCCGGCGGTGGCGCCGCCGAGCAGGTAGGAGTGGGCCATGTTGTTGGCGCCGTCGCCCAGGTAGGCGAGGGTGAGCCCGGCCAGGTCGCCCTTGTGCTCGCGGACGGTCTGCAGGTCGGCCAGGATCTGGCAGGGGTGGAACTCGTCGGTGAGGGAGTTGACCACCGGGACGGAGATGTGGGCGGCCAGGGTCTCCAGGTCGCTCTGGGCGAAGGTGCGCCACACGACGGCGGCGACCTGGCGTTCCAGGACGCGGGCGGTGTCCTCCAGGGGCTCGCCGCGGCCCATCTGGGTGCTCGCGGTGTCCAGGACCAGGGCGCTGCCGCCCAGGTCGGCCACGCCCACGGCGAAGGACAGCCGGGTTCGGGTGGAGGGCTTGTCGAAGAGCAGGGCGACGGTGCGCGGACCGGCGAGCGGCCGGTGGCCGAAGCGGTCCTTCTTCATGTCGTCGGCGAGGTCGAGGACCCGGGCCTGTTCGTCCGGGGTCAGGTCGTCGTCGCGCAGGAAGTGGCGGGTCACGGCTACTGCTGCTCCTTCGTCGCTGCGGCCTCGGCTGCGTCCAGGATGGTGGGCAGCGCCTCGATGAACAGGCCGATCTGTTCGGGTGTGATGACCAGGGGCGGGGCGATCCGGATCGCGTGCGGCGCCACGGCGTTGACGAGGAAGCCGCGGACGGCCGCCTGTTCCTGCACGTGGGCGGCGTGCGGCGCGGTGAGCTCCAGGGCCCGCCACAGTCCGCTGCCGCGCTGTCCGGCCAGCAGGGGGTGGTCGATGGTGTCGAGCTGCTCGGCGAGCAGGTCGCCCATGACCGCGGTGTGGGCGAGCAGGTTCTCGCTCTCGATGGTGTCGAGGACGGCGAGGGCCGCCGCGCAGGCCACCGGGTTGCCGCCGAAGGTGGAGCCGTGGTCGCCCTTGGCGAAGGCGTCGGCGTAGCGGCCGAAGCCGACGCAGGCGCCGATGGGCAGGCCGCCGCCCAGGCCCTTGGCGAGGGTGAGCACGTCGGGGCGCACGTCCTCGGCCTGGTGGGCGAACCAGAGGCCGGTGCGGCCGATGCCGCTCTGGATCTCGTCGAGGACGAAGGCGGCGCCGGTGTCGTCGCAGATCCGCCGGACCCCGGCGAGGTACCCCTCGGGGGCGGGGACGACCCCGGCCTCGCCCTGGGTGGGTTCGGTGAACACCGCGACGCAGTGCTCGTCGACGGCGTCGGCGAGGGCGTCCAGGTCGCCGTGGGGCACGAAGCGCACGTCCATGCCGAAGGGGCCGAAGGGCTCGCGGATGGCCTCCTTGCCGGTGAGGGCGAGGGCGCCGGAGGTGCGGCCGTGGAAGCCGTGGGACGCGGCGACGAAGTAGTGGCGGCCGGGCCCGGCGGCGCGCTTGACCAGCTTGAGCGCGGCCTCGTTGGCCTCGGTGCCGGAGTTGGTGAAGAAGACCTTGGCGTCGCCGCCCACGAGGCCGATCAGGCGCTCGGCGAGTTGGACCTCGCGTTCGTGGACGAACAGGTTGCTGGTGTGGGCGAGCGTGGCCGCCTGGTGGGCGACCGCCTTGACCAGTGCGGGGTGCCCGTGTCCGAGGCTGGAGACGGCGATCCCGGCGATGAGGTCGAGGTACTGGCGGCCGTCGGCGTCGTAGACCTCGCAGCCGCGCCCGAGGGTGAGGGCGATGGGCGGGACGCCGTAGGTGGGCATGAGCGAGGCGGCGAAGCGCTCGCGCAGGTGGGAACCGTTGGTCACTGTGCGCCTCCTGCGTTGGTGACGGTGGTGTGGTTGTCGCGCCAGGGGCGCGGAGCGTGGTCGTTGCCCGCGAGCAGGGCGGCCTCCAGTTCCTCGTCGGCGACCATGGTGCCCACGCCCTGGTCGGTGAAGACCTCCAGGAGCAGGGAGTGGGGCACGCGGCCGTCGATGATGTGGGCCTGGGGGACGCCGCCCTCCACGGCGTTCAGGCAGGCCTCCATCTTGGGGAGCATCCCCGAGGACAGGGAGGGCAGCAGCGCGCGCAGTTCGTCGGCGTTCAGACGACTGATCAGCTCGGTGTTGCTGGGGTAGTCGGAGAACAGGCCCTCGACGTCGGTGAGCACGATGAGCTTGCTGGCGCCCAGGGCCACCGCGAGGGCGGAGGCGGCGGTGTCGGCGTTGACGTTGTAGACGCCGCCGTCGTCGGCGCGGGCGACGCTGGAGACCACGGGGATGCGGCCGTCGTCCAGAAGCGCGGCGACGGCTCCGGGGTCGACCCCGGTGATCTCGCCGACGCGGCCGATGTCGACGGTCTCTCCGTCCACCTCGACGGTCTTGCGCACGGCGGACAGCAGGTTGGCGTCCTCGCCGGACATGCCGACGGCGAAGGGGCCGTGCTGGTTGACCAGGCCGACGATCTCGCGGTTGACCTGGCCGGTGAGGACCATGCGGACGATGTCCATGGCCTCGTCGGTGGTCACGCGCAGCCCGGCGGTGAAGGTGGACTCCACTCCGGCGCGTTCGAGCTGGGCGCTGATCTGGGGTCCGCCGCCGTGCACGACGACGGGGCGCAGGCCCGCGTAGCGCAGGAAGACGACGGACTCGGCGAAGCGGGCCCGCAGTTCCTCGCTGATCATGGCGTTGCCGCCGTACTTGACCACGACGGTGCGGCCGTGGAAGCGGGAGAGCCAGGGCAGCGCCTCGATGAGGTGGGCCGCCTTGTCCAGGGCGTGGGCCCTGGCCGGGTCGTCGGTGGTGTGGGGTGAGCGCGCGATCATGAGTTCTGGGCCCGGTCGTGGTCGGTGGCGGGGGTGTCGGCGCGCAGCTGGGTGGCCAGCTCGGCCAGCACCTCGGTGAGCAGTGCGGCGAGGTCGTCCTCGCGGGGGGACGTGCCGCTGGCTCCGCTGGCCATGAGCAGCACGGTGTCGTTGGCGGCGGTCAGGGGGCCGAGGGAGGCCGCGACGGCGTCGGCGAGCAGGCGCCGGCACTGGTCGGCGGTGACGTCGGCGTCGGTGGTGAGCACGCACAGCGCGGTGGACAGGGAGGCGTCCGGGCCCTTGGCCATGGCGCCGACGGTGTAGCCGTCGCCGCGCCGGAAGGCGATCTTGGCGACGGTGTCGGTGGTGCGGATCGCGTCCGCGGCGTCCAGCCCGCCGCCGCGCGAGGCCTGGGCCAGGGCGGCCGTGACGCCCCGGAGCAGGGCGTCGGGACCGGTGCGCCCGCCCACGGGTCCGGCCGAGCAGAGCACGACCTCGGCGGCGGAGTCGTCGAGCAGGTCCGCGGTGTGCTCGGCGGCGGCGTGGACCTCCTGGAAGCCCGCGTCGCCCCCGCCGGAGTCGATGACGGCGGCTCGCACGCGCTCGCCGAGGAGGACCTGCTGGGACCACAGGACGGGGGCGGCCCTGTCCTCGGCGGCGGTGAAGACGGCTCCGGCGGCACGGGAGGGGCCGTCGTTGACGACCACGGCGACGTCCCGGGCGCCGCCGTCCCTGAGCCCGGCGGCGACCCCGGCCGCCCGGAAGCCCCGGGGCGCGGTGACGCTCACGGGGCGACCGCCGCGAGCGGGAGGCCGGTGTCCTCGGGCAGGCCGAGGGCGAGGTTGGTGCTCTGGACGGCGCCGCCCGCGGTGCCCTTGGTGAGGTTGTCCAGGGCGGCGACGGCGACCATGCGGCCCGCGTCGGGGTCGACGGTGACCTGCACGAGGGTGGTGTTGGCAGCGAGCGTCATGGCGGTGCTGGGCCAGGTGCCCTCGGGGAGCAGGTGGACGAAGGGCTCGTCGGCGTAGGCGGTCTGGTAGGCCGCGCGGACCCGCTCGGCGGTGGCGCCCTCCTTCAGGGGCGCGGTGCAGGTGGCCAGGATGCCGCGGGGCAGCGGGGCCAGGACCGGGGTGAAGGAGAGCCTGACCGGTTCGCCGGTGACCGCGGTGAGGTTCTGGATGATCTCGGGGTTGTGCCGGTGGGTGCCGCCGACCCCGTAGGGGCTGAGCGCGCCCATGACCTCGCTGCCGACGAGGTTGGGCTTGGGCGCCTTGCCCGCGCCGGAGGTGCCCGTGACGGCGACGACGGTCAGGTCGGGCTCGACGAGCTGTTCGGCCAGTCCCGGGAAGAGGGCCAGTGTGGCGACGGTGACGTGGCAGCCGGGGACGGCGACGCGGCGGGCGCCGGCGAGTCGCTCGCGCTGTCCGGGGAGTTCGGGGAGACCATAGGGCCAGGTCCCGGCGTGCGGGGTGCCGTAGAAGCGTTCCCAGGCGGCGGCGTCGTTGAGGCGGAAGTCGGCGCCGCAGTCGACCACGAGGGTGTCGTCTCCGAGCTGCTGGGCGATGTCGGCGGACTGGCCGTGCGGGAGGGCCAGGTAGACGACGTCGTGGCCGCGCAGCTCCTCGACGGTGGTGGGCGCCAGGATCCGGTCGGCCAGCGGCAGCAGGTGCGGCTGGTGCTGGATGAGGGGGGTCCCGGCGTTGCCTCCTGCGGTGACCGCGCCGATGGAGATCTCGGGGTGTCCCAGGAGCAGGCGCAGCAGCTCGCCTCCCGCGTAGCCGCTGGCTCCGGCGATGGCCGCTGTGTGTCCCATGGTGGTGCCCCCTGATCAGTTCGACTGAACTATCATGCACTCACATGCAAATGTATGCAACCAGATTCGCCGAGGCCCCCGCCACTGTGCGCGGGGTCTCATGGCGACCGATCGGTGTGCTGGGAATGCCCCCGGGGCCGGGGCAGAGCGCTCCGGTGGCCGTCACCACGCGCCCGTGTGCGTACGGATTCCCCGTCCGCACCGGGGGTGCCCCTTTTCGGGCGGCCCCGGCCAGGCACCCGTAGAAGCCGGGCTGAGCCTGGAGCCAGCGCGGTCGGCGCGGGACCTCCCGGTGACAGCGACCACGCCCCCTGGAACCCGGGCTGGCGGGAAGGCCCCGGGGCTGGCGTACGACCTCCCCGCGCCGCTCCCCGCGTCAGCGGCCCGAGATACGGGTGGCGATCCCGGCCAGACGCGAGGTGTGCGCCCTGTCCTCGGTCCGCGACTCGCGGCGGTCGGCGCTCCGGTACAGCCCGTGGATGACCTGCGTGCCCACCCAGCGCAGGGGCTCGGGCTCCCAGCCGCGGTCGCGGTGGCCCACCCACGGCAGGCGGGTCAGGTCGGTCTCGCGGCGCAGGACCAGGTCGCGCAGGGTGCGCCCGGCCAGGTTGCTGGCGGCCACGCCGCTGCCCGCGTAACCGCCCGCCCAGCCCAGGCCGGTCTCGGCGTCCAGGTGCACGGTGGGACGCCAGTCGCGCGGCACCCCCAGCACACCGGACCAGGCGTGCTCGACCGGCACGTCGGCCACATCGGGGAACATGCGGGTGAGCGCCCGCCACAGTTCGGCGATGGCCTGCGGCTGGGTGGCGCCCTCCTCCTCCTGGGCCGAGCCGAAGCGGTGCGGGACGCCGCGCCCGCCGATCGCGATGCGGTCGTCGGCCGTGCGCTGGGCGTAGACGTGGGAGTGGGCGGTGTCGCCCAGCAGCTCCCGGCCCTCCCAGCCGATCTTCTCCCAGAGTTCGGCGGGAACGGGCTCGGTGACGATCATCGAGGAGTTCACCGGCTGCCAGTCGCGGCGCTGTCCGCGCAGGGTGGAGGTGAAGCCCTCGGTGGCGCGCACGACGTGGTCGGCGTAGACGGTGCCGTGCCCGGTGACGACCGCCGGGCGGGCCGCGCCCTGGCGGGGGCGGATCTCCTCCACCTCGGTGCCCTCGAAGAGGGCCACGCCCAGGTCCTCCACCACCCGGGCCAGCCCCGTGACCAGCTTGGCGGGCTGCACGCGGGCGGCGTGCGGCGAGTAGGCGCAGGCGACGGCCCCCGACACCGACAGCCGGGGCTCGTGCTCACCGTCGAGCAGGTGGATGTCGTCGGGCCAGTAGCCCCACTCCTGGAGGTACTCGATGTCCTCGGCCAGGCGCTGGCGCTGGGCGGCGTTGGTGGCCACCAGGCGCATGCCGCCGCGGACGACGTCGGCGTCGACGCCCTCGGCCTCGGCGACCGAGACCACCTCGGTGACGGTGTCCATCATCGCCCGCTGCAGGGCGACCATCGCGGCCTTGCCGTGTGACTGCGCGTAACGCTCGCGGGAGCCCGCGAACTCCGCGGACAGCCACCCTCCGTTGCGGCCCGAGGCGCCGAACCCGGCGAACTCACGTTCGACCACCGCCACGCGCAGGTCCGGCTGCTCCTTCTTGAGGTAGTAGGCGGTCCACAGGCCCGTGTACCCGGCTCCGACCACGCAGACGTCGTAGTCAGCGGTGCCGGGCAGGGGTGCGCGGCGCTCGGGGAGCCCGGTCTCGCGGAACCAGAAGGAGACGCCTCCGTTGGCGAAGCGCGAGGACCGTGGAATCGCTCTCATCTGCGCGGCAGTGGTGAACAGACCCATGTTTCCCCCCGAAAAACTGTGCGCTCACGGTCCACCCCGCGGGACCCACGAACTTCCGCCAACCTACACGGGAACGGCGGCCGGTGGGATGTCCTCCCCGCCTTCGGGTCCGGTGGCGCACCGGCGGGGCGTGGATTCGGCTACCCAGAGTTCCGACACGAACGCGCCGTCAGCAGCAGGAGCTGTCACGGAGCGTACGCGCGATGGCGGCGAGCCGGCGCACCCCGTCCTCGCCGAGCGGGCCCAGGACGTGTTCGCGCAGCCGCTCGACGTGTCTGGTGCGCGCCTGGCCGATGAAGTCCAGGCCGCTGTCGGTGAGGACGGCGTAGACGACCCGGCGGTCCGAGGCGCAGTTCTCCCGTTCCAGGTAGCCCTCGCGCTCCAGGCGGTCCGCGAGCTTGGTGAACCCGCCCGTGCTCAGGCTGACCTCACGGGCCAGGCGGCTCATGGGCAGCCGGTGGCCGGGTGTGCGCTGGAGGCGTATGAGCACCTCGAACCACGGTCCGGCCATGTCCTTGCCGTCCGGGGTGATGCCGCCCAGGAGCTTGGGCTGAACGACGTTCATGGCCTCGTGGACCAGCCCCCATGCGGTGATGAGGTCGTCGTCGCTCGTCGCGCCGCCCGCGTCACCCGCCCCGCTCGCGCCGCCCGTGGCCTCCATCGGCTCTGTGGTCATGTCCGCTCCCTGTCCCTCCCCGGGGCGGACGCCGACGCGCATCCAACCCACAAGAAATATCTTCCCAGTAAATTTTACTCGACGCGGAACGTTTCGCCCAGTGGATTTGTCCCGAACACGTCACACCCGGCGCACGGGGTCGCGCACCGGGTCGGGAAGGCGGCTGTGGGAAGGGGTCGGAGGAGGGCGGTCGTGGAACGAGGTTTCCTCCACGGGGCCCCGCCGACGACACGGCGGGGCCCCGCGGTCAGTGCCGGGCCGCGACCGCGTCCAGCGCGGCCGACAGGGTGGACACCATGTGGTCGATCTGCTCCCAGGTGATGATGAGCGGCGGCGAGACGAGCAGCGCCGTCGGGATCGGCCGTACGATCACACCGCGGGCCCGCGCCTCGGCGAACACCTCCTGGGTGGTGATCCCCCGCCCGTTCAGTGCCTCCTCGGTGAGTTCCACCGCGCCCATGACGCCCAGGCCCGAGCGGACCTCGGCCACCATCGGGTGGTCGGCCAGGCCGCGCAGGGCGCCGTCCAGCTGGCGCTCGATCTCCAGCGACACCGTGAACAGGTCCTCGCGCTCCAGGATGTCCAGGTTGGCCATCGCCGCCGCGCACGCCGTCGGGTGCCCGGCGTAGGTGGTTCCGTGCAGGAACGGGTTGCCCTCGCCGTTGTAGAAGGGGTCGGCCACGCGTCCGCTGACCACGACGCCGCCCAGCGGCAGGTACCCGCTGGAGACGCCCTTGGCGAAGACGATCATGTCCGGGTCGACACCGAAGCGCTCGATGCCGAACCAGTTCCCCAGCCGGGCGAAACCGCAGATGACGCTGTCCACGACGAACAGCACGCCGTACTTGTGGCAGATCCGCGACACCTCGGCGAAGTAGTTCTCCTCCGGCAGGAAGACCCCGCCCGCGCCGACCACCGGCTCGGCGAAGAAGGCCGCGACCCGCTCGGGGCCGACCCTGAGGATCTCCGCCTCCAGGGCCTCGGCCGAGTCGTGGGGCACCACGGAGGTGTCCTCGACCAGCCTGCCGTAGCCGCTGCGGAACCGGTCCATGCCCGAGATGCTCGTGCCGAACCCGTGCAGACCGTGGTAACCGCCGGTCCGGCTGATCAGGTGGGTGCGCCCGGGCTGGCCGGTCACCGCCCAGTACCGCCGCGCCAGCTTGGCGGCCGTGTCGATGGACTCCCCTCCCCCGCAGGTCAGGATCACCCGCGGGTCGGCCACCGGGGCGTGCGAGGCCAGGCGTTCGCACAGTTCCACGGCGGGCCCGTTGGCGAAGTCCCCGTAGACCGTGTAGGCGTCCAGGGTGCTGATCTGGCGGTGGACCGCGTCCGCGATCTCGGTACGGCCGTGGCCGACGTTGCAGTACCAGAGGCTGGCCGTACCGTCCAGGTAGCGGTCCCCGGAGCTGTCCCAGAGCCACACGCCCTCGGCGCGGGCCACCATGAACTCCGGACCCCTGACCACCGTGTTCATATCGCAGAAGGTGTGCCAGAGGCGGCTGGGCTCCCGCTGTTGCGTGGGAGTGAGTGCGGACGAGACAACCGTTTCGGTCATATGGCGACCTCCGAGCCGTGTCATGCGCGAGAGCGCAGTGGAAAACTCAGGTTGATCCAGCCTGCACACGGGCGCCCGTTGGTGGCAGGTGCTTGCAGGCTAAGCGTGCGACCCGCCTCACAGCAAGAGCCAAAACGAAGATCCATGCCCCGAAACACAAACTTCATGCCGGCTACCCTCGGGGGTCGGCGCCAAAACCCTTGCTGGGCTGGAAAAACTCGCCGAAAAACAATCTGGAATCCGGGCCCGCCGCCGGAGCTTTCACCGATACGGCTGGCGTGGCGTGACGGTGTGCGACCCGCGCGCCACACGCGGCGCGCGGCCCCGCGTACACACGAGGGCGGGGCCGGCCACCCCGTACTCGGGAAGTGACCGGCCCCGCCCTGACCCAAACACCCGCGCCTCGACCGCGCGGAACAGGCCTTCCCCGTCAGCCGCGCAGGACGGCACCCGTGCGCTCGGTCGCCAGGGCGACGGCCGCGTCGCGGGCCGCTCCGGCCTCCTCCGCCGTCAGCGTCCGGTCGGCGGCCCGGAAGCGCAGGGCGAAGGCCACCGACTTGCTGCCCTCGCCGACCTGGTCGCCGGTGTAGACGTCGAACAGGCGCACGCTCTCCAGCAGTTCACCGGCGCCCTCGGCCAGCGCGGCGCTGACCCGCCCGACCGGCACCGAGGAGTCCACGACCAGGGCCACGTCCTGCGTGGCCACCGGGTACGTGGAGATCTCCGGCGCGGTGACCGGGGTGCGGGCCCGCTCGATCCGGTCGAGTTCGACCTCCACGGCGGCCGTGCGCTCGGGCAGCCCGAAGGCCTGGACGGTGCGCGGGTGCAGCTCTCCGGCGTGGCCCACGAGCAGGCGCTCCCCGTCCACGCGCACGTACAGCGCGGCGCAGCGGCCCGGGTGCCACGGGGCGTGCTGGTCGGCCTCGACCTCCAGCTCGACCCCCGCCACGCGGGCGACGTCGCGCGCGGTCTGGACCGCGTCGGCCCAGCCGGCCTCCCGGCCCGGGCCCCACCATCCGGCGCGTTCGGCGTGGCCGGAGATCACCGCGCCCACCCGGCGCGGCTGGTCCGGCAGGGCCGCCTCGATCCGGGCCAGCTCCTCGGCGTCGGGCCCGCGGTCCACCGCGAGCATGGGCGCGCGGGGGGCGCCGGGCCTGGGCCGGTAGACCAGGCCCGTCTCGTACAGGGCCACGTCGGTGAACCCGCGGCCCGTGTTGCGGGCCAGCGCCTTGAACAGCCCCGGCAGCAGCGTGGTGCGCAGCAGCGGCTCGCCCTCGTTGAGCGGGTTGGCCAGGCGCAGGGCGTCGCGGCGGTCGTCGTCGGCCGCCAACTGGAGGCCGTCGAGGTCGCGTTCACCGACGAAGGGGTAGTTCAGCACCTCGTGGAAGCCGGTCCCGGCCAGGGCGCGGCCGACCGCGCGGCGCAGACGCTGGCTCGCGGTCAGGCCGCGGCCCGAGGCGCGCGGGCGGATCGAGGGGATGTTCTCGTAACCCTCGAAGCGGATGACCTCCTCGGCGAGGTCGTTGGGGTCGGTGATGTCGGGTCGCCAGCTGGGCGGAACGACCCTCAGCAGGTCCCCGTCGGCCTCCACCTCGCAGCCGACGGCGCGCAGCCAGCGCTGCGTGGTGCCCTCGGGGTAGTCCACCCCGGCGACGGCGCCCGCGTGGGAGGCCCGTACCGTGACCGGCTCGCGCGCGGCGGTGCGGTCCAGGTGGGTGTAGGCGGTCTCGACGGTGGCGCCGCCCAACTCCGCGAGCAGTTCGACCGCGCGTGTGGCGGCGGCCAGCTGCACGGCCGAGTCCACGCCCCGCTCGAAGCGGCGGGAGGACTCCGAGGACAGCTGGTGGCGCCGCGAGGCGCGGGCGATGTGCATGGCGTCGAAGTGCGCGGCCTCGACCAGCACCTCGGTGCTGGTCAGGGAGATCTCCGTGGTCAGGCCGCCCATGACCCCGGCGATGTTGACCGGGCCGCTGTCGTCGGCGATGACGATGTCGTCGGTGTCCAGGGAGCGCTGGACGTGGTCCAGGGTCTCCAGCTTCTCCCCCGCCTCGGCGGCGCGCACCCGCAGGGCCCCCCGCAGCTGGGCGCGGTCCCAGGCGTGCAGCGGCTGGCCGAGTTCGAGCATCACGTAGTTGGTGACGTCGACGGCCAGGGAGATGGGGCGCACGCCGCACTGGTGCAGGCGGCGCTTCATCCACAGCGGGCTGGGCGCGTCGGGGTCGAACCCGGTGGCGCCGCGCAGGACGTAGCGGTCGCACAGGGCCGGGTCGATCTCGGCGGGGTGGCCCTCGCCGCCGGACTCGGCGACGGCGACGTCGGCCGGGTCGTGGAAGTCCACCCCGTACAGCGCGGCGGCGTCGCGGGCCACGCCGCGCAGGGACAGCGCGTAGCCGCGGTCGGGCGTGACGGCGATGTCCAGGACGTCCTCGCGCAGGCCGAGCGGCCCGATGGCGTCCTCGCCCACCGCGCCGAAGCCCTCGGGCAGCACGATGATGCCGCTGTGGTCCTCCCACAGGCCCAGCTCGCTGGCCGAGCAGATCATGCCCGCCGACATCCGGCCGTAGGTCTTGCGGGCGCCGATCCGGAAGCCGCCGGGCAGTTCGGCGCCGGGCAGGCAGACCACGACCAGGTCGCCCTCGGAGAAGTTGCGGGCGCCGCAGACGATCTCCTGCGGCTCTCCGGTGCCGTTGGCCCCGCCCACGTCCACCCGGCAGTAGCGGATGGGCTTCTTGAACCCGGTCAGCTCCTCGATCTCCAGCACGCGGCCGTACACGATGGGGCCGGTGATGTCGGAGCCGAGCTCGTCGACGGTCTCGACCTCCAGGCCCGCCAGCGTGAGGCGGCCGGCGAGTTCGCGGGCGGTGGTGCCGACCGGAAGGTCGACGTACTCCCGCAGCCAGCTCAGGGGGACGCGCATCAGTTCTCACTCCCGAACGCCGAGGTGAAGCGGATGTCGCCCTCGACCATGTCGTGCATGTCGCGCACCCCGTGCGCGAACATCAGTGTCCGTTCGATTCCCAGGCCGAAGGCCCAGCCCGTGTAGACCTCGGGGTCCACGCCCGCGGCGGTGAGCACGCGGGGGTTGACCACGCCGCAGCCGCCGATCTCGATCCAGCCCTCGCTGGAGCAGGTGCGGCAGGGCGCGTCCGGGTCGCCCACGGAGGCGCCCCGGCACACGAAGCACTCCATGTCGACCTCGGCGGAGGGCTCGGTGAAGGGGAAGTAGGAGGCGCGGAAGCGCGTGCGCAATCCCTCGCCGAACACGCCCTCGACGTAGGCGTCGATGGCTCCGCGCAGGTGGGCCAGGGTGACGCCCCGGTCCACGACCAGGCCCTCCAGCTGGTGGAAGACGGGGCTGTGGGTGGCGTCGAGCTCGTCGGTGCGGAAGGTCTTGCCGGGCGCGACCACGTACACCGGCAGCTCCCGCGAGAGCAGGGCGCGGATCTGCACCGGCGAGGTGTGCGTGCGCATGACCAGGCCGGACTCGCCCCCGTCCGGGCCCTGCACGAAGAAGGTGTCCTGCATGGTGCGGGCGGGGTGGTCGGGCTTGAAGTTGAGGGCGTCGAAGTTGAACCACTCGGCCTCGACCTCGGGGCCCTCGGCGATCTCGAAGCCCATGCCGACGAAGATGTCGGCCACGCGCTCGGCGACGGTGGTCAGCGGGTGGCGGGAGCCGCGCGGCGCCCGGTCCCAGGGCAGGGTGACGTCGACGCGCTCCTCGATGAGCACGCGCTCGTCGCGCTCGGCCTCCAGGACGACCTGGCGGGCCTTGAGCGCCTGGCCGACGTCGCGGCGGGCGCCGCCCACGCGCTTGCCCGCGTCGGCCTTGGCCGCGGGGGGGAGGGCGCCGATCTCACGGTTGGCCAGGGCCAGCGGGGAGCGGTCCGAGGCGTGCGCGAGCCGGACCTCCTTGAGTTCGGCGAGGTCGGCGGCCGCCTCGACGGCGGCCAGCGCCTCCTCGCGCATGCGGGCGACCTCGTCGGGGTGCAGGGAGGTCACCTCGACGGGGTCGAAGGAATTGTTCGGTGCAGACATGGTTGGTTGCCTCGCCGCCGACGTCCCCGGCTTGGGGGACGGGCGGCAGTCACGGTCCGCAGCGGGGCGGACGAAGCCGACAGGAAGAGCACAGGCGGATTTCGGGCGGGCCCGGCCGAGGACGTGTGTCACCGAGCCCGGGGCACGCCGTTGCGCCCACCGGGGAGGCTGGAGGGTCTGAGTGCCTCAGACGAACTCGGGTGCCCCGGCGGGCATGGTAAATCGGAACTCCGCGCCGCCGCTGGGGGCGCGTCCGACGGTGATCGTGCCGCCGTGGGCCTCGACGAGGCCCTTGACGATGAACAGTCCGAGGCCGGTCCCGCCCCGGCGCTTGCTGCGCCAGAACTGGCGGAAGACGCGCGGAATGGTCTCGGGCGCTATGCCCTGGCCCTCGTCGCGCACCGACACCGCTGTTCCTCCCTCGCAGGGCTCGATCACCACACTGACAGTACCAGCGCCGTGCCGCACCCCGTTTTCCACGAGGTTGGACAGGATCTGCTCGATCTTGTCGGCGTCGAGCCACATGCGCGGCAGCTCCCCCCTGGTCTCGACCCGGAAGCGCTCCTCCGGTTCGCCGGAGGCGACGCGGCCGGCGACGACCCGGCGCACGGCGTCGGGCAGGTCCACCACCTGACGGCGCACCTCCAACCGGCCCGACTCTATGCGGGAGACGTCGAGCAGGTCGTGGATGAGGCGGGTGACGCGGTCGGCGTCGGCGTTGACCGTCTCCAGCATGAACAGCTTCTGCTTGTCGGTGAGCCGTTCCCACTTGGCGAGCAGGGTCGAGGTGAAGCCCTTGACGCTGGTCAGGGGTGAGCGCAGTTCGTGGGCGACCTCGGAGACCAGGTCGGCGCGGGAGCGCTCGGCGTGCGCGGAGGCGTCCCGCAGGGTGACGACCAGGCGGACGAGCTCTCCCCCGGGACGGGCGCGCACCTAGCGCGCGGCGACGAGCACCTCGCGGTCGTCGGGCAGCAGGAGGGCGCGCTCGGCCTGGCGGACGCGGTCGCGCGCACCGCCGTAGGGGTCGCTGGCCTGCCACCAGTCGTTTCCGTCGACGCCCACGAGGGGCAGGACGGCGCGGTAGTCGCGGCCCAGGGCGGACTCGGCGGGGATGCCCAGGACCTGGGCGGCCTGGGTGTTGAAGAGTACGACGCGACCACGGGAGTCGGCCACCACGACGCCGTCGGGCAGGTCGTCGGCGTGCAGCGGAGTGCCGCCCGGTCCGGCGGGCGAGCCGCCGTCGACCTCCCACAGAGCCGCGGGGACCCGGTCGCTCGCACGGGGCCCGGGAGCGTTCTCGGCGGGGACGTCCACGGCCGGTCCGGCTCCGTGCCCGGGGTCGTCCGGGGAGTGAGCGGTCCCGCTGCCCGAGTCCTCCGCCGGGTGGTCCACCTGCCGGCCGCTGCCCACGCCTCTCCCCGCCCCCCTTGAAGGTCCACGACCACAGGCTCCTGGGCCGAGAACCGCTGACCGGTCGTATCCGCGACACCCGTGGACACCACCGCAGGTTGTCTACCCTGCACTTCCACCTGGTACGCCTCGCGACCCGGGAACGGGCGCCCGACGACAGACGAGCGTACAAGCCCCCCTGCGACGGCCCGTCGCCCGGGAACGGGGATCGCGGGCCTCGGCACACGGTGCGTGCTCACACCATGTCGTCAAGCCTGCCTTGTGGGACAGGAAGGACACGGCGTCGCACCCGCGACACGGGTAGCCCGTCGGGCCCCACGCGCGACGCGCATGGACCCTCCCGCGATCCCCAGGCCCCGACCCTATAGGCACGCGGTGCCGATGCACGTGCACTTCGGGCGAACCCGGTACCCGGAATCCGCACGGGCGCCGGCGGCCGGGCCCGTGCGCGGGAGTTCCGCGAACGCACCCACTCCGTTACGCACAGTCACTACGCGCGTCGTGAGCTGGGCCGATCCGAACCCGCCCGGCCCGGCTCAGGAACGCCGCTGCTGCCGCGCGGTGGTGTAGAGGCAGACCGCGGCCGCGGTGGCCAGATTCAGGCTTTCGGCCCCGCCGTAGATCGGGACGCTGACCGCGCCGTCGGTCAGGGCGACGGTCTCCTCGGGCAGTCCCCAGGCCTCGTTGCCGAACACCCAGCCGACCGGGCCGTCCAGGTCGCCGCTGTCGGCGACGGCGTGCAGGTCGCGCTGGCCGCTGCCGTCCGCGGCCCACACCCGCGCGCCCACGCCGCGCAGGAAGTCGACGGCGCGCGCCACGGGGACGCCCACGACCACGGGCAGGTGGAACAGGCTTCCGGCGGAGGCCCGCACGCACTTGCCGTTGTAGGGGTCGACGGAGGCGTCGGTGAAGATGACGACGTCGGCCCCGGCCGCGTCGGCGGTGCGCAGCACCGTGCCCGCGTTGCCCGGATCGCGGACGTGGGAGAGCACGGCCGCGAGGCGGACGTCGCCGACCCGCTCCAGGGGGACGTCGACGAACTCGCAGACGGCGATGACCCCCTGCGGGGTGACCGTCTGGGCCAGTTCCGACATCACGTCCAGACTGACCCTGTGGGTGGGCACGTCCACCGCGCGGGCGGCGTCCACCAGGTCGATGTGGCGCTGCATCGCCTCCGCGGTGGCGTAGACCTCGACCACGCCGGAGGCGGCCCCTCCGTGGGGGGACCGCCCCTGGGCACCGTCGACCGCCGCGGCCAGGGCCTCGCGCACAGCCTGCGGGCCCTCGGCGAGGAAGCGCCGCTCGCGTTGGCGGAAGGTGCGCTTGGCGAGCCGCCGAACCCCCTTGATCCTGGGTGAGCGGATGCTCGTGAACTCGTGGCTCGCCATCACCGCTCGCTTAGGCCGCGGCCTCGGCGGGGAGGGCCTTCTTGGCCGTCTCCACCAGGCTGGCGAAGGCGGCCTGGTCGTTGACCGCCAGCTCGGCGAGCATACGGCGGTCGACCTCGATGCCGGCCAGCTTCAGACCCTGCATGAAGCGGTTGTAGGTCAGGCCCTGGGCGCGGGAGGCGGCGTTGATGCGCTGGATCCACAGGCGACGGAACTGCCCCTTGCGGTCCTTGCGGTCCCGGTAGGAGTAGGTCATCGAGTGGAGCATCTGCTCCTTGGCCTTGCGGTACAGGCGCGAGCGCTGCCCGCGGTAGCCGCTGGCCCGGTCGAGGACGACCTTGCGCTTCTTCTTGGCGTTGAGAGCCCGCTTCACGCGTGCCACTGGAACTCCCTAGTTGTCTCTTCCGGCGCGCGCGGCGCGCCGACCGGCCCGGCTGCGTCGAACCCGGCGACCGTGTTGCTTCGGTGGTTCCCTCCCGGAGGCCGTCACCGCACCGGCCGTGACCGATGGGCGGGCGCTTCCGCGGAGGGGAGGGCCCGGGACTACTTGCCGAGCAGCTTGCGCATGTTCTTGGCGTCCGCGGGGGAGAGCACGGCCTCGTTGCCCAGCTTGCGCTTGCGCTTGGAGGTCTTGTGCTCAAGGATGTGGTTCTTGTTGGCACGGCGGCGCATGATCTTGCCGGAGCCGGTGACCTTGAAGCGGTCCTTGGCCCCACTGTGGGTCTTGTTCTTCGGCATGTCGCCGTCGTCTCCTACTCCGTCGGAGTGCCACCCGCCCCGAGGGGGCGGCTGACACGGTTCTTCCGCTGCTGCGGCGGGGACACCGCGCGTCGGGGCGCCGCATCCGGGCCGTGCGCGCGCAGCCCTTCTCACCACCCGGTCCCTACCGGCGACCGGGCGGTGGAGGACTCCGCGTCGCTAGGCGTCCGTGCTCTGCTCGCGGCGGGTCTTGTCCCCCGCCGCCGCGCGGGCCTCGGCCTTGTGCTCGGACCGCCGCTTGTGCGGGCCGATCACCATGACCATGTTGCGACCGTCCTGCTTGGGCTGCGACTCCACGGTGCCGAGGTCCTGGACGTCCTCGGCCAGGCGCGCCAGCAGTCGGCGGCCCAGCTCGGGCCGGGACTGCTCACGGCCGCGGAACATGATCGTCACCTTGACCTTGTCACCGCTCTTGAGGAACCGCACCACGTGACCCTTCTTGGTCTCGTAGTCGTGCGGGTCGATCTTCGGGCGGAGCTTGATCTCCTTGATGATCGTGTTCGACTGGTTCTTGCGCGACTCGCGGGCCTTGACCGCGGACTCGTACTTGAACTTGCCGTAGTCCATCAGCTTGGCGACCGGCGGGCGCGCGGTCGGTGCGACCTCGACGAGGTCGAGGTCGGACTCCTGGGCCAGACGCAGGGCGTCCTGCACGGAGACGATGCCGACCTGCTCGCCGTTGGGTCCGACGAGACGGACCTCGGGCACCCGGATGCGGTCGTTGATGCGGGGCTCTGCGCTGATGAGACCCCTCCCTAGCTATGTCGATTACCTGGGACCGGTCGCCCGCCTGGTGGTGGACGGCCATGTGGACCGGGCCGCCCTCGTCCGTCGGGCCGCCGGTCGAGTCGGGGTCCGCATACAGCGAAAACCCCGCCAGCGTGTGCAAGCGGGGTGATCCGACCGGATATTCCCAGCGAGGTCGCGCGCGTGGACCGGGCACCCCGGACACGGGTGCTCGGTCGACGTAACGCGGCGCGGTCGATCGCCGGGCCGGAACCTACGCGGGCGGTACCCGGCAGGTGGGAGGATCATCTCCGCTTGCGGCTCCGGTGTGGGACACACCGGACCAAGTCGATACCTCATCGTACCAGTGTCCGGAGCCCGTTCGTCCCACCCGGCCGGGCACCCTCTCCGGCCGCGCTCAGGCGGGGACGGAGCGGCGGGCCAGTTCAGCCTCACCGGCCGCGCGCATGGCCTCCACGGGCACGTCGTCCACACCGGTCATCAGGCGGACCTGCTCGACGGCCTGGTGCAGGAGCATGGGGAAGCCGCCGACCACGCGGCCGCCGCGCGCGGCGACGGCCGCGGCGGCGCGGGTGGGCCAGGGCGAGTAGACGACGTCGAACAGGTCTGCGCGCGAGGCGGCGAGCAGGTCGGCGTGGAGGTCGGCCGCGCCCGAGGGCAGGGAGGACACGACCAGGTCCACGTCCAGGTGCTTGTCCACCTCGGCGAGCGGCGCCACCTCCAGCGGGTGGCCCGTGCGGCGGGCCGCGGCGGCCACCTGCCCGGCCCGGGCCGGGTCGCGGGCCAGCACGGTGACCGGCGCGGTCAGGCCGAGCAGGCGCAGCGCGACGAGGGCGGAGGCCGCCGTGGCCCCGGCGCCCAGGACGACCGCGCTGCGGGGGGCGTCGGCCCCGGCCTCGGCCAGGGCCGCGGTGATCCCCGCCACGTCGGTGTTGTGGGCGTGCCACTCACGCCCGCGGTGGACGAGGGTGTTGGCGCCGCCCGCCTGGAGGGCCAGGTCGGAGACCGTCTCGGCCAGCTCCAGGGCGCGGCGCTTGAGCGGCATGGTCAGGGAAAGCCCGGCCCACTCCCCGCCGAGTCCGGCGAGGAAGGGCGCGAGTTCCTCCTCACCGCACTCGTGCAGGCCGTAGGACCACTCGTCCAGGCCCATCGCCGCGTAGGCGGCGGTGTGCAGGACCGGTGAGAGCGAGTGGGCCACCGGCGAGCCCAGGACGGCGGCGCGCACCGTTCCCATGTCAGCGTCTCCCTACCACTCGGCCTGGTTCTCGGCGACCATCTGGTTGTGCTCCTCCAGGGTGGTGGAGAAACCGGTGTGACCGTTCTCGGGGTCGACGAGCGCGAAGTAGAGGTAGTCCTCGTCCGCCGGTTCCAGGGCCGCCTCGATGGCGTCCTGTCCGGGGGCCACGAACGGCCCGGCGGGCAGCCCGGTCATGCCGTAGGTGCTGTAGCCGCGCGGGTCGGCCTCGCAGGAGGCGCGCTGCTCGTCGTTGAGGAAGGTGCCCTCCTCACCCAGGACGTAGAAGCACGTGCTGTCCATCTGGAGCTGCATGCCCTCCTCCAGGCGGTTGTGCACGACCGCGGAGATGAGGGGCATGTCCTCCTTGGTGCCGGTCTCGGCCTGGACGATGGCCGCGATCGCCATGACCTCGTTGGCGTCGTAGCCCAGCGCCTCGGCCCTGCCCTCCAGGTCGATCTCCTCGGCGACCTGGGTGTGCTGGGTGACCATCGTCTTGAGCACCGAGAGCGCGTCGGCGCCCGGGTCGAACCGGTAGGTGGACGGGAACAGGTAGCCCTCGGGCCCCTCGGTGGCGTAGTCGGGCAGGCCGAGTTCGTCGGTCTGGGCGTAGGCCGCGTCCAGCTCCTCGACGCTCAGGTCGGTGGCCTCGGAGATCCTCTCGAAGATCCCGTCCGTGCGCAGCCCCTCGGGGATGGTGACGCGTCCGCCGACGCGGCTGGCCGGGTCGAGCAGGGCGGCCACGGCGGCCTCGCCGCTCATGCCCTGGGCCAGGGAGTAGGTGCCGGGGGCCAGTCCGGAGCCGAGCTCCTCCTCGGGGACGGCGTCCAGCGCGTTGAGGAACGCGCGGGGGCTGGCCACGATCCCGGCCTCGGCGAGGTTCTCTCCCACGACCGAGCCCGCGTCGCCCTGCTCGATGACGAACACGGTCTCGCCGCTGCCCTGGCCGTCGAAGTCGGCGGGCAGGACGTAGGTGCGGATGACGGCGTAGCCGCCGCCCGCCACGACCAGGAGCAGGACCAGGGCCAGCACGATCGTCAGGGCGCGGCTCCTGCGGCGGCGCTTCCTGCCGCCCTTGCCCGCGTTGGCGCGGGCCCTCTTGAGCTCCTTGGCCTTCTTGCGGCTGCTGCGTCCGCCCCCGTAGGCCTCGGCGATGTCGGCGAGGTTGGGCTCCTCGTACTCGTCCTCCTCCTCGGGCTCCTCCTCCGGCTCCTCGCGGCGGCCGCGCCTGCGGCGGCCTCCGCGCCGACCGTCGTCGGCCGCGGACGCGCGGCGTGAGCGGCGGGGACGGGGCTCGGGCTCCTCCTCGGGGGCCTCCTCGGCCGGGGTCTCGTCGGGCTCCTCATCGGGAGCCTCGTCCTCCTGCGGGGCCTCCTCCTCCACGGGGGCGCCGCGCCTGCGGCGGCCGCCGCCGCGGCGGCGGCCTCCCCGGTCCGCCTCGGCCTGCCTGCGGCGGGAGCGGCGCGAACGCGGCTCGGAGTCCTCCTGCGGCTCCTCGTCGGGGTCCGGGGCCTCGAACGCGCCGGAGTCGGGCTCCGGGGACGCGGCGAAGGCGTCGGTGCCGGGGAAGGCACCGCTGTCGGCGGGGGCGTCGGAACGCTCGTCCCACGGGTCCCGGTCGGCGCGGGCTCGGCGGCTGCGACGGGCCGGGGGCTCCTCGACCGCGGCGAACGCGCCGGTGTCGGCGGAGCCGCTGACGCCGGGGAAGGTCCCGGAGTCGAAGACGCCGCTGTCCTCGGGGGCGTCGTCCAGGAAGCCGCCGGTGGGCTCGTCGTCGCGCCTGCCGCGCCTGCGGCGCGCGCGACGGCCGCGGGGCTCCTCCTCGGGGGGCGGAGCCGCGGCGGCGGGCGCCTCGTCGGCCGGGGCGCCGCGCCTGCGGCGCCCTCCGCCGCGGCGGGGCTCCTCGGGCTGAGGCTGGGGCTCGGGTTCGGGCTCGGGTCCGGGGCGGGCGCGGCGGCCGCGCCGGGGCGGCTCGTCCTCCCCGGAGGAAGCCGCCGCGGGGCCCCGCGCGGGCCGGGCGGGCGCGGCGGCCTCGCCCAGGTTGGCCAGGGCGGCCAGGGCGTCCTGGGTCGGGTCGCCCGCCGGACCGTCCTGGCGGGAGCGCGCGGGGCCCTGGGGGCGGGGCGACGGGGGCTCCTGGGACCGGGGCGCCTCGGGGGTCGACGGCGGGGGGCGCTGGAGCGGGCGGCGCGTCCACCGCGCAGGGCGTCGGCGGCGCCGCCGCGTCGGGTGGGGCCCGAGGGACCGGAGGAGCCGGAGGGGCCGGAAGGGCCGGAAGGGCCTTCCGCCGGCGGCTCGGCGCGGTGACGGCGCCCGGACGGCTGTCCTTCGGGACTCAGCGGGTCGTACCCGCCGCCGCGGGATGCGTGCCGGGAGGTGCGGAACTCACCCGTGCCGGAGTCCTCGTTCCAGTCCGCCGGTTCGGGGCGCGCCCTGCGGCCGCGCGAGGGCGGCTGCGCGGGCGGGGGGCCGCTGAGCGGGTCGTAGTCGTAACCGCGCTCGCGGTCGGCTCGCCCACGATAGGGAGTGTCGGGGTAGTCATCCCTGTCGTTCATCATTCTCCCTGGCTGGAGCGGACGATCTCGCCCGGGGGATGGCCTGTTGACCGTTCCTGGTCCAAGGCGCTCTGGAGGAGCACGGTGGCGGCGGCCTGGTCGATGACCGACCTGCGGGCCCGGCCGCCCTTGGCGCCCTTGGCGGCGAAGGAGGCGCCGGAGAGCAGCTGGCTCTGGGCGGTCACCGTGGTGAGGCGTTCGTCGACCAGGCGGACGGGGACGGGGTGCAGGAGAGCGGCGAGCGTACGCGCGAAATCCCTCGCGGAGCGGGCCGCCGGGCCCTCCTCCCCCGACAGCGAGGCGGGGTAGCCCACCACGACCTCCCGTGCCTGCCGTTCCAGGACCAGCAGGGCGATGCGCTGCGTGTCGCCCTTTCCCCTCCGGATGGTCTCGACCGGGCTGGCGAGCATGCCGCTGGGGTCGCTCGCGGCGACTCCGATGCGTGCGTTGCCGGGGTCGACGGCCAGGCGCACACCGTGCCTCACGAGGACCTCTTCCCGGAACCGGGAGCGGTGCTCGGGCGGGCCGTGCCGTTGCGGACACGGCACCGCGGCTGGGAAATCCTCAACACGGTGGTCCTGTTCGTCAGCTGGATCGCGGGAAAGTCCGCACAGACAGCCGTGTGATCGGCTGTGACGCGCCACAGTATGCCCGATTCGATGACAGCACGCAGCCTCAACGGTGTTGGGCGCCGTGCGGGGCCGCGGGCCGCGTCGGCCGCCTCGTACGGGGCGGTTCCGGCGGGGTCCGGGTCGGACGCGCTCCGTCAGAGTGTAAAACACCCCGGAGCCGGTGCTGCGCGGGCGAACGCCGCCGCGACACCCGGCCGCCGGGCCCGGGGCGGTTCCCCCGCAGGTGGCGGCGGGTCCGGGCCCGGTGGGGGCAAGCGTGCCCGAGCACCGTGGAATCCTCCACATAGCCACGCTTGGTTATGTTACATATTCATTTAGTGTCCACGCGGGGTTCGGTCGGCGCGCCCGGGGAAACGGCCGGGCCGGGTGGTCCTCGTCACGCCGGACACACGCCCGCGCACACGCGTCGGGCGTGCGCGGCACCGGTGCCGCGCACGCCCGTCGAAGCCGTCGGCCTAACCCCTGGCCACGCGCTCCTCGACGGCGCGCAGGGCCTCGTCCACCTTGGTGGCGTCGCTTCCGCCGCCCTGGGCGATGTCGGGCTTGCCGCCGCCACCGCCGCCGAGCGCGCGGGCCGCGATGCCCACCAGCTCGCCCGCCTTGATCCCGGCCTTCTGCGCGGCCTTGTTGGTCGCGATCACCACGACCGGGCGGTCCTTGGGCACGGCGGTCATCGCCACGACCGCGGGCTCGTCCTCGCCGAGGCGGCCGCGCACGTCCAGCACCAGCTTGCGCAGGTCGTCGCCGCTGGCTCCCTCCGGCGCGGGGGCGGCCACCACCAGCGCGGCGCCGTGACGGCGGGCGCCCTCCGCGATCGAACCGGCCGCCTGGAGCACCTGGGCCGCGCGCAGCTTCTCGATCTCCCGCTCGGCGGCGCGCAGCCGGGAGACCATGGAGTCGATGCGCTCGGGCAGTTCCTCGCGCGGGGTCTTGAGCTGCTCGGACAGCTGTCCGACCAGTGTCGACTCCTTGGACAGGCGCCGGAAGGCGTCCACGCCCACCGCAGCCTCCACGCGGCGCACGCCCGAGCCGATGGAGGACTCGCCGAGCAGCTTGACGATGCCCAGCCTCGCGGTGGAGGGCACGTGGGTTCCGCCGCACAGCTCGACGGAGTAGTCGCTCATCTCCACGACGCGTACGCGGTCGCCGTACTTCTCGCCGAACATGGCCATGGCGCCCGTCTTCAGCGCCTCGTCCAGGCTCTTCTCCTCGGTCTGGACCGGGATGTCGCCCGCCAGGACGGTGTTGACCTCCTCCTCGACCTCGGCCAGGCGCTCGCCGCCCAGCGCGCTGTCGGCGGTGAAGTCGAAGCGCAGCTGTCCGGGGCGGTTCTCCGAACCGGCCTGGCCCGCGGACGGGCCCAGCGCGTTGCGCAGCGCCGAGTGGATGAGGTGGGTCGCCGAGTGCGAGCGCTCGATGGCGTGGCGGCGGCCGGTGTCGATGCCCGCGTGCACGGTGTCGTCCAGGACCACCTCCCCGGAGCGGACGGTGCCGCGGTGCACGAACAGGCCGGGCAGCGGCTTCTGCACGTCCTCCACGTCCACCACGCCGCGGCCGTCCACGGTCAGCGTGCCGGTGTCGGCGAGCTGGCCGCCGCTCTCGGCGTAGAACGGGGTGCTGTCCAGGACGATCTCGACCTTGTCCCCCGCGCGGGCCGCGGGCGCCGAGACGCCGTCCACGACGATGCCCTTGACGCGCGACTCGCTCTCGGACTCGGTGTAGCCGAGGAAGTCGGTCTCCCCCGCGCCCTCCAGCATCCGCGCGTACAGGGAGATGTCGGCGTTGCCGAGCTTCTTGGACCTGGCGTCGGCCTTGGCGGTGTCCTTCTGGCGCTGCATGAGCTCGCGGAAGGAGGACTCGTCCACGGACAGGCCCTGCTCGGCCGCCATCTCCAGGGTGAGGTCGATGGGGAAGCCGTAGGTGTCGTGGAGCTGGAAGGCGTCCGTCCCGGAGAAGACGGTGCCGCCCCCGGCGCGCGTGCGCTCGGCGGCGCGGCCGAACAGCGCGGTGCCCGCCCGCAGGGTCTCGGCGAAGTTGCGCTCCTCGGTGTCGATCACACCGTGGATGACGTCGGCCCGGTCCAGCAGGTCGGGGTAGATGTCCTTCATCGCGTCGATGCTGACCTCGGTCAGCTCGTGCAGGAAGGCGGTCTCGGTGCCCGAGAGCAGGCGCAGGTTGCGGATGGAGCGGCGTAGGATGCGGCGCAGGACGTACCCGGCCTTCTCGTTGCCGGGCCGCACCCCGTCGCCGACGAGCATGACGGCGCTGCGCACGTGGTCGGCGACCACGCGGAGCATGACGTCCTGCTCCTGGTTGTCGCCGTAGCGGGTGCCGGTGAGCTCGGCGGCGCGGTGCAGGACGCGGCCGATGATGTCGGTCTCGTAGATGTTGTCGACGCCCTGCAGGACCGCGGCGAGGCGCTCCAGGCCCAGGCCGGTGTCGATGTTCTTCTTGGGCAGCTCCCCGAGGATGGGGTACTCCTTGCCGCTGCCCTCGCCTCGCTCGTACTGCATGAAGACGAGGTTCCAGATCTCGATGTAGCGGTCCTCGTCGGCCTCGGGGCCGCCGTCGACGCCGTACTCGGGACCGCGGTCGTAGAAGATCTCGGAGCAGGGGCCGCAGGGACCGGGCACGCCCATGTCCCAGTAGTTCTCCTCCTTGCCCATGCGCTGGATGCGCTCGGGCCGCACGCCCACCTTGTCGCGCCAGATCGCCTCGGCCTCGTCGTCGTCGAGGTAGACGGTGACCCACAGCCTCTCGGGGTCGATGCCGAAGCCGCCCTCCTCCACCGGCGTGGTGACCAGCTCCCAGGCCAGCGGGATCGCCCGCTCCTTGAAGTAGTCGCCGAAGGAGAAGTTGCCCAGCATCTGGAAGAACGTGGCGTGCCGGGAGGTCTTGCCGACCTCCTCGATGTCCTTGGTGCGGATGCACTTCTGCACGCTGGTGGCGGTGTCGTGGGGGGGCGTGCGCTGACCCAGGAAGTAGGGCTTGAACGGAACCATGCCTGCGGGCACCAGCAGCAGCGTGGGGTCCTCGGCGATGAGGCTTGCCGAGGGCACGACGGTGTGTCCGTTCTTCTCGAAGAAACTGAGGAAGCGGCGCGCGATCTCTGCCGTCTCCATTGATGCCCTCCTGCTGCTCGGCTCCGCCGCCCTGGGCGACGTGGCTGTCCCTGCCGGGACCGTGGTCACGCGTGGTCGGTAGGCGCCCATCGTAGAGGGAACCGTGATGCCAGCGCGCGTGGTTTGCGGGTGGCCGCCGGGGCCGTCCTGGTCAGGACAACGGCGGCGGCCTGGTTGTTCCCAGGCTATCGCCGCCGACCACCGCCGGGCCCCGTCGTCCACAGGCCCTCGGGAACGCGGCGGCGGCCCCGCGGGAGCGGGTCGCGGCGGACCCGCCGCCGGGGCTGGCCGTGGCCGCGGGAGAGCGCCGGGCCGCCGCGGGAGACGGAGGGAGGAGGGGTTCGCGTTTCGGCTTTTCCGTAACCCGGGACCGTCCGGAGGCCGGACCCCGCGAGGAGCCCCCGGCAGGACGCGTGAACCGGTGCCGCGCACGGCGAGGGGGACCGCGATCCCTCGCGGTCCCCCTGTGACCCGGACGGGCCGGCCCGCCTCAGTAGGCGGCGGAGGCGGGCCGGGTGTAGTAGGCGCGCGTGGCCTCCAGCAGCATGAGCACGATCATGAGGACGGCGAAGGCCAGCGGGACGACCGATCCCACGGCGCCGGTGACCGCGTTGAACACCAGGGAGAGCGCCGCCAGCCCCTGGAAGACCACGACCGACCACAGGACGCCCGCGCTGCGGCGGCCCATCAGCACGGCGAGGAGGGTGGACAGGACCCCGTAGACGAACGGGACGGCGCCGACGAGCGCGAAGAGCAGCCCCGCCTCGGTGGAGGAGACGGGAAAGCCCGCTCCCTCCTGCACGCCCTGCAGGAATTCCTCGCTGAACCGGCCGTCACCGGAGGCCATCGCGGCGGCCAGCCACAGCAGCCCGCCGAGCAGCAGGCCGCAGGCACCGCCGATGAACATCAGCACCCGCACGGCGACGGCCGCGCCGGGCACCCCGGAGGACCTCTCCGACACGAGGACGACCGGGAGCTGCGGATAGTTACCGTACGGCTGCGGATCCTCCGGCCGCTAGCCCTCGGGGTAGAGGGCTGCGTTCGTTCGGATTGTTCGAGGGTTGTGACGGGTACATGGAGCGGACTCCGTATCACCTGGACAGCGTTCCTACGAACACCCCTACCCAGGCACCGCGAAAAGCACCGTGGCGCAGTGGAGCCGTGACGCGAAGCACCGTGATCCTCTCAGGACGGTTCCGGAGGCTTTCCCCCAGCCTCCGGCGGTGCCGCCTGATCACTCCTCCCGCTCTCTCACCGCCTCGCACAGGCGCCTGCGTCAGCCAGGCACGCGGAGCACCGTCAGGATGATGACGCCACCCTCTCCCCCGAGCCAGTGACCACTGCGTGAGTGGGAGCATCACAGATCCCATTCCCGAGCCAGCGTCTCGACCAGCCGTTCCTGACGCTCTTGGATCACCTCAGGGGTCCACTCGGAGTGGGTGAGCACCTGGCTGGTGAGTGCGAAAGTCACCACTCCGCCCTTCCCCATGAAGTACTTCTCCTTCTTCCTGAGGAAGCCGTAGTTCTGTGCCTGTGAGTTCTTCCTCCGGTTGAGTAGAACAAGATTACCGACGCGGTGAGTCCAGTAGTCGCGCTGTTCCTGGTTGAAGGAGGACGTCCATCCCGGGGCCGGATTCTGTGGAAGGACGTGCTCAACCGTGATGGTCTCGTACTCGTAGACGACCCCGGACTCGTCCGCGAGGATCTCATCGAGGCGGAGCAGGACGCAGCGACGGACTTTGGTGGACAGATAGAGTTCACCGTCGAGTTCGGCCCGGGTCGCGCGCTTCTCCTCTTCACTGAGTTCGAAGGAACGCGCGTCCAAGCCCTTACCAGAGTTGAGCTCACGTACGAGTTCGACGTAGCGCTGTATCCGGGGTGTCCGATAGACCCGGCGGATGAACATACTGGCAGCCAGCCGCTCCAGGCGGCGGAAGAACTGGTCGAGCCAGTCGGGGTCGTGGCGGTGGTGACGCACCGCCCAGAGCGCGGCCGGCCGCCAGTCGCTGTTGTCGAGCTGCTCCAAGCGCTTGAACCAGGCACTGACCTTGTCCGCCCCGGCTGGGAAGGAGTGGCTCTGATCGCGGATCTGAGCGTAGGCGTCGGTGTAGGGAATCAGGACGTCATCGATGAACTCCGCGCCGTTGCCCGGCAGATAGCGCGAGAGGACCTGTTTGGGAAACTCCAGCAACAGCTCCCGCCGAGCACGTTCACCCGAGAAGATCAGCCTCAAATGGAGGAAGGTATCGGCGAAGTCGTCGCGTCCCAGCGACTCCTCGGCGTCCTCCCACTTGGCCGCGTACATGCTGCTGAGCTTCGGATCCAGGTCACCGATGATCCTCGCTTTGAAGATGTCGGCCGGGGACAGGTCGAGTCCTCGGGCGTTCATGACGCTGAAGATACGGTGTGCGCTGTTCAGGTCTGGAGTGCTGACCACGACGAGGTAGGTTCGCGCGCTGAGCATTCCGGCGAGTTCCAACCGACGCTC
This sequence comes from Nocardiopsis dassonvillei subsp. dassonvillei DSM 43111, assembly GCF_000092985.1. Classification (GTDB taxonomy): domain Bacteria; phylum Actinomycetota; class Actinomycetes; order Streptosporangiales; family Streptosporangiaceae; genus Nocardiopsis; species Nocardiopsis dassonvillei. The sequence goes on from NC_014210.1 coordinate 3,680,280, forward strand.
GTCGGACCACCCCTCAAGCGCACGGGACAGAACCTTCGCGTTGGTCTGTACCGCCTCCTGAGCACTGGTCTTCAGAGCCGTACGGGGAAGGCCAAGCAGACCGGGAACGGAACCAGTCGTCTGCACGTGCTCGCGGAAGAACTCCACGTCCTTCGGCCGTAGCGCCAACCGGGGTTTGGGGTCCAGCTTGAGCATCTTACTGCCCGGCTCCACCACCATCTTCTCCAGCTCGGTACGCAGCTCCGCGTCCTTGGTCTGGTCACGCAGGATCGCGAACAGGATGGTGAGGGTCGTCAGGCGCTGCTGGCCGTCGATGACCTCGGCAATGGCCGATTCCTTGCTCTTGACCAGCACAGCCGATCCGAGGAAGTAGGGCTCTTCCCTGTCGCGTTCCAGAGCTTCCTTGAGGTCGTCGAGAAGCTGGAGGGCGTCCTCGGCCTCCCAGGCGTAGGGGCGCTGGTAGTCGGGGATGCGAAAGTCGTAGTCGCTGGAGAAGACCTTGTGCAGGGGGACCTCGTGGGCTTCGAGCTGTTGCATGTTCCGATCATGACCCAGCCCAGTGACTTTCCTGTCGCAAACGGGAGATTCCCCGCGTCCACACACAAGCGGCACCGCGGGCCATCTGACGGACTGCCGGTATATGACGATGGCGGGTGAGGGGCCGCCTGAACCGGATCTGGCTACGGCCGGTCAGCGACCGGGGCCCTCGACTTGACGACGGCTGTCAGCGCCGACCACTCCTCACACGACACTGCCCGGGACGTCTTCGAGTTGGCCCTCCAGTCGTCCCGGGCAGTGCACCAGGAGAAGGGAACACCGTATGTCCGATGTCCACGCACTCTGTGTCCCGATTGTCCACCACGCGTGGACGGACGTCGACACCTCCATCGACGCCGAAACCCCCGAACTGCGCTCCGATGACCAGTTCGAGCGCCACATCGAGACCATGACCGAGCTGCTCACCACTACCGGGTTCACCGTCTCCGCCCCCGATAACTCTGACCCGGCCCAACTGGAGATCTCCAACACGAACACGGGTTACACCATCTCCCTCGACCTGTGCGAGGACCGAGGCGCACAGTGGAGCCTCACCGCCGACGACGAGATCGATCCCGGCACCCCCGCCGTGCTGCTCACCACGGTCATCGCCCGGGTTCTCCAAGCAGGTGCCCTGGACACCGGGTGAGTCCTCTCTCCGGTGGCGGTCGACGGCCGCCACCGGCCACCAGCCCCTCCAAGCAACCTTTCGAAGGGTTTCAATACTACTGATAACCCCTCTTATCGGATCATCAGATTGCGGAGGCATCCCTTCGGGTCTACGGTCCAGATATCCCCAAGAATCCCTTGCTCCCGAGAGGAGGTGAAGGTGGGCTCCCCCCTATTGGTGACGCTCTCCGAGATCGCCGAGTACGCCCAGGTGCGCCGACCCAGCGTGAGCAACTGGCGTCGACGCCATACCGACTTTCCTCGTCCTGTGAGCGCTTCCTCGAACGTACCGCTGTTCGACTCCGACGAGGTAGCCGCATGGCTGGACCGGCGTCCAGTCCACAAGGCCGCTTCTCCTGTGCACACAACCGAAGACGAGGAGAACTCCCCGGCGACCTATGGCGAGGTGTATCGGACGGGCATCCTACTCTCCGCGGTCACCTCGCACCGTGAACTACCTCCCGAAGAGCTCCTGATCGCGGCCCTCCGCGTTGTCTGCGCCTACCGTTCCGCATCCGAGGCGACTCCGGTCACCGTTCAGGAATTCCCACCCGATCCAGATCTGCACGCCTCGGTCCATGCCCTGGTGGATGTACTCGGGCGAGCGGCGGCCACAGAGCGCCTCATGGACCTGGCCTCACGGTTGGAGCTCTCCTGGGCACCCGAGCAGGCACCCCCGGCCGTGTGCACGCTCGTCAGCAGGCTCCACCAAGTCCTCGCCGACGGAGCGGGGGACGCCTCCATCGTTGATCTGTCCGCCGGAGCGGGTGCCGGGCTCCTGGCGTTACTCAGCACTGGAGCACCGCGTTCGGCCACCGCGGTGGTGAACGAGGTATCGCTCGGCGAAATCCTCTCCCTCCGTCTCCGAGCCCATGGAATACCGGCCGTGGATATTCAGGTCAGCGCACCGATCACCCACGACTCCGACGTGGTGCTCGCCTATCCGCCCTTCGTTCCCGGTGAGCGGGCCGACCACGCTGACCACCCACTCCTGTGGGCGGAACAGGCCGTGAGCATGCTTCAGACCGACGGACTCGCTTACGTCGTCGTCCCTGACTGGACACTCACTCACACAGGACGGGGCAGCTCCACTCCTCCTGTGGCCGCCTCCCGGGAACGGCTGCTCCGCAACCGGTGTATCCGAGCGGTGGTCCAACTGCCCCGCCGTATCCACCCCAGCCGCCCCGGCGCGGAGCTGGTGCTCCTGGTCCTGACCCCGCGAGGCGAGGGGGGCAGCACCGTGACGCTGTGCGACGCCGATCGAATCGCGCGAACGCAGGGACGCCATACGTCCGCGAGGACCAACGGTCAGGGGTGGATTGCCCCATGGGCGGAGGAAACCGTACTCTCGATCGCCGAAGCCCACCGACGCCCAGGCTCCGAGGTATGCCGTTCCTTCACACCAGCCGACCTCATGGATCGCCACCGTGTCCTCCCACTGCTCCCTTCCCAGCGGCTCACACCCTCCTCCCAACCACAGGAACACATCACTGAGGCCGGAGAAAGCCGACGGGACGCGACTGTTGCCCTCGCGGGGACATCAGGGCCGACGCTGGACTGGCTCAACCGGCTCAGGACTCCGCCCCGGCGAACTCCGACGCGGTACGAGCGGCTGGGTTCCCTACTCACCGGTGGGCAGCTACGTCTGGTCCAAGGCCACCGGATCAGGACGGACGACCTCGGTGACGAGGGCCAGACCGTCTATGGGCGTGAGGAGATGCTCGGTGAGATCCCGGTCGGGCAGCGCCGGATCAGCCCGCTCGTCCTCGCCGAGTACCCGTCCGCGCTGGTCACGGAGCCCGGAGATGTGATCCTACTCTTCGACGAACGGCTGCGCACCGTCGTCGACCAGGCAGGGGGGAGCGTCCTGTTGTTCCCCGTACAAGCCTTGCGGATCAGGGCCTACGGAGACCTGCGCAAACCCATGTCGATGGAACTCGGGCGAGCGTCCTCGGTGCGGATTTGGCCCCACCAACTGGCGGCCGTGCTCTCCGCCGGGCGCAACGCCCGGCGCGGTCGTGGCTCCCTCGTGCGCAGAGCCGACCTCGAAGGCGTGGAGATCCCCGTTATGTCACCGACGGAGGCCAAGCTCTTCGATGACGCCATGCGTGAGCACGCGGCCGAGGTCGAGCGCCTCCGCCGCCAGCTCACAGCAATGGAGGACCTCGGCGCCGTGCTGGCCTCCGGAGTCGCGGACGGTGCCCTGTCCGTCCAGCTCCACCCCCGTGCGCGTCGACCCGACTCGACCAACGTGCCTTTCGAGGGCACCGCCTCAGACTTCGACGACGACCACTAGAAGGAGCGACATCCCGTGGCGACCACGAAGGCGGCCAAGAAGCCGACCAGAACCGGGTCCAAGGACTTGAAGGACACGCTGTGGAAAGCGGCGGACAAACTGCGCGGCAGCATGGACGCGGCCGAGTACAAGCACTTCGTGCTCGGGCTCATCTTCCTGAAGTACGTGTCCGACGCGTTCGCCGAGCGCCGGGTACACATCGAGAAGGAGCTTCGCGAGGAGGGCGGGTACTCCGAGACGGACATCGCCGAGACCCTGGAGGACCGGGAGGAGTACATCGGCTACGGCGTCTTCTGGGTGCCGCAGGCCGCGCGCTGGGAGGCGATCGCCGAGCGCGCCAAGACCGGTGCGGGCGAGGACGGTGTCGGCAAGCTCCTCGACGACGCCATGAAGGCCGTCGCCAACACCAACCCCAGTCTGCGCAACTCATTGCCGCAAGGGCTGTTCAACGCGCGGGGGGTGGACGAGCGGCGTCTGGGCGAACTGGTCGACCTCATCAACCGGATCGGGTTCGGAGACCAGCTGGACCCCGACGGCAACCGCCGCAGCGCCCGGGATGTCCTGGGTGAGGTGTACGAGTACTGCCTGGGCAAGTTCGCCCTGGCGGAGGGCCGTCGGGGCGGCGAATACTACACACCCGCGTGTGTGGTCGAGCTGATCGTCGCGATGCTCGAACCCCAGAAGGGCGAGCGTGTCTATGACCCGGCGTGCGGCTCGGGCGGGATGTTCGTCCAGGCGGAGAAGTTCGTCGAGAGCCACGGCGGCAACGCTCGGGACATCGCCGTGTACGGTCAGGAGCTCAACCAGAACACCTGGCGGCTGGCCAAGATGAACCTCGCCATCCACGGGATCAGTGCCGATCTCGGCACCAAGTGGGACGACACCTTCCACAACGACCACCACCCCGACCTGCGAGCGCACGTGGTGATGGCCAATCCGCCGTTCAACATCTCCGACTGGGGCGGTGACCGGCTGGTCATGGACCCGCGTTGGCAATGGGGCGTGCCTCCGGTGGGCAACGCCAATTACGCCTGGCTCCAGCACATGGCCTACAAGCTGGCGCCGAAGGCGGGACGGGCGGGCATCGTGCTGGCCAACGGGTCGATGAGCAGTAAGCAGTCCGGCGAGGGCGACATCCGCCGAGCCATGGTTGAGGACGGACTCGTCGCCTGCATGGTGGCACTGCCCGGACAGCTGTTCCGGTCCACACAGATTCCCGCGTGTGTGTGGATCCTGGCCAAGGACAGGGGCGCGAAAGGTGGTCGGGGCTCGATTGACCGGACCGGCCAGGTGCTGTTCATCGACGCGCGCGAACTCGGTGAGATGGTCACGCGCACCGAGAAACAGCTCACCGAGGACGAGATCAAGCAGATCTCGAACACCTTCCACGCCTGGCTCGGAACTTCGTCCGCCAAGCGGAACGGTCTCACCTATGAGGACATCGGCGGGTTCTGCAAGTCCGTGAGCTTGGACGAGATCCGTGAGCACGACTTCATCCTGACCCCGGGACGCTACGTCGGCGCCGCCGAAGTCGAGGAAGATCCGGACGCCGAGCCCCTGGACGAGAAGGTCGCCCGTCTACAGAAGGAGCTTTTTGAGCACTTCGATGCGTCCGCCCGCCTGGAAGCCGTCGTTCGCGAGCAGCTCGGGAGGGTCGATGCCTGAATCGCTGGTACCAGGAACCCCTCAAACATGGAAAGTCACCACTCTTGGCGAACTCTGTGCTTCAGGTGGCGGAAATATTCAGACTGGCCCCTTTGGAAGCCAACTCCACGCCGCCGACTATGTTACTCAAGGAATTCCTAGCGTTATGCCCCAAAATATTGGGGACAACGTCATCAAAGAGGAGGGAATAGCACGGATTGCGCCGGAAGACGCATTTCGCCTCGAAAAATACCTCCTCGCACCAGGAGACATTGTCTACTCGCGGCGAGGAGATATTGAAAAACGGGCGCTAGTACGCGAGACTCAGCGCGGATGGCTGTGTGGAACTGGATGTCTCCGCGTTAGGCCCGGAGTTGGAGCAAACTCCGAATTCATCTCTTACTATCTAGGCCACCCCAGCGTGAGAGAGTGGATTGTGAAACACGCCGTGGGCGCCACCATGCCGAATCTCAATACGAAGATTCTGAGCTCCCTCCCCGTAAGTGTCCCTCCACTCAACGAACAGGTTTCCATAGCTTCAACTCTTGGGGCGCTAGATAATAAGATCACAGTCAACAAGCAGATCGTTAGCACCTACGAATCCCTTCTTGCAACTGAGTTCGAACAACTCATCAGAATAGAAGCAGGGGCAGAACAGGACATCGCCCTGGCAAACGAATTCGTAGAGTTCAATCCAAAGTACCAGAAACCATCTGATCCCACATCCCGCCATGTGAACATGGCAGCACTACCCACAAGCTCTGCCAGGGTTCACACATGGGATTTCCGAAAGCCTACACCTGGGACTCGATTCCAGAACGGTGACACCTTGCTCGCAAGGATCACTCCCTGCCTGGAGAACGGAAAGACGGCATTCGTTGACTTTATGGATGACAACGAGACCGGCATCGGATCCACTGAATTTATCGTCATGCGCTCACTCCCAGGCGTGCCGCAGCATTTCTCCTATCTTCTGGCTCGGAACAAGCGCTTCCGCGAACATGCGATCTCGAACATGATCGGAACTTCTGGGCGCCAGCGCTGCCCAGCCGACCGCCTTCCGGGTTTCTCGATGAAGCGTCCTGACCCCACAGAGCTGGAACGAATCGGAAAAGATTCCGATGTGGCATTCGCTCACATGCGATCTCTTGACTCAGAGGCCTACATTCTCGCGGAACTGCGGGACACACTCCTGCCAAAGCTGATCTCCGGGGAGCTTCGCGTCAAGGACGCCGAGAAGCGGGTCTCCGACGCGGTCTGACCCTTTCTCCCTTCTCCCCATCCGCCGGGGGCGCGGTGACCGCGCCCCCGGCGGACCCCGCCACCACCCACTCCCCACACCCGTCGGCTCGCCCCGTTCCAAGGAGGCCGAAAATGAGCCAGTACGCCGATGACGGCATCCCCATCTACCCGCGCGATCCGGACGAGGCCCAGTGGGAGGCGTGGGCTCTGGAATGGCTCGCCGAACCCTGCGGATGGGAACCGGTTCGCGGGCAGGATCTCGCCCCGCGCAAGGACGGCAGCGGCGAGCGCAGAGCCTGGGACGACCTTCTGCTCACCGAACGACTGAGATCCGCCCTCACCCGCATCAACCCCCAACTGCCCGACGACGCGGTGGACGAGGTGATCGAGGAGCTCGGCCGCCGTGAGAGCTCGGACCCCTTCCATGAGTTCCACCGTCTGCACACCCTGCTCACCCAAGGCGTCAAGGTGGAGGTGACCGACCCGGACACCGGGCAGACGGTCACCGAGACCGCGTGGCCGATCGACTTCAACGACCCGCACTCCAACGCCTTCGTCGCCGCCAACCAGGTCACCGTCAAGGACCTGGCTGGCTCCGCCTCACGTACCCGGCCCCGGCGGCTGGACATCGTAGGCTACGTCAACGGCATCCCCTTGGCCGTCTTCGAGCTGAAGGCAGCGGGCTCCGAGGACGGCAGCCGCGAAGCCCACGCGCAGCTGCTGACCTACCGCACCGAGTACGGTGCCACCGCGCTCGCCCCTGTGGCCTTCGCCATCGCCTCCGACGGCATCACCGCCCGTGTCGGGACTCCGCACACGCCCTGGGAGCACATGGCCCCCTGGGAGGTGAACGACGCTGGTGACCCGCTCGAACTCGCCGCAGGGCAGGACGACCACGAGCACCTCGTCGCCTTGGAAAGCCTCGTCAGCGGAGTGTTCGGCCCGGTCCGATTCCTGGACCTGCTGGAGAACTTCCTCGCCTTCTCTCGGGACGAGGGGAGCACGGTCGACACTGTACGGCTGGCCAAAGCCCACCAGTACATCGCCGTGAACAAGGCGATCGACCGCACGATCACCGCTGTGTCCAGCAACGGCAAGATCGGCGTGGTCTGGCACACCCAGGGCTCCGGCAAGAGCAAGGAGATGGAGTTCTACGCGGCCAAGGCGCTCAAGCATCCCGCGTTGCGCAACCCGACCATCGTCGTACTCACAGACCGGCTTGACCTGGACAGTCAGCTGTACGCCACCTTCGCAGCCTCCGCCCTCCTCCCCGAGGAACCCAAGCAGGCCGCGTTGTCCGAGCACCTCTCCCACCTGCTTGAGCGCCCCTCGGGCGGCATCGTCTTCACCACCCTGCAAAAGTTCCGGATCACCAAGGACGAGAAGGAAGCCGGTCTCCAACACCGGGTGCTCAGCGCACGGCGCAACGTCATCGTCATCGTCGACGAGGCCCACCGCAGCCACTACGGCTTGTTGGAGGGTTACGCGAAGAACCTGCGGGACGCGCTTCCCAACGCCGCCTACATCGCGTTCACCGGCACCCCGATCGCCGCGGCCGACCGCGACACCCGTGCCGTCTTCGGCGACGACATCGACGTCTACGACCTGACGCGGGCCGTGCGGGACGGTGCGACCGTCCGGGTCTTCTATGAGAACCGGCACATCCCGGTCTCACTCCCCCAGGACATCGATCCCGAACTGCTCGACGGCCGAGCCGAGGACCTGACGGCGGAACTGGACGAGGAGGAGCGCAAACGCGCCAACCGGGCCCTTGCGGCCTATGAGGACGTGGTCGGTTCCCCCGAGCGGATCCGCAAGCTGGCCGCCGACATCGTCGACCATTGGAAGCAGCGCCGAGAGGAGATGGGCAAGCTCCTCGTCACCACGGGGGAGAACCCGCGTCCGTCCCCGGGAAAGGCGATGATCGTCGGGCTGAGCCGGAAGGTCTGCGCCGACCTGTACGCCGCCATCATCCAGCTGGAGCCGACCTGGCACTCCGATGACGACGCCGACGGTGTCATCAAGTGCGTCTACACTGGTCAGGCCTCCGATCCTGAGCCGACCAGGACGCACGTTCGCACACCCACCCGGATCAAGGCGATCCAGCGCAGGGCCACCGATCCCGAGGACAAGCTGGAACTGGTCATCGTCCAGTCCCTGTGGCTCACCGGATTCGACTCTCCTCCACTGCACACCCTGTACCTGGACAAACCGATGCGCGGGGCAGCGCTCATGCAGGCCATCGCACGGGTGAACCGGCGGTTCGGGGAGAAGCCATCCGGGCTCGTCGTCGACTTCCTGGGCATCGCGGACAAACTCACTCAGGCCCTGATGGAGTACACCCTCACCGACCAGGACGAGCGTCCCGTCGGCAGAGAGGTCTCCGAAGCCGTCGCCATCGTGCAGGAACAGCACCACATCCTCGACGGAATCCTGCACGGGCTCAACTGGAGGCTCACACGGGACTCGGGTCGGCCCAAAGCGTTCGTGAACGCTGTCCTGGACGCGGTGGAGTTCCTTCAACAACCGGAGCCTGACCTCGAGGAGGGCAGGCCCACTCTGGTTCGGCGCTTCACCAAGCATGCCCGTGACCTCGTCCGCGCGTTCGCGCTCTGCCCGACCGAGCCGGAGCTGGATCCGATCCGTCCTGATCTGAAGTTCTTCGACTCCGTCCGGCACTATGTCGTCAAGTTGGACACAGAGGCAAAAGCCGCGCGTGGTCTGGCGACGGCCGCGGACGTCGAACTCGCCATCCGTCAGCTCACGGCGAGTGCGGTGGCCGCCGACGAGGTCGTGGACATCTACGAGGCCGCCGGCCTGCAAAAACCCGACCTCTCGCATCTGGACGAGGAGTTCGTTCGCAGGCTCAGGGAGAGTGAGCGCCCCCACCTGGCGATCGAGGCACTGCGCCGGTCGATCGAGCGGGAGGTGAAGGCCGTCTATCCGCACAACGTCGTCAAGCAGGAGAAGTTCGTCGAGAAACTGCTCCACACGATGAACCGGTACCGAAACGGGGCACTCACCTCCGCTGCGGTCATCGCCCAGATGGTGGAACTCGCCAAGGAGGTGTCAGCGGATCGGGGGCGCGCCGCGGAACTGGGGTTGTCCGAGGATGAGTTGGCGTTCTACGACGCCGTCGCAAAGAACGAGGCAGCGGTCAAGGTCATGGGCACGGGAAAACTCGCGGCGATTGCCCGTGACCTGGTCACACAGGTGCAGTCCAGCGCCTCCATCGACTGGTCCCAGCGCGACGAGGTGAAGTCCTACATGATGAGCCGCATCAAGAGACTGCTGCGTCGGCACGGGTATCCACCGGACGCTCAGCCCTCGGCTGTCGAGGAGGTCCTCAAACAGGCTCGCGGATACGGCGAGTACTGGAGTAACCGGTGATCACCGGCCCGCCCCTTCACGGGTGGGCCGGTTCCGCTTAGAGGAAAGTGTGACGTCGCGACACGAGGACGGCCCTCGGAACCCAGAACGGATTCCGAGGGCATTTTCATCTCTCAAGGGGCATCAATAAGTATCTTCCGAAAACTGATAAGGGCCCTTATCATGTTCTTGCCTTGATTCCGATTATTGGCTGCTTCTAACTTGGCCATGACGCACTCGGGAAACCCGAGCCGGGGACTCCTCCCCTCCCACTGTGCGCGTCATCTTCCCGCCAAGCACCATCACCCCGTTTATGGAGCAAGCCATGTCCCATTCATCCGCCGCCGGTACCGTTCACGAGCTTCTGCGAGAGCGTGTCGCCGACTCCGCCCTCTCCTCCCAGGCCCAGCGGCTTCTCTGGGAGGCCTTCACCGAAATAGCGTCGGAACCGGAACACGGGTCTATGGAGCCCGCCTTCCTTTCGTCGGTCAAGGTCACCGGGTTCCGCGGTATCGGCGGTGAGGCGGAGCTGAACCTTCCTCCCGGGCCAGGCCTGACGATGGTGTTCGGTGCGAACGGCTCTGGGAAGTCGAGTTTCGCCGAGGGCATCGAAGCCGCCGTCACCGGTGACAACGCACGGTGGCACACCGCCAAGTCCAATGTGTGGTCCGGCAGCTGGCGCAATGTCCACACGTCGAAGCCCTCCCGAATCGACGTGGAGTTCTCCACGGCCGACGGCGGCGGCAGCCATACCCTGACCCGCACCTGGCACGGGCAGAACGCCTCCGACTCGTCGGCGAAGGTGTCCGCGCCCGACGGAGCACAGCGACCGCTGGAGGAGCTGGGGTGGAAGCGCGCCCTTCAGCTATACCGCCCCTTCCTGCCCTACGCGGAGCTCGGGACGGCCTTCACGGGTGCCCGCAGCGAGGCCCACGACCGGATCGCCGACATCCTCGGGCTGGAGGAGCTGACCGAGGCGGACGGGCGGCTGCGGCAGTTGGTCTCCGGGAAGGAGGCGGCGGCCAAGCGGGTACGCGAGGAATGCGTGTCACTGCGCACCGAACTCGAAGCCATGGACGACCCCCGAGCTCAGGCCGCCGCCGACGCGCTGGACGGGCGCAGCCCTGATCTGGCGGCACTGCGGGAGATTCTGGAGAACCAGCGGGTCCTGGACGAGACCGGGCTGGAGCGCGCACGTCGCATCTCGCTCCTCCAGACGCCCGACGCCTCGGCGATCACTTCGGCGGCTCGGGAACTGCGTCGGGCCGCGGAGGAAACTGCACGCGTGTCGGGTACGTCGGCCGCCGCCGCGCAACGACGAGCCGACCTTCTCGAATCTGTCCTGGGACTGCATATCGATCATCCGCAGGAACACACGTGCCCCGTGTGCGGTACGGCGGATCAGATCACCGAAGGGTGGGCCCGCAAGGCCAAACAGGAGATCGACACCCTGCGGGAGGAGGGTGAGCGCGCCCGAGCGGCCCAGCAGCGGTGCGTCTCAGCGGTCCGCAGCGCCCAAGCCTTGCCGCAGAACGCTCCCGTGTGGCTGCCTGAGGCTCTGAACGCACCGTGGACGGCCTGGACCGACTGTCGGAGGATCTCGGATCCACAGGCGCTGGCCGAGGCTCTGGAGCGTACTGGAAGCGATCTGGCGACGGCCAGCGGGCCGGTCATCGAGCGGGCCAAGAGCGAACTGGCCGAGGCTGACAGCGCATGGCTGCGCGTCGCCGGGGATCTCGCCGCGTGGGTCACCCGGGCCGAAGAGGTGGAACGGGCGCGTCCGGTCGTGCGCGAGGCGAAGAAGGCCCGGGAGTGGCTGAAGTCCGCCCACGGCGATCTTCGATCGGCCCGACTCGCCCCTTTCGCCGACAGGACTCAGGCGATCTGGGGGGAACTGCGCCAGGAGAGCAGCGTGTCGTTGAACTCGATCGAACTGATGGGCACCAACACCACCCGGCACCTGGCGTTGGACGTGTCGGTGGACGACAAGGCGGCACAGGCCCTGGGGGTGATGAGCCAGGGAGAACTCAACTCCCTGGCCCTGGCGCTCTTCCTGCCCCGCGCGTGTTCAGAAGAGAGCCCGTACCGCTTCATCGTGCTCGACGACCCCGTGCAGTCGATGGACGCCGACAAGGTCGCCGGATTCGCCCGGGTTCTACAGGACTACGCGGCGAGTCGACAGGTCATCGTCTTCACGCACGACATGCGACTGGTCGATGCGGTCCGATGGCTCCGAATCCCCGCTACCGTGATGAACGTGGACCGCGGGAGTTCGTCCCAGGTGCGGTGTAGGCCGTGCACCTCTCCGGTCGAGCAGGCTCTGGAAGACGCGTCAGTGATCGTCCACGACCGCCATGCCGGACCGTGGGCGGCCGATATCGTCCCAGGGCAGTGCCGGATCGCCCTTGAAGCCGCTTTCAAGGGAGCGGCGGTGGGAAAGCTCACCGGTCAGGGCCAGTCGTGGTCGGACGCACAGGAGCGGGTCACAAAGGCCACCAAGCTCACCGACCTCGCATCGCTCGCACTGTTCGGCACCGCCCGCCGGGCGGCGAGGGACGTGTACGCGAGATTGGGAGAGCTCTTCGGGCAGTGGGCAGCCGACACGGTCAGCGCATGCAACCGCGGCTCCCATGCCCCCGGGACGGTGTCGATGGACCCCCAGGAGCTCATCGAGCAGACTCGGCGTCTCGCTCAGCGGATCGGCGGATGGCGATGACGGAATCCGCGAAGTTCCTCGCGAAGGCGGACCGGCTCTTGGACTCCCTGGCCGGTCCGGGAAACGGTGTCCGTCGTCGTGGTGCGGCCTTCCTCCTGAGGATGGCCCTGGAAACAGGAATGCGGGAGTACTGGCAGCGTGTCCATCCGCAGATGGCACGGTCCAGCACCCGGGTTCAGTCGATTTGCCTGGACCACCAGGTGTCGGCTTCCCTCGCGGGTGAGTGGTCATCGCTTCTCAGAACCCTGAATGAGGCGTGCCACTACCACCGTTCCGCCCTGGAACCGAGCCTGGAGGAGCTCGTCCGCTGGCGCGCTGGCGCGTATCGGATCTTGAACGACCTGGCACGTGCCAGCGTCCCACGTTGACGACGGTCCCGACCGGTTAGTTGTCCCTGGGTCCTGGAAGTTCAGAGAGCTCCTGCCCGGTCCCGGGCAGGGACCGGCGCCCCTTCCGGGGGGCGTACAGGCGCAGGAGTTCCTCCTCCTGCTCGCGCACGGCGTCGGCGAGGTCCTCGTTGAGTTCACGCAGAGCGCCGCGGTACTCGCTGACCTGGCCCTCCACGCGCTCGGCGATACCGCCCGGGGTGAGGGCCCGCCGGGCGCGGTGGACGCGGTGGACCGCGTAGCCGCCGATGGCGGCCCCCGCGGCGAGGTAGAGCAGTCTGCCGATCACCGGTTCGCCTTCCTCCTGCGGGTGCGCACGACCGCCAGGGCCCTGCGCTGGCCGAGGACGCGGCGCACCCCGTAGGACAGCGAGGCCGCCTTCACCAGCGGCCCGGTGAGCACCGAGCGGGTCAGCGCGGTCATCGTGGAGACGTCCTCGGAACTGGCCTGCACGTTGGCGGTGATCTCCTCGACCCGTTCCAGCGAGGTGTTGGTGCGCTCCACCGTGGACGCGACGTCGTCCAGCAGGGGCGGGGTGCGGTCCCCCAGTTCCGACACGACCTTGGTCGCCTCGTTGATGAGCTTGATGAGCTTGACGAGCGCCACGCACATGAACGTGGCCAGCACCGCCCAGACCACCGCGGCGACGAGCGCGGCGACCTCTCCTCCGGTAAGCATGCGGGCTCCGTGGACAGATAGAGGGTGACTTCGAGGGTGTGCGGCGGCCCCTCGCGCACGCGCCGGGACCGGGGACGCCGGCGACCGCGCCGGACCGGGCGCCGCGAACGGGCGTTCCCGGGCTCGGCGGATCCTCCCCTGTGGTCCGCGCGGGACGGGCCGGTTTCGGCCGACCCTATCGCGTCCCGCCTTCGGGTGGGCGAGGACGCCACGGCGCGTCCGCACCCCCTGCGGGACGACCGATCCGGGCCACGGGGATCGACGCTCCACCCGCCCTGGGGGACAATCGACCGCAAGCCCGGTCCTTCCGAAAAGCTGACTACGATGTGCGGACACTCAGCCGCCCCTCGGCCCCAGAAGCATCGACAGGACGCTCATGAGCCCTCGTTCTCCCCGAGAGATCTCCGTACTGGTACCGCCGGACCTGGCCCCCCTCTATCCGGACGACCCCTCACGGATCGGTCCCTACCTCGTCCTCGGACGGCTGGGGCAGGGGGGCAGCGGCACCGTCTACGCGGCCGTGGACACCGCCTCCGCGAGCGCGGACGACCGTCTGGTGGCAGTGAAGGTCCTCACATCCGCCGAACTGGAGTCCGCTGACGCCTACCCCGCGCTGGAGCGGAGGCTGCGGGCCCTGTCCAACGTCGACTCCGCGCGCGTGGTCGTCCCCCTGGCCTTCGACAGCGACGCCAACCCCCCGTGGCTGTCCATGCCCTACATGGCGGGCGAGCGGCTGTCCCACTTCGTCACCAAGCGCGGCGGGCTGGGCACCGGAAAGCTGATCGCGCTGGCCACCGGCCTGGCCGAGGGGCTGTCCGCGCTGCACGCGCGCGGCGTGGCGCACGGGTCGCTGCGCCCCGGCGAGATCCTGCTGGAGTCGCGCGGCCCGCACATCATGGAGTGCGCGGTCGTGGCCTCCCCCGAGCGCATGCGCGGGGCGGGGGCGACCTGGCTGAGTCCCGAGCGCTTCCGCGGCGGGGCGGCCACGCCCGCCGCCGACGTGTTCGCCTGGGGCGCCGTGGTCGCCTTCGCCGGGACCGGGCGCCTGCCCTTCGGCCCCGGGGAGCCCGAGGAGATCGCCGAGCGCGCCGCGCAGGGCTCCTTCGACCTGACCGGTCTGGCCAAGGGGCTGCAACCGGTGGTCGGGCGCTCGCTGGACCCCGACCCGGACGGCCGCCCCAGCCTGCGCGAGGTGATCGGCGCGGTCATCGCGGTGTGGCAGGCGCAGAACGCCTCGGAGGGCGGCGGGGGCGCTGCGGGCTCCCCTGCCGGGGGCGCGGCCGCCGCACCGGACCGCGACGAGCTGGCGCGCATCCTGGAGCGCGAGTGGCACGCCGTGGAGCCGCCCGCGCGGGTGCCCGAGGTCATCCGGCTGGAGGGGCGCATGTCCAACCGGCGCCCCGCACGGGCCGTGTTCCTGGCCGCGAGCGCGGTGCTCGCGCTGGCGCTGGTCGGCGGCGGCGTGTGGGGCGTCTCGCGGCTGCTCGCCCCCGAGCAGGGGGACGCCCTGGTCGCGGGCGCCGCCGGGGAGGGGTCCGCGTCGCCGAGCCCCGTCGCCGAGGAGGACCCGCTGACCCTGGTGGTGCGGTTCGACCCCGCCGAGCAGGAGTCCCCCGAGACGGGGCCGTGGGTGTACACCCCCGTCGACCGCGAGGACGAGCCGGTCCGGGGCCGGGGCATCCCCAGCCACGCGGCCTGGGCCGAGCAGTGGGACGTGGCCGGGGAGCCCGGCGAGGCCGTCATCGCCCCCGACGCCGAGGTGCTCTGCGCCAAGTTCTGCGCCGCGCCCGAGCACCTGTTCATCGACGAGGAGGGCCGCGGCACCTGGGAGCTGACCGGGAGCGACTTCGTCGACTACCTGTCGTGGGGCCCGGTGGTCATCGTGGAGGTGACCTTCGCCGAACCCGCCGGGGAGGGGGGCGAGGGGCCCCGCGAGATCGTGCGGGTCACGGAGCTGTTCACCGACTGACCGTCGCGGCAGGGGCTCCCGTACCCGGGTCTCCTCCCCCTCGGGGCGGACGGCGTCGGGCCGCCGCACGCGCGCCGGTACCGCGGGCCGCTGCCCCGGCGCTCAGCCGCGCTGCCCGCCGCCCCGCAGGACCTCCTTGATGCGCTGGAGGACCTCGCCGAAGCGCCGTTCGGCGCCGTGCTGGGTGGGCCGGTAGTACTCGCGGTCGGCGAGGCCGTCGGGGGCGTGCCTCTGGGGGGCGACGCCGCCGGGGAAGTCGTGGGCGTAGCGGTAGCCCTTGCCGTGGCCGAGTTCGGCGGCGCCCCGGTAGTGGCCGTCGCGCAGGTGGGCGGGGACGGGCCCGGCCAGGCCCGCGCGCACGTCGGCCGCGGCGGCGTCGATGGCGGAGACGACCGCGTTGGACTTGGGGGCCAGGCTGATGTGGATGACGGCCTGGGCGAGGTTGATGCGGGCCTCGGGCATGCCGATGAGCTCCACGGCCTGGGCGGCGGCCACGGCGGTCTGCAGGGCGGTGGGGTCGGCCATGCCGACGTCCTCGCTGGCGTGCACGACCACGCGTCGGGCGATGAAGCGGGGGTCCTCCCCCGCCTCGATCATGCGGGCGAGGTAGTGCAGGGCGGCGTCGGGGTCCGAGCCGCGCATGCTCTTGATGAAGGCGCTGACGACGTCGTAGTGCTGGTCGCCGGAGCGGTCGTAGCGCACGGCGTGCCGGTCCACGGCGCGTTCGACGTGTTCGGCCGTGATGGTGACCGGCTCCGCGCCGGGGGCGCCGGCGACGAGCGCGGCGGCCTCCAGGTAGGTCAGGGAGCGGCGGCCGTCGCCGCCCGCGAGGCGTACGAGGTGGTCAGCGCCCTCGTCGGAGAGCGTGTAGCGCCCGTCCAGCCCGCGCTCGTCGGCCAGCGCCCGGTCCACCAGGGCGCGGACGTCGGCGTCCTCCAGCGACTCCAGGGACAGCAGCAGCGAACGCGACAGCAGGGGGCTGACCACGGAGAAGAAGGGGTTCTCGGTGGTGGCGCCGATGAAGCTGACCCAGCGGTTCTCCACGGCGGGCAGCAGCGCGTCCTGCTGGGTCTTGTTGAAGCGGTGGACCTCGTCCACGAAGAGCAGGGTGCGGGTGCCGTGCATGCCCATGCGGCGCCGGGCGTCGTCGATGACGGCGCGCACGTCCTTGACCCCGGCGTTGACGGCGGACAGCTCGACGAAGCGGCGCTTGGTGACGCGGCTGACCACGGTGGCCAGGGTGGTCTTGCCGGTGCCGGGCGGGCCCCACAGGAACACGGACATGGGCGCGTCGTCCTCGACCAGGCGGCGCAGCGGGCTGCCCTCGCCGAGCAGGTGGCGCTGGCCCACGACCTCGTCGAGGGTGCGGGGGCGCATGCGCACGGCGAGCGGTTCCTGGCCTCTGGCGGCCTCCGCGCCGGCGTCGTCGAAGAGCGTGTCGGACACCTGTCCAGGGTAGGCGGCCGAGGGCACCGGTCAGGTCGCGGTCGCCACGGCGGCGCGGTCCCGCGCCGGCTCGGTGGAGGGGATCATGCGGGTGATGAGCAGGGCGATGTCGTCGCCGCGCCCGGCCGGGGCCATCTCGGCGATGACGTGCGCGGCGGCCTCGGGGTCCTCGTGGTGCTCGGAGAGCGCCGCGCCGACCCGGGCCAGCCCCTCGCCCATGGGCACCTCGGAGCTCTCCACGAGTCCGTCGGAGCACAGCAGCAGGGCGGTGCCGGGCGGGAGCATGCGGGTGGTGACGGCGTACTCGGGGTCGGAGAGCACGCCCAGCGGCGGGCCGGTCTCGGGCTCCCAGAGCTCGTAGCCGCTCCGGGTGGCCAGGACGACCGGCGGCTGTCCGGCCCAGGCCGCCTGCATGACGCCGCTCTCGCGGTCCACGACGAGGTAGCCGCAGGTGGCGAAGACGATCTCGCCGGTCTCGGTGAGCAGGCGGTTGGTCTCGCCCAGGACGACGCCGGGGTCGGACTGGTTGGTGGCGTAGGCGCGGAAGGCCACGCGGATCTGGCCCATGGCGGCCGCCGCCTCGACGCCGTGCCCCTGGACGTCGCCGACCAGGAGGCCGACCTTGTTCTCGGGGAGTTCGATGACGTCGTAGAAGTCGCCGCAGATGCGCCAGTCCGCGCGGGAGGGCAGGTACTTGGTGGCGATGTCCATGTCCGGGAAGCTGGCCACCTGGCGGGGCAGCATGCGGCGCTGGAGCGCGTCGGCCAGCTCCAGCTCGGCCTGCTGCGCCTTGATCCGTTGGAGGGCCTGCCCGGCGAGTCCGGCGAAGGTGAGCATGAGGGCCCGCTCGTCGCGGCTGGCGTGGTGGGGGCGGTCCCAGACCATCTGCCACACGCCCAGGGCGACCTTGCCGTCGCCGAAGATGGGCACGGTGGCCCAGGCCTGGCCGCGCACCTGGCGCATGAGTTCGACGGCGGCGGGGAAGCGGCTGATGATCTCGGCGCGGCTCTCGAAGAAGCGGGGCTGGCGGTCCTGGATGACCGCGCCCATGGGGAAGTCGGTGTCGTCGGCGCGGCGGCCGTCTATGCGCTCGATGTTGCTGGTGGCGCTCTTGGCGTGTGCGCTGGGCGAGCTGCGCAGCAGTCCGTTCTCGACGTAGAGGGCGACGGCCTGGACTCCGCCGAAGATGGGCAGGAACTCCTCGCTGAGCAGGTCCATGACCTTGTCGACGGTGGTGGCCGAGACGAGTTTGGAGGACAGTTCGGTGACCAGGCGGCCGTGCTCGGCCTCGGTGCGGCGGCGGTCGGCGAGGCGGCGTACGAGCTGGACGTGCTCGGTGACGTCGTCGACGATGCCCACGAGGCGGTCGGGATCGCCTGGCACGTAGCGGGCGCGCACGTGCAGGGAGCGCTCGTCGCCGAGGCGGTCGAAGACGCGGAAGCGCTGTTCGTAGTCGCGCCCGGCGAAGGAGGCGGAGATGGCGTCGCGCACGCGGGCGATGTCGTCGGGGTGGACGCGCTCCAGGATGCGTTCGAGTTCGCGGTCGTTCCCGGCCAGCAGCGCGCCGAGCGGGGTGGGGCCGAACATCTCGCGCAGGCGTCCGCTGGCCGGGTCCAGGCTCCACAGCACGGAGTCGGAGTTGTCGGTGCGCAGCTCGCCGATCACGCGCAGGTCGGCCTCCTCGGTGGAGAGCAGGTGCAGCAGGACGACCGCGCGGGCGTCCCCCGGGCCGTCCCCGGGCAGGGGGCGCAGCTCGGCCTCCACCAGGTGGGCGGCCTTGTCGGCGACCTTCAGGCGCAGGCGGGACCGGCGACCCCGGTTCCCGGCGAGGGCCTCGTGGTGGGCGCGGGCGCCGCGCTGGGCGTCGTCACCGTCGAGGAGGTCGAACCAGGCCCCTCCGTCGAGGTCGGAGGCGTCGCGGCCGAAGAGTTCGGTGAAGGCCAGGTTGGCGTGCACGATCGCGCCGTCGGCCAGGGTGAGCACCATGGGCTCGGGGGCGTGGGAGAACGCCTCCGCGAGAGCGCTCTCGGAACCATCGCCTGAAGCGCGTTTTCCGTTCACGTATGACTCATCCTCATGTCGTCTCGGACGTCACACCCGCGCGCAGGCGCGGTCACCCTTGAAACGTTCCGACCGGCTCATTCTAGTGTCCGGGGCTGGGCCGGATCTGGTGCCGGAACAGGGGCAGGGCCGACGCACGCGTCGTCCGGCGTCCGTGTGACCTGGCTGGACGCGGACCCGCGTGCTCCATCGGCGCGACGGGAGGGCGGTCGATTCCGCACCCGGGGTCGCACCCGAGCGACCACAGGATGGAAATCGTTATGCCCGTGTGACTCAACAGCGCAGAATGCACTCCGCCACCACTTCCGCCCGTGACCGGGGGTGTCCCCGTGAGATACGTGTCCACTCCACAACACGTTCTCATCGCGGCTCGGAAGGGGTGATTCGCCCTCAACGGTAGGGGATGACGGCTGTCCGCGCATCCGTACCGGGGCACTGAGGCCGTGTCCGGCCACGCGCACGCCCCTCCATGACGCCCGATAACTGCCCGTTTTCGCCGAGTGACCGAATGAGACAGGTTCAAAATGGGATGAATTCGGGCACCTCACGGGAGCCGCGAAATTCTTCGGTCCCGGAGCGTCCGGGGGCGCGGGCCCGGGGGGTCGGCGGCCCCTCGCCGGTACACGCGTCGGGGGCGGCGCGCGCCGTGCGCGCACCGCCCCCGACAGGGCCGACGGCCCCCTACTTGCGCTTCTCGCGCTCCTCGGCGTCGGGGTCGGCGTCCACCCCGGCCTCGGCCCGCTGCTCAGCGGTGATCGGCGTGGGCGCGCCCGTCAGCGGGTCGCCGCCCGAGGCGGTCTTGGGGAAGGCGATGACCTCGCGGATGGTCGGCTGACCGGCCAGCAGCATGACGATGCGGTCCCAGCCCACGGCCAGGCCGCCGTGCGGCGGCGGGCCGAACTTGAACGCCTCCAGCAGGAACCCGAACTTCGACTCGGCCTCGGCCTTGCTCAGGCCGATGACGTCGAAGATCCGCTGCTGCATCTCGGCCCGGTGGATACGGATGGAGCCCGAGACCAGCTCGTAGCCGTTGAGCACCAGGTCGAAGGCCCGGGAGTCGGTGGTGCCCGGGTGGTCCTGGAAGTCGGCCTCGTCCTGCACCGCCGGGGCGGTGAAGGGGTGGTGCACCGGCTTCCAGGAGCCCTCCTCGTCGGCCTCCTCGAACAGGGGCATGTCGGTGATCCACAGGATCTCCCACCGGGAGGTGTCGATCAGGCCGCAGCGCCTGCCGATCTCCAGACGGGCCGCGCCCAGCAGCTCCTGGCTCGCGGTCCGGGCGCCCGCGGCGAAGAACACCGCGTCGCCCGGCGCGGCGCCGACCTGGGCGGCCAGGCCCCCGCGCTCGGCCTCGGAGAGGTTCTTGGCCACCGGGCCGCCCAGGGAGCCGTCCTCCTGGACGAGCACGTAGGCCAGGCCCTTCGCGCCGCGCGAGCGCGCCCACTCCTGCCAGGCGTCCAGCTCCTTGCGGGTCTGGGAGGCACCGCCCGGCATGACCACGGCACCCACGTAGGGGGCCTTGAAGACCCGGAAGGGGGTGTCGGCGAAGTAGGCGGTGACCTCGACCAGCTCCTGGCCGAAGCGCAGGTCGGGCTTGTCGGAGCCGAAGCGGTCCATGGCCTCGGAGTAGCGCATCCGCGGGAAGCGCTCGGGCAGCTCGACGCCGCGCACCTCGCGCAGCAGGCGGGTGAACAGCTTCTCGCCGACGGCGAAGAGGTCCTCCTCGTCGACGAAGCTCATCTCCAGGTCGATCTGGGTGAACTCCGGCTGGCGGTCCGCGCGCAGGTCCTCGTCGCGGAAGCAGCGGGTGAGCTGGTAGTAGCGCTCCATGCCGCCGACCATGAGCAGCTGCTTGAACAGCTGCGGGGACTGCGGCAGCGCGTACCAGTGGCCCGGCTGGAGGCGGACCGGGACGAGGAAGTCGCGGGCGCCCTCGGGCGTGGAGCGGGTCATGTAGGGGGTCTCCACGTAGGTGAACCCCAGGTCGCGCATGACCTCGTGGGCGACGTAGGTCGCCTTGGAGCGCAGGCGCAGGTTGTCGGCCATCTCCTGGCGTCGGATGTCCAGGTAGCGGTAGCGCAGCCGGGTCTCCTCGGCCACGTCGGCGGCGCTGTCGAGCTGGAAGGGCAGCGGCGCGGCCTCGCTGAGCACCTCGATCTCGTCGGCGACGACCTCGACCGCGCCGGTGGGGATCTCGGGGTTCTCGTTGCCCTCGGGGCGGACCCGGACCGAGCCGGTGACCTTGATGCAGTACTCGGCGCGCAGGTCGTGGGCGAGGTCGTCCTCGCGGACGACGACCTGGACCACGCCGGAGGCCTCGCGCAGGTCGAGGAAGACCACCCCGCCGTGGTCGCGGCGGCGTGCCACCCACCCGGCGAGGACGACGGTCGCGCCTGCGTGCTCGGCGCGCAACGCACCTGCCTCATGCGTGCGTATCAACGGACTACTCCTTCAGCGTCTTTGTTCGTGTCAAGTGTGCCCGACCTGCGCTCGGGTGCGGGCCAGATCCTGCGCACACGGCCTTCGGGCACCCGGTGGGGGGAGGACCGGGGAAAGGGCGTGCGAAGCCACCGGCGATCCGCCCTCAGGCGGGGCCGGTGCGGGTATCTCGCCCGCCGTGCGGCCGCGCGGGCGCGCTCGGGCGGCGGGCGCCTCGGTGGTGTGGGGTGGTCATACGTCGTTCCTGCGGGACGGAAGAGGGCGGCCGGGGCACGGTGTCAGCCGGCGATATCGCGCAGGTAGGGGTTGGTGGCCCGCTCGCGCTCGACGGTGGTGGCCGGTCCGTGGCCGGGCAGGACCTGGGTGGTGTCGGGGCGGCCCAGCACGGCGCTGGCGAGGCTGCGCAGCATGGCGGCGTGGTCGCCGCCAGGGAAGTCGGTGCGGCCGATGGAACCGGCGAAGACCAGGTCCCCGGCGAACATCACGGGGACGCCGTCCTCGGTGGTCACCGTGTACACGACCGACCCGGGGGTGTGGCCGGGGGTGTGCTCGACCCCGAAGTCCAGTCCGGCCAGGGTGAGGGTGTCGCCGCCGCCGACCTCGACCAGGTCGTCGGGCTCGGGGTGGGGGCCCGGGCCCAGCAGGGCGGACAGCTGCGCGGCGAAGCCGGGGTCCACCCCCGCGGCGGGCTCGGTGAGCAGTCCGCGGTCCGCGGCGTGCAGGTGGACGGGGACGCCGTGGCGCGCGCACAGGTCGGCGGCCGACCACACGTGGTCGAAGTGGCCGTGGGTGAGCAGCACCGCGACGGGGGTCAGCCCGTGCTCGGACAGGACCTTGTCGACCTGCTCGGTGGCCTCCTGGCCGGGGTCGACGATGACGCAGTCGCCGCCCGGGGCCGGTGCGAGCACGTAGCAGTTCGCGGCGAGGGGCCCGGTGGGAAGTGCGGCGATGAGCACGGCGGATGTCGTCCTGTCCTCGGTCGGGTGCGCGGTCGCGGGGCGGCGGGTCCCGGTCCGGACGCAGCGTCCCCCCGGTGCAGCCTATCGAGGCGGGGCGGGGGCGGCGACCCGGTCGTCGTGCCCGGGTACGCGTTTGATCACCATTCGATCACCGCGCGCGGCTGGCCTCTTTGCCAAACCGCGTGGTAATGCCATATTGGTCACCGTCCTTGGTGCACGCCGGGGCCCCGACCTGCGCCAGCGCTGGGCGGGAGGGCGGCCCGGCCCCATACCCGAGGGCGCGCGGACCCGCGTGATCTGCGCAGACGTGAATTCACGGCGCGGCGCCTCCCACCGGATCGCGGGGATATCGTGCTCAGCACGGTGGTTCCCATCGCGAACCGGCGAGGAGTGCGACGCGACGACCCGAACCCGCCCCACGGCCGGGTTCATGACAGCAGGAGGACACGGTGACCACGGACCCTTGGGGCCGCGTAGACGACGAAGGCACGGTCTACGTGCGCACGAGCGAAGGCGAGCGGGTCGTCGGATCGTGGCAGGCGGGGGCGCCCGAGGAGGCTCTGGCCTTCTTCCGACGCAAGTACGACTCCCTGGTCACCGAGGTGGAGCTGCTGGAGAACCGGCTCCGCAACACCGACCTGTCCGCCTCCGCCGCGATGTCGAACATCGACAAGCTGCGAGACTCGGTCCGGGAGGCCAACGCGGTCGGCGACCTGGAGTCGCTGATGGGCCGCCTGGACGCACTGGCGGGCCGCGCCGAGGAGCGCAAGGTCGAGCAGAAGCAGGCCCAGGAGCAGGCGCGCGGCCAGGCCCGGGAGGTCAAGGAGCGCATCGTCGCCGAGGCCGAGCGGGTCGCGGTGGAGACGACGCACTGGAAGTCCGGCGGCGAGCGGATGCTCCAGCTCATCGAGGAGTGGAAGAAGGCGCCGCGGGCCGACCGGCCCACCGAGCAGGCGCTGTGGAAGCGCATGTCGGCGGCGCGCAACTCCTTCTCCAAGCGGCGCAAGGCCTACTTCGCCAGCCTGGACCAGGAGCGCGAGTCGGTGCGTGCGGAGAAGGAGCGCATCGTGGTGGAGGCCGAGGCCCTGTCGGGCTCCACCGACTGGGGGGCCACGGCCCGCGCCTACCGCGACCTGATGCAGCGCTGGAAGCGCAGCGGCCGGGCGGACCGGGCGAGCGAGGACAAGCTGTGGGCGCGCTTCAAGGCCGCGCAGGACACCTTCTTCGACGCGCGCAACGCGACCTTCGCCGAGCGCGACGCCGAACTGCGGGTCAACGCCGAGGCCAAGGAGCGGATCCTGGCCGAGGCCCAGGCGGAGATCCCGAAGATCTCCGACCCTCGCCGGGCGCGTGCGCGGCTGCGCGACTTCCAGGACGCCTGGGAGGAGGCCGGTGAGCTACCGCGCGACGTGCGCGACCAGCTGGAGGGCGCCTTCCGGCAGATCGAGGACGGCGTGCGCCGGGCCGAGGACGCCGAGTGGGAGCGCAGCAACCCCGAGGCGCGGGCCCGCGCCAGGGACACGGTCGCGCAGCTGGCGGCGGCGATCGCCGACCTGGAGGCCAAGCTGGGCAAGGCCAGGGACAGGGGCGACGAGCGCCGGGTCAGAGAGTACGAGGACGCGCTGGAGGCCCGCCGCTCGTGGCTGGCCGAGGCGGAGAAGGCCCTCGACGAGCTGAGCTGAGCCCGTTGGACGGGCCGCGCCACGTGGCGCGGCCCATCCGCATGTGCGGCCCCGGGTCAGCCGCGCGGCCCGGCGACCGGTTCGGGCTCCTCCGCGGGCGCGTGCGCGGTCTCGGCGGGTACGGGCTCGGGCTCCGGCCCGGGGTCGGGCACGCGTACGGACTCGTGCGCCTCTCGCGGTTCGGTCTCCCCCGCGTCCGGCCCGTGCGCCCGCTCGCTCCGCGCGGTGACGGGGACGGGGTCGGGCGCCGCCCTGTGGACGACCAGCGTCTCCAGCACGGTCCGCGGCCGGTCGGCGGTCCCCTCCGCCGCGGCGGATCCGGTCCCGACGGGCACCCGGGCCGCGCTCACGGCGGCCTCCCCCGCTCCGTCGGCGTTCGCGCGGGCGGGCACCGTCTCCGCTCCGGGCTCCCCCTCCAACCGGTTCCGGGTGTCGCGGTGGCGCACCAGGCCGCCGACGCACAGCGCCACCGAGGCCGCGAAGGCCAGTCCCGTGACCACCCACACCGGCGGCACCGCTCCGTGGACGCGGTGCACGGCCGCGTCACAGGAGACCAGCACCGCTCCCGGCTCCGGGCGCGCGCAGACCGTGGCGACCGGGTGCTCTCCCCCGCCGCGGACCGCGGTGATCTCGCCGGTGAAACGCATGCTCGCGCGGTCGCCGGGCTCCAGGGACCGCGACCAGGTCACCCGCCCCTCCCCCGGCTCGGCCCCGGACGTCCCCGAGACGTAGCGCACGGTCGGGGGGAGGAACTGCACGATCTCGGCCTCAGGCACCGCCTTGCCTCCGTCGTTGCGCACGTTGACCGTGTAGTGGATCCGGTCGCCCGGGCCCGGCCGCCGCGCTTCGGCGCGGGACTCCAGGGCCACGTGCAGGCTGTCCGCGCCGGGCACGACCTCCCCTCCGCCGCCTCCCGACTTGCCGGGTGCGTGGTGGGCGCCGGGCAGGGCGAGCAGGGCCACCAGCCCCACCGCAGACACCGCCGTTGCTACGGCCATGGTCTCCTCCGCGTACGAGCACAGAAATGACATTACGTCTATACGGAATAACACGGAGTAGTCACTTCGATCGTGCGCCATGCGGAGGAACCCGGAACACGCGCAAGGGCGCGCACGGCCGGTGACGGCCGTGCGCGCCCTGGAGTCCCCTCGCGGGAACCGGTGCCGCGGGTGCGGCTCAGGCGCCCACGAAGGAGCGCAGCGCGGCGGCGCGCTCGGTGCTCTCCCACGTAAACTCGGGCAGCTCACGGCCGAAGTGGCCGTAGGCGGCGGTCCGGGAGTAGATCGGGCGCAGCAGGTCCAGGTCGCGCACGATGGCGGCCGGACGCAGGTCGAAGACCTCCTTGACGGCCTTCTCGATCAGCTCCGGGGCGACCTTCTCGGTGCCGAAGGTCTCGATGAACACGCCGACCGGGTGCGCCTTGCCGATGGCGTAGGCCACCTGGACCTCGGCGCGCTCGGCGAGCTCGGCCGCGACGATGTTCTTGGCGACCCAGCGGGTGGCGTAGGCGGCCGAGCGGTCCACCTTCGACGGGTCCTTGCCGGAGAAGGCGCCGCCACCGTGGCGGGCGTAGCCGCCGTAGGTGTCCACGATGATCTTGCGGCCCGTGAGACCGGCGTCGCCCATGGGGCCGCCGATCTCGAACCGGCCGGTCGGGTTGACCAGGAGCCGGTAGTCGTCGGACTCCAGGCCGTAGGCGGCCACGACCGGCTCGATCACGTGCTCGCGGATGTCGGGGGCGAGCATCTCGTCGAGGTTGATGTCGGCCGAGTGCTGGCTGGAGACCACGACGGTGTCCAGGCGGACCGGGGTCTGGCCGTCGTACTCGACCGTGACCTGGGTCTTGCCGTCCGGGCGCAGGTAGGGCACCGTGCCGTTGCGGCGGACCCCGGCCAGGCGCTCGGAGAGGGAGTGCGCCAGCTTGATCGGCAGCGGCATGAGCTCGGGGGTCTCGCGGTTGGCGTAGCCGAACATCAGGCCCTGGTCGCCCGCGCCCTGCCGGTTGAGGGCGTCGTCCTCGTTGCCGACGCGCGCCTCGTAGGCGGTGTCGACACCCTGGGCGATGTCGGGGGACTGCGCGTCGATGGAGACGTTGACCCCGCAGGAGTCGCCGTCGAACCCCTTGGCGGAGGAGTCGTAGCCGATCTCGAGGATCTTTCCGCGCACGATGGCGGGGATGTCGACGTAGGTCTGTGTGGTGACCTCGCCCGCGATGTGGACCTGACCGGTGGTGATCAGCGTCTCGACCGCGACCCGGCTGCGCGGGTCGTGGGTGAGCATCGCGTCGAGGATCGCGTCACTGATCTGGTCGGCCATCTTGTCGGGATGGCCTTCGGTGACCGACTCGGAGGTGAAAAGGCGGCGGGACACGTTGCGTGACTCCTTGCAGCGGCTGCTGGCTGACATGTGCCGGTGCGGCACGGGCGCCCCCGGCTGCCTGCCGAGGCGGCCAATACCGACCGACGGGGTTGGTTATTGGTCCACTGTAACGGGACTGCTGGGGGCGGGCACCCCGCGGACGACCTCCCCGGTCGCCACGGGTGCACGTTGAAGTCTGACGTACTCCGCGGTGGGAATCCAGTCCTGGGCACCCGCTTGTTCGACCGGGCCGCGCCAGGCGGGCGCTTCAGCCCAGGCGCGGCAGTACCAGGTCCCAGACACGGTCGGCGAGGTCCTCCTTGGGTCCGGTGGGCACGTCCACCGCACTGCCGTCCGAGCCCAGGATGACGGCCTGGTTGTCCTCGGTGCCGAACGCGCGCCCGCCGCCGACCTGGTTGACCACGAGCAGGTCGCAGCCCTTGCGGGCCAGTTTGGCCCGGCCGTTGGCGATCACGTCGTCGGTCTCGGCGGCGAAGCCCACGACGGTCTGCGCCAGCCCCTCGGCGTCGCGCGAGGCGACCAGCCCGGCGAGGATGTCGGGGTTCTCGGCCAGCTCGATGGGCGCGGGCGTCGCGCCGGGGCTCTTCTTGATCTTGGAGGCGGCGCTGGCGACCGGCCGGAAGTCGGCCACCGCGGCGCTCATCACGATCACGTCCGCGCCGACGCGCTCGGCCTCCATGGCCTCGGCCAGCTCCACGGCCGAGCCCGCGCGCACGACGCGCACCCCGGCCGGGTCGGGCAGGGAGACGTTGGCGGCGACCAGGGTCACGTCGGCGCCGCGGGCGGCGGCGGTGCGCGCCAGGGCGTACCCCTGCTTGCCCGAGGAGTGGTTGCCCAGGAAGCGGACGGGGTCGACGGCCTCGCGGGTGCCGCCCGCGGAGACCACCACGCGCCGTCCGGCCAGGTCGGGGGCGGCGGCGCCGCGGCGCAGCACGAGGCGGGCGGCCTCGAACAGCTCGGAGGGCTCGGGCAGGCGCCCGCGTCCGGTGTCGGCGCCGGTCAGGCGGCCCACGGCCGGGTCGAGGACGACGGCGCCGCGCGAGCGCAGGGTGGCCACGTTGGCCTGCGTGGCGGGGTGCTCCCACATCTCGGTGTGCATCGCGGGAGCGAAGACCACCGGACAGCGCGCGGTGAGCAGGGTGTTGGTGAGCAGGTCGTCGGCCAGGCCCGCGGCGGCCCTGGCCATGATGTTGGCGGTGGCCGGTGCCACGAACACCAGGTCGGCCTCCTGGCCGATGCGCACGTGCGGGACCTCGTGGACCCCGTCCCACACTCCGGTGGCGACGGGCTGGCCGGACAGGGCGGCCCAGGTGGGCTCACCGACGAAGCGCAGGGCCTCGGCGGTGGGCACGACCCGGACCCGGTGGCCGGACTCGGTCAGGCGGCGCAGCAGTTCGCAGACCTTGTAGGCGGCGATGCCGCCGCCGACGCCGAGGACCACGCGGGGAACGTTTGTGTCACTCACAGAAAGGAGTTCTACCAGCCCCCGGCCGCCCCGCGCGCGCCAGGGGCGCGGCGGGCGCGCGGAAGGCGAGGGGCGCACCGGACCCCGCGAGAGGAGTCGAGCCGCCGACGAGGACGCCGTGCCCCTTGGAGCGCGGAACCCGGTTCTCCGCGCCCCGAGCCCCGTGCGAGCTCGCGAGCACGCGGAGAAAGACGGGTCAGGAACCCTCGTAGGGCTCCGCGGTGAGCAGGCCGGACCTGACCTCGCGCAGGGCGATGGACAGCGACTTCTCCTGGACCTGGGTCTCCACCAGCGGGCCGACGTACTCCAGCAGGCCCTCGCCCAGCTGGGCGTAGTAGGCGTTGATCTGGCGGGCCCGCTTGGAGGCCATGGTGACCAGGCTGTACTTGCTGTCCACCAGCTCCAGCAGATCGTCGATCGGCGGGTTGGTGATGCCTTCGGCGACGGGCTCGGTACCAGCCACTTCATTACCCCCAGGAATGTTCCGCGGCTCGTCGTGGAGCCGCGGTGGACGGACGTTGGGGCGCCGTCGGGACGGTTCCCGGCGCGGCGCGGATGGCGCGGGCCCTCCGGGCCCGGCCGCTATCACACCTTGGGCGCGGTGATCAACGCTAGCAGCTCGTCGCCCACTTCCTGTACGGACGTGTTGACGAGGGTGGTGTCGAACTCCTTCTCGGCGGCCAGCTCGACCCTGGCCACGTCCAGGCGGCGCTGGATCACCTCGTCGGACTCGGTGCCGCGTCCGGTGAGGCGGCGCACCAGCTCCTCCCAGGAGGGCGGGGCGAGGAAGACGTGCAGGGCGTCGGGCATGGACTCGCGCACCTGGCGGGCGCCCTGGAGCTCGATCTCCAGCAGGACGGGCACTCCGGCGCGCAGGCGCTCCTCGACGGGTCGGCGCGGGGTGCCGTAGCGGTTGCCGGCGAACTGGGCCCACTCCAGGAGCTGGTCCTCGGCGACGAGGCGGTCGAACTCCTCATCGGTGACGAAGTGGTACTGGACGCCGTCCTGTTCGCCCGGGCGGGGGCGGCGCGTGGTGACCGAGACCGAGAGCCACACGTCGGGGTTCTCACGGCGCAGGTGGGCCACCACCGTGCTCTTGCCCACACCCGAGGGTCCGGACAGCACGGTCAGCCGCTTCTGCGCCGGGCGGGACTGGGATCCGGGATCGGGCATGTGTGTTCGAGGCTTCCCTTCGGGCCCGCCCGCCACGGGCGGGGCCGTGGCCCTCGCGTCGCGCTCCGGCGGGCCGAAGCCGGTCCGGGCGCCGTCACCGTGCGGGCGGTCTGGTGTGCGGGGTGTCCGCGTACGGTCGCGGGAAGCTCCCTTTATACCACCGGGCAGCGGCGCACGGTCCTGACCCGCCTCGACACACACCGCGCCCGGGGCGAGCCAAGGGCCGCGGCACACGGCCCAGACCCGCCTCGACACACACCGCGCCCGGGGCGAGCCAAGGGCCGCGGCACACGGCCCAGACCCGCCTCGACACACACCGCGCCCGGGGCGAGCCAAGGGCCGCGGCACACGGCCCAGACCCGCCTCGACACACACCGCGCCCGGGGTGAGCCAAGGGCCGCGGCACACGGCCCAGACCCGCCTCGACACACACCGCGCCCGGGGTGAGCGAAGGGCCGCGGCGCGGCGGACGGTCGTGACCTGGGGTCACCCGTCCGCCGACCGCGGCCCTGCCTGGCTCACCGGGGGTCGGCCGCTGTCGCGGCGTGGTGTGCGCCGCGACTGTGGGGGACGCGGCGGACCGGTGCACTGCTTTCAGGTGCTGCTCGGTACTGCTGGGTGCTGCGGGTACTGCCTGGTGTTACTTGGTGAGGTCGCCGAACTCGGCCTCGAGGGCGGCGCGCTGGTTGGTTCCCAGACCGCGGACACGGCGCGACTCGGCGATGTTGAGCCGCTCCATGATCTGCTTGGCCCGGACCTTGCCGACGCCGGGAAGGGATTCGAGCAGAGCCGAAACCTTCATCTTGCCGATGACGTCGTCCTTGAGGCCGTTGGAAAGGACCTCGGACAGCGAGATGCCGCCGTTCTTCAGTTTGTTCTTGACCTCCGCGCGCTCTTTTCTGGCCTTGGCGGCCTTGGCCTCGGGTGTCAGGGGAGGAAGGGCCACGCCGGGTCACCTCGGATTTCTACTCGTTTGTAGAGGGCGGACGCCTGCGCAAGTTAGTAGGTCTGACCCCTGTTAGGCAACGCAAAGTGCCCTTTCAACGGCTATTTCGTCGAACTAACTACTGAGAGTTGTTATTCGACTGCACTGCGAGACGAAAACCGGGACTTTGGTCCCGATTGAAGGAGGTCCGGAGGGTGCCACCAGCGCAGGTCACGCAGGGGTGACGCGGGTCACTCTCGGCAGTGCTCGGCGGGTTTCGGACACGCCAAATCAGTGACTGACAGTGACCCATAATCGGTCGTGTCAGACTCCCGTGCACCGGTTCGTCTCCCCGATCCGTCGATCCCTTGGCCCAACACCTCCGGACACCGTCGAAGGGCGCCCGCGCGGCCCCCTCCCCCTTCGCTCCCTACACGCGCACACCCGCCCGGCGCACGGCCGCCGCGAGGGAGGCCGCCGCCGCCCCCGGGTCCGGCGCGCGGGTGATGGGGCGGCCGATGACCAACAGGTCAGCGCCGGCCGCCACGGCCTCCTCCGGGGTCGCCACGCGCGACTGGTCGCCCCTGTCCGCCCCCGCCGGGCGCACGCCCGGCGTGATGAGGGTGACGTCCGGTCCGACCTCGGAGCGGAGCAGGGCCACCTCCTGGGGTGAGCAGACCAGCGCGCGGGCCCCGGCGCCCACGGCCAGGACCGCCAGGCGCCGCACCGCGTCGCGGGCCGGACCGAGCAGCCCCACCTGCTCCAGGTCGTCCTCGTCCATCGAGGTGAGCACCGTCACGGCGGCGATCCTGGTCTCCGGCGCGGCCTCCACCGCGGCCCGGACCATGTCCGCCCCTCCCCCGGCGTGGACGGTCAGGATCGAGGGCCGCAGGCCCGCGACGCTGCGCGCGGCGCCGGCGACCGTGGCCGGGATGTCGTGCAGCTTCAGGTCGAGGAAGACCCCCACCCGGCTGGCCCCGCGCACCGCGCTGACCACGTCGGGCCCGTAGCGCAGGTACAGCTCCAGGCCCACCTTGACCGTGCTCACGTGCGGCGCGACCGCTGAGGCCCAGGTGGCCGCGGTCTCCAGGTCCCTGGCGTCGAGCGCCACGGCGATGGGCGCGGAGGGCGCGGTGGTCTCGGTCATGTCGGTATCTCCCATCGTGTGCCGCCGACCGGGGTCGGCGCGTGCAAGGCACGGACGTACTTGCGGACGTGCTTACCGCGGCACCTGAGAATGCACGTTCGCTGTCATGTGCACACCATCAAGTGTGCGGTTCCCCGGATGAGCCGCTTCATGCGCCCCACCCGTGTCACTTCCCCGTAACGGCCTCCCAGACGGCCGCAGACGGGACGTAACGGTCAGGACAGTGGTAGAGACCAATTGCGCGTGTTTGGTCGCACAGCGCCATCTGAACGCCGTTCAGGCCGGTCAGGGCCCTTGTGCGCCGCGTGCCCGGCCTGTCACGCCCCCACACCCGTCCGGTGCGCGGCGCCCACCAGGTCGGCGGCCCGCCTCAGCCCGCGGGCCTCCAGCAGTTCGGTGAACTCGCGGAGCACGCGGGCGCACGCCGAGGGGTCGGAGAAGTTGACCGTGCCGACCGCCACCGCGGAGGCCCCGGCCGCCATGAACTCCATCACGTCGGCACCCGTGCGGACCCCGCCCATCCCGATGATGGGCACGTCCGGAAGCGCCTCGTGCACCCGGTAGACGCACCCCACCGCCAGCGGTCGGATCGCCGGCCCCGACAGCCCGCCCATCCCCCCGGCCACCGCCGGGCGCAGCGTGCGGGTGTCCACGGCCATGCCGCGCACGGTGTTGACCATGGACAGCCCGTCCGCGCGCGCCTCCACGCACGCGGCGGCCAGCTCCACCACGTCGGGGACGTCGGCGGCGAGCTTGGCCAACACCGGCAGCCCCGAACGGGTGTGGGAGCGCACCGTGCGCACCACGGCCGCGGCCTGGGCGGCGTCGTCCACGTAGCGGCGCCCCGCGGGGTCGGACGGGTCCGGGCTGGAGAGGTTGACCTCGATCGCGCTGACCCCGTCCGCGGCGGACACGCGTCTGGCGAGTTCGCCGAACTCGGCCATGCCGGTGCCCGCGACGGAGACGATCGCCCGTCCGCCCCGGGAGAGCAGCCAGGGCAGGTCCCGTTGGAGGAACACGTCCACGCCCGGACCCTGCATGCCCGTCGTGCTGAGCATCCCGCTGGGCGTCTCGGCCATGCGCGGGGACGGGCGCCCGGCGTGGGGCTCCAGCATCACCGACTTGGTGGTGACGGCGCCGATCGAGGCGATGTCGAGGAACTGGGCCAGCTCGCGGCCCGCTCCGGCGCACCCGGCGGCGGTGACCACGGGATTGGGCAGCTCCCAGCCGCCCAGCCGGGTCCTGAGGTCTGCGTTCAACTCTCTCACCCACTGTCTGGTGGTGGTCGGTCCCGGGGCGGGTCCGGGGCCCTCAGGCGATGTCGCGGGCCGTCTCCGCGGCGCGGGCCGCGCTGGAGCCCTTCCAACCCGGGGCGCCCAGGGCGTCGAAGGGGATCGTGCCCACGTCGTCGAAGCGCACCTGCTCGCCCCGGAAGACCGGGCCGTCCACGCAGGAGCGCACCATGCGGGTGATCCCGTCCTCGCCCACCACCGGGATGACGCAGGTCATGCAGATCCCGGTGCCGCAGGCCATGGTCTCCTCCACCGCCACCTGGACGGGGATGCCGTGGCTGGCCGCCACGGAGGTGACCGCGCGCAGCATCGGCATGGGGCCGCAGGCGTAGACGGCGTCGGACCGGCATTCCTCGATCACCCTGCCCAGGACGTCGGTGACGCGGCCGCGGGTGCCGAAGGAGCCGTCGTCGGTGGTGAAGGCGGCCGTCTCGGCGATGCGGCGGGCGGTGATGGCGCTGAACACCCGGTCGGCGGAGGCGGCGCCCAGCACGAAGTCCACCCGGCAGCCGCGCCTGCGCAGCGACTGGGCGAGCGGGAACAGCGGGGCGCTGCCCGAGCCCCCGCCCACCAGCACGCAGTTGACCGGCTCGCGGGGCAGCGGGAAGGGGCGGCCCAGGGGGCCGACCACGTCCAGCAGGTCGCGCGAGCGGCGCTCGGAGAGCCAGGCGGTGCCGGTGCCCCGTACCGAGAACAGGAACTCGACGGTGCCGCCGTAGTCGGGCTTGACGTCGTGGATGGCGAAGGGGCGGCGCAGCAGGGTGCTGGAGTGGTCGCCGCCGACGGCCACCGAAACGAACTGCCCGGAGCGGAACCGCTCGGCTATGCCCGGGGCGACCACGGTGATGGCGTAGTAGGCGTCCACCCTGCGTACGTTCAGCACGGGGCACCTGGTCTGCACCGGTCCGTTGTCGCTCATCAGGTCGTGGCGCCCGGGCCCGGTGTCGCGGACACCGGGGCGTCGGCGCCGCCCTCCCCCCTCTGGGATTCCTGCGTCGTCCTGTGCGCCAACCGTATAGGCGGGGGCGCCGTGGACACACCGTCCACGGCGCCCCCGCCCGCCGCCCCGGCTGTTTCGGGCGCCCGCTCTCCGGGCGCCCGAAACAGGAAGGTACTGCGTGTGCCGTCCGTCGAGGGCGGTGGCCCGCCCGGCGCGAAGCGCCCCCGCGGGCGGTGGCGGGCGACGGGCGGGCGGAGCGGAGGCCCGAAGAGGAACAGCCTAGGCCCGGCTGGCGGTGAGGGTGCTCGCGTGCTCCTGGAGGGAGCGCACGCCGAGGTCCCCGCGCACCCGCGCCTCGATGGCCTGGACCGCGGCGGCCAGGCCCTGCACGGTGGTCACGCTGGGCACGCCGCGCACCACGGCCGCGGTGCGGATCTCGTAGCCGTCCAGACGCGGTCCGGCCTGCCCGGCGCTGCCGAAGGGCGTGTTGACGATGAGGTCGACGCCCCCGGAGTGGATGAGCTGCACGATGGTGGGCTCGCCCGCCGGGCCGCTGCCCTCGCTGTGCTTGCGCACCACGGTGGCGTGGACGCCGTTGCGGCGCAGGACCACGGCGGTGCCCTCGGTGGCCAGGATCTCGAAGCCGAGGTCGGCCAGGCGCTTGACCGGGAAGATCATCGAGCGCTTGTCGCGGTTGGCCACCGAGACGAACACCCGGCCCCGCTCGGGCAGGGAGTCGTTGAGGGCCAGCTGCGACTTGGCGTAGGCGGCGCCGAACTCGGTGTCCAGGCCCATGACCTCGCCGGTGGAGCGCATCTCGGGGCCGAGGATGGTGTCGACCCCCTCGCCCTCCTTGTCGATGAAGCGGTTGAAGGGCAGTACGGCCTCCTTCACCGACA
This sequence comes from Nocardiopsis dassonvillei subsp. dassonvillei DSM 43111, assembly GCF_000092985.1. Lineage (GTDB taxonomy): Bacteria > Actinomycetota > Actinomycetes > Streptosporangiales > Streptosporangiaceae > Nocardiopsis > Nocardiopsis dassonvillei. The sequence goes on from NC_014210.1 coordinate 3,714,590, forward strand.
CCGGGGCGTCCACGGGCAGGTCGCCGCCGTCGCCGCGGGCGGGCAGCATGCCCTCCTCGCGCAGTTCGGCGATGGTGGCCCCGGCCATGACGCGGGCGGCGGCCTTGGCCAGCGGCACCGCGGTGGCCTTGGACACGAACGGCACGGTGCGCGAGGCGCGCGGGTTGGCCTCCAGGACGTTGAGCACACCGGAGGCGAGCGCGTACTGGACGTTGATCAGGCCGCGCACGCCCGTGCCGCGGGCGATGGCCTCGGTGGAGTAGCGGATGCGCTCGATGTCCTCGCGGCCCAGGGTGATGGAGGGCAGGGTGCACGCCGAGTCGCCGGAGTGGATCCCGGCCTCCTCGATGTGCTCCATGACCCCGCCCAGGTACAGGTCGCGGCCGTCGTAGAGGGCGTCGACGTCGATCTCGATGGCGTCGTCGAGGAAGCGGTCGATGAGCACCGGGTGCTCGGGGCTGACCTCGGCGTTGCGCTCGATGTAGTCGGCGAGCATCGCCTCGCTGTAGACGATCTCCATGCCGCGGCCGCCCAGCACGTAGGAGGGGCGGACCATGACGGGGTAGCCGATCTCGTCCGCGGCGGCCTTGGCCTCGGCGAAGGAGTAGGCGGTGCCGTACTTGGGCGCGGGCAGCCCGGCGTCGGCCAGGACCTTGCCGAACTCGCCGCGGTCCTCGGCCAGGTCGATGGCCTCGGGGCTGGTGCCGATGATGGGCACCCCGGCGTCCTTGAGGCGTCGGGCCAGGCCGAGCGGGGTCTGGCCGCCCAGCTGGACGATGACGCCGACGACCGGTCCGGCGGCCTGCTCGGCGCGCACGACCTCCAGCACGTCCTCCAGGGTGAGCGGCTCGAAGTAGAGCCGGTCGCTGGTGTCGTAGTCGGTGGAGACGGTCTCGGGGTTGCAGTTGACCATCACGGTCTCGTACCCGGCGTCGGAGAGGGCGAAGGAGGCGTGGACGCAGGAGTAGTCGAACTCCACGCCCTGGCCGATCCGGTTGGGTCCCGAGCCCAGGATGATGATCTTGGGGCGGTCGCCCGTGGGGACCTCGGTCTCCTCGTCGTAGCTGGAGTACAGGTAGGGCGTGCTGGCCTCGAACTCGGCGGCGCAGGTGTCCACGGTCAGGTAGACGGGGTGGACGCCCAGGGCGTGGCGCAGCTCGCGGACCACGTCCTCGCTGCGGCCGGTGATCTGGCCGATCTGGAGGTCGGAGAAGCCCAGCCCCTTGACCTGGCGCAGCAGGTCGGCGTCGAGCTTGGGGGCGTCGGCCAGGACGCGGGCCGCCTCCTCCAGGCGCAGCATCTGGTCCACGAACCAGGGGTCGATGCGGGTGGCCTCGTGGACCTCCTCGACGGTGGCCCCGGCGCGCAGGGCCTGCTGGACCTGGCGCAGGCGGTGCTCGGTGGGGGTGGCGGCCAGGCGCAGCAGCTCGTCCTTGTCGCCGGGCTCGCCCTCCCAGGTCAGGCCGACGCCCTTCTTCTCCAGGGAGCGCATGGCCTTCTGGAGGGCCTCGGGGAAGGAGCGGCCGATGGCCATGGCCTCGCCCACCGACTTCATGGTGGTGGTCAGGCCGGGGTCGGCGCCGGGGAACTTCTCGAAGGCGAAGCGGGGCACCTTGACGACGACGTAGTCGAGCGTGGGCTCGAAGCTGGCCGGGGTCTCCCGGGTGATGTCGTTGGGGATCTCGTCCAGGGTGTAGCCGACGGCGAGCTTGGCGGCGATCTTGGCGATCGGGAAGCCGGTGGCCTTGGAGGCCAGCGCCGAGGAGCGCGACACGCGCGGGTTCATCTCGATGACGATGACCCGGCCGGTGGTGGGGTGGACGGCGAACTGGATGTTGCAGCCGCCGGTGTCCACGCCGACCTCGCGGATGACGGCGATGCCGATGTCGCGCAGCTTCTGGTACTCGCGGTCGGTGAGGGTCATGGCGGGGGCGACGGTGATGGAGTCGCCGGTGTGCACGCCCATGGGGTCGAGGTTCTCGATGGAGCACACGACCACGACGTTGTCGTTGGTGTCGCGCATCAGCTCCAGCTCGTACTCCTTCCAGCCGAGGATGGACTCCTCCAGGAGCACCTCGGTGGTCGGGGAGAGCGCCAGGCCCTGCCCGGCGATGCGGCGCAGCTCGGACTCGTCGTGGGCGAAGCCCGAGCCCGCGCCGCCCATGGTGAAGGAGGGGCGCACGACGACGGGGTAGGAGAGCTCCTCGGCCGCGGCCAGGCACTCCTCCAGGGTGTGGCAGATGCGCGAGCGGGCGGACTCGCCGCCGATGCGCTCGACGATGCCCTTGAAGCTCTCGCGGTCCTCACCGGACTGGATGGCCTCGATGTTGGCGCCGATGAGCTCGACGCCGTACTTGGCGAGGATGCCCGCCTCGTCCAGGGCGACGGCGGCGTTGAGGGCGGTCTGCCCGCCCAGGGTGGGCAGGAGCGCGTCGGGGCGCTCCTTGGCGATGATCTTCTCGATCATCTCGGTGGTGATCGGCTCCACGTAGGTGGCGTCGGCGATCTCCGGGTCGGTCATGATCGTGGCCGGGTTGGAGTTGACCAGGATGACCCGCAGGCCCTCGGCCCGCAGAACCCGGCAGGCCTGGGTGCCCGAGTAGTCGAACTCGGCCGCCTGCCCGATCACGATCGGGCCGGAGCCGATCACGAGGACGGATGAAAGGTCACTACGGCGCGGCATGCTCTGCTTCCTCTTGCTACTTGGCAGCCGGAGCGGGCTGGGCGGACATCAGGTCGACGAACGCGTCGAAGAGTTCGGCGGCGTCGTGGGGGCCGGCGGCGGCCTCCGGGTGGAACTGGACGCTGAACGCGGGGCGGTCCAGCAGCCGCAGGCCCTCGACGACGCGGTCGTTGAGGCCGATGTGGCTGACCTCGGCCCGGCCGTAGGGGGTGTCGAAGGGCTCGTCGAGGGGGGCCTCGACGGCGAAGCCGTGGTTCTGGCTGGTGATGGCGACCCTGCCGGAGCGGGTGTCGATCACCGGCTGGTTGACGCCCCGGTGCCCGAAGGGCAGCTTGTAGGTGCCCAGGTCCAGGGCGCGCCCCAGGATCTGGTTGCCGAAGCAGATGCCGAAGAGCGGCCTGCCCGCGTCCAGGACGCCGCGCATGGCGGTGACGGGCCCGTCGGCGGTGGCGGGGTCGCCGGGGCCGTTGCTGAAGAACACCCCGTCCGGGTCCAGGGCGAGGATCTCCTCGGCGGTGGCGGTGGAGGGCAGCACGGTGACCCGGCACCCCCGCTCGGCCAGGCGCTGGGGGGTCATGGCCTTGATGCCCAGGTCCACGGCGGCGACGTGGAAGCGGGCGGTCACGCCCTCGGGCGGCAGGACCTCGTAGGGCTCGCCGGTGCTGACCTCGGCGGCCAGGTCGGCCCCGGCCATGGTGGGCTGCTGGCGCACGCGCTCCAGCAGGGCCCGCGGGTCGGTCTCGGTGGTGCTGATGGCGGCGCGCATGACGCCCTTGTCGCGCAGGTGGCGGGTGAGGGCGCGGGTGCCGGTGAGGGCGATGCCGACCACGCCCTGGCGGCGCAGCTCCTCGTCCAGGGTGCGCTCGGCCCGCCAGTTGGAGGTGATGCGGGCGGGCTCGCGCACGACGTACCCGGCGACCCAGACGCGGCCGGACTCGGGGTCGTCGTCGTTGACGCCGGTGTTGCCGATGTGGGGGGCGGTCATCACCACGATCTGGCGGTGGTACGAGGGGTCGGTGAGGGTCTCCTGGTAGCCGGTCATGCCGGTGTTGAAGACCGCCTCGCCGAAGGTCTCCCCGGTGGCGCCGAAGGAGCGGCCGTGGAAGACACGGCCGTCCTCGAGTACCAGAATCGCGGGTCCGCTCTCGGACACGTTCGCCCCCTCCTCCGCCGGGCCGTGGGCGGCCCGGGTGTTCTGTTCTGTGCTCACTGGATCTTCCCCTCCAGGACGGTCGGGGTGCCGCGCAGGAACGTGGCGCGCACCCGGCCGGGCAGGGTCATGCCCCGGAAGGGGGTGTTGCCGCTCTTGCTGACCATGGCCGCGCCGTCCACGTCGACGGCGGCGGCCGGGTCGTACAGGACCACGTTGGCGGGCTGGCCGACCGCCAGGTCACGCCCGTGGTCGTGGACCCGGCCGATGCGGGCCGGTGCCGCGGACATGCGGTCGGCGACGTCGGCCCAGGTCAGCAGGCCGGTGTCGACCATCGTGCGCTGCACGACCGCCAACGCCGTCTCCAACCCGACCATTCCCATGGCGGCGGTGGACCACTCGGTCTCCTTGGCCTCCGCGGGATGGGGGGCGTGGTCGGTGGCGACGATGTCGATGGTGCCGTCGGCCAGGCCCTCGCGCAGCGCCTGGACGTCCTCGGCGGTGCGCAGGGGCGGGTTGACCTTGTAGACGGGATCGTAGCCCTCCACCAGCTCCTCGGTCAGCAGGAGGTGGTGGGGTGTGACCTCGGCGGTGACGTCGCAGCCGCGGGCCTTGGCCCAGCGGATGATGTCGACCGAGCCCCTGGTCGAGACGTGGCACACGTGCAGGCGCGAGCCCACGTGCTGGGCGAGCAGGCAGTCGCGGGCGATGATCGCCTCCTCGGCGACCGCGGGCCAGCCGGGCAGGCCGAGGCGGTCGGAGACGGAGCCCTCGTTCATCTGGGCGCCCTGGGTCAGGCGCGGCTCCTGGGCGTGCTGGGCGATGACGCCGTCGAAGGCCTTGACGTACTCCAGGGCGCGGCGCATGAGCAGGGCGTCGGAGACGCAGATGCCGTCGTCGGAGAAGACGCGCACGCCCGCGGCGGAGTCGGCCATGGCGCCGATCTCGGAGAGGCGCTCCCCGGCCAGGCCGACGGTGACGGCGCCGACGGGGCGCACGTCGCAGTACCCGGCCTCGCGGCCCAGGCGCCAGACCTGTTCGACGACCCCGGCGGTGTCGGCGACGGGGTCGGTGTTGGCCATGGCGTGGACGGCGGTGTAGCCGCCCATGGCGGCGGAGCGGGAGCCGCTGGCGACCGTCTCGGCGTCCTCGCGGCCGGGCTCGCGCAGGTGGGTGTGCAGGTCCACCAGACCGGGCAGGGCGATCAGGCCGGTGGCGTCGACGGTCCGGGCGCCCTCGGGGGCGTCCAGGTCCCGGCCGGTCGCGGCGATCCGGCCGTCGGCCAGGAGCAGGTCGACGGGGTCGCCGCCGAGGGGGCGGGCGCCGCGGATCAGGTGCGGTCCGTGGGTGTCGGGCATCGCGGTGTTGGCTTCCTCGTGTTCTGGGATGGGGAGGGGCGGCGCGGGGCCCCGGGGCGCGCCGGTGGGCCTGGCGCGGCGGGGGCCGGGGCCGCCCGGGCCCGTGGCTGGGCCCCGCGTCCCTCGGGTGCGGTGGCGCGGGGCACGGGGCCCCGCGGCCGGGTTGTCAGGAGCCGCCGAGCAGCAGGTAGAGCACGGCCATGCGCAGGCTGACGCCGTTGGCGACCTGTTCGGTGACGGTGCAGCGGGGCGAGTCGGCGACCTCGGCGGAGATCTCCATGCCGCGGACCATCGGGCCGGGGTGCATGACGATCGCCTCCTCGGGCATGCGGGACAGGCGCTCGCCGTCCAGGCCGTAGTTGCGGCTGTACTCGCGCGTGGACGGGAAGAACGACTCGTGCATGCGCTCGGCCTGTACGCGCAGCATCATGACGACGTCGGACTTGGGCAGGACCTCGTCGAGGTCGTAGGAGACCTCGCACGGCCAGGTGTGCACCGAGACCGGCAGCAGGGTGGGCGGCGCGACCAGGGTGACGTGCGCGCCCAGGGTGGTGAGCAGCAGCACGTTGGAGCGGGCGACCCGGCTGTGCAGGATGTCGCCGACGACGGCCACCCGCAGCCCCTCCAGGCGCCCCAGGCGCGAGCGCATGGTGAAGGCGTCCAGCAGGGCCTGGGTGGGGTGTTCGTGGGTGCCGTCGCCCGCGTTGAGGACGGACCCGTCCACCCAGTTGGCGAGGCGGCGGGCGGCGCCGGAGGCGCTGTGCCGGATGACGACGCCGTCGGCGCCCATGGCCTGGAGGGTCAGCGCGGTGTCCTTGAGGCTCTCGCCCTTGGAGACGCTGGAGCCCTTGGCGGAGAAGTTGATGACGTCCGCGGACAGGCGCTTGGCGGCCAGCTCGAAGGAGGTGCGGGTGCGGGTGGAGTCCTCGTAGAAGAGGTTGACCACGGTGCGCCCGCGCAGGGTGGGCAGCTTCTTGACGGAGCGGTCGCCGACCTGGGCGAGTTCGGCGGCGGTGTCCAGGATGAGGGTGGCCTCGTCGCGGGAGAGGTCGCCGGTGGAGAGCAGGTGGCGCATCAGTCGTTCCCCTCGGTGGCGCCGGGGCGGGTGCGGGGGCGGGACGGGCCGAGCAGCACCGCGTCGTGTCCGTCGGTCTCCTCCAGGCGCACGGTGACGCTCTCGCGCAGCGAGGTGGGCAGGTTCTTGCCCACGTAGTCGGCGCGGATGGGCAGCTCGCGGTGGCCTCGGTCGACCAGGACGGCGAGCTGGACGGCGCGGGGGCGCCCCAGGTCGCCGAGGGCGTCCAGGGCGGCGCGGACGGTGCGGCCGGAGAAGAGGACGTCGTCGACGAGGACGACGACGCGGTCGTCGAGTCCGCCCTGGGGGATCTCGGTCCGGCCGAGGGCGCGGACGGGGGCGGAGCGCAGGTCGTCGCGGTACATGGTGATGTCGAGCGAGCCCGCGGGGGCGGTGAGGTCCTCCACCCGTTCGATGCGCCGTGCCAGGCGGTGGGCGAGCGGGACCCCCCGCGAGGGGATGCCCAGGAGGGTGACGTCCCGGCCCCCCTTGGTGCGTTCGAGCACCTCGTGGGCGATGCGGGTCAGCGCCCGGTTGATCTCGCTGCCGTCGAGGACGGCGCGGGTGCCCTCGGGCGCATCGGGTGCGGGGGAACCGCCACCGGCGTCACCGGTCGTCGGTTTTTGCGCACGCAAAGTAGTGACTCCCTTCCCTGCCTCACTGAACAGGTCGTTAAAGGATGTCGATCGGATCCACGCTACCAGCGACGTTCGCGACCCCCGCGAGGCGGTCGATGACCCGAGGTCACGAATGTGACTCTGATCACACCACAAGCGCGCACGTACCCCCTGAAATGTGGTCATGTCGTCACCCAGTGGATACGGCAACGAAGGGGCCGAAACCTGAAATACCCAGGAGGAAGGGGCTTTTCGTGCCATCGTGACGCACGACTCCTCCCGCTCGGTCCTGACATGAGAGGTGTCTCACTTACGCACGGTTTGGCCACCGATTAGTCGCGTTTCACACCAACGGCTTGACCTGGAAGGCAGACCCCCCTACCGTCACTGTCTGTAACCACTGCCGGGTGGGGTTGCAACCCGTGACCATCCGCTGGACCGCCCAGGCCGCCCGCCGAGTACGAGCGGACGTCCCCCCACCACGCCAGCCACTGTCACGGCCGGGAGCGACAAGAAGATGCCATCCGAATACGCGAAGTCCCTCGGTGCGCGACTGCGTGCCATCCGCACCCAGCAGGGCCTGTCCCTGCACGGGGTGGAAGAGAAGTCCCACGGCCGCTGGAAGGCCGTCGTGGTGGGCTCCTACGAGCGCGGCGACCGCGCCGTCACCGTCCAGAAGCTCGCCGAGCTGGCGGACTTCTACGGCGTGCCGATGTCGGAGCTGCTGCCGGGCGGCGCGGCTCCCACCCCGCTGGGCCCCACGCCCAAGCTGGTCATCGACCTGGAGCGCATGCAGCAGCTGCCGCAGGAGAAGGCCGGGCCGCTGTCCCGCTACGTCGCCACGATCCAGAGCCAGCGGGGTGACTACAACGGGCGGGTGCTCTCCATCCGCCAGGAGGACCTGCGCTCACTCGCGGTCATCTACGACAAGTCGCCCGGGGACCTGACCGAGGAGCTCATCAACTGGGGCGTCCTCGACCCCGAGGCGCGCCGCGCGGTCGACGCCTTCTGACCGGTACCCGGACACCGGGACGACCGAACAGATTCGCACCCGCTCGACGAGAACCGGCGCCCCCGCGGGGGCGCCGGTTCTCGTCGTGTCCGCCCGGCCGGGGACTGGCCGGCGGACGGGGCGGAGCGGCGCGGCCGGACGTGGGGCTTCCCCTCCCCAACCCGACCGCGCCGCCCTCCCGCCGGAGGGGGGTCCGACGGAGTTCGTCGAACTCCTGTTCGACACGAACCAGTTAACCCCAGGCCGCCGGACCCGTCAAGGACCCCGCCCGGCGCCGCGCGCACCCCGTCCTCGCGCGAATCCCGGGACTCGGCGGGGCCGGGGAACTACCCTTGGCCCGTGGTAGCCGATACCGAGTTGCGCGAGCTGGCCCCACCCGCCTTCACGCACGCCGTCCCCGCGCTGCTCCAGGTGTACGAGGCCGCCATGCGGCCGCCCCCGGAGCAGTTGCCCGGGCGCGCCTCCGTCATGAGGGGCCACGCCCGCAACCCGGGCTTTCGCGCGGTGGTGGCCGTGCGCGGCGGCCTCCCGGTCGGCTTCGCCTACGGCTTCCACGGGCACGGCGGCCAGTGGTGGCACGACACGGTGGCGGAGGGGCTGCGCGCGGGCCCGGGGATCCGCCAGGCGCGCCGCTGCCTGTCCGACGCGCTGGAGGTCGCCGAGGTGCACGTCCACCCGGACGCGCAGAACCGGGGCGTGGGCCGCGCCCTGCTCCACGCCCTGTGCCGGGGCAGGCCGGAGCGCACCGCGGTGCTGTCCACGCGTTCGGGACCCTCCGCGGCGCGCCACCTGTACCGCTCGTGCGGGTTCACCGAGGTGCTGGAGGACTTCCGCTTCCCCGGCAGCCCCGGTCAGCCCTTCTCGATCATGGCCGCCCGGCTCCCCCTGACGGGCTCCGGTGACCGGAGATCTCCCGGTAGATCTGCCTGGTGGCCGTGGACCGGTTCGAGGTGATGAAGTGGATGCCCGGCGCGCCCTCGGCCAGCAGCCGCTCGCACATGCGCTGGGCGTGTTCGATGCCGAAGGCCCGCACGGACTCGTCGTCGTCGCCGAAGGAGGCGAACTTCTCGGCCAGGTCGGCCGGGAAGGGAGCGCCGGAGAGCTGCTCCGAGCGCGGGATGAACGAGGTGCGCACCACCGGGAAGACCTCGGGGATGATCGGCACCTCGCAGCCCCGCGCGGCCACCCGGTCGCGCAGGCGCAGGTAGTCCTCGGGGTCGAAGAACATCTGGGTGATGGCGTAGTCGGCGCCCGCCTCGCACTTGCGCACGAAGTGGTCGGTGTCGGTCTCGACGTCGGCCGAGCGCGGGTGCTTGTAGGGGAAGGCGGCCACGCCCACGCAGAAGTCGCCGCTGTCCTTGATCAGGCGCACCAGCTCCTCGGCGTAGGTCAGCCCCTGGGGGTGGCGGACCCACTCCCCGTCCGGGTCGCCGGGCGGGTCCCCCCGCACGGCGAGCATGTTGGACACGCCCGCGTCGGCGAGGCGGCCGACGAGGTGGCGCAGCTCGGCGACGGAGTGGTCGACCAGGGTCATGTGCGCGACCGGCAGCAGTGTGGTGTCGGTCGCGATGCGCTCGGTGGTCTCCACGGTCAGCCCGCGCGTGCTGCCGCCCGCGCCGTAGGTGACCGAGACGAAGGCGGGGCCGAGGGCCTCGATCTCCCTGATCGCGCGCCACAGGCGCTCCTGCGCCTGGGGCGTGCGGGGCGGGAAGAACTCGAAGGAGAACATCGGCTCGCCCGCGTCGAGGAGTTCGCGGATATGACGCGGCCTGGGGGCCGGGCCTCGGGGCGCCACAGGGAGTGTCGGTGCAGCCAGCATGCGCACCAGCTTAGGTCAGACGCCCCCGCGGCGGAGGCCCCGTCCCATCCTGTGAGACCCGTGGCGCACGCCACTCCCGAACGCCGCTCCCGAGCGGCGCGACGTGCGGGAACGCGGCTCGGCCCAGCCCCGCCTCGGTGACCCGCGCGTCCGCGCGGGCGGTGCCGGTGACGGTGCCGTCCGTGTCGGCGGACGGCTGGAGGCGGCCCGATCGGGCGGAGCGGGACCGGACAGCGCCCGGCAGCCGATAACCTGCGGGTCATGGTGCCTTCCTCTTCCCCGTCCGCCTCCGCCGTCTTCGCGGCCCGCTCCGGTGTGGACCGCGAACTGACCTCGTTCTGCGCCGGCCACCGGGCCCAGCTGCTGGAGATCGGGGAGGAGCTGGCACCGGCCATGGACGCGCTGGAGGCGATGATCTCCGGCGGCAAGCGCCTGCGGCCGACCTTCTGCTACTGGGGCTGGCGGGGCGCGGGCGGCGCGGCCGAGGACGAGCGGGTGGTGCGGGCGGCGGCCTCCCTGGAGTTCCTCCAGGCGTGCGCGCTCGTCCACGACGACGTGATCGACAACAGCGACACCCGGCGCGGCCTGCCCGCCACGCACAAGCGGCTGGCCAAGCTGCACGCCGACCAGGGGTGGAGCGGCGACAGCGAGGGCTTCGGGCAGGGCGCGGCCATCCTCATCGGCGACCTGTGCCTGGCCTGGTCGGATGAGATGTACCAGGCCAGCGGCTTCCCGACGGAGGTGCTGGGCCGGGGGCGGCCCCCGTTCGACGCGATGCGCACCGAGGTCATGGCCGGGCAGTACCTGGACACCCTGGAACAGGTGCGGGGCACCGGCACACGCGAGGCGGCGCTGCGCGTGATGCGCTACAAGTCCGCCAAGTACACGGTGGAGCGCCCGCTGCACCTGGGCGCGGCCCTGGCGGGCCGCCACGGGGAGCTGGCCGGGGTCTACACCGACTACGGCATCCCGCTGGGGATCGCCTTCCAGCTGCGCGACGACGTGCTGGGCGTGTTCGGCGACCCGTCCACCACCGGCAAGCCCGCCGGGGACGACCTGCGCGAGGGCAAGCGGACGCTGGTCGTGGCCGAGACCCTGGCGCGCGCCGGGGCGGCCGACGCCGAGCGGTTCCGCTCGCTGCTGGGGGCGCCGGACCTGTCGGTGGCCTCGGTGGAGTGGATGTGCTCCCTGATCGAGGGCTCGGGCGCGCTGGCCGCGTGCGAGGAGATGATCGCGGAGTACGCCGACCGGGCCGTCGCGGCCCTGGAGAGCCCCGAGCTGGACGCGTCCGCCCGCGAGCCGCTGCGCCAGCTGGTCGTGGCCGCCACCTCGCGCTCCTTCTGAGGGTCCTTACCTAGGGGACTTTCCCGGGTTCGCGCCCACCGGGGCCTGTTGTGTCCGTCTGCCCGCTCCGGTTGAATCGCTAACACGACATATCGCGAAACCTGGGGGTCTCCCATGTCTGGGCACACCGTTTCCCGCGGTCCGGTCGGCGCGGGGGAGAGAGCCCTCGCACCGGACCTGGCGCGCGGGTTCATGCTGCTGTTCATCGCGCTCGCCAACACGGCCTGGTACCTGTGGGCGCTCCCGTCCAGCGGGGGCGGCGTCCACCCCGAGCCGGGCGGCGTACTGGACCGGATCGCGCAGTTCGTCATCGTCACGGCGGTGGACATGCGCAGCTATCCGATGTTCGCCTTCCTGTTCGGGTACGGCATGGTGCAGCTGGCCCGGCGCCAGGAGGCGGCGGGCTCCTCCGCGCGGGAGGTGAACGCGCTGCTGCGCCGCCGCAACCTGTGGCTGCTCGCGTTCGGTTTCGTCCACGCCCTGCTGCTGTGGATGGGCGACGTCCTGGGCGCCTACGGCCTGGCAGGGCTGCTCCTGGGCTGGCTGTTCCTGCGACGCAGGGACGCCACGCTGCTGGTGTGGTCGGGCGTGTTCACCGGGCTGGCCGCCCTGCTGGCGGCGTTCAGCCTGCTGGGTCTGGCCTCCATGCCCGCGGAGGCCTCCTACTCCTCCTCGGCCGCGTTCAGCACGGACCTGATGGCCGACAACATCGGCGACACCTCGATCCTGGGCGCCGCGCTGGCCCGCGTCCTGGACTGGCCGCTGGTCACGCTGGGCCAGGGGCTGCTGGGCATGGTCGTGCCCGCGGCGATCCTGCTCGGCTACTGGGCCGCGCGCCGCCGGATCCTGGAGGAGCCGGGCGGGCACCTGGGCCTGCTGCGCTGGACCGCGGCCCTGGGCATCGGCGTGGGCTGGCTGGGCGGGCTGCCCCTGGCCCTGACCCAGATCGGGGTCTGGGAGCTGTCCCCCGCGCAGGCGGCCATGCTCACCATGCCGCACATGGTGACCGGGCTGGCCTGCGGCCTGGGCTACGTGGCGCTGATCGCGCTGGCGGCGCACCGGATCCAGGGGCGCGGTCGCGCACCGGGCGCGGTGGTCGGCGCGCTGTCGGCGACCGGCAAGCGCTCGCTGTCGGCCTACCTGGCCCAGTCGGTGCTGTGCGCGCCCCTCCTGGCGGCCTGGGGCCTGGGACTGGGCGGCGAACTCGCCTCGTGGTCGATGGCCCTGTTCGCGGTGGGCGTGTGGCTGGTGACGGTGGCGGCGTCCTACGCCCTGGAGCGCGCGGGCAGGCGCGGACCGGCCGAGGTGCTGCTGCGCCGCCTGGCCTACCGCCGCCCGGTCGCGCGGGGCGCTCGGGAGTCGGAGGAGCCCGGCAGCGCGTCGGTTCGCACGGTCGGGCGCGGACGGGCACGGGGACCGGCGGACGGAGAGCGTCCCGCGCCCTGACCTCGGCGCCCCGGGACGCCGACCGCGCCCGGCCCCGCGGCGCAAAAAGGCGCGTGCCGCTCAGCGTCCGGCACGCCCTCGTAACGCAGGATGGGGTGTCATGGGCGACGATCACACGACAAACCACACCATAGGGGTCACGGGGGCGACCGGGGCGCTGGGCGGGCGGGTCGCCGCGCGGATCGCGCGGCTGGGCAGGCCCCAGCGGCTCATCGTACGCGACATCAACCGCGCCCCCGAGTACCCCGGCAGCAGCGCGGCGATGGCGGCCTACGAGGACTCCACGGGCTTCGAGCGGGCCTGCCGGGGGGTGGACACGCTGTTCCTGGTCTCGGCCACCGAGTCCGAGGACCGGATCGACGTCCACGTGAGCGCGGTGGACGCGGCGGTCAAGGCGGGGGTGTCCTGGATCGTCTACCTGTCCTTCCTGCGCGCGGGCCCGGCGTCCACCTTCACGTTCGCGCGCACGCACTTCTTCACCGAGGCGCACATCCGGTCCACGGGGGTGCGGTACACCTTCCTCAGACCAAGCCTGTACCTGGACCTGCTGCCCGACTGGGTGGACGACGGGGGCGTGGTGCGGGGCCCGGCCGGTGACGGCCGGATCGCGTGGGTCTCGCGCGACGACGTGGCGGACGTGGCCGCGGCCGTGCTGACCGACCCCGTGGCCGCGCGCGCCTCGCACGACACCAGCCACGACGTCACCGGCCCGGAGGCGTTGTCCCTGGGCGCGACGGCGGAGAGACTGGGCGTGCTCACCGGGCGCTCGGTGCGCTACGTGCCCCAGACCCTGGAGGAGGCGCTGGAGTCGCGCCGCAGCGGCGGCGCCCCCGACTGGGCGGTCGAGGGCTGGGTGACCTCCTACGCCGCGATCGCCGCCGGGGAGCTCGACGTGGTCTCGCCCGCCGTCCCCGACCTGACCGGTCATCCCGCCCAGTCCATCGAGGGCTTCCTGCGGCGCCATCCCAGCGCGCTGTCGCACGTCGCGGTCTGACCTCGGCCCCCGTCCCGCGCGCCGCGCCCCGTGCGGGGCGCCCCCTGTGCCGTGGATCTCTCCGGCGCCCGGCCCTTGACCTCAACAAATATTGAGGTAAGAGGCTGGGCGGTGTCGGAAGCAGGCGGTGCGCACCGAGGGAGAACGGCATGCGAGCGGTACAGGTCGAGGAGTTCGGCGGCCCGGAGGTCCTGGTGGTCCGGGACCTGCCCGAGCCCGAGGTGGGACCGGGCCAGGCGCTGGTGGAGGTCGCCGCGGCGAACGTGATGTACCTGGACACCCTGGTCCGCGGCGGCTGGGGGCTGGACTACTTCCCCGTGACTCCCCCCTACGTCCCCGGCGCGGGCGTGGCCGGGCGGGTGGTCCGGATCGGCCCGGGCGTGGACCCGGGATGGGAGGGGGCCGCGGTGGTCGCCGACACCGGGCACGCGGACGGGACGCCGGAAAGGCCCACCCTGCCCGTGGACGGCTACGCCGAACGGGCCGTGGTCCCGGAGTCGGCACTGGTCAGGGTGCCCGAGGAGGTGGACCCCCGGGCGGCGCTGGCCCTGCTGCACGACGGGCCGACCGCGCTGGCGCTGGAGCGGGCGGCGGGCTTCGGACCCAGCACCACGGTCCTGGTCGCCGCGGCCGCCGGAGGGGCGGGCACCCTGGCCGTCCAGCTGGCCCGCAGGGCCGGGGCCCGGGTCATCGGCGCGGCCAGGGGCGGGGCCAAGCTGGCCCTGGTCCGCGAACTGGGCGCGCAGGAGACCGTGGACTACTCCGAGCCGGACTGGCCGGAGCGGGTGCGCGCGCTGACCGGCGGCGCCGGGGTCGACGTGGTCCTGGACGGCGCCGGGGGCGCGCTGGGCGCGGCGGCCTTCGGGACCCTGGCCGACGGCGGCCGGTTCGTCGGCTACGGCTCCGCGGGCGGGAGCTTCACGGAGGTGGACACCGAGGAGGCCGGGCGCCGCGGGATCGAGGTCCTGGGCCTGTTCGACCTCAAGCAGGCCGACGGCGACCGGCAGGACGCCCTGCGGATGGTGCTGGAGATGGCCCGCATGGGCAGGATCACGCCGCACGTGGGGCTGGCCCTGCCGCTGGAGCGGGCCGCCGAGGCGCACGCCGCACTGGAGGGGCGCGCGGTGCTCGGTAAGGCCCTGCTGATCCCCTAGGGCCGGGCGGCGCGGGCCGCCAGGCGCTGGCGCAGAGCGGCGGCGGCGGCCCGGGGGTCCTCCGCTTCCGTGATCGCGCGCACGACCACGACCCGGCGGGCCCCGGCGTCCAGCACGCGGTCGATGTTGTCGACGTCGATCCCGCCGATGGCGAACCAGGGGCGGTCGGTGCCCAGCGCGGCCGCCTCCTCCACCAGCTCCAGCCCGGCGGCCGGGCGGCCCGGCTTGGTGGGCGTCGCCCAGGTCGGTCCGACGCAGAAGTAGTCGCTGCCCGGCTCCTCGGCGGAGGCGGCCGCGGCGGCGACGTCGTTGTTGGAGCGGCCGATCACGGGGTCGGCGCCGATGATGTCGCGGGCCATGGGCACGGGCAGGTCCCGCTGACCCAGGTGGAGGACGTCGGCGCGCACGGCGCGGGCGATGTCGGCGCGGTCGTTGACCGCGAGCAGGGCGCCGTACCGCTCGCACGCCTCCTTCATCACCTCCAGGGCCGCGATCTCCTCGCGTGCCTCCAGGCCCTTGTCCCGGAGCTGGATGATGTCCACTCCCCCGGCCAGGGCCGCGTCGGCGAACTCGGCCAGGTCGCCCCGACCGGTCCGGGCGTCGGTGCACAGGTACAGAAGCGATGCGTCCAGGCGCTTGCGCAGGCTGGTTCCGTGGCTGGTCCTCACACGGTCCACCCTAGGCCCTGGCGCGTTCGGACCCAAGGGGGAGGGACGCGGCGGCGCGCCCCTCCCCCCTTCCCCGCGGGTCAGAAGGCCAGGCTCTGGGCCCGGCGGCGCACCTCGGTGCCCCGGTTCTCGCGCATGGCCTGGATCGGCGTGCCAGGCAGGGAGTCGTCGGGGGTGAACAGCCAGCGCAGGGCCTCCTCGGAGGAGAAGCCCGCGTCGGTGAGCAGCAGCAGCGTCCCCGGCAGACCCTTGACCAGGTCGTCGCCGTCGATGAAGGCGGCGGGAATGGAGAGTTCGCCGTCGCGGACCACACCCATCATGCGGTTCTCGCGGATCAGCGTCTTGATCCGGTTCGGGCTCACGCCCAGCGGAGCGGCGGCCTCCTTGAGGGTCAGCCAGTCGCCGATGAGCGTGTCGATGTCGCGTTGTGTCACACCACCAATCTGCCACATCCGCGCACCTCCTTCCCCCCGGCACGGCGCGCGTCGGCCACGGGTCCTAGAATGGGGACAGACCCCTACATCCCGCGGGAGCCGGGTGGGACCCGGCTGAGAGGGAGGCTGTGAGCCTCCGACCGCACGAACCTGATCCGGATCATGCCGGCGAAGGGAGTGGAAGCCACAGCCGTGCGCACCTCCAACGATCCCCACCGCGACCGCGTCGTCGTGGTCGGCGGCGGCCTGGTCGGCCGGGTCACCGCCTGGCGCGCCGCCCAACGCGGACTGAGCGTCACCCTGGTCGAGTCCGACCCCGCCCGCGCCGCCTCCACCGTGGCCGCGGGCATGCTGACCCCCGCCACCGAGGCCGCGTTCGGCGAGGAGCCCCTCATGGAGCTGGGCATCCGCTCGGCCCGCATGTACGCGGACTTCGTCGCCGAACTGGAGGAGGCCAGCGGCCTGGACGTGGGACACCGCGCCACCGGCACGCTGCTGGTCGCCTTCGACCGCGACGACCTGGCCGTCCTCACCGAACTGCACGCGCTCCAGCGGAGGCTGGGCATCGCCGCCGAGCGCCTCACCGGACGCGAGTGCCGCCGTCTGGAGCCCATGCTCGCCCCGTCCGTGCGCGGCGGCGTCCTGGCCCCCGACGACCACTCCGTGGATCCGCGGCGGCTGCTGCGCGCCCTGACCGCCGCGGGCGCACGCGCGGGCGTCACCGAGGTCCGCGGGCGGGTCGGGGAGGTCCTCTCCCCCGGCCCCGGGGGCTCCCGGCTGGGCGTGCGCCTGGCCGGGGAGGCCGAGGCGGGGCGGACCCTGCCCGCGCACCAGGTGGTGCTGGCCGCGGGCTGCTGGGGCAACGGCGTCGTGGTCCCCGAACCCGTCGTCCCGCCGCTGCGCCCGGTCAAGGGACAGCTGCTGCGCGCCCGGGTGCCCGAGGGCGAGCCGCCGCTCGTCAGCCGGACCGTCCGCGGCCTGGTCCGGGGCTTCCCGACCTACCTGGTGCCGCGCGCCGACGGCGAGGTCGTCATCGGCGCCACCCAGGAGGAGCTGGGCTACGACACCTCGCTCACCGTCGGGGGGCTCTGGCAGGTGCTGCGGGACGCGCTCGAACTCGTCCCCGGGGTGAGCGAGCTGGAGGTCACCGAGACCTGCGTCGGGCTGCGCCCCGGCTCGCCCGACAACGAGCCCCTCCTGGGGCCCACACGGGTCCCGGGACTGCACCTGGCCGCCGGGCACTTCCGGCACGGGGTCCTGCTGACCCCGGTGACCGGGGAGGCCATGGCCCGGGCCCTGACCGACGGAGACCTGCCCGAGTACGCCCGCCGTTTCACGGCACGACGCGCAAGTAGGTAGTAGCAGTGGAACTGATCATCAACGGCGACCGCCGCGAGTTCGCCGACGACACGACCGTGGAAGCGGTCGTGCGCGACCTGACCGGCGCCGAGGCCCCCGGCGGTGTCGCCGTGGCCGTCAACGACGAGGTGGTGCGCCGGACCGCGTGGGCCGCGAGCCCGCTCAACCAGGGCGACCGCGTAGACGTCCTCACCGCGGTGCAGGGAGGCTGAGCATGAACGACGACCTCGTGATCGCGGGAACCTCCTTCGGGTCCCGGCTGATCACCGGAACCGGCGGAGCGCCCTCCCTGGAGGTCCTGGAGGAGGCCCTGATCGCCTCCGGAACCGAGCTGACCACGGTGGCGATGCGCCGGGTCTCCCCCGGCACCCGGGGGTCGGTGTGGGACGTCCTGACCCGCAACAAGATCCGGGCGCTGCCCAACACCGCCGGATGCTTCACCACCGTGGACGCGGTGCGCACCGCCCGCCTGGGCCGCGAGGCGCTGGAGACCGACTGGGTCAAGCTGGAGGTGGTGGCGGACGAGCACACGCTGCTGCCCGACCCCGTCGAGCTGCTGGAGGCCGCCGAACAGCTGGTGGACGAGGGCTTCACCGTGCTGCCCTACACCAACGACGACCCCGTGCTGGCCCGGCGCCTGGAGCAGGTGGGCTGCGCCGCGGTGATGCCCCTGGCCGCCCCGATCGGCTCGGGGCTGGGCATCCGCAACCCGCACAACCTGGAGCTGATCGTCGAGCAGGCCGGTGTGCCCGTCATCGTGGACGCGGGGATCGGCACCGCCAGCGACGCCGCCCTGGCCATGGAGCTGGGATGCGACGCGGTCCTGCTGGCCACGGCCGTGACCCGCGCCCAGGACCCGGTGCGCATGGCCGCCGCGATGCGCGACGCCGTACGCGCGGGCCGCGGCGCGCGCCTGGCGGGCCGCATCCCCGTGCGGCGCTACGCCCAGGCATCCTCGCCGTCCGTGAGTTAGGCCACCCGGCCCCGCGTCCCGCCCCCCGATTGGTGCGTCCCACCTGGGGAGTTTGGCGGCGTCCTCTACCGTGGAACGAGTGTGCGGTCCGGCAAGGGCGCATCCCGCACACCACGACCACCCAGGCGCGAGCGTCCCCACCGCCCACGGAGCGGGCCTCACCGGGGACGGGGCGACCCGACGACCGGCGGAGCACACACCGCCGGGCCCGGGGGAGCCCCGGCCGGGGCCGGGACCCGTCCTCCGGGGAGACCGAGCAGGCCTCCCCGGATGTCCCACCGGCCCCACCGGCACCCGAACGGGACGGCGCGACCGCGAACCGCGGGGCAGACCTGGCGTGGGCTTCCGCTATCGTGTCGGTTCGACACCCGGTGTCGGGTACGCGCCACCGGCCGCGACAGCCCGCGCTCCCCGCAGCAAGGACACTACTCCGCCGTGGACATGACGACTTCCGACCCGCTCGTAGGCGCCACCCTGGACCGACGTTACTTCGTGGAGTCCAGGATCGCCGGAGGCGGGATGGCGACCGTCTACGTCGCCCACGACCTGAGGTTGGACCGACGGCTGGCCCTGAAGGTGATGCACCCTTCGCTGGCCCAGGACCCGACCTTCGTGCAGCGCTTCATCAACGAGGCGCACTCCGTCGCCAAGCTCTCCCACCCCAACGTCGTGCAGGTCTTCGACCAGGGTGAGGACCAGGGGCACGTGTTCCTGGCCATGGAGTACGTACCCGGACGCACCCTGCGCGACCTGCTCAAGTCCCGGGGCAGGCTCGGCGCCCACGACGCCCTGAACGCCATGGCCCCGGTGCTGGCCGCGCTCGGCGCCGCCCACCAGGCGGGCATGGTGCACCGCGACGTCAAGCCCGAGAACGTCCTCATCACCGAGGACGGCCGGGTCAAGGTCGCCGACTTCGGCCTGGCGCGCGCCGTGGAGCAGTCCAACCAGGGGCTGACCCGCACGGGCACCCTCATGGGCACGGCGGCCTACCTGGCCCCCGAGCAGATCGAGAAGGGCGTCGCCGACGCCCGCAGCGACGTGTACGCGGCGGGCATCATGCTCTACGAGCTGCTCACCGGCAGCCAGCCGCACACCGGCGAGACGCCCATCGCGATCGCCTACCAGCACGTCAACGAGGACGTCCCGCGCCCCTCGCACTTCCTGCCCGGCCTGCCCGCGGAGGTCGACGCGCTGGTCACCAAGGCCACCGAGCGCGACCCCAGGTACCGTCCCAGCAACGCGGGCCAGTACCTGGCCAAGGTCCTGGCGGTGCTCAACGGCCTGCCCGCGTCTCCCCCCGCCTCCGCCGCCGACCAGGCCCCGCTGACGCCCGTCGCCCCGGCGGCGGCGGCCACGGCCTCGGTGACCGCGCCCCAGCTCATCGCCGGGGGCGCCGGTCCCGGCACCGAGAACGCGACCATGGTCGTGGACATGGCCTCCGCCGGCCTCGACGACGGCCGCTACGACGACTACGACCGCGACAAGGACGGATACGGCGACGACGGGTACGACGACTACCGGAACGGCCCCGACGACCGGCGCCGCCGCAACCTGCTGATCGGGATCGGCGCGGCGGTCCTGGCGCTCGTCCTGCTCGGCGCGGGCTGGTGGTTCCTGGTCGGCCAGTACGAGAACGTCCCCGACGTGGTGGGCCGCGACCCCGAGGCCGCGAGCCGGATCATCCGCGACGAGGGCCTGCGCTACGACCTGTCCTCCGAGGCCGTCTACAGCGACGCCGAGCCGGGCACGGTCGGCGAGACCGACCCCGAGGTGGGCGCCCGCCTGTCCCCCGACGACGTGGTCACCGTGTACCTGTCCAAGGGCCCGCAGACGGTGGAGATGCCCGACCTGGTCGAGATGGACGCCGCCAACGCGCTCAAGGAGCTGGAGGACCTGGGCTTCGTCCCGGACAACATCGTCCAGGAGGACGTGAGCTCCACCGAGGTCGAGCCCGGCGCGGTGGTCTCCACCTCCCCCGAGGCGGGCGCGGAGGCCGACCGGGAGGAACCGGTCACCCTCACCGTCAGCCGGGGCATCCCGGTGCCCGCGGTGGTCGGCGAGGACCTGGACACCGCCCGCCAGATGCTGGAGGGCGAGGGCCTGTCCGTCGAGGTGGTCGAGGAGGAGAGCGCGGACGTCGAGGAGGGCAGGGTCATCCAGCAGAGCCCCGACAGCGGCTCCAGCATCGGCTCCGGCGGCACCGTCACCCTGACCGTCTCCACCGGTCCGCCCGGCGTGGACATCCCCGACGTGGTCGGCATGCGGGTCGACGACGCGCGCGAGGCGCTGGAGGAGGCCGGTTTCAAGGTCAAGGTCGAGCGCGTCTTCGGCGGCCGCGAGGTGGCGCACCAGTCGCACACCGGCAGGGCTCCCGAGGACACGGAGATCACGATCACCGCGACTCCGGGCGGCATCGACCTGGGCGACTTCGGCAACGGCAACGGCAATGGCAACGGCCGCGGCGACGACGATGACGACTGACCGGCCCGGGCGCGTGGCCTGAGTCGGAAGCGAGGGGGCGGGACCGGACCGGTCCCGCCCCCTCGCCGTGTGCGGCCGACCCGGCGCGGGGGCACGGCCGGCCGCCGTCCCCCGGCGCGGTCCCCCGCCCCGGCCGTCGGTCCGTGTCGTGGGTGCCGCCCGCCCGGGATAGGGTCACCCGCATGGCGAGCGAGGCGATCCGGGTACTGGTGGTGGACGACCACCCCATGTGGCGCGACGCGGTCGCGCGCGATCTCGGCGAGGCCGGTATCGAGGTCGTGGGCACCGCGGGCGACGGCGCCAAGGCGCTGCGCATCGCCCCGGCCGCGCGTCCCACCCTGGCCGTCGTGGACCTGCACCTGCCCGACATGAGCGGGGTCGAGCTGACCGCCGGCCTGGTGGCGCTGTCCCCGCCGCCGCGGGTGCTGGTGCTGTCGGCGAGCGGCGCCAGCGACGACGTCCTGGCCGCGGTGAAGGCCGGGGCCACCGGCTACCTGGTCAAGTCGGCGGGGCGGGAGGAACTGCTGGACGCTGTGCGCCGGGTGCACGCGGGCGAGGCCGTGTACACCCCGGGCCTGGCCGGGCTGGTGCTGGGCGAGTACCGCAGGCTCTCGTCGGCGGACCGCTCCCGGGAGCCGGAGGCTCCCGAGCTGACCCCCCGCGAGACCGAGGTGCTGCGCCTGGTCGCCAAGGGGCTGGCCTACAAGCAGATCGCGCAGCGGCTGGGCATCTCCCACCGCACCGTGCAGAACCACGTGCAGAACACCCTCACCAAGCTGCACCTGCACAACAGGGTGGAGCTGGTGCGCTACGCCATCGACCGGGGCCTGGACGACTGACGCGCCCTCCCGCGGGTCCGTTTCGCGCGGTCCACGCCCTCTGCCCCGTACGCGCCGGGCGCGTTCACCGCGTATTCTCCTCCCCGGGTTGGCCCCGGATCACCGCTCCCACTATGGTCTAGACCATATGGCGCCATGCGTCGTAAAACACACAACGTCGAGGAGAATCCGTATGCGAGTCGGGGTGCTGACCGGCGGTGGGGACTGCCCTGGTCTGAACGCGGTCATCCGCGCAGTGGTCCGCAAGGGCATCAAGGACTACGGCTACGAGTTCATCGGCTTCCGGGACGGCTGGCGCGGCCCGCTGGAGGGCGACACCATGCCGCTGGACGTGACCGCCGTGCGCGGCATCCTGCCCCGGGGCGGCACGATCCTGGGCTCCTCGCGCACCAACCTCATGAAGATCGAGGGCGGTGTCGAACGGGTCAAGGACAACATGGCCGGGCTGGGCGTCGACGCCCTGGTCGCCATCGGCGGCGAGGACACCCTCGGCGTGGCCCGCCAGCTGCACGACCGCGGCGTCAACGTCGTCGGCGTGCCCAAGACCATCGACAACGACCTCAACGCGACCGACTACACCTTCGGTTTCGACACGGCCGTGAACATCGCGATGGAGGCGATCGACCGCCTGCACACCACCGCCGAGTCGCACCACCGCGCGCTGGTGGTGGAGGTCATGGGCCGCCACGCCGGATGGATCGCGCTGCACTCGGGCATGGCCGCGGGCGCCAACGTCATCCTCATCCCCGAGCGGCCCTTCGACATCGACGAGGTCGTCAAGCACGTCGAGAGCCGCTTCGAGACCCAGTACGCGCCGATCATCGTGGTCGCCGAGGGCGCGCACCCCAAGGAGGGCCAGATGGAGCTGGCCACCGGGGAGACCGACTCCTTCGGCCACGTGCGCCTGGGCGGCATCGGCCAGCGGCTGGCCGACGAGATCGAGCAGCGCACCGGCAAGGAGGCCCGCTCGGTGGTCCTGGGCCACGTGCAGCGCGGCGGCACGCCGACCGCGTTCGACCGCGTGCTGGCCACCCGTCTGGGCGTGAACGCCATCGAGGCCGTGCACGACAAGGCCTTCGGCAAGATGGTCGGCCTCCAGGGCACGGACATCGTCCGCGTGAACCTGGCCGAGGCCACCGACACCCTCAAGACGGTGCCCTCCTCGCGCTACGAGGAGGCCGAGGTCTTCTTCGGCTAGGCACGCCCCGCGACCCGGAGCCCGGGAACCGGATTGTCCCGGGGCTCCCCCGGAAGGACCGGCCGCCGGCCACGCGCGCCGGCCCCCTCCGGAACGGTCCGCGCCCCCTCCCAGCTCCCAGGGAGGGGGCGCGCCGCGTCCCGGTCGGTCCTGTGTGCCCGCCGCCTCCCTCCCGTCCCGTCCGAAAACGGACGGAGCGGTGGACGGGATGTTCGATACTGGAGGATGGCGATGGACGCTCCCGGCCCCGTCACCGCCACTCCCACCTCACACCGGGACACGAAGGTATCCACCGGAGGTAGCACCATGTCCGCGTCGCTTGAGTCCGCGCCGCTCCCCGCAGCCCTGGCCGGGTCCGACGCCGGGCTCGGCGAGCTCTGCGTGCTCATGAAGCTCGGCGAGATCGTCCTCAAGGGCTCCAACCGCAAGCTGTTCGAGCGGCGGCTGCACAACAACATCCGCGCCTCCGTGCGCGACCTG
Source organism: Nocardiopsis dassonvillei subsp. dassonvillei DSM 43111 (assembly GCF_000092985.1). Taxonomy (GTDB): domain Bacteria; phylum Actinomycetota; class Actinomycetes; order Streptosporangiales; family Streptosporangiaceae; genus Nocardiopsis; species Nocardiopsis dassonvillei. Next base: position 3,737,674 of record NC_014210.1, read on the forward strand.
GGCGAGGTCCGCCTCTCCCAGCGCGGCGCGGGCGTCATCATCGTGCGCAAGCCCGACGCCTCCGACCTGGAGGTCGCCGAGATCGCCGACCGCATGGCCAACGTCATGGGTGTGGTCTGGGTGCACCTGGTCCGCCGCGTGCCCAAGGACCTGGACGCCGTCACCGACATCGGCGTGCGCGTCATGCAGGGCCGCGAGGGCACCTTCGCCGTGCGCGCCCGGCGCCGCGACAAGCGCTTCGAGATGACCTCGTCGGAGCTGGCCGGGTACCTGGGCTCGAAGATCATCGAGGCGCACGGCTACAAGGTCAACCTCAAGCGCCCCGACAACACCCTGTTCGTCGAGGTGGACAAGGACGAGGCGTTCGTGTTCACCGACGGCGTGCCCGGCCAGGGCGGCCTGCCCGCCGGGATGAGCGGCCGCGGCCTGGTGCTGATGTCGGGCGGGATCGACTCACCCGTCGCCGCGCACCGGATGATCCGGCGCGGGCTCAAGGTCGACTTCCTGCACTTCTCCGGCATGCCGTTCACCGGCCCGGAGTCGATCTACAAGGCCTACAGCCTCGTCCGCCAGCTCGACCGCTACCAGGTGGGCTCGCGGCTGTTCGTCATCCCCTTCGGCAAGGCCCAGCAGCAGCTGAAGAGCTCGGGGATCGAGCGGCTCCAGATCGTCGCCCAGCGCCGCCTCATGCTCAAGACCGCGGAGGCCCTGGCCGACGACCTGGGCGCGGAGTGCCTGGTCACGGGGGACGCGCTGGGCCAGGTGTCCAGCCAGACCATGACCAACCTGACCGCCCTGGACGACGCGGTGGACCTGCCGATCCTGCGTCCGCTCATCGGCATGGACAAGACCGAGATCATGGACCACGCCCGCCGGATCGGGACCCTGTCCATCTCGGAGCTGCCCGACGAGGACTGCTGCACCATGCTGACCCCGCGCCAGGTGGAGACCGCGGCCAAGATCCCGGACCTGCGCCAGATCGAGAAGCGCCTGGACGCCGAGGAGCTGGCCGAGCACCTGGTCACCACCGCGCAGGTGCACAAGCCCAGCTTCCTGGGCGACGCCGCGCCCAAGCGCGTGGCGCCCGCCTCCGCGTCGGTGGCCGCCACCGCCTAGCGCGCGACGACGGCGCCCCGGCCGCTCCCCGCACGCGGGGCGGGGCCGGGGCGCCGTCGTGTTCAGCCCCGCGGTCTCACAGACCGGCCAGTTCGCGGCCCGGCGCCAGGGTCAGGGTGCGGCCGGTCAGGGCGGCCAGGGTGCCCGCCAGATCGCGCAGCTCGGCCAGGTCCTCGTGCAGGAGGGCCTGCGGGCCGTCGCACAGGGCGTTCTCCGGGTGGGGGTGCACGTCGACGATGACGCCGTCCGCGCCGACCGCCACGGCCGCGCGCGAGAGCGGCAGCACCAGCTCGCGCTTGCCGCCCGAGTGGGACGGGTCGACGATCACCGGCAGGTGGGACAGGTTCTGGGCGACCGGGACCGCGCTGATGTCCAGGGTGTTGCGGGTGGCCTTCTCGAAGGTGCGGATGCCGCGCTCGCACAGGACGATGTCGAGGTTGCCGCGCTGGGCGATGTACTCGGCGGCCATCAGCCACTCCTCGATGGTGGCGCTCATGCCGCGCTTGAGCAGGACCGGTTTGCCCGCGTCCCCCACCGCCTGGAGGAGGGCGAAGTTCTGCATGTTGCGGGTGCCGACCTGGAGCATGTCCGCGTAGGAGGCGACCAGCTCCACGTCGGCGGCGTCCACGACCTCGGTGACGATGGGAAGGCCGGTCTCCTCGCGCACGTCGGCGAGGATCCTCAGGCCCTCCTCGCCCAGGCCCTGGAAGGCGTAGGGGGAGGTGCGGGGCTTGTAGGCGCCGCCGCGCAGCAGGGACGCCCCCGCCTCCAGCGCCATCCGGGCCGCGGCCAGGGTCTGCTCGGGGGTCTCGACGGCGCAGGGACCGGCGATGACGGTGACGTTGTCGCCGCCGATCGGCACTCCGCGCACGCTGACGACCGTGCGGCTGTCGTGGTTCTCGCGGCTGACGAGCTTGTAGGGGACGGAGATGCGCAGGACGTCGCTGACGCCCGGCTTGGCGGCCAGGCCCAGGTCCTGGAAGCGCTCGACGTCACCGACGAGGCCGATGATCGTGCGGCTCACCCCGCGCGTCACGTAGGCCTCGCCTCCGGCGGAGGAGACCAGCTCGACCAGATCGTCGATGTTCTCGGGGGTGGCGTCCGGCGCCATCACGATGACCATGTGCGTTGTCCCTAGCTGCTTGTCGGTTGGGTGGACGAGCCGACCGGCGCCCGGAACGAGAAAAGCCCCGGGCTCTACCGGCCCGGGGCTCAAGTCGTCTGTGTCAGCGCAGCGCTCTACAGGCGACCGGGGTGTCGGGCCGGTAGCCATAAAAGCGCCAGAAGTTCCGCTGCATGGCTGGAACTATAGCGCACGGTCGCCGCGTGTCCGCACACCCGGGGTGAGTGACCTGTCTCTCGTCGGCGCCTGACAGGATGGCCGCACGCACGTTCTCCCCACGGGGAAGGCGTTCGTGCCGGCCAGCCGGCCGGGCGCGCCGCGGGAGCCCAAGACGAGCAGGGGGACGGAAGTGTCCGAGGGAACGGACGAGGCCGATACGGGCGGGGCCCGGCCCCGGATGCCTCCCGGGCAGGCGGTGCGCCACGAGCACAAGCCGCTGCACTACGGACCGGTGCCCGCCTTCCGCCCGCAGCGGTGGGACCTGCGGGTCACGGGGGCGACCGAGGACCTGGGGGCGTACCGCTGGACGTGGGAGGAGTTCGCGCGGCTGCCGCGCACGGACTCGGTGAGCGACTTCCACTGCGTGATGCGGTTCAGCGTCCCGGACGTGCCCTGGCGCGGGGTGCTCGCCACGGACCTGGTGGCGGCGGCCCCGCCCGCGCCGGAGGCCACGCACGTGATGGCGTGGGGCGAGTACGGGTACGGCGCGAACCTGCGCATGGACGACTTCCTGGCGGAGGGGGTGCTGCTGGCGACCCACCGCGACGGAGAGCCCCTGGCCCCCGACCACGGCGCGCCGCTGCGCCTGGTGGTGCCGCACCTGTACGGGTGGAAGAGCGTGAAGTGGCTGCGCGCGGTGGAGTACATGACCGCGGACCGCCGCGGTTTCTGGGAGGAGCGCGGCTACCACAACCGGGGCGACCCGTGGCGGGAGCAGCGGTTCTCCCACCAGGAGGAGGAGCGGGGACCGGGCCGGGCTCCGCGGCGGTGAGCCGTGCGGGGCCCTCAGCGGCGCGGGACCCGCATCTCCACCTCGGTGCCCTGGCCGGGGACCGACACGTACTCGACGGTGCCGCCCAGGTCGCGCACACGGCCCCGCACGGACTGGGCCACGCCGATGCGGCCCTCGGAGCGGGCCCGCTCCAGGCGGCCGGGCTCGATGCCGGGGCCCTCGTCGCGCACGGACACGGTCACCGCGTCGTCCTCGTCCTCCACCAGCACCCAGGCGCGCGTGCCCTCGGGGCAGTGCCGCTCCACGTTGTCCAGGGCGGCGAGCACGGCGGCGGCGAGTTCGGCGGCGGTGTGCGCGGGCAGGACGACGGGCGTGGCGGGCGCGGACACCGACACGCGGGCCGACTCGGCGCGGCGCAGCGGCTCGCGCAGGTCCACCGCGTCCCCGGTTCCTGCCGCGGCAGTGCGCCCCGCGGGAGGCGGCGCCGCCCCGCCGGTCCCGTTCATCCCGTCCGTCCCGCCGGAGGCGTCCTCCGACGATCCGATCGCGACCAGCGCGCGCAGGCGCGCCTCCTGCTCACCGGCCATCCGGCCCAGTTCGGCGGCCTCTCCCCCGGCCTCGGCGCCGCGCCTGCTCACCAGGGACAGCACCTGGAGCACCGAGTCGTGGATCGAGCGGGCCAGCTGCTCGCGCTCGCGGGTGCGCGCCTCCAGCGCGACCGCCTGCGCGAACCGCCGTTCGGCCCGCTCCGACATCCAGGACATGTATCCGACCGCCAGGCCGGCCAGGAGCAGCAGGACCACGCCGCGGGCGGTCGCGGCGGTCACGGCGGCGTCCATGACCGTGCGCAGGGTGAGGTCGGCGAGACCGTAGAGCACGGCGACGGCCGCGGCGGCGCGCCCGCCCCAGATGACGCTGGCCGCCAGCGCGGTGCCCGCGAACCAGTAGCCGCTCAGCGGCGGGGCCTGGGTGAGGTAGAACGGCGTGGCCGCCAGGGCGGTGGCGAACAGGCACGCGAAGGCCACCGCGAGGTCGGCGGTGAGCACGCGCCAGTCGCGCAGGTGCGGGCGGGCGTAGGCGCGGGTGGTGAACGCCGTCCACACGACCATGACCGCCAGCACCGTCCAGGCCAGCCAGGGCCGGGTCAGGTGCTCGTGGTGCTGGACGAGGAGGAACAGGGCGTAGACCAGGGACGCTGCGCGGAAGACGGCGAAGGCGCGCCAGAGGGGGAAGTCGAAGCCCAGGGGTCAGACCACCGCCCCGTTGTCGGGCCCGCCGTCTCCGGGCGGGCGGGAGTCGGTCATGCGCAGGATGAGCACGACGAAGCTGACCAGGAAGGCCAGCACCGCGGCGAACATCAGCCAGTTGGGCAGGGAGACGCCGACGAACGCGGCCCCGAACACCAGTACCGGCGCGCCCAGCAGGCACAGCCAGGCGGCGATGCCCACCCGGTCGCCCTGGAGCAGGGGCGGCGGTGGCGGGGGCTCGTAGTGGCCCTCCAGGTCGGCCTCGGCCCGGCGCCGGGCCTCCTCCTCCGCCGTCTCGCGCTCCTCCCCGTCCCCGGCGCCGGCGGTCCCTCCGGCCAGGAGGTCGCCGCCGGAGGAGGCGTCCCCTCCCGGGGCGCTGAGGTTCTCGGCGTCGGGCCAGGCGGCGCGGCGGCGCTGCCCCCGGGTGTCTGCGTCGTCGTAGAAGCGGGCGACCAGGTCGTTCCAGACCTCGTCCTCGTCCGCGGGCCGGGCGGGCGCGGCGTCGGGGTCGACGTTGGCGGGCGGGCCGTCCAGCAGGTCGCCGCCGACCGTCGCGTCGGGGGACTCGTGCGCGGCGGCCTCCCCGCCCTCCTCGGCGTCGGCGTCGGAGCGGGGTTCGCCGCGTGACGCCAGCAGGTCGGGGGCCGTCCCGGGCCGCCCGTCCAGGTCGGGCAGCTCGGCGCCCAGGACCCTCTCGGCCGCGGCCCGCTCCTCGGCGTCCACGTACAGGTGGTCGGTGGGCGGGTCGTCGGCCTGACTGCCCTCGGGCTCCAGGACGTCCTCGTCCAGGGGCACGGCGTAGGCGGCGATGCCGCTGCGCCGGAGCGCCTCCAGCATGAGGTCGGCGTGCGAGGGCGCGAGCAGGATCAGCGGAACGTAGGCGTCGGCGAGCAGGCCGTTTCCCCGACGTTGCGTCATCGGTCGGCTCCTTCCCCGCTTCTACTGTGCTCTCGCACGAAGGCGAGGCTCCCGTCGAAGACGACGGCGGCGTCATGGTCGAGGGTCGCCACGTGGTAGCTGTCGTGGAGCAGGTGGATCGTCAGCCCGGTGTTGACCGCTCTCCTAGCGAGGATACGCAGACTGCGCGGTCCGACGACGTGGTCCTGGGTGCTTCGGTAGGCCAGGATCGGCGCTCGCAAACCGGACATGCCCTCCTGAACCTCGCGCCACAGCTTCGGGAGTGTCGCCGCGGCCGCGGTGGGGACGCGGTCGTACCCGCCCTCGGTGGTGTCGTCCTTGGAGACGTCGCAGCCCAGACCGGGCGTGGAGGGCATGATCCGCGAGACCAGGCGGCGGACGGGGGCGATGACGGGCAGGCGTCGGTCCTCCACCGCCAGGGAGGGGTTGACGAGCACGACCCCGCGCACGAGGCCCGGGTGCCTCTGGGCCAGGCGCAGGCTGAGGGCGCCGCCCATGGACAGCCCCATGACGAACACCTCCCCGCAGCGCGAGGCCAGGTCCAACAGGGCCCGTTCGACCTCGGCGAGCCAGTCGTCGCTGGTGGTGAGGTTCATGTCGTGCCAGACCGTGCCGTGCCCGGGCAGCAGGGGCGCCTCGACGCTGAGTCCGGCGGCGGCCAGGTGCTCGGCCCAGGGTCGCATCGAGTACGGGGAGCCGGTGAAACCGTGGCAGAGCAGGACGCCCGTGTCCGACCCGCGGTGACTGAACGGCTCAGCGCCCGGGATCAGGGGAGGGGCGTCGGTCGGTCTCACGGAGCGGCTCCAGGAATCGTGCGGTGCGCGGGGGACGGGGGTCTGCGGCGACCGGAGCGGAGGCACGGGAAACCCTGGCTCCTGCCGTGAGGCTAACCGTTCGGCGGTCCGTTCGCCATGAGTGCACACTAACGTTCCCGTCCCCGGCGACCGGAGGCAGGCACCCGCCACGCGGGCCGACTGAGTATCCTCTTCTGCGTCGGGCCGACGGCCCGTTCGGGGGCGCTTTGGCACTCGCGCTCACACGGTGGGAGGATGGCGCACGTCAGGCGGCGGCTCCTCCCCCACTCTCCGGGCGCGAGCCCTCCTGACAATGTCGGCAGAGCGGGACGGTGAATCGTGGCAGACCCTGCCCAGTGCTCCCCGCGTGTGCAGGGGTGATCTGAGCGATGTTCTACTGGGTGGTCAAGGCGATCCTGGGGCCGGTCCTGGCCGTACTGTGGCAGCCGCGCGCCGAGGGTGTGGAGAACGTGCCGCGCCGCGGTCCGGCGATCATGGTCAGCAACCACCTGTCCTTCTCCGACCACTTCTTCGGTCCGCTGCCGCTGCCGCGCAAGATCACCTTCCTGGCCAAGGCCGAGTACTTCACCGGCACGGGCGTCAAGGGGCTGCTGAGCCGGGCGTTCTTCACCGGCGTGGGGCAGATCCCCATCGACCGCTCGGGCGGCAAGGCCAGCGAGGCGGCGCTGCGCACGGGCCTGAGAGTGCTCAAGCGCGGCGACCTCCTGGGCATCTACCCCGAGGGCACCCGCTCCCCCGACGGCAAGCTCTACCGCGGCCGGACGGGTGTGGCGCGGCTGGCGCTGGAGGCCAAGGCCCCGGTGGTGCCGATGGCGATGATCAACCTGGAGAAGATCATGCCCCCCGGCCGCACGGTGCCCAAGCTGGGCGTGCGCCCCAAGGTCAAGTTCGGCAAGCCGCTGGACTTCTCCCGCTACCACGGCATGGAGAAGGACCCGCGCGTGCTGCGGGCCGTCACCGACGAGATCATGTACGCGTTGATGGAGCTGTCCGGTCAGGAGTACGTGGACCGCTACGCGCAGTCGGTCAAGGCCGAGCTGGAGGCGGAGGCCAAGGAGGCCAAACGCGAGCAGCACGCCAGCGACAAGGACCGCAGGCGGACCGAGCGCGAGCGGCGCAAGGCGGAGCGGCGGACCCGCCGCGAGGAGAAGCGGGCGGCGCGCAGGGACAGGCGCGGGGGCGGGGACGCGGACGCCGCGGACCCGACCGCCGCCCAGGAGTAGCCCGCGCGGCGGCCCGAGGAACGGACGGCCCCGCGCCCCCCGCTGCGGGGGCGCGGGGGCCGTCCGCTTCCCGGGGCCCGGGTCAGTGCCGGGCGAGGTCGCCGGCGCCGACGATGCCCGCCTCTCCGCCGAGTTCGGCCAGGCGCACCTCGGCCATGCGGCGCCCCGGGCGGCCCGGGACGTTGCGCGCGAAGGCGGCGCGGACCGGGTCCAGCAGGATGGACCCGGCGTCGGAGACACCGCCGCCCAGGACGAAGCACTCGGGGTCGAGGATGGCGGCGAGGTCGGCCAGGCCGTGTCCGGCCCACTCCCCGACCTTGGCGAAGCACTCCAGGGCGGCCCTGTCCCCCTCCAGCGCCGCCTGGGTGATGACGTGGCCCTCGACCTGGTCGATGACACCGTCGGCGAGCTTGAGCATGCGCTCGGCGGCCACGGGGTCGGTCAGCGCCAGGTCCTGGGCCTCGGCGACCAGGGCGCGGCCGCTGGCGTACTGCTCCCAGCAGCCGTGGTTGCCGCAGGCGCAGCGGCGCCCGTGCGGGACCATCCGGTAGTGCCCGACCTCGGCGGCCACGCCGTAGCGGCCGCGGTGCAGGGCGCCGCCGATGACCAGGCCGCCGCCGATGCCGGTGCCCAGGGTGATGCACACGATGTGGTCGCTGCCGCGCCCGGCGCCGAACCTGGCCTCGGCCCAGGCGGCGGCGTTGGCGTCGTTCTCGATGACCACGGGCAGCCCGACGCGCTCCTGGACGTGGTCCCGGAGGGGCTCGTCGCGCAGGCCGAGGTTGACGGCGACCTGGACGGTGGCGCGGTCCTCGTCCACGAACCCCGCCACCCCCACCCCGACCGCCCGGACGGAGTCGGCGTCCTGTCGGCCGCGCAGCTCCCCGACGGCCCTGGCCACGACGTCGGCCAGGGCCTGCGGGTCGTTGGAGGGGGTGGGGTACTTGACCTTGTCGAGGATCTGCCCTTCGGGGTCGACGACCCCGGCGGCGACCTTGGTCCCGCCGATGTCTACGCCGATGGTCAGCATGGGGGCAGCTCCTTCGTACTTACGCCCGAACTCTGACATAAGTCTCAAGGTTCATGGCAAAGTGTTTTCAGATGATGTATGCCATCTGATTAAACCAGGCGCGAGGCGACCCCCGACACCCCCGGAGTCGAACCGTGATCTCCTCCCGTTCACCCCGCGGTGACCTGGCGTTCCTCGCCTTCCGTCGCCCTTTCGCCACCCTGCGTCCGGTCCTGCGGACGGCGCCCCGCGGCGTCGTCGGCGCGGGTCTGCTCAAGGGAGCGCTCGACCACGTCCCAGGTGCGGCCCAGGGCTCCGACCGCGGCCAGTCCGGCGCGGCCGAGGTGTCCGACGACCTCGGGGCCGGAGGTGCGCACGATGTCGAGCAGTTCCTCCAGCGGGGGGCGCCGGTCGTCCGTCTCCAGGCGGATGGCCTCCTCCCACACGTCGCCCTTGCTCGGGGGCGGCGAGGTCACGGCGCCCACCCCGCGCTTGACCCCGGCCGTCAACAGCCTGCGCTGAAGGGTGGTCACCAGCTTCAGTGCGTCGTCGATGAGGTCGGGGTCCTCGCCCCTGCCCACACCCGGACCGCCGTTGCGACCGGTGTTCTCCGTCATGTCAGCTTCCTCCTTCGCGCCGCGTTCTGCTTCACGGTAACCGGCCCTCCGGGCGCCGGGGAGGTTTCTCAGGGCAGGTTCAGGGGCGAATCAGGGGCGCGGGCGCGGCTACGGGGAGTGAGGCCAGGGGAAACCGCAATGACCACGAAAACCTACAAAGGACACAAAATTCACATACAGCACATAGTTCTCACGACGTGCGCAAACACTACGTCGGGCGTATAGTCTCGCGTGCGTACGAGGGAGGAATCCGTTCTTTCCTCCGCCCGCGCACCAGCGCGTCCGCCGCGCCGGACACGACCCAGGGTCACCGTTGGATACCGAACGACAACGTGTTCTACTCATGAGTAGGGTGGTGTTGTTACGGTCATCACGTCCCGTACTACCCGAACCCGTACACGTCCAGGAGCACCACGTGCGCGAATACAGCTCTCCCGCGAAGGCTGAGATCTCCGACGACGCGCGACTGACCGACACGCTCTACGCGCGCGCGGCCAGCGAGCCCAACGCCGTCACCGCCCGTCGCCAGGAGTCCGGCCAGTGGCACGACGTCACCGTGGCGGAGCTGCACGCCGACATCGCCGCGTACGCCAAGGCCCTGATCGACGCGGGCATCGAGCACGGCGACCGCGTCGCCCTGATGTCGCGCACCCGCTACGAGTGGACGGTCGTCGACTACGCCATCTGGTCCGTCGGCGGCGTGACCGTCCCGATCTACGAGACCTCCTCCGCCGAGCAGATCGAGTGGATCCTCACCGACTCCGGCGCCAAGGCCGCGTTCGTGGAGAACGACGCCCACGCCGAGCGCGTCGAGTCGGTCCGCGCCCGGACCCCCGAGCTCGGCCCCGTCTGGCGGTTCGACGACCCCGGGTACGCCGAGCTGCGCTCCGCGGGCTCGGAGGTGAGCGACGAGGCTCTGGAGAAGCGCCGCACCGGGGTCAAGGCCGACGACCTCGCCACCCTCATCTACACCTCGGGCACCACCGGCCGCCCCAAGGGCTGCGAGCTCACCCACCGCAACTTCCTCTTCATCTCCCACAACGCGTTGGAGGGCCCGGCCCGCCAGGTCCTGCGCAGCAAGGAGAACCCCTCCACGCTGCTGTTCCTGCCGCTGGCCCACGTCTTCGCCCGCTTCGTCCAGGTCATGGTGATCGAGGCCAGAGCCACCCTCGGCCACTTCCCCTCCACCGGCCCCGAGCTGATCGAGCAGTTCTCGGCGTTCAGGCCCACCTTCCTGCTCGCGGTCCCCCGCGTGTTCGAGAAGGTCTACACCAAGGCCGAGCAGAAGGCCGCGGCCGAGGGCAAGGGCAAGATCTTCAACGCCGCCGCCGACACCGCCGTCGCCTACAGCAAGGCCCTGGCCACCGGCCGGATCCCCCTGAGCCTCAAGCTCAAGCACGCGCTGTTCAGCAAGCTGGTCTACGGCAAGCTCCTGGCCGCCCTGGGCGGCAACGCCGAGTACGCCGTCTCCGGCGGATCCGCGCTGGGCGCGCGTCTGGGCCACTTCTTCCGCGGCATCGGCTTCACCATCATCGAGGGCTACGGCCTCACCGAGACCACCGCCCCCACCTCGGTGAACAGCCCCGAGTTCAACAAGATCGGCACCGTGGGCCAGCCGCTGCCCGGCACCACCATCAGGATCGCCGAGGACGGCGAGATCCTGCTCAAGGGCGACCACATCATGGTCGGCTACTGGAAGAACGAGAAGGCCACCAAGGAGGCCTTCACCGAGGACGGCTTCTACCGCACCGGCGACCTGGGCGCGCTGGACGACGACGGCTTCCTGAGCGTCACCGGGCGCAAGAAGGAGATCATCGTGACCGCGGGCGGCAAGAACGTCGCCCCGGCCGTCCTGGAGGACCGCATCCGCGCCCACGCCCTGGTCAGCCAGTGCATGGTGGTCGGAGACAACCGCAAGTTCATCGCCGCGCTGATCACGATCGACCCCGAGTCGTTCGTCCAGTGGCGCGAGGCCAACGGCAAGAGCGGCGAGATCGCCGACCTGACCGGGGACGCGGACCTGAACGCCGCCATCCAGGAGGCCGTGGACAACGCCAACAACGCGGTGTCCAAGGCCGAGGGGATCAAGAAGTTCAAGATCCTGCCCAGCGACTTCACGGAGGAGAGCGGCCAGATGACCGCCTCCCTGAAGGTCAAGCGCCACGTGGTCAGCAAGCAGTGGAGCAAGGAGATCGACGACATCTACGCCGGCTGAGCACTCCGCCGCCCGCACCGGACACACGGGAGCCGACCGACCTCGCACGGGGGCGGTCGGCTCCCGCCGTGTGCGGGGCCGTGCTCCGGGAACACGACGGACCCGGCCGCACCGCGACCGGGTCCGTCATCCACGTGTGGGCGCGCTAGTGGTGGGCCGCCTCCTTCTCCGCCTCCGTGGAGGAGTGGTGCGGGTGGTGGCCGTTGTGCGCCTCCACCCCCTCCAGGGACACGTCGTCCTTGGTGTACCAACGCGCCAGGGCCTTGCGGAGCCTGCCGCTGCCCTTGCGGGCCTCGGGGTTCTCCACCCCCTTGCCGTCCACGTCGGCACCGTCGGCCAGCGCCGTCGAGGTGATGACCGGCTTGCTCTCCAGGACGTGCACCGTCTCCGGGGAGCTGTGCTTGTGCACTTCCACGAACTCACCGCTGGGCAGCTGCTGGATGGTGCCGCTCTCGTAGCCGTGCTCCAGGGTCTCCCGGTCACGGCGCTGCAGCCCCAGGCAGATGCGCTTGGCGACGAAGAACCCCGCCACCGGGCCGACGATGACCAGCACACGGAAGATGTACGTGGTCATGTACAGGCTGATCGAGAAGGTCTCCGAGATGATGTCGTTGGACCCGGACATCCACAGCACACCGTAGAAGATGATCCCGGCGACGCCCACACCGGTGCGCACCGGCGCGTTGCGCGGACGGTCGGCGACGTTGTGCGCGCGCTTGTCGCCGGTGATCCACTGCTCGATGAACGGCCACGCGCCCAGGGCACCGAAGAGCAGGCCCATGATCCCCAGTCCGGGGACGAGCACGCCGATGATGAACGGGTAGCCCCCGATGGAGAAGTCGAACCAGTTCGGGAAGATGCGCAGCGCGCCCTCCATGAAGCCCAGGTACCAGTCGGGCTGGAGCCCGGAGGTGATGGACGTCGGACTGAAGGGCCCGAACAGGTGGATCGGGTTGATCTGCACGAACGCGCCCAGGAGCGTGATCACGGCGAACGTGAAGAAGAAGAACCCGCCCGCCTTGACCGCGAAGGCCGGGAACATGGGCGTTCCGACCACGGTCTTGTCCGTGCGCCCGGTACCGGGGTACTGGGTGTGCTTCTGGTGCCACAGGATCATGAAGTGCGCGACGATCAGACCCAGCAGCAGCGCTGGCAGCGCCAGCACGTGCAGCATGTACAGCCGGGAGATGATGTCCTCGCCGGGGAACTCCCCGCCGAAGAGGAACATCGACAGGTAGGAACCCACCAGGGGGATCGCCAGGACGACGCCCTGGAGGACCCGCACGCCCATGCCCGAGGGCAGGTCGTCGGGCAGCGAGTAGCCGAACAGGCCCTCGATGACGGCGATGGCGAAGATCGCGACGCCGATCAGCCAGTTGATCTCGCGCGGCTTGCGGAACGCGCCGGTGAAGAACACCCGGAGCATGTGCGCGGTCAACGCCGCGACGAAGATCAGCGCGGCCCAGTGGTGGATCTGGCGGACCAGGAGCCCGCCGCGCACCTCGAAGGTGATGTGGAGCGTGGAGGCGTAGGCCTCCGACATCATGACGCCCTGGAGGCGCTCGTAGGAGCCGTCGTAGACGATCTCCGTCATGCTCGGCTTGAACCAGAGCGTGAGGAAGACACCCGTGAGCAGCAGGATGATGAACGAGTACAGCGCGATCTCGCCCAGCATGAACGACCAGTGGTTCGGGAAGACCTTGCGCAGGTTCTTCTCGCCGGTCTTGGCCAGGTGGAAGCGGTCGTCGATGAAGTTGCCGACGCCGCGAAGCGCCTTGGGTGCTTGCGTGGTCTTACTCATCGGCTAGTCCTTCGCGTATTCCCAGAACGTGGGGCCCGTGGGTTCGTCGAAGTCGCCGGTCGCGATGAGGTAGCCCTCGTCGTCGACGCCGATCGGCAGCTGCGGCAGCGGCCGGTGCGCCGGACCGAACACGACCTCGGCGGCGTTGGAGGCGTCGAACGTCGACTGGTGGCACGGGCACAGGATGCGGTGTGTCGTGCGTTCGTACAGGGCCGCGGGGCAGCCCACGTGGGTGCAGATCTTGGAGTAGGCGACGATGCCGTTGTGCGTCCAGTTCAGACGCGTCTGGCCGTCGGTTCCCTCGATCTCCTCGGTCATCCGCTCCTGCCAGTCCTCCTCGGGGATCTTGATCAGGATGATGACGGTCTTGGCCTGGTCGGTCAGTGAGAGGTGGTGGTGGTCGTCATCGGCGGCGGGCAGGGCCGAGACCATCGCGTTGGGGTCGTTCTCGAAGTCCTCGGGGCGGAGGGGACGGCCGCTCCCCTCCACGACGATGCGGCGACCGTGTTCCCACATCGTCTTCTTCATCAGGTCGCCCGGAACCGGGCCGGTGTCGCGCAGCAGCACGATCGGCGCCAGCCCCAACGGCAGCATCGCCAGGATGAGCGTGCGGCGCATCAGCGGACGCTTGGTGAAACCGCTCTCGTCGGCGCCCTGCATGAAGAAGGCGCTGAAGGAACCCTTCTCCTTCTCGTCCGAGGGCAGCTCGTCGTAGGGAGAGGCCACCTCGTAGTGCGGCATCACCTGACGCGCCCACACCGTCATACCCGCACCGATGCCGAACATCGCCAGCGTCAGCGTGCCGCCCAGCAGCATGTTCGAGTACTGGGCGATCTGCGGGTCCGCGATCGCACTGGAGCTGAAGAGGAAGTAGGCGACCAGGAAGCCGATCCCGCCCAAGAAGGCGATCACGAACCACACCGAGGCGAGCTTCTCACCCCGGCGCTGCATCTCCTCCGGCCGCGCGTGCGTCTCGGAGGCCTTGTACGGACCCGTGTGCCCGTCCGCCGGGGCCTCGGTGGCACCGGAGACCAGCGGGTTCGCGGTCTTGGGGGTGCCGACCACGCGTTCGGGCTCGGTCCCGCCGGTCGTGGGGGTCGCGCTCACGCGCTCGGAGTGCGTCCCGTTCGTCTTCGGGGTGCCGACCACGCGTTCGGGCGTGGCCTCTCCCCCGCTGCTGTCGTTGCTGTTGTTCTCAGTCATGAGCTCGCTGCTTCGCGGTGATCCAGATCGCGCAGGCAATGATCAAAGCGAGTCCGACGACCCAGCTGATGAGGCCTTCGGCCACCTGCCCGATGCGATTGAGGTGGAAGACGCCTCCGGCGTTGGGTTCGGCCTGGAGAGTCTTGATATAGGAGATCAACTCCTGCTTCTCCTCCGGCTCGATCACCGTGTCACTGAACATCGGCATCGCACCCGGACCACTGACCATCGCCTCATAGATCTGACGCGCGGACGCGTCATGAATCTCCGGAGCCCAACGACCATCAGTCAACGCACCGCCACCACCAGACCAACCATGGCAGTGCGCACAGTTGGTCAGATACAGACGCATACCCATGTCGGTGTCGTCGGCGCCCTGAACATACGACTCGTACTCGGCCTCGAACTCCTCAAGCGCCGCCTCATAGGAAGCCTCGTCCTCGAACTCCCCACGCTCGGGCGCCTCACCCGGAACGTCATAGGGAATATCGGGACCACCGGTCCTGATCTGCGCGTTGTAGTACGCGATCAGATCCTGCAGATCCTCCTCCGACATCGCCATCGGCTTGCGCGGCATCTGCGCGTCGGGATTCATCGACGGCATACGCCCCGTGCTGACCTGGAAGTCAACGGCCGCGGCACCCGAATCACGGATGTCCGGACCCCGGGTGTACTCCCCGTCCTCGCCGTAACTACCACTGCCGTCGTAGTTGTGACAGGTCGCGCACGTCTGGTTGAAGATGTCCTCGCCGTTGGCCACATCGACCTCGTCCGCCGAGGGAGGACCATCAGCGGCCAGAGTCTGCGCCTGGGCCTGGTCCGCGGTGGGCGCCAAAGCGGCGTACCCCACCCCGAACAGGGCTAGCGCGAGGATGACGACGACATACCCCGCCAGGGGATGCCGCCGCCGCGCGGTAATCCATTTCACGGTTTCCCCGTTTCGGGTTACTGGATGAAGTAGATGGTGAAGAACAAAGCGATCCAGACCACATCGACGAAGTGCCAGTAGTAGGACACGACGATCGCGCTGGTCGCCTGCTGGTGGGTGAAGCGCTTCGCGGCGTACGTACGTCCCAACATGATGAGGAACGCGATCAGCCCACCGATGACGTGGAGTCCGTGGAAGCCCGTGGTCAGGTAGAACATCGACCCGTAAGCGCTCGACTGAAGAGTCAGGCCCCCGTGGAAGATGAGCTCGTAGTACTCGTAGGCCTGCCCAAGGACGAAGAACAGGCCCATGAAGAACGTGATGAAGAACCACATACGCAGCTTCTTGACATCACCGCGCTCGGCGGCCCAGACGCCGGCCTGCGCGGTGAAGCTCGAAGCCACCAGGACCACGGTGATCGCCGACGCCCACGGCACGTTCAGGTGGGTGTCGGGCCACTGCCCCAGGTCGGGGTTTCCGTTGGTCACCGATCGGATCGTGAAGTACATCGCGAACAGCGCAGCGAAGAACATGAGCTCGTTGGCCAACCAAACGATGGTGCCAACGCTCACCAGGTCAGGACGCTTTGCCGCACCATGTGCTGGTGTCGGTGCTGATTTTGGGTTCGCGGTTGCTGTCGCCACGCCAGCATTATTACGGCATCTCGGAGAGGGCCGTACCCGACTCTCCGTAACAGGGCGGGTCAGACCCGGTACGGGGCGCTCTGGCACCCCGCGCGGCCTGCTGGCACCGGTCGATCGTGACTCGGGCGTTACTGTATCGGCTTTGCCCCTCCAGTCACACCAGTAACATACCCAGAGTGACCGAAATTCGGGATCCCCTGCGGCTGCGGCGATCCAGCGCCTCCCAGGTGACATCCCGACCCACGACAGGTTACGGCCAGACATCAAGAAAATCACCTTTTGATAACAGGGCTTGGGGGTCGGGTTAGCCCGTGCTCTGAATGTGGTGGCCCAGGTCTCAGTACCCGGCACGCCCCCGGCCCCTCTCCTGTGCAGCGGAGCCGTGAGGCAATACAGTCAGAGGGCATACAGCCAACGAACGCCCCGGCCGCACCCCCACGGCGACGGCCGCGGACAGAAGCGATGGGACGGTTGCGCGATGGTGGTCAGCGGTACGGACACGGGTGCCAGGATGCGCGTGCTGGTCTACAGCGACGACGCCGACACCCGCGAGCAGGTGCGACTGGCGGTCGGCCGGCGCCCCTCGGCCGACGTTCCCCTCGTGGAGTTCGTCGAGTGCGCGACCGCGCCCATGGTCCTGCGCAGGCTGGAGGACACCGACCCCTCCGCGCGCGTGGACGTGGCGATCTTCGACGGCGAGGCCTCCCCCGTCGGCGGGATGGGCCTGTGCCGCCAGGTCAAGGACGAGATCTACCGCTGCCCGCCGGTCCTGCTGCTGGTGGGACGGCGCGACGACGGCTGGCTGGCCACCTGGTCCCAGGCCGAGCAGGTCGTCAGCCACCCGATCGACCCCGTCGCGCTCGCCGAGGCCCTGGCCGAGCTCATGCGCCAGCGGGTCGCGGCGGCCCTGAACGGGTGACACGCGTGCGAGACGGTCTCGGAACGGGCCACCGCGGCGACGCGGAGCCGCGCCGCCGCCGCGCGGTGGGCGCGGCCCTGCACCACGGCGCCGACATCGGGCGATGGCGCGCTCACGCCACGCCCCTTCCCCCCGGCGCCTGAGGGCGGCCCGCCCGCGCGCCGCGCCCCGGCCCTTCCGTGCCCGTTCCTTCACCGTGGAGCAACCCAGATGAACGTCCCCGCCGCCCACTCCGCCGCCGGCTCCGGAGCCGCGAACCCCGACGAACGGTCCGCCGTGACCGAGCGGACCTGGTCCAACCTCATCACCGCCCTGCTGGGCGGACGGACCCTGAGCGCCGACGACACCGCGTGGGCGATGAACGAGATCATGTCCGAGGCCGCGACCGACGCCCAGATCGCCGGGTTCGCCATCGCGCTGCGCGCCAAGGGCGAGAGCGTGTCGGAGGTGACCGGCCTGGCCCGGGGCATGCTCGACAACGCCGTGCGCATCCACGTCCCCGGACCGACCCTGGACATCGTCGGCACCGGCGGCGACCGCGCGCACACCGTGAACGTGTCCACGATGGCGGCGATCGTGGCCTCGGCCGCGGGCGCCCGCGTGGTCAAGCACGGCAACCGGGCGGCGTCCTCCTCCTGCGGCACCGCCGACGTGCTGGAGCGCCTGGGCGTGGTCCTGGACCTGCCGCCGGAGCTGACCGTGCGGGTGGCCGAGGAGGCGGGCATCGCCTTCTGCTTCGCCCCGGTCTTCCACCCCTCGTTCCGCTTCACCGCCAAGCCCCGCCGCGAGCTGGCGGTGCCCACGGTGTTCAACTTCCTGGGCCCGCTGACCAACCCGGCCCAGCCCACCACCTCGGCCATCGGGGTGTTCGACGAGCGCATGTGCGAGGTGATCGCCGGGGTGTTCGCCCGCCGCGGCTCCTCGGCCCTGGTGTTCCGGGGCGACGACGGGCTGGACGAGCTGACCACCACGACCACCTCCACGGTGTGGGTGGTGGACGACGGCCAGGCCCGGCGCGAGACGCTCGACCCCGCCGACCTGGGCATCGCCCGCTCGCGTCCGGAGGACCTGCGCGGCGGCGACGTCGGGTTCAACGCCCAGGCCGTGCGCGACCTCCTGGCGGGCCGCACCGGCCCGGTGCGCGACGCCGTGCTGCTCAACGCGGGCGCCGCGCTGGCCGCCGTGGACGGCATCCGGGGCCCCCTGCTGGAGTCGGTGCGCGACGGGTACGAGCGGGCCGCCGCGGCGGTGGACGGCGGCGCCGCCGAGCGCGCGCTGGAGCGCTGGGTGGAGATCAGCCAGCAGTACGCCAAGGCCCTGTGAACACGCGCCGGGGGCGCGGCGGCGGGGATACCCGGTGCCGCGCCCCCGGCGTTCGGCCCGCCCGCCGGGGCCGACGGTCCGCCCGCGGCGGGTCTCAGGCCTCGAAGCGGGCCACGAAGCGGCGCTGCCAGGGGGTCTCCACCGCGCGCGGCAGGTAGTGCGCGCGGACGTAGGCGACCGCCTCGCGCGCGGGGACCCCGTCCAGCACCGCCAGGCACGCCAGCGCCGTGCCGGTGCGCCCCTGGCCGCCGCCGCAGGCGACCTCGACGCGTTCGGCCCCGGCGCGCTCCCACGCCTCGCGCAGCGCCGCGCCCACGGCCGCGGGGTCGGAGGGCAGACCGAAGTCCCGCCACCGCAGCCAGCGCCCCTCCCAGGGCACGGGCGCCGGTTCGCGGCCCAGCAGGTACAGCCCGAGGTCGGGCGGGGGTCCGGGCGGCAGCGGGCGCCTCAGGCCCCGGCCGCGCACCAGCCTGCCCGAGGGCAGGGCGAGGACCCCCGCCTCCCGCGCACTCCAGGTACCGGCCACGACCGGCTACCAGCCCAGGGCGAAGGCCGACTCCAGGTCGTGCCTGGAGTACGCCTGGAAGGAGATGTGGGTGTCGGAGGAGAGCACGCCGGGCACCTTGTTCACCCGGCCGGGGATCACCTCGGCCAGGTCCTCGTGCTTGCGCACCCGCACCATGGCGATGAGGTCGACGCCGCCGGTGACCGAGTAGACCTCGCTCACCCCGTCGATCTCCGCGATCGCCCCGGCGACCTCGGGGATGCGGTGGACGTCGGCCTTGATCATGACGATCGCGGTGATCACTGTGCCTCCAGGGCGGTTCCTCGGAAAATGTCGGGACGGGCGCGTCGGCCGCGCCGGGGCGCACCAGGGCGTGTGCCTAGTAGACGTCGGACAGCCGCGTCCCGGAGCGCCACCGCAGCCGGTAGACCACCAGTCCCACGACCACCCCCGCGACGAACCCGTACACGTGCGCCGCGTAGGCGACGCCGCCTCCGGCGCCGGGGGCGCTCGGTGTGGTGACGTAGAGAAGATACTGAAGAGCGAAGTAGCTGCCCACCACGGCCCACCCGGGCAGGCGCATCGGGATCACCCCGAACACCAGCGTGGTCACCCGGCTGCGGAACTGCACGACCAGGTAGGCGCCCAGCACGCCCGAGATGGCCCCGGACGCGCCCACCATCGGCATGGCCGCGTCGACGTCGGTCAGCGCGAAGCCGTAGGCTGCGGCGACCCCGGTGGCCAGGTACAGCCCCGTGAAGCGCAGCTTGCCGATCCGGTCCTCCACCACGGGCCCGAACACGAACAGGTACACCAGGTTGCCGATCAGGTGCCCGGGCCCGCTGTGCAGGAACATCGAGCTGAACACCGAGAACCACACCGGCTTGCCGTCGAGCTGCCCGCACTCGGGGACCGCGTGCGGGACCAGGTCGGTCCGGCCCGTGATCTCGGCGGGCACCGCCCCCCAGTACATGAAGTAGTCCTGGATCGCGCAGAAGCGCTCGAACATGTCCGCCGGGTACCACACCGCGGTCAGCGCCTGCGGCGACACCAAATAGACGAGGACGTTGACCGCGACCAGCGTGTACGAGACGACGGGGACGCGGCGGACGGGGTAGTCGTCATTGAGCGGAAGCGCGGCCATGGGCCCAGTGTGTCATCCCGGTGTGCGCCTCGGCGCTGCGCAACGGGCATGTCCACTCCCCGTCGATCTCGACCAGCCGCGTGGCGGGGTCGGCGAGCCAGTCCAGGACCAGCTCGGTCTCCCCCGGGAGCGCGCCGGGGCTGGGCCCGTACCCGGCGGGCACGTACTCGGCGGTGGCCACGAGGGAGGCCAGGAACGCGGCCGGGTCGGTGCCCGGGCGCAGCACGGCGCTGGCGGCCAGGCGGCCGTGGCGGACCACGCAGGTCTCCCAGCCCGCGGCGGTGCGGCGGGAGGCGACCAGGTGCGCGACCGCGGCGATGGCCGACAGGCGCTGGGCCCGCCTGGCGCCGCGCAGGAACGCGGTGAGCCGGTCGCGCAGGTGCGCGGCCTCCTCGTAGCGCAGGTCCGCGGCGAGTTCGCCTATGCGCGCGGTGTACGCGTCCACCACGGCGGCGGGGTCCCCGGTCATCGCGACGCGCGCGGCCTCGGCGTGCACGGCGTACTCGGCCTCGCTCTCGCTGCCGTCGCAGGGCGCGCCGCAGCGGCCCAGCTGTGCCACCACGCACGGGCCCGTCCACCGCGCGCCCGAGGTGACCACCTGCGGGGCGACGCGGGTCCCGCCTCCGCTTCCCCCCGCGACCGCCTTCGGGGGCCGGAAGGTGTGCGCGCACTGGCGCAGCGGGAAGACGTGGAGCAGGGCCTCCCTGGCCCGCTCGGCCTCGCGAGGCGAGGCGTAGGGCCCGATGTGGGCCGCCCCGTCGCCGCTGACCGCGCGCACCACCGACAGGCGCGGGAAGGCGTCGGCGGTGAGCCGGACCCACGAGGCGCGCTCGGGGTTGCGCGAACGCCGGTTGTAGGGCGGTTTGCGTTCGGCGATGATGCGCAGCTCGCGGACGGAGGCCTCCAGCTCGCTGGAGCACACGATGGGGGTCACGCCCGCCACCAGGCCCGCCATCTCACGGATGCGCTGGCGGCTCTCGGCCGCGGTGAAGTAGGTGCGCACCCGGCGGCGCAGGTTCTTGCTCTTGCCGACGTAGAGGCTCTCCCCGCGGGCGTCGGTGAACACGTACACGCCCGGCTCCTCCGGCAGGTCCTCGGCCAGGTGGCGCCTGCTGCGCTGGGCCTTGGTGGGCGGCTTGGTGACCGCGCGCAGCTCCTCCACGCTGGACACGCCCATGGGGCGCAGGCGCTCCACGAGCCCGTGCAGGACGCCCACGGTGGCGCGGGCGTCCTCCAGGGCGCGGTGGTTGGGCGCGACCGGGACCCCGAAGTAGGCCGCCAGTGTGGCCAGCCGGTGGTTGCGCGTCTCGCCGCGCGCGAGCACGGCGCGGGCCAGGCGCAGCGTGTCCACGACCGGGTAGCCGGGCCAGTCCGTGCCGTGGCGCTCGCACGCGGCCTTGAGGAAGCCGGTGTCGAAGGGCGCGTTGTGGGCCACCAGCACGGTGTCGGGCTCGGCGTCCAGGAAGGCCAGCAGCCGGGGCAGGACCTCCTCCATCGGCGGGGCCGAGGCCACCATCGACTGGGTGATCCCCGTCAGGAGGGTGATGTTGGCCGGTATGGGGGTACCGGGATTGACCAGGGTGGCGAACTCGCCGACGACCTCGCCGCCGCGCACCCTGACCGCGCCGACCTCCGTGATCCGGGAGCCGCTCGCGCTGGTGCCGGTGGTCTCCAGGTCCAGCACCACGAAGGACGCCGCGGCCAACGGCGTACCGAGGTCGCTGATGCTGGTCTGGACGCCGGCGGGCGCCGCTTGTCGTACCACCCGGCCAGGGTAGTCGGCCGTGCGGACAACCTGGCGGAATACGGTCTGACCTGCCCGACATGCAAAGATGTGGGTCATCGGGGCGGCGGCGGGGCCGCCGCCCCTCCAGAGCACCAGACGAGGGAGGAACCGTGGGGATCGCGATGCCGGGTGACAGTGAGCGGTGGCGGTGCACCGGATGCGGCAATCTCACGCGGTTCGACGTGACCCGGACCGTGCGCTCCCAGGACTACGTCCACCTGGACCTGGCCGGTGAGGGCGGGGTCGAGGAGCGCACCGTGCTCTCCGAGACCATCGAGCGGGTGCGGTGCCGCTGGTGCGGCGCCACCGACAGCGTCGAGATCATCGCCCGCCCCGACGCCGACCGGTCGGTCCCCGGTTCCTCGGCGGAGAGCCCGACGGGTCGGGCATGAGCGCCCGCCCCGGTGCGGGCGGCGACTCCGACGGCGGCGATCCGCTCGACGGCGGCGTCCACCCGGCGGAGGACGGCGGCCACGGCGCCGGCGATGACGGCGGTGACGGCGGCGAACGGCTGGCCCGGCCGCTGCCCGAGCAGGTGCGCGCCCGGGTCGTCGAGTACGGCTCGGACGTGCTCGGCGGCATGCGCGCGAGCGACCTGCCCCCGCTGCTGCGCAGGGTCGCCAGGTTCGAGCCGCGCCGCAGGGCCCGGCTCGCCGGACCGCAGATCGCCGCCCAGCTGGAGAACGACGAAACCTTCCGCGGCATGGTCGCGGCCCGCGTCGACCAGGTGTGGCCCGAGCTGGCCGAGGGCCTGCGCTCGGGCGTGGTGCCCCCCGCGGCCGACCCCGTGGCCGTGGCCGCCTGCGCCTACCTGCTGCGGCCCCCGGGGTGGCCCGGCATCGTCGAGGACGTCCACCGGGAGCTGGAGCGCCAGACCAGCGTCAAGGAGGCGGACCAGGCCGCGGAGGCCCTGGACGCCGCCCGCCGCCAACTGGACGAGACCCGGCACGACCACCAGGAGGAGCTGGAGCGGCTGCGGTCCCAGATCAAGGCCCAGCGCACCGAGATCGCCGAGCTGCGCCGCAAGGTGCACACCGAGCGGCAGCGGGCCAAGGAGGCCACCGAGCGGGCCTCGCGTGCGCTGACCGAGACGGCCGGACGCGAGTCGGAGTCCGCCGCGCGGGTCGGCGCGCTGGAGTCGCAGAACCGGCGGCTGAGATCGAGGCTGGCCACGGCCGAGGCCCAGCTGGACAACGCCCGGCGGGCGGTGCGCGCCGGACGCAACGCCGACGAGGCGCGGCTGCGCGTGCTGCTGGACGTACTGGTGGAGGCCTCCCACGGCCTGCGCCGCGAACTGGCGCTGCCCACCGTCCTGGACAGCCCCGCCGACCTGGTGGCCGAGACCGAGCAGCAGCGGCGGGTGTCCCTGGGCGGGCTGCCCGACGACGACCCCGGCCTTCTGGAGCACCTGCTCACCGCGCCCCGGGTGCACCTGCTGGTGGACGGCTACAACGTCACCAAGACCGGCTACGGGACCCTCCCCCTGGCCGACCAGCGCACCCGGCTGATGAACTCCCTGGAGGGGCTGGCCAGCCGGACCAAGGCCGAGATCACGTGCGTGTTCGACGGCGCGGACGTGGACACCCCGCCGGTGATGGCGGCGGCGCGCCGGGTGCGGCTGCTGTTCAGCGCGCCCGGGGAGACCGCGGACGAGCTGATCGTGCGGCTGGTGCGCGCCGAACCCCCGGGGCGACCGATCGCGGTGGTCACCTCCGACCGCGAGATCGTGACGGCGGTGCGCCGCGCCGGGGCGCGCGCGGTGCCCTCGACGATCTTCCTGCGCCGCCTGGAGGCGCACGGCTGACGGGGCCGGACGCCCGCCGCGGGGCCGGACGCCCGCCGCGGGGGCGGGCGCGGCCCGGCCCGGGCGTCACGGGGACACACCCACCCCAGCCGTTACCCATTCGTTATCCCATTGGACCCGCGGCTCACTCCCAGGAACGACGCGCCCGCCGCGGACCGCGGCGCGCACTGTGAACACCGGCACGTACGGGGCCCCGTGGTTGAGCTGTGCAGAGCGGTCCGCTAGGTTCTTCCCGGAACGTGAGTGCTCCACCGGACAGCAAGGCCGCGTCTGAGCCCGCCGGTCGGGACCCGCACACTCACCCGCCCGCGCCCCGCGCGGGCCCCGTCCCTGTTCTCCCCGCACCCCTATGCGGACTTGCCCGACCCCAAGGAGCGTGGACCGCCATGAAGAACCCCGGTGGACGACGTACGGCTCGCCGATTCGCCGCCACGACCGGAATCAGCGCGGTCGTCGCGGGCACCATGCTCGTCCCGGGCACCGCCTACGCGGAGCCGACCCAGGACGAGGTCGAAGACAAGATCGAGGAGCTGCGCGAGGAGGTCTCCACCGCGGTCGAGGAGTACAACCAGGCCAAGGAGGACCACGACGTCGCCGAGACCCTCTACGAGGACCTCGACGAGCAGGTCGGCGACGAGGAGGAGCGCTACGAGGAGCTGCGCGGCAAGGTGCAGGAGCTCGCCAGCGCCACCTACCAGTCCGGCGACCTGGACTCCATGGCCAACATCCTCTCCTCCGAGGGCCCCGAGAGCCTGCTGGAGCAGAACGCCGACCTGAACTACCTGTCGGAGGCCCAGAAGGCCCAGCTCGACGAGTTCGGCGCCTCCCACGAGCGGCTGTTCGCCCTCAAGGACGAGGCCGAGGAGGCCCTGGAGGAGGCCGAGACCGCGCTGGAGGAGGCCGAGGAGGCCAAGACCAGCGTCGAGGAGAAGCTGGAGGAGCAGGAGACGCTCCTGGCCCAGTTCCCCGACTCCGACCCGGCCGCCGAGGGCGCCGACAGCAGCGGCGGCCAGTCCTACACCGGCTCCGCCTCGGGCAGCGCGGGCGCGGCCCTGGACTTCGCCTACTCCAAGGTCGGGCTGCCCTACGTCTGGGGCGGCACCGGCCCCAACGGCTACGACTGCTCCGGCCTGGTCCAGGCCGCCTGGCGCGCGGGCGGCGTCGACCTGCCCCGCACCACCTACGCCCAGGCCGAGGTGGGCCAGCGCATCTACGACATGAACGCCCTCCAGCCCGGCGACATCATGTTCTTCTTCGGCGGCCTGACCCACGACGGGCTCTACGCCGGCAACGGCCAGATGGTGCACGCGCCCAGCAGCGGCCGCAACATCGAGGTCGTCGGCCTGGCCGCGTACTGGGCGAGCGAGTTCCAGTTCGCCGTCCGCCCGTAGGCAGTCCTCCTTCGGACCTCCGCTTCGCCGTGGTCCGTGTCCGGGCGTCCGGAGCACGGGAACCATCCCCGGAGCACGCAGGGCCGTCACCCGCCGGGTGACGGCCCTGCACCGTTTAACGGACAACAGCCCGGTTTTCGGACACGCAGCACCAACCGGTGGAACATCACGAAAAGGTTGAGAGCGACCCGGCGGATGCACTAGTGTTCATCGCCGAGCGCGGTTGCCACCTCATTCACCGCCCCCTGGCGGTGACGGCCGCGCCCCGGTCGGGCCGACCCCACCCCGCGGGTCACGGCCTCCCGCACCCTCCGGCCCCGCCCGGAAGGCCCCCAGCCCCCGCCCGGCGCATCCCCCGACCCTTCCCCACGGCATTGGGACAAGGGGAGAAAGGTCTACACGTGTTGGCATCCCGTCGCGTCCGCAGGCGCCGCACCGCGGCCCTCTCCTCCCTGACCGCAGCCGCCCTGCTGCTGCCCACCGCGGTGGCCCACGCCGATCCGACGGCCGAGGAGGTCCGCGAGGAGATCGAGGCCCTCGAAGAGGAGTACATCGAGCTCAACGCGGCCTACAACGAGGCCAAGGAGACGCACGAGGCCGCCCAGGAGGAGCTGGAGGGCATCCTGGAGGAGATCGAGGCCGCCGAGGAGAAGGTCGCCGAACTCGGCCTGGGCGCCCGCCGGCTCGCCAGCTCCACCTACACCGGCGTCGACTTCACCTCCTTCCACCACCTGCTCAGCTCCACCGGCCCCGAGGACGCCCTGGCCCACCAGGCCGACCTGGACTACCTGTCGACCCAGAACGACGGCAACCTCGCGCAGTACGTCACCGAGCTGGAGAACCTGGAGGTCCTGGAGGCCGAGGCCAGCGCGACCGAGGAGGAGGCCGCCGAGGCCCTCAAGGAGGCCGAGGAGGCCACCGAGGCCGCCGAGGAGGCCATCGAGGAGCAGGAGGGGCTCCTCTCGGAGCTGACCGCCGAGGAGCAGGCGGCGGCCACCCAGAACGTCGGCCAGACCGGCGGCGGGAGCAGCGGAGGCGGAGGAGGCGGTGGGGGCGGAGGAGGCGGCAGCTACACCGGCCCCGCCACGGGCAGCGCCGCCACGGCACTGAACTTCGCCTACGCCCAGGTCGGCAAGCCCTACGTCTGGGGCGGCACCGGCCCCGGCGGCTACGACTGCTCCGGCCTGACCCAGGCCGCCTGGGCCGCCGCCGGCGTCAGCCTGCCCCGCACCACCTACCAGCAGGTCAACGCGGGCCAGCGGGTCTCCTGGGAGAACAAGCAGCCCGGCGACCTGCTCTTCTTCTACCCCGGCGGCAGCGGCCCCGAGCACGTGGGCCTGTACGCGGGCGACAACGTCATGGTGCACGCCTCCACCTCGGCCC
Organism: Nocardiopsis dassonvillei subsp. dassonvillei DSM 43111; assembly: GCF_000092985.1. GTDB lineage: Bacteria > Actinomycetota > Actinomycetes > Streptosporangiales > Streptosporangiaceae > Nocardiopsis > Nocardiopsis dassonvillei. The sequence goes on from NC_014210.1 coordinate 3,763,740, forward strand.
GCCCCATCGGCACGGTCACCCTGAACGACTACTACCGCGCCAACTTCGTCACCGCCGTCCGCCCCTGACCGGCGCACGGCTCCCGGTGCCCCGCGACGCACGGCGTCGCGGGGCACCACCGTCTCCGGGCCCGCCGCGCACCGGGGCCGGACCCGCGTGGAACACCCCCCGCCGCCCCCGCCGCGCCTAGACTCGCCCCTGTGCCGCGAACTCTGATCATCACCAACGACTTCCCGCCCAAGGCCGGTGGCATCGAGGCCTTCGTCCACGAGATGGCCCTGCGCCGCCCCCGCGGATCGGTCGTGGTCTACTGCTCCTCCCCCGCCCGGGCCGACGCCGCCGCCGACCCGCACTTCGACCTGCGCCAGCCCTTCCCCGTCGTGCGCGACGCCGCACGCGTCCTGCTGCCCACGCCCCGGGTGGCGCGGCGGGCACGCGCCATCGCCGACCTGGAGGGCTGCGACACCGTGCTCTACGGCGCCGCCGCCCCGCTGGGACTGCTCGCCGCCGGGCTGGGCGAGGGCACCCCCGTCAAGCGCCAGGTGGCCATCAGCCACGGCCACGAGACCTGGTGGGCCACCATGCCCGGATCCCGCGAGGCGCTGCGCCGCATCGGCGACACCACCGACACCGTCACCTACCTGGGCGAGTACACCCGGCGCCACCTGGCCCGGGCCCTGTCCCCCGACGCGGCCGCCCGCATGCGCCGGCTCACGCCCGGCGTGGACACCGGGGCCTTCCGGCCCGGCACCGGTGGCGAGGAGGTCCGCGCGCGCCTGGGCCTGGGCGACCGCCCCGTGGTGCTGTGCGTGTCCCGGCTCGTACCGCGCAAGGGGCAGGACACCCTGATCCGCGCCTGGCCCCGCGTCCTGGCCGACGTGCCCGAAGCGGTCCTGCTCGTCGTCGGCGACGGCCCCCACCGCCGGAGCCTGCTCTCGGCCGCGCGCGGAATGGACTCGGTGGTCTTCACCGGCTCGGTCCCCCATCGGGACCTGCCGCCCTACTACGACGCCGCCGACGTGTTCGCCATGCCCTGCCGCAGCCGCAAGGGCGGCCTGGAGGCCGAGGGGCTGGGCATCGTCTACCTGGAGGCCTCGGCCTGCGGCCTGCCCGTGGTCGCGGGCGACTCCGGGGGCGCACCCGCCACGGTCCGGGACGGCGAGACCGGCCTGGTCGTGGACGGATCCCTGCCCGGCCCCTCCGCGCGCGCCCTCATCGCCCTACTGAAGGACCCCGAGCGCGCCGCCCAGATGGGCGCACGCGGCCGCGCGTGGGTGAGCCGTGAGTGGACCTGGGAACACACCGCCAGGCGCCTGGACGCCCTCCTGGAGGGCTCCCCGGACCTGCCCGCCTAGTTCCCCTCGCCGTGCACGGAACCGGGGGTGCCCGACCCGTCGGTCACCTGCGGCTCACCGGTGGCGCTGTGGGACAGCCACTCGTCCCAGGACCGCTGCCAAAAACCCCAGCCGTTGTCCCACTCCAGCTCCCGGTCGGTCCCGGTGGTCTCCAGGACGTCGCCCATCAGGGAGTTCTCGTAGAACCAGCGGGCGTCCTCCACCGACATGTTCGTGCAGCCGTTGGAGGTGTTGGCCGACCCGATCCGGTCGTTCCAGGGGGCGGCGTGGGTGAACTCGCCGCTGTTGGAGGTGCGCACCGCCCAGTCCACGTCCAGCTTGTAGTAGTCCGGCGAGTCCTCGGGGATGCCCAGGGTGGCCGCGTCCATGACCAGGGACTCGTACTTCTCCATGGTCAGGTGCGTCCCCGAGGTGGTGGTGTTGAAGCGCTTGGAGGCCTCGCCGTTGCTCACGGGGATGGTGCGCGCGGGCTCGCCGTCGATCTCCACCAGCATCTCGTGGTCGGGCACGTGCATGGTCGAGACCATCTCGCGGCCGACCTCGAACTCCAGGCGGTGGTTCTCGATCCCGTAGACGCCCTCGGAGGCCTCCACCCCCGACAGGCGCATGTCCACGCTGACCTGCTGGTGGGGCTCCCAGTACTCGCGGGGGCGAAACACCGCGGTCTTGTCGCCGACCCAGTTCCAGGCGCCCTCCACCTCCTGCTCGGAGGTCACCTCCATGGAGTTCTCCACCTGGGCCTTGTTGGTCACCGGCAGGTCGAAGTTGACGATGACCGGCATGCCCACGCCGACGGTGTCGCCGGAGGTGGGGAAGTTCGAGGCCAGTTCGAGGCGCTGACCGGGCACGGCCTCCTTCGTGGAGAACTCCACGACCGTCTCGGAGGCCTCACCGGCGTCGTCCTCGGCGGTGGCGCGGACGGTGACCGCCGAGCCCGGGTCCAGGTTCCAGTCGCTCACCCACCGGGTGCCGTCCTCACTGAGGGTGCCGGTGAACTCCCACCGCTCGGCGTCCCCGGCCGCCCCGGCGTCCCCGCCCTCCTCCGCGGAGGGGGCCTGCTCGACGCGGACGTCGGTGAGCGAGCCCTCCTCCACCGACACCCGCACCGGGGTGTCGGGGGCGACGGAGGAGGCCCCCTCCTCGGGGGTGACGCTGATCCGCGGCCCGGTCTGGGCCTCCTCGCTGGGAGCCGCCGCGGGCTCCTGCCGGGCGGGGCCGGTACAGGCCGTCGCGGCGAGCGCGACCGCGACGGCGGCCGCCAGACCGCGGGGTGTGCGGACTCGTCCCTTCACGCCAAGGACCTCCAGCGTCCGTTGCGACGGGACCTCGGCGCGCGGGGCGCACCCGTGTCCGCGGTGCCCTGTCAGGTCAAGTGCAGGAAAACCCTACCCCGGTGTGAAGTCATGACACGGACACCGGGGTCGGAGTACGCGAAGTCATGACACGGGCCCCGGGCCGGAGTGCGCGAAGTCATGGCACGGCCCCGGGCGGCAGCGCCGACGGCCACGTCACACGGGGTTCGCGTTCCGGGCCGTGGCGACGAAGACGGCCGGACGCGTCCAGGGGACGCGTCCGGCCGTCGGGCGGGGGCCGCCGCACGGCGCGGCGGCCGTCCCCCTAGTGCTGGAACTCGTTGCGGTAGTACTCGAAGATCCAACCGATGGCGGTGAGGATGATGGCGAAGGCGCCGATGAACACCATCCACCAGCCGATCGCCACGCCCACCGCGGTGAACGCCACGGCCAGCGCCACCCACAGCGGCCACGCGCTGTGCGGGCTGAAGAAGCCGTACTCGCCGGAGTTCTCGGAGATCTCCCCGTCCAGCCGCTCCTCCGCGGGAAGCCCGTGGAAGTGCTCGCTGCGACGGGCCGCCTGCCAGAGCCAGAAGCCGATCATCCAACCGAAGCCGATGGAGACCACCAGGGCGGTGGTGCCCGTCCACTCGATCGTGCCGGTGTCCTGCCAGGACCAGTACACGTACAGGGCGGCGGCCAGACCGAAGAAGGTCGAGACGCCCATGAACAGATAGGCCTGCGTCTTCATTGCGCCCTACTCCTTCGTGGCGCCCACCGGGACGGCGCCCGGGGCGGCGGCGTGCGGGTGGTTCAGGTCGAACGCGGGACGCTCGGAGCGGATCCGCGGCAGCGACGTGAAGTTGTGCCGCGGCGGCGGGCAGGACGTGGCCCACTCCAGCGAGCAGCCGTAACCCCACGGGTCGTCCACGGTGACCAGCGGCGCCTTCTTGGAGGTGATGTACATGTTCCAGAAGAAGATCAGCGTCGAGGCCGCCAGCACGAACGAGGAGACCGAGGAGATCTGGTTGAGCTCGGTGAAGCCGTCACTGGGCAGGTAGTCGGCGTAGCGGCGCGGGAAGCCGGCGGCGCCCAGCCAGTGCTGCACCAGGAACGTGCCGTGGAAGCCCAGGAACAGCAGCCAGAAGTGGAACTTGCCCAGCTTCTCGTTGAGCATCTTGCCGGTGAACTTGGGCCACCAGAAGTAGAAGCCCGCGAACATCGCGAACACCACGGTGCCGAACACCACGTAGTGGAAGTGGGCCACCACGAAGTAGGAGTCGGTGACGTGGAAGTCGATCGGCGGGGAGGCCAGCAGCACACCGGTCAGACCACCGAACAGGAAGGTCACCAGGAAGCCGATGACGAACAGCATCGGCGTCTCGAAGGTGATCTGGCCCCGCCACATGGTGCCGATCCAGTTGAAGAACTTCACGCCGGTCGGGACCGCGATGAGGAAGCTCATGAACGAGAAGAACGGCAGCAGGACCGCGCCGGTCGGGAACATGTGGTGGGCCCACACGGTGACCGACAGGCCGGTGATGGCGATGGTCGCCGCGACCAGGCTCTTGTAGCCGAAGATCGGCTTGCGGCTGAACACCGGGATGATCTCGGTCACGATGCCGAAGAACGGCAGCGCGATGATGTACACCTCGGGGTGGCCGAAGAACCAGAACAGGTGCTGCCACAGGATGGCCCCGCCGTGCTCGGCGTTGAACACCTGGGTGCCGACGATGCGGTCCGCGCCCAGCGCGATCAGGGCCGCGGTCAGGACCGGGAACGCGATGAGCACCAGCACGCTGGTGAGCAGGGTGTTCCAGGTGAAGATCGGCATGCGGAACATCGTCATGCCGGGCGCGCGCATGCACAGGCCGGTCGTGATGAAGTTGACCGCGCCCAGGATGGTGCCCAGACCCGAGACCACCAGGCCCAGGATCCACAGGTCACCGCCCAGACCCGGCGAACGCACCGCGTCCGACAGCGGCGTGTAGGCGAACCAGCCGAAGCTGGCCGCGCCGCCCGGGGTCAGGAACCCGCTGATGGCGATGAGGCTGCCGAACAGGAACAGGTAGTAGCTGAACAGGTTCATCCTCGGGAACGCCACGTCGGGCGAACCGATCTGCAACGGCATGATCACGTTCGAGAACCCGACGAACAGCGGGGTCGCGAACATCAGCAGCATGATCGTGCCGTGCATGGTGAACAGCTGGTTGAACTGCTCGTTGGACATGGCCTGCATGCCCGGGAAGAACAGCTCGATGCGCATGAGCACCGCGAGCAGACCACCGAAGAGGAAGAACACGAAGGAGGTGATCAGGTACATGTACCCAATGACCTTGTGGTCGGTGGACGTCATCCATTTGACGATCATCGACCCCTTGCGCGACGGTGCCTGACCGCCCGCGAGAGTGGGGCTTGACGTGGTGGTGCTCATGACTGCTCATTCTCCTCGGCGTCGGACGCGCCGGAACCGGTGTCCTGCTCGTCGGTACCGGAGCCCTCGGCCTCGGAACCGCCGCTGCCGGTGCCCTCCTCGTCGGTGCCGGCGCCCTCGGCGCCCGCACCCTCGGCACCGGAGCCCTCACCGGAGTCCGGCGTGTCGCCGGTGTCGGCGGCCTCCAGCTCGGCCTCCTCGGCGGCCTGCTGCTGCTCGGCGGCCCAGGCGTCGTACTCGTCCTGGGGCAGGACCTGGACGTTGAAGAGCATGCGGGCGTGGTCCACACCGCACAGCTCGGCGCAGCGGCCGACGTACTCGCCCGCGGTGCCCTCGTTGATGTCGGCCTGGAAGGCGTTGTCCCGACCGGGGATGACGTCCATCTTGAAACCGAACTCGGGGATCCAGAACGAGTGGATGACGTCCGGCGAGTGCAGGTCGAAGTGGACGGTCGCGCCCTCGGGCAGCACCAGGGTCGTCTGGGTGGAGGGGTCGGCGGTGCCGTCCGGGTTGGGGATACCCGTCTCGGAGAAGAGCACCTCCCCGCCGTTCTCCTTCTTGTCGTCGAGGTAGTTGAACTGCCAGGCCCATTGGAAGGCCACGACCTCGATGTTGACGTCCGCCGGCTCGTCGGTGTCGAGCAGGATCGCCTGGTCCCGGGCGGTGAAGAAGAACAGCACCGAGATGATGACGATCGGCAGCACGGTGTAGAGCGCTTCGATGGGCATGTTGTACCGCACCTGCGGCGGCAACTGCTCAGAGCGCTTGCGGTGGAAGATGACCGACCAGACGATCAGCCCCCACACGAGAATGCCGACCGCGAAAGCCGCCACCCAGGAGCCCTGCCAGAGCGAGAGAACACGCTCGGCCTGGTTGGTGATCGGCTCCGGCATGCCCAAACGAGTGAGATCGTTCGACGCGCAGCCGGTCGCGGCCAGCCCCAGCACGGCGAGCGCGGCGCCGCGTGGTGCCCATCGGCGCAGGTTGCGGCGCCGATTCTCTTGGCGGGTCGGACTCACGGATTGCCTTCCCAGCGGTGTAGCCCGTGGAACCTCCACGGGCGGCCTAAGTATCCAAAGCTTTTCAGGGGGAAACATTATCGCGAACCGCCCAGCGCCCAGTTCAGGGGCTTGCCTGGTCAGCGTGTTGCCGACCTCCCTGAGCGGAGCTGGCGGCGGTACGTGGAGCCGGGCCCGTTCGCCCGCGGAGGATGACCCTCCCGGCTGGCTACGGAGCGCGGCCCGGCGTTCCCCCGGGCCCTCCTCCCCGATCGCGCCCCTTCCGCCTCTCGGGGGCGGCGTGGACGTTTCACGGGGGAGAGAACAAGGTGAGCGTATCGCTGGATTTACGACGCCCTTAACCGGGTTCGCCTTAGGGACGGGACCAGGTCAGGATGGTCATCACCAGACGACGACACACGGGGGTTTTCCGTGCCCGAGTACCCGCCCCGGCCTCCCCTGGTCACCGTGGAGGCGGTGGGCCGCAAGTGCCCCATCCCGATCATCATGCTCGCCGCCAGGCTGCACGAGGTGCCCATAGGCGCGGTCATCGCGGTCACCGCGGACGACCCCGCCGCCAGCGCGGACATCCCCGCCTGGTGCCGGATGAAGATGCACGAGTTCGTCGCGGAGCAGCCCCTGGCGCAGGGCAGCGCCTTCCACATCCGGCGCATGTACTGACCCGGCCCCGGCGGCCGTCCCGCGCCCGGGGGCAGGGCGGGGACCCGGCCTGGGCAGGGAGTTAAGAGGAGGGCCGAAAACCCGCGCCACACGGCCCGGGAGTTCCGGTTCCGGTGCGATAACGATTCGCACCCCGCCGAATCCTCGGCGTGGCGTGCTCCACACCACCCCGGACACGGCGAGGCCGCGCGGACCGAGTCCGCGCGGCCTGACCTGCTGCTCCGCATCGGCCGCCCCCGGGGAGGAAGCGGCCGCGCACACGCCGAGGCGGGTGGCTAGCGGGCGTAGAACTCCACGACCAGCTGCTCGTCGAAGGGCACCGGGATCTGCTCGCGCTTGGGGCGGTCGACGACCGCGACGCGCAGGTCCTTGTGGCTCACGGCGAGGAATCCGGCGATCTTGTCGTCGGCGTGGACGCCCTCGGCGGCCTCGACGAACGGCACCATGTTGCGGGACTTCTCCCGAACACTGATGATCTGACCCGGCTTGACCTGGTACGACGGGATGTCGACCTTCTTGCCGTCCACGGTGATGTGACCGTGGTTGACGAACTGACGCGCGGCGTAGATCGAGGCGGCCAGACCGGCGCGCAGCACGACCGTGGCCAGACGCAGCTCCAGCTCGGCGAGCATCTCCTCACCGGTGCGCCCCGTGCGCTTCTTCGCGCTCTCGTAGACGCGCAGCATCTGCTTCTCGGTCAGGTCGTAGTACCAGCGCACCTTCTGCTTCTCCGCCTGGCGGACCGCGTAGTCGCTGCTGTTGCGGCGGACGCGGCGGCCGTGCTCACCGGGCGGGTAGGGACGCTTCTCGAAGTAGCTGACCGCCTTACGGGTCAGCGGGGTGCCGGCGCGCCGGGACAACCGCACCTTCGGTCCGGTGTAGCGCATGCAATGTCCTTTCCGGATGAATCCGGGGAATCCCAGGTAAGGCTGGCCTAGATCTGGGAGGCGCTCAGCGCGCCCGAGCCCGCGCGGGCGCGCCGGAGCGCGCACAGCGGGACAGGTTCCCCACCGTCGCGGCGACCCGGCGCGGACGGCTTGGGCTGGGTAACCGGCACGCGTTTCAGCGCACCGGCGGGCACGGGGCTCCCCGTGCGGGACACCGGCTCCCAGGGAGCGGCGGCCGTGCGGGGCGCGGCCCGGTCCGGCAGGCGGACACGGGTCGTGCGGGTCGCGACTACCCACTCTACGGGTTCGCGGACACCACCCCGACCCGTCGACTACACGAACGGCGCGACCTCGGCCGAGACCCCGGCGCCGTAGGACTCCTCCAGACGCGCCAGGAGCGAGGCCCCGGTCAGGGTGTACTCCTGCGGCCCGTCAGCCTCCAGGCAGTGCACCGCGGTCGCGTTGCCCACCTGCGCGGCCCGCTCCAGCGACAGCCCCCACGAGTGCGCGGCCAGGAAACCCGCGCGGAACGCGTCCCCCATACCCGTGGGGTCCACCAGATCCCGCACCGCCGCGGCCGGAACGTGCACGCTCGGCTCGCCCGCCCGGTCGATACGCGCCCCCTTGGCGCCCAGGGTGGTGACACGGGTGCCCACCCGCTCCAGGACGTCGGCGTCGGACCAGCCCGTCTTCTGCTCGGCCAGCGCCTTCTCGTACTCGTTGGTGAACAGGAAGGCCGCGCCCTCGATCAGGCCCCGCACCTCGGGCCCCTCCATGCGCGCCAGCTGCTGGGAGGGGTCGGCGGCGAAGGCGATACCGCGGGTGCGGCACTCCTCGCTGTGACGCACCATCGCGGCCGGGTCGTCCGCCCCGATCAGCACCAGGTCCAGTCCGCCCAGGCGGTCCGCGATCGGCTGGAGCTCGATGTTGCGGGCCTCGGCCATGGCCCCGGCGTAGAAGGACGCGATCTGGTTCTGGTCCCGGTCCGTGGTGCAGATGAACCGGGCGGTGTGGCGCAGCTCGGAGATGTAGACCGCGGAGGTGTCCACACCGTGGCGGTCCAGCCAGGCGCGGTAGTCCTCGAAGTCGGCCCCGGCCGCACCCACCAGCACCGGGTTGAGGCCGAACCCGCCCATGCCGAAGCAGATGTTGGCCGCGACACCGCCGCGCCGCACGTCCAGCTCGTCGATCAGGAAGGACAGCGACAACTGCTGGATCTGGTCGGGGATGATCTGTTCCGCGAAGCGACCCTCGAAGGACATCAGATGGTCGGTGGCGATGGATCCGGCAACCGCGATACGCACGGGACGAAGGCTCCTTGGTCGGGAGGTGTCGGTCTGCTGACCGGACGGGGCTGCGGGCATGGGAGAGGACGTGCCCGGTTCGGACTGCCCCAGGTTAGTGCAGTGCGCCCGCGGCGTAGAGGACACCCGCTCGCTCCCGCCCCCGCCCCGCACACGGAGAACCCCGCACACGGCAAAAGGGGGGAGGGCGGCACGAACCGCCCTCCCTCCCGGAAAACCCTGTCACCGCCGACCGGAACCCTGGGGCCCGGCCCGCCCGACGACCGCCCCCGGAACGCCTCACGCCCCGGACCGCGACCACCGGACGGCTTCGGGCCCACCGACCCCGGAGCCCCCGGCGGGACGACGCCCCCTAGTTGAAGGAGTCACCGCAGGCGCAGGAACCGGTGGCGTTGGGGTTGTCGATGGTGAAACCCTGCTTCTCGATGGTGTCGACGAAGTCGATCGTGGCACCGATCAGGTAGGGGGAGCTCATCCGGTCGGTGACCACCTCCACACCGCCGAAGTCGCTGACCACGTCGCCGTCGAGCTCGCGCTCGTCGAAGTAGAGCTGGTAACGCAGCCCCGAGCAACCACCGGGCTGAACGGCCACGCGAAGACGCAGGTCGTCCCGCCCCTCCTGCTCAAGGAGCGCCCTGACCTTGCTGGACGCCTCGTCGGTGAGGATGATGCCCTCGGTGGTCTCGCTCTGAACCGTCATGCTGGAAAGCTCCTCTGGAAAGGGGTAGCGGCTGGCCGACGACCCCCTTGGTCGCGTCTGGACCGGCCCGCCGCGGCGGGTCCCGTCCTCTTCAACGGTTCTCAACGCCCGGCACCGGCACCGCATTCCTCGCGCACCGGCCCGCACGGGCGTCACAGCGCCGCTGTGTTCTCCCCCGCCCCCGACCCGCACTGCGGACGGGGCCGCGGACGGGCACGGACGTGCCCGTCCTCCCAGGGTAATTTGTCCCGCCCCGGGACGCCATCTCCCCGCCGGGCCTGTGCACGAAGCCACCCGGCCACCGCGACACGCACCGCCGCCCCCGCCGCACACGACAGGGAGGGGCGGAGCCCGCCACGGGCCCCGCCCCTCCCCCACGGCGACTCAGCCCTTGGCCAGCGTCCCCAGGTACAGCTCGATCACGTTGGGATCGTTCAACAGGTCCGCACCCGTACCGGTGTAGGCGTTGCGCCCCTGGTCCAACACGTAGCCGCGGTCACAGATCTGCAGGCAGCGACGCGCGTTCTGCTCCACCATGATCACCGACACACCCGTCCGGTTGACCTCCTTGACCCGCTGGAAGACCTCCTCCTGGTAGATCGGCGACAGACCCGCGGTCGGCTCGTCCAACAACAGCACCGACGGCTCCATCATCAGCGCACGCCCCATGGCCACCATCTGGCGCTCACCACCCGACAAGGACCCCGCCTTGGCCTTGCGCCGATCCGCCAGCAGCGGGAACAGCTCCGCCACCGCCGCGAACCGCTTCGTGAACGTCCGCGGCCGCAGGAACGCCCCCATCTGGAGGTTCTCCTCGATGGTCAGCGACGGGAACACGTTCTGCGTCTGCGGAACGTAACCCACCCCCCGCTCCACCAGACTGTGCGCCGGCAGACCCGCGATGTCGGACCCCCGCAGCGTCAGAGCGCCCTCACGCACCGGGATCAACCCGAACACCGTCTTGATCAGCGTGGACTTACCCGCCCCGTTCGGGCCGATGATCGCCACGACCTCGCCCTCGGACAGCGTCAGGGTGCACCCGTTGAGGATGTTCACCCCCGGCACGTACCCCGCCACCAGCTCCCTGGCCAACAACAGGTAGTCCTCCGGACCACCCACCGGCGCCGCCTCACCGGCCTGCTCCAGCACCTCCTCACGGTGCTCCTGCGCCACGGCGGCCTCCACGGCCTCCACCGGGACCTCGTCCGAGACCTTCGCCACCTTCTCCGGACTCGGCTGCGCGCTCTCAGTCATCACCACTCCCCGGGGCCTCGGCCGTCTCCTCCTGGGCACCCAGGTAGGCGTCGATCACCTGCTGGTTGGACCGGATGTCCGAAGGACGGCCCTCCGCGATCACCTGGCCCTGGGCGAGCACCACGATCCAGTCGCTGATACCCATGATCACGTCCATGTCGTGCTCCACGAAGAGCACCGTCTTGCCCCGTCGCGCAACGACGTGATGTGCCCCAGCAACGACTGCACCAGCGCCGGGTTCACCCCCGCCATCGGCTCGTCCAGCATGATCATGGTCGGATCGGTCATCAGCGAACGCGCCATCTCCAACAGCTTGCGCTGACCGCCCGAGAGCGAACCCGCCATGTCGTCGCGCTTGTCGATGAGCTTGAACCGCTCCAACAGATCCAGCGCGCGACGCGTGTTCTCCCTCTCCTGCCTCCGCCACACAGGCCGCAGGAACGCACCCGCCATCCGCTCACCGAACTGGCCCGGCGCGCCCAACAGCATGTTGTCCAACACCGTCATCCGGGTCAGCGCCTTGGTCAGCTGGAAGGTCCGCACCATCCCCGCACGCGCCACCTGGTGACCGCGCCTGCCGTTGATCGGCTTGCCCTGGAAGGTCCAACGCCCCCCGTCCACCCGGTCGAAACCGGTCAACAGGTTGAACAGCGTCGACTTGCCCGCACCGTTCGGACCGATCAACGCCGTGATCGTCCCCCGCTGCACCTCCAGGTGACCCACGTCCACCGCGGTCAGACCGCCGAAGGAACGGCGCACACCGTCCGCCACCAGGATCGGATCCGGCTTCGCCGAACCCGGCACGGGCTCCGCACCGGCCACACGGTCGGCTCCGACCCCGGACCCGACGCCGCCGCCCACCTTGTCACTTGACATTGATCAGCATCTCCTTGCGGTCGCCGATGAGACCCTGCGGCCGGAAGACGATCAGCAACACCAGCAACAGACCCACGAAGGCCAGCTGGATCGCACCGTAGTCCGGACCGTCCAGGAACGGCAGCCACCCCATCGAGCCGAAACCCTGGAGCACACCGTCGGTGAAGTTCATCAGGAACCAGAACACCATCGCGCCCAGCACCGGACCGAACACCCGACCGGCACCGCCCAACAGCAGGATCACCCACAGGAAGAACGTCACCTGCGGCTTGAACTGGTCCGGCTGGATCGACGCCTGGTACACGGCCAGCATGCACCCCGCCAGGGCACCCACCAGACCGCCCAGCACCAGCGCCTGCATCTTGTACGCGAACACGTTCTTGCCCAGACTGCGGACCGCGTCCTCGTCCTCCCGGATGCCCTTGATGACACGCCCCCACGGACTGTGCATCAGCACCCACGTCAACCCGGCCATCAACAGCACCAGGCCCCACGTCACCACCAAAACCCACAGGTGGTTGCCGTTGTAGGACAACGCCCCGAAACCGTAACGCTCACCCCCGTCGAACGGGTTGATCGCACGGAAGTCCGACGCCAGGTTCTGCAACCCGTACACACCACCGGTCAGCGGCTCGGCGAAACCCGCCCGGTACACCAGACGGATCACCTCCGCCGCCGCGATCGTCGTGATCGACAGGTAGTCCGCACGCAACCGCAGCGTCGGAATGCCCAACAACAGGGCCATCACGAACGCGCACAACAGACCGACACCGAAACCCACCACCAACGGCAGGTCGAACACCGCCACACTGATGCCCACGCCGTAGGCGCCCACCAGCATGAAACCCACCTGGCCGAAGTTCAACAGCCCGGTGTAACCGAAGTGGAGGTTGAGGCCGATCGCCGCGAGCGCGTAGATCGCCGCGATCGGGCCGAGCGCCGACCGGGTGGACTCGGCGAGGATCGAAAGGATATCCATCGTCTTCTCTCCTAGCCGACCCGCTCACGCCGACCGAGCAGACCCTGGGGCCTGACCAGCAGCATGAGGATCATCAGCGCCAGAGCCCATGCCTGCATGAGCTGGGACGGGAACCACAGGGTGGACAACATCGCCACCAGGCCGACCGCCAGGCCGCCGACCATCGCACCGTAGGCCGTGCCGAGACCGCCGAGGATCACCGCGGCGAACATCATCAGCAGCAGACGGAAGCCCATCTCGTACTCCACCACCTGGTTGAGCCCGTAGAGCACACCGCCCAGAGCGGCCAGACCGCCACCGAGCCCCCACACGTACAGCGTGACCCGGTCCACGTCGATACCCGACGACTCCGCCAGGTCCCGGTTGTCCGACACCGCGCGCATCGCCTTGCCGATCCGGGTGAACTGCAACAGGCAGGCCACCCCCACCAGCACCACGACCGCCACCGCCATGACCACCAGGTCGCGCGGCGGCATCGACACCGGTCCCAGACGCACCATCTCCTGGAGCTGGAAACCCGCGTAACGCTCCCGGCCCGCCCCGAAGAGCACCAGGATCACGTGCCGCACCACCAGCGCCAGACCGATCGAGACGATGAACATCTGGATCATCGCCACGTTGCGGTGCCGCAGCGGACGCCAGATGTAGCGCTCCATCGACCCGCCCAGCACCGCGCCCATCAGCACCGCGACCACCGCGGCCAACCACAGCGGCACGCTCCAACCGACCGCGTCCCCCATCACGCCCAGGACCGTCGCCAGCGCGATACCCACGAGGATCGACGACCACTGCGCGACGACCAGCGCCGTCCGCGACAGCCTGGCCTCCAGGAAGGCGCCGATCAGGACCGCCGCGCCCAACCCCAGGAAGAGCGCCAGCAGCGCGTTGCCCATACCCGCGGCACCCGTGCTGAAGAGCAGCGCGATCATCGCACCGAAGGTCACCAGGTCACCGTGGGCGAAGTTGATCAGCTTCGTCGTACCGAAGATCAACGAGAGCCCGATCGCCGAGACCGCGATGACCAGGCCGAACAGCAGACCCGCCGCGGTGAGCTGGAGCACCCGGTCCCCGAAGGAGCCACCGGCGCCGGTGGTGGGCGCCAACGACTCCTCGTCGGCCGCCTCCCCGCCGGAGGAGTCCTCCGTCTCCTCCTGCGAGGGCGAGGCCGACTCCTCCTCGGCCGCGCCCGCCGCCTCCAGGGCGACGATCAACGGCCGCCGGTCGTCCGCCTCGACCTCCACCTCGGTCTCACCGTCGACGAAGAGGGCCTCGATCACCGCGAACTCCCCGGGGACGGACTCCTGGTCCACCACCACGCGGTAGGTGCCCGGTCCGGGCAGGCCCACTTCCCACATTCCTTCAGAGTCGGTCTCCGCCGCCCCGACCTCGTCCTCGCCGTCGTAGACCGTGATCATGATGCCTTCGACACCCTGGTCCCGGTTCTCCGGATGGAGGATCTGACCGTGCAGCGCTTCACCGCCCTGTTCGTCTGCCGTCGCCGCTGGCCCCGGGATCACCAGGATGGCGGTGATCAGGGCGAGCAACACGGTCACAAGACGTGTGCGCACGCGCGCTCCTTGCGCATCTGAGGGTGGCGGTGGCGAATGCGCGCACGCGCCACCGCTGTCCTTTGCTGTTCGGTGCGGTGAGTTTAGCCCGATTTAGGCAAGTTGTTCAGATGCGCTAATGCCACGTGACCCAACCGTCACCCCATCGTGCGCAAACGAGACCAAACCGGTACACCTGGCACATTGACCCTGAACATCTGTCTTGTTTCCACCGCGTTAAGCGCCTCAAATGCACACTTTCTCCGCACCCGGCGTACCGGAGTGATCACAGGGGCCGGGAAGAGAGGGCCGCGCGGGGACGACGAAGGGGGCCGCACCCGGTCGGGTGCGGCCCCCTTCGTCCAGACCGGTTCAGTCCGGCTGGCGCGGGCGCGTAAGCGCCGCTTACGGATGGCGGCTCACTGCTTGCCGCCGAGCGTCTCCACCACCGTCTCGGCGACCCTGCGCATGGTCAGCCGCCGGTCCATCGAGTTCTTCTGGATCCAGCGGAACGCCTCGGGCTCGCTCATCCCGTGGCGGCTCTGGAGCAGGCCCTTGGCCTGTTCGACCAGCTTGCGGGTCTCCAACCGCTCCTGGAGGCTGGAGACCTCCGACTCCAGCGCGGACAGCTCCGCGTAGCGCGAGGTGGCCATCTCGATGGCGGGCACGAGGTCGGCCTTGTTGAACGGCTTGACCAGGTAGGCCATGGCCCCGGCCTCGCGCGCCCGCTCGACCAGCTCCCTCTGGGAGAAGGCGGTCAGGATCACCACCGGGGCGATGCGCTCGGCGGCGATGCGCTCGGCGGCCGAGAGGCCGTCGAGCACGGGCATCTTGATGTCGGTGATCACCAGATCGGGCTTGAGCTCCTGGGCAAGGCGGATCACGGTCTCACCGTCACCGGCCTCCCCCACGACGGCGTAGCCGTCCTCCTCAAGCATCTCCTTGAGGTCCAGGCGGATCAGGGCCTCGTCTTCCGCGATCACCACACGGCTCTGCGTCCTCGTCACGTACACGAGGTTACCGAGATCAGCTAGGATGCTGGACGTCGGGACGGGCATGCGCGTCAATCGTGATACCACTGTTGACGGAGCAACCCCGACCGAACCACCGGGGTCAAACCGGACAAACCAGCCGGAATGATGAAATGGTAGACATAGAGGCCTCAAAAGCCTTGGCTCGCAAGAGCGTGTGGGTTCGAATCCCACTTCCGGCACCGACGACATCCCACAAAGAGCCGCCCAATTCGGGCGGCTCTCGCCATTTGGGGCATATCAACCCACAGTAGCCACGCCATCGACGGAATGTCACAGGCGTGGGCAACTATTCAGGTCATGTACTCACGTGACGTAGTAGACGAAACTTTCCGCCTCAAGGCCCTGGGTCTGACCGACAAAGCCATCGCGGCACAGTGCGGCGTCTCCGTGCAGGCGATCAGGCACTGGCGCTACGGCAGCCGAAGGGCTTCTCATACAGAGGAAGACCGCACCGCTTACTGCCCGGTTTGCGGTACCGGTGCGCCAGAACCGAAGGCCTACGCCTATCTCCTCGGGCTGTACCTGGGTGACGGCTACATCGGCGGCATACGGAACGGTGTCGACTACCTGTCGATCGTCTGTTGCGATGCATGGCCCGGTCTCATGAGGGAGTGTGCCGCAGCCATACCCAAGGTCTTCCCTGTCGGTGTCTTCCACGTCCAGCGCCAGGGATGCACCGAGGTCAAGGCCACATCGAAGCACTGGCGGTGCATCTTCCCCCAACATGGCAAGGGGTTGAAGCACTCTCGGAAGATAGCCCTGAAATCCTGGCAGTCGGAGATCGTTGACGAGCACCCTCAAGAGTTCATACGAGGGCTGTTCCACTCGGACGGCTGCCGTGTCTCCAACCGGGTGCGCAAGCGGGTCAAGGACCAGTGGAAGTACTACGAGTATCCGCGCTACTTCTTCTGCAACACCTCGCAGGACATCGTCGGCCTCCTGACCCACGCTCTCGACTCCCTGGAGATCGCTTGGAGGAGCCGCGTGGCACCGAAGCCTCCGCACAAGGACGCCATCATCGTCTCCGTCGCACAGAGGGAGGCCGTGGCGCGTATGGACGCCTTCGTGGGACCCAAGTACTGAGGGACCGGACAGACGTGCCAGAACCTGCGTAACTACCCGGCCGGTACCGCCCCAAATAGGCCCTTTGTCACTTTATGCCGGGGCAACCTGGCGGAACCGGTCACATCACGGCCACAACCTGAGTACAACCCGTGAGTTCGGTCGCCTCCGCGGGCGCGCGTCCTTGATCCTGGAGTTCCAGAAGCGATTTCTCAGGAGAGGAGCAGCGGGTGCTGACCGCGGTGGCCGGGATCGTCGGCGCACTGGTTATCGGCGCCTGGGTGGTGGTGGCGTGGGGTTCCCAGCGCCGCCAGCCGTGGCTGCTGACCCCCGTCGCGCTGCTCATCGTCCTTCTCGTGGCCGTCGGCCAGCCGGGCTGGGCCTTCGTGCCCGTCGTGGCGCTGGTCACCGGTTCCTTCGCCGAGCTGGTGGTGGGCTCGCGTGAGTCCCCCACCCTGCGCACCAAGGACCCCGACGCGCCGTTGAGCACGGAGCGCTGGGCGGCGGCCGTGGCGGCGCCGTTCCGGGTGGCGCTGGCCGAGCCCTGGGACGTGGTGGCGCGGCCGTCGCTGCGCCGTCCCTACCAGCGGATGCTGGAGCGCCAGTGGGGGGTGACCGACCGCGAGTCGCTGCTGGAGGCGGTGGACGCCCTGTTGGAGGAGCTGCGCACGGGTCCGAAGCTGGACCTGGTGGTGGATCTGAGCGCGGGGGTGGCCAGGTCGCGTCTGCCGCGTGAGCGGGGCGGGCAGGTGACGGGCGCGCACGTGCGGCTGAGTGGGGAGCAGGTGGCGCGGTTGCGCGCGGTCACGGGGGTGGCCGAGGCGGACGAGACGGTGCTCATCGGCGCCTACCAGTGGTGGAAGTCGGTGCACGTGATCCGGTTGGTGTGCGGGGGCGCGTCGTTGGACTGGTTGAGTCCGGTGGAGACGCAGACGCTGTTGCGTCGGGTGGCCTCGGATCTTCAGCGGCGGTACGCGTCGTGGCAGCAGTTGTCGATGGCCTTCCACGCGGGTTACCTGTTGTGGCCGGAGAAGGGTGTGGAGGGCGACCACGGCGGGACGGACCGGGTGTGGGCGGCGCTGGGTCTGTTGACGGAGGACGAGCGCAGTCCGTGGAACCTGTTGCCGTGGGACATGCCGTTGGAGCGTGTGCTGCCCGAGGGGGGCGCGGCGGCGGGGTCGGAGCCGCGGGGGGACGTGCGCGGGGAGTCGGCGGCCTGAGGGCGGCGCGGCGGCGGGGCCGCACCTGGTCCTGACCCGGTGGGCGGCGCGGCTCATACGCCGTGTCCTCCGGGCCGGACCTGATGCGGCACGTCGGGGGCGCCCGGTGCGGGGCGCCCGGGTGTTGCTACCGCGCCGCGAGGGCGACGGCGTCTCCGAGGCGGTGGACGCGCAGGGAGTTGGTGGAACCGGTGGTTCCGGGCGGGCTTCCGGCGACGATGACGACTTTGTCGCCCTTGTGGTAGTCGCCGAGCTGGAGGAGTTCGGCCTCCACCTGGCGGACCATGTCGTCGGTGTTGTCGACCCAGGGCACGAGATTGCTCTCGACTCCCCAGGTGAGGGAGAGCACGCCGCGGGTGGTCTCCTCGGTGGTGAAGGCCATCAGCGGGATGGGTGAGCGGTAGCGGGCCAGGCGTCGGGCGGTCTCTCCGGACATGGTGAAGGCGACCAGTGCCTTGGCTCCGACGGTGGCGCCGATCTCGGCCGCGGCGCGGGCGATGGCTCCGCCGGTGGTCTCGGGTACCCGGTTGAGGATGTGCGAGGCGCGCAGGGATTCCTGTTCGGCGGCGCTGACGATGCGGGCCATGGTCTCGACGGTCTCGACGGGGTACTTGCCGACGCTGGTCTCTCCGGAGAGCATGACGGCGTCGGCGCCGTCGAGGACGGCGTTGGCGACGTCGGAGGCCTCGGCGCGGGTGGGCCGGGGTGATCCGATCATGGATTCGAGCATCTGGGTGGCGACGATGACCGGTTTGGCCTTGTCGCGGCAGCGTTCGACGGCGCGTTTTTGCACCATGGGGACGTTTTCGAGGGGGAGTTCGACGCCGAGGTCGCCGCGGGCGACCATGACTCCGTCGAAGACCTCGATGATGTCCTGGAGCCGTTCGACGGCCTGGGGTTTCTCGACCTTGGCGATGAGGGGGACGGTGACGCCCTCCTCGTCCATGATGCGGTGGCACTCCTCGGCGTCGGCGGGGCTGCGGACGAAGGAGAGGGCGACCATGTCGACGCCCTGTCGCAGGGCCCAGCGCAGGTCCGCCTCGTCCTTTTCGGTGAGTGCGGGGACGCTGACGGCGACGCCGGGGAGGTTGAGTCCCTTGTGGTTGGAGACGGTGCCGGCGACGATGACGCGGGTGTGGACGTCGGTGCTGGTGGTCTTGGTGCACTCCAGCGCGATGCGGCCGTCGTCGATGAGGACGCGGTCGCCGGGGCGTACGTCCGCGGGGAGTCCCTTGTAGGTGGTGGAGACGCGGTGGGCGTCTCCGGGGACGTCGTCGGTGGTGATGGTGAACTCGTCGCCGACGTTGAGGTCGACGGGGCCGTCGGCGAAGGTGCCGACGCGGATCTTGGGCCCTTGGAGGTCGGCGAGGACGCCGACTGCTCGTTGTGCGGCCTCAGCGGCGTCTCGCAGGTTGGCGAGGTTGGCGCTGTGGTCGTCGTGGGTTCCGTGGCTGAGGTTGAGTCGGGCGACGTCCAGTCCGGCTTCGACGAGCTTGCGGAGGACTTCCGGGCTCGAGGTGGCGGGACCGAGGGTCGCGACGATTTTTGCTCGACGTGTCACGCTTAACACTCTAGAGCGTCTGGAGGATGGAGTGGTCTAAACCAGGTTGCGAATGGACGTATGTGGGGCTGCGGGAAGTCGAACTTCGGGCACCCTGGGTGAGGTTCGGTGGCGTTGGGTGGTGTGGGGGTCCTCGCTGGCGGGGGTGTCGGGGCGGGGTGGGCGCGGGGGTCCGGCCTCGGCGGGGCCGGGGTGTGCCGGGGCCGGGTTCGGAGTGTCAGGTGTCGCGGCGGCGGGGCGGGAGGTAGCCCTGGACGCGGCCGTAGGCGCACAGGATGCGCAGGCGTTGGACGGTGCGCATGCCTTCGCGTTCGAGGGTGGCGGCGGTGTCCCAGTGCTGCCAGGTGGCGTCCCAGCCGCCGTCGGGTCGTTGGGTCTGTTCGAAGAAGTCGAGGTTGCGTTGGATCTCGGCGTCGGTGAACAGGGGTCGGGCGATGTGGTCGGGGTGGGTGGCGATGTCGAGTGCGGTGTGGGCGTGTCGGCGCGGGTTGGGTTTGGGGTCGGTGTCGATGACGGCGCGGATCATGGGGTGCAGTCGGCTGGTGGTGCGCAGGGCGCGGTCGCGGTCGGGGACGTGTTGGAGGAAGGTGCAGATGCCGATGGCCTGGTGGGGGTCGGTCCAGTGCAGGGCGTTGATGCGTTTCCAGCAGTAGGCGGTGGCGTTGTCGCGCCAGGTGTGGCTGATGTTGTGTTTGTGGAGGTATCCGGCGAGGAGTGCGGTGAGTCCGAGGTCGCTGGTGAAGTCGTGGTGCTGCTGCCACCAGGGGGCGGCTTCGGTGTGGCGGACGTTGGGTCGTACGCAGGGCAGGCCGCCGTCGGGGTTGGTGACGGTGGTGAGGTAGCGGCAGATGCCGGTGCCGAGGGTGGTGGGGATGGGCCCGAGGTCGTCGAGGTAGCGCAGGGCGATCTCGGTGGCGGCGGGTTGGCTGGTGTGTCCGCGCAGGTCGGGGTCGAGTCCGTTGCCGTAGCCGCCGTCGAGGTTGCGGTAGGCGGAGAGTGCGGAGCGGACGGGTTCGGTGGGTCCGTTCTGGAAGAGGTGGGCGAAGCGGAGCCGGTCGATGAGCCGGGCGTTTCGCATGGTGAAGTGTTCTGCGGCGCGAAGGGAGTCCCAGGTCACAACGGTCATGTCTTCGACGGTACGTCCGTGTGCGGGGCGGGGAAATGGTTGGCGGGCCAATCCATTCGCGATCTTTACGCGCGGTTCGGGGTGGTGTTGCGTGTGCGTCTTCGGGTGAGGATGAGGAGTCCTGCCCAGGAGGTGAGGACGGCGAGGGCGACGGTGAGCTGTGCGGTGAGCAGGTGCTCGGCGGGGTAGACGATACCGGTGAGGTAGTGGTCGATGAAGCCTTCCGGGGGCAGTCCTTGTTGTCCGGCGCGTCGGCGGGCCCAGTTCTCGACGTGGGTGAGGGGGCAGGGCCAGCCGATGAGGGTGATGGCGAGTCCGTACAGGGCGCAGCCGAGGTGGATCCACAGGGTGCGGGGCCACTTCCAGGCGAGGAATCCGCCGAGGGCGAGGTAGGCGAGGAAGGCCAGGTGCACGACCATGGCGGTGTCGGCGATGAGCCGGTAGGTCATCGTCTGGCCTCCTGGGCGTGTGGTGGGTCCTCCTTGTTCCCAGTATCGGCGCCGTCGTGCGTCCGGGCCAGGGGGTGTGGGGGGCTGTGGACGGTTCTGGTGGGATCCCGGATGGCTCGTGGCGTGGGGGGACACGGCGACGCGCCGGGTGCGGAGGGTGTCCTCCGCGCCCGGCGCGCGCGTGTGCCTGGTTGTGGCTAGACGAGCGGTCGTGCGGTCGGCGGGATGGTGACCGGCAGTGCGCTGTCGTCGGTGAGGTAGCGGTCGACTCCGGCGGCGGCGGAGCGGCCCTCGGCGATGGCCCAGACGATGAGCGACTGGCCGCGGCCCATGTCTCCGGCGCAGAAGACGCCGTCGACGGTGGTGCGGTAGTCGGTGTCGCGGACGACGTTGCCGCGTCCGTCGAGTTCGACGCCGAGCTGGTCGAGCAGGCCCTCCTTCTGGGGTCCGACGAAGCCCATGGCGAGCGTGACGAGTTCGGCGGGGATCTCGCGCTCGGTGCCCTGGACGGGTTCGAAGCCCTTGTCGGTGCGCTTGACCTCGACGAGCTTGAGGGCGCGGACCTGGCCGTTGTCGTCGCCGAGGAACTCGACGGTGTTGACGGAGTAGATCCGCTTGCCGCCCTCCTCGTGGGCGCTGGTGACCTTGTAGAGCATGGGCATGGTCGGCCAGGGCTGGTTGTCGGGCCGCGTGGCGGGCGGCTTGGGCATGATCTCCAGCTGAGTGACCGAGGCGGCGCCCTGGCGGTGGGCGGTGCCGACGCAGTCGGCGCCGGTGTCGCCGCCGCCGATGACGACGACGTGCTTGCCCTTGGCGCTGATGGCGGGCGTGTCGTAGTCGCCCTCCTGGACCCGGTTGGCCAGGGGCAGGTACTCCATGGCCTGGTGGATACCGGCGAGTTCGCGGCCCTTGGCGGGCAGGTCGCGCCAGGCGGTGGCGCCGCCGCTGATGACGACGGCGTCGTGGTCGGCGCGCAGCTGGTCGGCGGTGATGTCGGTGCCGACGTCGACTCCGGCGCGGAAGGTGGTGCCCTCGGCGCTCATCTGGGCGAGGCGGCGGTCGATGTGCCGCTTCTCCATCTTGAACTCGGGGATGCCGTAGCGCAGGAGGCCGCCGATGCGGTCGGCGCGTTCGTAGACGGTGACGTCGTGTCCGGCGCGGGTGAGCTGCTGGGCGGCGGCGAGTCCGGCGGGGCCGGAGCCGACGACGGCGACCTTCTTGCCGGTGCGGGTGGTGGGGGGCAGGGGCTTGACCCAGCCCTCCTCCCACGCGCGGTCGATGATGGAGACCTCGACGTTCTTGATGGTGACGGCGGGCTGGTTGATGCCGAGCACGCACGCGGATTCGCACGGGGCGGGGCAGAGCCTGCCGGTGAACTCCGGGAAGTTGTTGGTGGCGTGCAGGCGTTCGATCGCCTCGGCCCAGTCGTGGGTGTGGACGAGGTGGTTCCACTCGGGGATGAGGTTGCCGAGGGGGCAGCCGTTGTGGCAGAAGGGGATGCCGCAGTCCATGCAGCGTGATGCCTGCTTGGTGACGGTTCCCCGGTCGAAGTCCTCGTAGACCTCGCGCCAGTCCTGGATGCGCACGTCGACGGGTCGGTGCTTGGGGAGCTCTCGCTCGGTGGTCTTCAGGAAGCCCTTGGGGTCGGCCATGTGCCTTCCTCCTCTCGTGTCAGGACTGTGCGGAGGCCATGACGGCCTCGTTGACGTCGCGGCCCTCGCGTTCGGCCTCGGCCTGGGCGAGCAGGACGCGCTTGTAGTCGCGCGGCATGATCTTGGCGATGCGGTCGATGCCGCCGTCGGTGAGGATGCGGTCGGCGACGGCCGATCCGGTCTCGGCGCGGTGGCGGGTGAGGACGTCGGTGAGGAACGCGCGGTCCTCGTCGGTGAGGGCCTCGATCTCGACCATCTCGGTGTTGACGCGTTCGTGGTCCAGGTCCAGGACGTAGGCGATGCCTCCGGACATGCCGGCGGCGAAGTTGCGTCCGGTGCGGCCGAGGATGACGGCGCGGCCGCCGGTCATGTACTCGCAGCCGTGGTCGCCGATGCCCTCGACGACGGCGAGGGCGCCGGAGTTGCGGACGCAGAAGCGTTCGCCGACGACGCCGCGCAGGAGGATCTCTCCGGAGGTGGCGCCGTAGCCGATGACGTTGCCGGCGATGATGTGGTCCTCGGCGACGAGTTGGGAGGCGTTGTCGGGGCGGACGATGACGCGTCCGCCGGACAGGCCCTTGCCGACGTAGTCGTTGGCGTCGCCGGACAGGCGCAGGGTGACGCCCTTGGGTACGAAGGCGCCGAAGGACTGGCCCGCGGATCCGGTGAAGGAGACGTCGATGGTGTCGTCGGGGAGGCCGTTGGCGCCGTGGCGCTTGGTGACCTCGTGTCCGAGCATGGTGCCGACGGTGCGGTTGACGTTGCGTACGGGCAGTTCGAGGCGTACGGGCTGGCCGAAGTCCAGGGCGCCCTCGCTGAGCTGGATGAGGGTGTTGTCCAGGGCCTTCTCCAGGCCGTGGTCCTGGAGGCGCTGCTGGACGCGGTGGTCGCCGGCGCGGGGTTCGACCTCGTGCAGGATGGGCGACAGGTCCAGGCCCTGGGCCTTCCAGTGGGTGACGGCGTCGGCGGTGTCGAGCAGGTCGATGGAGCCGATGGCCTCGTCCAGGCTGCGGAAGCCGAGCTGGGCGAGGTACTCGCGGACCTCCTGGGCGATGAACTCGAAGAAGTTGACGACGTATTCGGCCTTGCCGGAGAAGCGCTCGCGCAGGAGCGGGTTCTGGGTGGCGACGCCGACGGGGCAGGTGTCCAGGTGGCAGACGCGCATCATGACGCAGCCGGAGACGACGAGGGGTGCGGTGGCGAAGCCGTACTCCTCGGCGCCGAGCAGGGCGGCGATGACGACGTCGCGTCCGGTCTTCATCTGGCCGTCGGCCTGGACGACGATGCGGTCGCGCAGGCCGTTGAGCAGCAGGGTCTGCTGGGTTTCGGCGAGGCCGAGTTCCCAGGGGGTGCCCGCGTGCTTGAGGGAGGTCAGCGGCGAGGCGCCGGTGCCCCCGTCGTGGCCGGAGATGAGGACGACGTCGGCGTGTGCCTTGGACACGCCGGCGGCGACGGTGCCCACGCCCGCCTCGGAGACCAGTTTGACGTGGACCCGGGCGGAGGGGTTGGCGTTCTTGAGGTCGTGGATGAGTTGGGCGAGGTCCTCGATGGAGTAGATGTCGTGGTGGGGCGGCGGGGAGATGAGCCCGACGCCGGGGGTGGAGTGGCGGGTCTGGGCGACCCACGGGTAGACCTTGTGGCCGGGCAGCTGGCCGCCCTCGCCGGGCTTGGCGCCCTGGGCCATCTTGATCTGGATGTCGTCGGCGTTGCTGAGGTAGTGCGAGGTGACGCCGAAGCGGCCGGAGGCGACCTGCTTGATGGAGCTGCGGCGCAGGTCTCCGTTGGCGTCGGGGGTGAAGCGGTCGGGGTCCTCGCCGCCCTCGCCGGTGTTGGACTTGCCGCCGAGGCGGTTCATCGCGATGGCGAGGGTCTGGTGGGCCTCGGCGGAGATGGAGCCGTAGGACATGGCTCCGGTGGAGAAGCGCTTGACGATCTCCGAGACGGGTTCGACCTCGTCGACGGGCACGGGTTCGCGCACGCCGTCCTTGAAGCGCAGGAGACCGCGCAGGGTCATGAGCTTCTCGGACTGGTCGTCGATCTGGGAGGTGTACTCCTTGAAGATCTCGTACCGGCGGGTGCGGGTGGAGTGCTGGAGTTTGAAGACGGTCTCGGGGCTGAACAGGTGCGGTTCGCCCTCGCGGCGCCACTGGTACTCGCCGCCGACCTCCAGGCGCCGGTGGGCGCTGGGGTTGGCGGTGTGGGCGCGGCGGTGGCGGATGGCGACCTCCTCGGCGAGGACGTCGAAGCCGACGCCGCCCAGGCGGGAGGTGGTGCCGGTGAAGCAGCGGTCGATGACCTCGGCGCCCAGGCCCAGGGCCTCGAAGATCTGGGCTCCGGTGTAGGAGCTGACCGTGGACACGCCGATCTTGGACATGATCTTCAGGACGCCCTTGCCGTACGCCTTGACGGTGTTGCGGACGGCCTGGTCGGCGTCGACGCCGCCGATGGTGCCGCGTTCGACGAGGTCGCGGACGGTGGCCAGCGCCAGGTAGGGGTTGACCGCGGAGGCGCCGTAGCCGATGAGCAGGGCGACGTGGTGGCATTCGCGCACGTCGGCGGCCTCGATGAGGAGTCCGACCTCGGTGCGGGTCTTCTCGCGGACGAGGTGGTGGTGGACCGAGCCGGTGAGCAGCAGCGACGGGATGGGCGCGCGGTCGGCGTCGGCGCCGCGGTCGCTGAGCACGAGGATGTGGGCGCCGTCGGCGATGGCGGCGGAGACCTCGGTGTTGATCTGCTCCAGGCGTGCGGAGAGCGCGTCGCCGCCGCCGTCGACGGGGTAGGTGCCGTCGACGGTGAAGCTCTTCAGGGCGGGGTTGCCCCGTCCGGCGGCGACGATGGCGGCCAGTTCGGCCTGGTCGACGACCGGGGTGGGCAGGACCAGGCGCTGGGTGCTGCCGGGTGCGGCGTCGAGGATGTTGTGCTCGGCGCCCAGGAGGGTGGCCAGGCTGGTGACCATCTCCTCGCGGATGGCGTCCAGGGGCGGGTTGGTGACCTGGGCGAAGTTCTGCGAGAAGTAGTCGAAGAGCTGGCGGGAGCGCTCGGAGAGCGCGGCCACCGGGGTGTCGGTGCCCATGGATCCGATGGGTTCGGCGCCGGTGCGGGCCATGGGGGTGAGGATGACGCGCAGTTCCTCCTCGGTGTAGCCGAAGACCTGCTGGGCGCGCTGGAGTTCGGTGACCGGGACGGGTCGGGCGTCGGGCAGGTCGGCCAGGCGCAGGACGCCGGTGTCGATCCACTCCTGGTAGGGGTGCTGTGCGGCGAGTTCGGCCTTGATCTCCTCGTCCTCGACGATGCGCCCCTGGGCGGTGTCGACGACGAAGATGCGGCCGGGCTGGAGGCGTCCCTTGCGCACGATGGTGGCGGGGTCGATGTCCAGGACGCCGGCCTCGCTGGCGAGCACGACGAGGCCGTCCTCGGTGACCCAGTAGCGGCCGGGGCGCAGGCCGTTGCGGTCCAGGACCGCGCCGACGAGGGTGCCGTCGGTGAAGGAGACCGAGGCGGGGCCGTCCCAGGGCTCCATGAGGGTGGAGTGGTACTCGTAGAAGGCCCGGACGGCCGGGTCCATCTCGGTGTGGTTCTCCCAGGGCTCGGGGATCATCATGAGCACCGCGTGCGGCAGGGGGCGTCCGCCCAGGTGGAGCAGTTCCAGGGCGTCGTCGAAGGACGCGGTGTCGGAGTCGTCGGGGTCGACGATGGGGAAGATCCGGTCGAGTTCGCCGGGGATGAGGTCGCTGGCGAGCTTGGCCTCGCGCGCCCGCATCATGTTGCGGTTGCCCTTGACGGTGTTGATCTCGCCGTTGTGCGCGACGTAGCGGAACGGGTGGGCGAGCGGCCAGGAGGGGAAGGTGTTGGTGGAGAAGCGGGAGTGGACCAGGGCCAGGCCGGAGGCGTAGCGCCGGTCGGACAGGTCGGGGAAGAACGGCTCCAGCTGCGGGGTGGTGAGCATGCCCTTGTAGGCGATGGTGCGCGGGGACAGGCTCGGGAAGTAGACGTCGCTCTCGTGCTCGGCGCGCTTGCGTACGCAGTAGGCGTGGCGCTCCAGCTCGATGCCGGTGAGGCCCTCGGTGGCGGTGCCGGGGGTGCCGGTGATGAAGAGCTGCCCGAAGTAGGGCATGGCCTGGCGGGCGGCGGGTCCGCTGTACTGGGGTTCGAAGGGCAGTTCGCGCCAGCCGAGCAGGGTCAGGCCCTCTTCGGCGACGATGGCGTTGATGCGTTCGACGGCGGCGGCGCGCTCGGCGGCGTCGGCGGGCAGGAACCCGATGCCGGTGGCGTAGGCGCCCGCCTCGGGCAGGGTGAAGTCGCAGACCTCGGTGTAGAGCTCGTGCGGGATCTGGGTGAGGATGCCCGCGCCGTCGCCGTCGTCGGGGTCGGCGCCGGAGGCTCCGCGGTGGTCGAGGTTGCGGAGTACGGTGAGCGCCTTCTCGACGATGTCGTGGCTGCGACGTCCAGTGAGGTCGGCGACGAAGCCCACACCGCAGGCGTCGTGCTCGAAAGCGGGGTCGTACAGGCCCTGGGAAGTGGTCTCGGGGTTCGTTCGGACGGACGAACGCCGCACCTGGCCAGCAGGCATCTACCCTCCTGTCGTCTTGCGTTGGCTTCGTGAAAAGCGCATCCGGGACGACGTTGGCCCTGCTGCGTGCGGATGGAGTTGTGTCGCCGCGTGGTGCGGCGGTGACCGTCGTGTGGGCGCCGTGGCCGCCTCCGTCGTGCGGCCACGTCCTCGTGGTCGCCGGTGGCGGGTGGGGTCGCCCGTGACGGGCAGGTTCCCTTATACATGCCGGTCCAGCCGCGACGTTAATCGCAGGTCTAGACCATGTGGCGCCGCGGTGCGCCGGTGGCCCCTGGCCGCGCCCGGGTGTGTGCGGGCTCGGGCACGGTCCGGGAGAGGTTCCCGGTGCGGGCTGGCCTAGCGGGTTTTTCCACGAGGGAACCCCGCTAAACCTCCCAAAGAGGCCGAAACACCAACCTTGGAGGTGGGGAACGCCACTTCGGGCATGCGGGCGCAACACGCCGCACGCCCACATTACCCCGGTGTTAACCGCGTCCCCAAGAGGGCGGGGGGCGGGTCCGCGAGTGATATCCCCCTCACCGGGCGGCGCCGCTGACCTGGGTGGCGGCGGGCCGCGCGCCGCCCCGGCGCGCGTGGGACGATCGGTGCATGCACGCGACTCCTCCGGGCCCGGACGGCCCCCCTTCCGCTGCCTCCGGGCGGGTACCGGTCGCGGACGGCGACTCCGCCCGCGCCGACCGCCCCCTTGACGGCCCGCCGCCCCTTCCCGAGCCCGCCGCGGAGCTGCTGCGCGGCCACGGCGTGGACGCGCCCCGGCTGCGCCGTGTGCTGGCGCTGCTCTCGGACGGGCGCGAGTGGGAGGCGAACGCGCTGGTGCGCGCCAGCGGCGTCGCGTACGCGCTGGTGTCCTCCCTGGTGGGGGCCCTGACGGAGGCCGGTGAGCTGGCGCCCGGGGACGGGCGGGGCCGGGTGCGCCTGGTGCGGCCCGAGCGCTACGCGGGCGCGGCCGGGGAGGAGCCCGCCGACCCGGTGGCCCACCTGCTCCCCCGCTACTCCCGGGCGCTTGCGGAGCTGGCGCGGGCCGTGGAGGAGGGGCCCGCCTCGGATCTGGACCTGGACCACGTGGCCGCGACGGCCGAGACCGCGCTGCGCCGGGCGCTGCTGCTGTCCACCCGGTTCGACCTGCGCGACCGCACGCTCCTGTGCGTGGGCGACCACGACCTGACCTCGGTGGCGCTGACCCTGGTGTGCCCTGGCGCCCGGGCGCAGGTCGTGGACATCGACGAACGCGTCCTGGCCCACATCGACTCCCTGGCGGCCGAGCTCGGGCTGGCGGTGCGTACGCACGCCGCGGACCTGCGTCTGGGGCTGCCGCCCGCGGTGCGCGGCGGCGCGGACGTGGTGTTCACCGATCCCCCCTACACGCCCGACGGGGTGGAGCTGTTCGTGCGGCGCGGTGTGGAGGGGATGGCCGATCCCCGCCGGGGCCGGGTGCTGGTGGCCTACGGGGCCAGTGAGACCACCCCGCGGCTGGCCGCGGCCACGCAGGCGAGGCTGGTGCGGATGGACCTGCTGTTGGAGGCGGTGTGGCCGGACTTCAACCGCTACCACGGGGCCGAGTCGATCGGCGCGGCCTCCGACCTGTACGTGCTGCGGCCTCTGGCGCGTACGCTGCCCGCTCCCTCGGGTGAGGTGGCGCGCGTGTACAGCCAGGGGGTGAACGCCAAGGAGGCCCGGGGCGGTCTGGACGCCGACCGGGCCCGCGCCGTGCTGGACCGGGTGGCCGGGGAGACCGCGAGTGCCGCGGGTCCCGGCGGGACCGGGGAGACCGTTGGGGCCGGGGAGGCCGGTGGTGATCGCGCGCCGACGCTGGTGGGCGCGTGGCCGGGCGAGGTCGCCGGGTCGGGGCGGGTGCGCCTGTCCACGTGGTTGGAGGCGCCCGGGCAGGGCGGCGGACGCGCGGTGGTCAATCTCACGGGCGGGTGGGACCGCTGGGCGGCGCGGGCGGCCCTGGCCGCCGCCGGGGACACCGTGTACGTGCTGGTGCCGTCCTCGGCGGCGTGCGTGCGCGACGAGGCGGGCCAGCGGGGGCTGCGCGCCCTGGTGGAACCGCGCTTCGGGGTGCGGTTCCTGCGCGGGTTCGGCGCGGACGGCCTGACGGCGGTGCGGCTGACCCGGCGCCCGGACGCGGACTCGGCGGTGGACCGGCTGCTGGTGTACGTGCAGGAGAGGGCGCACGGCACGCTCACCGCGACCCTGCGGGCGGGGCTGGTGGAGGTGTCGGCGTGGCGGGAGAGCCCGGTCAACAAGCGCACGGCGCGCCACGCGGTGGCCGCGGCGCCGGAGTGGGTGTCCGGGCACACCCTGCTCGATCTGCCCGAGCACCGCTTCGGTGAGCTGCGCGGGGTGGCCGCCGACCTCCTGGAGCGGGTGGGGTCCTCCCCGGCCTGACGCTGTACCGGCCCGTCCCCTGGGCCGATCGCAGGGCAGGACCCTCGCGTCACATCAGCGACGGTTCCGGTCAGCCAACGGGCTGCTGCGTGCCCGTCCCGGAGACGGCGAAGGGGCCCTCGGCGGTGCCGCGGGCCCCTTCGTGTATGCGGGGTGGAGGCTCAGCCGGTGCCGGTGGTTCCGGGCAGCTCCGTGCCCGTGCCCTCGTTGCCGGTCACACTCTCACCTTCGACGCCAGTGCCTGTGCCGTCGGTGCCCAGGCCCTCGGTCCCGGTGCCCGTTCCGTCGGTTCCCGTGCCCTCGGTTCCGTCGGTTCCCGTGCCCTCGGTCCCCTCCGTCGTCCCCTCGGTGCCGCCGCCGGTGGTGCCCTCCTGCTGCACCATGCGCCGGTAGAGCGGGTCGCGGAAGTTGGCCAGCGCCACGAGCGGCCCGGACAGGCTGACCCTGTCCTCCACCGACTCCGAATCGGTGGGCTGCACCCACACCAGGACCAGGTAGTGGCCGCTGACGACCGCGTCACTGGCGCTGTAGCCGCTGCCCAGGCGGTCGAAGGGCTCGGCGCCGGACGGCGAGAGCACGAAGCCGGGGTCCTGGGCGCCCTCCCCCTCGGGTTCGGCGAGGGCCGCGGCGACCGCGCGGCTGCCCTCGACGTCGGCGAGGTTGAACACGGCCACGACGCCGAAGTAGGTGTCGGACACGTAGGTGGCGCGCCCGGCCTGGGTGCAGTCGGCCTCGGCCAGGGCGGTCTTGACGGGCTCGCCCCACACCGCGGCGGCGCAGTCCTCGGCCAGGACCGATTCGCCCAGGGTGAAGTCGATGCTCTGGCTGGAGATCTCGGCGTTGCGGTCCCCGAACAGCTCGTTCTCGTTGAGGGGGCGGCTGTCGGCCTCGCGGGTGGCGAGCACCTCGTTCATGCTGCCGGCGTCGACGACCCGGTACACGGCGGGGCGGGTCTGGGGGGCGGCCTGCCCCTCGCCGCCGCCCTCCCCCGCGTTGAGGTACAGGACCACGCCGAGGGCGATCAGCGCCACGACCAGCACTCCGGCCACGATGGCGATGAGGGGGCCCAGGCGCCTGGACTCCTTCTTCCTGCGCCCCCCGGCCCGTCGGCGTCCGCCCTCCCGGGAGGAGCGCCCCTCGGGCTCGGTGTCGGGCTCGCTGGTCTTCCTCCGACGCCCCGCGGGTCCGGACGCCGACGGTTCAGAAGGGGACACCCAATGGACCTTTCCTCGGATGCGGTCCGGCCCGCGCGTACGCGGGCCGGACCGGTGTGTTCGGGGGTGTGTGAGGCCGGGAATCCTCGCCGCGCCTCGTGTGACCTCGGGTCGGTCTGTCGCAGATCCTATCGGGGCCTCCGACAGGCCGGGACAGACTACTCCTCGGCCTGCTCCGCCGCCTGGTTCACGGCCACGACCTCCTCGTAGACGTAGCGCGCCGCGTTCATGGAGGCGACGCTCAGCGTCGCCATGTCGGCGTTGTCCCCGGGCGGGGAACCGTCGGTGTCGGCCACCCAGAACACGGCCAGGTAGTGGCCCATGACCTGGGTCGTGGCCTGGCTGTAACCGTCCTGGAGGCCGGGGATCTCGTCGCCGGTCTGCGTGAGCAGGAACCCGGCGCCGCTCTCGGCGTTGGTCGGGTCCAGCTCGCGCTCGACCTCGGCCGCGGCCTCGGCGTTGGCCAGATCGAACAGGGTGAACTGGGCCACGTGCCGCTCGTCGCCGTCGGTGTACACGCCGGAGGCGGCCTGGACGCAGTTGGCGTCGATCAGGCTCTGGCCGAGCTCCTCGCCCCACACCAGGGAGGTGCAGGAGTCGGTGACCGAGCCCTGGCGCAGCTCCAGGTTCACGTCGTCCAGGCCGATCTCGCGGACCGGGTCGAAGACGCTCTCCTCGGTCATCGGTTCGATGCCCTCGGGGCGCTCGTTGATGGCGCCGAAGACGTCCTCGCGGTTGGGCTCGGACAGGTACAGCTCCGGGGTGAGGGTGCTGTGCCCGTCCGGCGGGGCCACGACCGTGTCGTCCCCGCCCGCGACGGCGCCGCCGTTGCCGGCGAAGAGCTGGTAGGACAGCAGGCCGAGGAGGGCGATCAGCGCGATGCTGAACGCTCCGAGCAGGAGGCCGAGCACGGCGGTGCCGCGCTTGCGCTTGCTCTGCTCGGCGAGGGTGTACACGATCTGGTTGGGCCGGTCGCCCAGGACCGAGACCCTCTTGATAGCGGCGGCGGAGAAGGCCGAGACCTTGTTGACTCCCGTGGCTCCGGCCCGCCTGCCTCCGGCGGCCCGGTTGCCCGGGCTCCTGCGGCGGGAGGAGGCGCGGGCCCCGCGGCCCTTCCTGCGGCGCGAGGCGCGTCCGCCTGTCTCCTCGGCGTCGTCCGCGTCGGCGTCGCCGGTGCCGTCGTCCTCTTCGTAGGCGTCCTCGTCGTAGGACCCGTCGTCATAGGGTCCGTCGTCGTAGCCGTCGTCGGCGGGACGGGTGTGGCCGTACTCCGCGGAGAAGTCCTCCTCGGGGTCGTACCCCTCCTCGTCCCGGTCCAGGATCTGGTCGTCGGTGCGGTCCTCGGTGCGGGCGCTTTGGGCGCGGCGGCCTCTGCGGCCGTACCCGGACTCAGCTCTGCTCACGGTCTTTCTCAATCGTCAACCCGTGGTCTGCTCGAAAGGTACAGGGGCCCAGATGCGTGTCCGGACACGGCCGGTCCACGTGGCTTCCCTGTGTCTACTCGGGCTTCGTCCCGGGTTCGGTTCCCGTGTCCCCGGCGTCCCTGTCGGTCGAGCCCTCGCTACTAGATCGTTCAGGGCTCGGGTGGTATTCCGTCCCCGTCTCCTGTGAGCTGGAGCTTTGCGAACCGACACGCGATTCCTCGCTGTCCAGGGCGCTGTAGACGGTGCTGTCGTCGCGCGTCTCACCATCGGTTGTGGGCCCGAACACCTGGGTTCCGGCGTCGTGGCCGTGGGGGACGACGGCGCTGGAGAAGGAGTCGATGCGGCGTCCCGCCCACACGAAGTAGGCCAGGGCGGCGAGGAGGACCAGGAGGGAGGTCCAGTTGTTCAGGCGCAGGCCCAGGAAGTCGTTGGCCGGGTCCACGCGCAGGTACTCGATCCAGAACCGGCCCGCGCAGTAGCCCATGACGTAGAGGGCGAACAGGCGTCCGCCCTGGAGGGAGCGCTCGTAGCGGCGGCCCGCCCAGGCCAGCAGGACGGCCAGGCCCAGGCACCACAGGGACTCGTAGAGGAAGGTGGGGTGGTAGGTGCTCACGCCCAGTTCCATGCCCGGGCGCAGGGCGCCGTTGGGGTAGGGGGTGATCTCCACGGCCCAGGGCAGGTCGGTGGGCCTGCCGAACAGCTCCTGGTTGAAGTAGTTGCCCCAGCGGCCCAGGGCCTGGGCCAGGGGGAGGGTGGGGGCGATGGCGAAGGAGAGCTTGGACATGGACAGGCCGCGCTTGCGGGCCACCAGCCACACGCCCAGGGCGCCCATGGGGATGGCTCCCCAGATGCCGAGTCCGCCCTCCCAGATGTACAGGGCGCGGATGGGCTCGCGGCCCTCGGCGAAGTACAGCTGCGCGTCGCTGATGACGTGGTAGAGGCGCCCGCCGACCAGGCCCAGGATCACGGCCCACACGGCCATGTCCATGATGGTGCCCTTCTCACCGCCCATGGCGGCCCAGCGCCGCTCGCTCCACAGCACCGCGACGATGACTCCGGCGAGGATGCACAGGGCGTAGAAGTGGATCTGCAGCGGCCCGATGGGGATGGAGTTGACCTGCGGGCTGGGGAAGGCCGCGAGGGCCCGGCCGAACTCGACCGCGCCCTCCGTGGCTGTCGACGACAATGTCACTGGTCTGCTCTCGGGTTCGCCCCGCGTGCGGGGGTGTCTTCGGGGATGGCTACTCCGCGCCACCCCCGTCGCCTGTGGGTTGGGTGTCGACCTCGCCGGGTTCCGCTGAGGCGATCGCCTCGTTGAGGCCCCGGGCGGTCATGGCGGTGTCGTTGTCGAGCAACTCACCGTTGATGTAGACGGAGGGCGTTCCGCGGAAGGCGTTGTCTCCGCTGTAGCGAGTGTAGGCGTTCCCGGTGGCTTCGATGATCTGGCCCGTGTAGGTCCCCTCCAGGAACGAGGGGTCGTGGCCGTGCTCGGCACCCCAGGCGAGCAGGTCGGACAGCACCATGGTGGCGAGGGTCTCCTCGCCGATCTGCGCCATGGCGTCCTCGGACAGTGCGGGCAGGAACTCCTCGGTGAACCGGGAGACCACGGCGGCCTCGTCGTCCACCCGCTGGTCGAACTGCTCCTGCTGCTCCGGGCTGGGGCCGGTCTCGGCGAACCACTCCTTGAGCTGGTCGACGGTGAAGCCCTCGGTGCGCTCGGTGGGCTGGTGCTCGAAGAGGATGTCGTTGTAGCGCACGAACCGGTCGTGGTCGGCGGCGGCGCGGGCGGCGGCCCCGGCCCGCAGCGAGTTGCTGCTCAGGGGCACGGGCTGCTGGGCGAAGATGCTGACCGGCCGGTAGTGGACGATGGCCTCGCCCTGGGCGGCGTTCTCCTTGAGGACGCCGCCGTTGAGGAGTTCGAACTGGCGGCAGGCGGGGCACTGGTAGTCGGCGTAGACCTCGACGACGGGGGCCGAGGCGCCCTCCTGGGCCATGACGACGCTGCCGTCCTGTTGGAGGGTGGTGGGCGCCAGGGCCCCCTCGTACTCGCCGCTGCGGCGGTCGGCGTTGAGGGCGACGTAGCCGATGCCGACGATGAGCAGCACCGCCGCGGCGGCGACGCCCACCACGATGAGGGTTCTGTTGCGCTTGGCCCTGCGCTGGTCCTTCTCCCTCTGTTCCTTGAGTTTCTCTCGGGAGCGCCTGCGCGCTTCACTGCCCATGTCTTCCCCTGTTCCTCACTGCTGGATACGGTCGGCCGTCCGGGGTCACCGGAAGAGGCCGAGTGCGCGGTCGACGGCGAAGGGCGAACGCGGCCAGACCGCGACGAAGGCGCCCATCGCCGCGAAGGCGATGTCGCGGGCGATGGAGAGCCCGTAGGTGGTCTCCTCCGGGTCGACCTGTCCGCCGCCGCCGAAGCAGCCGCAGTCGATGCTCAGGCCCCGGGCCATGGCGGAGAGGATCCCGGCGATGAAAACGACCATGAGCAGCGCGCTGACGGCGCCGACGTAGCGGGTGGCGAGCCCGACCAGGAGCAGGGCGGCCAGGGCGAGTTCGAACAGGGGGAGGGTGTAGCCGATGAACCGCGCGACCTCGGCGGGGAAGAGGTCGTAGGCCTCGACCGCCTGGACGGACAGGGCCGGGGGGAACTTGGAGACGGCGGCGAAGACCAGGACGGCGGCCAGCCCGACGCGGCAGGCGAGGCTGAGCCAGGGCTGGACGGCCTCCCAGCGCGATCCGGGCGCGGGTTCGGTGGCGGGCGTCTGGTCGGTCGTGTCCATCACTGCGGCCTCCGGGGAGAGAGCGGGCGGGTCATCGGATGTGCGGGGCGGGTGCCCCCGTCTGCGGGCGGGGGCGGGAGCCCCTGCCTCCTTCCGTTCGGTGCGGCCGTGGCCGTGGCGCCCACCGGAGCGGACGCGGGTCCTTCCATGGAGTCGTCGCCGGGCCGTGCGGGGTTCCCGGGACGCGGGGATGTGGCCACCGCCACCCGCCCCCGTGCGCGTCCGGGGCGGACACGGGTCCCGGGGGCGGGTGGGCGTGGGAGGAGGGGAACCTCGCGACCACGGTGCGTGGGCGCGTCGTCGCCCTTCGCGTCGGGTCAGATCCTACTGCTTGTGTTGAGTGCGTGACGCTGTGTCCGGGATTTCGGGCGCAGCGAGCGGCGTCCCCCGGAGCGGAGGGCGTCCCCTCTCCTTCATGAGGACCTGGTCGAAGGGGTGCCGGGAGGTTCTGCGGGGGTCCTCTCACCCGGTTCTCACCGGCTTGACCGCCGCCTTGCCCCGCCCCGCGGCGGACGGGCCCGGAGACGGGGGGCGGCACGACGAAGGCGGGGGCCGTCCCGTGGACGGCCCCCGCCGGTGTTCACGCGTCCCGCTGGTCGCGGGCCCCTCGGATCAGGTGCGGCCCGAGCGCACGCCCTGCGCCAGTTCCTGGGCGAAGGAGCGGACCGCGACGAGCCCGGTGTCCAGGTCCGGCGCGTCCAGGACCCGCTGGCAGAACCCGGCGCCGACGATCACGCCGTCGGCGTAGGCGGCCACCTCGGCGGCCTGGGCGCCGGTGGAGATGCCCAGGCCCACGCAGACGGGCAGGCCGGAGTCTCGGGTCGCCTCGCGGGTGCGCCGCACCAGCGCGGCGGCGGTGTCGGCGACCTGGGTGCGGGTGCCGGTGACGCCCATGAGCGAGGCGGCGTACACGAAGCCGGTGCACTCGCGCGTGGTCAGGGCCAGGCGCCGGTCGGTGGAGGAGGGCGCGACCAGGAACACCCGGTCCAGGCCGCAGGAGTCGGAGGCGGCCACCCACTCCTCGGACTCCTCGGGGATGAGGTCGGGGGTGATCACCCCGGCCCCGCCCGCCTTGGCCAGGTTCGCGGCGAAGCGCTCGACGCCGTAGCGCTCGATGGGGTTCCAGTAGGACATCACCACGGCGGCGGCGCCGGTGGCGGCGGTGGCCTCCACCACGCGGAACACGTCGTCGGTGGTGGTGCCCGCGGCCAGGGCTCGGTCGGCGGCCCGCTGGATGGTGGGGCCGTCCATCATGGGGTCGGAGTAGGGCAGGCCGACCTCGATGACGTCGCAGCCCCCCTCGACCATGGCCTGGATGACCCGGACGGAGGACTCCACGTCGGGGAACCCGGCGGGCAGGTAGCCGATCAGGGCGGCGCGTCCGGCCTCGCGGGCCTCGGCGAGCTTGGTCTGCAGTGCGGTGGCGCTCACGCCTGTCCCTCCGGGTCGACGAGGCCGAAGTAGGCGGCCGCGGTGTCAACGTCCTTGTCGCCGCGCCCGGAGAGGTTCACCAGGATGACGGCGTCCGGGCCGAGGCGCTCGCCGAGCTTGCGGGCGCCGGCCAGGGCGTGCGCGCTCTCGATGGCGGGGATGATGCCCTCGGTGCGGCACAGCAGCCGGAAGGCCTCCATCGCCTCGGCGTCGGTGACCGGCTCGTAGGTGGCGCGGCCGGTGTCGGCGAGGTAGGCGTGCTCGGGGCCCACCGCCGGGTAGTCGAGTCCGGCGGAGATGGAGTGGCTGGGCAGGGTCTGGCCGTACTCGTCCTGGAGCACGAAGGTGCGCGCCCCGTGGAAGACGCCGGGGCTGCCCGCCGT
This sequence comes from Nocardiopsis dassonvillei subsp. dassonvillei DSM 43111, assembly GCF_000092985.1. Lineage (GTDB taxonomy): Bacteria > Actinomycetota > Actinomycetes > Streptosporangiales > Streptosporangiaceae > Nocardiopsis > Nocardiopsis dassonvillei. The sequence goes on from NC_014210.1 coordinate 3,800,344, forward strand.
GATGGAGGCGGCGGTGCGGGTGGTCCGCGCCCCCTCCCCACCGGCCTCGAAGCCGTACAGGGCGACCTCCTCGTCGGGGATGAAGGCCGCGAAGACGGCCATGGCGTTGGAGCCGCCGCCCACGCACGCGGCGACCGCGTCGGGGAGCCTGCCGACGCGCTCCAGGACCTGTTCGCGGGCCTCCTGGCCGACGACGAAGTGCAGGTCGCGCACGAGCTTGGGGAAGGGGTGCGGTCCGGCGACGGTGCCGAACAGGTAGTGGGTGCGGTCGACGTTGGCCACCCAGTCGCGGAAGGCCTCGTTGATGGCGTCCTTGAGGGTGCGGCTGCCGATGGTGACGGGGACGACCTCGGCGCCGAGCATGCGCATGCGGGCGACGTTGAGCGCCTGGCGGCGGGTGTCCTCCTCGCCCATGTAGATCACGCACTCCAGGCCGAGCAGGGCGCAGGCTGTGGCGGTGGCCACGCCGTGCTGTCCGGCTCCGGTCTCGGCGATGACGCGGGTCTTGCCCATGCGCCTGGTGAGCAGGGCCTGGCCGAGGACGTTGTTGATCTTGTGGGATCCGGTGTGGTTGAGGTCCTCGCGCTTGAGCAGGATCCGCGCGCCGCCGCAGTGCTCGGAGAAGTTGCGGGCCTCGCTCAGGGCGCTGGGGCGCCCGGTGTAGTCCTTGAGCAGTTCGGCGAGTTCGGCCTGGTACTGGGGGTCCTGCTTGGCCTTCTCCCACTCCGCGGCCACCTCGTCGAGGGCGGCGACGAGGGCTTCGGGCGCGAAGCGGCCGCCGAAGCGGCCGTAGTGCCCGAGCTGGTCGGGCAGGGGTTGGTCGTGGCTCATTGCACGCTCTCCTGGGAAGGGCCGAGCGCGGGGCTCCCCCGGCCTCGCGCCGCGGGGTCCGCGCGCCGACCGGCTGTGCGCCGCCCGGCTCCGGCGGCGCGTTCTGACTGTGGGTCAACGCGGCGGCGGGAACCCGCGGCTCACTGGCGCGGGTTCCCTAGAGCCATCGCCATCTGCGGACGGGGCGCGTCGCCGCCGCGTCCGCCGGTGCCTGCGTCAACCCTCTCACGGTCTGTGCCCCTAGTTCCGGTCCCGCAGGGCGGGGTGGGCCCCGGCGGTGACCAGGTCGGCGACGGCCTCGCGCGGGTTGCGGCCGCGGACGAGGCTCTCGCCGACGAGGACGGCCCCGGCTCCGGCTCCGGCGTAGGCCAGCAGGTCGTGCGGGCCGCGGACACCGGACTCGGCGATCTTGACGACGTCGGAGGGGATGAGGGGGGCGAGCCGGGAGAAGGTGTCCCGGTCCACCTCCAGGGTCTTGAGGTTGCGGGCGTTGACGCCGACGACGGTGGCCCCGGCGTCGAGTGCGCGCGCGACCTCCTCCTCGTCGTGGACCTCCACCAGCGGCATGAGGCCGAGCGAGCGGGCCCGCTCCACCAGGGAGACCAGGGCCTCCTGGGGCAGGGCCGCGACGATGAGCAGCACGGCGGAGGCGCCGAAGACGCGGGCCTCCCACAGCTGGTAGGAGCTGACCACGAAGTCCTTGCGCAGCAGCGGGGTGTCGACCGCCTTGTGGACGGCCTGGAGGTCGGCGAGGCTGCCCTTGAAGCGGCGCTGCTCGGTGAGGACGCTGATCAGGGCGGCGCCGCCGGCCTCGTAGTCGCGGGCCAGGGCCGCGGGGTCGGTGATGGCCGCGAGGGGGCCCTTGGAGGGGCTGGCCCGCTTGACCTCGGCGATGACGTGCACGCCCGGGCGGCGCAGGGCGGCTTCGGCGTCCTTCGGGGTGGGCACCGACCCGGCCTGGGCCTTGAGGCGGTCAAGGGGCAGGTCCTCCTGCCGCTGCGCCAGGTCAGCGCGTACTCCGTCGAGGATCTCGTCGAGCACGCTCACCAGTTACTGCTCCCTCGTGAAAGTGGGCCGGCACGGCGGTGGCCCGGGTGCGGGCTCCTCGCGCGGCGGGATCGGACACCGCCGCACCGTGTTGCTGGTCATCGTATCCACCCGTGGGCGCCGCGGGGTCGCCGACCCCGACGTGACACCCCGTGGAGGGTCTCGTGGGGGTCGGGAACGCTCCGCCCGGGCGTGCCGGGGCGGAGCGCCGGGGGCGCGCTAGGCGTTCGCGGCTACCACACCGAACATGACCACGAAGAACAGGATGTACAGCACGAGGATGACGGCACAGACGATGAAGCTGACCAGTCCGATGATGCCCAGGATCTTGGCGGTGTCGGAGGCGGACTGGGCTCCGGCGTAGTCGCCCATCTCCCACTTGCTGTTGACCTGGAGGGAGAAGATCAGGCCGATGATGCCGATGACGGTGCAGCTGAGGATGCCGAGGATGTTGTGCATCAGGTAGTTCTTGGGCGGCCCGCCGGGGGGCGGGCCGCCGTAGCCGCCGGGAGGACCGTAACCACCGGTGTGGGGAGGACCGTAGTTCATGTGATGGCACCTTTTCGGGACGTCGTGGTCGTGTGCGGCGGCGCGTGGCCGGGTTCGCCGGGTAGGACTGCGGTGGGGTCGTCCTGGTTCTGCTACCAGCCGGGAAAGAGCGGTGTCCCGGGGGCGAGGAAGGAGAACCAGGGGAGGTTGCGCAGGACCCAGTGCGCGGTGACGACGATGAGGAACAGCCACAGGAACCAGCCCGGTGTGAGCTTGGGGGGGCTCTTGGGCGGTCGCACGGAGCGGTAGAGCCAGAGCCCGTAGGTCCAGGCGATGTAGGGGGCCAGCAGCCACAGCAGGGGGTTCATGCTGATGGAGGCGAGGATCTCACCGTGTGTGAGCAGGGCGATCGCCCGCATGGTGCCGCAGCCGGGGCAGAAGGTGCCGGTGAGGAGCAGCCAGGGGCAGGTGGGGTAGATGCCGGGCTCGTTGGGGTCCACGAAGTGCAGGAGGGTGGCCCCGGCCAGGCCGAGGACGCCCAGCCCCACGGGCCATACGGCCGGGTGCAGTGCCCGGAGCCGATTACTGACCCGCCCCGTCAGGGAGCGTGCGGCCGGGGGCGCGGGGGGCGAGCTCTGCGGCGGCTCGCTGGACTGTGGGTACGACACGTGACCAGCTTAGGGGTTGGGGCCCGGGGGTCGGGGCCCGAGAAAACGCGCCCCCGAGCGCCGGGGCGCTCGGGGGCGGAGGGAGGACGCGGGCAGGGCCCGGGCCTCGCCCGTCAGTACGTCGTGTAGGTCGGGGCGGTGGCGGCGGCGCCGATGCCCAGGACGACCACGAAGATCATGTAGATGACCCACAGGGCGACCCAGATGCCGCCGAGGATGAAGGCGATCTTCGTCCACTTCTTGGACTGCTTCTGGGCCTCCAGAGCGCCGGCCTGGTCGCCGCGGTTCCACAGGTCGTTGACCTTGGTCGCGTTGATGATGGCCGGGATGGCGAAGGGCCAGCAGCAGAAGATGGCGACGATGGCCCAGACCAGGCCGTTGTCCGGCGGAGGACCGCTGGGGGCGCCGTAGCCGCCGGAGGGCGGGCCGTAGCCGCCGCCCCCGGGGGGACCGTAGCCGCCGCCGGGGGGCGGGCCGGGGTTGCCGGGGGGAGGGGGACCGTAACTCATGCTCGGTACAACTTTCCGGAAGAGGACAAGGGATTTACGCGGCGCACGGAGGAACACTCCGGCCCAACACGGGGCAGGGTTGGATCACCGGGTCGCATACACCGCGGGCAGAAAGGAATGATGCCAGATCGGTGAGACTCCCACCGAACCGAACCGAACCGACGCGGCAGTCGTGGCCGGTGGGCCGAATCTACCCGCCCCGTGGGACCTTCGTCCATATTTCCGTTATTCACTCGTTGTGAGCTGCGGCTTCCCCGGTGCCCCGGTGTCCGTCAGGCCTTGGTCGCGTCGGGGTCCAGGGCGGGGCCGGGCTGCGCGGCGGCGGGCTCGGGCTGCGCGGCGGCGGACTTGCGTCCGGCCTCCCACTCCTCGCGCGTGGGCGGAACGGGGCGGGGCTCCTTGCGGCCGTAGCCGGCCTTCTTCATGACACCGGCGATCGCGGCGAGCACGACGCTGGCGACGAGGGCGACGGCGGTCCACAGCAGCAGGTCGCCGCCGAGGAAGACGATGACGAAGGCCGCCACGGACCACGCCACGATCCAGGACACGGTGAGGAACCAGGCGGACAGGGTGTTGCCGTGGTCGTCGTGGTGCTCGTCGGCCATCAGGTGTTCTCCTTAGGTTCGGCTGGGCGTGCTGCCCGCGGTGCGTGGGCGGCGCCGTCGGGGTCCGCGGGCGTGGTGCCCGCGGGCTCGGCGTCGAGTGTGGGGTCGTCACCGGCGTCCAGCGACCTCCACAGGTCGGAGGGCGTCTCGGACCGGGTCGCGCGCGGTGCGGCGTCCCGATCGTACCGGGTGCCCATACCAGGCCAGGCAGGGGCTCGCAGTACCGCGACCAGCCCCGCCGCGACCAGGAGGACGGCTCCGGCCACGGCCATGGCGGGCCCCAGGGCCAGCAGGCGGGGGTCGGCGGCCACCTGGGCGGCCCCGGCGGTGTCGGTGGTGCTGTCGGCCATCGCGGCCAGGAGCGCGTCGGGGCGGGTGGCGCCCCAGACGGCGTTGAGGGCGGCCGCTCCGCCCAGGGCGACGAGGAGGCCGACCGCCCGGCGGCCCCAGCCCCTGGCGGCGTACAGGCCGGCGATCCCGGCCAGCCCGGCCCAGCCGAAGCCGCTCAGGGCACCGGTGAGGTCGGTTCCGGTGAGCTCCACGGAGACGGGGGCGACCGGCCCCGGCGCGGTGAGTTCGCCGGTCGCCCACGGGCGTCCGGCGGCAGCGAGCAGGAGTCCGGCCCCGGCGGCCAGGGCGAGCATGGCCAGGCCGTACTCCCGGCGCACGCGGGGCGAGGAGGCCGAACTCACAGGAGTCTCCCGGCGTCGAAGCAGGTGTGGTCGCCGGTGTGGCAGGCGGCCCCCTCCTGGTCGACGCGGACCAGAAGGGTGTCCCCGTCACAGTCGAGTGCGACCGACACCACACGCTGGGTGTGTCCGGAGGTGGCTCCCTTGACCCAGTACTCGCCGCGGCTGCGCGACCAGTAGGTGGCGGAGCCGGTGGTGAGGGTGCGGTGCAGGGCCTCGTCGTCCATCCAGGCGAGCATGAGGACCTCCCCGGTGTCGTGCTGCTGCACGACGGCGGGGACGAGGCCGTCCGGGTTGCGCTTGAGTCGGGCGGCGATGTCCGGGTCGAGGCTGGTGACGCTCATGCACTCCAGGTTATGGCCGCCGCTGGAGCGTCCCGCACCGGGTGTCCCCTGGCGTCGGGGGTGCGGGTCGGGGCGGTGCGGGGGCTGTTCGGGACGGGACGGCGGGGAGGGCGGGGCCGGGGGACGGTGGGCGCCGGGAGCCGGGGGCCGCGGATGTCCTAGAGTTCGTGCGTCGTCCCTCGCCCTGCCTTCGTACCCTGGGGGGTTTCGTGACCGCCGAGTCCCTGTCCCGCGACCTCGCGGGCAAGCCCGAGGCGCTGATCCGGCTCGCCGAGCGCTTTCCGCGGTGGGATCCCTACGCCGCGCTGCCCGCGCTGCTCGACGACGAGCCCGCCGCGGTGCGCTTCCTGGGCCTGGGCGCGGCGCGGCACGCGTGCGAGGTGGCGGCGGCGCGGCTGCGCCGGGCGGGGATCGCGGCGAGCGCGGACTTCTCCTCGTCGGCGGAGGAGCCGCCCGCGGGGCCGGAGACGCTCGTGGTCGCGGTGAGCCTGGGCGGTGGGCAGCGCGAGCTGTACACGGTGCTGGACCGCTACGTGGCGCGGTCGCCGGTGATCGTGCTGGCCCCGTCGGTGGACTTGGTGGTGGGGCGGCAGGCGGATCTGCTGGTGCCGCTGCACGCGGGTGAGGAGGCGAGCGGTGTGGGCTGTCGCGCCTACCAGCACGCGCTGGCCCTGCTCCTGCTGTTGGGGCACCGTCTGGGCGCGCCCCGGCCGGGCAACAGCCAGTCCCTGCCGGGGCTGCTGCGCCGCACGGCGAACGCGACGGCGTCGCTGTTGGAGAGCGCGCCGGGGTGGGTGCCCGAGGTCGCCCGGATCCTGGATTCGCCGCACGGGGTGCACATGGTGGCCCCGGCCGAGCGTATGGCGTCGGCCTGGCAGGGGGTGCGGGTGCTGCGCCAGGGGCCGGTACGGGTGGCGCACGCGTGTGAGACCGGGGAGTGGTCGCACACCGACCGCCACCTGGCGGCGGTGACGGACTACCGTGCGCTGCTGTTCGCTGGTTCGGCCTACGACGAGCGCTTCGCCCAGCACCTGGGGCAGTTGCGGGGGGCGTTCGTGGCGGTGGGCCCCACCCCCGGCCAGGAGCGGATGCCGGAGGCGGAGCTGACCGTGCGCTACCCGGGCGACACCGACCAGGACGTGAGCCTGCTGGTGGAGCCGCTGGTGGCGGAGCTGCTGGCGGCGCACTGGTGGCGCGGCCGGTAGCGCCCGCGGGGCGGCGGGCGGGCCGTGCGTCCGGTAGCGCCCGCGGGGCGGCGGGCGGGCCGTGTGTCCGCCGACCGAGGCCGGTGACGCCCTCGGCGGTCGGCGGCGGGCGTCCACAGGCCCGGCAGGGGCGTTGCCCGGGTCCGGTCGGGCCGGGGAGAATGGACCGGGGGCCGCCCCCGCCGTCGGGGCGGACACGGCGCCCCCGGACCAACGCTAGCCCGGCGGCCGTGCGGGCGCACCCCCTTCCGCTGGCCTGTGGACGGTCCCGGTCAGGCCGAGGAGCGCACCCAGGAGGCGTACAGGTCGGCGTACACGCCCGGCCTGTCCACCAGTTCGGTGTGCGAGCCGCTCTGCACGACGCGCCCGTCGTCGAAGACGAGGACCCGGTCGGCGGCCTCGGCGGTGGAGAGCCGGTGCGCGATGGCCACGGAGGTGCGTCCGCGGGTGAGCCGGTCCAGGGCTCGCTGGATGCGCACCTCGGTGTGCGGATCCACCGCCGAGGTGGCCTCGTCCAGTACCAGCAGGTCGGGGTCGGCGATGTAGGCGCGCACCAGGGCGACGAGCTGCCGCTCCCCCGCCGAGAGCGACTCCCCGCGCTGGCCCACGGGGGTGTCGAGTCCGTGGGCGAGGCTGTCGAGCCACTCGGTCAGCCCCAGTTCGGTGACGGCCGCCTCCAGTTCGGCGTCGGTGCTCTCGGGGCGGGCGAAGCGGATGTTGTCGCCCAGGGAGCTGTCGAAGAGGAAGCCCTCCTGCGGGACCATCACCACGCGGCTGCGCAGGGAGGAGAAGGCCACCTCGCGCAGGTCGACGCCGTCGAGCCGGACGGTGCCCCGGGCGGGGTCCATGAGGCGGGTGAGCAGTTTGACGAAGGTGGTCTTGCCCGAGCCGGTCTCGCCCACCACGGCCACGCGGGTGCCGGGGGTGATCTCGACGCTGACGTCGTCGAGGACGACGGGGCCCTCGGGGTAGGAGTAGGTCACCCCGTCGAAGGAGACCCGGACCGGTCCGCGCGGCAGCACCCGGCCCGCCTCGCCGGGGTCGGCGATGTCGGGGACGGTGTCGAGCACGCCCAGGACGCGGCGCCAGCCCGCGATGGCGTTCTGGGCCTCGTTGAAGATCTCGGTGGCCATCATCATCGGCTGGATGAACAGGGTCATCAGGAACAGGAAGGCGATGAGCTGCCCGGCGGTCAGGCCGCCGTCCAGGCCGAGCCAGACGCCGATGAGGACGACGGCGGTGTTGCCCAGGGCGGCGATGATCTCGGCGAAGGGCGAGACCGCCATGGACAGCCGCTGGGCGCGGATCTGGGAGCGGCGCGTGGTCAGGACGGTGGTGTCGATGCGCTCGGCGGTGCGCCCCTCGGTGCCGTGGGCGCGGATGACGGAGGCGCCCATGACGGTCTCGCCGATGACGCCGAGCATGTCGCCGGTGTTCTCTCGGACCGTGAGGTAGGCCTTGGAGAGCAGCTTCTGGAGCCAGCGCACGCCGAACAGCAGCGGCAGGAAGCAGATCCACACCACGAGGGTGAGCTGCCAGGAGTAGACCGCCATCAGGACGGTGGCGACCAGGAGCTGGCCGCTGCTGACCAGCAGGAGCAGGCCGCCCCACTGCATGAAGGTGCTGATCTGGTCGACGTCGCTGGTGACGCGCGAGACCAGGGCGCCCTTGCGCTCGCTGTTCTGGGTGAGCACGGACAGGTCGTGCACGTGCCGGAAGGCCTTGCGGCGCAGTGTGGCCAGGCCGGACTCGGTGGCCCGGTACAGGCGCACGTTCATCAGGTAGGAGCAGATCATGGTGACCACGAGCAGGGCGGCGCAGACGGTCACCATGCGGGTGACGAAGCCCAGGTCGGGGCCGTTCGCGCCGGTCAGCCCGTTGTCGATGATCTGCTGGACGGCGATGGGCACGATGACCTTGCCGGCGGTGGCCACGACGGCGAAGACCAGGGTGAGCCACAGGCCGCGGGCGAACTCCGGGGAGAGCCGCAGACCGCGCCTGAGCGTGTCCATCGCTCCCTCGGAGGAGCGGTGCAGCGACACGGCCGGGTCGTCGGGGGCGCGGCCGGGCCGCTCCTCCCCCTCCCGCTCTCGCTGCTCGTCGCGGGTGGGCGCGCTCATCGGGTGGCCTCCTCGGCGGCGTCGTCACGGGTGGGGCGGGCGGGTTCGAGGGGGCCTGGTTCCTCGGGCAGCGGGTCTGTCTCGGCCTGCCCCTCGGCGGAGGCGCGCTCGTAGGCGGTGACGAGCCTGGTGTAGCCGGGCGAGGTGGTGAGCAGTTCCTCGTGGGTGCCGCGGGCCAGCACGCGTCCGCGTTCCATGTAGACGACCTCGTCGGCGAGTTCGATGGTGGCGCGGCGGTAGGCGACCACGACCACGGTGGCGGCGTCGTCGCGTTCGCGCAGGCCCGCCAGGATCTGCGCCTCGATCTGGGGGTCCACGGCCGAGGTGGCGTCGTCCATGATGAGCAGCCTCGGGCGGCGCACGATCGCGCGGGCCAGGGCCAGGCGCTGGCGCTGCCCTCCGGAGAGGGTGGTGCCCTTCTCGCCGAGCCGGGCGTCGAGTCCGCCCTCCAGTTCTCGGACGAAGCCGTCGGCGCGGGCCAGGCGCAGGGCGGCCCAGACCTGGTCGTCGTCGGCGTCGGCGCCCAGGGTGATGTTGTCGCGGACGCTGTCCTCGAACACGAAGGTGCCCTGGGGCACCAGGGCAGCGTGCCGGGGGATCTGGTCGCGGGCCAGGTCGCGCACGTCGACGCCGTCGAGGGTGACGGTGCCCGTGTCGGCGTCGACCAGGCGCATGAGGACGGTGGTGAGCGTGGACTTGCCCGACCCGGTGGGGCCGACCAGTGCGACGGTGCGTCCGGGGGCGATGTCCAGGTCCACGCCGTTGAGGACGGTGGTGCGCGGCGCGGTGTCGGCTCCGCCGTCCATGAGGTCGCGCGCGCCGCCCCGCGCGTCGTAGGAGTCGGCGTAGGAGAAGGTCACGCCGCGGGCGCTCAGGGCGATGCCGGTGGGAGTGTCCTCCAGGGTGCGGGTGCCGTACTCCATGGCGCCGCCGGAGTTGAGTACGGACTGGACGCGGTCCCAGCCCACGACGCTGCGGGGCAGGTCGCCCAGGATCCACCCGAAGGAGCGGATGGGCAGGGCCAGGAGGGTGAACAGGAAGGCGATCTGGACCAGGTCCCCGGCGTCGATGGCGCCGGTGGACAGCCGCCACATGCCCAGGAGCAGGACGGCGAGCACGCCGAAGTTGGGCAGGGCCTCCATGACCGGGTCGAACATCGAGCGCATCCGGCCGACCTGGATGAGCGCGTCGCGCAGGCGGTGGGCGGCGGAGGTGAAGCGCTCGGTCTCGGTGTCCTCGCGGCCCAGGGTCTTGACGACGAGTGCGCCGTCGAAGGACTCGTGGGCGACGCCGCTGACCTCGGCGCGCAGCGCCTGGGCGCGCGAGGCCATGGGTGAGACGCGCCGTTGGAAGACGACGTTGGCGGCGGCCAGGACCGGGAAGACGACGAAGGCGACCAGGGCCAGGACCGGGTCGGTGGTGAGCATGGCGATGGCCGCGATGACCAGCATGAACACGCTGCCGACGGCCATGGGCAGCGGGGCGAGCGGCTGCCAGGCGGCCTCGACGTCGGCGTTGGCGTTGGACAGCAGCTGTCCGGTGGGGTGGCGGTGGTGCCAGGACAGGGGCAGTTCGAGGTACTTGCGGGCGACGGCGCGGCGGTAGCGGGCCTGCATGCGGAACTGCATGAGCGCGGCGAGCATGCGGCGCATGGCGATGCCGGTGGCCTTGCCCAGTCCCACGCCCATGAGGAGCGCGGCGGCGCCGACGAGGGCGGCGGCGGTGGTGCTGCCCTGTTCGAAGGCGGGGAGGATGGTGGCGTCGGTGAGGTGGCCCAGGACCGAGGCGGAGCCGACGTTGACGGCGGCGTGCAGCATGGCCCCGACGACGGCGGCGAGGAAGACCCACGGTTCGGTGCGGGCGGCGACCCACAGCACCCGCATGCCGCGGGCGAAGACCCCGGTGTGCTCGGCGGCGTCGGTCGACTGGCGTGCTCCCGGTCCGTCGGCGGCTCCGGGCGGTGCCGTTCCCTCCTCGTTCTCCGGTTCCCTGGTGCTCGTGCCCCGCGCCATACGCCCCCCGTTCTCCTCCGTGCCGGGCAGGCCCGGCGCAGCCCGGCACGCGCGCGGCGGCCCCCGGGCATGCCGGAGGGCGCGGACGTGCGCGTGTCGTGTCAACCTATCCAGCGGCACCGACAAGGTTCCACCGGATTGTTTCAGCGCGCGGCGCGACGGGGCTATTCCGTCTGGTTCGGGGTGTGGCGGGTCCGGTTCCGGTCGCGGGCGGGGGCGGTCGCGCGCGGCGGCGCCGGGCCCCGAGGGGGTGGGCCCGGGCGCCGCCGGGAGGGGCGCGTCCCGGTCGCGGTCACCGGGGCGCCGCGGGGCCGGTCAGCGGGCGTAGTCCTGGTAGCTGATCACGGCGTGGAAGGAGACGGGCCCGAAGACGCCGTCGACGCCGATGCCGAAGTGCTCCTGGGCGGCGCGGACGGCCCGCTCGGTGGCGGGTCCGTAGACGCCGTCGGTGGCCAGGTGGGCGTTGAACTTGGCGTTGAGCTCGCGCTGGATCATGGTGACGACCGGGCCGGTGTCCCCGCGGCGGAACTGGTGCTGGCCGAAGACCAGCTCCTGGAAGTGCTCCCAGGTGTCGGGGTTGAGGTCGCCGTCGTTGTGCAGGCCGAAGGCCTCCTGGTAGGTGACGAGGGTGTCGTGCAGGTCCTGGTCGAACTCCAGGTTGAGCTCGCCGGGGTTGATCTCACCCGAGGAGAGCAGCATCTTGGCGGCGTAGACGTCGATGCTGGAGTCGCCGAGGGTGTACTCGGGCCAGACCTGGGACTCGATGGCGGCGAGGACCTCGGGGGAGGTCTGGTCGATGTCGTCCGCCAGGGCGGCGGGCGCGGTGGCGAGGGCGGTGGTCGCGGCGAGGGCGGCGGCCGCGAGGAGGGATGCGGCCCGCCCGGTGGTGGTGGACATGGAGAGGTTCCTTTCCCCTGGGGTCCCTGTGGTCGGTGCTGCGGAGTGGTTGGGTGTTACACACTGTTCGATGTGTGAGACCCGCGCCACGTTCACAAAATGCACGCCAATGCCACCAAAAGGACATAGTTCTCTGTCCTTGTCCTGTTTTCTCAGCACATGCGCCAACCGATTCGACGGTGTGCGCGTGTACCGGGCCACGGGGCGGGACCGGGTTCCGGCCGGAGGCGGGGCCGCGGAACACGGGGGCTCGGACACGAGCGGGCCGGACACGCGGAAGGCCCCCGCGCGCTCGCGTGCGCGCGGAGGCCTTGTGCCTGCAAGCGGCCGGGGCCGGGCCCCGCGCCGCTCAGCGGACGGGGTGGCCCGCCTCGCGCAGGCTCTTCTTGACGTCGGCGATGGTGAACTGCCCGAAGTGGAAGACCGTCGCGGCCAGCACCGCGTCCGCTCCCGCCGCCACGGCCGGGGCGAAGTGCTCCACCGCGCCCGCGCCGCCGGAGGCGATCAGCGGCACCTCCACCCGTGAGCGCACCGCCCGGATCAGCTCCAGGTCGAAGCCCGACCGGGTGCCGTCGGCGTCCATCGAGTTGAGCAGGATCTCCCCCGCCCCCAGCTCGGCCGCGCGCTCGCACCACTCCAGGGCGTCGACCCCGGCGCTGCGGCGCCCGCCGTGCGTGGTGACCTCGAACCCGCTCGGGGTCGGCCGCCCGTCCTCGCGCACCCGGCGCACGTCGGCGGAGAGCACCAGCACCTGGCGGCCGAAGCGCTCGGCGATCTCCCTGATGAGTTCGGGCCGGGCGATGGCGGCGGTGTTGACGCCCACCTTGTCCGCGCCCGCGCGCAGCAGCCGGTCCACGTCGTCGGGGGTGCGCACCCCGCCGCCCACGGTCAGCGGGATGAACACCTGGTCGGCGGTGCGGCGCACCACGTCGTAGGTGGTCTCGCGGTCGCCGCTGGAGGCGGTGACGTCGAGGAAGGTGAGCTCGTCGGCGCCGTCGGCGTCGTAGGTGCCCGCCAGCTCCACCGGGTCGCCCGCGTCGCGCAGGTTCTCGAAGTTGACGCCCTTGACCACCCGCCCGGCGTCCACGTCCAGGCAGGGGATGACGCGCACCGACACGCTCACGGCCGCACGCTCCCGGACTCGCGCACCGTGGCCAGGGCGTCCTCCAGGGTGAAGGCGCCCTCGTACAGCGCGGTTCCCATGATGGCGCCCTCCACTCCCAGCGGCACCAGCGTGGCGATCGCCCGCAGGTCCTCCAGGCTGGAGACGCCTCCGCTGGCCACCACCGGCTTGTCGGTGCGCTCGCACACGGTGCGCAGCAGGTCCAGGTTGGGGCCCTTGAGGGTGCCGTCCTTCTGGACGTCGGTGACGACGTAGCGGGCGCAGCCCTCCGACTCCAGGCGCTCCAGGGTCTGCATGAGGTCGCCGCCGTCGCGGGTCCAGCCGCGCGCGGCCAGGGTGGTGCCGCGCACGTCCAGGCCGATCGCGATCCGGTCGCCGTGCTCGGCGATGATCCTGGCGCACCACTCCGGGTTCTCCAGGGCCGCGGTGCCGATGTTGACCCGCCTGCACCCGGTGGACAGGGCGGCGGCCAGCGACTCGTCGTCGCGGATGCCGCCGGACATCTCGACCTTGACGTCGAGGCGGCCCACGATGTCGCGCAGCAGGTCGCGGTTGTGGCCGCGGCCGAACGCGGCGTCCAGGTCCACCAGGTGGATCCACTCGGCACCGGCGGACTGCCAGGCCAGGGCCGCCTCGAAGGGGTCGCCGTACTGCCCGCCGGAGCCCGCCTTGCCCTGGACGAGCTGGACGGCCTGGCCGCCCGCCACGTCCACGGCGGGCAGCAGTTCGAGTACGGGGGTGGTGGTCTCGCCGGTCATGGAGTCATCTCGTTCTCGTCGGTCGGAAGGTCTTCGGGAGCGGTGGCGGGCCGGGCGCGGCGGACACCGGTCAGAGGGTGTCCACCCAGTTGGCCAGGATGCGGGCGCCCGTGTCGCCGGACTTCTCCGGGTGGAACTGGGTGGCCCACAGGGGTCCGTTCTCGACGGCGGCCACGAACGGCTCGCCGTGCTCGGCCCAGGTCACCCCGGGCGCCGGGATGCGCTCGTTGGTGGGCGTGAACTCCCACTCGCGCACGGCGTAGGAGTGCACGAAGTAGAAGCGGTCCTCGGGGCCGATCCCGGCGAAGAGCCGGGTGTCCTCGGGCGGGCGGACGGTGTTCCAGCCCATGTGCGGAACGACCGGTGCGCGCAGGCGGTCCACCGTGCCGGGCCACTCGCCGCAGCCCTCGGTGACCTCCTCCCCCGCCTCGGCGTCGGAGTCGGCGCGCTCCACCCCCCGGTCGAAGAGCACCTGCATCCCCACGCAGATGCCCAGGACCGGGCGGCCCCCGGCCACGCGCCTGCCGATGATCCGGTCGCCGCCCGCGGCCCGGAGGCTGGACATGCAGGCGCTGAACGCGCCCACGCCCGGGACGACGAGGCCGTCCGCGTCGAGGGCGGCGTGCGGGTCGGAGGTGACGGTGACGTCGGCTCCGGTGCGCTCCATCGCGCGCTGCGCCGAGCGCAGGTTGCCGGAGCCGTAGTCGAAGACGACCACTCGTGACGGCATGGTGCTGCCCTTCCCCTTCAGAAGTAGTCCAGGCGCAGTACGCCGGAGGCCAGCGCGAGCGCCGTGCATCCGGCCAGGACGACGGCGAGGGGCCGGTTGACCCTCCACAGGGCGTACGCGCCCCCGGCGAGGAAGCCCCCGAGCACGATGAGGGCGATCCCCCACAGGTATCCGTCCATCTACAGGGCGCCCTTGGTGGACGGGATGCCGCTGACGCGCGGGTCGTCCTCGGTGGCCGCGCGCAGGGCGCGGGCCAGCGCCTTGAACTGGCACTCGACGATGTGGTGGGCGTTGCGGCCGTAGGGCACGCGCACGTGCAGGGCGACGCGGGCCTGGGCCACGAACGACTCCAGGATGTGGCGGGTCATGGTGGTGTCGTAGTCGCGGCCGATCAGCGGGGCCATGCCCTCGGGCTCGCTGTGCACCAGGTAGGGGCGGCCGGAGACGTCGACGGTGACCTCGGCCAGGGCCTCGTCCAGGGGCACCTTGGCGTCGGCGAAGCGGCGGATGCCGCGCTTGTCGCCCAGGGCCTCGCGGAAGGCCGCGCCCAGGGCCAGGGCGGTGTCCTCCATGGTGTGGTGGGAGTCGATGTGCAGGTCGCCCTCGGTGCGCACGGTCAGGTCGAACAGGCCGTGCTTGGCGAGCTGGTCGAGCATGTGGTCGAAGAAGCCGACGCCGGTGGAGACGTCGGCGACGCCGGTGCCGTCCAGGTCGATCTCGACCAGGACCTTGGTTTCCTTGGTGGTGCGCTCGACGCGTCCGGTGCGGCTCATGGTGGTGGGACTTCCTCGCTCGGTGCGGTGGGTGCGGGGCCCGGCCGGGCCGGGCCCGGCGGCGGTCTCGGGGTCGGCGGGCACGGCTCAGCGTCCGGTGGCGCTGAGCAGGGCCCGGCGGAAGGCGGCCATCTCCTGCGGGGTTCCGACGCTGACGCGCAGCCACCCGGGCGGGCCGGTCTCGCGGATGAGGACCTGCTGGTCGAGCATGTCCTGCCAGACGCGGCTGCGGTCCTCGAACTCGCCGAACAGGACGAAGTTGGCGTCGGACTCGGCGACCGAGAAGCCGTGCCCGCGCAGCCAGGAGACCAGGGAGTCGCGTTCGGCGCGCAGGTCGGCGACGGCGGCGAGGAGTTCGTCGGCGTGGTCGAGCGCGGTGAGCGCGACCGTCTGGGTGACGGCGGACAGGTGGTAGGGCAGGCGGACCAGCTGGAGGGCCTCGACCACGGCCGGGTGGGCGGCCAGGTAGCCCACGCGCGCCCCGGCCAGGGCGAAGGCCTTGGACATGGTGCGCGAGACGACGAGCCTGGGGTGGTCGGACAGCAGGCTCAGCGCGCTGGGCGTGCCCTCGCGGCGGAACTCGGCGTAGGCCTCGTCCACGACCACGACGCCGGGGGCCGCGGCCAGGACGCGCTCCGTGTCGGCCAGGTCCAGGGCGGTGCCGGTGGGGTTGTTGGGCGAGGTGAGGAAGACGACGCTGGGCTGGTGCTCGGCGATGGCGGCCAGGGCGGCGTCCACGTCGACGCGGAAGTCGGCTCCGCGCGGCACGGACACCCAGGCGGTGCCGGTGCCCCGGGAGATGATCGGGTGCATGGAGTAGGACGGCTCGAAGCCCATGGCGGACCGGCCGGGGCCGCCGAAGGCCTGGAGGATCTGCTGGAGGACCTCGTTGGAGCCGTTGGCCGCCCACACCTGGTCGGCGGTCAGGCCGTGGCCGAGATAGGCGGCCAGGCCCTCGCGCAGGCGGACCGCGTCCCGGTCGGGGTAGCGGTTGAGGCCCAGGGCGGTGTCGGCGACCGCCTCGGCCAGCGCCTTGGCCAGGCGCGCCGAGGGCGGGTGCGGGTTCTCGTTGGTGTTGAGCACCACGGGCACGTCCAGCTGCGGCGCGCCGTAGGGCGAGCGGCCGCGCAGGTCGTCGCGCAGGGGCAGGTCGTTCAGGGTGAAGCTCACGGTTGCACGCTCATGGTCGGTCGGAGGCGGGCGGGGCGTGCGGGTCGCGGCCGGTGCGGCCGCGGGGCCCGCGCGCCCGGGTTCCCGCCGGGCGGGTGGCCTTCGGGCTCAGGCCGGGTCCGTGCGCGCGGCGACGGCCTCGCCGTGCGCGGGCAGGTCCTCGGCGTTGGCCAGGGCGATGACGTGGTGGGCGACGTCGGTCAGCGCCTCGCGGTCGTACTCGACCACGTGCACGCCGCGTAGGAAGGTCTGCACGCTCAGGCCGCCGGTGTGGCAGGCGCAGCCTCCGGTGGGCAGCACGTGGTTGGACCCGGCCGCGTAGTCGCCCAGGGAGACCGGCGAGAAGTCGCCGACGAAGATCGCGCCCGCGTTGCGCACGCGCGCGGCACACGCGGCGGCGTCGGCGGTCATGACCTCCAGGTGCTCGGCGGCGTAGGCGTTGACGACGGCGAGGCCGTGGTCGAGGTCGTCGACCAGGACGATGCCGGACTGCGGGCCGGACAGGGCCTCGCGGACGCGGTCGCCGTGCTTGGTGGCGGCCACGCGGGCGGCGAGGCGGTCGGTGACCGCCTCGGCGAGCGCCTCGTCCGGGGTGACCAGGACGGAGGCGGCGACGACGTCGTGCTCGGCCTGGCTGATCAGGTCGGCGGCGACGTAGTCGGGGTTGGCGGTGGCGTCGGCGAGGATCGCGATCTCGGTGGGACCGGCCTCGGCGTCGATGCCGATGACGCCCTTGAGCAGGCGTTTGGCCGCGGCCACCCAGATGTTGCCGGGGCCGGTGACCATGTCGGCGCGCTCGCAGGGGCCCGCGCCGTAGGCGAACATGGCGATCGCCTGGGCGCCCCCGACGGCGTAGACCTCGTCGACGCCGAGCAGGGCGCAGGCGGCGAGGATGGTCGGGTGGGGCAGCCCGCCGAAGGCGCTCTGGGGCGGCGAGGTGACCGCCAGGGAGCGCACCCCCGCCTCCTGGGCGGGGACGACGTTCATGACGACGCTGGAGGGGTAGACGGCCCGGCCGCCCGGCACGTAGAGGCCGACGCGGTCGACGGGGATCCACCTCTCGGTGACGGTGCCCCCGGGCACGACGCGGGTGGTGTGGTCGGTGCGGCGCTGGTCGCGGTGGACCGCGCGGGCGCGGCGGATGGACTCCTCCAGCGCGGCGCGCACGGCGGGGTCGAGGCCGTCCAGGGCGGCCTCGATCGCGTCCTTGGGCACGCGGATGTCGGTCAGTCTGACGCCGTCGAAGCGCTCGGTGAGTTCGACCAGGGCCTCGACACCGCGATGGCGCACGTCCTCGCACAGGGGGCGTACGCGCTCGGCGGCGGCCGCCACGTCCAGTTCCGCGCGCGGAAGGGCCTGACGCGGGTCGCCTTGGGTGCCTCGGAGGTCGATTCGACTGATCACGGTCCCAGTCTAGGGGGAAGTGCCCATTCGGTGGGCGGCGCCGTCCGGATGATGGACGCCACACGCGCCACCGGCGGGTACGCGCCGGCCCGGGAGGGCGCCGACGGGGTGGAACGCGTTACGCCCGAATAAGTGCGGCCTAAGTTTGGGACACCTAACCTTATTAACCTTCAGAAAGGCTTGCCTAAGAAATTCGAGTCACACTGATAAATGTCGCGAAATGCTTTTCCATGCGTTATCGTGTACTCATGACTTCGAACAAGAGCAGCGATATCGGCCTTTCCAAGTTCCACCGGCTCCTCGTCGACCAGGTGCGGCACGAGTTCACGGCCTCCCACCAGTACGTGGCCATCGCCGCCTGGTTCGACGACCACGACCTGCCCCAGCTGGCGCGGGTCTTCTACGAGCAGTCCCTGGAGGAGCGCGACCACGCGATGATGATCGTGCGGTTCCTCCTGGACACCGACGTCCCGTTCTCCCTTCCGGGCGTGGACGAGATCGAGACCGATTTCGCCGTGCCCCGGGACCTGGTCGCCCTGGCCCTTCGCCAGGAGCGCGAGGTGACCGACCAGTTCCAGCGCCTGGCCAAGGTCGCCCGGGACGAGGACGACTACACCGGCGAGCAGTTCCTCCAGTGGTTCATCCAGGAGCAGACCGAGGAGGTCGCCAAGATGTCGACCCTCCTCAACGTGGTGGACCGCGCCAACGGCAACCTGTTCCACGTGGAGGACTTCGTCGCCCGGGACATGCCCAGCGAGGACAGCGGCAGCCAGGGCGCGCCCGGCACCGCCGGCCCGTCGGTCTCCTGACCCCGTGACCCGGACCCCGGGCGCCCGCGGGCCTCGGGGCCGGGACCGGCCGGGGACGCGCCGCCGGTTTCGGCGCTCGCGTTCCCGGCATGAGGGGCATACTGGAACCATGCCCTTGGCCCTGCCGATCTTCCCGTTGAACACCGTGCTGTTCCCCGGTATGACCGTTCCCCTGCACGTCTTCGAGCGGCGCTACCGCCGCCTGGTCGCGGAGCTGCTCGGGCCCGACTTCGCCCAGGGGGACGAGGGCGGGCGCGGCCGGGGCCCGCTCCGGTTCGGCGTCGTGTGGATCGAGCTGGGCCAGGAGGTGGCCTCCGAGTCCGGCCAGGGCTCCGGCGGCGCCGACACCGGGACGCCCACCACGGGAGGACCGGGCACCTCGCTGCCCCGGATCAGCGCGACCGGGTGCACCGCCCTGGTGCGCGACGTGCGCACCTACGAGGACGGCCGCTACGACCTGGTCGTCGAGGGCGGCGCGCGGTTCTCCATCACCGACCTGTCGCAGGTGGACGCCTCCTCCCCCGAGGAGTACTCGACCGCGTCGGTGTCCTTCCTGCCCGAGCCGACCGGCCCGGACGCGGAGGAGCACGCCGAGCGCGTGCGCGATCTGTTCGGGACCTACTCCCAGCGCCTGGCCTCGATCGGGATGTCGCCGGACGCCTCGCCCGAGCTGCCCAAGGACCCCATCGCGCTGTCCTACGCGGTGGCCGCGGCCGCGGTCCTGGACCAGGCGGAGAAGCAGCGGATGCTGGAGGCCGAGGACGCCGCGACCCGGCTGGCCGTGACCGCCCGCTTCCTGCGCCGGGAGAACCGCATCGTGGCCGCCCCCACCCTGCCCAACCTCCCCGCGGGCCCCTTCCTCAACAACGGCGTGTCGTTCAACTAGGGGGCCGCGCGGCGCGTTCGCCGGCCCCTTTCCTGGTCGAAGGACCCGATACCGGTGTCCAACGGAGGAAACACCGGCTTTCCCCGCACGCCTGCGCGCGACCCGGCCCCGTGTTGGCCTAGCCTGCTGTGCGAACCGGTGCGGCGTGCCCGGGGCCCGACCCGGGCTGTTGCGACGCCCGCACCAGCGCGTTCGCGCGCGGAGAAGGAACCAGGTACTCAATGAGCGCAAAAGCCACACCCGCGACCGTGGCCGCCGGACGGACCAAGACCACGTACACGCTGCACCCCTACGAGGTGGATGGCTCCTCGGACGGGCACTCCTACGGCACCGACGCGGCCGACGCGCTCGGCGTCCCCCACGAGCACGTCTTCAAGACCCTGATCGCCGAGGTGGACGGACAGCTCACCGTCGGGGTGGTGCCCGTCAGCACCACGCTCGACCTCAAGGCGCTGGCCGCCGCGGTCGGCGGCAAGAGGGCCGCCATGGCCGACGCGGCACTGGCCGAGAAGGCCACCGGGTACGTGCGCGGCGGGATCAGCCCCCTGGGCCAGCGCAAGCGCCTGCGCACCGTGATCGACGCGTCGGTCACCGAACTGCCCACCGTCTACGTCTCGGCCGGGCGGCGGGGTCTGCAGATGGAGCTCAATCCCCGTGACCTGATCACGCTCACCGAGGCGGTCACCGCGCCCATCGGCGCCTCCTGACCCCCGACGGGGACCGTTTCCGGGGGCGTGCACGGGCTGTTGCCGGGTTACCTACCCAGGGGTAGTTTCGTGACATGGGTAACACTTCATCCCCCTTTTCCTCCGTCCCCGGTATGTTCCTCTCCCGCGTCGCCGAGTCCCCCGACTCCGAGGCGTTCAGCTACCCCCTTCCCGGCGCGTCCGGCGCCCCCGAGAAGTGGGAGACCCTCACCTGGTCCCAGACCCGCGACCGGGTGCGCGACATCGCGCTGGGCCTGCACGACCTGGGCGTGACCCCCCAGGCCCGGTGCGCGATCGTCTCCAGCACACGCGTGGAGTGGATCCTCGCCGACATGGCCGTGCTGTGCGCGGGCGGAGCCTCCACCACCGTCTACCCCTCCTCCACCCCGCCCGACTGCGCCTTCATCGTCTCCGACTCGGGCAGCATGGTGGCCTTCGCCGAGAACGACGAGCAGGTCGCCAAGCTGGTCGACCAGCGCGCGCGGATGCCGGGGCTGTCGCGGGTGATCGCCTTCGAGGGCGCGGCCGGGGGCGACGACGACTGGGTGATGTCCCTGGAGGAGCTGGCCGCCCGGGGCGCCGAACTCCACGCCCAGGACCCCGACCTGTTCGAGGCGCTGGTCGCGGCGGTCGCACCCGACCACCTGGCCACGCTGATCTACACCTCCGGCACCACGGGCAGACCCAAGGGCGTGCGGCTGGACCACGCGAACTGGCTCTACGAGTCCCAGGCCATGGCGGACCTGGACACCGAGCTGCGCGCGCAGGGCTGGGACCTGATGGGCCCCGACGACGTCCAGTACCTGTGGCTGCCGCTGTCGCACGTGTTCGGAAAGCTCATGCAGGTCAGCCAGCTGCGGATCGGCTTCCGGACCGCCGTGGACGGCCGCCCCGACCGGATCGTGGACAACCTGGCCGTCGTGCGGCCCACCTTCATGGCCGCCGCCCCGCGCATCTTCGAGAAGGTGTACAACCGCGTGGTCATGCAGGCCCGGGAGGGCGGCGCGGCCAGGTACCGGATCTTCCGGTGGGCCGCGGGGGTGGGCGACCGGGTCGCCCGGCTCAGGGAGGAGGGCCGCGAACCCACGGGCCTGCTCGCCGCGCAGCACCGGGCCGCCGACAGGCTCGTGTTCGCCAGGCTGCGGGCGCGCTTCGGGGAGCGGCTGAAGTTCTTCATCTCCGGCAGCGCGCCGCTGTCCCCCGAGATCGGCCGGTTCTTCTACGGCGCCGGGATCGTCATCCTGGAGGGTTACGGGCTCACCGAGACCAGCGCCGGGACGTTCGTCAACCGGCCCGGCGACGTGCGGTTCGGCACGGTCGGACTGCCCATGCCCGGTACCGAGGTGCGCATCGCCGAGGACGGCGAGATCCTCATCCGGGGCGGCGGCGTGATGCGCGGCTACCACAACCTCTCCGGCGCCACGGAGGAGGTGCTCACCGCGGAGGGCTGGTTCGCCACCGGGGACATCGGCGCCCTGGAGAACGGCCGCCTGCGCATCACCGACCGCAAGAAGGAGCTGATCAAGACCTCCGGCGGCAAGTACGTGGCGCCCCAGAGCATCGAGAGCCGCTTCAAGGCGCTGTGCCCCTACGTCAGCAACCTGGTCGTGCACGGCGACCGGCGCCCCTACTGCGTGGCGCTGGTGGCCCTGGACCCCGAGGCGATCGACGCGTGGGCGGCGGAGCACGGACTGGGCCACCTCGACTACACGGGCCTGACGCGGGAGCCCAGGGTCCGGGAGATGGTGCAGGAGGCCGTCGACGAGCTCAACCGTGGTCTGCCCCGGCACGAGACCGTGAAGAGGTTCGCGATCCTGCCGAGCGACCTGACGGTCGAGGAGGGCGAGATGACGCCCAGCCTGAAGATGCGGCGGCGGGCGGTCGAGGACAAGTACCGCGACCTGCTCGACGGCATGTACGAGGAGACCGTCCACCGGTTCTGAGGACGGGAGGCCGGGTCAGGGTCGGCCGCGGGGGTCCTCCGGCCCCGCCTGGTCGTGCTCGGCCGGGACCGGCTCACCGGGGGCCGGGCGGACCGCCGGACCCGGGTCCGGGCCGGGGCCGACCGGCGCCGCGGGCTCGGCGTGCTCCTCGGCCTCCGGGTCCCGCCGCGCGAACACCTGCCGGGGCACGCCGGGCAGGTCGCGGCGCACGAAGCTGATCGCGTCGAGCAGCCCGTACTGGAGCACGAACACCAGGGGCCAGATCAGCAGGAAGGCGGTCGCGTCGAGCTGGAGCCCGGTCTGGACGGTGGCGCCGGGCTCGGCCGCCTCGACGGCGGCGTGCGCCGGGCCGTCCAGGGCCACACCGATGCGCCAGGTGAGCACGGCCCCGCCCAGCGAGCCGAGGAAGCCCGCGACCAGGCAGACCATGCGCAGGTCCTGGAAGCGGCGGCGCGACAGCGGGAACTGGGCCATGTAGGCGGTGTAGCCCGCGACCAGCCCGGTGAGGGCGGTGATGAGGGCGAACCAGCCCTCGCCCGCGAACACGTCCTCGGTGGTTCCGGTGAAGACCTCGCCCCCGCCCAGCGCGGTGCCCTCCGCGCGCGGTGCCAGACCCCACCACAGCGGCCCCAGGACAGCGCCCAGCAGGAGCAGGACCCCCAGGACGCACGCCCCCACGACCAGCCGGCGTGTCGGCGCCGACCTCTCCCCCCGGTTGCGGTCCGCCATCTCCCCCACTCTCCCGCGCCCCGTCCCGGCCTGCGGAAAACCAGTGGATACGGGGCATAGCCGGAACGGAGAATACCGGCATGAATGACAAGAACAGCCCTCTGGCCGTCCCCGGCCTCCAGCGTGTCGACCCGCCCAAGGCCGCCGACGAGCGCACCATGCTCACCAGTTGGCTGGACTGGCACCGCGCCACGGTCCACGCCAAGTGCGCCGGTCTGTCCCCCGAACACGCCACCGCCACCCCCCTGCCGACGTCCCCGCTGATGAGCGTGGGCGCGATCGTCTCCCATCTGCGCTGGGTGGAGCACGCCTGGTTCGAGGTGATCCTGCTGGGGCTGCCCGACGAGGGCTACGCCACCCCGGAGGATCCCGACGCCGAGTGGCGCCGGGGCGCGGAGGTCCCCCTGGCCCGACTCCTGGAGGAGTACGAGGCCCAGTGCGCCCGTTCCCGGGAGATCACCGCCCGGCTGGAACTGGGTTCGGGCTCGCGGCGCGCGCACCGCGGCGAGGGGCACACCACGCTGCGGTGGGTGCTGGTGCACATGGTCGAGGAGACCGCCCGCCACAACGGCCACCTGGACGTCCTGCGCGAACTCGCCGACGGAACCACGGGCGAGTAGGTCCGCGGGTCGGTGACAGGGGCCCCGGGACGAAAGACGCGCTCCCTCGGGCCGAGGCACCGACGCACCGGGACACCGACCGGCTGGGGCGCTGACAGGCGGAGGCCCCGACGAACAAGGGCGCCGACGAACAGGGGCGCGAACAGACAGGGGTGCCCGGGGACGCGCTCGCGTCCCCGGGCACCCCTGCGTCGCAGCCGTCACCGGTCGGCGCCCGCCGCCTCAGTCCTCGTCGTCCTCCTCCGCGGCGGAGGCGCCGTCGGCCGCCTCCTCCTCGGCGAGGATGAGGTAGAGGTTGCGCCGGGTCTCGGCCAGGAGCCGTTTGGCCCGCTCCAGCTGGTCGGCGCTGCCCGCCTGGGCGACCTGCGCCGCGGCCGCGGTGAGCTGGTGGGCCAGGGCCGCGACCTCCTCGTACCGGGACCGGCTGTCGGCGTAGGCGTCGGCGACCGCCTCCCAGGGCGGGGTGAGCCCGGCGCCGTGCTCCTCCAGGTGGGCGATGCCCTCCTCGGTGAGCCGGTAGGGGCGGCGGCGCCCCTCGCCCTCCTCCTGGACGACCAGGCCCTCGTCCTCCAACTGCTGGAGCATGGGGTAGACCGAGCCCGGGCTGGGCCGCCACATGCCGCCGCTGCGCTCGCGGCCCTCGCGGATGATCTCGTAGCCGCTGCGCGGCTCCTCCGCGAGCAGCATCAGGATGCCGGTACGCACGTCGCCCCGCTTGGCGCGGTGCCCGCCCCGGCGTCGGCCGCCGGGGCCGCCTCCCGGGCCGAACCCCCCGCCCGGCCCGAATCCGCCGGGGCCGAACCCGCCGAAGGGGTGGTCGGGGCCGAAGGGCCCTCCTCCCCAGGGCGGCCGTCCCGGCCCCATCGGAGGCTCGGGGGGCGGAGGCGGGCCGGGCGGGCCGAATGCGAACCGTCCGCCGCCTCGCGGACCGCGGTGGCCCGGGTGCCCGGGGTGTCCGTGCCGTTCCTCCTCCGGCTGGCGGCTCCAGGGAAGGCGCGGACGGCGCGGTCCGCGCGCCTCCCAGGACCAGGGGCCGGGAATCGCCATGGCGCTCATGATGTCGTCCTCCTGGAGATCGTGCGATACAGAGCGACTGTCCTGCTCTGTTCTGATAGCTCAAAGATATATCGCTTACTTCGTCCTGGCAAGAGCGGGCACGAAAAAGGCCCCCGCTCGCCCGAGGGCGCGCGGGGACCGCGGGGACTTGCGGCGCTGGTCAGTAGTCGACCGCGAAGGCCCCCAGCAGGCTCTTGACCTCACCGTTGAACTCCGGGGAGATCCGCACCGAGTAGCGGTCCACGGCGTAGACCCGCGACCGGACCGGGTTGTCCACCCGGATCCGCACGGGGGTGTCCCCCTTGTGCGTGGCCAGCACCTGGCGCAGGTCGCCGACCAGCTCGGGGGTGAGGCGCTCCTCCGCGACCGTCAGCAGCACCGGGGGCTCCCCCTCGGTGACGTGCGAGATGTCCAGGATCGACATCTCCGAGGCGAACATCGACCACGTGCCGTCCCGGTCGTTGAGCCTGCCCTTGACGGTGACCGCGGTGTCCTCCAGCAGGGCCTGCACGTACAGCGGATAGGTCTTGGGGAAGAACAGCACCTCCATCGAGGCGTCCAGGTCCTCGACCGTGGCGATCGCCCACTGGTTGCCCGCCTTGTTGGTGCGCTTGTCCACCTTGGAGATCAGGCCGGAGATGCGCACCTCACCGCGTTCGCGGGCCATCTCGCCCGCCACGATCTGGGCGATGGAGGTGTCGCGTGAGCGGGCCAGCACCCGCTCGGCACCGGCCAGCGGGTGGCTGGAGACGTACAGGCCCAGCATCTCCCGTTCGAAGGCCAGCTTGGTCTTGCGGTCCCACTCCTCGTCGCCCCAGTTGATGTTGAGGCCGATGGGGGTGGAGTCGCCGTCGTCACCGCCGCCGAACAGGTCGAACTGGCCGTGCGCCTCCTGCTTCTTGGAGCTGATCATGCCGTCCACCGCCGTCTCGTGGTGGCGGTACAGCTCACGGCGGGGCTGGCCGAGCGAGTCGAAGCCGCCCGCCTTGATCAGCGACTCGATGACGCGCTTGTTGCAGGCCGCCAGCTCGATCTTGGACAGGAAGTCGGTGAAGGAGCTGAACTTGCCCTTCTCCGTGCGGGTCCTGATGATCGAGTTGACGACGTTGGCGCCGACGTTGCGCACCGCGCCCATGCCGAAGCGGATGTCCTTGCCCACCGGGGTGAAGCGCAGACCCGACTCGTTGACGTCGGGGGGCAGCACCTTGATGCCCTGGGTCCGGCACTCGGCCAGGTAGACCGCCATCTTGTCCTTGTCGTCGCTGACCGAGGTCAGCAGCGCGGCCATGTAGGCGGCGGGGTGGTTGGCCTTGAGGTAGGCGGTCCAGTAGGAGACCAGGGCGTACCCGGCGGCGTGCGACTTGTTGAACGCGTACCCGGCGAAGGGCAGCATGACGTCCCACAGCGCCTGCGTGGCCTCCTTGGAGAAGCCGCGCGCCTCGGCCCCGGGGAAGAACTTGGCCTCCTCCTCCTCCAGGGCCTCCTTCTTCTTCTTGCCCATCGCGCGGCGCATCAGGTCGGCGCCGCCCAGGGTGTACCCGGCCAGCTGCTGCGCGATGGCCATGATCTGCTCCTGGTAGACGAGCAGGTGGAAGGTCTCCCCCAGGATCGGCTCCAGAGCGTCCTTGAGCTCCGGGTGGATCGGAGTGACCTCCTGGCGGCCGTTCGAGCGGTCGGCGTAGTCGTTGTGCGCGTTCGCGGCCATCGGACCGGGCCGGTACAGCGACAGCACGGCCGCGATGTCGCCGAACTTCTTGGGCTCCATGCGCTTGAGCAGGTTGCGCATCGCGCCGCCGTCCAGCTGGAACACGCCCAGGGTGTCGCCGCGCGAGAGGAGCTGGTAGGTCTTCCTGTCGTCCAGGGGGAGCTTGCCGAGGTCGATGTCGATCCCCTCGGCCTCCTTGATGGACTTGACCGCGTCGTCCATGATCGTGAGGTTGCGCAGGCCCAGGAAGTCCATCTTGAGCAGGCCCATGTCCTCGCACTGAGGGTAGGGAAAGCCCGTGATGATGGCGCCGTCGGTGTCGCGCTTGTGCAGCGGGATGACGTCGAGCAGGGGTTCCTTGGACAGGATGACGCCCGCGGCGTGCACACCCGTACCGCGGGTCAGGCCCTCGATACCGCGCGCGGTCTCCATCACCTTGGCGACCTGCGCGTCGTTGTCGATGAGGTTGCGCAGCTCGGTGGTCTCGCCGTAGCGCTCGTGCTCGGTGTTGGTCACCGCCTCCAGCGGGATCTCCTTGCCGCCGACCGCGGCGGGGAAGGCCTTGGTGATCTGGTCGCCCACCGAGTAGGGCATGCCCAGGATGCGCGTGGAGTCCTTGACCGCGGCCTTGGCCTTGATGGTGCCGAAGGTCAGGATCTGCGCGACGCGCTCGGCGCCGTACAGGCGGGTGACGTACTCGATCATCTCCCCGCGCCGACGCTCGTCGAAGTCCAGGTCGACATCGGGCATGGTGACGCGCTCGGGGTTGAGGAACCGCTCGAACAGCAGCCCGTGCTCCAGCGGGTCCAGGTCGGTGATGCCCAGGACGTAGGCGATCATCGACCCCGCCGCCGAGCCTCGCCCCGGGCCCAGCGCGATGCCGTTCTTGCGCGCGTACTGGCAGATGTCGGCGACCACGAGGAAGTAGGCGGGGAAACCCATCTCGTTGATGATGCCGAGCTCGAAGTCGACCCGCTGGCGGATCTCGCCGTTGATCCCGTCCGGGTAGCGGGTGGGCAGGAGCCGCTCGACCTCCTTGGCCAGCCAGGAGGCCTGGGTCTCCCCCTCGGGCACGGGGAAGACCGGCATCAGGTCGCGGTGGGCGAACACCGCGTCGTAGGCGCCCGGGTCGATGCGCTCGGCCACCAGCAGGGTGTTCCTGCACCCCTGCTCCCACTCCTCGAAGTTGAGGATGCCGCGCATCTCCTCGGCGGACTTGAGGTAGTAGCCCGACCCGTTGAACCGGAACCGGGTGGGGTCGTCCAGGTTCTTGCCCACGCCCACCGCCAGCAGCGCGTCGTGCGCCGAGGCCTGGGACTCGTACACGTAGTGGGAGTCGTTGGTCACCAGCGGCGGGATGTCCAGCTCGCGGCCGACCCTGAGCAGGCCGTCGCGGACCTCCTTCTCGATGGGCACGCCGTGGTCCATCAGCTCCAGGAAGACGTTCTCCTTGCCGAAGATGTCCTGGAGCCCGGCCGCGTAGGCGACGGCCTCCTTCTCCTGGCCCAGCCGCAGCCGCGTCTGCACACCGCCCGAGGGGCAGCCGGTGGAGACGATGATGCCCTCGCTGTACTCCGACATGAGCTCCAGGTCCATGCGGGGCTTCATGTAGTAGCCCTCCATGGACGCCAGCGAGGACATCCGGAACAGGTTGCGCAGGCCCTTCTCGTTCTGCGCCAGCATCGTCATGTGCAGGTAGCGGCCGCCGCCGGAGATGTCCTTGCCGCCCTCCGCCGAGGCGTCGTCGGAGCCGCTGGACCGCCCCCAGAAGACCCGCTTCTTGTGGAAGCGCGACTCGGGTGCGACGTAGGCCTCGATGCCGATGATCGGGGTGACGCCGGTGCCCTTGGACTGCTGGTAGAACTCGTAGGCCCCGAACATGTTGCCGTGGTCGGTCATCGCGACCGCGGGCATGCCCAGCCGCGCCGCCTCCTTGAACAGGGGCTTGAGTTTGGCGGCCCCGTCGAGCATCGAGTACTCGGTGTGGACGTGCAGATGGGCGAAGGAGTCGGCCATGGCTCGGGTGCCCCCAGGAGGGTCGGTGGACAGGTGGTGACTCCTGAGCCTACGACTTTCCCGCGACACTCGCAGACCCCTGTGGACGACGTGTCCGGGCCGCCGTCCTGACCCACGCCGCGGGTCGGGTTTGGGCAGAGGAGCGGGCGCGGAGGGCCGCGGAGCCGGTGTGGGCGGACCCGGAGCAGGTGTGGGCGAGTCCGGAGCAGGTGTGGACAGTCCTGGGAGCCACCGGTTGGTATATCTCTCAGCCCGTGATCCCCGGTTTTCCACAGGCGGGGGTTGGGGGTGGTCGTGGGTGGCGTGGTGATGGTTTCCTGGAAATAGGGGGGATCCCACCCACGGAGGTTTTGGTGTGCCCTGAAACACTCGGCGACCAATAAGGATAATGGATTGAAGGGCAGGGAGGGGCCGCCCTCAGGTCTCTCCCCTACGCCCTTCCTGTCGGGGGTTTCTGGCGGCAACGAAAGCGCGCCAGCTACCGCGAAGTGGGATGGCCCGCGGAAAACGGTGCGCGTCGGGTGAGGGCGGGGGCGGCCGACGAACAGCGGCACCAAAGGCGGGAGCGACCACCGGAGGGCGACCAACACCCAGGGTGTAGGGATGGTCGGGCTCTGCTGCGTCGGCACCAACGGCAAGCAGGCCCTCCGGCCTCGGGCAACAGCCCCGGACCCTGCGGTCAGCGCGGGTAACGATCGCACCAACGACAATCGGTTATTTCGAGGGCACATTTTCGGACACCTTTTGAGCCTGGCTTAAACATGGAGCACCAATGAGGATCGGACCCCAGAAAGAAAGACTTCATATTCGCTCTGTGAATAGTGGAGAAATGGCGGGCGCTGGCCTATAATAAGAAGTATGGAGATGATGATCGCAGCACCCAAAGTGGCCCCCGGGGAATGTTCCCCGGCCGTGGCCGCGCTGGCCGGTGCGCGCGAGATCATCCACCAAGCGTTGAACGCCGAAGTCCCGCCCGGGGCCGACGAGACCGCCGCGGAGGAGATCGCGGCGCTGTGGGCGCAGCTGGACCAGATCCGGTATCAGGCGTTGACGCAGATGGCGCGCCTGTACGCGCGCGGTGAGGTCGCCCGCTACAGCGGCTACTCCACGCTGGACAAGTGGTTGGTGCACCACGGCACGATGCCCACCGCTCAGGCCAAGGACCTGGCTCGTCTGGCCCAGCACGTGCACGAGGAGACACTGCCCGCCACTGCCCAAGCAGTAGCTGAGGGCAGGGTGGTGTTGGGTGAGGCGGTCGCGATCGCCAAAGCCACCGACAAAGCCGTCCAGACCCGCGACGCCCAGCATTTCCCCGATCAGGGGGAGTACCGGCACGGGTTTGAGTCCGCCCTGGTGGCCGCGAAGGCGGAGCGGCCCGCGTTGTCGGTCAACCAGCTCCAGTCGGTGGCCCGCCAGGTCGCCTACCGTTTGGACCCCCACCGCCTGGACCGCGACCACGAGACCGCCCATGCCGCCCGCGGACTGACGGTGCATGACACGTTCCAGGGCAGCTACCAACTCCAGGCCTGGGGCGGCAGTGGGGATGCGTTGGTCGTGCGCGCGGCCATCGACACCTTCACCACCCCACCCGGGGAAGGTGACACCCGGTCCCGGTCCCAGCGTGAGCACGACGCGCTCATCGCGGCGCTGCGTTTTGCCACCACCCACACCGGATGCGGCAACGCTCCGGCTCCGTTGGCGCAGATCCGCATCGTGGTGCCCGTGCAGACCTACCTGGACGCCCAAGGCCAGGAGGTTCCGGCGTTGGACGAGCACGGTCGAGTGATTCCGGTCGGGCTGGTGCACGAGTTGGCCGCCGATTCTGAGGTGGTGCGGATGCTCACCGCACCGCCCACCGGGCAGGTGTTGGATGTGGGCCACAGCCGCCGCCTGGCCTCAACCCGCCAACGCACCGCCGCCTTCCACGGACACGCCACCTGCGCGCACCCGGGCGGATGTGAGGTACCGGTGGCGTTGTGCCAGGCCGACCACGTCACCTCGTTCTCCCGAGGAGGGCGCACCGTGGTCGCCAATCTCCAACCGTTGTGCGGGCCGCACAACCGGGCCAAGTACCAACGCGAACTGCGCACACACCGACAGCGGGAACGGCATCATCCGCCCGACAGGATTCCGGTTCCACCGCCCCGGGAATGACTCCCGGGTCGTGCCGGTCCCCGGCATGCCCGCGCCCGACAGGCGGCCCGGGCCCCGCGCCCACCGTGGTCGCTGCCACCGTCGCCCACCCCCGCCCCGGGGGCCGGTACCGCTGCCCGAGGCCGGAGGGCCCTCTGCCTTTGGCGCCAACGCAGCAAAGCCCCACCACCCTCGAACACCAACCGTTGATCGCCCTCCCAAACCACCTCGCGGCAGCTGGCGACGCCACCACCGGCCACCATCAGCGAGTGGAGCGTTGATCGGAGCCCCCAGACACCCGCCGCCTTTGGTGCCGACGCAGCAGAGCCCCACCACCCCCGAACACCAACCGTT
The DNA here is from genome assembly GCF_000092985.1 of Nocardiopsis dassonvillei subsp. dassonvillei DSM 43111. Taxonomy (GTDB): domain Bacteria; phylum Actinomycetota; class Actinomycetes; order Streptosporangiales; family Streptosporangiaceae; genus Nocardiopsis; species Nocardiopsis dassonvillei. Next base: position 3,830,676 of record NC_014210.1, read on the forward strand.
GGTCACCCTCCCGCACCACCTCGCGGCAGCTGACGCCGCTACCTCGACCACCACCCGCAACCAGGGCGTTGATCGGAGCCCCCAGACACCCGCCGCCTTCGCTGCCACCGCAGCAGAGGTCAACCATCTCCCGACCCCGGGCGTTGACAGCGAACCGAACCGTTTCGCGGCAGCTGGTGCCGCTACCCCGGCCACCACCAGCGGCCTGAGCGTCGAAAGGAAGCAGGAACAGCCCACTCCCCTTCCACTCCGCCCCCTCAGAGCACGCCCAGGCGCTCAGTCCTCGCCCAGCCACAGATCCGGGCCGAACACCTCGTAGCGGATACGGCGGGCGGGCACCCCGGCGGCAAGCAGCTGGCCACGCACATTTCGCATGAACGGCAGCGGCCCGCACAGGTAGACCTCAGCGCCCTCGGGCAGGTCCACCCCGTCCAGGTCCATCAGCCCCCGGACAGCACCCCCGACGCTCTCGACGTCCCCGACGCACCCACCGCCCTCAGCGCCGTCGCCGCCTCCGCCTCCGCCTTCGCCTTCGCCTTCGCCTTCGCCTTCGCCTTCGCCTTCGCCTTCGACAGCCTCCACGCCGTCTCCCCCGTCCACACCGTTCTCGTACCAGGTCCGGGCGCTCGCACCGGGCAGCGCCCCGACCAGGGCGGCGGTCTCCTCACGGTGGGCGTGCTCCCCCGGGCTGCGGTCGGCGTGCAGGACCACAACCCTGCGGTCGCTGCCCTGTTCGGCGAGCCGGTTCAGCATGGCCACCATCGGTGTGCAGCCGATTCCGGCCGAGGCCAGCACGAGGGGGTGGTCGCCCTCGGACAGGGTCACGTCACCCGCGGGGGTGGAGACCATGAGGACGTCGCCCGGGACGACGGTGTCGTGCAGCAGGGTGGAGACCTCCCCCGCCGGGTCGGTCCCGACCGCGCGCAGGCGCTTGACGGTGATACGGCGGGACTCGCCGTCCCCGCCGGTCAGGGAGTACTGGCGGGCCTGGCGAACCCCGTCGGGCATGCGCGTGCGAACGCTGACGTACTGGCCGGGCAGGAAGGCGGGGAGCGGGTCGCCGTCCTCGGGTTGGAGGGTGAGGGAGGCGGTGTCGGGGGTCTCCTGCCGGCGCCGCGTGACCCGCCAGGGGCGCCAGACCCCGCGCCCGGTGTGCCCGCGCTCGGCGTACAGGCGGGCCTCCAGGGCGATGAGGGCTCCGGCCATGAGCCAGTAGACCTCGTCCCAGGCCCTGACGACGGCGGGGGTGGCCGCGTCCCCGAGAGTGGAGGCGATGGCGTCGAAGAGGTACTTGTGCACGATGACGTACTGGTCCTCGGTGACCCCGAGGGAGACGTGCTTGTGGGCGATGCGGGAGAGGAGGACGTCGGGGCGCTCGTCCGGGTGCTCCAGGAGGAGGGTGGCGAAGGCGGCGATCGACCCGGCCAGGGCCCTGCGCTGTTCGCCCGAGGCCTGGTTGCCCCGGTTGAACAGGCCGTCGAGGAGTTCGGGGCGCTCGCCGAGCATCGTGTCGTAGAAGCGGGCGGTGATGGTGTCCAGGGCTCCGGCCACGGCGGGGACCGTGGCCCGGACGGTGGCGGCTGACTCGGTGGAGAGCATGCGACCTCACTTCGGAGAGGGTGTCTCGGAGCAAAAACTGGTATCTGAAATGCATATTAAATCCGCCTTCACGGCCCCCTCCTCCGGGGTGGTTCCCGCGCGAAGAGGCCAGGCGGGAACGGTCATGCGCGGGCAGCCTGGAGGACTTCCGGGCCATCGGACTTCCGGGCTACCGGGCTACCGGCCTGGAGGACCACCGGTCCGGCGAAGAGAACCGCCCCCGGCAGAGCCCGGCCGTGCGCCCGTGAGCGGACGATCACGGGCAGGCGACCACGGGCGGACGTCCACGGGCAAACGACCACGGAGCGCCGCCGCGGGCCCTACGGGCGCAGCAGGGTGAGCGCGTCACGCGCGGGCGGGGACACCAGGGACTCCACGGTGACGCCGTCGAGCGAGGTGTAGAACGCCTCGTGCGCCTCGCGCAGGGCGCCGCGCAGGCGGCAGGCGGCACGCAACGGGCAGGGCGGATCGTCCTCGCACCCCGCGAGCTCACCCGCGCCCTCCAGCTCGCGCACGATCGACCCGACCGAGGCCCGCCGCCCGCTCTCGGTCAGGAGCAGTCCGCCGTTGCGGCCGCGCCGCGCCTCCACCAGCCCCATGTCGGACAGCCGCGCCACGGCCTTGGCCATGTGCGTGTAGGGCACGGAGAGCATCCCGGCGACGGCCCTGGTAGTGAGGAGTTCTCCCTCGTCCGCGACCGCGAGCCGCATGACCAGGCGCAGGGAGACGTCGGTGAAGGCGGTCAGGCGCATGTGTTCAACGTAGGGGACCGGTCCCGGTCACCGCTCCCCCCGGCCGGGGACGGGCGCGGTCCCCGCGGAGGGGCCGCCGTCGCCCTCGGCGTCCAGGGGCCGGTGGCGCCCGGTCTCGCGCGGCATCCAGATCAGGATCACGACCAGCCCGACCACCCCGAAACACAACGACACCGTCGCCGCCGTGTGCAGCCCCGACATGAACGCCTCCTTGGCGGGCTCCACCAGGATCCTCCCCTGCTCCCCCAGGCTCCGGGCCAGCGCCAGGGTGCCCTCGATCGACTCCCCCGCCGACCGCAGCCGCTGGTCCGTCACACCCGTCGAGCCCTCGTCGGCGACCTCCTCCAGGGTGGGGGTGATCCCCGCCCGGTACCGGAAGGAGATGACCGCGCCCAGGATCGCGACGCCCATCGCCGTGGCCACCTGCCGGACCGTGTTCTGCACGGCGGAGGCGGCTCCGGCCCTGCCCGGCGGCACCGACGACATGATCGCGTCGGTGGCGGGGGTCAGGACCACGGCCATCGCACCGGCCTGGAGGAAGAAGAACCCGACGATCAGCGGCAGCGGCGTGTCCGGTTCGAGCTGGGTGAAGAAGAGGAAGCTGGAGCACACGCCCAGCACGCCGACCGCGGCGACCACGCGCGGCCCCGCCCAGCGCACGAGCGTCGGGCTGAGCGGCGCCATGATCATCTGCCCCAGCGCGGCGGGCAGCACCAGCAGTCCCGCGACGAACGGGGAGAACTCGCGGACGCTCTGCCAGTAGAAGCTCAGGAAGAAGATGATCCCGGACATGCTGAAGAACAGCACCATGATGGTGGCCACGGAGACGCTGAACCGCGGGTCGCGGAAGAAGCGCACGTCCAGGGAGGGGTTGGGCGCGCGCGACTCGTGCACCAGGAAGAGCACCAGCACCACCACACCGCCGATGAGCGCGCCGTACACGTCCCAGTCCGCCAGGGAGGCCCGTTCGCCCGCGGTGATGATGCCGTAGATGAGCAGCACCAGGCCGGGGACGGACAGCAGCACCCCCAGCACGTCCAGCCTGCCGGGGTCGGCGTCGCGCGACTCGGGGATCAGGAAGAACACCAGCGCCAGGCCCAGCGCCACGAAGGGCACGTTGACGAGGAAGATCGACCCCCACCAGAAGTTCTCCAGCAGCAGCCCGCCCGCCGAGGGTCCGATGGCCATCGCCAGCCCGACCGCGCCCGCCCAGATCCCGATGGCGCGTGCGCGCTGCTCGGGCGGGAAGACGTTCGCGATGATCGACAGGGTCTGCGGCGTCACCATGGAGGCGCCGAACCCCATGACCGCGCGGGCCAGGATGAGCTGTTCGGGGGTCTGGGAGTAGGCCGACAGCGCCGAGGCCGCGCCGAACACCGTCAGCCCCACCACGATCATGCGGCGGCGCCCCCACCGGTCGCCGAGCACGCCGAAGGTGAACAGCAGGCCCGCGAAGACCAGAGTGTAGGAGTTGATCGCCCAGGCCAGCTGCGACTGGCTGGCGCCCAGGCCCCGCTCGGGGTCGGACAGCACACGCAGCGCCACGTTGAGGATCGTGTTGTCGGCCACGATCACCAACAGGCAGATGATGAGGACAGCCAGCCCGCCCCACCTGCGCCGGTACGCCGTCTGCGCGTCCACCAACCCACCTCCACCGCCGGGGCCCACCGAAACTCACGCCGATCGGACCGTACCCGCGAACCGCGCCGACCGCGCGCTTCGGGGGGCCGCGAACGGTGTGTCGGCCGTGTTCGGACCGGTTCCGGCGGGAGGACGTCGGCCGCCTGCGGGGCGGTTCCGGCGGGGAGCACGGGCCGCTCCCGGCGGAAGGCGGGAGCGTTCCCGTCGGGAAACATCCGACCGTCGGACCGGGTTGTAGCCGGTGCGGAGAGGCGCGGAGCGGGCATGCGATGATGCTTGCGTGCGGTGGCCGCGCCCGGTCGTCCGCGTACGCCGGTTCCCGCCTCCTCCCGCACCCGCCCGGTCCCCCGCGGACCGCCCGCGGCCCCCTCGGCCGCCCAGCGCGCGAGCGCGACGACACCATTCGTCCACACGTCCGGAGACACCCGCGAGGTGCTTCGAGACAACGGAGGGATAGCACATGAGCACCACAGGAAAGCCCCTCGCCCCGACCGGGGCCCCGACAGGAAACACCCTGTACGGCGGGGTCACCAGCCGACGCGTCACCATCCGCGACCTGGCCGCCGCCAAGGGGCGCGGCGAGCGCTGGCCGATGCTGACCGCCTACGACGCGCTCACCGCCCGGGTCTTCGACGAGGCCGGGATCCCGGTCCTGCTGGTCGGCGACTCGGCGGCCAACGTCGTCTACGGCTACGACACCACCGTCCCGGTGACGGTGGACGAACTCCTCCCGCTGACCGCGGCGGTGTCCCGCTCCACCCGGCGGGCGCTCGTCGTGGCCGACCTGCCCTTCGGCTCCTACCAGGCCTCCCCCCAGCAGGCGCTGGAGGCGGCCTCGCGGTTCATGAAGGAGGGCGGGGCGCAGGCGGTGAAGCTGGAGGGCGGCCACGCGGTGGTCCCCCAGGTGGAGCTGCTGGTCTCGGCGGGCGTGCCGGTGATGGCGCACCTGGGCCTGACCCCCCAGTCGGTGAACACCCTGGGCGGCTACCGGGTGCAGGGCCGCGGCGAGGCCGCTGCCGGACTGCTCAAGGACGCCAAGGAGATGGAGCGCGCGGGCGCGTTCGCGGTCGTGCTGGAGTGCGTGCCCGCCGAGCTGGCCGCGCAGGTGACCGAGCAGCTGTCCATCCCGACCGTGGGCATCGGCGCCGGTCCGTCCACGGACGCCCAGGTGCTGGTGTGGCAGGACATGGCCGGGCTGAGCCCGAAGGTGGCCAAGTTCGTCAAGACCTACGCCAACCTGCACGAGACGCTGCGCGAGGCGGCCTCGGCCTACGCCGACGAGGTCGTCAACGGGGCGTTCCCCGAGGAGCGCCACTCCTACGCCGGTTGAGGGGCGGGGTGAGCCCTCCCCTCTCCGGACGCCGGTGAGCACCGCCGGTCGGGTCCGCCCGACCGGCGGTGTGGCGCCGGGGGTCCCGTGGTACGTGAGCCGGGCAACAGACCGAACCGTACTCGGGAGTGAACCGTACCCGGGAGTAGAGTCGCACCGTACCCAGCGCCGACGGGCCGGGGGTCCGGCCCTCCCGGGAGGACAGATGCGCGTCTCGATGCCGCTCCAGTACGCGGGCGACCCCAAGGCCTCCGTCGACCAGGTGGTCGAACTGGAGAAGGCCGGTCTCGACACCGTGTGGGTCGCCGAGGCCTACGGGTTCGACAGCCCCACCCTGATGGGCTACATCGCCGCCCGCACCGAGACCGTGGCCATCGGCTCGGCGATCCTGCCGCTGTACACCCGCACCCCGACGCTCATCGCGATGACCGCCGCCGGGCTGGACGACCTGTCCGGCGGGCGGGCCGTCCTCGGCCTGGGCGCCAGCGGCCCTCAGGTCGTCGAGGGCTTCCACGGCGTCCCCTACGTCAAGCCGCTCGCCCGCACCCGCGAGACCATCGAGATCTGCCGCAAGGTCTGGGCGCGCGAGGACCGCCTCACCCACGACGGCGCCGTCTTCCAGCTGCCGCTGCCCCCGGAGAGGGGGACCGGTCTCGGCAGGCCGCTCAAGATCATCAACCACCCCGTGCGCCCCCGGATCCCCGTCTACGTGGCCTCCCTGGGTGTGAAGAACGTGGCGCTGACCGCGGAGATCGCCGACGGCTGGCTCCCGCACCTGTTCATCCCCGAGAAGGCCGACAGGGTGTGGGGCGAGGCGCTGGCCGAGGGCAGGGCCAGACGCGACCCGTCTCTGGGCGGGTTGGAGGTCTCCGCGGGCGGTCTGCTCGCCATCGGCGAGGGTGAGGACACCAAGAGGCTGCTGGACCTCGTACGGCCGATGATCGCCCTGTACGTCGGCGGCATGGGCGCCAAGGGGAAGAACTTCTACAACACGGTCGCCCGCCGCTACGGCTACGAGGAGGCCGCCGAGAAGGTCCAGGACCTGTACCTGGCGGGGAAGAGGGACGAGGCCGCGGCCGCCGTGCCCGAGGAGTTCGTGGAACTGACCAACATGGTCGGCCCGGAGTCCTACGTGCGCGAGCGCGTGGAGGCCTTCCGGGCCGCCGGGGTGACCCAGCTCAACGTGACCCCCGTGGGCGAGAACCCGGCCGCCCTGGTCGGCAAGGTCAAGGAGTGGGTGTCCTGACCCCGGCCCCTGGCGGCTGGGCGCGCCCGGCGCAGCGGCGCCGGTCCCCGCGGCGGGGACCGGCGCCGTACGCGTGCGCGGACGGGAGCACCGGGCGGTCCGGAGGCGGTCGGTGCGACGCGCTCCCGCGGGGCCGGGGCGCTCGGGGGCCGCGGGTCCGGGGACTACAGACCGGTGATGCGGATGCCCGCGTGGGTCTTGTAGCGGCGGTTCACCGCGATGAGGTTGGCGGTCAGGGCCTCGACCTGGTGGGCGTTGCGCAGGCGGCCGCCGAAGACGCCGCGCACCCCCGGGATCCGCTCGGCCAGGGCGCGCACCACGTCGGTGGCCTCGCGGTCCTCCCCCAGCACCAGGACGTCGAGGTCCACCTCCTCGACCTCGGGGTCCAGCAGCACCACGGCGGACACGTGGTGGAAGGCGGCCGTGACACGGCTGTCGGGCAGCACCTCGGCGGCCTGCTGGGCGGCGCTGCCCTCGGCGACGTCGAGGGCGAAGGGGCCCTTCTTGTCGAAGCCGAGGGGGTTGACGCAGTCCACGACGATCTTGCCCGCCAGCGGAGCGGCCAGCTGCTCCAGCAGCTCCCGGTGGCCGTCCCAGGGCACGGCGACGATGACGACGTCGCCTTCAGCGGCGGCCGAGGCGTTGTCCAGGCCGCGCACGTCGATCGGGGTGGACTCGGCCTCCACCAGTTCCCGGGCGGCCTTGTCGGCGCGTTCGGCGCTGCGCGAGCCGAGGTGGACGGTGTGCCCCGCCAGGGCGAGGCGGCGGGCCAGGCCCCGGCCCTGGTCCCCGGTTCCGCCCAGGACGGCGACGGACAGCCCGGCGATGTCCGCGCCCGCGGACGTGCTCTGTTCAGTCATGCGCCGATCCTGTCAGAGACGCCGGTGGAAGGCGCCCCCGGCACGGCGCCGCGCGGTGGATCCGGAGCGCGCGTGAGCGGTGTTCACCGCTCCTCCTCGTCGGCCTCGTCCCAGGCCTCGTTGCGCCGGGCGGCGATGGCCAGCGCGCTGGCGGCGGTGGCCTCGTCCGGATAGGGGCCCATGCGCTCCTTGTTGGGGCAGCCGGGACCGTGCTCCACCCGGTTGTGCCGGAGGCAGTACCACCACTTGTCGTCCAGCTGAGTGTCCTCGCTCACCGTGACTCGCTTTCTACGGGACGCCGCCCGGACGGGAACGTGCTTTCCGGGGGACCTACCCAGGCCCGGACGTCCCCTACACCCGTGGGGGAGGGGCATCGTCCAGGACCGCGGGGCCGACCCACGAACTACAATCAGTGTCCATGACTACTCCGCTGGTTCCTGGGCGAATCTCGCCACAACGTTCGGTTCCCTCCCACATCGTCCGCCCGGAGTACGTCGGACGGAAGCACCCCGTGGAGGGGGTTCTGGGCGACGTGCAGACCCCCGAGACCATCGAGCGGATGCGCGTGGTGGGACGGCTGGCGGCCCAAGCGCTGGAGGAGGTCGGCCGCAACGTCCGGCCCGGCGTGACCACCGACGAGCTGGACCGGATCGGCCACGAGTTCCTGCTGGACCACGGGGCCTACCCCAGCCCGCTGGGCTACAAGGGCTACCCCAAGTCGCTGTGCTCCTCGCTCAACGAGGTGATCTGCCACGGCATCCCCGACGACACCGTGGTCTCCGACGGCGACATCGTCAACATCGACATCACCGCCTACCGGGACGGTGTGCACGGCGACACCAACGCCACCTTCCTGGCCGGGAACGTCTCGGAGGAGCACCGGCTGCTGGTCGAGCGCACCCACGAGGCCATGATGCGCGGGATCAAGGCGTGCCGGCCGGGCCGCCGGATCAACGTGATCGGCCGGGTCATCGAGTCCTACGCCAAGCGCTTCGGCTACGGCGTGGTCCGCGACTTCACCGGGCACGGCGTGGGACCGGAGTTCCACTCGGGTCTGGTGGTGCCGCACTACGACGACCCGCGCGCGGACACCGTCATGGAGCCGGGGATGACCTTCACGATCGAGCCGATGATCACGCTCGGCGGCGTGGAGTACGACATGTGGGACGACGGCTGGACGGCCGTGACGGCCGATCGCAGGTGGACCGCCCAGTTCGAGCACACCCTGGTCATCACCGAGTCCGGCGCGGAGATCCTCACCCTGCCGTGACCGCCGCCCCGGTCCCCTCCCGTACGCCCCGGGCGGAACGCGGCGTCCGGACGTGGCCGCGGAAGGGGACCGGGGCGTAGGGTCGTGCGGGTGAAGATCCTCATCTCCGCCGACATGGAGGGCGCCACGGGCGTCACCTGGCCCGCCGACGTCGAGCCCGGCACCGAGCAGTGGCAGCGCTGCCGCGCCATGTTCACCAGCGACGTCAACGCCGCCGTCGAGGGCCTGCTGGAGGGCGGCGCCACCGAGGTGCTGGTCAACGAGGCGCACGCGACCATGCGCAACCTCCTGCTGGAGGAGCTCAACACCGACGCCGCGATGATCACCGGGCGGCACAAGGAGCTGTCCATGGTCGAGGGCGTGCAGTCCGGCGACTGCGACGGCGTGGTGTTCCTCGGCTACCACTGCGGCGCCGGTGACGAGGGCGTGCTGGCGCACACCTACCTGCCCAACGCGGTGACCGGTGTGTGGCTGGACGGAGAACCCGCCAGCGAGGGCCGTCTCAACGCCGCGGTGGTCGCCGAGTACGGCACCCCGGTCATCCTGGTCACGGGGGACGACCGCGCCTGTGAGGACGCCGCGACCTACGCCCCGTTCGCGCGGACGGTCGCGGTCAAGGAACACGTCAGCCGGTACGCCGCCCGCTGCCCTCCCCCGGCCGCGACCGCGCGGGACATCCGGGCCGGGGCGCGCGCCGCCATGACCCTGGCCGGGCGCCTGGACCCCGTCGGGCCCGAGCCCCGGGCCGTGGAGGTGGAGGTGGACTCCGCGCAGCTGGCCCAGGCCGCCGCCATCGTCCCGGGCGTCACGCGCACGGGGGTGCGGCGTGTCCGGTACGTCTCCCCGGACGCCTACGAGATGATCCGCTGCTTCAAGGCGGTCACCACGCTCATCTCCAACGCCATGGAGGAGCGCTACGGCTGAGGCCGGGTCCGGGGCCGCGGGGGTCCGCCGCCCGCGAATGCCGGGGCACGGCGGGCGGGGCTGGTAGAACTGTGCCGGGGAGCACCACTTCGTCACCACTGGTCACTAAGGTCCTCCCCCGTTACTGACACCTCAGCGAGAGCGAGGCGCGCTCGTGGGCCACATCGCCACTTCCTTCCCAGAGAGAACCGACGGCTTCCCGGAGGGGGCCGACGGCCTCGCGGCGGCCGGGGAGGACGCCGTCCACCTGGCCCGAGGGCTCCTCCGCCGCGACTCCACCAACCACGGCGGCGGTCAGGGCGACGAGCGCGAGGCCGCCGAGTACGTCGCCGAGGCCCTGGGCGACGCCGGACTGGACCCCCTGCTGCTGGAGTCGGCCCCCCGGCGCGCGAACGTGGTCGTGCGCGTCCCCGGCACCGACCCCTCGGCCCCGGCGCTGCTGGTGCACGGCCACCTGGACGTGGTGCCCGCCGACGCGGCCGGCTGGACGCTGCCCCCCTTCGCCGGTGAGGTCGCCGACTGCCCCGTCACCGGTGTGCCCGCGCTGTGGGGGCGCGGCGCGGTGGACATGAAGAACACCATCGCCACGGTCACCGCCGTGGTGCGCCACTGGGCGCGCCACGGGCTGCGGCCCCGGCGCGACATCGTGCTGGCCTTCGTCGCCGACGAGGAGGACAGCGCCGCCTACGGCGCCGACTACCTGGTCCGCGAGCACGCCGAGCTGTTCGAGGGCTGCACCACCGCGATCGGCGAGGGCGGCGGGGAGACCATCCACGCCCGCACCGCCTCCGGGGAGCCGGTGCGCCTGTACCCGGTGGGCGCGGCCGAGCGCGGCAGCGCCTGGCTGAACCTGCGCGCCCAGGGCACGGCCGGGCACGGTTCCCGACCGCCGCGCGACAACGCGATCGGCGCCCTGGCCGCGGCCCTGGCCCGGATCGACGGCTACGAGTGGCCGCTGCACCTGACCCCCGTCACCCGTGCGGCGATCGACGCGATCGCCGCGGCCCTGGAGGTGGAGCGCTTCCCCGGTGACACGGCGACCGCGGAGGCGGTGGACGCCCTGGTCGCCAGCCTGGGGACGGCCGCGCCGCTGATCGGCCCGACCACGCGCAACAGCGCGACGCCCACGATGTTCTCGGCCGGGTACAAGGTGAACGTGGTGCCGGGGGAGGCCACGGCGGGTGTGGACGGCCGGGTGCTGCCCGGCGCGGAGGAGCAGTTCGCCGCGGTCATGGAGGAGCTCACCGGCGACCGGGTGACCTGGGAGTACGCGCACGGTTCGCCGCCGGTGTCCGCGCCCGTGGACTCCCCCGCGTTCGCGGAGCTGCGCGAGGCCCTGCTGCTGCACGACCCCGGGGCCCACGTGGTGCCGGTGTGCCTGTCCGGGGGCACCGACGCCAAGGTGTTCTCCCGGCTGGGCATCGACTGCTACGGATTCTCGCCCCTGGCCCAGCCCGAGGGCCTGGACTACTCGGGTCTGCTGCACGGCGTGGACGAGCGGGTGCCGCTGGAGGGGCTGCGCTTCGGGGTGCGCGCGCTGGACACGTTCCTGCGCGCCTGAGCGGCCGAACCCCTGGTCGGCTGGGAGGCTGGGGGCGGGGGCCGGACTGCGCGGGACGCGGCTTCCGCAGAGCCGGTCTCGGGAGTGTCCGAGCAGCAGTGGTGGGGAGAGGCGTCGCGTCCGGTGGCGCGCACGAGCGAGGGAGAGGGCCCGGGGTGGGAGAGGCGATGACCGAGATGGCGGACGCGGTGGTGCGGGTCGCGGACGCGCGGGGTGTGCGCGCGCTGGTCCGTCCGCCGCGCCTGCGGGAGGGCGACCGGGTGCGTCTGGTCGCCCCGTGCAGCCCGGTTCCCGCGGAGCGGCTGGAGGCCGCGGTGGGAACGCTGCGCGGCTGGGGGCTGGAGGTGGAGCTGGCCCCGCACGTGCGCGAACGCCACCCGCGGCTGCCCTATCTGGCCGGGGCGGACGCCACGCGGGCCGCCGACCTCCAGGAGGCCTGGTGCGACCCGGACGTGGACGCGGTGCTGTGCGTGCGCGGCGGCGACGGGGCGCACCGGACGGTGGACCTGCTGGACTTCGACGCGATGCGCCGGGCCGAGCCCAAGGCGCTGGTCGGGTTCAGCGACATCACGGCGCTGCACGAGGCGTTCGCGGTGGAGCTGGGCGTGGCCACGGTGCACGGGCCCGTGGTCGGCACGGGGTACTTCGTGGGCGATCCGGTGGCCCAGGAGGAGCTGCGCGCCACCCTGTTCGAGCCCGAGCGGCGGACCGTGCTGACCTCGCCGGGAGCTCACGCGCTGGTGCCGGGGCGGGCCGAGGGGGTGACCTTCGGCGGGAACCTGAGCCTGCTCAACGACGGTCTGGCCACGCCGCACAGCCGCCTGTCGGCATCCGGCGGCATCCTGCTGCTGGAGGACGTCGGCGAGGACGTGGCCCGGCTCGACCGGATGCTCACGCACCTGTTGCGCACGGGGTGGGCGGACGGACTGGCCGGGGTGGCCCTGGGCTCGTGGACGGACTGCCCGCCGGGACCGGAGGTGGTCGCCGAGCTGATGCGCGACCGGCTGGAGCCGCTGGGGGTGCCGGTGCTGTGGGGGCTGGAGTTCGGTCACTGCGCGGCCCAGCTCACGGTGCCGCTGGGGGTGCCCGCACTGCTCGACGCGGACGGGGGCCGCCTGGAGCTGGCCGTGCCGGGACTGGCCTAGAACGCGGCCGGAAAGGGCGTCGAGGTTGGTCGTCGCGCACCGGTCCCCGGCGCCCTTCTCCATGGGCGCAGGGGATTCAGAAAACCCCCGTCAACGCTCGAGCGCGAGGCGCGGGAACCGCGCCGGGCCGACGCGATCCTCGAGTCAGCGCCGGCTTTCCAGCATCGCCCGGCTCGGCCGCCCGCGCACCACCGCCCCGGCCACGGGAGCGGACACCCGTCCGGACCTGGTCGGGAGAGCGTTCACCGCGGATGCTCCGGACCGGTTGGACGAATCGAGCGTGATCGACCCGTCTGCGAGGTAGGAGCGAGAGGGTTCCCCGCCGCTCCCGCCTCCGGAACGGCAGAAGCCGTCAGGATACGAACCGTCGCCACGGTCGACTTCACAAAGACTGTGGTACCGGCTGCTGTCAAGGACCCGTGACGGCACCGGATCGACCGGCGGCCTGCGCTCGATAGCGCCCTGGTGTTGTACCGAACTCCCGCGTGAAGGCGTGGGAGAGCGCGTACGGGCTGCCGTAGCCGACCCGTCTGGCGATGGTGGCCAGCGTTTCCGCGGTGTCACGGAGCATGGTGGCGGCAAGGACCACTCGCCACCAGGTCAGGTATGCCATCGGGGGGCGGCCGACGTGTGTGGTGAACCGGCGCGCCAAGGTGGGACGGGAGACGCCCGCCTCCGCTGCCAGGAGGTCGTTGCTCCACTGCGCGGCGGGCTTCGAGTGCATCGCCCGCAGGGCGGTGGCCGTCACCGGGTCGCCCAGTGCGCGGGGCCAGGCTCCGCTGGTGGTCGCTGCCATCCATGAGCGGATCATGTAGACGAGGAGGAGGTCGAGCAGGTTCGGAAGTGCCATGCAGGAGCCGGGCCGCACCTCGTCCAGCTCACCGGCGAGCAGATCGATCGCGGCGCGGAGTTCGAGGTGGCTGCCTACTTGGCTGGGCAGGTGGACGACCTCGGGCAGTTCCGCCATCAGCGGGTGCATGCGGCTGCAGTCGAGCCAGTATTTGCCGGAGAGCATCTCCGTGCCGTAGTGGTCCGGTTCGGCTTGCCGCTCCGTGTCGGCAAGCCATTGCTCGAACGGGACCGCCCTGTTCGCCATCGCCGCGTCCACGGGGGAATCGGCGATCACATGGCCGGTGCCGTGCGGGAGGAGCACCGCGTCTCCCACACCGAGGGATACCGGGGTGCCACCATCGGTCAGTAGCCAGCAGCCGCCCTTGAGGACGATGTGGAAACCCGCACCGTCGTACGGGTCAAGCCGCGTGCACCAGCTCTCACGCGTCCGCAGCCGGTGGAACCAAGGGTGCCCGAGGTGCACAGCAGAGATCGCGTCGCTCACCACATCCATCTGTTCAGAGTATCCTTCGCATGAAGGCTGATACGGATGCGTATCCAATTGATCCGAATGATTATTGAGACGCTCACTAGACCTTCCTTAAGGTCGTTTGCGTGATCAACGACAACGAGCGTGTACAGACCATGGTGCTGGGGGATGTCGAGGTCATCCGGGTCGTCGAGTGGCACCAGCCGTTCCTGCCTCCCTCCGCCTTCCTCCCAGCAGCCCCCGACGACGTGTGGAAGGACAACGCGGACTGGCTGGCGCCGGACCACTGGGAACCGGACAGCGGCTTGGTGGTGACCGCTCTGCAGAGCTGGGTTCTGCGCAGCGCAGGCCGGATCGTCCTGGTCGACACCGGAGCGGGCAACGGGCGCGTACGACCGGGTATGGGGCCCTTCCACAACGCGCAGAGTGACTTCCTCGGCCTGCTGGAGCGGGCCGGTATCCGTCCTCAGGACGTCGACGTCGTGGTCAACACGCACCTGCACGTCGACCACGTCGGATGGAACACCGTCGAGGCGGACGGGGAGTGGACACCGGCATTCCCCAATGCCCGATACCTCATCCCGGCCGCGGACGACTTCCACTACGGTCCCGGCAACGGGTACGGCAACGGTGTGCAGGAAGTCGACCGCCTCATCTACGAGGACAGCATCGCCCCCATTCACCAGGCCGGGCAGTCCGTGCTGTGGGACGGCCGGTACCGGATCGACGAACACCTCACCTTGGAGTCCGCGCCAGGGCACACGCCCGGCTCCTCCGTGCTGAGTCTTGCTTCCGGCACCGACCGTGCGGTCTTCGCCGGGGATCTCCTGCACAGCCCGGTCCAGATCCTTGATCCATGCTGCAACAGCAGCGCTTGCCTCGACCCGGCACAAGCAGCGGCCAGTCGCCGTCGGATCCTGGAGCGGGCGGCTGAAGCACACGAACTGCTCGTCCCCGCGCACTTCGGCGGCGCCGGAGCCCTGGAGGTCCGGCGGAGCGGCGATGGGTTTGCCCTCGGCCCCTGGGCAGAAGCCGCCTCGGAATAGGGCGCACCTGCCCCGTTTGGTCCCCTCACGTTCGCACTGGGCGGGCGTGAGGTCCTCCACGCCCCGATGGCAGGCCCGACGCCGTCAAGCGCGGCCCGTCTGAGGGCCACGGGGCGAGCCGTTCAATCGGGCTCCGTTCACGGAGCCCGGCCTGGAGAGCACCCCACATGACACGAACGTCGACCGCCGGGCCCGCGACCAGGGCCCTCATCCCGGTGCTCGCCTTCACGGGCATCGTGGTTTCAGTGATGCAGACCATGCTCATTCCTCTGATCAAGGATCTGCCGCAACTCCTGGGCACCGAGCCTCACAACGCGACCTGGGTCATCACCTCGACGCTTCTCTCAGGCGCCGTCGCCACGCCAGTCATGGGACGCCTGGGTGACCTCCACGGCAAGCGCCGCATGCTGATCCTCAGCCTCGCGGTGATGGTCGTCGGCGCACTCGTCAGCGCCGTCACCGACGATCCGCTTGTGATGATCACGGGCCGGGCCCTCCAGGGCTTCGCGATGAGCGCGATACCCCTCAGCATCAGCTTGGCGCGTGACATAGTTCCCCGCGAAGAACTCGGCTCTGCGATGGCCCTGATCAGCTCCTCCATGGGCGTCGGGGGGAGTCTCGCCCTGCCCGCCTCGGGCTTGGTCGCCCAGCACGCCGACTGGCACGCCCTCTTCTACGGCGCCGCAGGTCTTGGCCTTTTGTGCATCGCGCTGATCCTCATCGTCGTCCCCGAGTCACCGGTTTCCACACACGGCACCTTCGACCTCCTGGGCGCGGTCGGCCTGTCCGCCGCCCTCACCCTCTTCCTGCTGCCGGTCACCAAGGGAAGCCACTGGGGCTGGACCTCCAGCACCACCCTCGGACTGTTCACCGCGGCGGTCGTCGTGCTCATCTTGTGGGGCGTGCTGGAACTGCGCCTCGACGCACCGCTGGTGGACCTGCACACGATGGCCCGTCCCGCGGTGCTTTTCACCAACCTCGCCTCGATCATGGTCGGTGCCTCATACCTGGTCGTCTCGATGGTCCTTCCCCAACTGCTCCAGTTGCCGAAGGCCACCGGATACGGCCTCGGCCAGTCAATGGTGACCGCGGGCCTGTACCTGGCACCGCTCGGCCTGACCATGATGCTCACGGCACCTATCTACGCGCGGCTGTCCGCGAGGCATGGCCCCAAGAGCACCTTGATCCTCGGCATGTCGATCGTTGCGATCGGCTACGGAGTCGGCCTCAGCCTCATGAACGCACCCTGGCAAAGCCTCATCATCACGGCGGTCCTGGGTGTGGGCATCGGTCTCGCCTACTCCTCCCTACCCGCCCTGATCGTCGGCGTGGTCCCCGCCACGCAGACGGGCTCGGCCAACGGCCTCAACACGCTGATGCGCTCGATCGGCTCCTCGCTCTCCAGCGCCGTCATCGGCGGGATCCTCTCCACCACCGCACACCAGTTCAACGGCGTTCCCGTCCCCAGCATGTGCGGCTTCCGCATCTCCTTTCTGATAGCGACAAGCGCAATGGCGATCGGCCTGTTCACAGCCCTCTTCCTGCCCGGGCCCGCCCGGTCGGCCGGGGCACCACACCGACGGCGGGCAAACCCCCGCCCGGTCGCACACGCGCGGGAAGTGACAGGTGGCCCTGCATCGACAGGAGAGTGACCACTCCGTGCTGCGAAACGTGTGCTTCCCGGCGTCTGATGACCAGCTCCTCGTCACCTGCTTCGCCGCTCGTTGCCGACAGCGCGCTGTACCGGCTACGACGCCGACCGGTCGGCGTCGATTCGTGTCCGAGTAGCGGCATCGGCCTGCGCCGCCTCCTGGAAGTCGGCGACGGTTCCGCCATGATCCCTCGCCCAGTCCGTCAGCACCTCGATCGGCTCGATGAGGGTCCAGCCAAGGTCGGTCAGGCTGTACTCAACCCGCCTCGGAGCTTCCACACGGCGCTCGACCAGGCCGTACTGCTGGAGCCGGCGCAACGTCTGGGTGAGGACCTTGCGCGAGATGCCGCCGATCAGGTCGACGAGTTCACCGTGCCTACGAGCCCCCTGGCTGATCCCGAAGAGCACGAGCGCGGCCCACTTGTCGGAGATGATCTCGACCGCCAGGCGGGTGGGGCAGTCGGCGAGCAAGGCTGATTCAGCCAAATTCTGCATGAAGTCGAAGGTACCAAAAGGTAACCAGCCGTTCCGTAACGTCGTCCACGAGGAAAAAACCGGCACGGAAAGAGGAGGAGTTACATGCCAAGAGTCGTCGTCTTCGACGAGTTCGGCGGTCCGGAAACCATGCACATCGTCGAAGAACCGGTCTCCGAGCCCGGTTCCGGCGAGGTAAGGGTCAGGATCGAAGCCTTCGCCGTCAACCCGCTCGACCAGATGATGCGTTCCGGTACCTCGCCCGCACCTGTCCCCCTGCCACACGCTCGCCTCGGTATCGAAGGAACCGGCGTCGTCGACGCACTCGGCCCGCGGGTCCCGGGGCTGAAGATCGGCGACCCGGTCATCCTCACGGCCATACCGGACGCCGGCGTCCGGGGCAGTTACGCCGAATACACCACGGTCCCCGCCGACAGGGTCATCGTCCGGCCTGCCTCACTCGGGGTCGCGGAGGCGGCAGCGATATGGGTGGCCTTCTCCACCGCCTTCGGCGCGCTCGTCGAGAAGGCGCGGATGCTGCCCGGCGACCACGTCCTCATCACAGCCGCGTCCGGCAGCGTCGGACGGGCGGCGGTACAGATCGCCAACCAGATCGGCGCTGTTCCCATCGCCGTCACCCGGAGCGCCGCGAAGAAGGACGTCCTGCTCGCAGCGGGTGCGGCCGCAGCCATCGCCACCGATGAGGCGGACATCGCCGAAGCCGTCCACCACCACACCGGCGGAACCGGCGCCGACATCATCCTCGATCTCGTCATGGGCCCCGGCCAGCAGGACCTCCTGGCCGCGGCCCGCCCCGGTGGAACCCTGGTCGCCGCGGGCTTCCTGGACCCCCAGCCCGCGCCCTTCCCGACAGGCGCGCCTCTGACGGTTTTCAGCTACCAGAGCTTCGAGCACACTCTCGACGATGTCGTGGTCAAGCGCATGTCGGCTTTCCTGAACGCCGGTGTACGCCTCGGGGCACTACAGCCAGCCATCGACAGGGTGTTCACCCTCGACGACATCGTCGAGGCACATCGCCACCTCGAGAAGGGGATTCACACCGGCAAGATCGTCGTCACGACATAGGGACCGGACCGAAAAGAGCGCCCAGGGGATCAAAGCTGCTGACCCAGTAGAACTTTATTAAGTTCCTGATTTCTGGTTCCGGTTGCTCCGTCATAGGCGGGTGGACCCGGCAGCTGTTGAAGATCTCCGCGAATACCTCGGCGCGTTCTGCGCCGAGGTATTCGCGCCCATCCCCCTCAGGACTCCCGGGCCCGGGCCAGTGCTACCTGCGCGGACTGGTGCTCGACGGTCGGCGCAAGTCCATCCAGCCCACGGTTGAACGTCTGCCCGACGGCAACATGCAGGCCCTACGACAGTTCGTGGCCTCCACGCCCCGGGACCGCACCCCCGTGCGGCGCCGGTTCGCCACCGGGGTCAGCCAGGCCATCGACCCCGATGCGTGGGTGATCGACGGCACCTCCTTCTCCAGGGCCGGGAACCGCTCAGCGGGGGCGGTGCGCCGGTGGTGCGGAGCGTTGGGCGAGAAGTCGCCGTGCCAGGCGGGGGGTGAGCCCGCACGCGGTCACCGACAGAGCCCCGGTCCCGCTGGACCGGCGGTTGTTTCTACCCAAGGAGCGGGCTGACGAGGCCGGTTCCCACCGGGTCAGGGCCGGTATCCCCCGAGAAGTGGGGCGTCGGGAGAAGTGGCGTCTGGCCCGGACACGATCGACGCGGTCCAGCTGACGCCGGGCATGGGCAGATCCGCCACTTCCGTGGGGGCCCGTGCGGCTGGGCCCGGACTATGTGACGGCGGCGCGAGGGGACCCGAACGCTCATCCGAGCCAGGCGCTGCCCTGGGCCCCCGATCGTGTTGGGGCGCGCACGAAGAGGACCTCCGGCAGCGGTGTGGATTACGACACCTCCCACCGGACCGGAAGACCCTCGATGTCCCGCACCGCCCACGCCAACGCCCGCCTCACACCCGCTGGGCGCCTGACCCTGGCCCGCTGCGTCGTGGAGGACCGGTGGCCGCCGCGCCGGGCCGCCGAACGCTTCCAGACCAGCACCACCACCGCCCAACGCTGGGCCGACCGCTACCGTGAACACGGCGAAGCGGGAATGCACGACCGACCCGTCCGCGCGGCGGTCCTGTGCCCGGCGGGCCCGGACAGCGGATGGGGGAGAGGCGTCTCGGCGCCGGACCCCGGGTTCTCCGCTGCCGTCCGTGCGCGGTACGGCACCACCGGCATTGATATACCGATCCGGCGCCGTGGCGTTAGACTCGTCCGCATGGTGCGTGAACCGCTGACCGCAGACCAGATCGAGCGCGGGCGTCTCCTGGGCGCCCTGCTCCGCCGGGCCCGCGCGGAGCGCACGATGGTCGACGTCGCGCGCGAGGCCCGGATCTCGGTCGAGACCCTGCGCAAGATCGAGGGCGGGCGCATCCCCACCCCCACCTTCTTCACGGTCGCGGCGATCGCCGACGCGCTCGGCCTGTCCCTGGACGAGCTCCTGCGCCGGGTGGACGCCGCCGCGACCGCCGCCCGGGACCCCGCGACCGCCTCCCTGGCCGTCTGACCTCCCATCCGCCCCTAACGTTGGTCGTGTACCCGCGGGTACGGTTCCGTGCGCGACCCGCCCCTCGCGGCGGGCACGGACCGGCCGCGTCAGCCAGGACCACAGGGGGAGCACATGAACGAACAGGCGCTGAGAGTGGACGAGGCCGAGCTGCGCGGCCTCCTCGACGGCCGCTGGGCCCACGTGCGCGAACACATGCGCGACGCCCTGCGGGGAGACCTGTACGCCCCCGTGTACGGGCTGTCGATGGAGGAGCACCGCGCCCGCACGCTCGCCCAGCTCAAAGCCCTGGCCAAGACCGACCTGCCCGCCTACGGCTTCCCCGCCTCGGTGGGCGGACGCGACGACGTCGGCGCGTCCGTGGTCGGCTTCGAGATGCTGGTCAACGACCTGTCGCTCATGGTGAAGATGGGCGTGCAGTGGGGGCTGTTCGGCGGGGCGATCAGCGCCCTGGGCACCGAGGCCCACCACGCCGAGTACCTGCCCGGCGCGATGTCGATGGAGCTGCCCGGCTGCTTCGCGATGACCGAGACCGGCCACGGCTCGGACGTGCAGGGCCTGCGCACCACGGCCGTCTACGACCCCGACACCGAGGAGTTCGTGGTCCACACCCCCGACGAGGCGGCGCGCAAGGACTACATCGGCAACGCGGCCCGCGACGGCCGCCTGGCGGTGGTGTTCGCCCAGCTGAGCACCGGTGGCGAGGAGCACGGCGTGCACGCCCTGGTGGTCCCGATCCGGGACGGGCGGGGCAGGCCGATGCCGGGCGTGCGCATCGGCGACTGCGGCCCCAAGGCCGGACTCAACGGCGTGGACAACGGACGGCTGGAGTTCGACCACGTGCGGGTGCCGCGCACCAACCTGCTCAACCGGTACGGGGACGTGGCCGCCGACGGCACCTACTCCAGCCCCATCGAGAGCAAGGGCCGACGCTTCTTCACCATGCTCGGAACCCTGGTCCGGGGCCGGATCAGCGTGGCGGGCGGCGCGGGGAGCGCGGCCAAGGCCGCGCTGACCATCGCGGTGCGCTACGGCGACACCCGCCGCCAGTTCACCCGGCCCGACGGCGAGGGGCGGCCCGAGCGGGAGGTGCGCGTCCTGGACTACCTGGCGCACCAGCGCAAGCTGCTGCCCGCCCTGGCCCGCACCTACGCGCTGCACTTCGCGCAGGAGGAGCTGGTCACCCGGCTGCACGAGCTGTCCCGCTCCCCCGAGCGCGACGAGCACGCCCAGCGCGAACTGGAGTCGCGGGCGGCCGGGCTCAAGGCGGTGGCCACCTGGCACGCCAGCCAGACCATCCAGACCTGCCGGGAGGCGTGCGGCGGCGCCGGGTACCTGTCCGAGAACCGGATCCCTCAGCTCAAGGCCGACTCCGACATCTTCACCACGTTCGAGGGCGACAACACGGTCCTGCTCCAGCAGCTCACCAAGGGCCTGCTGACCAACTTCAAGGACTCGTTCGGCGACCTGGACCAGCTGGGGCTGGCCCGGTTCATGGCGGGCAAGGTCTTCGAGACGGTCATCGAGCGCACCGCCGCGATCCCGCTGATCGAGCGGCTCGTCGCGGCCGCCCCGGGGCGCGGCGAGGAGGCCAGCCTGTACAACCGGGGTTGGCAGCTGGAGCTGCTGGAGGACCGCGAGAAGCACGTCATCGAGGGCCTGGCCGCGCGGCTGCGCAGGTCCGGCAGGAACGGCGAGGACGCCTTCGACGTGTTCAACCGCGCCCAGGACCACGTGCTCGCCGCGGGCCGCGCGCACATGGACCGGGTGGTGCTGGAGGCGTTCGTGGCGGGGATCGACCGCTGCGGGGACACCGCGACCGCCAAGCTGCTCAACCGGCTGTGCGACCTGTACGTGATGTCGGTGGTCGAGGAGGACCGCGCGTGGTTCCTGGAGCACGAGCGGCTCTCCACCTCGCGGGCCAAGGCGGTCACCCAGGCGGTCAACGACCTGTGCCGGGGCCTGCGCCCCTACGCCGTGCAGCTGGTGAACGCGTTCGGCCTGCGCGACGAGTGGCTGGCCGCGCCGATCGCGCTGGGCGGCGAGCACGCCCGCCAGGGCGACCCGGTCCCCGGGCGCGGCTGAGAACCCTCCGTCGCGCCGACGCCCCTCCCCCGTGCCGGCGCCCGTCAGGGCACGGGGGAGGCGGCAGGGGGCGCGGGCCGGCGCGGGCGCGGGCGCGTGGATAGGCTGGTCGGAGTCGAAGGGCGCGGGCCTCAGAAGGGTGCGGACGCGCTGGTGGGATGAGGGGTGTGGATGTCGGCCATCCGGCTGCTGGTCCTGGGGGCGGTCCGCCTGCGCGGGCGGGCGCACGGCTACCAGGTGCGCAACGACCTGGAGTCCTGGGGCGCGCACGAGTGGTCCAACGCCAAGCCGGGGTCGATCTACCACGCGCTCAAGCAGATGGCCCGGCAGGGGCTGCTGCACGCCCACGAGACCGCGCCGTCCACCGCCGGGGGTCCGCCCCGGACCGAGTACGAGACCACCGGGGAGGGCACCCGGGAGTACTTCGCCCTGCTGCGCCGGGCGGTGTCTTCGCACGACGCGCACACGGACGTGCTCTCGGCCGGTCTGGGCTTCGTCGTCGATCTGCCCCGGCGGGAGGCGGTCGACCTGCTGAGGCGGCGGGTCGAGGGCCTGGAGGAGTGGCGCGGGGGCGTGGTCGCCCACTACGCCCCGGAGGAGGGGCCCGGACAGGCGGGCCACATCGGCGAGATCATGGACATGTGGGTGCACTCCGCGGAGTCGGACGCGGCGTGGACGCGCTCGCTGATCCGGCGGATCGAGGGCGGCGCCTACTCCTTCGCCGGTGAGGGGGGCGACCCCTACGAGGGCGTCCTCACCGGCGAGGAGCCGGAGGCGTCCCCCTCCGGTTGAGGCGACCCCTCAGTTCCCGTCCGCCTCCGGGGGCCGCGTGCCGAGCCAGCTCCGCAGCGCGGAGGCGTTGCGCAACTCCCCCTCGACCCTGCTCAGCTCACCGCCGGTGAGGGTGATCGCGCCCAGCCGCTCCCGCCACTCCTGGACGCCCTCCTCCTCGCCGAGGGCGACCGCGAGTTCGATGAGCATGGCCAGTGCCAGCGCCCGCTCCACCGCGGGCGCCCGGTCCCCGTGCCGTTTCAGTCCGGAGCGGATCCGCCGGAAGGCGGCGAGGTCGTCGGTCTTGAAGTCGCGCAGGATCCGCGCGCCGTCCAGGACGCGGGCGAGCCCGTCGAGTTCCCCGGAGCCGCCGTACTCCAGCCTCTCGGGTTCGCCGCGCTGGATGAAGATGAGCGAGTTGCCCGAGGGGTCCATGAGCGTGAAGCGGCTGGCGCCCGGCCGGTGGCGCGTGATGCGGGGCAGACCCTTGGCCAGGACCCTGCCGTAGGCCCGGCGCATGGCCTGCGTGAGGGCGGCGTGGTAGGGCGCGACCGCGTCGACCACGACCATGCAGCCGCCGCTGTTCTCCAGCCCCGGGTCCAGGTCCTTCGAGGCGCGGCCGTAGTGCAGTTCGAACCCGCTCCAGCGGAAGGCCAGGTAGAGGTAGGGCCTGGTCTGCTCGTAGGTGACCTCGAAGCCGAGCGCCCGGTAGAACTCCAGGGTCTCCTCGGCCGAGACGCACGGCAGCAGCGGAACGGTCGTCTCGTTGGCCCGAACGGCCGCCTCCGGCCGCTCCTGCCCCGTGTCCCCCTCCTTGCCGCCGTCCGCCCGCGCGGTGTCCGCTGCGGCCACGCGCACCTCCCATTAGTCAAGTTTGATTACTTTGCGAGGGTAGTCCTCCCCGAGTCCACTGGTCAAACTTGACTACACAACTGGGGACGCCGAACCCACCGCCGCGCACGAGGGGCCTCGGGACCGCGCCGGTGCGCCGGTGCGCCGCGAACCGACCCCGCCGCGGGTCTTTCCTCGGCGAGGCGGGCCTCCTAACATGAGACGCATTCATGTTAGGTAGGTCACACGTGCGCCCACCCCCCGCGCAGCCCTCCCCCTCCCCGCGAACGCCCGCCGCTCTCGCCGAACCCACCAGACCCGTGCGCCGCCTGTGGGTGGCCGGGATCAGCCTGGCCAACCTCGGCATGTGGATGGCCTTCTTCGGCCCGCTCCAGGTCCTGCTGCCCGAACAGGTCGGCCTGCTCGCCCCCGACGCCAAGGAGACCGCCCTGGCCTGGGTGACCGGGGCGGGCGCGGCCTGCTCCACCCTGGGCACCCCGCTGGCCGGGGCCCTGTCCGACCGGACCACCGGCCGGTTCGGGCGCCGACGCCCCTGGATCCTGGCCGGTGCGCTCCTGGGCGGTCTGGGACTGGTGGTGCTCGGCCGACAGGACGGCGTCCTCGGCGTCCTGGTGGGGTGGTCCTTCGTCCAGGCCGCGCTGTCCTGCCTGAACGCGACCCTGCTCGCGGCCGTGCCCGACCACGTGCCGGTCCGCCAGCGCGGCGTGGTCTCGGGGTGGATCGGCGTACCGCAGTCGGCGGGCGTGGTGGTGGCGGTGCTCCTGGTGACCGTGGTGGTCACGGGGATCGCCCCCGGCTACGCCCTCCTCGGCGCGCTGACCGTCCTGTGCGTCCTGCCGTTCGCGCTGCTGGCCCCCGACCCGCCGCTGCCCCGCGAGGCGCGCCCCTCCTGGAGCGGGTTCGCGCGCGGGCTGTGGGTGTCCCCGCGCCGCCACCCCGACTTCGGCTGGGCGTGGCTGACCCGTTTCCTCATGCAGACGGGCAACGCCATGTTCACCCTCTACCTGCTCTACTTCCTCACCGACGCGGTGGGCTACGAGGAGCTGTTCCCCGGTTCCTCGGCCGCGGACGGGCTGCTGGTGCTGATCGCCGTGTACACGGCGGCGGTCGTGGCCACGACCGTGCTGGCCGGTCTGGTCTCGGACCGCATCGGCCGCCGCAGGGGGATGGTGTGCCTGTCCGGGGTGGTCTCGGCGGTGCCCGCCTTCCTGATCGCCGCGTTTCCGACGTGGCCGATGAGTCTGGTGTGCGCGGTGGTGCTGGGGGTCGGCTTCGGCGTCTACCTGTCCGTGGACAACGCCCTGGTCACCGAGGTCCTGCCGAGCGCCGGCGGGCGGGCCAAGGACCTGGGGATCGTCAACATCGCCAGCGCCGGACCGCAGGTCATCGCCCCGGCCCTGGCCGGTCCGATCGTGGTCCACCTGGGCGGCTACCCGGTCCTGTACACCGTGTGCGGGCTGCTCAGCCTGCTGGGCGGGGTGCTGGTGTGGCGGATCCGGGGTGTGGCATGAGTCCCCGCCGGTTCCACGCGTCCCCTCCTGTCCGCTCCTCGACCCCCGTTCACCCCGTCAGACCCAGCGAAAGGCAGGTACCGTCCATGTCGTCACCGTTCCTGTGGGGAGTGGCCTCCTCCGCCTTCCAGATCGAGGGCGCCCTCGACGCGGACGGGCGCGGCCCGTCGGTGTGGGACGTCTTCGCCGAGCGCCCGGGCGCGGTCCGCGACGGGCACAGCCCCGCCCCGGCCTGCGACCACTACCACCGGTGGGCCGAGGACGTGGAACTGCTCGACCGGCTCGGGGTGAACGCCTACCGGTTCTCGCTCGCCTGGCCCCGGGTCGTACCGACCGGGCGCGGCGCGGTGAACGGGGCCGGCCTGGACTTCTACGACCGCCTGGTGGACGCGCTGCTGGCCCGGGGGATCACCCCGGTGCCGACGCTGTTCCACTGGGACCTGCCCCAGGCGCTGGAGGATGCGGGCGGTTGGAGCGAACGCGACACGGCGTACGCGTTCGCCGAGTACGCGGCGGCGGCCTCCGACCGCCTCGGCGACCGGGTGGACCGGTGGATCACCCTGAACGAGCCCCTGGTGCACACCACCTACGGGCACGCGCTCGGCGTCCACGCCCCGGGGCGGACCCTGGCGGTGCCCGAGGTGATGCGGGTGGCCCACCACATGCTGCTCGCGCACGGGCTGGCCGCCGGGGAGCTGCGCTCGCGCGGCCTGGAGGCACTGCTCACCAACAACTACTCCCCCGTCAGCCCCGCCACCGGCTCCGAGGCCGACGCCGCCGCCGCGCACGCCTACGACACCCTGCACAACCGGCTGTTCACCGACCCCGTGCTGACCGGCGCCTACCCGGACCTGTCGGCCTTCGGCGTCGCGGAGGTCCCCGGCGTGCGCGAGGGCGACCTGAAGGCGGTCGCGGGCAGCGCGGACGGCCTCGGGGTCAACTACTACAACCCCACCGTGGCCACCGCGCCCGACGAGGGGTCGGGACTGCCGTTCGGGTTCGGTGAGGTCGCCGGGGCGCCGGTGACCGCGTTCGGGTGGCCGGTGGTGCCCGAGGGGCTGGGCCGGATGATCGACCTGCTGCGCGAGCGCCACGGTGAGGCGCTGCCGCCGCTGTACGTCACCGAGAACGGCTGTTCCCACGAGGACCGGGTCTCCCCCGGAGGGCGGATCGCCGACCCCGAGCGGATCGCCTACCTGGAGGGGCACGTGGCCGCCGTGGAGGCCGCGCGGGAGCGGGGCGCGGACGTGCGCGGGTACTTCGTGTGGACGCTCACCGACAACTTCGAGTGGGCCGAGGGCTACCACCAGCGCTTCGGGCTGGTGCACGTGGACCACGCCACCCAGGCGCGCACCCCCAAGGACTCCTTCGCCTGGTACCGGGACCTCGTCGCCGCCAGGACCGCGTCAGCTGGTGCGTGAGAGACCGCGGCGGCGCGTGCCCGGCACGCTCAGTCCCCGACGGCGTCCAGGGTGCCGCTGTCATGGCGTTCGGGGGCCTCCTCGCCGCGCTGGCGGGCGGGCTCCCACCACCACCAGTGCGACTCGGGCACCCAGGAGGGGACCTCCTCCTCGTTGACCGGCCGCGCCCGGCCCGCCACCGCGGTGAGGGCCTCGTCGATGCGCGGCAGGGCCTCCAGGTCGCCCGGGCGCAGGAAGGCCTCCCAGGGCACGAACTCCTCGCCGAGCAGCTCCAGCATGGACCGCCGCCAGCAGGCGGGGCGGTAGGCCTCGTGCTCGCCGTTCTCGGCCGCGGTCTGGGTGCGGACCACGTACAGGCCGAGCCGGTCGGGGTTGCTGCCGCCCACCAGCAGCTCGGCCAGGGTGGCGCTGAACTCCTGGCCGCCCGGGGATCTGCGCTGCGCGGGCGTGGTCGCCCGGTACAGGGCGAAGAGGGCGGCGAAGGCGTTGTCCATCAGGGCGTCGCGGTCCCTGCGGCGCGAGGCGCTCTCGGCGAAGGCGTCCAACGCCCGCCTGGCCAGGTCCGGAAGGTCCCTGCCCGCATCCGCGCTCACCTTCACACCGCCTTGTCCGGTCCGGGGATGACGTTCGGCGCGGGCCCGTGGCCCCGCGCCGCTTCGATGATAAGCACGCTCCGTGCCGTCGAGGTAGCCGGTTCACGGTGCCGGGGTCCGCAGTTGCCCGTCCAGGGTGCGCGCCCACTGGCGCACGATCCGGCGGCGCCGGGGCCCGTCGTCGGTGAGCAGGTTGGCCAGTCCCAGGCCGCGTGCCAGGTCGAGGGTGGCCTGGACGGTCTCGCGGACCCCGGGGACCGACTCGTCCACCCCCAGCAGTTCCACGGCGGCCCGGTGGATCTCCCGGCCCATCCGCTCCTCCATGGGGATGATGCGCTCGCGCAGGACCGGGTCGCTGGCGGCGGCCGACCACAGCTGGAGGGCGGCGCGGAAGTCCGTTCCGGTGAAGGCGTCCACGACCATCTGCACGACCGCCTCGGTGCGGCCGCCGCCCTCGGGGACGGCGGCCGCGCCGCGCCGCAGCTCCGCGCCGCGGCTGTCGAGCATGTGCCGCAGCACGGCCAGAAAGAGGTCCTCGCGGGTGGGGAAGTGGTGCTGGGCGGCCCCGCGCGACACCCCGGCCCGCCGCGCGACCGCGCCCACGGTGGCGCCGGCCGTGCCCTCCTCGGCCAGGCAGGCCACGGCGGCCTCCAGCAGTCGGGCTCGGGTGGCCCGGCTGCGTTCCTGGCGCGGCTCGCGGTCGGCCCCTGTGTCCACGTCGCTGCTTCCCCCTGTCCCCGCGTCCCCGAGGCGGCCCGTGTCCGCGCGCCGACCGCTCAGTACGACCTGGGCAGGCCGAGGGACTGCTGCGCCACGTAGTTGAGCACCATCTCCCGGCTCACCGGCGCGATGCGCGCCAGGCGGGCGGCGGCGATCGCCGACCCCAGCCCGTACTCGCTGGCCAGACCGTTGCCGCCCAGGGTCTGCACGGCCTGGTCGACCGCGCGCACGCACGCCTCCGCGGCGGCGTACTTGGCCATGTTGGCCGCCTCCCCCGCCCCCGCGTCGTCGCCGGAATCGTAGCGGAGCGCAGCGTGCTGGGTCATCAGGCGGGCCTGCTCCAGCTCGATCTTGACCTGCGCCAGCGGGTGGGCCAGCCCCTGGTGGGCGCCGATGGGGGTGTCGCGCCAGACCGTGCGCTCCCTGGCGTAGGCCACCGCCTTGTCCAGGGCGTGGCGGGCGCTGCCCGAGGCCAGGGACGCGGCCATGATGCGCTCGGGGTTGAGTCCGGCGAAGAGCTGGAGGAGCCCGGCCCCGGGGTCGCCGACCAGTGCGTCGGCGGGCAGGCGCACGTCGTCCAGGAACAGCTGGTACTGGTGGTCGGGGCTGACCAGGTCCATCTCGATCCGGCGGGCCTCGAACCCCGGGGCGTCGGTGGGCACCGCGAACAGCGCGGCGGACAGGCGCCCGGTGTCCTCGTCCTGGACGCGTCCGACGACCATGACGGCGTCGGCCACGTCCACGCCGGAGATGAAGGTCTTGCGGCCGTTGAGCACCCAGCCGCCGCCGTCGCTCCGGGCGGTGGTGGTGATGCGGTGGGAGTTGGACCCGGCGTCGGGCTCGGTGATGGCGAAGGCCATGATGGTCTCGCCCGTGGCCAGGCCGGGCAGCCAGCGCGCGCGCTGTTCGGGGGTGCCGAAGCGGGTCAGGACGGTGCCGCAGATGGCCGGGGAGACCACCATCATCAGGGTGGGGCACCCGGCCGCGCTGAGCTCCTCCAGGACGGCGGCCAGGTCGCCGATGCCGCCGCCCCCGCCCCCGTACTCCTCGGGGATGTTGACGCCGAGGTAGCCGAGCCCGCCCGCCTCGCGCCACAGTTCGGTGAGGTAGGCGCCCTCCTTGGCGCGGGCCCGGTAGTACTCGGACCCGTACCCCGCGGCGAACGCGGACACGGCGGAGCGCAGGTCGACCCGCTCGGCGGGTTCGTTGAAGGTCATGGCACCGGTCACGGCGTGGCCCCTTCGTAGTCGAGGACGGCGAGGGGCGCCCCGGCGGGCACCCTCTGCCCCGCCGCGACCGGGATCTCCCGGACGGCACCGGCGGCGGGGGCGGTGACGCGGTGCTCCGTCTTCATGGCTTCCATGCGCAGCAGGGTCTGCCCGGGTTCGACCCGCTCGCCCACGGCGACCTCCACGGCGGTGACCGTGCCGGGCATGGGCGCGGGCAGGGCGCCGGGGTCGACCGCGGCCTCGGGTTCGGGCAGGGGGTCGACGGGGGTGAGGGTGACCGACCCCAGGGGGGAGTCGACGTGGACGTCGCCGCCCGCGGCGGGGCGGTGGACGTCGAAGGCGCGGCGCAGGCCGTCCGCCTCCAGGACCACCCGGTCGGGTGCGGCCGAGAGCACGCGGACACCGGCCTGTTCGGTCAGGTAGGACCCCCTCAGGGTGCGGTAGGCGGTGGTGGTCCTCCTCGTCTCGTCGCCGTCGACGTCGTGCTGGCGGACGAAGGGCTGGGAGGGCAGGCCGCGCCAGTTGGCGGGGATCCCGGCGGGGGTGGCGGCGTCGGCGCGGGCGGCCTCGGCGGCGGACAGGGACGCGGCCAGCGCGGCGAGGCGTTCGGTGGCAGGGTCGGCCAGGGGCTGGACGAGTGCGCTGAGGCGGTCGCCGTCCAGGTAGCCGGTGTGCAGCCCCTCGGGGCGGGTCTCGGCCCCGGCGAAGGCGGGGTGGCGCAGCGCCCGCACGAGCAGGTCGCGGTTGGTGCCCACCCCGTGCACGCGCGCGGCGGCCAGGGCCGCGGCCAAGCGGCGCAGCGCGTCGCGGCGGTCGCGCCCGTGGGCGACGACCTTGGCGAGCAGGGGGTCGAAGTCCGCGCCGACGGTGTCGCCGGGTTCGACGCCGCTGTCCAGGCGCACCCCGAAGGCGGGCGGCGCGGCGAAGCGGGTGTCGGCGGGGACGTCGAAGGCGTGCAGGACGCCGGTGCGGGGCCGCCAGCCGTCGCGGGGGTCCTCGGCGTACAGGCGGGCCTGGACGGCGTGGCCGCGCGGCGCGGGCGGGCCGCCCCCGGGCAGGGCCTCGCCCTCGGCGACGCGGATCTGCCACTCGACCAGGTCCAGCCCGGTGACGCACTCGGTGACGGGGTGTTCGACCTGGAGCCGGGTGTTCATCTCCAGGAAGACCGGTTCGCCGAAGCCCTCCTCCCCCACGGGGACGAGGAACTCGGCCGTTCCGGCGCCGGTGTAGCCGATGGCGCGGGCCAGGCGGCGGGCGGCCTCGTGCAGGCGTTCGCGCAGGTCGTCGGGCAGGCCGGGGGCGGGCGTCTCCTCGACGACCTTCTGGTGGCGGCGCTGGAGGGAGCAGTCGCGTTCGCCCAGGGCCCACACGGTGCCGTGGGTGTCGGCCAGGACCTGCACCTCGACGTGGCGGCCGTGGGGGACGTAGGGCTCGCAGAACACCGCCGGGTCGCCGAAGGCCGAGGCCGCCTCGGCGCGGGCGGCGGCGGCCTCGGCGGGCAGGTCGGCCAGGTCGCGGACCACGCGCATGCCGCGTCCGCCGCCGCCGGAGACGGCCTTGACCAGCACGGGCAGGTGTTCGGGGCGCACCCGCTCGGGGTCCAGGGCGTCGGCGACGGGCACCCCGGCGTCCCGGGCGATGCGTTTGGCCCGGGTCTTGGCGCCCATGCTCTCGACGGCCTCGGCCGGGGGGCCGATCCAGGTCAGCCCGGCGCCGGTGACGGCGCGGGCCAGGGCGGGGTTCTCGGACAGGAAGCCGTAGCCGGGGTGGACGGCGTCGGCGCCGGAGGCGCGGGCGGCGGCCACCACGGCGTCGGGGTCGAGGTAGGCGTCCACGGGGCCGCGTCCCTGGGGCAGGGGCAGGCGCACGGCGGTGTCGGCCTCGGCCACGTGCGCGGCGTCCTCCTCGCCGGGGGCGTGCACGGCGACGGTGGCCACGCCCAGGGAGCGGCAGGTGCGCAGGATCCGGCGGGCGATCTCGCCCCGGTTGGCGACCAGGAGGCGGGTGACGGGGCGCGGCGGGGCGGGTCGGCCGGGGGCCGTGGCGCCCGCCTCGGCGGAACCACCGGAGGGGACGGCGGAGGGCGTGTGGTTCACGGTCTCCTCACATTCGGAAGACGCCGAAGCGGTCGGTGCCCCGGACGGGGGCGTTGTGGGCGTAGGACAGGCACAGGCCCAGGACGGTGCGGGTGTCGCGGGGGTCGATGACGCCGTCGTCGTAGACCCGCCCGGACAGGAACAGGGGCAGTGACTCGGCCTCGACCTGGCGCTCCACCATCTCCCGCAGGGCGGCGTCCTGGTCCTCGTCGTAGGGCTGCCCCTTCCCCGCCGCGGACTGGCGGGCGACGATGGACAGCACCTCGGCGAGCTGGCGGGGGCCCATGACGGCGGAGCGGGCGCTGGGCCAGGCGAACAGGAAGCGCGGGTCGTAGGCCCGCCCGCACATCCCGTAGTGGCCCGCGCCGTAGGAGGCGCCCACGAGCACCGAGAAGTGGGGGACGGTGCTGTTGGAGACGGCGTTGATCATCATCGAGCCGTGCTTGATGATGCCGCCCTGCTCGTACTCGCGGCCGACCATGTAGCCGGTGGTGTTGTGCAGGAACACCAGCGGCGTGTGCGCGCGGTTGGCGAGCTGGATGAACTGGGCGGCCTTCTGGGCCTCGGCGCTGAAGAGCACGCCGTGGTCGTTGGCGAGCACGCCGACGGGGTAGCCGTGCAGGTCGGCCCAGCCGGTGACCAGGCCGCCGCCGTAGGAGGGCTTGAACTCGTCGAACACCGAGCCGTCCACGAGGCGGGCGATGATCTCGCGCGGGTCCACGGGCACGCGCAGGTCGGGCGGCATGATCCCGAGCAGGTCCTCGGCCGGGTAGAGGGGTTCGGGTGCCGACGGGCGCGGGGCGGGCCCCGCCTTGGTGTGTCCCAGGCGGGCCACGATCCGCCTTCCGATACGGATCGCGTCGCGCTCGTCCTCGGCCAGGTGGTCGGCCAGGCCGGAGACCTCGGCGTGCATGCGGGCCCCGCCCAGCGACTCGTCGTCGCTCTCCTCACCCGTGGCCGCCCGTACCAGCGGCGGCCCGCCCAGGAACACCTTGGAGCGCTCGCGCACCATGACCACGTGGTCGCTCATGCCGGGGATGTAGGCGCCCCCGGCGGTGGAGTTGCCGAAGACCAGCGCGACGGTGGGGATTCCGGCGGCGGACAGGCGGGTCAGGTCGCGGAAGGCGCGACCGCCCGGGATGAAGATCTCCTTCTGGGTGGGCAGGTCGGCGCCGCCGGACTCCACCAGGCTGACCAGCGGCATCCGGTTGCGTTCGGCGATCTCGGCGGCCCGGGCGGTCTTCTTCAGGGTCCACGGGTTGCTGGAGCCGCCGCGCACGGTGGGGTCGTTGGCCACCAGCACGCACTCCACGCCGGAGACCGAGCCCACGCCGGTGACGAGGCTGGCGCCGACGTGGAAGTCGCTGCCCCAGGCGGCGAGCGGCGACAGCTCCAGGAAGGGGCTGCCCTCGTCCAGGAGGAGTTCGATCCTCTCGCGGGCCAGCAGGCCGCCCCGGGCGCGGTGGCGCTCCACGTAGCGCCGCCCTCCCCCGGCCAGGGCCTCGGCGTGCTCGGCGTCGATCTCGGCGAGCTTGGCGAGCATCGCCTCGCGGGCCTCGGCGAAGGCGGGTGAGGCGGTGTCGAGCCCGCTCCTGAGCACGCTCACGGCTGGCCCGCCTCCCGTGCCTCGGGGACGGGAACGC
Source organism: Nocardiopsis dassonvillei subsp. dassonvillei DSM 43111 (assembly GCF_000092985.1). Lineage (GTDB taxonomy): Bacteria > Actinomycetota > Actinomycetes > Streptosporangiales > Streptosporangiaceae > Nocardiopsis > Nocardiopsis dassonvillei. Next base: position 3,863,000 of record NC_014210.1, read on the forward strand.
TTCCGGTCCTGGACGCGCTCACGGCTGCTCCACCTCCGCCAACACGGTCTCGGGGACGGGGACGCGGCGGGCGCGCAGCCACTCGCCCAGCCCCTTGGCCTGGGGGTCCACGCCCTCGCGGCGCGCGGTGCCGGGGGCGAGCAGGCCCTCGATCCAGAAGTTGGCGGCCCGCAGGTTGGGCAGCAGGTGCCGGGTGACGCGCAGTCCGGCGGTCTCGGGCAGGAGTTCGCGCAGCAGGTCGGCGGTCAGGGTGGTGGCCAGCCACCGCCACGCCGTCTCTCCGCGCACCCACACGCCCAGGTTGGCGTCGGCGCCCTTGTCGCCGCTGCGCGCGCCCAGGACCAGGCCGAGCGGGACCGGGCGCGCGGGGCCTCGGGGCAGGGGTTCGGGCAGCGGGGGCTCGGCGACCCCGGTCAGGGCCCGGGTGCGGGGCGCGGGCGCGACGGGCATCCTGGCGCCGTCGGGCAGGATCGCGGTGTGGGCGACCTCGGAGGCGGGCACGAGCGCGTGCGTGGCGGCGACCCCGTCGGGTCGGGCCTCGCGCGGCGGCGCGGTGAGGTGGAATCCGGCGTAGCTGCCCAGGGCCAGCTCCACGGCGGCCGCCCCGAAGGAGCGGCCCACGACCGCGGGGTCGTGGTCGCGGGCGACCACCCGCAGGCGTGCGGTGGCCGCGTCCTGGGTGTCGCCGTGGGGGTCCTGGGCTGGCACGAGGGTGAAGCGCAGGTCGTCGGGCGCGCGGTCGGCGAGGGCTGCGCGCATCTGGCGTTCGGCCTGTGCGGCCTTGGCCCCGGCGTCCAGGCCGGTGACCAGGAACTCGACCTCGTTGCGAAAGCCCGTGAGGCTGGTCAGTCCGACCTTGAGGTCGGGGGGAGGTTCCTCGCCGCGGGTTCCGCTGAGCAGGACGCGGTCGGGCCCCTGCCTGGTGAGGCGCACGGTGTCCAGGCGGGCGGTGACGTCGGGGCCGGGGTAGCGGGCTCCGGCGACCTCGTAGACGAGCTGGGCGGTGACGGTCCCGGTGGTGACGGCGCCGCCGGTGCCGGGGTGCTTGGTGATGACCGCGCTGCCGTCGGCGTGGATCTCGGCGAGGGGGAAGCCGGGCCGGTCCAGGTCGCGGCCCTCGCGCAGGAGTTCGGCGGCCAGGGCGTAGTTGCCGCCGGTGGCCTGGGTCCCGCACTCGATGACGTGCCCGGCGACGGTGGCCCCGGCCAGGGCGTCCAGGTCCCCGGGGGTCCAGCCGAAGTGGGCGGCGGCCGGGCCCACGGCCAGGGAGGCGTCGGTGACGCGGCCGGTGACGACGATGTCGGCGCCCGCCTCCAGGCAGGCGGCGATGCCGAAGGCGCCCAGGTAGGCGTTGGCGGTCAGGGGGGTGCCCAGGTCGAGTTCCTCGGCGCGGTCGATGAGGTCGTCGCCGGTGACGCAGGCGATGCGGGGTTCGAGGCCGAGCCCGTCGGCGAGTTCGGTGAGCCGGTCGGCGAGGCCGCGCGGGTTGAGGCCGCCCGCGTTGGTGACCACCCTGGTGCCGCGTTCCATGACCAGCGCCAGGGTCTCGCGCATCTGGCTCAGGAAGGTCCGGGCGTAGCCGCGGCCGGGGTCGCCGAGCTGGTCGCGGCCGAGGATGGCCATGGTGAGCTCGGCCAGGTAGTCGCCGGTGAGGACGTCCACGCGCCCCTCGGTGAGCATCTCGTGGACGGCGGCGAAGCGGTCCCCGTAGAAACCGGAGGCGTTCGCGACCAGCAGCGGGGGCGCCGGGGTGGCAGCAGCGGTCATGGACACGAGGGTGACACCGATCACACGGAAAAACAAGCACACGTGCTTGTTTTTCCGTACGGGACGGACGGGTCCGAGCGGACACGGTGAGGTGGGCGCGGTATGGCCGGAACCGGCCACGGAGCGTGCGTTACTCCCCCTCGGAGCGGGGGGAGGCGCGCGGTAGTTTGGCGCCGTGAACACCTCGCGAGAAGACACCAACCCCGCCGACGACGCCGCCTCCCCCGAGGGGACGGCGGAGGCGGCGGAGACGACGGAGGCGGCGGAGACCCCGGAGCCCGGGAGCACCGGTGCCGCCGGGAGCGCCGGAACGTGCGGGGAGGCCGGGACCCCGGGGGCGCGTCAGGAGGCCGACGCCAGCGGCGCCTTCATCGCGGGCGCGCCGGCCCGCTCCCCCAGCGGCCTGTTCGCCGCCGAGACCTTCAGCGTCATCGCCCTGATGCTGTTCGTCCTCACCGCGCTGAACACCCGGCTCTTCGAACTCTTCGGCTTCTTCTTCGTGGGCCGGGTCCCCACCGACACCAGCGCCGGGGAGGCGAGCGCGCTCGCGGCCGAGGTGATGGTCGCGGGCGGGCTGAGCGCGCTGACCGTGCTCGCCGGGGCCCTGTCGCTGCTGCGGGGCGGCGCGGCCACGCGGGCGTGGAGCCGCTGGGGCGCCGCCGCGGCCGTGATCGTGGGCACGCTGCTGGTCGTGGTCTCGGTGCTGACCTTCGTCACCCTGCCGTCCGGGTCCTGAACAGGGGTTTCGTAGAAACTCCCTTGGTACTTCGGCGGGTAGGTTGACCGCGTGAGTACATCAGCGGAAGGCAACGACCCGACCGATCCCACCCGGGGGCCCGCACGGGACCCCGGCCGCGAGCCGGAGCCCGGGGCCGACTCGGCCACCGGGACCGGGGTGCCCGCGCAGGAGCCCGCCATGGTGGAGGAGCCCCTGCTGGAACCGGACTCCGGGGTGGCCGCCCCGGAGCGCACCGACCGGCCCAGCGGTGCTCTGGGCGCGGAGACCTTCGCCCTGACCGCGCTGTTCCTGCTCGCCGTGACGGTGCTGTCGAGCCAACTGGTCCAGCTCTTCACCACGGTGGTGCTCATCGGCGACCAGCCGGTGCCCGTGGACCAGGTGTCGCAGTTCTCCGTGCAACTGCTCATCGGCGGCGGCCTGGCCGCGCTGACGGCGATCCTGGCGGGGCTCGCGCTGGCCCTGGCGGGTTTCCGGACCCGGCCCTGGGCGCGGTGGCTGGCCGCCTCCGTGCTGATCGTGAGCCTGCTGCTGGTGCTGCTGGCGGTCGTGGCCTACGTCATGATGCCCGCGGGCAGCGCGCCCCAGCCCATGCCGATGCCGAACTGATCCGCGCGGGGCAGGGGGAGCCCCGTCCAGCCGCGGGGCGGCGACCGGAGGTCCGGTCGCCGCCCCGCGATCGTGGAGCGGCAGGCTCCGGGGTCAGGCGATCCGGTCGATCACCAGCGGCCGGGCCTCGTAGCCCGCCCCGCCCTCCGGCTCGATGTCGAAGGCGCCCTCCAGCGCCTCGGCCGCCCGCTCGAACCGCTCCGCCTCGTCCGCGTGCAGCGTGAACAGCGGCTCCCCGGCCTGCACGGACTCCCCCGGCTTGGCGTGCAGGGTCACCCCCGCCCCGAACGACACCGCGTCCTCCTTGCGCGCCCGGCCCGCGCCCAGCCGCCACGCGGCCAGCCCCACCTGGTAGGCGTCCAGCCGGGTCACCGTCCCCGAGGCCGGAGCGAGCACCACCCGGCGCTCGGCGGCCACCGGCAGCGGCGCGTCCGGGTCCCCGCCCTGTGCCCGGACCAGCCGCTTCCACGACTCCAGCGCGCTGCCGTCCCGCAGCGCCTCGGCCGGGTCCTTGACCCCGCCCTCACCGGGGACGAGCCCGGCCGCGGCCAGCATCTCCCGGGCCAGGGCCACGGTCAGCTCCACCACGTCCGCGGGCCCGCCGCCCGACAGCACCTCCACGGACTCGGCCACCTCCAGGGCGTTGCCCACCTGCCTGCCCAGCGGGACCGACATGTCGGTGAGCAGCGCGACCGTGCGCACGCCGTGGTCGTTTCCGATGTCGACCATCGTGCGGGCCAGCTCGCGCGCGGAGTCGGCGTCCTTCATGAACGCCCCCGAACCCACCTTGACGTCCAGGACCAGCGCGCCGGTGCCCTCGGCGAGCTTCTTGCTCATGATGGACGCGGCGATCAGCGGGATCGACTCGACCGTGCCGGTCACGTCGCGCAGGGCGTAGAGCTTGCGGTCGGCCGGGGCCAGCCCGGACCCGGCCGCGCAGATCACCCCGCCCGTGGAGTCCAGCACCTCCCGCATCTCGCCGGTGGACAGCGAGGCCCGCCACCCGGGGATCGACTCCAGCTTGTCCAGGGTCCCGCCGGTGTGCCCGAGCCCGCGCCCCGACAGCTGCGGCACGGCCGCCCCGCAGGCCGCGACGGTGGGTGTGAGCGGCAGGGTGATCTTGTCGCCCACCCCGCCCGTGGAGTGCTTGTCGGTGGTGGGCCGCGCCAGGTCGGAGAAGTCCAGGCGCTCCCCCGAGGCCAGCATCGCCTCGGTCCAGCGGCTCACCTCGGCCCGGTCCATCCCGCGCAGGAAGATCGCCATGGCCAGCGCCGACATCTGCTCCTCGGCCACCTCGCCGCGGGTGTAGGCGTCGATCACCCAGTCGATCTGGCCGGGGCTCAGCTCTCCCCCGTCGCGCTTGGCTCGGATGATCTCGATGACGTCCATGTCATCTCCTCTCGACTGGCGGAAGAAGAAGCGCCTCCCCGGAGGCCGCCGCGCGGGCGGCGCCCGGGGAGGCGCGGCTAACGAAGGACCCCGGTCACGTCAGGCTGTGCGGGCCGAAGGCCTGCGGCAGCACCCGGTCCATGGTCCAGACCCCCTCGGGGGTGTCCACGAGCAGCTGCGGCCCGCCGTGCTCGAACAGGAGCTGGCGGCAGCGCCCGCACGGCATGAGCAGCTCGCCCCGCCCGTCCACGCAGCTGAAGGCCGTCAGACGGCCCCCGCCGGAGGCGTGCAGGGCGCTGACCAGGCCGCACTCGGCGCACAGGCCGAGCCCGTAGGAGGCGTTCTCCACGTTGCAGCCGCTGACGGTGCGGCCGTCGTCGACCAGCGCCGCCGCGCCCACCGGGTACTGGGAGTAGGGCGCGTAGGCGCGGCCCATGGCCTCGCGGGCGGCGGCCCGCAGGGCCTCCCAGTCCACGCTCGCCGGGTCCAGTGGTGCGTCGGTCATGACCGGCTCGCCCTCCACTGCTTGCCGACCCCGGCCGGTGGCCGGAGCCGTTGCGAGGCCAGCGAGAGCACCAGCAGGGTGGCGATGTGCGGGCTGTAGGTGGCCAGCTCGCGCGGCAGCGAGTCGGTGGAGAAGTACCACACGAACAGCAGCACCGCCGTGAGCGCGCCGAAGGCGGCCAGGCCCTTGCGGTCCCGGCGCACCTGCCACACGGCCACGCCCACCAGCGCCACGGCCAGGAGCAGCAGCAGGGCGTGCACCGCCGCGCCGCCGCCGCGCACCTGGAGGGCGTCGGTGTAGCCGAACAGGCCCGCGCCCATGGCCAGGCCGCCCGGTCGCCAGTTGCCGAAGATCATCGCGGCCAGACCGATGTAGCCGCGGCCGCCGGTCTGGCCCTCCTGGTAGATCTGCGAGGCGACCACGGACAGGAACACGCCGCCCATGCCCGCCAGGCCGCCGGAGACGATCACCGCGACGTACTTGAGGCTGTACACCGGCACGCCCAGGGACTCGGCGGCGTCGGGGTTCTCGCCCACCGAGCGCAGTCGCAGGCCGAACGTGGTCCGCCACAGCACCAGGTAGGTCAGCGGGATCATCAGGATCGCGACGACCGTCAGCGCGGGCATGTTCGTGGTCGCGCCGAGCACCAGCGAGGCCAGGTCGCTGACCAGGAAGACCCCGCTGTCGGCGACCGGCCTGAGGGCCTGCGCCACGAGGGGCAGGTCCCACACCGGGAACGAGGGCGCCGGGGGCGACTGGGCCGCGCCCGCGCCGGGCACGTCGGAGTAGACCAGGATAGACAGGTAGCGCATCGCGCCGAGCATGAGGATGTTGATCGCCACGCCGGAGACGATGTGGTCCACCGCGAAGGTCACCGTGGCCACGGCGTGCAGGAGCCCGCCCGCCATACCGGCGAGCACGCCCGCCAGCAGCCCGATCCACGGGTTGCCCGTGGACCAGGCGAAGTAGGCGCCGAACCAGGTGCCCAGGATCATCATGCCCTCGAGGCCGATGTTGATGACGCCCGCGCGTTCGGCCCACAGACCGCCCAGCGCGGCCAGCCCGATGGGCACCGCGAAGGTGATGGTGGTGCTGATGGTGCCCGCGTCGGTGAGCATGTCGTGCCCGGTGATGACCCGCAGTCCCGCCAGGGACACCAGCACCGCGCCGAACAGGGTGAGGATGCGCCAGCGCGCCCATCCCCGGGGCCGGGCGGCGGGCTTGGCCACCGGCTCCATCACGTTGATCTCCTGGCTCACTTGGCCTCCCCTCCGCGCCTGTCCTCGGGTTCGGGGGCGGTGCCCGCGTCGGTGGAACCGTCCGCGGGGGCCGGGGACGTCTCGTCCGCGGACACCTTCACCGTCTCCGGGGCGGGCGACTCGGCGGTGGTGCCGAGCTGCCTGCCGATCTGCTGCTGCTGGTAGCGGCGGCCCCAGCGGTGCACGACCTCGTAGACCACGACCACGGTGAGGACGATGGTGGCCTGCGAGATGACCGCGATCTCCTGCGGGATGCCGTCGAAGGGCAGGATGCCCGACGCCTGGTTCAGGAAGGCCCAGAACAGGGCGGCGAAGACGATGCCCACGGGGTGGTTGCGACCCAGCAGCGCGATGGCGATGCCGATGAAGCCGATGCCGGTCGGGAAGTCCAGGGCGTAGTGGTGCGAGCTGCCCAGCAACTGGGGCAGGCCCACCAGACCGGCGACCATGCCCGAGAAGAGCATGGACAGGAACACCATCTTCTTGACGTTGACGCCGCTGGCCTCGGCCGCGGTCTGCGACTGGCCGGTGGCCCGCAGTTCGAAGCCGAAGCGGGTGCGGTTGAGCATCACCCAGTAGCCGATGCCGACGGCCACGGCCAGGAGCACGAACCCGAAGATCGTCTCGTCCGAGCCGAGGAAGCCCGCCGGGATGCCGGGCACCCAGGAGGACTCGGGCATCGGCGGGGTGCCGATGTTGTTGGTGCTGATCTCCACCGCGAGGCGGTCGGTGCTCAGCAGGTAGGCGGTGACACCGGTGGCGATGGAGTTGAGCATGATCGTGGAGATCACCTCGGACACGCCGCGGGTCACCTTGAGGTACCCGGCGATGCCCGCCCACACGCCGCCCACGGCCACGGCCGTGATGACGATGACGATCTGGCTGAGTACCGGCGGCAGCATGATGTAACCGCCCACGGCGGCCGACAGCAGCGCGGCGAGCCGGTACTGGCCGTCCACGCCGATGTTGAACAGCTTCATCTTGAAGCCGATCGCCACCGCGACCGCGGCCAGGTAGTACGTGGTGCCGTCGTTGACGATGCGCACCAGGCTGTCGGGCCGGGTGCCGTACTCCAGCATCCGCTCGAACGTGGCCAGCGGCGGGATGCCGCTGAAGAACAGCACGGCCGCGGTGACCGCGGTCGCGATGACCCCGGCGGCCAGGACCGCGGCGAAGGACAGCGCCAGCATGGCCGACAGCCGGTGGAACAGCCAGAAGGCCGCGGCGGAGCCGGCCAGCGCGCCCAGCGCGGCGGCCACCGGCTCGATCAGGGACAGGTCCAGGAACCACGCGGTCAGCAGACCGGCGGCCACCGACAGCACGAGGGCGGTGGGCACCACCAGCGTGTTGTGCAGGACCGTGCCCTCCTCGCGGGCGCCGTCCGCGCCCGCGCGGCGCTCGCGCGGCACCATGGGCCCGGACCAGGCCACGAAGGCGAAGGCCGCGACGACGCCGATGATCAGCGCCGCCCACCACAGCAGCGCCGTGTCCAGGGCGATGGTCAGCACCACGCCCAGGGCGATCGCGACGCCCGCGGCCGCGGGTGCGGGCAGGGTCCTCGCGGGACGGGGGATCCTACTCATGCGCCGCCCTCGCTTCCGTTTCGGTCGGCACCGCTGTCGCCTTCCGTGCTCTGGTCGGCCCGGTGCAGTCCGGCGCCGGTCATGGCCGAGCCCAGCTGTTCGGGTGTGACGGTGGTCGGGTCGGCCTGCGCGACCAGTCGGCCGCGCAGGATGACGTGGAGGGTGTCGGACATGCCGATCAGCTCGTCCAGGTCGGCGGAGACCAGAAGCACGGCCAGGCCCGCGGCACGGGCGTCGCGCAGCTGCTCCCAGATGGCGGCCTGGGCGCCCACGTCCACGCCCCGGGTGGGGTGGGCGGCGACCAGGAAGCGCGGGGAGCCGCTCATCTCCCGACCGATGATGAACTTCTGCTGGTTGCCGCCGGACAGGGCGTCGGCGATGACGTCGATCCCCGGGGTGCGCACGTCGTACTCGGCGACGATGCGCTCGGAGTCGGCACGCGCGCCGGTCCGGTTGATCCAGGGGCCGCGGACGCTGGGCTCCTTGGTCTGGTGGCCGAGGATGCGGTTCTCCCACAGGGGGGACTCCAGCAGCACGCCGTGCCGGTGGCGGTCCTCGGGGATGTAGCCCACACCCGCCTCGCGGATCCTGAGAGTGGGCCAGCCGGTGATGTCCTGCTCCTCCAGGCGGATGCTCCCGGCGGCCAGCGGGCGCATGCCCATGATGGCCTCGATGAGCTCGGACTGGCCGTTGCCCTCGACACCGGCGATGCCGACGATCTCGCCCCGGCGGATGTCGACGCTCACCCCGTCCACGACGGCGCGGCCGTCGGCGGAGTGCACGGTGACCCCGTCCAGGGACAGCACGACGTGGTCGGTGACGGTGGACTCGCGCAGCTCGGGCACGGGCAGCTCGCCGCCGACCATGAGCGTGGCCAGGTCCCGGGCGGTGGTGGTGCCCGGGTCCGCGGTGGCCACGGTGGTGCCGCGGCGGATCACGGTGATCTCGTCGGCGACGGAGAGCACCTCGTCCAGCTTGTGGGAGATGAAGATGACGGTCAGGCCCTCGCGCTTGAGCTCGCGCAGGTTGTCGAAGAGCTCGTCGACCTCCTGCGGGACCAGGACGGCGGTGGGCTCGTCGAGGATGATGGTCCGCGCGCCGCGGTAGAGGACCTTGAGGATCTCCACGCGCTGGCGGTCGCCCACGCCCAGTTCCTCCATGAGGCGGTCGGGGTCGACCCCCAGGCCGTACTGGGCGGACAGCTCGCGGATGCGCGCGCGGGCGCGGTTGCCGATGCCGTGGCGGCGCTCGGCGCCCAGGACCACGTTCTCCAGCACGGTGAGGTTGTCGGCGAGCATGAAGTGCTGGTGCACCATGCCGATGCCGTTGCGGATGGCGTCGGAGGGCGAGCCGAAGCGCACCTCTCGGCCCTGGACGTAGATGTGTCCCTCGTCCGGCCGGTGCATGCCGTACAGGGTCTTCATCAGCGTGGACTTGCCCGCACCGTTCTCGCCGACGATGGCGTGCACGGTACCGGGAGCCACGGTGATGTCGATGTCGTGGTTGGCCACGACGCCGGGAAAACGCTTGGTGATCCCGCGCAGCTCAACGGCGGGGGGCGCCAGGGCCCCCTCGCCCGATGGCGTGCTGCTCATCAGTCTCCTCGTGGAATGTGCGGTGTGGCGCCGCGGAACCGGCCGGGTCGCGGCCGCTGCCGGACGCCCCGCCGCCGAACGGCAACCGGGGCGGCACCGACCGGGGATCTACCCCGGTCGCTGCCGCCCGTGGATGCTGGCCGCCGCGGGCGCCCCCGCGACGACGGTCGCGCGTGGCGCGGTCTACGGCTCGGTCGGGACCTCGATCTCGCCGTCGATGATCTGCTGCTTGATCTCGTCCAGCTGCTCCTGGACGGGGCTGATCGCCTCCTCGTTGGAGGTGGTGTAGTCCACGCCGCCGTCGGCGAGCTCGAAGCGCTGGATGCCGCCCTCGACCCCTCCCTCGGTGGCGGCGGAGATCAGCTCGAACACGGCCACGTCCACCTGCTTGATGGCGGAGGTGAGCACGTGCGGCTTCTGGTCCTCGGCGGCGTTCTCGTACTGGTCGCTGTCGACGCCGATGAAGGTGAAGTCGTTGGCCACGGCCGACTCCAGGACGCCGTTGCCCGACGCGCCGGCGGCGTGGTAGATCACGTCCGCGCCGCGGTCGTACTGGGCCTGGGCGGTCTCACGGCCCTTGGCGGGGTCGCTGAAGCCGCTGAAGTCCGGCGGCTGGCTCAGGTAGTCGACCTCGACGGTGATGTCCTCGTTGACGTGCTCCACGCCCGCGGCGTAACCGGCCTCGAACTTGTGGATCAGCGGGGTCTCGACGCCGCCGACGAAGCCGACGTGGTCCTCCTCGGTGGTCAGCGCCGCGGCGGCGCCGGCCAGGAAGGAGGCCTGCTCCTCGGCGAAGACCAGGCTGGTGACGTTGTCGATGTCGGCGATCTCGGAGTCCACGATGGCGAAGTGGACGTCCGGGTACTCCGGCGCGACCGCGCGCACGGCGCCGTCGTAGGCGAACCCGACGGCGATGACGACGTCGTAGCCCTCCTCGGCCATCGTGGCCAGGCGGTCCTCCTTGGCGGACTCGGCCTCGCCGTCGCTGGGCTCGAAGTCGTTGACCTCGACGCCGAGCTCCTCGGCCGCCCGCTCCAGTCCCCGGTAGGCCGAGTCGTTGAAGGAGCGGTCGCCGCGACCGCCGACGTCGTAGGCCAGGCCGACCTGGAGCTCGGAGGCGGACTCCTCGCCGCCGCCCTCGCCGCCGCCCTCTTCGGCCGCGCTGTCACACGCGGTGAGGGCGAGCACACCGGCCGCCGCGGCCGCGGCGAACCTGACTGTGTTGCTGCGCTTCACTTCTCACTCCTCTTACGCCCTCTCAGCGGCCAGCATTCGCTCGCGACCGACCTGAGTTCTGCAGCCGGACGATATCCGGTGGCCGAAAGTACATCTAACCAACGGGCGGAGTTGTTATGAAGGCGAGAGCGTAGCGACACGGGCCCTTACCCGAAAGTCGACAAGCGTGCGCCCGAAGCGGTCGGCGGTGTTTCGGGATTGTGTTGCGGGGAAGCCGTTCCCCGCCCCGACACGGCATTACCACGCATGGCTTCGCCCCCTTCACCGGTTGTCACAGCGGCACGTCGGAGGGGGCCGGTCTAGACCGGACTAACCGCGCCGGGCGGCGGGAGCTGCGGGGCTCCGCCCGGCGTCAGTCGGCCAGGAAGTCCAGCACGGCCTGCCGGAAGTGCCGGGAGGAGACGGCGTTGGCGTGGTCGCGCCCGGGGATCTCCACGTGCGTGCCGCCGCAGCGCTCGGCCAGGGCCGCGGCGCCCTCGGCGAGCGGGTCCCGGGCGCCCGAGACCAGCAGCACCGGAAGCCCGCTGAGCGGGGGCTCCGCGGCGAAGGGGCGCGAGGCCTGGCCGCGCGCGCAGGCGGCCAGCGCGGCGGGGTCGTTGGAGGGCAGGGCGGCCACCGTCCGGTAGACGTGGTCGAAGGGCGTGTCCCCGGAACCGGGGTCGGACAGGTCCGTTCCGGCGAAGGCGTTTTTCGGTCCGAAACCGCCGAGAACCACCCGCCTGACGCGTTCGGGAGCGGTCAACGCGAGTTCCCAGGCCAGGCGCGAACCCATGGAGTAACCGACCACGTCGACCTTGTCCACCGCCAACTCGTCGAGCATGGAGACGAGGTCGGCGACGAAGTGTCCGGGCAGGTAGAAAGCGCTGTCGGTCGGTTTGTCACTGTTTCCGTGACCGCGCAGATCCGGCCCGATCACCCGTAGCCCAGCCGACTCCAGGGCCCGCGTCCACCCGGCGGCCCGCCAATTCATGCCGAAGTCGGTGCCGAAACCGTGCAGGAGGAGTACGGGGACCCCGCCCTCCTGAGCCTGCGGGCGCAAATCCGCATAACGCATTGTCACGCCGCCGGCGAGATTCACGGACATGAAAACCACCCACCATTTTTTCGAAAAGAAAAGGGAAAACGCGGGGCCCGGCCGGATTTTCCTCCGAATGGCGCGCGCCCGGAGGCGCCGCCGTTCGTGTCTTCCTCCGAACGGGCCCCGCGGTCGGCCGCCGTCAGTCCGTGGGGGGCCTGAGCCGGACCCGGCGGGCGGGCCGGGCCTGCTCGTCGGGGACGCGGCCCACGATGCCCGCCCGCGGCGCGTCGCCGGAGGACTGGACCGCGAAGGTCACCAGGGGCGCGCCGACCGGGACCACCTGGTCCTCCTCGGCGTGCAGCTGGACGATCCGGCCCGCCTGGGGCGAGGGGATGACCACCGCGGACTTGGTGGTCTCCACCTCCACCAGGGGGGCGTTGCGCTCGATCTCCTCGCCCACGGCGACCTGCCACTCCAGGACGGTCGCCTCGACCAGCCCCTCGCCCAGGTCGGGAAGGGAGAAGGTGATGTTGTCTTCTGCCATGGTCGCTCTAGTACTCCAGGGTCCGTTGCACCGCGAGCAGGACGCGGTCGATGGTCGGCAGGTACTGCGGCTCCAGGGGGCCCGCGGGGTAGGGCACGTCGAACCCGGTGACGCGCTGGACGGGGGCGGACAGGTCGCGGAAGCAGCGCTCGGTGACCAGGGCGGCCACCTCCGCGCCGAGCCCGGCGGTCAGCGGCGCCTCGTGCACGACCACGGCCCGTCCGGTGCGCGCGACCGAGGCGGCCATCCCGGCGGCGTCCAGGGGCTTGAGCCAGCGCAGGTCCAGCACCTCCAGGTCCACGCCGTCCTCCGCGGCCAGGTCGGCCACCTGGACGCAGCGGTGCACCATGGCGCCCCAGGCGATGAGGGTGGCGTGCCTGCCAGGGCGCACGATGCGGCTGGTGCCGATGGGCTCGCTGGGCTCGCGCAGCCGCACGGGCCTGCGGTCCCAGTAGCGGGCCTTGGGCTCCATGTAGACGACGGGGTCGTCGGAGCGCACCGACTGGAGCAGCAGGCTGTAGGCGTCGGCGGGGTCCGAGGGCGCGGCGACCTTGAGACCGGGGGTGTGGGCGAAGAGCGCCTCCAGGCTCTCGCCGTGGTGCTCGGGCGCCTGGATGCCGCCGAAGGAGGGCAGGCGCAGGGTGATCGGCATGGGGGTCGCGCCGCGGGTGCGGTAGTTCATGCGCGCCACCTGGTTGACGATCTGGTCGATCGCGGGGTAGGCGAAACCGTCGAACTGGAGCTCGGGGACGGGCCGCCAGCCGTTCATGGCCAGGCCGACCGCCATGCCCATGATGGCGGACTCGGCCAGCGGGGTGTCGAAGACACGCGTGTCCCCGAACTCCTTCTGGAGCCCGTCGGTGACGCGGAAGACCCCGCCCAGGGCGCCCACGTCCTCGCCGAAGACCAGCACGTCGGGGTCCTCGGCGAGCAGGTCGCGCAGGGCGCGGTTGATGGCCTGCTGCATGGACAGCTCGACCGCGGGGGCCTCGGCGGCGGTGTCGGCGCGTTCGATCAGCTCGGTCACAGCTCGACCTCTTCCTGCCAGGTGCGGCGCTGCCGGGTCAGCTCCTCGGTGGTCTCCCGGAAGACGTGGGTGAACAGCTCCGATCCGTCCGGTTCGGGCGCGGTGGCCACGCCGTCGCGGATGCGCTCGGCCTCCCGGCGGGCCTCGGCGTCGACCCGGGCGAGTTCGCCCTCGTCGGCGTGCCCGGCGGCGAGCAGGGCCTCGCGCAGCAGGGTGACGGGGTCGCGCTCGCGCCAGCGCTGGGCCTCGGCGTCGTCGCGGTAGCGGCCGGGGTCGTCGGAGGTGGAGTGCGGCTCCACGCGGTAGGTGAGCGCCTCGATGAGGGTGGGCCCCTCGCCGCGGCGGGCCCGGGCGACGGCCTCGGCGGTGGCCTCGTGGACCGCGCCCGCGTCGTTGCCGTCCACCAGCACGCCGGGCATGCCGTAGCCCTCGGCGCGCGCGCTGACCGAGCCGCCCGCGACCTGGCGGTGGTTGGGCACCGACAGCGCCCACTGGTTGTTCTGGCAGAAGAAGACCACGGGGGCGCCGAAGACCCCGGCGAAGTTCATGGCCTCGTGGACGTCGCCCTCGGAGCTGGCGCCGTCGCCGAAGTAGGCCAGGGCCACACCGTCGTCGCCGCGCAGCCGCTCGCCCACGGCCCAGCCGACCGCGTGCGGGACGGGGCCGCCGACCACGGCGTTGACGGCGCCGAACCGCGAGGCCGCGACGTCGTAGAGGCCGCCGTGCCACAGGGCGCGGTGGGTGGCCATGTAGCCGACCATCTCCACCCCGTAGGCCAGGGCGGAGGCCATCTCCCGGTAGGTGGGGAAGACGAAGTCGCGCGCGGGGTCCAGGGCCGAGGCGCTGGCGACCTGGGCGGCCTCCTGGCCGCGCACGGACACGTAGGCGGGGAAGACGCCCTGGCGCTGGAGGGCGATGGCCTCGGTGTCCAGGTCGCGCGCGGTCCTCATGTGGCGGTAGAGGGCGCGGGTGAGGTCGGGCGGCAGGTGGCCCACGGTGATGGCGCCCCGGTCCGCCGACTCGTGGGGTGCGGGGTCCGGACGCACGGCGCCTCCGTCGGGGGCGGCGGCCCCGGGCCTTGCGCGCAGCGGGTCCTGGGGCGAGGGCGGGCGGCTGGCGGGCATGTCGAGCGGCTCCCAACGTGGCCCTGTCCGACGCGGTGGCGCGGTCCGGGCTCCGGGTGGTGTCTGTCCTGCACACAGATTCTCCGGAAGACTCGACACTTTCGCTAGATATCCGCCGCTACTTGATACATACGGGAACGAAATTCGCCATATGGTTCTCCGGAGTCCGGCTCGAACCCCGTTCCACCCGAGAAAACGACACACGGGCCTGTACACCCCACGAACGCCCTCGGGCCCCGGGGGAGCGCGAGCCGCGACCGGGAGCGCACGCGGCGTCGCCGGGAGGGGGGTCCACGGTCACGGAACAGCCGCGATCGGCCGCGGCGGGCGCACTTCCCGGCGTCGAGCGCATACGTTCGAGGCACCGGTCATCCGGTCAACGAAACCCCCCGATTTCCCGACACTTGGACCCCACGGAACCCCGCGGCAAGAAGTTCTGTCGTGTTCCGGGCCGCGTGGTGTAGGCGCCGCCGGTCCGGGAAACCACCCCATCCACCGACAGCGTCGACCACGAGTACAGTCGGACTCCCGACGCGCCTCCCCCGCCCGTCGGACCCCGCGCCAGGGTCCCCGCTCCCGTCCTCCTCCGGCGCCGCCCCGCGGCGGCCGGAGGGGGTGCCCGAACGCCGCGCATCTCGCCGACTGAGATTCCGATAGACGGAAACAACGTTTACCTGGTAACTCGTTAGCCCCGGTCAACGACGACAGTGAGGGGCTTCGTCCTGAAACAAGAGCACACGAGGAGCACGCACATGGCCATGGGCGACCAGCGGAGGAACGGCCGGCGGCCGGACACGACCGACCAGACGATCCTGAGCGCGCTCGCCAAGGACGCGCGGACCGGGATCACCGAGATCGCCGCACTGGCCAACGTGTCCCGCGCGACGGCCTACAACCGCATCAAGCGGCTCACCGACGAGGGCGTCATCCGCGGCTACTCCGTGGTGACCGACCACTCCAAGATGGGGCTCGGCGTCACCGCGCTCGTCCTCATCTCGGGCAGCCAGCCGGACTGGCGCGCCAACCGGGAGATCCTGTCCTCCTACCCGGAGATCGAGTACTGCTGGTACGTCGTGGGCTCGGCGGACATCGTCCTCCTCGTCCGCGTGGCCAACACCAACCAGCTCCGCGACCTGATCCTCACCCGGTTGCAGTCGCTTCCCGGTGTGACGTCCACCCAGACGCTCACCGTCATCGACGAGGTCGTGCACCGGCCGGTCGTGGAACCCTCCGACGGCGACTGAGCGGCGCCCTCAACCCCCGACAGCCGCGGTGACCGAGGCCATCAGCTCGGCGAGCAGGTCCGAGCCCAGTGCGCGGGTGGCCGCCACGTCACCGTCCACATCCAGCACCACCTCGACGTAGGCCTTCAGCTTGGGCTCGGTCCCCGAGGGCCTGAGCGTCACACGTCCCCTGCCCTCCAACCGGAAGCGCAGGGCGTCCGTCGGCGGCAGACCCGCGTGTCCGGCGGCGAAGTCGTCCACCCCCACCACCCGCAGGGGACCGAACGCGGCGGGCGGTTCGGCGCGCAACCGCCGCATCGCCGCGGAGATGACCGTCAGGTCCTCCACCCGCACCGACAGCTGGTCGCTCAGGTGCAGGCCGTACCGGCGCGCCTGGTCGTCGAGCAGGTCGAGCAGGGTCGCCCCCTCCCGCTTGGCCCGGGCGGCGAGCGCCGCGGCCACCAGGGCCGCGCTGATCCCGTCCTTGTCCGCGACCGGACGGCCGCCGTCGGCGCCCACGCAGTAGCCCAGCGCCTCCTCGAACGCGAAGACCCGCCGCTGCCCGGGGCCGCCCGCGCGCGCCAGCCACTTGAAGCCGGTGAGGGTCTCCTCGTAGTGCACGCCCCGGTCGCGGGCGATCTTGCCGAGCAGGCTGGAGGAGACGATCGAGGCGGCCACCACCCGGTCGGACCCGCTGGTGTGGTCGAGCACGTACTCGGCCAGCAGTCCGCCCACCTCGTTGCCGGTGAGCAGGCCGTGCCCGGGGACCGCGAGCGCGAGCCGGTCGGCGTCGGGGTCGTTGGCGATGACCAGGTCGGAGCGGTCGGCGGCGCCGGTGGCCAGCGCCATGTCCATGGCGCCGGGCTCCTCCGGGTTGGGGAAGTCCACGGTCGGGAAGTCGGGGTCGGGCTCGAACTGGGCGGCGACCACGGACGGGCGGGGGAACCCGGCCCGCTCCATCGCCGCCAGCAGCACCCGGCCGCCCACCCCGTGCATGGCGGTGTAGGTGGTGGCCAGGTCGCGGTCCCCGCCCGGGACCAGCGCGGTGACCGCGTCCAGGTAGCGCTCCACCGCCTCCTCCCCCAGCACCGTCCACCCCTCGCCCAGCGGCAGTTCGTCGACCGGGCCCACCGCGTCGATGGCGGCGGAGATCTCGGCGTCGGCCGGGGAGACGATCTGGGTTCCCGCGTCGGCGGCGCCGCCCGCCTTGGCCGCCCCCGCGTAGACCTTGTAACCGTTGTCCCGGGGCGGGTTGTGGCTGGCGGTGACCATGATCCCGGCGTCGGCGCCCAGGTCGCGGACGGCGAAGGCCAGGACGGGGGTGGGCAGCGGTCCGGGCATGAGGGACACGCGGTGCCCGGCGCCGGTGAGGACGGCGGCGCTGTCGCGGGCGAAGTCCGCCGAGCGGTGCCGGGCGTCGTAGCCGACGACCACGTGCCCGGGGCCCGCGCCGAGCCAGGCGGCGATCCCCGCGGCGGCTCGCATGACCACCACCCGGTTCATCCGGTTGGGGCCCGCGCCGAGGGCGCCGCGCAGTCCGGCGGTGCCGAACTCCAGGCGGGCCCCGAAGCGGGAGTCCAGGTCGGCCAGCGCGTCGGCCTCGCCCCGGCCGGCGCGCTCCACCAGTCCCGCCAGCTCCGCGCGCGTGTCGGGGTCGGGGTCCTGGGCGATCCACCGTCTGGCCCGGGCGAGGTCGGTCATGGGGGCTCCCCTCAGAGCTTGGCGGTGATGTCGGCGAGCAGGCGTCCGACGGTCGCGGCGGCGTCGCGGCCGGTGGCCAGCACGTCCTCGTGGTCGAGGTTGGCCCCCGTGAGTCCGGCCGCGACGTTGGTGACCAGGGACAGGCCCAGGACTCGGGCTCCCGCGGCGCGGGCGGCGATCGCCTCCAGCACGGTGGACATGCCGACCAGGTCGGCGCCCATGGCGCTGAGCATGCGGATCTCGGCGGGCGTCTCGAAGTGCGGGCCGGGCATGGCCGCGTACACGCCCTCGGGCAGGGAGGGGTCCACCGAGCGGGCCAGCTCGCGCAGGGCGGGGGTGTAGGTCTCGGTGAGGTCGACGAAGGTCGCGCCGGTCAGCGGGGACCGCGCGGTCATGTTGAGGTGGTCGGCGATGAGCACCGGGGACCCCACCGCGTAGGCGGGGTTGATGCCGCCCGCGGCGTTGGTCAGCACGACCGTGGTGGCCCCGGCCGCCACGGCGGTGCGCACGCCGTGCACGACGGCGTCGGTGCCGTGGCCCTCGTACAGGTGGGTGCGGCCCAGGAAGGCGAGCAGGGAGCGGTCGCCCGCCCTGATGCTGCGCACGGTGCCGCTGTGGCCCTCCACGGCCGGGGGCACGAAGCCGGGCAGGTCGGTGGTGGGCAGCTCCTGACCGGAGTCGCCGAGCAGGTCGGCCGCGGAGGCCCACCCCGATCCCATGACCAGGGCGACGTCGTAGGCGTCCACGCCGGTGCGCGAGCGCAGTTCGGCGGCGGCCTCCTCGGCGGCTGCCTGGGGTGTGCGAGTCACAGCGGGTCTCTCCGTTCGTTGGTGCCCGGGAAGGGTTCACGGACGCGGTGCCGTACGCGTGATCCTGCTACCCGCGGCGCGTCCGGGCGGCCCGGACGCGCCGGGGGTACGGGATCGTCGCCGGTGGAACCCGTGCGTCACACCGGCCGCGGCCTCGGCTCCCCCTAGATCCCCACGGGGTGCCAGACCGTCTTGGTCTCCAGGAAGGGCTTCAGGCGCGCGGTGCCGGGGTCGGGGTCGAGCCAGGCCTCCTCGCCGCCGTCGGAGCCGGGGCCGGGGCGCAGCACCCGGGTGAGGGTGTCGGCGGCGGCCCTCTCGAACTCCGCGGCCAGGTCTCCGGCGCCGGTCAGGTCCAGGGCGTTGACGTCGGCGTGCGAGGCCAGGTGGGGGCCCAGTTCCGGCACGCGTCCGGTGAGCAGGTTGACCACGCCGCCCGGCAGGTCGGAGGTGGCCAGCACCTCGGCCAGGTCGATCGCGGCCAGCGGCGCGTCCCCGGAGGTGACCACGACGGCGGTGTTGCCGGTGGCGATCACGGGGGCGACCACGGAGGTCAGGCCGAGCAGCGGCGCGTTCTGGGGGGCGAACACCGCGACCACGCCGGTGGGCTCGGGCGCGGAGTGGTTGTAGTAGGGCCCCGAGACGGGGTTGGCGCCGCCCAGGACCTGGGCGACCTTGTCGGTCCAGCCCGCGTAGTACACCCACCGGTCCACGGCGGCGTCGACCACGCGTTCGGCGTCGGCGCGGGAGAGCCCCTGAACGGCCACGGCCTGGGCGGCGAACTGGTCGCGGCGTCCCTCCAGCATCTCCGCGACCCGGTACAGGATCTGGCCGCGGTTGTAGGCGGTGCGGCCCGACCAGCCGCCGAAGGCCTTGCGCGCTGCGGCCACGGCGTCGCGGGCGTCCTTGCGGGAGGCGAGCGGGGCGTTGGCCAGGTGCTGGCCGCTGGCGGAGGTCACGGGGTAGCTCCTGCCCGATTCCGAGCGGGGGAAGGCCCCGCCCAGGTAGAGCTTGTAGGTCTTGCGGACCGCCAGCCGGGCGGGCGCGGCGGCGACGGCCGTGCCCTTCGCGGCCTTGACGGCCCTGGCCGCGTTCTTGGCGGTCTTCCGGTTCTCGCGCCGCTCAGCCAAGGTAGGCCTCCAATCCGTGCCGCCCGCCCTCGCGGCCGTATCCCGACTCCTTGTAGCCGCCGAAGGGGCTGGTCGGGTCGAACTTGTTGAACGTGTTGGACCAGATCACCCCGGCGCGCAGGCGCTCGGCGGTCCAGAGCATGCGCGAGCCCTTCTCGGTCCACACCCCGGCGGAGAGGCCGTAGGGGGTGTTGTTGGCCTTGGCCACGGCCTCCTCGGGGGTGCGGAAGGTCAGCACCGAGAGCACGGGGCCGAAGATCTCCTCGCGGGCCACGCGGTGGGACTGGCTGACGCCGGTCAGGACGGTGGGCGCGAACCAGTAGCCGCTCGCGGGCAGCTCGCAGGCGGGCGACCAGCGCTCGGCGCCCTCCTCCTCGCCGGTGTCGGTGAGTTCGCGGATGCGCTCCAGCTGCGCGGCGGAGTTGATCGCGCCGATGTCGGTGTTCTTGTCCAGCGGGTCGCCCAGGCGCAGCTTGGCGATGCGCTCCTTGAGCCGGGGCAGCAGTTCCTCGGCGATCGACTCCTGGACCAGCAGCCGCGAACCCGCGCAGCACACGTGGCCCTGGTTGAAGAAGATGCCCGAGACGACGCCCTCGACCGCCTGGTCCAGGGCCGCGTCGTCGTAGACGATGTTGGCGCCCTTGCCGCCCAGCTCCAGGGTGAGGCGCTTGCCGGTGCCCGCGACCGAGCGGGCGATCTGGCGGCCCACCCCGGTGGAGCCGGTGAAGGCCACCTTGTCGGCGCCCGGGTGCTCCACGAGGGCCCGGCCGGTCTCGCCCGCGCCGGTGAGGATGTTGACCACGCCCGGGGGCAGGTCGGCCTCCTGGCAGATCTCGGCGAAGGCCAGCGCGGTGAGCGGGGTGGTCTCGGCGGGCTTGAGCACGACGGTGTTGCCGGTGGCCAGCGCCGGCGCGATCTTCCACGCGAGCATGAGCAGCGGGAAGTTCCACGGGATGACCTGGGCGGCCACGCCCAGCGGGCGCGGGTCGGGGCCCAGCCCGGCGTGGGCGAGCTTGTCGGCCCACCCCGCGTGGTAGAAGAAGTGCGCGGCGACCAGCGGCAGGTCGACGTCGCGCGTCTCCTTGATGGGCTTGCCGTTGTCCATCGACTCCAGCACGGCCAGCTCGCGCGAGCGCTCCTGGATGATGCGGGCGATGCGGAACAGGTACTTGCCGCGCTCCGCCCCGGGCATCGGCCCCCAGACGGTGTCGAAGGCGCGGCGGGCGGCGGCGACGGCCCGGTCCACGTCGGCGGGTCCGGCGACGGCGACCCGGGCGAGCTCGGTCTCGTCGGCGGGGTTGAGGGTGGTGAGGTACTCGCCGCCCTCGGCCGGGGAGAAGGCGCCGTCGACGAACAGCTCGTAGTTCTCGCGCAGGGTGACGACGGAGCGGGACTCCGGTGCGGGCGCGTACTCGAAGATCACGGCTCTCAGTCCAGCGTGTAGTAGTCGGGGCCCGGGTAGGTGCCGGTGGACAGCCTGGTGCGCTGCATGAGCAGGTCGTTGAGGAGGCTGGAGGCGCCGATCCGGAACAGGTCGGGGGTCAGCCAGTCGGGACCGGCGACCTCGTTGACCAGGACCAGGTTGCGGATGGCGTCCTTGGTGGTGCGGATGCCGCCCGCGGGCTTGACGCCCACGCGCCTGCCGGTGGCGGCGTGGTGGTCGCGGACCGCCTCCAGCATGACGAGGGTGACCGGCAGGGTGGCGGCCGGGGACACCTTGCCGGTGGAGGTCTTGACGAAGTCGCCCCCGGCCCGGATGGCCAGGTGGGAGGCGCGGCGCACGTTGTCGTAGGTGGCCAGCTCGCCGGTCTCCAGGATGACCTTGAGGTGGGCGGTGCCGCAGGCCTCCTTGACGGCGGCGATCTCCTCGAACACCTTGAGGTAGTCGCCGGACAGGAAGGCGCCGCGGTCGATGACCATGTCGATCTCGCTGGCGCCGTCGGCGACCGCGCGGCGGGTGTCGGCGAGCTTGACCTCCATGGGCGCCCGGCCGGAGGGGAAGGCGGTGGCCACCGAGGCCACGCCGACCCCGGTGCCGCGCAGCGCCTCGACGGCGGTGGCGACCATGTCGGGGTAGACGCACACGGCGCCCACGCGGGGCACGGTGGTGTCGGCGGGGTCGGGGTGGGCGGCCTTGGCGCACAGGGCCCGGACCTTGCCGGGGGTGTCGGCGCCCTCCAGGGTGGTCAGGTCCACCATGGTGATGGCCAGGTCGATGGCCCGGGCCTTGGCGGTGGTCTTGACCGACCGGGTGGACAGGTCCTGGGCGCGGGCTCGCGCGCCGACCTCGTCCACGCCCGGGAGGCCGTGCAGGAACGCGCGGAGTTCGCGGTTGGTCGCCGCCTCGGGCGCGAATGCGGTGTGGGGCACGGGCACCTACAGCTCGTCGGGTCGCTGGCCTGCCCGTCCGCTGTGGCCAGCGGAAACGGGGCTCGCGGCGCGGCGCGCGGGGAGTTCTTCCCCCCGGGCCGGGCCGTCAGGCAGTCACCCTAACGCCGGGCGGAGCCGCCGTCAGCATCCGTCCGGATCGAGCCGCCCAAGGTTGGAGGAGCCTCCAACGCCTGCTCTGGTTTTTCGCCGTCCTTTCCTCCAATCCGGCACGGAAAACCCCCAGAAAAGGACATCCGTACTGTTCTGCCACCGCCGGGACGGACACGCGCGGTCTAGACCGGACCACTCCCTTTTGGCTACGTGGGCGGGATGCGAGACTGGCCCGAATCCTCCTCTCGGCCCGCCCCGCCGGTCCGGGAGCCGGAGGAGCGGACCCCGAGGTGACGGGAGCGGTGATGTCGGCCGGAGAGCGGAGCGAGCCACGAGCGGGCGGGACGGAGCCGGTGCGCCTGGTGAGGCTGGACCGGGCCACGCCGGAGGCGGGCCTGCTGCGGGAGACCGTGCTGCGTCACCGCCTGCCGCCCGGCCAGCGCGGCCACGTGCGGCTGCCGGTGACCACCCTGCCCGCCGCCGACGCCGACCCGGCGCGCACGCCCTTCGCCGTCGTCGGCCCGGGAGCCGTCGCCGACGCCGCCGGGGCGCGGGCGGCCTGCGCGGGCTTCGGCGTGCTGGACCGGGCCGTGCACGCGCGCGACCTGGTACCCGACCCGGCGCGGGCGGTGCTGCTGCGCGCCTTCTACGTCACCACCGCCTGGCAGCACCGGGGCGTGGGGCGGGCCGTGTGCTCTCCGCCGCTGCTGGACCGGTTGGCGGCGCAGGTGGCGCCGGAGGCGGCCGAGCTGGTGCTGTGCGTGGACGAGGCCAACCACGCGGCGGCCCGCGTCTACGGGCGCGCCGGGTTCGTCTTCACCGGCCGCCGCTTCGTGGACGCGGCGGGGGGACCGCAGCTGGTGATGGCCCGCCCGGTGGAGCGGGGCTGAGCGGGGTCAGGGGGTCCGGCGCGGTCCGGGCCGGGCGGGAGAGGGGCGGGGGCGGCGGTCCGGCGAGGAGCCGCCCGGGACCTGCCGGGCCCGCTGCCGGGGACCGCCCTCTCCCTGTCCGCGCAGGCCCGGGGAAGGGCTCGTCTAGGCTGGGGACATGGCGGAGTTCCGGATCAGCAGCGATGACGAGCGGGTCGACCTGCGCAGGATGGCGGTGGCCCTGGCCGAGTCCCAGGGGTGGGCGCGCGAGGAGGTCAGCGTCTGGGACAACCGCCGCGGCGAGGTGATCGTGACGGTGGACGACTCCCTGCTGCGCAAACCGGAGGCCGACCCCCTGCACCGCACCCGGCACACCCCCCGCGACGTGCACGACGCCTGCGAGACTCTGCGGCGTGAGGAGGCGTCCCTGCGCCGCGTGGACTTTCGCGTGCTGCGCGACGAGACCGCGCGCTTCTTCTCGGCCGGGTGGACCGTCGCCGACGCCCTGCACGCGCTGGGGCACCGTCCCGACGGCGTGCCCTGGCCGAGCGGCCCCGACTACCAGGGCACCGACTGGCTGCACGCCCGCCTGAAGGCGTGGCGCACCCCCGACGGCGACATCCGGCCCTCCAGGTCGCAGGAGGAGGCCCAGCTTCGGGTGATCAGCAGGGCGGGCCTGCCCATGGACATCGGCCTGCCCGAGGACGCCGAGGTCGCGCAGCGGCCCGTGGCCAGTCCGGCGGTCGCGCGGTCGGCGGCCGACGACGCGCGCAGGCTCATGCGCCAGAACGCGCGGACCACCACCGACTCCCTGGCCCACCGCGACCGCACCTCGGCCAGGATCACGCGGGGGGACCGTCGCTAGGACGGCGGGGAAGGCGCCCGTCGGCGGCGGATCTTCGCTCCTCCACCAGGGCGACCACGCCGTCGGCGGCCTCGCCCAGGAGGAGTTCGGCCGGTCCCCTGCCCGCCGTCAGCCGCCACAGGGTGGCGAAGACCAGCGCCCCCAGGACGAAGCCCTCCAGCAGCCACGGCTGGTGCCAGCCGATCCCGCCGGAGGCGGCGATGACCACCGCCAGGGCCAGGATGTGTCCGGTGTAGACGGTCAGCGGCATCCGGCCGACCGAGGTCAGCGGGTACATGAGGACCCGGAAGCGGTCGCACAGGAACATGCACACCACCAGCACCACGAGCCCCTGACCGACCGCCTCGGCGATCTCGAAGGTGGTGCCGGTGTGGGGCGTGCCGACCGCCAGCCACCACCAGGAGTCGGTGGGCACCTGGCCCGAGAGCGACTGCGTCTCCTCCACCACCGCGGCGCGCACCAGGGCCGCCGTCGCCTCGTCGGTCACCTCCCCGGAGGGCAGGCCGGTCAGGGCGGGGCCGCTGGCCCGCACCAGGCGGTCCATGCCGCCCATCGGGCCGAGCAGGACCCAGGAGCCGAGGTGGCCGAGCAGGAGCAGGGCCGCGCCGGAGGCCAGCAGGCGCAGCCGCACCGCGGTGGCGGCCAGGTCCAGCCGCCCCAGCGCCATCCCCGCGGTCACGAAGGCCATGAAGGTGATCGCCGGGTAGTAGCCGGTCAGGAGGAACTCGCTGAGCGAGGCCAGCGAGGACGTGCGCGGCGAGGGCGGGAAGACGTTGTCGCGCAGCAGGAACGAGAGCGGCGGGCCGAGCACGGCCAGGGCGCCCGCCACCGTCCACAGCGCACCCGAGCGCAGTTTGAGCAGGGGCAGGGCCAGCACGAAGAAGCCCGCGTAGTAGGTCAGGATGATGGCGACCGGGACCCCCATGAGGTCCAGCACCAGGCCCAGCACGCCGATGAGCGCCGCGCGGGTGAGGATGCGCACGACGGCCCCGCGCAGGCGGTCGCCGCCGACCGGGTCGGTGCGCCCGGTCATCATGGCCAGGGAGGTCCCCGCCAGGAGGGCGAAGAGCGCCGAGGAGTTGCCGCGCACGACGCCGTGCACGTCCCAGGCGTAGCCCTCGGGCGACAGCAGCCCCATGGACTCCACCCCGAGGTGCACGACGAACATCCCGAACACCGCGAGGGCGCGTGCGGCGTCGATGCCGTCGATCCGGTCCCGGCCCGAGGACGGGCCCGCGGGGGCGGCGGAGGTCTCGCCGGACTGGTTCTGTGTCACGCCCGTCAGGCTATGCCGTCGCCCGCGCGGCAACAACGGGCCGGGGCACGTGGCCGTCACCGGCCACGTGCCCCGGCGCGGTCGCCGTCAGCCCGTGTTCTCCCGCTCCCCGGCCAGGGTGCTGAAGAAGTCGAGCGCCTCGGGGTTGGCCAGTGAGTCGCGGCTGGCGACCCGGTCGGGCCGCTCCCCCATGAGGATGCGCTTGACCGGCACCTCCAGGACCTTGCCCGACAGGGTCCGGGGCACCGCGCCGATGACGCGGACGCGGTCGGGCACGTGGCGGGGCGAGCAGTCGGTGCGGATGCGGCGGGCGATCTCCCGGGGCAGGTCGCCCTCCAGGTCGGCGCCCTCCCGCAGCACGGTGAACAGCTCGATCCGGGAGGAGCCGTCGGCCTGGGGCACGTCCACGACCAGCGCGTCGACGACCTCGTCCAGAGCCAGGACCGCGCGGTAGATCTCGCTGGTGCCCATGCGCACGCCGCCGCGGTTGATGGTGGAGTCGGAGCGGCCGTAGATGACCGCGGTGCCGCGGTCGGTGATCGCGATCCAGTCGCCGTGCCGCCAGACGCCCGGGTAGACGGAGAAGTAGCTCTCGCGCAGCCGCTCGCCGCTGTCGTCGCCCCACAGGAACAGCGGCATGGACGGGGCGGGCTCGGTGACGACGAGTTCGCCGACCTCGTTGACCAGCTCCTTGCCGTCGGGGTCCCAGGAGGCCACGGCCATGCCCAGGGCCCGGGACTGGATCTCGCCCTCGTGGACGGGCAGGGTCGGGGTGCCGCCGACCAGGCAGCTGCACACGTCGGTGCCGCCGGAGGTGGAGAACAGCCACAGGTCCTCGCCGAACTCCTCGTAGACCCAGGAGAAGGCCTCGGGGCTGAGCGGCGAGCCGGTGGAGCCGATGGCCTTGAGCGCGGACAGGTCGCGGCCCCGGCGGGGGTGGACGCCCTCCTTCATGCAGGAGGAGAGGAACCCGGCGCTGGTGCCGAAGACGGTGACCCCGGCCTCGGCGGCCAGGTCCCACAGGGCGCCCAGGTCGGGCTGGGGAGTTGCTGCGGCCGAAGGCCGTACGTTGAGGGTGGTGGAGGGCGACGGGTGGGCGGGGCTGCCGTCGTACAGGACGATGGAGGCCTTCGTCAGCAGCACGCTGACCAGGAAGTTCCACATCATCCAGCCGGTGGTGGTGAACCAGAACACCCGGTCGTGCTCCTGGGCGTCCAGGTGCAGGTGGAGGTTCTTGAGCTGTTCGAGCAGGATGCCGCCGTGCCCGTGGACGATGGCCTTGGGCAGGCCGGTGGTTCCGGAGGAGTAGAGCACCCACAGGGGGTGGTCGAAGGGGACGGACGCGAACTCCAGCTCGGCCCCTGCCCCGGACTCCTCCAGACGACCCCAGGGCAGGGTGCCGTCGAGGAACTCTCCGGGGTGGAGGTAGTCCAGGAGGACGGTGTGCTCGACGGTGGGCAGGGCCGCGCGCAGCTCCTCCACGACGGGGCGGCGGTCGAAGTCCTTGCCCCCGTAGCGGTAGCCGTCCACGGCGAG
This sequence comes from Nocardiopsis dassonvillei subsp. dassonvillei DSM 43111, assembly GCF_000092985.1. GTDB lineage: Bacteria > Actinomycetota > Actinomycetes > Streptosporangiales > Streptosporangiaceae > Nocardiopsis > Nocardiopsis dassonvillei. Next base: position 3,889,279 of record NC_014210.1, read on the forward strand.
CAGGACCTTGGGTTCGATCTGGGCGAAGCGGTCGATGACGCTGCGCACGCCGAAGTCCGGGGAGCAGGAGGACCACACCGCGCCCAGGGAGGCCGCGGCGTAGAAGGCGGCGACGGTCTCGGGCAGGTTGGGCAGGTAGGCCACGACGCGGTCGCCGGGACCCACGCCCAGTCCGCGCAGGCCGGCGGCGATGGCGGCGGTGCGGCGGCGCAGGTCGCCCCAGGTCCACTCGCCGAGTCCGCGCAGTTCGGTGGCGTGGCGGATGGCGACGCGGTCGTCGTCGCGGCCCTCGAAGACGTGCCGGGCGTAGTTGAGGGTGGCCCCGGGGAACCACTCGGCTCCGGGCATGGTGCGCTCGCCCAGGACCCGCTCGTAGGGGGTCTCGGAGCGCACGCCGTAGTACTCCCAGACCGACTCCCAGAAGCCGTCGACGTCGGTGACCGACCAGCGCCACAGGGAGTCGTAGTCGAAGGACGCGGCGGAGGCGTCGCCGAAGGCCCGGACCCCCTTCTCGCGCTCGGCCCATCGGGCGAACGCGACGATGTTGGAGGACGCGGCCCTCTCCTCGTCGGGCTTCCAGAGCACCCGGGGCACGCTGTTCTCCGTCATTGGCCCGCCTTCCCATTCGCACTGTGTTCCGCACGGCGTGTTGCCGACCGCGTGTTGCTGTGAGACCCATCTAACAACACCCCATGACGGCGGCGCCGGCCCGGCCCCCGGGGTGACGGGGGCCGGGATGCGGGTCGAGTGCGCAGGTCACCGCTGGGAGGGAACCGGTGTGTGGAACCCACTGGCGGGCGGTCGCGCGGGCGTGGGCGGTCACCGTTGACAGGGGCCGGAGGCGGGCGGGAGAGCCGGTGACCGGACCTTTGCGGGGCCCGCGCGGGCGCGGTGCTCCGGGCTCCGGGCGCGCGGGGCCCGGGCCCGGCGGTCGCCTCAGGCGCCGCGCAGCGCGGCCACCGCGGCCGCCGGGGAGTCGACCACCGGGGAGCCGGTGGCCTCCAGGCGGGCGCGGGACATCAGGCCGCTGGTGACGAGGATGGAGCGGGCCCCGGCCTCGCGGGCGGCGCGGGCGTCGTCGTCGATGTCGCCGATCAGCACGACCCGGGCCGGGTCGATGCCCTGGTGTTCGAGGTGGCGCACCAGGTGCTCGGCCTTGGAGTCGTCCTCGGTCTGGAACTGGCGGCCGTCCACCCGGGTGAAGTGCCCGGTCAGGCCGCGCTCCTCGATGAGGGGCACCAGGTGGTCGTGGGAGGCCATGGACAGCAGGGACTGGGTGCCGCCGCCGCGGGTCCACTCCCGGAGGACGTCGGGGACGCCCGCGGTGAGTTCGCAGGAGGGCAGCAGCTCCTGGTAGCTGCTGTCGTAGTGCCGCTCCGCCCGCTCCCACTCGCCCTCCTCGAAGGCCCGGCCGAGGAGCTCCTCGTAGCAGGGGATGAGGGGGCGGCGGAAGACGGAGCGCCAGTGGTCCAGCTCCACGGGGTCGCGGCCGAACAGCTCGCACACGGCGTTCACCGCGGCGAGGTTGGCGTGGTTGTCGTTGAGGAGGGTGCCGTTCCAGTCCCAGACGATGTGGGTGCTGTCGTGTCGGTCGAAAGTCGTCTCAGCCATTGACCGCACTTTACGGGCACCGGCCCCGGTCGGGGAATGCGTCGTGCGCCACCCCTGCCCGGCCCCCCGCGCACGCCGGGCCCCTCACCCGGGGTGGGACTCCCCCGCCGGGTTCGCGCCCTCCGCGCCGGTCCGCGCGCCCGCGTCCGCGTCCTGCGGCCCGGTTCCCCGCGCCTCGCGGCGTTCCCGGCGCAGCCGCCGCCCGCGCCGGGCCGCCCACACGCCCGCCGCCACCATGAGCGGGAACACGACGAGGACGAGGACGGGCACCAGGAGGGCCAGCAGCGAGGTGACGAAGCTGACGACGTCCTCCAGGAAGGAGGTGACCGGGGCCGCGCACCCGAGGGAGACGGAGTTGGCCACCGGCCGGGCCAGGGACTTGACCGCGTGGAAGGCCAGGGAGACGACCACGCCCGCGACCACCGCCCACCAGGAGACCCCGTCCCCGCCCGCGGCGGCGCCGGAGGCGGCCCCGGTGATCTCGCCGAGCTCCACCGCGGAGGCCCCCGCGCCGAAGGTGATGCCGCCGGAGGTGGGCCGCACCACGGTCTGGAGGACGTCGTTGAAGCTGTCGACCGCGGGGATCTTGTCCGCCGCGAACTCCACGACCAGCAGCACGGTGAGGACCACGAGGGTGACGGGGTGCTCGATCCACTGCCAGGACTCTCCCAGCGGGACCAGGTCGGTGAAGCGTGCGAGCAGTCCGACGAGGAGGAGGGGGATGTAGGCGTTGAGCCCGGCCGCGGAGGCCAGGCCCAACCCGGTCAGTGTGGTGAGCATGCGCTTCCTTCTGTGCTCCCGGCGTGGGGCGCCGTGCGGTCATGCGGTCACCGCCCGGCACCGCTGTACCCGTGTTGACGCTCGCGGAGCACGCGGGGTTTTCGGTTCGGCCCCCCTACTGCCGGTAGTTCTCGACCTCGGAGACCGGGCGCGGCTCGGCCTCGTCGGGGTCCTGGTCGAACTCTTCGCGGGCCCTGCGCTGGCGGAGCAGGTCCCAGCACTGGTCGAGCGCCTCCTCGACCTGCTTGACGCGGGCGCGCTCCCGCGGGTCCAGTCCCCCGGCGGTGGAGCGGAGCGCGTGCTCCTCGTCGATCAGTCCCCGGATGGTGGCCATGATGTCGTTCTCGGCGCTGTCAGTCATACCGCCATGGTCGGTTCGGGTCGGGGCCGCGGGCAAGGGCCACCACCCCCGCGTTGCCCAGAGCGGACCGGACGTTTACGCGCGGTGACGGTCCCCGCGCACGGCACGCGCGCGCCTCCGGGCGGGGCGACCGGTCCCCGTTCGTCTGGGAAACTCCTACTACGACCGCGTCGGCGGTGCGGCGCGCGCCCGCGGGGGGCGCACCGGCGGAATGCGTTCCCGACCCCCGCCGTTGGATACCACGAGGGGGTATGGTAATGGCACCTGAGCAGGAACGACACGGAAGCGGGAGCATGGCTGCGACCCACGGTTACAGTAACGACAAGCAGAGTCACATCAACCGGCTGCGCCGTATCGAGGGCCAGATCCGCGGGTTGCAGCGGATGGTCGAGGACGACCAGTACTGCATCGACATCCTGACCCAGACGTCGGCGGCCAACAAGGCACTGCGGTCCTTCGCGCTGTCCATGCTCGACGAGCACCTCAAGCACTGCGTGTCCAACGCGGTGGCCAACGGCGGCGAGGAGGCGGACGAGAAGGTCCGCGAGGCCTCAGAGGCGATCGCCCGCCTGGTCCGTTCCTGACCCCGTCGCCCCCGCGCCCGCGCCCGACCGGCCGCGGCGGGGCGCCGCGGCCGGTCGGCGGGGCTCTGCGGTCCGGACTCCGGCGGAGCCCGGACGGCTCCCGGTCAGTGCACGCCGTAGCGCGCGTGCAGGTTCTCCAGCAGGCGCGCGCCCTCCCGGCGGGAGCCCTCCGCGTCCAGGTAGTCGACCGACTCGTTGGCCACGAACGAGGACGGGCGCCCGCCGTCGGCGAACCCCAGGCGCGAGGTGTCGCCGCCGGTGGCCTTGCGGATCCCCCAGTTGGCCAGGATGCGCGCCCGCGCGGTCGCGGAGGGCACCGCCATCAGGTGGTACCCGCGGGTGACGCCCAGCGCGGGCAGCCCGCTCAGTTCCAGCTGCATGACGCGCGCGAGCGCGTCGTTGCCGCTCAGGTCCACGACCAGCCCCATGTCCCGGTGCCGGAACTCCTTCATCGGGCGTCCCAGGACGGACGAGACGACGTTGTCGGCGACGGTGGCCGCCTGGCGCGTGGCGTACTGGGCGGTCGGCGGGCAGTAGTCGCTGTCCTCGTGCGAGAGGTTGGGCACCGCCGCGGCGTCGCCGACGGCGAAGACGTCGTCGAGGCCGGGGACCCGCAGGTCGGCGCCGACCTCCAGGCGCCCCTTCTGGGTGGGCTTGTCCAGGGTCGCCATGAGCGGGCTGGGTGAGACTCCCGCCGTCCAGATGAGGGTGCGGCAGGGCAGGGCGCGACCGTCGGTGAGCACCACCTTGTCGTCGGTCACCTCGCGCACGCTCACCTTGAGCTTGACCTCGACGCCGATGGAGCGCAGCAGGTCGAGCGCCTTGCGGCCGAGGCGGTCGCCGAGTTCGGGCAGCACCTTGGGCGCGATGTCCACCAGGTGCCAGCGGATCACCGAGCGCAGGTCCGGATAGCGCTTGGCCGCCTCCTGGCACAGGCGCATGAGCGAGGCCGCGGTCTCGACGCCGGTGTAGCCGCCGCCGACGACGACGAAGCGGCAGCGCTCCTCGCGCTCGGCCGGGTCGCGGCTGTCGTTGGCCAGCTCCAGCTGGGCCAGGACGTGGTCGCGCAGGAGCACCGCCTCGGCCAGCGTCTTGGCGCCGTAGGCGTGCTCGGCCAGACCGGGGATGTCGAAGGCGCGGGTGACCCCGCCGGGCGCCAGGACCAGGCGGTCGTAGCGGACCGGGGCGAGTTCGCCGGTGGGGCGCCGTACGACGACCACGCGGTCCCCCGGATCCACGCCGACGGCGTGCCCGGGGACGAACCGGGTCTGCCGGGTCAGCCGGTGCACCGACATGGCGACCGACTGCGGCGTGAGCAGTCCGGAGGCCACCTGCGGCAGCAGGGGGCTGTAGAGCATGTAGTCGTGCGGCGCGACGAGGGCGATGTCCGCCGCCCCCGCCGGGATGCGGCGTTCGAGGTGGCGCAGGGTGTGGAGACCACCGAAACCCGCGCCGACCACCACGATACGAGGCCGAGACATAGACAGCGCTCCTTCTGACGTGTCGTGGGGCGGGACGGCTGAGTGCGTCCGTTGGGCCGTTGGGCCGTTGGACGCAGCACTACCCACAAGACCGCGGCCAATGTATGGCCGGGTCGGCGGATCCGGGAGCCGCCACCCGTGACCTGCCGGGGACTTTGCCCGCCGTTGGCGGCCCCTGGGGAGGGCCGGGGCGGCTCCCCGAGCCGGTCCGAAACACCCGTGCGGGGGGAGTTCGTGATTTCCGTGACTTTCTGTAACAAGATAATCACGTCATGCATTGACACCCGACACGAAGGGAGTCGTGAGCGCGTATGCGTGCGTTCACCAGGATCACCGCCGCGACGGTGCTGGCCGCCGGACTGAGCGTTGCCGGGACGGGGGCCGCCGTGGCCGCCACCGCGGACCAGGACGACTCGCGCCCCGGAGGGGTGCTCGGTTTCCTCTTCGACGGCGTCTTCGGGGAGGACTCCAAGCCGCCGGTGGTCAACGAGGACCCGGAGGCCCCCGCCGAGGAGGCCCCTGAGGCTCCGGCCGAGGAGGCCCCCGCGCAGGAGGCCCCCGCGGCTCCGGCGGAGCAGAGCCCGGACACGGGCGGCGCCACGGGCGGCGTGTAGGGCGCGGACGTGGTGCCGGGGCGGGCCGCGGGGCCCGCCCCGGACCCCGTCAGAGCCCGAGCCGGATCCGGACGACCCCGGTGCCGCCCAGGTCCAGCCACACGCTGTCGGGGGTGCGCACCAGCCGCAGGACCAGGGTCCGGCACCGCGGGCAGCTCGCCACCAGGCCGGGCCCGTCCGTCGTCACGTACAGCTCGGCGAAGGTCCCGCACGCCCCGCACACCGAGCAGCGGCGCTCGGCCGAGGTCAGGTCCACGGACATGATCTCCGACAGCGGTCCGGCCAGCACGTTGGCGTCCATGTGCTCCGGTTCCCTCATCCGCCACCTCCACCCGAGCCGAAACGCTCGGTACGCACCCGCCGGGGGTCGTGCCCCAGCGCCACCAGGGCGTCGGCCACCGTCTCCACGAAGCCGGTGGGCCCGCACACGAAGCACACCGGCGCGAACTCGGCGGGGAAGCCGTGGGTGTTGAGTTCGGCCACGCCCAGCCGTCCCGGCCCCCGGACCGCGCCCTCGGGCGCGCGGCGCGTGTAGGCCAGGAACACGTCGACCCCTCCGTCGCCCGGCCGGTGCGCGCCCAGCTCCCCCCGGTAGTAACGGTCCTCGGGGGTGCGCAGCGAGTACAGCACCCGGAACAGGGCCCGGCCGCCCGTCCGGCGCCGCTCGCGCACCATCGCCATCAGCGGGACCACGCCCGAGCCGCCGCCCACCAGGACCACCGGGTCGGGCGACGCGGCGTCCCACACGAACCAGCCGCCCAGCGGACCGCGGACCTCCACCCGGTCGCCCGGCGCGAACACGTCCACCAGGTAGGGGGAGACCTCCCCGCCCTCCACCCGCTGCACGGTCAGCTCGACGCGCTCGCCGTCCGCGGCCGAGGCGATCGAGTAGCCGCGCTGGGCGGTGTAGCCGTCCTCGGCGGTCAGGCGCACGTCCACGTGCTGGCCCGGCCGGTGCCCGGGCCACCCCGGCACCTCCAGGACCAGGGTCCTGGCGCTCGCGGTCTCCCACCGGTCGGCCACCAGTTCGGCGGGCCGCCAGGCCGCCATCAGTCGCCCTGGTAGCGCTGTTCGCGCCACGGGTCGCCGTAGTCGTGGTACCCGGCCTGCTCCCAGAACCCGGGCTCGTCCTCGTCGAGCAGCCGCAGCCCGCGCACCCACTTGGCCGACTTCCAGAAGTACAGGTGCGGGACCAGCAGCCGGGCGGGCCCGCCGTGCTCGGGGGCCAGCGGTTCCCCGCCGAAGCTGTGCACCACCCAGGCCCGGCCGTCGGTGAGGTCCTGGAGCGGCAGGTTGGCGGTGTAGCCGCCGTGGCTGACCGCCAGGGCGTACTCGGCCGCGGTCTCCACGTCCTCCAGGAGGGTGTCCACGCTGACGCCCGCCCAGTCGGTGTCCAGCTTGGACCAGCGGGTGACGCAGTGGATGTCCACGCGGAGCCGTTCCTGGGGCAGGTCCAGGAACTCGTCCCACGTCCAGGAACGCGTGCCGCCCGCCTCGTCGGCGATCGCGAAGGTCCATTCGGCCGTGTCCACGTGCGGTGTGGGACCGGCCGACAGGACGGGGAAGTCGTGGGTCTCGTACTGCCCCGGGGGCACACGCGAGGGGTCGCCTCCCCTGCGCCCCTGGAAACCCCTGCTCACCACGTTCATGGCGCTCCTCCTCTCCGGTGCCTGGCGCCCTGTCTACCCGGCGGCGGGTCAGCGCAGGGCATGACCGGCGCCAAATCCCGGGATGGGCCGTCGGGGCACGGCGGGCGGGAGCGCCCGGTACCGGAGGAGCACGCGGGTACGGGGGAACGGCGGCCGGAACCGGCTCGGGGCGAACGCTCAGTCGGGCTCGGCGGCGGGGACCGTCAGGGCGGCCCGGCCCATCTCCAGCAGCAGCCGCGCCATGTGCCGCCGCGACAGCTCGCCCCGGCTGTGCGGGGTGGAGTTGAGGAGCCCGAACACGGCGTGCACGGCGGCGCGCAGGACGGTGGCCGAGGCGTCGGGGCGCAGCTCGCCGAGCACCCCCACCCACTGCTCGACGTAGCCGCGCTGGAGGCGGCGCACCCGGCGCCGGTCGGCGTCGGTGAGGTTGCCCAGCTCCCGGTCGTGCACCGTGATCAGGTCGGGCTCGTCCAGGGCGAAGGCGATGTGCCCGCGCAGCAGGGCCTCCAGCGCCTCCTCGGCGCCCGACGCCCTCGCCACCAGCTCGCCGCCCTGGCGCGCCAGGCGTTCGCTGATGTCCACCAGCACCGCGCCGAGCAGCGCCTGCTTGCCGCGGAAGTGGCGGTACAGGGCGGGCCCTGTCGTGCCGACGGCGCGGCCGAGGTCGTCGATGGACACCCCCCGGTAACCGTGCTCGGCGAAGAGCCGCGCCGCCGCGCCCAGGAGCGCCGTGCGCCGCTCGCCCGCGGGTCTGGCCCCCATCCGGTCTCCTCCCCTCCCCCGGTGCCGCTCCGGGCCCTGGACACCCATGTTAGTAGTCACTAACATCCCAGATGTTAGTGAGCATTAACACCCCTCCACGAGAGGACACCATGAGCAGGGCACCTGTGCTCGGCACGGCGGTGGACACCGCCGGGCCCGCGTTCGCCGCCAACGACGCGGCGAACCGCGCCCTCGCCCTGGAGCTGCGCGAGCGGATCGCCACCGCGGCCCTGGGCGGCCCGGAGAGGACCCGGACACGGCACGTCGAGCGGGGCAAACTCCTGCCGCGCGACCGCGTGGACCTCCTCCTGGACCCCGGCTCCCCCTTCCTGGAGATCGCCCCCCTGGCCGCGTACGGGCTCTACGGCGCGGACGGACAGGACGCCCCCGGCGCCGGGATGATCGCGGGCGTGGGCCGGGTCATGGGCCGCCCGACGGTCGTGGTCGCCAACGACGCCACGGTCAAGGGCGGCAGCTACTACCCCATGACCGTCAAGAAGCACCTGCGCGCCCAGGAGGTGGCGCTGCACAACCGGCTTCCGTGCGTCTACCTCGCCGACTCCGGGGGCGCGTTCCTGCCCATGCAGGACGACGTCTTCCCCGACCGCGAGCACTTCGGCCGGATCTTCTACAACCAGGCCACGATGTCGCGGATGGGCATCCCGCAGATCGCCGCGGTGCTGGGCTCGTGCACGGCGGGCGGCGCCTACGTCCCGGCGATGAGCGACGAGGCGGTCATCGTGCGCGAGCAGGGCACGATCTTCCTGGGCGGCCCGCCGCTGGTCAAGGCGGCCACCGGCGAGGTCGTCACCGCCGAGGAGCTGGGCGGCGGCGACCTGCACTCGCGGGTGTCGGGGGTCACCGACCACCTGGCCGACGACGATGCGCACGCCCTCACCCTCGTCCGGCGCATCGCCGACACCCTCGGCCCGCCCGGACCGCCCGCGTGGGAGGTGCGCGAGCCCCGTCCCCCGGCGCTGGACCCCGGGGAGCTGTACGGGGTGGTGCCCGCCGACACGCGCACCCCCTACGACGTGCGCGAGGTCATCGGCCGGATCGTGGACGGCAGCGAGTTCACCGAGTTCAAGGCCGAGTACGGCACGACCCTGGTCACCGGGTTCGCGCACCTGCACGGCCACCCGGTCGGGATCGTCGCCAACAACGGCATCCTGTTCGCCGAGTCCGCGCTCAAGGGCGCCCACTTCATCGAGTTGTGCGACCGGCGCGGCGTGCCGCTGGTCTTCCTCCAGAACATCTCCGGGTTCATGGTCGGACGGGACTACGAGGCGGGCGGTATCGCCAAACACGGGGCGAAGATGGTCACCGCCGTGGCCTGCGCCCGCGTCCCCAAGTTCACCGTGGTCGTGGGCGGGTCCTTCGGCGCGGGCAACTACAGCATGTGCGGGCGGGCCTACTCGCCCCGGTTCCTGTGGATGTGGCCCAACGCGCGCATCTCGGTGATGGGCGGGGAACAGGCCGCCTCGGTGCTCTCCACCGTCCGCCGCGACCAGATGGCCGCGCGCGGGCAGGAGTGGTCCGCCGAGGACGAGGAGGCCTTCAAGGCGCCCGTGCGCGACCAGTACGAGGAGCAGGGCAGCCCGTACTACTCCACCGCGCGGTTGTGGGACGACGGCGTCATCGACCCCGCCGACACCCGCGACGTGCTCGCCATGGCCCTGTCCGCCGCCCGCCACGCCCCGCTGGAGCCGGTGGGCTACGGCGTCTTCCGGATGTGAGGAACCCTTGACCACAACGCCACGCACCAACCCGGGCGTCCGCGGGCCCGCGCGCATCATGGTCGCCAACCGGGGCGAGATCGCGCTGCGCGTCATGCGCACCCTGCGCCGCATGGGCATCAGCCCGGCCACCGTGTACACCGACGCCGACGCGAACGCCCCGCACACCCTCGCCGCCGACCTGGCGCTGCGGGTGGAGCACTACCTGGACGCCGAGGCGATCGTCGCCCTGGCCCTGGACTGCGGCGCCACCGGCGTGCACCCCGGCTACGGCTTCCTGTCCGAGAACGCCGGCTTCGCGCGCGCCTGCACCGACGCCGGACTGGTCTTCGTGGGCCCCCCTGCCTCGGCGATCGAGGCCATGGGCGACAAGATCCGCGCGAAGGACACCGTGGCCGCCGCGGGCGTGCCCGTCCTGGGCGGGTTCACCGAGAAGCCCGGGCGGCCCCTGGGCGACGACGAACTCCTGCGCGCGGCCGAGGAGACCGGCTACCCGCTGCTCATCAAGCCCTCCGCCGGGGGCGGCGGCAAGGGCATGCGGTCCGTGCACTCCCCCGACGACCTGGTAGCCGGTGCCGCCGCCGCCCGGCGCGAGGCCCTGGCCTCCTTCGGCGACTCCACCCTGCTGGTGGAGCGGCTGGTGGAGCGGCCCCGCCACATCGAGGTGCAGGTCATGGCCGACGCCCACGGCAACGTCCTGCACCTGGGCGAGCGCGAGTGCAGCCTCCAGCGCCGCCACCAGAAGGTGGTGGAGGAGGCGCCCTCCCCGCTGCTCACCGACACCCAGCGCGCCACCATGGGCGAGGCCGCCGTGGCCGCCGCCCGCTCGTGCGGGTACGTGGGAGCGGGCACGGTGGAGTTCATCGCCGAGGCGGGGCGGGGCGGCGACCTGTCGTTCTCGTTCCTGGAGATGAACACCCGCCTGCAGGTCGAGCACCCGGTCACCGAGGAGGTCGTCGCGGTGCGCGGCGAGCGCGGCGTGGACCTGGTGGAACTCCAGGTGCGGGTGGCCTACGGGGAGGAGCTGCCCTTCGCCCAGTCCGACGTGTCCTGGGTCGGGCACGCCGTGGAGTCGCGGATCTACGCCGAGGACGCCGACCGCGGGTTCCTGCCCACCGGCGGGCCGATCCTGTCCCTCGCCGAACCCCGGGGGCACGAGGTCCGGGTGGACTCGGGCATCGCCGAGGGAGGGCGGATCACCTCGGACTTCGACCCGATGCTCGCCAAGGTGATCACCTGGGGCGCGGACCGCGCCGAGGCCCTGAACAGGATGGACTCCGCGCTGGCCTCCTACCAGCTGTTGGGCTGCGTGACCAACACCGCCTACCTGCGCCGGCTGCTGCGCCACCCGCGTGTGGTCGCCGGGGACCTGAGCACCGACCTCATCGCCTCCGACCCGCCCGCACCGGCTCCCGAGCGGACGCTCGACGAGGTGTACGCGGCCGCGGCCCTGGACCACCAGCTCGACCTGGAGACGGAGCCGGGCGCCGACCGCTTCGCCGTGCCGGACGGCTGGCGGATGGGCGGCCCCGCCTGGACCCCGTGGCGGCTGCGGCTCTCCGGGCGCGAGGCCGTCGCGGTCCGGGTGCGCCGCGACGGGGAGCCCGGGCGCTACCTGGTGAGCGTGGCGGAGGGGGAACCCGTCGCGTTCGGGGCCCGGCGCTCCGCCGACGGCACCCGGCTCACCGTCACCGACGGCTACGCCACCCGCACCTACGCGCGCGCCGACGACCCCGGCACCGCGCACCGCTGGCTGGGCTCGGGCGGCGCCGCCTGGAGCCTGCACGAGGAGCCCGTCGCGGCCGCGCTGCGCGAGGACGACGCCGCCGCCGACGGGACCGTGCGCAGCCCCATGCCCGGCACGGTGCTCTCCGTCGCCGTGCGGGTGGGGCAGACGGTGAGCGCGGGGACCCCGCTCGCCGTCGTGGAGGCCATGAAGATGGAGCACTCCGTCACCTCACCCGTCGACGGGACCGTCGCGGCCGTGGCGGTGCGCCCCGGCGCGTCCGTGCCCATGGACGCCGTCCTGGTCACCGTCGAACCCGTTCCGAACGCGTCCGCCGACACCCCGTCGGACGCGCCCTCCCCCGCCACCAGCGAGGAGTCGCACGCATGAACCGTCACCAGCTCTCGACCGAGCACGCCGACCTGCGGGCCGCCGTGGAGGAGTTCGCCCGCGAAGAGGTCGCCCCGGTCATCGGCGACTACTACGAGCGGGAGGCCTTCCCGTACGAGATCGTCGCCAAGATGGGCCGGATGGGCCTGTTCGGGCTGCCCTTCCCCGAGGAGCACGGGGGCATGGGCGGCGACTACTTCGCCCTGTGCCTGGCCCTGGAGGAGTTGGCCCGGGTGGACTCCTCGGTGGCGATCACCCTGGAGGCCGGGGTGTCGCTGGGCGCGATGCCGATCTTCCGGTTCGGCACCGAGGACCAGAAGAAGGCGTACCTGCCGCGGCTGACCTCGGGTGAGGCGCTGGGCGCGTTCGGGCTCACCGAGCCCGGCGGCGGGTCCGACGCGGGCGCCACCAGGACCACGGCCCGCCTGGAGGACGGCCAGTGGGTGGTCGACGGGACCAAGTCCTTCATCACCAACTCGGGCACCGACATCACCGCGCTGGTGACCGTCACCGCCGTGACCGGGCGCCGGGAGGACGGGCGGCCGGAGATCTCCTCGATCCTGGTGCCCGCGGGCACGCCGGGCTTCTCCGTGGGCCAGAAGTACTCCAAGGTGGGGTGGAACGCCTCCGACACCAACGAGCTGGTCTTCGAGGACTGCCGGGTGCCCGAGGCGAACCTGGTCGGTGAGCGCGGGCGCGGGTACGCCCAGTTCCTGCGGATCCTGGACGAGGGCCGCATCGCCATCGCGGCGCTGTCGGTGGGCCTGGCGCAGGGCTGCGTGGACGAGAGCGTGCGCTACGCCCACGAGCGGCACGCCTTCGGCAGCGCGATCGGCACCTACCAGGCGATCCAGTTCAAGATCGCGGAGATGGAGGCGCGTGCGCACACCGCGCGGCTGGCCTACTACGACGCGGCCTCGCGCATGCTGGCGGGTGAGCCCTTCAAGAAGGAGGCGGCGGTCGCCAAGCTGGTGGCCTCCAACGCGGCCATGGACAACGCGCGGGACGCCACACAGGTGTTCGGCGGGTACGGGTTCATGAACGACTACCCCGTGGGCCGCTTCTACCGGGACGCCAAGATCCTGGAGGTGGGCGAGGGCACCAGCGAGGTGCAGAAGATGCTCATCGCCCGCGAGCTGGGCCTGCCCGCCTAGGCGGTCCCCGGGAGCGCCGCGGCCGCGATCGGCCCGCGAGGGGCGGTCGCGGCACGGACGGGGCGAACGGTGGCCGGTTCCGGACATCCCTCACCCTCCGTGTGCGCCGCATGACCGCGCACCGTCGGGGCCGCGGGGGGCGGGAAGGGCCGCGCGGCAGGCGAAGGAGGGTCCCCGAGCCGCGCGGAGGAAGGCGTTCGCGCAGGTGGTGACCGGACGGGGACGCACGGTGACGGTGGCGCCGCGTCCGTTCGGGGTAGACCGTGGGCGGACACCGCGAGGCCGCGAACCCCCAGCGTCACCGCGAAACAACAACAAGGGGTGACAAGCACCCGAAATCAACACAGAATGGATCCGTACGGCCAGCGCGGGTCCCCGACTTTCCCGACCCGGCCAGCTCAGGATGGGCTCTTCGCGGCCCACGGCCACCTCACATCCCCCAGCCGGAGGAGACATGGAAGGCGCCCTGTCTGTGATCGCGCTGGTCGCCGTCGTCATGTCGGCCGGCACGATCGCGGTCGCCGCGCACTTCCGCAAGGAACGCTCCACCGAGCTGCGCGGATGGGCGCGTGAACGCGGGTGGACCTACACCGAACAGCTCCCCAGCCCGTTGGGGGACGCCGTACTCCCCCGTGCCGCCCTCGGGCCGCACCCGCGCGCACAGCACGTGCTCACCGGCCGCCGGGGCCAGCACCTGGTCGTCGCCTTCGAGCAGACCCACACGGCGGGCAGGGGCACGGAGCGGATCCGCCGCGTCCACCGCGTGGTGGCCGTGCGCACCCCCGGACCCAACGCCGAACTACAGATACTGCGCAGGTGGGACCCGGACGCCTCCGACGACGACTTCGCCGGCGCCTTCCACGCGACGGGCAACGATCCCGCGTTCACCGGGGCCGTGCTCGACAACGTGGTCACCAAGTGGCTGCTGACCGATCCCAGGTCCCGTTCCCTTCCCGTACGCTTCAGCGGGGACTACGTCCTCACGTGGGCGGCCATGCGGCTGGATCCCGACCGGGCCGTGACCGCCGCCGACTACCTGATCGCCCTCGTGGAGCGGATCCCCGCCGAGGCCTGGAAACGGCGCGCCCCCGGCCGCTGAGCGGCCTCACGCGCACGTCCGGGCACCCGGACCCGCCCGTGAGGCGGATAAAATTCGCCTTGCCCCCGTAGCAACAAGGAGTACCGCCCTCATGAGTGACCCCAACGCGACGCACCGCATCTCGCGCGCGGACCTGTTCCGCGACGACGAGGAGGAGACGACCGCCCCGGACCCCAACGCGACCGCGCGCATCTCCCGTGCGGACCTGTTCCGCGACGAGGAGGAGTTCCAGGCGCCCGGCGAGCGGCGCTGACCCGAGACGGCGGAGCGCCCACCCGGTCATCCCGGATGGGCGCTCCTCTCGCGTGCGCTTCGGGCGTCAGCGACGCTCGCGGACGGCGGCGACGATCTCGGCCACCGCCTCGTCCAGCGGCACGCCGTTGTTCTGCGAGCCGTCCCGGTAGCGGAAGGACACCGCGTTCTTGCTGACGTCCTCGTCACCGGCCAGCAGCATGAAGGGCACCTTCTGCTTCTGGGCGTTGCGGATCTTCTTCTGCATGCGGTCGTCGCTGGCGTCCACCTCGACGCGGATGCCCTCCGCGCGCAGCCTGGCGGCGAGCTCGCGCAGGTAGGGCACGTGCTCGTCGGCGATGGGGATGCCGACCGCCTGCACCGGCGCCAGCCAGGCCGGGAACGCGCCCGCGTAGTGCTCCAGCAGGACGGCGAAGAAGCGCTCGATGGAGCCGAACAGGGCGCGGTGGATCACCACCGGACGCTGGCGCGAGCCGTCGGCCGCGGTGTACTCCAGGTCGAAGCGTTCGGGCATGTTGAAGTCCACCTGGATGGTGGACATCTGCCAGGTGCGGCCGATGGCGTCCTTGGCCTGCACCGAGATCTTGGGGCCGTAGAAGGCGGCGCCCGCCGGGTCCAGGACCAGCTCCAGTCCCTGCTTCTGCGCGGCCTCGCGCAGGATCTCGGTGGCCTCCTCCCAGACCTCGTCGGTACCGACGTACTTCTCCGGGTCCTTGGTGGACAGCTCCAGGTAGAAGTCGTCCAGGCCGTAGTCGCGCAGCAGGTCGAGCACGAAGGTCAGCAGCGAGTCGAGCTCGTCCGCCATCTGCTCCTTGGTGCAGTAGATGTGGGAGTCGTCCTGGGTGAAGCCGCGGGCGCGGGTCAGGCCGTGCACCACGCCCGACTTCTCGTACCGGTACACGGTGCCGAACTCGAACAGGCGCAGCGGCAGCTCACGGTAGGAGCGCCCGCGCGCGTCGAAGATCAGGTGGTGCATCGGGCAGTTCATCGGCTTGAGGTAGTAGTCCTGGCCGCCGTCGAGCTGCATGGGGGGGTACATCCCGTCCGCGTACCAGTCCAGGTGCCCCGACTTCTCGAACAGGGTGCCCTTGGTGGCGTGCGGGGTGTAGACGAACTCGTAGCCGTCCTCCTCGTGCCGCCGCCGCGAGTAGTCCTCCATGACCCGGCGGACCGTGCCGCCCTTGGGGTGGAAGACCGCCAGGCCCGAGCCGATCTCGTCCGGGATGGAGAACAGGTCCAGCTCGGAGCCGAGCTTGCGGTGGTCGCGCTTCTCCGCCTCCTCCAGGAAGGTCAGGTGGTCCTTGAGGGCCTCCTTGCTCTCCCAGGCGGTGCCGTAGACGCGCTGCAGCTGCGGGTTGGTCTCCTTGCCGCGCCAGTAGGCGGCGGCGGTGCGCATGAGCTTGAACGCCGGGATGACGCGGGTGGTGGGCAGGTGCGGCCCGCGGCACAGGTCCTTCCAGCACAGCTCGCCGGTGCGCGGGTGGACGTTGTCGTAGATGGTGAGCTCACCGGCGCCCACCTCCACACCGGCGCCCTCGGCGGCCTCGGTGGCGCCGCCCTTGAGCCCGATCAGCTCCAGCTTGTAGGGCTCGGTGGCCAACTCGGCGCGGGCCTCCTCGTCCGAGACGACGCGGCGGTCGAAGCGCTGCCCCTGCTTGACGATCTGCTGCATCTTCTTCTCGATGCTCTTCAGGTCGGCGGGGGTGAAGGGCTCGGCGACGTCGAAGTCGTAGTAGAAGCCGTTCTCCACGGGCGGGCCGATGCCCAGCTTGGCCTCGGGGAAGAGCTCCTGGACGGCCTGGGCCAGCACGTGCGCGGTGGAGTGGCGCAGGATCGCCCGCCCCTCCTCGGAGTCGATGGCGATCGGCTCGACGGTGTCGCCCTCGTGCAGCTCCCGGGCGAGGTCGCGCGGTTCGCCGTTGACCAGCGCCGCGATGACGGTCCTGCCGTCGGCCTCCAGAGCCTGGCCCGCCGTAGTGTTCGCCGCCACCGCACGCGGGGTTCCGGCGAGGGTGATGTGCAGCTCAGGCGCGGCGGACACGGTGACTCCTAGGAAGACGTGGATGATGTCGAACGCGGACCGGCCGCTGTGCGCGGCCGGGCGTGTACTCCCTCCTGATGCTAGCGGCTCCGGGGCGGGGCCGCCCCGGTTGTCCACAGGCCGCGCGACCACGCTGGCGGCGCGGCGGACGTGGTGGGACGGTGGGGTTCCGGTGCCGCGGACCCGGGGTCCGGCCGGGGATTCGGTCAGGGATTCGGACTCTTCAGGGCGTACCCGCGTGAACCGCCCACAGGCGGGGCAGGGGACCAGACAGGGGCTGATCTGTCATGGAACGTCACCTTTCGTGGGGCTGTCCACACCCTTACGAAAGGCCATTGATCCCACTGTCAGGATCGGTGAGAATCAACAGATGCCCTGGCCATCGCCCCCAGTCGACCCGAATGCATCCACTCGCTTCGACCGAATACTGTGAGCGCATGTCACCGAGCCCCACCAACGACCAGCCGGCCCCGGAGACATCCCCCACCCGCCGCACCCGCGCGCGCAGGTGGCGGCGGATGCGAGCGCGGCTGCGCCTCTTCCGCAGTCGCATGCACACGCACCCCGCGCTGCGCCTGCCCTGGAGCGTGCTCGTGGGGACCGTCGGCGTCGTCGTGATCCTGGCCGGGTTGCTCATGATGGTCGTTCCGGGCCCGGGCCTGGCCTCGGTCATCCTGGGGCTGGTCATCCTCAGCACGGAGTTCCGGTGGGCGCAGAAGGTGGTGCGGCCCGCCCAGGTGTGGTTCCACCGCGCCGAGCGGTACGGGATGCGCCTGAAGGATGAGTTCTTCCGGCGTCTGCGCGAGCGCAGGGCGGTGCGGCGCGGACACCCGCTGCCGGACACCCCGTCCGACTAGGCCCCTCTGGAGTCGACCGGCCCCCGCCGACCACGGCCGCGGACCGCCGGAGCACCCGCGCGAACGGGACGGGACCCAGCACGAAAGAGGCAGCGCCCCGCACGAACGAAAAACGGCCCCACCGGGGTACCTACCCCCGAGTGGGACCGTCTCAGAGCCGTGTGGGCGATACTGGACTCGAACCAGTGACCTCGTCGGTGTGAACGACGCGCTCTAGCCAACTGAGCTAATCGCCCTGAGCTTCCTGCCTGCCCGCCCTGTCGGCCGGACAAGTAAGACTCTAGCGCACGTTCGGGGGTGCTCGACGCACACGGAAGCCCTCGGCGGACCCCGTTCCATGTGATGGAGGTCACTTTAACCTTTCGAGGGGTTCGCGGGAGTGTCCGCACCCGCCCCCGATCCCCGCAGTGATAAGGAGTTCCCACCCCCGTGGACCCGACGAACACCACCCCTTCATTACCTCCGCGTGACGTGGGACACCCAACATTGGGAAATCTTTGGTTTGTCCTGGTCATTACAGTGACGAAGGATCGTGGCGCCGCACCGCGGCACGCCGGGCCCGTCGCACGGGCGGCGAGACCTCCGGTCCCACCCACCAAGAAAGCCTCCGTACTCACGTCATGTTCCGCGGGAAGCCGCGTTGGAGCCCGTGAGACGGCAACCGACCCGCGCCGCAACAGCAAGGCCGGACGAGAAAAGGTTTGGCGAACATGAACAGTAGCGACACCACTGCCACCGCCGAGCTGGGCCTGCGGCTCGTGGTCCCCGAACGCACGGCGGTTCCCCTGGTCGCGCGCCTGGACTACAGCGCGGACGACCCGTACGCCATACGGGTGGCCTTCCACACCGGCGAGGACAACCCCGTCGAGTGGATCTTCGCCCGCGAGCTCCTGACCGTCGGCATCGTGCGCCCGGTCGGCGAGGGCGACGTCCGCGTGTGGCCCTCCAAGGACGACAACGGCGACCGCAGTGTGAGCATCGCGCTCTCCTCCCCCTTCGGTCAGGCCGAGTTCGACACCCAGGTCTCTCCCCTGGCCGAGTTCCTCCACCGGACCTACGAGATCGTTCCGGCGGGCCAGGAGGGCCAGTTCGTGAACCTCGACGAGGAGATCCAGCAGCACCTGCACTCCTGACGACCCGCGGGCCCCGGGGCCCTTCGCGGAGCACTCCCGACGGCTGAGGGGGTCGGCGCACCACGCGCCGCCCCCTCAGCCGTGTCCGCCCCCGGCCGAGGGGGTCAGGGGTCGATGTCGGCCGCGGAGCGCTCCGCGAAGACCGACGCGGCCTTGGCGGTGACCGGCCCGGGCTCTGCCGACACCGTGCGGCCGTCCACGTGCAGGATCGCCTGCACGTCGCGCCCGGTGGAGGTCAGGAAGGCCTCCGTCACCTCGGGGAGGCGCTCCATGGGCACGTCCTCCTCCTCGCCCCCGAACCACTCCAGGACGAGTTCGCGGGTGATCCCCGCCAGCGGGCCCGCCGACAGCGGCGGGGTGACCAGCCTGCCGTCGAGCACCACGAAGACGTTGCTGCCGGTGCCCTCGCACAGGTTGCCGCTCACGTTGCGAAAGAGCGCCTCGCCGGCGCCGCGCTGCTTGGCGTAGGCCAGGGCGCGCACGTTGTCGGCGTAGGAGGTGGTCTTGAGCCCGGCCAGGGCCCCGAACTCGTTGCGCGGCCAGGGAACCGTCGCCACGTCGGCGTGCGGGGCGATCCCGGGGAAGGGTCCCAGGGCCACGATGGCGGTCTGCTCGCCCGGGGAGCGGTCCGAGCCCAGCGGCCCGGCGCCGTCGGTGACCGTGATGCGCACGCGGGCGTCGGGCAGGTCCGGGTTGGCCGCCACCGCGCGGGCGACGCCGTCGGCGATCAGATCCAGGTCGGGCTCGGCCATGCCCAGCCCCTCCGCGGAGCGGGCCAGCCGCCTGAGGTGGCGGGTGAGGGCGAAGGGGCGGCCGCCGCGGGCCCGCACCGTCTCGAAGACCCCGTCACCCACCGTGATCCCGTGGTCCACCACGGGAATGCGCGCCTCGCTCTCGTCGACGACGGTGCCGCGACCGTACCCGGCACCCGCGATCCACACCTTCATCTGCCACCCCCACGTTCTCAAGAGCCCAGGTAGGGCCGGTGTCTGCACGATCCTCCCACCTCGTCGGCGTGTCCCGGCCCGCTCCTTCCGTAACCTCCGTACGGCGGGTTGGCAAGCCCCATGACCGGCACCGGCCGCTGGTCCAGCACCTATGCCCGTTTTGCGGAGGTATCACGACTGGTCACGCGGCTCGACGGTCTGGGCGGCCCACCCGGAATCCACCGTGGCGGCCGGACAGATAAGTTACGAATGACTATCATCTGGGCAACGCTTATGCGGGACCGGTGGCAGCCGAGTTCGGAGCTTTCCCCCAAGGCCCCCCGGCGGCGGCCCGCAGTGCGCGTGTCCCACGTCACGCACGACCACTGACAGAGCAAAGAGAGACATGACCCCACCGAGTACCGCCCGCGGAGAGCTCAGCTGGTTGCTGGACGATCTCCTCACGCGTGCCTCCGGTACGCAGCACGCCATCGTCCTGTCCACTGACGGGCTCCTCATGGCCACCTCCAGCGGACTGGACCGTCCCGCCGCCGAGCACCTGTCCGCGATCGCCTCGGGGCTGCACAGCCTCGCGGGCGGGGCGAGCAAGCAGTTCGCCGCGGGCGGCATCCG
The DNA here is from genome assembly GCF_000092985.1 of Nocardiopsis dassonvillei subsp. dassonvillei DSM 43111. Classification (GTDB taxonomy): domain Bacteria; phylum Actinomycetota; class Actinomycetes; order Streptosporangiales; family Streptosporangiaceae; genus Nocardiopsis; species Nocardiopsis dassonvillei. The sequence continues at coordinate 3,909,068 of NC_014210.1, forward strand.
CCAGAGCATCATCGAGATGGACCGCGCCTTCCTCTTCGTCGCCGCGGCCGGAGAGGGCGCATGCATGGCGCTGATGTCGGACTCCGACAGCGACGTGGGCCTGATCGCCTACGAGATGAACAAGGTGATCGAGAGGGTCGGCCAGTACCTCTCGGCGCCTCCCCGACCCGACATGCCCTCCTCGCCGGCCCACGTGGAGAAGTAGCTCCCGCCGCCTCGGCGGGTCGGCGGACCTGCCCCGGCGGGGCACGGGTGTGCCCGGTGCGCCCGGCCGATTTCGCGCTTGGCCGGGAATCCGCTAGAGTTCTTAACGCAGCGAGGGGCGCTGACGGGGAGGAACCCCGGAGGCAGGACTCGCCGCGCGGACGTGGCTCAGCTGGTAGAGCATCACCTTGCCAAGGTGAGGGTCGCGGGTTCGAATCCCGTCGTCCGCTCGAACGGAAGCGTTCCGCGTCCCCCGGGTCGCGGAGCGGTTCCGGCTCCGGAGTCCGCTCCGGGGCGCACGCGGACGTGGCTCAGCTGGTAGAGCATCACCTTGCCAAGGTGAGGGTCGCGGGTTCGAATCCCGTCGTCCGCTCGGAGAGGCCCGCATGGGTGTCACTCGACAGCCCCCCATCGCGTTCCGGCGGAGTGGCCGAGTGGTTGAGGCAAGGGACTGCAAATCCCTGCACACGGGTTCGATTCCCGTCTCCGCCTCGCATCAAGCTTCACCTCATCCCCCGATGAGGGCGGTTAGCTCAGTTGGTTAGAGCGCTACCTTGACACGGTAGAGGTCACAGGTTCGAATCCTGTATCGCCCACTCCACTCTCGGACGACCCTGCTCGGCGGCCTTCGGCCGCCTCGCCGGGTCGTCTCGTCGTTCCTTCCGGGGGACGACCCCCGGACCCCCGATGTGGGGCTTCGCCCCACGGGTTGTAGTTGGCTTGCCCAGGGTCCACTTCACTCCGGAGCGGCCCTGCTCGCGCGTAACCGCGCCCGCCGGGCCGCTTCGTCGTTTCTCCTGGGAGAAGGCCCCCAGACCCCCGACCTCCCCTCGGGCCGGAGCGCGTGCTCCGGCCCGGGGTGTTTTCCGGGGCGTTCCCCCGGGTCTCGGGGGCGCCCGGGGCACCAGCTTGGTTACAGGCGCGCACGGAGGGTACACGAACACCACCCCGACCCCCGGAGGTAACCGTGTTCGCCGTCATCGCCGCCGTCCTGTTCGGACTCGCCCTGCTGCTGGAGCTGCTCGGCGAGAACATCCAGGACCTGGTCACCACCACGACCCTCACCCTCGCCGGGCTGCTGTTCCTCGCGCTGCACGCGGGGGGCTACGGCTCGGGCTGGGGACGCAGGCGCCGCTAGGACCGCGGGCCCGCCGAGGCTCCGAAGCCGACGGCCGCCGCGGCGCAGGGGCTACCTCAGCGAGGTCACGGTCCTGCGGACGGGACGGCGGGGCCGCCCGTCCGAGAAGAACTCCGGTGACGCGGCCCGGATCCGCCCGACGTCCTCGAACACCGCCCGCAGGTGGGAGCGCAGGGCCTCCACGGCGGTCCCGGTGTCCCCGGCCTCGATCGCGTCCACGACCAGCGTGTGCTGGTCCACCAGCTCCCCGATCGGGCGCGTGTCGATCAGGCTCAGCCGCCGGGCCCGGTCCAGGTGGGCCTTGGCCGCGTTCACCGTCCGCCAGGCGCTCTCGTTGCCCGCCAGCGCCAGCAGCGAGCGGTGGAAGTCCTCGTCCAGCTCGAAGAAGCGGTCGTGGTCGCCGCCGCCCGCCTCCCGCTGCGCGCCGAGCAGGACGCGCAGATCGCCGACGTGGTCCGCCGAGAAGGGGGGCCGGGCCTGGGCGAGGGAGGTGCACTCCACCGCCTCCCGGATGAACTGCGCCTGCCGGACGCGCTCGGGGTCCACGAGTGAGACGAACGTGCCGACCTGGGGGTAGACCTCCACCAGCCCCTCCTCGCGCAGCAGGATGAGGCTCTCGCGCACGGGCGTCCGGCTCACGGCGAGCTCGGTGGCGAGCTCGTTCTCCGACAGGGGCGTGCCCGGCTTGAGCTCCAGGGTGATGATCGCGCGGCGGATGGTGTCCAGGGTGCGGTCCCGCGCGGACAGCAGGGGTCCTCCGGACCGGGTCTGGTCGGCCATGAGGGGAGTCTACCGGCATTGACGCCACTGGTATGGCAGTGCTTGTATGTCAGTTGCCATCATGTTCACGTACGGTTTCCCCGATACTTCTTCGCAGGTGGAAGCCCTTCACAAAGGACCGGCCGATGACCGAACAGGCACCCCCCGCGCCAGCCGGACAGGGGGAGCGCAGCACCCGGGACCTCACCAAGGCCTCCGTGTCCGGGTGGCTGGGGACCGCCATGGAGTTCATGGACTTCCAGCTCTACTCCCTGGCCGCCGCCCTGGTGTTCAACCAGATCTTCTTCCCCGACCTCAACCCCGCGGTCGGCCTGATCGCGGCGATGGGCACCTACGGTGTCGGGTACGTCGCCCGGCTCGTCGGGGCGGTCTACTTCGGCCGCATGGGCGACCGCCTCGGCCCCAAGAAGGTCCTGTTCATCACCGTCGCCCTGATGGGCGTCTCCACCACCCTGATCGGCGCCCTGCCCACCTACCAGCAGGTGGGCCTGCTCGCCCCGATCCTGCTCGTGGGCCTGCGGCTGATCCAGGGCTTCGGCGCGGGCGCCGAGATCGCGGGCGCCACCGTGATGCTGGCGGAGTACGCCCCGGCCAGGCGTCGGGGGTTCATCGCCTCCCTGGTGTGCCTGGGCACCAACTCCGGCACCCTGGGCGCCTCCGCGATCTGGGCGGTCCTGGTGTTCGCGCTCTCCGAGGAGCAGCTGCTGTCCTGGGGCTGGCGCCTCCCCTTCCTGGCGAGCTTCCTCCTGCTGCTCCTGGCGCTGTGGATCCGCCTCTCCGTCAAGGAGAGCCCGGTCTTCGAGCAGCGCGAGGACATCGTCGACGGTGTGGCGATGTCCCGGAGCGAACTGGCCGCGGCCGCGGTGAAGGAGGACAGGAGCGGACTGGAGACCGCCCTGCACCAGCGCAAGGGCCGCGCGTTCCTGCTCGCCCTCGGCCTGCGCTTCGGCCAGGCGGGCAACTCCGGCATCGTCCAGACCTTCCTCGTCGGCTACCTCAGCGCCAACCTGATGCTCAACGACGCGGTCGGCACGTCCGCGATCGTCTACGGCTCCCTGCTCGGCTTCGTCACCGTCCCCCTGGTCGGCGTGCTCGGTGACCGCTTCGGACGCCGTCCCGTCTACCTCTTCCTGACCGTGGCGAGCATGCTGTTCGCCGTGCCCATGATGCTGATGATCGAGACCGGCGACACCGTGCTCGTGACCGTCGCGATGGTCGTCGGGCTCAACCTGTCGGTCCTGGGCCTGTTCTCCGTGGAGAGCGTCACCATGGCCGAGCTGTTCGGGGCGCGCACCCGGTTCACCCAGCTGGCCCTGGCCAAGGAGATCGGCGGCGTCCTGGCCACCGCGATCGGCCCGGTGCTGGCCGCCACGCTCACCGCCGCGACCGGCTCCTGGTGGCCGCTGTCGGCGATGATCATCGCCTACTCCCTGATCACCCTGGCCTCCGCCTACCTGTCCCCCGAGGTGCGCGGACGCGACCTGGTCCGACTGGAGGACGCCGTATGAGGGCCGTGACCGTCCACGGAGCCGAGGACCTGCGCGTCGACGAGCTCCCCGACCCCGTCCCCGGCGAGGGGGAGGTCGTCGTCGCCGTGGAGTGGGGCGGCATCTGCGGGTCCGACCTGGCCTACTGGCGCCACGGCCGCTCGGGGACGGCCGTGCTGCGCGACCCCCTCGTGCTCGGCCACGAGATCGCCGGACGCGTCGCCCGTGTGGGCCCCGGTGTGACCGGCGTCGAGGAGGGGCTGCCCGTCACCGTGCACCCGGCCGAGCTGGTCGGCGACGGGCGCATGCCGGAGCGGTTGGCCGGGCGCACCAACCTCTACCCGAGGGTGCGCTACTTCGGGTCGGCCGCGTTCTCCCCGCACACCGACGGCGGGTTCTGCGACCTCAAGAAGGTCGCGGCCCGGCAGCTGCGGCCCCTGCCCGAGGGGGTGGACACCCGCAGCGGAGCGCTGGCCGAACCGCTCGCCGTGGCCTGCCACGCCGTCAACCGCGCGTCGGGCGCCGTGGGGGGCGTCGAGGGCCGGGACGTGTTCGTCAACGGCGCGGGGCCGATCGGCTCGCTCGTCGTCGCCGCGCTCCGGCACGCGGGGGCGGCGCGGATCACCGTCGCCGACCTCGGGCGCGCCCCGCTGGAGGTGGCCCGGGCCATGGGCGCCGACGACACGCGCGACCTCTCGCGCGGGGACGCGCTGCCCGAGGACGCCGAGCTGGTCTTCGAGGCCTCCGGCGCCCCGGCCGCCCTCGGCGGTGTCCTGCGCGCGACCGCGCGCGGCGGGACCCTCGTCCAGGTGGGCAACCTCCCCGGAACGCAGGCCCCGGCGGCGCTGGGCGAACTCGTCACCAGGGAGATCACCTGGATCGGCTCCTACCGCTTCGTCGAGGAGATCGACGACGCCCTGGCCGCGATGGCCGCCGGTCTGGACGTCACCCCGCTCATGACCCACTCCTTCCCCGTCGGGGAGGCGCACGAGGCGATGCGGACGGCGGCCGATCCCGCCTCCGGCAGCAGCAAGGTCATGCTGCGCTTCGCCTGAGCCGCGCCGCGGGCGCCCGGCGCTCCCAACCGGGAGCGGGCGCCTCCCCTCCATCCAGAAAGGGCATTCCGTGAAGATCACCGACGCACGTGTCGTCGTGTCCTCACCCGGCCGCAACTACGTCACCCTGGTGGTCGAGACCGAGGACGGCGTCACCGGCATCGGCGACGCCACGCTCAACGGCCGCGAACTCGCGGTCGCCTCCTACCTGCGCGACCACGTGTGCCCGCTGCTCGTCGGACGCGACGCGCGGCGGATCGAGGACACCTGGCAGTACCTGTACAAGGGCGCCTACTGGCGCCGCGGCCCGGTGACGATGACCGCGATCGCCGCCGTGGACGTGGCGCTGTGGGACATCAAGGGCAAGGCCGCGGGCATGCCCCTCTACCAGCTCCTGGGCGGGGCCTCTCGTGAGGGCGTCCTGGTCTACGGGCACGCCAGCGGCACGTCGCTGGACGGGCTCTCCGAGGACTTCCAGCGCCACCTGGACCTGGGCTACCGGGCGATCCGGGTCCAGGCCGCGGTCCCCGGGCTGGAGAAGACCTACGGGATCGCCCCGGCGGACGGCCGGGTGTACGAGCCCGCCAGCGGCAACCGGCCCCAGGAGGACACCTGGGACACCCCGGCCTACCTGGACTTCGCGCCGGCCATGATCGCCCACGTCCGTGAGCAGTTCGGCTACGGCGTGCACCTGCTGCACGACGTGCACCACCGGCTCACCCCGATCGAGGCGGGCCGCCTGGGCGCGGCGCTGGAACCGTACCGGCTGTTCTGGATGGAGGACCCGACCCCGGCCGAGGACCAGTCCGCGTTCCGGATCCTGCGCCAGCACACCACCACCCCCGTGGCGGTGGGCGAGGTGTTCAACTCGATCTGGGACTGCCAGCAGCTCATCACCGAGCGGCTCATCGACTACGTCCGCGCCTCGGTGTCGCACACCGGCGGCATCACCCACCTGCGCCGCGTGTTCTCGCTCGCGGAGCTGTACGGGGTGCGCTCGGGCTCGCACGGCGCCGGTGACCTGTCGCCGGTCGCCATGGCCGCGGCGCTCCACCTCGACCTGGCCATCCCCAACTTCGGCATCCAGGAGCACATGGGCCACACCGGCCCATACGCGGAGGTCTTCCGCACCTCCTACTCCTTCTCGGACGGGTACATGCACCCCGGAGACGCCCCGGGCCTGGGCGTGGAGTTCGACGAGGAGGCCGCGGCCCGCCACCCCTACGAACCCAGGTACCTGCCGGTCAACCGGCGGCTCGACGGAACGGTGCACGACTGGTGAGTACACACGGACTGACGGGTGGGGGCGAGCCGCTGGACGTCGTCGTCCTGGGCGAGGTCCTGCTGGAGGTGGCCACCGACGCCCCCGTCGCGCACGGGGTCCCGGCCAAGCTCGGTGTCTCGGGCGACGCCCTGAACGTCGCCGCGGCGGCGGCCCGGGCCGGGGCCAGGGTCGGTCTGGCCGCCGTCCTGACCGACGACGAGCTCGGGCGGGCGATCGCCGACCGCGTCGCGGAGCTGGGCGTGTCCACCGGCATGCTGCGCTTCCGCCCCGGGCAGCAGGGCGTGTACCTGGTGCACAGCGACCCCAAGGGCGAGCGCGCCTTCTCCTACGCGCGCGCCGGGAGCGTGGGCTCGTCCCTGTCCCCCGAGGACCTGGACGAGGGGGCGGTCGGCGCGGCGGGAGCGGTCGTGGCGGGCGGCATCGCCTGCGCGGTCTCCGACAGCGCGCGCCGGGCGGTCCTGACCGCGGCGCGCCTGGCCCGCAGGTTCGTGTTCGACCCCAACCACCGGCCGCGGCTGGCCTCGCGGGAGGAGGGCGCCGCGACCCTCGCGGAACTGGCCCGGCACGCCCACCTGGTGACCCCCTCCCACCCCGGCGAGACCTCCGCCCTGCTGGACAGCGCCACCCCGTCCGAGGCGGCCCGCCGCCTCCTGGAGGCGGGCGCCCGCAACGTCGCGGTGACCTGCGGGTCGCGCGGCGTCCACCTGGCCACGCCGCAGGAGGAGTCCTGGATCGACGCGGTCCCCGCTCCCCGGGTCCTGGACCAGACCGGCGCGGGGGACGTGTTCGTGGGTACCCTGACCGCGCGCCTGACCCTGGGCGACCCCCTCGCGGAGGCCGCGCGCCTGGCGGCCGCCGCGGCCAGCCTGAGCGTGGGCGGGCGCGGCGGAACCGGTTTCCTGCCGACCCTGGAACAGACCCGCGCGCACGCGCGGGGCGAGAAGGAGGCGACGCGATGACCCGGCTGGACCTGGCGGCGCTGCGGGCCGCGGGGCGCACCACCGCCCTGGACCGCGCCGACCTGCGCACCGGGGTGGTCCACCTCGGGATCGGCGCGTTCTACCGCGCCCACGGCGCGTTCCTGACCGAGGAGGCCATGCTCGCCGCGGGCGAGACCGGATGGGGCATCAGCGCGGTGACCGGGCGCTCGGCCCGGGTGTGGGAGCAGCTGGCCCCGCAGGACGGCCTGTTCACGGTCACCGAACGCGGTGAGGGCGCCCGCCCCCTGCGGGTGGTCTCCTCCGTCCGCGAGACCCTGTCCGGTCCGGCCGACCCGTGGGCGGTGGCGGAGCGCATCGCCCACCCCGACACCCGGATCGTCACCCTCACGGTCACGGAGAAGGGGTACCTGGCGCACCCGGTCACGGGGCGCCTGGACACCGGCGACGCCCGCGTACGCGCCGACCTGGACGGCGGCCCGCCGCTCACGCCGGTGGGGCAGATCGCTCGCGGCCTCCAGCTGCGCCAGCTCCGGGACGCCGGTCCGGTGACCGTGCTGTCCTGCGACAACCTGCCCGACAACGGCGAGCTGACGGCCGCGCTGGTCGCCGACTTCGCCGACGCCCTGCCGGGCGCGGACGGCGAGCGGCTGCGGTCCTGGGTCCAGGCGCACGCGGCCTTCCCCAACACGATGGTGGACCGGATCGTCCCGGCCACCACGGCGGCTGACCTGGACGCCGTCGAGGCGGAGCTGGGCCTGCGCGACGAGGCGGCCGTGGTCGCCGAACCCTTCCACCAGTGGGTGATCCAGGACCGCTTCGCCGGTCCGCGCCCGCGGTGGGAGGCGGCCGGGGCGACGATCACCGGCGACGTGCGGCCCTGGGAGGCGGCCAAGCTGCGCGTGCTCAACGCCAGCCACTCCCTGCTCGCCTACCTCGGCCTGTCCGTGGGACACACGACGATCGCCGCGTGCGCCGCCGACGACGCCGTGGCGACGGCGGCCCACCGCCTCGTCCACGAGGAGGTCCTGCCCTCGCTCACCCTGCCCGAGGGCTTGGACGGCGCGGCCTACGCCGCGTCGGTGCTGAGCCGGTTCGCCAATCCCGCGCTGGGCCACACCACCGCCAAGGTCGGGGCCGACGGCTCCCAGAAACTCGGCCCCCGCGTCGTGCCCACGGTCCGGGACGTGCTGGCCGGGGGCGGCGAGCCGCGGTGGAGCGCACTGGTGGTGGCGGCGTGGATGCACCACGTCGCCACGGCCGGTCCCGGGTTGGAGGACCCGCTGGCCGACTCCCTGCGCGCTCTGCTGCCCGCGGGCGGAGGGGCGCGGGAGGTGGTCGCCGCGCTGCTGCGCTCGGAGGTCTTCCCCGGGGACCTGGCCTCCCATCCGGTGTTCACCGAACTGCTGGTCCACTGGTACGGGGTCGTGTCCGCCGGGGGCGGCGCGCTGGCGGCGGAGGTCGCCTCGTGAGCGCGGGCGGAGGGAACGACGTGAGAGGCACAGGCCGCGGGAACGGCGTGAGCGGTGGGAACAGGGGAAGCGGCCGGAGCGAGGGGGACGGCGGCATCGGGGCCGTGCTGGCGCTGTCGCCGGTCGTGCCGGTGGTGACGGTGGACTCCCCCGCGCTGGCGGTTCCCCTGGCCGAGGCGCTGCTGGCGGGCGGTGTGGGCGTCGTGGAGGTCACCCTGCGCACGCCCGGCGCCCTGGAGGCGGTCCGGGCTGTCGCGGAGGACGTACCGGACATGGTGGTGGGCGCGGGGACCGTGCTCACCCCCCGCCAGGCCGACGAGGCCGCGGAGGCCGGAGCACGGTTCCTGGTCACGCCCGGCACCACGGAACGGATGCTGCGCCACCTGGTCGCGAGCGGGGTTCCGGCGCTGCCGGGGGTGGCCACCGTCAGCGAGGTGCTGGCCGCCCGCGAGGCGGGGATGTTCGCGCAGAAGCTCTTCCCCGCGTCGGTTCCGGGAACCCCGTTCCTGCGCTCGGTGGCGGGCCCGGTCCCCGACGTCGTGTTCTGCCCCACGGGCGGGATCACGGCCGCCACGGCCGCCGACTACCTGGCCCTGGACAACGTGGCGTGCGTCGGGGGGAGCTGGCTGACCCCCGGGGACGCGGTCCGTGAGGGGGACTGGGCGCGGATCACCGGGTTGGCGGCGGAGGCCGTGCGGCTGGGCGCGGGCGCTGTCGGGGACGGCCGCCCCGGCTCCGTGCCGCCTTCCGTCGGCCCGGGACCTAGGGGCGCCTGACCGGGGCCCGCCGAAGGCCCGGTTTCCCGGGGCGGACCCGCTGGGGGCGCCCCCGGACGCGTCCCCAGGGCTTGAACACCGACAGGGCCATGGCCGCGGCGACCGCGGTGGTGGAGACCAGGGGCGGGAACAGGAGCTGGGCGCCGACCGCGAAGGGCGCCTCCTCGGCGAGGGCGGTACGGGCCCGCTCCGCCAGCGCGGTGGCCTCGGGTGAGAGCAGCAGGGCCACGAGGGTCAGCAGCACGACGTTGGCCGCCAGCTTGAGCAGGACCCACCAGTACCGGACCAGTCCGTACCTGGTCCCCCAGCCCAGGACGATCCCGGACAGCAGGGTGAGGGTGCCGACCGCGACCAGCGGCCACGTCGCGAAGGCCGCCAGGGCGACCGCGACGGAGGCGTCGTCGCCGCCGAGCAGCGCGGTGACCACGAGGACGCCCAGGACGAGGTCGAGCCCGAGCCAGCTTCCGGCCGCGGCGATGTGGACCAGCAGGACGGTCTTGCGGGTGCGGGCGCCCAGGCGCCGTCGGGGGGTCGTCACGGTGTCCATGCGGCCAGTATCCGAGCGCGGGCCCGAAACGGCGTACAGCCCGGGACGTATTCCGGTGTACGCGGGCGCGCGGCCCCTGTCAGGGGCCGCGGTCGGCTCCGGCGGCGCGGGCCCGCGCCGCCCCGACCGGGCGAGCCGTGCCCCCGCCGGAGCCGCCGTCTGGTAAGCCGGACGGTGTGAACAGTACGAGAGAGTCCGAAAGACAGGGCGAGGGCGGGCGGAGGCCCTCGGCGGGGGAGAGGATCGCCCAGTGGCTGTGGCCGCTGGCGGCCGTGGTGGTCGTGGTCGCGGGCATGGTCCTCGGCTACGCGTTCTTCAGCTGAGCCGGGCGCGGCGCCGCGGACCCGGGCGGCCTCAGGCTCCGCCCGGGGAGGTGCCCGGCAGGCGGGTGGCCACCCACTGGTCGTCGGAGTCGCGGCGCATCTCCAGGGGCCCGTGGTCCTCGCCGGGGTAGACCAGGGCGACCGTGGCGATGGGGACCTCCCCCTCCAGGTCGGTGTCCATGGTGACCTCACCGACCTCGATGCCCTCACCGCCCTGGAGCGCCTCGGCGTAGAGGGGGAAGGCCGCCGGACAGTCCTCGGCCCCGTGCTCGTCGGCCAACACCGTGCGCGCGGCCTCGTCCATCAGCGCGCAGCCCGCCTCGCCGTCGGCGGCCATGAGGGAGGCGATGAAGCCCTGCGCGGCGCGGCGCACGTGGGTCTCGGCGTCCGGGTCCACCGCGGCCGCGCTCTCCTCGGCCCGCCCCGCGGTCTCCTCCGGGGCCTCCTCGCCGGAGCAGGCCGTGGCGGCGAGGAGCAGGGCCAGCAGCGGGGCGGACAGCGGAAGTCGTCTCATGGCGGGCGCCTTTCGAGGGGGCGGGAGCGTCGCACCATTGTTACCGTATCGGCCCGCTGCGTGACCAGCGGTGTCCGCGCGCCCCAGGTAGTCCCGGGGCCGTCCGGTCGGAAGGGCTTCCGGGCATCGCCATAAGCCCGCGCTGCGGCGGACCCGGGGGTTGTCGGTGGGGCGGGGCTTCCGGCCATCACCGCAAGCCCGACCCGTGACGGGCCCGGGGGTTGTCGGCAGAGCCGGGCTTCTGGTGATATGGGAACGCGGTCCCCTCCCGACGGAACCGCTCCGGACTTTCTGGCGCACAGAGCACGCGCGGGCGTGCCACGGGCGGTTCCGCCGTGCGTCCGCGCCGGAGGTGACATGTCCTACCCCCTGCGGGAGAGCCGTCCGACGGACCCGTTCGCCCGTATCCCCCCGGAGTTGGGCGCCCGGCTGCGCCCGCTGGTGCCGTCGCTGGCGGAGGAGGCCCTGGAGGGCATCCGGCGCCGGGCGGAGTTCCACGCCGCGCCCCTGGAGCCCGCCGACGCCGAGGGTCTGCGGCGGACGGTGGAAGCCGGTCTGCGCGCCTTCCTGGACCGGGTGGAGGGCGGCCGCTCCCCCGGGCACGTGGACGCGCTGGCCGCCGAGTTCCGGGCCTTCGGCGCGGACGAGGCCCGGCACGGGCGCACCCTGGAGTGCCTGCACACGGGGATGCGCACGGCGGCGGCCGTGGCCTGGCGGCGGCTGGCCGACGCGGACGCGCTCACCCGCGACCACATGGCGGTGCTGGGAGAGGCGATCTTCGCGTTCCAGGAGGAGGTCTCGACCGCCGCGGCCGAGGGCCACGCGCGGGTGCGCGGCGCCGGGGTGGACGCGCTGCGCAGGCGCCGGGCGCGGTTGCTGGAGGTGCTGTTGGCCGAGACGGGCCCGCGGCGGGAGGAGCAGGCGGTGCCCGCGCTGGCCCGGGCCGCCCGGTGGCGGCTGCCCGGGCGGGTGGCGGTGGCGCTGCTGTACCGGGGTACGGACGGCGCGGCGGCGGCCCCGCTGGAGGCGACCCCGAGCGGCCCGTCGGCGGTGGCCCAGACGACCGTGGGCGGCCCGTCGGCGGACGCGCTGTCCGCCTCGGCGGGGGCGTTCTCACATCTCAGCGCGTTGCCGTCGGACGTGCTCGTGGGCCTGGACCGCGTGGAGCCGTGCGCGGTGGTGCCCGATCCCGAGGGGCCGGGGCGGCTGCGGTCGCTGGAACGCTCGCTGCGCGGTTCCTGCGCGGTGCTGGGCCCGAGCGTGCCCCTGGACCGGGCGCCGCTGTCGCTGGCCCGGGCCCGGGACCTCGCGGAACTCGTGCGCACGGGCGTGGTGCCGGGCGGGGGCGTGGTGCGGTGGGACGACCATCTGCCCGTGCTGCTGCTGTCGCGCGATCCCGAGCTGGTCGCGGAGATGACGCGGTCCCGGCTCGCTCCGCTGGCGCCGTTGCGCCCGCCGCAGCGGGAGCGGATGGCCGACACCCTGCTGGCCTGGCTGGAGTCGGGGCTCAACGCCAACGAGGCCGCCGAGCGGCTGCGCATCCACCCGCAGACCGTGCGCTACCGGCTGCGCCAGCTGGAGGAGCTGTTCGGCGAACGGCTGCGCGAGCCCGGAGAGCGTTTCGAACTGGAACTGGTCCTGCGGGCCCGCCGTCTGCTCGGTCCCCTGGAGGAGGGTCCGGTGTGGCCGGACGGCGGGTGACGGGCGTCTTCGCGCCACGGGGTCACCGCCAGGTGGCCGTCTCCGGGTCGATCCCGTGAGCGCGGGCGCACTCGTCGATGCTCCGCCGGAACCAGGAGGCCAACCCGGCCCGGATTCCGTCGTAGTGGGCGGAGAAGCCGGGGTCGGACTCGAACATCCTCCCCAGGCACACCTGCATCCGCCGCGTGAGCGGAAAGAAGTGGGAGAACACTTCGCGGTGGCGTTCGACGAGCGCGTCCGCCTCCGGGCTGCCCGGCACGACACCCCGGTCGAGGGCGTCGCCCAGATCGAACTGCAACGCGGACATCGACGCGGAGAGCGACTGCCACTGCTCCCGCGTGCGGAAAGCGGCCTGCTCGGCGAACTGCGCCCATTGCGCGGAACCGCCCCACACGACGCGGGCCTGCCTGGGCCAACGAGCGTCCCAGCCGGCCCCGAAGACCTCCGACTGCGCCTCGTCGTCGAGGAGGATCCCCCGCTCGTGGGCCTCGATCATCCGTTCCAGGCGCTCGTCGTGCCGTCGCAGGTCCCGGATGCGCTCGGCGAGCCGGGCACGCTGCTCACGCAGGGTGGCGCCGATCTCCGCCGTCCGGTCGTCGAGGACCTCACGCACCGCGTCCAGCCCGAGACCGGCCTCCCGGTACACGACGATTCGGCGCAGCCGTCGCAGGTCCGCGTCGGTGTACTGGCGGTAGCCGGCCGCGGTGCGCGCGGACGGCGACGCCAAGCCGACCTCGTCCCAGTGGTGGAGCGTGCGGACCGTCACCCCCACCAGCCCGGCGGCCGCGCCCACCGTGACACCGTCACCGGTGTCGCGCTCGCGTTCAACCATGGACACCATTGTGACCCCCCTCCGCCGACCCCGGGGCGACGATCCCGACCGAGGCGAGGTTCCGCGCCTCGGGGCTGTCGGGGTCGAACTCCCGCGCCGCGGTGAACACGACCCGCGCGCCCTCGGGGGTGGCCACCTCGACGTCGCGGGTACGCCACGGCGTGTCCCGCGGCCCGGTCACGCTTCCCGGCGCGAGGGCCGAGCACGCCTCGACCAGCGGATCGACCTCGCTCAGCACGCACAGGAAACTCACGCTCATCGCGGGCGCTTCGGGGGGCTCGGCCCCGGCCGCCGCGGGGACGAGCAGGACGTCCTGGAACGCCCACCGGCGCAGGTGGACCACCTGCCCCGGGACGCTGAACAGTTCGACGAAGCCCAACCCCCGCACCCAGAAATCCGTCGACGCCGCCAAGTCCGACGTCGGAACCGTCACGAACACCGGCATCGCGTAGATACCGCGGAACACCTCTGGCGCGACCGCGTCCGGTCCGCGCTCGGACAGGGGGCCCATCTCGAATGCGTCGAAGAAATCACTCATACGGTCCACCGTCCCGCCTCACGCGGCGTGAGGGTCAAGCCCGATCCGCGAAGCGGTTGTCCACAGGCGACAGACCGGCCTTCCCCGACCGTTCCGCCGAGGACTAGCGTGGTAAGCGGGGGGTCCCCCGGGCCCTCCCGCTTCGCGCTGCCCTCGCCGCGCCCCTCAGTCCCGCGGCGCCAGCGCGCGCACCACCGCGGCCGGGTCCGCGTTCGGCGGACCGATCGGCGCGACGACCGGGGTGGTCACCCCGTTGTCGACGTAGGCCCGGATCCGCTCGCGGCAGTACTCGGCGGGGCCGTGCACGATGAGCTCGTCCACCACCGAGTCCGGGATCGCGGCCAGCGCGCCCCTGCGGTCCCCCTCGTCCCACGCCTTCCACATCGGGGTGAGCTCCTCGCGGCCCAGCCACTCGTGGAACGCCCGGTAGACGGGGACGTTGAGGTAGGCCGAGATGGCCCAGCGGCCGATCCCCCGGGCGGTGTCCGGGTCGGCTTCGGGCACGGCGAGGATCCGCGCGACCACCTCCTTGTCCTCGCCGTACTGGCGCACGTGGGGCACCACCGTGCGCACGTCCTCCGGCGAGAGCCAGTTGATGACGGCTCCGTCGCCCTCGCGTCCGGCGAGCCGGAGCATGCCCGGCCGCAGCGCCGCCACCAGCAGCGGGGGCGCCTGCCCGGGGACCGCGCCGAGCGCGAATCCGTTGACGCTGAAGGTGTCGTAGTCCTCCCTGACCTTCGCGCCGGTGAGCGCGGCGCGCAGGAAGCGCACGGTGTCGCGCACCTTCTTGTACGGCTCCTCGAAGGGGATGGAGTTCCACCGCTCCACGATCACGGTGGAGGACGTGCCGACGCCCAGCGCGAAGCGGCCCGGCGCGGCGGCGGCCAGGGCGGCGGCGCTCATCGCCAGGGTGGCCGGGCCGCGCGTGTAGGCGGGCACGATCGCGGTGCCCAGGCGCAGCCGGGGCGCCCACACGCTGGCCAGGGCGAGGGGGGTGAAGGCGTCGGTGCCGTTGGTCTCGGCCGACCAGGCGTCGGTGTAGCCCAGGTCCGGCAGCCGCTCGATGAGGGCCCGCTGCTCGGAGAGCGGGACCCCCTCCAGCGGGATGGTGATGCCCCAGCGAGTGGTCATGGCGACTCCCTGTCGGTGTGAAACCGAATCCGGTTCTCTTTCCGTGCTGGCAGCACCGTACCGCCCGGTCGGTCTGTTGTCTCGGGGCGCCCCCCCTTCGCGCCGTCGGCGGCCGTGCCCCTCCGGCCGGCGCACCGCCGCCGCCCTTCCGACACGGCGCGCCGCCCCCGGGACGCGCGTGCTCTCTGGGGCGTATGTTCGTAGGGCCCGGACCGGAGCCCCGCCGACGGCGGGCGCCCCCGGCCGGGCCGCACGAGCGCATCCCAGACGAACGAAGGAGGCCCCTTCGTGGCCACGCCACCCTCCCCCTACGACTTCCTGCCCCAGGTCGCGTCGTTCACCGTCACCAGCAACGACGTCGCCGACGGACAGACCCTGCCCCGGGCCCAGGTCAGCGGGATCATGGGCGCCGGAGGCGGGGACGTCTCGCCGCACCTGTCCTGGAGCGGTTTCCCCGAGGGGACGCGCAGCTTCGCCGTCACCTGCTTCGACCCGGACGCACCCACCGCCAGCGGCTTCTGGCACTGGTCGGTGGCCAACATCCCGGCCGACGTCACCGAGCTGGCCGCGGGCGCGGGGGACGGCTCCGGCCTCCCCGAGTCGGCCGTCACCCTGCGCAACGACGCGGGCGGACACCGCTACGTCGGCGCGGCGCCGCCCGCCGGGCACGGCCCGCACCGGTACTTCTTCGTGGTGCACGCGGTGGACGTGCCCCGCCTGGAGGTGGACGCGTCGGCCAGCCCGGCCTTCCTCGGCTTCAACCTGTTCTCGCACGCGCTGGGCCGTGCGATGGTCACCCCCGTCTACGAGGTGGAGTAGCCCGCGCGGGCGGCGCGGAGCCCGGGCCGGGACCGGGACCCGGGGCCGCGCGACGCGCCGGGGCCGGGCGGCGCGGCCGTGCCGCGTCGCCCGTCCCCGGCCCCTCCTCCCCGGGGCCGGGGACACACGCGCAGTGGGCCCTTTCGGTTGTCCTGACAACCGGATTCGGCCATTTGCGGGCCATCGGGCACCCCGAGGTCTAGGCTCGTTAGGCATCCCCCCAGTCCGCCGTTCACGTCGGAAAGGGTTCGACCGGTGCCACAGCAGCCTGCGAGCAAACCAACCGTCGTGGTCACGACAGCGGGGTCGGCGCCCACGCCCGGGACCATCCTCCACCTGCGGGAACAGGGTTTCCGCGTGGTGGCGACCGATGTGGACCCCGCCGCGCCGGGCCTGTACCTGGCCGACCGCGGGTACCTGGTGCCGCCGGGCGACAGCGAGGCCTTCCTGCCCAGGATGCGGACGCTGTGCGCGGACGAGGGGGCCGTCGCGGTCATCCCCCTGGTGGACGAGGAACTCGTCAGGGTGGGCGAGCTCGCCAAGGACGGCGTGGAGGTGCTGCTGCCCCGGCTGGACTTCGTCACCACCTGTCTGGACAAGTACGTGCTGATGCGCGAGCTGGAGGACGCCGGGATCGGCGTGCCGCGCACCTGGCTGGCCTCGGAGTGGCCGAGCGGCGCCGCGGATTCCGCGCCCGGCGGACTCATCGTCAAACCGCGCTGCGGACGCGGGAGCCGCGGGGTGGTGGTCATCGACTCCGTCCGCGACATGGCGCGGGTGGTGTCCGAGGGCGGCTACGCGGCGGACGAGCTGATCGTCCAGGAGCTGGTCGGCGGCCCCGAGTACACGGTGTCCGTGGTGGTGTGGCGGGACGGCGGGGTCCAGGCCGTGGTGCCCAAGGAGGTCGTCCTCAAGCAGGGCGTGACCAGGTACGCGGTGACCCGGCGCCACCGCGAGGTGGACCGCGCCTGCCGGGCGGTCCAGTCCGCTCTGCGCGCCGACGGCCCCTTCAACGTGCAGCTGTGCCTGGACGCGGACGGCAGGCCGAGGATCTTCGAGATCAACCCGCGCTTCTCCTCCACGGCCTCGCTCACCGCGGCGGCCGGGATCGACGAGATCACGGGGCTGCTGCGGCAGGCCGTCGCGGACGGGCCCCGCCTGGAGGACGACTGGCGCGAGGGGGTGGCGATGGTGCGGCGGTGGACGGACGAGTTCGTCAGCGAGGCGGAGTTCACCTCCCACGGCATCTCGCCCGCCCCCGCGGTCGGCACGGAGCTGCCCCGGCAGCTGTCCGCGGGAGGCACGGGGCCGGTCCCGGTCGTTCCGGTGCGTGTGCGTTGACCGGCTCCGCGACGGGGACCGCCGGCGCGCACCCGCTGGCCGAGGCGATGGCGGCGGCGGTCGTGGAGGTCGGCGGTCTGCTGCGGGAGTGGCGCTCCGACGCGGACGCGCGCAGCGGGGCGTGGGAGGGGAGCCAGTTCAAGGCCCGGGCCGACGCCATGGCGCACCGGGCCCTGTCCGAGCGGCTCACCGCGATCGACGGCCGGATCCCGGTGGTCAGCGAGGAGGACCCCGAGTCGCTGCGCGGCGAGCGGCCGCACCGGTACTGGCTGATCGACCCCGTCGACGGGACCGCCAGCTACGTCCACGGGTTCCCCGGGTACGTCACGCAGGTCGCGCTGGTGGACGGGGGGCGGCCGGAGGCGGCCGCCGTGTTCGCCCCCGAGACCGCGACCCTCTACACGGCCGTGCGCGGCCGGGGCGCGCGTCGGGACGGACGCCCCCTGCCGCCCCCGCGGCCCGCCCCGCCGGGACGGGGTGTGCTCACCGACAACACCCCGGGGCCGGAGGGGATCGCCCGCAGGGTCGGCGACCGCTTCGGCTACGGCGGGTACCTGGAGAGCGGCAGCATCTCGCTGAAGCTGTGCCTGGTCGCCGAGGGTTCCGCGCACCTGTTCGTCAAGGACGTGCCGGTGCGCGACTGGGACGTGGCGGCGCCCGCCCTGGTCCTGGAGGAGGTGGGCGGCCTGGTCACCCGGCTGGACGGAAGCCCGTTCGACTACCGGGGGCCCTACGAGCACACCGGGCTGGTGGGCGCCGCCGACCCCGCCGCGTGCCGGGCCGTCTCCGACTGGCTGGGCTCCTGAGAACGCGCTCCGGGAGCCGCCCCGGGGCTGGACCGGGGGCCGCGACTCACTTTCCGTGTATCCCTTTTCCACGCCGGGTGCGGCGCGTATCGTGTGGTCACCAACTCGCGTCTTGGGGGTGGGAAGTGGAGGACGAACGCCTGCCGCTGCACCGGATGCGCGCCTCGGACGCCGAACGCGACCTCACGGTGGACCGCCTCACCACCGCGTTCGTCGAGGGCCGCCTGGACCACGAGGAGTACGACCGCCGGGTCGGTCTGGCACTGGGCGCGGTGCTGCTCGGCGACCTGCGCCCGCTGACCGCGGACCTGCCGGCGTCCCCATCCGCGGTGCACGGGGTCCCGGGCGCGCGGCAGGGCGCCGATCCGCTGTCGGACCCCCTCTCCGGGTCGGCCCGCGCCGATCCGGGGTCCGGACGCGACCGCCGGGACGGCCGCGAACCCCCCGACGCGGACGACCTGTCGCTCCTGGGCGCCCCCTGGGGCGAGTGGGGCGACGAGTGGCGCTGGTGGACGGGTGTGGCGGTGATCCTGACGAGCGTGTGGGGCGTGGTCAGCCTGATGGGCGGCGAGCTCGTACCCTACTGGCCGCTGGTGCCGCTGGGCATCTGGGCCGCGGTCCTGCTCGCCTCCGCCATCTGGCCCAGCGAGGGGGAGCCGCCCTGACGCGGCGCCCCCGCTCTGGCGCGGGCGGCCGACGCCCCGGGCGCGGCCGGGACCGCGGCGGGAGGGGTCAGCCCGCGGCGTGGAGCCAGCGCACCGGGGCGCCGTCGCCCGCGTAGCGGAAGGGCTCCAGCTCCTCGTCCCAGGCGCGGCCGGTGAGGCGTTCGATCTCGGCGGCCAGGTCGGTGCCGTCGGCCGCGGCCCGCTCCACGGCCAGGCGCAGCCGGCCCTCGGGCACGAGGACCTCGCCCGCCGCGCTGGTGAGGGCGGTGAACATACCGAGGGAGGGCGTGTAGCTGTAGCGCACGCCGTCGCAGCCGGGCGACCCCTCCTCGGTCACCTCGAACCGCAGGCGCTGCCACGCGTTCAGCGCCGAGGCCACCGAGCCCGCGGTGCCCGGCTTCCCCTGCCAGTTGAGCTCGGCGCGGTGGTTGCCGGGTGCCGCCGGTTGGGCGACCCAGTCGAGTTTCACGGGTACTCCAACGACGCCCGCGACCGCCCACTCGACGTGTGGGCACAGCGCCGCTGGCGCGGAGTGGACGTACAAGACGCCACGTGCGGACACCGAACCTCCTGATACGAACGAGTGCGCTTCCCCGACGCCCTCGTACCACGAGAAGGTTGCATACCCGCCTGAATGCTTTTGCCCCATTGTGCCCCAAGGGCACCTGGAGAACCAGCGCTCACTTTGCTTTTTCCAGCGTTCTCCCCACCTCCGGAAGCCCCAAAAGCTAGCGTGAGCCCCGGCGAGCGGGAGTCCGATCATAGTGGGAGCGGGTGTGCCAGACCAGTCGCACGAGGACATCCATGACACCCAGGCACCTCCTCAAACCGTACTTTCGACCTTTTCCGGGGAGGAAGCACCCCCACCTTTGCCGGTTCCGGCCACAACCGGCGGTGATACAGCCGGGCCCAATCCGGACGGGAACCCCGGCGAAACCGACGCCGCCGCCCCCAGCGACGCCGAGCTCGTACGGGCCGCCTGCCGGGGTGAGCACAGGGCGTGGGAGGCCATCGTGGACCGGCACCTGCCGGTCGTGAACGCGATCGCGCGCTCCTACCGCCTGTCCGTCCCGGACCGGGAGGACGCGGTGCAGACGGTGTGGCTCACCCTCAACCAGCAGCTGCCCCGCCTGCACTCCCCCGAGCGGCTCCGCGGCTGGCTGCGCAGGGTCGCCCACGACGCCTGCGGCCGACAGCGCCGCCACAGCGCCCGGGACCAGCCGGTCGACCCCCGGAGCCTCACCCGGCGGGACCCCCTCTCGGAGGACTCGGGTCCCGAGGCGCAGTACCTGCGCAAGGAGGAGCACGAGGAGCTGCACCGCGCGATCCGGCGGCTCACCGACCCCGGAGAGCGGCGGGCCGCCCTGCGCTACCTCGACGGGGCCGCGGGGCTGCCCGTGCCCCCGGCCCCGTGCGACCCGGGGTCCTCCGACGACCAGGTCCACCCCCGGACCGCCGCGAACCAGCGCCGCCGTATGCTCCGCAGACTCCGCCGCCTCCTGGAGGAACCCACATGAGCGACCACGACGATCCGGCACGGGCGCTGGCGGGGCGCGCCGCCGCGCTGGCCGCCTTCGACCGCGGCGACGACGGCGCCGACGTGGCGGCCCTGACCGGGGAGAGGGCTCCGGCGGGCGAGGTGCTGCGCTCGGCGGAGGGGGAGGAGGAAGGCCCGATAGTCACCTCCCTGCGCTTCGAGCACGGCGACCTCACCCTGGACGTGCGGGTCCACGCGCACGGTCGGCTGCGCTCGCTGTCGGGGCTGGCCAGCGGGGAGTACGACCACGCGGTCCTGCGCGTGCGCCGCCCGGGCTCCGGGGAGGACCTGCGGATCGGCGAGGACGGCGGGTTCGCGCTGTCCGGCCTGTCCCGCGGCCCGGTCAGCCTGTCGCTGCTCAGAGCGGGACGCCCTCCGGTGGTGACCGGCTGGTTCACCGTCTGACCAGGCGGACCGCCGGGCAACCGGGCCGCCGGCTGGTGATCCCATCCGTCACAGAAACGGGGAAGGCCGAACCCGGGTTGCAGACAGACGCGAACCGACTCCTGATGGTGGCCCTTCGACCGGCTTCGTCCGGGTTCGCCTCAGCCGAGTCGCGCGCGGGCGGACGCGGCCCCTCCCGCGCGCCCTCCCCGCGCTGCTATCACTGTGTGCGGCCCGCCCCCTCGGTGAAAGGCACCGGACGTGTCCCTGCGCGCCCAGCCCTCCCTCCTCTCCCCCGAGTCCCCCCTCTCCGCCGCCTGCCCGGACCACCACGCGCTGCGGTCCGGCAGGTCCCTGCTCGCCCGCGTGAGCCACGGAGTGCGGCTGGCGCAGGGTGGCATGTTCGAGCAGACCGCGGCCCTGCTGGACGAGGCCCATCGGCGCCTGCTCGGCCACCCGGTGGCCGAGTCCGCGACGGTGATGCCCGGCGTCCTGCTCAACCTGGGACTGGCGCAGACGCTGTGCGGCCGCTTCCCGCAGGCCGAGGAACACCTGCGCGAGGCCCGGTCCCTGGCACGGGAGCGCCGTCTGCCGCTGATGGGCCTGGTCATCGACCAGAACCTGGGCTGCCTCAGCCTCTACCGGGGCGACGCCCCCGCGGCCATCGCCACCTTCCACGGCCTGACCGACCGTCTGCCCTCCGAACGCCGTGAGGCGCTGCACGTGGACCTGGCCGAGGCGCTGCTGGCCGAGGGCCTGGTGGAGGAGGCGGCCACGGCGCTCGCGGACGGCCCCTGGGCCGGGGGTTCGTCGGCCAACGCCCTGCTGGTGGAGGCCAAACTGCGGCTGCTGCGGGGCGACCACCGCCACACGGTCGAGCTCACCCGCCGGGTGCGGCACTCCTTCGGTACGGGCTCGCTGTGGTACCGGCTGGCCACCCGCCTGGAGAGGATGGCGCTGCGCGAGGGCCGGACGACCTCCCCCGTGGCCCGGGCCAGGACCGCCCTGGCCGTCCGCGCGCCCCTGGCCGCGCCGCGACCGTCGGGGAAGGGTGCCGCCCACGTGGCCCTGGACACCCTGGACGCGCACGCCCGCCTCGCGCCGGGTCCCTGGTTGGCGGGCGCGGTGAGCGATCCCCACGTCGTCCGCGCGGGCCTGGAGAGCGCCCTGCGCGCCGGAGAGGCGGCCACCGCCCTGGAGTGGGCGGAACTGGCCCGGACCTGGGCCGCGCCCCACGTCCCCGGTCCCGGCGTACGCACACCCGCGACGGCCTCGCTGGCCGACCGCTACCGTGCGGCGCTGGTCCGCGGCCGCGACCCGCACGTCCTGGCCCGGCGCCTGGAGTCGGCCCGCTGGCAGGCGCACCACCAGACCCCGGGCGCGCGCCGCGCCCCCGCACCCGCGCCCGTGGCGGGCGCGCTGCTGGAGCGGCTGGGCGACCGGGCCTTCGTGCGGTACACGCGGGCGGAAGGGAAGGCCGTCGCGCTCGTGGCCGCGGCCGGACGGGTCCACGCCCGCGTCCTGGGGCCGCTCCCGCGGGTGGCCCGTGCGATGGCCCGGTTCGTCCACCCGGTGGCGTTCGCACAGGACGGCTGCGAGGCGCGGGAGGCGGCCGAGGACGTCGCACGTGTCCTCCTCGAACCGCTGCTGGCGCTGGTCGGCGACCTTCCGCTGGTCGTGGCCGGCGACTCCTACCTCGGCGATCCCCCCTGGGGCATGCTCCCCGCGCTGCGGGGCCGTCCGCTGAACCTGGTGCCCGGCGCCGGGTTCTGGCTGGACCGGACCCGCTCCGGGGTACCCGTGCCCCGCCCGCCGGAGCGGGTGCTGCTGGTGGCGGCTCCCGAACCGGACGGGGCGGCGCGCGAGGTCGCCGCGCTGGCCGACGTGTACCCGGGGGCGCGCGTGCTCCGTGCCGACCGGGCCCTGCGCTCCGACGTCCTGGCCTCCCTCGGCCGGGCCGACCTGGTCCACCTGGCGGGGCACGGGCGGGTCCCCGGCCGCTCGCCCATGCTCGCCTCGGTCGGCCTGGGCGACGGGCCGCTGCTCGCCTGCGACCTGGCCGGGCTGCCCGAGGCCCCGGACACGGTGGTGCTGTCGACCTGCTGGAGCGGCCGGGGCTTCGCGGACCGCGCCGGGGCTCCGCTCGGGTTCACCGGCGCGCTGCTCGCGGCCGGGGTCCGCACGGTGGTGGCCAGCCCCGTCCCCGTCCGGGACGCGGGGACCGCCGGGGCCATGCGGCTGTTCCACCGCGCGCTCGCCGCGGGCGTCCCCGCGCCCGAGGCGGTGGCGGTCCACCTCGGGCGGACGGGGTTCTGCTGCTTCGGCGCCTGAGGCCGCTACCAGCCGCGCTCGCGCCACTCCCCCAGGTGCGGACGCTCGGCGCCCAGGGTGGTGTCGCGTCCGTGCCCGGGGTAGACCCAGGTGTCGTCGGCCAGCGCCCCGAACACGCGCTCCTCCACGTCCGCGAACAGGACGCGGAAGTCGTCGTCGGACCAGGTGCGGCCGACGCCTCCCGGGAAGAGGGAGTCACCCGTGAACAGGTGGGTGTGGCCCTCGGGGTCGTCGTAGCGCAGGGCGATCGACCCGGGGGTGTGCCCGCGCAGGTGGATGACGGTGAGGTGGCACTCCCCGACCGGGACGCGCGACCCGTGCACGACGGGCTCGTCCACGGAGACGGGGAGTTCGTCGCCGTCGTCGGGATGGGCGACCGTGCGTGCCCCGGTCTGGCCCACGACCTCGGCGAGGGCCTGCCAGTGGTCCTGGTGGCGGTGGGTGGTGACCACCCGTGCCAGGCCCTCCTCGCCGATCAGCTCCAGGATGCGGTCGGGCTCGGCCGCGGCGTCGATGAGGACGGCCTCGCCGGTGCCCTGGCAGCGCAGCAGGTAGGCGTTGTTGTCCATCGGGCCGACGGCCAGCTTGGTGATGGTCAGGTGCGGTAGTCGTCGCAGGTCGGCGGGGCCGCCGACCCTGGTATCTCCGGAGTAGCTCACCCGACCATTGTGGCCCGCGTCCGGGAGCGGACGCACCAGGGTGGCACGGGTGTGCGGCCGCGGCGGCCCGGGCGGGGCGCCGCGGCCGGGGTCACCTGGCCCAGCGGGGCGCGCGCTTGTCGAAGAAGGCGGCGCGGCCCTCGGCGGCGTCCTCGCCGGCGAAGAACTCGGCGGACAGCTCGCCCATCCGGGCGAAGGCCTCGGTGCGCCGGTCCGGGGTCGCGAGCGCGCCCGCTCCCAGTTCGCCCAGGAGTTCCTTGGTGCGCGAGAGCGCACGCGGCGCCGAACCCCGCAGTCCCTGCAGGATCGCGTCCACGGCGTGCGGCATGTCGCGGTCGGGGACGGCCTGGGTGAGGAGGCCGGCCTTGGCGGCGGCGGAGGCGTCGAACAGCTCGCCGGTGAGGAAGTAGCGGCTGAGCTGGCGCGAGTGCATCCGCGCGGACACCGGGACGGAGATGATCGCGGGGACCACGCCGATGCGCACCTCGGTGAAGGCGAACGTGGCGCTCTTGGGCGCCAGGGCGATGTCGGCGGCGGCCACCAGTCCGATGCCCCCGGCGCGGGCTGCGCCGTTGAGCACGGCGACCACCGGTTTGGGGGCGCCCATGATCTGCTCGAAGATCTCGGGGAGCTCGGGCGCCGGTTCGGCCGGGGCGCCCCGCAGGGCCGCGCCGACCTCCTTCAGGTCGGCTCCGGCGCAGAACACCGGGCCGGTGCCGGTGAGCACGATGGCGCGTACCTCGTCGTCGGCCACCGCCGCGGCCAGGGCCGCGGACAGCTGCGCGCGCAGCCCCGCGGACAGGGCGTTGCGGTTGCGGGGGGAGTCGAGGGTGACCGTGGCGATGGAGCGCTCGACGGCCAGGCGTACCAGGGGCGTGTCGTCCGAGGGGGTCGGGGAGGGGTGCTGCGTCATCGCAGGCGGGCCTTTCTCAGGGTCCGTACTCGCGGGTGCTGGAGAGGGGGAACGCGCGCGTGCCTGTCGCGGCGCGCGTGCGCGCCCGGCTCGTGGCCGGACGCGCCCGGCTCTGTGACGTGGTGCACGAGGCCGGTCCCACCCTAGACAACCGGACCCTCAGGACACCATGTCCGTGTACATCCCGCTTGTTAAGTCCCGCTCACGGGTGGCCGCGTGTGCGGCGTGACGGGTCGCCTCCCCGGTCCGCCCCCGCCGTGGGCCGTCCGGAGCGGACACCGCGTGTGGGAGGGCCCCTGCCGCCGGGGCGGTCGGGGCCCTCCGCTGCTCCGGTGGCCTCAGGGGCGGGTGGTCGCCTCGGACAGGGCGTCGGCGAAGTGCATCATGGCCGACACCGCCCCGGCGCCGTCCGCGGCCTCGCTGACCCTCAGGGTGAGGGGCTCGGCGGTGATCGCGCCGGTGTACCCGTGGTCGAGTTCGCACTCCTCGTCGGCGCAGGCGGCCGGTTCGAGGTCGATGTGGGCGATCGCGCCCCAGTTCACGGACAGGTTGACGCTCAGCACCAGCTCGCTGGGCATGCTGCCCGGCGTGTACTGGGCGGGGTTGGGCACCACGCGGGTCAGGGCGACCGACTGGATGTTGCCCAACTGGATGCTGTCGGTGGTGGTGGAGGCGTGCGAGGTGCCGCCGGGCTCGGTGGGCGGGTGCTCGTCGGTGTGGCACACCACGAGGCGGGTCGCGGTCAGCAGCATCACCGTGATGTGCCGCCGCATCTCCATGGCCGGGTCGAAGGTCGCCTCGTGGTGCACGATGAACGCCTCGGCGCCCTCGCTCCCCAGGGCGGTGGCGACGGCGTCGATCACGAGCGCGGGGTAATACCCGCTGCGCTCGATCTCCGTCCGCCAGTCCGTGGACACGGCGCGTGTTTTCCTCATACTCCTATCCTGCCCCTTTCCCGTGACACTTCGCGACCGGGACGTGAAACGGGATGCCCACCCCATGATCAGAACGTCACCCCGCGCAGTCGCCGGGGCCCGGCGTCGGGCCGCACGTCGGGGGCCTCACGGAGCCAGACGCGCGCGCCCAGCACGTGGGCGCCGGTGGCGTTGACCAGGACCGGGTCCAGGTCGATGTAGCCGATCTCGGGGAAGGCCTCCACCAGGCGGGAGACCCGGACGAGGAGTTCCTCCAGAGCCTCCACGTTGGGCTGCTCGGCGAGCGAGGTCGCACCGGCGGGCAGTCCGAACAGCAGCGGGGCGGCCCGCACGGCGTGGATGAGGTCGGCGGCGTCCATGTCGGTGAGCGGCGCCAGCCGGAACGCCCGGTCGTCGAGCAGTTCGGCGGTCACGTCCGCCAGCCCGAAGGAGACCACCGATCCGAAGGACTGGTTGTCGCCCGCCCGGATGACCGTGGGCACCCCGGGGGCCACCATGCGCTGCACGACCAGCGAGGCCTCGTCGCCGAAGCGGTCGTGCAGGGCCGCGAAGGCGCTGCGCACGTCGTCGGGGGTGCGCAGGTCGGCGCGGACGAACGTGCCGCCCGCGCGCAGGCGCAGGTCCGGTGAGTCGGCCTTGACCACCGCCGGGTAGCCCAGCTGGCCCGCGGCCACCACGGCCTCCTCCTCCGACGTCACCGGGATGTCGGGGTAGGCGGCGATGCCGTAGCAGGCCAGCAGGTCGCGGGCGTCCTCGCCGGAGATCGCCGTCTCCTCGTCGTAGCGGCGCTCGCCGCCGAACCAGGCGATCTCCTCCGCCGAGGGAGTGGCGTTCTTGAGCGCGCGGACGATGGTGGCGCGGGCCCGGGCCCCGTCGATGTCGGGCAGCTCGGGGTGGCGTCCGGGTTTGCGGTCGCGCCACTGGGCGTAGCGGGTGGCGTAGGCCAGGGCGCGCACGGCGTCCTCGGGCGAGGGGTAGGAGGGCACCGAGCCGCGCAGGGTCTGGCCCCGGTCTCCGACGCGGCGCAGCTCCTCGGGGATCCCCTGACGGGCCAGGTAGGTGGTGACGACGGGCTTGGTCGAGTCCAGGGAGCGGGCCCGCAGCACGCGGGCGACGTCGTCGGAGATGGGGTGCAGCGCGGGGACGAACACGACCACCACCGAGTGCACGTCCTCGGCGGCCAGGGCCGTCTCCAGGGCGCGGTCGAAGTCCTCCGCGGTGGCCTGGGGGCCGAGGTTGACCGGGTCGTGCGGCTTGAGCCCCTGGCGGACGGCCGCGTCCTTGACCAGCAGCTCCAGGGAGTCGGAGTTGCCGATGATGCCCACGCGGGGCCCCTGGGGCAGGGGCTGGTAGGCGAACACCTGGGCGGCGTCGAACATCTGCGTGATGTCGTCCACCCGCACCACTCCGGCCTGCTGGAACAGCGAGGTGACCGCGTAGTCGGGCAGGGAGAGCCCGCCCGCGGCGTGGCCGGTGGGGGTGGTCCGCGCCGAGCCGCCGCTGCGCACCGCCACGACCGGCTTCTGCTTGGCCAGTCGCCGGGCCAGGCGGGTGAACTTGCGCGGGTTGCCCAGCGACTCCAGGTACTGGAGCACCACCTCCGTGGCCGGGTCCTCCTGCCAGTACTGCATGAGGTCGTTGCCGGACACGTCGGCGCGGTTGCCCGCCGAGACGAAGGTGGACAGGCCCATGCCGCGCTCGGCCACGCGCTGGAGGATGGCCCGGCCCAGGGCACCGGACTGGGAGAAGAACCCGATCGTGCCCGAGGGCGGCAGGTCCGGGGACAGGGTGGCGTTGAGCGAGATCTCGGGGTCGGTGTTGGCGATGCCCAGGCAGTTGGGGCCCACCACGCGCATCCCGGCCGCGCGGGCGGTGCGCACCAGCTCGTCCTGGCGGGCGCGGCCCTCGGGTCCGGTCTCGCCGAACCCGGAGCTGACCACGACCAGGCCGTGCACGCCCTTGTCCGCGCACTGCTCGACCACGTCGACGACCATGTCGGCGCGCACCGCCACGACGGCGAGGTCGACCTGGTCGGGGATGTCCAGGACCGAGGGGTAGGCGCGCACGCCCACGACCGCCTTGGCCTCGGGGTGGACCGGGTAGACCGGGCCCTGGAACTCCCCGCCCAGGAGGTTGCGCAGGGCGGTCTGGCCGATGGTGTGCGCGGTGCGGCTGGCGCCGATGACCGCGACCGAGTTCGGGAAGAGCAGGCGGGCGATGGAGCGCGACTCGGCGCGCTGCTCGCGGGCCCGCATGACCTCGGTGGAGTCGTCGGTGGGCTGGAGGTCCAGGGTGAGGCGGATGACGCCCTCGTCGAAGGTCTGCTGGGCGGTGTACCCGGCCTCGCGGAAGACGTTGATCATGCGCCGGTTCTCGGGCAGCACGTCGGCGATGAAGCGGCGCATCCCGCGTTCGCGCGCGGCCGCGCCGATGTGCTCCAGCATGACCGAGGCCAGGCCGCGGCCCTGGTGGGCGTCCTCCACCACGAAGGCGACCTCCGCCTCCTCCGGCGCCACCTTGTCGTAGCGCACCACGGAGACGAGGGAGTCGGAGATGGTGGCGACCAGTGCCACGCGGTCCTCGTAGTCGACGGTGGTGAAGCGTTTGACGTCGCGGTCGGAGAGCCTGGGGTAGGGCGCGAAGAACCGGTAGTAGATCGTCTCCGGGGAGAGACGGGAGTGGAACTCGCGGAGCAGGTCGGCGTCTTCGGGGGTGATGGGGCGCAGGTGCGCGGTGCCTCCGTCGGTCAGGACGACGTCGGCTTCCCAGTGGTTCGGGTAGGACTGCACGACTGCGAGACTAGACGACAAACGGCCGAATCCGGGGAAAGTCCGTGCGGGCCGCGCGAAAACCCCGCTCGGGACCGCGTACGGTGTGTCCCCCGATCGCGGAGGCGCGGGTCGGGGCCGGTGCCCCGTCCGCGGACCGGATCGGCCGCCCCGTGGGCGTTCGCGGCTCCGCGGGGGTGTCCGGAGGCGGTGTGGCCGGGGTGCTGTCACTTCGTTACACGCCGCTGACGGTTGACCTGTTAACGTCGTGCGAGCACGGATTCTGATAACCCTCGGTGGTGGCTGGCGAAATGACACGAGTGGTCGTGATCGGTGACCTGATGACCGACGCCGTCGCGCGCGCGTTCCACCCGTTGGCCCGCGGCAGCGACACTCCGGCGTCCGTGATCATGTACGGCGGCGGGTCGGGGGCGAACATCGCCTCGTGGCTGGCCGTGGAGGGCACCGACACCACGTTCGTCGGCCGCCGCGGCTCCGACATCACCGGGCGCACCCGTGAGATGGAACTCATGGGCTACGGCCTGGACTCGCGGATGGTGATGGACCCGGAGCGGCCCACCGGCACCTGCGTGGTGATGATCACGCACCGGGGCGACCGGACGATGCTGAGCGACCCGGGCGCCAACGCCCGTCTGCAGCCCGAGGACCTGCCCCGCGACGTGTTCGGCCCGGACGGGCACCTGCACGTGTCGGGCTACACCCTCATCAACGACGACTCCCGGCGCGCCGCCCGGGTGGCGCTGCGGATGGCCCGCGACAGCGGGATGTCGATCTCGGTGGACGGCGGTTCGCACGCGCCGCTGGAGCGCGCGGGCGCGGAGAACTTCCTGGACTGGACGCAGGGCGCGCGCCTGCTGTTCGCCAACGTCGACCAGGCCCGGGTGCTGACCGGCCGGGACGAGCCCGAGGCCGCCGCCAAGGTGCTGACCGCGTGGTACCCCAACGTGGTGCTCAAGCTCGGCGAGCAGGGCGGCCTGTGGGCGTCCAAGACCCGCGACGACTGCGTGACCGCGCCGGCCGAGCCGGTGGACCCGTCCCCGGGTTCGGTGGGTGCCGGTGACGCCTTCATCGCCGGTTTCCTGCCCGCGTGGCTGCTCGGCCGCCATCCCAAGGAGGCGCTGGGCCGGGCGCACCGCCTGGCGGCGCGTGCCCTGCACCAGCCGGGCGCCCGCCCGGACCTGGGCGAGGGCCAGCCGGTGCGCCGCGGCGCACCGCGCGGCCAGCGCATCCGCTGAGCCCAGCGGCCCGGCCCCGAAGGGCCGAGCCCGGACGCCCGCCCGCGCGGACCGGATCTCCCTTCGCCGGGTTCGGTGCCCCTGAAAGCCCTACGGCACGGGGTCCGGCGCGGGCGGTGGACGCGCCCGCCCGCGGCGGAACGCCCCCGCGGGGCTCCCGCCGGAACTCCCGCCCGGCCGCCGCTCATCCTCCTGCGGTGGCCAGGGTGAGCGGCAGCACCTGGGGCGCCCCGGCCCCGCGGAGCAGGGCGGCGCCCACGGTCAGGCTCCAGCCGGTGTCGGTGACGTCGTCGACCAGCAGCACCGGCCCGGGGGTGTGCTCCTGTAGCCGCGCCATCCGCTCGGTGAGCTCCTCCCCCGCCACCAGGGCGGCGTGGACCTGTTCCAGGCGCATGGCGCTGTTGTGCCTGCGCGGCCCGGTGCCCCGCTCGGTGCGGTACCCCAGCGTCCCCACGTGCGTCAGCCGCCCGAGCCGGGACAGCCGCTCGGCCAGGTCGGTGATCATCCTGGGACGGGTGAGCGAGGGCATCGCCACCACGCCGACGGGGCGCTGGTCCCAGTTCCAGTCGGCCAGGACACGCACCACGCCCTGGAGCACGCGCTCGTCCACGGGCGCGTCGGGGGCGTCGGCGGCCAGGACGCGGCGCAGCTCGTTGCCCCAGCCGATGTCGGTGAGGCGGCCCAGGGCGCGGCCCTCCCCCGCCCGCAGCTCCTCGGCGATCCTGCCGGACAGGTCCACGCCCAGGGCGGACATCCCGGTCGGCCACTGGCGCCGGGGCGCGATGGGCGTGCCGGGCCGGTCCAGGTGCTCGGCCGCGGCCTCGCGCCGGGTGGAGTCCACGTCCGCGGGCCAGTACTCGCCCGTGCACACGTCGCAGCGTCCGCAGGGCGCGGCCTCGGGGTCGTCCAGCTGGCGGCGCAGGAACTCCATCCGGCAGGTGTCCAGGTCGAGGTAGTCGAGCATGGCGCGCTGCTCGCGCTCGCGCGCCCGGCTGACGGCCGCGTACCGCTCGGCGTCGTAGGTCCACGGCCGGCCGGTGGCCTCCCAGCCGCCCCGCACCCGGCGCACGGCCCCGTCCACGTCCAGCACCTTGAGCATCTGCTCCAGGCGGGTGCGGCGCAGGTCCACCCGGGTCTCCAGGTGCGCGACGGACAGCGGTCCGCCCGCCTCGGCGAGCGCGTCCAGGGTCTGGCGCACGGTCTGCTCGGGCGGGAAGGACAGTCCGGCGAAGTACTCCCAGATGCGGGTGTCCTCGCGGCCGGGCAGCAGGACCGCCTCGGCCCGCTGTACACCGCGCCCGGCGCGGCCCACCTGCTGGTAGTAGGAGATCGGGGACTGGGGGGCGCCCAGGTGGACGACGAAGCCCAGGTCGGGCTTGTCGAAGCCCATGCCCAGCGCGCTGGTGGCGACCAGCGCCTTGACCCGGTTGGCGAGCAGGTCGTCCTCGGCCTCGCGGCGCTCGTCGGGGTCGGTCTGGCCGGTGTAGGCGCGCACCTCCATGCCCTGCTGGGCGAGGAAGCGGGCGGTCTCCTGGGCGGCGCTGACGGTGAGCGCGTAGACGATGCCCGAGCCCTGGATCTTGGGCAGGTGCTCGGCCAGCCAGCTGAGCCGGGCGGTGGGGTCGGGCAGCCGGACGACGGCCAGGCGCAGGCTCTCGCGCTCCAGGGAACCGCGCAGGACCAGGGTGTCCGCGCGCTCGCCGCCCGCCTGGAGCTGCTCGGCCACGTCGCGGGTGACGCGCTCGTTGGCGGTGGCGGTGGTGGCCAGCACCGGAACCCCCTCGGGCAGGTCGTGCAGCAGGGAGCGGATGCGCCGGTAGTCGGGGCGGAAGTCGTGCCCCCAGTCGGAGACGCAGTGGGCCTCGTCGATGACGACCAGGCCTGCGCCCGCGGCCAGCTCGGGCAGGACCCGGTCGCGGAACTCGGGGTTGTTGAGGCGCTCGGGGCTGACCAGCAGGACGTCGACCCGGCCCGCGGCCACGTCGGCGTAGGCGTTCTCCCAGTCGGTGGTGTTGGAGCTGTTGATGGTGCGCGCGTGGATGCCCGCGCGCTCGGCCGCGGCGATCTGGTTGCGCATCAGCGCCAGCAGCGGGGAGACGATGACGGTGGGGCCCGCCCCCTCGGCGCGCCGCAGGGCGGTGGCCACGAAGTACACCGCCGACTTTCCCCATCCGGTGCGCTGGACGACGAGGGCTCTGCGGTGCTCGGCGGCCAGGGCGTGGATGGCGGTCCACTGGTCCTCGCGCAGCCGGGCGGAGTCCCCGGCCAGGGCGCGCAGGTGCGCCTCGGCGCGCTCGCGCAGCGCGCCGTCGGACGCGGTGGTGGGAACGGTGCTGTCAGGGGTGGGTGTGGCCATACGTCCCTTGGTACCAGAGCCGGGGGACGGTCGAGCGGTTGTCCACAGCCCCGGTTCCGCGTGACGGGGAACCGGCCCGCGTCCCCGTCCCGCTTCGCCCGGGACCGCTCCGCCCCGGAGCGGACGCGCGGCCGACCTGGGACGGGGTTCCCCTGTAACCCTCATGAACACCGCCGGTAACAGAAAGGATACTTTCCACTTTCCTGGCATTGCGCTCCTACAACCAGGACTGAACACTCATTTACCAAGGCTCACGCCTGGGAGCGCTCCCGCCCGCCGAGGGCGGGCGCTCTACCGCGGAAGCGAGTGAAAGGCGCAGTATGCGGCACCCATGGAGTCGACCGTCCCCCCACCATCCCCCCAACGGACCGACGACAGCACGGCGCGCGCGGTCCCCGCGCATGGGCGTCCTGGCCGCCGCCACGGCCCTGGTCTGCGCCGCGGGCGTGGCCTCCGCCCCTCCGGCGGCCGTGGCCGCCGAGGTCCCCGTCGGCTCGGGCGGCTACAGCGACACCCTCCCCGCCGGAGCCCCCGGGCCCTCCGACCTGAACGGCGCCCCGGTCGACCCCAAGGTGACCGAGGACTTCGAGGGGCACGCCCCCACCAACGAGTGGTGGTCGTCGCTGATCTTCCAGCGCTACCCCGACAACCCCCACGGTGAGAACCTCTTCGCCCACCCCGCCAGCTTCCACCCCCACGAGGGCGGGCTGGAGATGGGCTACCCGCGGGACTCCCAGCTCGTCGCCGACGGCCTCAAGTACGAGCACCCCCACACCGCCGACCTGTCCCTGGGGGTCCAGGGCCTGTCCTCCCCCGACACCCGGGTCGCCGACCACGGCGACTGGACCGTCACCGCGCACTGGGAGGGCTCCGGCCGGACCCTGCGCGTGACCATCGGCCAGGGCCTGCCCTTCGCCTACGCCGACACCGCGGGCGGCGACGCCCAGGTGACCTTCTCCGGCACCCCCGAGGTCTGGCACCAGGAGGGCTCCGTGGTCGGCGCCAGCGTGGGCGGCCGCCACTACGCGCTGTTCGCCCCCTCCGACGCCCCCTGGACGCGCTCAGGCGACACCTTCACCGCCCCGACCGGCGCCGAGGGCCACTACTCCGTGGCGGTCCTGCCCTCACCCGAGGACCTGGACACCTTCGCCCCCTACGCCCACTCCTTCGTCACCGGCTCCCGCGTGGAGTACGACTACGACGAGGCCGCCGCCACCCTGACCAGCACCTACCGGGTGGAGACCGAGCCGCGCGAGGGAAGTGGGGAGGGCACGCTCATGGCCCTCTACCCGCACCACTGGCAGGAGGCCTCCACCCCCGTCACCGACCTGTCCTACTCCTCCCCCCGGGGCGAGATGCGCGTGGCGCAGGGCGCGAGCTTCACCACCGAGCTGGCCGCCCAGGGCATCCTGCCCAGCCTGCCGACCGTGGAAAGCGCCGACCACGACCGCATGCGCCAGCTCATCGACGAGGTCCTGGCCGAGCAGGAGCACTTCCCCGAGCCCGGCGACACCTACTGGGACGGCAAGGCGCTGGGCAGGCTGGCCCAGCTGGTGCCCATCGCCGACTCCATCGGCCACACCGAGGGCCGCGACGCGCTGCTGGACCTGGTCAGGGGCCGTCTGGAGGACTGGTTCACGGCCGGGGGGACCCGCCAGTTCGCCTACGAGGCCGACTGGGGCACCATGCTCGGCTACCCGGACAGCTTCGGCTCCGCCACCGAGGTCAACGACCACGACTTCCACTACGGCTACTTCGTCTCCGCGGCGGCCGTCGTGGCCCGCTACGACAGCGCCTGGGCCGCCGAGGACGCCTGGGGCGGCATGGTCCGCCTGCTGATCCGCGACGTGGCCGAGACCGACCCGAACAGCGACATGTTCCCGCGCCTGCGGTCCTTCTCGCCCTACGCGGGGCACGGATGGGCCTCCGGGCACGCGGGGTTCGCCGCCGGGAACAACCAGGAGTCCTCCTCCGAGGGCATGCACTTCGCCGCCGCCACCGCACTGTTCGGCGCCCTGACCGGGGACGAGGAGCTGCGCGACCTGGGCGTGTACCTGCACACCACGCAGGCCTCCGCCATCACCCGCTACTGGCAGGACCACGGCGGCGACACCTTCCCCGAGGGCTTCGAACACGACGTCGTCGGCATGGTGTGGGGCGACGGCGGCGACTACCGCATCTGGTGGGACGGCGGCGACGAGGAGCACTACGGCATCAACTACCTGCCCATCACGGCGAGTTCGCTGTACCTGGGGCACGACCCCGAACACGCCGGGGCGATGTACGAGTCGCTGGTGGACCGCCTGGGCCGCGAACCGCAGATCTGGCGCGACATCCACTGGGAGCACCGCGCCCTCTCCGACGGCGACGACGCCCTGCGCATGTTCGAGGAGCAGTGGAGCACCTACGAACCGGAGGCGGGCGAGTCCAAGCCGCACACCTACCAGTGGGTCTCGACGCTCGCCGAGGTCGGCACCGTGGACACCTCCGTGACCGCCGACACCGCGCACTACGCCGTCTTCACCGACGGCGGGGAGCGCACGCACGTCGCCTTCAACCCCTCCGGCTCCCCGCTGACGGTCACCTTCTCCGACGGCGTCGAACTGGAGGTGGAGCCCCGCTCGCTGGCCTCCACCACGGGCGAGGGCGGCGGCGGTGACCCCGGCGACCCGGGCGACCCGGGCGACCCGGGCGACCCGGGTGAGGGCAACGTCGGCGACGGCGGCCTGCACCTGACCCCCTCCGCGCTCTCCAGCGCCCCGCACGGCTCCGCCGGCGAGATCACCGTGGCCTCCGCGGGGGGACGCAACCAGGACGGCCTGCCGCCGGGCGACCGCGTGGTGCTGCGCGCCGACGACCTGACCGGCGCCCACACCGGCGGCGCCACCGCGTTCTCGCTGCCCGTGGACTCGGGTAACGCGGTCGGCAACGCGGTCCAGGTCCGCGTGGTCTACGACCTGGACGGCGACGGCACCGACGACCGCACGGAGACCTACCGCTACTTCGCCACCAACGACCTGAACGGCTGGGAGGAGTACACGCAGGGCCGGGGCGCGGCGAGCGCCGACGGGTCCCTCGGCGACCTGGAGGGCGGCTCCGTCCGCGTCGAGCTGTGGAGCGCCCTGGGCAACGCCTCCTCGCGGGTCCTGGTCGGCCCCGACGGCGGCGCCTCGGTCACGATCCCCTTCACCGACTGACGCCCGGCCCCCGGCGCCCCGCGGGCGCCGGGGGCGCCCTCCGCCCCGCCGCGGGACGCGCCAACCGAAACGGACCGCGCCCGCGGCTCCGTTTCGGGCGTTCCGGGCACGATCGGAGCGTTGTGCGGCCGTCCGGCACCCAAGCACAGAAACATCGCGGACCCGCCCACCCCCACACAACCCGCACGTCGCAGCGGCACACACGACGCCGCGTCACGAGGCTCACACCCGCCCGGTGACGCGTCCTTGTACGTTTCAGTCTCTGGCACAGGCCAGAATTACGGACATGGCCCGTACTACTTCCCGTCCCCCCGAGGATCTCGCCGAGAAGATCATCGACATCGACGTCTCCGAGGAGATGCGCGGCAGCTTCCTGGAGTACGCCTACTCGGTCATCTACCAACGCGCGCTACCGGACGCGCGCGACGGTATGAAACCGGTGCAGCGGCGCATCCTCTACCAGATGAACGAGATGGGGCTGCGGCACGACCGCGGCCACGTCAAGTGCGCCCGCGTCGTCGGGGACGTGATGGGCCGCCTCCACCCCCACGGCGACACCGCCATCTACGACGCGCTCGTGCGCCTGAGCCAGCCCTTCGCCATGCGCGTGCCCCTGGTGGACGGCCACGGCAACTTCGGCTCCCTGGGCGGCGACGACGCGCCGGCCGCCATGCGCTACACCGAGGCGCGCCTGGACCGCGCCGCCGAGCAGCTGGTCGCCTCCATCGACGAGAACGTCGTCGACTTCCGGCCCAACTACGACGGCCAGGAGACCGAGCCCGAGGTCCTGCCCGCCGCCTTCCCGAACCTGCTGGTCAACGGCGCCTCCGGCATCGCGGTGGGCATGGCCACCAACATGGCCCCGCACAACCTGGGCGAGGTCGTCGCGGCCGCCCGCCACCTGATCGCCCACCCCGAGGCCACCCTGGAGGAGCTCACCGAGTTCGTCCCGGGCCCGGACCTGCCCACCGGCGGCACCATCGTCGGCCTGGACGGCATCCGCGACGCCTACCGCAGCGGCCGGGGCACGTTCAAGACCCGCGCCACCGTCTCCATCGAGAAGGTGTCCGCGCGCCGCACCGGCCTGGTGGTCACCGAGCTGCCCTACAGCGTGGGCCCGGAGAAGGTCATCAGCCGGATCAAGGAGCTGGTGCAGTCCAAGAAGCTCCAGGGCATCTCGGACCTGAAGGACCTGACCGACCGCACGCAGGGCCTGCGCCTGGTCATCGAGCTCAAGAACGGCTTCAACCCCGAGGCGGTCCTGGAGGAGCTGTACCGGCTCACGCCGATGGAGGAGTCCTTCGGCATCAACAACGTGGCCCTCGTGGACGGCCAGCCCCAGACGCTGGGACTGCGCGAACTCCTCGAGGTCTACGTCAACCACCGCCTCGACGTGGTGCGCCGCCGCAGCGAGTTCCGCCGAGCCAAGCGCCAGGAGCGCCTGCACCTGGTGGACGGCCTGCTCGTGGCCCTGCTGGACATCGACCGGGTCATCTCCCTGATCCGCGAGGCCGAGGACACCGCCGCCGCCCGCGAGTCGCTCATGGGCGCCTACGACCTGTCGGAGATCCAGGCCCGCTACATCCTGGAGACCCCGCTGCGGCGCCTGACCCGCTTCGACCGGATGGAGCTGGAGACCGAGCGGGACAAGCTCAACAAGGAGGTCGACGCCCTCACCGCGGTTCTGGAGTCGGACAAGAAGCTGCGCCGCCTGGTCTCCAAGGAGATGGGCGACGTCGCCAAGGAGTTCGCCACCCCGCGTCGCACGCAGCTGCGCGAGAGCGACGGCGTGGCCCGCAGCGCGGTGATCCCGCTGGAGATGGCCGACCAGCCCTGCCACGTGCTGATGGGCGTGCACGGCGCGATCGGCCGCAGCAAGGGACCCTCGGTGCCGCGCGTGTACGAGGGCCTGCGCACCCGGCACGACGCGGTCCACGTGTCCGTCCCCACCACCTCGCGCTCCGCCGTGGGCCTGGTCACCGACCTGGGCCGGATGATCCGCGTGCCGGTGGTGGAGCTGCCGGAGCTGCCCGACGAGGGCGGGGACAGCCCGCCGCTGGCCTCGGGGCTGGACGTGTCCGAGTTCGTCCAGCTCGACGGGGACGAACGGGTGGTGTCGGTGGTGTCCATGGACGCCTCGGGCCCCGGCTTCGCCCTGGGCACGCGCGGCGGTGTGGTCAAGCGGGTCTCCCCCGACTACCCGCCCAACAAGGACGACTTCGAGGTCGTGGCGCTCAAGGACGACGACCGCGTCGTGGGCGTCACCCAGCTGTCCACGGGCGAGGAGGACCTGGCCTTCATCACCTCCGAGGCCCAGCTGCTGCGCTTCTCCGCGAGCGCCGTGCGGCCCCAGGGGCGGCCCGCGGGCGGTGTGGCGGGCGTGCGCCTGTCGGAGGGGGCGCGGGTGCTGTGGTTCGGCGCCGTGCCCAGTCCGCAGGACTCGGTGGTGGTCACCGTCTCGGGCTCCTCCGGCGCCCTGGAGGGCACCCAGGCCGGTTCGGCCAAGGTCACGCCCTTCGAGGCCTACCCGGTCAAGGGCCGCGCCACCGGCGGCGTGCGCTGCCACCGCTACCTCAAGGGCGAGGACACCCTGCTGTTCGGATGGATCGGCCGTTCCCCCGCCCGCGCCGCGCGCGCGGACGGCAAGCCGGTCCGCCTGCCCGACCCGATCGACCGTCGGGACGGGTCCGGTGACGCGCTGCCCCGCGCGATCGTTACTGTAGGTAGCGGACAGACCGACTCCGGGATCACCGTTCCCGGAGCGAAAGCCTGACTCGTCTCGGAGAGCGCCGCGCGCACCGGATCCGTCCGGTGCGCGCGGCGCGTCCGCGACCACGGGACAAGGGAGCGCCTCCACGTGAGCGACAACAGCGGCACCACTTCCTCCAGTGCCTTCGACGATTTCCTACCGGCCAACGACGCCTACGCCGAGTCCTTCTCCCTCTCCGGGCTCGAACCCGTCGCCGCGCGCGGCCTGGGCCTGGTGACCTGCATGGATTCCAGGATCGAGCCTTTGGACATGCTCGGTCTCAAGCCCGGTGACGCCAAGATCCTGCGCAACGCCGGCGCGCGCGTGACCGACGACACCCTGCGCACCCTGGTGCTGGCGGTGTACCTGCTCGGTGTGGACCGGGTGCTGATCATGCCGCACACCCGGTGCAAGATGGCCTCCGTGGAGAGCGACGACACCGTTCACGACCTCATCGAGGAGCAGTACGGAGTGGACACGCGCAGCCTGGAGTTCCACACCGACAACGACCAGCTGGGCGCCCTGCGGCACGACTTGGAGCGCATCCGCCACCACCCGCTGCTGCCCGAGGGCCTGCCGGTCGCGGGCGCGCTGTACGACGTGGACACCGGCCGGATCACCATGACGGACCTGTGACCGCTCCCGAGCGGAGGCGGTGACCGGGGTCGACCACGTGTGCGCCGCACGTGCGCGGGGATCTCTTCTGTGGGACCGGAGGGCGCGGGAGGGCCCGGCGGGCTCCTGCCCGCGCCTTCGCCCCACACGCCCCACCAGGGAATGCGACCGGTACGCCGGCCGTTGTGATCCGGGACGGCCCCGCGCCGTCGGAAGGAGCACCGTGGAAGAGAACACCTACGACACCTTCAACCGCGCCCGCATGTTCATGGAACTGGGCGACCCCATCTACGCCGCCCGCACCCTCGAACCGATCGTCGACGACGAACCGGACAGCCGTTCCCTGCTGGAGCTGCTGGGCCGCGCCTACTTCCACTCCGCGCAGCTCAACAAGGCCGAGCGGACCTTCCGCAGGATCATCGAGCTGGACCCGGTGGACAACTGGGCGCACATCGCCCTGGCGCGCACGCTGGAGCGCCAGAGCCGCCACGAGGAGGCGGCCACCTACCGGCGCATGCACGCGGTGATGTCCGGGGGCTCCCTGGACTGATCGGCCCCCGGTCCACCGCACCCGCGTGCGCACCGGGGCCGGGAGACCCCTCGCCCCGGACCGCCCCCGCGGCCGGGTCGGCCGCGGTTCCCCACCCGAGCAGGAGCGGGGCCGGGCCCCTCGGGGCCCGGCCCCTCCCGTGTGCGGACTACGCTGCTGGGCATGGCATCCTCACCGACAGGTCCGCGGCCGGGCGACGACACCCCGTGGGTGGACCGCTGCGACGACAGCGCCCGCTCCTGGGCGGACGAGGCGGTACGCAGGGTCGTCGCCGACGCCAACCGCTCGGCCGACACCCACCTGCACGTGTTCCCGCTCCCCCCGGAGTGGGGCATCGACCTGTACCTCAAGGACGAGTCCGTGCACCCCACGGGCAGCCTCAAGCACCGGCTGGCGCGCTCGCTGTTCCTGTACGGGCTGGCCAACGGGTGGATCCGGGAGGGCACCACCATCGTGGAGGCCAGCTCGGGGTCCACCGCGGTGTCGGAGGCCTACTTCGCCCAGCTGGTCGGCCTGGACTTCATCACGGTCATCCCGCGCAGGACCAGCCCGGAGAAGATCGCCCTGATCGAGCGCTACGGCGGCAGGTGCCACTTCGTGGACGCCCCGCCCGCGATGTACGCCGAGGCCGAGCGGCTGGCCGCCGAGACCGGCGGGCACTACATGGACCAGTTCACCTACGCCGAGCGGGCCACGGACTGGCGCGGCAACAACAACATCGCCGAGTCGATCTTCGAGCAGCTGGCCATGGAGCGCCACCCGTGCCCGGAGTGGATCGTGGTGGGCGCGGGCACCGGCGGCACCTCCGCCACCATCGGCCGCTACCTGCGCTACCGGCGCCTGGGCACCCGGCTGGCGGTGGTGGACCCGGAGAACTCGGCGTTCTTCCCCGGCTGGGTCACCGGCGCGTCCGACTACGCCACCGGGATGCCCTCCCGGATCGAGGGGATCGGCCGCCCCCGCATGGAGCCGAGCTTCGTGCCGTCGGTGATCGACCTGATGATGCCGGTGCCCGACGCCGCGAGCATCGCCGCGATGCGCCACCTGCACGACCGCACCGGGCTCTCCGCCGGAGGCTCCACGGGCACCAACCTGTGGGGGGTGTGGCACCTGGTGGCCAGGATGCTCCGGGAAGGGCGCAGGGGCAGCGTGGTCACCCTGATCTGCGACGGCGGCGAACGCTACCAGCACAGCTACTACAACGACGCCTGGGTGGCGGAGCGGGGCCTGGATCCGGCGCCCTACCGCGCGACCATCGACCGGTTCCTCGCGGAGGGGGTCTGGGAGCCTCCCCAGACCCCCTGAGAAACCGGTCAGGTGTCGATGCGGGCCACGTCCAGCTCCTGGGCGCCCTGCTGGATGAAGCGGCGGCGCGGGGCGACCTCGTTGCCCATCAGCAGGTTGAACACGGACGAGGCCTCCTCGGCCTGCTCCACACGGATCCGGCGCAGGGTGCGGTAACGCGGGTCCATGGTGGTCTCGGCCAGCTGGTCGGCGTCCATCTCACCCAGGCCCTTGTAGCGCTGCACCGGCTCCTTCCAGGAGATCTTGCGCTTCTCCAGGTCCAGCAGCGTGCGCGAGAGCTCGGCGTCGGAGTAGGTGTAGACGTAGCGGTCCTCGGGCTTGCTGCCGCGCTTGCGCCGGGTGTTGGTCAGCTCGATGCGGTGCAGCGGCGGCACGGCCGCGTACACCCGTCCGGCCTCCAGCATCGGCCGCATGTAGCGGTAGATGAGCGTGAGCAGCAGGCAGCGGATGTGCGCGCCGTCCACGTCGGCGTCGGCCATGAGGATGATCCGGCCGTAGCGGGCCGCGTCGATGTCGAAGGTGCGCCCCGAACCGGCGCCGACCACCTGGAGGATGGCCGCGCACTCGGCGTTCTTGAGCATGTCGGCGACCGAGGACTTCTGCACGTTGAGGATCTTGCCCCGGATCGGCAGCAGCGCCTGGAACTCCGAGTCGCGGGCCAGCTTGGCGGTGCCCAGCGCCGAGTCCCCCTCGACGATGAACAGCTCGCTGTGCTCCAGGCCCTCGCTGCGGCAGTCCACCAGCTTGGCGGGCAGCGCCGAGTTCTCCAGGGCGGTCTTGCGCCGCTGGGTCTCGCGCTGCTGGCGCGCGGCCAGGCGGGCCTTGGCGGCCCCGACCACCTTCTCCAGGACGCTGCGCGCCCTGGCCTTCTCCACCTTCTTGGTGGAGGTCAGGAACTCGCGCAGCTCCTTGCCGACCACCTGGGAGACGATCCTGGTCGCCGCGGAGGTGCCGAGGATCTCCTTGGTCTGGCCCTCGAACTGGGGCTCGGGCAGGCGGACGGTGACGACCGCGGTGAGCCCCTCCTGGGTGTCGTCCTTGGTGACGGGGTCGTCGCTGTTCCTCAGCAGCTTGGTGGTGCGCAGCTGCTCGTTGATCACCCGCACCAGGGCCCGTTCGAAGCCGTTGATGTGGGTGCCGCCCTTGGGGGTGGCGATGACGTTGACGAAGGAGCGCACGGTGGTGTCGTAGCCCGTCCCCCAGCGCAGGGCGACGTCCACGTCCAGGCGGCGCTCGACGTCGGCGGGCACCATGTGCCCCGCGTCGTCCAGGACCGGGACGGTCTCGGTGAAGTTGCCGCTGCCCTGGATGCGCAGCACGTCGCTGACCGGCTCGTCGGGGGCCAGGAAGGTGCAGAACTCGCCGATGCCGCCGTCGAAGCGGAACTCCTCCTCGTGGGCGGGCTCCCCCTCCACGCGCTCGTCGCGCACGGAGAGGGTCAGGCCCGGCACCAGGAACGCGGTCTGGCGGGCCCGGTCCAGCAGCGCCTCGCGGGCGATGTCGGCGTCCTTGAGGAAGATCTGCATGTCCGGCCAGAACCGGATGCGGGTGCCGGTGATCTTCTGGGCCACCTTGCGGACCTGCTCCAGGCCCGAGACCGGCGTGAACTCGGCGTCGGGGCCGGAACCGGCGAAGCGGCCGGGGATGCCCCGGCGGAAGCTGATCGCGTGGGTGCGGCCCTGGCGGTCGACCTCGACGTCCACGCGGGACGACAGGGCGTTGACCACCGAGGCGCCGACGCCGTGCAGGCCGCCGGAGGCGGTGTAGGAGCCGGAGCCGAACTTGCCGCCCGCGTGGAGCTTGGTCATGACCAGTTCCACACCGGACAGGCCGGACTTGGGCTCGGCGTCCACGGGGATTCCGCGTCCGTCGTCGCTCACCGACACCGACCCGTCGGAGTGCAGTGTGACGTCGATCCGGGTGCAGAAGCCGCCCAGGGCCTCGTCCACGGAGTTGTCGATGATCTCCCACATGCAGTGGGTGAGGCCGCGGCTGTCGGTGGACCCGATGTACATGCCCGGCCGTTTGCGCACCGCCTCAAGACCTTCGAGGACCGACAGGTGTCGGGCGGAGTAATCCTCGGGGTCGTGGACGACTGCGGTCAAGGCGGTCACTCGGACATCTCCTGCGTCTTCAGGGCCATCAGGGCGCTGTGCGGTGCGTGCCCTTTGTACCGCGCCGCACTGACGAATAGGGGGGCGGCGTGCCGGTCGCTTGCTACCACCGGGACTCGGCGGGAGGACGGGGGCCTGCCCCGCGCGAGACTACCACCTCCGGTGGATGCGACCTGGATGCTCCCCATTTCCTGGGATGCCGGGCCATGAGGCGGGTACAACAAGGACATGAGACGACATCCAGGCATCAACCAGGCAGATTCCGCTGTCGGCGTACACGGGACCAGGTTGGGAACGTCCTGGTCGGGTTAAATGTTGTCAGAGGTGACTAACGCCGAGTATTGAGGATGGCGAAGTGACTGGAACCCTTGCCCCCACCCAGCCGCTGACGGCTGCTGACCGTTGCGACCGCTGTGGTGCGCAGGCTTACGTCCGGGTGCTGCTGAACTCCGGCGGCGAGCTGCTGTTCTGCGCCCACCACATGCGCAAGCACGACGACTCTCTCCGCAAGATCGCCTCGGACATCCAGGACGAGACCGACAAGCTCACCGAGAGCAAGACGGACGAGCGTTAGCCACAGAGCACAACAGAACAGGCCTGAACACCGGCGGCGGCTCCCCTCAGGAGCCGCCGCCTTCGTGCGCGCCCTCCAGTACACGGCTGTGGTACCGCGACACCTCGGTGAACCCCGCGCGCCCGTACAGCCGCAGCGCCGGGGCGTTGTCGGCGACCACACACAGGTAGGCCCGCCGCGCGCCGCGGTCGTACCCCCAGCGCAGCAGGTCGGCCAACAGCCCGGCGGCCACGCCGCGTCCGCGCGCCGCGGGGTCGGTGAACATGGCGCAGAGCGCCACCGACTCCCCGTCCAGCACCGCCGCCCCCCGGCACAGGCCCCGCTCGGCCGTTGCGTAGGCGGCGTCGACCCGGCCGAGGATGCGTGCGGCCCCGGCGGCCGACCACCCGGGCCCGGGCGAGGCCGCCACCGAGGACGTGCCCGGGGCGTCGGGGCGCGCGCCGAGGTCGCGGGCCAGGACCAGTGAGGGCTCCACCACCGCGTAGCCGTGCTCCGCCAGCCGCCGGTCGACCTCCTCCTCGCCCGGCCACACCTGCACGCAGGGCCTCAGGCCGCGCCCGGTGTAGTAGGCGGTGACCTCGGCGACGCGCGCGTCCGGATCCAGCACGAGCGCGCAGTTGGCCCGCTTGGTGATCCCCTCGGCGAAGCCGAACCGCC
This sequence comes from Nocardiopsis dassonvillei subsp. dassonvillei DSM 43111, assembly GCF_000092985.1. Lineage (GTDB taxonomy): Bacteria > Actinomycetota > Actinomycetes > Streptosporangiales > Streptosporangiaceae > Nocardiopsis > Nocardiopsis dassonvillei. The sequence goes on from NC_014210.1 coordinate 3,952,320, forward strand.
AGCCGCCGCGCTCCTCCACCTCGAACGGCGGCCAGTCCCGCGTCACCCGCCGAGCCCACTCGTGCACGCCCGCTCCCCTCTCCCGGAGCCGACGATGCTATCCGGCGGGCCCGCGGCGACCGCGGCCGCGTCCCCGGTAGGGGTGCCCGGGGGGTGCGAACCCCCGGCGGACCGTCGTGGCAGCGTTCCTGACACGGCACCCTCGCGGTGGCGAGGATGACCGCATGCGCTCCACTCCCCGAAAAAGCCCTTTCACGTCCGCGTCCCTGAGAACGGCCCTGCTCCGCGACCTGCCCGGACGGGCCGAGGCCCCCGCGCCCGGCCCCTTCCCCGGCCGCTGGCCGACCGCCGTCTCGCTGGCGGCGGCTCCGCCGCTGCTCCTGGCCGGGGAGCTGCTCAAGGCGCCGCACCACTTCTTCTTCCCGGACCAGATCGCGGCCTACGCCGACGATCCCGTCCAGATGGCCTGGGGGTACGGGCTCTGGTTCGCCGGGCTGCTGTTCCTGGTGCCCGCCTTCGCCGGGCTGGCCACCGCGATCGCCAGGACCCGGCCCGTGCTGGGTGCCGTCACGGGGATCGTGTGCCTGTTCGGGCTGATGGTGGGCGCCTTCTTCGAGGGCGCCAACTTCGTCGCCCTCCAGCTCACCGACGCCCACTCCCCGGAGCTGGCCACCGCGTTCGTCGAGTTCCTCTATCCCCGGGTGCACGTGGTGTACGCGCTGGTGTGGGCTCCCAACCTGGCCTGGGTGCTCCTGGCCGCGGGACTGCTCGCGACCCGCTCCGTGGGCGCGGTCCGGTTCCTGTGCGTCCTCTCGATGGCGCTGCACGCCAACGGCATCCTCAAGGGATTCGTCCCCGTGGGCGCCGTGATGGACGCCCTGCTGTGCGTCGCCTTCGTCACCCTCGCCGTCCAGGTCCTCCGACACCGGGAACGGGCTCCGCACACGCCCTAGCATGGGCGGGTACCCGACCACCGCCTCCACCCGGGAAGTTCCACCATGCTCATCCTGCTGCCGCCGTCCGAGGGCAAGGCCTCCTCCGGCGAGGGCCCCCGCCTGGACCCGGGGACGCTGACCCTTCCGGAGCTGACCGGGGCCCGCGAGCGGGTCATGGCGGCGCTGGCGGACCTGTGCTCGGGGCCCGAGGAGACCGCGCTGGAGACCCTGGGGATCAGCGCCAGGCAGGCCGACGCGCTCAAGCGCAACCTGGACCTGGCCACCGCGCCCACCCTGCGCGCGGCCGACCTGTACACGGGCGTGCTCTACGACCGGCTCGGCCTCCCCGACATCCCCGACGCCCGGGTCCTGATCTTCTCCGGGCTGTGGGGAGTGGTCGGGCCCGCCGACCGGCTGCCCCCGTACCGCCTGTCCATGGGCGTGAAGCTGCCGCCCCTGGGCGGTCTGGGCTCCTACTGGCGCCGCGAGGCGGCCGCGCCCCTGGACGAGTTCACCGGGGGACAGCTCCTGGTCGACTGCCGCTCGTCCGCCTACGCCGCCGCCTACGCTCCGGGGACCGGCGTGGCCGTCAGGGTGCTGCGCGAGCGCGTGGTGGACGGGGTCGCCAGGCGCACGGTGGTCAGCCACATGGCCAAGGCCACCCGGGGCGACATCGCCCGCTCCCTGCTTCTGGAGGGCGTGGACGCCGCCACCCCCGAGGAGCTGGTGTCGGCCCTGCGCGACCTCGGGCACACCGTGGAACTGCCCGAACGGCACGTCCTGAACGTCGTCGTCCGCGACTGAGGGACGGCACCGGGAAAGGGGCGCGGGCCGCGCGGACGGGGCCGCGCCCGTGCGCCCGGAGAGGGCCCGCGGACACACGGAGAACGGGGAGCGACCGTAGGCCACTCCCCGTCACATAACGACTCGATATCGCGACTTTATGCCGCACCTACAGTACGTGCGGCACCATGGACACCGTCGGATCGGATGACACAGCGCCTCGGACGACACGGTGCCCCGTATGACACAGTGCCCGGGAGAACCAAGGACGCTCCCGAGCGCGACGGGCACCTCGGAGCACCAACGGGGGCTGCTCCGGCACACGCGGACGTCGCCACAGCCGCGCGGACCTGGGGGTGCCGGTCCCGGGTCGGCGCTCCCCGCCTTCGGGCGGGGGCGCGGATCCGGGACCGGTCCGGTTCTCTTCAGCCGCCGGTCAGCGCTCCACCGCCGCCGACCGGCCGACCACCTGGGTGAACCTAGTCCAGGTAGTCGCGGAGCACCTGCGAACGCGACGGGTGGCGGAGCTTCGACATCGTCTTGCTCTCGATCTGCCGGATGCGCTCACGGGTGACCCCGTAGACCTTGCCGATCTCGTCTAAAGTCTTCGGCTGGCCGTCGGTGAGACCGAAGCGCATGGACACCACGCCCGCCTCGCGCTCGGACAGCGTGTCCAGCACCGAGTGCAGCTGCTCCTGGAGCAGGGTGAAGCTGACCGCCTCGCCCGGCTGGATCGCCTCGGAGTCCTCGATGAGGTCGCCGAACTCGCTGTCGCCGTCCTCGCCCAGCGGGGTGTGCAGGGAGATCGGCTCGCGGCCGTACTTCTGCACCTCGACGACCTTCTCCGGGGTCATGTCGAGTTCCCTGGCCAGCTCCTCCGGGGTGGGCTCGCGGCCCAGGTCCTGGAGCATCTGGCGCTGGACGCGGGCCAGCTTGTTGATGACCTCGACCATGTGCACCGGGATGCGGATGGTGCGCGCCTGGTCGGCCATGGCCCGGGTGATCGCCTGGCGGATCCACCACGTGGCGTAGGTCGAGAACTTGAAGCCCTTGGTGTAGTCGAACTTCTCCACCGCGCGGATCAGACCGAGGTTGCCCTCCTGGATCAGGTCCAGGAAGAGCATGCCGCGGCCGGTGTAGCGCTTGGCGAGCGAGACCACGAGCCGGAGGTTGGCCTCCAGCAGGTGCTTCTTGGCGCGGCCGCCGTCCTCGGCGATCCACTCCAGCTCGTCGCGCAGCTCGACGGTGAGGAGCTCGGCCTCCTCGGCCAGCTTCTCCTCGGCGAACAGGCCGGCCTCGATCCGCTTGGCGAGTTCGACCTCCTGCTCGGCGTTGAGCAGCGGGACCTTGCCGATCTGCTTGAGGTAGTCCTTGACCGGGTCCGCCGTCGCGCCCGCGGCCACGACCTGCGCCGCGGGGGCGTCGTCATCGTCGTCGTAGAGGACGAAGGACTCGTCCTCGTTGGCGGGCTTGGCCGGGGCGCCCACGGCCTCGGGCTTGGCGGGCTTGAGGTCCTTGTCCGCCGGGTCCGGGGTGTCCTCGACCAGCTCCAGCTCGGCGCCGGTGTGCTCGAGGTCGTCCAGGCCGTCCTCGTCCTCGTCGAACTCGCCGTCCGCCGCGAGTCCGAGTTCCTTGGTCGCCGTCTTCTTGGCGGCGGCGGCCTTGAGGCCGGTGGTCTTGGCGGTCGGGCCCTTGGCCGCGGTGGTCTTGGCCGCCTTGGTCGCGGGCTTCTTGGTCGCCGTCTTCTTGGCGGGCTTCTTGGCCGCGGGCTTCTTCTCCGCCCCGGCCTCGTTCCCGGCGTCCTCGGCGGAACCGACCACGGCGGTGACCGTCTCGGTCTGCTCCTGGGCCGCCGCCGCGCGCACGGGCTTGGCGGCCCTGCTCGTCGCGGTGGTCTTGGTGGACCTGGTCGAGGTGGACCGCGTGGCCGCCGTCTTGGTGGTCGCCGCCTTGCGCCGCGGCGCCTTGCGCCGGGAGGAGGCCGACTCGGGAACGAGTACGGTCACGCCCTCCTTCGCGAGGCTGCGGAGCACGGACTGCGCCTGCGACATCGGGATTTCGGCCTCTTCGAAGGCACGGCGCACGTCCTCGGGCTCAAGGAAGCCCTGGGACCGCCCACGCTCGATCAGCTGCTGAATGACGGGCTCTTGCAGTGACTCGGACTGCTTCGAGCGAGTCGAACTGGCAGATGACACAAACACCTCTCGAACGGACGTGTGGCGAGATTGTCGGACCCGGTGGTCCGCCTGGCCGGGACCGGGCACTGCACCCTCTCCCACCTGCGGCCTGGGATCGTCCCCACTGGAACGGGGAAGCCGTTGGTCTTTCAAGCGTATGCGCTCTCCAGGTTCGTCCCCGTCCAGCGTATGCGCTCCCGGAGGTCACCCCCGCAGAGGATCACTCCCGCATCGCGGGGCGGAACGGCTTCTTCACTGTAGGCAAGGCAATGGACTTGTTCGTACGGTCTGTCGTCGGTCTGGCGCCGGTTCACCGGCACGGCGCGGACCGGTGCGCACCGGTCCGCCGCAGACCGGTGTCCACCGGTTCGCCTCGAACCGGCACTACCGCTCCGGCACGGAGTCGATCACCGGAAGCTGGACGGCGAGCAGCGTGACGTCGTCGTCCTGCTCATACCCATCGAGCATGCTCTCAACAAGGTACTCCAGCATCTGCTGTGGATCGCCCACCACCTCCGGAGGGGCCGAGGACGCCACGTGGACGAGCTCGTCGAGTCCGGAGTAGACGGACCGTTTGCGGTTCTCAACCAGTCCATCGGAGTACAGGGCGACGGTGTTACCGGGTTGGACGAAGAATTTGTGGTGACCCCGCGGGGAGCTGACCCCGAGCGGCGTGTCGGGTTCGGTGTCGAGCAGCGACGGCCGCGCGCCGCCCGCCACGACCAGCGGCGGGAGGTGTCCCGCGTTGCTGAGGTCGAGCTGTCCGGTGACGGGGTCGAGCACGAAGTAGACCAGTGTGGTGACCTGGTCCATACCCTCCGTGGCCGAGAACATGCGGTCCAGGCCGGCCAGGACGTCGGCGGGCTCGGGCATGGAGAAGGCCAGGGCGCGCAGCGCGTTGCGGATGCGGCTCATCCCTGCCGCGGCCGGGATGCCCTTGCCCATGACGTCGCCGAGCACCCCGGCGACGCGGCCGTCGGGCAGCGGGAAGGCGTCGTACCAGTCGCCGCCGACCTGCACGTTCTGCGACCCGGACCGGTAGTAGGCGGCCAGGCGCACGCCGCGCACCTCGGGCAGTTCCTCGGGCAGCAGGCTGCGCTGGAGCTCCTCGGCGGTGTTGTGCTCCTGCTCGTAGAGGGTGGCGCGGCCGATGGCCAGCGCGCACTGTCCGGCCAGGGCCTCCAGGAACACGCGTTCGTCGTCGGAGACCTCGCGCGGGGTGGAGAAGGCGAAGCGCAGCGCGCCGATGGGGCGCCCCGCGGTCATCATCGGCAGCGCGATCCAGGCCCGCTCGGGCGTGGACCCGACGAGTTCGTCCACCTCGGGCGCGCCGTCGAACAGCGCGCCCAGCTCGGCCGGGTTGGCGGCCAGGCGGGGCAGCCGGTCGGCCACCGCCAGGGCGGCGATGTCGGGGTGGTCCGTGGGGAAGGTGGAGCGGGGCAGCTGGTGGGCGTGCGCGGCGGCGATGGTGCGCAGCCGCAGGCGGTCGCGGTCCAGCAGGACGACGCAGGTGTGGTCGGCGCCCACCCCGGAGCGGCCGATCTCGGACATGGCGTTGACGACCTCGTCGGCGGTGAGCGCCTCGGCCAGGTCGGAGGTGGCCTTCTGGAGGCGGGCGGTGCGCATGGCCGCCTCGCTGAGCTGCTGGTTGAGGCGCTGGCGGAGTTCGTCGGCCTCGCGCTCGTTGGTGATGTCGGCGAGGGTGCCGACCCACTCGGCGGTCCGTGTCCCCTCCATGACCGGGTGGGCCCTGGCCCGGTAGTGGCCGTAGCCGCCCGAGCGGGTCCGCACGCGGAACATGGCGTCGAAGGGGGTGACGTCGAGGACGGAGTCCTCCCAGGCGCGCTCGACGCGGGGACGGTCCTCGGGGTGGAGGGCGTCGAGCCAGCCCCGGCCCAGGTAGTGCTCCAGCTCCTGACCGGTGACGGCCCGCCACTGGGGGCAGTCCTCGCGGATCTCGCCGCCGGGTCCGGCGGCCCAGACGATCTGGTTGCCCGCCTGGAACAGGGCGCGCAGCCGCTGCTCGTCGCGGCGCAGCGCGGCGCCGTCGACGGGTTCGGCGCCCTCACCGGCGGGGACCGCGATGAGGGCGACGTACTCGTCGTCCGTGTCCGGTTCGGTGACGGGGAACCAGGTCAGGTCCCACAGCTGTCCGGCGGGGGCGCGGTGGCGTCCGCGGACGGCCTGTCCGCTCTCGCGCGCCCGGGCCAGGCAGGCCCGGTGGTCGGCGGCCGCGTCGCGGTCGCCGTTCTCCTCCAGCAGGTCTGCGGGGTCGCGGCCCAGGCACTCGGCGGGGGCGCGCCCCAGGACGTCGGCGGCCAGGCGCTGGTTGATCGTGCCGAGGAGGTCGTCGGGGCCGAGCAGCGCGAATCCGATCGGGGAGTCGGTGAGGAGGGATCTGACCGCGTCGGGGAGTTCCGCCCTGCTGACCCGGGGTGGCGGAATGGACGTCTCGGCGCTCAACTGCTCGACACCTCCGGAACCGTCGATTCCCCAGCCGTGTTTCGTTGGGGGGTGCTGCCTGGACCGCGCGGCCCCTGTCGACCGGCCGCCCATGGCGTGAAAGCCGGAAGTCGCGCGGCGCCGAAGGTGATCGGGGGGCTCCGCGGCTCCCGGGAGTCACGCTCGATGACTCCTCTCGGCCGCTGTCACGGCTCAAGCATAAGACACAGCCGTCCACACGCAACGGCCGTCGTGGAGGGAGGCCGTCCGCGGACGTGGAAGGTAAACAATAGGCCACCCGCCGGTCGCGTCACAGCGGACGGGGACTTTCCGCGACGTGTTTTCCGCCAATTCCGGGCGATGGGCGTTCGCGGTATGTTTGCGTTCTCCACTCGGGACCAGGGGCGTTATACGCCCGAAACACCCTTTTCGCCTTGTTGATCTGCGATGGCGGTGGTGTTCGAGTAAACGATGCTTCCCGGAGGTTTTATCAACAGCGTGCCGGGAGAGGGGTTGACACTCCGTCCAGAACAAGTGAAATGGGTGGAGGTCACCGTCCAGGCCATCTCCAGCTAGGGGTGTGAGCGAGAATGCTCCAGACCTTCCCGGTCCAGGATCTCAGTCGGATCTCGGCACGGCTCCACGACGAGTTCAGTGCCCTGTCCCACCGATGTGTCGAACGCTGCGTCAGCGACACCTGGAACTGCGTCGAACACCTGGGCATCACGGTCACGCCGCACCTGGTCGAGCGGGTCGCCCGCGAGCACCTGGAGGCGATGGTGAACTCCGTGCCGCCCTCCCCGCCGGCCAGGAAGCCGGCGCGCAGATCGGCCGCGGGCCTGTTCGGCGGCCACCGGGGCATACCGCAACCGCGTTGAACCCGGCGGTCGCCTCCAGGGGCGCGGCCTCCCCCGACGGGAGCCGCGCCCCGGCCGCGCCCGGCGCCGCCGTCGGTGGGCGGGAACGGAGGAGCGCACACCCGGGCTGGCATACGCTCGGATGGTGCCCTCCCCGATGCCTCCGTCCCCAGGTTCCGAACCGGTTCCCCGCGCCGTCTTCGACGAGATGCTGCGCGCCGCCAGAGCGCTGCTGGCCATGCGCCACCCCCTCGACGCCGAGCTGGCCTTCAGCGAGCTGCTCGGCACGTGGTGGGGGGAGCGGGTCCCCGGCGTGGACGTGGAGAGGCTGCTCGGCGAGGGCCTGGTGGCGCACGCCACCGCCTCCGGCAAGCCCGCGGGGCTGGGCGTGCTCGCGGCGGTCACCGCCCTGGGCACCTCGTCCGAGCAGCGGAGCCTGGCCGAACAGGGGATGATCGCGCTCCGCGAGCGCGGCCTCCAGGTACCGGCGTGGGCCTCCCAGCTCGGCGAGGTCACGCCGGTGGCCGTCTACGTCAGCACCGACCAGTTCGGTGACACCGAGGACTTCGTGTGCGTGTTCAGCCGCGACGGCGACCACCCCGGCCACCCGGGCTCGCTGCCGCCCGAGCACGCGCTGATCCTGGTCCTGGACCACAACGGCGGCGGCGTGCTGCGCGACGCCTGGGTGACCACCAAGGTCGAGCAGCTGCTGGAGAGCTGCCGGGCCAGGGCCGAGACGGACGAGTTCGCGCGGTTCGCCCAGGTGGAGCTGACCGAGGCGCGCGCCCTGCTGTCACGGGCACTGGAGCGCACGGAGCAGGTGGTGGCGGGCGCGTCGGCCGACCGGGCCTCGGGGGCGCTCGTGGAGCCGGTGGGGCTGAAGGTCTCCGACCTGACCGGGGGGTCGCTGGCCGCGCACTTCGCGCTGGCCAACGCGCGGGTGCGGTCCCTGCCCACCCCTCCCGAGGGAGTGGACCCCTTCCCCGCTCCGGTGTGGCGGCGCGACCGGCGCGCGGTGCTGGCCGCCCGCTTCCTGGCCTCGGACGAGGCCGCCGAGCTCTCCGACTCCTACGCGGCGAGCCGCTGCGCCGACCACATCATCACGCACGGCTGCGACGTGGACGGCGGTCGGCCGATGCGCGTCAGCCCGCGCAAGGTGGAGTCCTTCCTGCTGCACTGGCTGCCCGGCCGGGTGGTGCTGCTGCCCGAGGAGCAGGAGGCCATGCCGCACGTGCTGGCCGCGTGGGTGCGCTGGGCGGGCCGCCGCGGCGGGCTGCCGCAGGTGGCGGTGGGCGCGACGCTGGACGCGGTGTGGGAGTCCACCGCGGAGTTCACCCGTACCTACCGCGATCCGGCGCGCCCGCTGGGGCTGCGCCAGGAGGCGGTGCGGCGGCTGATGCCCGACGGCGACTTCTCGTCGCTGGCGCGGCGGATGTTCGCGTTCCCGCTGCTGGCCAGCGAGCTGGTGACGTGGGCGCCGGAGGAGTTCGACCCGGACACGGCCCGGGGCCGAAGAGCGCTGCTGCGCCTGGACCACTACGGCGAGTACGAGGCGGCCACCCCGCACAGCGGCCGCCACTCCAGCGGGCAGGACCGGTGGTACCGGCCGGTGACCGGCGACGATCCCGAGCGGGAGCGGGAGCTGGACCGGCACGAGCGCCTGGCCCGGCGGCTGTGGCACGGCAGGCCCGCGAACCTGTGGGCGGCGGCGCGCCGGATGCTGGACCGGGGCGTGGACCGGCCCGGCGTGCTGGCCGCGCTGGGCGAGGTGCTGGACGCCGCCTCGGGCGAGAGCGACCTGCGCCGCCGACTGGACGCGCTGTAGGCGGCGCCCGCCCCGGCACCGCGCCCCCGCCGCACGGCGCCTACTCCAGCATGCGCTCGCGCAGCTGCTCGACGGTGGCGTCGGAGAGCTTGAGGCCCTCGGTGACGTAGGCGTCGAAGGAGCCGTGGACCTCGTCCACGTGGGCGAAGGCGGTCTCCAGGTACTCGGCGCGCACCCGCGTCATGGGCACGACCTCCTCCCACTCCAGGGCGCTGTGCCGGGCGAGCCTGCGCATCCACTCGTCGGTGTTGGCCTGGCGCTCGTTGCTGGCCAGGTAGTCGGCGACCACGGCCTCGCGGTCCACGCCCAGCAGGCCGAGCAGCAGGGCGGCGCCCCAGCCGGTGCGGTCCTTGCCCGCGCTGCAGTGGAAGACCAGGGCCGCCGGGCCCCGGGCCACCCGCTCGACCAGCTCGCGATACCCGGCGAGCGCCTCGGCGTCGGTCACGAGCTCGCGGTAGACGCCGTGCATGAAGCGCTCGGCGGCGCCGTCGGCGAACATGAGGCGGGCCTTCTCGGGGTCGGCCAGGGCCAGGGAGAAGTTGGCACCGGACGCCTCGGGGTCCTGCACGGCCACGACCGCGTACTCGGCGCCCTCGGGGACGACGTCGGGGAGGGTCTCGCGCTCGTGCGGGGTGCGCAGGTCGACGAGCTGGCGGATGCCCAGGCCGTTGTAGACGGGCAGCTCGTCCGCGGCGATCGCGTGCAGGGCGTCGGAGCGGTACACGAGCCCGCTGCGGACCGTGCGGCCCGAGGCGGTGCGGTGCCCGCCGAGGTCGCGGAAGTTGGGGGCGCTGGAGAGGAGGAAACCGTCGTTCGTCACCTTGGTGACGATACCCATCCTCCCCGGCGCCCCGTCAGCCGACGTCCGCTCCTCCCCGGCCGGGGTCAGGCGCCCTCGCGCATGGCGGTGATCTGCTCCCCCGCCTCCTTGACGTCCTTGGCGGTGTCCACGCCGCGCCAGAAGCCGTCGATGCGGTAGGCGGCCAGGCGCCCCTCCTCGGCCAGGTCGGGGAAGGTGGAGGACTCGTGGTCGCCCTTGGTGGGCAGCAGCGGGGTGATGCCCGGCTCGAACAGGTACACGCCGGCGTTGATCCACACCGGCAGCAGCGGGCTCTGGGTGAAGCCCTCGATCCGGTCCTGGTCGTCCACGTCCACGATGCCCCAGGTCGTGCGGAACTGGGCCAGGGCCAGGGTGGCCAGGCCGCCCCGCTCCCGGTGGTGGGCGGTCATCTCGTCCAGGGGGAACCAGGTGAGCACGTCGCCGTTGAGCGCGAAGTAGGGGGCCTCCGGGTCGTGCAGGCCGGTGGAGGCGAAGCGCAGGGCCCCGCCGCGGCCGAGCGGCTCGTCCTCGACCAGGAGCGTGACCCGCGGGCCGCCCTCGCGGGCCTCCAGGTGCTCGCGCAGGACCTCGGCCTTGTAGCCGCAGGAGACGACGACGTGTTCGACGCCGTGGCCGGCGAGCCACTCCAGCTGGTAGTCGATGATGGGCCGTCCCGCCACCTCCACCATCGCCTTGGGGCGGGTGTCGGTGTAGGGCCGCAGCCGGGTGGCCTGGCCGCCGGCGAGGATGAGCGCCTGGGTGACGGGAGACGCGGAGGAAGTGGGTGCAGCGGTCATGATCCGGACACTAGCAGCACGCCTGTACGCGCCCCCTCGGGTCTACTGCGTCGCCTCGGCGTAGGCCTTGCGGACGTCGGCGCTGGTCAGGACGGTGAGTTCGGCGGCGGTCGCGGCCTCGCCCAGCTCCTGGGACACGCGCAGGTCGCGGTGGGAGCACGCCTTCTCGAACAGGGAGCGGGCGAAGCGGCCGTTGCCGAGCTCGTCGATCCACCCGGCCTCGCACACGTGCGCGAAGATGCTGCGCAGGTCCTCGCGCGCGGTGTCGTCGAAGGCGTCACCGGTGCGGGCGGCCACGGTCTCGGCGATCTCGGTGAGCTCGTCGGCGGTGTAGGAGGGGAAGCGCACCCGCACGTTGAACCGCGAGGACAGTCCGGCGTTGGAGGCCAGGAAACGCTCCATCTCCGCCGGGTAGCCCGCGAGCACGACCACGAGCCGGGACCGGTCGTCCTCGGCCCGCTTGAGCAGGGTCTGGATGGCCTCGGAGCCGAAGGCGTCGCCGCCGCTGTAGCCGGGGTTGACCAGGGAGTAGGCCTCGTCCACGAACAGCACGCCGCCCAGCGCCCGGTCCACGAGCCGGTTGGTCTTGACCGCCGTGGCGCCCAGGTGCTCGCCGACCAGGTCGGCGCGCTGGGCCTCGACCACGTCGGCGCGGCCGAGCAGTCCCAGCGCCGCGAAGACCCGGCCGAGCACGCGGGCGACGGTGGTCTTGCCGGTACCGGGCGGACCGGAGAACACGAAGTGCCGCATGGGCGCCTGGTTGAGCAGCCCCTGCTCCTCGCGGAGCTTGGCCACCCGCAGCTGGGCCACGATGGAGCGGACCTGCTCCTTGACCGGCTCCAGACCGATCATGGCGTCCAGCTCGGCCAGTGCCTCCCCGATGCCGGGCGCCTCCCCGAAACCGGGCAGGCGCGAGGTCAGCTCCCGGTGGGCGGCCTCCACGTCCGAGGCGCGGACGGTGATGAGGTCCTCGGCCTCGGGCCGGGGCGCGGGCTCGGCGCCGTCCACCCCGGCGGTGACCACGCGCACGTCGCGGGCCTGGGCGGCCTTCTCCACCACCGAGCGGGCGAAGCGGCCGTTGCCGAGCTCGTCGACCACCTCGCGCTGGACCACCTGGTCGAACCTTCGCCGCAGCGCCTGGGCGGCTTCCCCGTCGAGGATGTCGCCGCGCTGGTGGACGAGGGACTCGGCGATGCGGAACAGCTCGTCGGCGGTGTAGCTGGGGAAGCTGATGCGGGTGGCGAAGCGCGAGGCCAGACCGGGGTTGGAGGCCAGGAAGGCGTCCATCTCCTTCTCGTACCCGGCCAGGACGACGACGAGCTGGTCGCGGTCGTCCTCGGCGCGCTTGAGCAGGGTCTGCACGGCCTCGTTGCCGAACCGGTCGGCCTGGCCGTCGCCCTCGTTGACCAGGGAGTAGGCCTCGTCCACGAACAGCACGCCGCCCAGCGCCCGGTCGATGAGCTCGTTGGTCCTGATGGCGGTCGCGCCCAGGTACTCCCCCACGAGGTCGGCCCGCTGGGCCTCGACCACGCGGGAGGTGGGCAGCAGCCCGAAGGAGTGGAAGATGGTGGCCAGGGTGCGGGCGACGCTGGTCTTGCCGGTGCCGGGCGGGCCGGAGAAGACCAGGTGGCGCAGGGGCCGCTCGACGGGGAAGCCCGCGTCGGCGCGCAGGCGGGCCGCCTCGATGGAGGCGGCGATCCCGCGCACCTGCTGTTTGACCGGGTCGAGGCCGACCATGTCCTCCAGTTCGGCCAGGGCCTGGTCGACGGGGACGGGCTCGTCGTCGCTGTCGGCGGAGGAGGCCCCGCGGGAGCCGCTGCCGGTGCGTGCGCGCAGCGGCCGGGTGCGGCCGTCGGCTCCGTCCCGGCCCCCGGGCGCGTTCGCGGGGCCCGCGCCGCCGTTGCGGCGCGAGACGGGCATGGACTTGGCCGTCTCGCGCCGGTTGGCCTCGCTCTCGCGGTGGATCTGGCGCGAGGCCGACAGCCGCCACAGCAGGCAGGCGCCCGCGGCGGCGTAGAGCAGGGCGATCCCCCAGGAGGCGGCGAAGGGCTCGACGACCAGCCCGACCAGGGCCAGGGAGAACCCGGCGATGAGCCCGGCGGTCAGCGAGAGCACGGTGGTGTGCCAGACGGGGAACTCGCGCGCCCGCCCGGCGGCCAGGACCACGAGCGGGGGCAGGGGCAGGACCAGCAGCGTGACGGGTTCGCCGGTGAGGGGGATCTGGAAGAGGGGAACGGCCACCGCGAGCCAGAGCACGCACACCATGACGGTGGCGAAGGCGTCGACGGAGCGCATGAGGGCGGCCAGGACCATGAGCAGGACCAGGGCCGCGGTGACCGCGCCGAAGACGGAGACCCCCGTGACGAACGCGACGACGGCGACCACGGTCAGCGGGACCAGTGCGGACGCGAGCCGTCGGCCGAGGGGGATCCGGTGGTAGAGGGCGCGCATGCGGTCGAGTCCCGAGGCGCGTCCCGGCTCCGCGGCGGCGGTGGAGCGCATCTCACGCGTCATCCATGAACCTTCCTGGGTGGGGGTCCGTGGCGGTCGGCTCTCCTGACCGGCGGGGTTCGGGTCGGGGGCGGGAGGCGTCGGGGGGCCGACGTCCACAGCCACAGCCTTGCCCCAAGTGGGGCGGATGTCCAGTACGGGACCGCGTGTCGTGCCCCCTGGCCGGGGGTCTCCCGGGGGCCGCGGGTCCGGTGCTCACAGCAGGGGGAGCTGCCCGCCGGAAGCGGGGCGGACCCTGCGCAGGTGCTTCCATCGGGGCAGGTCGTCGAGGTAGGACCAGCTCATGCGGTGGTGCGGGGTGGGCCCGGACTCGGCCAGGGCGGCGCGGTGCACGGGCGAGGGGTACCCGGCGGCCCGCTCGAACCCGTAGCCCGGATGGTCGGCGGCCAGCTCGGCCATGAGGGCGTCGCGGCGGACCTTGGCCAGGATCGCGGCGGCGGCGACGCTGACGCAGGCCAGATCGCCCTTGACGCAGGTGCGCACCCTCCAGGGGCGGCCGATGAAGTCGTGCCTGCCGTCGAGGATGACGGCGTCGGGCCGGGGGGAGAGCGCGTCCAGGGCGCGGCGGGAGGCCCGGTGCAGCGCCTCGGTCATGCCGACCTCGTCGATCTCCTCGGGGGAGGACCAGCCGAAGGCGTGGTCGGCGACCCAGGGGCGCAGCTGGTCGGCGATCTCCCGGCGGCGTTTGGGGGTCAGGCGCTTGGAGTCGGTCAGCCCGGGGGGCGGGGCGCCCTCGCCGGGGACGGCGGCGCAGACCAGGAGCGGCCCGGCCCAGGCGCCGCGGCCCACCTCGTCCACCCCGGCGACCACCCGCGCGCCGGAGGAGCGGAGCTCGTCCTCCAGCTCGTAGGTGGGTGCGGCGGGCGGCGGGGAGGGAGTGGATGTGGTCGGCACGGTGTCCACCTTAGGGCGTGCGGCGCGGACGCCGTGCGGGACCCGGGGTGCGGCAGACCCCGGCCCGCGCGCCCGGGCCCCGATCCGGACGAGGCGGTCCCCCGCGCGCCCTTTCGCGCGACTCGCCGGTCACCACGGCAGGCCAAAGCCCATGACTTTGTGTAGTTTCCGCTTGTCAGGACCGCCGGACGCCCGGGAGGAGCGGACATGCAGCGCGCCAGGCCGTACCCGCGGCCACGGATCTCCCGGGGACGCCTCTACGACGTCGTCGCCGCCCTCGTCCGGGTGGGCGTCGGGTGGATGTTCACCGAGTACGGGCTCGCGCTGCGCGGCCGGGAGGCCGCGGTCGCCGCACACCTGGACGCCGTCGGACTGGGCGTACTGTCCCCGGTGGCCGGGACGCTGCCCGCCCTGCTCGTCGCGCTCTCGATCGCCTTCGCCGTGGGCCTGCTCACATGGCTGACCGGCCCCCTGCTCGCCGTCGCGGCCGTGCTCGGCGCCCTCACGGCGGGATCGCCCGGCCTGGCGCCCCTCTCCTCGTGGGGAACGACGTCGCTGGTCACGGCGGTGTGCGTACTGATGGCCGTGAGCGGCGGACGCTGGTCATGGGACCACCTCGTCCTCTCACCGCGCGTCGGCGTGCGACACCGGAAACACCGCCGTCACCCGTCCGCGACCCGAGGGAAGGACGGCGGCGTTTCCTCGCGTCTCCCCGAACACGCCCCGCCACTGCTCTATCCTGTGGAGCAGGCCGTGCTTCGGCGGCCGTATCGACTGTGACGCGGCCCCCTGCGGCCCCTTCTTCCCGTTCGCTGCGGGTCCGCGTCCCCATGACACGGATTCGGTGGAGGGAACGCCATGTCCGCCGCAGCTTCCGGCCCGACCCCTGACAGGTCCCTGGCCAAGCTGATCGAGATCGCGGAGAAGCCGACGCTCGGCCAGCGACTGATCAGCTGGGCCTCCCGTCCACCCGGGCGGCTCTACATCCCCGCCTGCGGCGTGGTCGGCCTGGTCCTGCTCTTCGAGGACAGCGTCCCCGGCGGGCACCTGCCCACGTTCTTCATCGGCCTGGTGGGCGGTCTGCTGCTCGCCGGGATGGGCGCGCTGCGCCTGGGCATCGCCCTGGCGGTGGCCCGGCCGATGATCCGCTACTACTGGCTGCGCTGGGTGTCCGCACCGGTGATCGCCGCCGCCGCGATCGGCCTGGCCGTGGCCGACGCCCCGCTCCAGAGCCGGATCAGCGCCTCCTCCGACCAGCTGCTCTCGCTGCGCGAGGACACCGACGGCCGCACCTCCATCCCGCTCAACGGCGAACGGGTGGGGCTGTACTCGCTGCGCAGCGTCTCGGCGTACGAGGGTGTCACCCACTACGCGGTGGAGGGTTCGGGGCTGTTCAGCCCCTCGGGTCTGGCGCACAGCACCGAGCCGATTCCCGAGGGCGTCTTCGTCCCCGGGCAGGGCTCCAGGATCTACGAACACGTGTCGGGCGACTGGTACGTCTGGGTCAACCACTAGACCGCGCCCCGCACCCGTGACCCGCCCGCCGCGCCGCCGCGCGGCGGGCGGCCGCGTTCCCACCGCCGGGAACTGACCCTCCCCTTGCCGATCCTTGTCCCCCTCCAACCCTGCTCTCACCCTCGCCGGGTACACAAGGAGACGCCCCCCGGGGGAGAGCCGTCAGGTCCTCCCTCCCCGGCAGCGCCGCCAACCCCGAGGAGAGGCCCCATGCGCGAGTTCGCGCTCACCCTTCACGTGCGCATCCACGACTCGATCACCGCGCTGCGCCGCGCCCACGCGCTCGGCGACGACGACCTGGCCAGCGCGCAGGCGGGCGAGGTCGAGGACCTGGTCGAGATCGCCGCGCGGAACGGGATCGACATCGCCGGGGGCTACTCCTCCCTCTCCCCCGTCGCCTGAGCAACGGACGGGGCGGGGCCCACGCTCTCCCCCCAGGACACGCGGCAGGGGCCCGCGACCGCTACCGGTCGCGGGCCCCTGCCCTGTGCCCGGCCCCTGCCCCGCGGCCGACCCGCGGGGCAGGGGCCGCCGGGTCAGCGGCGCCCCTGCCCGCCGTACCCCTCTCCGCGCTCGAACTGCTCGCGCATCGCGGCGCCCTGCTGGCGCTGGTACTCGTCGGCCAGCTGCTGCTGGCGCTCGGCGGCCGCGGCGACCGCTCCCTGCGCGGAGTCCAGGACCTCCCTGGCCCCGCCCGAGCCGCCCGAGCCGCCCAGCGGCGTCCGCGCGCCCCGGCCGTCCATCACCTGGGGCAGCAGCTGCGCGGTCAGCAGCGTCGACAGCGCCGAACCGTCCCCCGCGCCCGCCTCGGTCTGCACCACCACCGGACGCGGGGCGCGCCCGGCCAGGGTGGCGCCCACGTCCAGGCGGCGACGGGCCAGCTCGTACTCCAGCACCGCCCGGTTGTCCCGGTAGGCCGTGGCCAGGCGCTCCTGCGCCTTCGCCTCGTTCTCGGCGGCCACCAGGTCGGCGCGCCCGCGCGTCTCGATCTCGTAGCGCACCCGCTGCGCCTCGGTCTCCTGCTCCTCCAGCATCTGCGCCACGTCCTTGCGCGCCTTGTTGAGGGAGGCGTTGACCTCGACGATCTTGGCGTCACGGGTCTTCTTGGAGCGCTCGATGTCCATCAGCAGGGTATCGATCCGGCGCTTGCGCGTCAGCTCCCACTCCTGCTCGTAGGCCACCAGCTCCTTGGCCACCCGCTCCCGGGTGGACAGGTGCTGCTGGTACTGGCTGGGCAGCTGCACGTCGGGGATGTTGCAGCCGGTGATGCGCACACCGTACTTCTCCAGCTGCCCGTTGAGCAGGCGGCGCATGTCCTCGACGTTGGAACCGCGCAGGTCGTAGGCGGACTCGGTGTTGACCAGGCGGCTGCGCTGGCGGATGGCGTCCTGCACCGCGCTGGAGAGCACGAGGTCGAAGTTGCTCGCGCCGATGATCGTCACGAACCGGATCGGGTCGGTGATCTGGAACTTGAGGAAGAACTCGATCGACTTCAGCGGCACGTTCTCCCGCGTGGGGCAGGCCAGGACCGGCGCCGTGTAGGGGATCTCCGTGCGGGTGTCCACCACGAAGTCCACCCGCGACCACGGGTGCCACAGGTAGTGGCGGCCCGGCCCGATCGGCTTCACGATCGCGCCGTACTTGGTGAGGATGCCGTGCGTGCCCTCCTCGATCTCGATGATCGAGCTGCGCCACCACCACAGGCCCGCCACGACGATGCTGAGGACGCCGACGATCAGGGTCGGCACGGCCAGCACGACGTAGGCGACCCCGAGGACGAACCCGCCCGCCGAGGCGTTGAGGGCCATCATCAGCGCCGAGCACAGGGCGAACAGGCCGAACCAGACCAGGACGGTCCACCGCAGGCCCCGGTTGTCGCGCGGGATGACCACGGGGACGATCGCGCCCTGGTCCCCGCCGCGCAGCAGACCGGCCAGGTCGCCCCACGAGGCGAGGGACTCCTTGATGCTGGAGCCGCCTCCGGCGTTCACTGACAGGCTCATCTACTGACCTCCCTCGTCGGGGCCGAAGCCCTGGGTGCCGCGCGACCACGGCGGCGGGGGCGGGTCCTCCAGGGACCGGTGGGGGGCGTCCGAGGGCGGCGGCGCGTCGACCGGCGGCCCGGCGGGGTCCTGCTCCCGCGGGGCCTCGTGCCGACCGTGCGGCTCCTGGGACCCCTGGGGTGCCTGAGATGCCTGGGGCGCCTGGGGTGCCTCGGACATGCGCTCGTCGATGGCCTGCTCGGAGACGGACTGGCGGATCTCCTCCACCAGCTCCTCCCCCGGGTCCTCGCCCCGGCCCGGCTCGGCCCTGGGGCCGCCGGCCTCACGCACCAGAGCGCTGATCTCCTGCTCGCGCTCGGCTATGCGGCCCCGGATGTCGCCGAGGCGGGAGCGGAGGGCGTCCATGTCCTCCTGCGAGAACAGGGCGGTGTCGGCCTGGCCGATGATCTCCTGGGCGATGCGCAGGTAGTCGACGCTGGCGGCGTCGCCCGACCCGATCCGCAGGACCTGCGGGAGGCTGTCGGCCACCGCCTCCAGCTTGTCCAGGAGGGTCTCGCGGAAGCGGTAGTTGAGGATCTCGGGGGCGTCGGCGGCGCTCACCGCGCGGATGTCCAGGGCCTGGGCCTGCAACAGGGCCGCGTTGGCGTTGGCCTCGGACTGGGCCTCGACGAAGCGCTGGTGGGCCAGGGAGCGGGCCCGGTTGGTCTCGCGCTCCAGGGCGGTGTCCATCTGCGCCTGGTACTGGGCGATGTCGGCCTGGATCGCGGACAGGGTCTCGTTGAGGGTCGCCAGCTCCTTGTTCAGGTCGCCCTCGTTCTGCTCCTTGCGCAGCTGGAGCTCGTACTCGAAGGTGTAGGCGTCCTTGGCGACGCGGACCATCTCCGGCGCCGCCAGGTCCATCCGGTACTCCTGGTTGGAGGGCTCGGCGTGGGTGATGTTGGCGCTGGTCAGCTCCACGATCCCGCTGAACTGGCGGTTGAGCTGCTCCACCAGGCTCTGGGTGTTGTCACCCACCATGTCGTAGATGGCCGAGGCCTGCTGCTCGTAGATGAGGCTCCGCGTGGTCTCGCTGATCGCGTTGTTGAGCTTCTCCTGGAAGCCGTTGACACCGCCCAGCGTGTAGACGAAGTCGGTGGCGTTGACGATCCTGAACTGCACGAACAGGTCGATGGAGGCCTGCACGCCGCTCTTGGTGGGCGCCGAGCGGATCGGCGCGTTGAAGGGGTACTCGCGGGTGGTGTTGACGATGTAGGAGACGCGCTTCCAGGGGTTGAAGAGCGTGACCCGCCCGGCCTGGAAGACGTTCTCCATCTTGCCGAAGCGGGTGACGATGGCCTCACAGCCCTCCGGCACCATCACCATGCCCTGGCGCCACCACATGAACACGGCCACCGCGATGGTGATCAGCCAGTAGTGGACGCCGAAGACGGGGTTGAGCAGGGGGTTGCCACCGCTGACCGCCTGGGGGACCAGGACGGTGACGGCGCCCAGCACACCGAGGGCCACCAGCGCGATGGCCGGGAGCATCGTCACGAAGGTGCGTCCGCGGGGGATGACCATGGGGCAGATGACGTGGACCGGCCCGCCGTCGCCGCGCTCGTAGTAGCTGCGGTTGATCGCCTCGCCCGCGTTGTTGAGGGAGGTGCTCTTCTGCTCGATGCGGGTGCCGACGGAGTCACCCTGTTCACGGGCGGCGACGAAGTCCCGGGGGTCGAGGCCACCGCCCTCGGTGGCCTGTTGCAGCGCGTCGGACACCGCCTGGCGCGGATCGCCCCCCTGGGCGACGGCACCGGCCGCGCCGCGCACGGTCTGCGCGAACGACATAGGCATGGGCTCCTTGGTCGGAGGTCGGGAACTATCGGCTACGACGTCGCGTACCGCGGTCCGGTTCCAGGTGGGGACCTGTCCCGTGACCCGATCGGCCGTAGCGGACAGCACCAACCCTGTCATGAGACGCGTCCGGAACCCAGGGCTGTAGACCGGAACGTGACGGGGGCGCGCACCCGTGAGACCAGTCCGGGCGGGCCGGATCACACCGCCGCCGGACGGCGGATAACGTCGTCGGCACACGCAGCCACCGGCTCCGGCCGCAGCGAGAGGGGACACCGTCCATGCCCGCAGTACCCAGTTCCGTCCTGACCACCGCGGGCCTGATCGGCGGCTACACGGTGGCCCGCGCGACGGGCGACCGCCCGCTGGGCGGAGCCGTGCTGGCCGCGTTCGGCGCCGCGGCCTTCGAGACCTGGCGCCGCCGCTCGGGGGTGGGCACGGCGGTCGCGCTCACCGGCGTGTACGTGGGGGCGTTCGGGCTCTCCCACCCGCTGGCGAAGAAGGTCGGCGCCTGGCCCGCCGTGCTGGGGGTGACCGCCGTGACCGCCGCGGTCGCGGCCGTCTCCGGGGACCTCGACCGCGGCTGACGCGGGACCGGGGCGCCGGGGAGGGACGCGGTTCCGCCCCTCCCCCGACCGTCCGCCCGGCGCCGGTCAGCTGCAACCGCTGGTGGCCCCGCAGCCCTCGCAGGCGTAGCAGCTGCCCGACGGGCGCATCTTGGTACCGCAGGTCATGCACAGCGGCGCGTCCGCCACGAAGCCCTTGCCCTCCATCAGCTCCGCGGTGGAGTGCGCCCGGGTCGGCCGCTCCGCCGCCGCGTGCGGCTCCCGCGCGGAGGCCGCCGAGACCTCCTCCGGGGCGTCCGCCCCGCGGGTGGCGGCGGACTGGGCGTAGGACTCCACCTGCGTGGCGACCTGCGCGGGGTCCTCGCCCGCCACCTGCGCCTGGCGCTCGGCGGCCGACAGCACCCCCAGCGCGGCCCGCTCCTCGTAGGGCAGGTGGTCCAGGGCCAGGCGGCGGAAGATGTAGTCCACCACCGACTGGGCCATGCGGATGTCCGGATCGTCGGTCATGCCCGCCGGGTCGAACCGCATGTTCGTGAACTTCTCCACGTAGGTCTCCAGCGGGACCCCGTACTGCAGGGCGATGGAGATCGCGATGGAGAAGGCGTCCATCACCCCGGCCAGGGTGGACCCCTGCTTGCCGAGCTTCATGAACACCTCGCCCAGACCGTCGTCCGGGTAGGAGCCCGCGGTGATGTAGCCCTCGGCCCCGCCCACGGAGAACGACGTGGTCTCGCTCGGTCGCTTCTTGGGCAGGCGGCGGCGGACCGGGCGGGGCGCCTCGACGGCCTCCGCCTCGGGCCCGGCCTCCTTCTCCCGCGTCCCGCCGGTGGACAGCGGCTGGCCCACCTTGCAGTTGTCGCGGTAGACGGCGAGCGCCTTCAGGCCCATCCGCCAGCCCTCGAAGTAGATGTGCTCGAAGTCCTCGACCGAGGCCTCCTCCGGCACGTTCACCGTCTTGGAGATCGCGCCGGACAGGAAGGGCTGTACCGCGGCCATCATCCGCACGTGGCCCATGGGCCGGATGTAGCGGAGCCCCATCGCGCAGTCGAACACCTCGTAGTGCTCGGCGCGCAGGCCGGGCGCGTCCACGACGTGGCCGTTCTCGGAGACGTACTCGACGACGGCCTCGATCTGCTCGTCCTGGTAGCCGAGGTTGCCCAGCGCGCGCGGGATGGCCTGGTTGACGATCTGCATGGAGCCGCCGCCGACCAGCTTCTTGAACTTGACCAGCGAGAAGTCCGGCTCGATACCGGTGGTGTCGCAGTCCATCATGAAGCCGATGGTGTTGTGGCTGACCAGGCCGTTGGCCACGTAGGTGACGTTGTCGGGCACCGAGATGTCGTAGGTCGGCTGCACGCCGCCGTCCTCGTTGGCGCCGACCTCCTCGAAGACGTAGCCGAGGGCGTGTCCCAGCCTGCCGTCGAGCGTCTCGGAGTGAATGGCCGAGGCCAGCTGCCGGGCCACGCCGCCGTACTTCCTCAGCGACTGCACGACCGTCCCCCGCGCGGCGTGCCCGACCGGTACCAGCTCGTCCCACACCTGGCGGGGCAGAACGATCCGGTCGCCCTTGGCCGAGCGGTCCGACTCCAGTTGGACGACGAGCTTGTTCTTGCGGTCGCCCAGGAACCCGACGGTCTCGTCGAAGCGCAGGGCGTGGTCGACGTTGCGCAGGCGGACCACGTGGCAGTCCCCGCCGTACCCGCTCCGGGTCGTGCGCGTGGTGGAGGCCATACCCAGGGTCAGCAGCAGCGTGCGGACCTCTCCGGCGAAGGAGGCGTGCGCGGTGGAGATGCTCGGCACACCCTCCAGGACGGTGCCGTCCGCCTCGAAGAGACCGCGCAGGAAGGCCGCGTACACCGCCGGATCGTTGGTCTCCAGGACCGAGGAGGGCACTCGGGGGGTCCAGCCCTTGCCGGAGTGGTCCTGACCGGGCAAGTCCTTGGCGAACCCCGCCGCCTTCCACCACCGGGCCAGGCGGACCGACGACAGGGTGACCTCCTGGTAGCCCTGTCCGGCGGTCACCGTGGGCGCGAGGCCGAACAGCCCCTTGGCCAGAATGCGCAGGCGCTCGACGACATCCTCGTCGGTGTCGGCGACGCACATGCGGATGCCCTTGGCGTGCAGGCTGCCGTCGCCCATGAAGTAACCGACGAGCTCCGCGAGTTCCTCGTCCACCGCCTCGGGCACGAACAGGTCGTGATCTCCCGTGTAGTAGGCCTGGTCCAGGACCGGCAGCACCACACGGCGGGGCTGCCCGACCAGGGTGCCCAGCTGGACCGGAACGACGTCGCCCTCGGCGATGTCGGCGAAGCGCTTCCACTCCCAGTCACCGGTCCGGGGGGAGACCACCTTGATCCGGTGGGTGTGCGTGCCCTGGAGCCGGTACCCGCCCCTGGTCACGATACGCCGGGTCGGCTCCTCTCCGTTGACGAAGAACCTCGTCGCCTCGCGGGGCCCCTCGTCCGTGGAGACCCGGGCGGAGAGGTCCTGCCACCTGGGCCCGTAGGCGTCGCCCAGTTCGGTGAGCCGGACGAGTCCCCGGTCGGTGGTGACCATGGAGTCGCCGGTGAGGCAGCCGGTGGGCGCGAGAAGGCTCGCCTGGGCGTTGCGCCAGCCGTTGCGCTCGCCGATCCTGAGGCACTCGGCCCACTCGCGGGTGGCCGCGGCGTGGATCGGCTCCTCCAGGGTTCCGACGGTGCGCAGGTCGTCGTTGGCGGCGGCGTGCTTGCGCATGACCCTCTTGTGGGCCCGCTCGTTGCGCCGGTAGCCGTCGTAGGGGCCGACCACCCCGGCCAGCTCGGCGCTGCGCCGGTAGGCGGTGCCGGTCATCAGCGAGGTCACCGCGGCGGCGACGGCGCGCCCGCCCTCGGAGTCGTAGGCGTGGCCGGTCGCCATGAGCAGGGCGCCCAGGTTGGCGTAGCCGATGCCGAGCTGCCGGTAGGCGCGGGTGGTCTCGCCGATCTTCTCCGTGGGGAAGTCGGCGAAGGTGATGGAGACGTCCATCGCCGTGATGACCAGCTCGGTGAGCGCGGTGAAGCGCTCCACGTCGAAGGTGTCGTCCTCGCGCAGGAACTTCAGCAGGTTGATCGAGGCCAGGTTGCAGGACGAGTCGTCCAGGGACATGTACTCCGAGCAGTTGGCGACGACGGTGCCGCCCACGATGTAGGAGTGGTTGCGCGGCTCGGTGAGGTTGTATGTGGTCTCGAATCCCGCGGAACGTCTGGAGAACAGGCGTGTAGTCGTCCTCGTCCTGTACATACGGCGGAAGTCCAGCGCCTCTCGGAGCTTCTCGCTCTTTCCCTCCAGGGAGAAGTTGACGAGGGCGGAGAACTCCTGCATGGACTGGGCCGAGATCCGCAGGTCGAAGAACGGACCGTCACTGCCATAGGTGACCGTGGACCCATCCTTGCGAGTGTAGGAGAACGAATCCGGCTTGCCCTCGGATGTCCTGTAGACACGGCTGGCAATGCCAAACGGGGCGAGGAGTTCCTGGACATCGCGCAGGAGCTGGTCCGAACGGCTGCCCAGACCGATGTAGCGCGTTCCGTTGGCCTTCTGGTCCACCGCGCACCCGTCTGCGTCGAACAGCCCTTGGAGGAACTCCAGCACGGTCTCCTCGGGTGCCTCGAAGAGCGACGGCGGCACTGACTTGTCCTCCGCGCGGGCGCCCAGGCCCAGGGCTCGGACGAACTCGACCATCGTGCGACGCGTGATTCTGAGCTGCTGGGTCCCGTTCGGCTGGAGGCTCGGCTTGCTCCGGTGCCCGGTGAGACGCTCGATGAGCGCCTGGTGCCGAGGAAGGACGTTCTGCTGCTCCTCAGCCGTACCGTAGACGGTCACCACCGCCTGATCACCGACCGAGCCGTCCCCCACGAGCCAGCCGAGGTAGTGCGCGAGGTCGGGATCCTCGTCCCACTTCTCCGGCAGGTACAGAGGACGGACACTCGGCAAGGCCGCCACCGTCCGTACGGCTTCCAGCGCCGCACGGGGAATCCGCAGCGCCGGGTTCGAACGAGGCGCGTACTGGAAGGAACGGACGACTCGGTCATCGGAGAGCAGCTTCTCAGCGTGCACCCAGCCGCGGTTCTCGGTCCACAGACGGTGGTTGGGGGTGCAGCGCAGGAGAGAGCCGTCAGAGAAACGCAGTTCGAGGATCTCATTGGTCCCCGTGACCATGTACTGAGTGGGGATCGTCGCCACCACAGCGTTCTGGGCGTCCGTCTCAGCGGTGATGTCGTTGGTGTACACGGCGAAGGTCTCGCCTCGGGCCGCGCGCTTGATCAGATCACCGATCGGTATATGTCCGCGATCCGTCAGCACGCGCTGATCAGCCGGAAAACACGGGTTGCTCGCACTGATGCGTCCGCTCTCGGGCGTGGTGTGCCAGTCCTGGATCGTGCCGTCGTACTGGATGCCCGGATCCGCGCACTCCCAGGCGGCCCTGGCCATGCGCTGGAACAGCTCCTTGGCGTCCACCGTGGCGACGACCTCGCCGGTGGTGCGGGAGGTCAGGCCGAAGTCGGAGCCGCTCTCCACGGCGCGCATGAACGCGTCGGAGACCCGCACGGAGTTGTTGGCGTTCTGGTACTGGACGCTGAACATGTCGTCACCGCCGAGGTCGACGTCGAACCCGGCGTCGCGCAGGGCACGGATCTTGTGCTCCTCGCGGGCCTTGGTCTCGACGAAG
The DNA here is from genome assembly GCF_000092985.1 of Nocardiopsis dassonvillei subsp. dassonvillei DSM 43111. Taxonomy (GTDB): domain Bacteria; phylum Actinomycetota; class Actinomycetes; order Streptosporangiales; family Streptosporangiaceae; genus Nocardiopsis; species Nocardiopsis dassonvillei. The sequence goes on from NC_014210.1 coordinate 3,976,962, forward strand.
TCCTCGATGTCGGGGTGGTCGACGTCCAGGACGACCATCTTTGCGGCCCGGCGGGTGGCGCCGCCGGACTTGATGGTCCCGGCCGAGGCGTCGGCGCCGCGCATGAAGGAGACGGGGCCTGACGCGGTCCCGCCGGAGGAGAGCAGTTCCTTGCTGGAGCGGATGCGCGACAGGTTCACACCCGCGCCGGACCCGCCCTTGAAGATGATCCCCTCCTCCTTGTACCAGTCCAGGATCGACTCCATGGTGTCGTCCACGGACAGGATAAAACACGCGCTGACCTGGGCTTTTGAGTTCGTGCCGACGTTGAACCACACCGGGGAGTTGAAGCTGAACAGCTGGTGGGCGAGGGCGTGCTTGAGCTCGTGGTCGAAGACCTCGGCGTCCTCGGCGGAGGCGAAGTAGCCGTGTTCGCGGCCGGTCTCGGTGTAGACGCCGACGACGCGGTCGATGAGCTGTTTGAGGCTCCACTCGCGTTCGGGGGTGCCCACCGCGCCGCGGAAGTACTTGCTCGTCACGATCTGGGTGGCGTTCATCGACCAGGAGGAGGGGAACTCCACCCCGCGCTGCTCGAAGTTGACCGTGCCGTCGCGCCAGTTGGTCATGACGACGTCGCGGCGCTCCCACTCCAGGGAGTCGTAGGGGTGCGTGCCCGGGGTGGTGAAGACGCGCCTCACCCTGATCCCCTTGCGGCTGCCCTTGCCCTTGCGTCCGGCCGGACCGCTGGTGGTCTCCGTCATCGCCGGGTCTCCCCTCACTCGTGGGCACGGTCACCGACCGTGCCCGGCGTCCTTGTCCCGGGGGTGGTGTGGCACCGCAGGCGGTCGGCGTGCGGCCGCGAGGGGCGCTACCCCGTGGCGGCGCCGCTCCGGCCGCCGGTCCCGGCGCCCCCGTCGGTCTCGGCCTCTCGGTCCTGGCGCAGGCTGGCGATCTCGGCCTCGAAGTCGGAGAGGCTCTCGAAGCCCCGGTAGACGCTGGCGAAGTGCAGGTAGGCGACCTCGTCCAGGTCGCGCATCGGCCCCAGGATGGCCAGGCCGATCTCGTGGGCCGGTACCTCGGCCAGGCCGCGGCCGCGGATCTCCTCCTCGACCTGCTGGCCGAGCTTGGCCAGGGCGTCCTCGGAGACGGGGCGGCCCTGGCAGGCCCGGCGCACCCCGGCGATGATCTTGGTCCTGCTGAAGGGCTCGGTGACCCCCGAGCGCTTGGCCACCATCAGCAGGACGGTCTCCTGGGTGGTGAACCTGCGCTCGCAGACGGGGCAGGACCGGCGGCGTCGGATGGCCGCGCCGTCGTCGGTGGACCTGCTGTCGATCACCCGGGTGTCCGGATGGCGGCAGAACGGACAGTGCACCCTGGTTCACCTGCTTCTCTCACCGAACGACAACGCCTAGGTACCACTAAACCACAACTTCTGGGCAATCGCCCCTGTCGCCACACCAGATGTTGTGGTCGAACCTAGACTTCTTCCTGACCCGCCGCAACCCCGGCACGGGCGTGTCACGGACACGGCCGAACGGCCGCGCGGCATCGCGGTCCGCGGCGGCGGGACGGGGCGGGGAGGTCGGCGCGGGCGGATCGCTGCGGGGGCGGCCCGGCACCGCGCTCAAGGATAGCGTCGCCGCCCGGAGCCCCCGCGCCCCGGCGGCGGGCGTCGGAATCCCGGCGTCGCGGGGATTTCGGTCGAGCCTTCGCCCCGGGATAAGACCCCCGTGCCTGGCCGGAACCGCTGCCACGGACACGCGTTCGCGCATTCCGGGGACAACAGCGCGTGAACGCGTGTACACACGTAAGTGCAGGCCGGAAATTGTCCGCGAATACGCGCGACGGCAATTGTCCCCAGCCTCGAACGCTTGTTTGATATCACCGTGTGCAACGACTAAAGTTGACCTTGATTTCACACCGGTTTCGCCATCACGTGGACCCCCAGGTCGGCACGGTCGCGGACCGGGGGTGGCCAGTCACACAAGCAGGCCCTGACCGAACCGAATGCCGAGGAGGCCCGGCCGTGCCGGAGGAGAATCCCGGAACCGCAGACACCGCCACCGTTCTCGCACCAGCGGAGAACACGGGCGGGTCCACGCCCGAAGCCCCCAAACTCACCGCGCGCCAGCAGAGCGTGCTGAACTGCATCCAGCGCTATGTCCGGGAGCGGGGTTTCCCCCCGTCGATAAGGGAAATCGGGGAAGCGGTCGGCCTGTCGAGCCCGTCCAGCGTGGCGCACCAGCTCAAGGTCCTCCAGCGCAAGGGTTACCTGCACCGGGACCAGAACCGGCCGCGCGCGGTGGAGCTGCGCACGCCCGGGCGCGCCTCGGGGCGGACCCTGGTGCCCGAGGACATCGACCTCTCGCGCGCCGCCGCCGTGCCGCTGGTCGGCCGGATCGCCGCCGGTGGTCCGATCCTGGCCGAGGAGTCGGTGGAGGACGTGCTCGCCCTGCCGCGTCAGCTGGTGGGTGAGGGGCGCCTGTTCATGCTCACCGTGGTCGGCGACTCGATGACCGACGCCGCCATCACCGACGGCGACATGGTGGTGGTGCGCCAGCAGCAGGACGCCAACAACGGCGACATCGTGGCGGCGCTGCTCGACGAGGAGGCGACCGTCAAGGTACTGCGCCGCGAGGAGGGCGGCCACGTGTGGCTGATGCCGCGCAACGAGGCCTACGAGCCGATCAACGGCGACGACGCCACCATCCTCGGCAAGGTGGTCGCGGTCATGCGCCGCGTCTGAGGTCCCCGCGTACCCGCGTCTCCGGTCCCTCTCCCCTCGGAGGGATCGGGGGCGCTTCCCCCTGTGGACGACGCGGGGCCGACGGACGCGGGCCGCTAGGCTGAGGAGGTGTTCACACGTGCCTCCTCCCCCGCCGCCCGCTGGCGCACCGCACTGCTCGGTGCGGCGAGCGCCGTCCTGTTGACCGCCTCCTGCGCCCCCGCCGACGACGGGGCCGCCGAGGCGCCGGGGGTCGGCGGCGTCGAGCGCGAGGTGGCCTTCGAGGGCGGCGGGCACGAGGTGTCCGGCACCTTCCGGATGCCCCAGGACGTCTCCGGTACCGTTCCGGGCGCGCTCATCATCTCCGGCAGCGGTCCCACCGACCGCGACGGCAACAGCTCCGTGCGCCCCGACGCCAACACCAACCAGAACCTGTCCCGGGTGCTCGCCGAGGTCGGGGTGGCCTCGCTGCGCTACGACAAGTACGGCAGCGGTGCGGACTTCGAGACGCCGGACCCCGGCGGCGAGGTCGCGCCGGTGGACCCGGTGATCTTCGACGAGCAGGTCGCGGCCGCCTACGAGGAGCTCGTCTCCCAGCCCGAGGTGGACCCCGAGCGGGTGGTCGTCGTCGGGCACAGCGAGGGCGCCCTGTACGCGCTGCGCGCCCACGATCTCATCGGCGCGGAGCACCCCTCCCCCGCGCTCGTGCTGGCCGCGCCTCCCGGTACGCGCTACCTCGACCTGATCGACCGCCAGCTCACCGAGCAGGCGCGTGCCGTCGAGGCCTCGGGTCAGGTGGAGGAGGGACAGGTGGTCCAGCTCCTCTCGGACTCCCGCGCCGGACGGGCCGCGATCAGGTCCGGGCGTGCGCTCAGCGGGGTGGAGATGCCCAGTGGGGGCCTGGGCGTCTACACCCCGGTCAACGAGGACTTCCTGGCCTACATGGACGCCTTCGACCCCGTCGACCTGGCGGAGGACCTGCCCGGGGGCACCCCGGTGCTGGTGCTGTGGGGGGAGCGGGACGCGCAGGTCTCCCGGCAGGACGTGGACCGGCTGATGACCGGTCTGGACGGCGCGCGACGGGTGGACGTCCCCGACACCGACCACATCTTCCGCCGCTACCGGGACGAGCCCGGGGCCACGGTCCTGGACGAACAGCGCCCCTTCGCCGAGGAGGTCGCGCCCGCGCTGGAGGAGTTCCTGGGCACGGCCTGGTAACCGCGCCGGAGCCTCACTCGGGGATGGAGTCCGGCAGCGCCTCGGTCACGGACAGCGCGAACTCCTCGGCGCCCGCGACCATGCGCTCCCGGTCGCCCGGGTTCTGCGCGTCGTAGCTGGCCGCCAGGCTGTAACAGGTCTCCAGGTACAGGTTGGACACCCGGGCGCCGACGCAGGCGACCGTGTACGGGTCCTCCTGGACCCAGGCGACCGCCTCCTCGCCGACGCCTTCCAGTTCCTGCGCGTCGTACTGGGAGGTGGTGGTGCGCAGGTTGTCGGCGGCCGTCGTGACACCGCCCGGGTCGGGGGCGGCCACGGCCACCAGCGTCGCGGTGGCCGGAACCCGTTCGCCGGGGCCGCCGGGGGTCGCCCACCGGCACTGCCAGCCGGAGCCGAACGCCTCCTGCGGGCCGCCGACCGGTTCCTCGACCTCCAACCCGTGGTCGGGCACCAGTTCGTCCAGCGTCCCGGTCTCGGCGACGGAGCACTCGGGCGCCGCCCCGAAGTCGCTCGCCTCCGGGGTGTCGCGCGTCACCACGTACCAGATCGCCCCGGCGGCGAGCACGACCAGCACCAGGGCGGCGGCGACCACGGCGGCGGTGGCGCAGCCCCGGCTCTGCGGTTGGACGGAGGCCACCACCTCGGGCGCGGGCTGCTGGAGGTGGGGTTGCTGCCACGGGGGTCCCGGGGGCGGCGGATACTGCCCCTGCGGGGCCTGGTGGGGGTGGTAGGCCTGCTGTTGTCCGTGGGGTTGTGGTGCCTGAGACGGCGGAGGCTGTTGGTGCCCCTGCGGCTGTGGAGGATGTGATTCCAGGGGTCCCTGCTGCCCCTGCGGCTGCCCATGTGTTTGCGGCGCCTGTGGTTGCTCGGGGTCGCCCTGACCGTGCGACTGCGGCGCCTGCGGAGACTGGTGGGCTTCCTGGGGCCGCTCGGGGTCCCGCGGATCGGGGTGCTGGTCGCTCACAGGGCCTCTCCGAGCTGCACGGCGAACTCCACTGCCAGGTCCCGGGCCTCTCCGAAGTCGACCGGCTCGGTGCCGGAGGTCCCTGCGTAGGACACCCGCACCAGCAGGTTGTCGGTGGGGAAGGCCAGTTCGGCGGTACCCGGAGTCTGGCCGCGCCACACCCGGCCCTCCCCGGCGGGCAGTTCCACGGCCTCGCCGCGCACCGGCACCAGGGCGTCGTAGGCCTCCCGCGCCCGTTGGGCGCCGGTGACCGGCTCCTCCCCCGTGGTGTCGGTGAAGCGGGCGGACAGGTCCAGCCGGAGCACCCCCTGCGACCCCTCGGTCAGACCGGCGGAGGACCACGAGCACGCGGTGCTGTCGCCGTCGGCCAGGGGCCCCTGCTCGGAGGACTCCAGGACCGCGCCGGGCACCAGGCCGGTGACGAGCGCGTCCGAGACCACCGCGCACCCGGGTGCCGCGGCGTGGACGTCGCCGCTCTCGGGCACGCCCGGGTCGTCCCCGGCCAGCCACAGCCCGCCGCCGATCGCCACCGCGGACAGCACCACCGTGCCCGCGCCGATCACGGCCACCCGCGCGAGGGGACCCACCCGGCCACCGCCTCCCTGTCGGTCACCGAGCCGACCGCACACGGGCGGCGGCCGCTGCGCGCGGCCACCGCCCCTGGTGTGCCTGGTCAGCCGACGACGATGTTCACCAGCTTGGGCGCGCGCACGACCACCTTGCGGATCTGCTTGTCGCCGATGAAGCCCTGTGCCTTCTCCGAGGCCAGGGCCAGCCGCTCCAGCTCCGCCGGGTCGATGTCGGGCGCCACGGACAGCTTGTCACGGACCTTGCTCTGCACCTGCACCACGCAGGTCACGGACTCCTGCACCAGCAGGGCCGGGTCGACCTCGGGCCAGTTGCCGACGGCGACGCTGCCGCTGCGGCCGAGCTTCTCCCAGCCCTCCTCGGCCACGTAGGGCGCGAACAGGGACAGGGAGACGGCCACGGCCTCGGCGGCCTCGCGGACGGCCGGGTCGGCGGCGCCGGGGCCGGAGTCGATGGCCTTGCGGACGGCCGAGACCAGTTCCATGGTGCGGGCGATGGCCACGTTGAACCGGCGGGACTCGACCAGGGCGGTGATCTGGTCGACGGTGCGGTGCGTGGTCCGGCGCAGGTCGGTGTCGCCCTTGGCGGGGTCGGTTCCCGGCGCGCTGGCCGCGCCCGCCTCGCTCATCACCCGGTAGGCGCGGTTGAGGAACTTCTGCGCGGCGACGACGGAGACGTCGGCCCAGTCCACGTCCTCCTCGGGCGGGGAGGCGAAGAGCATGGTCAGCCGGACCGCGTCCACGCCGTAGGCGTCGATCTCCTTGCCCAGGTCCACGCCGTTGCCCAGGGACTTGGACATGGCGCGGCCCTGGTTGATGACCTGGCCCTGGTTGGTCAGGCGGCGGAAGGGCTCGGTGAAGGACACCATGCCCATGTCGTACAGGACCTTGGTGAAGAACCGGGCGTACATCAGGTGGAGCGTGGCGTGCTCCTTGCCGCCGATGTAGTGGTCCACCGGTCCCCACTTCTCCACCGCCTCGGTGTCGAAGGGGGCGGTGTCCAGGCGCGGCGAGCAGTAGCGCAGGAAGTACCAGGACGAGTCCACGAAGGTGTCCATGGTGTCGGTGTCGCGCTCGGCGGGGCCGCCGCAGGAGGGGCAGTCGACGTTGACCCATTCGGTGGCCGCGGCCAGGGGCGAGACGCCCTTGGGGGCCAGCTCGGCGCCCTTGAGTTCGGGCAGGGTCACTGGCAGCTGCTCGTCGGGGACGGGCACCTCGCCGCAGGAGGGGCAGTGGATGATCGGGATGGGGGTGCCCCAGTAGCGCTGGCGGGACAGCAGCCAGTCGCGCAGGCGGTAGTTGATCGTGCCCTGTCCGGTGCCGCGCTCGGCCAGGATCTCGATGATGCGCTCGATGGCCTCGGTCTTGGCCAGGCCGTCCAGCGGGCCGGAGTCGCGCAGGACGCCCTCCCCCGCGGTGGCCGTGCCCGTCTCGACGGGGTCGGGTTCGCTGGTTTCCACCACGACCCGGACCGGGAGGTCGAAGGCCAGGGCGAAGTCCAGGTCGCGCTGGTCGTGCGCGGGCACGGCCATGATGGCGCCGTGGCCGTAGTCGGCCAGGACGTAGTCGGCCGCCCACACGGGCATGCGCTCGCCGTTGACGGGGTTGATCGCGTAGCGGCCCAGGAACACGCCGGTCTTGGGGCGCTCGGTGGCCTGGCGCTCGATGTCGGAGAGCTTGGCGACGTCGGCGCGGTAGGCGTCGAAGGCCTCGCGCTGTTCGGGCGCGCACAGCTCGTCGGCCAGGTCGGCGTCGGCGGCCACGACGAAGAAGGTGGCCCCGTAGAGGGTGTCGGGCCGGGTGGTGAAGACGGTGACGGGCTCGTCGCGGCCCTCGATGGCGAAGTGGACGTCGGCTCCGGTGGAGCGGCCGATCCAGTTGCGCTGCATGGCCAGGATCTCGTCCGGCCAGCGGCCGTCGTCGAGCTGGTCCATGTCGTCCAGCAGGCGCTGGGCGTAGTCGGTGATGCGGAAGTACCACTGGTTGAGGCTGCGCCGCACGACGTCGGCTCCGCAGCGCTCGCACCTGCCCTGTACGACCTGCTCGTTGGCCAGCACGGTCTGGTCCTGGGGGCACCAGTTGACGTGGCCGTCCTTGCGGTAGGCCAGTCCGCGCTCGAAGAAGCGGGTGAACAGCCACTGGTTCCAGCGGTAGTACTCGGGGTCGCTGGTGTGCAGGCGTCGCGACCAGTCCACGCTGATGCCGTAGCGCCGGAACGAGGCCGCCTGGGTCTCGATGTTGGCGTAGGTCCACTCGGCGGGGTGGGAGTTGTTCTTGATGGCCGCGTTCTCGGCGGGCAGGCCGAAGGAGTCCCAGCCGACGGGGTGCAGGACGTTGTCGCCGCGCTGGAGGCGGTAGCGGCTGATGACGTCGCCGATGGCGTAGGCCTCCGCGTGGCCCATGTGCAGGTCGCCGGAGGGGTAGGCGAACATGTCGACGATGTAGGAGCGCGGGCGGGTGTCCCCGGGGTCCTCGTCGGCCTGGAACGGAAGCTCAGCGGCCCAGCGCGCCTGCCACTTGTCCTGGAGGGCACGGGCGTCGTAGGTGTCGCCCGTCGTCTGGTCGCCGTCTGCCGCTGTCATCGCCACGTGTTCCTTAGCCGGTTCGGGGTGTACAGCACTCAGGTTAGCGGTTGGCGGGTCGGGGCGCGGACGGGTTCCGCGCAGCCCCGCGCGGGTGCGCCCGGGGGCGGCGGCCGGGGCCCGGAACCGGAGACGCGCTCCCCCCGCCCCGCGCGGGCGGGCCCGGCGCCACCGCCTCTCCCGCTCGGTCGCGGGGTCACGGAGAGCGAGGGGGAAGATCGGTGAGATTACGGACTCCCGACCCCTCCACACCGACCAGCCGGTTTGTTACTCTGCCGTCAAAGTGGCGCAGAACACGCGACTCGGGTCACATCATCCCGAATCATCGCGTATCCACTGGACCCATCTGGCTGCGGGAGGCCCCCATGCTCAACCTGTCCGTGCTCCTGGAGGACGGTGCCCGGTCGGCTCCGGAGAAGGAGTGCCTGGTCTTCGGCGACCTGCGCCTGAACTACGCGATCACCAACATGATCGCCAACCAGGTGGCCAACCTGCTGGTCGCGCGCGGGATCAGGCCGGGGGACCGGATCGCGCTGGCCAGTCCGAACGTGCCCTACTTCCCCTTCGTGTACTTCGGCGCGCTCAAGGCGGGCGCGGTGATCGTGCCGCTGAACGTGCTGCTGACCCCGCGCGAGATCGCCTACCACCTGGAGGACTCCGGGGCCAGGGCCCTCTTCGCCTTCACCGGCACGCCGGAGCTCCCCCTGGGCGATCGGGCCTTCGAGGCCTTCGGCCAGGTGGACTCCTGCGAGTTCTACGTGGACCTGCCCGCCTCCCCGGGTGCCACGGAGTCGACCATCGACGGCGCCGAGACCTTCTGGAAGGCGCTGGAGGGTCAGCCCGGCGAGTTCGAGACGGTGCAGGCCAGCTCCGACGACACCGCGGTCATCATCTACACCAGCGGCACCACCGGCAAGCCCAAGGGCGCCGAGCTGAGCCACCACAACCTGCTGCTGAACGCGGTCGGCTCGTCCAGGCTGGTCGAGCCCCACCCCGACGGCCGCGACGTCGCCCTCGTGGTCCTGCCGCTGTTCCACATCTTCGGCCAGACGGTCATGCTCAACGCGGCCCTGTACCGGCACGGCACGATGGTCCTCATGCCGCGCTTCGACGGCGCCGAGGCGCTCAGGCTCATGGAGAAGGAGGGCGTCACCGCCTTCGCGGGCGTGCCCACCATGTACTGGGGGCTGCTGGGCGCGGTCCGGGCCGCCGAACCGGGAACCTACGACCTGGAGAAGATCGCGGGCAACGTGGTGGACGCGGTCTCCGGCGGCGCCGCCCTGCCCGGCCAGCTCGCCGAGGACTTCACCAAGACCTTCGGCGTGGGCATCAAGGAGGGCTACGGCCTGTCCGAGACCTCACCGGTGGTGTCGTTCAACAACCCCAAGGTCAAGGCCAAGACCGGCTCCATCGGGCAGCCGGTGTGGGGTGTGGAGATGAAGCTCATCGACCCCGAGTGGAACGAGGCGGCGGAGGAGGGCGAGATCGCGGTGCGCGGGCACTGCGTGATGAAGGGGTACCACAACCGCCCCGAGGTCAACGCGGAGGTGATCCGCGACGGCTGGTTCCGCACCGGGGACATCGCCCGCCGCGACGAGGAGGGTTTCTACTTCATCGTCGACCGGTCCAAGGACATGATCATCCGCGGCGGCTACAACGTCTACCCGCGCGAGGTCGAGGAGGTCCTGATGACCCACGAGGCGGTCAGCCTGGCCGCGGTCGTGGGCGTGCCCCACGACACCCACGGCGAGGAGGTCAAGGCGTTCGTGATCCCCAAGGAGGGCGCCGAGGTCACCGCCGAGGGGCTCGTCGCGTGGGCCAAGGAGCGCCTGGCCGGGTACAAGTACCCGCGCGAGGTGGAGTTCCGCACCGAGCTGCCGATGACCTCCACCGGCAAGATCCTCAAGCGCGAGCTGCGCGGCTGACCTCCCGCGCGGCGGGGCCGGTCCTGTTTTCTTCGGGCCTCCGCTTCGCCTCGGCCCGCCCGTCGCCCGCCACCGCCCGCCGGGGGCGCTTCGCGACGGGGCGGGCCACCACCCTCAACCGACGCCTACGGCGCAGTCCTGCTCGCAGTCTCACCTCCAGCACCCCGTGGACGCCCGAACCCTCCCCCCGGGGGCCGGCCCGCCCTCATCCCTTGACGGCCCCCTGGACGAGCCCGGAGACCAGGAAGCGCTGCACGAGGACGAAGAAGACCATGACCGGGATGGTGATGAGCGTGGAGGCGGCCATCACGTGCCCCCAGTCGTTGGCGTACTGGCCGAAGAACTGGCGCAGGCCGACCGCCACCGTGTAGTTCTCGCTCTGGGTCATGAAGGTCAGCGCCAGCACGAACTCGTTCCACGCCACGATGAACGAGAAGATGGCCGTGGCCACCAGGCCGGGCGCCACCAGCGGGAACAGCACCCGCCAGAACATCTGGCCCCAGGAGGCCCCGTCGATGTAGGCGGCCTCCTCCACCTCCACGGGCACCGCGGCCACGAAGCCGCGCATCATCCACACCGCCAGCGGCAGGGACAGCGCCACGTAGACCACGCCCAGGCCGAGCATGGTGTTGAGCAGCTGGAGGTCGCGCACCTGGAGGAAGAGCGGGATGACCAGCGCCTCCAGCGGCACCATCTGCACGATGAGGACCATCACCAGCACCGCGGTGCGGAAGCGGAACCGGAAGCGGGCCACCGCCACGGCGGCCAGCAGCGACAGTACGCACGCTCCGGCCACGGTGATGCAGGCGACCGTGAGCGAGTTGAGCATGTACTGGCCGAACCTGGCCTCGGTGAGCACGTAGACGAAGTTGTCCAGGGACAGCCCGGTGGGCAGCAGCGCCCCGGCCCCCGAGGTGGCCCGGTCCGAGAACGCGCTGATGAGCATGAAGTAGACGGGGAAGAGCGTGAACAGCAGCAGGACGGCCACCCCGACGGACTTGGCCAGGAACCGTCCCGTCCTGCGGACCTCGCCCCTGCGGCGGGCGTCGCGGACGCGGCCCTCCCAGTCGGGGCCGGCGGCGGGTGCCTCTGTGCGCGTGACCACGGGCGTTCCTTCCTCAGCGGTGACCGGGCCGAATCCGGTTGTTCCGGGCTCGGACGGGGCCGTTAGACTCCTGCACTGTCCGGGGCGGGACGTCCTTCGCACCCCGGCGGAGGGGGAGTGATGGCCGTGTCGACAGGGTCGCCGGAGACGGTGGCGTAGCACCGTGCGCGATTCTGCCGGACCCTCCCCCACCGAGGTCGTCATCAGCTGGATCCCCCACGACGCGCGCTTCCGGGACCGCGCCGTCCGGCACGCCCTGCGCGACCCCAGCGGACGGCTGCTGCACGCCTACGTCGAGAACCTGGTCAACCGCGACAACGACGACGGACGTCCGCTGGGCGAGTACGACCTGCGGACCATGGGAGCGGTGCGCGAGGACCTGGACCGGCGCTCGCTGGCCTCGGTCGACTGGCGCCGCGTGCGCGACAAGCTCGTGGCGGGGCTCCACGGTCCCGCCCGCTGAGCGGGCGGCGGGGGCCGACGCGCTCATCGGAGCTCGTCCTCTCGGAAGAGCGCGCGCAGGTAGAACACGGTGATCACCAGGAGCAGCAGGGTGAGCAGCACGGCGATGGCCGAGCCCAGGCCGTAGTCGTTGTGGCCGAAGGAGCGCACGTAGGACCACACGCCGAGGTTGAGCATCTCCGAGCCGCCCACGTCGCCGCCGGGCATGAGGTAGATCTGCGCGAACACCTTGAAGTCCCAGATGGTGGAGAGCACGGTGACCACGGCGAACACCGGGCGCAGCACCGGGAAGGTGACGTGCCAGAAGCGCTTCCAGGCGCCCGCGCCGTCGATGCGGGCCGCCTCGTGCAGTTCGGCGGGGACCGTGAGCAGTCCGGCCAGGACCGTGACCGCCACGAACGGGAAGCCCCCGTGCACCACGTTGAGCGTGACGATGGCGTAGAAGAACAGCCGGTCGGCGAACCAGTTGTGCCCGGAGGGCTCCAGCAGGCCCAGGGAGGCCAGGGCCTGGGAGACGACGCCGCTGTCGACGTCGAAGATCCAGATCCACACGTAGGTTCCGCTGACCGCGGGCATGGCCCAGGCGACCATGATGCAGGAGACCACGATGATCCGGGGCACCGGGCGCAGCGTGGCCAGCAGCAGCGCCACCAGCGTGCCCACGACGATGGTGGTGACCACCGCGACCACGGCGAAGACCACCGTGTTGAGCAGGGCGACCCGCCACAGGTAGGGGTCGGTGAGCAGGGCGGCGTAGTTGGCGAGCCCGACGAAGTCGGACTCGCCCGAGACGAGGTTGCGCAGCTGGTACTCGCGGAAGGACAGCCACACGATCCGGGCGAGCGGGAGCAACAGCAGCAGTCCGATGACCGTCAGCGCGGGGGCGAGCAGCACCCAGGGCAGGAGCGCCCTGCGGCCGCGGTGGCCCAGGAGCGGCGCCCGCCGCGGCCTGGGCCGTCGCGAGGACGGCTCGGCGGAGCTGCGGACCTCGGGCCCCGGCTCGCTGTCGGCGGTGCCCAACCCGACCGGTGTTCGCACGTGTCTACCCCCCGTTGAGGATGCGCTCGATCTCGTCGGCCGCGTTCTCGGTGGCCTCGTCCACGGTGGCCTCGCCGTTGAGGATGTCCTGCTGCATGCCGACCAGGACCTTCTCGGCCTCGACCTGGGTCCAGGCGGGGGTGACGGGCACGCCCCGGCTGGCCTCGTTGAGCTGGACGGCGAAGGGCTCCAGGATGGGGTCGGCGGAGGAGGAGAAGGTGTCGACCCGGTCGACCACGCCCGGGAAGAAGCCGGTCTCCTCGGACCAGCGCATGCCGAACTCCTCGCCGGTCAGGTGCTGGACGTACTGCCAGGCGGCCTCCTCCTGGCCGGTGCCCTCGAAGACCGACAGCAGCGAGCCGCCCGCGAAGGAGGGCATGTACCCGCCGTCCTGGCCGGGCAGGGTGAAGGAGCCCAGCCTGCCCTCCAGGTCGGGGTTGGCCTCCAGGATGGCCTTGGGGTTGGCGCTGCCGAGGATGGCCATGGCGGCCTCCTCCTCCGCGACGGCCTCCATGACGGCGATCTCGTTCCAGTTGACGGCGCCGGTGGTGGAGGTGTTGTCCTCCAGGGCCAGGCCGGTGAAGAACCCGATCCCGGCACGGGCCTCCTCGCTGTCGATCTCCGAGACCCAGGTGCCGTCGGGCTGCTCGACCGCGATCTCCCCGCCGCCGCCCCAGATCCACGGCATGACCGAGTACTGGGCGTCTCCGGGCACGGGGAAGGCGATCATGTCCTCCTCGGCCTCGGACAGGGCCAGGGCGGTCTCGCGCAGCTCCTCCCAGTTCTCGGGGACCTCCAGGCCGTGCTCCTCGAAGACGTCGGTGCGGTAGACGACGGAGCGGATGGAGGCGTACCAGGGCACGCCGTAGACACCGTCGTCGAGCTGGCCCATCTCCATCAGGCCGGGGATGTACTGGGAGGTGTCGATGTCGTAGCCGGACAGGTCGTGCAGGGCTCCGGCGTCGGCGAAACCGGGGGTGAAGGTGTTGCCGAGCTCGGCGACGTCGGGCATGGTGCCGCCCGCGATGGCGGTGGAGATCTTGTTCTGGGCGTCCTGCCACGGCACGAACTCGACGTCCACCTCGATGCCGGTCTCCTCGGTGAACGCGGCGTTGGCCGCCTCGAAGAACCCCGTCTCGTCGGGGTTGGTGCCCTGCATGATCCAGACCAGGAGGCCGTCGGAACCGGAGGCCCCGCCTCCTCCGCTCCCGCACGCCGTCGCGGCCAGGACCAGCGCCGCGGCGGCGGCGGGGAGCGGAACGTACTTGTGGGTTCTTCTGCGGGCCATCGGCACGCCTCCCGTTCCTTTCGAGGGTCCCCTCAGGGTTGGTAGGAAACCTACGTAAAGAACCGCGTCGAGTGAAGTAAACCACTACCTTTTGTGTCTGAGCCGTTAGGAGGCTGGACATATCCGGAGTGTCGCGGCCGGTACGGCGTGTCGCACGAGTCCCTTTCGTCCCTTTTGTCCCTTGCTGTGCGCCCTTACTCGGACAGTCCGGTGACCTGGCGCAGGGTGGACAGGAGTTCGGCGCGCTTGTACACGGCCAGGCCGATGGCCGCGCCGAAGGCGGCGAGCATGTGCACGTAGACCATGGGGTCGCCCCGGGTGAAGCGCTCCGCGGCCTCCTCCTCACCGACCGAGTGGGCCTCCCACGCGGTGGAGACGGCGAACTCCAGCTCGGGCGGGAGCATCTCGGCGACCATGCGGGCGACGGCCTCGCGGGAGTCGGCGGGCTTCCACACCACGCCGGTCTGCTGCACGCGGCGGCCGAGGAAGGCGGCGATGACCTTGAGCTCGGACGTGACGGCCTCGACGTCGTCGGCGGCGCGCGGGACGACCTCGTCGAGCTCCTGCCGGTTGCGGTCGGCGTAGGCCTCGATCAGGTCGATCGCGGTCCGCTTGACGTGGTCGGGCGCGTCGGGCGCGGGCGTGGTCCCGTCGGTGCTGCCGTCGGAGGATGAGGACACGTCGTGGTCCCTTCTGGTGGGTGTGCGGCCGGGGTGTGCCGGGCTGGGTCCCGCCGGTCTCGCGGCGGGGTGTGCGTCCGCCGGACACGCCCCGGGTCCATAATGCCGCGAAGCGGACCCGGCCGACCCCTGACAGGCCGAAGGTCCTCCCCCGGCGAACAAGGAGGGGGGAGGACCTTCGACGCGCCCGTGCGGGCGGCGCCCCGTGCGGTGGTCCGCGGCGGCGGGTGGGGCGGCAGGTCAGAACCAGGGGCGCAGCGGCACGTGCGCCTCGGTGCCGTCCAGCTTGACGCCCAGGATCTGGTGCAGCTGCACCACGTCGCGTTCGAAGCCGAGCACGCACCCGGCCATGTAGAGCCGCCAGACCCGGGCGGTGCCCGCGCCGACCTCGGCGACCGCCTCGTCCCAGTTGCGGTCCAGGTTGGCGCCCCAGTGCCGCAGGGTCAGGGCGTAGTGCTCGCGCAGGTTCTCCTGGTGGCGGATCTCGAACCCGGCGTCGTTCATGGCGGTCTGGATCCGGCCGGGGCCCTCCAGCTCCCCGTCGGGGAAGACGTAGCGGTTGATGACGCCCCTGCGGTTCAGGGACGGCAGGTCGTTGCGCGGCCGGGTGATGCAGTGGTTGAGCAGGCGTCCCCCGGGCACGAGCTTGTCGTTGAGCGAGGCGAAGTAGGAGGCCAGGTTGTCCGCCCCCACGTGCTCGGTCAGGCCGATGGAGCTGATCCGGTCGTAGCTGCCGTCCGGGACGTCGCGGTAGTCCATGTGGCGGACCTCGGCCAGCCCGGACAGTCCCTCCTGGGCGATCCTCTTGGCCGCCCACTCGGCCTGCTCCTTGGACAGGGTGACGCCGAGCGCACGGACCCCGTGCTCGCGGGCGGCGTGCATGACCATGCCGCCCCAGCCGCAGCCCACGTCGAGCAGGCGCATGCCCGGCTCCAGGCCGAGCTTGCGCGAGATGAGTTCGTACTTGCGGAACTGGGCGCTCTCCAGGGCTCCGTCGAAGCGGCCGACCCGGTCCCGGGCCCCGTCCTCGTCGTCGAAGACGGCGCAGGTGTAGGTCATCGACGGACCCAGGACCATCTCGTAGAAGGCGTTGGAGACGTCGTAGTGGTGGTGGATGACCTCGGCGTCGCGCTGCTTGGAGTGGCGCCAGCCCAGTCCGCTGAGGCGGCCCTGGCGCATCTCCTGCGGCGGCGGGGCGACCCGGTTGACGAACTTGACCCAGCCCACCGACCGCGCGATCTCGACCGCGTCGCGCACCGAGACCCCGAACCCGTCGGCGAAGACGAAGTCCGCCATGCGTCTGAGGGCGGTGTACATGTCCCCCTCCAGCACCAGGTGGCCTGAGACGTAGGCCCGGGCCAGGCCGACGGCGTTGGGGGACTGCGCCAGGTAGTTCACCGCGACCGGGGTCCGCACGTGCAGGGCCACGTCGCTGCCGGGGTCCCCCGCGCTGCTGCCGTCGTAGGCGGTGAACCGGATGGGCGCGTCGGGTCCGACGACGCGTTCGAAGATCTCAGCGAGCCGCATTGCTCTGTCCTTCCCTCATACCGGACGCGGTGACGTCCCCTCGGGTCGCGTCCCGTGGTCTCGTGCCGTCAGCGGTTGCGTACGCACTTGGCGTACAGGTCGAGCAGCCGGCCCTCGGGGTCGTAGGCCTCCTTGAGCCCGGCGTAGGCGGTGCCGTTGTACAGGCGCCAGAACTCCTCCTCCTCGTAGAAGGAGTCCGAGTACAGGGACTTGTGACCGCCCAGCTCGGCGACCGTCTCCTCCACCAGGCGGTTGTGGTGGGCCCGGCGCTGCCCCGGCTTCATGTCGACCAGGCCCCAGAAGCCGAAGTTCACGTAGAGGCGGTCGTGGTCGAGCGGGTAGAGCGGCCACACGTGCTCGCCCCCGCCCTGGCCGGGGCGGCGGGGCTCGCGGAGCCGGAGGGGGCACATCCACACGGGGGTCATGCCGATCTCGGCGTGGTAGGTGTCGAGGAACTCGGCGCCGCGTTCGACGCCCACCTCGATGTCCTGGATGAGGGGCTCCTTGGGCCGCCGCCCCCGGTAGTGGTTGAGGAGGCGGGAGAAGTCGGTGCGCCGGTCCCAGGCGACCAGCCTGCGGTAGACGTCGGAGCGCTTGAGGGAGCGCGGCCACAGTGCGCGCACCAGCGGGTGCTGGGTGCCGAAGGCCCGGGAGCACCAGAACCAGTCCGTGTCCCAGCGCCACAGATAGTCGGCGATGGTGAGGTAGTCGCCGGGGCCGCTGCCCGCGTAGTGCTGGATGGACCGGTAGTAGACCTCCTGGCCGGTGTAGTCGCTGGTCCAGGGGGCCTCGTCGGTGAAGCGGGCCAGGGTCAGGTACAGCTCGTCGGGGCCGAAGGCGACCCCGTCCACGAAGTCGACCGGCTGGCCCTCGTACTCGCGGTCGGCGCAGACCAGGGCGAGGGCGTCCATGGCCTCGGCGGCCTTGTGGAAGCGCACGTGGCGCAGGTGCACGTACGGGGAGACCGGTTCGAGTTCGACGCGCAGGCGCAGGCTGTAGCCCAGGGTCCCGTAGGAGTTGGGGAAGCCGTGGAAGAGGTCGCTGTACTCGTTGTCCCTGGTGGCGGTGACCACGTCGCCGCCTCCGGTGAGGATCTCCATCTCCCGGACGGCCTCGTGCGGCAGGCCGCTGCGGAAGGAGGAGGACTCGATGCCCATGCCGGTGACGGCGCCGCCGAGGGTGATGGTGCGCAACTGGGGGACGACCGTCGGCATGAGGCCGTGCGGCAGGGTGGCGGCGACGAGGTCCTCGTAGGTGGTCATGCCGCCGACGTCGGCGAGGCGTTCCACGGGGTCGACGGAGATGACGCCGGTGAAGGCGGACACGTCCAGGGCCGGGGCGCCGGTGGGCTCGCGGAACCGGAAGAGGTTGGATGTGGGCTTGGCCAGGCGCACCGGTGCCTCCTTGGGCAGGGCCCGGTAGTCGCGGCGCAGCTTGTGGACCGCCGCTATGTGCTCGGCGAGCCCCGTCCGCGTGGAGGTGGCGCTGCCCGTGCCCTGCTGTTGAGGAGTCATCCCAGTTCCCGTTCCGGTGTCGGCGACACGCACTCGCGTGCCGGATCGGCCATGGCCGCCGGGCGGCTGGGACGGCCGATCCACTCAGTTCTACCTACCGGTAACGGCTTTGTGCCACCCCATTTGTTCCGTGTCTTGCCCCTAGTCGTCCTGCCTGCGGTCGCGTCCGGGACACGGGTGCCGCGGGCGGATCCGACGCCGCCGGGCGGTGCCCCGCCGGTGCGGTGCGGAGGTGGTCGTAGGATCGGGATTCGTGCGTATCGCTCTCGTTGACTCCGGTATCGGCATGCTCTCGACCGCGGCGGCCCTGCGTGTGGCACGGCCGGACGCCGACCTGTTCCTGTCGATGGACCCGGACCACATGCCCTGGGGTCCGCGTACCCCGGACGAGATCGTCGCGCGCGCCCTGGCCGGGGCCCGGGCCGCCCAGGAGGCCGCCGGGGACGCGGCGCTGGACGCCGTGGTGGTGCCGTGCAACACCGCGTCGGTGCACGGGCTGGCCGAACTGCGCGCCGAGTTCGAGCCGGACGTCCCGGTGATCGGGACGGTTCCCGCCATCAAGCCCGCGGCGGCGGCCGGAGGGCCGATCGCGGTGTGGTCCACCGCCGCGACCACGCGCAGCGGCTACCAACGGCAGCTCGTCGAGACCTTCGCCCGCGGCGTGGAGGTGACCGCGGTGGCCTGCGCGGGGCTGGCCGAGGCGGTGGAGTCGGCCGACCCGCGGCTGATCGACGACGCGGTGGCCTACGCCGCCGAGCTGACCCCCGGCGACGTGCACGGCGTGGTGCTCGGGTGCACGCACTACGACCTGGTGGGCGCGCAGATCTCCGCGGCCCTGGGCGGGCGGGCGGAGCTGTTCACCGCCGCCGGGGCGGTGGCCGCGCAGGCCCTGCGCCGGATCGGCGAGAGGCCCGTGGGCACCGCGCCGGGCAGGGTACGCGTGCTGGCCAGCGGCCGTCCCTCCCGGCTGCCCGCCGCCGCGCTGTCCTACCCCGCGGGGCGCTCCCTGGCGTCCGGGGTGGGCGCGGCGACCGTGTGAAGGCGCTCCCCCGCTGACGGGCCGGACGCCGTGACCGTCCGAGAGCGCCCTCGTGCTGACGGGCCGGGCATCGCGACCGCGTGAGGATGCTCCCCCCGCCGACGGGCTGAGCGCCGCGACCGGGCCAGGGCGTTCCCTGTCGGGGCGTCCGCGACCCACCCGTCAGGGGTGGGGCGCCAGGGTCCCCTGCCCTGGGGCGCCGGCCCGCACCGGACCGTCCAGCGCGCCGGCGGCGAGGGTGCTCACGAGGGTGCGCACCCCGACGGTGTCGTTGTCGTGCAGGAGGGTCTCCAGCAGGGACAGCGCCGCGCGTTGGTCCCCCGGCTGCTCGCGCACGTGGCGCCACTGGGGCTCGGTGGCCGCGTCCGAGAGCATCAGGGTCCGGCCGACCTGGCCGAGCGCGGTCAGCAGCGGGGTGTCGTGCGGCATCCTCTCCAGGGCGGCGTTGACCTGTTCGGCCTGCTGCTCGGGGTCGACCTCCTCCACGGGCTGCGCCCGCAGGAAGTCCAGCACGTCCTCGGCCGGGGCCAGCGGCCGGACCGGGGGCATCATCGCGATCATGGCGCGCGCCTCGGCCAGGTCGCCCAGGATCTCCTCGGTGCTCCCCAGCTCCCCGATGAGCCGCTCCGCCCTCTGTGCGGAGCAGGTGGCCACCCAGCGGGCGCCGCGGACCGAGGCCAGGCGGGCGGCGGACAGGGCGAGCTCGGCTCCGCGGCGCGGCGCCCCCACCCGCTCGAAGTAGCGCGACCAGGTGGTCACCCGCACTCCCAGCCGCCAGTCGTTGCGCACCGCGCCCTGGCACACCAGGTTCTCCACCGCCTCCACCCACGCGGGCCGCAGACTCGGGTACGCCTCGGCCTCCTCCACGGTGGGCAGGGGGACGATGGCCTCCTGGGGCGGGCAGTGGCCCAGGCGGACCAGCCAGGACAGCAGCCGCGCGCGCTCGAAGCGGATGCGCCGGTGCAGGGCGGCCCGGCGCGGGTTGGCCTCGTCCAGGACCAGCTCCGCCTCCATACGGTCCAGCACCTCCAGCGCCTGGGCGTGCTCGTCCTGGTGGCGCAGGGCTCTGACGAGGGTGAACACCCCGTCGGCACCGAGCATGGCCGGGCCGGTGGCGGTGTGCTCGTAGCGCCGCAGCTCGTTCTCGGCCCGGTCGGCCATGTCCTCGTCGATGAGCAGGTTCACCCGGGCGAGGGTGAAGGAGGGCCAGGCGGGGGTGCGCTCCCAACCGGCCAGGCGCCGGGTCGAGAGCAGTTCGCGGCGCTGTCCGGTGGTGCCGCGGGCGTCGATGTTGGCGTGGCAGCGCACCAGGGTCTCCAGCAGGGACACCGGCAGCGGGCCGTGGACCAGGGGCTCGGGTTCGTCGTCGGCCGCCGCACTCACCTGGGCGAGCGCGCGCCCGCCCTCGGCCAGGGCCCCCACGCGCACGGCCAGGGGCCAGTGCGCCAGGAAGAACAGGGTCGGCGGGCCGAAGACCCCCGGGACCGCGGCCTCGGTCGCGCCCGCCTCGGCGACCAGTCGGCGCGCGGTGCGCAGCGCCGAGCGGGCCACGGCCTCCACACGTACCGGGTCCCCGGCCTCGCAGAGCACGGGCAGGCTCGCGACCGCCTCGGCCAGCTCCGTCTGCCCGGCCGCCCGGAGTCGTCGTGCGGTCTCCCCCGCCCACGTCCACATCGGCATGGTCTGCACCCCCTGTAAGCACCACGTGAGAACAGAACGTAGCAGCGCGGTGACAGGGCTGTCCGGAAAACGCGCAAAGCCGCGGAGTACGGGGATAGGCGTCCTGTCGGGGCCGTCCCGGACCGCTAGACTCGGGGGCCGTGGCGCCCGGCGGGGGCCTTCGCGAGGTCCCGAGCATCCAGCCGCGCCGAGCCGCACCGAGCCGCACCAAGGGGACATGAGCGCCGATGGGATGGCGAGACCGTTTCGGACTCCGCAAGGCTAACCGCAAGGGCAAGGCCCGTTTCGACCGGGAATCCGAGGATTCGGACATCAAGGCGCTGATCGAGTTCGCCAAGAGCCGGGTGGGTGTGGAGTTCTTCGTCGAACCGGAGACCTTCGCCACGCGGGCCACGGCGGTCGCGGTCGCGACGGACGGCGAGTGGATCCGCCGCCGGTGCGGTTCGCCCGACGTGATCCGCAAGGTGGCCAGGGACCTGGCGGTCCCGGCCTACGACGTGCAGATCGTCGGCTACCCGCAGCGGATGCGCGACTGGAGCGCACGCAACAAGCGCGGCCTGTCACTGGACGAGTGAGGGTGCGCGGGCGTACCGGGCGAGCGTAAGACTCGCCACACCGACACGCTGTTGGGGATGGTCCGAAACCCGCGACCGGGTCATTTTGGGCATTGATGACGAGTCCTTGCCGTGACTTCCTCGCCGAACGGGTTCCCTAACGGGCTTCATCCGTCGCATACTCGCCTCGGAGGGGGGACTCTGATGAAGCAGGATCTCACGGCCCTGTGCTGCGACTGCGGCACGATTCGCGAGGTGAGCGACTACCAGAGTGTGGGCGAGGCGCAGTCCGCCTACGGACTGGCCCGCTGCGTCGTCTGGCGCAAGTGCCGCACCTGCGGCTACCGCACCTACCACGCCTACATGCGCGCCGACGAGGACCGCGACGAACTGGAGGACGCCCTGCGGTTGGACGGCGCCCTGGCGGCCGAGGCCCTCGACGAGGAGGTGGAGCAGCTGCGGCTGTGCGGGGTCGAGGTCGGGCACGCCCCCGTCCCGGCGATCTGGGACGGCCAGTCCGTGGGCATGGTGACCCAGCGGCTGACCGACCGCGCCTACTCGATCGTGCTGGACCCCGAGGCGTCCGTGGTCTCCCGGCTCAAGCTCATCGACATGATGTGGAACGAACTCCTGGTGGGCGAACACGACGACCGCTGGTTCATCCAGGAGGCGGAGGACGACGGGTCCCCCGCGTACGCGGTCCGGCTGTTCGGCTACCGCACGCGCGGCTGAGGCCGGACCGCGCTCGCGCGGCCCGGCCCCGGCGCCCTACCCGGCGGCGGGTTCGGGCTGGCCCGCGAGGCGGCGCAGCGCGGACCTGGCCACCGCCGGATCGGTGGTCCCCCAGTAGGGCGGCAGGGAGGCGCGCAGGAAGCCGCCGTAGCGGGCCGTGGCCAGGCGCGGGTCCAGGACGGCGATGACCCCCCGGTCCTCGGTGGAGCGCAGCAGGCGCCCGGTGCCCTGGGCGAGCAGCAGGGCGGCGTGGGTGGCGGCCACCGACAGGAAGCCGTTGCCCCCGTGCGCGGCGACTGCGCGCTGGCGCGCGGAGGCCAGCGGGTCGTCGGGCCGGGGGAAGGGGATGCGGTCCACGATCACCAGGGACAGCGAGGGTCCGGGCACGTCCACGCCCTGCCACAGCGACAGGGTGCCGAACAGGCAGGACCGCTCCTCCTCGGCGAAGCGGCGCACCAGCTGCCCGGTGGAGTCCTCCCCCTGGCACAGGATCGGCTGGTCCAGGCGCTCGCGGAGTTCCTCTGCGGCCTGCTGGGCGGCGCGCATGGAGGAGAACAGGCCCAGCGCGCGGCCGTCGGCGGCCTCGATGAGTTCGCTGATCTCGTCCAGGTAGGCGGGCGCGAGGCCGTCGCGGCCGGGCGGCGGCAGGTGGGTGGCCACGTAGAGGATGCCCCTGCGGGCGTGCTCGAAGGGCGAGCCGACGTCCAGCGCGCGCCAGCGGGGCTCCCCGGCCGCGCGGTGCGGGCCGTCCTCGTCGTCGGAACCGTCCTCGTCCCGGGGTTCGGCCGGTTCCGGGCCGCGGCCCGCGGCGGCGCGCTCGGCGGCCTCCTGGGCCACCTCGCGGCCCAGGCCCCACTGGTTGGCCAGCGAGGCGAAGGAGCCGCCCAGGGTGAGGGTGGCGGAGGTCAGCACCACGGTGCGGTCGCCGAAGAGCTTCTCGCGCAGCAGTCCGCCCACGCCGAGCGGGGCGACGTGGAGCGCGGGTTGGCGTCCGGGGGTCTTGGTCAGCCAGACGACCTCGGTGCGGTCGCGCAGGGCGGGTTCGAAGGACTCCAGGACGCGCACGGCGGTGTCGTGCACCTCGCCGAGCGCGGCCAGGGCCAGGCGGCGGTCGCTGGCGCCGTCCGGGTCCAGCTCCCCGGGTGAGGGGCCGATGGCGGTGACGCAGGCCGAGGCGGCGTCGCGGGTGGCGGCGACCGCGTTGGCCAGGGCGTCGTCGATGTGGTCCAGGCGTCCGTCGGGCGACTCGGTGAACATCAGGGCGAGGCCGTCGGCGCACTCGGTCAGGCGTTCGCTGATCCCGGGTTCGACCAGGCGGGCGGCGCGCTTGGCCGCGGCGTTGACGGTGCGCTCGCCCAGGACGCCGGTAGCCACGGAGGTGGCGCGGTCGACGAGTTCGTGCGCCTCGTCGATCATGATCGTGTTGTGCTCGGGCAGGATGTGGTAGCCCTGCGACATGTCGATGGAGAGCATGGCGTGGTTGGTGACCACCACGTCCACGCCCTGGGTGGCCTCGCGGGCGAACTCGGCGAAGCACTCCTGGCCGAAGGGGCAGATGCGGGCGCCCATGCACTCGTTGGCGGCCACCGACACCTGGCGCCAGGCCAGGTCGCTGACGCCGGGCACGAGTTCGTCGCGGTCGCCGGTGACGGTGTCCTCGGCCCACTCGTGCAGGCGTGCCACCTGCCGGCCCAGCGAGGAGAGCTGGCGCGGGTCGAACAGCTCGGTGTCCTCGGCCTCCTCGCCAGCGGTCTGGAGCCGGTTGCGGCACAGGTAGTTGCGGCGGCCCTTGAGCACGGCGAACGTGGGCTCGCGGGGCAGCATCGGCGTGAGGGCCTTGGCCAGGCGCGGCAGGTCGCGCTCGATGAGCTGGTTCTGCAGGGCGATGGTGGCGGTGGAGACCACCACCGTGCTCTCCTTGGCCATGGCGTGTCTGATCGCGGGCACCAGGTAGGCCAGGGACTTTCCGGTGCCGGTACCGGCCTGGACCACCAGGTGTTCGCGCTTGTCGACCGCCTCGGCCACGGCACCGGCCATGGTCGCCTGGCCCTCGCGGCGGCTGCCGCCCAGGGCGGCGACAGCCGCGTCGAGCAGGGTGGGAACGTCGGGGAGATCTGCCACGGATCGACAGTACCGGCCGTGGAGGACAGGGCGGACGTTGTCCACAGGCAGGATCGGCCGGGGCCCGGCCGATCCTTCCCGGAGGCGCTTCAGCCCATCGTGGCCAGCAGCTCGTCCAGGGCGTCCATGGACTGCTTCAGGCCGTACTCCATGCCGGACTCGACCATGCCGTCGCGGTCCTCGACGCTCTGGAACACCGTGGTCGACGTGTAGAGGGTGCGGCCGTCCCCCTCCTCCAGGGTGGTGGTCTCCAGGCACACGTGCCCGGGCATGCCCTCGAACTCGAAGGTCTGCACGAAGCGCTCGGGCGCGACGACGTCGTGGACCACGCCGTGGAAGGCGTACTCCTGGCCGTCGGGGGCGCGCTCGACGAACCTCCAGGAACCGCCCCGGCGCAGGTCCGCGTGGTCGATGACGGTCTCGTTCTCCTTGAGCCCCCACCAGCGGGCGAGGTGCTCGGCATCGGTCATGGCCCTGAACACCACGTCGCGGGGCGCGTCGAAGCTGCGCGTGACGACGATGTCGTGCCGTCCGGGCTCGGCGATCACCGTGAGGTCGCTCATGACTGTCCTCCTGTGGTCTGTGCCTGCTGGATCCGGCGGATCTCCGCGTCGAGCCGGTCGAAGCGGTCCTCCCACTGGCGGTGGTAGCGCTCGATCCACCCCGTCGCCTCCTCCAGGGGGGCGGTCTCCAGTCGGCAGGGGCGCCACTGCGCGTCGCGGCCCCGGCTGACCAGACCCGCCCGCTCCAGCACCTTCAGGTGTCGGGAGACCGCTTGAAGGCTGATGGGAAACGGTTCCGCCAACTCGTTGACGGTGGCCTCGCCCTCGGCGAGCCTCGCCAGCAGCGCCCGACGGGTCGGGTCGGCCAGTGCGGCGAACGTGAGACTCAACGGGTCGGTCGCCATCTGCGTATTCAACTTTCCTGTTAATCAACCAATACGTTGATTATGAGCCACAGCACACTACGAGTCAAGGGTGAGGAACCGCTTCGATCAAACAGAAGAAGGCCGACCGCGCCCCCGGTCGCAGGGGCACAGAGGCGAAGCATCACGTCACGGGAGAGCGCCCCGCCCACCCCGCCGACCACCACGGCCCCGACCACAGGGGGCACCCCGGGGGGGTTCGGGGGCCTCCCCCCGGAAAGCACCAAGGGCGACCCGGCGAGCGCGTTCACGCGCGAGCAGGGTCGCCCTTCGTCCGTGGAGCTATGGGGATTCGAACCCCAGACCTCCTCCATGCCATGGAGGCGCGCTACCAACTGCGCCATAGCCCCGTGTGCCGTTCGGCAACGGTTCGAGTCTATCGGACGCGCGGGGGTGGGATGACCAGCCGCGGTGTCGGCCGCCCCACACACCCCGCGCTCCGGAGCAGCCGGGACACGCACCCCGGAACCCTCTTCGACCGCCCCCGGAAGGGGCACATGAGAGGACATGAGCGACAGACCACGACAGAACCCGGTCGACACCCTGCTCCGCTGGGAGGACCACGGCGCCGTGTGGCGGGTGGTGGGGCGGACCGCCTCCGAGGTGACGGTGGCCCTGTGCCGGTGCGACGGGGGCGAGGAGGTGGAACGCCTGGTCTCCGACGACCCGGCCCTGCGCGCCTTCGTGGACGAACGGCTCAGTCCTCCTCCAGCTTCCTGATCGCCTTCCAGTCCGCGGTCCCGGGCCCGCGCGGCGCGTGAGAGGAGGAGCAGCGGCGTCCGCGCACGGCCGGACGGGTGCGGCGAGTTCACGCATGTGCGACGGTCACGGTCCCGAACGGGCCGAAACCCCAGCCCAGGGCGGCGGCCTCCACCCTCGACGCCCCGGCGGCGCGCAGGAGGTCGCCGATCCCGCCCCGGGAAGCGGACGTTCCACCGGTGCTGACGGCGCGGCTCGAACACGGAACCCGGGCGCACCCACCGCAACCGCAACCGCAACCGCAACCGCAGGAGGAGCGTCTCGGAGAGAAGGGAACGCGGCCTCAACCGCAGGGGTTCGGAGGCGAAGCCCCACGTTGCGGGAGAGCACTCCACCCGCCCGCCGATTCCCGCGACCCCGACCACAGGGGGGTACCTCGGGGGGGTTCGGGGGCTCTCCCCCCGGAAAGCACCGCGGGCTGCGGCGAGCCGGTCGACGACCGGCGAGCAGCAGCCCGCGCAACGTGGAGCTATGGGGATTCGAACCCCAGACCTCCTCCATGCCATGGAGGCGCGCTACCAACTGCGCCATAGCCCCTTGTATGCCGGGCGGTTCCCCCGCTCGGCGATGGAATTACTGTACCGGAGGTTGGGAGTGGGTTGCGACCTCGGGGCACTCGGGTGGACGTGCGGTGGCCGGTTTCCGCGCCGAATACCCTGGAGTGGTGCCCGAATCAAAGCTTGAGATCCAGATGCTCCACGACCGCCTGCTGGTGAAGTCGGTCCCGGACAGGACCGAGCGGCGCAGCAGCGCCGGCCTGGTCATCCCGGACACGGTCAAGCTGGCGACCAGGCTCGCGTGGGGGGAGGTCGTCGGCGCCGGGACCAGTGCCCGTCACGTCAAGACCGGGGACCGGGTGCTCTTCGATCCCGAGGAGCAGGGCGAGGTCGAGCTGAACGGCGAGCGCTACGTGATCCTGCGCGAGCGCGACGTGCACGCCGTGGCCAACGAGGCCCCCGAGCGCGGCACCGGCCTGTACCTGTAGTCCTCTCCCCCGCGGGTTCCCCGACGCGCCGCCCGGGGCGGGCGCCCGTCCTCGCGCCGCCCCGGGTCAGTCGCCCGTGCCGTCGCGGTCGGGGTTCGCGATGGCCTTGACCAGCGAGTGCACGCACAGGTTGAGGGCCTCGTAGGCGGGCGTGCGGCTGACGCTCACGTAGGCCCAGGCCGCGTAGAGCCCCGACCACAGGAGCTGCTGCGCCCATATCGGGGTGATCCTGGGGTCGATGCTGCCGTCGGCGTGGCCGCGCTCGACCAGGGCGAACAGGGCCCGGTCCGCCTCCCCGCACTCCTCCTCCAGCACCTCGTCCCAGGAGTCGTCGGACCCGAAGGCCAGCATGATCACCTTCTGGAGTCCGAAGTACTCGGGCACGAGGCGCCGGAAGGCCTCCAGACCGGTGCCCTCGGTGGTGCGCGCCCGTTCGGTGGCCTCGTTGATGAGCTCGTCGGCGTACTCGCCGAGGGCGCACACCAGGTCGGCGCGTTCGGCGAAGTAGCGCTGGAGCGTGCTGCGCGCCACACCCGCGGTTCTGGCCACCTGGGACAGGGGGGCCGAGGAGTTCTCCCCGAGCACCTTCACCGCCGCTTCGAGGATCGCGCGCCGGGTCCGGGCGCGGGTCCTCGTCTCTTCGTCTGAGGGAGCGCTCTTCACCATGCCCTCATCCTAGGCTTATCGGTAATTGGTTGACAATAATCGGTCACCTATGACCTACTTTGAAACATGACTGATCCATCGAAAGTAGACACCGGCTCGAAACCGGGTGCGCCCGAACCCCGGTTCGCCCAGCTCCGGGTGCTGTGGTCGTTCGTGCGCCCGCACCGGAACAAGCTGGCGCTGGGCCTGGTGCTGGCCCTGTTCGGCTCGGCGCTCGAACTCGCCAACCCGATGGTGATCAAGCTGGTCCTGGACACCGTCTCCGGCGGGGGCGGCCTGCTCGTGCCGATCGCCCTGCTGCTGGGCCTGTTCGTGCTGGGCACGGTGTCCGGCCTGTGGCACTGGATCCTCCTGGGCACCGTCGCCGAGAAGGTGGTGCTCGACGCGCGCACCTCGCTGGTGCGCCGCTACTTCCGCGCAGCGCTCATCCCGCTGTCGCGCCGCTCCTCCGGCGAGCTCGTCACCCGGGCGACCTCCGACACGGTCCTGCTGCGCGAGGCCGCCTCCAGCAGCGTCATCAGCCTCATCAACGGCGGCGTGCTGCTGGTGGGAACGCTGGTCATGATGGGCGTGCTGGACCTGTTCCTGCTCACGGTCACCTTCGTCGCGGTGCTCGTGGTCACCGTCCTGTTCCTGACGCTGATGCCCGCCCTGGCCAAGGCGCAGGAGAGGGCGCAGAACTCCCTGGGCCTGATGGGCGGCATGCTCGACGGCGCGCTGCGCGCGGTCCGCACGGTCAAGGTCAGCCGGGCCGAGGAGCGCCTGAGCGGCCAGATCCTCGAACACGCGCGGGAGTCCGCGCGGCACGGCGTGCGCTCGGTGCGGCGCGAGGCGGTCGCCTGGACGATCGCGTTCAGCGGGATCCAGCTCGCCATCATCTCCATCCTGGGCGTGGGCGCGCTGCGGGTGTCCTCGGGCGCGATCGAGGTCTCCACCCTCATCGCCTTCCTGCTCTACGCGTTCACCCTGATGACCCCGGTCATGGAGCTGTCCCAGAGCGTCACCACCCTCCAGTCGGGCGTGGCCGCGGCCAAGCGCATCCGCGAGGTGGAGGCCATTCCGCTCGAACCCTCCTCCGAGGCGGCGGACACGGACGCGCCGGTCCCCTCCCCGGACGGGGACCGTTCGGGCGCGCTGCTGGAACTGCGCGGGGTCACCGCGCGGTACGCGCCCGGCGCCGAGTCCGCGCTGGACGGCGTGGACCTGGCCGTCCCCCGGCGCGGGCACACCGCGATCGTGGGGCCCTCCGGCGCGGGCAAGACCACCGTGTTCTCGCTGCTGCTGCGCTTCCTCGAACCCGAGGAGGGGCAGCTGTTCCTGGACGGGACCCCCTACCGGGAGCTCACTCCCGGGCAGGTGCGCGGCCGCTTCGCCTACGTCGAGCAGGACACCCCGGTCGTCCCCGGCACCATCCGGGAGAACCTGCTGTTCAGCCACCCCGACGCCACCGAGGAGGAGGTGCGCCGGGTCCTGGGCCAGGTGCGGCTGGCCGACAAGATCGACGCCCTGGAGGAGGGGCTGGACACCCCGCTGGACGCCACGTCCTTCTCCGGGGGCCAGCGCCAGCGCATCGCCCTGGCCCGCGCCCTGCTGCGCTCGCCGGACGTGCTGCTGCTGGACGAGGCCACCTCGCAGGTGGACGCGATCACCGAGGCCGCCATCACCGAGAGCGTGCGCGCCCACGCCGCGCGGGCGGCCGTGGTGACCATCGCGCACCGGCTGTCCACCGTGATCCACGCCGACACCATCGTGCTGATGGAGGACGGACGGGTGCGGGCCAGGGGCACGCACCGGGAGCTGATGGACCGGGACGACCTGTACCGGGAGCTGGTCACGGCACTGCACATCGCCGAGTCCGGGGCTCCGGACCCGGGCGGTGACCGGGCCGAGGCGGACCGGGTGACGCCGGTCACGTGAGCGCGCGGTAGCATCCGGCCAGAACCGGTGGGCGCGAGCGGTTCGACGGCCGCGGCCGCGGGGGCACGCCTCCCCGCGGCCCGGTCCGTCCTCTTCTCCGTCCCGTGCGCCGTGCCCCGCGGTGCCCGTACCCGGCGCCGCGGCGCCAGCGAGGGAACCATGACCGACTTCGCCCAGTACCAGGACGGCGTCTACGCCGACGCGACCAACGGCATCCTGCCCGGGCTGCCCTACCACCACGAGGACCTGCGCGACCTGGCGGAGAGGGCCATGGAGCCGGGTCCGTTCGGCTACGTGGAGGGCGGTGCGGGACGGGAGCGCACCGCCCGCGCCAACGTGGACGCGTTCGCCCGCTACGCGCTGCGCCCGCGCAGCCTGCGGCCGGGGGCCGAGGGGGCGGGGGGGCTGGGGGTCACCCTGTTCGGCAGGGAGTACGCCGCGCCGCTGCTGACCGCGCCGATCGGGGTCCTGGAGCAGGTGCACGAGGAGGCGGAGCTCGCCGTGGCCGAGGCCGCCAACGCCGTGGGCGTGCCGATGGTGCTGTCCACGGCCGCCTCCACCCCGATGGAGCGGGTCGCCGAGGCGGTCGACTCCTGGTGGTACCAGTTGTACTGGCCCGGCGACGACGCGCTGGCCGAGTCGTTCGTGCGGCGGGCGACGGCCGCGGGGGCGGAGGCGGTCGTCGTCACCGCCGACACCAAGCGGCTGGGATGGCGGCCCCGCGACCTGGCGCTGGGCCACCTGCCGTTCCTGCGCAGCCAGGGCACGGCGAACTACTTCAGCGACCCGGAGTTCCGGTCCCGGCTCAAGGCCGACCCGGAGCCGGGCGGGGTGTTCACCGAGGCGGTGTTCCACTTCCTGGGCGCGTTCGCCAGCAGGTCCCTGAGCACCGACAACATCGCCCGCATCCGCCGGTGGACGGACCTGCCGGTGCTGGTCAAGGGCATCGTGCGCGGGGACGAGGCCGCCGACCTGGTGGCGGCGGGCGTGGACGGGATCGTGGTCAGCAACCACGGCGGCCGGCAGGTCGACAACGCCGTGGCGGCGCTGGACGCCCTGCCCGAGGTGGTGGACGCGGTCGGCGACCGCGCCGCGGTGCTGTTCGACTCGGGTGTGCGCTCGGGCGCCGACGTGGCCGTGGCGATGGCGCTGGGGGCCGAGGCGGTGCTGCTGGGGCGGCCGTGGGTGTACGGGCTGGCCGTGGGCGGCGCCGCGGGTGTGGAGCACGTGCTGCGCGCGACGCTGGCCGAGTTGCAGATCACCGCCGAGCTGATGGGCAAGGACGCGAAGGACCTGGACGGGAGCGACGTCGTGCGCCGCTGACGCGGACACGGAGCCGGTCCCGGAGACGCCGCGCGCCGCCGGGACCGGTCCGCTTCCTTCCGGTCGCGCTGTCAGCCCTTGACGGCTCCGGAGGTCAGGCCCGCCACGATCCTGCGTTGCAGGACCAGGGCGAAGATGATCAGCGGGACCGACACCAGGACCGACGCGGCCATGATCTGCCCGATCGGGTTCTCGTAGCCGACCCGCTGGAAGGTCGCCACGAAGACCGGGACCGTCTGCACGTTCAGGTCGTTCGGGGCGAAGGAGAAGGCCAGCAGGAACTCGTTGGTGGCGTACACGAAGGTCAGGATGGCCGCCGCTCCCACGCCCGGCGCCGCCAGCGGCGCCACCACGCGCAGGAAGGCCTGGAACGGGGTGGCCCCGTCCACCTTCGCCGACTCCTCGATCTCCTTGGGGATGCCCGCGAAGAACGTGGTGAGGATGAAGACGGCCAGCGGCAGGGTCAGCGCCACGTACGGGATGATCATGCCCGCGAAGGAGTTGAGCAGGTTGATCCCGGTCCACTCGTTGAGCTGCAGGTACATCTGGTAGAGCGGGTTGACCAGCGCCACCGGCGGGAACAGGGTCGCGACCAGGGTGGCGGCCAGGATCGCGAACTTGCCCGCCAGCGGCAGCCGGGCCAGGGCGTAGCCCGCCAGCGAGGCCACCGGGATGCAGATCAGCGTGGTCACCGTCGCCACGATCAGCGAGTTGCGCAGCGCGAACTGGAAGCCCTGGTTGAAGATCTCCCGGTAGTTGCTGAAGTCGAAGGGCCCCTGGAAGATGTTCGGATCGGTGATCGCCGCCGATCCCGTCCGCAGGCTGGTCATGCCCATCCACAGGAACGGGAACAGGCACCACAGCAGCACCACGGCCAGCCCGAGCAGCTTGAGGGTGTTGCCCACCGCCGGGTGGACGCGTCGGCGCGGCTTGTGCACCGGACCGCTCGGCCTCACCGTCTCGGCCGTCATCGCTTCTCCTTCCGCGGCGCCTCACCGATCATGTGGCGGCCCATCCGGCTGATGAAGGCCAGGCCGACGAGCATGACGATGACGAACGTGACCGTGGACAACGCGTTGGCGTAGCCCAGGTCCGGGTCCCGGACCAGGTAGCGCTGCGCGTAGACCGACAGGGTGGCCAGCGAGTTCGAGTAGCCGGTGAACACGTACGCGAAGTCGAACATGCGCAGGGCGTCCACCGTGCGGAACAGCAGGGCCACGACGATCGACGGGCGCAGCAGCGGCAGGGTGATGTTCCAGAAGCGCTGGAGCGCGTTGGCCCCGTCCACCCTGGCCGCCTCGTAGTAGTCCTTCGGGATGGTCTGGAGGCCCGCGAGCAGCAGCAGGGCCACGAACGGCGCGGTCTTCCACACGTCGGCGCTGATGATGCCGACCATCGACCAGAACGGGTCGCGCAGCCAGTTGATGTCCGTGCCGAGGACGGCGTTCACGAAGCCCGGGTTGGGGTCGAACATGAACCGCCACACCTGCGCGGCCACGGCGGTCGGGATGACCCACGGGATCAGGATGACCGCGCGGGTCAGGCCCCGGCCGAGGAAGGCCTGGTGCATGATCAGCGCGAAGGCCATCCCGACGAGGAACTCCAGCGACACCGACGCGACCGTGAACACCAGGGTGTTCCAGACGGCGTTGAAGAAGCCGGAGTCGGTCAGGACGCGGACGTAGTTGTCGACGCCGGTGAACTCCTGGCGGAACCCCCGGATCTCGTAGAGGCTCATCCCGATCGCGTAGAAGACCGGGAAGAGCGCGATCACGGCCATGAAGGCGAACGACGGGGCGAGGAAGATCCGCCCCATCGCACGCTCACCCAGGCCCCTGCTCACGCGGACTCTCTGGGTCGTCGCCATGTGACCTACTCTTGTTCGAGCGCGTCGTTGGCCGCCTGGTCCACCGCCTCCAGGGCCGTGCCGGACTCCTCCTGGCCCCGGAAGGCCGGGTGCAGGTTGTCCTGCACGGCCAGGGACAGCGAGTTGTAGCCGGGCACCGGCGGGCGGGCCTGGGCCTGGGCGAGGATGTCGCCGAGCATCTGGAAGTCGGGGTCGTCGGTGTTCTCGTAGGCGCTCGCCATGGTCGGCGGCAGGCTGTTCTGGAGCAGGATGTCCTGCGCCTCGGGGTCGGTGGCCGCCCACAGGACGAACTCGCGGGCCAGCTCCTTGCTGTCGCTCAGCGTGCTGACCGCGTTGTTGAGACCGCCCAGCGCGCTGGTGGTGCCCTCACCGGTGAAGGTGGGCAGCGGGGCGACCGCGAAGTCGTCCGCGACCGCGCTCTCCTCGTCGCCCTCGCCCGCCAGGAGCGGGATGGCGTAGGGCCAGTTGCGCATGTAGACGGCCTCGCCCGCCTGGAACAGGGCGCGCGCGTCGTCCTCGACCATGGTGTCGAAGCCGTCGGCGTAGAACCCGCTCTCGTAGGCCTCGGTCATGAAGTCCAGGGCCGTGGTGGCGGCGTCGCCCTCCAGGAAGGTGCTCTGCTCCTGGGCGTCGTCGAACAGCTGGCCGCCCGCGGACCAGTACAGCTCCAGGAAGTTGACGACGAAGCCCTCGTACTGGTCGCCCTGGCCGACGTAGGCGGAGATGCCCTCCTCCTCGGCGGCCGCCATGCCGGTGTCGTAGAGCTCCTCCCAGGTCGTGGGGGGCTCCTCGACGAGGTCGGTGCGGTAGTAGAGGAACGCGCCGTTGGAGGAGTAGGGCAGCGCGAACAGCTCCTGCTGCCACTGGGAGCTGTCGACGGCGCCCTCCAGGCTGACGCCCTCGACCTCGCCGCGCAGGTCCTCCAGGCTCTCGACGTAGCCGTACTCGGCGAACTCACCGGTCCAGATGACGTCCAGGCCCAGGACGTCGAACTCCCCCGCCTGGTTCTGGAGGTCCTGGAACATGGCCTGGCGCTGCTCGTCGGCGGTGGGGGCCAGGAAGAAGATGTCGACCTGCTGGTCGGGGTTGTTCTCGTTCCACAGGCGCGCGACCTCCTCGTGGATCGCGCGGTCGGCCCCGGTGACCGCCCAGACGAACGCCGGGTCCTCGGCCAGGCCCGCGGTCTCGCCGCCCTCCCCCGCGGTCTCCTCCCCTGGGGGTTCGCCGCACGCGGTGGCCAGGGTGAGGCTCAGTGCGGCGAGCCCGGCAGCGCATGCGCGCACTGTGTACCCCTTCTGGTGTGAATGCACTGGCATGGCTCTCTCCTTACCGCGCCGGACGGGTCTCCGGGCGCGCGGCGTCGAGTGTGTGCTGGGACATCCCCCCGTGGTCGTGCGCAAACGATGCCATCGACTGTGTGATCTAGTCAACAGTGAACGCGTTTCGATATACGTCATGCACGGAAAGGAAAGGCACGCCGTCCGAATGTCCTCGTGAAAACGTTGCCATAACCGGGGTCGCGCTCCTACCGTGGACGGCATGGCCAGCCAACCCGCGAGCATGCGGGACGTCGCCCATCGAGCGGGGGTCTCCCTCTCGACGGTCTCCCGTGTGCTGCGCGGGGCCCCGGGGTCGCCCCGGAGGTGCGCCAGCGCGTCCAGCGGGCCGCGGACGAGCTGGCCTACGTGGTCTCGCGCAACGCCTCGGGCCTGGTCACCGGCCGCACCGGGCGGGTCGCGGTGGTCGTGCCCTTCCTCCAGCCGTGGTTCTTCGGGATGGTCCTGGCGGGGGTCAGCGACGCTCTTCGCGAGGCGGACCTGGACATGCTCGTCTACCAGGTCGGCGAGACGCGGGCCAGGGAGGGCTGGACGCGGGCGCTGCCGCTGCGGCGCAACACCGACGCCGTGGTCACCGTGTCCATGGACCTGTCCGAGGAGGAGTGCCACCGGCTCGATGACGTGGGCGTGCCCGTGGTGCTGGTCGGGCAGAGGGCACCCGATCGGGCCAGCGTGTACATCGACGACCGGGCAGGCGCCGCGGGGGCCACCCGGCACCTGCTCAACCTGGGGCACACGCGCGTGGCCTACATCGCCTCACGGTCCGAGGCCTGGTCCAGCGCCAGCTCGCGGCACCGGCTGGAGGGGTACGGAGCGGCCATGGCGGAGGCGGGGCTGACGCCGCGGAGCGTGGCCAAGGCCACCGGGCACACGGGCGGTGAGCTGGCCATGGGCGAGCTCTTGTCGGACCACGACCCGCCCACGGCCGTGCTGGCCGAGTTCGACGACCTCGCTCTGGGCGCGTACCGCACGCTGCGCCGCTCGGGCGTGCGCGTGCCGGAGTCGATCTCCCTCATGGGCTTCGACAACCACGACACCGCGGCGGTGATGGACCTGACCACCGTCGACCAGGCCCCCTACGACACCGGGCTGACCGCGGGTCGGCTCACCGTGGGCATCCTCGGCGGGACGGCCACGCGCCTCCAGGTGGAGATGCCCACCCAGCTCATCCTGAGGCAGTCCACCGCCGCGCCCCGGAGCACGCGCGGCCTGTTCTCCTGACCGATCCGGAGGAACCAGCATGCAGCAGTGGTGGCGCGACGCGGTCCTGTACCAGGTCTACCCGCGCAGCTTCGCCGACGCCGACGGGGACGGGACCGGCGACATCGCGGGGATCACCGCGCGCCTGGGCCACGTCGCCGACCTGGGCGCGGACGGGATCTGGCTGTCGCCGTTCTACACCTCGCCGTGGGCGGACGGCGGGTACGACGTGGCCGACTTCCGGGACGTGGACCCGCGCCTGGGCACCCTGGAGGACTTCGACGCGATGGTGGCCGCCGCGCACGCGCTGGGTCTGCGGGTGATGGTCGACATCGTGCCCAACCACACCTCCGAGGAGCACCCGTGGTTCCGGGAGGCGCTGGAGGCCGGCCCCGGGTCGCCCGAGCGGGAGCTGTACGTCTTCCGCGACGGGCGGGGCTCGGACGGCGAGCTGCCGCCGACCAACTGGCGTTCGACGTTCGGCGGTCCGGCGTGGACCCGCGTGGCGGACGGGCAGTGGTACCTGCACATGTTCGCGCCCGAGCAGCCGGACCTGAACTGGGACGACCCGCGGGTGCGCGAGGAGTTCCGCGGCATCCTGCGGTTCTGGAGCGGGCGCGGGGTGGACGGGTTCCGGATCGACGTGGCGTACGCGCTGGTCAAGGACCTGCGGGAGCCGTTGCGCGACCTGGTGCTGGTGGAGGGCGGCCGGTTCGAGGACATCGCGGCCAACCCGGACCACCCGTTCCTGGACCGGCCCGAGGTGCACGAGGTGTACCGGGACTGGCGGCGGGTGCTGGCGGAGTTCGACCCGCCCCGGGCCACGGTGGGCGAGGTGTGGCTGCCCGGTGAGCGGCGGGTGCTGTACACGCGCCCGGACGAGCTGGACCAGGCGTTCAACTTCGACTTCCTGAGGACCTCGTGGGACGCCGACGCCTACCGCGGCGTGATCGACTCCTCGATCGCCGACGCCGGGCAGGTCGGCACGGTGCCCACGTGGGTGATCGGCAACCACGACGTGGTGCGGCCGGTGTCGGTGCTGGGGCTGCCCCCGGGCACCGACCAGAAGGCGTGGCTGCTCTCCGACGGGCGCGACCCGGAGCCGGACCTGGAGCTGGGCACGCGGCGGGCACGGGCGCTGGCACTGCTGGAGCTGTCGCTGCCGGGGTCGGCGTACGTGTACCAGGGCGAGGAGCTGGGGCTGCCGGAGGTGGCGGACCTGCCCGCGCGGGCGCTGGAGGACCCGCGGTGGGTGCGCAGCGGGCACACCGACAAGGGGCGGGACGGGTGCCGGGTGCCGCTGCCGTGGACACGGGAAGGAGCGTCGTACGGGTTCGGCGGGGACACCCCGTGGCTGCCCCAGCCCCGAGGGTGGGGCCGGTGGTCGGTGCGGGCCCAGAACGACGACCCCGGGTCCGTGCTCTCCCTGTACCGCCGGGCTCTGGCACACCGCCGGGAGTTCTCCTCGGACGAGACTCTGAGCTGGGACGACACGCTGAACCGGGGGCCGGTGCTGGCCTACTGGCGGGGTGGGGACGTGCTGGTGCTGGTCAACACGGGCGAGGAGGCGGTGGAGCTGCCGCCGGGCCGGGTGCTGGTGGCCAGCGCGGAGCTGGACGGGCGGCTCCCGGGAAACGCGGCGGTGTGGCTGCGCCGCTGACCGGCGTGCTCCCGGGGCGAAGCCCCACGTCACGGGAGAACACCCCACCGACCCCCGCGAACCCGACCACAGGGGGCACCTCCGGGCGAAGCCCGCGTTGCGAGGAAACACGCCCCACCCGGCCGATCAACGCGGCCTCAACCCCAGGGGCCCAGAGGCGAAGCCCCACGTTGTGGGAGAGCACCCCACCCGCCCCGCCGATTCCCGCAACCCCGACCACAGGGGGGTACCTCGGGGGGTTCGGGGGGTCTCCCCCCGGAAAGCACGAAGGACGACCCGGCGAGGCGGCCGAAGGCCGCCGAGCAGGGTCGTCCTGAGTCCGTGGAGCTATGGGGATTCGAACCCCAGACCTCCTCCATGCCATGGAGGCGCGCTACCAACTGCGCCATAGCCCCTCAAGGGAGTCGATCGGACCTGTGGGGTCCTGCCGACTCCCTGAACCATAGCGGAATCCGGCCCGAACGTCGAAACGGTTCAGGCGTCGTCGCTGAGCACGACCGGCTCGGGGAGGCTGGCCGCGTTGTGCTCCATCAGCCGCCACTGCCCCCGGCGTTCCTGGAGCACCGACCAGCAGCAGTTGCTGATGGGTCCCAGGATCTCGCGCTGTTCGTCGGGGATCCCCAGCAGCCGGGCGATCCCCACTCTGAGGGCGGCGCCGTGGCTGACCACGACGAGCAGCCCCCCGGTCGGGGTCTTGCCCAGTCCGCGTTCGACGGCGGCGCGCATCCGGTCGCCGACCTCGGCGATGAGTTCGCCGTCGGGGATGTCCATCCGGGCGTGCTCGACCGGCCAGCGCGCGGAGAGTTCCGCCCCGGTCATCCCCTCCCATGAGCCGCCGAAGCGCTCGCGCAGCCCCTCGTCGAACTCCACGGGCACCCCGGAGGCCCGGGAGAGGTATCCGGCGGTGTCGGCG
The DNA here is from genome assembly GCF_000092985.1 of Nocardiopsis dassonvillei subsp. dassonvillei DSM 43111. Taxonomy (GTDB): domain Bacteria; phylum Actinomycetota; class Actinomycetes; order Streptosporangiales; family Streptosporangiaceae; genus Nocardiopsis; species Nocardiopsis dassonvillei. The sequence continues at coordinate 4,014,234 of NC_014210.1, forward strand.
GCCCTGGTCAGGTCGGAGGCGACGATGACGTCGGGGTTCAACGAGGCGAGCAGCTCCCCCGCCCGCCTGGCCTGGGCGTGGCCGACCGGATCGAGTGCGATGTCGGTCTGCCCCTGGAAGCGGTTCTCCACGTTCCAGGACGTGCGTCCGTGCCGCCAGAACAGCACACGAGGGGTGTCGCTCACGTGGTGTGCCTCTCCACTCGCAGTGGGGTCGGGGTCAGAACTCGTCCAGCGGCGTGCGCTGGGCGCCGCGCGCGCCCTCGGGGAGGTCGATCTCGGGGCAGTCCTTCCACAGCCGTTCGAGGCCGTAGTAGCCGCGCTCCTCCTCGTGCTGGATGTGCACGACGATGTCGGCGTAGTCCAGCAGGACCCAGCGGCCGTCACGCTCGCCCTCGCGCCGGACCGGCTTGGCCCCGGCCTGGAGGCGGAGCTGGTCCTCGACCTCGTCGACGATCGCGCGGACCTGCCGGTCGTTGGGGGCCGAACACAGAACGAAGGCCTCGGTGATGACCAGCTGCTCGCTGACGTCGTAGGCGATGATCTCCTGGGCGAGCTTGTCGGAGGCGGCTTCCGCCGCGACCCTGACCAGCTCCAGTGCCCTGTCGGTGGCTGTCACGTTGTGCTTGCTGCCTTTCAGCTCTCTAGGTAGAGCCCGGTCTTGTTGATGTAGCGGACGATGCCGTCGGGCACCAGGTACCAGATGGGTTCGCCCTTGCGGACGCGTTCCCGGCACTCGGTCGAGGAGATGGCCAGCGCGGGGACCTCCACCAGGGAGACCTTGCCCTCGGGCAGTCCGGTGTCACTGAGGTGGTGACCGGGCCGGTTACAGCCTACGAAATGCGCGAGCTCGAAGAGTTCGTCGACGTTGTGCCAGCTCAGGATGGCGCCCAGCGCGTCCGCCCCGGTGATGAAGTACAGCTCCACGTGGGGGCCGTACTTGGCGCGCATCTCGCGGAGCGTGTCGAGGGTGTAGGTGGGCCCCGAACGGTCGATCTCGACGCGGTCCACCCGGAACTGGGGGTTCTCGGCGGTGGCGATGACCGTCATCAGGTAGCGGTCCTCGGAGGGCGTCACCTTGGCCAGGTCCTTCTGCCAGGGCTGGCCGGTGGGGACGAACACCACCTCGTCGAGCCCGAAGAGGTGCGCGACCTCACTGGCCGCCACGAGGTGGCCGTGGTGGATGGGGTCGAAGGTGCCGCCCATGATGCCGACCTTGGTCGGGCCGGTTCCTCCCCGGGGCGCGGGGGAGTCCCCGTTGCGGGATGCGTCGGAAGCTGCGTGCGCCACTGTGCGCTCCGTTTCGCCGTGGACGTTGCCGTTGCCGGGATCGGCCAACCGAGATTAGCCGACGGAGGGCACCACCGCTGTCCCCTTCCTCCCTTTTCGGTCCTCGCACCGGGACAACGAACGCCGTGTCGGGTTCCTTCCCCCGGGCGCGTCGACGGCGCCCGAAAATCGCGTCATATCTCGAAGCCGGAAACCGTGGCCAAGCGCGATCACGGCGCATAGCATGCCGATATGGCCAACACACCAGACCGCGTCCGCGTCCGGCTCTCCGAGATCTCGCCCCGCGCCTACGAACACCCCGCAGACCGTGGCGCCCTGGTGGCGCTGCGCTCGCTGCGCGGGTTCGACGAGGTGTTCAAACGCCTGTCGGGGCTGTTCAACGAGCGCGCCCTGCGACTGATGTTCCTGTCCAGTGCCGTCCGGGTCGGTCCCACCCAGTTCCCTCACGTGTACGACTACGTGCGCGACGCCGCCTACGTCCTGGACATGGACGAGGTCCCCGAGCTCTACATCCAGATGAACCCGAAGCCGAACGCCATGGCGATCGGCAGCAACCGCCCGTTCATCGTGATGACCACGGGCCTGTTCGACCTGCTGGACGCCGAGGAGCAGCGCTTCGTCATCGGCCACGAGGTCGGCCACATCCTCAGCGGCCACGCCGTCTACCGCACCATGCTGCTGGCCCTGATCCGGCTGGCCACCCGCGTGGCGTGGGTGCCGCTGGGCTTCATCGGCATCCAGGCCATCGTGGCCGCGCTGGAGGAGTGGTACCGCAAGTCCGAGCTGTCCTGCGACCGCGCCGGGATCCTCGCCAGCCAGAACCCCGAGGCGGGCAAGCGCGCCCTGATGAAGCTGGCGGGCGGCTCCAAGCTCGTGGAGATGAACCCCGACGCCTTCCTTGAGCAGGCCCGCGAGTACGAGTCCGGCGGCGACGCCCGCGACAGCCTCATCAAGCTGGTCAGCCTGGTCGGACAGACGCACCCGTTCGCGGTGGTGCGCCTGGCCGAGCTGCACCGGTGGATCGAGGACGGTTCCTACCAGAGCATCGTCAACGGCGACTACCCGCGCCGCTCCACCGACCGCGACGCCCGGGTGGGCGAGGAGGCCCGCAAGGCCGCCGACTCCTACAAGCAGTCCTGGGAGCGCACGGGCGACCCGCTGCTGGGCACCCTGCGCGACGTCGCGGGCAGCGCGGCCAGCGCGGGCGGCAAGATCTTCGACACCGTCGCCGACCGGTGGCGCAACGGCTCCTCCCGCACCAACCAGGGCTCGGGAACCTCTTCCTGACCGGGCTCTCCCCCCGACACCGGAACCGGCACCGGTTCCCGACGCGCGTGGGAAACGGGCGCCCGGCCGCGGGGGGCGGCACCCGCGAAGCCGACGCCGCCCGGGCGGGAGATGGTGCCGGGTTCCCGGCCCGGAGGGGCGGCCCCCGTACGCGGGCCGCCCCTCCGGCGTGACCGGCGGGTGCGCTCCCCGGCGCGCGGCTCCGCTGAGCCGGGGGCTCCTACGTCGCGAGGTGCGACCGCGTCTTCGGGCGTGTCCGGCTCAGCGCAGGTCGGCGAGGTAGGCGCGCACCCCCCGCCAGGCGGGGTGGGCGGGGTCGATGACCGCGAAGTGGTCGGCTCCGACCGGCTCGTGGTGGTCCACGGTGTCCCCCGCGGCGCGCGCGGCGGCCACGTAGACGCGGCTGTGGTCGACCGGGACGCGCTGGTCGGCGTCCCCGTGTACGACGAGTTGGGGCACCCCCAGCGGCACGCGCAGCAGCGGCGAGCTGGCGGCGTACACCCGCGCGGAGGGGGCGGGGCCCAGGAACGGCTCCACCGCTCCCTCGCCCAGTCCCTCCCGTGCGCAGCGCTCGGGGTCGGTGACCGGCGCGAGGGCGACCACGGCGCGCACGGGCGTGCGGGGGTGGAGCGCGTTGAGCAGGGCCAGGTGCCCGCCCGCCGAGTGGCCGACGGACACCGTGCGGGACAGGTCGTAGCGGCCGGGCTCGCCGGCCGCGGTCTCGGCGAGGGCCGCCAGGGCGCGGTCGACGTCGTCGAGCGTCTGCGGCCAGCCGCCCCCGTCGTCGCCGGTGCGGCGGTACTCCACGTTCCACACCGCCCACCCGGCGGCGGCCAGGTCGCGGGCCAGCGGATCCATGAGCCCGGCGTCGAGCCCGTCCCGCCACCAGCCGCCGTGCAGCAGGGCGGCGACGGGCGCGGGCGCGCCGCCCTCCGGTTCCCACAGGTGCGCGATCTGGCTGGGGTGCTCTCCGTAGGACACGGTGGTGGGCACGCGTCGCTCCTCGTCGTCGGGATGGCCTCCCGCGGACGGTAACAGCCCTCTCCCCACCTCCCCCACCGCGCGTCCCCACGATGCGCTCCGGCGGGGTCGCGGGGCCCCTGGCACACGGCAGCGCCGACGGCGGGGCCGTCGGCGCTGTCGGGCGTCCTGGCGTGACCGGAGAGCGGGTCCTAGAAGGCGGGACCGGCGGCCATGGCCTCGTCGATGGTCGTGGAGCGGGCCTCCTCGACCTCCTCGACCAGGTCGTCCTCGTGCGCCTCGAACTCCTCGACCACGGCGGCGGAGAAGCTGCGCAGGGCGATCTCCTCGGTGAGGATGTCGCCGCGGACGCGGTTGTTCTCACCGATCTGGGCGGTCGGGCTGTTGGCGGAGGTGGACAGGTCACCGCCGACGATGTTGTTGTCGATGTAGACGCCGCCGCTGACGCCGGTGACGCTCAGGTCGCCGTCGACGTAGTTGACGGAGGAGCAGAAGCCCTCCTGCTCCCCGGCGCCGACCGCGACCGGACCCGTGCCGCCGCTGTAGGTGGCCGCGCCGATCACCTCGCTGTCGCAGAGGATGCCGCCGCTGGCGGGGTTGTTGACGGTCAGGGCGCCGCGCACCACGGAGTCGTAGATGTCGGCGTACTCGACACCGTCGGCCTTGACGGCGCCGCCGATGCGCGAGCCGGAGACGTAGACGGCGCCGACCTCGGCGTTGATGCTGTGGACGGAGGAGTCCACCACGTAGGCGAAGCCGTCGGTGTTGCCGCCGTCGACCGGGACGGCGCGCAGGGCGGCACCCGTGGAGCTGTTCTCCAGGTAGGTGCCGTAGGAGCCGCGGTTGACCACGCGGTCGCCGACGGAGGTCTCCTGGGAGTCGAAGTAGGCGTCCTGCTGGACGGTCACCTTCCCCTCGATCTCACCGCCGATGATGTGCAGGTTGGCACCCTGGCGCACGGTGACGTCGCCCTGGATGACCGTGCCGTCCAGGAAGCAGCTCTTGCCGGCGGGGACCGCGAGGTCCGTGGGCAGGGTGATGGCACCGCCGTGGCCCGAGCAGAGGGTGACCAGGTCAGCCTGGGCGGGGGAGGCCATCAGCGTGACACCACCGACGGTCAGGGCGGTCGTGGCGATGGCAGCGACCTTGCTCCGGAGCTTCATTCGGGGGATTCCTTTCGTTGTGACCGTGGGGGGGCGACACTCCGAGCGATGCGGAGGCGCGCCGTGAGACACCACAGTGAAATTACCGACCAGCCGTCCCTTTGGGAATACGTGCTAGACGAAGATTCGCTTCTGTCCAGGTTTCCAGCGGGAAAACGCTCCAGATGCCAACGGCCCCCCGAACCCCGGAAGTGACTCTCGGTCGCACAACGGACACACGCGTCAGGCCGGCCCCGTGGCGTGCGGTCCTTTGCGGCCCGGGGCCGCCGCCCCGAGGGCGGCCCCGGCGCGCGCGGCTACTTGAGGTGGCCGTCCCCGGTGACCACGTACTTGGTGGAGGTCATCTCGGTCAGCCCCATCGGGCCTCTGGCGTGCAGCTTCTGGGTGGAGATGCCGATCTCCGCGCCGAAGCCGAACTCGCCGCCGTCGGTGAACCTGGTGGAGGCGTTGACCATGACCGCCGCGGAGTCCACCCGGGAGACGAAGTACCGGGAGGCCTTCAGCGAGTCGGTGACGATGGCCTCGGTGTGCTGGGTGGAGTACCTGCGGATGTGGGCCAGCGCCTCGTCGATGGTGGGCACCACCCGCACGGCCAGGTCCATGGACAGGTACTCGGTCGCCCAGTCCTCCTCCGTGGCCTCGACCACCCGGGCCCCGGTCGGGTGGGCGGCGGCGGCCTCCAGCACCCGGGGGTCGCCGTGCACGGTCACGCCGCTCTCGCCGAGGGCCCGCAGCACGCGTGGCAGGAACTCCTCGGCCACGGCCTCGTGCACCAGCAGGGTCTCGGCGGAGTTGCACACCGAGCAGCGCTGCGCCTTGGCGTTGGTGGTGATGGCCACGGCCTTGTCGAGGTCGGCGTCGGCGTCCACGTAGACGTGGCACAGGCCCTCGCCGGTCTCGATGACCGGCACGGTGGAGTCGCGCACCACGGCCTGGATGAGGGAGCCCCCGCCGCGCGGGATGAGCACGTCCACCAGGCCGCGCGCCCGCATGAGCGCGGTGGAGGACTCGCGGGTGCGACCGGGCACCATCTGGACGGCGTCCACCGGGACCCCGGTGCCCTCCAGGGCGTCCCGCAGGACCCCGACGATGGCGGTGTTGGAGGAGTAGGCCGAGGAGGAGCCGCGCAGCAGGGCGGCGTTGCCGCTCTTGAGGCACAGGGCGGCGGCGTCCACGGTGACGTTGGGGCGGCCCTCGTAGATGATGCCGATGACACCGAGCGGCACCCGGATCTGGCGCAGGTCCAGGCCGTTGGGCAGCACGGATCCGCGCACGGACTCGCCCACCGGATCGGGGAGCTCGACGATCTCGCGGACGGCCTCGGCGATGGCCTCGATCCGCTGCGGGGTGAGGGTGAGCCGGTCGACCATGGCCGGGCTGGTGCCGTCCTCGCGGGCCCGCGCCACGTCCTCGGCGTTGGCCGCGGTGATCTCGTCGGACCGCTTGACCAGGGCGTCGGCGATCGCCAGCAGCGCGGCGTCCTTGACCGCCCGGCTGAGCGGGGCGAGGTCGGCCGCCGCGTCCCTGGCCCGCCCGGCTACCGCGTGGACCTCGCGCTCGATGTCACTCATGGTGCTCTCTCTTGGTTGGGAGGCCATCCCGGCGTACCCGCCCTGCGGCGTCGAAGGGTCTCAGGGGCATGCGCCGGGGTGAACGCTTTCAGCGTATAGCGCGGCCCCGCCGGACGGAGGTTGTCCACAGGGCGGAGTCGGGCGCGCACGGCCGGGCCGTCCGGTCCGGCCCGCCACCTCGGCGTCCACCGGACGGACGCTGGTACCCCAACCCGGACCGGTCACCGGGCGTGACGTCCCACGGGCCGCACGTGAGGAAGGTCATATAACGCGGGAGACAAGGGCCCGTCTCAGGGGAACGCCCCCGACGACGGACGATAACGAAAGGTGTCGACGCGGTCACACGGCCCCGGAGAGCGCCTCGGATATCGTCGCATTCTCTCGAATGGACGCATTCCGAAGGCAGCTGCGGCCCGCCCCGCCGACGACTGGACGACGAAGTCCAGGGAACTTCTGGTCACTTCGGATTCATGGCTATGCAGCAGTACGAACTACCGTGATCGGCCGCATTTGAGTACACCAGGAACGCGAGTGCGAGAATGACAACGAATTTCGGTCCGCGAACGAGCCTCGGCGGGGCTCCGTCCACGGCAGGGGCACTGGCCCGGCTGTCCAGGATTCCGGTGCTGCGGGAGAAGTACCTCCGCCACGTCTCCGGGGCCTCCGCGCCGGAGCTGTCCGACCTCCCCACGCTCGACAGGGACGAACTGGGCCGGGCGATCGACACCCTGGTGCGCACCGACCCGTCCGCCCTGACCCGCGCCTCCCTGAACGTCATGGGGGGCACCCGGTCGACCATGCGCCTGGGGGCGGTCCCGGCGGACCTGTACCTGGACGAGATCGCGCCGCACGTGCGCCCCTTCGAACAGGGCGACCTGTTCACCACCCTCGGCACCCCGTTCCACATGCGGGCCTGCCAGGAGCTGCACAACGGACTCGCCGCCAGGGCCGGAGTGCCCACACTCTCCATGGACGCGCCGACCGACCAGATGATCGACGCCTACCTCGACCTGTTCGAGCGCCACGGGGTCAACGCCCTGGGCACCACCCTCGACACCTTCCGGAGCCTGCTCCGTTACTGCGCCGCGTCCGGCCGGGACCTCGGGTTCCTGCGCAAGGTGCTGTGGAGCGGTCCGGCCATGGACGCCGCCACCCGAGCGCTGATCCGGACACACTTTCCCCACCTGCGCACATGGGCGCTCTTCGGCTCGGCGGAGACCTGGATCATCGGGCACAGCGGCCCGGACTGCGCCAACGACACCCTCCACCCGCTCCCCCACCAGTACACGGAGATCGTCGACGGGCGCATGCTGGTGACCGTCACACACGAGAAGGCGGTCGTCCCGCTGCTGCGCTACGAGACCGGGGTCGCGGCCGAATGGACGGCCTGCCCCTGCGGCCTGCCCGGTCCCGCGGTGCGCACCCACAGCCGCATAGACGCCCCGATGGGGCCGCTCAGCCGCGTGGTCTCCCCCCTCGACCTCGTGCCGCTGGCCCTGCGGCTCGACTCGGTGGAGGCGGCCCAGGTCGTCCTGGTCGATCCCCACACCGAGGACGAACGGCTCCACCTGCGGGTCCGGCTGCGCCCGGAGACCAGGTCCGAGCTCTACACCGGCGAGTGGATCCGGCAGCACGTGCTGTCCGAGTCGCTGGGGCTGTCCGAGGTGACGGAGGAGGCTCCGGAGTCCTTCGAGGTCATCGTCTCCCGGCACATGCTGCGGGAACTCCCGGACGGGTCGGCCCCCGAGTTCCTGGTGCGCGAGGGGGGACGCCTCCGAATCCAATCGATATCGAGTCAGGGTCAGGGTTCTTATGGTACCTTCTCGGCATAGGTTCAGGAGGGCGGGTCGCACGCGCCGTATGCGGCGCCCAGGTCACACCCCCGGGTAGCACCTCCCTGAGTCGCGTCGAGCACGACCACCGAGCACAGGAGTGCGCATGCGGACTGTTCCGCTGACCACCGACGGCCCCACCGTGTCCGCCCAGGGGCTGGGCTGCATGGGGATGAGCGAGTTCTACGGCCCGGGAGACGAGGCCGACTCCCTCGCGACCCTGCACCACGCCCTGGACCTGGGCGTCGGCTTCCTCGACACCGCGGACATGTACGGGCACGGGGCCAACGAGGAGCTGGTGGGCAAGGTCGTCCGGGAACGGCGGGAGGAGGTCGTCCTCGCCACCAAGTTCGGGATCGTCCGCGACCGCGGGACCGGCGCCCGCAGCCACCGCGGGGACGCGGAGTACGTCCACGCGGCCTGCGACGCCAGCCTCTCCCGCCTGGGCGTCGAGACGATCGACCTCTACTACATGCACCGGCGCGACACCTCGGTCCCCGTCGAGGAGACGGTCGGGGCCATGGCCGAGCTGGTCGCCCAGGGCAAGGTGCGCCACCTGGGGCTGTCCGAGGTGAGCGCCGACGAACTGCGCGCCGCCCACGCCGTGCACCCGATCGCCGCCGTGCAGACGGAGTGGTCGCTGTGGAGCCGCGACGTGGAGGAGTCCGTGGTGGGCGAGTGCGCGCGGCTCGGCGTGGGCTTCGTCCCTTACTCCCCGCTGGGGCGCGGCTTCCTCACCGGGGCCCTCCCTCCGGTGGAGGAGCTGTCCGCCGACGACTTCCGCCGCGGCAAGCCGCGCTTCTCCGGCGAGAACGCCGTGCGCAACCAGGATCTGCTCGCCATCGTGCGGCGGGTGGCCGAGGCGCACGGCACGACCCCGGGCCAGGTCGCCCTGGCGTGGGTCCACGCCCAGGCCGAGCGCTGGGGCCTGCCCGTCGTCCCCATCCCGGGAACCAAGAGGCGCGAACGCCTGGAGGAGAACGTGGGCGGCGCGGACCTGGTCCTCTCCCCGGAGGACCTCGCCGAACTCGACACCATCGCCGACGCCACCGCGGGCGCGCGGTACTGACCCTCCCCCGAGCCGGGGTGGAGCGGACGGCTCCCGGCGCCGGCCTGACGACCGGCCGACGAGCACGGAGGGACAGGCGCTCTGAGATACGATTCCCAGATGACCCAGCTTCCCATGGACCAGCGGATCGGTCATCACCTGAAGCGCGCCGAGCAGGAGCTGATCTCCGCGAAGCACGCTGTTCTGAGGCAGTTCAACCTCTCGGTCCCCCAGTACACGGTCCTGCTCGTGCTCTCGGAGGAGCCCGGGGCCTCAGGTGCGATCCTGGCCCGCAGGTGCCTGGTGACCCCCCAGACGATGTCCTCGGTCCTCGCGACCCTGAGCAGGCGCGAACTGATCGAGCGCAAGCCCCACCCGTTGCACTCCCACATCCTGGAGACGAGGCTCTCCCCCAGCGGACAGGACCTGCTCGCCAAGGCGGACGAGGCCGCGATCCGGGTGGAGATGCGGCTGAGCGAGGCGTTCAGCAGCGAGGAGGAGGGTGAGTTCGTCCGCTTCCTCAGCCGGTGCGCGGAGGTCTCCGCGGAGACCCGCACCGAACTGGCGGACCTGGGCGAGGAGTGACCCCGGTCCGGGCGGGCGCCCCGGCGTCACCGCGCGGGGAGCCGGACGGGGCCCCGCCCCGCCGCTCCGTGGGCGCCCGCCTCCCGCGCCCTCCCGGAGAGGCGCTCGCAGGGGCGCTCCCCCAGGCGTCCTGAAAGGCACCCGGACAGGCGTCCCGGGAAAGGCTTCCGGAAGAGGCCGCGCCCCCACGGTCGGGGCGCCGACCGTTCACGCACGTCCCGGGATGGAGCGTGCACGGCCCCGGGGACCGGACACGCCCCGCCCCGCCTCCCGGGCCGGGAGGGGTCACGCGGGAACGTGGACCGGAGTCGTCCCCGCGGAGCGGACCGAACGGACCACGGAGGCCGCCCTCGCGGCCACGGGACTCCACCGCACGAGGGCCAGCCCGACGCTCATGCCGCCGCCGAACCCCGCGAGCAGGACGAGGTCGTCCCGTTCGAGCAGCCCGGCGCGGTGCACCGTGTCCAGGGCGACGGGCACCGATCCCGAACCCGTGTTGCCATGGGTCTGCACGGTCAGGTGGAGGTGGGCGTTGTCCAGGCCCAGCGACGGCCAGACGTCCTCGAGCATGGCGCCGTTGGCCTGGTGGGGCACGAAGTGGCGGATCTCCTCCCGGTCCACGCCCAGGCCGTCGAGCATCCGGTGGACCGCCTCGGGCAGCCGCCGGGTGACGTACTCGCGCACGCCGCGGCCCTCCATCGTGAAGAAGTGCCCGCCCTGTCCCAGGGTCTCCGCGGAGGCGGGCAGGCGCGAGCCCCCGGCCGGAACCCTGATCAGGTGGTGGTGGTCCCCGTCGGTGAGCAGCTGCGTCCCCACGACGCCGCCGCGGTCGTGCGCGGGCCCCAGCAGGACCGCGCCCGCGCCGTCACCGAATAGGACCGCCGTCCTGCGGTCGCCGTAGTCGAGGATCCGGGAGTAGATGTCCGCGCCGATGACCAGCGCGTAGGCCTCCCCGTGCGGCCGCAGCAGGTGCTCGGCCACGGAGAGGGCGTAGACGAAGCCGCTGCACACGGCGTTGACGTCGAACGCCGCCGCGGACCGCGCGCCGAGCAGGTGCTGGGTGATGCTGGCCGTCGCGGGCTGGGGGTGGTCCGGGGTGGACGTGGCGACGATGACGTAGGCCAGGCGGTCCGCGGACACGCCCGCCTGTGCCAGGGCCCGTCGGCCGGCCGCCGCGGCGAGGTCGGAGGTGGCCTGGTCGGGGGCGGCGCGTCGGCGCTCGCGGATCCCCGTCTTGCGGCGGATCCACTCGTCTGTGACACCGGCGGTGCGGGCGATCGGCTCGTTGCCGACCACTTCGTCCGGCAGGTACGAGCCCGTACCGAGGATGGCGATGGTCATCGTGCTGTCTCCTTCTTGCTGGGCTGCGGGGAGGGGAGGGCCCGGGAGCGCCGCCGCACCGCGCGGAGGCGCTCCCGACCCGGCGTCACGCGTTCACCGACGGGAGGCGCGGGGCTCCCTCCGCCGCGCCGGGGCCCGGGCGGCCGGAGCGGACGCGTTCCCATCCGTTGGCCTCGGCGTGCGCGGTGAGCGTCGCGTCCTCGCCGACGGCGACCGGGACTCCCACGGCCGACAGCAGGGCGAGGTCGCTGGAGTGGTCTCCGTAGGCGGTGCACGAGGACAGGGGTACGCCTCTCACCGCCGCGGCCGCCCTGGCGGCGGTCTCCTTCGTCGCGCCGATCATGGGGACGAGGACCTCACCGGTCAGGTGCCCGCCGCGGACGACCGGCCGTGTGCCCAGTGCCCAGTGGGCTCCGGCCTCCTCCGCGATCGGGTCCAGGCAGGCGAAGAAGGAGCCCGAGAGCAGGACGACCAGGTCGCCCTCGGCCCGGTGGCGGCGCAGGCGCTCCAGCACCGGCGTGTGCCAGAAGCCCGGCACGCGCGCGGCCTCGGAGAACCACGCCCGCCCCTCGGCGCGCAGCCCCTCGACGGACTCGCCCGCCATGATGCGGTAGTAGAGGCGGTTGACGTCCTGGCGGGGCACGCCCCGGGCCGCCGCCGCCCTGAGGTGGGCCACGGCCCGTTCGTAGGAGCCGGGCGGCCTGGAGCCGTTCCCGAGGTGGAACTCCAGGAACGAGAACATGCTCTTCGGTCCGATGAGCGTCTCGTCCACGTCGAAGAACGCGATGCCGCGCCCCCGGGTCCCCGGGGTGTGCGCTCCGTTCGCGAGGGTCATGGCTTCTCCTGTCGTAGGGGTCGGTACGGTCCGCTTCACGCGGGGAGGCGGACCAGGCCGACCTCGATCCGGCAGATCGACGCGCCCCTCTGGAGCACGTCCACCTCGACGGAGGTCGGGGCGGGTTCGGGGCAGCCGGTGGGCGCGAGGAACTCCACGATTCCGCCCTGCGTGTAGTAGACGCCCTCCTCCTCGGGCCCCTCCGCCCCCGCCGGAGCGGTGACGGCCCGCAACTCGGTCCGGGGCTCCAGTTCTCCGAAGCTGGTGAAGGTGGCGGTGATCTCGGTGGGGTAGGCCTTGGCCGGCGAGGTGCCCCGGACCTCCAGGAGCGTGTTCAGGGCCAGTTGGCGCCCGGCCTCGATCAGGACCATGCCCGGCAGGTGGTCCTGGGCGTGGTCGAACAGGCTCGGGTGCTGGGGCAGCACGCGCAGGGAGGCCGACACGGTGTCCCCGGCCCCCGTGAGCCCGGTCAGGACCACGTTGTCGCCGTTCGACCGGCCGACGAGGTAGGGGGCGGGGAGCTCCCCGCCGACGGTGAAGTCGAAGGTCTCCGTGGAGGGGACCGGCTCGCCGGAGCGGTTGCGCAGGCGCAGCGCCTCGTAGCTCGCCGGGGACTTGAACCGCAGGCCGACGACGGCGTTGCCGACCTCCGTGCCGTCGACGAAGAGCCGGAACCTGGCGTCGTAGCCGACGACGCGTCCTTCCTTGACCCTCTTGTCCCCGACGGAGCAGAGCATGCGGAGGGCGCACGGAGCCGTCCCCACCGTCATCAGCTCGGGGCGCGTGATGGTGATGCCCAGGGTGGTGAGCACGAACTTGTGGTCGAAGGGGACGCCGTAGTGGGTGTGCGCGATGGCCAGCCCCACCTGTCGGCATGCTTCGAGCAGCAGCACGGGGTCGTGGCGGCGGGGGCGGAGCAGGTGGTCGCCGTAGTAGGCGTGTGAACGGGGGAGCTGGGCGGCGGCCGCGTGGGCGTCCCCTCCGAGGGGCTGGGTGTCGGTGACGAAGACCTCCGCCAACGACTCCCGGTGGACGACGGTGCGGTCAACGGTCCGCTCGTAGTCCAGGGCCGGACCCTCCGTGCCTGCGGTCACGGTGTCGGTGGCGCCGTTGAGGAGGTGGTGCACGGGCATCTGCATGGTCTGTCTCACATTCCTCGGGCTTGTGGTCCTGATGTGGGGGCCGCGGGCGGAGAGCGTCTCCCCGCGGTGCGTCGGTACGGCGGGTCGGAGGCCGGGGTCCGGGGTCCGGGGTCCGGGAGGGGCTGTCGGTGGTGGACGGTGGAGGGGAGCCGGGGCGGAGGGCCCGCGAGGACCCCGCCTAGCGGAGCTCGCGTTCCCTGACGACGAGGAACGTGACCACCGCGCCGGCCAGGGCGAGGAGCGCCAGCCCCAGGAACGTGGTGTGCATCGCGGAGGTGAGGCTGGCCGAGACGGCGTCCAGCGCGGTCGAGCGGTCCGCCTCGGCGAACTGGCCCAGCGCCGTTTCCAGTCGGCCCTGGGTGGCCTCACCCGCCAGGGTCCGCTCCTGCTCGGGGTCGGCGAAGGGGAGGTCGAGCGTGTTCAGGGACAGGGTCGCCAGCACGGACCCGGCTCCGGCGATCGCCACGCTCTCCCCGGTGATGCGCATGGTGTTGAAGATGCCCGAGGCCATCCCGGCCCGCTCGACCTCCACGGAGCTGAGCGCCGCGTTGTCCATGACGCCGAAGGCGCTTCCCACCCCCGTGCCGAACAGGGCCAGGGGAGCGGCGAGCGCCGTCCAGTGCTGGCCCGGCTGGAGGGTCATCAACCACAGGGAGCCGCCCGCGATGAGCAGGGAGCTGGTGGCGAGCATGACCCGCAGGGGGAGCCTGGCGGCGAGCTGCCCGGCCAGCATCGGCAGGGCGAGCACCGGCAGGGTCAGGGGCAGGAGCAGGGCCCCGGCCTCGGCGGCGCCGAACCCGCCGACGCCCTGGAAGAAGGGCGGCAGGTAGACGAGCAGGACCACGAAGCCGAAGGTGATGGTGAAGGGCTGGCAGACGACCACGACGAACGTGGGCCGCTTGAACAGCGAGAGGTCGAACATCGGGCGCCGGACCCGTGACTCCACCACGACGAAGGCGGCGAGGAAGACGAGGAACCCGACCGCCGACCCGATCGCGCTCAGGCTGAGCCAACCCGCCTCGGCGCCCTGGACGAAGGCGAGGGAGAGCAGGAACAGGCTGGTGCTGAAGGTCATGACGCCGCCCCAGTCCACCGAGGTGGAACCGGGGTCGCTCGACTCACGGATCGAGCGGACCAGGAGCAGGACGACGGCGGCGAACGCGAGGTTCATCAGGAACACCATGCGCCAGTCCAGGAAGTTGACCATCAGCCCGGCGACGAAGGGCCCCATGGCCAGTCCGAAGCCGAAGGAGGTCCCCAGGAGGCCGAAGGCCCGGGCCCGGGCCGCTCCCCGGAAGGAGTCGGCGAGGATCGCCGATCCGCTGGTCATGATGCCCGCGGCGCCGATGCCCTGGACCGCGCGGGCGACGTCGATGACGAGGATGTTGGAGGAGAGGCCGATCACCGTGGCCATCGCGGTGAAGACGACGAGGCCGATGACGAGGACCCGGCGCCTGCCGAAGCGGTCGGCGAGTCCGCCGGCGGCGAGCATGAACGCCGCGAAGGTGACGTTGTAGGCGTTCTGGACCCACTGGGCCTCGCCGACGCTGGCGTTCAGGTCGGCCGCGAGCTGGGTGAGCGCCACGGCCGGAGCGGTGACGGCGAGCGGCAGCATCACGCTGGACAGGGCGACGGCGACGAGTGTGGCCACCGCCTGTCCCCTGGTCAACGGGGCGGGAGCACTCCGCGCGCCCTGCAGATCCGTGGCTTCTATCGCCATTCCCCTACCCCTTAATTCGCTTCCTTATAGCCATCCATTCGTGGATGAGCATAAGGTGTCTTATGTCCATCGTCAATCTTATAGAACTGGCCACGCGCGCGGTGGGCGGACCCGGGACACCCGCCGCAACCTGTTCGATCGGAGCTCCCCGAAATGCAGTTGACCAGCGACGACACCGCTTCCACCCGCGCACACAGCACCCCCTCCGACGTCCTCGTGGTCGGTGCCGGGCCCGTGGGCCTGACCGCCGCGTGCGAGCTCCTGAGACGAGGAGTACGTGTACGGCTCATCGACCGCGCCGAGTCCGCCTCCCCCTTCCCCAAGGCCCTGCTGCTCTGGCCGCGCACCCTCGACCTGCTGGACGACCTGGGCGCCCTGGAATCCACCCGGCGGGCGGGTATCGACATCCGCAGGTTCCGCTACTACTCCTCCGGCGACCCGCTGGCCACGTTCACGTTCCCCGAGCACCTGGCTCCGGTGTGCCTGCCCCAGAACGAGACCGAGCGCGTGCTCACCGAGCGGCTGCACGCGCTCGGCGGGCGCATCGAACGGGGGGTGCGGCTGCTCGCCCTCGACGGGCTGGACTTCTCCGGCGACATCACCGCGACCGAGGGGGTGACCGCGATCCTCGAACACTCCGACGGGACCGTCGAGCGCTACCACGCGCCCTTCCTCATCGGCGCGGACGGCGCGGGCAGCGCGGTGCGCGCCCAGATCGGCACCGGCTTCGTCGGCAGCACCTACGAGTCGGCGTTCGCCCTCGTGGACTGCCACATCGAGGGGGAGCTGCCCGTCGACGAGGCGCTCTACTACCAGTCGCCCCGGGGCGCCCTGGTGATCGTCGCCCTGCCCGACGGCGTCTTCCGGTTCTTCGCCAGCCTTCCGCCCGGGGAGAAGGCGGGGGTGGACCTGCTCCAGCGGATCACGGACGAGCAGGGCCCGGGAGGGGTCCGGCTGGTCGACCCGGTGTGGGAGTCCGTGTTCCGCGTGCACCGGCGGCACGCCGACGACTTCCAGCGGGGCCGCGTCTTCCTCGCCGGGGACGCGGCGCACGTGCACAGCCCGGCCGGGGGCCAGGGCCTCAACACCGGGATGCAGGACGCGCAGAACCTGGCCTGGAAGCTGGCCGCGGTGACACGGGGCGAGGCAGGACCGGAACTGCTCTCCACCTACGGCCCCGAACGCAAGGACGTGGCGCGGCAGGTGGTGCGCGACACCGACATCCAAACACGCGGTTGGATGCTCCAGCACCCCGTGCAGACGGCGGGCCGGGACGCGGCCTTCCGCGTCCTGGAACCGGTCATGGAACGCGGATACCTGCCCGTCATGGCGGGTTACCGGTTCCGCTACACACCCGCTCGCCTCACCCAGGAGCCCACCTGGCCCTCCCTGTGCCGGGTGACCGGACGGCTGGCGGGCGCCGTCCGCACCGGCCACGCCCTCCCCCGCTCCCTCGCCGTGGACCTGGGCGTCGCCGGGCACGGGGAGGCCGGGAGCGGGCAGGGGGTCCGCGGGTGGACGCTCGCCGTCACACCCGGCCGGGGACGCACCCGCGACGGGGAGCCGTTCTCCGCGCTCGTCGCCGACCGGCCCCAGGTACGGACGGTGGCGCTGAGCGCCGACCAGGCCTCGGAGCACCGGCTGTGCTCGGCACCGGGCTACCACCTGGTCCGACCGGACGGCTACGTCGCCGCCCACGGGCACGCGCGGGACCACGCCCGCCTGAGGGTGGAACTGGCCGTGCACCTGGGGGCGGCGGACGGTCGGCGACACGCGCCCGGGGCCGCCGGGCAGGCCGCGCCGAGCCGCGCCTGAGAGCCTCCTCCACGCGGAGCCCCCGGCGGTGCCGACGGCACTCGGCACCGCCGGGGCTCCGGCGCGGACCGGGGCCCACCGGCGGGACCGCCGAAGCGACACGGTCGCACCGGGCCCTCTCCCCGCGCACGCCGGGCCGCGTCCCGGCGCCTCCCGCGGCCTCCGCCTTCACCCCGCACGGCGGCCAGGAGCGGTGAGCAAGGTCACTCGACCGCATCCGGCCACCGGGGGAACACGCTCCGAGGCGTCTCCCAACAAGTACACATGACCTGCGGTGATCACACGCTTACCAGCAGGGGAAATCTTCACCATGTTCCTCGGTGGGGGAATCTGATTTACTGTCCAACGGCCCCGAACCTGCCATGCCGCCAACGAAGGCATTTCCCCGAGAAGAATTAACGGGAATTCCACATTCATTAACGTCACCGCAGCCGCCCCGGCGGGATGAACGAAATCCCTGACACCCAGAGATGCGAGCACGAGAATGACGATGAATATCGGAGGAAAAGTGGAGGGGCCGCTCTCCCTGGCCCACGCGTTACAGCGCCTGGCGAGGATCCCGTCCATGCGGCGCAAGTACGGCCGTTACCTCGTGCTGGGGCGCAGGCCCCGCCTGGTGGACCTGCCTCCCCTCACCCGTGAGGAGCTCGGCGAGGCCGTCGACACGATGATGCGGGAGTCCCCGGCCGAACTCTCCCGGGCCTCGCTCCACCTCATGGGGGGAACGACGTCCACGAGCCGGTTGGGCGCGCTCCCCTCCGACCTCCACGTGGACGAGATCGCCCCGCACCTTCAGCCCTTCGCACCGGGGGACCTGGTCGCGAGCCTGAGCACCCCGTTCCACATGCGCGCGTCGCACGACCTGCACAACGCGCTCGCCGCACGGGCCGGCGTCCCCACCCTGTCGCTCGACGCCCCGACGGACCAGATGATCGAGCCGTGCCTCGACCTCTTCGAGCGGCACGGGGTGAGCGCCCTCGCCGCCACCCTGGACACCGTCCAGCGCGTCCTGCGCTTCTGCGCCGCGTCCGGACGGCGCCTGGACTTCCTGCGCAAGGTGCTCTGGAGTGGACCGGCGATGGACGCGGGGACGCGCTCGCTGATCCGCACGCACTTCCCCCACCTGCGCACATGGGCGCTGTTCGGCTCCGCGGAGACCTGGATCATCGGGCACAGCGGACCCGACTGCGCGATCGACACCTTCCACCCGCTCCCCTACCAGCACACCGAGGTCGTCAACGGGCGCATGCTCGTGACCGTCACGCACAGGAAGGCGGTCGTCCCCCTGTTGCGCTACGACACCGGCACCGGGGCCGAGTGGACGTCGTGCACCTGCGAGCTGCCCGGCCGGCCCCTGCGGACCAACAGCCGCATAGACGCGCCCTACGGTCCGCTCAGCAGTCTGGTGTCCCCCGCCGACCTGGCGTCGCTCGCCCTCCAACTCGACTCGGTGGAAGCCGCCCAGGTGGTCCTGATCCGTCCGCACACCGAGAACGAGCGGCTGCGCCTGCGGGTCCGGCTCCGCCCCGGGACGGAGCCGGACCTGTACACCGTCGAGTGGATCCGGCACCACGTGGTGTCGGGCTGCCTGGCCCTGGCGGAGGTCATCGAGGAGGCCCCCGAGACCTTCGAGGTGACCCTCTCCCGGCGGCTGCTGGACCAGTCCTCGGACGGCTCGGCGCCGACGATGGTGGTCCGCACCGCCTCCCGGGGCCGCTGCTCCGCGTAACCCGTTCCCGCCACCCGGCCCCCGCACAGGGCCGGGCGGGAATTCACCGGCGCGGCGCGAGCGCGGCTCCCGCGAAATACGGCGGGACGCGGGCTGTCACGTCGAGGAGCAATTCCCTCCGTTCCCCGGGCGGGCGCGGCGGTCCGGAGGACGGGGCGCACTCCGTTACACACAACGGGTTCGGGGAACGGCGGAAAACGCCGTGCCGGCTCCGGACACACCCCAAACGCTCCGGCCCTTCCGGCCTCCCCGCCGGAGAACGACACCTCCCGGCACGGGCACGAGCCTGCGCGCCGGCCCGACCGCGTGTCCGCCCGGTCACCTTCCGCGGCGAGGCCGCCGGTCCGCGTCCGCCCTGAAAACAAGACATCGCATGGGGCACAGGCTTCACTTTTGCATAAGAGATCGTATACTCATTCCAGATCGAACGGACAGCAGACCTGGAAGAGGAACACTGCGATGTGCGGACCCCACGTGATCCACAAGGCCCGGAAGACGTTCATGACCGCATCGGGGCACGCCCCGGAAACGCCGGGGGGCACGATCACGGCGGAGCGGTCGGCGCCGCCCGCGCGCCCGGCCGGCGCGGACCTGGGCCGCAGGCGCATGCTGACCGGTTCGGCGGCCGTCGGCGCCGTGCTCACCGGGATCGGCGCCCTCGGAGGGCCGGTGGAGTCCGCCCACGCCCAGACCATCGCCGGGATCAGCCCGTCGCGGCTGACGGTCACCGACCTCACCCACGTCCTCCACAACGACTTCCCGATCTACCGGCCCTACATCCTCGACCCGAACATCTTCCAGTTCGCCTCGATCGAGGAGGACGGCTTCAACGCGCTCAAGCTGGAGATCGACGAGCACACCGGGACCCACTTCGACGCGCCGTGGCACTTCAACGACAGCGCTGACGCACTGCACACCCACGAGGTGGACCCGCGCGACCTGGTCTGTCCGCTCGTCGTCGTCCGCATCGCCGACCGCGCCGCGAGGCACTACGACGCCCAGGTCACCGTGGCGGACCTGCGCCGGTGGGAAAGGCGCCACGGCCGCATCCCCCGGGGCGCCCTGGTCGCCATGGACTCCGGATGGAGCGCGCGGGTACTCCAGAGCGAGGAGGCGATGCTCAACCGCGACAGCGACGGCGTCGCCCACTTCCCCGGGTTCGACATCGAGGCGATCGACTGGCTGCTGAGCGCGCGGGACATCGCCGGGATCGCCGTGGACACCCCGAGCTTCGACTACGGGCCCGACTCCGCCTCCAACCCCGAGGCGCACGTGTTCCTCCTCGGAGAGAACAAGTACGCCGTCGAGATGGTCGCCCACCTGGAGAGGGCTCCCGAGAGCGGCGCTATGGCGATCGTCGGCGTCGCCAACATCCGGGGCGGTTCCGGCGGCCCCGTACGCCTGTTGGCCCTCTCCTGAGGCGACGGGGGCCGCGGGGCCCCGGCGGCGGTCCTGCGCCCCGGGGCCCGACCGCCCTTCCGGTGGAGACCCGGCCGTCCCCGGGCCCCCGGACGGGCGACCGCCCTCCGCCGCTCAGCTCCACCCGTAGCGGGCCCGCAGGACGTCGGCGACCATCCAGAACAGCTCCTCGTCCATGACGGCCGCCTCCCGGCGGATGTCGTCCTCGTCGAACTCGAAGAGCCGGTCCACCCGCACGTAGGAGTCGCGCTGTTCCCGGTCCCAGGGGCCCGAGCCGACGGGCAGCCAGTCCTGGCGCTCCCACGCGTCGGGGCGCCGGGAGGACAGCATCAGCCCGTGCAGCCGCCCGCCCCGGCGGCCGACCACCAGCAGCGGGCGGTCCTTGCCCCGCCCCGGGTCCTCCTCGTAGGGGACCCACGTCCACACGATCTCGCCCGCGTCGGCGAGTCCGTCGCGCTCGGGCGCGTAGACGAGCCTGGTGGCGCTGGCGGCGGTGGGGATCTCGCGGACCTCGCCCCGGTGGGGGTGGTCCTCGCTTCGGCGCGTCGTTCGTTCGCTCACGCCCGCATCCTAGGGCCTCCGCCCCGCCCCGGAGGTCTCACAGGTCCTGGACGGTGCCGATGATCCGCGCCCGTGCCCGGCTGCCCTCGGGAACCGGGACCAGCGGGTAGACGTGGAAGGCCCCCTCCTCCTCGTGCAGGTCCACCTCTCCCCCGGCCCGCGCGACGAGCGAGCGCAGGCGCCGGGTGTCGGGCAGGAACACGTCGCGGGTGCCGATGTAGAGGTCCATGGGCGGCAGGCCGGAGAGCACGCCGTTGACGGGGCTGAGCCGGGGCAGGGACAGGTCGTCGCCGTCCGCCCACACCTTGGCGGCCTCCTTGAGGCCGACCGGGCTGAGCCAGGGGTCCCGGCCCTCCACCTCGGCGATGTCGGGGTTGGACATGGTCAGGTCCGTCCACGGGGAGACCAGGATGAGCCGCGCGGGCTGGGGCAGGCCCTCCCCGGGCAGCGTCTGCGCGAGGGCGAGCGCCAGCCCGGCCCCGGCCGAGTCCCCGGCGAACACCGTGCGCTCCGGCGCGACGTGCTCCAGCAGGTCGCGGTACACGGTGTGGAGGAAGCCGAACGCCTCGCGGTAGGTGTGCTGGGGCGCCAGCCCGTAGATGGGCACCTCCACCCGGCAGCCCACGTCCGCCATGCGCGAGATCAGCACCCAGTGCCAGGGGGAGATCTCGCTGATGTAGGAGCCCCCGTGCACGTACAGGACGGCCTTGTCGGGGTCCTCCTCCCGGTCCCGGGCGAGGACCGTGTAGCTCGCGAAGCCCCCGACCTCCCGCCGGGTGGTCTCGTGGCGCTTGGCGACCCAGTGCGGCGGCTCGGGGTCGTCCTTGGCCTCGTCGATGCGCTCGCGCGCGCCCTCGACGGTCTCCATGGGGCGCTTGCGCGCCACCCGGAACGCCACAGCGAGCATTCTCGCCACCAGGCTAGGCATGGGTGTCTCCACTCTCCTCGGGGGGTGTCCCCGACATTGCCACAGAGGTGTCGCGGCGGTCCGGGTACGCGGTCTAGAGCACGACCAGGTCGTCCCGGTGCACCAGCTCGCGCTCGTAGGAGGGGCCCATCTCACGGGCCAGCCACCGTGTGGACCTTCCCATCAGGTCGGGCACCTCGGCGGCGTCGTAGTTGACCAGTCCGCGGGCGACGACGGCGCCGTCCTCGTCGCACAGGTCCACCGGGTCGCCCGCGTTGAAGTCGCCGGTCACCCTCACCACACCGGCCGGGAGCAGAGACGCCTTCTCCCGCACCACCGCCGTGACCGCGCCGGGGTCCAGGACCAGGCTGCCCCGGCCCGCCGTGGCGTGCGCCAGCCACAGCTGGCGGGCCGAGGGGCGCCGTCCCCGCGCCGGGGCGAACAGGGTGCCCGCCGGCCCGCCCTCCAGGGCCGTGCGGGCGTTCGCGGCGGAGGTGAGCAGGGTGTGCACGCCCGCCTCCGTGGCGATCCGCGCCGACGCCACCTTGGTGACCATCCCGCCGGTGCCCACGCCCCGCCCGCCCGCGCTGCCGATGTCGATCCCGTCCAGGTCCGCCGGGCCGCGCACGAGGCTGACCACCGACGACCCCGGAGCGGAGGGGTTGCCGTCGTACAGGGCGTCCACGTCCGAGAGCAGCACCAGCGCGTCGGCGCGCATCAGGTGCGCCACCAGGGCCGCCAGGCGGTCGTTGTCGCCGAACCGCAGCTCGTGCGTGGCCACGGTGTCGTTCTCGTTGACGATGGGCAGGGCGCCGATGTCCAGCAGGCGGCGCAGCGTGCGTTGGGCGTTGCGGTGCTGCACCCTCCGCATCATGTCCTCGACCGTGAGCAGGACCTGCGCCGCGGTGAGGCCGTGCCCGGCCAGCTCGGCCGTGTACGCGGCCAGCAGCAGCCCCTGGCCCACGCTGGCGGCGGCCTGCTGGGAGGCCAGGTCACGGGGCCTGCGGGCCATGCCGAGCGGGGTCATCCCGGCCGCGACCGCCCCGGAGGAGACCAGGATGACCTCCTGGCCCGCGGCGCGGCGGTCCGCCAGCACCCGGACCAGGTCGCGGATGCGGCAGGAGTCGATCCGGCCGTCGGGTGTGGTCAGGGAGGACGATCCCACCTTGACCACGACCCGGCGCGCGGCGGCCACCGCCGCGCGCCCGGAGGCCTCCAGGGAGTCGGTCTGTTCGATTCCTGCGCTGTGCACCGTGTGGGGCTTTCCATCCAGTGGCGCGGCACCGGGTGCCGCGCTCGTGCCTGTCGGCCGGGCCGTCGGTCCCCGCGCGGGTCAGCCCAGCCGGGCGTCGGATCCGCGCGGGCCGGACGGGACGACCTCGGCGTCCGTGGAGGGGTCCCAGTCGAAGACCACGGAGTCCTCCTCGGTGCCGATGTGCACCTCGGCGCCCTCGGTGGCGCCCGCCTTGGCCAGCTGCTCCTCGATGCCGAGGCGGTTGAGGCGCTCGGCGAGGTAGCCGACGGCCTCGTCGTTGGAGAAGTCGGTCTGGCGCACCCAGCGGGCGGGCTTGTCGCCGCGCACCTGGAAGGCGTTGCCGCCCAGCGGCACCACCTGGAAGGGCGCGTCACCGATGGCCTGGGGACGGATCACGACCCGGGTGGGCTCCGCGGGCGGTGCGGCCTCGCGGGCCGCGGCCACCTGCTCGCCCAGGGCGAAGGACAGTTCGCGCAGCCCTTCGCGGGAGGCCGCGGAGACCTCCAGGACGCGGTAGCCGCGCTCGACCAGCATCGGGGTGACCAGCTCGGCGAGCTCGCGGGCCTCGGGGACGTCCACCTTGTTCAGGGCGACCAGGCGCGGCCGGTCGGACAGGTCCACTCCGGTGCTGCGGCCGTAGGCGGACAGCTCCGCCTCCAGTGCCTCCAGGTCGCTGACCGGGTCGCGGCCCTGCTCGTAGGTGGCGCAGTCCAGCACGTGCAGGAGGGTGGAGCAGCGCTCGATGTGGCGCAGGAACTCCAGGCCCAGCCCCTTGCCGTCGCTGGCTCCGGGGATGAGGCCGGGCACGTCGGCGATGACGTACTGGACGTTGCCCGCCTCCACCACGCCCAGGTTGGGCACCAGGGTGGTGAACGGGTAGTCGGCGATCTTGGGCCGGGCCGCGGACATGGCGGCGATCAGGGACGACTTGCCCGCGCTGGGGAAGCCCACCAGGCCGACGTCGGCGATGGTCTTCATCTCCAGGCGCACGTCGAAGCCCTGGCCCTCCTCGCCCTTGAGGGCGAAGCCGGGGGCCTTGCGCCGCTTGGTGGCCAGCGCGGCGTTGCCCAGGCCGCCGTGGCCGCCCTCGGCGAGCACCAGCCGGGTGCCGTGGCCGACCAGGTCGGCGACGACCTCGCCGTCCATACGGCTGACCACGGTGCCGTCGGGCACCTTGAGGACGAGGTCCTCGCCCTTGGCCCCGGCGCGGTGGCCGCCCTGGCCGGGCGTGCCGTTGCCGGCGGTGCGGTGCGGGCGGCGCTGGTAGTCCAGCAGGGTCGCGGTCTGGGTGTCGACCTCCAGCACGACGTCCCCGCCGTGGCCGCCGTTGCCGCCGTCCGGACCGCCCAGCGGCTTGAACTTCTCCCGGTGCACGGAGGCACAGCCATGCCCGCCGTTCCCGGCCTTGACGTGCAAGACCGCCTCGTCGACGAAGTCAGGCATAGCTCTCCCCGTTACTCTCCGGCCCCCGAGCGGGGCCTGGACACACACGCGTCATCCAGTGACAACGCAAGGGGCGGGCCAGTGTTCCCTGGCCCGCCCTGTACAACGTCCGCGCGCGTGCCTACTCGGCGGCGGCGGGAACGATGTTGACGGCCTTGCGGCCGCGGAAGTTGCCGAACTTGACCTCGCCGGCGACCAGCGCGAACAGCGTGTCGTCTCCACCGCGGCCGACGTTGGCGCCGGGGTGGAACTTGGTGCCGCGCTGACGGATCAGGATCTCACCAGCCGAGACGCTCTGGCCGCCGAAGCGCTTGACGCCGAGGCGCTTGGCGTTCGAGTCACGACCGTTACGGCTGGACGAAGCGCCCTTCTTGTGTGCCATATCTTCCAGGCCTCCTACTTCGCCGCGATGCCGGTGACGCGCACCTGGGTGTGCTTCTGGCGGTGACCCTGGCGCTTCTTGTAACCGGTCTTGTTCTTGTACTTCAGGATGTTGATCTTGGGGCCCTTGGTCTCACCGAGGACCTCGGCGCTGACCGTGTAGCCGCTCAGCTTGTCGACGTCGCTGATGACGTTGTCACCGTCGACGACGAGGATGGGCTGCCATGTGATGGTGGCGCCGGTCTCGTCGGAGACCTTGTCGATGTTCAGGACGTCATCGACAGACACCTTCTCCTGTCGGCCGCCCGCTCGCACGATCGCGTACACCGGGTAACTCTCTTCCTGCTCGCTCAACGAATAATGCTCGGGACCATCCCCGAGGCATGAGCCCGGGGTCCGGGTCCGACCGCACCTGTGCCCAGATCGGCCGGGAGGCCCATCCCCGTGTGGGCGGGGAGGTGCCTCGTTCCACGATCCACTGATCGCCTGTAGCGGGGCGCGGGGATCCGAGGGAAACAAACCCTGCGTGGAGAGCACTTCGGTGTCGGGGCGCGCGAGTGTGGTGGCATAGCGCGCCGACGCACCGTCCCTCAGATTACCATCGGCCCGCCACGGGCCTGTACACGTGCCGTGGTCCGGACCGGGCTGGTGCCGGTCCGGACCACGGCGGGGCTGCCGCCCCTGACTCAGCCCGCGTCCACGGCGGTCGGCGGGGTGGCCGCCGCCCTGGTGCGCCGGGTGCGGCGACGCTTGGGCCGCTCGGCGGCCTCGTCGTCACCGGCCTCGGCGGGCGTCTCGGCGGCGGTCGCGTCCGCCTCGGCGGGGGCGCTCTCACCGCCCGCGGCCTCGGCCTCACCGGTGTCGGCCGCCCCGCGGGCGGTACGACGGGTGGTGCGCCGGGCGCGGGTCTTCTTGGCCGGGGCCTCCTCGGGGGCCTCCGCGGCCTGCTCGGGCTGCGCGGCCTCAGGAGCCTCCTCCGTGGCGGTGATCTCCTCCTGCTCCTCCGCGGCGGCCTCGGCCTTGCGGGAGCGGGAGGCCCGCTTACGGGTCTTCTTGGCGGGCTCGGAGGCCGGGGCCTCGGCCGTCTGCGGGGCCTCGGGTGCCTCCTCGGTCCGCGCCGCGTCCGCCTCGGCGGACTCGTCGGAGTCAGCGCCCGCCTTCTCGGCCTTCTCCGGCCCGTCGGCCCCGTCGGCCTTCTCGGAGGACGGCTTCTGGGCCTTCTCCGGCTTCTCGGCCGCCTGGTCGGGCTCGCCCTTGCCCTTCTTCTTCTTGCGGCCGTTGCCGCTGCCGCCGCCCTTGCTCTCGACCGGGTCGCTGGCGACCACCAGGCCGCGGCCGTTGCAGTGCTCGCAGCTGTGCGAGAAGGCCTCCAGCAGGCCCTGGCCGACCCGCTTGCGGGTCATCTGGACCAGCCCCAGCGAGGTCACCTCGGCCACCTGGTGCTTGGTGCGGTCGCGCGAGAGGCACTCCAGCATGCGCCGCAGCACCAGGTCGCGGTTGGACTCCAGGACCATGTCGATGAAGTCGATGACGATGATGCCGCCGATGTCGCGCAACCGGAGCTGGCGGACGATCTCCTCGGCCGCCTCCAGGTTGTTCTTGGTGACCGTCTCCTCCAGGTTGCCGCCCTGACCGGTGAACTTGCCGGTGTTGACGTCGACCACGGTCATGGCCTCGGTGCGGTCGATGACCAGCGATCCGCCGCTGGGCAGCCAGACCTTGCGCTCCAGGGCCTTGTTGATCTGCTCGTCGACGCGGTAGGCGGCGAAGACGTCGCGGTCCTCGTTCCAGTGCGAGAGGCGCTCGGAGAGGTTGGGGGCCACGTAGTCCACGTACTCGCGGACGGTGGTCCAGGCCTCCTCACCGGACACGACGAGGCTGGAGAAGTCCTCGTTGAACACGTCGCGCACGACCCGCACCGTCAGGTCGGGCTCGCTGTTGAGCAGCGAGGGGGCGTTGGCCGACTTGGACTTGCGCTTGATGGAGTCCCACTGCTTGGCGAGACGGGTGATGTCGCGCTCCAGCTCCTCCTCGCTGGCCCCCTCGGCGGCCGTGCGCACGATGACGCCCGCGCCGGAGGGCATGACCTTCTTGAGGATCTGCTTGAGGCGCGCGCGCTCCTTGTCGGGGAGCTTGCGGCTGATGCCGGTCATCGAACCGCCGGGCACGTACACGAGGTAGCGGCCGGGCAGGCTGATCTGGCTGGTCAGGCGGGCGCCCTTGTGGCCGACGGGGTCCTTGGTGACCTGCACCAGGACCGACTGGCCGGACTTGAGCACCGACTCGATGCGCTTGGGCTGGCCGTCCAGGCCGAAGGAGTCCCAGTTGACCTCGCCCGCGTACAGGACGGCGTTGCGGCCCTTGCCGATGTCGACGAACGCGGCCTCCATCGAGGGCAGCACGTTCTGCACCCGGCCCAGGTACACGTTGCCCACGTAGGAGCGGTGCGTGGCCCGGTCGACGTAGTGCTCGACGAGGATGTCGTCCTCGAGGACGGCGATCTGGGTGCGGTCCTCGACGCGGCGCACCACCAGGTCCCGCTTGACCGACTCCCGCCGCGCCAGGAACTCCGACTCGGTGACGATGGGGGCGCGGCGGCGGCCCTGCTCACGGCCCTCGCGGCGGCGCTGCTTCTTGGCCTCCAGCCGGGTGGAGCCGCGGACCGCCTGGACCTCGTCCTCGATCGGCTTCTCCTGGCGGGGTTCGCGCACCCGGACCACGGTGTTGGGCGGGTCGTCCGGGGTGGCCTCGGGGCCCTCTCCCCCGCCGGAGCGGCGGCGACGGCGGCGCCGACGGCGGCTGCTGCGGTCGTCGGACTCGGCGGACTCGTCGGCCGCGCCGTCGTCCTCGCCCCGGTCCCTGTCGCCGGGCTGCTCCGCCTTGTCCTCGGCGGACTCGGGGGCCTCGGCGGACTCGTTCTCGTCCGCGCGGGAGCGGCCGCGTCCCCGGCCTCCGCGACGGCGGCGACGGCGGCTGGGGCGGTCGTCGTCCCCGTCGCCGGTCTCCTCCGCGACGGCGGCCTGGGCGGTCTCCTCCTCGGCCTCCTCGGACTCCTCCTCGGCCTCCGCCGGGGCGGTGCTGCGTGCGGGCACGGGGGCGGCGCTGGCCACCGGGGGCTGGAAGAGCAGGGAGGGGGCCTGGAAGACGTTGCCGCCGCCCGCCTCCACGGTCTCCTCGTCCTTGGCGGGCTCGTCGGCCGCCTCGGAGGGCGCGGGCCCGGCGGTCTCCGCGGCCGGGGCGGAGCGGGCGCGCGAACGGCCGCGGCTCCTGGCCGTGGAGGGGGCGGTGTCCTCCGAGGCGGAGGAGGCGCGCGAACGGCGCGGAGCGGCCTCCTCGTCAGCGGAGGCATGGGCCCGGCGCGGAGCGGTGCCCTCGTCGTCAGCGGAGGCGCGCGAACGGCGCGGGGCGGCGTCCTCGTCGGGACGGCCCGCGGCGCGCACGGTGCGCCTGCGCGAGGTGGTGGCCACCGAGGTCTTGACCGTGCCCCCCTCGCCGGAACCGGCGAGGGAGGTGACGGGCGCGGAGGGGGGGGTGAAGACGTCGTCGGGTTCGGGGGGTGGTCCGGCGGCGCGGCGGACGCCCTTGGCGGGCGCGGGCGTGGTCACGCGCACCTCACCGCCCCCCGTGGAGGGCGCCGCCGCCGTGTTGTTGGTTGTTTCAGTTGTACCCGCGGTGCCGTCGGCACCGTTGTTGGGCTCGTTGTCGAGCATCCGGGCGGTCTCCCGTCAGAGTCCTCGGGCGCGCCGCGACCTCTCGGTCGGCGGCGCGGCTCACGAGAACTGTCGTCGCTGTGTCAGCGCCGGCGGCGCCGGGGCGCCGTCGGGGCAAAGTCCTGTGGTGTCGCCCATGTTCCCCGCTTCGGGGCCGCTCATCCGCGCGGTCCCGCCATGGGCGTTGACGGCCGTGGTGCGTCTTCGCGCCGCTCCTCCGCGTTGTCGTCCGCGGGTCCGGAGCTCGTGTGGGCTTCGGGCCGGTCCTGGGAGAGCGGGTCCGCGATCGCACCTGTCGTCTCGTCCAGCGGCCCCTGCGCCAGCCGGGTCATCATCGGAGATGACGGCGGCGCGAGGTCGGCCACGCGGCGAAGGCCGGTCAGCACGTCGTCCGGTCGAACAGCAGGTGTCGTGTGCCGTACGACCATCCGAAGTATGGCATATGTCGTGTGATGTTCCTCTGGGGCGCGCCCGAGGGATTCAGCGCACACGTCGATGCGGACCACCGCCGGCCGTGTGTCGAAGCGGCGACGGCCCTTCTTCGTCATCCGCTCCACCTCGACGCTGTCGGCGGCCAGATAGGCGGCCACCGCCCTGGCGGCGTCGTCGGGGTCGACGCCAGCCATCTCCACGCGCCATTCGGAGGCCTGGAGCCGGTCGGCCAGCCCGGGATGTCGGGCCTCGACGACCTCGACGACGTCGATGCCCTGGGGCATGGCCGCGTCGATGTCGGCTCGGACCCTCTCGGGCGGGCGGTGCTCGGCCAGAGTGAGCTCAAGGTACTCCGCCTCGCTGGCGACCCCGGTGGGGGCCGCGCCGGTGTAGGAGACCTTGGGGTGAGGTGAGAAGCCAGCGGAGAAAGCCACGGGTACGGAGGCCCTGCGCAGGGCGCGCTCCAGAGCCCGGGCGATGTCGCGGTGGCTGGCGAACCTCATGCGTCCGCGCTTGGCGTAGTGGACGCGAAGCCGCTGTCCGGGTTTGGCCGTGGAGGGTGAGGTGGTGCCCTCGGATGCGGGGGGCAGCTCAACTCCTTTCCTCATGCCCCCTGGTGCGGTCGGCGGGGCGACCTGAAGGGGCTGTTCCTCGTCCTGTTCAGCGTACGGTGCGCCGTGGTGCACATGCGCCAGCAGGACTACGCATACCGGTATCTCCCCCACTGACCTGCGGTCGAAAAGTCCCCGAGCGGTCGAAGCGGACACCGGAGCCGTGTTCACCAGCAGAACGCGGGGTTCGCCGAAAAAAATCCGAAGAAAATCTGGATCCGATGGCAACCCCCCGCGTAGCCCGCGAGTCCTATTACACGTACGGCCCGGCGCGAGCGGGGCGCCGGGCCGTACACCTTCCTCCCCCGGGCCACTCCCCTTCGAGGGTCGAGAGAGCGCCCGGAGCGCGAAATCCTACTTCACACCCTCCCGGGGCACGTGAGCCGCCCCCTGCCCCGGCACGAACACCACGGCCCCTGACCCCACCGACGACCGGTGGGAGCAGGGGTTCGTCCGTGTCCGGCCTCGGCCGGAGACCTCCCGGGCCCGCGCGGCACACCGCCTCGGCCGGAGACCTCCCGGGCCCGCGCGGCACACCGCCGCGACCGGGCGGCTGTCCGGCTAGACCACGTTGAGCGGCAGCAGCGGACGGCCCTCCGCAGGGGCGTTGATCTGGATCTCGGTGCCCATGCTCGGGCAGACCCCGCAGTCGTAGCAGGGGTTCCAGCGGCAGTCGTCCACCTCCAGCGACTCCTCGCCGTACAGCGAGTCCTGCCAGTCCTGCCACAGCCACGACCGGTCCAGGCCCGCGTCCAGGTGGTCCCAGGGCAGGACCTCGTCCTCGTCGCGCTCGCGGGTGGTGAACCAGTCCACGTCCACCGGGAGGTCGGCCAGGGCGGCCTCGGCGGCCTCGGACCACCGGTCGTAGGAGAAGTGCTCGCTCCAGCCGTCGAAGCGGCCCCCCGAGCGCCACACCTCCTCGACCACCCGGCCGACCCTGCGGTCCCCCCGGGAGAGCAGGCCCTCGATGATGGAGGGGCGGCCCTCGTGGTAGCGCAGACCGATCGACTTGCCGTACTTGCGGTCGCCCCGCAGCCTGTCGCGCAGCTTGCGCAGCCGGGCGTCGACGGCCTCGTGCGAGGTCTGCGCCGCCCACTGGAACGGGGTCTGCGGCTTGGGCACGAACCCGCCGATGGACACCGTGCAGCGGATGTCCTTGCGGCCGGTCACCTCACGGCCGGTCCGGATCACCTCGGTGGCCAGGTCGGCGATGGCCAGGACGTCCTCGTCCTCCTCGGTGGGCAGGCCGCACATGAAGTACAGCTTCACCTGCCGCCACCCGGCCGCGTACGCGGCGGTGACGGTGCGGATGAGGTCCTCCTCGGTGACCATCTTGTTGATCACCCGGCGCATCCGCTCGCTGCCGCCCTCCGGCGCGAACGTCAGGCCGGAGCGGCGCCCGTTGCGGGTCAGCTCGTTGGCCAGGTCGATGTTGAACGCGTCCACGCGGGTGGAGGGCAGGGACAGGCCGGTGTTGGTGCCCTCGTAGCGGTCGGCGAGCCCCTTGGCGATCTGCCCGATCTCGCTGTGGTCGGCGCTGGACAGCGACAGCAGCCCCACCTCCTGGAAGCCGGAGGCCTCGACGCCGTCCTCGACCATCTTCGTGACGGTCTCCTTGTTGCGCTCGCGCACCGGCCGGGTGATCATCCCCGCCTGGCAGAACCGGCAGCCGCGCGTGCAGCCGCGGAAGATCTCCACGCTGTAGCGCTCGTGCACGGACTCGGCGGTCGGCACGATCGGCTTCTTGGGGTAGGGCCACTGGTCCAGGTCCATCACGGTGTGCTTCTGCACCGTGCCGGGCACCCCGGGCCGGTTGGGCGTGTAGGAGGCGATCCGCCC
The DNA here is from genome assembly GCF_000092985.1 of Nocardiopsis dassonvillei subsp. dassonvillei DSM 43111. Classification (GTDB taxonomy): domain Bacteria; phylum Actinomycetota; class Actinomycetes; order Streptosporangiales; family Streptosporangiaceae; genus Nocardiopsis; species Nocardiopsis dassonvillei. Next base: position 4,045,130 of record NC_014210.1, read on the forward strand.
GTCCTCGTGGTAGGCCACGTCGAAGAAGCGGGGCACGTACACGCCCCCGGTCGCGGCCAGGCGCAGCAGCAGGCCGTCGCGCCCGCCGGGCTCGCCCTCCTCCTTGAACTCGCGGATGATCTCGGTGATGGCGAGGGTGATCTCCTCGCCGTCGCCCAGGACCACCGCGTCCAGGAAGTCGGCGATCGGCTCGGGGTTGAACGCCGAGTGTCCGCCGGCCAGCACGACCGGGTGGTCGGCGGTGCGGTCGGCCGCGCGCAGCGGGATGCCCGCCAGGTCCAGCGCGGTGAGCATGTTGGTGTAGCCCATCTCGCTGGCGAAGCTCAGCCCGAGCACGTCGAAGGCGGCCAGCGGCCGGTGCGAGTCCACGGTGAAGTGGGGCACGCCGTGCTCGCGCATCAGCTTCTCCAGGTCCGGCCACACCGCGTAGGCGCGCTCGGCCAGCACGCCCTCGCGCTCGTTGAGGACCTCGTACAGGATCTGGACGCCCTGGTTGGGCACTCCCACCTCGTAGGCGTCCGGGTACATCAGCGCCCAGCGCACCCGGGTCTCGTCCCATTCCTTGACCACGGAGTTGAGCTCGCCACCGACGTACTGGATGGGCTTGGCCACCTGCGTCAGCAGGGGTTCCAGCCGCGGGAAGAGGCTTTCGACGGACATGGTGTGGGCCTTCGTTCGGCGGACATCGTGTCGGGTGTGCGTGGACCCCCGCCGTCGCGGGGGTCGGCGCGGTGACGCGTGGAGCGCGCCCGCGCTGATGTTCCCAGGCTACCGGCGCCACGGGCCCCGGGCCGCTCCGTCCACAGGTCCGGTCGGACCGCGGCGGGCCCGGTTCCGTCCGCGCCCCGCCGCGGTCCTCCCTCCGGACGGCGGCGGGGCGGGCCCCTGCGCCTCCGCCGTGCCCGCCCCGCCGGTGTCGTGGTCCGCGCCCCTAGGCGAAGCCCCGGTCCCGGGAGTCGACCCCCAGCACCAGTCCCAGGGCGACCATGTTGGCCACGATCGCGGTACCGCCGTAGGACATGAACGGCAGCGGCAGACCCGTCACCGGAACGACCCCCAGGCCCATCCCGATGTTGATGAAGGCCTGGAACCCGAACCAGGCGACCACTCCCACGCACAGCAGTCGCGGGTAGGGCTGCTCGCACCCCTGGGCGATGCGCAGGATCCGCCACAGGATCAGCGCGAACAGGCCGATGACCACCACCGACCCCACGAACCCCAGTTCCTCGCCCGCCACCGTGAAGATGAAGTCGGTGTGCTGCTCGGGCACGAACTGACCGTGCGTCTGCTCGCCCTGGAAGAGCCCGGTGCCGTTGAACCCGCCCGACCCCACCGCGATCAGCGCCTGGTTGGAGTTGTACCCCGCGCCCTGCGGGTCGGCGGTCGGGTCCATCAGCGTGGCGATGCGGTCCAACTGGTAGGGCTCCAGCAGGTCGAACCACCACACGCACAGCGCGCCGACCACCCCGCACGCCAGCATGCCCGCCACCCACACGATCGGGGCGCCCGACAGCGTGAGCATGCCCAGGAAGATCGTGACCAGCACCAGCGTGGTGCCCAGGTCCGGCTGCGCCATCACCAGTGCCAGCGGCACCGCCAGGACCACCAGGCAGAACACCACGTCCCGCGTCATCGGCCGGGCCTCGCCGTCGCGGGGCTCCCCCAGCAGCGTGGCCAGGACCAGGACCAGCCCGACCTTGGACAGCTCACTGGGCTGGAACTGGAAGCCGCCGACCACGATCCAGCCGCGCGACCCGTTGATCACCTCGCCGAGCGGGGTGAGCACCAGGACCAGCGCGACCACCGTGACCAGGTAGACGATCGGCGCGTACGCGCGGATCGTGCGGTGGTCCACCGCGGCGACCAGAAGGCACAGCGCCCACGCCACCAGCAGGTGGAGCAGGTGGCGGCCCAGGTGTTCGGTGGACTCCAGCGGGTCGCTGCCGTCGCCCGGGATGGTCGCCGACCACACCAGCAGCGAACCGATGGCGCACAGGGCCGCCACCGACGCGACCAGCGTCCAGTCCAGTCGGCGCGCCAGGCCCGCCGCGTTGCGTCCGATCTCGGCGCTCCGTGACCCGGGCGCCCCCATGTAGGTGCTCATGGCTACCGATCCAGCAGGTCGATGGAACCGTCGGGACGGATGTCGGGCAGTTGCTCGGGCGGCGCGCCGCCCGGGATCAGCGGCTCCGCGCCGCCGGACGCATCCTCTTCGACCTCGGCCTCGGCTCCCTGTGCCGGGGAGTCGAACCCGTAGATGCCGTCGTAGATGGCGCGCGCGATGGGCGCCGCGGTCGTACCGCCGGTACCGCCCTGGGAGACCAGGACGACGATGGCGAACTGCGGGTCGTCGGCGGGCGCGTAGGAGGCGAACCAGGAGGAGACCTGGCGCCCCTCCACGTCGGCGCTACCGGTCTTGCCCGCGACGGACACCTTGTCCTGCGGGAACCCGGCGAAGGCGCCGCGGGCGGTGCCCTCCTTGGGGACCGCCGTGAGCGCGGTCTGGAGGTACTCCAGCGTCCCGTCGCTGACCGGGAGCTCGCCGCGCACGACCGGTTCGATCTCGCGCACCTCCGTCCCGTCGGCGGAGACCAGCGCCCTGCCGATGCGCGGCTCGTGGAGCGTGCCGCCGTTGGCGACGGCCGCGTAGGCGCTGGCGAGCTGGAGCGGGGTGACGAGGACGTCCCCCTGGCCGATGGCGAAGTTGACGGCCTCGTTGGCCCGCCACTGGAAGCCCTCCACGCACTGCTCGTAGGCCAGCAGCTTGAGGTAGGCGGCGCGCGACGGGTCGGTCTCGGCGACGTCGGGGTAGCCGTGCTCGCCCCGGTGGCAGTTGTTCTCGCGGGTCTCCTGCCAGAAGGTGCGCTTCCACTCGCGGTCGGGGATGCGCCCGGAGGTCTCGTAGGGCAGGTCGATCCCGGTCGGGGAGCCGAAGCCGAAGCCCTTGGCCATCTCGGCCATCGCCTCGTCCGCCTCGCCGTCGGGGTAGAGCCCGCCGTCGTCCTTCCACATCTGGTAGCCGAAGTTGTAGAAGACGGTGTTGCAGGAGACCACGATGGCCTCGTGGAGGCTGATCGGACCCTGGCCCTGGCCCTCGTAGTTCTCGTAGTTCTGCCCGGCCAGGTTCACCGAGCCCGGGCAGGCGTAGGTGCTGCGCAGCGAGTACCCGTTCTCCGCGGCCGCCGCGAGCGAGGAGACCTTGAACGTGGAGCCCGGCGGGTAGGTGCCCTGCACGGCTCGGGAGAGCAGCGGCTCGCCCGCCTCCTCGCTGAGCATCTCGTCGAAGGTCTCCTGGTCGATGCCGCCGCGCCAGATCGCGGGGTCGTAGGTGGGCAGGCTCGCCATGGCCACCACGCCGCCGGTGCGCACGTCCAGGACGATGGCGGCGCCGGAGTCGGCCTTGTAGCGGGGCCGGGCGTTCGCCATCCCCTCGGCCAGCGCCTCCTCGGCGATCTTCTGCACGCCGAGGTCGACGTGGGTGACCAGGTGCATCCCCGGTTCGGGCGGCGCCTCGGAGATGACCTCCATGACCTCGCCGTGGTTGTTCACGCCCAGGACGCGCTTGCCCGCGGTGCCGCGCAGCTGGGCGTCGTAGACCGCCTCCACGCCGTCGCGGCCCACCATGTCGATGCCGGTGAACTGGGTGCGCAGATCCTCGCGGGCCTCCAGCTCCTCCTGGGTCACCGGTTGCAGGTAGCCCAGCATCTGGGAGCCGTGCTCGCCCTGCGGGTACTCGCGCACGGCGTGGGCCTGGGCGCTGATCCCGGGGAAGCGGTCGGCGCTCTCCATGATCTGGAGGGCGACGGAGGGCTCCACGTCGTCGGCGAGGGTGACGGGCTGGTAGGGCGAGCCGGGCCAGCACGGGCGGCTCACCTCGGGCCCGCACAGGCGCATGCGCTTCTGGAGTTCCTCCAGCGGGACGTCGAGCACCTCGGACAGGTCGGTCAGGACCTTCTCGCCGCCGTCCTCCATGCCCGTGATCTCGTGGTAGTCGGCGGAGACCACCAGCTCGGTGCTGTTGTTGACCAGCGGGCGGCCGGTGGTGTCCAGGATCTGCCCCCGCGTGGCGGGGACGAGGAGCTGCTGGTGGTGGTTGGCCACCGCGAGCTCGCGGTAGTGGTCCCACATCGGAATCTGGAGGTACCACAGCCGTACGGCCAGGGCCGCGAAGAGCACCAGGACCAGGATCTGGGCGAGCAGCAAACCGGCCCGGCCGAGTCTGCGGCCGGGCAGTTCGACGTCGTCGACGGGCGACATGTGCACGTTCACCACCCCCCGGGGGACACGGGGCCCCGGACGCCGGCGAGCTCGCTGTCGGAGAGCGCCCCCCGCGCCCACAGCAGCGGAAGCGTGACCAGCGGTGAGACCAGGGTGGTCAGGGCGGCCCCGACGAGGGTGTTGACCGCCACGGCGGCCAGCGACACCCGCGGGTCGCCCATGAGCACGCCGACCAGCGCGTAGCCCAGGCCCACACCCACGGCGGTGACGGCGGTGGCGGCCATCAGGGCCCACACCGAGGGCCTGCCTCCCAGGGCTCCGGCGGAGCCGGTGTTCCTGTGCAGCAGGGCCAGCAGGTAGGCGGCCACGCACAGCACCAGGGCGTAGCGGCCCAGCGCGTGCTCGGCGGGCGGCAGGACGTCCATGGCCAGCCCGGCGGCGAAACCGCACGCCGCGGCGGCGGCGGGGCCGGTGGTCAGGGCGACCGCGACGATCGCCGCGGCCACGAGGTCGGGCCCGGCCCCCCACTCGAACGGGAGCCGGTTGACGACGGTGGCCTGGGCGAGCACGGCGACGGCCACCAGTGCCAGGGTCGCTGCGTTCCTCATGAGCGTTCCCCCTTGTCGGGTCGGGGCGGGAGCACGGAGTCGCGCGGGTCCTCCTCGGGACCCCCGACCACCACGCCCACCACGTCCAGGGACGAGAAGTCCACGGCCGGGGCGATACGTGCGAGGCGGCTGAGCGCGCCGGGCGCCACCTGCACCTCCTCGACGGTGCCGATCGGCACGCCGGGCACGAAGGGCGCGCCCTCGTGCGAGCCGAGCGTGACCAGCCGGTCCCCGGCCTCGACCGGCGCCTGGAGGTCGAACAGCTCCAGGGTCAGTTCGGCGTCGGGGCCGCCGGGGACGGTGCCGCCCCGGACCACGCCGATCTTGCGCGTGGCCTCCAGACGGGCGCCGACGGCGGAGTTGACGTCGGTGGCGAGCATGACGGTGGCGGTGCTCGGACCGGCCTCGATCACCTTGCCCACCAGGCCGGAGCCGTTGACCACGGTCATGTCCGGGCGCACACCGGAGTCGGTTCCGGCGTCGATGGTGACCGTGTCGGCGTAGCCGCGCGCGGTGACGTGGGTGACGGACTGGGCGGGGACGATCTCGTAGCCTCCCAGACCGGCCAGCCCCAGCATCGCGTCGAGCTGCTCGGCGCGCGCCTTGTCGATGCGGGCGGCCCGCAGGTCGTCCTCCAGCTCGGCGTTGGCCTGCTCCAGCTCGGCCACGCGCTCGGATTCGGGGCCGCTGACCAGCCCCTCGTAGAGACCGGACACGGGTCCGGTCGCCCAGGTGACGCCCGCGGCGGCGGGCGCGAAGACGAGTTCGCCGCCCGCGCGGGCCACTGAGGTGACCGGGTTGGCGCCGGGACGGGCGTCCAGGACGAGCAGGGCCACCGCCACGGCGACGAGCACGGCGAGGAGTACGCGGGATCTGCGTGAGTCGCGGAACATGGGTCACCTCCGCCGCTCGGGGACGAGTACCTGGTGGAGCCGTTCGTAGTTCTCGACGCAGGTGCCCGAGCCGACGGCGACGGAGTCCAGCGCGTTGTCGGCGACGTGGATGGGCATCCCGGTCTCGTGCAGGAGCCTCTCGTCGATCCCGCGGAGCAGCGCTCCGCCGCCGGTGACGGCGATGCCGCGGTCCATGATGTCGCCCGACAGCTCCGGGGGGCACTTGTCCAGGCTGGTGCGGACCGCGTCGACGATGGCGGTGACCGGCTCCTCGATGGCCTGGCGGACGTCGCTCTCGGACAGGACGATGGTCTTGGGCAGCCCGCTGACGAGGTCGCGTCCGCGCACCTCGGCGCGGATCTCCTCGGAACCGGTCGGGTAGGCGGAGCCGATGGCCATCTTCAGCTCCTCGGCGGTGCGCTCCCCGATCATCAGCGAGAACTCCTTCTTGACGAAGGTCGCGATGGCCTGGTCGAGTTCGTCGCCGCCCACGCGGATGGACTGCGAGGTGACGATGCCGCCCATGGAGATCACGGCGACCTCGGTGGTGCCGCCGCCGATGTCCACGACCATGTTCCCGGTGGGCTCGTGGACGGGGAGCCCGGCGCCGATGGCGGCGGCCATGGGCTCCTCGATGATGTAGACCCTGCGCGCGCCGGCCTGGTATCCCGCCTCCTTGACGGCGCGGTGCTCGACCGAGGTGATGCCGCTGGGCACCGCCACGATCAGGCGCGGCTTGGCGAAGTGGCGCCGCCGGTGGATCTTCTGGATGAAGTAGCGCAGCATGCGCTCGGTGATCTCGAAGTCGGCGATGACACCGTCCTTCAGGGGACGGATGGCCGTGATGTTGGTCGGCGTGCGACCGATCATCTGCTTGGCTTCGATGCCGACAGCGACGATTCGGCCCGTTGAGGTGTTGAGCGCGACCACCGACGGCTCGTTCAGAACGATGCCGCGTCCTCGCACGTACACGAGCGTGTTGGCGGTACCCAGGTCGACGGCCATGTCCCGGCCGAGAAAAGCAAGGTTGTTCGGCATGTAACGTCCTCAGAGGCGCCGTGTCGGACGTGGTTGCCCGGGGCGACCATACGTAGTCGTTCCGGCACGATAGGTGTTGAGTCCCCCGTATCGTAACGGTCAGCACTTAGTCCGTTACGCAAACACACCGAATTGTTGCCCCGTCGGCGGACGAACCGACCGAAGTCGCCCGTGCCCGCGGGTCCCACATGCCGAAGGACCCGCGGACCGCCCCGTTTCCCCTACAGGTCGGGGAAGAAGAGCTTGATCTCGCGCTCGGCGGAGTAGGTGGAGTCCGAGCCGTGCACGATGTTCTGCTGCACCTCCAGCGCGAAGTCGCCGCGGATGGTGCCGGGGGTGGCGGTCACCGGGTCGGTGGCGCCGGCCAGGGCGCGGAACGCCTCCACCGCGCGCTCGCCCTCGACCACCATGGCCACGAGGGGGCCGCCGGTGATGAACTCGACGAGCGAACCGAAGAACGGGCGCTCGGCGTGCTCCTCGTAGTGCGTCTTGGCGGTCTCGGCGTCGAGCGTGCGCAGCTCCATGGCGACCAGCTTCAGGCCCTTGCGCTCGATGCGCGAGATGACCTCGCCGACGATGTTGCGGCGGACGCCGTCCGGCTTGATGAGAACGAGAGTGCGCTCCACGTGCGTGTCAACTCCTCACTGGGGCTCCGCGTGGCGCACGTGGGCACCCGCCCACGGCAGCGGCCGCACGCGGAGGAATCGGGTGATGGGTCACAGGTGCGGGGGCCGCAGGAGGAGGATTCTCCCCGGGCCGCCCGCCCGGACCTGCGTCACACTATCGCGTTTGGCGCGTGGGCGCGGAGGCCGCGGTGTCCTCGCCCCGCCCGGCGGCCTCCGCCTCGGCGCGGGCCAGGTGGGCGGCCTTCATCTCGTCGGTGCGGCGGCCCATGATGACGCCGGTCACCCACAGGGAGACGAACACCACGGCGACCAGCACCGCCCCGGAGACCAGGAAGGAGGTGAACAGGAAGGCGGCCTGCAGTACCCAGGCCGCGTAGTGCGCCCAGCGGTGCTTCTGGAGCCCGGAGAGCACGAGGGCGGCGACGGCCATCCCTCCCCACAGGCTCCCGGCCAGGACCGGGTCCATCCCCTCAAGGGAGATGGCGACGGGGATGAAGAGGCCGATCACGATGACCTCGAACACCAGGATGACGGCGCAGACTACACGCACGGCGGGTTCCCTTCGTAGTAGACCTGGCCCGTCACTCCTGCGCACCGCGCAACAGGTGGACGGCGTCACCGGCGGTGACGACCGATCCGGTGACCAGTACACCGGTGCCGCCGAACTCCCCGCCTTCCTCGGCCAGGCCCACGGCCCGGTCGATGGCGTCGTCGAGTCGGGGCTCCACGTGCACGCGTTCCTCACCGAAGATGTGCTGGGCGACGTTGGACAGCCGCTCCGGTTCGAGGGAACGCGGGGAGGAGTTACGGGTGACGACGATCTCGTCGAGCAGTGGTTCGAGGGGTTCGAGGATCCCCTCGACGTCCTTGTCGGCCATGATCGCGACCACCCCGACCAGCCGGGAGAAGGTGAAGGCCTCCTCCACGGCCGCCGCGGTGGCGGTCATCCCGGCCGGGTTGTGCGCCGCGTCGGCGATGATGGTCGGGCTGGTGCGCACGACCTCCATACGGCCCGGGGAGTCCACTCCCGCGAGGGCCTCGGCGACGATCGCGGGGTCCAGGCCCCCGGCGTCGTCGCCGGAGGAGGCGAACGCCTCGACCGCGGCCAGGGCCACGGCGGCGTTCCCCGCCTGGTGTGCCCCGAACAGGGGCAGGAACAGGTTCTCGTAGTTGCCGGTGAGGCCCTTGACGGCGATCTGCTGGCCGCCGACGGCGATCTCGCGGGAGGTGACGCCGAACTCCAGGCCCTCCCTGGCCACCCGCGCCCCGACCTCCGCGGCGTTGCGGACCAGGGCCTCGGCGGCGGGCAGCGGCTGCTGGGCCAGGACCGCCACGGAGTCGGGCTTGATGATGCCCGCCTTCTCCTCGGCGATGCCCTCCACCGTGTCGGGCAGGTACTCGGTGTGGTCGATCCCGATGGGGGTCACCACGGCGACGTCTCCGTCGATGACGTTGGTGGCGTCCCACCGGCCGCCCATGCCGACCTCGACGACGGCCACGTCCACGGGGGCGTCGGCGAAGACGGCGTAGGCCATCACCGTGAGGATCTCGAAGAACGACAGCGGTGCGTCGTTCATCGAGTCGGCCATCTCGACGTAGGGGCGGATGTCGTCGTAGGCCGCGACGAACCGCTCCTGGGATATGGGCTCCCCGTCGATGACGATGCGCTCGCGCACGGTGCGCAGGTGCGGGCTGGTGTAGCGGCCCACGCGCAGACCCCGCCCGCGCATGAGCGCGTCGATCATGCGGGCGGTGGAGGTCTTGCCGTTGGTACCGGTGACGTGGATGGCCCGGAAGTTGCGGTGCGGGTCGCCCAGGAGGTCCAGCAGGGTGCGGACCCGGTCCAGTCGAGGATCGATGTCGGACTCGGGCGCGCGGGCGAGGATCTCCGCGGTCACCTCGGCGTAGCGCCGCTCGGCGCTGGCTTCGCTCACGGTGTCTCGATGTCTCGTGTGTTCGGGGTGTACACCCGCGCCAGTCTACGCGCCCCCACCTGGGCACGATCCCCGGGTGAGGGAACCGGTGGCCTGTGTCGCGCAGACCATACTGGGACCATGCGAAGCCTTGACCCCTTCTTCTCCGAGTGGGCGCAGCGCCGCCCCGACCGCCCCCGCGACCGCACCGGAAGCCTGGAGCGTGCCACGGCGCTGATGCGCGTGCTCGGGCTGGACACGCGCCGCCCCCCGGTGCTGGGAGTGGTGGGGTCCAAGGGGAAGGGGAGCACGGCGACGACGGCCGCGGCGGCGCTGGCGTCGGCCGGACTGCGCACGGTCCTGGTCACCGGGCCGAGCTTCCGCTCCTACCGCGAGCGCGTACGGGTGGACGGGACCTCGGTGTCCGACGCCGAACTGGACGTGTTGGGCGCCCGGATCGACGCCGCCCGACGGGAACTGCCGACGGTGGAGGAGTTCGGCGGCCACCTGGCACCGAGCGGGCTGTTTCTCATGGCGGGGCTGCTGCGCGCCATCGAGGTGGGTGCCGACGTGTGCGTGCTGGAGGCCGGGATGGGCGGCCACCGCGACGAACTGCGCCTGGTCGGCCCGGAGGTCGTCGCGCTGGGCAAGGTCTTCGCCGAGCACGTGGGCATCCTCGGCGACACCGTGGCGCAGATCGCCCGGGAGAAGGCGCGGGTGGCCGGGGAGCGGACCCGCGCGCTGGTGCGCCTGCCGCAGACCGCGGAGGTGGCCGCTGCGGCCGACGCCGCCCTGGCCGAGGCCACCGGGGGCCGGGTGCGGGCCGAGGTGGTCGATCCGGACAGGCCGGGGGTGGAGCCGCCGCCCGGGCTGCGCCCGCCGGGGCTGTCCGCGGCCTCGGGGGTGCTGGGGACGGCGGCGGCGGCGCGGATGCTGGACCACCTGGGCCGCCCGCCCCTGGACCGGGAGCGGCTGCACGCCGTCCTGGGCACCGTCCGGCTGCCGGGGAGGCTGTCCCGCCACACGGTGCCCGGAGAGGCGGCAGAAGCGTCCGGACGGGTCGGAGGGGCGCCCGGTCGGGCTGGAGGAGTGTCCGGCGGGGCCGACGGGGACCCGGTGGGGGGCGGCAGCACGCCGGACGCGGAGGCGGACGCCGAGGTGGTCGTGGACTCGGCCATCGACCGCAACGGGGTCGCCGCCGCCCTGGCCCACGTCCGTGGGCTGTGGGGCGGGGTGGACCACGTGCTGCTGTGCCTGCCCGACCACAAGGACGTGTCGGGGGCGGTGGAGGTCCTGGGCGATCTGCCCGTGACCGCCGTGCGCCTGCCCGAGGCCCACCTGCGCTTCGAGCACGCCCTGCCGGGCCACTGGGGCCGCATGGACGCCGCGGACCTGTCCCCCGCGGCCCTGCGCGCGCTCGGCGAACGCGTGCTGGCCCTGGGCACGGTCTACTTCACCGGCCGGGTCCTGGAGGCCGTGGACGCCCCCACCGACCGCCTCTTCGGCTGAGGCCGGACCGCGCGGCCCCGAACGCCCACGTCGTCCACAGGTCGGAGGAGGCTCTGGCGGCGCCGGGCACTGGCGCGGGACACTCGAAAACGGGGGTGTCGGGCTTCCCCGGCGGTGGGGCGCGGCTCCCCCGAGATCGAGCCTACGCCGCCGGGCCCCGGCCCGGAACCGCTCTCCCGCAGCTGTGGAGGACTCCCCCGGACCCGCTCCACCCCCGCGTGCCCTCTCCCCGGACCCCTCCGCCCCGGCGCGCACCTCCCCCGGGGCCCTCCGCCCGGCACGCCCTCCCCGATCCGGGACGGCACGCGGGACCGCGGCACGGCGACGGGGGCGGTGCCGCGGCACCGCCCCCGCCCGGATCACGGGCTCGGGAAGCCCGTCAGCCCCTACCCGCCGTCAGCGCCGTCCCGGCCGGTAGCTCTCCTGACTCTGCGGGTTGAACTCCTCCATCCGCACCCGCTCGGCCGCGCGCACGCGCGGGTCGTCGATCCGCAGCACGTCCAGGCCGCGTTCGATGTCGGACGAGTACACGTAGCCGTTGTAGTAGTACGTCGACCAGGTGTCGTTGTCCTGCACACCCTCCTCGACGCGGGAGTCCACGTCGAAGAAGCCGATCTCGCTCGGGGCGCCCGGGTCGTTGAAGTCGATCACCGAGACGCCGCCCTGGTACCACGACTGCACGAAGTAGTCCTGGCCGGGCACCGGGATCAGCGAGCCGTTGTGCGCCACGCACACCTGGTCGCCCTGGTGGCGGTCGATCTTGAAGTAGCTGGCGAATTCCAGCTCCGGCGAGTCGCCGCCGCCGATGGCGTAGATGGCGTTGGCGCCGCGCTGGGGGCCGACCTCCTCGGTGCAGGTCGGGGCGCCGCCTCCGCCGAGCTCGTCGGTGAACAGCACGGTCCGGGCGTCGTTGGTGAAGGTCGCCGAGTGCCAGAACGCGAAGTTCTCGTCCTGGACCACCTCGGTGACGACCGGGTTCACCGGGTCGGAGATGTCCATCAGCACGCCGTCGCCCATGCAGGCGCCCGCGGCGATGTCGCGCTCGGCGTAGACGGTGATGTCGTGGCAGCCCTGGGTGGGCAGCAGCAGCCCGTCCTGCTCGTGGTTGCCGCCCTCGGGGAACAGGACCGGTTCGTTGACGACCGCGGCCTCCTCGGGAGCGTCGTGCGGGACCTCGATGACGGAGATCTTGTCGTGCGGCGGCTGGCAGTTCGGGAAGCGCTCCGAGGGCGAGTACGACGACACGTAGATCAGGTCGCTGTCACCGGTCTTGCTCGGCACCAGGGTGTTGGTGTGCGAGCCGCAGTCGGTGCGCACCGCCGACACGTACTGGGGGTTGGCCTTGTCGGAGATGTCGAAGATCCGGATCCCCTCGAAGCCGTCCGGGTCGGTCACCGGGACGGAGGGTGCCCCGCACTCGGTGCTCGCTCGCGGATAGTCCACCGAGAAGTAGAGCAGGTCGCCGCTGACCGACACGTCGCCCTGTCCGCCCGGGCACAGCACCTCGGAGACGACCTGCGGCTCCTCCGGCTCGGAGATGTCGTAGATGACGAAGCCGTCGTAGTTGCCGCCGATGGCGTAGTCGCCGCTGAACGCCAGGTCGGAGTTGACGTTGCGCACGGCCGAGGGCTTGGGCGTGTGGGCGACGTGGGTGATGTTGTCGCTGTGGATGTCTTCGGCGGGCGCCTCGTCCGCCTGGGCGGCGGCCGGGCCGAGGAGCCCGAGGAGCAGGGACGCGGCCGCGGCGGACGCGAGGGCCGCGGTGCGCCGCAGCGCCTTCCTGGCCCGTGGTGCTGCGGGAGGTGCGGGCATGGGTTCTCCTGTGTGCACTAGGGGGTGGGGGTGGGGGTGGACGCGCCGGGGCCGCGGCGTACACGGCCGCGGCCCCGGTTCTTCGTCACCCGGCCACGGGCCGGGCGGCGTTCGGGCGGGCGCCCCGGTTCCCCTCGGGCCCGGGGCGCCCGTGCGGTCAGCGGCCGTTGCCGCGGCCCGGCCGGTACTCGGGCTGGGACTGGGGGTTGAACTCGTCCATCCGCACCTGCTCGGCCACCCGGAACCGGGGGTCCTCCAGTTTCAGGACGTCGAGCCCGCGGGTGATGTCGGAGGAGTAGACGTAGCCGTTGTAGTAGTAGGCCGACCAGGAACCGCCCAGGACGAGGTTGTCCTCGCTGATCGGGCCGCGGTCGAAGTGGCCGATCTCCCGGGGGTCGGCCGGGTCGTTGAAGTCGATCACCGAGACGCCGCCCTGGTACCAGGACTGCACGAAGTAGTCGCGTCCGGGGACGGGGATCAGCGAGCCGTTGTGCGCGACGCAGTTCTCGGTGTCGGCCTGGTGGCGGGGCAGCTTGTAGTAGCCCTCGAACTCCAGGTCGGGGGAGTCCTGGCCGCCGCCGATGGCGTAGATGGCGTTGGCGCCGCGCTCGGAGCCGATCTCCTCGTTGCAGGTGGCGCCGCCGCCTCCGCCGAGTTCGTCGGTGAACAGCACGGTCTCGCCGTTGTTGGTGAAGGTGGCCGAGTGCCAGAACGCGAAGTTGTCGTCCTGGACCACCTCGGTGACGACCGGCGCGGCCGGGTCGGAGATGTCCATCAGCACGCCGTCGCCCATGCAGGCGCCCGCGGCGATGTCGCGCTCGGCGTAGGCGGTGATGTCGTGGCAGCCCGCGGTGCCGGTGTTGCCGCCGTCGGGGAAGAGCACCGGGGTGTCGATGACCTTGGCCTCGGACGGTTCGTCGACGGGGATCTCGATGACGGAGATCTTGTCGTGCGGCGGCTGGCAGTTCGGGAAGCGCTCCGAGGGCGAGTACGAGGAGACGTACACGTACTCGTGTTCGCCGTCCTTGCCCGGCACCAGGGTGTTGGTGTGCGAGCCGCAGTCGGTGCGCACCGCCGACACGTACTGGGGGTTGGCCTTGTCGGAGATGTCGAAGATCCGGATGCCCTCGAAGCCGTCCGGGTCGGTGGTCGGCACGGAGGGCGCGCCGCACTCGGTGCTCGCGCGCGGGTAGTCCACCGAGAAGTAGAGCAGGTCGCCGCTGACCGACACGTCGCCCTGTCCGCCCGGGCACAGGACCTCGGAGACGACCTGCGGCTCCTCCGGCTCGGAGATGTCGTAGATGACGAAGCCGTTGTAGTTGCCGCCGATGGCGTAGTCGCCGCTGAAGGCGAGGTCGGAGTTGAAGTCACTCATGGCCTCGGTCTTCGGGACGTTGGTCACATGGGTGATGTTGGCACTGGTGTCGGCGTCACTGGCGAACTCGTCGTCCGCCGAGGCCGAGGCCGGGCCGAGGAGCCCGACCATGAGCACCGCCGCTCCGGCGAGGGAGACTCCGGTCAGTCCGCGTCTGGCGCGCCGGGAGGTGGGGGTCGGGGGGGATGACGCCATCCTGTGTACTCCTGATTCTGATTGGAGCGAAACAGGAAGAAGGTACACAGTTCAACATCTATATGTATAGGGGGAGACAAAAGAAACCTTGTTCTTAACACGGTGTCCAGCTGGCCCGATTCGACTACACAAGGCGCCTAATCCGGGTGCCGCGCGGCGCACCGGAGGGCTCCGGCGCGCCGCGACCGACGGTTCAGCCGGAGGGCGTGGACGGCTGCGACTGCGGGTTGAACTCCTCCATCCGCACCTCCTCGGCCCCCGCCAGGCGGGAGTCGGTCAGCCGGAGCACGTCGAGCCCGCGCCTGATGTCGGAGGAGTAGACGTAGCCGTTGTAGTAGTAGGCCGACCACGAGCCCGCCGTCGTCAGGGCGTCGGGGTTCCAGGGTCCGCGGTCGAAGTGGCCGATCTCCCGGGGGTCGGCCGGGTCGTTGAGGTCGATCACCGAGACGCCGCCCTGGTACCAGGACTGCACGAAGTAGTCCTGGCCGGGCACCGGGATCAGCGAGCCGTTGTGCGCCACACAGTTCTCAGTTTCGGCCTGATGACGAGGCAGTTTGTAGTAGCTCCGAAATTCGAGCTTCGGTTCCGCCCCGCTCTGGTCCAGAGAGTAGACCGCGTTGGCTCCCCGTTCGGGCCCCGTCCCGGCGTCGCAGGTGGCCGCGTGCCCGCCGCCGAGCTCGTCGGTGAAGACCACGGTGCGGGCGTCGTTGGTGAAGGTCGCCGAGTGCCAGAACGCGAAGTTCTCGTCCTGGACCGCCTCGGTGACGACCGGGTTCACCGGGTCGGAGATGTCGAGCAGCAGTCCGTCCCCCAGGCAGGCCGCCGCGGCCAGGTTCCGCTCGGGGTAGGCGGTGATGTCGTGGCAGCCGGTGGTGGTCCCGTGGCCGCCGTCCGGCAGCAGCACCGGTTCGCTGACCACCCGGGCCGAGGCCGGGTCCGCCAGCGGAACCTCGACGACGGAGATCCTGTCGTGCGGCGGCTGGCAGTTGGGAAAGTCCTTCGAGGGCGAGTACGAGGAGACGTACACGTAGTCGCGCTCACCGTCCTCGCCCGGCACCAGCGTGTTGGTGTGCGAACCGCAGTCGGTGCGCACCGCCGACACGTACTGCGGGTTGGCCTTGTCGGAGATGTCGAAGATCCGGATCCCCTCGAAGCCGTCCGGGTCGGTGGCCGACACCGAGGGCGCGCCGCACTCGCTGCTGGCGCGCGGGTAGTCCACCGAGAGGTAGAGCAGGTCGCCGCTGACCGACACGTCGCCCTGACTCCCGGGGCACACGACCGTGGAGACCCGGCTCGGGTTCTCCGGATCGGAGATGTCGTAGACGACGAAGCCGTCGTAGTTGCCGCCGATCGCGTAGTCGCCGCTGAACGCCAGGTCGGAGTTGTAGGACGCGGTGCCGTCCAGCCCCTCCGGCCTGGGCAGGTTGGCCACGTGCACGACGCCCCCGCCGGTGCTCACCCCGTCGGCCC
This sequence comes from Nocardiopsis dassonvillei subsp. dassonvillei DSM 43111, assembly GCF_000092985.1. Lineage (GTDB taxonomy): Bacteria > Actinomycetota > Actinomycetes > Streptosporangiales > Streptosporangiaceae > Nocardiopsis > Nocardiopsis dassonvillei. Next base: position 4,060,787 of record NC_014210.1, read on the forward strand.
TGGCCCCGGGAACGGCCAGGAGGGCGGTGACCAGGAGGGGTGCCGTTCCGAGCGTCCCCCACCGCAGTCCGTTCGCGGGCCTTCGCGTCTCCGACACCACCGCACACCCCCCGGAAATACACAAAGCATCCAACTGACTACCATGGGTTTTACTCCTCCCCATTGGCAATAACCAGACGAAACGCCGAGAACGGACATCCAGCACTTCAGAAGGCCAAAAGCACGCAGAAACCCTCGGGGGTGAGAGGCGCCCCGGCACCGCGCCCGGTACCGCGAAGTCGAACGAGATGGCACCGACCCGGGTCCGGGACTGGACAGAACACCCGTCGAGTGAGTAAGAAAGCCCGCAGGACGTTGCCCCAGGGCACAGCGCCCGCCGGCACAGCGGCCCCGTCCGCACCCCACCCCATCGGAGGACACCTCGTGCGTCGCCTGGTACTCGCGGCCGGAACCGCTCTCGCCCTGCTCGGAGCCTCAGCCTGTACGGACGGGGGGGACGGGCAGGAGCAGGAGTCGGCCAACGTCATCGCCCCCGGCGCGCCCGGGGAGTCCTCCTCCCCCGCCACCGCCGACCAGATCGCCGCCCTCGCCGAGGAGCAGGGCCACAACGAGGCCGACGTCACCTACCTGGTGATGATGATCGGGCACCACTCGCAGGCCCTGGAGATGACCGACCTGGTACCCGAGCGCCACGAGCGCGAGGACATCGAGCTCATCGCCGACCGCATCGCCGACGCCCAGGGCCCGGAGATCACCGCCATGGAGAGCTGGCTGGAGGAGAACATCTTCGGTCCGGCCAGGGAGAACCCTGCGCACCAGAACTTCTGCGGGCTGGAGGGGGACGGCACCCACCACGACGAGAGCGGCGACGTGCCCGCCTGCGAGCTGGAGGTCGACCACGGCGACATGCCGGGCATGGCCACCGAGGAGGAGCTGGAGCGGCTGGCGGCGGCCGAGGGCGACGAGTTCGACCGCCTCTTCGTGGAACTGATGACCGCCCACCACGAGGGCGCGGTCACCATGGCCGAGGAGGTGCTGGCCGAGGGCAAGGACCAGACGGTGATGCGCATGGCCAACGACGTGATCGCCGAGCAGAAGGCCGACATCGCGCGCATGGAGCAGGCGCTGGAGGAGTAGGCACGGCGGTACCCGCGCGTCCGCCCCGGCGGGGACGGATCACGGCCCCGGACACACGCGAGGGGGCGCCCCGGTCGGGGCGCCCCCTCGCGTGTGCCGGACCTCGTCCCGCGGGCGGCCTGGCCGCCGGGGAGCGGGGCACGGGCCCGGGGAAGGCACCGCCGGACCCGTCGCAGGCGCGGAGACCCGGTGCGCGGGGTCCGGGAGGGACGCAGCTAGGCGGACTTCTCCTGGCGGGCCCGGCGCAGCTGGGCACGCGGGACGATGGTGGGGTTGACGTTGTCGATCACGGTCTCCCGCGTAATGATCACCTGCCCCACATCCTCACGAGAAGGCACCTCATACATCACCGACAACAACACCTCCTCGATAATCGCCCGCAAACCACGCGCACCCGTACCCCGAATAATCCCCTGCTCAGCAATCGCGTTCAAAGCATCCGGCGTGAACTCCAACTCCACACCATCCAACTCGAACAACCGCTGATACTGCTTCACCAACGCGTTCCGCGGCTCCGTCAAAATCCGAATCAACGCCTCACGATCCAGATCATGCACACTCGTGATCACCGGCAACCGACCCACGAACTCCGGAATCATCCCGAACTTCAACAGATCCTCCGGCATCACCTCACCGAACAACGCCGAACCACCCAGCTCACCCTTGGGACGCAACACCGCGTTGAACCCCATCCCCTGCTGACCCGTCCGCGACTCAATCAACTTCTCCAACCCCGCGAACGCACCACCACAGATGAACAACACATTCGTCGTGTCGATCTGAATGAACTCCTGATGCGGATGCTTCCGACCCCCCTGCGGAGGCACACTCGCCGTCGTCCCCTCCAAGATCTTCAACAACGCCTGCTGCACCCCCTCACCCGACACATCCCGAGTGATCGAGGGATTCTCACTCTTACGCGCGACCTTGTCGACCTCGTCGATGTAGATGATCCCCGTCTCGGCCTTCTTCACGTCATAGTCAGCCGCCTGGATCAACTTGAGCAGGATGTTCTCCACATCCTCCCCCACATACCCCGCCTCCGTCAGCGCCGTCGCGTCCGCGATCGCGAACGGCACGTTCAGAATCCGCGCCAGAGTCTGCGCCAACAACGTCTTGCCCGACCCCGTCGGCCCCAACAGCAAGATGTTGGACTTGGCGATCTCCACATCCTCCTCGCCCGGACGATCCCCCTCCGAACGCACCCGCTTGTAGTGGTTGTACACCGCCACCGACAACGCCTTCTTGGCCTGCTCCTGACCGATCACGTACGAGTCCAGGAACTCGTAGATCTCACGGGGCTTGGGCAACGAGTCCCAGGTGAGCTCGGTGGCGTCGGCGAGTTCCTCTTCGATGATCTCGTTGCACAGATCAATGCACTCATCGCAGATGTACACGCCGGGGCCGGCGATGAGCTTCTTCACCTGCTTCTGGCTCTTGCCGCAGAACGAGCACTTCAACAGGTCCCCGCCGTCGCCGATGCGTGCCACCCAGCCACTCCTCAAAACTAAGGCCGCCCCGTCGGTGCCGCTCGCGCGGGCAACCGCCCGGAAGTCGAAAATCTTCCGTGACCGTCCACAGCGGTGGTCACGGACGAGGCGATCTGTGTGTCGCTCTCCGTCAGACTAAGCGAAAAACCGGACCGGCTTCACCACCGGGCTCCCCCAGGCGGGTCATGGGCCGGTCCGGCCTGCGCTTCACCTTCGCCCGGACGTCCTGCCCGGCGCCGCGTCCGCGCGCCCGGTCAGGCCGTCCGGCTGTGCCGCGGCCCTGCGTCAGGACTTCAGGGAGGCCTTGCGGTAGGGCAGCACGAAGTCGATGATGCCGTAGTCCTTGGCCTCCTCGGCGGTCAGGATCTTGTCCCGCTCGATGTCCTTGGAGACCTGCTCGACGGAGCGCCCGGTGTGGCGGGCCAGGGTGGTCTCCAGCTGCGTACGGATACGGGTGATCTCGTTCGCCTGGATCTCGATGTCGCTGGCCTGGCCGTGCATGCCCTCGGTCGCGGGCTGGTGGATCAGGATGCGGGCGTTGGGCAGCGCGCCGCGCTTGCCCTCCGTCCCGCCCGCGAGCAGGATCGCGGCGGCCGAGGCGGCCTGGCCGATGCACACCGTCTGGATGTCGGGGCGGACGAACTGCATCGTGTCGTAGATCGCCATGAGGGAGGTGAAGGAGCCTCCCGGCGAGTTGATGTACATCTGGATGTCCCGCTCGGAGTCGAGCTGCTCCAGGGTGATGAGCTGGGCCATCAGGTCGTTGGCCGACGTGTCGTCGATCTGGACGCCGACGAAGATGATCCGCTCCTCGAAGAGCTTGTTGTACGGATTCATCTCCTTGACGCCGTAGGACGTCCGCTCCACGTAGGACGGCAGGACGTAGCGACCCTGGGGGGCCATCGAGGCCGCGCCGCCGATGAGACTGGGGTTGAACTCGGTCATTTCACGCCTTCCACGCACTGCGCCGTTCCTGGGATGAGGTCCGACGGATCAACTCTGGGTTCGGCCCTGGGTCACGTCGAGGGTCCCTTCGAGGACCTCGTCGATGAAGCCGTACTCCTTGGACTCCTTGGCCGTGAACCAGCGGTCGCGGTCGGCGTCCTTCTCGATCTGCTCGACCGTCTGGCCCGTGTGCTCGGAGATCTTCTCGATGAACATCTTCTTCACGTAGAGCAGCTGGTCGGCCAGGATGCGGATGTCGGAGGCGGTACCACCGATGCCGCCGGACGGCTGGTGCATCATGACGCGGGTGTGCGGCAGCGCGTAGCGCTTGCCCGGCGCTCCGGCGCACAGGAGCATCTGGCCCATGGACGCGGCCATGCCGATACCCACGGTGCGCACGTCGTTGGGGATGTACTGCATGACGTCGTAGATCGCCATGCCCGCGGTCACGGAACCGCCGGGCGAGTTGATGTACATGGTGATGTCGCGCTGGCGGTCCTCCGCGGACAGCAGCAGCAGCTCACCCACCAGGCGGTTGGCGATCTCGTCGTCGACCTGCTGGCCGAGGAAGACGATTCGCTGGCGCAACAGGCGCTGAGGCGTCTGCTCAAGCAAAGGGGAAATCTGCGTCTCCGACGTACGGGCGTCGAAACGCGGGGACTCTTCAAAGGTCGACGGCACTCTCGTCACCTGCTCCGGAATCGAAACGGTTGCGATACAGCGACACTAACGCCGTGCGGCACCGCGCTCGTCCGGTTCGCGCCCCTGTTCGCTTTGAGCGCAGGGTGGCACGATCTCCGTACAGGGCGTTCTTCCACAGGCGAACACGACGCGGGCCCCGCCCGACCCGGAGGGGTCGGACGGGGCCCGTACGCGCGAAGCCTGGGGCTGCTCGGGGCCTACTTGGCCTCGTCGGCCTTCGTCTCCTCGGCCTTGGCCTCGTCGGCCGCGTCCGCGGTGTCGGCCTCAGCGTCGTCCTCGACGGCCTCCAGGGCCTCACCCGCGGCGACGGCGGCGGCCTTGGCGGCCTCCTCCTCGGCGGTCTCCTGCTCGACGACGTTGCCGTCCTCGTCGGTGATCCGGGCGCCGGCCAGGACCAGGTCCATGGCCTTGCCGCGGACGACCTCGGTGAAGGCGACGCGGATCTGGTTGGACTCGACCAGGTGCTGGGCCAGCTGGTCCGGGCTCACGCCCATGCGCTGGGCCTGCTCGAAGACGTACTGGCTGAGCTCGCCCTGGTCGGCGCTCAGGTCCTCCTGGATGGCCAGCTGGTCGAGGATGAACCCGGCCTTGACCGCGGAGCGGGCGCCGGTGGTCAGCTCCTCGTCGAACTCCTCCTCGGTCTTCTCCTGCGACTCGAGGTAGGCCTCCTTGGTGAGGCCGCTCTGCGCGAGCTGCTGCTCCAGGCTCTGGCGGCGGCGGGTGATCTCCTCCTCGACGACCGACTCGGGCAGCGGGATGTCGACGGAGTCGATCAGCTGCTCCAGGGCCTTGTCGCGGGCGGCGGAGAGCTGCTGGAGGCGGCGGACCTCGCCCATGCGGTTGCGCACGTCCGCGCGCAGCTCCTCGATGGTGTCGAACTCCGAGGCCAGCTGGGCGAACTCGTCGTCCAGCTCGGGCAGCTCCTTGACCTTCACGCTGTGCACGGTGACGGTGACGTCCGCCTCCCGGCCCTCGTGCTCACCGCCGACGAGGGTGGTGGAGAAGGTGGCCTCGCCGCCGGCCTCCATGCCGCGCAGGGTCTCGTCGAGGCCCTCCAGCATGGTGTTGGTGCCGACCTCGTAGGAGTAGCCGCTGACCGCGACGTCCTCGAGCTTCTCACCGTCGACGGCGGCGGACAGGTCGATGGACAGGTGGTCGCCGTCCTCGACGGGGCGGTCCACGCCCACCAGGGTGGAGAAGCGCTCGCGCAGGGTGCCGATCTGCTCGTCGACCTGCTCGTCGGTCACCTCGGCGCTGTCGACGGTGACCTCGATGCCCTTGTAGTCCTCGACCTCGAACTTGGGGCGGACGTCGACCTCGGCCGTGAAGGCGAGCTCGTCGTTGTCCTCCAGCTTGGTGACCTCCACGTCGGGCTGGCCGAGCGCGAAGAGCTCCTCCTTCTGGATGGCTTCGTTGTAGAGCTCCGGAACGGCGTGGTTGACCGCTTCGCTGATCACCGCGCCGCGGCCGACGTAACGGTCGATCAGCCGCGCCGGCGCCTTGCCGGGGCGGAAGCCCTTGATCCGGACCTGCTTGGCGAGCGACTTGTAGGTCACGTCGAAAGCGTGATCGAGCTCCTCGAAGGGCACCTCGATGGTCAGCTTGACCCGGGTGGGGCTCAGCTCCTCGACATCGGTCTTCACGGGGCGGTACTCCTAGGTTTGCCGGCTGGTGTCCGCGTCGGCCCGCAGGCGCACCACACACAACGGCGAAAGGCACGCGCGCACCCCCGGGGTCTTGACGACCGCATCCAGCTGGGGTGCCCTGCGACGGGCTGGGACTTACAGTTTCCTGCTGATCGCACCAAGTCTAGGGCAGATAGACAGGGGGCCACGGCGCGCGGCCGGAGCCGCTGCCACGGTGGTTTCGTCGGGGTGGCGGGATTCGAACCCGCGGCCTCATGCTCCCAAAGCATGCGCGCTAACCAAGCTGCGCTACACCCCGTGTGCCGAACCAAGGATGGCACTCCTGAAAGGTGTGTGCGACCACGGCTCCGGAGACTGTAGTCTTGTCCCCGTCGGCTCCACGAGTCTAGAGGACACTCGAAGTCTCCGGTGCCACGCGGGCGTAGTTCAATGGTAGAACACCAGCCTTCCAAGCTGGCCATGCGAGTTCGATTCTCGTCGCCCGCTCCGCTCGGGGCGAGCTGTGCACTCACGTGCCAGCTCGCTTCGCCATTTCCCCCCGGGGGACGACCCTTTACCCTCCCCGCCCTCCCTCCTTCATTCGCGATTTCGGACATTTCCGGCATTCCATCGAGTGGATTCTCCGGTGATGTAGCTCACATTCGCGGGCCACTCCCCCACACCGAAGGCGAACCGTGTTCGGTCGGTGCGCCCCGAGAAGGAATACCCGTCCCGAACGGATACGTTGACCTTTCGGGCGAGCCCGCGGGCGCGATCGGATCCGGGCGCCCTCAGGCCTGCCGAACGGGTGGTGGAATGACGGACACGGAAGCGACGCAGGGACCCGGCACCGCGCTGAGCGCCCACTGGTTCGAGCGTCCCGACCCCCTGGTACGACCGGCGGTCGTCACCGGGGCCTTCGACGTCCTGCACGTCGGACACGTCCGCTTCCTCCGCTCCATCGCCGACCGGGGGCTGCCCCTGGTGGTGGGCGTGGAGTCCGACGCGCGCGTGCGCGCCTGGAAGGGCCCGGGACGCCCCGTGAACCCTGCGGAGGAGCGCGCCGAGACCGTGGCCGCCCTGGCCTGCGTCACCGGCGCGTTCGTCATCGAGGGACCGCCCGAGGTCGCCGACTGGGCCTCCTACGCCGAGGTGCTGCGCCCCCTGGCGCCCGCCGCCCTGGCCTACACCACCGGGGACCGCTACACCCAGGCCAAGATCCGCGGCGCCGACGCGCTCGGCGCGCAGGCCTGGGAGCTGCCCTTCACCCCCGGCCGGTCCACCACCGCGGCCCTGGGCCGCCTCGCCCACTCCCTCTAGTACCGACAGGTCCTCCCCGGCCCGTCGCGACGGCTCGCGGCTCCACCCGCCCCGTGACGCGTGCGGGCCCCTCCACGTGCCCGCAGGCGGCCTGGGAAGCGGTGCACACGCACCGGTGTTGACGCTTGCGTGGCGAATAGGCAAGCAGAACGAGGCTGTTCATGACAATGATGTCCGGCAGGCCCTCCTACAGGGCCCTGGTCAACGACGGGAGCGCGAAGGGGCAGTCACTGCCCCCCGGAATCACCCGACGCATCATCTCCTACGCCCGCCCGCACTGGCGGGTGATCCTGTGTTTCCTGTTGGTGACGACGGTCGGCGCCGGGATCGTGGTCGCCAACCCGCTCCTGCTCAAGGCCATCATCGACCGCGGCATCCTGACCGGGAACACCGCGCTGGTGGTGTGGCTGGCGCTCGCCGCGGCGGGGCTGGCGGTGCTGGAGAGCGGACTGACCCTGCTCGGCAGGTGGCTGTCCTCCCGGATCGGCGAGGGGGTCATCTACCAGCTGCGCACGCAGGTGTTCACCCACGTCCAGCGGATGCCGGTGGCCTTCTTCACCCGTACGCAGACGGGGTCGCTGATCAGCCGTCTGAACACGGACGTGGTGGGCGCGCAGCGGGCGATCACCTCCGTCCTGCAGTCGGTGGTGTCCAACGTGGTGAGCGCGACCGCGGTGATCGTGACGATGATCGCCCTGTCGTGGCAGGTGACGCTGATCGCGCTGGCCCTGGTTCCGCTGTTCGTGGTCCCCGCCAAGGTGATCGGGCGACGGCTGGCGCACATCTCCCGCGACGCGATGGACACCAACGCGGACATGAGCTCGCTGATGACCGAGCGGTTCAACGTCGGCGGGGCGATGCTGGTCAAGCTGTACGGACGCCCCGAGGAGGAGTCGGCGGGGTTCGCCCGGCGCGCGAGCCGGGTCCGGGACCTGGGCGTGCGCCAGGCGGTGTTCGGCTCGCTGCTGTTCAGCATGCTGGGCCTGATCACGGCGCTGGCCATGGCGATGGTCTACGGGGTCGGCGGCGTGCTGGCGATCGGCGGGGCCTTCGAGGTGGGCACGCTGGTGGCGCTGACCACCCTGCTCGCCCGCCTGTACGGGCCGGTGACGACGCTGTCCAACGTGCACGTGGAGATCATGACCGCGCTGGTCTCCTTCGACCGGGTCTTCGAGGTGCTGGACCTGGAACCGGGCATCAGGGAGAGCCCCGACGCACGGAACCTGCCCGGGGAGCGTCTGGGCGTGGAGTTCGACAACGTGTCGTTCCGCTACCCGGCGGCGAAGGAGTCGTCGGTGGCGTCGCTGGAGCTGACGCCGCAGGCGTCGGTGGACGAGGACACCCAGGTGCTGAGCGGGGTGTCGTTCCGGGCGGAGCCGGGGACGATGGTGGCCCTGGTGGGGCCGTCCGGAGCGGGCAAGACGACGCTGACGCACCTGGTGTCGCGCCTGTACGACCCGACCGAGGGCCGGGTGCTCGTCGGCGGGCTGGACCTGCGCGAGGTGACCGGCGACTCGCTGCGCGAGGCGGTCGGCGTGGTCACCCAGGACGCGCAGCTGTTCCACGACACCGTGGGGGCGAACCTGCGGTACGCCCGGCCGGAGGCGACCGACGCCGAGCTGGAGGAGGTGCTGCGGATGGCGCGGCTGGGCACCCTCCTGGACCAGCTGCCCAACGGGCTGGACACGATGGTCGGCGACCGCGGGTACCGGCTGTCGGGCGGTGAGAAGCAGCGGCTGGCGATCGCGCGTCTGCTGCTGAAGGCGCCGTCGGTGGTGGTGCTGGACGAGGCGACGGCCCACCTGGACTCCGGGTCCGAGGCGGCAGTGCAGGAGGCGCTGTCCGTGGCGCTGGAGGGCCGGACCTCGCTGGTGATCGCGCACCGGCTGGCGACGGTGCGCGAGGCGGACCAGATCCTGGTGCTGGAGGACGGCCGGATCCTGGAGCGCGGCACGCACGACGAGCTGCTGGTCCAGGGCGGGCTGTACACGGCGCTGTACCGGACCCAGTTCGCTCCGCAGAGCCGGTAGCGCCCGTGCCGGGGACCGACCCTGTGGGACGGTTTCCGGCGCGTCCGGGCGGCCGCCTGCCGGGAGCCTCTCCGGCGCCGGGGCGCGGGGCCTCCGGGGACCTGGGGTCAGTCCCCGCCGGACTTGCCGCCCTTCTCGGACTTCTTGTCCTTGGCTTTCTCGGCCTTCTTGGCTTTCTTGTCGTCCTTCTTGGACTTCTTGCCCTTCTTGGAGTTCTCGTCCTTCTTCTTCCCGCCGTCCTTGCCCGGGCGGGCGGCGGCCTCGCGCCTGTCCTTCTTGCGCTCCTTCTTGGCCGCCTTGGAGTGCTTGGGCTTCTTGCGCTTCTTCGGCTTCTTGGCGTCCTTGGAGGTCACGTGGTCGGCCAGGACGGCGGGCAGCGGGGCGATACCGGGCCCGCCCTCGAAGATCCAGTCGTCGACGGCCTCGACCAGCTTGTCCTCGGTGACCTCCCCCAGCCACACCGGACGGCCTCCGGCGGCCCGCCCCGCCGAGGACGGCTGGACGACCACCACGTTGGCCTGGAAGCAGATGCCCAGGCACTTGCTGGTGCGGACGGGAACAGTGCGGCCGGAGTGGTCGTCGATGGCCCTGAGGCGGGCGAGCTGGGCCTTGTGGTCCACCCCGGGGACCTTCTTCTTGGTACCGCAGCAGCAGCCCCGGCACACCGTGAGCTGGCAGGGACGTCCTTGGGCCGTGTCCACTCTTCTCCCTTCACGCTCCCGTCGAGCCCCAGGAACCGTTAGGTTCGCCTTACCTCATCAGCGTAATCCGTGTCCGGAACCGTCTGACCAGCGGGTACGCCCTCGGGCTCGATGTCCTCCACCGGCGCGCTCCCGTGGCCGGGTCCGGCGACCACCACGGGGCGCCAGGTCTCGGGCAGTCCCGCGCCGCCGTCCCCACCGTTCCACCCCGGCGCCCACACGAACGGCAGACCGGCGGCGAACACCGGCCCCGGGCGGTCCATGAGCTGCATCCGCACCTGGGGCTCGGTGCAGGCACCGGAGTTCCCGCAGCGGGCCACCGTCTGACCCGCCCGGACGCGGTCGCCGCGGCGGACCGCGAGCGATCCGCGCTCCAGGTGGCCCAGGAGTACGTAGGCGCCGCCCACGTCGATCACCAGGTGGTTGCCGAGCAGCCCGGCCGGGCCGCGCAGCTCCCGCAGCGTGTTCTCCACGACCGAGCCGAACAGCCAGGGCCAGGAGTTGCGGCTGCGGTGGTCGCGCTGGCTCCCGTGCGCGGTCACCACCGTCCCGTCGGCGGGCGCGTGGACGGGTTGGCCGAAGGCCGGGAAGTCGCCCGGCGGACGGCTGAGCGGCCGCCAGCCGATGTCGGGGCGGGCGCCCGCGCCGGGTTCGGCGACCAGACCGAGCGCGTGGGTCTGCCCGTAGGCGTGGCTGCCCTGGCTCGGCACGCTGTCCACGGGGCTGGTGAGCGCCATCCACCTGCCCCGCACGGGCGGCTCCAGCACCCGGGGCTCGCACCGCACGGCGCCCAGTCGCAGGTACACGGCCAGCGCGGCGGCGAACAGGACGCCTCCCACCCACCAGGAGAGGCCGAGGTAACCGGCGAGGAGGGCGAGGGTGGCCGTCCACATCAGCGGCATGCGAACCCTGGCGAGCAGCAGCGGCCAGCGGGGGACGGGGCGGCCGGAGGGGTACGGGGAGCGGCGCGGGGCGGGTGAGGGCATCCCTCATTGTGGACGCCCCGCCCGCCCCGCGCGAAGACGGGCCGCGTTACCTCGGGTTCTCCCCGTCCCGGCGGATCTCCCCGTCCGGCCGGGTCCGCTCGTTCTCCCGAGCGCGCTTGCGCAGGTACTCCGTCGCGGCTCCGGCGCCCCGGTCGATCCTGTCGTCGTGGGCGCCGCCGGTGGCCTTCTTGGCCGCTCTGGCGGCCTTGCCGACCAGGCCCTGGGCGTGTTCGGCGTTGTCGTCGACGGCCTTCTTCAGCCGTTTGAACGCATCTCCGGTACCGGACATGTAATCCTCCCTCGATCCGTCCTGCCCTGTCGCGATACCCGGTTCCCGCCCCGTTCATGCCGGTGGGGCGTTCGGTGCGGGGCTGAAGACCAGGTCAAAGACCCAGGACCACGGTGGCGATGGAGAAGTAGATGAGCAGGCCCGTGGCGTCCACGATGGTGGTCACCATCGGAGAGGACACCACCGCCGGGTCCACGCCCACCTTGCGGGCGAGCAGCGGCATGGACGAGCCGATGGCCGCCGCCCACGTGCACACCGCGATCACCGAGCACGCCACCACCACGGCGACGTCCACGCCCACCAGCAGGGAGCCGATGCCCAGGGCCAGCACGGCCAGGAGGAGTCCCAGCAGCAGGCCGACCCGGGCCTCCTTCCAGATCACCGAGGGCAGGTCGCGCACCCGGACCTCGCCCACGGCCAGGGCGCGCACGATCGCGGTGGCCGACTGGGCGCCGACGTTGCCGCCCGTGCCGATGAGCATCGGCACGAACAGGGCCAGGGCGGTGACCGCCTCCAGGGCCGACTCGAAGGCCTGCATCACGTTGACCGTGAGCGTGGCCGCCACGATGAGCAGCATCAGCCACACCGAGCGCGCGCCGACCAGGCGCAGCACCCCGACGGACACGTAGTGCTCGCCGACCGGGCTCGCACCGGACTGGAGGGCCATGTCCTCGGAGTCGGCGGCCTCGATGACCTCCAGGGCGTCGTCGAAGGTCAGCAGACCCACGAAGCGCTCCTCGGAGTCCACCACCGCCAGGGCGACCAGGTTGGCCTCCTGCATCAGGCGGGCGGCGTCCTCGACCGGTTCCGCGGCGCGCACGCGCGGCGCGAACACGTCCACGATGTCCTTGATCAGCCGTTCGTCGTCGCTGACCACGAGATCGCCCAGCGTCACCGTCCCGACCATGCGGCGGCCGTCGCTGACCACCGGCAGGGTGTAGATGGTCTCGGCGTCGGCCCCCCGCGCGCGCACGACCTCCAGGGCGCGGCCCACCGTGAGGTCGCGGTGCAGGATGACCGTCTCGGGGGTCATGTACCGGCCGACGGAGTCCTCGGGGTAGCCCAGCAGGGCGGCGGTCATCCTGCGTTCGGCGGGGCTGAGCCCGGCCAGGGCACGGGTGGCGATCTTGGCTGGCGCCTCGCCGATCAGACGGGCCCGGTCGTCCGGGTCCATCTCCTCGAGGATCTCGTGGAAGGCCGTGTCGCGCAGCCCGAGCAGGATGGACTGCTGCTGGCCGGGGTCGAGCTCCTCGAAGACCTCCAGCTCGCGGTCCTTGTCCAGGAGCCGGAAAGGGATGATCGCCTCACTGCCGTCCATGCGGGAGAGTTCGTCGGCGATCTCGTAGGGCCTGTGTTCGGCCAACCAGAGCCGGATACCGGTCAGGTCGTTGTTCTCGACCAGATCGATCAGTTCTTCAGCGCGCTCGCCTTCTGACATGCGAAGCACCCCCTCGCATTCTTCTGCGCCCGGTGGGAAGCACCACGGGCGGCACCGGATCCTGGGAAAAGCGGTGGGCCGGTGGTTCCACGGCCCCGCTCCGGTCCCGTTGTCACTGGTGTGGTGAACCGTGCGTCGGATGGGTCTTCCGGGGGCGGAAAGGGCGGGCACGGTGATCCGGGGACGTGTACGGTCTGACCGCCGTACGCGGGACGGGGAGCACCCCGACCCTACCCGTCGAGGCGGTCCAAGAGCACACCGGACGCCTCACCAGCGCGCCAGAGGCCGCCCGGCGGGTCAGTCCCGCCAGAGGACGACCAGGGCGCAGTCGTCGTTCTTGTCCCTGCTGAGGGTGTCCACGATCTCGTCCGCCCCGGTGGCGAAACCGCGCGGGACGAGCTGCTCGGCCGCGCCGAGGAGGCGGTCGATTCCGGCGTCGAGGTCCTCGCCCGGGGTCTCGATGAGGCCGTCGGTGCAGAGCATGATGGCGTCGCCGGGCCGGAGTCTGCCCTCGACGGAGGTGTAGGTCATCTCGGGGATGACGCCGAGGACCACGCCCTTGGCCTCGGTGGTGCTCCACAGCCCGCCGCCGCTGTCGTAGTGCAGCGCGGGCGGGTGTCCGGCGGAGGCGATCTGGTACTCGCCGGTGTCCAGGTCCACGCTCAGGTGCACGGCGGTGACGAAGCCCTCGCCGCCGCTGTTACGCATGAGGTAGTCGTTGCAGTGGGCCAGGAAGTCGCGGGTGGGGACGGCCCCGATCAGCCCGCTGAAGGCGCCGGAGAGCAGCAGGGCCCGGGTTCCGGCGTCCACTCCCTTACCGGAGACGTCCACGACGGCCACGTCCAGCCGGTTCTCCCTGCGGATGGAGACGACGAAGTCGCCGCCGAAGGACGAGCCGCCCGCCTGGCGCAGGACCGCGGTGCGCCCCCAGCCCTCGGGCAGCCGGGGCAGCTTGCCCTGGCGGCGCAGGCGGTCGCGCAGGTCCAGCAGCATCATCTCGCCGCTGAGGCCCTGGACGCCGAGGCGCTCGCGCACCCCGGACAGCAGGTAGGACAGCACCGCGGTGACGCCGATGGTGACCAGCAGGCCGGGGCCCACCTGGCCGAAGTCGAGCATGAAGGCGACGAAGACCAGGACGGCGGCGACCACGGCCAGCAGGAAGGCCAGGCTCTTGCGCTTGAGGAGGAGGCCGCCCGCGAGGACGGTGAGGATGGTGGAACTGGGCGGGAACCAGCCGGTGGGACCCCACACGGCACCGACGCCGATGCCGACGGCCAGGGCGACGAGGGTGATCAGGACGAGCCGGTAACGGAACAGCACCTTGCGCCGGAGCACCGCGACGAGCCGCTGCGCGGTGGAGCGCAGTAGCCGGGTGGTCTTGGCGGTCGGTGTGGGCTTCATGTGTCCCCTGCGTTGCACACCCGCTCACCAGCGGGGGTTCGGTTCTCGGACGGCACGGTCGGGATGGGCGCGGGAGCCGCGTCGCCGCCGGGGGCCGGCGTACGGGGCTGTGTGGGGCACGCCCTGGCCGTGGTTGCCGGAGGTGCCGACCGGAGGGCACCGCCGCGCCGCGGGCAGCGAGGCCCGCAACTGTGCACGAACTGTAGCGCGGGGGGTGTCGCCGTGGCACGTGCAACCAGCAGTGTTCTCCACCCAAACCGAGGATTTGGGTTCAGCCGATAACCGAGCGTGTGGATTCGGGCATCGTTCCGGCGTCCGAAAACCGTTCCGTAAGCCGGGTGTTCATCCCTCTCGGACACTCCCGCGCGGTCGGGCGCCCCGCCGCCGATCGGGTCCGCGCCCGTCGGCGCGGTCCGCTTCCAGGGTCCCACGGTGCCGCGGCCCGGACCGGGGACTCTCGGCCTTCCGGTCCGTGCCGGAGGCCGCTGCGCGCGTACGGACGCCCCCGCGCGCGGCCTTCGGGCCCCTCGGGGAGCGGTCCACGGGGTTCGGGAGGCGGCGGAGGTGGGTCTGCGAAGTTGAGGGTGGTGGGCCCCGGTGCGGGCCCGGGCCGTCTCACCGGAGACACCACCGCGCCCGCCGCGGCCCCGTTCCCGCGTCGAAGGGCGCCCGGACGGGGAGAGTACCGCGCGCGGCGACCGTCGAGGGCGGTGGCCCGCCCCGCCGCGAAGCGCCCCGGAGGGCGGTGACGGGCGACGGGCGGGCCGAGGCGGAGCGGGGGTCCCCCGGAACCCCGTCTAGGGGAGCGGGGGCAGCTCGCCGGTCTCCTCGTAGGCCGTCAGCATCGCGATGCGGCGGGTGTGCCGTTCCTCGTCGCTGTACGGGGTGGTGAGGAAGACCTCCACGAACCGGGTGGCCTCCTGCGCGGAGTGCATCCTGGCGCCGAGGCTGAGCACGTTGGCGTCGTTGTGCTCACGCGCCAGGCGGGCGGTGTCCTCGCTCCAGGCCAGGGCCGCGCGCACGCCCCTGACCTTGTTCGCGGCGATCTGCTCGCCGTTGCCGGAGCCGCCGATGACGACGCCCAGGGAGCCCTTGTCGGAGGCGGCGCCCTCGGCCGCGCGCAGCACGAAGGGCGGGTAGTCGTCCGCGGCGTCGTAGGCGGCGGGCCCGGCGTCGACGACGTCGTGGCCCTGCTCCCTCAGCCAGGAGACGAGGTGTTCTTTGAGCTCGTAGCCCGCATGATCTGATCCAAGGTAAACACGCACGGGTCCAGTCTGGCAGGTCACGGCGGTGACAAGCGCAGCGCCCCGCTCGCTGGGGCGAGGCGGGGCGCGGTGGTACTCGTGTCCCTCAGATGGAGCCGGAGGCCGCAGCGGCGACGCTCAGCCCGAGGACGGCGAAGAGGGCCATCGAGCCGATGGCGATCACGTTGTAGAGGACGATCGCCTTGAGGTCCTTGCCGAGAGGACCTGCCTTGGAGACCGCGGGCTTCTTGCTCAACTTCCACCTCGTTAGGGTTCGACCAGGGATATCCCGTCGGAAATTTTTCCACACCACACAACGTGGTTCCCACCGGGGCCGATTCCACGCGGGGGGCCGCGGGGGCCGTGAGTCCGCGCACACCCGTCGGCGGGTGCGCGCCACCGGTTCGCGCGCCGGGCTCCGCGGGGCCCGGCGCACGCCCGGCGTCACAGCTGGACGGCCTTGACCTCGCAGAACTCCTCCAGGCCGTGGGCGCCCCACTCACGGCCGTTGCCGGAGCGCTTGTAGCCGCCGAAGGGGGCGCGGGGGTTGAGGGCGCCGCCGTTGACCTCCACCTGTCCGGCCCGCAGGCGCCGGGCGACGGCCAGGCCGCGCTCGGGGTCGCCGGACCACACCGCGGCGTTGAGCCCGTACACGGTGTCGTTGGCGATGGCGACGGCCTCCTCCTCCGTGTCGTAGGGGATCAGCACCAGCACGGGCCCGAAGATCTCCTCCTGGGCGACGCGCATGTCGTTGCTCACGTCGGCGAAGACCGTGGGGTTGACGTAGTAGCCGTCCGGGCGGCCCCGGACCGGTTCGGGGCCGCCGGTGACCAGGCGGGCGCCCTCCTCCACTCCGAGCGCGAGGTAGGAGCGGACCCGCTCCAGCTGGTCGGCGGAGACCAGCGGGCCCATGCGGGTGGCCTCGTCCGCGGGGTCGCCGGGCGCGTACTTGGCCGCGGACTCGGCGGCCAGGGCGACGGCCTCCTCGTAGGAGTCGCGGTGCACCAGCATGCGGGTGAGCGCGTTGCAGCTCTGCCCGGTGTTGCGCATGACGTCGGCGACGCCGCGCTTGACCGCCTTGACCAGGTCGGCGTCGGGCAGGATGACGTTGGGGGACTTGCCGCCCAGCTCCAGGGCGACCTTCTTGACGGTCTCCGCGGCGACCTGGCTGACCCGGGTCCCGGCGCGCGTGGAGCCGGTGAAGGACACCATGTCCACGCGGGGGTGGGCGGCGATGGCCTCGCCCACGACCGGGCCGGTGCCCGACACCAGGTTGAACACGCCCGCGGGCAGGCCCGCCTCGTGGAACACCTCGGTGAGGGCGTAGGCGCTGAGCGGGGCGACCTCGCTGGGCTTGAGGACGACGGTGTTGCCCGCCAGGAGGGCGGGGACGACCTTGAGCACGATCTGGTGGAGCGGGTAGTTCCACGGGGTGATGGCGCCGACCACGCCGACGGGCTCGCGCACGATGAGCGAGTTGCCCACCCGCTCGCCGCCGAAGTAGCGCTCGCCGCTCTCCTCGACCAGGTCGATGTAGGTCTGGAACATGAGGGCGGGCAGGCCCGCCTGGACCTTGCGTGCGAACACCGCGGGGGCGCCCATGTCCCGGGTGAGCTCCGCGGCGATGTCGTCGATGCGGGCGTTGAACAGCTCCAGGGCCTTGGCCAGGTGGGTGACGCGCTGCCCGGGCGTGAGGGCGGACCAGGCGGGCAGGGCCGCCGCTGCCGCCGCGACCGCGGCGTCGACGTCCTCGGCGGCCCCGGCCGGAACGGTGTCGATGACCTGCTCGGTCGCCGGGTTGACCACGTCCAGTGCCTCGCTGGAGGCGGAGTCGCGCCAGGCGCCGTCGATGTAGAGGGATCGCATGGCCCCACTGTCGCAGAACGCGATTCGGGTTGGCCAGCCCGGGGCTCCGGGCCGGTGCTTTCCCCGATACCGGGGATCCTGCGCGGCCCCCGTGGAAGGCACCGGACCGGCCCCGGTACGGGTCCCCGGACCTGTCCGGGGACCGACCGCGGGACCGGTCGCCCGCCGGATCAGTCCCAGTGCGGTGGGCGCTCCGCGAGGAGGCGCGCGGTGGAGTCGTCGTCGGAGTCGCCCCAGCCGGGGCCCCTCTCGTCGCCGGTGGTGTCGGGCAGGATGTCGAGGTCGTCGAGGAAGTCGACCCTGCGCTCGTCGTCGGGTCCGGACACGGTCCCCCGCCCCCTTCGCGTTCGTCGCGGCGGGCCCCCCGCCCGCCGCCGGTGTTCGCCTCCAGTGTGCACCCCCGCGGGCGCGGCGCGGCCGTCCGCCCCGCCGGGCCGGGGCCCCGGCCCGGCGGACGCGGGTCAGTCGAAGACGGGGTCCCGGGTGCGGGTCCGCTTGAGTTCGAAGAACCCGTCGGTCCCGGCGACCAGGAGCACGCCGTCCCAGAGCCTGCCGGCAGCCTCGCCGCGCGGGATCGGCGTGACGACCGGTCCGAAGAAGGCGGTGTCGGCGACCTGGACCACGGGGGTGCCCACGTCCTCGCCGACCAGCTTCATCGCCTCGGCGTGCGAGGCGCGCAGGGCCTGGTCGTAGTCGGTGGACGCACCCGCCTCGGCCAGGTCCTCGGGCAGTCCGGCCTCGGCCAGCGCCGCGCGGATCGTGTCCGTGGTGCGCGGTTCGCCGCCGTTGTGGAAGCGGGTGCCCAGGGCCGTGTACAGGCCGCCCAGGACCTCGGGGCCGAAGCGCTGTTCGGCGGCGACGCACACCCGCACCGCCTCCCAGGACCCGTCGATGCTCGCGCGGTAGTCCTCGGGCAGGTCGCGTCCCTCGTTGAGCACGCCCAGGCTCATCACGTGCCAGCGCACACGGACCGGCCGGACCCTCTCCACCTCGACGAGCCAGCGCGAGGTGATCCAGGCCCACGGGCAGGCGGGGTCGAACCACATGTCCGCGTGGACGGTCTCCTGCCCGTCACCGGGGTCGAAGGTCTGCGTCATCGCTGCTCCTCGGATCGCGAAAAGGTGTGCACACTTCACGTCGTAGGAGTGCAACCCCGGTTATCGGTTGCGCATTCCGTCCCGGCGCGTGGCAGGATCGGGTCGAGTGGAAGACGACCTCCGGCCCCGACGACGCTCCACCCCAGGCGGCGGACTCGCCGTGGTCGGCAATGATCCGGCCGGCGACGACGGCGGCCGTGGAGGGAGCGTGGCGTGGCAGGGAACCTGACACGGGACGAGGCTCGTGAGCGTGCGCGGATTCTCAGCGTCGACTCCTACGCCGTGGAGCTGGACCTGACCACCGGTGCCGAGACCTTCAGGTCCACCACCGTGATCCGGTTCTCCAGCTCGGAGCCCGGGGCGCGGACGTTCGTCGAGCTGGCCGCCCCCGCGATCCGCACGGCGACGCTGAACGGAGCCGAGCTGGACGCGGCCGAGCTGTTCGACGGCGAGCGCCTCGTCCTCCCCGAGGTGGCCGCGGACAACGAGCTGACGGTCGTCGCCGACGCCGTGTACATGCGCACCGGAGAGGGCCTGCACCGGTTCGTGGACCCGGTCGACGACTCGGTGTACCTGTACACCCAGTTCGAGACGGCCGACGCGCACCGCATGTTCGCGTGCTTCGACCAGCCCGACCTGAAGGCGACCTTCGAGCTGACGGTGTTCGCTCCCCCCTCGTGGGAGGTCGTGTCCAACAGCGCGCCCGACGTGGAGCGCGAGGCCGCGGGCGAGGAGCGGGTGCGCTGGCACTTCCCGGCCACGCCGGTGATGTCCACCTACATCACCGCGCTGATCGCGGGCCCGTACCACGTGGTGCGCGACGAGCACGACGGCATCCCGCTGGGGCTGTACTGCCGCGCCTCGCTGGCCGAGCACCTGGACTCCGACGCCCTGTTCGAGGTCACCAAGCAGGGCTTCGACTTCTTCCACGGCCTGTTCGACCTGCGCTACCCGTTCGGCAAGTACGACCAGCTGTTCGTGCCCGAGTTCAACGCGGGCGCCATGGAGAACGCGGGCGCGGTCACGTTCCTGGAGGACTACGTCTTCCGTTCGAGGGTCACCGACGCCCGTTACGAGCGCCGCGCCGAGACGATCCTGCACGAGATGGCGCACATGTGGTTCGGTGACCTGGTCACCATGCGCTGGTGGGACGACCTGTGGCTGAACGAGTCGTTCGCGACCTACGCCAGCGTGTACTGCCAGGCCAACGCCACCAAGTGGACCGACGCCTGGACGACGTTCGCGAACGTGGAGAAGAGCTGGGCGCTGCGCCAGGACCAGCTGCCCTCCACCCACCCGGTCGCCGCCGACATGGTCGACATCCAGGCGGTCGAGGTCAACTTCGACGGCATCACCTACGCCAAGGGCGCCTCGGTGCTCAAGCAACTCGCGGCGTACGTGGGCGTGGACGCGTTCTTCGCGGGCGTGCGCGCCTACTTCAAGGAGAACGCGTTCGGCAACACCGAGCTGCGTGACCTGCTCAAGCACCTGGAGGCCGCCTCGGGCCGCGACCTGTCGGGCTGGTCGCGCGACTGGCTGGAGACCACGGGCGTCAACACGATGCGCCCGGAGTTCGAGGTGGACGCCGAGGGCCGCTTCACCTCGTTCACCGTGCTCCAGGAGGCCCCGGCCGACCACCCGACGCTGCGCTCGCACCGCCTGGCGATCGGCCTGTACGACCGCACCGACGAGGGCGTCGTGCGCCGCGAGCGCGTGGAGCTGGACGTGCGCGGCGAGCGCACCGAGGTGCCGGAGCTGGTCGGCCGGGTCCGGCCGGACCTGGTCCTGATCAACGACGACGACCTGACCTTCACCAAGGTCCGCCTGGACGAGCGCTCCCTGCGCACCGTGGTGGAGGGCGTCGGCGAGATCCGCGAGTCCCTGCCCCGCGCGCTGGCCTTCGGCGCCGCCTGGGACATGACCCGCGACGGCGAGATGGCCGCCCGCGACTACGTCTCCCTGGTCATCTCCGGGATCAGCGGCGTGGACGACGTCATGGTCGCCCAGACCCTGCTGCGCCAGGCCAACTCGGCTCTGCACATGTACGCCGACCCGGCGTGGCGCCCGTTCGGCTTCGAGCAGCTCTCCGAGCGGCTGCGCGAGCTGCTGACCGCGGCTGAGCCGGGCGGCGACCTGCAGCTGGCCTACGCCAACGCGCTGGCCGCCTCGGCGGCGAGCGACGCCCACCTGTCCCTGCTCCAGGGCCTGCTGGACGGCGCGATCACCGTGGACGGGCTGGTCGTGGACACCGACCTGCGGTGGACGCTGCTGCGCCGCCTGGTCGCGACGGGCAAGGCCGGGGAGGCGGAGATCGCCGCCGAGCTGGAGCGCGACGCCACCGCGGCCGGGCAGCGCAACGCCGCCGGGGCCCGCGCCGCCATCCCCACCGCCGAGGCCAAGGCCGCGGCGTGGGAGCGGATCGTGGGCGAGGAGCTCGCCAACGCCGAGTTCCGCGCGGTCCTGCTGGGCTTCACCGAGCCGGGCCAGGCCGAGCTGTACCGGCCGTACGTGGAGAGGTACTTCGCGCAGCTGGGCCCGGCCTGGGAGAAGTGGACGGGCGAGTTCGCGCAGACCTTCGCCGAGGTGGTGTACCCGAGCGGTCTGGTGGAGGAGGCGACGCTGGAGCGCACGGACGCCTACATCGCCGAGTCCGACCCGGCCCCGGCGCTGCGCCGCCTGCTGGTCGAGGGCCGCGCGGGGGTGGAGCGGGCCCTGCGCGCCCGGGCCACCGACATCGCCGCGGGCGAGCGTCAGGAGTAGGAAGGGGCCGCGCGCCCGCCCCGCCTGCGACGGCGGAGCGGGCGCGCGCGTGTTCGGCCCGGCCGCCCTCCCCGCCGTGACCCGGTGCTCGCAGCGGGCCTCGGCCGCCGAGACCGGCCAAGACGCGGTCCAGGGCCCCGCGTCACTCGGCAAAGGTTCCGGACGGCCCGTTAGGGAGCGTGGTCCCGCCGGCCGACAGGCCCGAGGGTGCGGCGGATGCGCGCCACCATGCGCGGGTCGGCGAGCAGTTCGTCCACCAGGACCGGCTCTCCCTCGCCGCTGGTGAGCGGGATGCGCCAGTTCGGGTACTCGTCGCTGGTGCCGGGCTGGTTCTGCATGCGCCGCTCCCCCACCACGTCGGTGAGCGCGACCCCGATCATGCGGGCGGGGGTGGCCACCAGGTAGGCGTGCATGGCCGCCACCACGGCGGCCGAGTCGGCCACGGGGTCCACGTCCTCGTCGAGCAGGCCCAGCTCCACGAGGAGCTCGCGCCAGCGTTCCACCCGCGACTCGGCGTCGGCGCGCTCCTCCTCCACGGGGCGGCCGAGCAGGCCCAGCCGGTCGCGCAGCTCGACGTGCTCGGTGGACAGGAACGACGCCACCGGCGGCAGGTCGTGGGTGGCGACCGTGGCCAGGCAGTCGGTGCGCCACTCCTCCGGCGGGCGCGGGCGGCCGTCGGCGTCCTGCTCGAACCACAGCACGGAGGTACCGAGGATCCCGCGGTCGGCGAGGTGTTCGCGCACCCACGGCTCCACGGTGCCCAGGTCCTCCCCGACCACGACGGCGTCCGCCCGGTGGGCGGCCAGGGCGAGCGTGCCCACCATGCCCTCGTGGTCGAACCTGACGTAGGTGCCCTCGGCCGCGGAGGCGCCCTCGGGCACGCACCAGAGCCGGAACATGCCCATGACGTGGTCGATGCGGACCCCGCCCGCGTAGCGGAACGCCTGGGCCAGGATCTGGCGGAACGGTTCGTAGCCGCGCCCGGCCAGGCGCCGGGGGTGCCAGGGCGGCTGGCCCCAGTCCTGCCCCTGCCGGTTGAACTCGTCCGGGGGCGCCCCCACGTGCAGGCCGGGCACGAGGGCGTCCCCGTACATCCACGCGTCCGCGCCGCCCGCCTGCACCCCGATGGCCAGGTCGTGCACGATGCCGACGGCCATCCCGCCGGTCTCGGCGGTGGTCTGCGCCTGGGAGAGCTGCTCGTCGAGGATCCACTGGAGCCAGCGGTGGAACTCCACGGCGGGCCACCGGCGCAGGGCCTCCTCCCCGACGTCGCGGCTGTGGACCCCGCGCAGCCCCTGCGGCCAGGTCCGGTAGTCGGTGCCGTGCCGCTCGGCCAGGGCCGACCAGGTGGCGAACTCGACCAGCGGTCGGCCCTCGCGTTCGAGGTAGGCGCGCAGGGAGGCCTCGCGGCCGGGGGCGCGGGGCGACTCGAAGAGGACCTCCAGGGCGGCGCGCTTGGCCCTCCACACGGAGTCGCGGTCGAGGAGGTCGGCGGTGCGGCCGCGTTCGCGCAGCGGCCGGGCCAGGCGCTGGATGCCCTCGCGCTGGGCGGGGTCGAGCCGGGCGTACTCGGGCACGTCCTCGATGCGGATGTAGAGGGGGCTGGCGTAGCGGCGGCTGACCGGCAGGTAGGGCGAGGGCTCCACCGGGGGCAGCGGCTCGGTGGCGTGCACCGGGTTGATCAGGGCGAAGTCGGCGCCCAGGTCGCGCGCGCTCCAGTCGGCGAGCTCGGCGAGGTCGCGCAGGTCGCCGGTGCCCCAGGAGGCGCGGGAGCGCACGCTGTAGACCTGCGCCATGATCCCCCACAGGCGCGGGTGGTCCCTGAGCGCGCTGGGTTCGATGCGGTCGGGGGCCACGAGCAGGGGCGCGGTGTGCTCGGCGGCGCCGTCGGTGACGCGCAGGGTGTGCACGCCCAGCGGCAGCCCGGGGCCGAAGGGCAGCAGGGAGCCGCCGCAGGTCTCGACGACGCTGTGCGTCCCCTCGGCGAGCACGAGGTCGGGCGCCTTGCCCTCGCGGACGACGACCGCGGGCGGCAGCGGGCCCGGCGCCGCCCCCGCGTCCGGGGCCGCCGGGTCCACGCCCAGGGCGGCCAGGACATGGCGGATGGTGTCGGGGCTGACCGGGACCCTGCGCCCCCGCCAGTCCTCGTAGGTCGTCGCGACTCCGTGCTGCTCGGCCAACCGTGCCAGCTGAACGTCCCTCACAGAATCCGATCATGCCCTACCAGGGGCTCCGTACACCGGAGGCCGTTCCGGCGTGGGACCAGAACGTGTCCCGGGTGCGGGCCGATAACGGCTCCCCGCGCGGCGCGTCCGGACTGTCCAGCACGTACAAACGGGCGCTCTGCACAGGCCGTCAAAGCGATCGCCCGATGTCCTCGACATCTGCATAATCGGGGTGTGCTCGCGAACTACCGACGGCTCTTCGCCGTCCCCCACGTGCTTCCCCTGCTGGCCTGGTCCCTGGCCGCGCGCTTCTACATGCCGGGGCTGATGATCGCGGTCACCTTCCTGGTGGAGGGGTGGACCGGCTCCTACACCCTGGCCGGGCTGGTCGCGGGCGCCTTCACCCTGGGCATCGCGCTGGTGGGACCGCTGCGCGGGCGGATGGCCGACCGGGGCGGAACCGACCGGCTGGTGCTGGTGTGCGGCGTGGTGTTCAGCGCGGGGCTGCTGGGCCTGGTCCTGCTGCCCGAGCGGCTGTGGTGGCTCTCGCTCCCGCTGGCGCTGGGCACCGGGCTGTTCGGCTCCCCGGCCAACCAGATCGTGCGGGCGCTGTGGCCGCGGCTGACGCGCGGCCCCGAACGGCAGGCGATCTACGCGGCCGAGGCGACCACCCAGGAGCTGCTCTTCGTCTTCTCCCCGATCATGACCGCTGGAGTGGTGGCCTTCGCCGGTGCGCGCTGGGCGCTGGTGCTGCTGTCGGCGGTGGCTCTGCTCGGTTCGCTCGGGTTCGCGCTCGGGCTGCGCCGGGCCGGGGTGACCGGCCCCGCGCCGACCGGGGAGGGAGCCGGTGAGGAGCCGTCCGGTCCCCGCCGGAGTCTGCTGCGCAGCCCGGCGCTGGTGGCGCTGTTCCTCATGTGCCTGCTGATGGTCAGCGGGATCATGGGCGTGGACCTGGTGATCGTGGCGTGGGCCAACGAGCTCGGCGCCCCGCAGTACGTGATGGTGCTGGCGTCGGTGTGGGCGCTGGGGTCGCTGGTGGGCGGGGCGATCGCGGGCGCGCTGCGCGGACGCCCCCACCTGGTGCGCCGCTGCTTCGGCTCGGCGCTGGGCGTGGCGGTGCTGGTGCCGTTCGTACCGCCGTTCGCGCAGCTGTCGACACCGCTGCTGATCACACCGCTGCTGTTCCTGTCCGGTATGGCGCTGGCGCCGACCCTGGCCGCGGTCATGGGCCGTCTGGGCGACCTGGCCCCCGCGCGGCGGCGGGCCGAGGCCTTCGGGTGGATGTCCACGGCTCTGGGCGTGGGCGGGGCGGTGGCCGGTCCGCTGTCCGGCGGCCTGATCGACCTCATGGGGATCGCGGGCGGTGTGCTGGGCGCCGCGGTGCTGGTGCTGGTGTCGGCGCTGCTGAGCCTGTTCGTGCCCGAACCGCCCCCCGAGGCCGCCGAGGAGCCGGGCGGCCTCGACCCCGAGGAGGTCGGGGGGAGTGTGCTGGAGGCCCCTCCGGTGCACGGCGCCGCGGCGGGCGCCGAGGCCGCGTCCGACGAGCCCCGCTGAGGCGCGGGCCGCCGGAGCGCGCGCCTCGTGCCGGTCCTCGCTGCCGCTGTCGGCGTCGGGGTGGTACCGAACGGGGGGCGGCCCCGGCCGTCACACCGGTGACGAGTCCGGTCGGCCGGCGCGCAGCGGCGGGACGCGGTGGGCCCACGGGCGCGCGCGTTCGAGCTGCGCCGACAGCGACAGCAGGGTGCCCTCGCCGCCCATGCGGCCGGTGAGCATGACGCCGATCGGCAGTCCCTCGGGCGACCAGTGCAGGGGGACGCTGACCGAGGGCTGTCCCGAGACGTTGTAGACCGAGGTGAACGGCGCGAACGCGGTCATCCGCCGGAACTCCTCCTCGGGTCCGTCGCCGGTGAAGTGCCCCAGCGGGACCGGGGGCGCGGCCAGCACGGGCGAGAGCACCGCGTCGAGGGGTTCGGTCGCGGCGACCAGGGAGCGGACGCCGCGCTGGAGGCGGGCGCAGGCGGCGATGTAGTCGGGCACGGGCGTGGCGCGGGCCCGCTCGCGCAGCCACTGGTTGAGGGGGCTCAGCTCGGCCTCGCGGGCGGGGGCGACCGGCGTGGCCGAGGCCATCGCCGCCCAGACCACGCCGAAGTCCGCCATGAAGGAGCCTCCGAAGTGGGCGTCCCCGGGGGCGGGGACCTCCTCCACCTCGTGTCCGAGGTCGGCCAGGAGGCGGACGGCCTCCTCGTGGGCGGCCAGGACGTGGGGGTGCACGGGGATCCGGGCGGAGCCGGTGGTGGCGTGGCAGCCGATGCGCAGGCGTCCGGGTTCGCGGCCCACGTGGTCGGCGAAGGTCTCGCCCGGCGGCAGGGGCGGCGCGGTGAAGTGGTCGCCCGGTCCGGAGAAGGCCATGGCGTCCAGGAGGAGGGCGGCGTCGCGGACGCCTCGGGTGAGGGGTCCGGCGGTGGACAGGCCCGCGAGGTCGGGTTTGAGGGGTGCGCCGGAGATCCGGCCGCGGGTGGGCTTGAGGCCGAAGAGCCCGCACGCGCTGGCGGGGATGCGGATCGAGCCGCCGCCGTCGCTGCCCTGGGCCACGGGGGCGAGTCCGGCGGCGACGGCCGCCGCGGCGCCTCCGCTGGAGCCGCCCGGGGACAGGTCGGTGTTCCAGGGGTTGCGGGAGGGCGGGGCGACGGCGTTCTCGGTGTAGCAGCTCGACCCGAACTCGGGGGTGTTGGTCTTTCCCGGCAGGACCGCGCCCGCGGCGCGCAGCCGGGCGACCACGCCCGAGTCGGTCGGGGCGACGGCGTCGCGGAAGACCGGTGAGCCCTGGGTGAGGCGGACCCCGGCGACCGGGTCGAGGTCCTTGACGGGCACGGGGAGCCCGAGGAGGGGGGGCAGGGTCTCTGGCGTGTCGGCCATCACCCGCTTCTGCGCGTAACGGGCTTGTTCGAGCGCCTTTTCCGGGGTGACCGTAATGTACGCGCCGACGAGGTGGTCGTACCTCTCGGTGCGGTCCAGGAAGTGCTCAGTGATCTCAGTAGGCGACAGCTCACGACTGCGGACCATCGCGAGGAGGCGGTGGGCCGGAAGGTCATGGATCTGGGTCATGGCGAGACAGGTTAGCGGGCACACCGCAGGGCACCACGGTGAGGAGGAACCGCTTCTCCAGAGAGACTGACCGAAGGGTAAGCATTCCCTGTCCCAAGGCGACCGACACGCTTACGCACCGAGGAACAGGGATACAAAAGTGTGAGAAGTAATGCACTAGGACTCGGATATGGATCGAACTAACCTGTCCGACGTGAAATCGGCTACCAGAGTGAACGGCTCCACTCCAACGTCCGGGGGATCGGACCCCGAAAGGCCCGAATCCCTCTTTTTCCCCAATCAGAGAAAGAAGAAGGACACCTCGGGCGGCAAGGCGGTCTACGGTGCCCTGCGCTCCAACCGTTCCGTCCGCAGGTGGGTGGTACGCGGCGGCGGCGCCGCCGTGGTGGCCGTCCTGATCGGCCTGCTCACCTCCGACTGGCGGATCGGCGTCACCTTCGGCGTCCTCACCCTGGCCGGGATCATGGTGTACGCCTCCCGGCGCGAGTCGGAGATCCCGCGCTGGCGCAAGCCCTCGGCGGCCCAGCGCAAGACCGAGGCGCAGCTCAAGGTGATGAAGCAGCTCGGCTACCGCGTCCTGCACGCGCGCGCGGTGCCCGGCGGCAACGGCCAGATCGACCACTTCATCGTGGGCCGGCGGGGCGCGTTCGCCATCGACTCCGAGTCGTGGGACAAGCGGCTGCCGCTGCGCAACAAGCTGGAGAAGCTCTACCACGGGCGGTTCAGCAAGAACGAGCGCATCGACGAGGCCCTGGAGGAGGCCAAGCGGGCGCAGGACCTGATCAGCTCCGAACTGGGGCGCGAGATCAAGGTGCGCGCGTCGCTGGCCATCTACGGACCCGGCATGCCCTGGGACAGCCACCGGCTGCGGGGCGTGGACATCATCACCGGCACCAAGGTCCGCAAGTGGCTGCGCAGCGGCCGGGACCGCCTGACCGAGAAGGAGATCGAGGAGATCTACCAGGCCGCGATGAAGGCCCTGCCGCCCAGGTACTGAGACGCCCCCACCCCCCCCCTGACGCCACCCCGGCCCGGGACGGACCACAGCGCCGTGGCACCCGGGCCCTCCTGTTTCCAGGGGCTTCTCGCTCCCCCGCACCGGCCGCGCCCCGGCCGCGGCCCGGCCTTCCCACCACGGGCGTCTCACGATCCGGATGGCCCGTCTTCCAGTACGAGACCAGAGCGGTGCGACGAAGGACTACCATCGAGGGGAAACACCCGTAACGATGGGAGCCCGCCCCATGCCAGCCCTACGCTCACGCACCGTCACCCACGGCAGGAACATGGCCGGCGCGCGCGCCCTCATGCGCGCCACCGGTGTGGAGCGCGAGGACTTCGGCAAGCCCATCGTGGCCGTGGCCAACAGCTTCACCGAGTTCGTGCCGGGCCACGTCCACCTGCGCGAGGTGGCCGAGGTCGTCGCCAACGCCGTCCGCGAGGCGGGCGGCGTCCCCCGCGAGTTCAACTCCATCGCCGTGGACGACGGCATCGCCATGGGCCACGGCGGCATGCTCTACTCCCTGCCCAGCCGCGAGCTGATCGCCGACTCGGTCGAGTACATGGTCAACGCGCACTGCGCCGACGCCCTGGTGTGCGTGTCCAACTGCGACAAGATCACCCCGGGCATGCTGCTGGCCGCGCTGCGCCTGAACATCCCCACGGTGTTCGTCTCCGGCGGCCCCATGGAGGCGGGCAAGGTCACGGTGGTCGACGGCACCGCCACCACCGTGCGCAAGCTGGACCTGATCAACCCGATGATCGCCGCGGCCGACGAGAGCGTCTCCCAGGCCGAGCTGGACGAGATGGAGGAGGCCGCCTGCCCGACCTGCGGCTCCTGCTCGGGCATGTTCACCGCCAACTCGATGAACTGCCTCACCGAGGCGATCGGCCTGGCCCTGCCCGGCAACGGCACCGTGCTGGCCACCCACACCGCCCGCCGCGCCCTGTACGAGGACGCCGGACGCCTGGTCGTGGAGGCCGCCAAGCGCTACTACGAGGACGACGACTCCTCCGTCCTGCCGCTGTCCATCGCCACCCCCGAGGCCTTCGGCAACGCCATGGCCCTGGACGTGGCCATGGGCGGCTCCACCAACACGATCCTGCACCTGCTGGCCGCGGCCACCGAGGCGGGCGTCGGCTTCGGCCTGCCCGAGATCGACGCGGTCTCGCGCCGGGTGCCGTGCCTGTGCAAGGTCGCGCCGAACACCGAGAAGTACCACATCGAGGACGTGCACCGGGCGGGCGGCATCCCCTCCATCCTGGGCGAGCTGGCCCGCGGCGGCCTGCTGGACACCTCCCTGCCCACGGTGCACGGCAAGACGGTCGGCGAGTTCATCGCCGAGTGGGACATCGTCTCCGACACCGTCTCACCCGAGGCCGTGGAGCTGTTCCACGCCGCCCCCGGCGGCAAGCGCACCACGAAGGCCTACTCACAGGACACCCGCTGGGACACCCTGGACACCGACCGGGAGAAGGGCTGCATCCGCTCAGTCGAGCACGCCTACACCAAGGACGGCGGCCTGGCGGTGCTGTTCGGCAACCTCGCCCCGGACGGCGCGATCGTCAAGACCGCGGGCGTGGAGGAGGAGCTGTGGACCTTCTCCGGACCGGCCAAGGTGTTCGAGTCCCAGGAGGACGCCGTGGACGGCATCCTCAACAAGCGGATCGAGCCCGGTGACGTGGTGGTCATCCGTTACGAGGGCCCCAAGGGCGGTCCGGGCATGCAGGAGATGCTGTACCCGACGAGCTTCCTCAAGGGCCGCGGCCTGGGCAAGGCGTGCGCCCTCATCACCGACGGCCGCTTCTCCGGCGGCACGTCGGGGCTGTCCATCGGCCACGCCTCCCCCGAGGCCGCCGCGGGCGGTGACATCGCGCTGGTGGAGGACGGCGACGTCATCAGCATCGACATCCCCAACCGGGGCATCGTGCTGGAGGTCTCCGCGGAGGAGCTCGACGCGCGCCGCGAGCGCCTGCTCAAGGAGCTGGGCCGGTTCAGGCCGCGCGACCGACAGCGGCCGGTGACCGCGGCTCTGCGCGCCTACGCGGCCATGGCGACCTCGGCCTCGACCGGCGCCGCGCGCGACGTGTCCCAGGTCGAGAAGTAGCGGACCGGGAGGTGGGGCGGCGCGGCCGCCCCACCCTCAGGAGCAGCAGCCGCCCCCGCAGCACCCTCCACCGGAGGGCGCGGGGGCGGACGCGCGTCCGCCCACCGCCACGGTGGACAGCAGCCGGACCGTGTCGCCGTGCCCCTGGGGGCAGGCCGCCGGGTCACCGGCCCGCGCCATCGGACGGGAGAGCTCGAAGGTGTCGCCGCACTCGCGGCAGCGGAAGTCGTATCTGGGCATGCGGTCAGGATACGACCGCGCCCGGCTCATCCCGTGAAGGGGTTCAGGAGCCGCACTCCACGGTTCGCGACGTCCTTGGTGTTACGGGTGACGAACGTCCACCCGTGGTGCTTGGCGGTGGCCGCCATCAGACCGTCGACCACGGGTATCCGATCCGGAACGTTCATCGGCGCCCATTCGAGGACGACTCCCACGTCCACGGGGACGACCCTGTCTCCGTAGGCGCGGACGAGTCGGTCGAGCCAGTCGGACAACCGCTCCGCCTGGGAACGGTCGCCCCGGTGGTGCAGTTTGCGGACTCCCAGCCGGATCTCTCCCACCACGAGTGCGCTGATGTACAGGTCCGAGTCCTCGACCTCGTCCCACCACCTCAGGAACCCCGGGTCCGGCTCGCGCCGACGCAGTTCGGACAGGACGTTCGTGTCAAGGAGGAAGCTCAACGTTCGCCCCAGTCGATCTCGCGCCCGAGATCCGGGGCACGGACCTCGTCGAGCACGTCCAGCGGAGGCACGGAACCGAGAAGCTCCTTGAAACCTCCGGACTCCCCCTTCAGCCTGCGGTACTCCTCCATGTCCACCAGTACCGCGATCTCACGCCCGTGGCGTGTGATGATCTGGTCGCCCTCACTCTCCACCGCACGGAGCACCTCACTGGTGCGCTGCTTCAGTTCCTGTACCTGCCATCTCACAGCAACCACCTCCGGTTACAGTCTAGACTGTCTGGACAGAAGATGGAGGACGTTCCGCACCGTAGCGGGGGAAGAGCCGAGGGAGCACGCGACCGCCCCCCGGCGCGTGCGCCGGAGGGCGGTCGGGGTCGGCGGCGGTGCCGGGTGGGACGCGAGGTCCCGGCTCCGCCGGATCAGGCGGCCAGGTGGGCCATGTACGGCTCCCACTGGGGGTCGCCGTGGAGGTCACCGTTGATCAGGCGCCAGTGGGGCCCCTTGGGCACCTTGGGGGTCACGTGCAGCTCCCAGCCGAGTTCGTCCAGGAACTTGTCGGCCTTGCGGTGGTTGCACGGCTTGCACGCGGCGACCACGTTCTCCCACACGTGGGCGCCGCCGCGGCTGCGCGGGATGACGTGGTCGATGGTCTCGGCCTTCTTGCCGCAGTATCCGCAGGTGTGCCTGTCGCGCCGCATGAGGGCGACCCTGGTGAGGGGCACTCTGCGGCTGTAGGGGACGCTGATGTAGCGTCGGAGCCGGATGACCGACGGCACGTCGTAGGAGCGCGTCGCCGAGTGCAGTATCGCGCCCGCGTCGTCCTGGTGGACGACCTCCGCCTTCTCTCTCAGGACGAGCAGGATCGCCCTGCGCAGGGGCAGTGTCGTCAGTGGTTCGAAGCTGGCGTTGAGCAGCAGCACGTGGCGGCGGGCGGTGCCTGTGCCACCCTCCCGGCTGCTTCGGGCGCTCATCGCGTCGCCCCAGCCGTCGTCTGTGACGGCCGTGTCTCCTCCCCGGCCAGCCGATCGGCCAGCCAGGAGACCTCCCTGTGCACCGATCCGAGGATCGATGGTTCCGTACGCCTTGCCACACGGACCTCCCGGTGGTCCCGCCGAGTTGCGTCCCGCATTCAGTTTGCGTGGTCGGACCGCTCCGGCGCCACCCCAATTTGCGCTGGGCCGCCCAGAAACCGCGTGTTCCCCCTTTTCCCGGCTCCATTGTGCGCTGGCGGCGCTCCTTTTCACACTGGCGCCGCGCCGGACACATCGGGGTGGATGGCGGTGGATAGGGTGCGAAGTATGCGTGAACTCCGCTACCCCCAGGCCGCACGGCTGGACATCATCGAGAACCTGCACGGTCACACGGTCGGTGACCCCTACCGGTGGTTGGAGGACGGCGATTCGGCGCAGACCAAGGAGTGGGCTGCCGCGGAGGACGCCCTGTACACCGAGGTCTCATCACGGTTCACCACAAGGAACTGGTTCGCCGACCAGGTGCGGTCCCTGCTGGGCGCCGGAAGCGTCGGGGCGCCCGTGTGGCGGGGTGAGCGCCGCTTCTTCGTCCGCCGCACCGCCGAACAGGAGCACGGTGTGCTCTACGTCCAGGACGGCGACGGCCCCGAGCGGGTGCTGGTGGACCCCGGGGCGCTCGACCCCCAGGGTCTGACCACACTGGACGCCTGGAAGCCCGACCGCTCCGGCGCGCTCCTGGCCTACCAGCTCTCCGAGGGCGGCGACGAGGAGTCGGTGCTGCGCGTCGTGGACGTGGCCAGCGGAGACCTGGTGGACGGACCCGTCGATCGGGTCCGGTACAGCCCGATCGCGTGGCTGCCCGACTCCTCCGCCTTCTACTACGTGCGCCGGCTCCCCCGGGACCAGGTGCCCGAGGGTGAGGAGAGCTACCACCGCCGCGTCTACCTGCACCGCCTGGGCACCCCCGCCGAGCAGGACACCCTGGTCTTCGGCGAGGGCCGCGACAAGACCGAGTACTTCACCCCGGTCGTGAGCCGGGACGGGCGCTGGCTGGTGCTGCTGGCCAACCGCGGCACCTCGGCGGCCACCGACGCGTGGATCGCCGACCTGTCCGACGGCGGCCTGGACGCGCCGCGCCTGGTCCCCTTCCAGGAGGGCGTGGACGCCTCCCTGTACCCGCACGTGGGCCGGGACGGGCGCCTGTACCTGTTCACCGACCGGGACGCCCCGCGCGGACGCCTGTGCGTGGCCGACCCCGCCGACCCCGGCTACGGGAACTGGACCACTCTGGTCCCGGAGGACCCCGAGGCGGTGCTGGAGGGGTACGCGGTCCTGGACGGCCCCGGGATGGAGCGGCCCGAACTGCTGGTCTCGCGCAGCCGCCACGCCGTCAGCGAGATCACCCGGCACGCCCTGGCCACCGGCGAACTCCTGGGCGGGCTGGACATGCCCGGCCTGGGCACCGTGACCGGGCTGCTCGAACGCCCCGAGGGCGGGCACGAGGCGTGGTTCGGCTACACCGACAACACCCACCCCTCGTCGGTGTACCGCTACGACGCGCTCTCGGGCGAGGTGTCGCTGTGGGCCGACGCCCCCGGTGACATCGACCTGCCCGACGTGCGGGTGGAGCAGGTCACCTACACCTCCCGAGACGGCACGGCGGTGCGCATGCTCGTGGTCTCGCCCCAGGCGCCCGCCGAAGGACCGCGGCCGACCATCCTGTACGGCTACGGGGGCTTTCGCATCTCCCTCACTCCCGCCTACTCGGCGGTGGCGCTGGCCTGGGTGCGCGCGGGCGGCGTGTACGCCATCGCCAACCTGCGCGGCGGACTGGAGGAGGGCGAGGAGTGGCACCGGGCGGGCATGTTCGCCGACAAGCAGAACGTCTTCGACGACTGCGCGGCGGCGGCCGAGCACCTGGTCGCCACCGGGGTGACCGACCCCGGGCAGCTGGCCGTCATGGGCGGCAGCAACGGCGGACTGCTGGTGGGGGCCATGGTCACGCAGCGGCCGGACCTGTTCACCGCCGCGGTCTGCTCGGCCCCGCTGCTGGACATGGTCCGCTACGAGCGGTTCGGACTGGGCCAGTTGTGGAACGTCGAGTACGGCACCGCCGACGACCCCGAGCAGCTGGGGTGGCTGCTGGGGTACTCGCCCTACCACAACGTGCGCGAGGGCACCCGCTACCCGGCGACGCTGTTCACCGTGTTCGACAACGACACCCGCGTGGACCCGCTGCACGCGCGCAAGCTGTGCGCGCTGATGCAGCACGCCACGGGGGCCGCGCCCGAGGAGCGGCCGATCCTGCTGCGCCGGGAGTCGGAGGTGGGCCACAGCTCGCGGTCGGTGAGCCGCAGTGTGGCGCTCAACTCCGAGCAGCTGGCCTTCCTCGCCCACTACCTGGGGCTCCGCGTGGACTGAGGTCCCCTCCCCGGTGTCCGCCCCCGCGAGAGCAACAACACAGGGGGCGGGCACCGGGGGACGCCCGTTCCTCCGCGAAGCGTTGAGACAATCGAGGGGACCGCCCCCCAGGAGAACAGCGCGAGAGGATCCGGACGTGACACAGACCGAGACCGGAGCCGCCGACACCCGGACGGCCGAGCCCCGGAGGCACGTGCACCTCGCGCAGGTCCGCTACGCCGACCTCGACCCGCAGCACCACGTCAACAACGTGCGGATGCTGACCTACCTGGAGGACGCCCGGGTGTCCTTCCTGCGCTACGGCGGTGCCGTCGAGGGCGACGAGGTCTTCGGCGCCATGGTGGTGGCCCGCCAGGAGGCGGACTACGCGGCCCCGCTGCTGCCCCGCTCCGAGCCGGTGCGCGTGGAGCTGTGGGTGACCGAGGTGCGCAACGCCAGCTTCACGCTGGCCTACGAGATCCGGGACGAGACCACGGTGTACCTGCGGGCCAGGACGGTGCTGGTCGGCTTCGACGTGCCCACGCAGCGCGCCCGGCGGCTCAACGAGGTCGAGCGCGCCTTCCTCGCCGACTACGCCTGAGCGCCGCGGGGACCGGGCGGCCCGGTCCCGGCGGCCGTGTCGCCTCGGATCACTTGAGGGAGATGGTGACGGCCTCGCCGTCGTCCCCGTCGTCGCCCTTGGCGGACACCGAGACCCGGGTCGGGTTGGCGACCTCGGGAGCGGTGGTCTCCTCGGGCACGTTGACCATGCTGTGCGCCGCCATGACCATGTACTCCCAGAGCTGGCGCTCCAGGGCTTCGTGCAGGTCCAGGGAGTCCACGGCGGCGCGCATGTGCGTGAGCCACAGGTCGCGCTCGGCGACGCCGATGCGGAACGGCACGTGCCGCATGCGCAGCCGGGGGTGGCCACGCTGCTCGTTGTAGGTGCGGGGGCCGCCCCAGTACTGGATGAGGAACAGGCGCAGGCGCTCCTCGGCGGGGCCGAGGTCCTCCTCGGGGTACATGGGCCGCAGCACGGGGTCGTCGGCCACCCCCTCGTAGAAGCGGCGGACCAGGCGGGTGAAGGTCTCCTCACCGCCCACGGCCTCGTAGAACGTCATCTGCACGGGCTCGTCGCCCGCGCTCTGCTGGGAATCGCGCGCGGAAGTCATCGCCACCAGGGTATGCGACCGCCCCGGCCCGGACGAGTCGTCCGCCGGGGCGCGGGAGCGCGAGGGCCCGCGGCAGGATCGGGGATCCGGCCGCGGGCCCTGGGCACCGCTCGGCGCGGGGCGCTCGGCCCCGGCCGGTCAGTCGCGGGTGAGCTTGCGGTGGGTGACCGCGTGCGGGCGCGCGGCGTCCGGGCCCAGGCGCTCGACCTTGTTCTTCTCGTAGGACTCGAAGTTGCCCTCGAACCAGTACCAGTTGGCGTCGCCCTCCCACGCGAGGATGTGCGTGGCGACGCGGTCGAGGAACCAGCGGTCGTGGGAGGTGATCACGGCGCAGCCGGGGAAGTCCAGCAGCGCGTTCTCCAGCGAGCCGAGGGTCTCCACGTCCAGGTCGTTGGTGGGCTCGTCCAGGAGCAGCAGGTTGCCGCCCTGCTTGAGGGTGAGCGCCAGGTTCACGCGGTTGCGCTCACCGCCGGAGAGCACACCGGACGGCTTCTGCTGGTCGGAGCCCTTGAAGCCGAACGCGGCGACGTAGGCGCGGCTGGGGATCTCGACCTTGCCGACCTGGATGAAGGTCTCGCCGTCGGAGACGGTCTCCCAGACGTTCTTGGTGTCGTCGATGCGGCCGCGGTACTGGTCGACGTAGGAGATCTCGACGGTCTCGCCGACGTTGATCCTGCCCTGGTCGGGGGTCTCCTCGCCGACGATCATCTTGAACAGCGTCGTCTTGCCGACACCGTTGGGGCCGATGACGCCGACGATGCCGTTGGGCGGCAGCGAGAAGCTCAGGTCCTCGATGAGCACGCGGTCGCCGAAGCCCTTGGTGAGGTTCTTGACCTCGACCACGGTGTTGCCCAGGCGCGGGCCCGGCGGGATCTGGATCTCCTCGAAGTCCAGCTTGCGGGTCTTGTCGGCCTCGGCGGCCATCTCCTCGTAGCGCTGGAGGCGGGCCTTGCTCTTGGTCTGGCGGGCCTTGGCGTTGGAGCGGACCCACTCCAGCTCGTCCTTGAGCCGCTTGGCCTTCTTGGCGTCCTTTTGCCCCTCGACCTTCAGGCGGGCCTGCTTAGTCTCCAGGTAGACGCTGTAGTTGCCCTCGTAGGGGTAGAACTGGCCCCGGTCCAGCTCCAGGATCCACGTGGCGACGTGGTCCAGGAAGTACCTGTCGTGTGTGATCGCGATGATGGTGCCCGGGTACTTGGCCAGGTGCTGCTCCAGCCAGTTCACACTCTCGGCGTCGAGGTGGTTGGTGGGCTCGTCGAGCAGCAGCAGGTCGGGCTGCTCCAGCAGGAGCTTGCACAGGGCCACGCGGCGCTTCTCGCCACCGGAGAGCTGGGTGACGGAGGCGTCGCCGGGCGGGCAGCGCAGCGCGTCCATCGCCTGCTCCAGCTGGCTGTCCAGGTCCCAGGCGCCCCGGTGGTCGAGCTGCTCCTGGAGCTTGCCCATCTCCTCGAGCAGGTCGTCGGAGTAGTCCGTCGCCATCTGCTCGGCGATCTCGTTGAAGCGGGTCAGCATCGCCTTGGTCTCGGCGACGCCGTCCTCGACGTTCTCCAGGACGGTCTTGTCCGGGTCGAGGTGGGGTTCCTGCGCGAGCAGTCCGACGGTGAAACCGGGCATGAGCCTCGCCTCGCCGTTGGACGGCTGCTCGATGCCGGCCATGATCTTCAGAAGCGTCGACTTACCCGCACCGTTGGGGCCCACGACGCCGATCTTGGCTCCGGGCAGGAACGACCCCGAAACGTTGTCCAGGACGACTTTGTCGCCGTGCGCCTTGCGCACGTTGTTCATGGTGTAGATGTACTCCGGCATGAGTCCAAGCCTAGGGTGTCGCGGCCAATGCCCCCGCCATGGCCCGGGCCCGCGGGAGCCGGTTCCGGGCGGCGGTCGCGACCGAGAAGGCCGCGGCTCCACGGCCCGGGGCGGTGAGACCGGTCCGGGGCCTCCGTCGCGGCCACAAGGCCACCGCCCCACGGCCGAGGCGGGGCCCGTTCCGCACGGGGAGTGGGACCCGGTTCCGTACAGGGGTCCCGCCGGATCGGGGCGGTGGGGTCCGCCGGACGGGCCCGGCCGCGCCCGCGAAGGCCGCGTCCCCTCACTCCTGCGGCCGCTGGCTCCTCGCCCGCAGCCAGCGGGGCGTGAACTCACGCCAGCGCTCCACGGGCAGCCCCCAGGCCAGGGCCCGGCTCATCAGCACCGCCATGGAGTAGCCGGGGTCGGCGGCCAGGGCCACCTCCAGCGCCGCGGCGGCCAGGGGCTCGTCCCCGCGCTGCCAGGCGGCGACCGCCAGCAGCGAGGCGGGCGCCGCGCGCTGGTGCCGGGGCAGGTGGCGGGTGACCCTGGCCCACAGTTCCTGGTGCACGGGGGCCGCCTCGGCGGTGATGCGCGCCCACGCCTCGTCACGCACCCGGATCTCACCCAGGTAGACCCCCAGCCAGGCCAGTTCCTCCCGGTCGGTGACGCCCCGGCCCGCCCGTTCGGCCCGCACCGCCGCGAGCACGGCGCTCAGACCGCGGTCGGTGAGCGAGCCCCGCATCCCCTGTTCCAGGAGCCGTCGGGCGCGCGCCTGCACCTCCTCGGCGACCACGTCCATCGCGGCGCGTTCGGAACCGTGCACGGGCCGCAGCACCTCCCGCACCCGCTCGATCTCGGCCGTGACCCCGGAGAGCGGCTGGACCGGGACGATCCCGTGCAGGACCGCGCTGGCCGGGACGGTGGAGCGGTCCACGTTGACCACGGTCCCCTCCACCGGACAGCAGTCGGCCCTGGCACAGGTGTAGGACCAGTACCGGCCGCCGGTGACCCGCAGGGCGTCGACGACGGTCAGGCCGCGGCTCCGGGCGGCGGACAGGATCCCGTCCACGTAGGGCGTGACCCGTTCGGGCGGCCCGTAGGCCACGGCCACCAGGGCGGTGCAGCCCTCAGCGACGGCCATGTCCACGGGGACGACCGCGCGTTCCAACGGGTCGCCGGAGGCGGCCAGGCGCTCCAGGTCCGCGCAGAACGCCGAGTGCACGCCCTTGTCGCGCACGGCGAGGACCACGATCCCCGGATCGGGCGGCGTGCCCACCAGGTAGGGCAGGGTCGCGATGATGTCGGTCGGGTTGGTGAGGGTGAGGGCCGCGCCCGCCGCCGCGGGGCCGGTCGGCCCCGGCCCGCCGGGGCTCCGGGGCGGGGGAACGGGGGCGCCTTCGCCCGGGGAGCGCCCGGGCGCGGTCGAACGGTCGGACGGGGCGGGACGGTCGGGAGCCCGCGCGGAGTCGAGGGGGCGTCGGGGGTCGGAGGGGCCGAGGGAGTGGTGCGGCTGGTCAGAGTGCATATCTTCACGGTGCGTGATCCGACGGTTCGGGCGCAACGCCCTTCTTCGCGCTGTGGACAACTCCGCCGGACCACGAAACCGCGGGTCACGGAAGTTCGGTGTGCTCGGTGGGGTCCTTGGGATCCGTCTGACCGGAGATCTCGCCTCCCCGCGGCCCCGGGATCTTGCCGCCGCTCCCGGTGCGCCCGGCGGGCAGGCACACGCGGTTGCGGCCGGTCTCCTTGGCCCGGTAGAGCGCGAGGTCGGCCGCGGTGAGCAGCTCCACCAGGTCGTTGCCGTGGTCGCCGATGACGGCCGCGCCGATCGAGATGGTGATGGACACCGGCACGTCGTCCACCGCGATCTCCATGCGTCCCACCTGGGAGCGCAGGCGCTCGGCGGCCCGCCAGGCCTCGGCGGTGTCGGAGCCGGGCAGCAGCACCACGAACTCCTCTCCGCCGAACCGGCCGAGCAGGTCGGACTGGCGCAGCTGCTGGGCGATGGTGGTGGCCACGCCGAGCAGCACCTGGTCGCCGAACAGGTGCCCGTGGTTGTCGTTGACCCTCTTGAAGTGGTCGATGTCGATGATCAGCACCGCCGCCCTGCCCCGCGAGGAGCGGGCCCTGGCGATCTCCACCGACGCCTCCTGCTCCCAGGTGGGGGCGTTGAGCAGGCCGGTCTTGGGATCGGTCCGCGCCGCCATCTGGAGCTGCTGGTACATCAGGCTGCGCTGGAGCAGCAGCACGGGGGGGACCGCGATGACCAGCAGGAACAGCGACAGGTGCGCGAGGATGGCGACGGTGACGCCGACACATAACTCGACGGCGTCCACGATGAGGGCCTCGCGGTCCCACATGGGCCGCAGGGTGTGCCCGGGGCCGCTGCTGATCCGCGCGGCCACCGCGACGAGCAGGTTGTTGAGGACGGTGAACCCCGTGCAGCACAGCACGGCGACGAGCACGCCGGGGCCCGTGGTCAGGTACTCGTGCGCGCCGGGGGTGCCGCTGAGCCCGTCGACGAGGCCGCCGCCCCAGATCGAGTGCCAGGTCACCGAGGCCAGGAACCCGGACAGGGCGATGGAGGCGGCGTTGAACACCCGCCGGTGGAGCAGCGCCCGGCGCGTGCGGTACTGGAGCATCAGGAAGACGGGCACCGGGAGGATCAGCGCGTACAGCGGCGGCAGCAGGAGGACCGCCGGAAACCACCAGGCCCCCAGGAAGTCCCGGTTGATCCCGGCCGGCGTGCCGAGGCGGCGGCCCGCCTCCACGCAGAGCACGGCGCCCGTCAGCAGCGCGACCAGGGTGACCAGGTCCATCACCGCGGGGGCGGTCAGCGCCACCGCGCCTCCGAACAGGAACAGCGTCGCGGACACGAGCAGAGCCATGTAGACGATCAGTCCGCGTGGCTGCTGGAGGATCGGCCAGCGCGGACGTTCGTCCTCAGGACGCCCGGCCGGCGCGATCGGCTTCTCAGAGATGCTCACCGTTGCGCCTCCCTCCTCACATCGCTCTCCACCGTCCGACTCCTACACCCGCCTCTGATGGGTCCACCGCCTCCCACGGTTCTCCCTTCGACGGGGTTGTTTCGCCGCGCGTTCCCTTACGGTGCCAGTCGGTTACGACAACGGGGTGTCGGAGCCCGACAGCGGTGCGGCACGTCAGTCCCGCAACACGCTCCACTTTACATTACGTTGGGTAATAACTTAATTGCTGATTGTGTGATCTCCATGGGTAACGGCTTACGGCCGAGGCACCCGGTTTTCACGGGGTTGGGCTCAGCGGTGATCTAGGGCATCCTGCCGTAGGGACCCTCCACGGTAGCCACTGCGTGGCACGGCGTGTCGACCGCCTGACACCCCGAACGCCTGGGCCCCCACGGCACTCACTACAAGGAGCACACATGTACAACGGCACTGTCTGGGTCTAGAACCCGTTACAGCTGAGTGAAGATCACCGGGGACGGGCGGCGCGGTGCCGCCCGTCCCCGGCCTCGGAAACGCGGTGGGGCTCCGGTCGGGGCGTCAGCGCCCCTCCGGACCCCGGGGTCAGTCCGCCGTCCTGGCCACCTCGTAGGCCGCCCGGAACGCCCGGTACCTGGCCAGTTCGGCCTCCAGGGGCTCCACGACGCGCAGCCCGGTGATCTCCCGGACCCGGGCGGAGGCCGTGCGCTCCACGTCCTCGCGGCGCTGGACCGCGGCCACCTCGACGAGGTTGCCGCAGCCCACCCCGGTCAGCCACCCCACCAGCAGGGCCGCGACCACCAGGACGCCGGAGTAGGCGGCGAACACCGGGTCGTCGAACACCACCAGGCCGGTGATGCCGCCGCCCAGCCAGCTCGACAGGGTCACGACGGCCCAGGCCAGGCCCAGGCCCGCGACCGCGAGCAGCGCGTACTGGGCCGCACGGGCGACCTTCCACCACGACGGGCTCCGGTCGGGATCGCCGACCGCCCCGGCCACGGCCTGCCCCAGTTCGGCGGGCAGCTCGGGAACGGCGCCGCGGGCCACGGCGCGCATGCGGCGGCGCCACATCGGGGGCATGCCCTCCGAGACACTGTCGGCGGCCTCGCCCAGCGCGGTCTCCAGCTCGGCCTCGTGCGCGTCCACCGGGCCGCCCACACCGCTGCCGCTGTCGCGGCGCAGGAAGTCCAGCTGGACCGCGGCGAGCGGGTCCTTGCCCAGCCGCAGCGAGCGGCGGGCCACCGGCCAGCCGACCTGGCGTCTGCCGCGCCGGACGTCGTTGGTCTCGGTGACGTCGGCGACCGCCGCCACACCGGCCGCGTTGGCCAGTCCCTCCTGGACGCGGGCGCGCACCTGGGCCGGGACCGCCTCGGGCACCGCGCCCTCGCCCTGGAACTCCCCGAAGGGCTCGACCACCTGGTCCAGGTCGGCGGCCAGCCGGTCCACCAGCGCGCGCCGCTCGCGCACCGTCTCGGCGAGGAACTCGCGCAGGTCGCGGATGCCCTGGCCGGTGAGCGTGGACGTGGTGATCACCCGCGGGTGCACCCCCGACTCCGTCTCCAGCAGGCGGCGCAGGTCGGTGAGCAGTTCCTCCAGCTCGGCGGGCTCGACCTTGTCGACCTGGTTGAGGACGGCGACGGTGACCGCGCCGTGCCCGGCCATCTGGGCCAGGTAGCGGTGGTGCACCGCGGCGTCGGCGTACTTCTGCGGGTCGAGCACCCACACCAGCAGGTCGACCGAGCCGATGAGGCGGTCGGCCTCGGCGGTGTGCATGCTGCGGACGGAGTCGTGGTCGGGCAGGTCGAGCAGGACCAGGCCGGTCAGCTCGGAGTTGCCCGTGTCCAGGACGCTGGTGCGCGAGTGGCGGTAGCGGGTCGGGACGCCCAGCCAGCCCAGGAGGGCGTCGGCCCCCTCGTGGCCCCACACGCAGGCGTGCGCCTTGGAGGTGGTGGGCCGGGTGACGCCGGTCTGCGACAGCTGGAGCCCGCACAGGGCGTTGAACAGCGAGGACTTGCCGCTGCCGGTACCGCCCGCCAGGGCGACCACGGTGTGGTCGCCCGACAGCCGCAGCCGTGCCCCGGCGTGGTCGAGCAGTTGGGTGGACCGGGCGACGAGTTCCTGCGGCAGGTCGTCGCGGCCCAGTTCGGTGAGGGTGGACAGCGCGTCCAGGCGCTCGATCAGCTCGGCCCGGGTGGTGGAGCGGGTGGAGTGCCAGGTGTCGTGGGTGGTGGGACGGTACTCCTCGTCCTCCTCCGCGTCGGCGGCGGTGTCGGCGCCCACGGCGCGGAAGGCCCCGGAGACCGCGGAGGGGCCGGGGACGCGGCGGGGCAGCGGCTCGATCCCCTCCGCGGCGCCGGATCCGGTCGGCGCGGGCTCCTCGGACGCCTCGTGCTCACCCGGTTCCGGGGAGGTCTCCCGCGCACGGGGCGGCGCCTGGTCCTCGCCCCCGTCCTCGGGCTGCTGGCCGACGACCGGGAAGGCGCCGGTGGCGCGCCCGGCGATACGGGTGTCGTCGGCGGCCTCGGCGAGGCTGCCCACCCATCCGGCGAGTCCGTCGGGGTCCTCGTGGTGGTCCTCGGCGGGACGGCGGACCGCCTCGCGCTCCCTGTCGGCGAGGGACCGCGCGTGGCGCCCAGAGCGCCGCTGCGCGGCGGGGGACGGCGCCGGGCCCTCCGGCTCCGCGTCCGTACCGCGCGGAGCGCCCTGGTCGCTCTGGACGCCCCGGTGCGGAGCCCCGGCGCCCGAGGGGTCGGGGTAGGCCGCGATGCCGTCGTAGGCGGGATCCTCGGAGCCCGCCTCGGACACGGCGTGGTCGGGGTGCTCGGGCACCGGCATGGTGTACCCGCGCCAGGGCCCGGACGCCTCGTCGCCGCGGGGGCGCCCGTCGTCACCGGCGCCGGACGCGCTCTGTCCGCTCTCGCGGTCCTCGTCCTCGGCGCGGGCGTGCGCACCGGGCTCCCCGTGCGCCTGCGCGGGGTTCCATTGAGTCGTCATCGTGCAATCTCAAGGTTGTACGTGGCCTGGTAGAGCTGGACGGCGGTGTCCTCGGACGGGATCGCGGCAGACGCCAGGGCGCTGTCGAAGGGCACGCGCTCGCGGTCGAGCAGGCCCTGGACGCGCTGGCGCAGGTCGTCCCGTGC
This sequence comes from Nocardiopsis dassonvillei subsp. dassonvillei DSM 43111, assembly GCF_000092985.1. Classification (GTDB taxonomy): domain Bacteria; phylum Actinomycetota; class Actinomycetes; order Streptosporangiales; family Streptosporangiaceae; genus Nocardiopsis; species Nocardiopsis dassonvillei. Next base: position 4,103,305 of record NC_014210.1, read on the forward strand.
CGCTGCGCCAATGCTACGCAGTGACTGGGCGCCGAACAGCCCCTTGAGCAGGCGCTGCGGGGAAGGGCCGGAGGCCTCGGCCGCGTGGGCGCCGCCTCCGGAGCGGGACCGCTCGTAACCGAGCAGGTCGATGATCAGGACCAGGGCGACGACGTCGTGGTCGAAGGTGACGAACCGCGCCACGGAGCGCTTGGTGGCGCCGCTGGCGGTGGTCATCTCGGCGACGCCGCGCTGCCACTCGGTGATCTCCTGGCGGATCTGCTGTGAGAGCAGGCCGGTGCCGGGTTGGTTGAGGGCCTTGGAGGCGAGGTCGCCGCCGCCGGGGACCTCGCGCCACCTGCGCTCGACCTCGTCGGAGGCGCGTTCGCAGGTGGAGACCACCAGGGCCTCCAGGCCGTCGCGGATGGCGCGCTCCAGGGCACCGACCCGCTGGCCGCGCTCTGCCTGTTCGGCGCGGCCGCCCAGGCGCGTGCGCCTGCCGCGCGGGCGCAGGCTCCTGGTGAGCTCTCCCCCGGCCGCCACCTCCTGCCAGCGGGCCAGCAGCGATCCGCGCAGCAGGGAGCCGTCGGCCAGGCTGGTGTCGACGCGGTCGCGGGCGGCGGCGTAGGAGTCGTCGACGGCGGCGGTGAGGGTGCGGCCGGTCTCGATCTGCGCCTCCACCTGGCGGGCCAGTTCGGGCACCCGCGTCCGGAAGCTGTCGATGACGCCGATGAAGGTGCGCCGTGAGACGCGGTCGCGCTGCTCGGCCTCGCCCGCGACCTCCGCCAGGTAGTCGCGGATGTGGTCGGCGACGTTGGAGGTGAAGCGCTCGCCCCGGATCTGGTCGGTCTCGGGGATGGCGAACCGCGCGGCCGCGCCCAGGCCGTTGGCCTCCAGCATCGCGCCGAAGTGGTCCAGGAGCTGTCGCCTGCCCCTGCGCGGCACCCGGGAGAGCACGACGGCCAGGGAGGTGTCGCGGTCGCGGGCGACCTGGAGGAACTCCCACACGCGCGCGTCGGCGTAGCGGCTGCTGGTGGTGACGAACACCCACAGGTCGGCGGCGTCGAGGAACTTGGCCGCGAACTCGTGGTGCGCGGCGACGGCGGAGTCGACGTCGGGGGTGTCGAGCAGGGCCACGCCCGGGGGCATGGCCTCGGTGGCGGCGAGCACGAGCATGCCGTCCTTGCCCGGCATGGCCAGGCCCTGCTGGCGCACGCGCGGCAGGGAGGGGATGAAGGAGGCCTCGCTGAACCAGTCGACGTCGGCGGGGTTGCAGGCCAGGACGGGGCTGTTGGTGGTGGGGCGGCGCACGCCCGTGGTGGTGACCTGTTCGCCGACCAGGCTGTTGACCAGGGTGGACTTGCCCGCTCCGGTGGATCCGGCGACCGCGATCAGCAGCGGGATGTCGGGGCGGCGGACCCGGGGCAGGACGTAGTCGGAGAGCTGGGCGAGCACGTCCGCCTGGAGGGCGCGGCCCTCCTCGTCACTGGGCAGGCCCTCGGCGAACTCCAGGTCCCGGATGTGCTTGCGCAGTGCTTCCAGGACCTGTTCGAAGTGGTTCTCTTCGGGTTGGGGGGCGCGGTGCTTGGCCGGTCCGGCGGCGAGCGGCACGGTGGGCCCCCGTCGGGCGCCGACGGCCTCGGTGTCCGCCTCGCGCGCGGGTGCGGAGCCCTGGGCGGGCTGTTCGGAGGTGGCGGCCGGTCCGGTTCCGAACCGGTCCGGAGCGCCGGGACCGTTGGTCCCCGGTGCGGCCGACGGCCGGGTCATGATCGGGGTGCCCTCCTCATCGGTGCTGACGGTTCCCGCCGCGGAGCGACGTACGCCGCGGGCGGAGGTCTCACTGGAGATCGCGCCCGGTCGCCAGTCGACGGGTCTCGAACTGGTTTCCCGTGTGCAGTATGTCAAGATCCCGCGCTGTTTTGACCACTTCTCCGATGATCACCACCGCGGGGGGCCGCACTCCGGCCGATCGGGCCGCGGCGGCGATGGTGGCCAGCGTACCGGTGACGGTCCGCTGCCCCGGCAGTGTGGCCTCCTGTACCACCGCCACGGGGGTGTCGGCGGATCTGCCGTGGGAGACGAGGGCCTCGGCGATCGCCTCGATCCGCTCCACCCCCATGAGGACGACGACGGTACCGCCCGCGCGGGCGAGTCCGGCCCAGTCGACCGTGGAGCGCCCGTCCCCGGGGGGCACGTGCGCGGAGACGATGTGCAGGTCCTGGGCCACGCCGCGGTGGGTGGCGGGGATGCCCGCGCTGGCCGGGGCGGCGAGCGCGCTGGTCACACCGGGCACGGCGATGACGGGGATCCCCGCGGCGGCGCAGGCGGCGGCCTCCTCGCCGCCGCGGCCGAAGAGGAAGGAGTCGCCGCCCTTGAGCCGCACCACGAACTTCCCGCGTCCGGCGCGGTCGACCAGGGTCGCGTTGATCTCCTCCTGGGTCATGGACCGGCCGTAGGGGATCTTGGCGGCGTCGACGATCTCGACGTCGGCGGGCAGGCGGTCCAGGAGGGAGGTGGGGGCGAGCCGGTCGACCACCACCACGTCGGCCTGGGAGAGGAGCTGCTGTCCCCGCACCGTGATCAGGCCGGGGTCGCCGGGACCTCCTCCCACGAGCGCGACGCCGCGCAGGCGCTCGCGTCCGCGGCGGGCGTCGAGGGTGCCGTCGGCGAGGCCGTCGACGACGGCGTCGCGCAGTCCGGCCGAGCGGCGGGGGTCTCCGGAGGCGACGACGCCCACGGTGACCCCGGCCGCGCTGCCGCTGGCGGGGGTCCAGGCGGAGGAGGCGTGGCGGTCGTCGGCGCGCACGCACCACACGCGGGCGTTCTCGGCCTCCTCGGCGACGGCGGCGTTGACGCGGGGGTCGTCGGTGGCGGCGTGCACGAGCCAGTGGGCGGGGGCGTCCGGGCCCGCGACGTCGCCGGGGGCGTAGGGCCGCCGGTGCCAGGTGAGGCGTCCGGCCGAGGCGAGGTCCTCCAGGGCCGCCGAGGCCTCGGGGGAGACGAGGGTGACGCGGGCCCCGGCCTCGATGAGCACGGGGACGCGCCGCTGGGCGACCCTGCCCCCTCCGACGACGAGGACGTCGCGTCCCCGCATGCGCAAACCAAGGAGATAGGTCATGTGTCGCGCCCCTTCGGTCGTCCGTGCCGGTCCCCGGCGACGACGGCGGGGTGCTGGCGGAGGAGGACCGCCAGCCGCCGGCGATAGTTCGGCGATTGCTCCAAAAGTACCTTGTCAAAGAGGTATTACGCGGGTGTAAACGGGTCCCGCAACGGGGGTGTGAGCCCGCCCGCACCGGGGGCCGGTGCGGGCGGGGGACGGTGGGGCGCCCCAGGTCAGGGGGCGGTGGAGACGCCCGCGTCGTCGAAGGTGGCGACGTCGTGCAGGACACGCGCCGCGCTCTGGAGCAGCGGCAGTGCCAGCAGCGCTCCGGAGCCCTCGCCCAGGCGCATCTCCAGGTCGACCAGGGGGCGCAGGCCCAGGTGCTCCAGGGCCAGGCTGTGCCCGGGCTCGCTGGAGCGGTGCCCGGCGAAGCAGGCGCTGAGGGCCTCCGGGGAGATCGCGGCGGCGGCCAGGGCGGCCGATCCGGCGATGACCCCGTCCAGCAGCACCGGGACGCGCAGGGCCGCGCCGCCGAGCACGAACCCCGCCAGGGCGGCGTGCTCCAGGCCGCCCAGGGCGGCCAGGGTGCCGATGGGGTCGGCCGGGTCGACGGGGTGCTCGGCCAGGGCACGGCGCACCACGTCGACCTTGTGGGCGTACACGGCGTCGTCCACACCGGTGCCCCGTCCCGTGGCGTGCGCGGGGTCGGCTCCGGTGAAGGCGCACACCAGGGCGGCGGCCGGGGTGGTGTTGGCGATGCCCATGTCGCCGGTGACCAGGCAGCGGTTGCCCGCGGAGACCAGGTCGCGGGCGACCTCGATGCCGCACTCCAGGGCCTGGAGGGTCTGCTCGCGGGTGAGCGCTGGCCCCTGGGTGAGGTCGGCGGTGCCGCGCGCGACCTTGCGGGCCAGCAGGCCGGGGGCACGGGGCAGGTCCGCGGCCACGCCGACGTCCACGACGGTGACCTCGGCGCCGACCTGGGCGGCGAAGGCGTTGACGACGGCGCCGCCCTCCAGGAAGTTGTGCACCATCTGGGCGGTGACCTCCTGGGGCCAGTGGGTCACCCCCTGGGCGTGCACGCCGTGGTCGCCCGCGAACACGGCGACGGCGGCCGGGTCGGGGATCGGCGGCGGGCACTGCCCGGAGATCCCGGCCAGCTGGACCGAGACCTCCTCCAGGAAGCCGAGGGAGCCGGGCGGCTTGGTCATCCGGTCCTGGCGGTCCCTGGCCTCCTCCATCGCGCGGGTGTCCAGCGCTCCGACGGCGGTGATGGTCTCCTCCAGCAGGCTCGTGGGTTCCCGGCCGGGCAGACCGCGGCGGCCGTAGCGGTCGTGGTGCACCGCCCAGGACAGGGGGCGCTCCCTGGCCCAGCCGGAGAGGCTGAGCTCGGACTCGGCGGGGAACTCCTCCACGTAGCCGACGCACAGGTAGGCGGCCACGTCCAGGTGGGCGGGGAGTTCGAGGGCGCGGGCGACGTCGCGCTCGTCGACGAAGGTGAGCCAGCCGACGCCCAGCCCCTCGGCGCGCGCGGCGATCCAGAGGTTCTCCACGGCGAGCGCCGCGGCGTGGTCGGCGCTCAGGGGGCGGGCGTGGCGGCCCCGGGCGTGCCGTCCTCCCCGTGTGGGGTCGACGGTGACGGCGATGTTGAGGGGCGCGTCGAGGACCGCCTCGGCCTTGAGTCCGGCGAAGGCGCGGGCGCGGACGCCCGGCGGTGCGTGGGCGTGGTCCTCGCGCTCGGCCGCGGCGAGGTCGCCCACGCGGGCGCGCAGGCCGGGGTCCTCGATGACCAGGAAGTCCCAGGGCTGGGAGTCGCCGACGCTTGGGGCCTGGTGGGCGGCCTCCAGGACGCGGATGAGCACGTCGTGGGGCACGGGGTCGGGCCGAAAGCCCGTCCGGACGTCGCGGCGTTCGCGGATGGCCCGGTAGACGGCGGCGCGCTCGGCCTCGCCGTAGGCGTGGACGGAGCCGTTGCCGGCCCGCTCGGGAGCCTGGGCGGTGGACGCGGCCGCGGGCTCGGGGGCGGTCTGGACAGGAGGCCCGGCGGGCCCGGGCAGGGGCTCGGATGGTTCGTGTGCGTGCATGCTCTGCTCCGGCTCGGTGGTCGCGGAGTGCTGTTCCGCGCGTCCGTGGTCTGTGGTCGGTGCTCCGGCGGCCCCGGCCCCCGCTTCCTCCGGGTCGGTGGTGGTCCCGGGCGGGCGGACGGTCCGGGCGGGGTGCGTAGCCGGGCGTGCGGGTACCGCCGGACGGGTGGGAGCAGCCGGGCGGGCAGGCCCCGTGGGGGGCGCGGACGTGGCCGGGCGGGCGGAAGCCACAGGGGGTGCGGGCGTGTCCGGGCGGGCGGGTACCTCGGTGTTCGGGGGCGCGGCGGGGTGCGCGGACGCCGCGGTGTGCACGGGTTCGGCGGGGCGCGGGGGCGCCGGCGGTTGGGCGGGGGCGCCCTGGCGGGCGGGCGCCGCTGGACGGACGGGTACGGCCGGACGTGCGGGCGTGACCGGGCGGGCGGGTGCGGCGGCTCGGGCGGTCGTCGTGCCGTGCGCGGGCACCGCCTCCTGTGGGCGCGCCGCCTTCGCGAGCACCGCCGACCTCGCGAGCGCGGCAGCGTCCGCGAGCGCCGTCGAGGGCTCCGGCTCGGCCAGGGGCTCCGGCTCGGCCGGACCGCTGGGCTCCGCCGGATGTTCGGACTCGGCGGAGGGAACGGTCCACTCCGGGCCCGCCTGGCTCTCGGGGCTCCCGGGAACCGGACTCGGCACGGCTCCCGGGCTGGCCGCATCGCTCCCGGCGGGGCGCTCGCCGCCGCGGAAGGGGATGACGTCGGGCCGGTGCGGCGACCCGGTCGGCGACGGCGCGTCCGCCGCGAGCTCGACCGTCGGCTCGGCCTCCGGTCGCGGGGCCGGGGGGATGTCCAGGGGAAGCGCGCCGTAGGGCGAGACCGGGGCGGAGGGGACCCGTGGCGCGGGGTCGGCCGGCGCGGGGGGCCGGGGCCGCTGCCGGAACGGGTTGGCCGTGCCCGAGGAGCCGCGCGGGGGTTGGGCCCGGGCGCCGCGCCCGCTCTCGGGGAGCCCGTCGAACAGGCCGCCGAGGCGGGGACCGGTTCCCGAGGCGGGTCTGCCGCCCTTCCAGCGGGACGGCTCGGCTCCGCCCTCCTCGCCGCGCCGGGCGTCCTCGCGGTCGTCTCTGGTCATGATCGCTCCACGCAAGAGGTGTTGTGACGGGCCCGTCTCCGCCTCGTCCGGCATAGACCGGTAAGCGTAGTCCGCCGCTTCCGTGCCGCCCGCACGGGTCCCGCGGACCCGGGGCGGCCGGTGCCGACCCGGTCGCCGGAGCTTCCGAGTCATCACCAACTGTGCCAGAGACCGAGCGGGTGCGCGCTGGCTCCGGGAACGGCCAGGCTCGGGAAACACGGCCGAGGCCGGGAACCCTGCGGGCGTGCTCCGGCCCCGGCGACGGGCCCGGTCCAGACGGCGCGGCGGCCGGGAACCCCGGGAACGCGCGCTGGCTCCGGCGGTCGTCCGCGCGCACGGCCCCCGTACGCGGACGCGCCTCACCGGTCGAGCAACTCCCCCAGCGCGTCCGTCAGGACCCGGTGGACGGCGGGTTCGCGGACCGCCACCCGGAACCACTCCGGGCCGAGGCCGGGAAAGGTGTCACCGCGCCGGACGGCGATCCCCCCTTCCCTGAGGCGGGCCCGCAGCCGGTCCGCCTCAGGGTCCGCTACCAGCAGGAACGAGGCCCGGGCTCCCGGGACCACCCGCAGGCCCAGGTTCCGCAGGCCCGCGGCGAGGTCGTCGCGGTGCTCGGTCAGGGACGTCGCCCAGGCGTCGGCCTCGGCGAGGGCCTCCGGCCTGCAGCACGCCTCCACCGCGACCAGGGCGGGCGTGGACACCGACCACAGGGGCTGTGCCTCGGAGAACCTGGCCACCAGGTCGGGTTCGGCGAGCAGGTAGCCGGCGCGCAGCCCGGCGAGGGACCAGGTCTTGGTGAGGCTGCGCACCACCACCAGGCCCGGCAGGTCCCCGCGGGAGGCCAGCGACTCCGTTTCGCCGGGAACGCAGTCGGCGAAGGCCTCGTCGACGACCAGCACGCGCCCGGGGCGGGCCAGCCCGGCCAGGACCGGTCCGGGGTGGAGCACGGAGGTCGGGTTGGTCGGGTTGCCCACCACGACCAGGTCGGCGTCCTCGGGGACCAGTGCGGGGTCGAGGGTGAAGTCCGGTTCCAGCAGCACCCGGTCCACGGCGTGCCCGGCGGCGCGCAGGGCGGCCTCGGGCTCGGTGAACTGGGGGTGCACGACGACCGCCCGCCGGGGGTTCAGGACCCGCGCCAGGAGGACGAAGGCCTCGGCCGCCCCGGCGGTGAGCAGGACCTCGCCCGGCTCCCGTCCGTGGCGCCGGGCGACCGCCTTCCGCGCGCGGGAGGGGTCGGGGTAGGCGCCCAGGCCGGTCAGCGAGTCGGCGAGGAGCCGCCCCAGCCAGGCGGGCGGCGTCCGGCCCCGCACGTTGACGGCCAGGTCGAGCAGCCCGCCGCCGACCTCGGCGTCACCGTGGTGGCGCAGGTCGTGGCCCGCGTCCATGTACTCCCCCACCCCGTATGTTCCTTTCTTCGCAGGAAAAACATCGCACCATACGGCATCAGCAGCCCTTTCTGATAACAGGGGGTGCCTTCGCCACATATTCGGACGTGCCGTTGGTGGCGCGGCTCACGGCCCTGTGTCAGGGTGTGCGCGTTCCCACCCTCAGGGCCCCCGCCCGATCCGAGAGAACGGACACACGATGCGAAGGCGTACCCTCCTGGCCGGTGCCACCGCCGCTGCGGGACTGACCGCGCTGGGCACCGCGCTCACCTCCGCCCGCCCCGCACTGGCCGACACCGGCGGCGACCGCACGGTCCCCCGCGTGCTGGCGGAGCCCTCCGCCTCACACGGACTGGTCCGCCCCGACCTGCGCTTCGACATGGTGGCCGTCACCGGTGACCCCGGAGAGGCCGACGCGGCGGTCCGCTTCGAGACCGCCGACGGCCTGGGCTCGTGGAACCCGGTGCACCTGCACACCGGGGGCCGCGACGACCGGGACCCGGTCGCCGCCGCGCTGGTGCGCGCGCCCGAGGGCGCCACCGGTTACGAGGTGCGTTCGAGAGGGGGGACCGCGGCCGTGAACCTGCGCGACGGAGAGGGTCTGCGCTTCGGCGGCCCCGCACAGGCGTCGCTGTCCGCGGAGGCCTCCGGTACGCTGCGCGGCCGGACCAGCGTCCCGTTCCGCACCCGCGCGGGCTGGGGCGCCGACGAGTCCTGGCGTTTCGACGACCAGGGCGACAACCTGTGGGAGGCGGAGTTCCACCCCGTGCAGGCGCTGACCGTGCACCACACCGCGATGCCGACCGGGGACGACCACGCGGCGGACGTGCGGGCGGTGTACTACCTGCACGCGGTGCAGCAGCTGTGGGGGGACATCGGCTACCACGTGCTCATCGACCCCGACGGGGTGGTCTACGAGGGCCGCCACTCGGGCGAGGACGGCGTGCCGGTCTTCTCCGGGATCCCGCGGCCGGGGCGGGCCGAGTCGGTGACCGCGGGGCACGCCTACGGGTTCAACCAGGGCAACGTGGGCGTGTGCCTGCTCGGGGACTTCACCGACGAGCTGCCCACGCGGGCGGCGCAGGACTCCCTGGTCGACGTGCTGCGCGTGCTGTGCGCGGTGACCGGCGTGGACCCGGCCGGGCAGATCGAGTACGTCAACCCGGGCACGGGCGTGGTCACGCCGGGCGACGCGATCTCCCGGCACCGCGACTGGCTGGAGACCGAGTGCCCGGGCAACGCCTTCTCCGAGGTGTTCGACAGCGCGGTCCGCCAGCGCGTCATCGCGGGCCTGGCCTAGGCGGACGGGGGGTGCCCGCCGGAGCCGTGGTCCGCACGCGGTCCACGGCCGCCCCGACGGGTACTCCCTGGTCGGGGCGGTACGGCCCGCCCCTCGGGGCTCGTGGAGAAACCCGGGTGCCGCACTCGGACTCTGCGCGTATCGTGAGCGCACTCCGACCCGAGGGGAGAGGCGTGACCATCGCACAAGACAGACCGATACTGCCGTCAGTGATCCTGGAGACCGAGCGCCTGCGGCTGCGCCCGTTCGTCGAGGGCGACGTCGACGACGTACACGCGTCCTGCACCGACGCCGAGCTCCAACGCTGGCTCCCCCTCCCCCTTCCCGGGGTGCCCTACACCCGGGAGGAGGCCGAGCGGTGGTGCTGTGAGGTGGCCCCCGCCCTGCGTACCTGCGGTGAGGGACAGCAGTGGGCCATGGTCGAGCGGGAGTCCAAGCGGCTCGTGGGCTCGGTGGGCCTGGTGCGTGTCGTGTGGGCGTCGATGAACACCGAGGTCGGGTACTGGGTCTCGCCGTGGGGCCGCGGCCGCGGATACGCGACGGAGGCCGCCGTGGCCGTCTCCCGCTGGGCGCTGGACCAGGGCTTCCAGCGGGTGGAGATCAAGGCCGCCACCGGCAACACCGGGTCGCGCCGGGTCGCGGAGCGGTCGGGGTTCAGCCTGGAGGGCGTCGAACGCAGCGCGATGCCGCTGCACGAGGGCCGCGCCGACCTGGCGGTGTACAGCCTGCTCCCCGGCGACCTGGGCTGACCGGCGCACCCCGTCCGCACCGTGCTCCCCAGCCGCATCGGGCGGCGCCTCGGCCGCACCGGTCGTACCGGGCACGCGACCGGGGCCGCACGCCCCCCGGCCCGCGGTCGCGGAGTGTACGGGGCACGCGGACGGGGCCGCGTCGCGGTCGCGGAGCGTACGGGGCCGCAGCGGACGTGCCCGGCGGCTGCCCCACGAACGGACACCGCCCGAGCGGGTACCGCGTGCGCGGCGCCACCGGGGATCGGCGCGGAGGAGGGCGGGCGCGGGGCGGGCGGCGTCAGCCGGGGCCCGGTGGGGGCACGGCGAGCCGGCCCGGGGGCCGCCCCCGAGCGCGCCCTACCCCCACACGCGGGAGAGCAGCCACCTTCCGGTGGCCGTGTCGTGGCGCAGTTCGTACACCCCCTGGGACTGGGCCGTGCCCGCCTCCACCCGCCAGTGCCTGCGCTCGGGCGCCTGGGACTCACGCGCCGGTGTCCAGTCCATGCGCAGCGTGACCCAGTGTTCGAGGATCCTGCGCACTCCGTACACCCTGCCGTTCCACACGAACCGGGCCGGGCGCCCCTCGTCCTCGACGACGGTCACCTCCGCCCCGTAGTACCGTCCCACGACACTTCCCCTCAGCATCATCCGCCTCCTGTCAGTCCCGGCACACGCCACCGGGACACCCATCCGTGGGGAAGACGCGGCCAGGTGTTCGAACGTGTGTTCTAATCCTAGCGAAAACCGGTGCCTCCGGGGAACCGTTTCGGCGCGAGGGGCATCCCCACGACTGACACGGCGCGTCCGCGCGCCGCTTTCGAACACCCCGCCCCCGGATCCGGGCCCCGCGTCCGTGGAAGCCGAGGGGGCTGTCAGTCCAGAACGCACCAGCGTGACGGCATCGGTACGCTGTGAGCGCGAACTCCACGATTCATATGAGGACCCCCAACTGTGACGTCGAACGGGCACCAGAGCGGCAAACCCCTGCGCGCGGGGGACCCGCGCGAACTCGACGGTTACCGCATCGTGAGCCGTCTCGGCCGGGGCGGTATGGGCACCGTCTACCTCGCCAGGGACGCCTCCGACCGACCCGTCGCAGTCAAACTCATCCACCCCGACCTGGCTGACGACGAGTCCTTCCGGCTGCGCTTCGCCCGCGAGGTCGAGTCCGCGCGCCGTGTGGCCCGCTTCTCCACCGCGGGAGTGATCGACGCCCGCCTGGAGGGCGATCCCCTCTTCATCGTCTCCGAGTACGTGCCGGGCCCGAACCTGGACGAGGCGGTCCGCGCGGACGGCTCGATGACGGGCGGCACCCTGGAGGGCCTGGCCATGGGCGTGGCCGCGGCGCTCACCGCCATCCACGGCTCCGGCGTGGTCCACCGCGACCTCAAACCCGCGAACGTACTGCTCTCCCCGGTCGGCCCGAAGGTCATCGACTTCGGCATAGCCCGCGCCCTGGACGAGGCGGCGGACGCGGTCACCCGCTCCAGCCAGCTCATGGGCACCCCCTCGTACATGGCCCCGGAGCTGATCCTGGGCGAGCGGGCCACCGCGGCCGCCGACATCTTCGCGTGGGGCTGCCTGGTGGCCTTCGCCGGTACCGGCACCGCCCCCTTCGACGCCGCCACGGTGCCCGCCGTCCTGCACAACATCTCCTCGGCACCGCCGCGCCTGGACGGCCTGGACCCGGATTTGTACGACCTGGTCAACGCGGCGCTGGACAAGAACCCGGCCAACCGGCCCACCTCCAAGCAGCTCCTGGCCAGACTGACCGGCCAGGAGGACCCGCAGGAGGCCGAGGTGGAGCGCACGATCAGCACCTCGTGGGCCCCGCCGAGCAGTTCCCCGGTCCCGGGGCAGCCGCCCCAGGACACCGGGGTGCGGGAGAGCGGGCCCGCGGCGCACCAGACGCCGAGCGGACCGCAGCAGGTGGACGCGCGGCACCCGGACAGCGGACCGCAGCAGGGCGCCGCGCTCCCGGACGGCGGCCAGCCCCTCCACACGCAGGCCGCGCGGCACAACCCGTACGTGCCGCCCACCCACGTCCAGCACCCGGTACAGCCGCCCCACGTGGTCCAGCAACCCGGCGTGGAGCAGCACCACGGCAACCCGGGGCCGCAGCCCCCGGGACCCCAGCCGGGCACGGGGCACGGCGGGTACCCGCCCCAGGGCCAGCCTCCGGTCCACGGCCAGCAGGTTCCCGGCCACTACGCCAACTCCGGCGGTCAGGCCCCCTGGACGCACCAGGCGCACGGCGGTTACGCGTCCTCGCCCCAGGGCCGGCCCGCCTTCAACGCCTACTCCGGTCCCGGCGGCCCGGGAAACCCCGGCGGACCCGGCGGTCCGGACCCAGCGGGCCGACCCGCCGGGCCGTCCGGCGGCTCCCCGCGCAGACGCAGGCGTCTGGTGGTGATCGGCGCGGCCGCGGGCGCGGTCGTCCTGGTGGCCGCCGTGGGCGCGACGGTCCTGCTCAACGGCGGCCCGGAGATCCCGGAGAACACCGTCTCCGTCTACAACACCGATTTCACCACCGATCCCGGCTGGGTCAGCAGGACCTACGAGCACGAGGAGTCCGACGGCTACTGGGCCGAGCGCAGGGGCGCCCTGCTCCAGCTCGACCCCGAGGACAGCCCCAGCCGGGGCGAGGTCGTGTCGCTGGACCGCGAGGAGGTCCTGCCGGACGACGTCCTGGTGAGTACCACCGCGTACGTGGTCCAGGGCCCGGAACAGGCGACGTTCGGCGTGCGCTGCTGGGACAACGACGGCGAGGAGTACCGGAGCCAGTACGAAGGACTGCTGCGCTACGACGGCCAGCGCGCGGAGATCCGCCGGATGCACGAGGCCGAGGGCGACATCACCCTCGGCGAGACCACCGACGTCGCCGGATACACCCCCCAACCCCTCTTCGACGAGTCGGTGCGCGAGGAGTACGGCTACGAGGAGCGCGACCCCCTCGGGTTCGACCACGAGAACATCCCCACCAACACCGTCACCCTCTCCTGCTCCCTGCAGGAGGACGGGGACGGCAACGAGGTCATGGAGCTCTCCCTGTGGGTCAACGGCGAGCACGCCGTGACCGCGGTGGACGAGGAGCCCCTCCCCGACGACGCCGAGGCCGTGGAGGACCGCCGCAGGGTCGGCATCGTCACCCGCTCCGGACCGGGCAACGACTTCCTGGGCGTGCTGTACACCGCGTTCTCGGTCCACGAGATCCTCGAGGAGGACCAGTCGGCCAGCCCGCCGTGGCCGGTCCCGGCTCCGAGCTGACATGATGCCGGGAACCGACCCGGAAGGAGCAGTGGACCCATGCGTGCCATCGTGATCGAGGAGAACGGCGGGCCCGAGGTGCTGCGGCTGGCCGAGAGGGACGACCCGGCGCCCGGTCCCGGGGAGGTCCTGATCGACGTCGAGGCCCGCGGGGTCAACTTCATCGACATCTACCAGCGCAGCGGCCTGTACGACGTCCCGCTCCCCTACGTCCCGGGGATGGAGGGCGCGGGCGTGGTGGCCGCCGTCGGCGAGGGCGTCACCGACCTGTCCGTGGGGCAGCGGGTCGGCTGGGCGATGGCCCCCGGCGCGTACGCCGAACAGGCCGTGGTCAAGGCCTCGCTGGTCGTCCCCGTCCCCGACGCGGTCTCCGCCGAGCAGGCCGCCGCCCTGCTGCTCCAGGGCATGACCGCCCACTACCTGGTGCGCTCGGTGTACCCGGTGGCCGAGGGCGACACCGTGCTGGTGCACGCGGCCGCGGGCGGCACCGGCCTGCTGGTCACCCAGTTGGCCAAGGAGCGCGGCGCGCGCGTCATCGGCACCGTGTCCACCGAGGAGAAGGAGCGCATCGCCCGTGGGGCGGGCGCTGACGAGGTGGTGCGCTACACCGAGACCCCCGTGGCCGAGGCGGTGCGCGACCTCACCGGCGGCGAGGGGGTGGCCGCGGTCTACGACGGCGTCGGCCGGGACACCTTCGACGCCAGCCTGGCGTCGCTGCGCCCGCGCGGCGTGCTGGCGCTGTTCGGGCAGTCCTCGGGAGAGGTGGCCCCGGTGGACCCGCAGCGGCTCAACTCCGCCGGTTCGGTGTACCTGACCAGGCCCTCGCTGGCCTACTTCGTGGCCGACCGCGAGGAGCTGCTGGGCCGGGCCGGCGACCTGTTCGCGCTGGTGGGCGAGGGCCGTCTGGACGTGCGGATCGGCGGGCGCTACCCGCTGTCCGACGCGGGACGGGCCCAGAGCGACCTGGCCTCGCGCCGGACCACCGGCAAGCTCCTGCTGGTCTGAGCCGGACGGCCGCGCGCCGAGCACACGGCGGGCGGGGGAAGGTGTCACCTCTCCCCCCCTCACGGACGGACCGGTCATCCGGTCCTTCGCACGCGACCGTGCGCGCCCTGCCCCCGGCCCGCGCGGACGGACCCTAGTCAGTCCTCTTCGCGGGGCCCGGGCGGCCGGGAGCCGCCGAGGGCCGACCCGGCCCGCCGGACGTCGTCGCGGGCGTCGGCCACCGCGCGTTCGGCGGCCTCGGCCGCGTCCACGGCCGCCTGCGCCGAGGAGGACCGGGTGGGATCGGGCGCCGTGAGCTGCGCGGGTCCCCGGGGTTCGGCCTGCTCGTCCTCCTTCTCCGTGGAGGGAACCGTCGGGGCGTTGCCCGCGAAGGCGTGGCTGACGTTCTTGACCGCCTCGGTGAGTTCGCCGGGGATCACCCAGAAGGTGTTGCCGTCGCCCTCGGCCAGGGACGGCAGGGTCTCCAGGTACTTGTAGGCGAGCACCTTGGCGTCGGCGTTGTTGGCGTGCACCGCCTGGAACACGCGCTCGATCGCCTTGGCCTCGCCGTCGGCCCGCAGGATGGCCGCCTGCTGGTCGCCCTGGGCCTCCAGGATGGCCTGCTGGCGGGCACCCTCCGCCTTGAGGATGCGCGACTGGCGCTCGCCCTCGGCGTGGAGGATGGCCGCGCGCTTGTCGCGGTCGGCCCGCATCTGCTTCTCCATCGCCTCCTTGATGGTGGGCGGCGGGTCGATGGCCTTGATCTCCACGCGGTTGACGCGGATGCCCCACTTGCCGGTGGTCTCGTCCAGGACCCCGCGCAGGCGGGTGTTGATCTCCTCGCGGGAGGTGAGGGTCTTCTCCAGGTCCATGGAGCCGATGACGTTGCGCAGCGTGGTGACGGTGAGCTGGTCGATGGCCTGGATGTAGTTGGCGACCTCGTAGGCCGCGGCCCTGGGATCGGTGACCTGGTAGTACAGCACGGTGTCGATGTTGACGACCAGGTTGTCCTCGGTGATCACGGGCTGCGGGCGCGAGGTGAACACCTGCTCGCGCAGGTCGAACTTGGAGTTGACGCGGTCCACGCCCGGGATGAGGAAGTTCAGACCCGGGTTCAGGGTGCGGATGTAGCGGCCGAAGCGCTCGATGTTGTACGCCCTGGCCTGTGGGACGATGCGGATCGCCGACAGGGCGACGGCCACGACGACGACCGCGAGGATGATGAGGGCGATGGTGGGTTCCATGTGCTGGCACCTGGCCTAGGTCGGGGACGTGGCTGTGTCGGGTTTCAGGGCAGTGCTTCGCGCGGGTAGACCACGGCTGTGGCCCCGTCGATCTCCATGACGTCGACGCGTGTGCCCACCGGGATGACGAGGTCCTCGTCGATGCAGCGCGCGGACCACTCCTCCCCGGAGAGCTTGATCCTGCCCCGGTCGGCGCCGACCTCCTGGAGGACGACCGCGGAGCGTCCGACGAGCGCCTGGGCGCCCGACCTGACGACGGGGCCGCCCCTGAGCTGGCGCCGCATGATCGGCCGCACGAGGTAGATCCCGGCCGCCGCGGTGGCGGTGAACCCGATGATCTGCGCGGCCACCGGAAGGCCGATGGCGCCGAGGAGGGCGGCGACCAGCGCCGCGACCGCCAGGAGGCCCAGCACGAACGTGAGGGTGAAGACCTCGACGACCCCCAGGCCCACGGCGAGGATGAGCCAGATCAACCAGGCGTCCATGTTGCTGCGGCCCTCCCGCTCATGTTCGGGTATTCCTTACGCTACCCACACGGACCCGGCGAAGCACGCGATCCGGCTCCAGTGTTCCCCTGCCGTGACACACGGACGCGGCCCCCGCTGGCACCCGCTCGGGGCCACCGCGGGCCGCGTCCGCTCCGCCCGTCCTACCGTCCGCCGGAGAACTGGTAGACGAGCTGGTACGTGGGCCGGTTCTGCCACGCGATGGGCCACATGTTGATGCCGCCGACCGCCTGGTGGATCACCGTGTCCGCGCACAGCTGGTCGCCCGGGTCGCAGTGCTCGTCGCCGGGGTAGACCTCCGCCGCGGGGGTGTCCGCGGCCTGGGCCAGGGTGTCCAGCAGCACCGTACGGCAGGCGTCGGGGTCGCCGCCACCGCAGTAGGCCTCGCCCAGTCCGCCCTCCACCTCCTGGCCGAGCACCGTGCGCAGGTCCTTGTCCACGTAGGACCACCAGCCGTACTGGAACGCCGATCCCCGGTGGGGCTGCGCCTGGTTGACGCTTCCGGGCTCGCCTCCCCCGATGGAGCCCGAGGGCGACTCGTCGGTCTGCACGGCCCTGGTGAGCTGGGTGTAGAGGTCCTCGCCCAGGCCCGGTTCGAACTGGGCCCGGACCAGCAGCGGCCACCAGGCGTCCAGCGTGCGGATGGCGTCGGCGTGGGAGTAGTACCCGGCGTCGCGGAAGGGCTCGCGGCGCAGGGATCCGGACTCGTGCCAGAGCCGCAGCTCCTCCACGACCGCGGCCAGTTCGGGGTCGTCCACGGCCTCGGCACCGATCACCTCCAGCAGGAGCGGGAGGACCTCCTGGGCGCGCAGGTCGGCGACCCCGGCCTCCATCATCACCCGGGTCAGGCTGGCGGTGGTGAACTCGTGCCCGTCGGCGACCAGCGCGGAGACGCGGCCGTCGATGAGGTCGCCGCGGTGCACCGGTCCGGTGGCCCAGCCCGAGGTGTAGCCCTGGGCGGGCTTGTTGTTCCAGTTGACGATGTAGTCGG
This sequence comes from Nocardiopsis dassonvillei subsp. dassonvillei DSM 43111, assembly GCF_000092985.1. GTDB lineage: Bacteria > Actinomycetota > Actinomycetes > Streptosporangiales > Streptosporangiaceae > Nocardiopsis > Nocardiopsis dassonvillei. The sequence goes on from NC_014210.1 coordinate 4,119,974, forward strand.
GGTTGACCGCCTGCGGGTGGTCCTCCTGCGGGTGGTAGTCGGCGCCGTTGGTGGCGGGGTCCCAGCCGGACCAGCCCGCGTCGGAGTAGGCGTCCACGGGCAGGTTGGGGTTGGTGCCCTCGGTCCGGACCGGGTTGGCCCCGGAGTTGACGAAGGCGATGTCCTCGTCGTCGACGTAGTGCCAGTTGAAGGCGTAGCCGATGTCCTCGGCCGCGTCCGTGAAGGTCTGCGCCGAGGTGATCTCGCCGGGGTCGTTGAAGCGCTGGAAGCCGATGATGGAGTCGACCTCGCGCATGTAGGTGGAGCGCCGCGTCGTGAACGCGACGGGCTCGCCGTCCACGGTCGCGAAGGAGTGCACCAGGCCGAACTCCGAACGCAGGGAGGTCAGCGTGTAGCCGCCCGCCGGCGTGCCGTCGGCGACGGTGGGCGACCACTCGTTGGTGACGCTCAGCTCCTCGAAGGGCACGCAGTCCCCGGCGGTGTCCACGTAGGCGCGCGACCCGGTGGTGGGCGCGGACCCGTCGGTCTCGCACAGTTCGACGGCGAAGGTGTCGGTGACGTCCTGGCCCGCCGAGGTGGCGCTCCAGGCGTAGTCGACGCCGCGCCCCATCTGGACGTAGAAGCTCACGCCCGCGAAGGACGCGCCGCGCGCGCTGACACCCGGCCCCTGGAGTTCCTGGAGCATGAGCAGCTGCGGGGAGAAGTAGCCGGTCTGGGGGCCCATCACCGCGACGGGGTTGCCGCTCGCGGTGTGCTCGCCCGAGACGAGCAGGGCGTTGGACATGCCGCGGGGGTCGGTGAAGCCCTCGGGCAGGACGCCGTCGTTGAACACGCCCTCCACCGCGGACAGGTCCCCGTCCTCGACCATCCGTTCCAGCTCGTCGCGCTGCTCCTCGGGCAGGTCCTCGACGGCGGGCGCCTCGGCTCCCTCCCCGGGCTCCTCCACCGTGCTCGCCAGGGGGGCGGGCTGCTCGGCGGTCTCGCCGCTGAGCGCGGAACCGTGCTCGTCGTGGACGATGTCGTAGGGCTCCACGGAGCCGGGGTCGGGCACGGCCTCGCCGACCGGGTTCTCGGGGGTGCCGCCGTAGGGGAACTCGCCCCCGACGCTGACCACGGCCTCGGGGTCGTTCTCCATCCGCCAGGCGCGGTAAAGCTCGGCGCCCTCCTCGGCTCCGTAGCGGTCCCGGAAGTTGGCGAGCACGACGGCCGCCTGGACCTCGCCGCCGCCACCGCCGCCGAAGATGCCGCCCACCATGGCGGCGATGCCGACGACGTCGGTCGGGGTGAAGGGCTCGATCTCCCCGGCGTTGGTGATGGCGTCCTTGTGCCCGGTCAGGACGTACTCGCCGGGGAAGTCGCGGTTGTCGTCGGCCTCCTCGATGTAGGCGTTGACGCCCTCCAGGTAGGCGTCGACGTCGGCGAGGGCCTGTTCACCGCGCTCTCCGCCGGCCGCGACCCGGTCGATCTGCGCCTGCTTGTCCTCCTCGGTGTAGGGGGCGCTGCGCCACAGGTCCTGTTCCAGCCCGCGGTTGCCCTCGGCGCCTCCGGCGAAGGAGGTGAGTTCGCCGCGGCCGACCCGGCGCAGCACGTCCATGAGGAAGAGGCGGTCCTCGGCCGCGGCGTACCCGGCGCCGAACATGGTGCCCTCGCGGGTGGTGCCCTCGACGTGCGGGATGCCGTGGTCGGCGTCGCGGGTGATGGTGACGTCGTCGCGCGGCTGGTACCGGCGCCCCACGTCGTCGGGGTCGACCCCGAAGCCGGCGTCGAGGAAGAAGTCGTCCAGGCCCTCCTCGGTGAGGCCGTCGTAGTGGTGGACGAGGTTGTCGTACATGTCCAGCTGGCTGGAGGAGTGCCGCGGCCGGGTGCCGAAGACCTGGTGGCCGAGGATCTCGACGAGCGTGGCGCTGCCGTTCTGGCCGGGGGGAAGGATGTCGTTGCACCCCCCGGGCGCGCAGTAGTCGGGTTCCGGTTCGGCGAGGGCCTGGGGGGCGGCGGGCAGGGCGGCGAGCGTGGCCGCGGCCACCGCCAGGGCGGTACCCGAGGCGCCGGTGCGTAGCCGTCTTCTGAACGAGGGGAACAAGAGCTGTCACCACCTGGGGGTGCGGGCGATGGGTGAGCGCATGCTACGCACGGGTAGGGAAATCGCGAAAGAGATTCACGTTTGGGCGGGCCGGAAGGACCCCGCACCAGAGAACCGGCGGGTTTGGAGTGACCCACGCCACAAGCAGCCCGAATTCCGGGGCGCCGACGGGAAAGCGCCCGGTACGGGGGCCGGGGCGTGGCCACATCCGGCCACGGCCCTCGGCCGCGACGCCCGCGGGGCCGTGGGCGCGGTCGGAACGGCCCTGGGAACCGGGCGGTACGGCCCTGGAGGCGGGGCGGTACGGCTGGAAGGGGCCGGGGAGGGGGCGGCGGCAGCGGGAATGGGCCCGGGAAACGGGACCGCACAGGCGGGACCGGGCAGGCGGACAGGCGGGCGGGTCGGTGCCGGTACCGGGGAAGTGGTTCTGGGCCTCCCCGCCCTTTGACACAATCGCCGCATGAGCGAGTACCCCAACTCCCGTCCAGGGGAACCGTGGTGGCACGAGCCCCACGGCGAGACCCCCGGCTGGGGCCTTCCCCCGCAGCAGCACAGCGGCGGGGCCCTGGAGCCCTACGGCTCCCCCACCGGGGGCTACCAGCCCGCCGCCCCCCAACCCCAGCCCGAGGGGGACGTCCCCCTCGGCACCATCGGAGAGATCGCGTTCTCCCGGCACACCGTGATCACCCCCGTCGGGCGCTTCCCGATCAGGGGAACGGTGTGGACGGTGAACGACATGAGCCGCACCGAACGGAACACGCCCACCTGGGCGATCATCGTGGCCATCCTGGTCTTCTGGTGGACCTGTCTGCTCGGACTGCTCTTCCTCCTGGTCAAGGAGCAGAGGACCACCGGGCACGTGCAGGTCACCGTCCAGGGGCACGACAGGCACTACAGCACGACGATCATGGTGACCCACCCGGGCATGGTGGGCCAGATCCACCAGCAGGTGAACTACGCGCGCAACCTGACCTGAGTCGGGCCCGCGCCCGGCGCCGCCCCGGAAGCGGACGGCCGTCCGCTTCCGGGGTAGGCGCCCGCGGTCCCGGGGGCCGGGGCGCTCCCGGCCGCCCCGGAGCCCCGCACCAGGTGTTCACCGACGCCCGCGGCGCGCGCTACCGGGCCACCGCAGCGGCCACGGCCAGGGCCCCGAGGTGGACGGCCCGGGCGAGGCGGACCGCCCGTCGGATGTCGTCGACCCCGGCCCGGGGCCCGTCCCCCATCGCCGGGCGGCGCTCCTCGCGCCCCCCGTAGACGTTGGCGCCGCCCAGGGTCCTGCCGAGCGCTCCCGCGAACGCGGCCTCGCACTGCCCGGCGTTCGGGCTCGGATGCCGGTCACCGTCGCGCCGCCACACGCGCCACGCCCCGCGCACGTCGCCGCCGACCACGGGCGCGGCCAGCACCGCCAGGACCGCGGTCAGCCGGGCCGGACCCCACCCGGCGAGGTCGTCCAGCCGCGCCGAGGCGGATCCGAACCGTTCGTAGCGCTCGTCGCGGTGACCGACCATGGCGTCGAGGGTGTTGACCGCACGGAAACCCGCCAGACCCGCGACCCCGCCCAGGGCTCCCCAGACCAGGGGGCCGACCACGGCGTCGGAGGTGTTCTCCGCGACCGACTCGACCACCGCCCGGGCGACCCCCGCCTCGTCGAGCCCGGAGGGGTCCCTGCCGCACAGGTTCGGCAGGAGTCCCCGCGCCCGCGCGAGGTCGCCCTCCTCCAGGGCCCCGGCGATCCGCTCGGCCTCCCGGCACAGCATGCTGCCGCCGAGCACGGCCCACGTCGTGGCCGCCGTCGCCGCGCCGCCCCGCACCACGGAACCCGCGGCCACCACCGGGAGCACGGCCCCGGCCGTGAACAGGGCCCCGCGCGCCCGCGAGTCCCCGTAGACGCGTCGCTCCCACCATCCCGCGGCACGCCCGTACAGGGCGACCGGATGCCCCCTACGCGGGTCGGGCACCGCCTTGTCGAGCAGGAAGCCCGCCACCAGTCCCAGAGATCGCACCCGACCACGTTAGCCGTGCCAAGGAAGTCCCCCGCAACTCCCAAACCACGGCAAACCATGTTTGTCCCTCTGGGTAATAACACATACACAAAGAGCAATAAGCGGCTGACCGTAAGGAGCCCCCTCATGCTGACCGCGCTGACCGCGCTGTTGGTTTCCGCAGGTCAGTGGTGGATGTTCTGACTCCCCGCCCCACTTTGGGCATCGGGACTTCGCGAAACGCCCGGGGTACAGCACCGCACCAGGAGTTAATCACCGGTAACGTGGTGCGCGAGGCCCATAGCGACCGGTTTGGTGGAGCGCGCGTGGTAACGAGAGGCAACTACGAATCACCGTAGTTGATGAGGCTTTGCCCGCCTGTGGGCGACATCGGACGAATACCCTAGAATGTCTGCCCGGGACGCCACCGGCACCACGGCACGGGTCTCCTCCCAACCGCAGGCCCGCCGAGCGGCCCCCGCCCTGCCTCCGGCACGCGACACCCACCCGCGACCACGTGTCACAGCGTGATCACGACCTGCCGTAGCGGGCCACAATTGAATCGAGCACCCGTAGCTCAGTGGATAGAGCACCGGACTTCTAATCCGATGGTCGCAGGTTCGAATCCTGCCGGGTGCGCCACAAAACCCCAGGTCAGAAGGGGTTCACGAGTCGAACAGACGAGGCACCGGGCCTGGTTCGGGGCCTGACATGCTCCGTGTGTGCTCCCCAGTACAAGGTCCAGTACAGGTGGGGGCGCACCTCGCGGAGCACTTTGCCGTCCCGTGACCCAACGACCCCACTACCGATGCGGCCCTGTGGCGCCGCACAGCCCCGCAGGACACACCACTCGGACCCACCCGGGGAGATTCAGTTCCTCCTGGATGTTGGCTACCAGCACCTCAAAGGGTCTCGGGCGATCGCGGCCCGGCCGGGTCCGTCGCGTTATTCGCAAGTGCGCGTATCTCCGCGGCGACGGTATGCCACATCGCTGCGGGGATCTCGTGCCCGACACCCGGCAGCGCGACCAGGCGCGCGCCGGGGATACTGGCGGCGATCGCGGTGGCCGCGCGCGGTCGGATTAGAGGGTCGCCCTGGCCGTGCAGCACCAGGGTGGGAGCCGTGATCGTGCTGATCGCCGAGCCGTGCCACTGGGCCCCGATCTGACGGCTCTGCGCCTGGGTGTCGCGGGCACCAGCGTCGGCGAGGCGTTCGGCCCTCGCACTCTCCTCATTCTCGTCGAAGGGGTAACCGGGCGATGCGCAGAACCGGCTGATAGCGAAGGCGGCCCGGACGGCGCCCTCCCTGGTGTCGGGGAAACGCATCCGACTGAGGCGGGCGAGGGCCGGGAGGTTGATGTAACGCAGGGTGCGCAGCCCCGCCGTGTCTCCGGGCACCGCCGACATGGAGGTCAGAGTGCGGACACGGTCCGGATGCCGAACCGCGATGCGCTGGGCCACGGCCCCACCAAGGGACATTCCGAACAGGTGCGCTGAGTCCCACCCGAGTTCGTCCAGCACAGCGACGGCATCGTCGGCCATGTCCTCGGCCGTGTAGGCCGCGCCCCGTCTGCCTAACAGAGCGGTGACGGGCAGGCGGGTCCTCGACGGCGGCAGGTGCGTAGATTCGCCGGCGTCGCGCTGGTCGTAGCGGGCCACCACGAAACGCTGATCTGCCAGGGCCTGGCACAGGCCGTCCGGCCACCACTGTCGGCTGACGCCCAGGCCCATGATGAGCAGGAGCGGCTCCCCGTTGTCCACCCCGGTGAACGTGTCGAAGGCCAGCCGAACGTCACCGTTGCGCGCCCACCTGGTCGGAGCCCACTGCCGTCGGTCCACTCTCCCACTCCTTCCAATACTGCGATCACTGTTCTCAGTATTAGGATAGGCGACACATCCCAACATGGAAAGGGGGGCCGGTGGCCGAGGAACCGAGGACTGTGTGGAACCGCCCAGAACGGGGGACACGCGGCCCCGCGCCCTTGCGCGACCGGGCGCAGATCACTGCCGCCGCGATTGAACTGGCGGACGGGGGAGGGCTCGCCGCGGTATCCATGCGGCAAGTGGCCGAGCGGCTGGGCACCGGTCCGGCCTCGCTGTACCGCTACGTCTCTACCAGGGGCGACCTGCTCGATCTGATGGCCGATGCCGTCACTGGGGAGATCGAGCTCGGCGACCCGCTGAGCGGGGATCCGGTCGAGGACCTCGCCGCGCTCGCAGGCCGAGCGAAGCAGGTGTACCTGTCCCATCCGTGGCTGCTCGACCTGCCCACGGAACCCGTCCTCGGGCCTCGGGGCATGGACTACCTGGAGTGCACGCTGCGTGCACTGGCCCCGACTTCGCTGTCCTACACCGCCCAGTTGGAAACCATCGGATTGGTGAACGGGCTGGTGGCCCTGTTCGCCCGAACCGAACTCAGCCGCCGGAACCCGGCCACCGACCCCCGACACGCGCACGCGTCCCACCTGGCCGCCGCCGCGACTGAGGAGCGGCACCCGCTCATCACCACCGCGTTGGCGCACAGACCCGCAGTAGAAGCACCCCAGGACGCACACGTGCTGTTCGAACGGATGGTGCGCCGAGTGCTCACCGGCCTCGTCGACACCCCCTGACCCGCCCACGGCCGCAGTCGGCTCGCCAGGTGTCTGTCCCCGGCGGCACGTCTCCTCGAGAGTACGTCCTGGACCAGGGGACCTTTGATCCGGTGGGTGGCTGGACCCGGGCATGAGGAAACCCCAGGCCAGTCGGGGTAAACCCGTGCGCTGACCTGGGGTTGGTGGTGCCGTGTGGCTCGGGGTGTGCTCGGCGGTTCGGCTACCCGGCCCTCACCGGAGCCGGGCCACGCAGCAGCGCGGCGGTGGCTTCGGCCGCCGCTTTGGCCACGTCCGGGAACACCGACTGGTAGGTGTCCTGGGTGAAGTGCGTGGTCGCGTGCCCAAGCTCGGCCGAGACCACCTTCACGTCCGTCCCGGCGGCCAGCGCCAGCGAAGCGGCCCCGTGGCGCAGCCCGTGCAACGTGATCGGCGGCAACCCGGCGGCCCTGGCAATGCGCAGGAACCAGTCACTGACCTGCCCCGGATGCCACCCCGAACCGTCCTGGCGGGTGCAGGCCAGGCCGCTGTCCGTCCACGCTGGTCCGGCTTTGAGACGGGCTTCGTTCTGGAACCGCTTCCAGACCCGCAACACCTTGATGGTGTCCGCGTCCAAGGTGATGGTGCGCTGTCCCGCCGCGCTCTTCGGGGTGGAGGTAATCGTCTCCCAGGCCAACTGGACGACCTGGACGCGGATGTCGATCTGCCCGTCCGTCAGCCGGGTGTTGGACCAGGGCAAGCCAACCGCTTCTCCTCGCCGTAGGCCTTTGACCGCGATCAGGTGGAACATCGGGTACAGCCACGGATACTTTCTCGCGTGCACCAGGAACGCGCGGGTCTGTTCCGGGGTCCACACCATGACCTCTCCCGGCACGGTCCCGTCCTTGGCCCATTGGCGCACCCGATCGGGTGTCCACACCAGCGGACGCTTTCTGGGGCAGGAGGGCAGGCGTACGTGCGAGGCGATGTTCACCGACACCGGCAGGTCCGGGCGGCGCACCGCCTCCGACAATGCGCTGCGCAACGTGGCGCGGATACGGTGCTTGGTGGACAGCGAGATCACCCTCCGCCCCCTGACCGAAACCCGCACCTGAGTGTCGTCGGACTCGCGACATTCGAGGATGTGGGCGTTGGTTTCCTCGATGGCCGCGAACATGCTCTCGACGTGGCGAGCCTGGAGCTTATCCACCCGGAGCCGGCCCAGGTGCGGGGCGAGATAGGTGCGGATGTGCCCGGCGTAGGAGGTCCGGGTTCCCGCAGCCAGATCGGGCTTGCCCTTCAACCACTCCCCCAACCACGCGGCAACGGTGGGTGGTTCGGTGCGCACGTCCACCGCCATCGCGACCCGTTTACGTACCTCTTCCAGGTCGGGGAGTGGGCGGCGTTGCTTCAACGCCGCCTGGACCAGGTCAGCGATCTGCGCTTCGACCGTGGGGTCCTTCTCCGCCAAGGCGATCAACGCCTTGACATGCCCGAGCTCTTTACGGGCTTGTTCCTGGGAGGCCAGGCCGACCCGGCGGGCCTGGCGGCGCCCACCCTCACCAGTCGGGGGAAGCTCGTACTGGAACGCCCACGCCCCATGAGCCGGATTCCAACCCCCGGTCCGGCGCTTGAGCTGCGGACACCTCACCCCCAACGCCCTACCGGTGCTCTCATCACGGCATCCGCACCGTTTGAACGTGGACCCCTCACGCGCGACCATACACGGCCTCACCTTCGTCTCGATCACCACGCACACCGCACCCGCTGCACCCGGCAATCACCGGCAGTGAGCCGACCTCGGTCACCGTGACCGAAGTGCTCACACTCACACGACCCACCTCTGAGCTGCATGGATACGGCGTACGGCCCCGCGTGTGGCGGGGTACCACGCATCCACGCTCGACCTCGTAGAGGTGGTCAAGCGGATTCGACACAACCGCCATCCGATGGGCCCACACCCCCGCCCGACCATCCGATACGCCCGGCTTCGTCCTGTTCCTGCCACGACCCTGACCAGGGCCGTTCCAGGGGCCAGCGACGCGGGGCCCACCGAGCCCGCCACGCGGCCGGTCCGCGCCGACCGGCCCGCCCCAGGACGCCCGGGGCACCGCCGCGCGGTCGGGCCGACGTCGGGGCGCTGACAGCCCCACGCCACCCGCCCGCGTCCCGGGGTCACACCATGAGCCTGGAACCCGTCCCGGACCACCCCGTTTTCGAGCCGTGCTTCTCCTCGCCACCGCGCCTCGGCCCTCCCCCGTCTTCGTCTTGGGCCTTTTCGCCCTGATGAACCCCTATGAAGACGCGTCAACTGAAGATGCGACACCCGACCTCAGAACCTCACGCGGCTGGGCCTCCGCCACCGCGTACTGCTGGCAGACGAGGTCGCGCGAAACACGACGTGAGACAACAAAAAAGCACGTGGCAGGCGTCAACAGGGAACGCTGCGATGCAGCGCCCGGAGCTGGTCGATTTTGGGCTCTGCGCAGGAGTAAGGGGTCAGCTTTATCTCTCACGATGAAGGCGAAATACTTTCGCTGAGAAAGAGGCGAAGAAAGAAGGGATACCGCACACGTAGAGCGCTCGTGGAGGCGGGCGGGGCGGGGCGCGCTCGCCCGCGAGCGAGGGCGCCCCGCCCGCCTACGTGAGGAGAACTACCCACTTGGGTATAAGTCTGGACGGCCGTTGGCCCACCCACAGGGGCGTTGACCTGCACATCAGCATGGTTAAGGGTGGGCCAGCCAAGAGTGGCCCACCCGCTGGCCCAGTCGTTGGCCCATGCGCTGGCCAGGGGTTCACTTCGGGTTCAGTGGAGGTTCACACCCCACCTTCCCGCTTCCAAGGACGTCAGAGAGAAAGCGCGCATGCGCTTCTCACAGGCACAGGAAATCGCGCTTTGCCACTCGATAAGCGAGAGCACTCCGGCTACCTCGATCGCACCAGAGCGACTCTTCGCGGGAAGGGATCGCGATTGCGATCCGGAAGGAGAAGATCCCTTCTTCCATGGCGTCTTGGCCAGGGGAAGCCTGCGCGTGGCAGGTGGCAGAACTCGCGTGCCCCTGGTCTGGTGAGAGGAAGAGAGGGCAGACCAGGCCGTCAGGGAGAAGTTCCGGCGCAAGGGGGGAAGGCAGCCACGGGTGATCGAGGTCAAGGTACCTGTAGGCGGGCGGGTCCGCCCCCGCTTGTCGGGGCGGGCCCGCCCGCCTACGTGAAGAGGACTACCCACTGGGTATAAGTCTGGCTTTCCAACGGCCCATCCACAGGGCCTTTGACCTGCACTGATAACGCCCGCGAGGTGGGCCGATCAAAGCGGCCCACCTACAGGCGGAGACACAGGCGGAGTCACAGGCCCCCGGAAAGGCCCCGTCACCGGCGGAGCCACAGGCCCCTCAACGGCCCTTGCCCTGACACAGGGTTCTTCTGGTCTCCGCCACGTGAGGGCCGGGGCGTCACCGACCCGTGATCACGGTCAGCGCCGCCCCGGAGTGGGTTCTTTCTTCTCAGGTGGTGATCGCCTGCCAGCGCCGCACCAGATGAGCCAGTTCAGCGAACTCACCCTTGCCACCGCCCCCAGGGCTAGAAAGCGATGATGTCGCCGGGCCTCGACCACCCGCCGCTTCCCCACCTCGGTTCGCCCGCACGTCTCCCCTGGCATACGTGCGGACGACGCGGTCTTCGTGCCGAGCGAGGTAAGGGCGCACCCCGCGCACCCCTTCGTCGTCCTCGCACCACCCACGTGGTCCCGTGTACGGGGTCCGCTGCGGCGGCACCCTCACCGGAGCCTCCCTCGGCTGTTCCTCTCCGGGCCGGGGCCGAGGAACATTCGCGCTCCCCTTGGCCGCAGCCCGCACCGAGACCGGTTCACGGTCTCCCCGCACACGCCGCGAGGGCAGCGGTGGGCGGACCTCGGCCGCCAGTCGTGTACTCGGACCGGTGGGGCCGCAGAACAGCGCGGCGAGCACCACCCCGAGAACCCAGCGCACCTGTTCGCCCCAACCCTGACGGCGCCTGCGGTGCCGCCCGCTATGCTTCTCCACGGTTTCCTCCTGCTGTATCCAGGTGGGAATCACGCCCCGGGCCGGTGTTCTCAGCACCGGTTCGGGGCACCCTTCGTCATGTTTGTCAGCGGCCTCGTGAACGAGGCCGTTTCTTCCTGTGCGGCTGCGGATAAGTGTCAATGGCCCCAGGGCCGTACGCTCCCGGAACTGCGCTTCTCACCCACACCGCACAATTAGTCACAAAGCACCCCAAAGCCCAGCGAATAGGTACCCTTTTCGCTGAGGGTGGTCGATGTTCCCTTGGATGGGCGAGCACCTTCAACCCCAACCACGAAATACGTCCTGCCCCTGTTCGCTGGCCGTCCGTCACTGCTGGCCACGCGTGCGCCCGGACCGGTCGAAGGCGTCGTTCACTTCCAGGTCCTGGGGCGGGAGATGTCGGCGGGAGAGGACCTCTGCTTGGGCTTTGCGTTGCAGGGCTCGGCGTTTGCGCAGCCGGACCAGGTACATCACGTTCTGGTGCCGGGCTCCGGGCCGGTCGTAACCCCACAGCTGGGAGGGGGTCTCGCCCTCGTGCCACAGAGCCAGGAACGCGCGGCGGGCACGCCCCAGCGCACGGGTGAAGGCAGGCGGGTCCATGTTCAGCGAACGTTCGGCGCGGCGTCGGTCCTCGTGTTCGGCCAGGGCGGTGAGGACTTGGCGGTGGGCTGGTTTCAGTGCGGTCCAGATCTGGGCCAGGGCCAGGCGGTCGACGATGTGGTCCTCGTGGGAGTGGGCGGGGGCCGAGGCGCTGGTCCAGTAGCGCACGAACGCCCGGGAGAGCAGGGTCTTGTCCTTGCCGCCCAGGCCGCGGGCTTTGAGGTCCTGGTAGTGCTGGGCCTTCATCGCCTTCCAGCCCAGGGCGATCAGCTCGGTCTCCTGCGGGCGGTCGGGGGCGAGTTGGAGGTGTTCGGTGATGGCCTCCCAGGCGGTCTCCGCGCGGTGTGCGGGGTCCATGGCGTCCACCCATCGGCATTCCCGGGCCGCCCACACCGCCAACCGCACCACCTGGAAAGCCGTGTACCCGTGCCCCACCGGGTCATCGGCCCGGGGAGGGGGCAGCAACGGACCGAACTCACTCGATCCACGCGGAGCATGCACACCAGGCCTGTTGTGATCGTTCCCTCTTGTCTCCGTTGTCCTCGGTTCAGTCTTCGAAGGTTTCAGGGAATCGCAGTGAGCATGGGTCTGGGTGCTGTGTGGAGGCTCGGGAAGTACTCGATGAGCACTTCGCGCAACGACCGGACCGGTCTCAGACGTTCTGGCTGGGGTCATGGGGCCACTGTTGAGAGAAAACGCTGACAACCCCATGACTGTGCGGGCATAGTGGTTATGACAAGCCAGTCATGGTCGGTCGGTATGCGGCCCGCGTAGTGTTCTGTGCCATCCGACGCCCCGAGGTCTCCAGTGGAAGGCACCCGTGCTCTGCGGAAATTGCGGCCGTCACCGCAGCGACGACTGTTCTTGCGTCCCTGCGCGTTTTTGGCGCATGCCTCAAGTGCGGCAGGCTGTGGCCGACCAAGACGCCAACATGCTGATTCGCCTTCTGTTGAGGCATACAGAACTGGCTCAGGATGCCGTCGCACGGATGGGTGACCTGTCGCAGGCCATGGTCTCCCGAGTCCTGAGCGGGCAGCGCGAGTTGCGCAAGCGGGAGACCGTCCAGCGTGTGCTGGAGGGTCTGACTTGCGGGCACGACATCCCTGGGCCGGCGATGGAACGCTTCCCGCCTGAACTCGGTTTGGGGCTGAACGGCTCCGGTCAGCAAACCGCGTCGGTTCTCGAACGGGTGACCCGGCTGGACCTGGAGGAAATCCCCGGAGCGGATGCACAACCGCCCTATTCAGCGATCAGTTCGGCCGTACTGTCGTGGTTGGTATCCCACACCCCGTCCGATTCCGAGGGGTTCTGGGGCGAGAAAGGTCCCGCAGCGAGCATTCGTGCTGCCGCGGCTGCGTTCGCAAGCCTGGACAACCGCTTCGGCGGCGACCACGCGCGGATAGCCGCCACGCAGTACCTCAGCGGCACGGTGGTCCCCCTGCTGCGTACGTCATACCCGAGCAGTACAGGGCGATCGGTGTTCGCGGCGTCTGCGGAGTTCGTGCTCTCGCTGGCGTGGATGTCTTACGATGCCCAGCGCAACGGGACGGCCCGACGCTACTTCGTGCAGGCCTTGGACCTGGCGGACCATGCCGAAGATCGCCTGCTAGGGGCGAGTGTGCTGTCGGCTATGAGCCACCAGGCCAACTACGTGGGCTCCTATACCGAAGCTCGGGATCTGGCGCGAGCGGCGTTGACCGGAGCCGGGGAGCGGGCGACGGCGACTCTGCGGGCGCAGTTCCTGATGATGGAGGCGCGTGCCCATGCATCTCTGAGGGACGAGGGCGCGTGTTCTCGGGCGATGGGCCACGCCGAGCAGGCTTTCAACCAACGCGACCCTGATGCCGATCCGGCGTGGATCGGGTACTTCGACCAAGCGGAGTACTCCGATGAAGTGGCCCACTGCCACCGGGATTTGGGAGAATCCCGTGCCGCTCGACGGTCGGCCGAGCACAGCCTGTCCGCCTCCCGTGGTCAGGAGTACGCGCGCAGCCGGGTCTTCACCCGGGTCGTGCTGGCGTCCGCGATGCTCGGGCAGGGCGAGGTCGAAGAGGCCTGCCACTTTGGTGCAGCAGTCGTGCCGCAGGTGCAGGCGACGTCCTCGGCCAGGTGCGCGGGGTACCTGGACACGTTCGTCGACAGTGTGCGCGCTTATCGGGGGCAGCCGGAGGCGGATCGGTTCCTCCAGCAGGCCCGGGCGGCGAAGGTTGTGGGGTCCGCGGGTCAGTAGGGATTCCAGGTGCGCTGGCGCCGAGGCTCAGCGAGGTCGGCGATCCGCCGAGCGATCTCAGCGTCGATCTCGGGGCTCTCTCCACCCTTCTGGGCAAGCCAAGTGATCATCCGCAGCTCCCTGACCTGTTTGTAGAGGGGGTAGCCGTCCCAGGAGGTGACGTCGAACCCGTATACGTCGCAAAAATCGGCGTACTCGGTGTCGGTGTGCCAGTCCAGGTCCCGGTACAGGGCGGTGAGGACCAGATCCCATTCGGGTGGGCCCCAGCAGATGCCGTCCAGGTCAAAGAGCACGACCCCTTGGGGGGTGGCCAGGACGTTGCCGATGTTGGCATCGCCGTGGATGACGTGTGTGCCGAGAGCGGGTGTGACCGTGGGCCAGCGGGCGGCGAGGTCCTGCTGGTGTGTGCGGAGCAGATCGCGCTGGGCGGTGTCGAGCCCGGGGGCGGTGTCGATGCGTTCGGCCACGCGGTGGAAGGGGTCCAGGTCAGGTAGACCGAGCGACGGTGGTGGGGTGAGGTGGTGCAGGGTGCGCAGCAGCCGGGCCAGTTCCCGTGGGACGGTCCATTCGCCTTGAACCCCTTCCCAGAGGGTGACGAGGAGGCCCTCGGCCAGGACGGGTTGTTTCCCGCTAAGGGGACGGGTCACCGGAAGGGACTGCTCGGCAAGCCAGCGAGCGGCTCGTACTTCTCGGTCGGCCTCCTCCCTTCGGTCCGCGGAGCGCTCAACGCGGGCGATCACGCCACCGTCACAGAGGCGGTACACCGCTCGTTCTCCTATCCGGACAAGCTCGGGAGGACTGCCAGTCCGTGAAGCGGGAACCCCCAGGATCCGGGCGGCAACGCTGACAGCGCGAGCGGCACGCTGGAGGAAGTCTTCGGTGTGGGCCACAGGCCCAAGGCTATGCCGGATCGGCTCTGCCACCCCATGACCACAAGGCATAGGCCGATCGTGGAGAAGGAGCGCGCCAAGTGAGTGACGGGAGGCGATCCCGGCACACACCAAAGCCTCTAACACACCCAGCAAGCAACACCCCAGCACGATCAGATGCCTGAGCACTCATCCACCTTGCACGCCAAGCGAAGGCCGTTGTGGATGCCAGAAAAACGGCCACCCATCGGGATCACCGGTATCCACGACCCCCCGACGTCCTTCGCACATCCACTCCACCTCAAACCAGAACGTGCACTCCTGTTCGATCACGAGGTCCTCCTCAGGATCGATCAACCCATCAAGGTAGATCAGGAAGGACTCGGCCTTCCCGTCTGCCAGATCGAACTCAAAACGTGCCGAACCCGTATCAGGCTCCACACGTGGCCTGTCCGAGCTCAAATCAGCAATCCACATCTCATGCAGCGATATCTGAGAGCGGACAGGGCCAGGAGGCGGGGTGTAACAGGGACGAGCCGGAAGCCGTGACACGACGTTAAGGCGTGGACGCGTGATGACGGCCTCGGCTCCATGAACTCGTTGCACGACGACCTGTACGCACTCAGCAACCGGAACAGACCTCCATGCCTTGCCCGGGCCTTGCACCGTTACGTTCTCCCACTCAACGAGTTCGGCTGATACAGCGATCGGCGTGTCAGGTTGTTCCCGGCCAGCGTTCACATGGATACCTCCATGAACGGTTCCAACTTGCACCACGGACCTGGCCTTCCCATTGAACCGGTTTATCTGCACCCGTCATCACTCTCTTACACGCGTCATCTCTCGTGCTGGCGTGCCTATCCTCTCGGCTCAGAAGTCGTCTCGCAGGCACTTCTTCTAATCCCATGGCCGCAGGTTCAAATCCTGCCGGGTGTGCCACAGAACCTCAGGTCAAACGGGGTGTTCCGCCTCACCACAGAGGAGCCACCCCACTGATGGGTCCAGGGTGGGGCCAGCCCTCCGCTCACGCCCCATGACGCCTGCCGTGACGCCTCCGGCAACACCATGCCGACCGGACCCAACATCACCTTCGACGGCTGGTCCAGGATCGAAAACGACGGCTGCCCGATTCACAGGAGCGACGGGAGGCGATCCCAGCACATGCCAGAGCCTCCACCAGATCCAACACGGAACACTCTCTCCGCAGGGCGACTCCGGAGGGCCTACCTCCATCAGCTGCACAGCAACAAGTCAGCCGTCTACATCAACAACCTCCTTGGGCGTGGCACACGAAAGGTGATCATTGGCTGAGAGCCTCGTGGGAGACTAGTGACTAATCGGCCCGAGGGCTGAAGAGGTGCGACTGGATGGCCCAGAAGTTCTGTGACTGGTCCTTGGAAGTGAAGGGTGACAACGCGTCGGCGTACAGCGTGGGTCCGGTTGCAGAGGCAGCGGCGGGGCCGATCTGCCACGGCCCTATTGAGCCCTCGAATCGGTTGTGCCAATGGAAGTCAGCCCACTCTATGGAATCGGTCAGCGAGTCCTCTTTCGCAGGCCTGAACCTCGCCAAGACACACGAGATGATCCAGTGATCCGGGTGCTTATGCAGAAACCACGAAGTCAGCATGGGTTCTCCGGAATACGCCCAGGCGTCGTGGTCCTCGCTGAACGACTTCCATTTACCACGGAGCGGGGAATCGGGTTGGGATTCCTGGATGAGCCCCGAAGCGAACGTCCGAGCCTCGTGGTGGGATGCGTGTACATGGAAGAACCCACAAATGAAGGTTAGAAACCTGGTCTCGCCATTGGTGAACGACATGAAAGTTGGCCGCTCCCAGGAAAGGCTCAACTTTCGACGTTCCCCGTATTCTGCGTCGAGTGCGTTGAGGACCGCATCTGCGTTCTCCATGGATGCCGCGCGGTTTGTTGATTTGATGAGTTCTTTGGCGATACCTGGGCACGAGCGGAGCACATCGGGGTCACGGATCACCATAACCAGCCCAACTCCCAAGGCCGGGCCTTGGGTGAGGATCTTCAGGATGAGTTCCCTCCCTCTTGGATGTTTGAGGATCCTGTCGGAGTCGTCGAGTGCGCAGATGATTCCACGGTGCCGCTTGCTGGGCTTGTGTTTCGGACCAGAGACAAGCCTGATGTCGATGTCTTTTGCAACCTCGGAGAGCTGTTTCAGTGCAGCCTCGAGTGTTGAGCCGCTCCCGTGGGGGAGAACGGAACAGGGGAGAAGCGCTTGGAGAGCAGAGCCTGGTGAGCTATGATCCGGAGGAGATTGGTTTTCCCTTGTCCATCGAAGCCGAGGATGAAGCCGTTGTCGACAGTGCCCTTCCTGTCGTGCAGGCTCCAGCGAACAGGATCACGCTCCCGATCGAGTCCGATAGTAATCGTTCCTGATCTGCGGTCGTAGGTTACTTCGCCCTTGTAGGTCAAGGCCTCCTTCTCCGCTGACCGAGCCCTTCTGGCGTCCATGATCTTCTTGTGTAGCTCATCTTGATTGCGTGAGGCCCTGACACTCTCTCCTCTCACTTCTTGGCTTGCATCCTCCCCCGGCTGGTGACTCTTCGCGATTCTGACGGGTTCGGGCTTCCTGATTTTTGGCGCGTTATCACCGAAGGCCAACAGTTCCACCCCGGACCCCTCAGCCATGTTGGCGAAGAATTTGGGTCCTTCCTCAATAACCTTCGCGTTGTCCCGCCAGTCGCTCACCTCTTGCGCTGACACCCCCCGGAGTACCGGCCGTCGGGGCGCAGGTGGGATGTCCTGGGAGATGAAATGACTCCTGCTTGGCTCGGGCCGCTCTGCTGAGTAGAAACGGGAGAGTCCTTGCCAGCCACTGAGGTGTACGTGGAGGAGGCGAAAACCTGCGCCCCTCATCTTCCGCATCGCTGCGGTAGGGTTTGCCGCATTCCAGTTTCTGAGCTGTTCATTATAGGGCGGATTGAAGTAGGAGATGAGACTGTGCTCGACAAGGTCAATCGAAGCCTTAGCAGTCGTTCCTTCTCTGCCAGAGAAATCCTTGAAGTATTTTTCGAGAGAAGGCCCGTTTTCTGAATCATCGATGTGGTCATCATTCTGGAAGTTTCCACTTTCTAAGACAAGCGGTGACACGAAGATGTCCCAGGGATCGCTGGCATGATCCTCGTATACCATCTGGAGTTTCTGGTGATTGTTTGTCCTTTCCCATGCATTTCCATTGCCCCCGGCGAACGCCTGCCCAATGTAGAGGACCTCCTGATTGGCCACCTCCCAGTCCGCCCCGGAGAAAAAGGAGGCAAGAGCCCAAGCGTCACCATGGATCACCTGGCCATCGAAGCACAGGGAGAAATAAGAGCCTTGGTCGTAGACCTTGAACACGGACTGTTTCTCCTGGTCGACCAACTCACTCCCGAGAGCAAATTGCCGCGTCGTATTTCCGCCCGGGTCGGTTTCGATGAACTCTAGAGTCAGGATACCGTCTTTAATCCTAGGGGTCCCTTCCAATATCCGGATGCGAGGCCTGCGCGAGATGATGTACCAGTGACATCCGCGCATGGCTTTGCCTAGTTCCTCTGATCCGAATTTTCGTTGAAACACATGCCTGACTGAGATTGTATAACCGAGTGTTCCGGCCATTTTTCCTCCCAGGGGTTCTGTGGTTTCGCCCGCACTGCGCCCAGGGGTTGCGCCTTGCGGTCTGTGCCGAGTGCCAACACTGTGGGGGATGCTGCCACAAGCCTCAGACATTTCCGAGGCTCAGCAGACAAGCCATCGAAGTTAGGCCTAGATGTACTATATTTTTCGCACAGGTGTTCCATAGGGGCTATCAGAGCAATATTGATAAGAGCCCGAACGAACCTCGCGTAAGCCTCAAAGTAGACATTGCCGAATCATTCCAAGCAGACGTGAACACCTCGGCAAACACACACTCCACGCCCGCTGACCTGCCTATCTCTACCCATCACATGCAGACGTTCTGCCCGTCCCGCACACAGCTGGCCAAGAACCTCGCGAGGCGCCATCGGACGCCGCCAGCCGCCTGTTTGTGCTCCGTTTGCGCTCTTCAGTTCCACACTGACACGACACCAGGCGGCACCACACGGCCCCAGACGGCACGGCGGATCGGAAGGGGTGACACGAAACGGCACGAAATGCTTCTAATCCGATGGCCGCAGGTTCGAATCCTGCCGGGTGCGCCACAAAACCCCAGGTCAAACGGGGTGAACCAGATCACCTCAGGCGAGAATTCGCGCTGATGGGTCCAGGGTGGGCCCAAGCTGGGCCCAGACTCCGACGCCCCCTGCGCGCTCGCGCACACCGACGAACCCGCCCAGAATCCCGCAGCACCAGCCACGCGGTTCGCTCAGCCGCTTCCCGCGCCACCTCAGGCAGCACGCAGGAGTAGGTGTCCGCGGTCAGCACGATGCTCGCATGGCCCAGCATTGCCTGCACCACTTTCAGCTCCACTCCGGCCGCCAACGCCAACGTCGCCGCCCCGTGCCGCAGATCGTGCAACCGCACCAGTGGCAACCCGCTCTCGCCGTTCAGCTTGCGGAACAGGCGCGAGAGGCGCGCAGGGGCCAACGGGCCTCCGCGCGCCCCGGTGAACACGAAACCGCGCGGATTCCACTCCTGCCCGTGTTCCTCGGCCTCCTGTTGCTGGCGCCATTGGTGGCGGCGCAACACACCCGTGGTGGCATGGTCCAGAGCCACCATCCGGCGGCTCGCCGCGCTCTTGGGCGCCAACTCCACCAACCCGCCCCGGTTGGACTGAAGCTGGCGAACCACACGCACCGTGCCCTTGACCAGATCAACTGAAGTAACTTCACATCACCCTCGGCCACCGAACACGCGTTGCGTAAGAAGGCCACGAACGGGTGGTACTTCTGGTCCGTGGCGGACGGCCGCCGGTTGAGGGACGTTCGCACAGAGTTCCAGAACTCCATGCCAGCAGAAAAAGAGCCGAAGCACGATGAGGAATAGCAGCGCACGAACCGACCCCTAGGTTCAGCGGCGACCCACTCGTTTGAGTGACGCGAGGCAATCCCCGGCACACACCAGAACTCGGACAAGGCTCCTCACCTAGTGCGAATCTGCAGGAGACAAATAGATCTTCACACACCGGGCTTCCTCCGGTCGACGGGGATCCAGGCCGACCTGCATCAGCCAGCGCCCAGGGCGGAGGGGGATCTCGTCGAAGCCGTCTGCGTCACCGATCGAGAGAACCGCGGAAGTCAGGACGATCACGGACGCGTAGTCGGACGAGGCCCTGGGAACAGCATGGACGTAGACGTTCAGCTCGACGTCGGCGTCTTGCGGGTCCACGATTCGGCAGTTGGCCACCTGGATCGTGACATGTTCGTCCACGGCGAAGAACGGACCGTCGCCGGAGAGATGGTTGTCATCCCCGTCGTAGCCTTCAACGTCCTCGCAGTAGATGCAGCCCCAGTAGTAGTCGCGTACGCAGTGGAGCACGGGTTCGGTCGCCATGGTCCCCCAGTCTGTGATACCGCAGTGGCACTCCACCGCGCTGTCAGGGCCAGCTCAAGGGTCTGGAGACACTGGCTCGCAAACTGATGCAAGACGACGTTCGGGCACATATCCCGGACAAACGGACGATGGACGAGAACCTCGCGAGGTGCCATCGGACGCCGCCAACGTTCCGTGTGTGCTCCGTTTGTGCTCCGCAGTTTTGGACCGGGACGACACCGGACGGCACGACGCGGCACAGAACGGCATCCTGATTCGGATGGTGCGGCTTCTAATCCGATGGTCGCAGGTTCGAATCCTGCCGGGTGCGCCACAAAACCCCAGGTCACAGCCTTGTCTGGCCAGAGCCTGAGGGAGTAGTCCTGCCGGTGGGTCCAGGGTGGGACCCAGGTGGGACCAACACCAGAGCACGTCGACCACGCCGCCTCTTCGTATGCCGACCGGCCCTCCCGGCGTCCCGCAACACCAGCCACGCGGTTCGCTCCGCCGCCTCCTGTGCCACCTCCGGGAGAACGCTGGCATAGGTGTCCGCAGTCAACACGATGCTCGCGTGCCCCAACATCGCCTGCACCACCTTCAACTCCACCACCTCGCCCCGCCGCAGCCCGGTCATCACCAGCAGGTGAAACAACGCATACAGCCGGTGGTCGGACACGAAGTCCAGGAAAGCGCGGGTCTGCTCGACCGTCCACACCGCCACCGCCGGCCGCATCCGGCTATGGGTCCACTCGGCCACCGCCTGGTCGGTCCACACCACCGGCCGCGTACCCACCCCCGACTCCAACCGCAGGCCTCGAGCGGGGTTGGAAGGCAGCAACCGCTCACGCACCGCGGTGTTCAACGCCGCCCGCAACGTGGCGCGGATCCGCCGCACCGTCGCCGGGGAAAGCCGATCCCCCACCGGGGTGGTGCGGCACGAGATCGCATCGAACGCCTCCTGCACCTGGGCAGGTGTCAACTCCTCCAACAGCACTGCGCCCAGCGAGGGCTTGAGGTAACGCTCGATGTGCTCGCCGTAGCCGACCCTGGTGCGCGGCCGCAACCGGGTCCGAGTGTCCAACCAGTGCTGGAGCCACTCCCCTACCGTCCACACCACCGGACCTGCCGCATCTGTCTGCACGCCCTGGGCCCTGCGCAGCGCCGCGCGCGCTGCATCCCGGGAAGCGAACCCACCACGACGCACCCGGCACCGCCGACCCGGAACATGCTCCAACTCGGCCGAGAAGTACCAGCTCCCATGCCCGCGAGACCGCAACCGCGGACACCTGCCCCCGACCTTCCTCGAGGTACCAGGCAAACGACACCCACACCGCTTGAACACCGAACCAGACCCGGACACGACCACCACCTCCGAGACCAGTCTCATCCCACACAGACGTGCTCGAAGAAGACAAGTGAGGGGCGGCGATCCCGACACATGCCACAGGATCCGAAAACACGGCCCCACAAGACCCGGTACATGCCACTTGCAAGGGTCAGGTCAGCGGGAAGAGAACGGCCACGGGAAGGTCGCCGACTTCGACCGCGGCCCGGTCGATGGATAGTCCGCAGTAGGACTTCACCGCAGAAAACACCGCCGCCGGGAGCTCTTCGATATGCCGCTCCCAGTACAGTTCAGCCTCGTCTCTTGGCATGTCTCGCACGGACGGGAAGACCGCCCCGGCCGCTTGCAGTGCGTCATCCAGCGTTGATCCGCAGCCCGTGTCTTCCCCGAACTCTGCGCCAACGATGCGGTCTTCGGGAGTGGTGAGAGCAATGCGGGGGGGTGGGTCATGACTGTTATTGCTCAGGCAGACAGTTTACACTCCGGCAAGCACGGGCGTCAGTGGGCCGCCGTAACGGTGCAGGTGCCAGGTCGCCATGCCCCAGTCCTCCAGCACGTACACCCAATCCTTGCACGAGCCGTACATGGCGTATTTGACGCTCCTGGAGTCCACCCCGTCAGGAAGAGTCACTGATCTCCGGTCCTTGAACAGATAACCTTCGTCGAGTTGTAGGGGCTCCGCACCGAGCAAGGTGAGAAAGTCTTCTGCGTCGATGTCACGGGCTGCGGTGAGGGATATACCACCGAGCATCCCCGGGACGCGCGTGTTCGGGCGCTGGCTGCTGTGTTCGCCGATCCATCGGATTCCATCGCTCATACGGCCACGGTAATCGGCGATCGACTCGCCTCGCGGCTTGTCCACAACCGAGCTTCCCCAATTCGGAGCGCACCACTTCCGCATCCTGATGAAGAACGAAGTCCACTGACCCCTACGAGCCGGGGGAACCCCGCAGGCTTCCAAAGATCACCTTCGACAGCTACCCGGTTCACAGGAGTGACGGAAGGCGTACCCGCCACGACGCACCCAGTGCCTCCCGCCCGGAGCGTGCTCCAGCTCCACCGAGAAGTACCAGCTCCCATGCCCCCGCCGCGGCAGCCCAGGACACCGACCCTCCCAAGCTTTCGTCCCCTTGGTGCCGCGGCACCCGCACCGCTTGTACACCGAACCCGATCCAGGCATGACCAACACCCCTGACACCAGTCTTCCCCGAGAGGAGGTCAGGAGCAGCCGGTGTGGAGCGGAACCGATCGAGCCACCCCCCAGCAGGTCTGAGGATTACCCGGTGATGAGAGGTGGTACCGATGCACGCCGGGACTCAGGTCACCGCCACTGCGGCGGTGATCCTGCCAGAGTCGACCGCGTACACGATGACGCCCCCCGGAACCACACGGACCCCGGCCCCCTCCTTCTCGGACAGCTCCCGGCCCAGGACGTTCTCGACCGTGCGGGAAGCCGCGCCGTCCCAAGGGTGGATCGTCAGTTCCACCTCCCGGTCACCACTGCTCGGCCATCGGACCGCGTAGAGTTCCTCGTCCGTGACGGCGAGCCTTCGCTGCCCGTCCGTCGCGGGAAGCTCCAGCGTGTGCTCGGGTACTCCATAGCTGTCGGTGAGGGTCAAGGTCGGGTCCGACCCCAGGAGTACTCCGGCCCCGGTTACGTTCTCCCAGAGGTCCTCCTCCAGCTGTTCCCCGCTTGGACGGGGGTCCTGCCACGTTCCGGAGGCGAGTTCCTCACCGTTGCGGGTGTCGACGGTGGAGTACGCGTCGGAATGGACGTCGTAGCGGTAGAGCAACGAGCCGTCGGAGGAGACCGTGAGGGCGCTGCCTGCGAGGCCGTCCGCATTCCCGGCCTCGTGCGTCCACACCAGGTCACCGGTAACCGCGTCGAAGGCGTGCACCGCCGGAACGGCCTTGTCCCGGCAGAGGAGCGCCGCGAGGACCAACTCTTGGGTGACCTCGAGGTCGAGAACAGAATCCTCTCCATCTGGGACACAGTCCGGGGTTTCCTCGAAGCTCCACAGCAGGGCGCCCGAGGACGCCCCGTACACCTCCAGCGGAACCTGCGCTTGCGTCCGGACAACGACGCTCTCGCCCTCCAGGGGTTTCGCGTTCTGGGAGTCGTGTGCCACCGGGGAGACCTCGTCGGCCAGGAGCCTCTGGTTATCCTCCGAACGGTGCAGGACCCGGCCGCTCGTCGCGTCCAGGGTGACCCGCACCGTCGTGGGATCGGGGTCGTCATCGGTCGAGGACAGGTACTCCTCCACGACAAGTGAGCCCCCGTCCGCGGCGACCAGGGTCCGAGTGTCCGATCCGGGCGAACGGTACCGCCACAGCTCGTCACCGGTGACGGGGTCCACCACCATCACCCCGTCGCTGAGCTCGAACAACACACCCGGGGCGATGGCCTCCACCTCCCAGACCGCACCGAGAGGAAGATCCAGGACACGCGGCACCCCCTCGACCCCGGCGGGAACCTCCCGGGGCGCGGGCTCAGTGCCCGCGACCAGATGCTCCACTCCCAGATGCGGGGGCCGGAGCGCCCTCTCGGCCACCACGCCCGCTCCGGCGGGAACCACCAGTGCCACCACCACCGCCACGGACACCGCCACCGTCCCACCGGGAAGGGCGTGTTCCCTGCGGTCGAGCAGGATCGCGGCCGCCGCGAGAAGCACCTGGAGCCCGCCCACCGCGACGGTGGCCACCACGATCGGCATGAGCCGGTACCGCTCTCCGGGGAAGAGTTCGACCTCCGCGTAGCCGCTCATGTGGGAAAGTGCGACGGCCACGACCAGGACCGCGGTCCCCAGGGTCGTCCAGAGCAGGACGGATCTCATCGTCGAGGCCTCATCGGCTTTCGATCGCACGTCCCGGAGCCAGGCGACCACGAACAGCACCGTGGCGGCCAAGGGCCCGTAGAGCACATACGACGGAGCCGACACATGAGGCGTTCCGACCCATGTGAGGACCAGATGGAGGAGCAGGGGCAGGAGGCCGATCAGGCCTCCCGACACGAGCAGGGATCTACGGACAGTCTTCATGGTTCTACGGATTCATCCTCGGGCTCCGACATGCCATGTCAGTTTCGACGTTCGGGGTTGATGTGAGTGTCGTACTCAGTGGTGTCGTCCGCCCGAAGGTTCCCTCCTGCGAACGAGCTGTTTCCATCATCGAACTGCTCGGCGTATTCCCTGGCCAGCTTCTCACTGTCCCCATCGAGAACCTCGTCGGCCACGAGCTCGTTGAAGGAAGAGGGGCTGCTCCCACGGGCGTCCACCTCCTCGTAGGATCGGGCCACAGAACCGTCCTCCCTGAGAATTTCCTCAGGGAGACTCGACGGGTCGATCTCACCACGCTCGACCATATCGTTCACGAGCTGAAGTTGAATGTCGAGATGAAGCACATCTCTGCTGTATTGAGGGATGTCTTCCCCGGACACTTCCCCCTCAACATCGGAGAGGCTGGAATATATATCGGCGTTGCTTTCGATCAGGTGGTTGGCGATCTCTTTTCCGCCATCACCGACCAGACCGCCGGCGTAAGGAATGGGGCCGGCCACGGAACCGATCACGACACCCCATCCTCTCTTCTTGATGTCGATCTCCTGCTGGTAAGCTTCCTCTCCGAGCCCGTATCTCCCCGTGGCATAGTTGTCGAAAGCGGACTCGAAGAGGTTCGTGAGCCGACCTCCGGAGCGAACGGTCTCCTCGGAGAACTCCCCGTTCTCCAGAGCGTCGTTGAGGACGATGGCGTTCCTGCCCTCGATGGAGGCGTACATGTTGGACGCCGCCTCGGTGTCGCCCATGACCAGTTCCATGAACCTGACCCGGTTCATGTCACCGACCAGGAGGACATTCCCGTCCGGAGCGAAAGCGAACTGGTTCGGACTGGCATCGGTGTGGAATTGGGCGCCCTCGGACTCCTGAGTGCCCACACCGAAATCGTCCACGTAGGCGTGGAACACCTCTGCCATGCTCAGCGCGACGTCGGGGTTCACCTCCCCCATGGGGATGTCTGCTCCACCGTCGGTATTCTCCACACCAGTGAAGGCCGCGAAGAGTTCCGGGCGCGTGACCGTCTCGATGAACCCCGCCGCAGCATGTCCGGCTCGCTCCTGCTCTTCCGGGGTGCCGTTCATCGTGTCCTCGGCGATCCAGTCGAAGAGCCCGCTCGCCGATTCGCCGTCGTCGTTCCAGTCGTAGGTGAACAACCCCTCGAGCACGTGGTCGATCATGCCCTGAGGCGTATCGAACCCGTTCGCTTCCAGGGTTGGGTAGGTCGTCTCCCCGTCCACCTTCTCCGTGTCGGCGAACAAAGGATGTACGTATTCGCCCGTGAGCAGGTCGTGGTTGGCGTCTCTGTTCCGAGTGGACACGTCGAGGAGGGCGGTGATGTCATCCTCTGAGTGGTTCATGCCCTCGACCGCGTCGGATGCCGCGAACATGCCCATCGACATCGTCAGTGTGTTGGACAGCCCGTATCCGGCCTCCATATCGTCGCTGGTGTATCGGAGCAGTTCGGCAAGGCTGTTCGTTCCGTATCCGGAGGCGCCGCCTCCGGAGGCCATGAGGAATCCTTCTTCCGCCGCGAATTGCACGCTTTCGGGAAGGTCGTAGTACCCTCCTCCGAGCCGGTGATCGGACAGCGCCAGAAGCCCGTCTCCCAGGATCCCGAGGGCGTGTTCACGGTTGTCCTGGGAAAATTGTCCCAGCTCCATCTGATCGGGGATCCCGATGACCCCGTTGTGATTTCCCTCTTCCAGTTCCGCGTAGAACGTTTTGAGGAAGTCCATCTCCTCTTCGCGATACCCTGTGCCCCCCTGTTGGGCTTGCATCGCGTTGGTGGTGATCATGCCCAGCATGATCATGAGTTCGTGGTACCGGTCATCGATGGGTTTGTCCCCGGACCAGTATTCCGACAACTCGCCCGCCCACTCCTGGGCGTTCTCCTCGGTCAACTCCCGACCATCAACCAGCATCGTGTAGTGGTTCGGGTCGAGGTTGTAGTACGCCCAGTTAGCATGCCCGCCGTCGATGAGTTTCTGGACGTTGACCTTGGTGGCGCCCTCCTCCAGCATGTCGCCGATCTCCTCGACGTGCTCCTGGTAGATGGTCCACAGGGTGTCGAATCGCCCCTGGATGCTGGTGCGCTTCTCGACCAGTTCGTCGTACAGGTCCCTGCACGTGTTCTCGTCGCTCCAGAACCCTTTGCGTTCGGGGAAGGTCAGTGTGATATGGCTGGAGGCGTACTCTCCCGGGACCCGCCCTTCACGGTCAGTGACTGCCGAGTGCCACTCCTCCAGCAGCTCCTCGCGACCGTCGCGGAACTCCTCCACGTAATCGGCCCACATGTCACTGACATCAGCGGCGTAGGTCAGCGCCACGGCGGCGTCCACCCACAATTGCTGGTCCTCGGCGGCCAAAGTGCTGATGTCCCACGCCAGAATGCTCGTGAACTGCCCGGCCGCGCCGTCCAGGCTGGCCTGCAGGTTCTCGGAATCACCCAAGACGCGGGCGTCCAGCTCCTCGAAGTCGGTGGTCCGGGCTCGGATCAGTGCGGGGATCGCATCAGTGGTGCGCAGGGTGAGGGAGAGGTCGAAAGAAGCCACGGGGGTTCCTCATCGGGGAAGCGGATACGGGGAAGGGGCTGGGTCTCAGTAGAAGTTGACGTTGCCCAGACCGGGCGGCACGTCCTGCGCGGCGCTGGACAGATCCTCGGAGCTCTCCAGGTCGTTGAGAGCGACCTCGCTCGCTCCCGCCTGGATGTTGTCGGCCAACTGCAACCCGTGCCCCTGCACGTCCACGAACCCCTGAAGGTGACGCTCGCGGAAGGAACGCCACCCGGCCTCGACGACCTCCTCCCCCGCCACCCGGATCGCATCATCGACTGTCAGGTCGAACGCGTCGGCCAGCCCGGCCATCGCCGTGGCCAGAGCCTCGGCGTCCTCACCTCCCTGCCGCGCCTCGTTCGGATTCGCACCGGTTCCGCCGCTCATCTGAAACGTGACCTTCCTCTGAGGCGATACGGCTTCCGTGAACCGTGTGTCGCAAGCGTTCCTTTTATTGCTAAAAGTTACCTCCCCGTACCAGACGCGATGTGTCCTCCCTGGCTGTGACAGCTCGCGACCTGGATCTCCGAAGGAATCCATGACCGCTTTCGGCCAACCACGAGCGCCTGGGGCAGGAGCGACTACCGATCCCTTACAAGGCGGAGGGGCAGGATGAGAGAGTTCCCCGCACCAGGTTCGGTGGCGGTCTTGGTGTACCACGTGCTGGGAGGCGATCCTGCCCCCACTGGAGTCTGAGCCGAAGTAGGCATCTAACGGGAGTCCGCAGGAGACAGGTGAATATTCACCCATCGGGCTTCGTCCGACCGGCGGGGTCCAGATCGACCTGCAGTAGCCAACGCCCGGGACGAAGGGACACCTCGTCGAAACGGTCGGCGTCGCCGAGCGCAAGAACCACTGAAGGCAGGACGATCACGGACGCGTGGTCGGACGAGGGCACGGGAGCCGTATGGACGTACACGTTCAGTTCGACGGTGGCGTCCTGGGGGTCCACCATGCGGCTGTTGACCACCTGAACGGTGACCTGGTCATCCGCAGCGAAGAAGGGATCGTCACCGGCGAGGTGATCGTAGTCGCCGTCGTAGCCTTCGCAGTCCTCGCACAGGATGCAGTCCCAGTAGTAGTCGCGCACGCGGTGGAGCACGGGTTGGGTCACCATGTTCACCAACTGTGCGATACCGCGAAGACACTTCCCCGCGCAAAGCCGTGACCGGAGCGAAGATGCAGGGGCCCGGGCGCAAGAGCTACGTCGGGACGGCACTCGATATGGTCCCCGCGGACGAGCGGTCGGCGAGGACCTCGCGAGGTGCCATCGGATGCCACCAGGGGCCGGTGTGTGCTCCGTTCGTGCTCCGCAGTTCCGAACTGGCACGGCACCGGGCGGCACCTCTTGACACGAAACAATGGCGGTGATCGGATGAATAGGGATGAAACGTCATCATGTGACACGTAGAGGCACGAAAGCACTGGACTTCTAATCCGATGGTCGCAGGTTCGAATCCTGCCGGGTGCGCCATAAAACCCCAGGTCAGACGGGGTGCGCGAGGACCTCAGAAGAGGTCCTCGCTGTGTTTTCGGGCGATGTGTGCTCCTGGTGTGCTCCCCAATACAAGGCGAGTACAGGTGGGGCGCGACCTCACAGAGCACTTTGCCGTCCCGTGACCGTGCGGGCCCGCAGTCGATGTGCCCCCGCACGCCCTTCAACACCCCGCGGCCGCCTCTGAACCCCTACCCTGCGCGGGGGCAACCGGGGGCCGGACGAGCCCTCTCAGACGCCCATCGGAGTGTCCAACACAACCGGGGAGATTCACTTCGTGTCGTGTGCATGCCGTGGTGTTGGGACCGACCAGCTCATCAACTACGCACCCGTCCGGGCCTGTCTACCCGGCCACGCACGACCCCCGTCGACGTGAGGAACGTGTTCTCAAGCTCAGGAAGCCTCTCCGCGTTCTTGTAGAGATCCTTGGCGCTGTTCGTGCCTTTCTCGGAAAGCCTCGCGCCGCTCCCGTTCGCGCCGGCTGAAGGCGGCGTTGCGCACCGACTCCTCGCTCTCGAAACCGGACCCGATCGCACCTGCCACCGTGGCCGCCGCCGTCACCAGCACAGGGATCAGCACATAGGTGCCCGCGCTCGCTTGGCCAGCGATGTACGAATCCAGAACCCCTGGCGAGAGCAATACCAGCGCCGCTGTCAAGTTGACCAGATACAGGCCCACATACAAAAAAGCTACTCCGAGGCCCAAGGTCAGTACCGTCGTCGCGTTGAACAGCACCGCCTGTTGGCGCTCGTCGCGGGGGCGCGCCCTCACCGGTTCCCACAAGTTGTGGTAAACGATGAGCCATCCAGTCATCACCGACAGCGCTCCCATTGCCGCAAGGGCCAGGCGCCAGGCTGACAAAGTGGTCGCGATCTCCCAAACTGTGGCGTTGAGCAAATAGAATGCGCTGAAGGCAAAGGCACCGACCAGCGGGCTGGTTAAGCTCCAGGTCAGGCGCCAGGGCCGGTTGGCTCGTACCATCCCCAACAACAAACGCAGATTCCCCCACTTGGAGGAGATCCGGGCATCGACTCCGGCCTGGTCGGGGGTGTGACGCCGAAAACGCGCCGCTAGTAGGGGGATGCGGTTTCGTGCGTGTGGTGCGGTCCCCTCTTGGGGAGCCCCGGGTCTGTGCATATCAGCGACGAGCTGAGCCACTACCGCACCGACCCTGCGCCGCAGCGCCATGACCCCGAAGGCCGGTAACGAGACCACGACTACGCGCCGCTGGCTGTTCATGTCACCCATGATCACTCGCTTGCCGCTGCGCATGGGCAGGTCGGTCACGCATACGACCATGTCCCAGCCGTGCTCGGCCAACTTGGTCTCGGCGAGCTCCATCATCGCCGTGTGGCGGCTATCGCTGGGCGGGAGGCGTTCCCAGTGCACCTGGGCGGCCCAGGTTTGTTCTGAGTCGACTTGTTGAGTCAACAACTGTGGAAGGTCCTGAGCGAGCTGTTCCCCGATCAAAGCTGGCATGGCGACGGGATCAGCGATCACGCCGACCGTAAGGCGGTTCTCGTTCTGGTCCTTCTGACGTTCTGTGTCCGGCAAAACTCCGCCCCTCTTATTGAGTGAGACTCAGGCAGGAAGGCTGATACACAAGCCCTGAAAGAAAACACCAGACCCTGAACCTTGCAAGCTCAGACCTCATTGTCTCAGAAACGGCAGCGGATTCCCTACTGAAATCTTATATGGAAAGAGTGAAAAATGTACCCGCCTCCTCAAGGGGTTATACTTCGATTTTACTGATCTTTGATGAGGCGCTTGACGGAATAGGGCACGGAACCAACCGGACCGATCGGATGAAACCGCGCAACAAACCGGGCTGTCACTGGACCGAGCACAGATGGGACCGCAGCACCCGCTCCAGCTCCTCCGAGCTCCGGAACGCCCGGTTCGCCAGATGGCCCTTCGGGTGTGCCCACAGTGTCTCGCCCGGCACTCCGATTGGGTTTCCGGTTTGTCATGATTTCTGGACTGCTTTTCCGCGGTATTGGCAGCGCCGAGCGTCTGTTTGATGGTCGAGGCAGGGCGCCCCGGTTGGCGCCCGATCGCTCGCAGGCTCTGGCCTTGGTGGTGCAGATCCGCGATCCGTTCCCGGTCGGTCAGAGTCAGAAAACGCGGGTACACCTGCGCTTCGAGCGCGGCTAGGGTTGGCGGAGGGCTGGTCAGGGACTTGGTGGTCGTCTACCCGGTGGGGAGTCCACGCTACGCCCGTCGGTGTAGAGCCAGCTGTTACCGGACTTGCGTACCCTGTGGTCCCAGTCCCGTGCGGTGCGCTCGTTCACCCCGACTTCTCGCGCGGTCTGTCGGGGCACGTGTGCGCAGGCGTTCGTACTCCTGGCGCGCTGGGTACGGCCGTTGTCGGCGTTGTGCGCTCGGCCCGGCCTGACGAGCCCGCCCCAAGGCGGTGTTCCGGTTGATCTCGAGCAGCCGGGCTACCTCGGTGGCGTTGCCGATCTGGTCCATCAGTTCCAGGAACCGTGCTCGCAGACGATCCCGTTCTTCCCTCGAAAACGACACCGTGGTCGCAATGTCCTGAAAGTCAGGGTGTTGCGACCACCGTTAGAACCTGAGCTCCTCCGGGCCCGCGTGGTGGAGGTTGCGTGGCCGACTGGCCGACCAGCGGCGTAGCTCACGCCAGCGCGGGCTTGAGCACCACCTTGGTCCAGCCGTCCTCGCGGTTGTCGAAGTGCTCGTAGGCCTCCGGTGCCCGCTGCAGAGGCAGGTCGTGGGACACGATGAAGGACGGCTTCGCGCGGTCCCGGTGGATCATGTCCCGCAGTTGCCGGTTGTAGGCCTTCACCGGCGCCTGGCCGGTACCGATCTTCTGGCCCTGGAACCAGAACGTCCCCATGTCGAAGGTGAGCCGACCGTTGCGGGCCATCTCGTCCGACGCTCCGGGGTCGGAGGGCAGGAAGATGCCCACGACGCCGATGCCGCCGGTGAACTTCACCGACTTGACCAGGTTGTTCATGGTCATCTCGGGGTGCTCGACACCGAGATGGTCGTGGGCCTGGTAGCCGACGCACTCGCAGCCGCAGTCCGCGCGGCGGCCGTCGGTGAGGTTGAGGATCTGCTCGACCGGGTCGCCCTTGGAGTCGTCCACGGCGATCGCCCCCATCCTCTCCACGAGGCGCAGCCGGTCGGGGTGGCGGTCGACCACCATCACCTGGGACGCCCCTTGGAGCAGCGCGGAGTAGGCCGCCATCAGGCCGACCGGACCCGCGCCGTAGACGACGCAGGACTCCCCCGGCTTGAGCCCGGCCAGGCGGGTGGCGTGCCAGCCGGTGGGGAAGATGTCGGCGACCATCACGTAGTCGTCCTCCTTCTCCTCCGCGTCCTCGGGCAGCCGCAGGCAGTTGAAGTCCCCGAACGGCACGCGCAGGTACTCGGCCTGCCCGCCGGAGTAGGGGCCCATCCCGGCGAAGCCGTAGGCGGCCCCGGCCATCTCCGGGTCGGGGTTGGCCGTCAGGCAGTAGGAGGGCATGCCGGTCTCGCAGTTGCGACAGAACCCGCAGCCGATGTTGAACGGCAGACACACGTGGTCGCCGACCTTGACGCGCTCCACGCCGTCGCCGACCTCGGCGACCACGCCGAGGTTCTCGTGCCCGAGCACCTTGCCGGGCTCCAGGTCGGTGCGTCCTTCGTACATGTGCAGGTCGGAACCGCAGATGTTGGTGGCGGTGATGCGCACGAGCACGTCGGTGGGACGCTCGATCCGGGCGTCAGGGACCTCCTTGACGGAGACATCGCGGGATCCGTTGTACACAAGGGCCTTCATGATCTTCTCCAAGAATGGGTGCGGGACGGGCCTGGTGGGGCTTTCCGCCCTTGCTCCGACCCCTGCTCTCCTAGCACCGGGACGAAACAGCCTCACGCCCACGATTCGGACAAAACATGTCAAGGTTCCGTGACTGACCGCCACGAGAGCCGGGACGCAGGGTCCACCATCCCCGCCACTGGTAGGCCGTGGTTGGCGGCCGCTTTCGCCCGTGTGGGAGGAACCTTCCGGGGACAGGGCTTCGGCGTCGCGGCAACTGAGCAAGCGCCGCGCAGGGGCGAAGTGCTGCTGGACGTCAACGACATCCAGCTGAGCCACCAGACCGAACTGCGCTGGAACAGCAACGAGGATTGGGCGTGGTCGGGCTGTCCCGTCCGTGAGCCGCTCATCGGGCCGGAGGAGTTCGACCAGGTTCAGACGCTGTTGGGCTCGCGCGGCCGCACGCGGGCAGGGGAGCACAAAGTTCACCGCACTCGTCGGCGCTACCTGTTTTCGGGGAGCCATGGAGTGCTGTCTGCACGATCACAGGACACCGGGGCACTGGACCAACGGCGACCGTGCTGTCGGTGCCGCTGCCCGCAGGAACATGCCCTGGCCAACAGGTTGCACCACCCCCGTAACACCCCTCCACTTTCCTGGCCATAATCGGCACCGCCTGCATCCTCATTTGCTATAAGCATCTGGCCAAACGGGCCGACGACAGAATGACCAAAAGAGGAAGACACCAGGGCAAGTTCTCGATAATCGATCGGACCTTTGATCCGATCGGCCACCGCTCCCGAGCACGAGGAAACCCCAGGCCAGCCGGGATGAACCCGTGCGCTGACCTGGGATCGGTGACGCCGTGTGGCTCCTGGTGTGCTCGCCGGTTCGACTACCCGGCCCTCACCGGAGACGGGCCTCGTAGCAGCGCGGCGGTGGCCTCGGCCGCCGCTTTGGCCACGTCGGGGAACACCGACTGGTAGGTGTCCTGGGTGAAGTGCGTGGTCGCGTGCCCGAGCTCGCTGGAGACGATCTTCACGTCCGTTCCCGCGGCCAACGCCAGCGAGGCGGCTCCGTGGCGGAGCCCGTGCAACGTGATCGGCGGCAGCCCCGCTGCCCTGGCGATGCGCAGGAACCAGTCACTGACCTGACCTGGGTGCCATCCTGCGCCGTTCTCCTTGGTGAAGGCCAAACCGGTGTCCGTCCACGCTGTTCCGGCTTTGAGGCGGGCTTCGTTCTGGAACCGCTTCCAGGCCCGCAGCACTTTGATGGTGTCGGTGTCCAATGTGATGGTGCGCTGCCCGGCCGCGCTTTTCGGGGTGGAGGTGATCGTCTCCCACGCGAGTTGTACGACCTGGACGCGGATGTCGATCTGCCCGTCGGTCAACCTCGTGTTGGACCAGGGCAGGCCGACCGCTTCTCCTCGCCGCAGGCCCTTGACCGCGACCAGGTGGAACATCGGGTACAGCCACGGATACCTCCTCGCGTGCACCAGGAAAGCGCGGGTCTGCTCCGGGGCCCACACCATGACCTCCCCCGGCACGGTCCCGTCCTTCTTCCACTGCCGCACCCGGTCCGAAGTCCACACCAACGGACGCTTCCTCGGACACGAGGGCAACCGCACGTGTGAGGCGATGTTCACCGACACCGGCAAGTCCGGACGCCTGACGGCTTCGGACAACGCACTCCGGAGAGTCTCGCGGATCCGGTGCTTGGTGGACAGCGAGATCACCCGGCGCCCCCTGACCGAGGCCCGCACCTTCACATCGTCGGACTCGCGGCACTCCAGGATGTGAGCGTTGGTCTCCTCAATGAGGTTGAACATGGTCTCGACGTGGCGGGCCTGGAGCTTGTCCACCCGGAGCCGGCCCAGGTGCGGGGAAAGGTAGGTGCGGATGTGCCTGGCGTAGGAGGCCCGGGTACCCGCGGCCAGATCGGGCCTGCCCGCCAACCACTCCCCCAGCCATGCGGCGAGGGTGGGTGGTTCGGTGCGCACGTCCACCGCCATCGCTACTCGCCTACGCACCTCCTCCAGGTCAGCGAGGTCGAACTCCTACTCCGGCGCGGCTTCGACGAACTGGGGCTCAAGCGGATATGGGGCGTCCGCTCTAGGGAGAGCCGTGGCCAAGGGCTGTGGACATGGCGACCTCGGCATATGCGAGGCGGGCTTCCTCGCGCACGTTCGGGTCGGGGTGGTGAAGGAAGGGCTCGATCAGCGACTGTGCTCGCGGGTCCTGTGTGGCGCCGAGGATGCGCAGGGCGTATTCGAGGAGTCCGGGTTCCAGCGTCCTCGCGACTGAGGCCAGCGGTTCGACAAGGCCCAGAGGCGGGCTGTAGTGGTCGAACGCTTCGCTGACCGCGTTCAGGGCGGACTCACGGACTTTGACCACGGATTCGATGACGGCCAGGTTGATCAGCCGGCCAACGACCAGGCAGGCGGTGGCCGTGTCGAGCATGGCGCCGCGCAGGAAATCTCCGAGCACCTCGGCGGCGAGGTCTCGCCGGTCCGGATCGCAGCCGGTCAGTGCTTCGAGTGCTGTGAGAACGTCCTTCACACCATGCCCATCTTGGCTCTCTGGAGCAGGACTCCACGTTTCAGGACGGAGTCGACCGGGATCCCTGAAGCCGGTTGAAGGGCCTCCGAGCCACGCCGTTCTCACGTGGACTTCGGCGGCTTCTCCAGGCCGCCCAGCCGCCTGTTCATCGTGTCCAGTGTCGGCCAGGGAGGGCCGTCGCGCAGCGCGCGCAGGAGTTCCTCTCCGAATCGCCTCCCGTTCGGGAACTCGTCGTCTCGGTCCCAGCGCCACGCCGCGACCATCGCGAGGACGAGCTGTCGGCACTCGTCCAGCAGCTCCTGGTCGATGTTCGGGTAGTGCTCGCAGACCGCCTCGGGAACATGGGCGAGGTCGAACTCGACGGGACCGCGGCAGCACGTCTCCAGGTCGATGAACAACGGGCCGTTCCGCGTGCTGAGCACGTTGCCCGGATGCGGCTCTCCGTGGAGCAGCTGCTCCACGGCGCCGCGCTCCCCGATCGTCCGTCGCAGGTCCGCCAGCCTGCCGCTGAGGAAGGCGCGGTCGGCGTCGGCCAGCTCCGGCGAGCGGTCCGGGTCGGCGACGATGTCCTGCGCCTGGGCGATCCGGTCCGTGAACCGCGGGCTCGGCACGTCGACCCGGCGCATACCGGCGTGCAGCAGTTCCAGCGCCTTGGCGCAGTCGTCCGGCGGGACGTGGGGTGTCACGGGCTCGTGGTAGGTCCACAGCGTCACCGTGAAGCCGTCGCGCGTGTACACGCGCGGGTCCGCCCGGGGCTCCAGGGGACACACCGGGGCCCCCACCGCGACGAGCCGCTGGGCGAGTTCGACCTCGAACCGCGCGACTTCCTGCCCCACGGGGGCGACCCGGGCGAAGACGTCGCACGGTGTCAGCCGCAGCGCCAGCTTGTTCGAGTTGTGGAGCACGATCGCGTTGCTGACCGGCAGGCCGAGCGACGCGGCGACCGAGGTCGCGGCCGCCATCGCACGAGTGACGTCGGACATCTCCATGCTCAGATCCTGGCGTACCGGCCGCCGGTAGTCTCCCCGTTTTCCGTGTCGGGCACGGGGCGGCTCGTGCCCTTCGCCGCCCGCCCCCGTCCACCGCCGCCCCGACGCGCGCCTCCAGGCCGCACCGGTTCGGCCGTCCCGCGCGTCGACGTACCGTTGGAAGTCCGCGAAGCTCCTCCCCGGCCGGGGCCCACTCGGCGAACGCCTCGCCCGGCAATCCGTCACCCACGGTCACCGGACATCA
The DNA here is from genome assembly GCF_000092985.1 of Nocardiopsis dassonvillei subsp. dassonvillei DSM 43111. Lineage (GTDB taxonomy): Bacteria > Actinomycetota > Actinomycetes > Streptosporangiales > Streptosporangiaceae > Nocardiopsis > Nocardiopsis dassonvillei. The sequence goes on from NC_014210.1 coordinate 4,155,800, forward strand.
CGCGGAGGGCCCGTGCGGCGGTTGGAGGGTTCGGGACCGGGTAGTGGTTGCCCCATGCTGCTGATGAGGCCACCGGGTGTTTACCCAGCTCAGGAGGACACCTCCCTGCTCCGTACCGTGCTGCGCCAGCGCGGTCGGGTCGCCGGGCGCTCAGTCCTCGACGTCGGTTCGGGCACCGGGGCGCTGGGCATCGAGGCCTTCCGCGCCGGTGCGGCCAGCCTCACCTCGATCGACCTGTCGCGACGCTCGGTACTGGCGAGCTGGCTCAACAGCCGACTGCACGGGGTCCCGGCGACGGTGCGGCGCGGCGACCTGTTCGCTCCCGTGGCCCCGCACCGCTTCGACCTCGTGCTCGCCAACCCGCCCTACATGCCCGCTACCGGTCGGCGGCTGCCCCGCCACCGGATGGCGAGGTGCTGGGACGCGGGGCCGGACGGGCGGATCCTGCTGGACCGCATCTGCGCGGGGGCGCCCTCGGTGCTCAGCGAGGACGGCGCGCTCCTGCTCGTGCAGTCCGAGCTCGCCGACGAGCAGGCCACGTTGGACCGGCTCGAGAAGGCCGGGCTGGTGCCCGAGGTCCTCGCCAGGGCCCGCATCCCGTTCGGTCCGGTGCTGCGCGCGCGTGCCGCGGCGCTGCGCGCCCGCGGACTGCTCGGCCCCGACCAGATGGAGGAGGAACTCGTGGTCATCGAGGCGTGCCGTGGCTGAGGACCGTCGCCGGGTCGTGGTCACCGACGACGGTCCGGTCCTCGTCTACGGCCCGGTCGACGTGGAGACGCCAGACGGAACGCGCGTGCGCAGCGACCGGGCGGTCACCGCGCTGTGCGTGTGCGGCCGCAGCAGGCGCCGCCCGTTCTGCGACACCAGCCACCGTCGGCGCGTACGCGGTGACGAGGGGAAGGAGTACGGCCCATGACCATGACGACGCCGGAGGCGCCGACGCTGCCCGCCCCCAGGGGTCCGCTCTCCGAGGCGGTTATGGACGCGCTGCGCGGGAACCGGACCGGGTTCCCCGCGGTGGACGGGTCCCCGCCCTACGGTGAGGACCTCCAGCTCGCCCTCTACTGCTGCTACGAACTCCACTACCGCGGGTTCGGGGGAGTCGACGCCGACCGCGAGTGGGACCCGGCGCTGCTGACGCTGCGCGCCGAACTGGAGGGGGCCTTCCTCGGCGCGCTCAGGGACGAGGTGGCCCCCGGCGCGGACGTCGGGAGCGAGCTCGGCGCGCTCCTGGTCGAACACGTCGACGCGTTCGGCGCCTCCCACCACCTGCGCCGCCACGGGCAGCTGTGGCAGCTGCGCGAGTACGTCGCCCACCGCTCGCTCTACCACCTGAAGGAGGCCGACCCGCAGAGCTTCGTCATCCCCCGCCTGCACGGCCCCGCCAAGGCCGCCCTGGTGACCGTGCAGCACGACGAGTACGGCGCGGGGGACCCCGAGCGGACGCACTCCACGCTCTTCGCCGACATGATGGCCGAGCTGGGCCTGTGCGCGGACTACGGCGCCTACCTCGACTCCGCCCCCGCCGAGATGCTGGCCGAGGTCAACTTCATGTCGCTGTGCGGTCTGCACCGCGGGTTGCGCGGAGCGCTGATCGGACAGTTCGCCACCGTCGAGCTCACCTCCTCCCCCGGCTCGGACCGGTTGGTCAAGGCCATGCGGAGGCTGGGCTGCGGCCCGGCCGCCGTCCGGTTCTACGCCGAGCACGTCGAGGCCGACGCGGTGCACGAGCAGCTCCTGCGGCGCGAGGTGATCGCGCCGCTGCTGGACACCGAACCCGAGCTGGCCCCCGACATCGTGTTCGGCATCCGCGCCAGCACTCTCCTGGCCACACGGCTGGAGGAGTACCTCCTGCGGCGGTGGGGTCGCGGCGAGTCGAGCTTCCGCGACGGGACGGACGTGAGGGAACCATGAGAACACCTGGACCAGCGGTGCGGGTCCGTGTGCTTCCGCTCGCAGACAGGGGCGACGCGGTGCCGGACGACACCGTGGTGCGCGACTGCCTGCGGCAGTCGCCGCCCCGGTTGCCGCCCTGGCTCGGCTACGACGCGGTCGGCTCCGCACTGTTCGAGCGGATCACCGAGCTGCCCACGTACTACCTGACCCGTGTGGAACGCGACCTGTTGGAGCGCCACTCCGCGGAGATCGCCGAACTGCTCGCCTGCGGGCGGATCGCGGAGCTGGGCAGCGGAAGCGCGAAGAAGACACGGCTGCTGCTGGAGAGCTGTCTGCGCCTGCGCGGGACCGCCTACCTGCCGATCGACGTCGACCGGGGCATGCTGGAGTCCAGCGGCGCCGCGTTGTGCGCGGAGCTGGACCGCCTGGAGGTCACGGGCCTGTGGGGACGCTACGAAGCAGGTCTGGACTGGCTGCGCACCCATCCCGGTGAGCCGCTCGCGATCGCCTTCCTCGGCAGCAGCTTCGGCAATGCCACCCGCGGGGAACGCGACGCGCTGCTGGGCGAGATCGCCCGGACCCTGCGCCCGGGCGAGGCCTTCCTGGTCTCCGCCGATCTGGACAAGGGCCGCGAGGCCCTGGAGACCTGCTACAACGATCCCGCCGGGTACTCGGCCTTCGCCGACTTCCGGCTCAACTACCTCACCCGGTTGAACGACCTCTACGGCGCCGGGTTCGTGCTCGACGACTTCGTCCCGGAGGCGTGTTACGACGCGGACACCACCACCGTGGAGGGACGCCTTCGCGCCCGGGCCGACCAGGCGGTGCCCGTACCGGGTCTGGGACTGACCGTGCGCGTACCGCGCGGGCGGTTCCTCAACGTCGGCTACTCGGTGAAGTTCGACGGGCAGGGGCTGGCCGACGAGGTGGGAGCGCACGGTTTCAGCCTGGGAGCCCGGTGGCTGGACCCCGGAGCACAATACGGACTCTTCCTCTTCCGCCGTGACGGGGGCTGAACAACCGGCGCGAACGGGCGCCCGACTGCCGGCGCGTCGGGCCGCTCCCCGCAGGCGGTCCGCACGCGCCCGCCCCGTCCGCCGCTCCGGCCCCGTCCGAAGGTCACCGGCCGGGGCAGCGGCCGGGGCAGCGGCCAAGGCGGAGGGCCGCCACCCGTGCGGGTGGCGGCCCTCCTGGCGGAGAGGTGCGGCTACCTCCGGCCGATGACCTCGAACTCGAGGACGTCGGTGAACTCGCGGCCGTAGGCGTCGGTCGCGGTCACCTCGGCGGTGTGCTCACCGGTGTGCAGGTTCCTGGGCAAGTCGAACCGCCACAGGTGCATCGTCCGGTTGGCGAGGCTGCCGCCGTGGACGAGCTGCTGCGCGACCGCGTACGGGTCGGAGTACTCGACGCCGACGTTGACGGCCTCGCCCCGCATCTGCTGGGTGCGGGTGGCCTCCTGGGCCGGTCGGCCGTCGATGCTGACCTCGACCGTCGAGCCGGTGGAGCCGAAGAAGAAGTTGGTCGTCAGCCAGCTGCCGTGGGCCAGGTCCCTGCGGTCGACCACCAGGGGCTCCTCCAGCTCGGGGGCCTCGCCCACCGGGTTGGCGTTCCACTCCTGGCGCGCCTCGACCCACTCGCGGTAGGTCGGGCTGTTGATGCCCAGCTGCGTCTGCACGTCGTCGGACTCGCCGGTGACGGTGTAGCGCTCCTGGAACTCGTTGCCCTGGATGTCCAGCGTCACCACGCCGGGGCGTCCGCCGTCGCGGCCGATCGCGGTCGGGTAGCCCTCCTCGCCGATCGCGCCGGAGTACCAGTCACCCGAGATCGCGCCCGCGGTGATGTGCGGAAACGGCAGGCCCTCGACACCGAACAGGTCGTTCCAGCCCTTGGCGCCGTCACCGGTCTTGAGGTTCTCGATGCTGTGGCTGTGGCCGGACACCGCCACGGCGTTGCGGCCCTCCAGCAGCTCGTGCACGCGCCGGACCTGGTCGGTCTGGTGCACCGGGGAGGTGGAGTCGGCGTAGTTGAGCAGGCCGATGTGGCTGGCGACGACGACGAGCTTGTCGGGGTCGACGTTGGCCAGGTCGCGTTCGAGCCAGGCGAGCTGGTCCTCGTCGAGGCGGCCGTTGTAGGAGGGGTCGCCCTCCGGGTCGGCGCAGTGCGCCTCGATGCCCGCGGGGCTGTCCTCGGCCGCGACGCACGGGTACTCGACGGTGTTGAGCGCGATGATGTGCGTGTCGCCGACGTCGTAGGAGTAGTACTCCGGAGCCAGCTGCGCGCGGTAGGTGTCGAAGGAGTGCTCGGAGTTCGGGGCGTCGAAGTCGAGGTCGTGGTTGCCCGGAAGGAAGCGGGCGGGACCGTTGGTCTCGGCGACCAGGTCCTTGATCTCGGGGTAGAGCGACAGGTCGTCGCCGACGACGTCGCCGACGAACAGCGTGCCGCAGCCGGCGTAGTCGTGGCGCGCGGCCAGGTCCGCGATGGCGCCGTCGCGCGCGTACTCGATCTCCTGCCGGTCGTAGGTCTGCAGGTCTCCGGCCATGATGCAGCTCTGCGCGTCGGTGGCGGTCAGCTCGCTCTCCACCAGCGGGAAGTTGACCGCGGACGGCAGGGGTCCGGTCGGCTCGATCCCGCCGTAGCGCAGTTCCGGCGACCCCTCGGGCAGGTGGTTGTAGTGGAACTGCGGGATGTTGTGCTCGTCCATCGGCACCTGGTAGCCCGACGGCTGCGTGATGGACACCGTCATGTTGTCGAACGCGGGCAGTTCGTAACGGCCCTCGCCGTCGGTCAGCACCACGTCGCGGCCGTTGGTGACCATGACGCCGGACAGGCCGGCCTCCTCGCCGTCACTGGCGCTGTCCCGGTCGGCGTCGACGAACACCCGGCCGGTCAGCACCGCGTCGTCGGCGGCTCCGGTCGGGGTGCGGACCACCTCGACCTCGCCGCGGTAGGCGGTGTCCTCGAAGTTCTCCGAGGGCGCCGCCGCGGCCGGTGCGGACACCGCGGTCAGGGAACCGGCGATGACCGCGGCCATCGAGGCCGCCAGCGCCGCGCGAGAGTAACGGCGTGCCCGCGGAGCACTCGGCGTTCGCGCACGTCGTGAATGTGTCGTTGGCATGCAGTTGCCTCCGGTATGCGGGGGAGGGGGAGCAAAACCGGCCAGGGGGACCGGCGGGAAGCAACCTTTCTAGATATCGCTGAACAAAGGACCAGTTGTCGGCCAACAGTCGGCCACCAGGCGGTGACCACTGGCGCGGCACACTGATTATTCTCAGCCAGTTCTATCCCCATACGTTGTGAATGGCTAGGGCCGTCCGGGCTTTCCCTGCGATCCCTCCCGGACTGGTTCGGGCCCTGATTTCGGGACGGCCACGAGGCTCATCCGGCCTCACGGCACACTTGTCCCGGAGAAAGTTCCGAAGCCGGGACCCGGGCGTGGCTGACAAATGTCCGCGCACGTCAGCTAATGTCTACGCACGCCGGCCCGGGAAGCAAGGCGCAACTCCGTCCACGCCGAAAATCCTCGCGGAGCGGCGTCGGGCAGCGCCCCGCGACCGTCCCGGACGGCACGCCACGTTCGGAGACGCCACCGGCACCGTGCGACGTACATCCAGGTGAACGGCGGGTGTTCGGGCCCGAGGAGCGGCCCCGTCGACCGGTGCCCAGCCCCTCCCCCGCGACCCCCGGGCGGCCCCGTCCTCCGCGACGACACCACGACCGGTGCCACCCTCGCGCGCCGCGACCCTTTCCTGTACCCTCGTCGTGGTCGCTTTTCGGATAAGCGGGAAGGTGCGAGCGAAGATCAGGACACTGGCTCCCCTCAGTCTGGCTTCGTCTTTCCGGGGCCATTACAACTGGCGGAGCATGCCCGCGAACTCGCACTCCCACTCGGCCCCGCGACACTCCTGCAGTTCCTTCTCACCATCGCCGCCGGCCTGTTCACCTGCAAAGTCGCCACGGGTACCGCTGATCTGCTCGTGAGAATCCTCAGGCACAAGGCCGCACAACGGTGGCCGGGCCTGGTGCCGGAAAAGCCGCGCCACTGTTCGGCCGAAACAGGGGAGCCCGTTCCGGGGCCGGCGGGAACCCGCAACGGGGTCCACGGCGACGTCGGGGGCGTCGTGATCCAGGCCGGGCGCGTAGACCGGCTCCACATCCACCCCCACGGCAGCGCGCCCCCGAAGGACGGCCCGGGGACGGCGGGAACGGCCGCGCCCGAGTAGACCCCCTGAGAGGCGAACCGTGCCCGGGATCGGGACACATCACCATCCTCCACCCATCTATACACATTGTGTATAGTCGCCGCCATGTCCATCGGCAACACGCTGCTCGGTCTGCTCGAATCGGGCCCCCGCCACGGGTACGACCTCAAACGCCTCTTCGACGAACGGTTCGGACACGACCGGCCGCTGCACTACGGACAGGTCTACTCGACGATGTCGCGCCTGCTCAGGGACGGCCTGGTCGAGGTGGACGGGGTGGAGACGGGCAGCGGCCCCGAGCGCAAGCGCTACGCCATCACCGACGCCGGTGTCACCGACGTCGGCCGCTGGCTCTCCACGCCGGAGAGCCCCGAGCCCTACCTCCAGAGCACCCTGTACGCCAAGGTCGTGCTGGCTCTGCTGACCGGCCGTGACGCCGCCGGGCTGCTGGACGTCCAGCGGACCGAGCACCTGCGCCTGATGCGTGAGCTCACCCGCCGCAAGAGGGGCGGCGACCTCGCGGACCAGCTCGTCTGCGACCACGCCCTGTTCCACCTGGAGGCCGACATCCGGTGGCTGGAGCTGACCGCCGGCCGCCTGGACCGGCTCGCCGGGCAGGTCCGCGCATGAGCGGCACCGCCGCCGCGGAGGTCACGGGCACCCTGCTCACCGCCACCAGGCTCCGCAAGTACTTCGGTTCGACCGCCGCGCTGAACGGGACGGACTTCAGCATCGACTCCGGCGAGGTCGTCGCCGTCATGGGCCCGTCCGGATCCGGCAAGTCCACGCTGCTGCACTGCCTGGCGGGCATCCTCGACCTCGACGGCGGCACCGTGCACTACGGCGGGCACGAGCTGACGGCCCTGTCCGACGCCGAGCGCAGCAGGCTCAGACGCAGCGACTTCGGCTTCGTCTTCCAGTTCGGCCAGCTCGTCCCCGAGCTCACCTGCGTGGAGAACGTCGCGCTGGCCCTGCGCCTGACCGGCGTCGCCCGCAGGCGGGCGGAGGCCTGCGCGACGGAGTGGATGGCCCGCCTGGAGGTGGACGACGTCCGCGACAAGCGCCCCGGCCAGGTGTCCGGCGGGCAGAGGCAGCGGGTGGCCATCGCGCGGGCGCTGGTGGCCGAGCCCCGGCTGCTCTTCGCCGACGAGCCCACCGCCGCGCTGGACTCGCTCGACGGGGAGCGCGCCATGGAGCTGCTCACGGGCGCGGCCCGCGACACCGGGGCCGCGGTCGTCCTGGTCACCCACGACGTCCGGGTCGCCGCCTACTCCGACCGCGAGGTCGTCTTCCGCGACGGCCAGGCCCTCGGCGACGCCACCGGGCCCACGGGGGCGACGTGACCGGCCGGTGGTACCGCGACCTGGCCATGGGCGCCAGGCTCACCCTGAACGGCGGGTGGGCCGGCTGGACGGGGACGCTGCTCACCGCGCTGGGCGTGGGCCTGGGGGTGATGGTGCTCCTGCTGGCCGCCTCGGCGCCCTCGGTGCGTGCGGCGGGCCAGGAGCGGATGGACGAGCGGACACCGGTGTACCTGGAGTGGGGTGCGCCGACCGGCGACGCCGCGGTCCTCGCGGCCCCGCGGGTCGTGGAGTACCGGGGCGAGATGTTCACGGGCATGCTGCTCGAAGCGCCCGCGGGTCCGGGGTCGGACGTGCGCCCGCCGGGGATCGACCGGCTGCCGGAGGCGGGCGAGCTCCACGTCTCCCCCGCCCTGCGCGACCTCCTGGAGTCCCCCGAGGGCGCCCTGCTCGCCGAGCGGTTCGACGGCGCCCCGGTCACCGGCCTGATCGGCGCCGAGGGGCTGCGGGGGCCGCACGAGCTCTACTTCTACCTGGGCACGGACACCCTCTCGCAGTCCCCGGTACCGCACGCCGCCTCGGGCTTCGGCGCGGATCTGCGGGACGGCGGCATGCCCGCGGTCCTCGTCCTTCTCGTCGTCGTCATCATCGCGGTGCTGCTGCTGCCGGTCGCCGCGTTCGTCCTCACCGCGACGCGGTTCGGGGCCGAGCGGCGCGACCAGCGCCTGGCCGCGCTGCGGCTGGTGGGCGCGGACAGGGCCACGACCCGCAGGATCGCCGCGGGCGAGTCCCTCGTCGGCGCGGTCCTGGGCCTGGTCCTGGGCACCGGGTTCTTCCTGGCGGCGCGGGCCTTCGCCGACGACGTGCGGCTCCCGGGTCCGGGCGTGCTGCCCGCGGACCTCACACCGGTGCCGCTGCTCGCCGCCCTCGTGGTGGTGCTCGTCCCGGCCGGCGCCGTCCTGGTGACGCTCCTGGGACTGCGCGGGGTCGAGGTCGGTCCGCTGGGCGTCTTCCGGGAGGGCGCCGACCGGGGGCGGCGGCTGTGGTGGCGCGCGGCGGTCCTGGCCGTCGGCTGCGCGGTCCTGGCCGTGCTCGGGCGCGGAGGAGGCTCCGAGGGCACGGAGTGGGCCGTCGCCGCCGGTGTGGCGGTGACCCTGACGGGGTTCACCCTGCTGCTGCCGTGGGTGGTCGAGGCCGTGGTGGGCCGACTGCGCGGCGGTCCGCTGTCGTGGCAGATGGCCACGCGGCGCCTCCAGCTGAACAGCGGGATCGCGGCCCGCACCGTCAGCGGGGTCACGCTCGCCGTGGCCGGGGCGATCGCGCTCCAGATGCTGTTCTCCGCGATCGAGGCCCAGGCCCCCTCCGACGGCGGCCGGGGCTCCGGCCGGGTGGAGATGATCGCCTCGGCCACGGTGGGGAGCCGCGCCGAGGCCGCGGAGTTCGCCCGCGACCTCGACGGCGCCAGGGGCGTGGAGTCCTCCTCCCCCTTCCTGCTGGTCCACCTCCCCCCGGCGGACGCCCCGCCCGGCGCCGACGACCCGTCGCGGACGCGGACGGTGGTCGTCGCCGACTGCGCGACCCTGGGCGGGCTGATCACGTTCTCCTCGTGCGCCGACGGCGACGCCTTCGTCGCGGGCGGGGAGGCGTCCGCCGTGCGTCCGGGGGAGCGGCTGGACCTCGACAACGCCCCCGGGGGCGGCTCCGCCGCCGGGCCCCGTCCCTGGACCGTCCCGCCGCTGCGCGAGGCCCGGGCCGCGGACGACCTGGTCGGGCAGGAGTACCGGGGCCTGTTCGTCACCCCGTCGGCCCTTCCGGTCGGGGAGCTGGAGTACCTCCAGTCCACGGTGTTCGTCACCCTGGACGGGAGCGACCCGGAGGCCGCCGAGCACGTGCGCAACCACATCGGGATCGACAGCCCCGGGACCTCTCTGCGCGCCCTCCACTCGGAGAGCGGCGGCAGCCTGTTGACGTCCATCGGCGACGCGCTCCGGGCCGGTGCGGTCCTCACCATGCTGGTGATCGGGGCGAGCATGGTCGTCTCCACGGTCGAGCAGCTGCGGGAGCGCAGGCGGCAGCTCCCGGTGCTGATCGCCTTCGGGACCAGCCGTTCCACGCTCGCCGCGTCGGTGCTGTGGCAGACCGCGATCCCGGTGGTGCTGGGCCTGGCGATCGCCGTCGGGGGCGGGACCGGGCTCGGGCTCCTCCTGCTGCGGCTGGCCGACCTCCCGGCCACCGACTGGTCGGGGTTCCTCCCGCTGGTGGGCGCCGGATTCGGCGTGATCGCGCTGGTGACGCTGGCGAGCCTGCCCTACCTGTGGCGGATGACGAGCCCCGAGGGACTGCGCACCGAGTGAGGCCGGGGAGCGTGGCGGGGTCGTGGATCCGGTGTCCGCGGCCCCGTCGGCCGTTCGGGGGAGGCGGTCACGTCGGAGGTCCCCGTCTCGGGAGGACCGCGGCGACCGAGGGAGACCCGGGACGGCCATATCGCCTTTTGTCCGACATTGAGGCGAACGCGTTTTCCCTACCCCCGACCGCGAACCCCCTTCAGGATTCACCGGGACCTGGAAGCCTCCCCGAGATTCAGGGAGGAGAACCCCGAAGCGAGCCGAATTCCGGCGTTCCGGACCGCCAGCCTTCGGAGTTCGACCCAGCCCCAACCCCGAAGAAGATGGCGACGGCAACCTGCAACAACACGGACAATCCGTACGGCGCCGCCGGTTTTTATTCACTCCTGTCCGTTTGCTCCTCTTGCTTCTTTCCACCAACACTCGCCAAACCGAACCAGATCACACCATTGCGTTGACAAAAACGGCGATGGCCGAAGATGATCACTCCACGAGAACCGCGGCGGACATCCGGCCGCCCGGACGGTATTCGCCGTAGGCGGCGCCGTTTCCGGCCGCGGTCCTTTCCGTGCCGATCGGGAACAGGGGGTGTACGCCGTGGCGCACACCGATGATGACGCGGGCACCGACCGGGCACGCGAGCCGCTGCTGGTCGCGGCCGGGGTGGCCGACCTGGCGTGCAGCCGGATCGGCGCGGCCCTGCGGGGAGCGCGGTCGCTGCTGGGCCGGTCGGACCTGGCCGAGCTGGCCCGGGACGGTCGGCGGGACCTGCGCCAGCGCGGCGAACTGGCGCTGCGACGGTACGCTCCGACGACCGAGTCCCACATGGAACTGCTCGCCCGGCGGGCCGCCGCCTCCCGCCCCGGCCACAGCGGTGGCTGAGACCGGGGAGCAGGTCCTGCTCCGGACGCGCGTGGACGCCGAACTCCGGGAGTTCGCGCGCCGGGAGACGGACCGGCTCGTCGCCATCGACGCCGACCTGCTGCCGGTGGCCGAGCAGCTGGACGTGGCGCTGACCGGGGGCAAACGCCTGCGCGCGTCGTTCTGCTACTGGGGGTGGCGCGCGGCCGGGCAGCCGGACAGCGACGCGCTGGTCAGGGCCGCCGCCGCGATGGAGCTGGTGCACGCCGCGGCCGTCGTCCACGACGACCTCATCGACGAGAGCCCGATACGGCACGGTGTGCCGAGCGCCCACGTCGCCCTGCGCGCGGCGTTCACCGGCAGGCCCAGGCCCCACGCCGGGAGCCGCGCCCTGGCCCTGCTGACCGGGGACCTGCTCATGTCGTGGGCCGCGGAGCTGTTCCTGTGCTGCGGTCTGCCCTCGGCCTACCTGTCCCGTGCCCGTGAGCTGTGGCTGGTCATGGCACGGGAGCTGATCGCCGGGGAGTGCCTGGAGGTGCTGCGCACCGGCTCCCCGCCCGACACGGGCCGCTCGCTCCAGGTGATCCGGTACAAGACGGCCAAGTACACCGTCGAGCACCCCCTGCGCATCGGCGGCGCGCTGGCCGGCGCCCCGGGCGCGGTGATGGAGGCCTTCACCGCCTACGGGCTTCCCCTGGGCGAGGCCTTCCAGCTGCGGGACGACCTGCTGGGGCTGTTCGGCGACCCGGAACTCACGGGCAAGTCGAACCTGGACGACGTCCGGGGCAACCGGCCCACCGTCCTGCTCGCCGAGACCTGGGCGGCCGCCACCGCGGCCGAGCGCCGGGAGCTGCGCGGTCTGCTCGGCCGCCGCGACCTGGAGGGCGAGGGCCTGTCCAGGGTGCGGTCGATCATGCGGCGCACCGGGGCGCCCGAGCGCGTCGAGGAGATGATCGACGAGCGCGTCCGGGCCGCCACCGACGCCCTCGACCGCGCCGACCTGCCGGACGGAGCCGCCGCCGCCCTGTCCCAGATGGTGGCCTCGGCCGCGGCCCGACACTCCTGACCCCTGGAAGGGATCCCATGTCCTACACACCGGAGTCCATGGACGCGCTGCGGCTCATGGGGGACGAGCTCGCCGACGCGACGGTGCAGACGCTCTTCGAACGCGGGGAGGTCGGCAAGTTCAACACCCTCATGCGCTACTTCTCCACCGCCGGACAGGACCTGCCCGACGGACTGCCCGACGTCGCCCGCGAGTACCTGCACGCCACGGCCGCGCCGCCCTCCTGGGTCGACTGGGACGAGATGGAGAGGGCCCGCCTGTTCTTCATCGACAACAACGTGCACATCTCCACCGCCCTGGCCTTCTCGGCGATGCCCGCCTGCTACGTCATCCCGCACGTGGCCAGACTGCTCAGCGCCACCCACGCCCTGGAGTACCCCTCGCGGCGCATGGCCGAGACCGGGCAGTTCACCGTGTACCTGATGCAGCCCGACGCCTTCGAGGCGGGGGGCCGGTTCGTCCCCTCGGCCCAGAAGGTGCGCCTGCTGCACGCCTCCATCCGCTACCACATGCGCCGGGAGGGCCGCTGGGACGTGGACGCGCTCGGCACGCCGATCTGCCAGGAGGACATGATCGGCGGCCAGATGATCTTCTCCATCCAGGTCCTGGACGCGCTGCACCGGCTGGGCGTGCACATGTCGGTCGAGGGCGCGGAGTCCTACTACTACGCCTGGCGCATCGTCGGCGCCATGCTCGGCGTCAGCACCGACCACGCTCCGCCCGACGTGGCCAGTGCCCGCGAGTTCTCCGACCTGTACATGACCCGGTACATGGGTCCCTCCGAGGAGGGTGCGCACCTGACCCGCCAGCTCATCGACCTCTACGAGGAGGTCGTGCCCGGGACCCTTCTGGACCCGGTGGTCGCCGCCCTCGTCCGCTACCTCATCGGCGACACCTGCGCCGACTGGCTCCAGGTTCCGCGCAGCGCCTGGGACACGGCCGTCAGGGCCTCCCCCGCCCTGCTCGGGATCCTCGAAAGCGTCGAGGACCGTTCCCCGCTGGGCGCGTGGGCCCTGGACCGCCTCGGCCACGTCACCACCCACCTGGAGCTGAGCTCCCTCACCCGCGGCAGGGTCATGCAGTACGCCATCCCCGAACGGCTCAAGGACGAGTACGGCGTCCCCTCCCGCGCCCCCCGCGCCCAGCGCTGGACCCCGCCGCCCCCGGTTCCCCAGCCCTAGGTACGGTCGGCCGGTCCCGCGCGCAGACCACCGGGCCGCCCGATGGCCCTGCTGGGCACTGCGCCCCCTGTGGCACGGTGCCCCCGGGCGTCCTTCACGGGGGTTCCCGAACATGGCGGGGACTGCCGGGGACCCCTCCCCCGGCAGCGGCCCACCCGGTGGGCCCCCTACGCGGTCGCCGCTGGGATGATCGCGGGGCCGACGCCACGGTCGGCGCAGTCGAGGGGAGTCCCTGCCGTGACCGGACGCCTTGTACACGTGGGACCGGTGATCATCGACGTCGTGATGGCGGTCAACGCCCTCCCCCGGGCCGGTGAGGGCGTGTTCGCCTCCTCCGCCCGAACCCTGGTCGGAGGCGGTTTCAACGTCGTCGCCGCCGCGGCGCGCGCGGGCATGGAGGTGGTCTACGCGGGGGCGCACGGAACCGGGCCCCACGGGGACCTGGCCCGTGCCGCGCTGCGCTCCGAAGGGGTGACGGTGGCGCACGCACCCTCCCCCGACGCGGACACCGGCTTCTGCGTGGCCCTGGTGGACGGCGACGCCGAACGCACCTTCGTCACCCGGCTGGGCGCCGAGATGGACCTGACCCTGGACCGGCTGCGCACCCTCCGGCCCGGACCGGGGGACTTCGTCTACACCGTGGGGTACTCGCTGCTGCCCGGACCGCGCGCCGACGACCTGCTCACCTGGATCGGCGGACTCCCGGAGGGGGTGCGCCTGGTCCTGGACCCGGCTCCGGTCGTGGGCGACGTCCCCGGGCCGACCCTGGACCGGGTCCTGGCCCGCGTGGACCTGCTCAGCCTCAGCGCCGCCGAGGCCGCGACCGTGACCGGGCGCGCCGTCCCCGAGGAGGCCGCAGCGCTCCTGCTCCCCCGGATCCGGCCCGGCGGCGCGGTGGTCGTGCGCGACTCCGCGCGGGGCTGCGTGGTGGCCGGGGGCGGGAACGGGCCCGGGGCCGGGGCCGGGGACACCGCTCCCCGCCGGGTGCCCGGTTTTGCCGTGCGCGCCGTGGACACCAACGGAGCGGGCGACGCGCACGTGGGCGTGTTCACCGCCGCCGTGGCCGAGGGCATGGACCCGCTCGCGGCCGCCCGTCGGGCCAACGCGGCCGCCGCCCTGGCCGTCACCCGCCGCGGCCCGGCCACCTGCCCCACCGCCAAGGAGACGGACGCCTTCCTGGAGGAGGCCGAGGGCGGCGAGGCCCCCGGCCGGGGCAGGTGAGCCGACCACCAGCGCCGCCGTCCCGAAGCGTGGGCCCCTGCCCGTGCCCCGCCCGGGACCGGCGCTGCGACCCCGCCACAGGTACGGGGCCGCGGTGAGGGGACGGGCGGCGCCGCGCCCGCCTTCACCCGCCGGAAGCGACCACCGGACCCACCTGCGGTTTTCGGGACGCGTCCTGACCCCCGGCTTGCCGCCGGGCGATCCGCGGGTGAACGCCCGGCCGGTTTCCGGGGAGAGGGTGAAGTCCCCATGAACCGAAAATAAAGTTGCAGGAAAAACAGCCTGTGCAAGAAAACTTGCTTGTATCGTGGGCGCCGTGAACCTCCAGGAACGCATGAGCGAGTACCGCGACCGGCTGACGAAGTCGGACCGGGTCCTCCTCGACGAACTGCTCTCCAACCCCGCCGAGGCCCCCCTGTGGCGGGGCGGGGAGGTGGCCCAGCGCGCGGGGGTCCACCCCGCCGCCGCCACCCGGCTGGCCCAGCGGCTGGGCTACCAGGGCTATCTGGAGCTGCGCGAGGACCTGCGCGAGGCCCACGAGGCACGCCTCAACGGTGCGGGCGACCGGTTCCGGGCCGAACTCCGGGGCCAGGGGCAGGCCAGCGTGCTGGACACCCTCCTGACCACCGAGCTCGACTCCCTGGCCGCGGTCGGCAAGCACGTGAGCCAGGCCCAGATCGACGAGGTGGCCGACCTCCTCGTCGGCGCGCGGGTGGTCTACCTCTTCGCGCGCGGCAACTCCGGGGTCCTGGCCGAACTCCTCGACAGCCGGCTGCGCCGGTTCGGGATGCGCCCGGTCAACCTCGTCGGCCCCGGCCGCGAGGTCGCCGAACGCGTCCTGGCGATGTCGGACTCCGACGTCGTCGTGTCGTTCGCGTTCCGCCGCGCTCCGCGAGGCCTCACACAGCTGTACGCACACGCCTGCGAGGTCGGAGCCCGGTCCGTGCTGGTCACGGACACCCTGCACACCCTCGATCCGGCTCCGACCACCGTGCTCTCGGCCCCGCGCGGACACCAGGAGGGCTTCTCCTCCCTGAGCGTCCCGATGATGATCGCGAACGCCATCGTGCTCACCGTCGCCCAGCGGCACCCCGAGACCATCCTGCCCGCCCTCGACCGCCTGGACGACCTGCTCAACGCGTTCGACTGACGCCGGTCTCCCCATCCCCCGCGACGGCCGGACCACCCCGGCCCCGCTCCCGCCTGCGCGAAAACCGACGCAAAGGACCTGTCATGCGTACTTCGAGACTGCTCTCCGCCTCCGTCGCCCTCCCGCTCGCCGTGACGCTCGCCGCCTGCGGCGGCGGCACCCCCGAGGCCGCCGACACCGCCGACGCCGGCGAGGCCGCCCAGCCCCACGAACTCGACGACGCCACCCACGAGGAGCTGGTCGAGCTGGCCAGGGAGGAGGGGGAGGTCACCGTCTACTCCTTCACCTCGCGCATCGCCTCCGTCGAGGAGGCCTTCGAGGAGGAGTACCCGGGCGTCGACCTCATCGGCCACGACATCGCCTCCTCCGAGCAGATCACCCGCCTCCAGTCCGAGGCCCAGGCCGGAACCCCGTCGGCGGACGTCGCCTACATTTCCGACGCCCCGGTGGTCATCACCGAACTCGTCTCGGGCGGCATCCTCCAGAACCACGTCCCCCAGCGCGTCGCCGAGACCGTGCCCGAGGAGTACCGGCAGCCCCTGCTGGCCAACCGGCTCTCGACCAAGATCCTCATGTACAACGAGGAGGCCCACCCCGACGGCAGCCCGGTCCAGAACCTGTGGCAGCTGACCGAGGAGGAGTGGAACGGCCGGGTCGTCATGGTCGACCCGAGCGTGCGCGGCGACTACCTCGACCTCATGGCGGAGATCGTCCGGCGCTCCGACGAGATGGCGCAGGCCCACCAGGAGCACTTCGGGTCCGAGGTCGAACTCGACGAGGGCGTGGAGAACGCCGGGCAGCAGTTCATCAAGGACCTCTACGCCAACGGCCTGGTCCTGGTCGACGACACCGACAACGTCAACGCGGCCGTGGGCGCGACCGGGCAGGAGGACCCGCCGGTCGGCATCACCTCCTACTCCGACCGCCGGGACAACGAGGAGGAGGGCTGGGCGCTCCAGGCCTCCCTGGGGACCGCGCCGTCGCTGGGCATCACCTTCCCGGCCTACATCGGCATGGTGCAGGGCTCCGACAGCCCGGCCGCCGCGCGCCTGGTCGCCGACTTCCTCATGGGCGACGACTCCGCGACCGGCGGTCCCGGATACGAGCCCTTCTACGTCCCCGGCGACTACCCGGTCCGCACGGACATGGAGATGCCCGAGGACGCCGCGCCCCTGGACGAACTGGGCGCCTGGGACATCGATCCCGAGGAGACCGCCCGGGTCCGCGACGACGTGGCCGACTTCCTGCTCACCCTGTAAGACCCCTCCCCCGGCTCCCACGCCGGCGAAAGGACACCATGACGACGGCACCCGCCCCCCGCCGCACCGCGGTCGGCACCACGGTGGCCCGTGCGCGCACGGCACTGAGGCAGCCCGCCGTGGTGCTGGGAGCCGGCACCCTGCTCGTACTGTCCGTCCTCGTGGTGGCGCCGCTCAGCGGGCTGGTCAACACGACCCTCCAGAACGGCAACCGCGAGGCGTGGGCGGACGTGTTCGCCAGCCCGATGTCGGAGAACCTCCTGTGGAGGCCGATGGGCAACTCGATCCTCATGGGGACCGCCACCGCCGTCTGCTCGACGGTGGTGGGCGGGTTCCTGGCCTGGGTGGTCGTGATGACCCGCATCCCGGGGCGCAGGACCCTGGGGCTGCTGGCGACGATCCCGTTCGCCCTGCCGAGCTTCGCCCTGGCGCTGGCGTGGGAGTCGGTCTTTCGCAACGACCTGATCGGCGGGTCCACCGGGATCCTGATGAACCTGGGCCTGGACGTCCCGGACTGGCTGGCCTGGGGACCCGTACCGATCGCCGCGACCCTGACGGCCCACTACTTCTCGCTGTCGTTCATGCTGGTCGCCGCGGCGCTGGCCAGCGTCAACGGCGACCTCATGGAGGCCGCCGAGATGACCGGGGCCTCCACGCTGCGGGTGGCCCGGGACATCGCCCTGCCGGTCGTGGCCCCGGCGATGATCTCCGGCGCGCTGCTCGCCTTCGCCGAGGGGGTCTCCAACTTCGTCTCGCCGGCCCTGCTCGGCCTGCCGGTGCGGTTCCACACGCTCTCCACCCGGCTGTACGGGGCGATCTCCACCGGTGACGTCGCGCGCGGGTACGTGCTCTCGATCGTGCTCATCGTCGTCGCCGCGATGATCATGTACGCCTCGACGCGCATCACCGGGGGCGGGCGCAGCTTCGCGACGATCACCGGCAAGGGCGGCCGCCGCCGGGGCGTGGACCTGGGCCCCTGGGGGTGGCCGGTGGCCGGGCTCGCCTGGCTGCTGGTCACGTGCACCACGGTCGTGCCCGGCCTCGTGCTCGTCCTGAGCTCGCTGACCGTGCGCACGAACGACTTCGCCTCCGGGCTGACCCTGCACTACTGGATCGGCGGCTCGGACCCGGCGCTCGCCCAGGGACAGCGGGGCGTCCTGAACAATCCGCAGATCCTGGAGGCCACCTGGAACACCGTCCTGCTCGGGGTGTGCGTGGCGGTCGGCGCCGGTGTGCTCGGGCTGCTCATCTCCTACGTCATCACCCGCTCCAACGGCCCGAGGTGGCTGGTGGGGACCATGAGCGTCACCTCGTTCGTGCCCTTCCTCATCCCCGGCATCGCGCTGGGCGCGGCCTTCATCGCGCAGTTCGGGGCGCCCATCGGCCCGCTCCCGAGCCTGTACGGGACGTTCGCGATCCTCGTGCTGGCCGGGATCGCGGCCACGATCCCGTTCTCCGTCCGGTCGGGCACCTCGGCCCTGAGCCAGGTGTCCAGGGACGTCGAGGAGTCCGCGGTGATGGCGGGGGCCGGGCTGACGCGCAGGATCGGCGCGGTCATCGCGCCGCTGACCGCGCGCGGCCTGTTCACCGGCGGGGTGCTGGTGTTCGTCCAGATGGTGCGCGACCTGTCCCTGGTCGTGCTGCTGGCGACCCCGGCGATGCCGGTGCTGGCCGTGCTCACCTACCAGTACTCCTCGGAGAACTTCACCCAGTTGGCCAACGCGGTCACCGTGGTCATCGCGGTGATCTCGGTCGCGGCAACCGTCATCGCGCGGCGCTTCGAGGGCGCCGCCCAGCCCTGGAACTCCCGATCATGACCCCGATGCCGCGCGCCCGGCAGGCCGAAAGGACCGACATGCGCTCCGAAACCTCCTCGGCCTCCCTGACCATCACCGACCTGCGCAAGGACTTCGGCGGCACCGCCGCCGTGGACGGCGTCTCGATCGAGGTCCCGGCGGGCTCCTTCCTCGTGCTGCTCGGACCGTCCGGCTGCGGGAAGACGACGACCCTGCGGATGCTCGCCGGACTGGAGAACCCCACCGGGGGCGAGATCCGGTTCGGCGACCGCGTCATCGCCCGCGGCGACGGGACCGAGATCGTGCCGCCCGCCGAGCGCGAGGCCGGTCTGGTCTTCCAGTCCTACGCGCTGTGGCCGCACAAGACCGTGCGCCAGAACATCGTCTGGCCGCTGACCGTGGCCAAGTGGTCCAAGGCCGACCGGCGGGCCCGCAGCGAGCAGGTGCTGTCGATGCTGTCGATCGAGGACCTGGCCGACCGCTACCCGGGGG
Source organism: Nocardiopsis dassonvillei subsp. dassonvillei DSM 43111 (assembly GCF_000092985.1). Lineage (GTDB taxonomy): Bacteria > Actinomycetota > Actinomycetes > Streptosporangiales > Streptosporangiaceae > Nocardiopsis > Nocardiopsis dassonvillei. Next base: position 4,174,567 of record NC_014210.1, read on the forward strand.
AGATCAGCGGCGGCCAGCAGCAGCGGGTAGCGATCGCCCGCATGATCGCCCCGCAGCCCAAGGTGCTGCTCTTCGACGAACCGCTGTCCAACCTCGACGCGAAACTGCGGGTGGACACCCGGGGCGAGCTGATGCGCGTGCACCGGTCGACCGGCGCCACGAGCGTCTACGTCACGCACGACCAGGTGGAGGCGATGACGATGGCCACGCACATCGCGCTCATGAAGGACGGCCGGATCGAGCAGTTCGGCACGCCGCGGGAACTGCTGGAGTCGCCGCGCACCGCGTTCGCCGCGACGTTCGTCGGCACTCCCCCGGCCAACATCATCGAGTGCCGGGCCGGGGGCGGTCGGCTGTCGGCCCTGGGCGCCGACTGCGGCGCGGCTCCGGCGTCGGTCCCGGACGGAATCGTCCGGGCGATGTACCGGGCGGGTTCGCTCGGGATCGACCGCGACGCCTCCGCGCCCGGGTCCCTGGAGGCGGTCTTCGCCGACCAGGTGCCGATGGCCGACAGGTGGGTGGTGGGCGTGGACCTCGCCGACGGAACCCGGGTGAACATCTCCCGGGACACGCCGGTGGACCTGCGGCCCGGGGACGCGGCCGGTCTGCGGCTGCCCGAGGCGCCGGACGCCTACTTCGACGCGGCGGGTGACCGCCTGGACACCGGGGAGGCCCGATGACGCGGCTGATCCTGGTCCGCCACGGCGAGACCGAGTGGAACGGAGAGCGCCGCCTCCAGGGGCAGCAGGACATCGGGCTGTCGGAGGCCGGACGCCGCCAGGTCGCCGCGCTGGCGGAGACGGTCCGCTATCTGGACCCCGGCTACGTCGTCACCTCCGCGCTGCGCCGCACGCGGGAGACCGCCGAGGTCCTCGGGGTCAGCCCGCACGCGCGCGACCCCCGGCTCAACGAGGCCTACCTGGCCGGGTGGGAGGGGCGGTACTCGGCGCAGATCAAGGAGGAGGACGGCGGTGTGTACGCCGCGTGGCGCGCGGGGCGGTTCCATCCCCCGGGCGCGGAGAGCTTCGGCGAACTCACCGACCGGGTGGTCGAGGGGATCGGCGCCGCCGCCCGCCGGGCGCACGCCGACGGCCACGGGACGCTTCTGGCCGTCACCCACGGGGGGCCGGTGCGGGCCTTCCTCCTGGCCGCCGTCGGGCTCGACCCGGCGCGCACGGTGCCCAGCCACCCGGCCAGTCTGAGCATCCTGGACGTCGACCCCGGGGCCGCGTCCCTCACCGAACCGGGTGCGGCCAGGCTCCGGCTGTTCAACTACTCCCCGGCGATGTCGCCGCTGGACCCGCCGGACTGACAGGCGGGGCACCGGCCCACGGCGGCGCGGCCCGGCGGCTTCCGGCCGGGCGCCCGGTGCCGGATTCCCGCCCCGTGTCGGCTTCCGCGCGGGCCTGTCGGCTCGGAAGGGCCGGTCACCGCCGGGGCGGGAGCGCTCGTGCGGCGCTCCCGCCCCGGCCGCGGGTCGGTCCGGCGGGCCCTGCACACCGGTGCGCGGGCCGGAGGCCCGGATCAGCTCCGGGTCGAGGCCCGACCGGCCCCCGCGCACTGGCGCGCGGGCCGGGTCCGGATCCTCAGTCGTTGCCGGACTCCATCGCGGCGTGGTCGAGCAGGTCGTCGCTCTCGGGGGCCTGGCCGCGGGAGGCGATCGCCTCGGCGCCGCCCTCGGGCATCGCGCCGATGAGCCCGGTCGAGGCCGCCTGGGCGGCGCCGATCGACGTCGGGTGCGAGGTGCCGACCATGCCGACCCTGGAGTACTCCTCCAGCTTGGCGCGGGAGTCCGCGATGTCGAGGTTGCGCATGGTCAGCTGGCCGATGCGGTCGACCGGGCCGAACGCGGAGTCCTCGGTCCGCTCCATGGACAGCTTGTCCGGGTGGTAGCTGAACGCCGCCCCGGTGGTGTCCATGAGGGAGTAGTCCTCGCCGCGCCGCAGCCGCAGGGTCACCTCGCCGGTGACCGCCGTGCCCACCCAGCGCTGGAGGGCCTCGCGCAGCATCAGCGCCTGGGGCTCCAGCCAGCGGCCCTCGTAGAGCAGCCTGCCGAGCCGTCGGCCGTCGTTGTGGTAGCTGGCGAGGGTGTCCTCGTTGTGGACCGCGTTGACCAGCCGTTCGTAGGCCGCGTGCAGCAGCGCCATGCCCGGGGCCTCGTAGATGCCGCGGCTCTTGGCCTCGATGACGCGGTTCTCGATCTGGTCCGACATGCCCAGGCCGTGCCGGCCGCCGATGGCGTTGACCTCGTTGACCAGGTCGACGGCGGTGGCGAAGGTCTTGCCGTTGACGGTCACCGGGCGGCCCTGCTCGAAGCCGATCGTGACGTCCTCGGGGGTGATCTCGACCTCGGGGTCCCAGAACCGCACGCCCATGATGGGCTCGACGATCTCGATGCCGGTGTCGAGGTGTTCGAGCGCCTTGGCCTCGTGCGTGGCGCCCCAGATGTTGGCGTCGGTGGAGTAGGCCTTCTCGGTGCTGTCCCGGTAGGGCAGGCCGTGGGCCAGCAGCCACTCCGACATCTCCTTGCGGCCGCCGAGCTCGTTGACGAAGTCGGCGTCCAGCCACGGCTTGTAGATCCGCAGGGAGGGGTTGGCGAGCAGGCCGTAGCGGTAGAACCGCTCGATGTCGTTGCCCTTGAAGGTGGACCCGTCGCCCCAGATCTGCACGCCGTCCTCGAGCATCGCGCGCACCAGCAGGGTGCCCGTGACGGCCCGCCCGAGGGGGGTGGTGTTGAAGTAGGTGCGGCCGCCGGAGCGGATGTGGAAGGCTCCGCAGGCCAGCGCCGCGAAACCCTCCTCCACCAGCGCCTCCCGGCCGTCCACCAGGCGGGCGCCCTCGGCGCCGTAGGCGGTGGCGCGGCCGGGGACCGAGGCGATGTCGGGTTCGTCGTACTGGCCGATGTCGGCGGTGTAGGCGTACGGGACGGCGCCCTTGTCGCGCATCCACGCGACCGCCACCGAGGTGTCGAGGCCACCGGAGAAGGCGATACCGACGCGCTCGCCGACGGGGAGGGAAGTGAGTACCTTGGACATGGAAATAAGTATGCGCCCTTATGAATGAGCATGCAATCTGGGGGACCGCATGTCGGTGTGGGATAGATCCCTGACCTGGCGCGCGGGGCACCGGGGCCGGGGCCCGCTCCCCCCACCCTGCCCGGGACCGGGGCCGCCCGACCGGCGACGCGCCGGACGCTCCCGGGCGGTCGCGCCCCGCGCCCGCGGGGCCGCGGGAAAACCGCGTGCGCCCCGGGGGAGCGCGGGTTAGCGTTCCGGGATGAGCGCACGGGAGAACCACTTCGCGGAGAGCGTCGCGGCGACCTACGACGAGTCGTCGGCGGAGATGTTCGAGCCCGCCGTCCTGGATCCGGCCGTGGACCTCCTGGAGGAGCTGGCCGGTGGCGGCCGGGCCCTGGAGCTGGGGATCGGCACGGGGCGCGTCGCGCTGCCGCTGGCCCGCCGCGGGGTCGCGGTGCACGGCATCGACCTGTCCGAGGCGATGGTCGAACGGCTGCGGGCCAAGCCCGGCGGCGACGCGGTCGGGGTGACGGTCGGCGACTTCGCGACGACCCGGGTGGAGGGCGCGTTCTCCGTCGCCTACCTGGTCTTCAACACCATCATGAACCTGACCACGCAGGACGAGCAGGTGGCCTGTTTCCGCAACGCCGCCGACCACCTCGAACCCGGGGGTCACTTCGTCATCGAGGTCGGCGTCCCCGACCTGCGCAGACTTCCGGAGGGCCAGGACGCCGTGCCGTTCCACGTGGGTTCGAACCGGCTGGGGTTCGACGTCTACGACGTCGCCACGCAGGCGATGAGCTCGCACCACGTCACGGTCGCCGACGGGCGCGGCACGTACCGGTCGGTCCCCTTCCGGTACGTGTGGCCCGCCGAACTCGACCTGATGGCGCGGCTCGCCGGGATGCGCCTGCGCGACCGGTGGGACGGGTGGACCCGGGAGCCGTTCACCAGCGCCAGCCGCCAGCACGTCTCGGTCTGGGAGAAGCCCGTCGGCTGAACCCGGGGCGCGACCGGTCCGCCTGACGCGGGCGCACCGCGAGGTCCCGGTGTTCCCGCCGGACCGACAACGGCTTTACGGAGGGGGCGCGTTCGGCGGGGGGCCGGGTTCGCGGGGGGCCACCGCGCCCGACGGCGGGCCGCGCCCGCCGGAACCGACGTTAGAGTCGAGTGGACGAGAGGGGGTGCCGCGATGTCCGGGGCGCAGCACATGCAGATCGGCGAGGTCGCCGAGCGGACCGGCCTGTCCCTGCGCACGATCCGCTACTACGGCGAGGTCGGCCTGGTCGAGCCCTCCGCGCGCTCCCGCGGCGGCTTCCGGCTCTACACCGAGACGGACGTGGACCGCCTGAACCTCATCAAGCGGATGAAGCCGCTGGAGTTCAGCCTGGAGGAGACCCGCGAGCTGTTGGAGGCCGTCGACCGGCTGGGTTCGGCCGAGACCGGCCCCGAGGAGCGGCGGGCCCTGAGCGAGAGACTCGACGCCTTCGAGGCGGCCATCGTCGCCCGCTGCCAGGCCCTGCGCGACCAGTTGGCGATGGCCGAGGAGTTCGCCGAGCGGCTGCGCGAGCAGCGCGCCCGGGACGACGCCACCGCCTAGCGTCCGCCGGGGCCGAACGGCCAGCGTTCCGGGGCGGGAACCCGCTCCCCCCGGCCCCCGCATCGCGGGTCACCGCACACCGGCACCGCTCCGGGACGGAACCCGCGCCCCGCGCCCGAGCCGGGGACCGGGGCGTGCCGCCGCGGCCGTGGAACACGGCCGCCTTCGCTCCCGGGCGCGCGTCATGGACCGCGCCCCACCCCACCAGCCGCAGGCTGAAACCGCTCCCGCGGGACGCGGGCCACGGACACGGCCCCGCGGCCCCGACCGCACCCGCACCCGCACCCGCACCCGCACCGACGGTCACGGTGCGCCGCCACCAGTGGAGCGCCCACCCCTGCCCGGAGGAACAGCCGCACCCTTCCGTCGTGTGAGGGTTGTCTCAGTCGCCGCGAGCGAATCAGACTCTCACGTAAGAGTAGAGTTTTTCCGGGTCGTCACCCCGCACACGAGCGGAGGACCACCACACCCTCTTCCCGGCCCGGCCCAGGGGCACGGCCGGGCCCGCGGCGACGAAGCCGCGCCGGGGCGTCACCGACACCGCGCCGGATCCCCGTGCGCACCAGCGCACCCCCGCCTCACCCGGCGCGCGTCCGCGCCGTGCACGAACGCCTGACCCGACACCGCGGTCCTCGTTGTGGGCTGCCCGAAACCCGATGGGTGCCATGAAACTGCCCGTGAAGACCCCCAGGTCCCTCAAGGCCCGGATCCCCGCCGCCGCGCAGCTGCGCGCCGACGTGCTGGCCGGACTGGTCGTCGCCCTGGCCCTGATCCCCGAGGCCATCGCCTTCTCCCTCATCGCCGGGGTCGACCCCCGCGTGGGCCTGTACGCCTCCTTCGTGATGGCCGTGTCCATCGCCTTCCTGGGCGGGCGGCCCGCGATGATCTCCGCCGCCACCGGAGCGATGGCCCTGGTCGCGGCGCCGCTGTCGATGGAGCACGGCGTCGACCACCTGATCGCCGCCACCATCCTGGCCGGGCTCATCCAGGTCGCCCTGGGCCTGCTCGGGGTGGCCAGGCTGATGCGGTTCGTGCCGCCCAGCGTCATGACCGGGTTCATCAACGCCCTGGCCATCCTCATCTTCACGGCCCAGCTGCCCTACCTGGAGGGCGTGGGCGTGCCGATCTACGCCATGGTGGCCGTGGGCCTGGTCATCGTCTTCGGCCTGCCCCGCCTGACCAGGGCGGTCCCCGCGCCGCTGGTGGCCATCGTCGTGCTCACCGCGGCCGCGCTGGCCCTGGGCATCCCGGCGCAGACGGTCGGGGACATGGGCGAACTGCCCGACACCCTGCCCGTGCCGCTGATCCCGGACGTGCCCTACACGCTGGACACGCTGGTCCTGATCGCCCCCTACTCGCTGACCCTGGCCCTGGTGGGGCTGATGGAGTCGCTGATGACCGCCAAGGTCGTCGACGACCAGACCGAGACCGCCTCGAACCACGGCCGCGAGGCCCGCGGACAGGGCATCGCCAACGTGCTGGTCGGGTTCTTCGGCGGCATGGCCGGGTGCGCGATGATCGGCCAGACCATGATCAACGTCAAGTCCGGGGCCCGCACCCGCGTCTCGACCTTCCTGGCCGGCGTGTTCCTGATCATCCTGTGCGTGGCCCTGGGCGACCTGGTGGGCATGATCCCGGTCGCGGCGCTGGTCGCGGTGATGTTCTTCGTGGCCATCGTGACCTTCGACTGGCACAGCGTCGCCCCGGCCACCCTGAGGCGGATGCCCTGGACCGAGACCCTGGTCATGGTCATCACCGTCGCCGTGGTCGTGGCCACCCACAACCTGGCCCTGGGCGTGATCGTCGGGGTCGTGGTGTCCATGGTGCTCTTCGCCCGCCGGGCCGCCATGCAGGCCGACGTCACCAGCGTGCTCGACCCCGAGGGCGGCACCCGCGTGTACTCGGTCAACGGCGAGGTGTTCTTCGCCTCCACCGGCGAGCTGGTCAACCGGTTCGACTACACCGAACAGGGTCTGGAGAAGGCGGTGGTGGACATGTCCAACGCGCACGTGTGGGACTCCTCGGCCGTGGCCGCCCTGGACCAGGTCACCGAGCACTTCCGCAGGCACGGGGTGCGGGTGGAGATCACCGGCCTCAACGGGCCCAGCGCGCACCTGCACCGGGAGCTGTCCGGGACCCTCACCGGCGGCCACTGACCCGGGGCGCCGGGGGGGGTCCGCCGGAAGCGTGGCGGACCGCCCCCGTGTTTCCTCGGACCGTGCCCCGGCCGCGGCGGTGCCGGGGAAGGACGGGCACGGCCGGGCGGGACGGGTACGGCCGGGCGGGGCGGACGAGCCTGACCGGGCACGGCCGGTCGCGGGACGCGCACTCCCCCCGCCCGGCGCGGTCAGGCCTCCTCGTCCACGTGGATCGCTCCGGTGGGACAGACCTGCCCCGCCTCGCGCACAGCCGGGTACAGGTTCTCCGGCGGCCGTTCGGTGAGCAGTTCGACGATGCCGTCCTCCTCCCGCTGGTCGAACACCTCCGGGGCGAGCAGCACGCACTGACCGGCGCCGCAGCACCAGTCCTGGTCGACGGTCACCCTCATGGTCGCTCCTCCTTCGTCGTCGCGGCGTGGTCGTGCTCCTCGGCCGGGGTCGCGGGGGCGAGCCAGACCCCCGTGAGCGCGTCCACCAGTCCGGTCGCCGTGTCCTCCCAGCTGCACCGGGGCGTCGCCGTCTCCTCGGCGAGCGCGCGCTCGCGTTCGGCGCACGTGTGCACGATCAGGTGGCGGGTCATGTCCTCGCGTTCGGCGCGCACCCGCGGCGGCAGGTCGGGCAGGCTGGCGCGCAGGCCGAGGAGGACCCGCCCGAGCGGGGGCGAGGTGAGCGTCTCCTCGGTCATGATCACGCGCAGGCCCGGGTCGGTCATGACCTGCGCGGAGAAGCGGGCGAACCAGCTCGGGACGCCCAGGTCCGCGAGGTGCCGGGTCACCGGCCGGACCAGGCAGGCGATCCAGTCGCCCGCCCCGGCCGGGTCGCCCGCCTCCTCGACCGCCCGCGCCCACAGCGGTCCGAGCCGGTCGGTGTGCGTGCGCACGATCGCGCGCACGAGGTCGGTCCTGGTGCCGAAGTGGTAGCCGACCGCGGTGTTGTTGCCCTGACCGGCGGCCGCGCCGATGCCGCGGTTGGACACCGCGAACAGGCCGTGTTCGGCGAACAGGCGCTCCGCGGTGGACAGGATCAGCTCCCGGGTGGCGCCGGCCCGTTCGGTCCGCGTCCGCGGCACGGTCACCACCGGACCGGGACCTCGCGCAGTCCGCCCACGACCAGGCCGTCGAGTCGCCGCAGCTCCGCCGCGGGGACGGCCAGCTCCAGCGTGGGGAGTCTGCGCAGCAGCACGTCGAGCACGGCCTGGAGTTCGGTGCGGGCCAGCGCCTGCCCCAGGCACGAGTGCGCCCCGGCGCCGAAGCCCAGGTGCGGGTTGGGCACGCGCCCCAGGTCCATCTCGTCCGCGTTCTCGAACGCGCTCTCGTCCCTGTTGGCGGCGCCCATGCTGCACATGACGGTGGTCCCGGCGGGGACGGTGGCGCCGCCGATCTCGGTCTCCTCGGTGATGTAGCGCGGCAGGCCGAGCCCGGAGTTGGCGTCGAAGCGCAGCGCCTCCTCCACGGCGGAGCGCACCAGCGTCCGGTCGGCCAGCAGCCTCTCCCAGCGGCTCCGGTCGTCCAGCAGCATCGCCACCATCTTGCCGATCATGTTGGCGGTGGTCTCGTGCCCGGCGACCAGCAGGCCCATGCTGGTGGCGACCAGCGCGGAGGTGGGCAGGTCGTACCCGGCCTCGGCGGTCTCGGTGATCAGGGAGCTGATCAGGTCCTCGCGCGGCTCCGCCCGCTTGGCCTCGACGTGGCCGCCCATGTACGCGAGGAACTCGGCCTGGGCCCGGTCCATCTCCTCCTGGGTGTAGCGGGTGAGATTGAGCAGCGCGTCCGACCAGTGGGAGAAGCGGTCGCGGTCGGAGTCGGGCACACCGAGCATGTCGCAGATGACCCACACCGGCAGGGGGAAGCCCAGGTCCGCCCTGAGGTCGGCCGGGTGGCCGCGCTCGACCATGCCGTCGACGAGCTGGTCGGCCATGGCCTCGATGCCGGGCCGCAGCGCGTTCATGCGCCTGGCGGTGAACCACTTGCCGACCAGCCGCCGCCACTGCCGGTGCTCCTCCCCGCTGTCGGGGACCGCCGCCGCCAGGTCGCTGTTGAACACGCCGCCCGTCGCGCTGGCCGAGACCCGGGCCGCGTCCTCGGCGTCGAGCCGCCGGGTGAAGCGCGGGTCGGAGAGCACCCGCCTGACGTCCTCGTAGCGGGTGACCACCTCCGCCCGGTCGCCGCTGGGCAGCCGTACCCCGGCGACGGGGCACCGCCGCCTCAGCTCGGCCCACTCGGCGGGCGGCTCCAGCGCCTCCGGGCCGGGGAAGGGGTAGTCCATCAGCGATTCGGTCCCGTCGGCACCCACAGCCCTCACTCCTCTGCGTCAGCGGCGTGTACACGTACAGTGAACGTCTGCCGCGGCGTTGAGTCAAGCGACTGACTTAAGAAGTGGGGCATAGGCGTCGGGGCGGCCGCCGTCGCGGTCCCGGGGCCGGGTCCGCGCGCGGTCGCCTCCTCAGACGGCCGACCAGCCGTTGTCCACCGGCAGCACCGCGCCGCTGATGCTGCTCGCCGCGTCGGAGGCCAGGAAGACGACGGCGGCGGCCAGTTCCTCGGCCCGCGCCACGCGGCCCATGTTGGACATGAAGGTGCCGAGGGTGGTCGGGCCGTGGGGCGCGGAGGCGACGTCGACGGTGATCGAGGTGGCCGTGCCACCCGGGGCGACGGCGTTGACCCTGATCCCCTTGTCGCGGTACATGACCGCGGTGGACTTGACCAGGCCGACCACGCCGTGCTTGGAGGCGGTGTAGGCGGCCCCGGCGGCGCTGCCGCGCAGGGAGGCCTCCGATGCGGTGAAGACGACCGATCCCCGGCCCTGCTCCGCCATCAGGGGCAGGACGGCGCGGGTGAGCAGGAAGGGCGCGGTCAGGTTCACCCGCAGGAGCCGCTCCCAGACCGCGTCGGTGACGTCGGCGGTGGCGGACATGTCGTCCATGATCCCGGCGTTGTTGACCAGGACGTCGACACCGCCGAGGCGTTCGACGGCCGTGGCGACGACCTGGTCCACGACCTCCTGGCTGCTGAGGTCGCCGACCACGGTCTCGGCGGTGCCCCCGACCGCGCGGACCTCCTCGGCCGCCTCCCGCGCGGTGTCGGCGTTGAGGTCGGCGATCAGGACCCCGGCGCCCTCCTCGGCGAAGCGCAGCGCGCTCGCGCGGCCGATGCCGGAGCCGCCTCCGGTGACGATGACGTTCTTGTCCTTCAGGCCCAGGCCGGTCATGGGAAGCCCTCTCGTTGCCGCTGGTGGCGGCCGCGGCGGCCGCTTTTGTCACTGTAGGACTTTTTGTCGCTCAGAGACAAATATTGTTCTGCCTGGTCCGGACGTCAGTAGAGTGGACACGCCCAGACGCCGCGGACACGGGAGGGGGCGGTCGTGCCGGGAACACCGTCCGCGCAGACGCCCCGCGCACCCTCGGGGCGGGGCCGCCCGCCCATGACCGAGCGGCGCAGGGAGATCGTGCGCACGGAGATCGCGCGCGCGGCCGTGCGGCTGTTCACCGAGAACGGGGTGTCGGGCACCACGGGCGACGACATCGCGCACGCGCTCGGCATCTCCACCAGGACGCTGTGGCGCTACTTCCCCAGCAAGGAGAGCTGCGTCCGGCCGCTGCTGACGACGGGCCTGGAACACATGGCCGAACGCCTGCGCGCCTGCCCTCCCGGGGTCCCCCTCCTGGAGTACCTGGAGCGGGAGCGGTTCTTCGACGGCGAGCCGCAGGTCGTGGAGGGGCCCGTAGCAGACCTCATCCGGATGACCCGCACCGAACCGGCGCTCATGGCGGTGTGGCTGGAGGTCCACCACGCCGCCGAGTCCGTCTTCGCCCGGATCATCGCCGACCGCACCGGCGAGTCCCCCGACAGCCTGCCCGTCCGCGTCCAGGCGGCCACCCTCAACTCGGCGCTGCGCCTGGCCGCCGAGGAGCGGGCGCGCCTGGGGGACGACGGGCGCGGCCTTCCGCCGGAGGGAGTGGGGCCGCTGCTGCGCACCGCGCTGACCACCGCGGCCCGCGGCCTGACCGCCTTCGGGCACGGCGGCGGCGACGAGCGCGGGGACGCTCCCCCGGACTGAGGGTCTGTGTGCCGATCCCGGTCGCCGCCAGCACGGGGACGCGCTCTCAGACTGAGGGTGTCCGCGCCGACCCCGGCCGCCGCTACTGCCGGTGCGGGGACGATGCCCTCGAAGGCACGATGGTTCCGGGAGGCCGCCCCTCTCCCGCCGCGCCCGGTGCGGCTGCGGCGTGCGGCGGAGCGGATCGGGTCGAACCGGTACCGCCTGTGGACACGCACCCCAGCACCCGGATGCGAACGTGCCCCGGACGGCCGGGCCGCCGGGGCACGCGCCTGCCCGCTCCTACTCCGGGTAGACGGCTTCGGGAACCTCCACCCGCGCCCAGTCGGTGTCCGCGCCCAGGTGGAAGGACGTGTACGCGGGCTGGTTGTAGCCGGTCTGCTGCCGGGCCACGTCCACCCGGTACTGCGGGTCGTGCATAAGGGTGTGCAACCGGTGTCCGGTCACCTCGGGGCTGGTGAGGATGCGCAGCGCTCCGCTGTCGCGCGTGCGCAGGACCAGCTCCTCGCGCCAGTCGCCGAGCACGTCCGCGACCAGGGCGGGGTTGCCCTTCGTCCCGTTGTTGGTGAGCGTGCCCTGGGCGGTGAGCAGGGTGCCGCGCCGCCAGTCCTCGATCCTCGGGTCCTCGGTACCCTCGACGATCTGCGTGGTCATGTCGGCGGACCAGCGGATGCTCATGTTCGTCCCGGGGGTGCGGTCGCCCAGGAACTCGCCGTCCGCGCTCCACAGGCCCGCCTCGCCCCCGCCTCCGGGCGGCATCGAGGACCACGCCTCCAGACCGGGGACGTCCGGATCGACGTCGCCGACCATGCCCCGGCCGGTGTCGGTGCCCGTGTACCCGCCGAACAGCACCTCGCCGGTGGCGGCGTCGCGCATCGCGAACCCGTACGGCGCGCTCGCGCCGCCCTCGTGCACGGTCCAGATCTCCAGGCCCTCGCGCTCCGGGTCGAGGTCGCCCACGTGCATCGCGTCGCCGTGCCCGAGCTTGGCCGTCTCGCCCTCGATGGCGCTCCCGGGCGGCCCCTCGGCGTGCGAGGAGTACAGCAGCGACCCGTCGTCGTCCAGGGTCGCGGAGCCGTAGACGATCTCCTGGCGTCCGTCGGCGTCCACGTCGGCCACGCCGAAGGAGTGGAAGCCCTGACCGGCCAGCGTGCCCATGTCGGGATCGGAGCCCCGACCGCCGTGCGGTGAGGCGTCGAACGGGTTGTCCATCGGCACGTGCCCGCTGTCCGCGATCCAGCGCGTGCTGATGTCCTCCCCGTCGAAGTCGTAGGCGGCCACGGCCGAGCGCGTGTAGTAGCCCCGGGCGAACACCGCCGACGGGTTCCGTCCGTCCAGATAGGCCACGCCGGACAGCAGCCGGTCCACCCGGTTGGCGGGTTCGATGCGCGCCATCGCGTAGTCGCCCCACATCAGGCCGTCGTCGCCCCGGCCCGGTTCGTAGCGGACGGTGTCCAGCTCCGCGCCGGTCCGGCCGTCGAACACCGTCAGGTACTCGGGGCCGTCCACGACGAAGCCCTCGAACTCGCGCAGCTCGTTGCGCGCGCTGCGCGAGGGCGCGTACTCGTCGAGGAAGAAGTCCGCGAGGGCCCCGGCGTCCGCCTCGCTCAGGGGGTAGTCGTACCGGGGTTGCTCACCGAAGGCCTCCTCCAGGGTGGCGGGCCAGTTCCCGGCCACCACCTCGGGGTGCCCGTGCCAGCCCCGGAACACCTCCACGACGTGCTCGCGGTAGTCCTCGGCGCTCATCCGGTAGTCGTCACCGTGATCGACCCCGGCCTCGACGTCCTCGTCCGGCAGGGTGATGTGGTCCCCGGCCGCTCCGCCGTCCCCGTCGAAGGTCAGCGTCCGGGTGCCCGGGGCGGTCTTGAGCATGATCTCCGAACGGCCGTCGCCGTCGAGGTCGTAGACGACGAACTGCGTGTAGTGCGCGCCCGAGCGGATGTTGACGCCCAGGTCGATGCGGTGCAGCAGCTCGCCGTCCAGGGTGTAGGTGTCCACGTACGTCGGACCGGTGTAGCCCCGCTGCGAGACGTCCTTGGAGTTGGTGGGGTCCCACTTGACCACGAACTCGTACCGCCCGTCGCCGTCCACGTCGCCGACGCTGACGTCGTTGGCGGTGTAGTCGTACTCCTCCCCCGCCGGGGTGGTGCCGCCCTCGGGCTTCTGGAGCGGCAGGTCGTGGTGCCCCTCGGCCCACACGGAGGCCTCGCCCTCGGGGCCGACGCCGGGTCTCCCCCGGGGGACGGGGACCACCCGGTACTCGGAGTCGGCGCCGCCCTCCCCGTCCAGGAAGTTGGTGCTGTCGCGCACGATGGCGATGACGTCACCGTCCCGGTACACCCGGAACTGCGGGCCCCGGAGCCCGGAGTCGGTGTGTCCGCCGACCTCGGAGGCCAGCAGGCGCCAGCTCAGGAAAACGCCTTCCGGGGTGTCGACCGCGACCAGACCGCGATCCAGCCGTTCGAGCTGGACGCCGGAACCGGTGTCCGGCTCGGCCAGGGCAGTGGCACTCGCGGCCATCACCAGGGCACATACGCCCGCGAGCAGCGGACTCGTTCTTCGGACGGAACGCGGGGGGATCCCCATGGGCACGCCTCCTTGAACAGCGGGGTGACCCACGTTACAAGGCAAGCGCTTTCCGACCAAGGCCCCCACCGAGGGGGCCGCCGCTGCGCCGGGGACACACACCCGCGCACGACCGGGGCCGCACCCGCCTGTGCCAGGCCACCGCCCGCGACCGGGACCACCTCTCCACCGGGAGGCCCCGCCCGCACCGGGACACCCGGCTCGCGATCCGAACGCCCTGACCTCAACCGGGACCGCCTCCCGGGCCGGGACACACCGCCGCGCACCGGCGACACGCACCGGCGGCACGCGAACGGGCGCGGCTGGCACGCCGGACCTCCCCTTCCGCCCTCCGGCGGAGGCGGTGTCCGTCCCCTCGACGCGGACCGCCCCTCACCTCGGGCGGACCCGGCGTGCCGCCGCGGGCCCGACCGGACCCGTGGGCCCGGCCGGGCGCTCCCTCCCGGCGTGGTCGAAGATCCCCCTACGGGACGAGGATCGCGCGGCCTCGGATCCGCCCGGCGTCGAGGTCGTCCAGCGCGTCCTGGAAGCGGTCGAGCGGGTACTTGCTGGTGTGCAGCCGCACGTGTCCCCGCGCCGCCAGCACCATCAGCTCGCACAGGTCGTTGTAGGAGCCGACGAGGTTGCCGACGAAGTTGATCTCCGCCGAGATGACGTCGATCGTCGGCACATCGATGTTCTCGCCGTACCCGACGACGTGGTAGTCCCCGGCACGGCGCAGGAACCGCACCCCGTCCGAGGTCGCCCCGCCCTCCCCCACGAAGTCGATGACGGTCTCGGCGCCGTGGCCGCCGGTGAGTTCGAGGACCTGCTCGACCTGCGTGCCGTCCGCGACCACTCCGTGGTCCGCGCCGATCGAGGTGGCCAGGGCGACCGCGTCGGCGTTGCGGTCCACCGCGATGATCTCGGCCGCGGTGATCGCCTTGAGCACCTGGATGCCGATGTGCCCGAGGCCCCCGGCGCCGATCACCGCGCAGCGGTCGCCGGGACGCAGGCGGCGCGCGGCCTTGGCCGCCGCGTGGTAGGCGGTCAGCCCGGCGTCGGCGAGCGCGGCCACGTCGGAGGGTTCGAGGGAGTCGTCGATGCGCACCACGCTGCGCGCGGAGGTCTTGAGGTACTCGGCGTAGCCCCCGGCCGTGTCGATGCCGGGGAAGAGGTTGTTCTCGCAGTGGACGTCGTCACCGGAGCGGCAGGCCCGGCACAGGCCGCAGGTGATCAGCGGGTGCACGATGACCTTGTCGCCCTCGGAGACGTTGGTGACGCCGCTGCCCACGGCGTGCACCCAGCCCGCGTTCTCGTGGCCGATCGTGTAGGGCAGGGTGACACCGGACTTCTGGGCCCACTGCCCCTCCAGGATGTGGATGTCGGTGCGGCAGACTCCGGCGCCGCCGATCCTGACGATGACGTCGAAGGGACCGGTGACCTCCGGGGCGGGCACCTCCTCCATGCGCGGGTTCTGGCCGTAGCCGACGACCTGGACTGCCTTCATGACTGCCTCGCTTGAACGGTGAGCGGAAGTGTGTGGGCGGGCGGGGCCTGGTCGGCCTCCGACCCGGGGTAGCGGGTGCGCAGCAGCCCGCGGCAGAAGTGCGAGTTGCCCTCGATGGAGATCCGGGTGGAGCGGGCGAACCTCAGCCGCAGCGGGACCTCCTCGCGGGGGAAGGGGTCGCCGTGGTCGTCCACGAGCACACGCGCGGACGGGTCGCAGTTCAGCCCGAGCGCCGCGCGGCGCCGCAGCAGCGCCCGCCCCGCCCGGTCGTCGGGCAGGTCGGCGAGGGTGAGGTCGTGCAGGTCCTCCTCGGCCAGGCCGGGGTCCGCGCGCAGCAGCAGGGTCAGCGCCCGCTCCATCGCGGCGGCGTGGGCCTTGCGCCGGAAGACCAGGCGCAGCTCCTCCAGGTCCTCGCGGGCCTCGTCCCCGAACGTGCCGCGGTAGCCCGCGTCCGCGGCCAGGCCGCGGTTGATCCTCTCCGAGTCGTGGTGGTCGTCGAGGAGGACCGCGACCTCCCGTACGCCGGACAGGTCGGTGAGCACGTCCTTGGCGTCGGAGGCCATGAGGTAGGCGAAGTTGGGCGCGCAGAACGAGGTGGGCAGCCGCAGGTGGACGGTGAGCGCGCCGCCGTCGGCCCTGACCGAACGGACGAAGCCCAGGTCGGTGACGGGCTCGTCCAGCTCTGGGTCGTACACCGCGTCCAGCGCCCGCAGCGCCGCGAGTTCCAGTTCGGCGTCCTGCGGAGTGCCGGGTTCGGAGGCCGTGTGCGCGGTTTCCGGGCGCTCCAGTGCGGCGTGTCCGGGCGGGCGCATGTCAGACCACCGCCTTGGCGTCGGCCTCGGCCGTCAGACCCAGCCCCTGCGGCACCTCGATGCCGTACATCGCGGCCGCGTTGAGCCCGAGGATCTTCTTCTTCTGGTCCACGGTGACCGGCGCGTACTCGGTCATGTCCTCGGGGATCTGGAAGTCCACGAACTTCTCCACCAGCCAGCGCGGGGTCCACAGGGCGTAGTCGCTGGAGAACTGGATGCGGTCCTCGTCCAGCCAGTACAGCAGCTCTCCGAGGATCTGCGCGAAGTAGCGCGGCCGCGTGTGGATGAAGGGGATCGCCACCGCCAGGCCCGCGTGCACGTTGGGCTCCTGGGTCGCGATCCAGCAGAAGTCCTCCAGGCGGGGCAGCCCGCAGTGCTCCACCACGAAGTTGAGGTCGGGGAAGTCGGTCGCCGCGTGGTCCACGTCGGCCACGTCGAAGGCGTCGCGGTCCAGCGGCCGGATCGTGGGCCCCTTGTGGACGTGGATGTTGCGGATCCCGAGTTCCTGGCAGGTCTCCAGGTAGCGGTAGGTCCACGGGTCGTCCAGCTTGTACCCGCGCGAGCCCTCCTTCCACTCGGCGGTGTAGAGCTTGACCCCCTGGAGCCCGAACCGCTCGGCGTCGCGGCGCAGCCACTCCAGCCCCTCCTCCTCGAAGCGCGGGTCCCAGCAGTGGTTGTAGGTGAGCTTGTCGGGGTGGGCCTGGGTGAGCGCGAAGGCCTCCTCGGCCTGCCCGAACCCGTTGCGGTAGAAGGCGCCGAGGTGGGCGGGCTGGAAGATGGCGTGGTCGACGTAGCCGTCGGTGAACAGGTCGCGCATCAGGCGCTCGCCGCCGTAGTAGAGGAAGTCCTCGTACGGCCACAGCTCCGACTCCGGGCCGAGGTTGCGGTGGTAGTCGTAGAAGCAGTCGATGAACTGCTTGCCGTGGATGTTGAGCTGGTTCTCGGGACGCGCGTCCCACAGGGCCACGTGCGCGTCCACGACGAAGTAGTTCTCGCCGTCCTTGCTGTACATGCTTCCTCCCACGGGGCCGGGTCGAGTCGGCCGTTTCGCTGGAAGACTAGGGAGACGTACGCAACTCTGGCCTGTGTCGCGTGTCTCAGTTTGAGACAGCCGCTCCGAGGGCTCCGGGACACGGACGAGTAACCTGTCCGTCACGCGGCCCGGGCGGGTGTACCGACCGTCCGTCCAGGTCGCGGCCGCAGAACCCCTGGAGGCCGACGTGCACGACCGGACGTGTTCACCGCCCAGACACGCACCCACCGACACCGCCGGACGGACACCGGTGAAAGCCCCGCGGTTGCGCGCCTCGTGGCGGCGCAGCGAGCACTACGGCGTCTCCGCCGAACGGGTGGAGCCCGCGTTCACCGGTTCCGTGGACACGGAGTCGCTGTTCTACGAGTGCGGCAACGAGGTCCTGCGGGGTATCCAGCGGACCATCGCCAACGAACCGGTGAGCCTGATGATCACCGACAGCGAGGGGCTGGTGCTGAGCAGGCTCGCCAACGACGCGGCGATCCTGCACTCGCTGGACCGGGTCCACCTCGCCCCCGGGTTCTCCTACGCCGAACGCGACGCGGGCACCAACGGCCTCGGGCTGGCCCTGGCCGACCGCGCGCCGTCGCTGGTCAGGGCGGAGGAGCACTACTGCACGGGGCTGCGCGGGTACACCTGCGCCGCCGCTCCGGTCCTGGACCCGTCCGACGGCACGCTGGTCGGCAGCGTCAACCTGACCACCTGGTCGGAGTCCTCGTCGGCCCTGCTGCTGGCGCTGGCCCAGTCCGCCGCGCAGAGCACGTCCGCGCTCATGCTCGCCCGGGGCACGGGACGCCGGGTCCAGCCCGCGCCCAGGGGCGCGGTGTTCCGCTTCCGCGCCGCCGGCGGCGGACAGGCCGACGCCTGCGCGTCGCGGCTCTGGCGCGGCGCCGTCGCCGAGGCCCGCGAGGCGGTGGGCGGGCGGACGCTGGCGGTCGTGGGCGAGCCGGGTTCGGGCCGGACCTCCCTGGCCTCGCTCGCGCGGCGGCAGGTCAGCGCACGGGAGAGGGTGCTCAACGCCCGTCCGCCCGCCCCGGAGGACGTGGACTCCTGGCTCACGCTCTGGACCCCCGAGCTGGCCAAGGACGACACGTGCGTGATCGTGTCCGGGGTGGAGGCGCTTCCGGCGTGGGGCGCGAGCGAGCTGGCCCGGCTGCTGGCCGGGGCGCGGCGCGCGGGTGGGCGCCCCCAGCCCTTCGTGGTCACGGGACGGAGCTTCGACGCTCTCCCGGAGGCGCTGCGGGAGCTGGTGGACACGGTGGTCGAGGCCCCCGCCCTGCGCCGCCGCCCGGAGGACGTGCTGCCGCTCGCGCGGCACTTCGCGCAGGGGGCCCGGGGGCGGGCGATCGGCCTCACCCCGGCGGCCTCCCGCGCGCTCACCGACTACCACTGGCCGGGCAACGCCACCGAGCTGAAGCGGGCGGTGTGCGACGCGGCGCAGCGCGCGGACGTGGTCGACGTGCACCACCTGCCCGCCGAGGTCTTCCGCAGCAACGGCGGGCGCCGCCTCAGCCGTATCCAGGCCGTGGAACGCGACGAGATCGTCCGCTGCCTGACCGCTCCGGGCGCGACCGTCGTCGGGGCCGCCGCCGAGCTGGGGATGGGACGGGCGACCGTCTACCGCAAGATGCGCCAGTACAACATCCGGATGCCCCACCAGCAGGAGTAGGCGGGTGTCCGGGCGTGGTCGCTCCGGCGGGAACCAACTCTGAGTCACGGGTGGGCCGGAACCGCTGGCGGCGGTTCCGGCCCGAGGTGGGAGGGCCGGTCAGGCCGGTACGGGAGTGCCGGTCTCGACGGCCAGGGCGGGCGGCATGAACGGGGCGTTGTGCGGCCACAGGGCCAGGAGGAGGGCGTCAGCGTTCGCGGCTTCGAGGAGTCCGGCGGGGGTGACCGCCCAGAAGGACTGGGTGGCCTCGCCGTAGTAGACGATCAGGTGGCGGTGCCGGGCCTGGATCGCGGCGGCTTGGGCGTGCTCGCGGGCGAACTCGGATCGGTGGCCGCCCAGACGGGGCAGGCGCTGGGCGCGGCGGACGCGGCACGAGGGGTGCGCACAGTGCGGGCAGACCGGGCCGACGAGCGGGGTGCGGCGCGGGAGCGGCGGGACGAGCCGGGGCATCGGTCGAACATCGTCCGAACGGCGGGGCGAGGGGATAGGGTTCTGCATCAGATCCTCTTTTTCCTTACTTATGCACGGTTGGGTTTTCGGGGGTTCAGGGCCCGGGAGAAGCGTTGGCGCGCTCTCCTGGGCCCGTCTCATGTCGGCGGCATGTCAGTCGTCGGTGTGGATGTTCCAGCGGCTTCCGGTGAGGTCGTAGGCCAGCGAGAACCACACCGTGCGGTAGTGGGCGTTGCCGTTGTCGCCCCAGGCGGTGGCGAAGGCGTTGACCATGGCCAGGCCCCGGCCCGATTCGGCGTCCAAGTTGAGGCCGTTCTTCTTGGGCTCCAGGCGGGAGTCCTTGTCGCGCAGGCCGCCCCGGTCGCGGCAGGCCAGATGCAGCCCGGTGCGGTGACGGTGGACGAGAAGGGTGTAGCTGCCGCCGGGTCGGCCGGAGAGGCTGTGCCGGATCGAGTTGTTGGCCAGCTCCGATCCCAGCAGCGTGAACAGGTAGCGGTAGTCGGTGCCCCGTTCGGCGGCGCAGGTGTCCAGGAACGCACGGACCAGCGGCATCACGGCCGGGGTTCCGGCGAAGTCGTAGCGGCGCATGCGGTAGTTGGGCCGCTCGGGCTGCCGGGTGAAGTAGTGGCGGTGGACCGGTCGGATGAAGCTGGTCAGTGGGACCGTGGCTTCTCCCAGCGCGGGCACGGGCATCGGGGCGTGGGCTTTCGCGGGCATGACGAACACACTCCTTGGCGTGAGCAGGGGTTTCGTGGTGCCCGTTGGAGGAGTCTCACGGATGCCGTGATGCGCGGAACGGGCAGGGCGTAGCCTGACCGGCATGAACCCTCCGTGATCCACCGGTCACTGACCACAACCTCCATACTGGAACCGCGAATCTCAGTTGTCAACCATGAACTGAGATTCGCGGCAGCTTTTGCTAGGTTGGTCCCATGCAACGGCCCTACAGCCCCACCATCCGCCGCAGGCGCCTCGGCTTCGAGCTGCGGCGCCTGCGTGAAGAGCACGGCTTCACGCTCGACGACGCCGCCAAGAGGTCAGGCGTGCCGCGCGCGACCATCGGCAAGATCGAGACCGCGGAGTCCCGGCGTACCCGCGCTCGGGACCTGGATGCCCTGGCCGACCTCTACAACCTTGATGAAGAGGGTCGTGCAGGACTGCACCAGCTATCGCGTGAGTCCAAGGAGAAGGGCTGGTGGTCCCGTTACAAGGACGTCTTCAGCGAGCGTGCCCTTCCCGATTTCGAAGCCGAGGCATCCGCCCTACGGACCTACGAAGCCCAGGTGCTCCCTGGTCTGTTTCAGACACCGGACTACGCAGCGGAGGTCTTCAGAGGAGGGCGTGCGACAGACGACCCTGACATCGCTCGCAAAGTGGAAGCTCGGCTCGCCCGTCAGCAGATCCTGTCACGGGTCAAAGCACCTCATATGACAGCGGTCATCGACGAGGGCGCCCTACGCAGAAGCGTCGGTACCCCGACGATCATGGTTGAGCAGTTGGAGCACCTTGAGAATCTGGCGTTGCGGCACAACATCGACATCCAGGTTCTACCTTTTTCGAGTGGTGCTCACCTGGGCATGGCTGGGTCCTTCACCATCATGGAGTTTCCCGAGGCCAGGGACTCTCCCATCATCTACGTCGGCACACCTTCTGATGACCTGTACCTGGAACAGCTGAGCGACATCGAACGCTATAACCTAACATTCAGCAACGTACAGGGCTCTGCACTGTCGGTGACCGCATCCGCGCAGTTCATCGCCAGTCTGCGAGCATCCATGGAGGGTGAGCAGGCATGATCCTCAAGTTCCGGAAAAGCAGCTACAGCGCCCAGAACCAGAACTGTGTAGAGGTCGCCCACATCCCCGCAGGCTTCCGGAAGAGCACCCACAGCGGTCGGGACCAGGACTGCGTCGAAGTAGCTGACCTCCCCTGTGGCGCGGCCGTCCGTGACTCCAAGCACCCCGGCGCCGGACATCTCCCCTTTCCCGCCGCCGAGTGGAGCGGCTTCCTGAGAACCGCCCGCTCTCACTGACCTCCGCACCACCCACGCCCGGCCACCTCCCCCGAGGGCCACGGCCGGGCGTCGCTGTTCCCAGGGAGCAGGCGTCCCGGCCGCCTCGTCCGTCTCCCGTCTCACCCCAGGGAGTTGAGGATGAACAGAAGCAGGGCGGTCAGCGCTACCGAGACCACCAGCGACATGACACAGCCCAGACGGTTGCTGAAGAAGACGAACACGGTACCCCCTCCACTCTCAGCCACTCCCGAAGGACTGAGCACGCTTGCCGGTCCCCTGCCCCGCCCGCCCCGCCCAGGCAAGTGACACACAAAGAAGGAAAGCCAGATTGAGGTGTAGTGACACGGATTTCGGCGACGAAGACAATAAGGACTGCGCGTTCCGCGAACCTACCAAGCAGCACATCACTCACAGCACGCAGTCATGCCAAAATTAGGGCCGTATTAAAATTTTTATAAAAATATTTCAATGCATTACATCAACTTTCGGAAATATTTCCACTTGAGTCAAGTCTGAAGAATCTTTCCTCTCCCCGACTCACCGAAAAAGAAAGGGCATCAATCCTTCTCCTGGAAATTTTAGAAACAACCCTTACATCCCCAGGGGGGACGACAAAAATCATCTCCTCAGAGGGCCCCAAAAAATGCGAGCACTCTTCGTTTACAATCAGCTCGAAATTCCTCAGCGAGTTAAACAAACTCCCCCCCGGACGTCGAATACGAATAATTGACTTGCCTTGGAGTCTAAAATCGGCACTGCCAAAAGACACGACTTGTGCTCCGCTCGCAAAACTATCAAGCTTTTCTACTCTCACAAAGAGCACGATCGAGTAAAACAGAGCAACCGAGGGAGCAAGAGAAACTAGAGCCAAGTATGGAGAGTCCCGCTGGACTGAAAGTGGAACAACTTGGAACACAAAGCAGGCAATGAACAGCGCCCACAGAGTCACAATCCCAAACCTGACTAACTTCTCTGACGATCGGTCATAGAGCACATCTTTGAAATTTGCACCAAGGAAGTTAGTAACTGTAGCACACAAAAGCAGGCATACACCGTACCAGACCCACAGACTTGCCTGGCCCCTCCCTTCCAAGGCCCCTTCACTCAACACTGGTATCCCTGACACAAAAACGAGTGCAATGACAGAAAAAGCTAGCGCCCTCCTCATTAATCAGCCCTCAGCCTAGGAGCAAAGAATTCTGGCATTCACGCCTCCCATGAATTCACCATATGACGAGGCATACCGATTGATATTATTATCAATGCCTCCGTAAAACATCGCCCCGCCGGCCCCAGCTCCAGCAGCAATAGCGGTCCCCACCCCAGCGCCCATTCCCGTCAGGCCCGCAGCAACGACGCTGGCCGCCGCCCCTCGCCAAAGAACGACTTTGGCGAAAGTAGTTTGGATACCTGTAAATGTTTCTTCACACGATTCCATATGCTCTTCGTAAGTCATTCCTCTAAAATTCTCTTTTTCTCCCTTTGAATCAGTGACATCTTTTGCACCCGAAGGAAGGCCGGCAGGGGTCACACTTTCGAAACTAGTTCTACGTTCGTTCTGCTGTACGTCCCGCTCCGTAGCTTTACGACGTGCTGCATCTCGACGTCTCTCCGCAGCGACCCTCGCCGCCCTCTCCCGCGCGGCCTTCACCGCAGCTGCCTTACGCGCCGCAGCGGCCCTCGCGGCCGCCGCCCTCTTCGCAGCCGCGATCTTGGCGGCGCGGATCTGAGCAGCCCTGATCTTAGCGGCGCGAATCTGCGCGGCGCGAATCTGCGCCGCACGGATCGCGGCCTGGCGAATGCGGTACGCCCGGATCGCGGCCAGACGGGCCTGGTAAGCGCGGATCGCGGCCTGGCGGGCCTGGTAGACGGCCCACCTCCGGGCCTGCGCGAAGGCCTTCCTCAGGAACAGACCGTCGGGGTCGGTGAAGGACACCGGGTTGTTGTTGGAGTAGGAGTACCCGTGCATCTGCTCGGGGTCGCTGAAGTCCACGACCGGATCCGGAGAGATGAACGACCCCAACTCCGGTGCGTAGGAGCGCGCCCCGAGCCGGGTCAGGCCGACCTGTTCGTCGATGACTCCGCCGACGAACCCGCGCGAGTTGGGCCAGGACCCACCGACGCTTCCGCGGTCTCCGCCGAAAGCGGTGAACCTGCGCCGGATCGCTTCCCCGGTGAGGGAGTCGATCGCGAGCTGGCCTGTCTTGTGGTGGTCGGAGAAGATCCAGTGCACCCTGCCGTCGTTGGAGCGGCTGGCGACGACTTCACCGGCGTGCTCGTAGAGACGGGTGGACTGCGAGATCAGGTCTTCCTTGTCGTACTTGATCTCCATGCCGGGCAGGAACAGCGTGACCACACCGCCGTCGTCGCGGATCAGCCGCTCGCCCTCGGCGTCGTAGACGAACTCCGAGGTGTTCTGGCCCTCGTGGATGGCCGCGAGCTGGCCCTCGGCGTCCCACTCCAGCGTCTGTGTGCGGTTGCCGTCCTGCCGGGAGGCCATGTTCCCGGCCTCGTCGTAGGTGTAGGTAGCGGTTCCGCCAGCACCGTTGGAGTCCACCCGGGTCACCGCGTGCGGACGCTCCTCCCCCGCCCCGGGACGCTGGTAGGTCCTCTCGACGTCGCTGCCGTCAACGAATCCGTGGCGGGTCTCGGTGAGGCGGTTGCCGAGGTCGTCGTAGGTGTAACTGTTCCAGTACGGCGCGGCGCCGCCCATGGCCTCCCGGGACGGGGTGGTGTCACAGGCCTGTTCACCGCTTGCGGACGTGGTCCACTCGTTGGTGAGGCGGCGCATGTCGTCGTAGGCGAAGCACTGCACGTCCGGCAGCAGGCCCTGGGCGGTGGGTTCGTCCCTGATGCTCAGCACGTTGCCGGCCGCGTCGTAGGAGTAGGTCTGGTCGACCAGCGTCCCATGGCCGATCTCGTGGCTCACCCGCGCGGTGAGGAGCCGCTGAGTGCCCGGGTCGTAGGTTCGCGCGGACCAGGTGGACTTGGCCTGGGTCGATCCGTCGTTGCGGTGGTGCCACCGCTGCATGATCTGCCCGTGGGCCGAGTACGACGTTTCGTGGACGTAATCGAGCGTCTCCACTCCTTCGAGCGAGCCAGCCACCGAGACCGGCAGGCCCAGCTCGTTGTAGGTGTAGCGGACGAACTCGCGGGGCAGCCCTCCTGCCGCGGGCAGTGTCTCCGTCTCGATGGTGCCGTCGGCGTTATAGGTGCTCCGGAACCGGTAGGACCCGCTCAGAGCCCCGTACTCCGGTGCGGAGGGGATGCTGATCGTCGTCGCGAGCGGCCGGCCCATGGCGTCGTAGGAGGCGATGGACGTGCTGTACTGCAGTCCATCGGCATGCCGGGTGGCACGGGTCAGTTCGCCCTTGGCGACGGAGTCGAAGGTCCACGAGGCGAGCAGGGGACCGTTGACTCCGCCCTCCCGCTGTTCGGTCTTACGGCCGAGTTCGTCGTAGGCGTAGACGACCGTCTCGTCCCGGGCGTCGGTCCGGGCCACCATGCGGTCAGCGGAGTCGTAGACGAACGTGGTCGTGCCCCGGTCGGGCTCGTCGGTACGAACCTTGCGCCCCCGCAGGTCGTAGTGGTTGCGCCAGACGTTGCCCGCCTCGTCGGTCACCGTCTCCACCTGCCCCGCCGGGGTGTGGGTGTAGGTCAGAGCGGTGTAGTCGGCTTCGGGGGTGTCGCCCTGGTGCTGGCGCACCTCGATGGTCTGGCCGCGCGCGTTCTTGATCGTGGTGGTGGGGATGGCGCCCGGAGCCGGTGTGACCAGTTGGCGGTCACCGCGGTCCTCGGAAGAGGTCCGCCACAGCTCTTGGCCGTTGGACATGGTCAGGACCTCGGTCGGGCGCTCCGCGCCGTCGTAGACTGTCTGGGTGTACCGGGGGATGAGGTCGTCGTTGCCGCCGGGCACGTCCTTGTTGCCGGGCACGAAGATGTCCTGCGCGGGCGCCTCGTCATTAGTGTAGGCGTGGCGTTCCTTGACCTTCAGACCACGGCTGTCGTAGAAGGTGTCGGTGATCAGGCGTCTGCCGCCCACACCGGGCTCCTGACGCTGGCGTTCACGCAGCAGCCCGTCGTAGATCTGGTAGGTCGAGGAGTAGCCGCCCTCGTTGTTGCGGGTGTGGGTCGCCACCACCGTGGGGGCGTCATTTCGCACGTGGTACTCGAACCGCATCGCCGGATCGTCATCGGACTTCTTCAGGTCGGGAGTCCATACCGCGGTCAGGCGTCCCAGGGGGTCGTAGGTCATGTCACTGCGGTTGCCGTTGGCGTCGATCTCCGCCACGGGCAGCCCGCGTGCGGGATCGAAGTGCTCGGTGGTGGTGTGGCCGAGCGGGTTGGTGGTGGTGACGGTGGTCGGCGCACCGCCCGGCACGGTGGTCGTGTAGTCCGTCTCGGTGACGTTGCCGAGCGCGTCGGTCTCGGAGACGGTGCGCCCGTAGGCGTCGTGTTCCCTCTCCTGCACGACCTGGTAGGTGGGGGTGGAGCCGTCGTACTCCATGACCCGTTGGGAGCTGGTCTCCAGTCCGACGGTGGGGGCGTCTCCGAAGCCGCCTCCGTCGAAGAGGGAGCGCTCGTCGCTGATCAGGTCGTCGGGGTAGGCGGGAGTCGTGCCGCAGCCGACCGCGACCTTCTCCGTGCGGGCTACGGTGTCCAGGATCCTGCGACCGGTGTTGTCCGCGTAGGTGTAGCGGGTGCACTGGTCGTCGTCGGCGTCGTCGAGGTCACCGTGGTCGTGGGTCTGGGTGATGCGGCCCAGGGAGTCGTACTCCGCGCTCTCCCTGCTACGCATCCATCCGTCGCCGACGGCCGTGTACTGGGTGCTGGAGGCCATCCCCGTCATACGGGACTCGAGGGTGCCCCACGAGTAGGTCCGCTCACCGGTGACCCGGCTCCAGGGCAGGGAGATGGTCTTCTCCACGACGTCCCCGCCGGGTCCGTTGAGTGTGGCCTCCTCCAGCGTGAACCCGTTGTACTGGTTGAGGTCGCTGTGCTCGCCGCCCGCGGAGTCGGTCACCGTGGCGGTTCGGGTCCCGTTGGGCAGGCGGTCTCCGTGCATGCCGCGGAAGAAGCGGTGTTCGGTCGCTGACCGGGTGGCGTTGGCATGGCCTTCAATGACGCGGACATGCGCGTATCCGCGCCAGTCGGACCAGGTGCGCCGCTCGTCGCGTACGAACCCGTCGGCGTCCTGGTAACGCCAGGCGGCGTCGCCCAGGTACTCGTAGGCGGTGATGAGGTCCGGCTGTGCGGTGACCAGGTCGTGCTCACTCACCTGGGTCACCACGTACTTGTGGAACCAGTCGGTGTACTCGCCCTTGCCGTCCGCGGTGCTGTTCACGACCGGGAAGCAGCGGGTGCCGTTGGTGTGGGGGTCCGGGAAGTCCCCGGTGTCGCACTCACCACCGGCGTAGCGGATGTCGGTCTGGGAGCCGCTCTCGGTGAGGATCTTCGTGATCCGCCACTTCAGCATGGGGGCGAAGCCGTCGTCCTGGGTGTCGACCCTGTTCTCGAGCTGGGTGCCGCCGAACTCCAGCGTGGGCATGGAGGCGGTGTCGCCCACGTGGCCGGTGTGGGTGATCGACTGCAACCACAGGTCCGGCGGGGTGCCGTCGCCGTTCGCGGGGTAGACGTGTTCCAGCTCCCAGGAGTCGACGTTGTCGTAGGCGGAGCCGTCGTGGACCTGGGTGGTGATGGAGTCCAGCTTCTTGCGGGTCCAGAAGGTCGGGGAGAGTTTGTTGGTGCAGTTCTGCCCCTGCGCGCAGTGCCGGTCGAAGGGGGCGTCCGGCCAGTGTCTGGCGTTGCCGCTGGTGAACTTGTCCTCGGCGCAGTCGAAGCCGTCCGTGGGGATACAGCGCTCGCTGACCGCGAAGTTGACCCGGGCGGGAGCGGTGGCGTGGACGTCGTCGGAACGCAGACCGTAGTTGATACGGCGCAGGTATCCGCCCCGGTCGTAGACCGTGGGGGAGTTGGCCTGTCCGTTGCGGCCGTAGTAGTTGCGCTCCTTGGTGTACTGGTAGGTCATCACGTTGCCGTGCGCGTCCACCACGTAGTCCAGGTTCCACCGCCATGCCTGCTGGCACCAGGAGTTGGCGAAGCTGGAACCGTTGCAGGGCTGACCCGAGTTCCGGCCGAACACCGGCACCGTCCACGCCGAGTTCGTCTCGGCATCGCCGCTGCCGTAGCCGGGAAGCCGGTTCATCCCGAAGTAGTACTGGGTGCCGTCCGTGGTGGTGATGCGCCAGTACTCGCCGTCGTTGTCGCCGTTGGTGGTGCCGGTGAGCCGCTCGATGCGGGACGCGTCGTCGTGGCGCATCCGCCACGTCCCGTCCTCGTCCAGGAACATCTCGCCGGAGCGGCCGTTCAGCGAGAACGTGGCGTTGTGCCGGGACCAGCACAGGTCCCCGGTCTTGGCCGAGTCCGGTTGGCTGTCGGCGCAGGGAACGTACTTGCGCTCGATGAAGCCGGGGTTGTAGTCGAAGCCCTCACCGATCCAGGACGTCTGGTTGTTGGAGGAGGAGACCCTGCCGTCCACGGAGGCCGAGGAGTAGCCCAGTTCGATGCCCGGGGTCAGGTCACCGGCGACGGGGGGTGTGTCGACGGGGTAGCTCCAGGAGAAACTGCCAGTCTGGAGACCGACGTCCCAGCTCGACGTGGCGGACAGGTCGGTGGCCTGGTAGTCGCCTCGGGGGCCCTCCTCCTCTGCGGCCGCGGCCAGGAGCATGCCCTCTCCGCCCAGGGCGGGCACGGTCCCGCTGAGCGTCTGGGCGTCGGTGTCGTTGTCCGTGGTGAACGTGCGCGGAGCACGGTCCTGACACTCGACGGAGTCGTCGAGGAGACAGGTGTCGACCTCGACCAGGTCGAGGCGGCCCCCGTAGTCACCGCCGTAGGCGTTGGCGAAGTCGGAGTAGTCGACCGTCAGGTCGACCGGGCCGACACCGGTCTCGTCGTCGGTCCGGGTCACACGGAGAAGCAGCCCTTCGATCCCCGCTTCCTCGGCCGCAGAGCGGTCGAGGACCTCCACCTGGACGGATTCGACGCTGCTGACCGCCGGATCGGTTTCCTCCACCTCTTCGGGGGCGGATTCGGTTGTGTTCTCCGCTTCGGGTGCGCTGCCGGTTTCCGCTTCCGGCTCTGGGCTCTCCGGCTGTTCCTGCCCCGCGTCCGGACCCTCCTCAGAACGCGCGGGCGCGTCCCCCTGTTGCTGGGGGTCCTCCTCGTCCTCGGAAGCTCCGGTGTCGACGTAGTCCTCGGCTACTTCTTCAACCCACGTTTCTTGGACGTCGTCGGAGACCTGGGCGACCGTGACCAGGTCATCGACGACCTGGAGGTCAGTTCCGGGGTCGGTGAGCCCGGTCTCGCCGACGTCACCGGTCGGCCAACTGGCCTCCAGGGGCTCGGTCAGAGCGGCGTCAGTAGCCGCGTCCTCGGTCGAGGGCGCGTCGAGGGCCCCGGCGATGTCCTCGCCCGGAACGGACGCCTCGTCCTCCACCTCGGGGCGGGTGTTGAAGGTGAGCGAGGACGCGGGAGCGGCCTGGAGGAGGCTGCCGACCAGGACCAGAGTCGCGGCATAGGTCATCGGCCTCTTGATGAAACGGATGACACGGCTGTTGGCCATGGTGCGAGCTTGTGGACGCGAGGGCTTTTCCTGGTCCGGCTCGGGTGTTCTCGCAGCGGAGTTGGACGCGTTCGGGGGCAGGTCGGACACGGCGTGCCTTTCTGACAGCGGCCGAAGCACAAGGGGGATGAGGGCGAGGACGCGGGGGGGCGGTCTACCGCTTAGAGCCTGGGGACCGGCGCGATTCCTTCCCTGACTGCGAGGATCTCGTGTTCGTCGAACACGCCCTGGTACAGGAAGACGTCGCTGATGTCTCCGGCCCAGGCATCGGAGAGCTGCTGCTCGAAGCGTCCGCCGCCGATGACGACCGGACCGTTGGCGTGCCAGGCGTCAGGCACCTCGGCCGTGCCCTGCTCGACACCGTCGAGGTAGAAGGTGGTGGTCCGCGAGGTGTGGTCGTAGGTTCCGACCAGGTGGGTCCAACGTCCGAACTCGGCGTGCTGATCGGATCTCGCCCGGTGCCAACCCGAAGCTCCCGCGGTGTCCGAAGGCGGATTCTTCAGCATCCACTGGTGGGAATCTGCTGTGTACTGGTAGCCCAGGTAGAAGCCGCTGTGATGAACACCGTCCTGGGAGACCGCCGTGGAGTTGTGCCCGACCTCGTCCAGGCGGACCCATGCCGCGACGCTGTAACTGCGGTCGGTACGGATAGCCGGGCCTTCGGTCGTGATGCGTTCGGGGACGGCTGGGTTCAGGCTCACACCAGGAGCGAAGGTGACGTCGTTGAGGGCCTTGTTCCACGCGGTCAGGGGGTCGCCGTGCAGGGTTGCGCCAAGACCGTGGTCGGAGGAGTCCGCGGCGAGGGTGCCGTCGGTCTCGTCCAGTTGCCAGCGGCCTTCCAGCGCGATGGGGCGGTTGGCCAGGGTCCAGACCTCTGAACGCGCCTCGGTGTCCTCCCCCGTGACCTCGTCGGTGACCACACGGTCCCAGACCCGTACGTCGTCGATGGCTCCGGGCCAGGCGTCGTAGAACTGACCCCGGTACCTGGCACCTCCGATGACCAGGGGGCCTTGCGCGTTCCACGGGGACTCCTGGACCGCCTCGCCCTGACGTACTCCGTCGACGTAGAGGACGAGTTGACCGGTCTCTGGATCGTGGGTTCCCAGCAGGTGGGTCCACACCCCCGTCTCAGCGGGCTCGTTCGAGTAGACGCGCCGGGAGATACTGGTCTCGTCTCCGTCGAAGGGGGCCTGTTTGAACACCCAGTTGCCCTCGGCAGTGTGGTTGTAGCCGAGGTAGAAGCCGCTGTGCCGTTCACCGTCCTGGGACACGGCCGTGTGGTTGGCTGTGGCCTCGTCCAGACGCACCCACGCCGACACGGAGAACGCGCCACTGGTGTCGACCACCGGTGCGTCGGTACGGGCGTGGCCCCCGTCCGCCGTGGTCAGGCTGGTGCCTTCCAGCTGGTAGCGGCCCTGTCGGACACCGCCCACTCGGCCTCGAGTCCAACCGGTGTCACCACTGGCCGTGGCGGTCCTGTCCGGGTCCGCCGCGTCGACGGCGGTTCCCCCTGTGCCTTCGTCGAGAGTGAAGCGGGAGATCGGGGCGCTCGGGGGCGCGACCAGGAAGTAGTACGCGAGTTCGCACGGAGACGAGTTGCCGTAGGCGTCGACAGTGCTGGCGTAGATCATGTTCGCCCCGCTACGGCTGGGCGTGATCGGGATCGTGGCACTGGCCCCGGGCTCAGCGAGCTTCACCTCGGTCGTGCACGAGGTGTCATTGAGGCTGTAGTAGTACGAAGCCGCCTGTTCGACGCCGTTGTTGGAGAAGGTGAAGTCGCCGGTGCGTCCGGCGCTGCCGTGCAGCGCGTCGTCGGCCGGGTAGTCGGTGGAGGCCACGATGGGACCGGTGTCGGGCTTGGATGTGTCGATCTTGATCCAGCACCAGTCCGACCACGGGTAGCCCCACTCGGTCTCGTCGTGTGCGATCGCCCGGTATCCCAACACCTCGCCCTCGGGAAGTCCGGTGGCGGTCACCGCGCGTTCGGAGCCCTCAGGCCAGTAGCCCACGTCGGCGTAGGAGGAGTCGGCGTACTCACGCGGTTCGGTGCCGTTGACCCGCCACTCCACACGCAGCTTGAGCTTCTGGCCGCCCCAGGCGGCGCGCGCGTCGTAGTCGCGGACAGTGGCGCGGAACGTGACGGTGGTGTTGTTGATCAGTCGCGGGTTGTCCTGGTCCGTGGAGCACACTCCGCCCAGGGAGTCGGACATGCTGGAGGTGGCCACCTGGGAGGGCGTGTTGTTGTAGTTGATCACCAGCACGGGCGGCTTACCGTCGATGTCGATGCGCCGCCAGGCGGAGTTCGAGGTCTCGTCGCGTTCCTTCAGCCGCAGGTAGACGTAGGACTCGTCGTTGTCCGCGCCCCACTGGTAGGCCTCGGTGGCGTCGAACTCCGTACCTCGGTCGGACGGGCAGGCGGCCCAGCCATCCCTGATGTTCCGTGTGTCGAGCAGAGTCCTCGCGGTGGGTTGGTTGTTCCAGGTCGTCCTGTTCGTGAAGCGGTCCACTCGGTGCAGCTCCACGTAGGAGTTGCTGTTGCAGGTGGAGGCCCACTCCACCTCGACGCGCATCGTGGCCGAGTGGATCGTGGTGGTGTCCTGCTTGATGCGTCCCGGAACGGAGAACTGGAAGAACGCGCGGCGGGTGTACGTGCCGGTGTGGTCGGAGTAGCGGCCCACACCGACATTGTCGATCTTCTTGTTGTGGTTGGCCTGGTCCGGGTAGGCCTTGTCGACATAGGCCCAGTTGAGGCGGCTGGCGCTGACCGAGGGGTCGATGTAGAGCGGGAACTCGGTGTCCTCCCCGGTGAGCAGCCCCTGGTCCGGAATGAGACGGATGGAGTCAACGCCGATCTCGGTCTCGACCAAAGCCGTGCGGGCTCCCGTGGTCGGCGCCAGGAGCGGGTTCTCACCGGCAGCCTCGTCCTGGCCGGTGGAGTCCCACATCGCCGGGGCCTGGGCTGTGAAGACGCTCTGGCCGCCCTCGTCACCGATGGCCTCGATGTTGCCGTGTTCGTCGGCGACGACGCTCACCCCGGTGGCGTTCAGGGGGAG
Source organism: Nocardiopsis dassonvillei subsp. dassonvillei DSM 43111 (assembly GCF_000092985.1). Lineage (GTDB taxonomy): Bacteria > Actinomycetota > Actinomycetes > Streptosporangiales > Streptosporangiaceae > Nocardiopsis > Nocardiopsis dassonvillei. The sequence goes on from NC_014210.1 coordinate 4,206,126, forward strand.
TTCGAGTTCGGCCAGTTCCGGGGAGGCCGCGGCCTCGGGGGTGTGCACCACCAGGACCTGGGTGAAGCCCTCCACCCCGGCGGTCAGGACCAGGTCCACGTCCGGCAGCACGTCGGCGTAGGTGGCCTGGTCGCCGTCCAGGGTCGGCGTGGGCAGGTCCGCGACCCAGTCGAGCGCGACGCTGTTCGAGCCGATGCCGATCCGGGCCATCGGGGCGTCGCCGCCGCCGGAGAAGGCGATGTCCATGCCCGCCGCCCTGGGTCGGACGAGACCGTCGTCGCCGGCGACCAGGGTGGTGTCCACGTCCACCCAGCCACCCCCGGAACGAACCCGAACGGGGATCGCGGAGACCTCGGCGGTGAAGGTGCCGTCGGGGTTGGCGAAGTGCTGGGTCTTCTCGTCCGTCAGGGACGGGATCTCCACCGGCTCCCCGGTCTGCTCCGCCAGCGCGAGCGCGTCGAACTCCTCGTTCCCGCTCTGCGTGCCTTCGCTGCTGGGCGATGTGGACTCGTCGTCGGCCGCGGCGGGTACCGCGGTCAGGAGTGACAGGGCCAGAGTGGCAGCGGTGGTCACCGCCGCTACCCGGGTCAAGGGGGAGAGCATGGGGGATGCCTGTCTTGTGTTGTCGTGGTGGAACACCGTTCCCCGAGGGACAGGGACACAGTTTCTTCAAACCGGACAGAAAGCTACTAGTCACTCTGATGAGGGCACAAGGCACACGAGAGTTTTATTGTTCGCCCCAACGAAGTCAGACCTCCACTCGAACAGGTTGACATGGGCGCAAACCTCGTTGGCCGGATCCGGCCAACGGGTTCTCGTCCCGAGGACACCGTCCTCGCGGGCACGCTGTCCTTCACCCTGTGGTCGCAGGTGCGAATACTGCTGATTCTCTACAAAGCCGCAGTTCACGGTCTGTTTTTCTGCGGGTTCGAGAGCGAGGGCCGCTACCGGGAAACCGACGTGTCCTCGCCCAGGCCAGCTTTGAGGACAGTGCCCGGCATTCTCGGGAGTACCCGTCCATGTCGCCTACGCAGCCACCGGCACCTCGTGGACGCGCTCGCGACAGTCCTGGAACCAGCCCTGCTTCTCGACGGCGACCGCGTCCAAGGTGGCCGGGGAGAGTTCTCCATGGGTGGGGAAGCTCTCAGTCCGCTTCCGGAGAGTCCTGGACCGAGACGAGTCTCGACCAACGCGGTGGAACGAGGTGTGCCCATCAGACAGGTGAGGGGCAGAGGCGGCCCGAGCAGGGGTTCCCCATCAACAGCGATGGCGAGCTCCCCGTCGGGCAGCAAAGGTCACCGGGAGAAATACCGCTTTCTTCCCGTGGTAGAAAAAATTCCATGCCAGCCAGAAGTAGCATTCCGGGCCACGAGGTCGGGAGTCCCTCGCAGGACCTGCCGCCCGGAGTGCCACAGCCGTGGGACCCCGCCGCGCCCACCTCCTCACCAGCGCCGACGGAGTCAACGGCCCCCGCCAGTTCGGACGGCGCAGCCCAGCGAAGCACCCGTCCCCCGGCGCGCGATTCCCACTTGGACAACGCCAAATTCCTCCTCATCACGCTGGTGGTGGTGGGACACGCCATCGAGCCCCTGCTCGACCAGGGAGCGGCACGGGCGCTGTACTACTGGATCTACTTCTTCCACATGCCCGCGTTCATCCTCGTCAGCGGATATCTGGCGCGCTCGTTCGACGGCTCGCCCGCACGTGTCGAGAAGCTGGTCCTGTCCGTCGCCGTGCCCTATCTGGTCTTCTGGGGCATCCATAAGGGGATCTACACGGTCGAAGGCGGTGAGCTGCCCGAAACGCTGTCCCCACTGGAGCCGACCTGGACCCTGTGGTTCCTGATCGCCCTCTTCGTGTGGCGGCTGAGTGTGCCGGTGTGGCAACGCCTCAAATATCCGGTGCTCATCGCCGTGCTGATCTCGCTTTTCGCCGCATCGGTGGAACTGGGAACGACGATGTCCCTGGGCAGGGTGCTCAGTTTCCTGCCGTTCTTCGTGCTGGGTCTGTGCCTGCGGCGAGAGCACTTCGCGCTTCTGGCGCGCACACGGGTACGCGTCGTCGCGCTCGTGTTCCTGGCCTCGACCGTGCTCCTGGCTGTTCCTCTGGCCGAGCGGTTGGACAAGGACTGGTTGTACTGGGTCCACAGTCTGACCGACCGCGCCATCGATCCGCTGCTCCCGAGTGTCCTCATCCGTCTGGGCCTCATGGGGCTGGCTCTCCTCATGACCGCGGCGTTCTTAGCCCTGGTTCCGCGACGCCGCACGTGGTTCACCGACGCTGGTCGGCACACGATGTACGTGTTCCTCTGGCATTCGGTCGCCTTCATCCTGCTCAAGGCATCGCCCTGGTACGACTCCATCGACGGTGAGAAGGGGCTGGTGGTCACCGTCCTCATAGGGCTGGCCCTCGTCCCGCTGTTGTCCTCGTCGTGGGTTCGGCGCTCCACCCACTGGGTGGTGGAACCGAAGGCCGGGCGACTTCTCCGCGAGGACGTTTCCCGGAACGGCCTCTCCGGCAGTTCCTGACGCGGCCGGAACCGGACCGGGGCGACGAGGCGCCCCGGGGCTCCGGGCAGAGCGACGACCCCCGGCTCGCGCGACACATCGGTATCAACCTGACGTAGGAGTCTTGCATCTGCCCGATAAATCATGAAGGTTTTCTCCTAGGGCAGACCCGGACGCCGCGCGCGGTGACCGCACCGGAGCGCGTCCCTTCCGGCTGCTCGCTGTCCGCACGACAGAAGCCGGAAGGAGCCCACGTTGGCGAAACCGCACCGGAACCGTCCCGCTCATCCGCCCGCCCGGGGGGCGGGCCGGGTCTCCCGAGCCGTCGCCCTGGCCGCAGCGCTCACCGCGTCGCTGCTCCACGCGCCGCACGCGGCGGCCGCCGCTCCGGCCGTCCCGGCGACGAACACCTCCGCCGAGCCGTGCGCGGTCGATCCGCAGGCGCCGCCCAAGCGGCAGATGCGCGCCGAGTGGATCTCCTCGGTGGTCAACATCGACTGGCCCAGCGAGCAGGGCCTCTCACCCGAGCGGCAGAAGGCCGAGCTGATCGACCTGTACGACCGGGCGAAGGCCGACGGGCTCAACGCCGTGTTCGTGCAGATCCGGCCGACCGCCGACGCGTTCTGGCCCTCACCGCACGAGCCCTGGTCGGAGTGGCTCACCGGCACGCAGGGCACCGACCCCGGGTACGACCCGCTGGCGTTCGCGGTCGAGGAGGCGCACGCCCGCAACCTGGAGTTCCACGGCTGGTTCAACCCCTACCGGGTGGCCATGCACGACGACCCCTCGCGCCTGGTGGCCGACCACCCGGCGCGGGTCAACCCGGACTGGGTGTTCGCCTACGGCGGCAAGCTCTACTACGACCCGGGCATCCCCGAGGTGCGCGCGTTCGTCGTCGAGGCGATGATGCACGCGGTCGAGAACTACGACCTGGACGGCGTCCACTTCGACGACTACTTCTACCCCTACCCGGTGGCGGGCGAGACGGTGCCCGACCAGGACACGTTCGCCGAGTACGGCGGAGAGTTCGGCGACATCGGGGACTGGCGGCGCGACAACGTCAACCGCATGGTCCAGGAGATGGACGAGGCGGTGCACACCGCCAAGCCGCACGTGAAGTTCGGCATCAGCCCGTTCGGGATCTGGCGCAACGACACCAGCGACCCGAACGGCTCCGACACCGGCGGGTTCGAGTCCTACAGCCAGATCTACGCCGACAGCCGCAGGTGGGTGCGCGAGGGCTGGGTGGACTACATCAACCCGCAGGTCTACTGGGAGATCGGCCTGCCCGTGGCCGACTACGCGGTGCTCGTCCCCTGGTGGGAGCAGGTCACCGAGGGCACCGACGTACACCTCTACATCGGCCAGGCCGCCTACAAGGTCGGCAACGCGGGCGCCTGGTCCGACCCGGACGAACTCTCCCGGCACCTGGACCTGAACCGCGAGTACCCGGGCGTGGACGGGGACGTCTACTTCAGCGCGAACTCGCTGCGCACCAACGCCAGGGACGCCATGGACGTCGTGGTCGAACAGCACTACGCCAACCCCGCCCTGATCCCGGTCAAGGAGGACCTGGGCGGGGCCGCTCCCGCACCGCCGGTGGTCACCGCCGCCGCCCGGGCCGACGGCGGCACCGAGCTGACCATCCGCCCCGGACGCGGCGGCAGGCCCGCCTACTACGCGGTCTACGAGCTGGAGGGCGCACCCGGACGGCAGGAGGTCCCGTGCGAAGTGCAGGACGCGCGCGCACTGATCGGCACGGTGCGCGCGGCCGAGGACGGTGGCGAGACGGTCTTCACCGCGCCCGGCGGCGGTGACGTGACCTACTACGTGACCGCCCTGGACCGGCTGCACCACGAGAGCACGACGAGCAACCCGAGGCATGTGCCCCGGGGCTGACCGGCGAACCGCGGGGCCCGGCGCGCGTGCGCCGGGCCCCGCGGCCGTTCCCCTTCGGACCTCGAACCCCGACCATCACCCGCGCACGCCTCGAACAGCGACCCCTCCTCCGCCCGGGGGACGGACAGCACCCCCGCAGCGCCCCCGCGGACCGGCGCCGCCGCGGTCTCCTCCCCCGTTTCCGTCTCCGCACACCACCGTCCCCGCTCCGGACCCGCGCCCGCGCCGCCGCGGTCCGCACCGTGGTCGGTCCGTGACACCACGGCGACGGACCGGCGAAGAACGCGCCAACTCCCCCGCCAGGACCTGGCCACGGCGCGCACCGCTGGGCCAGACTCGCCGGGACCGTTCGCTCCCCCGCTAAGGACCGCAGAGGATGACCCTCCCTCCACGCTCCCCCCGACTCCTACCCCCGCTGCTCGCCCTCGCCGTCGGCGCCGCCCTGCTCTCCCCCGCACCGGCGGCCTCCGCGTCGCCGCTCCCGGCCGAGACGGCCCAGGCCGTGGCCTCGCCCGTCGACCACGTGGACCCGTTCATCGGCTCCACGAACGGCGGCAACACCTACCCCGGCGCGGTCCGGCCGTTCGGGATGATCTCCTGGAGCCCGACCACCACCCGCGGGGACCAGACCGACACCGGCGCGGCCAACGGCTACTCCTACGACGTCACGCGGGTGCGGGGCTTCGCCCTGACCCACGTCAACGGCGCCGGGTGCCACCCCGGTGCCGCCGGTGACGTGCCGATCATGCCGGTCACCGTGCCCGTGGAGAGTTCGCCCAGCGCCGACACCCGCGACGAGGTGTACGCGAGCGACTTCGACCACGCCGACGAGTCCGCCTCCCCCGGCCGCTACACGGTGACCCTGGAGAACGGGGTGCGCACGGACCTGAGCGTCACCGACCGGGCCGGTGCCGGGGAGTTCGACTTCCCCTCGGACACCCCCGCCAGCCTGCTCTTCCGCACCTCCAACTCGCTCAACGGCAGCGAGGACGCCGACGTCCGCATCGACGCGGAGGCCCGCACGGTGAGCGGTTCGGTGCTCACCGGCGCCTTCTGCGGACAGCGCGCCAACGGCGGCGAGAACAACCGGAACTCCTACTACCGGCTGCACTTCACCGCGCACTTCGACACCCCCTTCACCGAGGTGGGCACGTGGGAGGACGGCGAGCTGAAGCCGGGGGCCACCACCGCCTCCGGGGGTGAGGGCTACGTCCGCGACCAGCGGCGGGGCCGGGGCTCGGGCGGCTACGTCTCCTTCCCCGAGGGCTCCGACGTCGGCGTGCGCGTGGGCATCTCCTACGTCAGCGCGGAGAACGCCGAGGCCAACCTCGCCGCCGAGATCGCCCCCGGGCAGAGCGTGGACGCGGTGGCCGCGTCGGCGCGCGAGGCCTGGAACCGGCGCCTGCGCACGATCAGGGTCGGCGGCGGCACCGGGGACCAGCGCACCGCCTTCTACACGGCGCTGTACCACTCCCTGCTCCAGCCCAACCTGGTGAGCGACGTCGACGGCCGCTACCCGGGCATGGACGGCGAGGCGCACCGCGTGGCGGACGGACAGGACGCCCAGTACACGAACTTCTCCGGCTGGGACCAGTACCGCGCGCAGGTCCAGCTGCTCGCGCTGCTGGAGCCCGGGGTGGCCGGGGACTTCGCGCAGTCCCTGCTCAACTTCTCCGAGCAGAACGGCGGCGTGTGGGACCGCTGGGTGCACATCAACGGGCCCACGCACGTGATGACCGGCGACCCCTCGGCCGCGACGCTGGCGACGTTCGCCGCGATGGGCGTGGACGGGTTCGACGCCGAGGCCGCCTACGCGTCCCTGCGCACCCAGGCCACCGAGCCGCACCCCGACGGCCTGTCCGACGCCGGGTGCCCGGGCCAGTGCGAGGGCCAGCGCCCGAACCTGGAGCGCTACCTCGAACTCCACTACGCGCCGCAGGACGACTGCCACTGCTGGGGCGGGGCAGCGGAGACGCTGGAGGCCTCCGTGGCCGACAACGCGCTCGCCCAGTGGGCGGAGCGCCTGGGGCGCGGGGACGACGCCGCGATGTTCGCCGAGCGCGGCGGGTACTGGCGCAACGTCTACAACCCGGAGGCCACGCCGGAGGCGGGCTACGCGCAGGCGCGCGACGCCGACGGGTCCTGGGTGAGCCCCTTCGACCCCGGGCGCGACACCGGGTTCGCGCAGGGCACGAGCGCGACCTACACGTGGATGGTGCCGCACGACGTCGGCGGCCTGGCCGAGGCGATGGGCGGCCGGGAGACCGCGGCCGAGCGCCTCGACGGGTTCTTCCGTACCCCCGACGGCGCGTGGTCGGTGGGCGGCGGCGACCCGCTGCGCTACGACCCCACCAACGAGCCGGGCATCCACGCCCCGTGGATGTACAACGCGCTCGGGCAGCCGTGGAAGACCCAGGAGACGGTGCGCGAGATCGTGGACACCCAGTACGGGACGGGGCCGGGCGGCCTGCCCGGCAACGACGACCTGGGCACGATGTCGGCCTGGTACGTGTTCTCGGCTTTGGGCCTGTTCCCGCAGGCGCCGGGGCGCGGCGAGCTGCTGCTGTCGGCTCCGGTGTTCTCCTACGCCAGGATCGCGCCGGGCGGGCGCGAGCCGATCACCGTCGTCGCCCCGAACGCCGGGCCGGACACGCCCTACATCGGTTCGGTGCGCCTGGACGGGCGGGAGCACACGCGCTCCTGGCTGCCGGAGTCCTTCCTCGGCGGGGGCGGGCGCGTCACGCACGTGCTGGTCAGTGAGCCCAACACCGCGTGGGCGACCGCTCCGGAGGACCTGCCCGTCGACCACTGAGGACGTGGTCGGGCGCCGCGCTCCCGGGCGCGGTGCCCGACCACGGCCGGGTTCCCGAGCAAGTGGGGTACCCGCCCATGATCGGGTTTCCGAACGGCCGTGGGGGCCGAGCCGACCTCCGCGTGAACGGATTCCGGAAGGGTCGTGGGGACCGCCGTGACCGTCGCGGGGTCCGGCGCGCGCCGGGCCCCGCGGCCGCTCACCCGGCGGCGTGCAGCGGGCGGGCGCGCAGGGCCGCGACGGCCGGGACCAGGCTCGCGAGCAGCCCGATGCCCACGACGGCACCGGCCAGCGGCAGGTACTGGTCCAGGGGGACGGCGAGCACCACCGTCCCGCCGCCGACGAGGGCGTGGCCCACGGCGGCCACCCCGGTCAGCGCCGTGGCGGTGCCCAGCGCCACCCCCGCCAGCGACACCGCCAGGGCCTCCCCCGCGACCATCCCGGCGACCTGGGCCCGCGAGGCCCCCACCAGCCGCAGCAGGGCGAAGCTCCGCGCGCGGGCCGAGACGGAGACCACGAGGGCGTTGACCGCGCTCACCCCGGCGAAGCCCGCCACCAGGGCCACCATGAGGTGGGTGATCCACGCGTCCTCCTGGCCGAGCCGGGCCTGGTCCGCGATGTGTCCGGCGCGGTCGCTGACCCGGAGTTCGGGCCCGGCGTCGATCGCCTCCTCCAGCAGGGAGGCCGTCCTCCCGGCGTCGGCCGAGGGGTCGAGCACCACGTACAGGCCGTTGTGCAGGGTGTCGAGCATCCGGGGCGCGACGGCCTCCTCGGGCAGCAGGACGTCGGGGAAGTCGAGCCCCGCCCGGTACAGGACCGACACCCGGGCCGTGAACCCGGTACCGTCGGGGCCGAGCAGTTCCACGGTCCGCCCCGCGCGCCACCCCCGGCTCCGGGCGGTGTCGGCGCGCACGGCGACGCCGCCGGTGCCGAAGTCCTCCCACGCGCCACCCTCCACCGCCAGGTCGTAGATCCGCGGCACCGTCTCGGGTTCGACCAGGTGGGTGGTCAGGTACGGCCCGCCCGCGGAGGTGACCGTCTGGCGGTAGCCCCCGGCGGCGGCGACCCCGGGCACGCCCTCGGCGGCCTCGGCCGCGGACGCGGGCAGGCCCACGCCCAGGGCCCCGGACACCACCAGGTCGGCGGCCAGGCGCTCCCCGTAGGCGCGAAGGCGGGCCTCGGTGGTGGTGGTCTCCTGGAAGAGCAGCAGGCAGGCGACCGCCGTGGTCACCAGCAGGGGCGTCATGACGCCCGCCACCCGGCGGACGTCGGCGCGCGCCTCCCGGTCGGCGACCAGGGAGGCGGCCCTCCTGCGGGTGAGCGGGCGCAGCAGGAGCAGCACCGCGTGGACCAGCACCGGGGAGAGCAGGACCGCGGCGGCGACGAGGACCAGCGCGGCCGTGGCGGCGGCGGTCACCGCCACCACGGTTCCGGCCAGGCCCCAGGCCGTCGCGAACAGGGCCGCCGCGCCGCACAGGACCACGGTGCCGAGCACCGGGCGGGCACGGGAGAAGGAGACGGGTTCGGCCTGCGCCGCGCGCATCGCCTCCACGGGCGCGATCCGGCCCGCGGTGAGCGCGGGGCGCCAGGAGGCCGCCAGCGGCACGGCCAGGGCCAGCGCCGCGCCCGCCGCGAGCGGGGGCCAGCCCAGGACCAGCGCGAACCCGTCCGGCAGCGCTCCCAGCTCCGCGAAGAGCCTGCTCAGGAGCAGCGCCAGCGCCGTACCCACGACGCAGGAGAGCGCGGCGGCCACGCACCCCAGGACCAGGGCCTCCCCGACGACGAGTCGGCGCACCAGCCCCGGCCGGGCCCCGGCCAGGCGCAGGAGGGCGAACTCCCGGGCGCGGTCGCGCACGGTCAGGGAGAGCAGGCCCGCGACCGTGACGGCGGCCACCGCCAGCGCCAGCGCGGCCATGGTGCCCAGGAACCGGCCCATGCCCGAGGCCAGGTCCCGGTTCTCCCCGTCCAGGGCCAGCGCCGTGGAGCGTTCATCCCCGGTGAGCACCCGGGCGCCGGGCGCGGCCTCCTCGACCGCCCCGGCCAGCCGGTCGGGGCCGGTTCCCTCCCCGGGCCAGAGCAGGGCCAGGACCGGATCCCCGCCCCGACGCGCGGCCTCGACGGGTGGGAAGAACAGGGCCCGGTCCGGGGCGCCGCCGCGCTCGACGGTTCCGGTGACCAGCACGTCGGCGGTCCCGTCGGAGGTCAGGACCCGCGCACGGTCGCCGGGGGTGAGCCCGGCGTCGGCGGCGGTGCGGGTGTCGAGGACCACCTCGCCCACGCTCTCGGGGGCCCGCCCGGTGGCGGGGGTGAGCCCCTCGGCCTCGGCGAGCGCCCATGAGTGGCCGAAGGAGCGGTCGGAGTGGCCGCCGAGCGTACGGTCGGCGGTGACCACGTAGGCGGAGAAGGGCGCCTCGACCGCCGTCCGGCGCACACCGGGGAGGCGCTCCAGTTCCGCTACGGTATCCGGGTCCAGCCGGGGCGGTTCCCCCAGCGGGGAGGCGGTGATCCCGGCCGCGGCCTCCTCGGGGACGGCCGTCACCACGACCGGTGCCCGTGACAGCGTCCAGGAGGCCCCGGCTCCCCCGGCGGCCACCCGCTCGGCCGAGTCCTGGAGGGCGAGGACGGCCGTGGCCAGCCCGGCGCCCAGGGCCACGGTCAGGACCGACAGGGCCAGTTGGCGCGCGCGGTCGGCGGCGCCGCGCAGAACCATCCGCATCACGCGGCACCGCCTCCCCCGTCGCCCGGGTCCGCCTCGTGGTGGCGCGGGTCCTCTTCGAACTGGTCCGGGTGGGGCGTCCGACCGGTCGGCACCTCGGGTGGCATGGTGGGCGACGCCGTGAGCGATGCCGCGGCCACCGTCTCGGGCAGCGCCGCGGGCGGGGCCGTGCGCGGCACGCCGGGTACCGCCCCGGGTGGCATGGTGGACGCCGACGCGGGCAGCGCCGCGGCCACCACCCCGAGTGGCGCGTCGTGGTGCGTCGCGCGGTTCACCGCTCCTCCAGACGTCGGATCCAGGCCGGGACGGAGTCCGCGGTGGGGTCGGCCAGTTCCCCTTGGACGCGTCCGTCGCGAAGCATGAGCACGCGGTCGGCACGGGCGGCGGCGACCGGGTCGTGGGTGACCATGACGACGGTCTGCCCGTGGTCGGAGGCGGCCCGGCGCAGCGCCTCCAGGACACCGGCCCCGGAGCGGGAGTCGAGGTTGCCGGTGGGTTCGTCGGCCAGGAGCACGCTCGGCCGGTGCACCAGGGCGCGGGCGACGGCGACGCGCTGCTGCTGGCCCCCGGAGAGTTCGAAGGGCCGGTGGCCGAGGCGGTCGGCCAGGCCGAGCGAGTCCACGAGGTGGTCGTGCCACGCCTCGTCCCGGGGCAGGCCGGACAGGCGCTGGCCGATGATGATGTTCTCCCCCGCGGTCAGTGAGGGGAGAAGGTTGAAGGACTGGAAGACGAACCCGAACGCCCGTGCGCGCAGCCGGGTCAGGGCCGGTTCGGCGAGACCGGTGATCAGCTGGCCCTCGACCGTCACCGTGCCCGCGTCGAGGCGTTCCAGCCCCGCCAGGCAGTGCAGGAGGGTGCTCTTGCCCGAGCCGGAGGGGCCCATGACCGCCGTGAACCCTCCCCGGGGGAAGGCCGCGTCCACCCCGGCCAGCGCGTGGACGGGGACGCCTCCCCTCCTGTGTGTCCTGGTCAGCCCGGACGCCCGCAGCGCGTGGGGTGCGGCGTCGGCTCCGGCCCGGTCCCGGACGTGCCCGTCCATGGCGAACTCCGCTCGTCTCGTCGTGTGGAAGGGGCGTCGGCGCCCTTGTCCGGCCCCCTCGCAAGAGCCAAACACGGGGGCCGGTCGGCGTCACTGGGCCTGGACGGAGGTCCGGGGGTGGGGCGGTCCCCACCCCCGGAGACCGGCCGCGGCAGGGGGACGGGCCGCGCGGGCGGGCCCGTCGGCGGTGTGGACGCGGGCCCCACGGACGGGCTCGGCGGCGCCGGCGGGCAGGATCCACGGGCGGGACACGCGGCCCCGCTCCCTCCCGACGACCGCGTCCCCTGGTCGCGGTGTCCGGACGTCCCTATGCTTTGCCGGGGCCGCCCGTCTCAGGGAGGCGGACAGAGATGAGGGGGAGTCCGTGACGGACGGATACGACGTGCTGGTGGTGGGGGGCTCGGGCGTCGACACGATCGTCCGGGTGGACGAACTGGCCCTGCCCGGCGGGGACTCGGTGTTCGTCCCGCCGGTGGCCGACTACGTGGGGCACACCGGCAACGGGGTGGCGCTGGGGTGCCACGCGCTGGGGCTGGCCACCAAGTTCATCGACTACCTGGGAGACGACGCCCAGGGCCGGATGGTGCTCGACTCCTACGCCGAGCGGGGGCTGGACTTCAGCCACACCGTCTCGCCGCACGGCACGCCCCGGGGCGTCAACCTCGTGGACCGGAGCGGGCGCCGCTTCTCCTTCTACGACGGGCGCCACCCGGACGACCTGCGGCTGCCCCCGGAGTTCTACCTGCCCTTCGTGCGACGGGCCCGGCACGCGCACCTGTCGATCATCGGCCACAACCGGGACATGTACGGGGACCTGGAGCGCCACGGCCTCACCACCTCCACGGACCTGCACGACTGGGACGGGACGAACCCCCACCACCTGCACTACGCGCTGCGCTCGGACGTGGTGTTCATGAGCGCGGCGAGGGTCCGCGACGGGGTCGGGGACGTGCTGCGCGACGTGGTCGGCCTGGGGCGGGCCCGGGTCGCCGTCGCCACCGACGGCGAACGGGGCTGCCACGTCCTGGAGCGGGGCTGGGACGCGCCGCGCGGCTTTCCCGCGGTGCGGCCGAACCGGCCGGTGGTGGACAGCAACGGCGCGGGGGACGCGTTCGTGGCCGCCTTCCTGTACGCCTGGCTCGGCGGGGAGCCCGTGGAGCGGTGCGTTCTGGCCGGGGCGGTGGCGGGGGCCTTCACCTGCGGCAGCGCGGGAACGCACACCGAACTGATCGACCTGCCCACGCTGCGCCGTCTGTCCGGGGACGCCGAGTACGAGCCCGTCTGAGGGGGCGGCCGGAAGTGGTGCCGGTGTGGCGTGCGGGGCGGGCCCCTGAACCTTGACGGCCGCAGCGTCGGCGGCGGGGCCGGTCTCCGCTCGGCGCCCGCCCGCCGGACGGGGGCGCGCGGGATCCACGCACGTCCCACGGTCGCTCCGGCCGCCCCGCACGGTCCCGGGCGCCGGGTCGCGTTGGGCGGCGGGGCGCGGAGCGACGTAGCGTGACCCCATGGAAATCGATCTGCGTACACGCACGGCCCTGGTGACCGGCTCGACCCAGGGCATCGGCCTGGCCATCGCCACGGCGCTGGCGCGGGCCGGGGCGACGGTGGCGGTCAACGGGCGCAGCGAGGAGAAGGTCGCCCGCGCGGTGGAGGCGGTCACCGAACGGGTGCCCGGGGCCGCACTGGTGGCCGCGGCCGCCGACGTGACCACCGAGGAGGGCGTCGACCGGCTCCGCGGGCTGCTCCCCCGGCTCGACGTGCTCGTCAACAACCTCGGGATCTTCGGGGCTCAGGACGCGCTCGACATCTCCGACGAGGAGTGGCGGCGCTACTTCGAGGTCAACGTGCTCTCCGCCGTGCGCCTGACCAGGGCGTTCCTGCCAGGGATGACCGAACGCGGGTGGGGCCGGGTGCTCAACATCGCCAGCGACTCGGCGGTGGTGATCCCGGCCGAGATGATCCACTACGGCATGTCCAAGACGGCGCTGCTCGCGGTCTCGCGGGGGTTCGCCAAGGAGGCCGCGGGCACGGGGGTGACCGTCAACTCGGTGATCGCCGGTCCCACCCGCACCGGCGGCGTGGAGGACTTCGTCTACCAGCTCGTCGACCGGGACCTGCCCTGGGAGGAGGCGCAGCGGGAGTTCATGCGCCTGCACCGGCCGCAGTCGCTCCTGCGGCGGCTGATCGAACCCGAGGAGATCGCCAACATGGTCGCCTACCTGAGTTCGCCGCTGGCCTCGGCCACCACGGGGGCCGCCGTGCGGGTGGACGGCGGGTACGTCGACTCCATCGTCCCCTGAGAACGCGTCCGGACGCCGGGCGGGGGCGCCCGGCGTCCGGGGGCGGCGCCGCTCTCAGCCGGTCGCGTCCACGGACCGGTGGAGCCGGTCGGCGAGCGCCGCGGTGTGGCGGGCGAACTCCGGCGGACCCTCCACCGTGAAGGGCAGGCCGGTGAGCGCGAGGACGACCGCGAGCCACTCGTGGGAGTCCACGCGGGCGGTGTAGCGCGCCCGGTCGGGTCCGACCGCCTCCAGGTCGCCGTCGATCCGGGAGATCCGCGCCGCCACCTCCCCGGCCGACGCGTCGAACAGGACCGATACCGTGTGCCGGGCCCGCCCCGCCCCGAAGCCCCGCTCCAGGTGGTCGGCCAGCGGTTCCCCCGGCAGCTCCCGGCGGGTGAAGGGCGCCCTCGTGGGGGTGACCCCGGTGATCCGGTCGAGTCGGAAGGTCCGCCAGTCGTCGCGCTCGCGGTCCCAGGCGAACAGGTACCAGCGCCGTCCGGACAGGACCAGCCGGTACGGGTCCGCCTTGCGGCGCAGCTCGCGGCCGTCGCCGCCGCGGTGGAGCATCCGGACCCAGTGCCCGTCCGCGACGGCCTCGCCCAGGTCGGTGAGGACCCGTGTCCGCACGCCCGGCCACACCCGCTGCTCCGGTTCGACCGCCGCGGCCATGGCTTTCGCCCTGCGGGCCAGGCGCGAGGGCAGTACCCGGCCGAGCCGGGCCAGGGCCCGCTCCGCGCTCTCCTCCACCCCCTCCACCCCGCCGAGCCCGGCGGCGACGATCCGCAGGCCCAGGGCGGCGGCCACGACCTCGTCGTCCTCCAGGAGCAGGGGCGGCACCGCGCGGCCAGCGGCCAGCCGGTAGTGGCCTCCGGGACCGCGGAGGCTCTCCACCGCGTAGCCCAGTTCGCGCAGCCGGTCGATGTCGCGGCGCAGCGACCGCGGGCTGACCTCCAGGGCGGCGGCCAGGTCCGCGCCGGGCCAGGCCCTGCCGGTCTGGAGCAGGGAGAGCAGGCGCAGCATCCGCGCACTCGTGTCGGCCATACGGCCCATTCTCCGGCGGGTTGTGGCCGGAATCCGACCGCAATCCCCGGTGTGGCGCGGTTGCCGATCTGGCCGGGAGTTCCGGCAGTCCGGAACACGGATTTGCGCACGGTCACGGGGGTGACAGAAAGGCATCGGTGGTGTGATCGTGGGCACCGGCGGCGTTTTTGTGGGATCGCTCCCCGTCGCCGCGGCCGGAGACCTCATGCGCTAACCAGCGGTTCTCGGGAAAGAGAACGGCACAGAAGTCGCGTTGCGCCCCCGTTCGATCACTCTGCGCACCCATCCCTTACTGAGAGTTTACCCGGACCGGGTAGACATAGACGGAATAGGCCCCCACGGACCTGAGATAAGGATGTGCGCGACGTGATGGACTGGTTGAGCAACCTCTTCGGCGGAGCAGCCGAGGAAGCAGCCCAGGGAGTGTCCGACGCCGTGGGCGGAGTCGGCGAGGCCGTGGGCGGGATCGGTGAGACCCTGGGCGGCGCCGGAGAGGCCGCGCAGGCCTACGGCGAGGAAGCCGTCGGCGGGTTCGCCGAAGGCGCCCAGGCCTATGGCGAAGAGGCCGTGGGCGGTTTCACCGAGGGCGCCCAGGCCTACGGCGAGGAGGCCGCGGCCGGTTTCCAGGACAGCGCCACCGAGGCGGTCGGCGGCTTCCAGGACCAGGTGGACACCGTGAGCGGTATCGCGGAGGACCCGGGCGGCGCCGCCGCCGACCACTTCTTCGGCAACAACTGACCTACCACCCTCCCGGCTCCGGCCGGGAGGGCACGGCCCGCCCGGAGCACCCGTGCCCCGGGCGGGCCGTTCGTGCGCCGCTCCCGTCAGCCGGGGAACAGCCGGTCCGGGCGGTCGTCCGGAGCCCGTTGCCGGTGCCCGGCCGGGAACCGCCTGCGAGTCCGCGCACGAGCGCCAGGACCGCGGTCGCCCTCTCGGACCCGGGACCCTCGGCTCACTCCCGGCGCGGCCGGGCCACCGAGAGCACGGCGAGCGCGGCCAGGGCGGCGACGCACGTCCAGGCGAAGGCGTCCCCGATCCGGGAGTAGACCGTGGTCACCCCCTCCCGGGGCACCATGGCGACCATGGTCTGCTGCCCGGTGGTGAAGTAGTCGGTCGTCGCCAGCACCCGCCCCTGGTGGTCGGTGGCGTTGGCGCGGCCGCGGCTCGCCTGCCGGAACAGGGCCGAGCCGTTCTCCACCGCGCGGAACACCGCGTTGCGCGCGTGCATCTCCTTGATCCCCTCCCAGGTGTTGGCGCCGACCAGCAGGACGTCCACGCCCCGCGCGCCCGCCTGGCGGACCAGTCCCGGGAAGTCGGCGTCGTAGCAGATGGCCACGGCCAGCCTCCCCGCCGGCGTGTCCGCGACGGGCACCGTGCCGGGCCCCGGCTCGTAGGGCTCCAGGACGGGCACCGGCCTGCTCTTGTCGTAGGTCCACACGACCTCGCCGTCCGGGGCGACCATGAGCATCTGGTTGCGGATGTGGGGAGCCCGCCCGGTGTAGACCGACATACCGGCGTTGACGTACACCCCGTGGTCCCGGGCCACCTCCCGGATGTCGGCCACCAGCAGGTCGCGGTCCTCCTCCAGGGTGAAGGCCGCCGACTCGGGCCACACCACGACCTCGGCGCCCGCGGCCGCCTCCCTCGCGGTGCTGGCGAGGAGTTCGTCGTTGACGACGCCGAAGCGCTCACGCAGCACGACCGGATCGGCGGCCCGCAGCGCCTCCAACGAGTCGTACTCCCGGAAGGTCGGCACCAGCTCCTCCCACGCGTCCTGCGAGGTGGTGACCCCCGCGACGCGCACGGTGTCGCCCGAGGGCGCGGCGAATACCAGGCGAGCGCCGCCCGCGACCGCGACCAGCGCGACCGTCCCGGCGCAGGCCGCCGCCACCGTGCGGGCCGCGCGGTCGGTCAGGCCGCGTGCCCACAGTAGCGCCGCCGCCGAGCACGCCCAGGCCACCAGGAAGCTCACTCCGTACACACCGGTCACCGAGGCCACCTGGATCAGAGGGAGGTTGTCGGCCTGGGTGGCGCCGAGAACCCCGTGGATGGTGCCGAAGGGGGTCACCGAGGCCACCGTGAACTCCACGGCCACGGTGGCGAGCGGGAAGACCAGGCTGACCCGCCACGGGGCGCGCTCCCCCAGTCGGCGGTACAGGAGGCGGTCGACGGCGTAGGGGGCCGCGTCGGCCAGGGCCAGGGCCAAGGCGAGCAGCACCAGCGGCGGGGAGAGCAGGTCGGCCAGCCACAGCCAGACCAGCACGGCCGTCGTGCTGGCGGCGAGGACGCCCAACAGGGCGGGCAGCGGTCGGCTGGCGCGTGCGAAGCGCAGCAGCAGGACCGGATAGACCCACGCGAGCAGAGCGATGTCCCAGGCGGCCTGCATCGCGAAGAGGGACAGGGCGGTACCGGCGAGGAGCCAGGCGTAGCGCGGAAGGGTCGGGGGCGCGGTCATGGTTCGGCCTTCGTCTCGGGGAACGGGGGTCTTGGAGAACAGGGGGTCTCGGGGAACAGGGGTCTCGGCCGGCCGGCACGGCCACAACGCTAGGGAGCCGCGGCCCCGGCGCCCATGGGGAATCCCGCCCTGTTCGGGACGCGGCTCCCCACCCAGGAATGCGGTGTTCCGCAGTACCCGCGCGCCCGGGGGGGTGGTTAGTGTCGACGCTGACGCCGACCGCGGCCTTCCCCCGTTCTCCGAGAACACGGGTTCCGAGGGCACGGGCCCGCGCGCGGGCAACCGGGCACGGACGGTCGGAAACGGGTGCCCGGCACGCACCAGCGGACGCGGGCACCGGGCACGGGCAACCGGCCCGGGTGCCCAGCGCGGACGCCGGGGGCGGCGGCGATCGGACAGGCGGAGAGGACGGACGTGACGACGCACGGGGACGCGCATCCGGCGGCAGCGGTGGCGCGCGCATGGGGCCGGGCCGTGACGGGCGCCGCCGCCGGAGCGGTGACCGCGCTGGCCGAGGCCCTCTTCCTCGCGGCGGCCCTCGTAGCCGCCGTTCCCGCGCTGCCGCTCCTGCTCCGTCCCGCCTCGCGCGCGTCCCTGCGCCGGGCGCTGGACGGGGCCGCCCGGCCGCTGGTCTCCCTGGAGCGCGGCCGCCTGTCCGCCCTGTTCGGCGTCGACATCACCGTGCGCCCCGGGACGGCCCGACCGCTGGCCTACCTCGCGGTGCGCTGCCCGGTGGGGCTCTTCGGCGGGCTGGTGCTGGCCTTCTTCGCCGCCGGGCTCTACCTGGCGCTGTCACCGCTGGAGGTGCTCGACGGCAACGACCCCGCGATCGTGCCGATCGGCTTGGCCCTGATGTACCTGAGCGCTCAGGGAACCGTGGGCCTGGTGGGAACGGAACGCTGGCTGGCCCGGAGGTTCCTCGGCCCCAGCCGCCAGGACCTCATGGAGGAGCGGATCGGGGTCCTGGTCGCGACCCGCGCGGGAGTGGTCGCCGCCGTGGACGAGGAGCGCCGCCGGATCGAACGCGATCTGCACGACGGCGTCCAGCAGCGCCTGGTACTGCTGGGGATGGCGCTGGGGCGGGCCCGCCGCGACCCGGGTTCGGAGCGGGGGCGCGCACTGGTCGAGCAGGCCTACGAGGAGTCCCGTGACGCCCTGCGCGACCTGAAGGAGGTCGCCTGGCGGGTCTACCCGGCCGCGCTCGCCGGGTCGGGGCTGCGGGCCGCGCTGCACGACCTGGTCGGCCGGTCGAGCCTGCCGATCGACCTGGAGTACGGCCTGGAGGGCGCGTGCCCGCCGACCGTGGAGACGGCGGCCTACTTCGTGGTCGCCGAGTCGGTGACCAACGCGGTCAAGCACGCGCGCGCCGAACGGGTCAGCGTGCTGGTCGGCGCGCGGGGCGAGGAGGGAGCGAGGTCCGTGGTGGTGCGGGTACGGGACGACGGGGTGGGCGGGGCCGACCCCGCGGGAACGGGGCTGGCCGGTCTGGCCAGCCGGGTCGAGGCGCTCGACGGTCGGCTGTCGGTGGACAGCCCCACGGGCGGACCGACCACGGTCAGGGCGGAGCTGCCGTGCGGGTGATGTTGGCCGAGGACTCGGCGCTGCTACGCGAGGGGCTGGTGCGGCTCCTGGAGGACGAGGGGCATCAGGTGCTCGCCTCGGTCGGGGACGCCGACGCCCTGTTGGCGGCCGTCCGCGAGGAGGCGCCCGACGTGGCCGTGGTGGACGTGCGCATGCCGCCCACGCACACCGACGAGGGGTTGCGCGCCGCGCTGCGGATCCGCCGGGAGCAGCCCGGAGTGGGTGTGCTGGTGCTGTCCCAGTACGTGGAGAAGCGGTACGCCACCCGGTTGTTCGGTGAGAACACCACCGGTGTGGGCTACCTGCTCAAGGACCGGGTGGTGGAGGTCGACGAGTTCCTGGAAGCCCTGGTCAGGGTGGGGAGGGGAGGCGCGGCCTTCGACCCGGAGGTGGTGCGCCAACTGCTCGCGGGCAGCAGCCGCAGGGACCCGCTGGGGCGTCTGACCGAGCGCGAGCGCGACGTCATGGCCCTGATGGCGCAGGGGCACATCAACTCGGCGATCGCGGCGCGGCTGTTCGTGTCGCAGAGCGCGGTGGAGAAGCACGCCAACGCCATCTTCGACAAGCTGGAACTGGGCGACACCAAGGGGTACAGCCGTCGCGTGCTGGCGGTGCTGCGCTACATGCAGGCCTGAGCGCGGGCGGGGCCGGGCACGGGGGCGCCGCGCGGCGGTGAGCGGTGTCCGCCGCGCGGCCGTCGGCCGCGGGTCCGCCGGGGGTGGAGGTCCCGGCGGACCCTGTCCGGAGGAGGGGTCCGGACGGCCGGTCGGTTGGTCGTGGGGATCAGGTGAAGTTCACGTCACTGCACAGGTAGTAGACCTGGTCCATGTGGGAGGCCTGCCAGATCGTGAACACGATGTGGTGGCCGGACCTGCCCGAGGTGCTGACGTCGATGTAGCTGTCCAGCGCGGGCGCGTAGGGACCGGTCTCCTCGACCAGTTCGAGGTCGTCCCAGCCCAGGGCCTGGGTGGTCGGGTCGAAGCCCTGCTCGGTGACGTAGACGCGGAAGTAGTCCGCGCCGTGCTGGGCCTGGTCGTACAGGTGGAGGGTGAAGTCGTCTCCGACGTCGGTGGTCTTCCACTCGCCGACGGCGTCCATCGAGTCGTAGCGGCCGCCCTCGGTGTTGCCGCCGCTGCACAGGGTCCCGTCGGGGATCTGGCCCTGGTGGTCGCCGCCCACGTTGTCGCGGTACAGGCCGTTCCAGTTCCACATGGCGTTGGGGTTGTCCTGCCACGCCTGCCAGCACATGGGGTCTTCCTGCGCCATGTCCGGGTTGAGGTGGTCGCTGCCCCAGCGCTCCCAGCAGCCGTAGTTGCGGCTGGCGGGGTCCACGATCGAGCCGTGCGCGGAGGCGGGGGCGGCCATCGTGGTCAGGGCGACCAGGGGCACGGAGGCCAGGACGAGCGCGCGTGCGGCCCAGGTCCGGCGGGTGGTCCCGGTGCTCTCGGTGGTCTCGGTGGTTTCAGCGGTTCGGGGGGTCATGCTTTCCATTGCGTTCTCCATCGTTCTCGGCTTGGTCAGCCGATCGACGGGAGCGCTCCCACAGCGCATGTTACCCCTCGGAGCCGAGTCGAAACAGAGCGCGGGGAAAATCCCTGGCGCGCCCTTCACGGCGGCGGCCACCGCCCCCGGCGCCCCCGGTCGCCCTTCAGGAGGAACACCCACGCGCACCACCGTCGCCCGCCGACCGGCCGCCCCGCTCCGACGCGGTGGTCGCACCCCCAGGCGACACGGCTGCGGGGAGAGCGCCGACGACGGAGACAGGTTCCCGGTCGCCTCGGATCCGCCACTACCTCCGCTGGTCCACCGCGACTCGTCCGGCCGGATCGATGCCTGACCGCTGGGCCGGGTCGGGGCACCTGCCGGCCGACCGAGCTGGGCGGAGCCGCCCTGGGGGCGGTGGCGGGCGGCCTCCTCGCCGAGTACGCGGGACTGCCGGTTCCGTTCCGGGTCGCGGCCGCCGCCGTGGGGCTGCTGACTGTGGCCGCCCGGCGACCGCAGGTTATTACTGATCGGTTGTGAACCAGGTCACCACCTGCGCATTTCCCTTGTGTGAACCGCGTACCAGAAATACTCCGGTCATATGGTGTTTACATATCACCATTGGCGGGCTACCGTTCAGGAAAGCGTTCCGGACCCGTAACACTCCGTCGCGGGAACCGGCGACGCCTTCGCACACACTGTTCACATCCATCCCCCTACACCCCCGCTCACCCCGACTGGGAGCGCTCCCAATCCTTCCAGTCCTTTTCGCTCGGCTTTACCCCGGATCTAAGGCACGCGAATGCAGCGCTCACCTCCATAAACGCAGGGAATTGTCCACACCTCCCGTCCGCCGGGCCCGAACTCGCCGGCCCGGCACTTCAGAAGGCTCCTTCTGGCAACCCGCTTCCATAAGGAAAGAAGAGATGAGCACACCCCCCCGTGCCGCGAACCTACGTTCGTGGACACGACGCGGCCTGGCCGCGACCTCCGCCCTGGTGCTCGGCAGCACCCTGGCGGTCGCCTCCTCCGTACCCGCCAGCGCGGCGGCCGGTTGCGAGGTCGACTACCAACTCAACGACTGGGGCTCCGGGTTCACCGCGAGCGTGGAGATCACCAACCTCGGCGACGCGGTCAACGGCTGGACCCTGGAATGGGACTTCGCCGGAAACCAGCGGATCACCAACTCCTGGAACGGCACCGTCACCCAGAGCGGACAGAGCGTCTCGGTCACCAACGCCGGGCACAACGCCTCACTCTCCACCGACGGCACCGCCAGCTTCGGCTTCCAGGGAAGCTACACCGGAAGCAACGCCGCGCCCACGGCCTTCGAACTGAACGGCGTGCTGTGCAGCGGTGACGTCGAGGAGCCGGAGGAACCGGAGGAACCGGAAGAGCCCGGGGAGCCCGAGGAGCCCGGCAGCAACGGTCGGGTGGACAACCCGTACGTGGGCGCTGAGGTGTACGTCAACCCGATCTGGTCGGCCAACGCCGCCGCCGAGCCCGGCGGGGACGCCGTGGCCGACGAGCCCACCGGGGTGTGGCTGGACCGCATCAGCGCCATCGAGGGCAACGACAGCCCCACCACCGGCAGCATGGGACTGCGCGATCACCTGGACGAGGCCCTGGCCCAGGCCAACGGTGAACCCCTGGTGTTCCAGGTGGTCATCTACAACCTGCCCGGCCGTGACTGCGCCGCTTTGGCCTCCAACGGCGAGCTGGGCCCGGACGAGATCGACCGGTACAAGAACGACTACATCGATCCCATCGCCCAGATCCTGGCCGATTACGAGGACACCGAGCTGCGGGTGGTGACCACGGTCGAGATCGACTCGCTGCCCAACCTGGTCACCAACGTCTCCCCGCGCGAGACCGCGACCGAGAACTGCGACGAGATGCTGGCCAACGGCAACTACGTCGAGGGGGTGGGCTACGCGCTGGCGCAGCTGGGCGCGATCGACAACGTCTACAACTACGTCGACGCCGGCCACCACGGGTGGATCGGTTGGCAGGACAACTTCACCGCCTCGGCGGCGCTGTTCTTCGAGGCGGCCAACGCCGCCGGTGCCAGCCCCGACGATGTGCACGGGTTCATCGCCAACACCGCGAACTACTCGGCTCTGGTGGAGGAACACTTCTCCGTCGACCAGACCATCGCCGGTACGCCGGTGCGCCAGTCGGAGTGGGTGGACTGGAACCAGTTCACCGACGAGTTGTCCTTCGCCCAGGCTCTGCGTGAGGAGCTGGTGGGTCAGGGGTTCGATTCGGGGATCGGGATGCTCATCGACACCTCCCGTAACGGGTGGGGTGGGCCGGACCGTCCGGACGGGCCGGGGCCGAGCACGGATGTGAACGCCTACGTGGACGGGGGCCGCTACGACCGCCGTCTCCAGTCGGGGAACTGGTGCAACCAGTCCGGTGCGGGGCTGGGTGAGCGCCCCCAGGCCGCTCCGGAGGCGGGGATCGACGCCTATGTGTGGATGAAGCCGCCGGGTGAGTCCGACGGGTCCAGTGAGTTCATCGAGAACCCCGAGGGCAAGGGGTTCGACCGGATGTGCGATCCGACCTATGAGGGCAACCCGCGCAACAACTACAACATGAGTGGCGCGCTGCCCAACGCGCCGATCTCGGGGCACTGGTTCTCCGCGCAGTTCCAGGAGCTTTTGGCCAACGCCTACCCGCCCATCCAGTAGCAACTCCCGGATCTCGGCTCCCTTCCGAGACGGGGCGCCCGTCCACCCCTGGGGGTGGGCGGGCGCCCGCCATGCGCGGGTCCTGGGATCATGGGACGGGGCTCCGGGCGGCGGAGCCCCGGACACCGGACCTGGGGGAAACGCGTGACGGCACCGTTGGAGACCGACACCGTCGTGGTCGGACTGGGAGCCATGGGGGCGCAGGCCCTGTGGCGCCTGGCCCGGCGCGGTGTGGACGTGATCGGGGTCGAGCAGTTCACGCCCGGGCACGACCGGGGCTCCAGCCACGGCGAGTCCCGCATCATCCGCACCGCCTACATGGAGGGCGCCGCCTACGTGCCGTTCGTGCGGTCGGCCTGGCGCGCCTGGTCGGAGCTGGAGGAGGCCTCCGGAACCCGGCTCGTGGTGCGCACCGGCGCCCTGATGCTCGGCGCGCCGGACAGCCCCGCCGTCACCGGGTCGGTCGCCGCCGCCGAACACCACGGTCTCCCCCACCAGGTGCTCTCCCGCGACCAGGTCGCCGAGCGCTTCCCCCAGCACGTGCTGCGCCCGGGTGAGGTGGGCGTCTTCGAGGAGGACGCCGGTGTGGTCCTGCCCGAGGCCGCGATCACGGCGGCCGTGCGGCTCGCGCGGGAGGCGGGCGCGCGGGTGCTCACCGGCGCCCGGGCGTCCCGTGTCGTCCCCGACCCGGACCGCCCCCGTGTGGTGGTCGGGGACACCGTGATCCGGGCCCGCCGGGTGGTCGTGACCGCCGGGTCCTGGCTGCCGCGGCTGGTGCCCGAGGTGGCGGAGCTGGGCGGCGGCCTGCGGGTGGAGCGGCGGGTGCTGGGCTGGTTCCGCACCACGCGGGACCCGTCCCCGCACGCGCACGGACCGGTGTTCGCCCGGGACGAGGACGACTGCACGTGGTACGGGTTCCCCAGCATGGACGGCGGCCTGACCGTCAAGATCGGTGTGCACGCCGAGGCTCCGGGGAACAGGGGCGAGGGCGCCCAGTGGGGCGAACCGGTCGACCCCGACGCGGGGCCGCGGGAGCCCGACGCCGCCGACGCGCGGCGGCTGGGACGGCTGGCCGCCGGACTGAACGGTGTGGCCCCGCTGCCCGAGCGGATGGCGTCGTGCATGTACACGATGACGCGGGACGAGCACTTCGTCATCGGGCAGCGCCGCGAACTGCCCGGACTGGTGCTGGCGGGGGGCTTCTCGGGGCACGGCTACAAGTTCGCCTCCGCGGTCGGGGAGGCGCTGGCCGACCTGGCCCGGCACGGGCGCACGGACCTGGCCGTGGACCTGTTCGACCCGCACCGCTGGGACTGAGCCGGGCGGTCGACGGGCCCCGGGGCGGGGTGCGGTCGGCGCGCGCGGGCGTGCGATCATCGCTTCCACGCGCGGCGCGAGCGCGGCCTCCCTCCCCCCTCAGCCTCCCTCCGGAAGGACCGCCATGAACAGTCCCACCGTCCCGCGGACCGCGCTCGTCACGGGCGCGTCGTCGGGGATCGGCGCCGCCGTGGCCGCCGAGCTGGCCCGCCGCGGCTACCGCGTGTACGGGACCAGCCGCGACCCCGGGGCGGTGGTCGAGCCGGTTCCGGGCGTGGAGTACCTGGCCCTGGACCTGGCCGACGGGGCGTCGGTCGAGGCGTGCGCGGCCGCCGCGGGCGACGTGGACGTACTGGTCAACAACGCCGGGGAGAGCCAGAGCGGGCCCTTCGAGGAACTGCCGCCGGAGGCGGTGGAGCGGTTGTTCCGGATCAACGTGTTCGGCGCGGTGCGGCTCACCCAGCTGCTGCTGCCGGGAATGCGCGCCCGAGGGTACGGGCGCGTGGTGATGGTGGGTTCGATGCTGGCGAGCTTCCCGCTGGCCTACCGGTCCTCCTATGTGGCCTCCAAGGCGGCGCTCAAGGGGTTCGCGAACGCGCTGCGCCGCGAGGTGTCCCCGTACGGGGTGGGGGTGGCCACGGTCGAGCCGGGATCGATCAACACCGGCATCAGCGAGCGGCGGACCCAGTACCTGCGGGAGGGGTCGCCGTTCGCGGCCGAGTACCGCACCATGCTCAGGGCGCTCAACGCCAACGAGGCGTCGGGGATCACGCCGGGGGCGGTGGCCCGGACCATCGTGCGCGCCGTCGAGGCGGACCCGCCCCGGCCGTTCTACGCGGTGGGCAGCAACGCCCCGGTGGTCTTCGCGCTGCGGCGGCTGTTCCCGCGCTCGCTCGTCCTGCGCGTGGTCGCCCGCAGGCACGGGCTGTAGCCGCGGGTGTGCCCGGGCGGCCCTGGGGCCCGGGTGTCCTGGGCTTCCCGGCACCTCTGGGGCCCTGGGGCCCGGGCCCGCGCGGACCCGCCGCGTCCGAGGGGTTCCGGGCGGTGTGTCCCCGGTCCCGGATAGGTTGTCCCGGCCACAGGACACCGCCCGCCCCGGGCCCTTTCGGGGCGGGGTACAACGACGGAGCCGCCGTGAAACAACAGGTTCACTTCATCACTCTGGCCACGGCCGACCTGGACGCCGCCCGCGCGTTCTACCGGGACGGGCTCGGCTGGGAACCACTCGCGGACGTCCCCGGGGAGATCGTCTTCTTCCAGGTCGCGCCGGGGCAGGTCCTGGGGCTGTTCGACGCGGAGAAGTTCGACCGCGACCTGGGGCGCCCGCCCGGCACGACCGGCGTGTCGGGGCTGACGCTGTCGCACAACGTGGACGGCCCCGAGGAGGTCGAGCGGACCGTGGAGGCCATGGCGCGGGCGGGCGCGCGGGTGCTCAAGGCCCCGCAGCCGGGTGAGTTCGGCGGGGTCTTCCACGCCCACGTGCGGGACCCCAACGGCGTGGTGTGGGAGATCGCGCACAACCCGGGCTGGCGTGTGGACGAGACCGGCCGGGTCGTGTTCGGCTGAGTCCCGGGCGCCCGCCGGGAACCGCCGCGCCCGTCGGAGCCGCGGGGGCGGCGCCGGGCGGTCGGAGCCCGGGGCCCCGGCCGGTTCACGGTTCCAGGGGGCGCAGGCGGATGTCGTGGCCCTCGGAGTCGGCCGCCGCGAAACGGAGCAGCCGTGCGCCCTCCTCGGTGACCGCCTCCTCCTCGGCCGGGGTGAGCCGTGCGAACAGCCGCACGTCCAGTACGGCGGGGCCGCCGCGCCGGGTCCGCTCGATCCGCCACAGCCCGCGCACGAACCCGTCCACGGTCAACGGCGCCTCGACCACGATGTGGGGGCGCTGGTGGTCGGCGACGACGCGGGAGCGGTCGTCGTAGGAGACCAGCACGTTGTCGAGCAGCGCCAGGAAGCGGACCGGCGCGGGCGTGTCGGGGTCGGGGCGGGGCGCGTCGGGCAGGTCGAACAGCTCGCGGCCGTCCGGGTCGCGCAGGACCCGCAGCCGCGGCCGCAGCCCCTCCACGACCGCGCGCATGCGGGTCGTCCCGCTCCAGGCCTGGACGTCCCTGGCGGTGGCCGGGCCGAACGCGGCGAGGTAGCGCAGCACGAGGGTGTCCGGGGAGGGCTCGGCGGCCAGCGGCGCGCCGAGCCACTCCTCGGCGAGGGCGAAGGGTGTGGTGCCGCGCCGTCCCCACGTGCCGTCGGGCGGCGGGTGCAGGACGGGCAGGAGCCCCTGGACCGAACGGGCCAGGGAGACGGGGGCGCGTCCGGGCCAGCGCTCGGCCAGGGCCCGGCCCAGGTCGGGGCGGGGGAGTCCGCCGTCGGCGAGGAGCGCGCGTGCGGCGGCGGCCAGCTCGGCGGGTTCGACACCGGGCAGGTCCCGACCGAAGGCTCCCTTCTGCCAGCGGGTCAGCATGGGGTGCAGGGTCGGGCGCAGCCACAGGTAGTCGGCGGCGGTGACCAGGTGCTGGGTGCCTCGCAGGAGGGTGGCGCGCACGACCTCGCGGCTGTGCAGGAGCCCCGTGAGGTCGTCGATCCGAAAGTCCCGGACACGGGACCACAGGCCCACGTAGGGAGGCTCGGGGTCCTGCGCCTGGAGTCCGACGAGGTGGTGGACGACCTCGTCGGCGGTGTGGTCGGCGGTCCGGCCGAGGAGCAGTTGGCGGGACAGGGTCGCCCGGTTGAGGGCGCGGCGGTCGAGCGCGGTCATGGACGCGACCCTAGGAGGGGTGGAGGTCATCGGCTGTCCTCCACTCGCCGGCCGGGGACGGTCACCTCGTGCGGCCGTGCGGGCGGTCGGGACCACGGGGCGGGCGTGGCGCGGGTCGGCCGGTCGGGGGGCGTGTTCGGGGCGGGGCGGCGCGGGCGTCGGCGGAGGTTGTCCTAGGTTGGGCGGGAGAACCGCAGACAACCGAGAGAGGTGCCGCGTGAGCAGCGTCGTCAAGTTCAACGTCCTGACCGTCCCCGAGGGCGCCGGGGCGACCCTGGAGGAGCGTTTCGCCAAGCGGGCCGGGCTCGTGGAGGACCAGCCGGGGTTCGAGGAGTTCCAGCTGCTGCGCCCGGTCGAGGGCACCGACAAGTACCTGGTGTACACCCGGTGGCGGTCCGAGGAGGACTTCCAGAACTGGGTGAACGGCCAGGCCTTCCGCCAGGGGCACGCCCAGGCCGCCGCGGACGCCCAGAAGGAGGGCGCGTCGGCCGGGCACGGCCGGGGTCACGGGCACGGCCACGGCGGCCCGGCCGCGACCAACAGCGAGATCTGGGGCTTCGAGGTCGTCCAGCGGGTCTCGGCCCGCTCCTGACCGCCGGGGGCGGGTGCCCGCGCCCCGCGGCCCGGGCGGGTCAGCGGGGCTTGCGGGCCTCGATGAGGAAGCGGGTCGTGGTGGCCCTGAACGACCCCTCGCGCTCGATGTGCTCGTGCATGTCCCGGAGCCGGTCCCGGTAGGCCTCCACGGTGAACCCGGGCACCATCCAGACCACCTTGCGCAGGAAGTACACGACCGCGCCGACGTCGAAGAACTCCGTGCGCAGCCGCTCCATGCGCAGGTCGGTCACCTCCAGCCCGGCCGCCCGCGCCCCCTCCCGCGCCTGGTCCGGGTGGCGGGAGGCGCGCGCCTCCCCGGGCTGCGGCCCCAGGAAGAACTCCACGACCTCGAAGACGCTCGCCGGGCCCACCTGCTGGGACAGGTAGGTTCCGCCCGGTGCCAGGACCCGGGCGATCTCCTCCCACCACACGGTCACCGGATGGCGGGAGACCACCAGGTCGAAGGCACCGTCCGCGAAGGGCAGCGGCGGCTCGTCCTCGTCGGCGACGACCACGACCCCCAGCGGATGGAGCAGCCGGGTGGCCTCGGCGATGTTGGGTGGCCAGGACTCCGTCGCCGCGGTCAGGGGCGGGCGTTCGGGGATCCCCGCCAGCACCTCGCCGCCGCCGGTCTGGATGTCGAGCGCGGCGCTCGCGCGGGCCATGTACCCGGCCATGGTGCGCTGGTAGCCCCAGGAGGGGCGCTGTTCCGTGGCCCGACCCTCCAGCCAGGAGAAGTCCCAGCCGTGCGTCGGCTCCGCGTCGGCCTCGGCGACGAGTGCGTCGAAATCGCGTCCCATGGCGGCATCCTCCCCCGGGCGCCGCGGCCGGGTCCAGCGGTTTTCCCTCCCCCGGGCGACGGCGCGGGTCCGGTGGCGCGCGAGGATGGTGGACTATGAGAACCCTCGTCCGTCTTGTCGGCCTCGTGGCCCCCGCGCCCGCCGTCGCGGCCGGTCTGGTCGCCGTGCTGGTCGGGGTGACCAGCTCGGCGGCGATCGTGTTCACCGCGGCCGAGGCCGCCGGTGCCTCCTCCGGGCAGACCGCCTCGTGGATGCTGGCCCTGGGTGTGGGGATGGCGGTGACCTGTGTGGGACTGTCCCTGCGCCACCGGGCCCCGATCGTGACCGCCTGGTCCACGCCCGGCGCCGCGCTGCTGGCGGTGGGGCTGGACGGGGTGACGATGGCGCAGGCGGTGGGGGCGTTCCTGTTCTCGGCCGCGCTGATCACCCTGAGCGGCGTCACCGGGTGGTTCGAGAGGGTCATGGACCACGTGCCGGTGCCGCTCGCGGCGGGGCTGCTGGCCGGGGTGCTGCTCCAGTTCGGCATGGGGCTGTTCACGAGCATGGAGGACGACTTCGCGGTCGTGTTCACCATGTTCGCGGCGTACCTGCTGAGCCGCCGGTGGCTGCCGCGCTACGCGGTCATCCTGTCCCTGGTCGCGGGCGGTGTCGCCGCGGCGCTGCGCGGGACCCTGGACCTGGGCGGGGTGACCCCGTCGCTGGCCCGGCCGGTGTTCGTGGCGCCCGAGTTCTCCTGGCAGGTGCTGGTGAGCGTGGGGCTGCCGCTGTTCGTGGTGACCATGGCCTCGCAGAACCTGCCGGGGGTCGCGGTACTGCGGGGCGACGGCTACCGGGTGCCGATCTCGCCGGTGATCGGGTGGACCGGGGCGACCAACCTGGTACTGGCGCCGTTCGGGTGCTTCGGGATGAACCTGGCCGCGATCACCGCGGCCATCTGCACGGGACCGCAGGCGCACCCCGACCGCGAGCGCCGCTACCTGGCCGGGGTGTGGGCGGGGGTCTTCTACCTGTGCGTGGGGGTCTTCGGGGCGACGGTGGCGTCGCTGCTGGCCGCGCTGCCGCCGCCGCTGATCCTGGGGATCGCCGGGCTGGGCCTGCTCGGAACGATCGGGGGTTCGCTGGCGTCCGCGCTGGGGGACGAGCGCTCCCGGGAGGCCGCGGTGGTGACCTTCCTGGCCACGGCGTCGGGGTTCACCCTGTTCGGTGTGGGGTCGGCCTTCTGGGGTCTGCTGGCGGGTGCGCTGACGCTGGCGGTGACCCGTTCCTGGCGCCGGTCGCGGCACACGGCTTCGGGCGGCGGTGCCGGGCAGGACACCGAGGACGCGCGGGAGGCCGACGAGACCGCGGAGGCCGTCCGGGGAGAGGGCGGCGGAGCGCGGGAGGCGGCCGGAACACCGGCGACCCCGATACGGACGGCCGACGGGGCTCACGAGACGGGTGGGACTGGACAGGCCGGAGAGGACGGAACGACCACCGAGGCGCAGGGGCCCGGTGATCCCGGTGCGGACAGCCGGTCGGCCCGCGGTTGAGGGGTGGGCAGCCCCACCGACCGGGGACGGCCACGGGTGTTCCGGCACCGGTCGGCCCGCGGTCGGGGAGTCCGGCGCCGCCGACCGGAGGACGGCCGCGAGAACCGGCGCCGGTCGGCCCCCGACCAAAAGGGCTTGCCCGCCGGTCGGGAGACGGCTATAACAGTCGCGGCCCCGACCACAGCGGAACCGGGGCCCCGACGACGAAAGGAGGCGGAGCCGTGTTCACCGCAACCACCGCGCTCGCGCCCTCCCGGGGCGGCCTCGACAGCTGAATCCCCGGAGCGGCCGGGCGCACGCACCGAAGGTGTCGCCTTGACCGTGCATGACCTGACCATCCGTACGATCACCGGATCCGGGGAGCTCGACCTCTTCAACCGGTTCCCCTACCCCCTGAACTTCGAGTTCGCCGACGACCTCGCCCGGGGGCGCCGACGCCCCTCGTGGATGTGGGTCGCCCTGGACGGCGACCGCCTCCTGGCCCGCCTCTCCTGGTGGTGCCGGGGCGGTGACACCTCTCCCCTGCTGCTGGACGTCCTGGACGTGGACGACACCGCCGGGGACGTGGACCGCACGGGGATCCTCGAACACCTGCTGCGCACCGCCTCGGCGGCGACCCTGCCCGGAGGCCGGACCCCGCCCGAGTACCTGCGCATCGTCCCCGCCGACTGGCGCGAGGACGCCGACGGGCGCCGCGCCGTACGGGAGCGCATGGCCGCCGTCGAACGCACCGGCGGATCGCTCCTGGTGGAGCGGCTGCGCTTCGAGTGGACCCCCGACGTCCCGGCGCCGGGGCCGGGCGACCGCCTCCGGTTCCGGCAGGTCCGGGACGAGGAGGAGATCCTCGGCCTGATGGTCCGGGCCCTGGAAGGCACGCTGGACGCCCACGACCGCGCCGATCTCGCACACACCACGGCGGAGCAGGTGGCCGCCGACAGCTGGAACGAGGAGTTCGCCCGGTACACGACGCCGCGCTCCTGGTGGCGGATCGCGACGCTTCCGGACGGCGAGCCGGTCGGCTTCGTGCTGCCCGCCCGCAACGACTACCACCCGATCATCGGCTACATCGCGGTGCTGCCCGAGCACCGCGGCAACGGGTACATCGACGAGGTCCTCGCCGAGGGCACCCGCGTCCTGGCACAGGAGGGGGCGGACCGTATCCGCGCCGCCACCGACCTGGGCAACGTCCCGATGGCGCGGGCCTTCCAGCGGGCGGAGTACGCCACGCTCAGCGGGGTCGTCAACATGACCTGGTAGGTCAGAACCGGCTGCCCGGTCCAGCACCGCGCCGTGGCCCGGATCCCGGCCACGGCGCGGCGGTGTGCTCCCCCGGCCCGGGCCTGGAACCCGCGGTCGGTCCGAGCCCGGCCCATTCCCCGGGACGCGGGTGCCAGACCACCCCCGGGTCCCGGGGCGCGGACGCTCTGGGCGCGGATCCGGCCAGCGGTGCGGGGACTCAGGCCGTGGCGAGAATCCGTCCGGCCTCGGCGACCGCCGAACTCAGGTCCCGGGGGTCGGCGGTCATTCCGGCGACCACGAAGTCGATCTCCTCCAGTCCCGCCATGGACAGCAGTGCCTTGTCGTTGGTGACCCAGACCCCGCGCTCGGCCAGGACCGCGTGCGCGGCCTGCGAGGCGGCCTGGGCGAGGAGGCCCGCGGTCTGGGCGACCCGGCCGTAGGGGGCGTGGTTGTGCTGGGCGTAGGACAGGGTGGCCGCGGCTGTGCCCCGCCAGACGGGCGGTGCGCTCCTGCGCAGCGCCTCGGGGTAGTCGGGCCGGGGCAGGTCCCCGACGAGGACCTGGCCGATGGCGAGTTCGGCGACGACCAGGTAGGTGGGGATACCCGCCAGGTGGAACATGAGCGGTTCCACCCGGAAGCGTCCCTGCCGCGCTTCGGCGAGCTGGTGCTCGACCACGTCCAGATCGCGGTAGTGCACGTCCACCGCCCGGCCGTCGATCCGAAGCCAGGCGCCGCCGTTGAAGACACCGCCTCCCCAGCCGCCGACCTCCGACACCTCCCCCTCCCAGCCGAGGTCCCGCAGCGCCTGCGGGTCGAACTCGCCCCGGTAGTAGACCGCCAGGTCCCAGTCGCTGTCGGGGCGGTGGGTGCCCTGGGCCCGGGAACCGCCGAGGGTGACCGCCTCGACGGCCGGAAGGGCGGAGAGCCGGTCGGCGGTGGCGGACAGGAAGGTCGCGTCGTCATGTGCGGAGATGGACATGGCGACCATCATCGCGGATGACGTATCCGGTCGGCGATGAGGTTTCCGCCGGGCCGGTGGCCAGCGCGGACGGCGGCCTCACCGAGCGCTTCGGCACCGGTCGTCTCCGCACCGGTACCCGCCCGAGGCCACCACCGCGCAGGCCGCGCCGAGCGTTCCCGCCTCCCGGCCTTCTCCGCACCGGCACCCGTCGGAGGCCGCCAGCCGCGCGGAGTGGGTGTCGGATGTTCCAGGCCGCGCAGGTCACGCCGGACGTTTCCGAGCGTGCGGTCATCTCCGCACTGGTTCGGCCTCCGGCTGCTCCGCTCGCACGGTTCTGTAGGTTCCCCAGCGCAGGAGGCGTTCGGCCGGACCCCGGACTCCCACGCGACGCATGACGTCGGCCAGGACCACGGTGGCCAACCAGACGGCGACGCCGAGCAGGACGGCGGCGGTCCCGGACAGCTGTGGCCCAAGGTCGAGGGCGTAGGGCGCGAACAGCACGATCCAGCCCACCGACTGCAACAGGTAGCAGGTCATGGAGCGCTGGCCGGTGGCGACCAGGGCCCGCACGAGGGGCCCTCTGCGGTCACCGAGGCGGACCGCGACCAGCGCGATGAGCGCGGCGTAGCCGAAGCCGCCCGCGTAGCCGGTCAGAACGTGCAGCCAGCCCACACCGGCCTTGAGCACGAACTCGGGCACCCACAGCTCGGTGGCCACCAGGGCCTGCGGCAGTCCGCCGACCACGGCCACCGGGATACCGATGAAGGCGACGCGGCGCAGCAGCCCGAGGTGGAGCTCGGGCTGTTCCATCAGGCGGCGGCGGGCCGCCCAGACTCCGACGAGGAAGGGGAACACCGAACTCGCCACGAGCATCGGGGTCATGACCGGCCAGGTGAACAGGCGTGTGACCATGTCGGCCAGCGGGTCCTGGGTGAAGACCCCGCCCGCCTCGGGGTCGGAGAGCGGGAGGCTGTTCATGACCGCGTAGAACAGCGAGCCCAGGGAGGCCCAGGTGAGGGCGTGGGCGAGCAGGCGCCGGTCACCGGCGTGCAGCAGACCCGCGAACATCAGGGCGATGAGCCCGTAGACCGCGACGATGTCGCCGAAGAAGAGCAGGACCGTGTGCAGGAGCCCGATCAGCACCATCCACCGGCCGCGTCGGCGCACCAGTGAGCGCACCCACGGCTCCGGGCGCCCCTCGGCGGTGCGGCGCAGGTGGATCCAGGCGAGCCCGTAGCCGAACAGCGCCGCGAACATGGGGTACCCGCGCGCCTCGGCGAACAGCATCAGCAGGGCGGTGGAGGCGGCGTCGAGGAGGCCGCCCGAGGCGGGACTCTGACCCGCGGTGGCCATCACCCAGACGATGTGCGCGTGCACGACGGCGATGACCAGCAGCATCACCCCGCGTGCCAGGTCGGGCGCCAGGGAGCGCCGGTCGAGTGCCACGCCCCCGGTCGAAGGCGGCGGGGAGGGGGGAAGAGACATACTGAACTCCGATCACACGGAAGGGGATAGCATTGGATACGGAGGCGTATCCAATCCTCTTCTAAGATACGCCATCGTAGCTTAGTTGGGAAGAGCATGGTTGACCGGGAGCGGCCGCGGGTCGACGACGAGGCGCGGGAGACGGCGCCGGACGCGCGGGAGGAGGCGCCCCGGGCCACGCGCAGACGCGGGCGGGAACTGCTGAACGCCATCCACGAGGCGGTCATCCTGGAGGCCGCGGACGTCGGTGTCGCCCGCCTGTCCATGGAGGGGATCGCCCGCAGGGCGGGCACGGCCAAGACCTCGCTGTACCGGCGCTGGCCCACGCCGGGGGACATCCTGCTGGACGCGATGTACCACACCTACCCGCAGGAGGCCCCCACGCCGGGCGCCGACGACCTGCGCGGGGACCTCGTCAGGGCCCTCATGCTCCTGCGCGACACCATGAGCCGGTCCCTGGGACAGGCGATGTTCTCCGTGGTCGCCGAGGCCAGGCACCACCCCGAGCTCTACGACCGGTTCGTGCGGGAGGTCTTCGACTCCCGCGGGGGGCGCTTCACCCGCACCGTCCTCGAGCACTACGCCGACCACGGCAGGATCGACCCCTCCCGCGTCACCTCCGTCACCGACGACATCGGTGAGGCCATGCTCATCAAGTACGCCATGGACCACCAGGGGCCGCCCGACGGGGAGTACGTGGAGCGGATCGTGGACGAGGTGATCCTGCCCGTCCTCGGCCTGGACCCGCGCGCTGCCTCCCCCGCCGCTCCGGAGGAGGGTCCTTCCGCTCCCTCGGACGGTTAGCGCACACGGCGGCCCGGAGCCTCGCCGACGGGCGCGCCGCCGTCGGCGGGCCCGGGCCGGGCCGCCCGGCTCCGCGGACAGCCGGGACGCGGGCCGTCGGCGGGTCCGGTGTGCGCTCGGCGGAAGCCGCACGCCTGGTGGACCGCTGGGACCGGGGCGGGCGGCGGGGCTAGGGTGCGGGGCATGCGCATCCCTCCGTCCGTGGACGCCGACCGCGTCGAGGAACTCGACGTGGGGCTTTCCGGAGCCCGTGTGGCCCGGCTGTTCGACGCCCGGGACCGGCCCTTCGCGGTGCTCAAGTCGGTGGACGCCGACCGCCCCGACCTGGTGGCCGAACTCCTGGGCCAGGAGCGGCGCCTGCGCTGGCTGGCCGGACGGGGGCTGCCGGTGCCGCACGTGCTGGACTCGGGCGCCTGGGCGGGGCTGCGCTGGCTGACCATGAGCCACCTGGACGGACGCGCCGCCCACGAGCCCTGGCCCGCCGGGGACCGGTCACGGGTGGTCGACCTGCTCGCCCGGGCCGCCCGCGCGCTGCACCGCGCTCCGGCCGCGGGGTGCCCCTTCGACATGACGCTGCCCGCCCAGCTCGAACGGGCCCGGGAGCGGGTCGCCTCCGGGCTGGTGGAACGCTCCTGGTCCGCCGCGGGCAGGGAGGGGCCGCCCGCCGCCGAGGTGCTCTCCGAGCTGGCCGGTCTCGCGCGCGCCCTGGGCCCCGGACGGACCGCGCTGGTCCACGGCGACTACTGCCTGCCCAACGTGCTGCTCGACACCGGCGCCGTGCGCGGCGTTGCGGCGCGCACGCACCGGTCCGCGGGCGGGGTCCCCGGTCCCGCACGGCCGGACGGCCCCCCACCCGCCGGGGACGGCCGGGCGGACGGCTGGGCCCTGGTGGACCTGGGGCGGGCCGGACTGGGGGACCCCCACGCGGACCTGGCCGACATGGTGGGCAGCCTGCTCAGTCCGATGAACCCGCAGTTCGGGCCGTCGGACGCCGAACGGTTCCTGGACGCCTACGGGCGGGAGGACGTCGACCCCGAGCGGCTGCGGCTGTGCGCCGGGGTCAACTCCTTCTTCTGGCCCGTGTGAGGGCCCCGGCCGGAGCGGCCGGGGCCCGTGGCGCTGTGTCCCCTACCGCGGACCGCCGTCACCGGTGCCGTTGCCCCCGTTGCGCTCGCCGGCGCGGGACCCGGCCTCGCCCAGGCGCCGGTACCGCCGCTGGATCCTGCGCGCCCTGGTGGCCAGCGGAGCCTTGCGTTCGCGCTGAAGGCCCGACCCCTCCGCGAACTCGGCGTGCAGCGAGCGCACCAGCCCCACCATCATGAAGAAGCCGATCACGAAGAAGGGCAGCCCGAACACGATGATCGTCTGTTGCAGGGCGTCCAGGCCGCCCACGCCGGAGGCGGTGAGCACGGTCGCGGCGACGACGCCCTCGGTGATCCCCCAGAACACCCGCTGCCGGGTGGGGTTGTCGCTCTTGCCGGAGCAGAGCATGTCCACCACCAGGGAGGCCGAGTCCGAGGACGTGGTGAAGAAGATGATGACGATGAGGATGGCCACCACCGACACGACCGTGGTCAGCGGGAAGTGCTCCAGGAAGGCGAACAGGGAACCGGGGATGTCCTCCTGCGTGACCACCTCGTCCACCAGGCCGCCGCCCTGGTTGCGCTCGATGTCGAAGGCCGACAGGCCGAACACGCTGAACCACACGACGCTGAACGCGGTGGGCGCGGCCAGCACGCCGAGGATGAACTCCCGGATGGTCCGGCCCTTGGAGATGCGCGCGATGAAGATGCCGACGAAGGGCGACCAGGTGATGGTCCACGCCCAGTAGAAGACGGTCCAGGAGCCCTGCCAGCCGGTGTTGGCGAAGGTGTCGTTCCAGAACGACAGCGGGACCAGCATCTCCAGGTAGACGCCGGTGGTCTCGATGACCCCCTTGGCCAGGTAGAGCGTCGAGCCGGCGAGGAAGACGAAGACCAGCAGCCCCACGGCCATGTAGATGTTGATCGTGGACAGCCACTTGATGCCGACGTCGAGGCCGGTGGCCACGGAGATCACGGCGACGGTGGTGACGATCGCGATGAGGATCAGTTGGCTGACGCGGCTCTCCTCCAGGCCGAACAGGGTGTTGAGGCCGCTGTTCATCTGGAGGGTGCCCAGGCCGATGGTGACGGCGACGCCGAACAGGGTGCCCAGGACCGCGACGATGTCGATGGTCCGCCCGATGGGGCCGTTGATCCGGTCCCCG
Organism: Nocardiopsis dassonvillei subsp. dassonvillei DSM 43111; assembly: GCF_000092985.1. Lineage (GTDB taxonomy): Bacteria > Actinomycetota > Actinomycetes > Streptosporangiales > Streptosporangiaceae > Nocardiopsis > Nocardiopsis dassonvillei. The sequence goes on from NC_014210.1 coordinate 4,242,359, forward strand.
AGGAAGGGCTGGAAGACGGAGCTGACCCGGAAGGGCAGGCCCTTGCGGTACACGAAGTAGGCGAAGGCGAGCCCGGGCAGACAGAAGATCGTCCAGGTGTGCAGGCCGAAGTGGTAGAGCGTGAAGCCCATCGCCTCCTCGGCCGCCTCGATGGTCTGCGGGCCGACGTCGGAGCGCGGCGGCTCGGCGTAGTGGCTGATGGGTTCGGCCACTCCCCAGAACATCAGGATGCTGCCGATGCCGGCGGCGAACAGCATGGCGAACCAGGCGGAGTTGCTGTAGTCGGGCGTGCTCTCCGGCGGCCCCAGTCGTACCCGCCCGAACCTGCTGAACGCGATCCAGACCAGGAAGATGAGGAAGGTGGTCACACCGAGGATGTAGAACCATCCCAGGTTGGTGAGGATCCAGCCGGAGGTGGTTCCGAAGACGGCGTCCACCGTGTCGGTGAAGAAGATCGCGGACACCACGAAAACGATGGTCAACGCGGCGGACACGAAGAAGATCGCCGGGTTCGTCTCGAGCCCCAGTCTTTGCGCCAGCTTTTGGAACATGCCGATTGCTTTCTGGTGATTCGGGGACGTTCGTCGAGGGACAAGGGCCCGTCAGCCCGCACCGACCTCGGGCAAGGATACGTCCTTGGGCGGGGTTCCCTGTTTATCCTTCCTTTTGCGGAGAGTCGGGAACGTCCTTACCCGCCACCATTAGCAACACACCGAAAACTCGCTGTTTAAATATGCCGAAAGCCACATTAGGCATGTTCTTGCAGGGTTGAGTACGCTACGCGCGCTTTCGCACGGATACGTACCACCCTGTCACCGCACACGGGAACCGCGGGGAGAAGACCCGGAACGTCGGCCCGGAGCGGGCCGGGCGACGCCCGCGAACCACGCGTCGCGGCGCTCTCCGCCCCGGCGCGGGAGGGGCCGGGGCGCTGGGAAGAGGAGGACGGGCCCTGCGACGGGCTCCGCCCTCGTGCGGAGGGACCGGCACTCCGGGGCGGGGACGGGCCCTGCGACGGGCTCCGCCCCCGCACGGAGGGGGTCAGGAGTCGAGTGCACCCAGCAGCTCGCGCACACGCTCCGGCTGCTCGTACAGCGACAGGTGCCCCGCGCCCTCGATGGTGTGGACGTCGGCGTCCAGGAACCGGCGGGCCGGGCCGTGCAGGCGCGCTGGCGAGAAGAACGGGTCGTGCGACCCGGTCGCGACGGCGACCGGGGTGTGGGCCCAGGCGCGGAAGTGCTCCGCGGGCAGCGGGCTGGGGGTGGATCCCGCGCGGCAGTACCGGGCCACCAGGGTCAGCCACTCAGCCTCGGCCCGGTGCTTGTCGCACTCGGTGGAGGGGCCGCTGAGGAACTCCACCAGGCGCCCGCTGGTCTGCTCGTTGGGGTGGATCATCCACGGCAGGGTGGCGCGCATGGACTCGGAGCTGACCCCGGCCGCGGTCAGACCGGCCGGGTTGAGCAGCAGGATCCCGGCGACCAGCGGGGACGGCGTGGAGGCGAGCGCGATGGCGGCGCCGCGCGAGTGCCCCAGCACGAGGACGGGCCGGTCGGTGATCTGGGGCAGGAGCTCGTCGAGCCACGCGCCGTAGGTCTCGATCCTGGCGCCGCCGACCCTCTGGCTGCAGCTCAGGCCCGGCTGCCCGGGCAGGTCGACCAGCAGCACCGGCCGGTCCGCGGACAGCGCGCGGGCCGCGGGCACCGTGGCGGCCGCGTTGAAGTTGGTACCCGAGAGCACCAGCACCGGGGTGCCGGGGCCGCCCGCGGAGCGGAAGGCCTGCGTGCTGCCCAGACGGGTCTCCACGGGCGGGAGGGGTCCGAGTTCGGGCCACTGGCTCAGGGCTTTGTGGCACCAGGCGTGCACGGAGCGCTCGGCGTTGTCGGAGCGGTACACGCGCGCGGTGCGGTGCGGGACGACGGTCATGATCTGCTTCGCCTAAGAGGAGACTGGCCGCCGTCCTTGCTTGTCGGCGCGCCAAGAGAGGACTGTACGCCTCCGTTCGGCACCACGCCACTCGGGGACGCTCGGAGTGTCCGAACAGACACGCGAAAGAGATCCACACTCGGCATGGGGTGTCCCCTGTTGAGCCGTTCGCCCTGGTCTGAGGGTTTTCGTCCGCCTCTTCCCAGCCGTGTCCGGCCCCGCTCCCCCGCCCCGGCGGGGGTGTTCCCGGACCGGGCGCCGGCCCGGGAACACACCGGTCAGCCGACCGTGGCGGGGTCCGAGCCGATCCGGCCGCCCCGGTCGAGGGCCGAGACCCGGTCCATGTCCTCGGCGGACAGCTCGAAGCCGAACACGTCGAAGTTCTCGCGGATCCGGGACGGGGTCACCGACTTGGGGATCACGACGTTGCCGAGCTGGAGGTGCCAGCGCAGCACGACCTGCGCCGCCGACCTGCCGTGCTTCTCGCCGAGGGCGGTCAGCTCCGGGTCCTCCAGCAGCCCCTTGCCCTGGCCCAGCGGGCTCCAGGCCTCGGTGAGGAGGCCGTGGCGGGCGTTGACGGCCCGCATGGCCCCCTGCGAGAAGTAGGGGTGCAGCTCGATCTGGTTGAGGACCGGGACGACGTCGGTCTCCGCGACCAGGCGGTCCAGGGTCTGCTCGGTGAAGTTGGACACGCCGATGGACCTGGCGCGGCCCTCGGCGTGGATGCGCTCCATCGCCTTCCAGCTCTCGACGTAGGCGTCCTGCCCGGGGCAGGGCCAGTGGATCAGGTACAGGTCCACGTAGTCCAGGCCGAGGCGGTCCAGGCTGGCGTCGAAGGCCTTGAGGGTGCTGTCGTAGCCCTGCTCGTCGTTCCACAGCTTGGTGGTGACGAACAGCTCCTCGCGGGCGATGCCCGACTCGGCCAGGGCCCGGCCCGTGCCCCGCTCGTTGTCGTAGACCCTGGCGGTGTCGATGCTGCGGTACCCGGTCTCCAGGGCGGTCGCGACCGCGGCCCGGGCCTCGTCGTCGGGAACCTGCCAGACGCCGAACCCGAGTTGGGGCATGGTGAGGCCGTTGTTCAGCGTGACGTGCTGCATGAGCGCCCTTCTGTCGTGGCGGATTCGTTGTTCCTCGTGGGGTGGTCCCCCATGGTGGCCACCTGGAGTGCACTCCAGGCAAGCGGTTCAGGGTGTGAGGTGGACCAGCATCTTGCCCGTGTTGGCGCCCCGCATCATGCCGAGGAAGGCCCGCACGGCGTTGTCGATGCCGTCGACGACGGTCTGCTCGCTGCGCAGCCTGCCGTCGACGATCCACCCGGAGGCGCGCTCGGCGTACTCCTTCATCAGGTGGCCGTGGTCTCCGGCGATGAACCCGCGCAGGGTGAGGCGCTTGCCGACGGCCAGGAAGAGGTTGTCGGGGCCGGGCTCGGGCTTGGTGGCGTTGTACTGGGAGATCGCGCCGCACAGGGCGATCCGGCCGTGGTTGCGCATCGCGGCGATGGCGGCCCTCAGGTGGTCGCCGCCGACGTTGTCGAAGTAGACGTCGATCCCCTCGGGCGCGGCCTCGGCGAGCTGCTCCTCCAGGCGGCCCTCGCGGTAGTCGATGGCGGCGTCGAAGCCGAAGTCCTCCAGGAGGCGGCGCTTCTTCTCCGGGCCGCCCGCGGACCCGACCACCCGGGACGCGCCCAGCTGGCGGGCGATCTGGCCGGCGGCGGAGCCGACCGCGCCCGCGGCGCCGGAGACGAACACCACGTCGCCCTCGCGCACCGGGGCGATCTCGGTCAGGCCCGCGTAGGCGGTGAGGCCGATCATGCCCAGCACGCCGAGGTAGGCCTCGGCGGGTGCCAGGGAGGCGTCCACCGCGCGCACGGAATCCGCGGGCAGCAGCGCGTACTCGCGCCATCCGGCCGAGTGCAGGACGGTGGTGCCCACGGGGACGTCGTCGCTGCCGGAGGCGGTGACCACGCCCACGGCGCCGCCGTCCATCGGCTCGCCGAGCCGGAACGGGGGGACGTAGGACTTGGCGTCGTTCATGCGGCCGCGCATGTACGGGTCCACGGACATCCAGTCGTTGCGCACCAGGACCTGCCCGGGACCGGGGTCGGCGACGGTGGTCTCCACGAGGGAGAAGTCGGTGGGCTCGGGCTCGCCGACGGGACGGGCCACCAGGTGGACCTCCCTGCTGGTGACGGACATGACGTGACCTCCGTGACTTCGCTGGGTGTTGGCGCGGTGACCCGCGGACCGAACAGACACTAGTCCGACCACCCATTCACCGACCAATAAAATCGGCGAGGTGAGCTATAGGAATGTCAATGGTTCGGGCACGGCGGCCGATCCGCGGCCCGGCGGGCCGCTCGATCTGCAGCAGTTGAGGACCTTCCTGGCGGTACACCGGTCGGGGTCCTTCACCGCCGCCGCGCAGTTGCTGCGGCTGTCGCAGCCCACGGTCACCACCCAGATCCGTTCCCTGGAGCGGCGGCTCGGACACCCCCTCTTCGAGAGGCTGCCCCGGGGGGTGGCCCCGACCGCCGAGGCCAACGACCTGGCCGCGCGCGTGGCCGGGCCCCTGGACGCGCTGGAGGTGGTCGCCGGGCGCGACGGCGGCGGCGCGTCCGCGTCGCCCGCGCCGCTGCGCGTGGCGGGCCCCGCCGAGGCGCTGCACGCGCTGGTGCTGCCCGCGCTCGCGCCCCTGGTGGAGGGCGGCCTGCGGCTGCGCGTGCGCACCGGTCCGGCCGAGGACCTGCTGGAGGAGCTGCGCCGGGACCGGCACGACCTGGTGGTGTCCGCGGTGCGGCCGCGGGGGCGGACCCTGGTCGCCGAACCCCTCGCCGACGAGGAGTTCGTGCTGGTGGCGTCGCCGGCGTGGGCGGACCGGATCGGCCGCGACCGGCTCCTGCGCCAGGGCGCCTCCGCGCTGTGCGCGGTCCCGCTGGTGGCCCACGACGACGAGTTGTCGGTCCTGCGCCGCTACTGGCGGCAGGTGTTCGGGGTGCGGCTGACGTGTGCGCCCGCGGTCACCGCGCCCGACCTGCGCGGGGTGGTGTCGGCCGTCACGGCGGGGGCGGGGGTGACGGTGCTGCCGCGCCACCTGTGCCGGGAGACGCTGGCCGAGGGGCGCCTGGTGGCGCTCCTGGCCCCGGAGGAGCCGCCGGTCACCACGTTGTACCTGGTACGGCGCCCGGGGGTGGCGGACAACCCGTGCCTGGAGGAGGTGCACCGGCGCCTGGTGGCGGCCGCCCGCGCCTGTTGAGGGGACCGCCCGGGGCCCGGAGCCGCCGGGGCGGGTACGCCGGTGTCCCGGACCCCCGCCGCGGTGGTGTAGTCCTGACCCCGTGAAGGGCGGACGGCGGCGTCCGCTCCGGGAAGGACGGCGATGGAACGCGTACAGGCACCGGGAAGCGGCACGGGACCGGCGGGCGGTGGGGCCTCCGGGGCCTCCGGGGCCTCCGGCCGCTCCCCCGCGGTGACGGTCCTGGTCGCGCTGGCCGCGGCGGGGCTCGCGGTGTTCTCCCTGCTGCGGGTCCTGGGCCTGGAACGGGGCTGGCCCCTGGTGCCCGCGCTGGCCTTCACGCCCTACGCGCTGGCCGCCGCGCCGCTGGCGGCGGTGGTGGCCGGGCTGCTGCGGCGCTGGGGGTCCATGGCGGTCCTGACCGCGGTGACGTTGGCGCTGGCCGCCGTGGTCGTGCCCCGCGCTGTGCCGTTCGGCGTGACCTCGGCGGGCGGTCCGGTCGTGCGGATCATGACCCTGAACACGCTCGGCGGCGGCGCCGACGCGGCGCGGGTGGTGTCGCTGGTGCGCGACCGGGAGGTGGACGTGCTCACCCTCCAGGAGGTCACCCCCGACCTGGTGCGCGAGCTGTCCGCCGCCGGGCTGGACGACCTGCTGCCGCACGCCGTCGACCGCTCCGACCCCCGGGGCGTGCACGGGAGCACCGTCCACTCGGCCCTCCCGCTCACCGACACCGGCGGCGGGGAGGCGGGCCACGACACGTTCGCGATGCCGACCGCCGTCGTGCGGCTGCCCGAGGACGGCGACGGGGACGGGGAGGACGACGTGCTGGAGGTGACGTCGGTGCACGTCCCGCCTCCGCTGTCCCCCGCCTACACCGCCTCCTGGCGCGGGGAGCTGGAGGGCTTGGCCGAGGTGGGCGACCCGGACACGATGCGGGTCCTGGCCGGGGACTTCAACGCCACGCTCGACCACGCGGCGCTGCGCGAGGTCCTGGAGGCGGGGTACCTGAGCTCGGCCGCGGTCCTGGGTGAGGGGTTGGAGCCCACGTGGCCGGTGGGGCGAGCGGTGCCGGGCCTGGCCATCGACCACGTGCTGGTGCACCCCCGGATGGGCGTCGACGGCCTGGAGGTCGTGGAGGTGACCGGCACTGACCACAGGGCGGTGCTGGTCGAGGTGTCCCTGCCCTCGCCCCGGTAGGCGTTCCCGCGTCCCGCGTTCCGGCGTTCCGGCGAGGACGGCACGGGAACATCTGACCCGTCCTCGCCCTCACACCGGTGGCACCGTCTACCGTCACTCCATGAGCGAGTTGACCGAACCGATCACGGGAACGCCCCTCCAGGTGGTCCTGCCCGACGAGTCCGTGCGGATGTCACCGAGAACCCTCGTCGAACTGGGGGTTCGCGCCGAGGAGCTGGGCGTGGACGCGGTGTGGCTGCCCGACCACCTGCTGCCGCCCGCGCCGTACGGCCGCACCTTCGGCGGCGTGTACGAGCCGCTGGTGGCCCTGGCCCACCTGGCGGCCCTGACCCGGCGGATCCGACTGGGCACGTCGGTGCTGGTGGCGCCGATGCGCGACCCGTTCGTGCTGGCGAAGCAGGTGGCGACCCTGGACGCCCTGTCCGGGGGGCGCTTCGTCCTGGGTGTGGGGACCGGCTGGTCGCGCGAGGAGTTCGAGGCCGTGGGGTCGGACTTCGCCACGCGCGGCGCCCGGACCGACGAGACGCTGCGGCTGCTGCGGCACCTGTTCGAGGGCGAGGGGCCGTTCGAGGGGCGCTTCCACTCCTACGAACGCGGGGTGTTCGCGCCCCGTCCGGCGCGGCGCGTACCCGTGATGGTGGGCGGCACGTCCGACCGGGCGCTGCGGCGGGCCGCCGAGTGGGCCGACGTGTGGCAGGGCGTGGGACTGGACACGGCGGGGTTCGTGGAGGCCCGGAACCGGCTGCGGGAGCTGACCCCGCGGCCGGTGCGCGCGGGAACGCGGATCGCCTGGTCCGGTGGCGAGGAGGAGTTCGAACGCGCCGTCGGGCTGTTCCGGGAGCTGACGGCCGCCGGAGCGGACGCGGTGGCGGTGTGGTTCGGCGACGCGGAGGGCTTCGGCGAGAGGATGGAGCGGTTCGCGGCGGCACTGCGCTGACAGGGGGCACCGGGCCGGGCCGGGCGTCGGCACCGCGCCGACCGGCGGTGCCGGGCCGGTGCGGCGTTCCTACTCCTGCCCGCCGAAGAGCCCGCGGCCTCCGTACTTCTTGTGGATGGCCTGCTTGGACACGCCGAGCACCCCGGCGATCTCGGCCCAGGTGGAGCCGCGGTTGCGGGCGCGGCGGACGAGGACGGCCTCGACCCGCTCCATCTCCCTGCGCAGCTGGACGGTGGCGTCCAGACCCACCAGCGGGTCGTCGGCTCCGGTGGTGCGGGCGAGGGCGGTCAGCTGTTCGGCGTCCATGGGTCAACTGTAATTGACATGCCCGTGGTGGCGCACCCGTCTCCGGGCGCGTCCTCGTCGGACAGGCGGAGGACGGCCGGCTGCCGTGCCGGATCCGGCCGGTCCCCGCTCCCGACGCTCCGGCAGGGGTACCGCCGCCGACGCCCGGGCGGTCGCGGATGGCACCCTGGAGTGCCTGGCGGGAACCGGACGAGGGAGTGACGTGGGCGGCTACGACGAGGCGACCGTGCTGTTCGACCTGGACGGCGTGCTGGTGGACTCCACGGCGAGCATCCGCGCGGGGCTGACCGCGTGGGCCGTGGAACGCGGCCTGGACGTCGGCGCGGTGCTCGAACACCACCACGGGCGGACCGACGTGGACCTGGCCCGCCTCTTCGCCCCGCACCTGGACCCGCTGGCCGAGGCGCCGCGGATCGAGGACCACGAGGCCGCCGCCGGGGGCGGCGTCCGGGGCGTGCCCGGCGCACGCGAACTCCTGAGCGAACTCGACGCGCACGGACGCCCCTGGGCGATCGTCACGTCCGGGAGCGACCGGATCGCGCGTTCGCGGATCGCGGCGGCGGGGCTGCCCCTCCCCCGCGTGCTGGTGACCGCCGACCAGGTGGCCCGGGGCAAGCCCCACCCGGCCCCGTACCTGCTGGGAGCCGAGCGCATGGGGGTCGCCCCCGGGCGGTGCGTGGTGGTGGAGGACTCCGTGAGCGGCGTCCGCTCCGGCCTGGACGCGGGCATGCCCGTGGTGGCCGTGGCCTCCACGACCGACCCCGGGGACCTCGCGCACGCGACCACCGTGGTGGCGGACCTCGAAGCCGTGGCCGCGCTGCTGTTCCCCTAAGCCCCCCGCCCCGGACCGACCCCGCCCGCGCCGCGGGCGAGCGCTCCGGAGGGCCGGACCCTCGCTCCCCCGGAACCGCTCGGGGCGGGCCCCGGCGACCGCGTCCGGCGGCGCCGGAACACCTGACGACGAACGGAGCACCCTTGAACGAGGGCATCACCATCAACCGGGCCCGCGCCGAGGACGTGGCGGCGATCGTCGCCATGCTCGCCGACGACGAACTGGGCGCCCGACGCGAGGATCCCGGGAACCCGGCCCCCTACCTGGCGGCCTTCGAGGTGATCGACGCCGACCCGCACCAGTTCCTGGCGGTGGCCCGCCGCGGGGACCGGGTGGTGGGAACCCTCCAGCTGACCTTCCTGCCGGGCCTGTCCCACCGGGGCGCCACCCGCGCCCAGGTGGAGGCGGTGCGGGTGCACTCGGACGTGCGCGGCGGCGGTCTGGGCACCGACCTGCTGGCCTGGGCCGAGGAGGAGGCCCGCCGCCGGGGAGCCGCCATGCTCCAGCTGACCTCGGACGCCTCGCGGGAGGACGCCCACCGCTTCTACGAGCGGTTGGGGTACACCGCCTCCCACGTCGGCTTCAAGAAGCGGCTCGGCTGACCGTTACGGAAGCCTGGCCGCATCCACATGAGACGGACAGCACGGGTCTTGGCCGGCACGGGTCGCTGATCGCATCGGGGGCACCAGCGGTTTCTCTCCCCTCGTCCGTCCGGGGGCGTGGCCGTACCTCACCCACCAGCGGAGTTCCACACTCCTGCGCTCGATAAGGCGCGATATTCGCTGTGAGGTTGGACCATGTCCGATAGCGGGCTTCCGCTTCCCTTTCCCCGCCAGTTCCGCTGCGAGCACACCCAGTCCAAGCATCGGGTGCTCGCCCTCGTCTCAGACGACAACGGCACCGCATACCTCCAGGCGGTTCTGAGTCGAGCAGACGGGAAACTTGCCCGCCGCGCCGCTCATGCCCTGAACGCCGCCCTCGGCAAAGGTCCTGGAAGTTCCGTGCACAGCACGTGTGAGGACGTCGCCGCCGAACTCCCCCGCGCCCCCGCCGCTTCGTTGCGCCAAACCGTGTTGGCCTCGGGGACGCCCCTACGATGTGTCGCCCGAAACCGTGACCTGGAGCAGCCGGACTCCCTTGCGCGGGCACCGGCGTGCGGCTACGGCGTCCGGCGGGCCAGGTGGAGCCGCGTGACGTAGGGGACGCGCACGTTCCCGTCGGGGAAGTGCGCGGCGACGAGCTCGGTGAGGGCGGCCCGGGTGCGCTCCTCGCCGATGTCGCGGACCACGGCGGCCATCCTGCTGGAGGACAGCGCGCTCCCGACGAAGCCCGCGGTGTCGAGTTCGCGCGTCCAGGCGGTGGTGAACTCGGTGGCGTTGGAAAGGCCGTCTTGGGCTTCCATCTCGGCGACGGTGTCGTAGGCGCGGTAGTCGCGCCGGTAGTCGTCGCCGTACTCCTCCATCAGGCTCTCGTGGGCGTCGACGAACGCACTGGCCGTCCAGTCGCGGTCGTTGTTGAGGACCGCGACGGTGCCGCCGGGCAGGAGCAGGCGCGCGGCCTCGGCGTAGAAGGCGGGCCGGTCGAACCAGTGGACGGCCTGTGCGGCCAGCACGAGGGAGGCCGACGCGTCGGGGAAGGGGACCTCCTCGGCACGGCCGTCCACGTACTCGACCCCGTCGGGTTCCTCGGCGGCGGCGGCCCGCATGGAACGCCCCGGCTCGACGCCGACCACACGAGGATCCGGACCGAAGACGCGGCGCAGGGCGCGGGTGGAGATGCCCGTCCCCGCGCCGACGTCGAGCAGGAGCCAGGGCTCGGGCCAGGAACTCCGCTCACCGGCGAGGACGTGGGCGCGCAACCGGTCGAGCAGGGCACGGGGGTATCCCGGCCGGAAACGGCGATAGCCCTCGCTGAGCTGGTCGAACGCCTGGGTGCTGTCGGTCATCGCGTCCCCCTTCTGCCGTGCCCTGGCCCCGGGTCTCGGGAAGACCTACCCAACCACGTGGCTCGGGACCGCGTCAGGCCTCCTGCGGCACGCGTTCGGCCCGGGCGGCCCGGTACGCGGACGGGCTCGCGCCCGTGTGGTTCTTGAACGCGGAACTGAACGCGAACGCGCTCCCGTAGCCCACCCGTGCGGCCACGGCCTCCAGGCCCAGCCCCGGGCTGGCGGTGAGCAGGTCGCAGGCCACCGTCAGCCGCCAGGTGCGCAGGTAGGTCATCGGAGGGGTGCCCACGGCCCGCTGGAAGCGCGCGGCCAGGGTGGCGCGGGAGACCGCGCACTCCCCCGCCAGGGACTCCAGCGTCCAGGGGTCGGCGACGCGCTCGTGGACCAGCTCCAGCGCCCGCGCGACGACGGGGTCGCTGCGGGCGGTGAGCCAGTTGGGCGCGCTGTCGGGGTTGTCCTCCAGCCAGGCGCGCACCGCCATCACCAGCAGGCAGTCCAGGAGCCGGTCGTTGAGGCTGGTCTGGGCGACGTGGCCGGTGGTGATCTCGCGTGCGAGCAGTTCCACCAGCGCGGGGTCGACCCGGCCCTCGGGGAGCACCGCCAGCGACGGCAGCGCGGCCAGGGCGAGGCGGCCGACCTCGCTGTCGTCCAGGTAGGCGCCCACGACCATGGTGTCGGTGCCGTCGGGGTCGTTCCCCCAGGTGCCGACGCCGTGGCTCATGGACACGTGGACCTCCGCGCCGTCGCGGGCCACGCACCGCGCACCCGGCAGAGCGGTGACGGTGGGCTCCCGGCCCGGGCTGTCGGCGATCACGTAGGGCTCCGGGCCGCGCACGAGCACCAGGTCGCCGGGACCGGCCTCGGCCTCCTCTCCGTTCGCCGCCACCCAGGCGCGCCCGGAGGTGACCACGACCAGGGTGAGCGCGGCCTCGTCGCGGATGTCGATGCCCCAGGGCGGGCTCATGACGGTGCGCAGGGTGAAGGCGCCGCGCGCGCGTGGTCCGTCCAGGAGGTGCACGAGGGGGTCCATGGCCTCACCCTAGTGACGCGGACGGGGGCTCGGGGCTCTGCCGCCGAACGCGCGGGCTCCTCCGAGGGGGCCGCGTCCGAGGACAGCGGGGACCGCGCCGGATCCAGACGAACGCTTATGCACACCAGCGTTCTGGCTATGTTCCGTCCGGCCCCCGGCTGGTGGAGTGGGGGACATGACCACACAACACGTCCTCGTCACCGGCGGCACCGGCATGACCGGCCGCCGTGTCACCCGCCTGCTGCGCGAGCACGGCGCCGACGTCCGGGTCGGCTCCCGCTCCGGTCGGCCCCGCTTCGACTGGCACGAACCCGCCACCTGGGACGCCGTCCTGGAGGGGGTCGCCTCCGTCTACCTGTGCTACCACCCCGACCTGGCCTTTCCCGGGGCCGACGAGGCCGTCGCCGCGTTCGCCTCCCGTGCCGCCCGGAGCGGCGTCCGGCGCGCGGTGCTGCTGTCGGGCCGGGGCGAGGAGGGGGCCGAGCGCGCGGAGCACGCCGTGCGCGGCGTGTTCCCCGACCTGACCGTGCTGCGCTGCTCGGTCTTCGCGCAGGACTTCTCCGAGAGCTTCCTGCTCGGGCCGGTCCTGGAGGGCACCGTGGCCCTGCCGGTGCCGGACGTGCCCGAGCCGTTCGTGGACCTCGACGACGTCGCGGAGATCGCGGCCCGGGCGCTGACGGAGGACGGGCACGCCGGTGAGCTGTACGAGCTGACCGGGCCCCGGGCACTGACGTTCACCGAGGCCACCCGTCTGATCGGCGGGGCCGCCGGGTACCCCGTCGCCTGCCGCCGGGTCCCGCCGGAGGAGTTCGTCGCCGGGGCGGTCGCCGCGGGGCTGCCCGGGGAGGTGGCCCGGGGGCTGACCGAGCTGTTCGGCGAGATCCTGGACGGCCGCAACGCCGAGCCCGCCGACGGGGTCGAGAAGGCGCTGGGCCGCCCGGCCTCGGACTTCGTCGAGTACGTCCGCCGGGCCGGGGCCGCCGGGGCCTGGAGCCGCCCGGTGTGAGGGCCCCTGTACGAGGGCGCCCGGCACAGAGGGGAGCAGCGCACAGGGGTCCGGCACGAGGGCGCTGGGCGCGGGGGCGTCGGCGCGGGGGCGTCGGCGCGGGGCGCCCTTCCAGGGCTTGTCCGCGTTGTGAGCCCGCTACCGGATCTGTTGCCCTCCGTTACCGCCAGCCGAATCGGAGACCGGCGTCAACGCAGGTCAGGGCATCCTCCGGTCACAGGCGGGCCGACCATCCCCGCCACGCCCCTCACAGGGAGCCACCGGTCCTCGCGAGCACCCGGACACACGAGCACCCTCAGTGAACAGAAATGCGGTGCCGTACCACCGAAAGTGATCAAATGTCAGGTAAACCTTAAGTTTCCCCCTCGTGGGTTGGCCGTTACGCGCCTCTGGCGTGAAGGTTCCTGTGACCCGCTACACAGGACCTGGAGGAGAAGGCCATGCCGAGTCCCGGACGCGCCGCCGCCCCCGGGCAGAGTGCCGACAAGGCACCGCCCAGGCGCAGGAAGCCCATCTACCGTCACCTGTACTTCTGGGTGCTCGTCGGTATCGCGCTCGGCATCGCCGTCGGTCTGCTCTTCCCGGCCTGGGCCGCGGACATGCGCTGGCTGGCCGACCTGTTCATCAAGCTCGTCAAGGTCGTCATCGCCCCGACCATCTTCTGTACCGTCGTCGTGGGCATCGCCGGTCTGGGCAACCTGGCCAAGGCGGGCGGGCTGGCCCTGCGCACCCTGGTGTACTTCACCGCGCTGACCGTGCTCGCCCTGGCCATCGGCCTGGTCACCGTCAACGTCATGCGTCCGGGCGTGGGCCTGAACGTGTCCTTCGACGAGGCCGACGCCGCGGACACCATCGCCGAGGCCGAGGCGGGCGGAACCGGTTTCTCCGGCTTCATCCTCCACATGATCCCCGACTCGTTCTTCTCCGCGTTCGTGGAGGGCGAGCTGATCCAGGTCCTGGTCCTGGCCATCCTGGTCGCCTGCGCCCTGACCATGCTCGGCAGGCGCGGCGAGCCCGCCGTCCGCGCCCTGGACACGATGTCGCACATCATGTTCGGCGTCATCAAGATCGTCATGTACGCGGCGCCCGTCGGCGCCTTCGGCGGCATGGCCTTCACCATCGGCGAGTACGGCGGCCAGGTGCTCAGCAGCCTCGCCTACTTCATGCTCAGCTTCTACGTCACCTGTGTCCTGTTCATCGTCGTCGTCCTGGGGCTCGTCAGCCGCCTGGCCGGGTTCAGCCTGTTCCGCCTGGTGCGCCTGATCCGCGACGAGCTCCTCATCGTGCTGGGCACCTCCTCCAGCGAGTCGGTGCTGCCGCGCATGATGACCAAGCTGGAGGCCGCGGGCGCCAAGAAGTCCGTGGTGGGCCTGACCATCCCGACCGGGTACTCCTTCAACCTGGACGGCACCGCGATCTACATGACCATGGGCGCCATCTTCATCGCCCAGGCCACCGGTTCGGACATCTCCGTCTGGACCCAGGTCGGACTGCTGCTGTTCATGCTGCTCTCCAGCAAGGGCGCGGCGGGCGTCAGCGGTGCCGGTCTGGTGACCCTGGCCGCCTCGCTGGCCGCGTTCGGCGACGTGATCCCGCTGGCGGGCATCGCGCTCATCGTCGGCATCGACCGCTTCATGTCCGAGGGCCGCGCCCTGACCAACCTCATCGGCAACGCGGTGGGCACCCTGGTCATCGCCCGCTGGACCGGCGGCCTGGACCGCGAGCGCCTCACCCACACGCTGAGGAACCCGGACAGCATCGACATGGACGCCCTCATGAGCTACGACAAGCCCGCCGAGGGTTCCGGTGGGGCCGCGGAGGCCTCCGGCACGGCCGGGGGCGACGGCTCGGAGGCCGAGGAGGCCAGGACGGCCGACTCCGACACGGCCGCCGGGGAGTCGCGGACCGCCGACGCCTCCGGTGGGGGAGGCGGGGAGCGGCACGCCCCCGTGGGCGCACCGCGCGGCTGAGCCCGCGCCGCGATACCCGGGCGCGGTCAGCGGCTCGCCGCGGTCGGCGGACGGTCCACCCAGCCGACCGCGGCTCCGGACCGCGGGCCGGACACTCCCAGCCCGTCCCCCGGCCCGTGCCCGGTGTCCGTACGCCTCCCGTCCCTCGTGCGGGCACCGGTTCCCACCGCCCCGGGCGGACCGCCGGGTCCGCCCGGGGCGGTCCGCGTCCGGGGCCGGTCACTCCTTCGCCGGTCCGCGCCGCAGGTAGCGCACCCAGTTCGCCGCGACACCGCCGACCAGGGCCGGGCACGCCGCGAGGACGAGCGAGGACAGGATCCACTCGCGGGAGCCGTCGGGGCCGTAGACGCGGTTGGCGGCCCCGGCGTCCACGGCCGGGATCCGCGCTCCCTCCTCGCAGGTGTCGCGCCCGGCCGCGTGCAGGTAGACCCCGCGCGGCTCTCCTCCCCCCGCACCGGTGAAGGTGCCGTTGCAGGTGCACGACTCGTGCCCCGGGTGCTGGACGCAGGTGATGCTCGTCGCGGTGAACACGCCCGGTACCCCCTCGCCGCGCGCCGCGCGCAGTCCCTGCTCCAGCCCGGCGAACCCCACGTAGGCCACCAGGGCGGCGAGGACCACCAGCACGGCGGAGAACCCTGGTGACGGGCGCCCGGCCCCGCGGGCCGTACCCGGACCGACCCCGGCACCGGCGCACGCGGGACCCTCGGCGCCGCCCCGGGTTCCGGTGTCCCCCATCGCGCTCACACCCTCCTGCGCTCGTGGTCACGGGCCCCTCCGGACCCCTCGTCCGCGAGGTCGGAGCCCGTGCCGCGCGGCACCCTGAGGGCCAGCATCGCGGCGACGGCGCACAGGGCGGCGCCCGTCAGCCACACCGGCCCGTAGCTTCCGCCCACGTCGCGGACGAAGCCGCCGAAGACCGCCATGGACCCCGCGCCGACCTGGTGGACGGCGTTGACCCACCCGAAGACGATGGCCCCGTCTGCGCCGAAGAGCCGGCGGCACAGCAGGATGGTCGGGGGCACCGTCGCGACGTCGAGCAGGCCGAACACCACGACGAAGGCCGCCATCGCCGCTCCGGCGTCCGGCCCCAGCAGCGCGGGCAGCGCGGCCAGGAGCACGCCCCGACCCGCGTAGTAGGCGACCAGGAGCAGGCGCGGGTCCACCCGGTCGGTGAGCCATCCGGACAGGACCGTCCCCACCAGGGAGAAGACGCCGATCGCCGACACCAGCGCCGCCGCGACCGTAACGGCCATCCCCTGGTCCTGGGCGGCGGGTACGAAATGGGTCCACATGATGCCGTTGGTGGTCGCGCCGCACATCGCGAACGCTCCGCCCAGGAGCCAGAACCGGCGACTGCGCACCGAGGAGGACAGGACCCGCACGGTCCGGCGCGCCGCGCCCCGGTCCGCTCGGGGCCTGTCCACGAAGACCGGGGAACCGTAGGGGCGCTGTCCCAGGTCGGCCGGGTGGTTCCGCAGCACCAGGGCGACGAGGACGATCATGACGCCCGCCGTCAGCACCAGGGTCACGATGGCCGGACGCCATCCGCGGTGGTCCACGATCCAAGCCAGCGCGGGGAGGAACACCAGCTGGCCGAAGGCGCTGGCCCCGGTCAGGGCGCCGATGACCAGCCCACGGCGTCGGACGAACCAGTTGTCGGCCACCGTGGCGGCGAACGTCATCGCCAGTGACCCCGTGCCCGCGCCGACGAGCAGCCCCCAGTAGAGGGTCAGCTGCCAGGCGGTGGTCATGACGAGGGTCAGTCCGGCCCCCGCCACGACGGCGCCCAGGGCCGCCAGGGCGACCCCGCGGACACCGAACCGGTCCATCAGCGCCGCGGCGAAGGGGGCGATCAGGCCGTAGACGAGCATGTTGACCGAGGCCGCCGCACCGATCGCCCCGCGGGACCACCCGTACTCGGCGTGCAGGGGATCGGTCAGGACTCCGGGCATCGCGGCGAAGGCCGCCGCGGCGACGATGGTCAGGCACGCGACGAGGGCGACCAGCCACGCGCGGTGGAACGGGGTGCGTGCGGGCTCTTGCGCGGAAGCGGTGTTCTCGGCCATGGCCTCAGGCTCCTGCGCGGGCACCTCCCCCGACAGTGTCCTGAAAGCCAACATGCGCAAGAATCAGGCCATGAGGATTTTCTCGCGGCCCGGCCGCCACCACGTGGCCGTCCTCGTCCGGCACGGCCTGCTGCCCATCGAGGCGGGCATCGTCCACCGCCTGTTCGGCCAGGCCCGGAGCGCCGACGGGGAGCTGCTCTACGAAGTCGTCACCTGCGCGCTGGAACCGGGGGAGATCAGCACCGACACCGACTTCACGATCAACGTGGCCCACGGACCGGAGGCCCTCGACGAGGCGGACACGGTGATCCTGCCCGCCGCCGACGAGGACTACGGCGAACGCCCGCACGCCCCCCTCGCGCCGGCTCTGGCCGCGGCCGTCGCGCGCATCCCGCCGAACGCGCGCGTGGCCTCGATCTGCACCGGCGCGTTCGTGCTCGCCGCGGCCGGGCTCCTGGACGGGTGCCGCGTGACCACCCACTGGAAGTCCGCGGGCTACTTCCGCGCCATGTACCCCGGCATCGACCTGGACCCGGACGTGCTGTACACCGACAACGGGCGTGTGCTGACAGCTGCCGGGGTCGCCTCGGGCATCGACCTGGGCCTGCACATGATCCGGCTCGACCACGGCGCCGCCGTGGCCAACGAGGTGGCGCGCAGCACCGTCGTCCCGCCCCACCGCGACGGCGGCCAGGCCCAGTACATCCGCCGTCCCGTGCCCGCGCCGGAGCGTGCCGCGACGGGTCGGGCGCGCGCCTGGGCCCTGGAACACCTGCACCTCCAGCCGGGCCTGCGGGAGATGGCCCTCCAGGAGGCCGTGAGCGTGCGTACCCTCACCCGCCGTTTCCGCGACGAGGTGGGGCTCTCGCCCGGCCAGTGGGTCGCCCGGCAGCGCCTGGACCGGGCCCGGCAGCTGCTGGAGGAGTCGGACCTGCCGGTGGACAGGGTCGCGCACGAGGCGGGTTTCGGCACGGCGGCGTCGCTGCGCCAGCACATGCACGCCGAACTGGGCGTGTCCCCCAGCGCCTACCGGCGCACCTTCCGGGGCGCACCGGACCCGGCCTGAACCCGTCCGGGGCCCGGAACCCCTGAACGGGGACGCGGGCGGCGGGCCTCCACAGCGGGGAGGCGCCGCCGCGAGGATCGCCGGTACGGCACGCGGAACCGGGCGCGGGCCTCCCCGGGGCTCGCGGAAGTCCGTGGCGGCCTCCGCCGGGCGCGGGCCTCCTCTGGAGACGGCTCCGCCGGTGCCGTCGGTACGGCGTACGGTCCGGAACGGTTCCCACCGGTGCCGGGGGGCGCGGGACGGAGCCCGCGAGAGCGGGATGCGGGGGCGCGGGACGGACCGTGCAAGAGCGGGACGCGGGCACGGAACCCCCGTGGCTGCGCGGTCCGCGGCGTGAGGCGGCTCCGAACGGGTAACGGGGAACCGTGGGTCCTCGCCCACGCCCGCCCCTCACCCCCGGAAGGCCCCCGTGAAGCTCTACGCCGAGTACCCCGTGCGCGCGTTCCTCCAGTTCGCCTCCGACCTGCTCGCCGCCGCCTGGGTGTACGCGTGGGTCAGCGCGGCGCTGGCGCTGCGCGAGACCCTCATGGCCCTCAGCCGCCCCGGCGAACTCATGGTGAGCACGGGCGAGGGCTTCAGCGAGCACATGAACTCCGCCGCCGAGCAGGCCCGCCAGGTGCCCCTGGCCGGGGAGGCCCTGGCCACCCCGTTCACCAGCATGAGCGAGACCGGCGAGTCCCTCACCGCCGCCGGGACCTCCTTCCAGGAGACGGTGGCCTCGCTCGCGCTGACCCTGCCGCTGCTGACCGCCGTGCTCCCGCTGCTGCTGCTCGCCGCCACCTGGCTGCCCCTGCGCGCTCGGTGGGTGCGCCACGCCAGCGCCGCCAGGCGGTTGCGCGGGCTCGCGCCCGAGGCCCGGTCCCGGCTGCTGGCCCTGCGCGCCCTGACCTCGGCGTCCCCGTCCCGGTTGGCCGGTACGCACGAGGACCCGGCGGGCGCCTGGCGCTCCGGTGACCGAGGAACCGTGGAGGCGCTGGCCGCCCTGGAGCTGCGCCGTCTGGGCCTGCGCCGGATCTGAAGCCCATAGCACCCCGCACCCCGCACCCCGCACCCCGCACCCCGCACCCCGCACCCCGCACCCCGCACCCCGCATCGACGAGGGTCGTCCCGGTCGCGCGGCGGCGGGCCCGCACCGGGCCTGACCGGGTGGCGGGGCCGGACGCGCGGCCCGGAGATGGCCCCATCCGGCCACGCCGGACCGTGCGAACGTCGTCGCCGCTTCCTAGGCTGGAGGGCCACACACCCGACCCCCCGGAGCATGCATGCACCTGTCAGCGCTGTCGGACTTCGACGCCGTCCCCCGGGACACCGAAGACGCCGTGTCCGTCCTGGTCGACATCACCGCCCCCGAACGCGAGGAGGAGACCGAACGCCCGCCCGCGACCCTCCAGGTCGTGCTGGACCGCAGCGGGTCCATGGGCGGAGGACGCCTGGACGGCGCGGTGCGCGCGCTGCTCTCCCTGGTGGAGCGGCTCGCGCCCTCCGACAACTTCGGACTCGTGTCCTTCAACGACCAGGCCCGGGTCGAGGTGCCCTGCGGGCCGTTGGAGGACAAGGCGCGGGTGCGCCGCCTGATCTCCGGGCTGCACGCGTCGGGCGGCACCGACCTGTCCAGCGGACTGCTGCGCGGCGTGCAGGAGGCCCGCCGCGCCGGAGCCGACAGGGGCGGCACCCTGCTGCTGATCTCCGACGGCCACGCCAACCAGGGCGTCACCGACCACGACCTGCTCCGACAGGTGGCGGCCGACGCCTACGCCCACGGGGTCACCACCACGTCCCTGGGGTACGGCCTGGGCTACGACGAGGAGCTGCTGGGCGCGGTGGCCGACGGCGGCGCGGGCAGCGCCCTGTTCGCCGAGGACCCCGACACCGCGGGCGGCCTCATCGCCCGGGAGGCCGAGTACCTGCTGGCCAAGACGGCCCAGGCCGTGTCCCTGCGGGTTCCGTCCGGCCCGCTCCTGCGCTCCGTCTCCGTGGTGGGCGAGATGCCCTCCCACCGGCTCGCGGACGGATCGGTGGTGGTCGAACTGGGCGACTTCCACTCCGGGGAGCGGCGCCGCCTGCTGCTGCGCCTGGAGGTCCGCGGGCTGTCCGCGCCGGGCGCCGTCGCCGCGCTGGAGGTCGCCTACGCCGACCCGGCCACGCTGGACACCCGCACCGTGTCCCTTTCCGTCGAACTCGACGTGGTCGCGCGGGACGCGGCCGACGAGCGGGTGCCCCGGCCCGAGGTGCGCGCGGAGGAGGTCCTGCAGCGGGCGCAGACCGCCAAGAGGAGGGCCAGCGAGGCCATGCGGCGGGGCGACCGCTTCGGCGCCGCGGGTCTGCTGGAGGAGGCGCGGACGGACCTGGCCGGCCACATGCCGGCGGCGCCCGCCGGGGCGGGTGCGGCGGCTCCGCCGCCGGAGGTGCTCGCGCAGATGGAGGAACTGCGGCGAATGGCGGGGATGTCCCGGACCGGCGACGCCTCCCGGGTCTCCAAGTCGCTGTACGCGAGCCAGGCGGGTTACTCGCGCAAGAGCGGCCGTCAGCGTCCGGGGGCCGCGCAGGACGGCGGGGAGCGGGCCGGAGGGGACGGGGACCGGGCGGAGGAGGACCGGACCGGCGGCAACGGGAGCCGGGACGGTGCCGCCGGTCCCGGTCAGGGCTCCGGCCCCGAGGTCAGGGGCGGCCCCGGCCGGGGCTCCGGTCGCGGTCGCCGCGGTCGCCTCATCCGGGGCCAGCAGACCGACGGCGGACGACCCACCCCCGACGAAGTCGCTCCTCCCCCGCGGGAGTCCTGAGGCGGCCCCGCCCGGCTTCCGGACGCGGCCGGGGAAGCAGCCAGGGACGGCACACCAGGAAGATCAACGCGATCTCCACCGGCGCACCGGCGTAGTACATGAGCTGGGCTCCGGCATGGGCCTGTTCGGCGGGCACCCCCGGAGGCGGCACCGCGTAGAGGGACTTGGCCAGGACGTTGTGCGCGGCGACGGCCGCGACCAGGGCGGCGGCCCGCCACGGCGGAGGGAGCCGGTGCGGCGCGGGGTCGGGTCCGCCCAGCACCGCGAAGGTGAACAGGCATCCGGCGGCCAGCACGTGGGCGTGTACCAGGGCGTGCAGGAGCGGGTCGGTGTGCGTCGCGGCGTACAGGCCGGTGCGGTACAGCGCCCACAGGCCTCCGACGCTGAGCAGGCCCGCGACGACCGGATGGGTCGCGAACGCGGCGGGCGCCGACCGCAGAACCCGGGAGAGGGTGCGCGCGGCGTCCAGCGGCAGGGTCCGCAGGGCCAGAGTGGCCGGTGCCGCCAGGACCAGCAGGAGCGGGCCCAGCATGCCCAGCAGGACGTGCCCCGCCATGTGGGCGGCGAAGTCGTGGTGGGCCCGCTCGGCCAGGGGGCCGACCAGGGCCGCCCCCACGGCCGCGCATCCCGCCGCCCAGGCCAGGACGCGGATCCAGGGCCAGGCCCCGCCCCGGCGGCTCGGCAGGAGCGCCGCGACCGCGTAGACCGCCAGGGCCGCGCACACCAGTGCCAGGACGGCCCACGCGCCGGGAGCGAGGAGGCCGGGGACCGCGGTGGCGGGTTCGTGCCCGCGGTGGTCCACGGGTCAGGCCCGCCCGGGATCGGCACCCGACGCCCCGCGTGTCCGCCTCCGGGACAGGGTCCACAGCGCGACGCCCGCGACCAGCAGTGTCCCGGCGAGGATGTTCCAGGTCAGGTCGTAGGGCACCAGGTTCACGCCGTAGCGGATCTGGTGCAGGCCCATGAGTTTGTGCTGGACCAGCCCGTCGTAGAGCTGGAAGGACCCCGCCCCGGTCAGCCAGCCCGCCGTGAAGGCCAGCCCCCGGAAGCGGCGTTCCCGGCGCAGGGAGGCCACCATGAGCAGGGAGGCCACCGTGGCGAACCAGCTGAAGGCGTGGAACAGCCCGTCCGACACCAGGCCGACGCCGGTGGTCGAGAGGTCGTAGAAGTGGTGCCAGTGCAGCAGCTGGTGGAAGACCACCTCGTCCACGAACGCCACCGTGCCCAGCCCGAGCAGGACGCCCGCGGCCATGTTGCGGCCGTGCGCCGTCGGCGGTCGCGCCCCCGCGTGCGCGGATGCCGTCATGGACGCCTCCCTGGGTGTCTTGGCCTCTTCCGGGGGTTCCCGAGGACCGGTGCGCCGCCGTCGAGAAGGCGGCGTCACCGACCGTGCGGGCTCGCCGTGCCCCCGACCGGCCGGACGTAGTACCCCGCGCCCGGGACGGGACGACCCGCGAGGAAGCGGTCCGCCACGCGGACGCCCCGGGGAGGCCCTGCCTCCTCCGGGGCTTCCGGGTGCTGTCACTCGGGGTTCGGCCCGCGGCGCGGTCAGCGCTCGGCGTCGGCCAGCGCGGTGCGCACCGCGCCCGGGAGCTTCTGCTCCAGGAAGCGGGCCATGTCCTCCTCCTGGTGGAGGATGGCGGTCAGCTTGAGGGCGATCTGCTCCTCGCCGAGCGCGCGGGCGCCCTCGATCAGCGCCCGGTAGGAGGCGATCTCGAAGTGCTCGGCGGCGTAGTCGGAGAGGGCGTTCTTGACCATGGTGTCGCCCGCGGGCTTGTTGGCCATGCCCTGCACGGAACCCATCATTCCGGCCAGGGCGCTCTTGACCTTGGACACGCTGCCGCCCAGGGACTCGATACATCCCTTGACCGTCTCGGCCTGCTGACGGGTCTCCTCGATGTGCCGCGTGATACGGGCGTGGACCTCGGGGTCCTTCTCCGCGTCCTTGGCGTGCCTCTCCAGCGTCTCCTCGAGGGACTTCTCCATCGAGTAGGCGTCGTTGAGCCAGGCGATGAGCTGCTCGCGGCTGTTCACACCGTTCCCCTTCGTTCGTCGTGTCGCTCGACCCTGGGCCCGCGACTACCCCTGGGGTCCGGCGACAAACGTCAGGGCACCTGGTAGGAGGAGTCGCGCACGTCGGTGATCGCCATGTGGCCCGGGGCGTGGCCGATGGCGAACTCCGGGGCGGAGGCCGTCACGGCCGCCTGCGGGGTGACCCCGCACGCCCAGAAGACCGGGATCTCACCGGGGCGCACCTCGACCGCGTCACCGTAGTCGGGCCGGTCCAGGTCCTCGATGCCCAGCGCGGCGGGGTCGCCCACGTGCACCGGGGCGCCGTGGACCGCCGGGTAGCGCGAGGTGATGCGCACCGCGTCGGCCACCCGGTCGGCGGGGATGGGCCGCATGGACACCACCAGCGGACCGCTGAACCGGCCCGCGGGGCGGCACGGCCGGTTGGTGGCGTACATGGCCACGTTGGTGCCCGCCTCGATGTGGCGCACCGGCACACCGGCCTCCAGCAGGGGCGTCTCGAAGGTGAAGCTGCACCCGATGAGGAAGGCCACCAGGTCGTCGCGCCACAGGTCGGTGACCTCGGTGCGCTCCTCGACCAGCTTCCCGTCGCGGTAGACCCGGTAGGCGGGCAGGTCCGTGCGCAGGTCGCCGTCGAAGACGGAGGCGTCCACCCGTCCCGGCTCGGTGACGTCCAGGACCGGGCAGGACCTGGGGTTGCGCTGGGCGAACAGCAGGAAGTCGAAGGCCGCCTCGCGGGGCAGCGCGATGAGGTTGGCCTGCGCGTAACCCGCGCTGTAGCCGGAGGTGGGGACCCGCAGGCCGTCACGGAACAGCGCGCGGGCCTGGGACGGGGAGAGGTCGGCCGGAGAGGTCATTCGGTTCTGCCTTTCGTTCCGGGTGGGACGGACGGGCGGTGTTCCCGCGGCTGCCGGACCGCCCGGGAACGCCGTTGTCCCCGGGCGGCGTTCCCGCACCGCACGCGGTGTTCCCGCGCCGCGCGGAACGCTGTGCGCCGTGCGGGGGCTCCCGCGCGGCGCCGCGGCCCGTTCCCCGGTACGGAACCGGGTCCGCGGTCGTGTCGGGGCCCCGCCGTTCCGGCGGGGCCCGGCCGGTCAGAGGGTGAAGCGCAGGCGGGTGCCGGGGCGTGCCTGGGCCGCCCTGGGCAGGTCCGCCGAACACACGACGGCCACCACCGGGTAGCCGCCGGTCACGGGGTGGTCGGCCAGGAACAGCACGGGCTCCCCGCCCGGCGGGATCTGGAGCGACCCCGCGACCATGCCCTCGCTGGGCAGCTCGCCGGAGCGGGCGCGTTCCAGAACGGGGCCGGACAGGCGGGCGCCGACCCTGTCGCTGCGCGGGGTGACCTCGTAGGCGGACGACAGCAGCGTGCGGACGGCCTCCTCGGTGAACCAGTCCTCGCGCGGGCCCAGGACCACCCGCAGGACCTCCTCGGGTCCGCCGACGGGCGGCACGGGGGCGTGGTCCGCGTTCGGGAAGTCCGCGGGCGCGGGGCCGACCGGCAGCAGCGCCCCGGGCACGGGCAGGTCGGGGCCCAGCCCGGCCAGGACGTCGGTGCTGCGCGAACCCAGGACCGGCGGGACGTCAACCCCGCCGCGTACGCCCAGGTAGGAGCGGAGTCCGCGGTCGGGCACGCCCATGGTCAGCTCCGCGCCGTCGGGCAGGTGCAGCACCGTGTTGGCGGCGGCGCCCCGCCCGTCCACCCGCAGCGGGGTTTCGGCCCCGGTGACGGCGACGGTCACCGGCCCGCGGGCCCGCACGCGCAGCCCGCCCAGGGTGGCCTCCAGGGCGGCGGCCCCCGCGGGGTTGGCGAGCAGGCGGTTGGCCAGGGCGTAGGAGTGGGCGTCGGCCGCGCCGGAGCGGCCCACGCCCAGGTCGGCGTGGCCGAAGCGGCCCGCGTCCTGGACCGTGGTCATGGGTCCGGTGGCCACGACCTCCAGGGCCGAACGCCCCCTGGCGGCGGCCGGGGTGCGCGCCGCGGCCCCCTCGCCCGGTTCCGACGCCGCTCCCCGACCCGCCACCGCGTTCCTTCCCCGTTCCCGTCCCTGGTCGCGTTCCCGCCCCTGTTCGAGGCCGGGTCCCGTCCGGGTGGGCCCGACACGCGTACTCATGAGGCCTCCGCGTCGGTGAAGCGCACGCGCACCCCCGGCCGCAGCAGGCCGGGCGGGTTGCGGTCCAGGTCCCAGATCGGGGCCTCGGTGCGGCCCAGCAGCTGCCATCCGCCGGGCGAGCTGCGCGGGTACACCCCCGCGAACTCCCCCGCCAGGGCCACCGAACCGGCGGGCACGCGGGTGCGCGCCTCACCGCGCCGGGGCACGTGCAGGCGCGGGTCGTCGCCGACCATGTAGCCGAACCCGGGGGCGAAGCCGCAGAACGCGACCGTCCAGGTGGCGTTCGTGTGCGCCTCGACCACCCCGCACCTGGTCAGGCCGGTCAGCTCGGCGACGTCGTCGAGGTCCTCGCCGTCGTAGAACACCGGGATGGTGACGGTGTCCCCGGAGTCCGGTCCGGTCCCGGGGGCCAGCGGCAGCCCGGTGACCGCGGCGGCGACCCCGTCGGGGTCGGTGCCGGGTTCGATCCGCAGCAGCAGCGTGCGGGCGGCCGGAACCACGTCGGTGACCCCGGGAATCGGCCGCGCCCGGAGCGCGGCGCGCAGCGCGATCACCTCGGCGAGGTCGGCGACCTCCACGAGCACACCGCTGTCCGCGCACGTCAGGACACGCACGGCGCCTCCTCGGCGGGGGTCGGGAGCCCCCTCCTCCCGGCAGGGGTCACGCGGCCTCCCCGGTGAACGGCGCGAGGGTGACGCCCTCGGCGCGCAGCCGGTCGGCCACGGCCCGGGCGATGTCCACCGCGCCGGGGCTGTCGCCGTGCACGCACAGGGAGTCGGCCTCGATGACGATCCGGGTGCCGTCCACGGCCTCGACCGGCTCGCCGTGGGCGATGCGCAGGCAGCGCTCGGCGATGGCGGCCGGGTCGTGCAGGACGGCGCCGGGCTCGCGGCGCGAGACCAGCGTGCCCTCCGGGGTGTAGGCGCGGTCGGCGAAGGCCTCGCGGTGCGTGGGCAGTCCGGCCTCCTCGGCCAGGCGCAGGAACTGCGATCCGGGCAGGCCCAGCACGGGCATGGCGGGGTCGAACTCGCGCACCGCGGCGACCACCGCGGCGGCCTGCTTCTCGTGGTGCACGATCGTGTTGTAGAGGGCACCGTGCGGTTTGACGTAGCGGATCCGGTCCCCGGCCAGGCGGGTGAACGCCGACAGCGCCCCCATCTGGTAGACCACCTCGTCGGTCAGCTCGGCGGGCGGCACGTCGAGGAAGCGGCGGCCGAACCCGGCGAGGTCGCGGTAGCCCACGTGCGCGCCGACGGCCACTCCCCCGGCGGCGGCGTCGAGCGTGGTGCGCCGCAGCACGGACGGGTCACCGGCGTGGAAGCCGCAGGCGACGTTGGCGCTGGTCACGATGGACAGCAGTGCCTTGTCGTCGCCGAGTTCCCAGCGGCCGAAGCTCTCGCCGAGGTCGGAGTTGAGGTCGATGCGCAACGTCGGTGCTCCTCGTTCTTTCGTGTTGCCCCTTGCGGGGTTCCCCTACCCCGCCCGGGTGGCGGTCCGGGCGGGGTAGGGGTGGGGGAGGGTGGAAGGGCGCGCCCGGCGGGTTACTGCCAGAGGTCGGCGATGCCGCCCAGGGAGCCGATGGCCATGTACACGGTGAGCGCCCAGGCGGCGACGCCGATGACGATCAGCCAGCGCGGGTAGCGGTACCCGCCCAGCAGGTCGCCGGAGCGGCGGGCCGCGACCCACAGCAGGATGCCGAGGCCCACCGGCAGGATCACGCCGTTGAGGGCTCCGGCCAGGATCAGCAGCGTGTTCGGAGCCTGCCCGGACAGCAGCAGGATCGCCAGCGAGACACCGATGAAGACGGTGACCAGGAGGCCCCGGCGCTTCTCCAACCACGGGTGGAAGGTCGTGACGAAGGAGATCGAGGTGTAGGAGGCGCCGATGACGGAGCTGACCGCCGCGGCCCACAGGATGACGCCGAACAGGCGCACACCGGCCTCGCCCGCGGCCTGGCGGAAGGCCTCGGCGGAGGGGTTGGCGGACGCCAGGATGTCGGCGCCGCCCGCGACGACGCCGAGGATGGCCAGGAACAGCACCACGCGCATGACGCCGGTGACGATGATGCCGGTCACGGAGGTCTGCGTGATGGCACGGACGTTCTCGCGCCCGCCCTGACCCGCCTCGACGAGTCGGTGCACGCCCGCGTAGGTGATGTAGCCGCCGACGGTGCCGCCGATGATGGTGACGGTGGCCAGGAAGACGTCCGCGCCGAACCGCTCGGGCAGGACGGCCTGGCGCAGGGCCTCGCCGACCGGGGGCTGGGACACGAAGGCCACGTAGACGGTCAGCGCGATCATGGCCACGCCCAGCACGACCAGGATCCGGTCCAGGGCCACGCCCAGCCTCTTGACGGCCAGGATGACCACGGCCAGCACCGCGGACAGGACGGCGCCGAGCCGGGTGTCGAACCCGACCATGGCGTTCAGGCCCAGGCCGGTGCCCGCGAGGTTGCCGACGTTGAAGATCAGGCCGCCGAAGACGATGAGCGCGGCCAGCAGGTAGCCCGCGCCGGGGACGACCTTGTTGGCCAGGTCCTGGGCGCGGGTGTTGGCGACGCCGATGACGCGCCAGATGTTCAGCTGGACCGCGATGTCGACCAGGATCGAGATGAGGATGGCGACCGCGAAGGTCGCGCCCAGCTCGGCGGTGAACGTGGTGGTCTGGGTGATGAAGCCGGGGCCGATGGCGCTGGTGGCCATGAGGAACATCGCACCGAGCAGGCTGCTGCTGATCGCGATCCGCCCGACACGGGGGCGCACCTTCGTGGGTGCGGGGGGTGTGTCACCCATGGGTCACTCCAAGGGGTCCGATGTGGGTCGGTGACGCGATAACCGACCGCGCCATCGTTGGATTGTTGAACGATACTTCAATCCAACGAGACGGGTAAAGAGCCGGTATGCAAAAAACCCAGGTCACCTGGGTTGCAGAAGTATCTCTTCGCCCCACCCTGCCCAGGGGCGTCATCGGAGGAACCCCCGGAATGCGCTTCCGCGAGCCCGTGGACGAAGCCGCGCCGGACCGTGCGCGTCCTCGCCCGAGGGCCCGCGGAAGCCGCGCGGAAGGCTCAGCCGCCCGGAAGCCCCGCGGAAACCGCACGGAAACCGCACAGGAACGCGCGCCCCCGCCCGGAACTCACCGGACGCGCGGAGGGCTCACCCGCGAGCCGCGCGGGGGCCGGTCAGTGGCGGTGGAGCCGCGCGGTGGCGGGGTGGAGCGGATGCGCCGTGCACGCGAGGCGGTGCGGCGGGGAACCCGTGTGGGAACCCGTTCGGGGACCGCGCCACGGTCCACCGGTCCGATGAACCGACTTCTGTGGGCTCCCCGCTCTCCCGGGAGTGCTCCGCGTCGGTGACAATGAAGTAACAGACGCCAGTCCCCTTAAGGAGCACCTGTGACGGCCACGGACGCCCGCACCGACCGGACCAGCGGCCGCACGCGCCTCCTCCCCCCGCTGCCCACGCAGGCCGAGCGGGTCGCGGAGCTGCTCCGCGAGTCCCTCATCGACGGCGTGTACCCGCCGGGACAGCGCCTGTCGGAGGAGCGGCTGTGCGAGGAGCTCGGAGTATCCCGCAACACCCTGCGCGAGGCGTTCCGGCTGCTGGTGCGCGAGCGGCTGCTGGTGCACCAGATGCACCGGGGAGTGTTCGTCGGCCTGCCGACCAGCGAGGACGTCCGAGACCTGTTCAAGGCGCGCCGCTCCCTGGAGCTCCCCGCGCTGCGGGGCGCGGCGGACCCGGACGAGGAGGCGGTCCGGCTGGTCGGGGCGGCCGTGGACGAGGGCGAGGCCGCGCGCGGACGCGAGGACTGGTGGCGGATGGGGACGGCGAACATGCGTTTCCACCAGGCCGTGGCCGGTCTGGCCGGGAGCGCGCGGGTGAACGAGTTCATGAGCCAGGTGCTGGCCGAGACCCGGCTGGTGTTCCACGTGATGGACGCGCCCCGGGAGTTCCACGCTCCGTACCTGGACTGGAACCGCAGGATCCACACCCTGCTGGCCTCCGGGGACGCGTCCGGGGCGGCGGACGAGCTGACGACCTACCTGGAGACCTCCGAGAACCAGCTGGTCACCGCGTTCACCGCCATGGAACAGCAGCGGAACTGACCGCGGGGCGGGCGCCGGGACGGATCGGGCGGCGGCACAGGCCAGGGGTCGGGGACGGGTCGGGTCAGGAGGCGCCGTCCGCCTGGACGGACGTGACCGTGAGCTGGTCGCCGGGCACGTCCGGATCGGCGCAGCCGCGGCCCTGCGCCGCGACGAAGACCGACCCCGTGTTCCGGGGAGGGTAGACGCGCAGACCCCGGGTGTCGGTGGGGTCGCACTCGTCCTCGTCGTAGTCGGCGACCCGGGTGAACCCCACGGTGGCCGAGGCGGTGTCTCCCGGTCGGAGGGTCA
This sequence comes from Nocardiopsis dassonvillei subsp. dassonvillei DSM 43111, assembly GCF_000092985.1. Classification (GTDB taxonomy): domain Bacteria; phylum Actinomycetota; class Actinomycetes; order Streptosporangiales; family Streptosporangiaceae; genus Nocardiopsis; species Nocardiopsis dassonvillei. Next base: position 4,271,189 of record NC_014210.1, read on the forward strand.
CGGCGGGACCCGGTCCGCCCTCGCGCGCGGCGGCGGCGCCGACCTGGTCGCCGTCCTCCTCGGTGACGTAGGAGACTCCGGGGTGGCCCCCGATCACGCACGGGGCGTCTGCGGTGTTGGTGAACTCCAGGGGCCGGTAGACCGTCCCGGCCGCTCCCTCGGCCCGCCCGAGAGCGACTTCCAGGTCGCCCGAGCCGCAGACGCTCGCGCTGTCCTCGGCCGTCCCGGTCGCCGCCGGCTCCGGTGCGGAGGTGGGGACCGCCGGGGCGCTCGGGGAGCCGTCGCCCCGGGGTGGCGCGGTGCTGGTGGGTTCGGTGGCCGCTCCGCCGCCGCTCGCGCCGCACCCCGCCAGAGCGAGTGTCACGGCGGCTCCCGCCGCGAGCGTGGTGACCGGGTACGCGCGTCCTCGTTGTCCGACCATGGGGCCCGCCCTACCCGGACGGGAGGAACCGACACACGGGTTTCGAGTTCGGCGAACGCGGAGGACCGCAGAACGTCCGGTTCCGTGGTCCCCGTGCCCTTCGTCGCGGGTGTTCGGTGTCGGGTCCGGTGCGGTCGCGCCGGACGTGCGACGCGTCCGCCCCCTCCTTCCCCGCAGCCGGACGGACCGCACCCCCGAACAGCGGGAACACCCCCTCGCCGGCCCTCCACCGGGGGGTGAAAGGCCCGCGCCGGAGGGCCGATCTACCTTGAGGACATGACGAAATACGCGTGGATGTACCGCCTCGGCCTCACCCCCTGGGAGCGCTACGGCGCCGCGGGCGGGGCGGCGCAGCTCGGCGCCCTGCTCGACCGCGAGACGCGGGAGCGTTCGACCGGCCCCGGCCGGGCGCTGGACATCGGCTGCGGACGCGGTCAGTTCACCCCCGAACTGGCCCGGCGCGGCTGGGAGGCGGTGGGCGTCGACATCGTGCCGGAGGCCGTCGAGGCCGCCCGCCGCAAGGGCCCGGCAGAGGTCGCCTACGTCGTCGGCGACGTGACCGGCCTCGAATCCTCCGGCCTGGGCGCCTTCGACCTCTTCCTCGACATCGGCTGCTTCCAGGGCCTGGATACCGACCAGCGGGCCGCGGAGGGGCGGGGAGTGACGGCCCTGGCCGCTCCGGGGGCCACCCTGCTGATGCTCGCCTTCGGCCCGTCCCGGTACCGGCGGCTCGTCGAGGGCGTCGCACAGGCGCAGATCGAGGCCGCGTTCCCGGGGTGGGAGCTCCTCACGGCCGAGGACGCGCGGACCAGCGGCCTGGGGTGGCCGATGAACCGGACCTCACCGCGGTGGTACCGCTTCCGCCGCACGACCGGCTGACGCGGACCCCGGCGACCGGGCCCCGGCCCGACCGGCGCGGTGCTTCCGCCGCCCCGGTTCCGGTGGGGGAAACCCCGATGGCGCGGATCCCCGAATGCCATGATGGACACCTCATGGAACTGAACGGACGCCCCGTCAGCACCGGGGAACTCGCGGGCCTGGCCCTGTACGGCTACGGCCACTTCACCACCATGCTCGTCACCGACCTGCGTGTCCGCGGCCTCGACCTGCACATGGACCGCCTGAGCCGCGACTGCCGCACCCTCTTCGGCGTCGAGCTCGACATCCCCCGGGTCCGCGAACTCGCGCGGCGCTCCGCGCGCGCCCACCTCTCCCCATCGGTGGTCCGCGTGACCGTCTTCGACCCCCACATGGACCTGGGCCACCCCTCCGCACGCCAGCTCCCGCAGATCCTCGTCAGCACCCGTCCCGCGCCGACGGACGCCTCCCCTCCCCCGGTCCGCCTGGGCACGCGCCGCTTCACCCGCGACACCCCGCAGATCAAGAGCACCGGCCTGTTCGGAGCGATCCGCCAGCGCCGCGCCGCCCAGTTGGACGGCTACGACGACGCGCTGTTCATGGGCGTGGACGGCCGCGTCTCGGAGGGCCCCACCTGGAACATCGGCTTCCTGGACGGCGGGGGCCTGGTCTGGCCGCAGGCCCCGTGCCTGCCGGGGGTGACCACGGCGCTGGTCAGCCGGGCCGCCGAGAACCTCGGCATCCCGGTGACCACCCGGCCGATCGCCTCGGCGGCCAGCACCCGCACGGCGGGCGCGTTCATCACCAACGCCACCACGGGCGTGCGGCAGGTGGCCGCCATCGACGGCGTCCACCTGCCGCAGGCCGCGCTGGTGCGCAAGTTCGCCGCCGCCTACGCGGAACTGCCGGGAGACCCCCTGTAGGGACCTCCGGAGCGCCCACGCTCCGCCGTGCCGCGCGCACGACGAGGCCGGGGCCGGGGGGAGTACGAGGCCGACGCCGCGCTAGGCGCGATCGGCGGGTTCGTGCTCCTGCGCGCGCCCGGGGGCACGGCCCGCGCGGCCGGGCCACCACACACGGGGCCCGACGTCCAGGGACAGCGCGGGCACCAGCACGGTCCGCACGAGCAGCGCGTCCACCAGTACACCGAAGGCCACCAGGAACGCCAGCTGGAGCAGGAACAGCAGCGGGATCACCGCCAGCGCCGCGAAGGTCACGGCCAGCACCACCCCGGCGGAGGTGATCACCCCGCCGGTGACGGTGAGCGCGCGCAGCACGCCCTCGCGGTGCCCGTGCAGCAGCGTCTCCTCACGCGCCCGGGACATGAGGAAGATGCTGTAGTCGATCCCCAGCGCCACCAGGAACACGAACGCGAACAGCGGCACCACCGGGTCCGCGCCGGGCAGGCCGAGCACGTGGTCGAACAGCAGCGTTCCCACGCCCAGCGCCGCGGCGAAGGACAGGACGTTCACGGCCATCAGCAGCAGCGGCGCCACCAGGGAGCGCAGCAGCGGGATGAGCACGAGGAAGACCACCACGAGCACCAGCGGCACCACGACCGCGAAGTCGCGCTGGGCGGTGTCCAGGGTGTCCAGGTCGGTGGCGCTCACCCCGCCGACCAGGGCGTCGGCGCCCTGGACGGAGTCCAGTTCGGCGCGCAGGTCGCGCACCGCGTCCACCGCCTCGGCCGACTCGGGGCCGACGGTGAGGACCACCTCGACCAGCACCCGTCCGTCCTCCACCAGGGGCGGCAGGTCGGCGCCGGGCGGACCGGGCTCGGTCACCGGCGCGGCCGCGTCCACGACGGGCAGGCGTTCGGCGGCCCGGACCACCTCGTCCAGGTGGTCGGCGTCGGCGACCACCAGGGCGGGGGCCGCGCTGGCGTCGGAGCCGAAGCCCCGGTCGAGCGCCTCCTGGGCCTCGACCGCCTCCACCTCGGTGCGGAAGACCTCGGCCTGGCCGGTGCCCCCGGCGTCGAACTGGGGCGCGAACACGGCCGCGGCGGCCAGGACGGCGGTGGTGACGATCCAGTACAGGCGCGGCCTGCGCGAGACGGTGGTCGCCAGGCGGCCCCAGAACCGGTGGCTGGCCACGACCTCGTCCAGGGTTCCGTCCGTACGGCCGCCGCTGTGCGGCGCCACGGGCCAGAAGGCGGCGCGTCCGCACAGGGCGAGCACGGCGGGCAGGAAGGTCATCGCCGAGAGCAGGGCCGCGACGACGCCGATGGCCACCACGGGACCGAGGCTGCGGGTGGAGGCCAGGTCGGCGGCGAGCAGGCAGAGCAGGCCGAGGATGACGGTTCCGCCGGAGGCCAGGACGGGCCCGGTCACGCCGCGCACGGCGGCCATGACGGCTTCGGGCACGCGGTCGCGGACGGCCAGTTCCTCGCGGTAGCGGGCCACGAGCAGCAGCGCGTAGTCGGTGCAGGCGCCCACGACCAGGATGAACAGGATGCCCTGGCTCTGCCCGTTGAGGCTGACCAGGCCGGTGTCGGCGGCCAGGTAGACCAGCGCGCCGGACAGGCCGAGCGCGAGGAGGCAGGCGAGGATGACCAGGACCGGCAGCAGCGGTGAGCGGTAGACGGCCACGAGGATGATCAGCACGGCGGTGATGGCCACGATCAGCAGCGTGGAGTCGATGCCGCCGAAGGCCGCGGCGAGGTCGGCCGCGAAACCGGCGGGGCCGGTGACCTGCACCTGGAGTCCCGACACGGGGTCGTCGGCCAGCACCGCGCGCAGGTCCTCGACCGCGTCGCCGGTGTCGGCGGCCGGGTCGAGCGGCACCACGAACTGGGCGACGGAGGGGTCCTCGGTCCCGGGGAAGGGGCCGACGACGGCTCCGGAGACCCAGGGCTCCTCACCCACGCGCTCGGCGACCGCGGCGACGTCGGCGAGTTCGCCCTCTCCGAGCGCCCCGCCCCCGCCGTCCCCGGCGTCCTCGCGCGAGTACACGACGACGGCCGGGACCGCCTCCTCGCGGTCGAACTCCTCGGCGATCTCACTGACCTCGGTGGACTCGGCGCCCACCGGCAGGAACGCGCCCGGGTCGTTGGTCTGCACCTCGCCGAGCCTGCCCAGGAACATGCCCAGGGGCCCGGCGCCCGCCAACCACACCAGGGCGACCAGCAGGGCCGCTCCGATCCACCAGCGCGACCGCCCGGCAGGTGGTCTGCCGTTGTCCTTGTCCACGTTCGGGATCCCTCTCACACCGACAGCTTGCTCGAAATTAAAGCATCTCGCTTTTCAAGTTACTTTCGGGCACGACCCTACCCCAGTCCGCTCCCGCCATGCGTCGGCCCCCGTCCGGCGGCGACGTGTCCCCCGTCACCGTTTCTCCGGTGGCGCGGCCGGGCGCGCTTCCATCCGGACGCGCTTCTGGTCGGGCACCCCTGGGAAGCCCTCCCCCGGTGACGCGCTCCCAGGCGGGCACCTGCGGACAGGGCACCCCCTCGGCGGCGGTACGGGCGCGAACGCCGTCGGCCCCGGTCCGCGCGGACCGGGGCCGGGGAGCCGGGCGTCAGCGGCGCGCGTGCGCCTCCCGCGGTGCTGTCCGTTCCGAAGCCGCCCGTTCCGCGGCCGCGACGATGTTGCTGGCCATGGCACCGAACACGAACCCGTGGAAGGGGGTGACGGCCTTCCAGTACAGGTGCCCCAGCAGACCGCGCGGGTGGAAGAGCGCGCGCTGGCGGTAGACCGTGCGTCCGCGCACGCGCGCCACGCCCAGTTCGAGCCAGGCCGGTCCGGGCAGGCGCATCTCCGCCCGCAGCCGCAGCAGCTGGCCGGGGACGACCTCCTCCACCCGCCAGAAGTCCAGGGAGTCGCCCACCCGCAGCCGCTCCGGGTCGCGCCGCCCCCTGCGCAGGCCCACCCCGCCCACGGCCAGGTCGATCCAGCCGCGCGCGGCCCAGGCCAGGGGCCAGGAGTACCAGCCGTGTTCGCCGCCGATCCCCTCGACGACCCTCCACACCGCCTCCGTTCCGGCGTCGACGTACCGCGCGCGCACGTCGGTGTAGAGGCTGCCGCCCGCCCAGGCGGGGTCGCTCGGCAGGGGGTCGGACGGGGCGCTCGGCCAGGCGGCCGAGGACCAGCGGGTGTCCACGCGCGACTCGTCGACGCGGCGCAGGGCCAGCTCCACGGCCCGGTCGAAGCCGATCCGCTCGTGGTCGTCCAGCAGTTCGGACAGGTCGTCCTCGCCGACCACCGCGTCGTGGCGCAGCGACTCCACCAGCGGCCGGGCGATCGCGGGCGGTACCGGCGTGACCAGGCCGACCCACAGGCTGGACAGGCCCGGCGAGAGCACGGGGACGGGGACGATCAGCCTCCGGGCGATCCCCGCCGCCCCGGCGAAGCGCTGGATCATCTGGGCGTAGGAGAGCACCTCCGGGCCGCCGATGTCGAAGGTCCGGTTGGTCCCCTCCGGGAGTTCGGCGCACCCCACCAGCAGCCGCAGCACGTCGCGCACCGCGATCGGCTGGACGCGGCTGCGCACCCACCGGGGCGTGGTCATCACCGGCAGGCGCTCGGTGAGGTGGCGCAGCATCTCGAAGGAGGCCGAGCCGGAGCCGAGGATCACCGCGGCGCGCAGCACGGCGGTGGGCACGCCGGACTCCAGCAGGATCCGGCCGACCTCCTCGCGCGAGGCCATGTGCGCCGACAGGCCGCCCCCGTGCGGCGCGAGGCCGCCCAGGTAGACCAGGCGGGTCGTGCCCGCCTCCCGCGCCGCGCGGGCGACGTTGCGGGCGGCCCGGGCGTCGGTGCCCGCGAAGTCGCGCCCGCCCGCCATCGAGTGGACCAGGTAGTAGGCGGTGTCGGTACCCGCGAACGCCTCGGCCAGACCCTCGCCGCTCACCACGTCGCCCCGGACCACCTCCACGCGGTCGCGCCAGGGCTGGTCGCGCAGCTTGTCCGGGGTGCGCGCCAGACAGCGGACGCGGTACCCGGCCGCGAGCAGCTCGGGCACCAGACGTCCGCCGATGTAGCCGGTGGCCCCGGTGACCAGGACGGACGGCCTCATCCGGTCGCACCGGCCACGCCGTGGCGGCGCTCGCGCCGCCGCGCGCGCCTGCGGCGGTACGGGTTGTCCTCGGGCAGGCCGCCGCTGACCCGGCCGTACATGCCGAAGGTCATCACCATGATCCCGACGACGAAGCTGAAGATGACGTTGGGCATGGAGAAGGCCAGGATGTTGGGCCCCGCGCCCATCAGGTAGAGGTTCACGAGTCCGCTGGCCACGAAGCCTACCCCCACCACCGTGCAGACGGTGGAGGCGAACGAGCCGCCCAGGACGGAGGCGCCCAGCAGCAGTGAGCCGATCGCGACGGACAGGAAGCTCAGCGCGCCGTTGGTGGACAGGCCCGCGACGACCTCCCCCTGGGTGTCGAAGAGCGGGAGCCTGACCACCAGCCCCGCGATGCCGAAGCCCATGAGTACGAGTCCGGTGAGTCCGGCGCCGACACGGTGGACCACGCTGAGACGGCGGTCGGCCGGACGCCTGGTGTCCAGATCCATGGTGCTGCCCCTTCCGGTGTTCTCCCAGCTAGAGTTCTACGCGTGTGGTGCGCGACACAAGACGCACCGCTTTCGCAACGCTTGGGGCGCCATGGCCGACGCACTGACCCCGGGGGCGACCGCGCGTCTGCTCGGGGTCTCGCCCTCCACGCTGCGCAGCTGGGACCGGCGCTACGGCGTGGGGCCGCGCGAGCGCAGTCCGGGCGGGCACCGCCGCTACTCGCCCGCCGACGTGGCGCGTCTGCGCGAGCTGTGCCGCCTGGTCGGTGAGGGCCTGTCGCCCGCCTCGGCGGCGGAGTGCGTGCTGGTCCCGGCTCGCGGGGGTCCGGCGCCCGATCCAGCCCCGCCGCGCGTTCCCCGGCCGCGGGGCGCGGGGGTGCCACGGGTGGGCGGAGGCGCCGAGGAGGAGGAACCGGGGACCGGGCAGGAGGGTCCGCGGGACTTCCGGAAGGGCTCGGGAGCCAGCGGGGAGGACGCGGGCAGCGCCCAACCGGGCGCGAAAGCTCCCGGGAGGGGTGCGCGGCCCCGCTGGCGCCCCGGCGGGGACACCCTGCCGCTGGTTCCGGCCGGGCCCACCCTCCAGGGGATCGCCCGCGCCGCCATGCGCATGGACGCCGAACTCGTGGAGCGCCTGCTGGAGGAGGCCCTGGACGAGTACGGCGTGGTGGCGGCCTGGGAGGACCTGGCGATGCCGCTGCTGTACGGGATGGGCCGCAAGTGGGAGGACACCCGGCGCTACGTGGAGGTGGAGCACCTTCTGTCGTGGTGCGTGTCCTCGGCGCTGCGCCGCGTGGCCGCCCCCGGGGACGCGGACCCGGCGGGCCGCCCCACGGTCCTGGCCTGCGGCCCCGGCCAGATGCACAGTCTCCCGATGGAGGCGCTGGCCGCCGCGCTGCGCGAACGGGGCGTGCCGCGCCGGGTGCTGGGGCCGTGCACGCCCGTGGTGGCGACGGTGCGGGCGGTGCGCCGCACGGGTCCGCGCGCGGTGGTCCTGTGGTCCCACGCCGGAGACGCCGACGACGTCGCGGCGCTGCGGGCGGCGGTGCGCGCGGCGGCGGGGTCGGCGCAGGCCACGGCCGTGTACACGGCCGGGCCGGGCTGGCGGTCGCTGGGCGCGGCGCCGGGGCTGGCCGCCGGGCACCTGGGCTCGCTCACCGACGCCGTGCGGGCCCTGGCCCCCGGCTGAGGCTCCTCGCACCGACCCCGCGCAGCGCGTACCACGCCTGGTCCAGGCTGGTCAGCGACATGGCCGCGACCGGTGTGCTCAGGCCCATCGCCAGTTCCCGGGGCAGGCGCGAGCCACCGTCCAGGAAGGCCAGCACGTCCCCGAGGCGGTTGGCCGCGAACAGCCCGGCGAAGAACTCCGCTCCCCGCACCCGCCCCGTGTCCAGGGCCCGCAGCATGACCGCGTCCATCGCCAGGTGGCGGCGGCGGTGGGGCACCGGCGGTACCGGGGCCCGCCCCTGGGCCAGCGCCCGCGCCACGGCGGCCGTCTGGCGCCGCACACCGCTGAACGTGTACCCGGTCGAGGGCCGGGTGGCGCCGCCCGCCGTCCCCACCCGGAACACGCGCCGCCCCGCGCGGGGGCGGAACCGCGCGTCGGTCATCGGGATGACGCCCTGCTCGGCCGCGGTCACCTCCACGTCCCCCAGCCCGAGCAGGCCGCAGTAGTCCTCGAGCGCGCGCTCGTACTCGGGGGTCGTGAGCGCCTCGCGCCCGAACTCGGTGTACTCCACCAGCGCCTCGCGCGGCGACAGCGGCAGCACGTAGCCGAAGGCCACGCCGTTGGCCGGCTGGGGAGGGCGCAGGTCCATGAGCACGGCCGAGGCGGGGTCGAAGGCGTCGTCGGGCGTGCGCACGAACCAGCCGCGGAAGTGCTGGAGCAGGTGCGTGCGCCCGCGCGGGGCGGGCCGGGGCGGACGCGAGTCGAACACCCATGAGGCGGTCAGCTCCCGCTCCCCTCCCCCGGGGCCTCCGGGGCAGGTGCCCCGTACCACGGCGTGCTCGACGCCGTCGACGACCTCGGTGACCAGCACCGGAAGCTGGTCCACGTGTTCACCGGCCGAAGCGCGCACATGCGCGTCCACGTCGGCCGACCGCAGCATCTTGTACACGTAGGGCGCCGCCGGGGAGTCGTGGACGGCCCCGTCCGGCCCCACCACGGACAGGTCCCTCCAGCGGGCGGCCAGCAGGTGGTCCCACGGCCCGCCGTCGGGCTCCCAGAAGCACCAGGTGCGGGGCGGAGGGGTGTGCGGCCCGGGGGGCGGTTCCACCAGGGCGACCCGCAGCGGTCGGCCACGTCGGTCATTGACCCCGCGAAGCTGGTGGGTCAGGGTGAGCCCAGCGGCTCCCCCGCCGATGATCGCCACGTCGTAGTCGGCCATGCCCCCAGCATGCACGGGAAGGGCCCCGCCCGCACGCGAACACCCCCCGGGAGGAGAACGTGGACACCACGACGCACGCCATGAAGGACGGCGCGGTCACCGACGAGTTCGACCACGCCGCCGGAGCCTACGACCGGCTCGTGGCCGCCAACCCCGGCTACCACGCGCACCTGCGGGTCTCCGCCAGGCGGCTGGGCCTGCCCTGGGACGGCACGGGGCTGCGCCTGCTCGACCTGGGGTGCGGCACGGGCGCCTCCACCGCCGCCCTGCTGCGCGCCCTGCCCCGGGCCCGGATCGCGGCCGTGGACGCCTCGCCCGGAATGCTGGAGGCGGCCCGCGCCAAGCGGTGGCCGGAGTCCGTCTCCTTCCACCGGGCCAGGGCCGAGGACCTGACCCCCGAGTGGGCCCGGAGGCATGTGGGGGGTCCGGTGGACGCGGTGTTCGGCGCCTACCTCATCCGCAACTGCCCCGACCCCGACGCCCTGCTCGCGTCCGTGCGCGCGCTGCTCAAACCCGGCGGACGCGTCGTCCTGCACGAGTACTCCGTGGCCGACTCGGTGTCGGCGCAGGCGGTGTGGTCGGCGGTGTGCTGGGGGGTGGTGATTCCGGCGGGCAAGGCGCTGACCGGCCGGACGGACCTGTTCCGCTACCTGTGGCGCAGCGTTCTGGAGTTCGACGGCCGAGACGCGCTGCTGGAGCGGATGCGCCGCGCGGGCCTGGAGTCGGTGGCCAGCGCGCCGCTGCCGGGCTGGCAGTACGGGGTCACGCACACGTTCGTGGGACGGCGCCCGAACGGCGCCCCGGTCCACACTCCGGGGGGCCGCGTTGACGAGCGCTGACGGCGGAGGGCGCCCCGGGACGCGCCCCGCCTCCGACGGGTCCGGCCGTCCCCCCGGCGCCCGCGACCCCCGGGCCGAGGCCGTCCCGCCCGCCCCGCCGACCGGCCCCGCGACCGGCGGAAGGCCCCGCGTCGTCGTGGTCGGCGGCGGCATCGCCGGGCTGGCGGCGGCCTGCGCACTGGCCGAGCGGGACGTGGACGTGACGGTGCTGGAGCGCGAACCCTCACTCGGGGGGCGGCTGCGCGGCTGGTCCACGACGCTCTCCGACGGTTCGCCCGCGACCATGACCCGCGGGTTCCACGCGTTCTTCCGGCAGTACTACAACCTGCGCGCCCTGCTGCGCCGCGGCGACCCCGGGCTCGGCGCGCTGGTGCCGCTCACGGACTACCCGCTGGTGCACCGGGACGGGCCGCGCGACCGCTTCTCGGGTCTGCCCGCGACCCCGCCGTGGAACGCGGCCGTCCTGGCGGCGACCAGCCCGAGCTTCCCGGCGCGCGACATGGCGCGGGTCAACCTGCCCGCGGCCCTGCAACTGCTCGACGTGGACGTGCCCGGCGTGTACGAGCGGCTCGACCACCTCAGCGCCCGCGACCTGCTGGACGCGGTGCGCTTCCCGCCCACGGCACGGCACCTGGCCTTCGAGGTGTTCACCCGCAGCTTCTTCGCCGACCCCGGCGTGCTGTCGGCCGCCGAACTCGCGCTGATGTTCCACGTGTACTTCCTCGGCTCGTCCGAGGGTCTGGTGTTCGACGTACCCGGCTCGCCGTTCCCGCAGGCGCTGTGGGACCCCCTGGAGCGCTACCTGGCCAAGCGCGGGGTCCGGCTGCGGACCGGTGTGCGGGTCGGGGAGGTGGGCCGGGCGCGAGAGGGCGAGGAGACGGGGAGCCGGTTCACGCTGCGCGGGCGCACGGCCGGGGGCGAGGTCTTCGAGGAGGGCGCGGACGCCGTGGTGCTCGCCGCCGACCCCGCCGGAACCCGCGACCTGGTGGCGGCCTCGCCGGAACTGGGCGCACCGGAACCGGGCGGAGCGGACTGGCGCGACCGGATGGCCCGGATCCGCACGGCTCCCCCGTTCCTGGTGTCGCGCTACTGGCTGGACCGGCCCGTGCGCCCGCACCGGCCCGCCTTCCTGGGCACGGCGGGCTACCCCACCCTGGACAACATCAGCGTGCTGGAACGGTACGAGGACGAGGCCCGCGAGTGGACCCGGCGCACCGGCGGGTCGGTGGTGGAACTGCACGCCTACGCGCTGGAGGAGGGGTGCGGTCCCGATCACGAGCGGCACCGGCTCTGGGAACAGGCCGGGTCCGTCTATCCGGAGCTGCGCCGGGCCCGCGCGGTGGACGCCCGGCACGAGCTGCGCGCGGACTGTCCGCTGTTCGCCCCCGGCAGCCACCGGGACCGGTGCGGGGTGACCACGCCCGACCCGTTCGTGACGGTGGCGGGTGACCACGTGCGCACCGACCTGCCCGTGGCCCTCATGGAACGCGCCGCCACCAGCGGCCTGCTCGCGGCCAACGCCCTGCTGTCGCGGTGGGGGCGGCCGGGGCACACGGTGTGGACCGTGCCCCGGCGGGGGCGGTCGGCGCCGTTGCGGGCGCTCGCCCGGTGGTCGAGGAGGTCCTAGCGGCCCTGGCCGTTGCGACGGGTCAGCCGGGCCAGCGGCCGGTGCTCCTGAGCAGGTACCGGCGCTCCGCGTAGTCCAGGTCGTCCTTCCACAGGCGCCGGGCGGCCATCCGCATCACGGGGCGCACGACCGGCCCCGCCAGCTTGCGGGCCAGCAGGAAGCCGATCCGCTCCGAGCTGGCCACGGTCGCCTCGATGACCGCCGTGCGCGGCACGCCCTTGTCGTCCACGCCCAGCGGGGTGGCGTGCGTCTCCACCACGCTGCCCAAGCCCTCCCCCTCGATGATGCGCATGACCACCGTGCGCGGGTCCGGGCAGCGGAACTCCGCGCGCACCGGCACGCCCCACCGGCCCGCCACCCGGAACCCCACGTCCACCACCATGCGGTCCGGATCGGGGTCGGCTCCCTTGGGCACCTCGGTCACCTTCAGCCCCACAAACGAGTAGGGGTGGAACCACGAACCGTGCCAGGGGTCGAGCCGGTTGGCCACCACGTCCTCGGGTTCGCACCGCCCCGCCAGGCTCTCCACCGCCACCAGGCTCCCGGGCAGCGCGGGGCGCTCGGGGACCACCGGCTCGTCCAGGGGCTCCTCACCGCCCTCCCGGTCCAGGCGCACCCACACCAGGACGCCGTCGTCGTGCACCGGGTAGGGGTCCCACCCCGGGAAGCCGCCGCCGTCCAGCGACAACCCGTGCCACCGGCACACCAGGCGCCCGGAGTCCACCGCGCCCCGGCACAGCGGCGCGCCCAGGTGCGGGCAGGCACCCGGCCCCGCGTGCGCGGTCCCGTCCGGGGTGCGCCAGGCCACCAGCTCGGTCCCGGCCACGACGCGCCCGAACGGCCGGTCCGTGCGGACCTCGCTGCTCGCTGCCAGCACGAACCAGTTCCCCGAGGGCCGGGCGAGCGCGCGTTTGAGCGCCGACCCGATGACGGAGGGCGAGCCCTCCCGCCAGGTCGGCTCCTGCTTCTTCCACGTGGTGGCGGGCATGCGGCGCAGGGGAAGCCGCCGCGGTCGCGGGTCGGGCAGTGTCACGGGGTCCTCCAGGTACGTCGGTCGAGGGGTCGGGGACGGACCGCGCCTCCTCAGCCTGTCCGCGGGCGCGGCACCCGGCCGCGCAGGGAGCGCGCGATCAGCGACCGCGCGAGGGCGGGTACGGCGGCGGCCGCCTTACGGGTGTCCGAGACGCGGTGCCGGACGCTCCACACGTCGTAGTCGGCCGCACGCACCTCGTCCAGGATCGCGCGGTAGAGCCGGAAGGCGGTGGCGACACACGGGCGCGCCACGGGGGAGAGCATCGCGATGCCCGGTTCGGCCCGCCGGTAGAAGCCCTGGTTGACCTCCACCAGGTCGGCGAGGGCCTCCCTCACGCGCGGGTGCTGTTCCCGGGCCCGCGCGCACTGCTCCAGCAGCTCGCGGTCCACGCCGTGCGCGGCCAGCGCCTCCTCCGGCAGGTAGACGCGGCCGCGCCGCAGGTCCTCGGCCACGTCCCTCAGGAAGTTGGTCAGCTGGAAGGCCTCGCCCAGCGCGGCGGCGTGCGGGGCCGCCTCCTCGCGCGGCGCCACCGTGCCCAGGACCGGCAGCACCTGGAGGCCGATCACCGCGGCCGAGCCGTGCATGTACTCGCGCAGGTGCTCCAGGTCGCGGTAGCCGGTCACGGTCAGGTCCATGCGCATGGAGGCCATGAACGCGGTGAAGTAGGCGTGCGGCAGCGCGTACCGGTGGACCGTGTGCGCCAGGGCGGACAGCACCGGCGCCGCCTCGGGGTCCCGGGCGGGTTCCCCGTCCAGGACCCGGGCCAGGTCGGCGTCGATGACGTCCAGGCGGGCGGTCTGGTCCGCCACCGTGGTGCCCGGCGACGGCTCGTCGACGATGTCGTCCACCCACCGCGCGAAGCCGTACAGGGCGTGCACCCCGGGCCGGTGCTCGGGCGGCAGCACCCGTGTGGCCGTGTAGTAGGTGCGCCCGTGGTGGGCGTGCAGGGCCCGGCACCTGAGGTAGGCCTCCCGCAGCGGCCCGTCGGTGATCCCGGCCGCGTCGAGTTCGGCGGCTCCCCCGTTCATCCGACCCCTCCGGTTCTGCGGACCACCTCGGCCGCGGCGAGCTTTCCCGAGATCAGCACGGTCGGCACGCCGACCCCGGGTGTGGTCCCGCACCCGGCCAGGACGGCGTTGGAGGTGCCGGGGACGGTGTTGCGCGGGCGGAACGGCCCCGTCTGGGCGAAGGTGTGCGACAGCGAGAAGGGTGTGCCGTGCGCGAGTCCCTGCCGTGCCCAGTCCGCCGGGGTGACCAGGTGCTCGGCCCTCACGGAGGCGTCCAGCCCCTCCAGCCCGCGCTCCTCCAGGGTCCCGACCAGGCGGTCCCGGTAGCGCGGCCCCTCCCGGTCCCAGTCGATGCGGCCCGCCGCCAGGTTGGGCGCGGGGGCGAGCACGTACAGCAGGTGGCGTCCCTCCGGGGCCAGCGACGGGTCGGTCAGGGTGGGCTGGGTGACCAGCAGGGAGGGGTCGCTCATGGTGCGGCCCTCACGGATGATCTCGGTGAACGTGCGCTGCCACGCGGCGCCGAAGGAGATGGTGTGGTGGCCCAGCCGCTCCCAGGTGCGGTCGGTGCCCAGGTGCAGCACGACCGCCGAGGGCGAGTAGCGCGCGGCCACGGGGCGCCGGGGCGTGTGGCCGAGCAGCCGGTGGGCGGCGGGCAGGTCCGCGGTGAGCACCACCTGGTCGCAGGCCAGGCGCTCCCCGTCCGCGGTGACGACGGCGCTGACGCGGTCGCCCGCGCGTTCCAGGCGCGCGACCTCCTGGCCGTAGCGGACGGCTCCCCCGGCCTTGGTGACCGCGCCCGCGAGGGCGTCGCCCAGGGCGCGCATCCCTCCCCTGGGGAAGTACACCCCGGCGACGGTGTCCATGTAGGCGATGACGGCGTAGGCGGCCAGGGCGCTCTCCGGCGCCACCCCCGCGTACAGCGACTGGAAGGAGAAGATCCGGCGCAGCCGCTCGTCGCGCACGTGGCGGCCCACGGCCGGAGCCAGCCTGCCGAAGCCGCCCATCGCGGCCAGCCGGAACAGGTCGGGGCGGACCAGGTCCAGCGGGGACCGGAACCGGGCGTCGATGAACGAGCGCATCTCCACCCGGTACAGCCGGGTGAGCCAGTCGCGCAGCCGCAGGTAGCCGTCGGCCTCGCGCTGCCCGGCCACCCGGGCGACCTCGGCGGCCATCGCCTCGCGCTCGGTGTGCACGTCGATCACCGAGCCGTCGGCGAAGGAGGCGCGGTAGGCGGGGCTGAGGGGCACCAGGTCCAGCCGGTCGGCCACGGTCTCGCCGACCGCCCCCAGCGCCTCGTCCAGGAGTTCGGGCATGGTGAGCACCGTGGGGCCGGTGTCGATCTGGAAGCCGTCCAGGTCGAGCCGCCCCGCGCGACCGCCCGGATGCGCCTCGCGCTCGACCACGACGACCTCGCGCCCCGCGCCCAGCAGGTGCAGGGCGCAGGCCAGACCGGACAGGCCGGCGCCCACGACGACCACGGGACCGCGTCCGCGCGACCCGGGTCCGGGCCGGTGCGGAGCCGACGGCTCGGGGATCTCCTCAGGCACGGTGGTGCTCCTCTCCGGTGTTGCGGATACCTTCCCCGCCTGGCCGGTCACACACGGTCACGCGCGATCCGGGAGGCCAGGCCGCCCAGCCCCTCCAGCACGTGGGCTGGCGCGTCGAGCCCCTCCAGGTGCGCCCGGCCCCGTTCGGCGAGCTCACGGCACCTGGCTCCGACCAGGTCGCGTGCGCCGAGGCGGTCCAGCGCGTCGGCCGCCTCCGCGGGGTCCACGTCCTCGCCGGGCAGGCCGATCCGGTCGAGCAGCCGCAGCGCGGCGTCGTCCCCGCGCTCGCGGGCCAGGCGGGTGCCGATCACGAGCAGCAGCGTGCACTTGCCCTCGCGGATGTCCTCGCCCACGGGTTTGCCGGTCCGGGAGCTGTCCCCGTAGACGCCGAGCAGGTCGTCCCTGAGCTGGAAGGCGATGCCCACGTCCCGGCCGTAGCCGCGCAGGGCCCCCACCGCCGCCGGGTCGGCCCCGGCCATCGCCGCGCCCAGGTGCAGGGGGCGTTCGACGCTGTAGGAGGCCGTCTTGAGCAGGTCCACACGCAGGGCGGCCTCCTCCGAGCGCTCCCGGCGCGCCTGGGCGCGCACGTCGAGGAACTGTCCGGCCATGATCTCGGTGCGCAGGTCCCGCCACACGGCCCGCGCCCGGACGGGCTCGGGCACGCCCGGCAGGGCCTCGTTGAGCATGTCGTCGGCCCAGACGAGGGCCAGGTCGCCCACGAGGACCGCCAGCGCCTCCCCGTAGCGGCGGGAGTCGCCGACGTGGCCGTCCCGCTCGTGTTCGAGGGCGTGCGCGGCGTGCACCGAGGGGCGGCCCCGGCGGGTCGGCGAGCCGTCCATGACGTCGTCGTGGACGAGCGCGCAGGTCTGGACGAGTTCGACCGCGGCGCAGGCCTGGCGGGCGGCGCGGGCCGTCTCCCCCGAGGGGGCGCCTCCGCCCGCGAGCCACCCCCACCAGGCGAGCAGGGGCCGCATCCGTTTGCCGCCGCCCAGGGTGAAGCGGACGGTCGTGCCGGCCAGGTCCCGGCCGAAATCTCCGTCGAGGTCCTCCGAGTCGCGGAGCCTGCGCTCCAGGTAGTCCTTGAGGGACGCCTCCAGGGCGGAGCGCTCGTCGGCGTCTTCGGCGTCCGGCGGGCGCGGGTGCCTGTGGGTGTTCAGGATGGGATTGACGGTGTCCTCCCCGGGTAGCATCCGAACAATGCGACTCGGTTTCCATGAATCTTGGCAACCGAAATACTTCCCCCTCTGCGAGGGTCAAACCCTTCGCTGGTGGAGGGGTGCGCCTCCCGGAGAGGGTTCGCGTGTCCCGGTGGCGCTTAGAATTCCAGGAACGGCCGGAGCCACCGGCCACGAGTGCGAGAGAGGAACCATGGACACCGCGTCGGCCGCATCCTCTCCCCCCGACTTCGAGGGGTCCGCGGCCGCGGATCCCGAGGTCAGGTCGCGGGCCGAACTCTACGACGCGTTGCAGACCGACGGGCAGCGACTCGCCGTACGGCTCATCCGCATGCTGCACCGGATGGCGGAGCGCTCGGGAATGAACCCGACCGACTTCCAGTGCTACACGCTGCTGCGCGTGGGCGGTTCCATGACACCGGGCGAGATCGCCGACAGCCTGTGCCTGTCCACCGGTTCGGTGACCGGGGTGATCGACCGGCTGGAGGCGCACGGCCTGGCCGAGCGCACCCGCCACCCCGAGGACCGGCGCAAGGTCGCCGTCCGGCTGACCGACGACGCCGCGCGCGTGGGCCCCGCCACCGCGCCCGGGATGCGCGAGGCGATGACGGCCGCGCACGCGGACTACTCGCTGGAGGAGCTGTCCACGATCACGGACTGGCTGGACCGGGTCGGCACGGCTCTGGACCGGCTGTCCGCGAAGACGGAGCCGTGAGGCCGAAGGGGCGGCGGTCGCGGCCGTGAGCATGGCACCCGCAGGGGACGAGGGGAGCGAGGGTGACTTCTCCTACCCCGATACGTGCGGACATATGCAGTCATGTGTCCAGTCAGGGCCCATGGCACCGCAAGGGATATTTCGCCGCTCGTAGGACAACACTCCACGATTGTGCGGTTGCTTCACGAAAAGGCTTCTGGCACCTACCATCCCACGGGACATGTCCGTGGGCCGGTGCCCGCACCGGTCCGTCATCCCCCGACCAGGGAAAGCGACCCTCCGGGGCTGGGAAGGAGCCAGCATCTCATCCCTACGCGAGTACATCCGAGAACACACCAACCCCACGGTCTTCGGGGTTTCCGGGGTCGTGATCCTCGCCTTCGTCATCGTCGGCATCGTGGCCACCGAGCCGATGCTCGACGCGGCCACCGCCACGCGCGACTGGATAGGTGAGAAGCTGGGCTGGGTCTACGTCCTGTCCACCACCTTCTTCCTGGTGATGGCGGTCTTCCTCATGCTGAGCCGGTTCGGGAAGATCCGGCTGGGCCCGGCCGACTCCAGGCCCGAGTTCGGGACGCTGGCCTGGTTCGCCATGCTGTTCACCACCGGCATGGGCATCGGCCTGGTGTTCTGGGGGGTGTCGGAACCCATCCACCACCTCACCTCGCCGCGCTCGGCCGAGTTCGTCACCCCCGAGGGTGAACCGCCCCCGCCCGAGGCGGCGAGCGAGGCGCTGGCCCTGAGCTACTTCCACTGGAGCTTCCACCCCTGGGCCATCTACATCGCGCTCGGCCTGTCGCTGGGCTACTTCGCCTTCCGCAAGGGCCTGCCCCTGCGCCCGGCCTCCGCGCTCTACCCCCTCCTGGGCGACCGGGCTTTCGGCTGGCCCGGGAACGTCGTGGACATCCTCGCCATCTTCGGCACGATCTTCGGCCTGGCCACCTCGCTGGGCCTGGGCACCCTCCAGATCAACGGCGGGCTCAACCACGTCTTCGGCATCCCCTCCAACGCCACCGTGCAGTCGGTCATCATCATCCTCATCACCGCGGTCGCGCTGGCCAGCGTGCTCTCCGGCATCGACAAGGGCATCCGCCGCCTGTCGATGATCAACCTGTGGCTGGCCTTCCTGCTGCTGGTGGTCGTCTTCGCCCTGGGCCCCAAGCTGTGGATCGCCAGCATCATGACCACCGGCACGGGCGAGTACCTGAGCAACATCGTCGAGTGGAGCCTGGCCTTCCCGAGCCCGCTCATCGACGAGACGGCGGCGGCCTGGACCACCGCGTGGCCCATCTTCTACTGGGGCTGGTGGATCTCCTGGGCCCCGTTCGTGGGCATCTTCCTGGCCCGTATCTCCTACGGCCGCACCATCCGCGAGTTCGTCATCGGGGCGCTGTTCGCCCCCGTCGCCGTGTCCATCCTGTGGTTCGGGGTGTTCGGCGGCTCCGGCCTGTACTACGAACTGTTCGGGAACGCCGGACTGAGCGCGCTGAGCGAGGAGGACCGGTCCTTCCGCCTCGTGGAGCTGCTGCCCGGAGGGCCGCTCATCGGCGGCATCATCTCCGTCCTGCTGATCATCGTGGTGGCGGTCTTCTTCATCACCTCCTCCGACTCCGGCTCGCTGGTGGTGGACACGCTCGCCAGCGGCGGGAGCCTCAAGCCGGTCAAGGCCCAGCGCGCCTTCTGGGCGATCAGCGAGGGCGCGGTCACCCTGATCCTGCTGGTGCTGGGCGGGGAGAACGCCCTGTCGGCGCTCCAGGCCGCGTCGGTGGTCACCGGACTGCCCTTCGCGATCATCCTGCTGCTCATGGTGTGGGGCCTGATCAAGGGGCTGTCGGAGGAGCCCAGGCCCGGAGGCCCCCGGGAGCAGCGCGCCGAGGACCGCCCCCGGTCCGGCCGGTCCCCGGAGAAGCAGGCGAGCGACTAGTTTCCCGTCAGCACGAGGAAAGGAGGCCGCCGTGGCGTCGAGGAGGTTCCACAACCCCTTCCACGGTGTGGTGGACATGATCACCGAGATGAACCGCATCTCCGACAGCATGTCCTCGATGGAGACCGGCAACGCCGGTGAACGCGAGCGCGGGCACGCCGACGCGTGGAGCCCGCCCACCGACATCCTCGCCCGGGGCAACGACCTGGTCGTCCGGTGCGAGGTCCCCGGGGTCCAGGAGCAGGACGTGGCCGTGAGCCTGAACAACGGCATCCTCACCATCAGCGGCGAGCGCCGCCGGGACGGGGACGACGTCGTCTACTACTCCTCCGAGCGGTTCATGGGCACGTTCCGCCGGGAGATCAGCCTCCCGGAGGCCGTGGACGAGGAGGACATCGAGGCCAGTTACGGCGAGGGGCTGCTGGAGGTGGTGGTGCACGGCGCCGCCAACGCCCGCGGCCCCCGGCGCATCGCCATCCGCAAGCGGACACCGAAGAAGTCCTAGACACCGCAGACGGGGCGGGTCCGGCACGGCCGGGCCCGCCCCGTCTGCGTGCGAGGACCTGATGCGGCACGGGGCACCCGGACGCCGGGAACCGGACGGCCCCGCGATCCGACCCGTAGGGGGAACGGCCGCGAGAACGCGGCTCGTACCCCCGGAGGGAACATGGACCGCATCCGCACCAGCCGTACCGCATGGGCCGCCTCACTGCTCTGCCTCGGCCTCACCCTCACCGCCTGCGGAGGGGCGCAGGAGCAGGGCGCCGCCCCGGCGGAGGAGGCCGCCGACAGCGCGGTGACCGCCGCCGACGCCTTCTCCGTGACCGACCCCTGGATCAAGGCCGTCACCGCCGAGGAGGGGATGACCGGCGTCTTCGGTGTGCTGGCCAACGGCTCCGGCGAGGAGATCACCGTCGTCTCGGCCGACTACGACGCGGCCGGGATGGTCGAGCTGCACGAGGTCGTCTCCGAGGGGACCGACGCCACCATGCGCGAGAAGGAGGGCGGGTTCCCCATCCCCGCCGGAGGCAGCACCACCCTGGAGCCCGGCGGCGACCACATCATGCTCATGGAACTGACCGAGGACCTCCAGCCGGGAGCCGAGGCGACCGTCACCGTGGAGTTCTCCGACGGCTCCACCACCGAGTTCACCGCCGCGGTCAAGGACTACGCCGGGGCCAACGAGGAGTACGAGGGCGGGCACGGCGAGGGGCACGGCGACGGGGAGCACGGCTCCGAGGGAGAGGACGGCGGGGCGCACGGGGACGAAGGGCACGGGGACCACTGATGGGCGGTGAGTCCCGGCTCAGCCGCAGAGGGCTGCTCCTGGGCGGCGCGGCGGCCGGTGTCGGCGCGGCCGGGGGCGCGCTCGCCCACCGGTGGGCCGCGGAACCTGCGGCGGCCCCCCAGGCGCCCCCGCTCAACGGCACGCTGACCGTACCGTTCCACGGCGTGCGGCAGGCGGGCGTGGAGACCCCGCCGCAGACGCACGGCACCTTCCTCGCGCTGGACCTGGAACCGGGGACGGACGCGGACGGGGTCGGCCGGCTCCTGCGGCTGCTCAGCGACGACGCGGCCCGCCTGTCCCGGGGCGAGCCCGCCCTGGCCGACACCGAGCCCGAACTCGCCCTGGTCCCGGCCCGGCTCACCACCACGTTCGGCTTCGGGCGGGGTCTGGTGGAGCGGGTGGACCCCGACGCGGTACCGGAGTGGCTCGGGCCACTGCCCGAGTTCGGGCACGACCGGCTCGACCCGGCCTGGGGCGGGGCGGACCTGCTGCTCCAGGTGTGCGCGGACGACCCCGTCACCGTCTCCCACGCGGTGCGGATGATGCTCAAGGACGCGCGGGCCTTCGCGCGGGTGCGGTGGACGCAGAGCGGGTTCCGCCGGGCCCACGGCTCCCAGCCCGAGGGCACCAGCATGCGCAACCTGATGGGGCAGGTGGACGGGACCGTCAACCCGGCGCCGGGAACCGGGGACTTCGACCGGCTGGTCTGGGGCGGGAACCCACCGCGGTGGCTCAGGGGAGGCACGAGCCTGGTGCTGCGCCGTATCGCCACCCACCTGGACACCTGGGACGAGCTGGACCGGCCCGCCCGCGAGGCGGTCATCGGCCGCCGCCTGGACAACGGCGCGCCGCTGACCGGTACCGAGGAACACGACGAGGCGGACCTGGAGGCCACGGACGCCTCCGGGCTGACCGTCATCGCGGACTTCGCGCACATCAGGCGGGCCCGCACCGACGACCCGGACCAGCGGATCTTCCGGCGCGCCTACAACTACGACGAGCGCGGCTCGGGCGGCGAGGAGGCGGGGCTGCTGTTCGCCTCCTTCCAGGCCGACCCGCTGCGCCAGTTCGTGCCCATCCAGCGGCGCCTGGACGAGCTGGACCTGCTCAACGAGTGGGTGACCGCCGTGGGCTCGGCGGTGTTCGCCGTCCCGCCGGGCTGCGAGGAGGGAGGGTACGTGGGGCAGGCCCTGCTGGAGGGGTGAGGCCCCGGCCCCGGCGACCGGTTCCGGCCTCCGGGGCCGTATGGGGTCGCTTCCGCGAGCGCGGTACGCGGTCCCCGCCGCGCGGCCGACCGTTCGGCCCGCCCCCCGGGCGGAGGCCCGGAACGGGTGCGACGTTGACTTCTCTCCCAGCTGAAGCGGGGAGATTCTTCCCTCACGGGTTGAGCTTTCTGCTTCGTAGCCGGTTGCCGACCCGAACTAACGGCGGGGGACGGGGTGCCGCCCATCGGTCTTACATCAGCTCCACAGACATCACTTCCCGCCAGCCCGGCGGTAGGCCGACTCGGTTCTCGTCTGAGCCGACGCGAGTTAGGCTAGCACCGGTTCCGGCGTTGCTCCGCGGATTCGGTGATTCTGGTGGGCGGTGATCCACCCAGGGACGAACCACCGTTTCCCGTCTTGCTCCGCGGGAGTCCGATTCCTCCCTGGTCTGAAGTCCAGAGTTTTTCGGAAGGATCCAGATGACGGAGCGGCCACCCCTGCGCGCGGCCCGCGCCGGGGTGTTCGCCTCGGTGTGCTCCGCCGTGTCCGTGGGCGGCCACGCGCTGTCCTCCGAGCACGCCGTCCCACTGGGCGGACTGCTCGTCGGCGCCGCCCTGGTCTACGCCTCCGCCTGGGCCGCGACCGGCCGCGAGCGCGGACTCGGCGCGATCGCCGGATGGATGGCGTGGGGCCAGCTGGCCCTGCACCTGGTCTTCTCCACGGCACAGGCGGCGGGAGCCCACGGCGCCCACGCGGCCGACCCCGCCGCCGTCGAGGCCGCCTCGGGCGGCGCCCGGATGCTCGTCGCCCACCTCGTGGCGGGCGCCGTGTGCGCCTGGTGGCTGCGCCAGGGCGAGGCGGCGCTCTTCGCCTACCTGCGCCTGGCCGCCGCCGCGCTGCTGCCCGTCCTGGTGCTCGCGGTCCCGCGGCTGGTGCCCGAACGGGTGCCCTCGGCCCCGCTCCCCGAGCGCCGGACGCCCGCCCCGGCCGCGCCCTACCTCCGACACAGCCTGGTTCTGCGGGGACCGCCCGCGGCGTAGTAGGCCGTGTTCGACCGCACCGCCGACCGCCGCGCGGCGGTCGGCGCCCGCGAACACGCCCGGGCCGCTGACCCGGCCCCTGCCCGCACCCGCACCGCCAGCGCGCCTTCCACCCCGACGGCGGGCTCCGCGGGGACCGGCTCCGAGCCGTCCTCGCGCCGCGCCGTGCCCACGGAGGGAACGGCCGCGCGGTCCCGGCTCCGCCCGGGCGGGCGCGGGCACCCGGGTCAGCGCCCTCACGCCGCGTCCTCCGCACCGCCGCGCCCACGCGCGCACGTCCGGGGAGACGCGTCCGGTCCCCGCGTGCCCAGGACCGGTCCCCCCGTCGGGGACCGGCCGCGCACGCTCCCGTCACCGCGCGCACCACCGCCCGAGGCCACCGGCCGCCGGGCCGCTGGTGCACGCCGGAACCCGGAGCACCGATGCCCACCGACACCGTCTTCCAGGAGCAGCGCCCGGCACGGGCGCGCCGTTCCCACCCCGACCGCCTGTCGTGCCGTCCGCGGCGCGACCACCGCACCGACCCGCCGCCCCCCGCGGCGGTCGAAGCGGACGAGCCCGCTCGCGAGGACGGGCCCGCCTCCGCGAAGGGCACCGCTCTCCCGCGGGGGCACGCCCGTCCGGAGGAACCCGGCCTTCCAGAGGAACCGGTCCGTCCGGAAGGACCCGTCCTCGCGGAGGGACCGGTCCGGTCGGAGGAGCCCCCGCACGCGGAGGAGCGCGCGCATGAGCGGGACGGCGAGCTCGACCGGCTGGCGCTCGCCGCCCGTGAGGGCTCGGCCGCCGCGCTCGACGCGTTCGTCCGGCGCACCCGTCCCGACGTCGCCCGCTACATCGCCCGCAGGGTCCACCCCGACCGCGTCGAGGAGCTGAGCCAGGAGACCTACCTGCGGGCCCTGCGCGGCCTGCCGCGGTTCGCCGGACGCGCCCCGGCGCGGACCTGGCTGCTGGCCATCGCCCGCAACACCGTCGCCGACCGCTACCGCCACGACGCGGCCCGCCCCGACTGCGTGCACCACGCCGACTGGGACCTGCTGCCCGCCCGGGCCGTCCGGTTCGACGAGCACGTGGCCCTGCTGTGCCTGCTGGACGGCCTCGCGGCCGAACGGCGGCAGGCGTTCGTCCTCACCCAGGTGGAGGGCCTGTCCTACGCCGAGGCCGCCCGGCTGGCGGACGTGCCCGTGGGCACGATCCGCTCGCGGGTGGCCCGGGCCCGCGGCGACCTGGTGCGCGGGCTCACCGCCTGAGGACCGAACGCGACGGCCCCGGGTCGCTCCGCCCGCGCGGAGCGGCCCGGGGCCGCCTACGTCACATCAGAAGACCCGGTCGGCCGCGTAGGGGCCGATCACGGCCAGCGCGCGCGGCCGCGACAGCAGGTCGGCGGCCACCTCGGCCACCTCCGCGCCGGTCACCGCGTCGAACAGCGCCAGGCTCTCGTCGATCGAGTAGTGCCCGGGCCTGTTCAGCTCGTGCGAGAGCAGCCGCCCCATCCTCGCGTTGGTGCCCTCGCTGCCCAGCACCAGCGACCCCTGGATCTGGCCCTTGGCCCGGGCCAGCTCCTCCTCGGTGATGCCCGAGGCGGCCACCTTCGCCAGTTCCTCGCGGCACACCCCGATGACCTCGTCGGCCTTGTCCGGCAGGCAGCCCGCGTAGATCTGGAAGCTGCCGGTGTCGGCGTAGTCGGCGTTGTAGGCGTGCACCGCGTAGGCCAGGCCGCGCTTCTCGCGCACCTCCTGGAACAGGCGCGAGGACATCCCGCCGCCCAGGGCTGCGCTGAGCAGCCGCAGCGCGTGCCACCGCGGGTCGGTGCGGCAGAGCCCCTCCGACCCCAGGATGATGTGCGCCTGCTCGGTCTCGCGCGACTGCACCACCGTGCCGCCGTAGGTGGCGACCGGCGAGCCGCCGATGCGGGGACGCGCGGGGCGGGCGTCCCCGGCGGCGGCCGAGTGCTCGGCGAACAGCGCGCGGACCTGCTCCACCACCCGGTCGTGGTCCAGGCTGCCCGCCGCGGTCACGATCAGCTCGCCGGGCACGTAGGCGTCGCGGTACTGCTCGGCGATGCGGTCGCGGGAGAGCGCCTCGATGGTGTCGGTGGTGCCCAGGATCGGTCGGCCCAGCGGCGAGTCGCCGAAGAAGTGCGCCGCGAAGACGTCGTCCACCAGGTCGGCGGGCTCGTCCTCGTACATGGCGATCTCCTCCAGGATCACGCCCCGCTCGGTCTCCACCTCGCCCTCGTCGAGCACCGAATTGGCCACCATGTCACCGATGACGTCGACGGCCAGCGGCAGGTCGCGGTCGAGCACCTTCGCGTAGTAGCAGGTGTGCTCCTTGGTGGTGTAGGCGTTGTGGTCGGCGCCCACACCGTCCAGCAGCGCGGAGATCTCCAGCGCCGAGCGCTCCTTGGTCCCCTTGAACAGCAGGTGCTCCAGGAAGTGCGCCGAGCCCGCGTGCGCGGAGTCCTCGTCGCGGGAACCCGTGGTCGCCGAGATCCCGAACGCGGCGGAGCGCACGCCCGGCACGGCCTCGGTGACCACGCGCAGGCCGCCGGGGAGCACCGTGCGGCGCACCAGTCCGGTACCGCCGTCCGGCTCCAGCAGCGTCACGGTCGTGTCCGGGTCCTGCTCGGCGGCGATGGGGACAGAGCTCATGGATCCTTCTTCTTCGTCGGGACGTCGGTGGCCGGTCCACCCGGCGGTTCCGGCCGAGGATACGCGCCGGGGCGGCCGCACCCAAGGTGCGACCGCCCCGGCGTCGGTCAGGATCAGGTGTTCTCCGAACGCCCGCCCGAGCTGCGGCGGCGGCGACGGCGCGGGGCGTCCCCGCCGTTCTTGTCGCCGCCGTCCTCCTCGGCCGGGGAGCCCTCGTCCTCAGCGGCGGGAGCCGCGGGAGCGGCCTGGGCCGACTCGGCCTCCACGACCTCGACCGGGACCAGCGACAGCTTGCCGCGGTCGTCGATCTCGCGGATCTCGACCTGGATCTTCTCGCCGATGCTGATCACGTCGTCGAGGTTCTCGATCCGCTTGCCGCCGTGCAGCTTGCGGATCTGCGAGATGTGCAGCAGGCCGTCCTTGCCGGGCAGCAGCGACACGAACGCGCCGAACGTGGTCGTCTTGACGACGGTGCCCAGGTAGCGGTCGCCGACCTCGGGCATCGTCGGGTTGGCGATCTGGTTGATCGTGTCCCGCGCGGCCTCGGCCGAGGGGCCGTCGGTGGCGCCGATGTAGATCGTGCCGTCGTCCTCGATGGTGATCTCGGCGCCGGTGTCGTCCTGGATCGAGTTGATCATCTTGCCCTTGGGGCCGATGACCTCGCCGATCTTCTCCACCGGGACCTTGACGGTGAGGATGCGCGGAGCGTTCGGGCTCATCTCGGCCGGGCGCTCGATGGCCTCCTGCATGACGTCGAGGATGGCCAGGCGGGCGCCGCGGGCCTGCTGGAGCGCGAGCGCCAGCTGCTCGGCGGGGATGCCGTCGAGCTTGGTGTCCAGCTGCAGGGCCGTGATGAGCTCGCGGGTACCGGCGACCTTGAAGTCCATGTCGCCGAACGCGTCCTCGGCGCCCAGGATGTCGGTGAGGGTGACGAACTCGTCGCCCTCGCTGATCAGGCCCATGGCGATGCCCGACACCATCTCCTTGAGGGGCACGCCGGCCGCCATCAGGGACATGGTGGAGGCGCAGACCGAACCCATCGAGGTGGAGCCGTTGGAGCCCAGGGCCTCCGACACCTGACGGATGGCGTAGGGGAACTCCTCGCGGGCGGGCAGGACCGGGAGCAGGGCGCGCTCAGCGAGGGCGCCGTGCCCGATCTCGCGCCGCTTGGGCGAGCCCACCCGACCGGTCTCACCGGTGGAGTAGGGCGGGAAGTTGTAGTTGTGCATGTAGCGCTTGGTCTTGTCCGGGTTGAGCGTGTCAACCGTCTGCTCCATGCGCAGCATGTTGAGCGTGGTGACACCCATGATCTGGGTCTCGCCGCGCTCGAAGAGGGCCGAGCCGTGCACCCGCGGCAGGACGCCGACCTCGGCGCTCAGCTGGCGGATGTCCTTGGGGCCGCGGCCGTCGATGCGGATCCCGTCGCGCAGCACGCGCTCGCGCATGAGCTGCTTGCTCAGGGAGCGGAAGGCGGCGCCGATCTCCTTCTCGCGGCCCTCGAAGTCCTCGGCGAGCTTCTCGGCGGCCGAGGCCTTGACGCGGTCCAGCTCGGCCTCGCGGTCCTGCTTGTCCGCGATGGTCAGCGCCTTGGACAGCTCCTCGCGGACGGCGCCCTCGACGGCGACGTACACGTCGTCCTCGTAGTCGAGGAAGATCGGGAACTCGCCCTGCTCGCGGCTGGTCTGGT
Source organism: Nocardiopsis dassonvillei subsp. dassonvillei DSM 43111 (assembly GCF_000092985.1). Classification (GTDB taxonomy): domain Bacteria; phylum Actinomycetota; class Actinomycetes; order Streptosporangiales; family Streptosporangiaceae; genus Nocardiopsis; species Nocardiopsis dassonvillei. Next base: position 4,298,094 of record NC_014210.1, read on the forward strand.
CGGCGACGGCCTGCTGGGCCTTGCACAGGACCTTGATGAAGGGCTTGGCGGCCTCCAGGCCCTCGGCGACGGTCTGCTCGTTGGGGCCGACGGCCCCCTCGGCGACCAGCTTGAGGGTGCGGACCGTGGACTCGGCCTCCACCATCATGATGGCGACGTCGCCGTCGGCCAGGACGCGACCGGCGACCACCATGTCGAAGGTGGCGTTCTCCAGCTCGGCGTGGGTCGGGAAGCCCACCCACTGGCCGTCGATGAGGGCGACGCGCACGCCGCCGATCGGGCCGGAGAAGGGCAGCCCGGCGATCTGGGTGGACATCGAGGCCGCGTTGATGGCGACGACGTCGTACAGGTGCTCGGGGTGCAGGGCCAGGACCGTCTCGACGATCTGGATCTCGTTGCGCAGGCCCTTCCTGAACGACGGGCGCAGCGGCCGGTCGATCAGGCGGCAGGTGAGGATGGCGTCCTCGGAGGGACGGCCCTCACGCCGGAAGAAGGAGCCGGGGATGCGGCCCGCGGCGTACATGCGCTCCTCGACGTCCACCGTCAGGGGGAAGAAGTCGAGGTTCTCCTTGGGGCGCTTCGAGGCGGTGGTGGCGGACAGGACGACCGTCTCGTCGTCCAGGTACACCGTGGCCGATCCGGCGGCCTGGCGGGCCAGGCGACCGGTCTCGAAGCGGATGGTGCGGGTGCCGAAGGAGCCGTTGTCGATGACGGCTTCGGCCGAGTACACGCCCTCCATGGGCGACCTCCTACTACACGTGTTCGCGTTCGTGGCGCCCGGCACGCGAGGCGTGCCGGCGCTCGTTGTTCGTCTTCCCGCGTCCGTGCCCCGGAGTTGATGACGGCCGGTCATCGATCGAAGCCCACGGCATGCCCTGAGGGGAATGTCCGGGGACCACTACCGAGGACCGGCCCCGACTCTGCGCCGGGGTGGGGAGCGGGTGGTTCTCACTGTGGAACCGGGGTGGACGGCGGCGCATGACCACCGTCGTGTCACACCTTACTAACAAAGCGGGAGCGGCCGAAGCCACTCCCGCCGACAACCTAGCGGCGCAGACCCAGACGCTCGATGAGCGAGCGGTAACGGGTGATGTCCTGCTTGGCGATGTACTTGAGCAGACGGCGGCGGCGACCGACCATCAGCAGCAGGCCGCGGCGGCTGTGGTGGTCGTGCTTGTGGCCCTTGAGGTGCTCGGTCAGCTCGGTGATGCGGTGCGTGAGCAGCGCGACCTGGACCTCGGGGGAACCGGTGTCACCCTCGCCGGTGGCGTACTCGGCGATGATCTTCTCTTTGGTGGCGGTGTCGATCGACACGTCGCTCCTTCACTGGAAAGTCGGTACGCGGTGTGGAACCCGGTGCGCGACCGGGAACAGACGCGGTGACCGCGCGTACGAACAGTCACCGTCGCGTGTGGTGCGCGGCCCGCCGCCGACGGCGTGGGTGCGCCGCGCTCCCCCGGCGACGGTACGCGCGGAGGCGACCGGCCGTGGGCACACGTGGACAACGACCACCCTACCGCAGAGCACGAGGTGGCGGACCGTGGCCGGGCACGGGTGGGGTCTCCCCCGCTCCGCGCCCTACCCGGCGCGCAGGACCTCGCGGCAGCGGTCGACGTCCCGGCGCATGGCGACGATCAGCTCGTCGATGCTGTCGAAGCGCTCCTGACCGCGGATGTGCACCGTGAAGTCCACCGTCATGCGCAGCCCGTACAGGTCCAGGTCGTCGCGGTCCAGGGCGTAGGCCTCCACGGTGCGCTCGGCGCCGTCGAACGTGGGGTTGCTGCCCACGGAGATGGCGGCGGGCCAGCGCGACTCCTGCCCCGGGGCGGGCTCGGAGCGGTGGAGCCAGCCCGCGTAGACGCCGTCGCCGGGGACGGCGGTGTCGGGGAGCAGGTCCATGTTGGCGGTGGGGAAGCCCAGCAGCTCGCGGCCGCGCGCGGCGCCGTGCACGACCTCGCCCCCGACCCGGTGCGGGCGGCCCAGCAGCTCGGCGGCCCCGGCCACGTCGCCCTCGGCGAGCAGCCCCCGCACGCGCGTGGAGGTGATGGTGTCGCCGTCCGCGACCAGGGCGACCCCGTCGGCGGTGAAGCCGTACTCGGCGCCCAGCGCGGCCAGCGCGGCGACGTCGCCCGAGGCGCGGTGGCCGAAGCGGAAGTCCTCGCCCACGACCACGGCCGCGGCGTGCAGGCGGTCGACCAGGACGCGCTGGACGAACTCCTCCGGGGTCAGGGAGGACAGGTCCTTGGTGAAGGGCAGGACGCACACGGCGTCGGCGCCGTACTCGGTCAGCAGCTCCACCCGCCGCTCCAGGGGGGTGAGCACCGGCGGGGTGGTGCCGCGCAGCACCGTCTGCGGGTGGGGGTCGAAGGTCACCACGGTGACCGGGAGGCCGAGTTCGCGCCCGTGCCCGACCGCGGTCTCCAGGATGGCCTGGTGGCCACGGTGCACTCCGTCGAACACGCCGACCGCCACCACGGAGCGCCCCCACCCGGAGGGAACGCCCTCCAGCCCGTCCCATCGCCGCACGTCCGGCTCCCCTGCTCGTCGCTGCTCGTGGTCCGCGCGGAGCCCGTGGCGCCCAGCGCGCCCGGAACCCGCACGAACCAAGGGTGCCACGTCCGCGGGTCCCCCACCGACACAAGGGGTGTGTGGCCCAGCACACGCCGGACCACCGCTCCAGCGGATACCGAAGGTCAGCGCCCGACCGAGTAGTGGTAGGCGTCGGCCCGCCCCCGAATGTCGCAGACGACGATGACGCCCTTGTCGTCGTCTATGCCGAATCGAATCCTGTAAGTGGCACGGCGGGCGACCCGTTCCTGACCGTAGGGGGGATTGAGTCGTTTCCCCACTTTGCGGGGGTTCTCCCTGAGGTCTCCCCGAATCAGCTCCCATGCCGCCGTGGCCACCTTGTCAGGCAACGTCTCGGACAGGGCACGGCGCGCGGTACGGGCCAGGACGATTTCGTACCGGTCGCTCACGTTTCCGTCTCCCTGCGCGCACGTTCTCGCATGAGCTCGGCCATCTCGTCACCGGTGACCACGTCCCCGCGTTCGTACTCCTCCTTCGCCCGGGCCAGACTCGCCTGCTCCTCCGGACTGTCCAGAAGGGCGAAGGTCTCCATCATCGACTCGTAGTCGTCCACGGAGATCACCACGGCACTGGGCCTGCCGTTGCGGGTGATGGTGACGGCGTCGTGCGTTCTCTCCACCTCATCGACGATCTTGGACAGGTTGTTTCTGGCCTCGGCCAGCGGAAGCGTCGTCATGGCGTGAATTCCAGCCAATCGTGTCGCGGGTTGTACATCATTCACGCCAGTCCGCTCTCTTCGTATGGCGGTTACGGGAAGTCCCGTCGCCCGGGAGGAACTGGAGGACGCCGGGCTCCGCCCGCGGCGGAGCCGGGTTGGCACACGTGCGCGGGGCGGTTACCGTGCACCGATGGCGATGATCGACACGGGTGCGACCCGACTGGCGTACGACGAGGCCGGTTCCGGTCCCGCGATCGTTTTCGTGCACGCCGGTGTGGCCGACCGGCGCATGTGGGACCACCAGTTCACCGAGTTCGCGAAGACCCACCGGGTGGTCCGCTACGACTGGCGCGGCCACGGCGGCTCCGCCGACCACGAGGGCCCCGTCGACCACCACGAGGACCTGCTGGCCCTCATGGACGCCCTGGAGATCGACCGGGCGACCCTGGTCGGCGCCTCCTTCGGGGGCGCCTACTGCGTGGACGCGGCGCTGGCCGCCCCGGAACGGGTGGGGGCACTGGCCCTGGTCTGTCCGGGAATGTCAGGGCACGAGTGGCCGGAGGTCTTCGTGCGCGAGGCGCGCAAGATGGTGCTGGGCGCCGTCCCCCACGAACGCCTGGAGGTGTACCGGGCGGGACGCGCCGACCCCGATCCCGGGGACGTGGCGGCGATGGCCGAGGCCCAGGCCCGGTTCATGGTGCTGGGCCCCGGGCGGGTGCCCGAGGACCTGCCGCCGGAGGCCTGGGACCTGGTGCTGCTCATGCTGCGCGAGATGTTCGCCCGCGAGTGGTCCGGGCCGGTCGCCACCACCCGCTGGCCGGAGCGGCCAGCCAGCGACCGCCTGGGCGAGATCGCCGTGCCGACGCTGGTGGTGAAGGGGATGTCGGAGATCGCCCAGGTACGGGAGGTCGCGGACCTGTACGCCGGGGGCGTGCCCGGGGCGCGGCTGCTGGAGATGCCCGACACCGGCCACCTGCCGTCCGTGGAGCGCCCCGGCGAGCTGACCGCGGCCCTCGCCCGGTTCCTGGGGACCGCCTGACCGGGCGGGTCCGCGCGGGGTCAGGCGGGTTCGAAGACCACCACGGGCTTCATGTGGTCGCGGCGGTTCTCCCCCAGGGCGATGACGCGGCCGTCCTGGGCGAAGAGGCCGACCGGGCCGCTTCCGGACTCGTCCGGCTCGATCCGGTTGCCGTGCCGGATCCGCTGCTCCTCGTCCCCGCTCAGGGCGCGCGCCGGGAAGGCCGCGGCCACGGCCTCGGCCAGCGGGACCTGCGTGAACTCCTCGGCCAGCTCGTCCAGCGTGCGCGCCCGGGACAGGTCGTAGGGGCCCACCCTGGTACGCCGCAGCGCCGTCAGGTGCCCGCCCACGCCCAGGTCGGCGCCCATGTCACGGGCCAGCGCACGGATGTAGGTGCCGCTGGAGCAGGTGACGGAGGCGTCCACGTCCACGAACTCCCCGTCGGCGTCAAGGACCCGGCGCACGTCGGTGACCGTGAACTCCGCGACGGTGACCGTGCGGGCCTTGAGGGCCACCTCCTTGCCCTCGCGCGCCGACTTGTAGGCGCGCTTGCCGTCCACCTTGATCGCGCTGACTTGGGGCGGAATCTGCTGGATCTGCCCGGTGAGCCTGCCGACGGCGGCGCGCACGGCCTCCTCTCCGACCCCGGAGGCGTCCGCGCGCACGAGGGGCTCGCCCTCGGCGTCGTCGGTGTTGGTCGTCAGACCGAGGCGGATCGTCGCCTCGTAGACCTTCTCCGTCAGGGTCAGGTGGCCCAGGAGCTTGGTGCCCTTCTCGATGCCCAGCACCAGGACCCCGGTGGCCATCGGGTCCAGGGTCCCCGCGTGGCCGACCCTGCGGGTGCGCGCGAGCCCGCGCGTCCTGGCGACCACGTCGTGCGAGGTCCAGTCGGCGGGCTTGTCGACGACCACGACGCCGCTCTCGGCCATGGTGCTCCCTCGGGGTGAAGGGCGGCGGCGCGGTCCGCGCCGCCGCCGGGGGTGTTACTCGTCCTCGTCGCGCTCGTCCTCGCGGGGCGCCCGGTAGGGGTCGGCCTCGCCCGCGGGCTTGGCACCGCTGGCCCTCTCGGCCAGCTCCGCGTCCGACTGGCGCGCCTTGAGCAGGAGTTCCTCGATGTGCTGGGCGTTCTCCTGCACCTCGTCGACGACGAAGGCCAGGCTCGGCGTGTGCCGGATGCCGGTCTGGCGTCCCACCTCGCTGCGGATCACGCCCTTGGCGCTCTCCAGGGCGGCGGCGGAGGCGGCCTTCTCGTCCGGGGTGCCGAACACCGTGTAGTACACCGTGGCGTCCCGCAGGTCGGCGGTGATGCGCGCGTCGGTCACGGTGACGAATCCCAGGCGCGGGTCCTTGATGCGCCGGTCCAGCATCTCGGCGACGATGCGCTGGATGCGGTCGGCGATCTTGCGCGCGCGTGCGGCGTCAACCATCGTCAGTCTTCCTCTTCGTTGAAGAGCCGCTGCCTGGCGGAGAGCAGCTCCAGTTCGGGACGGCCCGCGACGAAGCTCTCGCAGGAGTCCATCAGCTCCCGGGCGTGCGCCGCCGTCGGCGCGACCACCGCGACACCGATCTTGGCCCGGCGGTACAGGTCCTGGTCTCCCGCCTCGGAGACCGAGACCGAGAACTTGCGGCGCAGCTCGGAGACGACGGGTCGGACCAGCGAACGCTTCTGTTTGAGCGAGTGGACGTCACCGAGAAGGACGTCCAGGGTCAGCGCCCCAACGTACAAGTGATCACCTGTGGTGTGTGGAGTTGTCCGCCGCTGTCGGCGGCGTGAAACGCGGGGCCCCGGCCGCACGGCCGGGGCCCCGTCTGGTCATGCTCCGCGAGGATCAGTCGCGGGGCTTCTCCTGCATCTCGTACGTCTCGATGACGTCCTCGACACGCAGGTCGTTGTAGCCGACGCCGATACCGCACTCGAAGCCCTCGCGGACCTCGGTCGCGTCGTCCTTGAACCGACGCAGGGACTCCACGTTGAGGTTCTCGGAGATGACGACCCCGTCGCGGATGAGCCGCGCCTTGGAGTTGCGGCGGATCAGGCCGCTGCGGACGATCGAACCGGCGATGTTGCCGATCCGCGGCACCTTGAAGACCTCGCGGATCTCCGCGCTGCCGAGCTGGACCTCTTCGTAGATCGGCTTGAGCAGACCCTTGACCGCGGCCTCGACCTCGTCGATGGCCTGGTAGATCACCGAGTAGTACCGGATGTCCACGCCCATGCGGTCGGCCAGCTCGCTGTTCTTGCCCTCGGGCCGAACGTTGAAGCCGACGATGATCGCCTCGGCGGAGGCCGCCAGGTTGATGTCGTTCTGCGTGATCGCACCGACACCGCGCCCGATGACCCGGATGCTCACCTCGTCGCCACCGGCGTCGATCTTGAGCAGGGACTCCTCCAGCGCCTCGACGGAACCGGACATGTCACCCTTGATGAGGAGGAGCAGCTCGGAGCGCTCGCCCTCCTTCAGGGCGTTCTGCCAGTTGTCGAGGGTGACCCGGCGGGCCGAACGCGCCTGCTGGGCGAAGCGCTCGCGCGCCTCGCGCTGCTGGGCGATCTGCCGCGCCACCCGGTCGTCCTTGACGACCAGGAAGTTGTCACCGGCGCTGGGAACGTTGGTCAGACCCAGCACCTGCACCGGACGGGACGGCTCGGCGCTCTGCACGTTCTGGCCGTGCTCGTCGAGCATGGCGCGGACGCGGCCGAAGGCGTCACCGCAGACGATCGAGTCACCGACGTTGAGCGTGCCGCGCTGGACCAGCACCGTGGCCATGGAACCGCGACCGCGGTCCAGGTAGGCCTCGATGGCCAGACCCTGCGCGTCCATCTCCGGGTTGGCCTGGAGATCGAGCGCTGCGTCGGAGGTCAGCACGATCGACTCGAGCAGGGCGTCGATGTTGTCGCCCTTGAGTGCGGAGATGTCCACGAACTGGACGTCGCCGCCGTACTCCTCGGCCACCAGGCCGTACTCGGTGAGCTGCGCGCGGACCCGCTGCGGGTCGGCGCCCTCGACGTCGATCTTGTTGACCGCGACCACGATCGGCACCTCGGCCGCCTTGGCGTGGTCGATGGCCTCCGCCGTCTGCGGCTTGACGCCGTCGTCGGCGGCCACGACCAGCACCGCGATGTCGGTGACCTTGGCACCGCGGGCACGCATGGCGGTGAACGCCTCGTGACCCGGGGTGTCGATGAAGGTGATCTTGCGCTCTTCGCCGTCCACCTCGGTGGCGACCTGGTAGGCACCGATGTGCTGGGTGATACCGCCGGCCTCGCCGCTGACGACGTTGGTCTTGCGGATGGTGTCCAGCAGTCGGGTCTTACCGTGGTCGACGTGACCCATGACGGTGACCACCGGCGGACGCGGACGCAGGTCCTCCGCGGTGCCCTCGTCCTCGCCGAACTCGATGGAGAAGGACTCCAGCAGCTCGCGGTCCTCGTCCTCCGGGCTGACGACCTCGATCCTGTACTTGAGCTCCTCGCCCAGCAGCATCAGGGTCTCGTCCGGAAGGGACTGGGTCGCGGTGACCATCTCACCCAGGTGCATCATCACCTGGACGAGCGACGCCGGGTTGACGTCGATCTTGTCGCCGAAGTCCGACAGCGAGGCGCCGCGGGACAGGCGGATGGTCTGGTCGTTGCCGCTCGGGATCTTGACGCCGCCGAACGACGGGGCCTGGAAGTCGTGGAACTCCTGGCGCCGCTGCTTCTTGGACTTGCGGGCACGTCCGGGACGGCCGCCGGGGCGTCCGAACGCACCGGCCGTACCGCCGCCGCGACCGCGGCCACCGCCGCCGGGACGGCCACCGAAGCCACCCGGACGACCGCCGCCACCGCCGACACCGCCGGGACGCGGACCGGAACCCGCGGGGGCTCCCCCGCGGCCACGGCCACCGCCGCCGCCGGGACGGCCGCCGCCACCGCCGCGACCGCCACCCGCGGGTGCGGCCGGACGGGACGAGGGCATGTTCATCGGGCTGGGACGCGGACCGCCGGGCCGGGGACCGGGACGCGGGGGACCCGCGGCACCGCCCGGACGCGGAGCGCCCGCCGCACCGCCGGGACGCGGGGCGCGCTGCTCGCCGCCGCCCTGCGGACCGGGACGCGGACCCGGACGGGGACCGCCCGGACGCGGAGCGCCCGCCGCACCGCCGGGACGCGGGGCGCGCTGCTCGCCGCCGCCCTGCGGACCGGGACGCGGACCCGGACGGGGACCGCCCGGACGCGGAGCACCGCCGCCGGGCCGCGGGGCGGCCGACTTGGAGCCCATGCCGGAGGCGTTGGACGCGAACGGGTTGTTGCCCGGACGGGGACCGGACGGGCGCGGGCCGGGACGGGGCCCGCCGCGCTCGGAACGGTCGCCGCGCTCGGGGCGCTCACCGCGCTCGGGACGGTCGCCGCCGCGCTGGGCGCGGTCGGGACGGCCACCCTCGGGACGGCCACCCTCGGGACGACCGCCCTCGGAACGGCCGCCGGGGCCCGCCGGGGCACCGGGCTTGGGGGCGCCGCCGGGGCGGGCGCCGGCCTCGCCGCGGGGAGCCTTGGGGCCGGGCTTGGGCGCGTTCGCACGCGGAGCGGCCTCGCTCTGCGGGCTCGGCTTGGGCGCGGGGCTCGGCCTGGGGCCGGGCTTGGGGGCCGGACCCGGCTTCGGGGCGGCACCGTTGTCCGCGGCGGGACGCGGGCCGGGCCTGGGAGCCGAACCCTTGCGACCGCCGTCGGAACCGTTGTTGAAAGCTTCCTGGAGGCGTCGTACGACGGGGGCCTCTATGGTCGAGGACGCCGAACGGACGAATTCACCCATCTCGTTGAGCTTGGCCAGAACGGCCTTGCTCTCTACACCGAACTCCTTGGCGAGTTCATATACCCGGACCTTCGCCACTACTCTCCTTCAGCTTCGGTCCGGGACATGGGCTTGTGCCGGACCGTCGTTAGCTCGAGTTACTCATCGCTGCGTACTCATCAGGCGCTCATCGCAATCTCGACCTGCTTCCTCATCGCTACACAACAATGGGCCAGCTTCTGCGTGCCGACACAGCACTGGACGCCGACCTCGGTCCGTACAACCCAGAAGTCGGTCCAGACATTCCAACCCTATCGGGAACGTTGACCCGATCCGCCACGCGGGGCGGCGTCGATCAGGGCCGCCACGGGTGAGACGTCCCACCCGTCGGCGCCCGCTCCCCTCCGGTAGGCGCGTGACCAGGCCCTGCGCCGTTCGGCGAGCTCGAAGCACCGCCGATCGCGGTGCAGGTAGGCGCCGCGCCCCGGAAGACGACCCCGGGTGTCGGGCGTGATGACCGTGCCCTCGGCCACCAGCCGCACGAGGTCGGACTGGACTGCCCGCGACCGACACCCCACGCAGGTACGCACGGGGCGGTCGGGACCGTCATGGGCCACCCTATCGCGTCGAGGCATGAGCGCGACCCGATCAGCCCGTCGCGGCGGTGTCGTCACCCTCGGCGGCGCCCTCCCGTTCCGGCTCACCGGCGGGCTCGGCGTCGGAGCGGATGTCGATGCGCCAGCCGGTCAGACGTGCGGCCAGACGGGCGTTCTGGCCCTCCTTGCCGATCGCGAGGGACTGCTGGTAGTCGGGCACGATCACGCGGGCGACGCGGGAGGCCATGTCGAGGATTTCCACGGAGTTGACCCGCGCCGGGGACAGGGCGTTGGCGACGAACACGGCCGGGTCCTCGGAGTAGTCGACGATGTCGATCTTCTCCCCGTGGAGTTCGGCCATGACGTTGCGGACGCGGCTGCCGAGCGGGCCGATGCAGGCGCCCTTGGCGTTGACCCCGCCGCGGTTGGAGTGGACGGCCATCTTGGTGCGGTGGCCCGCCTCCCGGGCGATCGCCGCGATCTCCACGGTGCCGTCGGCGATCTCGGGGACCTCCAGCTCGAAGAGCTTGCGCACCAGGTTGGGGTGCGTGCGCGAGAGGGTGACCGAGGGGCCGCGGTGGCCCTTGCGGACCTGCACCACGTAGGCGCGCAGGCGCTCGCCGTGGGTGTAGGTCTCGGTGGGCACCTGCTCCTGCGGGGGCAGGACCGCCTCGATCTTGCCGAGGTCCACCAGCACGTTGCGGGGGTCCTTGCCCTGCTGGATGATGCCGGAGACGATGTCGTGCTCGCGCCCGGCGAACTCGCCCAGGGTCAGCTCGTCCTCGGCGTCGCGCAGACGCTGGAGGATGACCTGCTTGGCGGTGGAGGTCGCGATGCGGCCGAACCCGGTGGGGGTGCCGTCGAACTCGCCGACGGACTCGCCGTCCTCGTCGGTCTCGGCCACCCACACGGTCACGTGGCCGGTGGAGCGGTTGAGCTCGACGCGGGCCCGCTTCTCCGGGCCCTCCTCGCGGTGGTAGGCGATCAGAAGCGCGTCCTCGATGGCCTTGGCCACGAGTTCGACGGAGATGTCCTTCTCGCGTTCCAGGCTGCGCAGAACGCTCATGTCAATGTCCACGGGGCTCCCCCTCTAGTCCGCCGCGTCGGTGTCGGCATCGTGGCGGAATTCCACCTGGACCCTGCCCTTGCCGAGTTCGGCGTGGGTGAAGGTGCGGGGCTGGCCCTCGACGTCCAGGGTGACCCCGTCGTCGTCGGCGCCGGTGACGCGCCCGGTGACCTTGCCGCCCTCGGCGAGGGAGGCGATCACCAGGCGGCCTCGGGAACGGCGCCAGTGCCTCGGCTGGGTCAGCGGGCGGTCCACCCCGGGCGAGGTGACCTCCAGGACGTAGGGCTGCGCGCCCATGACGTCGGAGGAGTCCAGCAGGGTGTTCACCTCCTGGCTGACCTCGCCGACCGTGTCCAGGTCGACCCCGTTGTCGGAGTCCACGACCACGCGCAGCACCCGTCGCTTGCCGGCCGGTGTGAGTTCGACGGCCTCCAGGTCCAGTCCGGCCTCGGCCAGTACCGGCTCCAGCAGCTCGGCGATGCGCTCCTCGCGCGCCTGCGCTCCCATGTGGTCCTGCTCCTCCAACGGCGAAGATCCCGCCCGCGCGGCCTTCGGGCCGGTGTACGGGGCGGTCCAGCTCTGTACGTAGTCTTCGACTTCAGCGGCCCGCCCCCCGGTGCGGGGACGCGGGCCGACCGCGCGTCGCGTGCGACGGCGGTTGTGCTGCAAGGGTATCCACACCCGGAACCCCTCCAGGTCGCCGTCGGTGGCCGGGGCGCGTCGGCGCGTGGCCTCCGGGGCGCGGCCACGCGGCGGCGTCCCCCGCGCGGTACGGGACGTGGAAGGATGGGGGCCGGGGGGCCGCCGCGGGCGGTCCCCACCGCACGGGAGGGAGAGCGCGTGGGGATCGGCTGTGTCAGCCGTCGCACGGTGCTGGGCGCGACGGCCGCTGTGGGCGCCGTGGGCCTGGCCGGGTGCGGCGGTACCGAGTGGTACCCCTCCGACGTGACCCCGGACGTGTACGTACTGCGCGCGGTGGTCCGGGAGAAGGAGCGGATGATCGCGCGCTACGAGGCCGCGGTCGCCGAGGGGACGGGGCCGGTCGAACTGCTGGAGCGGTTCCTGGAACACCACCTCTCCCACCTGGACGCGCTGCTGGAGTCCCTGCCCGAGGACACCCCCTCCCCCTCCGCTGAGCCCTCCGGCGGCCCCTCCTCCCCCGAGGAGGCCCCCGTCGCGGAGACGGCGCCGGGGACGGCGGCGCTGTGCGTACTGGAGGCCGCGGCGACCGGCGCCCGGCTGGACCAGGCGGGCGCCGTCACCGACTCCGCGCTGGCGCAGCTGATCAGCGCGATCGGCGCGTGCGAGGCGGGGCACGCCCACCTGCTGGCCCAGGAGTAGTGGCGGCGCACACCCCCAGACGGAAGGCAGGTAGCAAGGTGAGCGAGAGCCCCGCGTCCGCCGGCGAGGAGCCGGACGCCGGTCCCCAGGCGCTGGCAGAGGCGCTGCGCGCCGAACACGCGGCCGTGTACGGGTACGAGTTCATCGGCGGGGCCGCCGAGGACGAGGACCGGCGCGACCGCGCGGGGAGCAGCGCCCACGAGCACAAGGCGCTGCGGGACGCGCTGCACGCGGCGGCGGTGGAGCGGGGCGTGGACCCGCCGCCCGCGCTGGCCTCCTACCCGGTCGCCGACGAGTACGGCGACGAGGCCGTCGACGCCTACGCCGCGGGGCTGGAGCAGGCCGCCGCGCGCGCCCACCTGTGGCTGACCGCCTCGCGGGACACCGACCTGCGGGTGACCGGCGCCCGGGCGCTACAGGAGACGACCGTGCGCCTGCTGGAGTGGGGCGGGGCGCTGGACGCCCTGCCCGGTTTCGACGAGGCCGGTTAGCCCGGCGGCCGGGACCGAGCCCCTGGCCACGGTGTCGGATGGCCCCGCCCGCGCGGGCCTCTTCTCCGACGGGGGTCCAGGCCCAGGTGCCGAGCGGTCCCGTCCGCGCGGGGGCCACGGCACGACGGAGGCCGGGGCCGGTGGTGTCGGCGGGCGGCCCGGGGAGTGCCAGCGACAGGCCGCGGGCGGGAGGGGCGGGGTCCGCGATCTCCTCGCGGACCCCGCCCCTCCCGTCACCCGCTACGCGCGGCAGGCGGCGACGGCGCGGTCCACGATCTCGGCCAGGGCGACCTCCTCGCGGTCGCCGGTGGCGCGGTCGCGCAGCTCCACCAGGCCGTCCTTGAGGCCGCGGCCGACGATGACGCCGGTGGGGACGCCCAGGAGTTCGGCGTCGGTGAACTTGACGCCGGGCGAGACGCCCTTGCGGTCGTCCACGAGGACGCGCAGGCCCCTGGCCTCCAGCTCCCGGGCGATCCGCAGCGCCTCCTCGATCTGCTCTCCCTTGCCGGTGCCGACCACGTGCACGTCGGCGGGCGCCACCTCGCGCGGCCAGACGACGCCCTTGTCGTCGTGGGACTGCTCGACGACCGCGGCGACGGCGCGCGAGACACCGATGCCGTAGGAGCCCATGGTGATCCGCCGGGGCTTGCCGTCGGGGCCCAGGGCGTCCACCTGGAAGGCGTCGGTGTACTTGCGGCCCAGCTGGAAGATGTGGCCGATCTCGATGCCGCGCGCGGTGTACAGGGTCCCCCTGCCGTCGGGCGAGGGGTCGCCGTCGCGCACCTCGGCGACGTCGATGGTGCCGTCGGGGACGAAGTCGCGGCCCGCGACCAGTCCGACGACGTGGTGGTCGGCCTCGTCCGCACCGGTCACCCAGGAGGTGCCGGTGACCACCCGGGGGTCGACCAGGTAGCGGACCTTGTTGTCCAGCAGCGCGCGGGGGCCGATGTAGCCCTTGACCAGGAAGGGGTTGGCCGCGAAGTCGGCCTCCTCCAGCAGGGCGACCTCGGCGGGCTCCAGCGCCGCCTCCAGGCGCTTGAAGTCCACCTCACGGTCGCCGGGCAGGCCGACGGCCAGCAGCTCCCACTCCTTCGCACCGGGCGCGCGGGTCTTGACCAGGACGTTCTTGAGGGTGTCGGCCTCGCTGAAGTCGCGGCCCAGCCCGGCGCCGTTGAGGAAGTCCACCAGGGTCTGGATGGTGGCGGTGTCCGGGGTGTGGTGGACCGCGGCCTCGGGCAGCCCCTCGACCGGCAGCGCCTCGGGGGCCGGGACGGCCACGGCCTCGACGTTGGCGGCGTAGTCGGACTCCGTGCTGCGCACGAAGGTGTCCTCGCCGGTCGGGGCGACGGCCAGGAACTCCTCCGAGGCCGATCCGCCCATGGCGCCCGACGTGGCCGACACGATCACGTACTCCAGGCCCAGCCGGTCGAAGACGCGGATGTAGGCGGCGCGGTGGTCGGCGTAGGACGCGCGCAGGCCCTCGTCGTCGATGTCGAAGGAGTAGGAGTCCTTCATGTGGAACTCGCGGCCGCGCAGCACGCCCGCGCGGGGACGCGCCTCGTCGCGGAACTTCTCCTGGATCTGGTACAGCGTGACCGGGAAGTCCTTGTAGGAGGAGTACTCCCCCTTGACCAGGAGTGTGAACAGCTCCTCGTGGGTGGGGCCGAGCAGGTAGTCGGCGCCCTTGCGGTCCTTGAGGCGGAACAGGGTGTCGCCGTACTCCTCCCAGCGCCCGGTGGCCTCGTAGTACTCGCGGGGCAGCAGCGCGGGCAGGAGCACCTCCTGGGCGCCGATGGCGTCCATCTCCTCGCGCACGATCCGGGCGACGTTCTCCAGGACGATCTTGCCCAGGGGCAGCCAGGTGTAGACGCCGGGTGCGGCCCGGCGCACGAACCCGCCCCGGACCAGCAGCTTGTGGCTCGGCACCTCGGCGTCCGCCGGGTCCTCACGCAGGGTGCGCAGGAACAGGGTCGACATCCGCAGTAGCACGGCCACTCCTCGTGGGATAAGCAAAGGAATCTGCAATGCCAAGAAAGACCTTGGCGGCTCAAAAAAACCTGGGTTCCCCAGGCTAGCGCGATCACGGACACGCTCGCTCGAGCCTGTGCGTAGTCTTGGGGCCGACGAACGGAGGCGGACGTGGGCAGACGCGGCGCGCGGAGGGAAGCGGCGCCCGGCGGGGACGGCGAGGACGCCGTGCACGACGGGAACCCGGGCACGGAGCTGCTCGCCGACGCCGACCGGCCCGACTCGTGGTTCCTGGTCGTGGACGGTACGCCCCAGTCCCACGTGGACCTGGCCGACCCCTCCTACCTGGACTTCTCCTACATGCGCCGCATCGCGCACGCGGCCGACCTCGTGGCGCCGCCGGAGGAGGCCGTGGACGCCCTGCACCTGGGCGCGGGCGCGCTGACGCTGGCCCGCTACGTGGCGCACACCCGCCCCGGCTCACGGCAGCGCGCGGTGGACGTGGACGCGCCCCTGGTCGAGATGGTGCGCAGGCGGCTGCCCTGGGACCGCAGGGCGCAGCTGCGCGTGGGCGTCGGCGACGCCCGGGAGTGGATCGCCGCCCGGCACACCGACAGCGCGGACCTGGTGGTCAGCGACGTGTTCTCGGGCGCGCGCACCCCGGCCCGGCTGACGTCGGCGGAGTTCTACGCCGAGCTGGCGCGCGTCCTGCGGCCGACCGGGATGCTGGTGGTCAACATCGGCGACGGCGGGGGCCTGGCCCACACCCGGGGCCAGGTGGCGACCGCGCGCACGGCGCTGCCGCACACCGCGCTGTCGGCCGAGCCTGGCGTGCTGCGCGGGCGGCGGTTCGGCAACCTGGTCCTGACGGCCTCGCACAGCCCGCTGCCCGTGGAGGAGCTGGGCCGCCGGGCGCACCGGGACCCGGAGATGGCCCGCCTCCTGGAGGGCGGGGAGCTGGACCGCTTCGTCTCGGGCCGGTCCCCCGTGCGCGACGCCGACGCCGTGGACTCCCCGGCTCCGCCGGACGACGTCTTCTAGCCCGGCGGTGGTCTACTCCCCGGGGAGTAGACCACCGCCGGAAAACCCTCCCCCGGGGTGACGGCCTCCCCGAGGGGTCCCCCGTACTGTCGGGGTTGTGGCAGCACTACTCCTCCGCCCCGCGCGCACCGACGTCTGGCTCGCGTTCGGCCTGCTCGCCGCCTCCACGGGCAGCACGGCGCTGGTCAGCGCGCTCCAGCGGGAGGCGGGGGCGGTCAACCCCTGGCCGTGGGGCCACGCGCTGATCCTGGTGGCCTGCCTGGCCGTCCTGTGGCGCACCGCCTACCCGTGCGTGGCCGGGCTGGTGTCGGTCGTCGCCTCCACCGTGTACTACCCCCTGGGCTTCCCCGACGGCATGGTCATGCTGTGCACCGCCGTCATGCTCTACACCCTGGTGCGCTGGGGGTACCGCGTGTTCGGCTGGACGCTGGGCGTGGGCCAGTTCGTGGCCGTCAACAGCTACGAGTTCCTCATGACGGGGACCTTCCGGCCCGAGGCGATCGGCATCGTCGGCTGGGTGCTCGTCCTGCTGTGCACGGGCGAGGTCGTGCGCTGGCGGCAGGAGTACCTGCGGGCCGACCACGAGCGCGAGGCCGAGTCCCTGCGCACCCGGGAGGAGGAGCTGCTGCGCCGGGCCTCCGAGGAGCGCGTCCGGCTGGCCCGGGACGTGCACGACACGGTCGCGCACAACATCTCCCTCATCAACGTGCAGGCGGGCACCGCCCTGTACCTGATGGAGACCGAGCCGCAGCGGGCCGCGGAGGCGCTGGCCACCATCAAGCAGACCAGCAAGGACACCCTGGTCGAGCTGCGCGGCATGCTCGGCGTGCTGCGCGCCGTGGACGAGGCCGCGCCGAGGTCGCCGGTCCCCGGGCTGGACCGCCTGGAGGAGCTGGCCGAAGGCACCCGCCGCGCGGGGATCGACGTGGTCGTGGAGGTCAGCGGTGTGCCCGGGCACCTGCCCGTGAGCACCGAGTCGGCCGCCTACCGCACGGTCCAGGAGGCGCTGACGAACGTGGTCCGCCACTCCGGGGCCTCCTCGGCGCGGGTGGGCATCGAGCACCGCGCGTCCTGGCTGGTCGTGGAGGTCACCGACGACGGCGCCGGGACCGTCGGGCCGCCGGCGGCGGGCAACGGCATCACCGGGATGCGCGAACGCGCCGCCCTGGTGGGCGGCACGGTGGACGCGGGCCCCCTGCGGGAGGGAGGATTCCGGGTGCGCGCCCGGCTCCCGCTCGACGGCGCCGGACCGGACCGCGGGGCACAGGCCGTCCCCTCCCCCGACACCGACGAAACGAGGCCCCGTTGATCCGGGTACTGCTCGCCGACGACCAGGCGCTGGTACGCGCGGGGTTCCGCGCTCTGCTGGACAGCGCCCCCGACATCGAGGTGGTCGCCGAGGCCGCCGACGGCGAAGCGGCCGTCCGGCTGGCCCGCGCCGAACGCCCGGACGTGGTCCTCATGGACATCCGCATGCCCGGTGTGGACGGCCTGGCCGCCGCCGGGCGCATCCTGGCCGATCCCGCCCTGGAGGCGACGCGGGTCGTCATCCTCACCACGTTCGACCTGGACGAGTACATCTTCGAGGCGCTGCGCGCGGGCGCCAGCGGGTTCCTGGTCAAGGACACCGAGCCCGGGGACCTGCTGCGGGCGGTGCGGGTGGTGCACGGCGGCGAGGCGCTGCTGTCGCCGGGCATCACCCGGCGGCTGATCGCCGACTACGCGCGCCGGCCGCCGAGCGCGCCCGACCCGTCGGTCCGGCTGAACGGGCTCACCGAGCGCGAACGCGAGGTGGTCGCCCTGGTCGGCGGCGGACTGTCCAACGAGGAGATCGCCGCCCACCTCGTGCTCAGCCCGGCCACCGCCAAGACCCACGTGAGCCGGGCCATGGTCAAGCTGGGGGTGCGCGACCGCGCCCAGCTGGTCGTCATCGCCTACGAGACCGCCCTGGTCACCCCGAAGTGGAGCCGGTGAGGACGGACCGCGTGCGCCCGGGAGCGTTTCCGGGGTCGCCCCGGGGCCGCCTCGGGGTCGTCCCCTACGCCCGCGGGAGTACCTCCGCCGCCGCCCCTACCCTCGGAGGGGGCGGCGAGGAGCCCCCGCCGGGACGATGCGCCCGCCCTCGCCCCAGTCGGATGCTTGACCGCGTTCCCACCGCCGAACGCGAGGCCCGACGATGCTCGAAGACCCCCTCCTGCTGGCGCGGCTCCAGTTCGCGCTGACCGCCGCCACCCACTACATGTTCGTGGCCCTGACCCTCGGGCTGGCCCCCTACCTCCTCGCCACCCAGCTGGTCGCCGCCCTGCGCGGCGACCGCTCCCGGACGACCGCCGTGCGGTTCTGGGGCGGCCTGTACCTGGTCAACTACGGGATGGGCGTCCTGTCCGGGCTGGTGATGGAACTCCAGCTCGCGCTGAACTGGAGCGGCCTGCACGGGATGTTCGGCTACACCTTCGCCGCTCCGCTGGCGCTGGAGACGATGACCGCGTTCTTCGTCGAGTCCACGTTCCTGGGTTTGTGGATCTTTGGGTGGGACCGCATGGGCCGGTGGGCGCACCTGGCCTGCTTCGCCGTGGTCACCGCGACGGCGTACGCCTCGGCGTGGTGGGTGCTGGTCTCCAACGGCTTCCTGCGCAACCCCGTGGGCTTCGAGATGGTCGACGGGGTGGCGCACCTGACCGACCCCGTCGCGCTGATGACCAACCCGGCGGCCGTGCTGGCCTTCGGTCACATCGTCACCGGTTCCCTGCTGGTCGGCGCCCTGGTCGTCGCGGCGACCAGCGCCTACCACCTCGTCCGTCGCGACGACGCGCACGGCGTCTTCCGGCGCGGTATCCGCCACGCGACGCTGGTCCTGTGCGTCGTGCCGATACCCGTGGCGGCCTTCGGCGGGGTGCAGTTCGGGCTGTTCGGCCAGGACCCGCCCACGAGCGGGCTGACCTACACCGCCGAGGAGATCGCGGCGATCGAGGCGGCGCACCCGGGCGGCCCCCTCCTGGAGGCGGCCAACACGGCCGGCGACCTGGTGATGATGACGTCGTGGGCGCTGGTGTTCCTCCTGGGCCCCCTCATGCTGCTGGCCTGGCCCCTCGGCGGTCTCGACCGCTGGAGGTGGTTCCTCGCCCCGCTGGTGGTGACGCCGTTCCTGCCCTACCTGGCCAGCGTCGGCGGCTGGGTGTTCCGGGAGACCAACCGCCAGCCGTGGACGGTCGTGCACCACCTGACCACGGCCGACGCGGTGACCCCCCTGTCCCCGGTCGCGGCCGTGGCCTCCTTCGGTTTCTTCACAGCCGCCTTCGCGGCCCTGGCCGCCGTCACCTACTGGCTCCTGGTGCGCTACGCGCGGCGCGGCCCCGAGGGCGGGCCGCTGGCGGAGCAGCGCACGCAGCCGCCCGAGGGCCCCGCGGAGCCCGGTGGGTCCGCCGTCCCCGTCCACACGTACTGAGCCCGGAAGGCCGCAAGCCATGGACCTCCTCTCCTCCGCACTCCTCGCCCTGCTCGTCGTGGGCTACCTCGTCCTGGCCGGTGCCGACATCGGCCTGGGCATGCTGATGCCGCGCCTGGCGCGCGGTCCCGAGCAGCGCCGCCGCGTGGTCGCCGCCATCGCCCCCTACTTCCTGGCCTCGGAGGTGTGGCTGGTCGCCGCGGTCGGGGTCCTGGCGGGCCTGTTCCCCGCCCTGGAGCACCACGCGGTCGCCGAACTGTGGCCCGTGCTCGCCGTCCTGCTGGCCGGATGGCTGGTCCGCGACGCGGGGCTGTGGCTGCGCGCCCGCGTGGACGGCGAACGCTGGCGGCTGGTCTGCGACTGCGCGCTCGTCGGGGGCAGTTGGGCCCTGGCCGCCGCGTGGGGCCTGGTGGTGGCGGGTCTGCTCGCGGGCGGCCTCACCGCGAGCGCGTTCACGCCGCTCTGCGCGGTCGCCGTCACGGCGCTGTTCGCGTTGCGCGGCGCGGCCTTCGGGGCCGAGCGGCTGGTCGGCCCCGCCGACTCCGAGAGCGCGGACGTGGCCGCCCGGGACACGCGCCCGCTCGCGCGTCTGGCCCTGGGGGCGGCGGCGCTGGCGGCGGTGGCGGCCGTGCTGCCCGGCGGCCCGGACCTGTCCCCCGGGCCCGCCGCGGCGCTGACCGCGGTGCTGCTGGCGGCCCTGGTGGCGACGAGCGGCCTGGTGGGGCCGATGCTGTCGCGGCACACGTCGGCGGCGGCGATCGCCGTCCCCGGCCTGCTCGTGGCACTGGCGGCACCGGAGCTGCCCTCGGCGCCGATCCCCGCCACGACCGCGGTGTTCGTGTGGGCGACCCTCGTTCCCGTAATTCCGGTCATGTTCGTCGGCCAGGTTTGGCTCTACCGAATGACACGCCGTCCGGCGGTCGCACCGACCTTCTTCGCCTGATCCCGGTCGGCCCTCAGCACAGGTCAGTGCGCCCCGCGGGAACCGCGGGGCGCGCCCGGGCCCGGCTGCGCCGGCACACGCCCCGGTTGGCGGCGGCGGCGAACGGGCACGGTCTCCTGCGGGAAACGCGCCCGTGACGCCCCCTCCCACCGGGGAGGCTCCGGCGTGATCGCGCACGGGTGCTGTCGAGCCCCTTGGAGGGACTGTGACTCACCGGATGACCACGACCCCCGACCTGCGTGGGTGCAGCTGCGGTTCGGGCTGCGGCTGCGGCTGTCAGAGCGGCGGCTCCTGCAACTGCGGCGGAGGCTGCGGCTAGCGGGTCCCCGCGTCCACAAGGATCCGTCTCCCCTTCCGGCGGGCCGCCCCTCCCCCGGGCGGCCCGCCGCCTCTCCCCCCTCTTTTCCCGCCCCGCCTCCGCGTGTCGCGACAAGGGGCAATGCTGGGTATACGCTGTGTTACCACGTGAGCCCGCGTATCCACGTGGTGGGGGAGATCAGCGATGTCGCCGTTCACCAGACCAGCGTCGGGGAGGGGTCACCCCTCCGAGCACGCGAGAGTGCTCCAGTGCGTTCTGGGCATCCGGGAGCGCTCGGCGCGTGCGGTCCCCTGGGAGCCGGACACGGTCGGCATCCCGGCCTCGGGCCGCTCCAGCGCCCTGGCCCGGATCAACGACGTCGCCTTCTACGCGAACGCGCGCGAGGAGGTGTCCGCCCTGGCCGGGATCTGTGTGGACCTGCTGCACCTGCACGCCCCCGACGACGGGGACGACGACGGGGACCGCTGCCGGGGGTGCCGCCTGGCCTGGCCGTGCCCCACCTTCGCCGAACTCTGCCGCCTGCTCGCCTAACGGCGGAGCGCGGGCGGCCGTCAGGAGAGCGGACGCCGTCCGCCGGAGTCGGGGCGCGATCCGACTTCGACGGACGACCGTCCTCGCCTGCCGTCCGCTGACGCCCCGCGGTCGAGCCGCCGGGCGCCCTCACCGGGGCAGGCACCTCCAGAGACTAATACTGAAACGCGTTCTACCGCAAGACCCGGGTTCACGGATCCCACCACGAGAACCGGGGTGGACAGGCCTCCATGCTCGGGAGGAACAGGATCTACTCGTCGGCGGACGGAGAGGTCGGGGAAGCGTCGGGACAGCACACGGCGGACGTCCGGCGAAGGAGGCGCGGACGCGCCGGAACGGGGCCCCGCGCGCGACGCGAGGGACGGAGGAGACCGTCCCGCCTACGCGGGGCAGCCAGGCCCAGGGGCGGGGGACAGCCCCTGGGACCGGCCTTGGGACGGCAGGGCGCAGCGGCCCGTGGACTCTCCGGGAGTGGGGGGAGCCTCCCTGCGGTCGCTGCCGGGGCGCGCCTTGCTCCACAGACGTTAACGAGGAACCGGTAACACGAACACCCTCCATCAGATAACCGGAACGTCTCGATTCGCGCTGGTGGGCACGCCACCCTCATCCGTGACCTGCGCCGATGCTCGTTCTTGACCGTCGCGTCACCTCTGGAGTCTCCGGGTTCCCACCGGCCACACAAGCAACAAAACCCTTGCCAGTCGACGCCCGAAAAGACGGCCGGTCACAAAACCGGGGTTCGGCAATCCCCCTCCGGTAAAAGGTTGCACGGGGTTGCAGCCCCCACCGGAACAAGGAAAACGAAGGCCCCGAGCGTTCGCCCGGGGCCCGGAGTCAACTTATTCGCGTGGCCAGCAGATATGCGGAGGGAGTATCCGCGTCGACAATGTCGGTCACCCTCCACGCCTGCCCTCCGACGCTGAACACGTCGCCCACCCGGACGTCGATCATGGGTGTGGGCCGCCACTCCTTCGGTCCGCCGATCTTGGCGACCGGGTGGCCGTCCTCATCCACCCAGAAACTGCCCCCGCCCACCGGACCGCCCGCGAATCGGTCGTTCCGTCCATAACTGATCTTCTCCTGCGCACCGACCTCGTGGACCACGGTGAATTTCGTCCCAACCGTCTCGGGTTCCGTTGAAAACGCAGCCATGTTAACCCGGATGGAGCAATTGGCGATGCCGTTTTCGGGCTTGTGGGGCGTTTCGAGCAGAGTAGCTGACAAAAGTAATGCGCGGGCCGGGACTTTGGTCCCGACCCGCGCATCCGTCTGCGGGGAATGGTCAGCTCCCGCTGCCCCGGCCGCCCTTGAGCCTGCCCACCAGGGTCTCGAACGCGGAGCTGAACGGGTGGTCGTGCACCATGTACGTCCACGTCATCGACGGACGCTTGACGCCCACCGAGCTCACGTCCAGCTCGCCGTCCACGACCTCCAGCTCCTCGAAGCTCTCGGCCGCCCGGGCCCGAGCCTCGTCCAGGAAGCCCTTGAAGACCGGCACGGCGTCGCGGTTGAACTCGTCCAGCGGGTCGCGACGGCCCAGGAAGCGCAGGTGGATGCCCTCGCGCAGCTCCGACAGGAAGGCGTTGTGGTCGGTCCAGCCCCGGTCCAGGTGGTAGAGGGTGATGAGGCGGGCCGCCCGGGCGACCTTCTCCTCGTTGGACTCCTCCGCCCCGGCGTCGGCGCCGTTTCCAGTGCCCTCGGCGTCCCCGGCGTTCTCCTCCGCCTCGGCGCCCTCCGCGGCCCCGGACCCCTTCCCGGCCAGCTCCTCCAGCAGCTCCTCGTGCCGCTTCTTGCGGTCCGCCCTGATCTGCCGGTCGCCCTGGTCCCCGGTCAGCACCATCTCCCGGTGCTCCAGGACCACGTCGCGCTGCACGTCGATCAGCTGGTTGTACCGCCAGGTGTTGCGGTGCACCTCCAGCAGCTGCCCCTCGGCCACGCGCTGCGCGTGGTCGATCATGGCCAGCCAGCCCTGGTCGGTGATCTCACCCTCGGAGGTGGTCTGGTAGCCCGTGGTCTCGGGGGCGTGGTTGACCACCAGGTCGTCGTCCATGCTGACGAAGAAGATGGAGTCGCCCGGGTCGCCCTGGCGCCCCGCGCGGCCGCGCAGCTGACCGTCCAGACGGCTGCTGGGGTAGCGGCCGAAGCCCATCACGTACAGGCCGCCGGTCTCCACCACCCGCTCGCGGTCGGCCATGTCGCTGCCGCCCAGCCGGATGTCGGTGCCGCGCCCGGCCATCTGGGTGGAGACCGTGATGGCGCCGTGGGTGCCCGCCTCCGCGATGATGGCGGCCTCGTCGGCGTCGTTCTTGGCGTTGAGGACCACGCACTCCAGCCCGGCATCGCGCAGACGCCCGGCCAACAGCTCGGACTCGGCCACGTCCTGGGTGCCGATGAGGATCGGCCGCCCGGACTTGTGGACCTCCTCCACCTTGGCGATGAGGGCGTCCTCCTTCTCC
Source organism: Nocardiopsis dassonvillei subsp. dassonvillei DSM 43111 (assembly GCF_000092985.1). GTDB lineage: Bacteria > Actinomycetota > Actinomycetes > Streptosporangiales > Streptosporangiaceae > Nocardiopsis > Nocardiopsis dassonvillei. Next base: position 4,321,325 of record NC_014210.1, read on the forward strand.
TCGCGCGTGGCGTACAGGCGCGAGCCGTGGTCCTCTCGGACGTTGGGCTTGTTGGAGGGGATGACCGCGACCTCCAGCTCGTAGAACTCGCGGAGCTGTTCGGCGACGGCCATCGCGGTACCGGTCATACCGGCGCGCGTGGGGTAGCGCAGGACGAGCGACTGCACGGTGATGGAGTCCAGCACCTCGCCGGTCTCGCTGAGCGCCACCTTCTCCTTGGCCTCGACCGCGGCCTGGAGGCCGTCCGGCCAGCGCTGGAGCAGGGCGATGCGCCCGCGCGACTCGTTGATGAGGCGGACCTCGCCGTCGCGCACCACGTAGTGGACGTCGCGCTGGAGCAGCACGTGCGCGTGCAGGGCCAGGTTGACCTGCGGCAGGACGGAGGTGTCGTCCTCGGAGTACAGGTCGACCCCGTCCAGCGCCTTCTCCACCGCGTCGATCCCGGCGTCGGTGAGCTGGACGTTGCGCCCCTCGCCGTCGATCTCGTAGTGCAGGCGCGGCTTGAGCCCGCGCACGACGTCGGCCATCTCCACGTCGGCGTTCACGCTCTCCGCGGCCCCGGCCAGGACCAGCGGGACGCGGGCCTCGTCGACGAGCACCGAGTCGGCCTCGTCGATGATCGCCACGTGCGGCGGCGGCACGACCCGGTCGGCGATGTCGGTGACCATGCGGTCGCGCAGGACGTCGAAGCCCAGCTCGCTGACGGCCGCGTAGGTCACCTCGCAGGAGTAGGCGGCGCGCCGCTCCTGGGGGGTGGAGTCCTCGGTGATCCAGCCCACGGTGACGCCGAGCATGTCGTAGAGGGGGCGCATCCACTCGGCGTCGCGCCGGGCCAGGTAGTCGTTGACGCTGAGCAGGTGCACGCGCCGGCCGCGCAGGGCGAACCCCGCGGCGGCGAGGGCGCCCGCCAGCGTCTTGCCCTCGCCCGTGGCCATCTCCGCGACGTGGCCGTCGAGCAGGGCCATGACACCGAGGAGCTGCACGTCGAAGGGCCGCTCGTCGAGTGAGCGCCGGGCGGCCTCGCGGCCGACCGCGCACAGCGACACGAGGTCGTCGCGCTCGTAGGGGAGTTCGGCGTTGCCGAGTTCGATGGCCTTCTCCGTCAGCTCGGTGTCGCTGAGCTCACGCAGACCATCCTCCTCGGCCTCGATCGCCGACAGGAGCTTGGTATAGGGCCGCAGATCCACCGCACCGGGCTTACCCAGGAAGCGGCGAACGCCTTCCGCCATTCGTCCGAACACCACCACAGGGTAACGCCGGACACAACCGTTGGAAGAACCCCGGGCGCCCACATGTGCGGACGGTTGCGTCGAAACCGCCCCCTCGGTCCGCCACGGGGCGCCCGACGGCTCAGGCGAACTGGCGCTGGTGGCGCTGGCGGGCCTCCACCGCCATGGCGTGCTTGACCAGGGTCACCAGGACCCGGACGACGGAGTTGCGGTCGCGGGCGTCGCAGTGCACGACGGGCACGTCCGGGGTCAGGTCCAGGGCGTCGCGCAGTTCGTCGGCGCTGTGGGGGTTCTCGGGGTCGAACTCGTTGACCGCGACGACGAAGGGCAGCCGGTACTGGCGCTCGAAGTAGTCCAGCGCCTGGAAGGTGTCCTCCAGGCGGCGGGTGTCGGCCAGGATCACGGCGCCCAGCGCGCCCCGGACCAGGTCGTCCCACATGAACCAGAAGCGCTGCTGGCCCGGGGTCCCGAACAGGAAGAGGGTCAGGTCGGTGTCCAGCGAGATGCGGCCGAAGTCCATCGCGACCGTGGTGCTCGTCTTGTCCGGGGTGTGGGAGAGGTCGTCCACGCCCGCGCTGGCGGCGGTGACCGCGGCCTCGGTGCGCACCGGCGGGATCTCCGAGACGGCGCCGACGAACGTGGTCTTGCCGACCCCGAACCCCCCGGCGACGATGATCTTGGTGGACAACGCGGTGGAGGCGTGGACGTTGTTCGTGCTGTTGACTGGATCGATCACAGTTAGTCCTAGCGGGAGTGCCGGGCCAGCGGGGCGGACGGCGCGCACGGTCCGGTCCTCGGGGTACACGACCCGCCGGGGTCGGTACCGACATGGGAGGCACCGTTCCTGGAACCTAACACCGGATGGTCGGTGGGGAAGGCGTTTTGGCTCAGTGGTGCGGCACGCCACACCGGTCGGCTCGTGGGGTCCGCGGCTCCCGGGCAGAGGAGGAGTCGCGGGAGTGGGGTGGCCGTCGCGTGGCGGTGCGTCCTCCGCCCGAAACCGACCGTGAACAGGTAAGCACACACCTGTACCCCGGAAGGTCGACTTTACGACATTGTGAGCGGTCATTTTCGGCCGCTTTCGGCCGTGCCGATCCCTGTCCGGCGGCATCCGCGGAGTCTACGGTGGAGGCAGGGCCCCCGCACCGGCAAGTGCGGTCGCGGAGAAGACTCCTGGCACGAGGACGCGACCATCCGCGGGAGCCCCGGCGGCGCCCCGGGCACAGGGCCACCCACCGACGTCCCGCTCTTCGACGTCGGTCCGGTCGACACTCCGGTCCGGCGCGTCAGCGCCCCACCGGCCCACAACCGTCCACGTGGGCCGGTGGTGGCCGGACCGCGGTCGGCGGTCCGTCCGTCTGGCCACCCTCCCGACCGGGTTCCCCGTAGACTGGGCCAGCCCTCCCCCGCCCGTCGAGCGAACCCGCGCGTACCCACGCGCGCCGCGGCGCGGACGGGGCCAGCAAGCCGAGACGAAACTGTGAGCCGAGAACCCCACATGTCCGATCAGCGCGTCGTCCGACCCACTCCCATCAGCGGTTTCCCCGAGTGGTCCCCTCAGGTCCGGGCCGTGGAGCAGCGCTGGCTGGACCATATCCGCGCCGGGTTCGAGTCCTTCGGCTTCGCGTCGGTGGAGACGCCGTCCGTGGAGAACCTCGACGTGCTGATGGCCAAGGGCGAGACCTCCCAGGAGGTCTACACCCTGCACCGCCTCCAGGCCGACGCCAAGGACGACTCCGACGCCAGACTCGGGCTGCACTTCGACCTCACCGTGCCCTTCGCCCGGTACGTCGCCCAGCACTTCAACGAGCTGGCCTTCCCCTTCAAGCGCTACCAGATGCAGCGCGTGTGGCGGGGCGAGCGCCCCCAGGAGGGGCGCTTCCGGGAGTTCACCCAGTGCGACATCGACGTCATCAACGTCGACTCCGTCCCGCTGCACTTCGACGCCGAGCTGCCGCGCATCGTGCACCGGGTGCTCAGCGGGCTGGACCTGCCCGCATGGACGCTCAACGTCAACAACCGCAAGGTCCTCCAGGGCTTCTACGAGGGCCTGGGCATCAAGGACCCGATCGCGGTCATCCGCGCCGTGGACAAGCTGCACAAGATCGGCGACGACGGCGTGCGCCAGATCCTGCTGGCCGACGGCCTGACCGACGAGCAGGCCGACGCCTGCCTCGCGCTGGCCCGCGTCCGGGGCGCCGGGACCGGCGTCGCCGAGCGGGTCCGCGGGCTCGGGGTCTCCTCCGAGCTGCTCGACGAAGGGCTGGAGGAGCTCTCCTTCGTGCTGGAGGACCTGGCCGACCTGCCCGAGGGCAGCGTCGTGGCCGACCTGTCCATCGCCCGCGGCCTGGACTACTACACGGGCACGGTCTACGAGGCCTCCTTCGACGACGACCCCGGCTACGGGAGCATCTGCGCGGGCGGGCGCTACGACGACCTGGCCGGGCAGTTCATCCGCAGGCGGCTGCCGGGCGTGGGCATCTCCATCGGCCTCACCCGCATCTTCGCCAAGCTCGTCGCCGAGGGCCGGATCGAGGAGGGGCGCGCCTGCCCCACCGACGTGATGGTCGTGGTGCCCGGCGCCGAGCGCCGCAGGGAGGCCCTGCTCACCGGGGAGCTGCTGCGCGGGCGCGGGTTCAACACCGAGGTGTTCCACTCCACCGCCAAGGTCGGCAAGCAGATCCAGTACGCCGCCAAGAAGGGCATCCCCTTCGTGTGGTTCCCGCCCTTCGGCGAGGACGGCGGCCACGAGGTCAAGGACATGGGGTCGGGGGAGCAGGGTCCGGCCGACCCCGCCACCTGGGCCCCGAAGGGCACGGAAAGCGCGGAGTAACCGCTCCATAGCACCTTCCCGTCCGGCGTGGGCGGTTTCTGTCCGCTCATGCCGGAACCGGCCATTCGGAGGACAACCGGGGGCGGCGGGTGCGACACTGGGAACGGCGTTCCCCGCGCCGCCCCCGCAGCGGCGGCGCGGCCTTCCGGGGCCCGCGGTGGATGCTTGCTCAGCCCCTGGGGGTTGTCGTTCAAGCGCCGGCGGGGTTCTGGAGGTGCCGGAGGTGGGACTGCGAGGAACGAGCCGTCTCACCGGAGGTGCCGTTGTGCTTGCTTCAACCCGATTCCTGCCTTCGGGGCGCCTGAACACAGGAAGGCTGCGGCCGCAGGCCGTCCGTTGAGGGTGGTGGAGGATGACGGGCGGGAGAAGCGGAGCGGAGCCCCAAAGAAGCACTGCCCAGTAATCGAGGCCATGTCCCCTCCCCGCCACAACCTGCCCCTGTCCGCCGGCGAGTTCATCAGCTTCGTCGGACGCGAGCGCGACATCGTCGACCTGGGCCGCCTCCTGGGCACCGCCCGGATGGTCACGCTGACCGGTACCGGCGGTATCGGCAAGACGCGCCTGGCCCTGCACCTGGCCGAACGCGTCATGCGCCGGTTCCCCGACGGCGTGCGCTTCGTCGACCTGAGCGAGGCCTCCACCCACGACCAGGCGCTGCGCGCGGTCGCGGGCAGCCTCCAGGCGGTGCAGGACGACTCGCGCACCATGACGGACGCCGTCATCACCTCGCTGCGCACCCGCAACCTGCTGCTGCTCCTGGACACCTGCGAGCACGCCGTGGGGCCGATGGCGCAGCTGTGCCAGGCCGTGCTGCGCGACTGCCCCCGGGTGCGCATCCTGGTGACCAGCCGCCAGCCCCTGCACGTTCCCGAGGAGAACATCTGGCGGGTGCCGCCGCTGTCCCTGCCAGCGCGGCCCACCCCCACCGACCCCTACGCGGCCGACCCCGCGCCCATCCCCCGGCGCGACACCCAGCGCTACGAGTCGGTGCGCCTGTTCGTGACCCGCGCGCACGCCGCGCGCGCCGGGTTCGAGATGACCAGGGAGAACTCCGGTTACATCGCGGAGATCTGCCGGATGCTGGACGGCATGCCGCTGGCGATCGAGCTGGCCGCCGCACGGGTGCGGGTGCTGTCGGTGCAGCAGATCCTGCGCCGCCTGGACGACCGCTTCCAGCTGTTGACCAGCGACGGGTCGGAGGACCTGCCGCCGCGCCAGCGGACGCTGCGCGCGGTCCTGGAGTGGAGCCACGAACTGCTCACCGAGCCGGAGCGGCTCCTGCTGCACCGGTTGTCGGTGTTCTCCACCTGGTACCTGGAGGCCGCGGAGGACGTCTGCTCGGGCGAGGGGGTCGATCCCGCCGACATCCTGCCGCTGCACTTCTCCCTGCTGGACAAGTCGCTGGTGGTGATGGACGCCGAGGTCGACGGCACCACCCACTACCGGCTGACCGAGACGGTGCGCGCCTACGCCGCCGAGCACCTGGCCGACAGCGGCGGCGAGGACGACCGGTGGGAACGCTACCTGCGCTTCTGCGTCGCCCGTCTGGAGGAGTGGGCCAAGAGCTGCTGCGCGCCGATGCCGTGGGGGGAGCGCCTGGGGCACCTGCGGCTGCTCGACCACCACCGGGAGAACCACGCCCGTGTGGTGGACTGGGCGCTCTCGCGCGGACGCGTGGACGAGGCCCTGCGGGTGTGCGTGGCGCTGCGCTCCTACTGGATCGTGCGCGACCTGGCCGCCGAGGGCAGCCGCCTCCTGGAGCGGGCGCTGTCCACCGACTCCGACGCGCAGTCCCCCCACCTGCGGGCGCGCGCCCTGGCCCTGCACGCCGAGCTGCGGCTGGACCTGGACGCGGCGCCGCGCGTGTCCACCCTGGCCCTGTGCGCCCTGGAGTCGGCGCGGGCCTGCCGTGAGGCGGGAGCCGCCGCCTCCGCGCTGGCCACCCTGGCGGCGCTGTGCCTGCGCACCGGCACCCTGGACGAGGGCCAGGAGCACGCCGAGCGGGCCGGGGTGTGGGCCTCCCAGGTCAGCGACCCCATCACCGAGGCGGCCACGCTGGACGTGCTGGCCCAGCTGGCCCGCCGCCGCGGCGAGGCCGAACGGGCCACGGCCCTGCTGGAGCACAGCGTCGCGGTGGCCGACAACCTCGGCGACCGCTGGAGCGCGGCCCGCGCCCTGCACGGGCTGGGCTCGATCGCCGCCGAGCGCGGCGACTTCACGCGGGCGCGGGAGCTGTTCTCCGACGCCCTGTCGGTCTTCGGCGAGCTGGAGGCCGCCCCGGCCACCGCGCACTGCGCCCGGGAGCTGGGCCGCCTGTACCTGGCCGAGGGCGAGACGCTGCTCGCCCGGGAGCCCCTGGCGACGTGCCTGCGGGTGAGCTTCACCTCCGGCCGCAGGCTCGCGGTGGCCCGGGCCCTGGAGGCGCTGGCGGAGCTGGCCCTGGCCGAGGAGGAGGCCGAGCGGGCCGCCGCCCTGGTGGGGGTGGCCGCCGATCTGAGGGCGGCGCTGGACCGCCCCTCGGCCGAGACGCTGCGGCTGCGGTCGGCGGCGGAGCGGCGCGTGGGCGCCACGCGCACCGCCGAGGCGTGGAACGCGTGGCGCCCCCTGCCGCTGGAGCAGGTGCTCGACCGCGCGCTGGCCTTCCCCCGGCCGCAGTCCTCGGGGCCCTCGGGCCCGGATTCGCTGACCCCCCGGGAGAGGGAGGTGGCCGAACTGGCCGAAGAGGGCCTGTCCAACCGCGAGATCGCCGAGCGGCTGACCATCAGCCACGCGACGGCGGCCCGCCACATCGCGAACATCTTCAGAAAACTCTCGATTTCCTCCAGGACGCAGTTGACCGGCTGGGCCGTCCCGGGTGACGGTGGCTGACACGGCCCCGGTCGAGGGGACGCACTTGCACAGTGCGCGTGCACCCGCTAAGACAGGAACTCCGGGTACCAGAGCCCACACCAACGACGTCCGCCCCTGCCGACCTTCCCCCCAACCCTGGTGAGAACCTCCCCCGACAGCCCCTACATGTGAAGGCCATGGCACCTTTGACCGCGCCCGCGCGGCACAACCTCCCCCGTCCGGGCACCGGATTCGTGGGCCGTGAGCGGGACCTGAGCGACCTGCTCCGTCTGCTCGGCTCCAGCCGCTCCGTCACGCTGAGCGGAACCGACGGCCTGGGCAAGACGCGTCTGGCGATACGCGTGGCCGAGCAGTCCACCGCGTGGTTCCCCGACGGCGTGTGGATGGTCGGCATGGCGGACGCGCGCACGACCCTGGAGGTGTACGCGCGGGTGGCCGCCGCGGTGGGCGTGGTGGAGGAGCCGGGGCAGCCGCTGTCGGTCACGGTGACCGAGGCACTGTGCGAACGCCACCTGCTGCTGGTGCTGGACGCGTGCGAGCACGCCGTCGAGCAGGTGGCGGAGGTCGGCGAGGCCCTGCTGGCCTCGTGCCCGTCCGTGTCGATCCTGCTCACCAGCGAGACCCCCGTCCGTCTGTCGGGCGGCACCGTGTGGCGGATGACGCCGATGGCGCTGCCGCTGCCCGCGCGCAAGGGGCCCCAGCCCGACCCCGCCGGCGCGGAGGCGGTGCGTCTGTTCATGGACCGCGCCCGCGCCCGCGACCCGCGCTTCTCGCTCTCGCGCGAGGAGATGGAGACCGTGACGGAGCTGTGCGACCTGGCGGGCGGCATCCCGCTGGCGATCGAGGCGCTGGGCGCGAGCGCGCCCGGGGTGGGGCCCGCTGTACTGGTGGAGGGGCTGCGCGAGCACCTGTCCTCCCCCGAGGTCCAGCCCGGCCCGGGGCAGGCGGTCCCGCGCAGCGAGATGCTGCCGGTGGTGCTGGACTTCGTGTACCGCGGGCTGCCCGAGGCCGAGAGGGTGCTGCTGCGCCGCCTGTCGGTGTTCCGGGGCTGGAACCTGGAGCTGGCCGAGCAGGTGTGCGCCGACGAGGCCCTGCCCGAAGCGGACATCCTCGACCTCGTGACGTCCCTGCTGAACCGCTCCCTGATCACCGTGACCGGCGAGTTCGAGGGCCGGGTGCGCTACCGGCTGCCCGAGGCCGTGCAGCGGTTCGCGCACTCCCGGCTGGTCGCGGCGGGTGAGGCGGAACTGTTCCAGGAGAGGCTCCTGGACCGGATGCTGCGCCTGGCCGAGGACCTGGGCCAGAAGCTGGAGTCGAGCCGGGTCATGCCCTGGAGCGAGCGCGACTCCGGGCGCCAGCGCGTGATCGCCGAGTACGACACGCTGCGCTCCCTGCTGCGCTGGGCGCTGGAGCACGGCGCCGCCGAACCGGGCCTGCGGCTGTGCGTCAGCCTGACCGCGCACTGGGTGAGCCACCAGAGCTACTCCGAGGGAGCGCACTGGATGGACCGCCTGTTGGAGCTGGAGGACGCGGCCAAGGCTCCCTCACGCGCGCGGGCGCTGGTGGGTCGGGCCCAGCTGGCGCGGGTGCGGCGCGACCACGGGCTGGCGGTCTCACTGGGCGAGGAGGGCCTGCGGCTGTGCCGCGAGGCCGGGGACGACGTGTTCGTCCGCGTCGCGCTCAACCTGCTCGCCCTGGTCGAGGTGCGCGACCGCGTGTCGGACCAGGCCGCGGTGCGGGTGGAGGAGGCTCTGCGGCTGTGCCGTGAGTCGGGTGACCTGTGGGGAGAGGCGATCGCCCTGGGCACCCGGGCGGCCCTGGTCGCCCAGCAGGGCGACCATCCCACGGCCGACCACCACTACAACGCCGCGCTGACGCTGCTGCGCGGGATCGACCACCGGTGGGGCGTGGGAGTCACCCTCATGGGCCAGGCGTACGCGGCGGAGGCCAGCGGCGACCTGTTGACGGCGGACCGCTGCTACCGGGAGGCGCTGGACACCCAGCGGCTGATCGGGGCGGCGGCCGAGGAGGCGCGCTGCCTGGCCGGGATCGGCCGGGTCGCGCACGCCCAGGGGTCCACGGGACAGGCCTACGACTACCTGAGCGAGGGGCTGCTGCTGAGCCACTCGACGGGCCAGCGCGCGGACGCGGCGCGCGCCCTGACCGCGATCGCCCGGGTGGCGTTCGGGGCGGGGCTGCGCGAGGGCTCCTGCCGCCTGGCGGGCGCGGCGATGAGCGTGCGCGAGCGGCTGGGGCTGTCCACGCACGAGGCGCCGTGGCCGTTCACCGACGTGGAGAAGGTCCGGCGGCGCCGCCGCCAGCTGGTGGGCTGGTGGGAGCAGGGCCGGACGCTGGCCCTGGCGAACGCGGTCCGCGAGGGAGAGCAGCTGGCGGAGGAGGCGCGGCGCCCGCCGTCGCGCCGCTCCGCGCCGCCCAGCCGTCCCGCGCGCGGGCGCCGGGAGCGGGGAGGGCCCGCCCCGGACCCGGAGTCGGTGACCCCCGAGGAGCGGCTCACCCCGCGTGAGCTGGAGGTGGCCCTCCTGGTGAGCCGGGGCAGGAGCAACCCGGAGATCGCCCGGGAGCTGTTCATCACCCCCTCGACGGCGGCGCGGCACGTGGCCAACATCAACCGCAAGATGGGCTTCCACTCGCGTACGCAGATCGCCTCGTGGGTACGCCACCACCGGAGCTCGGACTAAGCTGCCCGGTCTGCCCTGTTAAGCCCGGCTCGCCACCGGGAGAACCAGCTTCCGCACCGAATCTACATATGCATGTGCATAGCAATATGCATGTGCATCTGGCTGTGAACGCGCTAGGCTTCAAGCCATGGGACACCACGTTCGTGGCACTGTGGTGGCACGGTCGTCGAGGTCCCGGAAACGGCCGTCGAACACCGGTGTGACACCGGTTTCCGGCGGACGTCAGTCCCGGAGAGGTCTCCGGGGCCGGTGGGAGGCCGCGTCGGCACGGGTTGCGTCCTGGGGAGGGACGCCGCATTCGCCGACCGGTGCGTCGCCGCCGGGTTCGCCACGTGGAGGGGGCGTGACGAGCCCGGGCGGCGGTACCGCCGCCGGATGGGCGAACTGGGGGTACGTATGGGGGTAGGGCTGTCTTCAGGAACCGGACGACCGGGGCGCCACCTGCCGCGCCGGGACGACCCGATCGGATCCCTGACCGGGGGCCTGTGCGAGCGGCTCCGGCTGCGGTCCGCGCGGGGGGGGTCGATCCGCGGGGTCGGGCACCGCGTGGACGCCCTGTCGTTCGCCGCCAAGGTGGAGCAGGCCGCCGCGGGGCTCAGCCGCCGCGGCATGTGCTTCGGTGACGTGGTGGGAGTGCTCGCGCCGGTCTCGCCGGACCGGTTCCTGGCCACCTACACGGTGATGGCCGTGGGCGGACGCGCGCTGCCCCTGTCGACCGCGTCCGACCTGGACACCCAGTGCGCGGTGCTCACCGAGACCGACACCCGCCTGCTGCTGGTCAGCGCCGACATGGCGCAGACGGCGCTGGAGCTGGCGGAGCGCTCGCGGGTGCGGCAGGTGATCGCGTTCGGACAGGCGCTGGGGACCACGCCCTTCGAGGAGCTGTTGCAGCCCAGTCCCGACGGCAACGGGTACAGCCCGGCGCGCGGTCTGTTCGACAACGGCATCCTGGGCTACGAGGACACCAGCGGGGGGCTCCTGACCACGCTGCACCCGCACAACGACCTCATGGGGCGCTTCTCGGAGCTGCGGGACCTTCTGGAGCTGACCGCCGACGACGTGGTCGCGGTGGACGAGCGCGGCGACGAGGCCACGCGGGTGACCCTGGTGGCGCTGGCGCTGTGGACCGGGGCCTGCGTGCTGACGGGGGCGGACTGCCCTCCGCCGGAGGGACGCCAGGTGACGGTGCGCTGCGCGCCCGAGCCGGAGCGGATCGGCTACCCGCCGGTCGGCGGGGCGTACTGACCCGGACGTGCTCGGGAGAGGCGGATCCGCTGGTGTGGCGGGGGCCGACGATAAGGCCGTGAATCCGGGCGTCAGCTGAGGCTGGCGGTGCGGACAGCGGCCGCAGGGGCGCCGCGCGGCGGACGGGGCGGTCCGTGGACCCTTTCCGGTCACCGCCTCAGTCGTCGACCGCCAGCCCCGCCTCCGGCCGATCCCCCTCGACCTCGGCGGCCTCCCCCGCGTGGTCGTCGATCTCGAACCAGGCCACGTGCGTGGCGTCGCTCCAGTACTCGCCGCTGCGGGTGGCGCAGCTGTCCACGATGAGCTTGCCGCGACCGAAGTCGTCGCCGTCCTCCCGCGTGTGCTCGCTCTCTCCGTCGCGCGCCCCCTGGTCGGCGATCGCGACGCGCAGGCGCCCGTCGTCGGAGCGGATGAACAGCGTCATGACGCCGCCGCTCTGCCCGGAGCGCGAGTGGAGCAGGGCGTTGGTGGCCAGTTCGCTGACGGCCAGCTCGGCGTCGTCCAGGGAGCCCTCGGAGTGGCCCATGCGGGTGAGGAACTCGCGCACGCGGGAGCGGATGGAGCGCACCGCGGTCAGGTTCCCGGCGCAGCTCCACACCGTGTGGTCGGTGACCCCGCCGGTGAGGTCGCCCGTCTCGATGGTCGGTGCGGTCGGAGCCGTGCCCTCCGGCACCTCCGCGGGCACGTATTCCCGGAGTTGCCTCGCCTCAGCCATCCGGTCACTCCAATCACCCGCGACGGACGCGCGGGTTGCGCCGCCTGCACTCACCTTAGACAAGGGTGTGCTGGCTCCAGAACAGCACACCCGTGTTCTCCCTGTCGGGGATTGGCCACAAAACCCTGTCACGTGTCATCCCCGATATGGACAAAGGAAACAGTCCCGACTCCAGCGACACTCATGTGAGGTGCAACACGTTGGCAATACGCGGCGCGACGGGGCCGTTCGGCTGACAGCACGGTTAACAGGAACGATAATCATTACCATCTCCGGGGCGCCGCGGCCCGCCCCGTCATGGGCGGGCCGCCGCCGTGCGCCCGGCACACATCCACGTTCCGAAGGGCTCACATGAAGATCGCGTTCGCTGGCAAGGGCGGCAGCGGCAAGACCACCCTCTCCGCGCTGTTCACCCGCTACCTGGCCGCCCAGCGCGTGCCCGTGGTGGCCGTCGACGCCGACATCAACCAGAACCTGGGCGCCGCGCTGGGGGCGTCCGAGGAGGACCTGGCCGCGCTCGCGCCCCTGGGCGCGCACCTGGACGAGATCAAGGAGCTGCTGCGCGGGGACAACCCGCGCATCTCCTCGGCACGGGAGATGATCAAGACCACGCCGCCGGGCCGCGGATCGCGCCTGTTGACGGTGACCGGGGACAACCCGCTGCACGCCCGCTTCGGGGCGCCGGTCCGGGGCGCCACGCTCATGGTCACCGGCCCGTTCGCCGAGTCGGACCTGGGCGTGTCCTGCTACCACTCCAAGGTGGGCGCGGCCGAGATGTACCTCAACCACCTGGTGGACGGGCCCGGGGAGTACGTGGTCGTGGACATGACCGCGGGCGCCGACTCCTTCGCCTCGGGGATGTTCACCCGCTTCGACATGACCTTCCTGGTCGCCGAGCCCACCGTGCGCGGCGTGGGCGTGTACCGGCAGTACGCCGGGTACGCCCGCGACCACGAGGTCGCCATCCGGGTGATCGGCAACAAGGTGCAGGACGAGGCGGACGTGGAGTTCCTGCGCGAGCACGTGGGCGACGCTCTGGCGGGGTGGATGACGCACTCGGGGTTCGTGCGCTCGATGGAGAAGGGCCGCCACCCGGAGCTGGCGGACCTGGAGGAGGACAACGTCAAGACCCTGGCCCTGATGCGGGACATGGCCGACGCCGCGCCCAAGGACTGGGAGCGCTTCACCCGGCAGTCGGCCGAGTTCCACCTGCGCAACGCGCGCGCCTGGGGCGACGAGGCCAAGGGCGCGGACCTGGCCGCCCAGCTGGACCCCGATTTCCTCATGGGCCCGGCGGCGCTCACCGGCTGAACACGCGGAGCGGGTCACGGGGCCGGATCGGCCACGCGCCCGCGCACGCGCGGCGAGGTCAGGGCCAGCAGGACGCCCAGGCCCAGGAGGGAGGTCGTGAACAGGACGGCGCCCATCGGCACGGCGGTGCTCTCGTCCAGTCCCACCAGCGGCGCCACCGCCGCGCCGAGCAGCGGGGGCAGCGCGCCCAGCACGGCGCTGGCGCTGCCCGCACGCCGCTCCTGGCCGCGCATGGCCAGGGCGAAGGAGCTGGTGAGGATCATCCCCATGCACGTCATGTAGACGAAGATCGGCGCGACGAGGGTCACCAGCGGACCGTGCGCGAGCGTCGCCGCGAACAGCACCCCGGTCGCCGCCACCGCGGCGGAGACCGCGCACACCAGGAGGACCCGCTCGCCGAAGCGGGCGCTGAACCGGCCCACCGCCCAGCTCCCGGCGATGATGGCCGCGCCGTTGATCCCGAACAGCACGCCGAAGACCTGCGGCGACACCCCGTACAGGTCCTGGTAGACGAACGGCGTCCCGGCGACGTAGGCGAAGCTGCCGCCGTGCACGAGGCCGACCACCAGCGCGTAGCCGAGGAAGGCGCGGTCCCTCAGCAGCTCCCCCACCGTCCGCAGGGTGCCGCCCACCGTGCCGGGGATGCGCCGCTCCACCGGCAGGGTCTCCTCCAGCCGCAGCGCCACGACCGCGACGATCACCGCGCCCAGCAGCGCCAGGGCCAGGAAGACGGCCTCCCAGCCCGCGAAGGACGGCCACAGGATGGCGCCGCCCGCGATCGGCGCCATCAGGGGCGCGACCGCGTTGATCACCATCAGCAGGGCGAAGAACCTGGTCAGTTCGGTGCCGTCGAACACGTCGCGCACGACCGCGCGCGAGAGCACGACCCCGGCCGAGGCGGTGAACCCCTGGAGGAAGCGGGCCAGCACCAGCACGGCGATGTTCGGGGCCAGGGCGCACAGCAGCGACGCCAGGACGAACAGGACCAGGCAGGTGAGGAGCGGGCCGCGGCGCCCACGGGCGTCGCTGATCGGGCCGACCACCACCTGGCCCACGGCGAGGCCGACCAGGCAGGTGGTCAGGCTCAGCTGCACGTGGGAGGCGCCGGCCCCCAGGTCCGCGGCGATGTCGGGGAAGGCCGGCAGGTACATGTCGATGTTGAGGGGGCCCAGGACGGCGAGCAGGCCGAGGAGGAGGGCCAGGCCCAGGCGTGCGCGGCCGGTCGGGTTGTGCTGCATGGCGCTCTCTCGTGGGTGGCAGAGGGCGCGGGGCGCCACGGACCTGGGACCAGGCTAACCGGCCGCGGCCCCCCGTCGGCGGCGCGGGGGCGGATCTGACGCGGGTCCGTCAGAACCCCGTCGGCCGCCCCAGGCGCGGTGCGCTCAGAACAGCACCGACATGACCTCGCCGACCTGGCGGAAGCCCACCCTCTGGTAGGCGGCGCGGGCCGGGGTGTTGAAGTCGTTGACGTAGAGGGTGACGCGGGGCGCGATCTCGGCGAGCGCGTACTCGACCACGGCGGCCATCCCCGCCGTGGAGTGGCCCTGGCCGCGCAGGTCCGGGTGTACCCACACGCCCTGGACCTGGCAGGCGTGCCGGGTGACCGCGCCGATCTCGGCCTTGAACACCACGCGCCCGTCCTCGATGCGGGCGAAGGCCCGGCCGGTGCGCACCAGTTCGGCCACCCGGGCCCGGTAGAGCGCGCCGCCGTCGCCGGAGTCCGGCGGGACGCCGACCTCCTCGGTGAACATGGCCACGCAGGCGGGCACGAGGGTGTTGAGTTCGGACAGCTGGACCCGGCGCACCAGGGGGTCGGCGGGCACCGAGGGCGGGCCGCTGATCTCCAGGACGGGCTGGCTGGCCCGGATGACGCGGGCGGGCCCCCACGCCGGGGTGACCTGCTGCCAGAAGTCGCTGACCGCGTCGACGGGCCCGACGATCGAGGAGCAGCGGCGGCCCCTCCACCGGGCGTGGTCGGCGAAGCTGCGGATCGCGGCCGGTCCGGCGTTGACGGGGACGAGGTTGGCCCCCGAGTAGCACAGGGCGGTCAGGCGTCCCCTCTCCGTGTGCCCCCACACCTCGGCGCCGCCGGAGAGGCCGGTGGCCATCAGGCGGGAGGCGACGAAGACGTTGCCCACGGGGTCGGCGTCCAGGAGCGCGCGAACGGCCTCCCGGTCGCGTTCTCCGAGGATCCGTACCGGCGAGGTCCGCAGCATCGCATCTCCCCCATCTTCCCAGTGCCCTCCTGCGAGCGCCGGGGGACGACCAACCAAGCCTTTTCGCGCCGGTTCCAGCCTATTCGACCCGTTACTCCCGCGTCTCGGACTCCACGATCGCGCCCACGTGGTGCCCGGGTAGCGGCGCGGGGCGCTCCACCATCGTCCCAGGTGCGTTCTGGGCGGTACGCGGCTGGGGTTCGGGACGTCCCTCACAGGTGACGTCGGGCCCCTCTCCCCCGGCGCGCGCGGGCAGCTCCCCGTCCCGGAGGTAGGCGGTGACGATCTCGTCCACGCATTCGTTGCCGGTGAGGGAGACGCCGTGGGTGTGGCCGCCCTCCTCGATCACCAGGGCGGAGGCGGGCAGGCGCTCGCGCAGGGCGAAGGCGCCCTCGACCGGGGTGGCGCCGTCCTCGGTGGCGTGGACCAGGAGCACGTCGCCCTCGTAGGCGGGGTGCTCGCCGGGGCCGTCGCCGACCTGGAACCAGTCGCCGGATCCGGCGCTCCAGGACGCGCACGGAGCGTTGTACCAGGTGTTGTTCCAGCTCATGAAGGGCGCCTCGGCGTGGGACTTCTCGGCGTCGGCACTCCAGGTGGACCAGTCCCTGGGCCAGTGGGAGTCGGTGCACTGGACGGCGAGGTAGCCGCCGTAACCGCGGTCGGACCCGGCGTTCTCGCCGTAGGCCTCGTACAGGGCGAGCAGGGGTGCGCCGTCGGACTCGGTGATCCGGGCCGAGAGCGCGTCGGCGACCGAGGTCCAGTAGGCGCTGCTGTAGGCGACCACCATGGCCGTGCCCTCCAGCTCGGTGGGGCCGACGGTGCCCTCGGCGGGTTCGTCCGCCAGTTCCGAGCGCAGCGCGTAGTAGGCCCCGGCGACCTGTTCCCCGGTCGTGCCGAGCCCGTAGACGTCGTGGTGGCGGGCGGTCCAGGCGAAGAATGCGTTCGCCGCGCGGTCCAGCGCGCGGTTCTGGGCGAGGTTGCTCTCGTACCAGGGCTTGTCGGGGTCGACCACGCTGTCCAGGACCAGGGAGCGGACGCGGTCGGGGTAGAGCGCGGAGTAGACGGTGCCCAGGTAGCTGCCGTAGGAGTAGCCGAGGTAGTCGATCCGCTCGCGGCCCAGAGCGGCCCGGATGGCGTCCATGTCGTGGGCGGTGTCCACGGTGCGGGTGTGGTCGAGCAGGAGACCGGTGTTGTCCGCGCAGGCCTCGGCGTAGGCCCGGGCGTCGGCGCGCAGCGCCTCCTCGGCGGCGGCGTCGGCGGGCACGGCGTCGGGGCGCACGGGGGTGAAGTGGCCGGGGTCGCAGGCGATGGACGGGGTGGAGGCGCCCACGCCGCGCGGGTCGAAGGAGACGACGTCGTGGGTCTCGCGCAGTTCCGCGGGCATGCGCCAGTAGGTGTAGGAGGCCCACTGGCGTCCGGCGCTGCCGGGCCCCCCGGGGTTGACCAGCAGGGTGTGGCGGGCCTCGCCGCTGGCGGGGACCCGCGAGAGCGCGAGTTCGACGGTGTCGTCCCGGCCGACGAGCCGCTCGCCGTCGGCGGTGCGGGCGAGGGGGACGGTGAGGGTGGCGCACTCCAGGTTCTCGTCCGCGACGGGCTGGATGTCCTCGCAGGGCGCCCAGTCGAGGCCGCCCTGGTCGATGCGGGTGGTCTGGCCGGCCTGGGCGGGGACCGCCGCGACCAGGGAGGCCAGGACCGCCACGGCCGAGACGCCGGCCCGGGTTCGTGCTCGCACTCGTCCACTCCCTCACAGAGATGGTTACTCTATGAATTTTTATCACTTCGGAGAGTGACCAACGGATGCGACACGAAGCCCGGGGCGACACACCCCGGTAGCATGTGCCCTGCCTCAATCAGACGTGGACAGACGGGGACGAAGCGCAATGCGGCTGGATCGTGTCGATGAGCGGATCATCGCGATACTCGGCGCGGACGCGCGGATGAGCTTCGCCGAGATCGGCCAGCGGGTCGGGCTGAGCCCCTCCGCGGTCAAGCGCCGCGTGGACCGGCTGGTGGAGTCCGGCGCGGTGCGCGGGTTCACCGTGGTGGTGGAGCCCCAGGCCGTGGGGTGGACCACCGAGGCCTTCATCGAGCTGTACTGCCGGGCCCGCACGTCGCCGGGCGAGATCCGGACGGGGCTCGCGGGCTACGCCGAGATCACCTCCGCGTGCACGGTCACCGGTGAGGCGGACGCCATCGTGCAGGTCCGCGCCCGTGACACCCACCACCTGGAGGAGGTCATCGAGCGGCTGGGCGCCGAGCCGTTCGTGGTGCGGACCAAGAGCACGCTCGTGCTCTCGCGCCTGGTGGACCAGCCCATCCTCGCCGGGACGGCCGACCTGCCCTGAGGCGCCTCCCCACGGCGGGACCGCGGGAAGGCGCCCGAACAGGAGAGGGCTGCGCGGAGCGTCCGTTGAGGGTGGTGGCCCGCCTCCGCGCGGAGCACCCCCCGGCGGGCGGCGGTGGGCGACGGGCGGGCGGAGCTCCGAAGAGGTACAGCCTCAGTCCTCGGGGAGGGCGACCGGCGCGAGCTCGTCGAACAGGTCGCCGGGGCCCGGGTTGGACGGGTCGGTCCCGCCGCCGAGGTGGTGGACCACGCCCCACACGGCGTTGAGCGCGGTCTGCACGGCGCCCTCGGCCCAGCCCGCCGTCCAGGACACGTCGTCCCCGGCCAGGAACAGGCCCCGGTGGCGCTCCTCCAGGCCGTCCTGGCGGAAGTGCGTGAACAGACGGCGCTGGTAGCGGTAGTGGCCCGGGAGGTTGGCCTTGAACGCGCCCATGAAGTAGGGCTCGTCCTCCCACGACACCGTCACCGGGTCGCCGGTGATGTGCGAGCGGATGTCCACGCCCGGGTAGATCTTGGACAGCGACGAGAGCATGACCTCCAGGCGCTCGTTGGCCGACAGCGGCAGCCACTTGAGCGAGTCGTCGCACCAGGTGTAGGACATGCAGATCGCCGCCGGGCCGTCCGGGTCGGACCCCTCCAGCAGGTAGGTGCCCCGGGTCATGCGGTCGGTGAGCGTCATGCTCATGACGTCGCGTCCGGTCTCGGGGTCCCTGTCCCGCCAGAACGCGCGGTCCACCGGCACGAACAGCTTCGAGGACTCCATGTAGTGGGTGCGCTCGATCGCCGTCCAGTGGTCGATGGGCAGCAGGTCCTCGTCGCAGTCGATCTTGGACAGCATCATCCAGCTCTGCGCGGTGAACACGGCCGCCGCGTAGGTGCGGGTGGAGCCCGAGGCGTCGGTGACCGTGATGTTGCCCGCCGGGGAGCCCTTGGCCGCGGTGCGGCGCAGGGCGGTGACGGCCGGACGCGGGCCGCCCCCGTGCAGCGAGGCCAGGGTGGTGCCCTGCGCCCAGTGCACGAGCTTGTCCGGGGCGTCCTCCCACAGGCGCAGCGGCAGCTGCTCCACACCGCCCACGATGCCCATGTGGTCGTCGTCGGCGCCGGTGTAGGTGACGCGCAGGATCTCCAGGATGGAGTTGGGGAAGTCGGTGTCCCAGCCGCCGGTCCCGAAGCCCACCTGGCCGAAGATCTCGCGGTGGCGGAAGGAGGCGAAGGCCGGGGAGTCGCACAGGAAGCCGTAGAAGGTCTGGTTGTCGAGCCGGGCGACCAGCTCGTTCCAGATCTCCTTCTGGGTGGCCACGTCGCGCTCGCGGATGGCCTCCTGCATGCGGGTGTGCTGGACGCTGTCCAGGGTCGCGTCCCAGGCGCGGGCCACCTCGCGGTAGACCTCGGGCAGGTCGTCGAGGGAGGTGGCGTAGTGGGACCGCCCCTTGAGGTCGACCACGGTGCTGGGGGTCGCCGGGGAGAGCGGGTTGGGGAACGGCGTCGTCTCCAGGCCCACGCGGTCCACGTAGTGCCAGAAGGCGGTGGAGGAGGGCGGGAAGCGCATGGCGCCCATCTCGGCGACCACGTCGTCGGGGCAGCCCGCGAGCTTCTCGGTGCGCAGCCGCCCGCCGATGCGGTCGGCCTCGTACACGACCGGTTTGAGCCCCATCTTCATCAGCTCGTAGGCGGTGACGATCCCCGACAGCCCGCCGCCGATGACGGCGACCTCGGTGCCGTGGCGCTCCGCCGGGACCTGCCCGAGTCCGGCGGGGTGGTCCAGGTAGGCGTCGTAGGCGAACGGGAAGTCCGGCCCGCACATGTTCAGCGGCGTGTTGTCCTGCGCGGGTGCGGCACCGGCGGCCGTGGGCACGGCAGACGTCATTCTCCAACCCCTCCTTCGTGGGTGCGGTCCGGCGGGGAAGCCGGTGGGTGTCCGTGCGCGGGTGGCACGGGAGGTGACGGGTGGGTCAACGGTTCGGGTGGGTTCGGGGGCGCGGGCGGGTCCGCCCCCGCACGGGCGTGCGGGGCGGGCGGCGCGGCGCCACCCGCCCCGGGCGCGGGTCACACGGTGAGTGTCCGGTACAGGGCCGGACGGCGGTCGTCCAGGTAGGACTGCTCGCGGCGGGCGCGGGCGAGGGCGTCCGGGTCGACGTCGCCGACCAGGAACTCCTCGCCGGGACCGGCCCGCAGCGTCTCGGAGCCGTCGGGTGCGACCAGGGTGCTCAGCCCCGCGTAGCGCAGGTCGCCCTCGGCGTCGCAGCGGTTCACGTACGCCAGGTGGATCTGGTTCTCCAGGGCGCGCACCGGCACGATCCGCTCGGCCACCTCGGTGAAGGGCAGCATGAGCGCGGTGGGGACGAGGAGGAGTTCGGTGCCGGCGAGGGCGTGGGCGCGCACGGCCTCGGGGAACTCGACGTCGTAGCAGACCAGCAGGCCGACGCGGATCCCGTCGAGGTCGGCCTGGACCACCGGCTCCGCGCCCGGGGAGAACGCCCCGCGGTCCAGGTCGCCGAACAGGTGGGTCTTGCGGTAGGTCCGGCGGTCGCCGTTGGAGTCCACGAGCTGGACGGCGTTGTACACGGCGCCGTCGGCGCGCTCGGGGAAACCGTGGACGATGGCGACGCCGGTGTCGGCGGCGATGGCGGTGACCGCCTCGCTGAGGGGGCCGTCGTGGGGTTCGGCCAGCCGGGCCAGGAGGCCGGGGTCCAGGTTGTAGCCGGTCAGGGACATCTCGGGCCCCACCAGCAGGCGGGCTCCGGCGTCGGCGGCGGCTCTGGCACGCTCGGCGAGCCGGTCGAGGGCGGCGGCGGGGTCCGCGCCTGGTCCGGTGCCCTGGTCAAGGGCCACGCGCAGGGGTCCGCGTGTCACTGCCTCCCACCTCGCTTTTCTCCGTCGTCTCGGGGCCGCGTCCACTCTAGGTGGACGAACGCGCCGAAACAGTGCGCCCATACGGAGGATTCCCGCGTCTTTCCCGCGAGGTGCCGCTTTTTCTTGCGCCCGGGGACGGATTGGCGCGGCATGTGGTGCGCCGCACTCCCCCCGGGAACACGCGAGGGGGCCGGGGGATCCCCCGGCCCCCTCACACGCGGTTCCCGACCGGTCCGGCTAGGAGCGGACCTCGCTGACCTCGGGGTCGGTCTCCAGCGCGGAGCGGCGCATGCTGTAGGCGAAGTAGATCGCCACGCCGACGGCGAGCCAGACCAGGAAGGCCACCCACACGCTCATCGACATGCTGAACATGAGGTAGGCGCAGGCCAGCACGCCCAGGACCGGCGTGACCGGCGCCCCCGGCACGCGGAAGGCGCGCGGCAGGTCGGGCCTGCTGCGCCGCAGCACCAGGACGGCCACGTTGACCAGGGCGAAGGCGAAGAGGGTGCCGATGGCGGTGGCGTCGGCGAGCGGCCCGAGCGGGACCAGGGCGGCGAGCACCGCGATGAGCACGGAGGTGATGAGGGTGTTCGCGCGCGGGGTGCCCTTGGCGTCGAGGGTGGAGAAGGCCTTGGGGATGAGGCCGTCGCGCGACATGGCGTAGAGGATGCGGGTCTGGCTGTAGAGCACGACCAGGACCACGCTGGCCAGGGCCAGGACCGCACCGGCGGCGAAGATGACCGCCCACACGGGGGTGCCGGTGACCGCGGTCAGGATGCCCGCCAGGGAGGTCTCGCCGTCGACGAAGCCGGTCCAGTCGAGCGCGCCGACCGCCGCGAAGGCGACCAGGCAGTACAGCGCGGTGACCAGGATCATCGCGAACATGATCGCCCGGGGCAGGTCGCGCTGCGGGTTCTTGGCCTCCTCGCTCGCGGTGGAGACCGAGTCGAAGCCGATGTAGGAGAAGAACAGGGTGGCGCCCGCGGCGCTGACACCGGCCATGCCCATCGGCATGAACGGGGCGAAGTTGCCGTCCTGGACGGCGGTGATCGCGATGGCCACGAACATCACCAGGATGGCGACCTTGACGGCGACCATGACGGCGTTGACGCGGCTGCTCTCGCGGACCCCGGCGAGCAGGGCGAACATGGACAGCAGGACCACGACGGCGGCGGGCAGGTTGATCACACCGCCCTCCAGAGGACCGGAGAGCACCGCGCCCGGCAGGGACAGGCCGGTGGTGAGCTGGAGGAGCTCGTTGATGTACTCGCCCCAGCCGACACCGACCGCGGCGACCGACACCCCGTAGGTGAGCATGAGGCACCAGCCGCACACCCAGGCCATGAACTCGCCGATGGTGGCGTAGCTGTAGGAGTAGGCGGAGCCGGAGGCGGGGATCATCCCGGCCATCTCGGCGTAGGCGAGCGCGGAGAACAGCGCGGTGATCCCGGCGAGCACGAACGAGACGATGACGGCCGGTCCGGCGACGGGGACGGCCTCGCCCAGCACGACGAAGATGCCGGTGCCCAGGGTGGCGCCGATCCCGATCATGGACAGCTGCCAGAAGCCCATGTGCCGCTGGAGGCCGCTGCCCTCGGAGTCCCGGGTCTCGGCGACGAGCCTCTCGATCGGCTTGCGCCTGGTGAGGCGCTGCCTCAGCGCGGGCGCACCGCCCGGGCCTGCGGCCCCGCGGGTGCCCGCCGGGCTCTTCTGGTCCACCACGTGTTTACTCCTCGTTCATGTACGTGGGCACACCGCTCCCCCGGGGGAGGTACGGCGGGGGAGGTACGGCGGGGGGTGGGGGGTCCGGCCGCCGCGCGTCCGGGCGGCCCGAAGCCCTCAGCAATGGTAGCCGCGTTATCTACGTAACATGACCCACATTCGTTGCGTCTGTCCGGTTGAAGCGGCGGGTTCGTGCGTGGCCGCGCAAGGAAACGCAGGACCCTGTGATTGATGCCATATAAAATCACCCTGGGTGACCGCCGCCACTTCGGACAGCGAACAGGCTGGTCAGGGGCGCGCGGCGGAGCCACGGGCATGACGGAGGGCCGGAACCGTCCGTGCGCGGACGCGTCCCGGCCCTCCCGGCCGTCTCGCGGTTCGGCGCTCGGGAACGTGCGCGGCCGCGGCGGGCGCACCGGCCGCGCGACCGGTCGGGCTACTCCGCCGTCGCGGGCACGACCACGGCGTCCGGCCCCGGGTAGATCAGGGTCTCGCGGCCGTCGGGGAAGCGCACCACGTAGGGCGGTCCCCCGTCGGAGCCGCGGACCTCGATGACCTCTCCCGCCCAGTCCTCCGTACTCGTCCCTCTGTCCCTGACATGGATCCGGTCCCCCACACTCGCATGCACCGGCAGGCCCTCCCGTTTCTCGCGCGCTCGTCCTCACGTCACCGCCGACCGGCGGAACGGGATGTTCCTTTCCCGCCCCCACCTGCGCAAACAACGTCCCTTTACCGCGGGAAGCGGGACAGGGAGGGCACGGGGTGACGTTCCCGACGGCCCCCGGTCAGGAAGCTCCGCCGTCCGGGGTCCGGGGCTCCCGGAGCCGGGCCGTCTCCGACAGGGCGGCCTCCAGCGCGCGCCAGTCGGCCCTGTTCGCCATCCACCGCCG
Organism: Nocardiopsis dassonvillei subsp. dassonvillei DSM 43111; assembly: GCF_000092985.1. GTDB lineage: Bacteria > Actinomycetota > Actinomycetes > Streptosporangiales > Streptosporangiaceae > Nocardiopsis > Nocardiopsis dassonvillei. The sequence goes on from NC_014210.1 coordinate 4,344,232, forward strand.
CACCGGGACGGGGGTACGGGTCCCGTCCGCGGCCACGTGCGTGAGTCGGCCCTGCTCGACCGCGAAGCGCTCACCCCGTTCGGCTTTGACTCCCCTGGCGAGCGGGCCGAACCTCGCGGGACCGGAGACGGACGACCATCCGGCCCCGATCTCGGGATCGAACCAGAAGTAGGTCCTGGTCAGCTGCACGGCCCCCGCGAAGGTGATGACCACGCCGATGGGCAGGCCCATGGTGAAATCCCCCAACCCCAGCAGCCACACACCGAGGACGAGGTTGAGCAGGCCGAGTGCGAGGAGGAGGACTCCGACGACCGGGGTGAGACGCACCTTGATCCGTGAGGGGGACACGAGGGCTCCTGAGGGGGTCGTTCCGGCTGCTGACGGTCCCATCATGGCCGCCGGGCGCGCGGAGCACAACGGAGAGCGACGGCTCCGTGGCTCTGCCGCGGAGTGCGCACCGCACACGCGAACGGCCGCGCCGATCCCGGAAGGGCCGGCGCGGCCGTCGGAGGCGGCGGGAGGGGCTCAGCCTGCCACGGAGACCGTGGGCGCGCCCGACTCGGCGCCGGACTCGCCCATCTCCTCGGCGATGCGCATGGCCTCCTCGATGAGGGTCTCCACGATCTTGGACTCGGGCACGGTCTTGATGACCTCGCCCTTGACGAAGATCTGGCCCTTGCCGTTGCCGGAGGCCACGCCCAGGTCGGCGTCGCGGGCCTCGCCGGGGCCGTTGACGACGCAACCCATGACGGCCACGCGCAGCGGCACCTCCATGCCCTCCAGACCCGCGGTGACCTCCTCGGCGAGCGTGTACACGTCCACCTGGGCCCGGCCGCAGCTGGGGCAGGAGACGATCTCCAGGCCGCGCTCGCGCAGCCCGAGCGACTCCAGGATCTGGTTGCCGACCTTGACCTCCTCCGCGGGGGGCGCGGACAGGGACACGCGGATGGTGTCGCCGATGCCCTCCGAGAGCAGAGCGCCGAAGGCCACGGCGGACTTGATGGTGCCCTGGAAGGCGGGACCGGCCTCGGTCACGCCCAGGTGCAGCGGGTAGTCGCAGGCCGCGGCGAGCTGGCGGTAGGCGTTGACCATGACCACGGGGTCGTTGTGCTTGACCGAGATCTTGATGTCGCGGAAGCCGTGCTCCTCGAACAGCGAGCACTCCCACAGAGCCGACTCGACCAGGGCCTCAGGCGTGGCCTTGCCGTACTTCTGGAGCAGGCGCTTGTCCAGCGAACCGGCGTTGACGCCGATGCGGATCGGCGTCCCGGCCTCACCGGCCGCCTTGGCGATCTCGGCGACCTTGTCGTCGAACTTCTTGATGTTGCCCGGGTTGACGCGCACGGCGGCGCATCCGGCGTCGATCGCCTGGAACACGTACTTGGGCTGGAAGTGGATGTCGGCGATCACCGGGATCTGCGACTTCCTGGCGATGATCGGCAGGGCGTCGGCGTCGTCGTTGGTGGGCACGGCCACGCGGACGATCTGGCAGCCCGCGGCGGTCAGCTCCGCGATCTGCTGGAGGGTCGCGTTGATGTCGGAGGTACGGGTGGTCGTCATCGACTGCACGGACACCGGGGCGTCCCCGCCGACGGGGACGTTTCCGACCATGATCTGCCGCGTCTTGCGGCGGGTCGCCAGCGGGCGCGGCGGTGCGGCGGGAATACCGAGATCGACGGTCACGCTTGATTCACCTCGTCTGCCGCCGGGGAGGGGGCGGCACTTGATTCGTCCGTTTCGGGAATGGGTGTCCGGCGCAGCGCGCGGGTCCGCGTCCGGGGATCACCGTGTCCGGCGGCCTTGGCTACGCCGTCGTTCCCGGATCGCGCCCCCAGGTTACCCGTACCCGGGGGCGTGCCCGGCACGGAAGGCGGAGCAGGCGGACCAGGGTGAACGCCCGGCGCCGCGGGGGTGTCCGCCGACCGTCGCGCGGTCACCGCGGCGGTGGACGGGGAAGGCCCCGGCAGCCGGAGGGCCGCCGGGGCGGGGGTCAGCCGAAGAGTCTGACCGGGTTGAACAGGTCGGCCACGAGCAGGACCACGCTGAACACCAGGAAGCAGGCCACGACCACGTAGGCCACCGGTGTCAGCATCGCCACGTCCACCGGGGCGGGTTCGGGTCTGCGGAACAGCTTGGCCCAGCCGCGCTTGATCCACTCCCAGATGGCGCCGGCCATGTGCCCGCCGTCCAGCGGCAGGATGGGCACCAGGTTGAAGGCGAACAGGAAGAGGTTCACCCCGGCCAGGATCTGGATCATGATCGCGGCGGTGTCGGCCACGGGGAGTCCCTGGGCCATGATCTCTCCGCCGATGCGGGAGATGCCGACGATGCCCACCGGGGAGTCCTGGGTGCGCTGCTCGCCCAGGAAGGCCGCGGCGAACACGTCGGGCACCTTGCTGGGCAGGGCGATGAGGGCCTCGCCGACGCCGATCATCATGTTGCCCATCTCGGCGGCGGACTCGGCGAGGGTGAGCGGGGCGCGCTCGGTGGCGAAGACGATGCCGAGGAAGCCCACGACCTCAGTCTCGTAGACGCGGTAGCCCTGCTCGTCGTAGACCGGTTCGCCGTCGGCGTCGGTCTCGTAGACGAACTCGCCCTCGGCGTCGCGGGCCGGGAGCTCGTTCTCGACGATGTCGACGTTCAGCGGCAGCCGCTCGCCGTCGCGCTCGACCACGATCTCCGTGTCACCCATGGCCTCGCGGATCTGCCGGTTGGCGGTGCTCCAGTCCGGGGTGGACTCGCCGCCGACGGAGACGATGACGTCGCCGGGCAGCATCCCGGCCTCGGCCGCGGGCGTGGGCGGGGCGTCCTCGCAGTCGGTGACGGAGCTGCCCGCGGGGACCACGCACTCGCTGACCGTGGCGATCTGGGTGGTGCTCTGCGGCACCCCGATGCCCATGAACAGCACGGCGAGCAGGATCGCGGCCAGGATGACGTTCATGCCCGGACCGGCGAACATCACGATGAGGCGCTTCCAGGGCGCCCGCTGGTAGAACTGCCGGTCCTGGTCCTCGGGGGACAGCTCGACGTAGGACGCCTCACGGGCGTCCTCGGCCATGGCCCGCCACCGCGAGAGCTTGCGGGAGCTGCCGTCGGCGCTCTGACGCGAGGGCGGGAGCATGCCGACCATGCGCACGAACCCGCCCAGCGGGACCGCCTTGATGCCGTACTCGGTCTCGCCCCTGCGGACGGACCACAGGGTCTTGCCGAAGCCCACCATGAACTCGGTGCACTTGATCCCGAACATCTTGGCCGTGGACATGTGTCCCAGCTCGTGCCAGGCGATCGAGAACAGCAGGCCGAAGACGAACAGGACGATCCCGACCACGGTCATCAGGGCGACCATGCATCTCTCCTCAGGGCGGTGTCAGGCCTGGCGCGCGAGCAGCTCGCGCGCACGCGTGCGGGCCCAGGTGTCAGCGGCGTACACGTCGTCCAGGCTCAGGTGTCCTCTGTGGGAGGACGCTCCCCCGGCACGTTCTGTTCGCTGGTGCTCCGAGACTACCCGGGAGACGGTGTCCATGATGGCCGGGAACGCGAGGTTTCCCCGGAGGAAGGCGTCGACCGCCTCCTCGTTGGCCGCGTTGTAGACCGCGGGCGCGGTCCCGCCCGCGCTACCGACCTCGCACGCCAGGCGGACGGCGGGGAAGGCCTCGTGGTCCAGGGGCTCGAAGGTCCAGGTGTGGGCGCGGGTCCAGTCCATGCCGGGCGCGGCGTCGGGTACGCGGTCGGGCGCGCCGAGCCCGTAGGCGATGGGGATCATCATGCTGGGCGGGCTGGCCTTGGCGATCGTGGAGCCGTCCACGTACTCGACCATGGAGTGGACGACCGACTGCGGGTGGACGACCACGTCGATCCGGTCGAAGGGCACGTCGAAGAGCAGGTTGGCCTCGATGACCTCCAGCCCCTTGTTGACCAGGGTGGCGGAGTTGACGGTGATGACCGGGCCCATGCTCCACGTGGGGTGGTTGAGGGCGTCTGCGGGGGTGACCGAGGCCAGTTCGTCGCGGCCCCGGCCGCGGAAGGGGCCCCCGCTGGCGGTGACGACCAGGCGGCGCACCTCGTCGCGGCGGGCGTGGACGTGGCCCTGCGCCGGGCTGGCGAGTTCGCCCTCGGGCAGGTGGGGGAAGCACTGGGCGATGGCGAAGTGCTCGGAGTCGACCGGGACGATCTGGCCGGGCCTGGCGAGTCCGCGCACGAGCGGTCCGCCGATGATGAGGGACTCCTTGTTGGCCAGCGCGAGGGTGCGCCCGGCGCGCAGCGCGGCGAGGGTGGACTCCAGGCCCAAAGCGCCGGTGATGCCGTTGAGGACGACGTCGCACTCGCTCCCGGCCAGCTCGGCGACCCCCTCGGGCCCGGCCAGGACGGTGGCGCGGCTGCCGTGTCCGGCGAGGGCGCGCGCGAGTTCGCCCGCGCGGTCGGGGTCGGCGACGGCGACCAGCGGGACGTCGAGCTCGGCCGCCTGCTTGGCGAGCAGGTCCACGCGCCCGCCGCCCGCGGCCAGGCCCACCACGCGGAAGCGTCGGGGGTTGCGCTGGACGATGTCGACGGCCTGGGTCCCGATCGAGCCGGTGGAACCGAGGATCACTGCTGTTCGCTGTTCTTCTCGCACGCTCCCCATTGTTCCGCAATCCGCGGGGCGGGGCGCGGGGCCCGTGGCGCCGGTCACGGGAACCAGGGGGATCGCGCGTCACCGGGTCTTTACAACCGGTGCCCGGTGACCTAACTTAACCGGTGAGTAAGTTACCCCCTAGTTAGAACGGTCCGTCAGACAGCGCGTCCAGGCGACGCGAGCACAGCCCGGTGGGACCACCGGGCAGGACGACCCCCGTGAGGCGCTCCCCCCGGACGCCTCCGCCGGGCCCCCGGGTCCCGGCCTCCCCCGATGGCGAGACGGCGCGACGACCCATCGGTCACCCCCACCCCGCCAGTCCCCCCGAGGTTCCCCCGTCATGCGCCCTGCCAGAACCCCCTTCCGCCCCGCGCCCTGCGAGGACGGACCGCCCCGGACCGGCTCCGGGCTCCGCGCCGCCGCGCGACTCCTCCCCCGCCTGCTGTCCGTCGCCCTGGCGGCCGTGCTCGCCGCCGCGGTCCTCTCCCCCGCCCCGGCCTCGGCCGCGGTCGGCGCCAGCATCGGCTACGAGACCATCGTCAGCCACGACGGCACCGAGCTCAGGGCCAAGGTCATCACCCCCACCGGGGTCGAGGGCCCGCACCCGCTGCTGGTCATGCCCTCCGCCTGGGGCACGCCCCACCTCCTCTACGTGGGCGCCGCCGCCAGGCTGGCCCACGAGTCCGGCTACCAGGTCGTGGCCTACACCTCGCGCGGCTTCTGGGACTCGGGCGGCGGGATCGGGGTGGCCGGTCCCGAGGACCGCGCGGACGCCAGCGCCGTCATCGACTGGGCGCTGGAGAACACCGACGCCGACCCCGACCGCATCGGCATGGCCGGGATCTCCTACGGGGGCGGCATCAGCCTGCTGACCGCCGCCGAGGACGACCGGATCCGCGCCGTGGCCTCGCTGAGCGGCTGGGCCGACCTGGCCGTCTCCCTGTACCCCAACGAGACCGTGGACACGCAGTCGGCCGAGCTGCTCCTGCTGGCGGGCCACCTCACCGGCACCCCCGGCGAGGAGCTGGCCGGGATCGAGGCCGCCTACCGGCGCGGCGACATCCAGCCCGCCCTGGACGTGGCCCCGGACCGGTCGGCGGCCACCAAGGTGGACGCCATCAACGCCAACGGCACGGCCGTGATGATGGCGCACGCCTGGAACGACGGCATCTTCCCCGTGGGCCACATCACCGACTTCTACGAGGAGCTGGAGGTGCCCAAGCGGCTCATGATCACCCCGGGCGACCACGCCACGCAGGAGCTGTTCGGCGCGGCCGGGCTGCCCAACGAGGTGTGGGAGGCCCTGGGCGACTGGTTCGACCACCACCTGCGCGGCCAGGCCAACGAGGTGGACGCCGAGGGGCCCGTGCACGTCAGGCCCAACAACGGGCGCGGCGGCTGGACCACGCACCCCGACTGGCCGTCGGTCACCGCGAGCACCGACCGGTACTACCTGGCCGAGCCGAGCACGGACTGGTTCCGCTGGCAGAGCAGCGGCGCCATGGAACCCGAGCCCTCCACCGGATGGGACTACCGCTTCCGCACGGGGATCGCCACCCCGGCCGAGAGCGGCACGGTGATGCTCTCCGGCGCCCTCCAGCAGTTCTTCGACATCCCGACCGGGGTGCTGCTGCCGACGGTGGACCGCTACCGGGCCGCCGTGTGGACCAGCCCCGCCTACCCCGAGGGGGCGCGGGTGGCGGGGACGCCGGAGGTCTCCCTCACGTTCACGCCGACCGCTCCGGAGCAGTCGGTGTACGTGTACCTGTACGCGATCGACGGGCGCGGAACGGGTTCCCTGCTGTCGCACGCGCCCCACACCCTGCGCGGAGCCACTCCCGGTGAACCGGTGACGGTGGACACGGAGCTGGCGCCGGTGGTCTGGGACGTGCCCGCGGGGCACCGCCTGGCCGTGGTGGTGGACAGCATGGACGCGCGCTACCAGGACGAGAGCGACATCGGGGACCGGGTGAGCGTGACCTCCCCCGAGGAGGCCCCCGCCCAGGTCACGGTCCCGCTGGCCTGATCGGCCCCGAGGGGTCTCCCGCGGCGGCGGGCCGGGCGCCCTCCGGCCGTCTCCGGCACACCCCCGTGCCGGAGACGGCCCCTTCTTCCCCTACCGCAAACGACACAAACACAAAGTAGCCACTTGACTACCGAAAGTGTGCGAGGATGCTCGTCATGACCTCGTCCACCGCACACAGGATCCTCGCCCCCCTCGCCGCCGCGGCGGTCGCCGCCGGGGGTCTCTTCCTCGCCGAGCAGCTCCCGGCGCCCGCGTCCGCCGTCACCCAGGCCATCCACTCCCCCGCGGTTCCCGCGCAGGAGGACCGCGAGGCCCTGTCGCACGTGGCGGGGCTCTCCCACCAGAGCGCCGCCGTGACCGGCGACCAGCACCAGGCCGTGCTGGACTACTGGACCGAGGAGCGCATGGCCGCCGCCAAGCCCATCACCGGCATGCTGGAGGACGTCCTCCCGCCCGCCGAGGACGGGTCGGCCCCGGACGGGGGAGTGGAGCACCAGGCCGCGCCGCGCCCCGACAGCCGGGGCGAGCGCTGGACCTCGGGCGGGCTGGTCACCAGGACCACCGGCAAGGTCTACCTGACCATGGACGGGCGCGACTTCACGTGCTCGGCGTCGGTGGTGGACGCGGCGAACCGGAGCACCGTGGTCACCGCCGGGCACTGCGCCAAGGACGGCCGGGGCTCGTGGGCCCGCAACTGGACCTTCGTGCCCGGCCACGCGGACGGGGAGAGCCCCTACGGGCGGTTCACCGCCAGCGACCTGCTGGTGGCGCCGGAGTGGTCGCGCCAGGCCGACGACAGCTACGACTTCGCCATGGTGGTGCTCAACCCCGACGGGGGCACCACCGTCCAGGAGCGGGTGGGCTCCCAGCGGATCGAGTTCGGCACCTGGACCGAGGACAAGGTGCGCGAGGGGGTGCAGGTGTACACGTTCGGGTACCCGTCGGCGGCCCCGTACGAGGGCAGGCACCTGCACTACTGCTCGGGCCGCACCGAACCCGACACCGGCGGCACCACGGCCAACGGGGTGCGCTGCTCCATGACGCAGGGCTCCAGTGGAGGCCCCTGGTTCGCCGGTTTCGACACCGGTACCGGCCGGGGCACGATCACCTCGGTGGTCAGCTTCAAGTACGCCGACGACCGCAGCGTCCAGTACGGCCCCCGGCTCGGCCAGGAGGCACGCGAGCTGTACGAGCAGGCCGCCCAGCTGTAGTACCCGCCGGACGAGCGGTGTCCCCCGGCCCCCGTGGCACGGGGGACACCGCTCGTTCCGCGTCCGGGGGCGGCCCCCGCCGGTCCTACAGGTCGATTCCGGTCAGAACCAGGACCCGCTCGTAGGACAGGTCGGTCATGGCGGCGCGCACGCCCTCCTTGCCCACACCCGACCCCTTGACGCCGCCGTAGGGCATCTGGTCGGCCCGGAACGTGGGCACGTCGCCGATGACCACGCCGCCGACCTCCAGCTCGCGGTGGGCGCGGAACGCGGTGGGCAGGTCGCGGGTGAACACGCCCGCCTGGAGCCCGAAGTCGCTGTCGTTGACCGCGGCGAAGGCGGCGTCGGTGTCGGCCGCGCGCTGGAGGACCAGCACCGGGCCGAAGACCTCCTGGCGCACCACCCGGGAGTCGTCCGGGGCCTCGGCGAGCACGGTCGGCGCCACGGTCACGCCGTCGCGCGTGCCGCCGGTGAGGAGCTTGGCCCCGGCGGTGACGGCCTCGTCGATCCAGGAGGCCACGCGCTCGGCCGCGGCCTCGTCCACCAGCGGGCCCACGTCGGTGGCCGGGTCGGCGGGGTCGCCCACGCCGAGGGCCTCCACCCGCTCCACCAGGCGTGGGACGAACTCGTCGTACACGGCGTCCTCGACGATGACGCGCTGCACGCCGATGCACACCTGTCCGGCCTGGTTGTTGCCGAACAGGGCCACCCGCTGGGCCGCCCAGTCCAGGTCGGCGTCGGCGAGCACCACGGCGGCGGCGTTGCCGCCCAGTTCCAGGGTGACGTGCTTGTGCGGGGCCAGGCGGGGCAGCTGCCAGCCGAAGGGGCCGCCGGTGAAGGAGATGACGGGCAGGCGTTCGTCGGTGATGAGGGGGGCGGCGAGCTCGTTGGGCATCGGCAGCACCGACACCATGCCGCCGGGCAGGTCCGTCTCGGCGATGATCTCGCCCAGGAGCAGGGCGGTCATCGGGGTGGCGGGGGCGGGCTTGAGGATGATCGGCGCGCCGACGGCGATGGCCGGGGCGACCTTGTGGGCGACGAGGTTGAGGGGGAAGTTGAACGGCGAGATGCCCAGGACCGGGCCCTTGGGGACGCGGCGCACCAGGGCCATGCGGCCGGTGCCGCCCGGGTCGGTGTCCAGGCGCTGGAGCTCACCGCTGTCGCGGCGGGCCTCCTCGGCCGCCCAGCGGAACACGGACACGGCGCGTCCGGCCTCGGCGCGGGCCCACTTGATCGGCTTGCCGCTCTCGGCGGTGATGGTGCGGGCGATCTCCTCGGCGCGCTCGCCGATGCGCCGGGAGACGTGGTCGAGGGCGTCGGCCCGCACGTGGGCGGGCAGGGCGGCGGCCTCGGCGGCGACCGCGTGCGCGGCGGCCACCGCCTCCTCGATCTGCTCGGCGGTGGGCACGGAGACGGTACCCGCGTCCTCGCCGGTGTAGGGGTTGACGACGGTGATCTCGGTGTCGCCGGTCGCGGCGGTGCCGGCCAGCCAGAACGGACGCGTAGACATGCCCGTGACGCTAGTGCCCCCTTCTCCCGGTGTGCCTTGTCCACTGTTGCCAACCCGAACGCGGGAGTTGGCCACCGTGGCGCAAGAACGACGCGCACACGGGTCCGCGCTCCGAACAGGGGCGACAGCGGGGGGTGTACACCGGGGTGACGGGCGGTATCGTCTGAGGATCAGACAGCCTGACCGGGGATCTTTGGTCGGCCGACTGGCGCCGGCGACCTCCTTCGTCCACAGTGGTGAGGAGGGCTCTGCCAGCGCGTTCGGCCGGACCCTCGGGTCCGCCACCGCCGACGGGATCCCGGGAGTGCCCATTGCCGCTTGTCTACCGCACGCTCGTCGCGGTCCCGGAGCACGACGGCGACCTGGTCGCCGTCACCTCGACGGTCCTGTCGCGGTGGCTGAGCAAGCGCGGCAACTCGGGCGCGCGCGTGGACTTCTCCGCCTCGGGGCGCCATGAGCTGAGCAACCGCTCCCGCGCCCTGGTCGTACGGCACGACAACCCCGACGAGGGCCTGTCCTTCCTGCGGCTGACCACCGAGTCCGACAAGACGGACGGCGTGTGGCGGACGGTCGCCACCGCTGTCGTGGACCCGGCGCTGTCCCCGTGGCGGTACGTGTGGATCGACATGACCGTCACCCCCTCCTCTCCGGCGGGTGAGGGCTCCGAGCATCCCCGGCTGGACGTCATGCCGCCCGAGGCCGCGCGCATGCTCCTGGAGGCGGTGCACGGCCACGACGGCGGCCACCCGCTGCCGCCCACGCCCCGGATCGTGCGCGGGCGCGACGACGACCTCGTGGACACGCTCGTGGCGACGATCCGCGACCCCCTGCGGCGCATGGCGGTGGTGGCCACCGGTTCGCCCCGCGACGTGACCGTCGCCGACTGGCGCGGGGCCATGGCCGGGGCGCTGTCGCGCTGCACCGGCATGTGCTCGGGGTACGTGCTCGACGACGCCGCCCTGGAGCGCGTCGGAGCGCTCCTGCCGCCGGGCCTGGACGTCCCGCCCGGCGGGGTGCGCACCTTCTTACCGGGGGTGGACCCGCACGACGAGGCGGACTCCGCCCGCCACCCCCGGATGAGCCCGGCCACGCTGGACACCGCGCGCGACGGCGAGCGCATCCGCAACTGGGTGGGCGCCGCCCTCTCACGGCGGGTGCGCGACAACGCGCTGGAGGTGGGCCTGCCCGACCCGCTCCAGGCCGTGGACGCGCTGCTGGAGGAGGAGACCGACGACCTGCGGCGGTCCGCCCCCGGCACGGCACGGCCTCGGGTGAGCGTGCCCGCGGCCCGGGGCGCGGCCGTCGTGCACCAGGCGGCGCAGGGCGGGGCGGTCCCGGCCGGAACCGCCTCGGCGTTGGAGCGCGAGGCCCTGGAACAGCAGACCCAGCGGCTGCGGGAGGAGGTCACCCGGCTCGGCGCGCGGGTCAGCGAGCTGGCCGAGGAGCGCCACGGGCTCCTGGCCGAGACCGCCGACCTGAGCGAGGAGCTCGACACCGCGCGCGAACAGGCGCGCGCCGCCCGCTACGAGGCCCGCTGGCTGCGCGAACAGGCGCGCGAGGCCGGGCTGTTCCGGCTGGCCGCGGCACCCGCGCCGAGCGATCCGCAGCGGCGGCCCCCGGTCAGCGTGCGCGAACTGCTGGAGCGGATCACCGACGACTCGGTCCTGCCGCACCTGTACTTCACCATCGAGGACGCCACGGTCTACGAGCTGTCCGACAGCCGCAAGGAGTCCCTGTGGGTCACCCGCGCGTGGGAGGCGCTGCTGGCCCTGAACGACTACGCGCGCTACCAGTTCGACAACCCCGGCACCGGGCTGGGCTTCCACTCCTACCTGCGCGAGACCCCCGACGGGTACCAGGTGATCCCCATCAAGCGGTTGGCCTCGCAGGAGTCGGACCACGTGCGCAACCGGGGCAAGCTCAACGACAAACGCCTGTTCCGGGTGCCCGAGGAGGTGGAGCCGAGCGGGCGGCTGCCCATGTACGCGCACATCAAGCTCGACATCGAGTACGGGATCTGTCCGCGGCTGTACTTCTACCCCCACCTGGGGCCGGGCACCACGAACCGCGTGTACATCGGCTACCTGGGCCGCCACCTGCCCGTGCAGCAGTCGAACTGAGCCCGGCCGGGCGGGCGGACCGGAGCCGGACCGCGCCGGGGGGGCTACCCCCCGGTGAGGCGCAGGATCTCATCGACGACGCGCGCGAGCGGCCTGGTGGCGTCGACGACCGTACCGTCCCGGGGAACGTCCTCCTTCGTCCGGTGCAAGCGCGCGATGAGGTCCCGTTCGGCCTGCCTGCCGCCCCACTCCCCCTCCGGTCTCCCGTCGAGCCGACGGCGCAGCGTCCCCGGGTCGATCTCCAGGACGAACACGCCGTCGAACAGGTCGACGAACTCCGGGAAGTTCCTGGAACCGCCGCAGAAGAACGTCACCGCGCTGCCCCGGTCGGCGACCAGGGACCTGACCCTGTCGACGTGCCAGAGATGGTGCTCGTGCCTCATGCCCTCCGTCGGCTCGCCGGTTCGCGGGTCGCCCTGGTAGGCAAGTTCGAGGTCGCCGTCCACGGCGTGGTACCCGCGCCGCCGCAGTTCCGCGCAGACCGAGGTCTTGCCGGTGCCGGAGACGCCCTCGACCAGATAGTTGCGCACGCCCATCACCGGAGCGTACAAGAACACGTGCGACGTGACGCGGGGGCGGCAGATCCCGCGGCGCGCGTACCCTGGGGGCCGTGACGGAAGCGAGTACGCGGGCCCTGGCGGCCCTGCCCGAGGAGCGGTGGCGCGAGCGCGCCGAGCGGCACCGCGACCGCGTGGACGCGCTGGTCGGGGACCACCTGCGGCGCCGCCGGGAGGGCGTGCGCCATCCGGTGGAGGACTTCCTGTTCACCTACTACAACCTCAAGCCCGCGCAGCTGCGGCGCTGGCACCCGGGCGCGGGGACGGTGCTGCTGGGCGAGGGCGCCCGCGCCCGCCTGGACGAGCGGTTCTACACCGCGCTGCCCGGGGGCGCGGTGGGCCTGGACACCGCGGCGTTCCTGGCGGCGCGGCCGGTGCTGGACTTCGTGGAGCGGCTGCTGTCGTCGGTCGCCGGGCGCCCCGCCCACCTGGGCTGCTTCGGCCTGCACGAGTGGGCGATGGTGTACCGGGCCGGAGAGGTGCGGCACGGACAGGTGCCGCTGCGGCTGGGCCGGGAGGGCACCGACCGGGTCGTGGAGACGCACCGGATCCGGTGCTCGCACTTCGACGCGTTCCGGTTCTTCACCGACGCCGCGCGCCCGCTCAACACGCTCCGGCCCAGCCGGGAGCGGCAGGACGAACTGGACCAGCCGGGGTGCCTGCACGCCAACATGGACCTGTACAAGTGGGCGTACAAGCTGGCCCCGGCGGTTCCCTCGGAGCTGGTGGTGGACTGCTTCGAACTCTCGCGGGAGATCCGGACGCTGGACATGCGCGCCTCCCCCTACGACCTGGCGGCGTGGGGGTACGCGCCGGTGCGGATCGAGACCGCCGGGGGAAAGGCGGAGTACATGGAGGCGCAGCGGGGGTTCGCCGAGCGCGGCGCGGTGCTGCGAGGGCGGCTGCTGGAGGTGTGCCGGACCCTGCGCGCGGCCTGAAGTCCGCGGTCGGCCGGTCGGCACGGAGGCGTCCGCCGGCCGGCCACCGGTCGCGGGGGCGCCGGGTCATCCGTCCTGTGGCGGGGGGCCGAGGCCGCAGGAGGGGGCTCCTCCGGGGATCGGGATGCGGTGGCGGTTGGCGGCCACCCAGCGGTAGGCGGCCCGGTTGAGCGCGCGCAGCAGCGGAAGGCGCGCCAGGCGGCCCAGCGGCCGGGTGAGCGGGCGCCCGTGCAGCAGGAGTTCGGCGACGGCGTCGCCCCCGCGGAATCGGCGTCCGTCCGCGTACACGAACCAGGCGCTGGCGTCGGTCTGCTCCGGCGTCAGCCCCGCGGAGTCCAGGTCGAAGTCCTGCCAGGCCACGAAGCTGCTGCGGGCGCGCAGCCGGTCGCGGGCGAAGACCACCGAGCGCTTGCAGAACCCGCAGTCGCGGTCGTACAGGAACGCCCCGGTGCCGGGGACGGTGTCCAGCGAAGGCCTCATGCCGTCATCGTGCCCGCGCGGGGGCGTCCTCTCCCGGTTCCGGCGGAAGTTCTCGCCGCCCGCCGCGCACGGGACACGCCCATCTGGGGCTTCGCGCCCCTGCGTGAGCGACCGCACAGCCGCCCGTGCGCGCGGCGCCCCGCTGCACGCTTTTCAGCGGGCACCGGTGTCGCGGACCGTCCGGGCCCGCGCGGTCCGTTCCGCGCGCCGCGCACCCAGGAGCAGCAGCACCGGGCCCGTCCCCATCGGCGCCAGCATCGCGGCCGCCTGGAGGAGAAACCACGCCCGAGAAGGGGCCACGGTGGCCCGGCACGGCGGGGGCGGCCGCCCGGATCCCGGACGGCCGCCCCCGCCGGTCGGCTCAACCGGTGCCGTGCACGATGCGCTCGGCCATCTCCTCCCTGGGCTGGATCTCGCCCGAGAGGATCTGCTCGGCGTAGTGGCAGGCCACCCTGTGGGTGCCGCCCCCGGCGGCGTTCCCGACCGGGCGCAGTTCGGGCCGCTCGGTGTCGCACCGCTCCTTCTGCCGCCACGGGCAGCGGGTGTGGAAGCGGCAGCCCTTGGGCGGGTCGGCGGGCGAGGGCAGGTCTCCCGCCAGCAGGATGCGCTCGCGGCTGTCCTCCACCTCCGGGTCGGGGACCGGCACCGCCGACATGAGGGAGCGCGTGTACGGGTGCATCGGCGTCTCGTACAGGTCGTCGCTGGAGGCCTCCTCCACCAGGCCGCCCAGGTACATCACCCCGACCACGTCACTGACGTGGCGGACCACGGCCAGGTCGTGCGCGATGACCAGGTAGGTCAGCCCCAGTTCCTCCTGGAGGCTCTCCAACAGGTTGAGCACCTGGGCCTGGATCGACACGTCCAGCGCCGACACCGGCTCGTCGCAGATGATGAGGTCGGGCTCCAGCACCAGCGCGCGGGCGATGCCGATGCGCTGGCGCTGGCCGCCGGAGAACTCGTGCGGGTAGCGGGTGAGCGCCTTGGCCGACAGGCCCACCCTCTCCAGGGCGTCGACCACGCGCCTGCGCTGGTCCTCCAGGACCAGGGCGCGGCGCTCCCTGCCGCCGGAGGGCCCCTCCCCCGGCGCGGGGCCGCCGATCCCGTGGGTCTGCAAGCCCTCCAGCAGGATGGAACCGATGTTCTGCCGGGGGTTGAGGCTGCCCAGCGGGTCCTGGAAGACCATCTGGAGGTTCTTGCGCTGGCGGCGCATCGACTCCTCGTCCAGACCGGCCAGGTCCTGCCCGCCGAAGAGCACCTCGCCCTCGGTGACGTCCACCAGGCGCAGCACCGCGCGGCCCAGGGTGGTCTTGCCGCAGCCGGACTCGCCCACCAGGCCGTAGGTCTGGCCGCTCTCGATCTCCAGGCTGACGCCGTCGACCGCGCGCACGTGGCCGATGGTGCGGTCGAAGAACACCCCCTTCCTGATGGGGAAGTGCACCTTGAGGTCGTTGATCCGCAGCAGGCTCATCCCCGCTCCTCCTCGTCGTCGCCGTCCGGACCGTCCGAGCCGTCCAGCGTGGGCCGGTCGGTCACGTCCGCGTCCCGGATCGGGTTCACGCACCGGTGCACGTGTGCGGCAGCCGGGCCCTCCCCGGAGCGGCCGCCCTCCTCCACGCCCGCCGCGGCGCCCACCGCCACGAGCTCCGGCGGCCCCTGGAGGCACTCCATCGTGTAGTGGTCGCAGCGGGGCGCGAACGCGCACCCCTGCGCCCAGGCGATGTTGTCGTTGACCGACCCCCGGATGGGGGTGAGCCGTTCGCCGCGCGGGGCGTCCAGCCGGGGGATGGAGCCCAGCAGGCCGACCGTGTAGGGGTGGGTGGGGTCGGCGAACAGCGGCGCGCGCGGCGCCGTCTCCACCGCCCGCCCCGCGTACAGGACGTTGATGTCGTCGCACAGCCCGGCGACCACGCCCAGGTCGTGCGTGATCATCAGCAGGGCGGTGCCCTCCTCGGTGACCAGGTCCCGGAGCAGCTCCAGGATCTGCGCCTGGATGGTGACGTCCAGGGCGGTGGTGGGCTCGTCGGCGATCATCACGCGGGGGCGGCAGGCCACCGCCATGGCGATGAGCGCGCGCTGGCGCATGCCGCCCGACAGCTGGTGCGGGTACTCGCGCAGCCGCCGCCCGGGGTCGGGGATGCCCACCCGGTCCAACAGGTCGGCGGCCTCCTTGTCGGCGGCCGAACCGCGCATCCCCCGGTGGCGGCGCAGGATCTCGGTGACCTGGCGGCCGATGGGCACCACGGGGTTGAGGGAGCTGAGCGGGTCCTGGAAGATCATCGCCAGCTGGGAGCCGCGCAGGTCGCGCATCCGTCTCTGCGGCAGCTTCAACAGGTCGACGGGGCCGTCTGGCAGCCGCATGACGGCGCTGCCGCCGACCCGCACCCCCCGGTCGGGGAGCAGGCCCATGAGGGCGAGCGAGGTGACGCTCTTGCCGCAGCCGGACTCGCCGACCAGGCCGGTCACCCGGCCCTCCTCCAGGGTGAAGGACACCCCGTCCACGGCCCGCACCTCGTCGGAGCCGCGTCCGCCGAACACCACGGACAGCTCGTCCACCGCCAGCAGCGGCGTGCTGGAACTCATGTCACTTCCTCAGCTTGGGGTCGAGCGCCTCCCGCATCGCCTCACCCAGCAGGGTGAAGCCCAGGGCGGTGACGATGATGGCCAGCGCCGGGTACACGGCCAGCTGCGGCGCGCTGGACAGGAACCGCTGGGCGTCGGCGAGCATGGTCCCCCATTCGGGGAAGGCCGGGTCCGGGTTGCCCAGACCCAGGTAGGACAGGGCCGCCGCGTCGATGATGGCGGTGGCCAGGGTGAGCGTGGACTGCACGATCACCGGGCCGAGCGAGTTCGGCAGGATGTGCACGAGGGCGATCTTGTGTTTGCGCACGCCCAGCGCGCGGGCGGCCAGCACGTAGTCGCGGTTGCCCTGGGAGAGCATCGCGCCGCGCAGGAGGCGGGCGAAGATGGGGATCTGCGCCACGCCGACCGCGAACATCACCGTGGTCAGGCTGGGGCCGACCAGGGCGGCGATGGTGACCGCGAGCAGCAGGGTGGGCAGCGCCAGCATCATGTCGATGACGCGCATGACGGCGTTGTCCACCTGGCGCCCCCAGCGGCCGCCGAGGACCGCGGCGGCCCCGGCCGCGCCGCCGAGCAGCGCGCCGACGCCGAGGCCGACCAGGGTGGCGACCACGCCGACCAGGAGGGTCTGGCGGGCGCCGATCACCATGCGGGAGAACTGGTCGCGGCCGAGGTTGTCCAGGCCCAGCCAGTTCTCGGCGCGCGGGCCGACGAACACGTTGCGGTTGGGGAAGACCTCGTCGCCCCAGCTCTGCGAGACGGGGTCGTAGGGCGCGATGAGCGGCGAGAACAGCGCCACGACGAGGAACACCACGACGATCACGGCGCCGGTGATGGCCATGGGGCTGCGGCGCATGCGCTCGAAGGCGGTGCGCCAGATGCCCGCGCCGTGTTCGCCCTCCTCGCGCTGGCCCATGAGTTCGGCCAGCCGGTCCACCCTGGCCGCCTTGCGTCCCAGGAGGGGCGTGCGCTGGGCCGCGGTGCCCTCGGGCTCCGGGGCGCCCGCGGGTTCGGACCGGTTGTGGGGGCTCGGTGTCGTCGGCATCACTGGGCCCGCACTCTCGGGTCGAGGAGGCTGTAGGAGATGTCCACCAACAGGTTGATGAACACGTACATGGTCGCGATGAGCAGGATGAACCCGGTCAGGACCGGGTAGTCGCGCCCCTGCGTGGCCGCGTAGACGAACGAGCCGATGCCGGGGAAGGCGAAGACGCTCTCGGTGAGCACCGCCCCGGCGAACAGGCTTCCGGTGAGCAGTCCGACGGAGGTGACCACGGGGAGCATGGCGTTGCGCATCACGTGGCGGGTGCGCACGGTGTTGCGGTGCAACCCCTTGGCGTTGGCGGTGCGCACGTAGTCCTCGCCGACCACCTCCAGCACGCTGGCGCGGGTCATCCGGACGATCACGGCGAGCGGGATCGAGGCCAGCGCGATCCCGGGCAGCACGAGGTGGAGCAGGGCGTCCCACACCACGTCGAGTTCCCCGGTCCGCAGGCCGTCGAGGACGACGAACCCGCTGAGGTCGGTGCGGATCAGGCCCGGGGAGAGCCGGAAGGCGGAGGGGAACATCCCGAGCCGCTCGGCGAAGACCACCTTCAGGATGAAGGCGAGGAAGAACACCGGCGTGCAGATGCCCAGGAGGGATCCGCCCACGGCCGCGAAGTCCAGCACGGAGCCGCGCCTGCGCGCGGCGAGGTAGCCGAGGGGGACGCCGATGACGACCGCGATCAGCATCGCGGTGACCGACAGTTCGAACGTGGCCGGGAAGCGGGTGAGGAACTCCTCGGTGACCGGCCGTCCGGTGGAGAGCGAGGTCCCGAGGTCGCCCTGGAGGATACGGCGCAGGAAGGCCAGGTACTGAACCGTGATCGGTTCGTCCAGGCCGAGGGAACGACGCAGCGCGGCGCGCTGTTCGGCCGTCGCGTCGTCGGGGAGGAGGGCGTACTCCGGTCCGCCCGGCAGCCGTTGCAGCCAGACGAACAGCAGGATCGACAGGCCGCCCAGTGTCGGGATCAGCTGGAGGAGACGCCTGACGATGAATCGCAGCACCTTCGCCGCCTTTCGCCAGTGGTGGGAACGATGGACGCGAAGCGTCCCCCGCCGGGTCGCGGCGGGAGTTCGAGCGGGTGGTTGGGACAGGGGCCCGGGCGGCGCGCGTGCGGCGCGCCCCGCCGGGCGGTGCCGCGGCGCGGGGCGCGCGGGCCCGGTCGGGCCGGGGACCGCGGGCCCCGGGCAGTGGGCGGGCCCGACCGGCGGCCGGTCGGGCCCTTCCCCTCCCCGCGGAGGAGGGGGACTACTTCCAGGAGGCCTCGGCGAACTGCTCCTGGGTCAGCGGGCTGACGTTGGGCGGGTTGACGTTCGCGGAGAAGGCGATGGACGGCGGGGAGCTGGAGATGGGCAGCCCCGGCAGGATGTCCATGATCTGGTTGTTCAGGTCCTGGTAGGCGGCGACGCGCTCCTCCTGGTTCGGGTTGGTGCTCGCCTCCTCCATGGCCTCGAACAGGTCCTCGTCACGGAAGCCGAACTCGCTGTTGTACTGGGAGAACCAGGTGCCGATGAA
The DNA here is from genome assembly GCF_000092985.1 of Nocardiopsis dassonvillei subsp. dassonvillei DSM 43111. Taxonomy (GTDB): domain Bacteria; phylum Actinomycetota; class Actinomycetes; order Streptosporangiales; family Streptosporangiaceae; genus Nocardiopsis; species Nocardiopsis dassonvillei. Next base: position 4,362,826 of record NC_014210.1, read on the forward strand.
GTTGTAGGCGTCGTTGTAGTCGCCGGTCCAGCCGAGCAGGTACAGCGGGCACTCACCCGAGTTGGTGCGCGGCACGTACTCGGTCCACTCGTAGGTGACCGGCTCCACGGTGACGCCGACCGCCTCCAGGTCCGCGGCGATGACGTCGAAGATGTCGCGCGGCGCGGGCATGTAGGGGCGGGTGACGTCGGTCGGGTAGCAGAACTCCAGGGTCAGGTCCTCCTGCCCGGCGTCCGCCAGCATCTCCCTGGCCAGTTCGGGGTCGTACTCGTAGGTCTGCACGTCCGGGGACCAGCCGTCGAGGGTGTCGGGGTGGAACTGGCTCGCGACCTCGCCGCCCTCGGGCAGGATCGTGTCGACGATGCGCTGGCGGTCCACGGCGTGGGCGAGGGCCTGGCGCACCTCAAGGTCGGCGAGCGCCTCGCTGGCCTCCTGCTGGTAGGCCATGTACAGGACGTTGAACACGCCGCGGGTGGGCACCTGGAACCCGGCCTCGGACAGGGGGGCGACGTCGGCGGGGGCGACCAGGTCGTAGCCGTGGATGTCACCCGCCTCCAGGGCCTGGCGGCGGGCGGTCTCGTCGGGGATCGCGCGCAGGATCATCGTCTCGAAGCCCGCGGCCTCGCCCCAGTAGTCGTCGAAGCGCTGGAGGGTCACCTCGGCCTGGTCGTGGTCCCACTCCTGGACGGTGAAGGGCCCGGTGCCCGCGACGGTTCCGGCCGTCTGGGTGTACTCGGGGAGGGTGAAGTTGCCCTCCTCGCCGGTGATCTCGGCGTCGGCGATGGCCTCCAGCGTGCTGGGGCTCATGATGCCGAACGAGGCGAGGCTGAAGCCGCCGGGGAAGATCGAGGAGTACTCGTCGATCGTGATGACCGCGGTCAGCTCGTCGGTGGCCTCGCAGGAGACGTACCGGGACTCGGCGAGGTCCTCGCTCTCGTTCTCCGCGAAGCCGCCGAAGATCGACTGCCAGTAATAGGAGTTGTTCGAGCTCTGGAAACCGCCGGTGAGGTTGTACCAGCGGTCGAAGTTGGCGCAGACCGCCTCGGCGTTGAACTCGTCGCCGTCGTGGAACAGGACGCCGTCGCGCAGGTGGAAGGTCCAGACGGTGCCGTCCTCGGACTGCTCCCAGTCCTCGGCGAGTCCGCCGACGATTTCGGTCCCACCCGATTCGTGTTCGAGAAGGGTTTCGAATACCTGCCTGCTGTAACGGAAGGTCTCACCGTCACTGGTGAGGAAGGGGTCGAGGGTTTTGATGTCGCCCGCGGAGGCGAAGACGAAGGGTTCCGACGCGTCGGTCCCCCCGCCCTCGCGGTTACTCTCGGCGCACGCCGTGGCCACCAGCGTGAGCGCGGCCGCGGAGGCCAGGAGGGCCAGCGGCTTTCGGAAAGGCTTCCTGAACATGGTCCACCTCAGTGCGGGGCCCGGCAGGCCCTGGAACGATTGAGTGGACCCTAGACCGCTCCGAGAGCGACTGTGAAGATAGACAGCTGGGTATTAATACAACCGTTTCCCATCTGTGCCGTGATCCATGGGCGCATTTTCGGATACGAGTTGTCGAACAGATGAACGCACTATCACGTGATACTTCACGGCAACACCCCCGTAACCCGGGGAAAAGAATTTTCCCCGCCACCTGATATCGGATGATCGGATGAAAGGGTGTGTTTTCCGGGGCCGCGAACCCGCCCCGGAGCCCGGACACCGGTGTCGGTGGAGGCACCGGGCGGGCCTATGATCTGCCAATGACCACACCGCTTGACGACGCGGCGCTGACCGCGTTCCTCGAGGGCCAGGAGGCCTCCTGGCTGGCCGAACAGCTGATGCTGGTGGCCGACGAGGATCCCATCACCAGGATCCGGCTGACCGCCGCGGCCGGATCCGAGAGTGCCGTGGACGAGGCGCGGGCCGCCGTCCTCGCCATCGTCGCGGACCACCTCCCGCAGGAGGCCGCCCAGTCCCCCGACGACGGCGACGCCCTGCACCGGGCGCTGGACCTGCTGGACGACCTGGCCGACTACGGTTTCGAGGACGAGTCGGCCGACATCGCGGACGAGGCCAGGGAGATCTACCTGGGCCGCCACGGGGAGGACGACAGCGACCACCTGGCGCGGCTGCACGCGGCCGCCGACGGCGAGGACGACGAGGAGTAGCGCGGGAGGGGGCCGAAGGCGCTCCGTCGGCCCCCTCCCCTTCGGGCACGCGCGCGACGAGGGCCCGGGCTCCGGCCGTCCCGCCCCCAGGGGCGGGGCGCCACAGGGCGTTGCCGCCGCGCCGGGACGGCGCTCGCCTCAGTCCCCGACGACCGGTGCCTCCGCCGGACGCAGCAGCGGCCCCACGTACTCCAGGGCCTGTCCGACGAGGGACTCCACGTCGTCCCTGACGTCGAGTTCGAGGCCGGGTTCGTCCTCCCTCAGCCGTTCGAGGGTGTCGAGCTGCGACTCCAGGAGCGCGGGCGGCATGAAGTGGTCCTGGCGGGCCTCGATCCGCCGCCAGATCACCTCGGCGGAGCCGTGCATGTGCAGGAAGCGCACCCCCGGGGCGGCCTGGCGCAGGACGTCGCGGTAGCTGTGCCTGAGCGCCGAGCAGGCCATGACCGTGGACTGGCCGGCGGCCTCGTGCTCGGCGATCCACCGGGCCAGCTCGTGCAGCCACGGCCAGCGGTCCTCGTCGGTCAGCGGGACGCCCGCCGCCATCTTGTCGATGTTGGCCCGGGGGTGGAAGTCGTCGGCCTCGGCGAAGGGCAGGCCCAGCTGCTTGGCCACACGTTCGGCGACAGTGGTCTTGCCGCTGCCCGAGACCCCCATGAAGACAAAGTGCATGGTTTCTCCGTGTCGTGGTGCCCCTGCGCGGCCGCAAGCGTCACCGTTAATAGTGATATCAATCAATCCGGCTAGGCTTCAGCGTGACCCACGGCCGCATGCGGCCAACCGGACGGCCCCGGAGCACGAGGAGAACGATGGCCACGGACCACCGCACACTGCACAACCGCGTGCTGGCGGTGCTCGGACCCGCCATCGCCGCAGGCGAGTACCGGACCGGCCACACCTTCACCCTCCAGGGCCTGGAACAGGACTTCGGCGTCTCCCGGACGGTCGCGCGCGAGGCCGTGCGCGTCCTGGAGTCCATGCGGCTGGTGGTCAGCCGCCCCCGCACCGGCATCCGCGTGCGCCCGCGCCGGGACTGGAGCGTCTTCGACCCCCAGCTCATCCGCTGGCGCCTGGCCGGGCCCGGCCGGATGGAGCAGCTGCGCTCGCTCAACGAACTGCGCGCCGCGCTGGAACCGGGGGCCGCGGCCCTGGCCGCCGAGCGCGGCGACGCCGAGGAGCGGGCCCAGCTGGTCGTGGTCGCCGACCAGATGGTCCGCACCGGGCGCGCCGGTGACCTGGAGACCTTCCTGGAGTTGGACGTCACGTTCCACCGCCGCATCCTGGAGCTGTCCGGCAACGAGATGTTCGTCGGCCTGTCCCAGGTGGTGGCGGAGGTCCTGGTCGGACGCACCTCCTACCACCTGATGCCGCGCAACCCGCGCCCGGAGGCGCTGCGGCTGCACAAGGCCGTGGCCCAGGCGATCCGGGACGGCCTCCCCGACGTGGCGGAGGCCGCGATGCGCTCCATCGTCACCGAGGTGTCCGTCGCGCTGGAGGGCGACCGGAGGGCGGAACCCGCGTCCTGAGCGGACGACCGGGTTCCGCCCGCGCGGTCACAGCACCAGGCTGAGTCCGAAGGCGAGCCCGAAGCCGATGAAGCCGATCAGGGTCTCCATGACCGTCCAGGTCTTGAGCGTCGTCTTGACGTCCATACCCAGGAAACGGCCGACCAGCCAGAACCCGGAGTCGTTGACGTGCGACAGGGCCGTGGCGCCGGAGGCGATCGCGATGACGATCAGGGCCAGGTCGATCGAGGAGAGTCCCGAGGTGGCCGCCACGGCCGGGGCGATCAGGCCCGCCGCCGTGGTGATGGCGACGGTGGCCGAGCCCTGGGCGACGCGCAGCGCGAGCGCGATGACGAAGGCGGCGACGATCACCGGCAGGCCGGTGGACTCCAGGCTGTCGGCGAGGGCGTCGCCGATGCCGCTGGTGCGCAGCACGCCGCCGAACATGCCGCCCGCGCCGGTGATGAGGATGATGGCGCAGACCGGGCCGAGCGCGCCGCCGACGATCTCCTCCACCCGCTGGCGGGTGAAGCGGCCCGGGCTGAGCACGACCATCGCGAAGAGCACGGTGATGAGCAGCGCGATCGGGGTCTGCCCGAGCAGCTGGAGGATCTGCACCCACGTGGCCTCGGCGGGCACCGCGCCCGTGGAGACGAGCGTGGTCATACCGGTGTTGGCGAAGATCAGCAGCATCGGCAGCAGGAGGACGGCCAGCACCGTCACCAGGCGCGGCGGGTTCTCGTGCTTGACGGTGCCGTCGGACATGATGTCCTCGGGAACCGCCAGCTCCCACTTCCTCCCGGCCCACAGGCCGAACAGGTAGCTGGCCAGGTACCAGGTGGGGATGGCCAGGATGGTGCCGATCAGCAGCACCAGGCCCATGTCCGCCTCGATCTCCACAGCCGCGGTGACCGGACCGGGGTGCGGGGGCACGAAGGCGTGCATGACCGCGAAGGCTCCCGCGGTGGGCAGCGCGTACATGAGCACGGATCCGCCGACGCGGCGGGCCACGCTGAAGACGATCGGCAGCATGACGATGAGGCCGACGTCGAAGAAGATCGGGAAGCCGAAGAGCAGGGAGGCGACGCCGAGCGCGAGCGGCGCGCGCTTCTCACCGAAGAGCCTGATCAGCGCCCCGGCCAGGACGGCCGCGCCTCCGGTGATCTCCAGCAGGCGGCCGATCATCACGCCGAGCCCGACGAGCAGGGCGACGTTGGCGAGGGTGCCCCCGAAGCCGTCCAGGAGGGTGGGCACCACCCCGGAGACGGGGATGCCGGTGGCCAGGGCGGTCAGGACGCTGACCAGGATGAGCGCCACGAACGCGTGCAGCTTGAGGCGGATGATCAGGAACAGCAGGAGGGCGATGGCTCCCGCAGCGATCCCGAGAAGGGGTCCCGTCCCGTAGACGGGTTCGAAGTTCTCCACGACGGAGCCTTCCGTGGGTGTGCGGTGGTGCTGAGCTGTACGGGAGTACGGCTCCGACCTGCTCTGGGGGCAGGCTCCGAGAATGGTAATACCATTTGTGAGGTTATGTGAACACCGGCGTTCCGTTCTGTTACGCCCGCGAGACCTGCGTCACCGGAAACCCGACCCACCAGCAGCTTCCGGGGCAAGGGTGACATGCGACACACCGGTGCGTTCGGGCGTCACTCCGTGAGCCCGGCGGCCACCGCCAGCCCCACCTCCCTGGACGTGAGGTAGGGCGAGGCGTCGTGCGCCTTCGGCCCGTTGTCCACCGGCAGGTCCGCCACGCCGCCGAACAGCGGGTCGAGCTCCTTGACCAGGGCGACCACGTCGCGCCGGTCGGCCACGTTGGTCCACGTGCGCACCGCCGGCGGACGGGTGCCGCGGCCCTTCTCGGGGGAGGGCAGGAGGCGGTCGAAGATCAGCCCCGCGATTCCGAGGGGGGACCCGACCGTCACGAGGTCGAGGAACGGAGCGGAGGCGGAGGCCGGATCGTCGGAGGGGGCCCGGGAGGCGGCGCACAGGGCCTCGTAGGCGACCACGCTGCCGAGCGAGTGCGCGACGACGAGGCGGGTGTCGGGACCGATCCCGGCGAGGACCCGCCGCTGGGCCGCCGACCTCACGGCGGGGTCGGTGAGGTAGGCGCGGACCTGCTTGAGGTCGGCGATCATGGCGCGGTCGGCGAGCCCCGCGAAGACGGGGTGGCGGGACAGCGACACCAGGGCGCGCTGTACCCAGGAGGGGGCGCCAAACCGGACCGGTGCCCCCGGTCCGGGCACCGAGGGGTCGGTCCGGGCGGCCTCCTCCCACAGTGCGCGCAACAGGTCCTGTTCCAGGCCCTCCTCGACGTCGGAGGCGTCGTAGGGCGGGAGTCCGACCGCCCGGTGTCCGGCGGGCCGGAAGAGGTCGCCGTAGAAGGCCATGGCGACGTCGTCCGGAGCGAGGCGGGCCCCGGCCAGGGCCGCGCCGTCGGTGAGCGCGGGGCGCCACTGGGCGAGCAGGGTCTCGGCGCCCTTGAACTGCTGGGCGATGCCGTGGACGCAGAGGATCCTGGCCACGCGGCCTCCTTGGAGCGGTGGGGGGTTCAGAGGCGGGTGAGTGAGTCCGTGTTGAGGCGGAGGGCGACGAGGCCGGAGTCGGTGGCGGCGTAGAGGTTCCCGTCCGGGGTGACCGAGAGGTCGTGGACCAGACTGCCCACACCGATCTCCCCGACCATGGTCCCGGCCGCGTGGTTCCAGGCGCGGATCACACCCTGGAGGTCGGAGACGACGACGAGCGGGACACCGGCGACCCGGGCGATGCGGATCGTCCGAACCCCGTCGACGAGGTCGGGTACCGGCAGTGCGGTACGCGACCAGTTCCGTGTGTTCCAGGCGAGGAGGGGGCCCTTGTCGCCGCCACCGACGAGCAGTCCTCCGTCCCCGGTGTCGGCGATGTCCACCGCGCGCAACCGTGTCCCGGCGTCGCCGAACGGCCCAGCGACCGGTTCTCGGGTCCGCAGGTCCCACACCCGGACCGTGCCGTCGGCGGACGCGCTGGCGAGCAGGTGCCGGTCACCGATGCGCACGGTACGGATGTTGCGCACGATCGCGGTGTGCCCTCCCAGCGGTTCCCCGACACGCGTGCGCTCGGCCAGGTCCCACACGTGGAGGCGGGCGTCCTTGCCCGTGGTGACCACGACGGTCCGGCCGTCCAGGTCGTGTACCGCGAACTCCGTCAACGGCGCCAGGTCCTGCTCGTGGAAGGAGGCGACCGCCTCCCCGGCGGCCGTGTCGACCAACTCCATCCACCGCCATCTCTGCACGAGGTGGGTGGTGTCCGAGACCCGGCACAGACGTGAGCCGCGCTCCTGGCTGGTGAGCAGGGGATGGGCCAGGTGCCCGGTGTCCGCGTCGTGGGCGCGCAACGTCCCGTCCGCCCCCATGGTGTGCACCCTCCCCTGGGCACCGTCGACGGACACCCCTCGCAGCTGGTGGTCGAGGCCGGAGAAGGCCTCTCCGACCGGACTGGTCGTGGCCACGTCCCACAGGCGCGCCTGCGCGTTCTGGACGGACAGGAACCCGAGCCCCGTGGCGGTCTCCGTGAAGACGCCCTTGATCAGCCCGTTCTCGCTGGACAACAGGGGCCTTCCCAGCCGCTCTCCCGCGAGCAGGTCGCCCAGGTGGAGCCTCCTGTCCGCGTCCAGTACCGCGGTGTGGCCGTCGTTGGTGACCCGGGCGCCGAAGTTCAGCAGTTGGACGCCCCACCCCTCCAGGGCACGGCCGACCGGCTGCCAGTGTTCGACGGAGTAACAGCACAGGTCGTTGGCCCCGCTCGTGGTCAGGGCCACGGGAGTCCCCCGGACGAAACCGATACCGATCGTGCCCCTGTCCAGCGCCTCGTCCCATGACTCGCGTCCGACCACGCGTTCCGGGAGGGTGGCGGGCCGCCCCTCCCAGGACCAGAGGTACAGGTAGTCCTGCGTCGTCCGGACGAGAAGGCGCAGTACCCCCGCGTCCACCCGGGCCCGCATCTCGTGGATGCCGCCGATCTGCCCGGTGAGGGGGCTGACGACATCGGCGCCCGTGCCCAGGTCCCACAGGCGGATGGTTCCGTCCTCGCTCCCGCTGACCACCAGGGAGCGGCCGTTCAGTTCCACCGTCTGGAGGCAGGTGACCGCGTTGGTGTGTCCGGTGAGGTGTCGGACGCACTCGCGTCCCCGGAGGGGATGCCAGACCCGCAGACTCGTGTCGTCCCCTCCGGTGACCGCGACCAGGTCGCCGTCCACCGAGGTCATCGCCACCGCCCGGATGGCGCCGTGGTGGCTCTCCAGCGGCCGGGCGATCCCCCGGAGTTCCTCCAGGTCCCAGACGCACAGCATGCCCTCGGCCCCGCCGGTCGCCGCGTAGGACTGCCCCGCGTGCACCGCGGCGGTGACGGCGTTGATGGTCTCGACGTGCCCGGTCTCGGGCTGGTCCGCGGCCAGGTCCCACACCCGCGCGGTCCGGTCATCGCTGACGGTGACGGCGAAGACGCCGTCCGCCTGCGAGGTCAGAACCGCCTGGTTCAGCGCCTGGGTGTGCCCCCGCAGGGGGTGGCCCTGCTGGCGCATGGTCTCCAGGTCCCACACCCGCGCGTCCTCCCACCCGCTGGTCAGGACCACCCTCCGTTCACCGAACCCGCCCGCGTCGATGGACCTGACACCCGCCCGGACAGGCATGACATGGGGGTGCACGGAAGTGGGTTCACCGATCTGCTGCCGGTTCAGCGGGTTCCAGCGGTTGAGCATCCCCTCCTCGTCACCGCTGAGGACCACGGGCCCCTCGGGGGTGTCCGTGAGGAGGAGCGTCGACACCTCCGCCGTGTGCGCGACGAACGCGTCACCGAGCACTTCCGCGCGCGGATCGTCGAGCAGCGCGGTCAGATCCCAGACGTAGGCCCTGCGATCGGTCCCGCCCGTGACCCCCAGCAGCCGGTCCCCCACGGGGGCGAGGGCCGCGGCGTTGACCGAGCTGCGGTGTGCGGCCAGCGGCCCTCCCAGGGGACTCCGGGTGTCCAGGTCCCAGAGCCGGGCGGTCCCGTCCTGGCTCGACGTCAGCGCGAAGGTCCTGCCCCGGAAGGTCGCCATGGCCACGTCCGTGACGAGGTTGGTGTGTGCCTCCCACTGCTCACCGAGGACCCGGCTGGTGGACAGGTCCACGATCCGCAGACGTCCGTCGATGCCTCCGACCAGGGCGACGGAGTACTCGTCCAACTCCCCCAGGGTGAGGCAGGTGGGCCTGACGGGCAGCGCCAGCGGGTCGCCCAACTGGCTCTGGGTGCTCAGGTCCCAGATCCGCACCGTCCTGTCGGCGCTGCCGGTGACCGCGACGCGGTGCCCGTCCAGCGCCGTGGTGGCCACGCACACGACCTCCTTCGTGTGCCCCACCAGCTGCCGGTGCGCGCCGCTGGTGGACCACCACGCCCACCGCGTGGTCCACGTGGACGGCAGGCCCGACTTGTCGATCCGCTCCGCGAGCGCGTCGGCGCCGCAGCGCCGGGCCGACAGCTGGAGGTCGGAGGTGCGGTCCTTGAGCGGGTACCTCTCCGACAGCCGGTGGGCGACCTGTTCGTAGGCCGTGCGGGCCGCCTGCGCCTCCTCACCCGAGACCCTGCCCAGCACCCGCATCAGGGGGAGCTGACCGGCCGCCAGCAGGAACACCGGGTCGGCCACCAGCGCGTCGAGGTGCCCGGTGTCGGAGGCGTGCGTGGCCAGGTGCGCGCGGACGTAGGCGGAGGCCGAGAACCAGTCCGGCCCCTGGCCGTCCAGGCGGCCCGGCACGGTCCCCAGCAGCGCTGCCACGATCCGCTCCTGCGCGCGGGTGGCGTCCCCGCGGCCGTTGTAGGAGGCGCGCAGGTGGTCGGCGAGCGCCTGGTGGTAGAGGCGGTACACCGACCGCTCCCCCTCCACCACCTCGGCGACGTAGTCGCTGGCGAAGCGCAGGACCTCGCTGATGTCGGCGTCGGAGCACTCCGCGTCCGACAGGCCGGCGGCCATCGCCGCCCACGTGCTCCCCCGGGGGAGCCCCTGGCCCTCGGCGAAGGCCAGCGGGGTGAGCAGGCGCCGCACCCGGTCCTCCTCCTCACCGAAGCGCGCCAGGTAGTCGTCGAAGGCCTCGCCGACCCCGCTGGGCAGGGTCCTCTGCCAGCCGGACACCGAGGTGTCGATGGGGGTCGGCTCCTTGCGCAGGCTGCGGGCGGTGAGCCGGGCGACCAGGAAGACCCCGGCCGCGCGGCCCGCCACTCCCCTGGCCACCCGGTCGGCCAGCTCGGGCCTGTCCCGGTAGGGGGTGCGCGTGTCGGCCTCGTCGGAGGCGAGCAGCACCTGGCGCACGTAGCCGCGGATGTCGGCCTCGGTGTCGGCGGGATGGGTGTCCAGGTCGATGACGGTCATCACCGACTCCAGCGCCCTGACCAGCTCGCGGCGGGTGCCGACCAGGAGCCGCACCCCGGGGATCTCGGCCATGGGCCGCAGCAGCTCGCGGGCGATCCGGCGCGGCTCACCGCGGCCCACGAAGTCGGCCGTGCTGGCCGAGCCCGCCTCGTCGAGGGCGTCGACGACGATGACGAGGGGCCGTTCGCTGACCCGTGCGCGCTGGGCCAGCTCCTGGAGGAGCCCGGCCGCCGAGGGGGTCCGCGCCCGGGAGCCGAGCGCAGTGGAGACGCGCTCGACGATCTCCTCCAGCCGCTTGTGCCGGGCGTGGACCGCGGCGGTCACCGTCCCCACGGGGACGAGGGTGTCGTCGGAGGACTCCGCGAGCCCCAGCCGCTCGCGGTACTCGCGGTCGGACACGGTGACGACCCGGCCCAGCACCGCCGACTTGCCGCAGCCGGGCTTGCCGGTCACGATGCGGCCCCGCCCGTCGCCCTCCGGCGACGTCATCCAGGAGACCAGGTCGCGCAGGACCCACTCCCGGCCGCTGAAGTAGCGGCCCTGCTCGGACTCGAACTCCACGCCGCGCGAGCGCGGGCCGTAGTGCTCGGCCAGTTCGGCCGCCTGGCGCTGGAAGTCGAGGTCGGTGCCCTCCGAGGGCAGGTCGGCGCGGTAGGAGTCGTTGGGCAGGAAGGGGTCCAGGCCGGTGCCCGCGCCCTTGGCCAGCTCGGCGCGCTGGGGGACGCCGTTCTCGGCGAAGTGGTCGTTGACGTGCTGGACGACGGAGGCCAGGTCGAGGTAGGGCTGGCGCTGGCCCGCCCGCTCGGTGGCCGTCTCCACGGCCTCGCGCAGCGCGGGCGCGAAGGCCCCGTCCTGGGCGAGGTCCTTGGCGCGCGCGGAGGACAGGAAGCACACCGAGGTGGACACGTCGCCGCCGGTGAGGCGGTAGGCGAGGGTGTTGAGCGCGATCCCGGCCGCGTCGGAGGCGCCCGCCCCGGCCGCGCAGGTGTCCAGGATCAGCAGCAGCCTGCGCAGCCGCCCCTCGCACAGGATCCGGACCAGGTCCTCGGTGGCCAGGGCGGTCGAGGCGGGGGTGTCCTCGCGTGTGTCCCAGCAGCACAGGTAGTGCCGGTCCCGGTCGGGCGCGTATCCGTGGCCCGCGAAGTACAGGACGACGACGTCCTCCTCGCCCAGTTCGACATCGGCGACCCAGCGGCGGATCTTCTCGCGGATGTCGTTGGCGCTCCCGTAGTCGCCGATCCCCTCCAGAACGGATTCGTAGCCGAAGCCGGTGAACAGGTTCCGGACGGCGAGAACATCTTCTCCGACCCCGGTCAGCTGCTCCTCTCTGGACAGGTGCTGGTACCTGGAAACACCGACGGCAAGGAAGAAACGACGACCGGTTCCGCTCGGCAAGGGGGCAACCTCTCGGTTTTCTTCAGGGGGTTTTATGCACTTGTCGAAGGCCCGAAAAAGCGCGCCAGGCGCTGTCTGATCCATTATGCCCGTGGGAGCTCCGGGGCCCCACCCCTGTGGAAAAGCGCAAACACCCACATAGGACTCACCAATCACGTGGGGGCCCACGGGGGGATCCCCTCCGGCCGATCACCCTTCGAGCATTGACAGCACCCTGTCAAAATGACAGCATGCTGCCATGATCGAAAACACCAGGCAGACCGTCCACCTCGCCGTGTACGACCAGCTGGCGGACTGGGAGATCGGGCACACCACCGCGACCATCCGGGGCGGCGACTGGCAGCGCGACCCCGGGCGCTACGACGTGGTGACCGTCGGCCTCACCGGCGCGCCCGTCACGACCGCGGGCGGGCTGACCATCCTGCCGGACATCACCCTGCCCCAGCTCAAGCCCTCCTCCAGCGCGATGCTGATCCTGCCGGGCGCCGACGGCTGGGACCTGGACCCCGAGGCCTTCTCGCCGTTCGCCTCGGCGGCCGGGATCTGGCTCGACGCCGGTGTGCCGGTGGCGGCCATCTGCGGCGCCACGGCCGGGCTCGCCCGTGAGGGGCTCCTGGACTACCGCGACCACACCAGCGCCGCGCCCGAGTACCTGCTGGCCACCGGCTACGCCGGGATGCGCCGCTACCGCTCCGCGCTCGCGGTCTCCGACGGCGGCCTCATCACGGCCGGGCCCACCGCGCCGCTGGAGTTCGCCCGGGAGGTCTTCGCGGCCCTGGACCTGTACACGCCCCGCGTCCTCGACGCGTGGTACCGGCTGCACGCCGAGCACGACCCCGGCGCCTACCACGTGCTGCTGGAGGGGTCCTGAGCATGGCCCCTGCCGAGGACAGACACTCCGACCTGCTCACCGGGACGGCGCTCACCGTCTTCCGCCTCAACGGGCAGTTCCTGTCGGTGGCCGAGGAGCTGGCCCGCACCGCCGGACTGACCGCCGCGCGCTGGCAGGTGCTCGGCGCGGTGACCCGCGACCCCCTGCCGGTGTCGGCGGTCGCGCGCCGCTTCGGCACCACGCGGCAGAGCGTGCAGCGCATCGCCGACCTGCTGGTGGAGCAGGGGCTGGCCGAGTACCGGCCGAACCCGGCGCACAGCCGCGCCAAGCTGCTCGCCGCCACCGGGGAGGGCCTGGACGCCCTGCGCCGGATCAGCCCCGACCACGACCGGGTGGCCAAGGCCCTGGTCGCCGAGCTGGGCGAGGAGGACAGCGCTCGTGTCCTGGAGGCGCTGCGCCAGCTCTCACGCGCCCTGGACCGGATCGGGGGCGACTGAGCGGCGGGCAGTATCGTCGGGCGGACACCCCGTCCACCCCGGGTCCGCTCCCCCCGCCCGAGGGCACGCGTCCCACCAGGAGGAAGACGCCATGATCGACCTGCGTTCCGACACCGTCACCCGCCCCACCCCGGCCATGCGCAGGGCCATGGCCGAGGCCGAGGTGGGCGACGACGTGTGGGGCGAGGACCCGACCGTGCGGGAACTGGAGGAGGAGACCGCCGGGCTGCTGGGCCGGGAGGCCGCGCTGTACGTGCCGTCCGGGCACATGGCCAACCAGCTGGGGCTGTACGTGTCCACCCGCAGCGGCGAGGAGGTGTGGGCGCACGAGAACCACCACCTCATCGGCGACGAGCAGGGCGCGACCGCGGTGCTGGCCCGGGCTCTGCCGCGCCTGTACTCGGACGGGCTCTGCCCCACCGACGCGGTGCTGGAGTCGTGGATCGCCGGCCGGGGCGACGTCCACCGGGCCGAGCCCGCCCTGGTGTGGCTGGAGAACACCTTCACCGGCCGCGTCGTACCGCTGGCCGAACAGCGCCGGGTCACCGGGTTCGCGCACCGGCACGGGCTGCGCGCGCACCTGGACGGGGCTCGGCTGTGGAACGCGGCCGCCGCCCTGGACGCCGCTCCCGCCGAGGTCGCGGACGGGTTCGACACGGTGTCGGTGTGCTTCTCCAAGGGCCTGGGCGCCCCGGTGGGCTCGGCGCTGGTCGGGGACGCCGACACGGTGCGCAGGGCCCGGCGCGGGCGCAAGCTGCTGGGCGCGGGGATGCGCCAGGCCGGGATCATCGCCGCCGGGGCCCTGTACGCGCTGCGCCACCACCGCGAGCGGGTGGCCGAGGACCACGAGCGCGCCGCGGAGCTGGCCCGGCTGATCTCCGAGCGGTCCGGGCTGGCCGTGCGGGCGCAGACCAACATGGTGCTGGTGCCCACCCCGGCCGGACAGGGCGCGCGCTACGCCGAGGCCTTCGCCCGCCACGGGGTCGCGGGGCTGGGCATCGGCGACGCCGTGCGCCTGGTGGTGCACCTGGAGACCACCGGCCGCGACGTCGAGGAGGCCGCCCGGGGCGTGGCCGAGGCCGCCGCCGAGCTGTGACCCCGGCGGCCGGGCGCGGCAGTCGGCCGACCTAGACTGTGCCGATCGCCTGACCGCCCGGCTGCCGCGGGCGTGCCACGCGTCACAACGCGTAGTAGCATTTCGCGTATGACATTGTCGTACTAGAGAGTGGTAGCACCGCAATGCCGGGAAGAATCCAGTCGATCGAACGCGCGGCAGCCATTCTCCGGATCCTGGCCACCGGCGCCCGCGGGCTCAGCCTGGCGGAGATCTCCCGGTCCCTGGAGCTGCCCAAGGGCACCGTGCTCGGCATCCTGCGCACCCTCCAGCACGTGGGCTTCGTCGAGCAGGACCCCGAGTCGGGCCGCTACCGCCTGGGCGGGGGCATGCTCAGCCTGGGCACCCGCTACCTGGACGGCAACGAACTGCGCACCCGCGCCCTGAACTGGGCGGACAGCCTGGCCTCGCGCAGCGGTGAGAGCGTGCGGATCGGCACGCTGCACAAGCACCAGGTGCTCGTGGTCCACCACGTGTTCCGTCCCGACGCCTCCCAGCAGACCCTGGACGTGGGCACCCTGCTGCCGCTGCACGCCACCGCCATCGGCAAGGTCATCATGGCCTTCGACCCCCTGGCGGCCCCCGAGGAGGACCCGGCCGTGGTCGAGAGCGGCGGGGCCCCGGCCCTGACCTCCTTCACCCGGCACACCGTCACCTCCCCCGCCGCGCTGGAGCGCCAGCTCGACCAGGTGCGCGACGACGGCTGGGCGTGGGAGGCCGAGGAACTCGTGGACGGCGAGGTCTCCATCGCCGCCCCCATCCGCGACCGGCGCGGCACGACCGTCGGCGCCATCGGGGTGCGCGGCGCCGTCGAGCGCCTGCGCGGCGAGGGGGGCAGGCCCGACATGGAGCAGGTCTCCTACGTGCGCGACGCGGCGCGGGCCATCTCCCGGGAACTCGGCGTCACCCCCTACTGAGGTCGCACCGCAGTTCTCCCACCGCCCGCGGAAGGCCTCCCGCGCGGCGGCTTCCGGCGTTCGCCCGCGCCTGGCAGCGTTGCCGTCGAGAGGACGTGACGCACGCGACACGATTGCGTCACACGGCCTTGACATGGGAAGGAAAGACGGATGAAACTAACGGCTACTCATACGTCAATGTCGTACAACGTGCGGGTTTAATCCGAAACCGTGTGCGTCCGGCCCCGTCCCGAGCCCCACCCTGAAGGCGAGCACCCGATGAGTCAGCAGTACGTCGCCGCGATCGACCAGGGCACCACGTCGAGCCGCTGCATCCTCTTCGACCGCGACGGACGTATCGTCTCGGTCGACCAACGCGAACACAGGCAGATCTTCCCCAAGCCGGGCTGGGTCGAACACGACGCCACGGAGATCTGGACCAACGTCGAGGCGGTCATCAGGGGAGCCCTGGACAAGAACGACATCACCCCCGACCAGATCGCGGCCGTCGGCATCACCAACCAGCGCGAGACCACCCTGGTCTGGGACCGCGAGACGGGCGAGCCGGTCCACAACGCCATCGTCTGGCAGGACACCCGCACCGACGACCTGGTCCGCGAACTGGGCGGCGAGGAGGGCCAGGACCGCTTCCGCGACCGGTGCGGCCTGCCGCTGGCCACCTACTTCTCCGGCCCCAAGCTGCGCTGGCTGCTGGACAACGTCGACGGCCTGCGCGAACGCGCCGAGCGCGGCGAGGTCCTGTTCGGCACCATGGACACCTGGATCATCTGGAAGCTGACCGGCCGCCACGTCACCGACGTGACCAACGCCAGCCGCACCATGCTGATGAACCTGTCCACCCTCCAGTGGGATCCCGAGATCCTGGAGGCCATCGGCGTCCCCGAGGGCGTCCTGCCCGAGATCCGCTCGTCGTCGGAGGTCTACGGCGAGGCCAGGGGATACCTGGCCGGAACCCCCGTCGCCTCCTCCCTCGGCGACCAGCACGCCGCCCTGTTCGGCCAGACCTGCTTCGACCCGGGCGACGTCAAGGGCACCTACGGCACCGGTACCTTCCTGGTGATGAACACCGGCACCGAGCCGGTGACCTCCGAGAACGGCCTGCTCACCACGCTGGGATACAAGCTCGGCGACGAACCGGCCGTGTACGCCCTGGAGGGCTCCATCGCGGTGACCGGCTCCCTCGTGCAGTGGCTGCGCGACAACCTGGGCCTGATCTCCACCGCGCCCGAGATCGAGACGCTGGCGCGCACCGTGGAGGACAACGGCGGCTGCTACATCGTGCCCGCCTTCTCCGGCCTGTTCGCCCCGCACTGGCGCAGCGACGCGCGCGGCGTCATGGCGGGCCTGACCGGTTACGTCAACAAGGGCCACATCGCCCGCGCCGTCCTGGAGGCCACCGCGTGGCAGACCCGCGAGGTCGTCGACGCGATGAACGCCGACGCGCCCACGGAGCTGACCACGCTCAAGGTGGACGGCGGCATGACCGCCGACAACCTGCTCATGCAGATCCTGTCCGACGTGCTCGACACCGAGGTCGTGCGTCCGATGGTCGCCGAGACCACCTGCCTGGGCGCCGCCTACGCCGCGGGGCTGGCGGTGGGCTACTGGCCCGACGTCGAGACGCTGCGCGCCAACTGGCACAAGGCCGCCGAGTGGACTCCGAAGATGGAGCCCGCCGTGCGCGAGCGCGAGTACCGCAACTGGAACAAGGCCGTGCGCCGCACCCTGGACTGGGTCGAGCACGAGGACGCCCAGTAGCGCGGGGGCGGCGTCACCCCACCGAACGACCGGTTCCCAGGAGCCCCGGCTGCCACCTTCGGCTCCCGGGAACCGGCCCGCGGGGCGCCGTACGCGCTCCGCTCCATCCCATTCCTGTGACGGGTGCGTCCTATTAAACCCCCGCCTCCGGCCCGGCGCCGGTCGGCGGGGGCGAGGCCCCCGTGACCCGGCTCCCCTGACGGGGCGGAGGTCCCCATGGTCTATCTGGCAGAGTTCGTCGGTACGGCGATCCTGATCCTGCTCGGCGGCGGTGTCGTCGCCGGTGTCTCGCTCGCGCGCTCCAAGGCCCTCAACGGCGGCTGGATCGTCGTCACCTTCGGCTGGGGCATGGCGGTCGCGATGGCCGTCTACGTCGTCGGCGCCACCAGCGGCGCACACATCAACCCCGCCGTCACGCTGGGCCTGGCCAGCATCGGCGACTTCCCGTGGTCCCAGGTGCCCGGGTACATGCTGGCCCAGCTGGCGGGCGCGTTCACCGGCGCCGTCCTGGTCTACCTGGTCTACCTGCCGCACTGGAAGGTCACCGACGACCCGGAGGCGAAGCTGGGCGTGTTCAGCACCGCCCCGGCCGTGCGCAACCTGGTGGCCAACTTCGTCACCGAGGTCATCGGCACCGCGATGCTGCTCCTGGGCGTGCTGGGCATCGGCGCGAACTCCGGCTTCGTCTCCGTCGAGGGCGGGGCCGACCTGAGCGGCCTGTTCACCAACGGCCTCGCGCCGCTGCTGATCGGCCTGCTGGTGCTGGCGATCGGCCTGTCCCTGGGCGGCCCGACGGGGTACGCCATCAACCCGGCCCGCGACCTGGGGCCGCGCATCGCGCACGCGGTGCTGCCGATCCCGGGCAAGGGCCCCTCCGACTGGGGGTACGCCTGGGTTCCGGTGGTCGGCCCCCTGGTGGGCGGCGTGATCGGCGCGTGGATCTGGAAGCTCACCGGGTTCGGCGCCTGAGCTCCGCCGGCCCGGGGGCGGTGTGACCGCCGCCCCCGACCGGCCCCGCCACGATCGCCCGGGGCTCTCCAGGCCCCGCCCTCCGGGCCCGCGCGGCGGGTCCGGACCCCGTGAAGCCCCGGGGTGTCGCGCACACGCGTGGCCCCCGGGGCTTCGCCGTGCGCGCCCTCCGGGCGGGCCGACCGTGTGATGGGCCGACAAGGTGCGACAATGCCGCATCTCCTGAACCCCGTGTGTCGACCCGGCTCCCCTGGGCAACAGGCGCCAAGCTCGCCTTCGTCCTGGACCACCCCTGGAGCTGTTTTCTCGGCCGGATCACCCCCTCTTCTTCACCAGCGTTCGGCATTGTCGTATTATGAAGGCGATACATCGCCTGAAACGTGGAGACTGTTCAGGTGCACGCGAGGCCCCCTCCATCCCTCCGAGGAGCACAGCCATGACCGTCAGCGCCAGCCAGAACCGCATCGCCTCGTCGCGCTCGCGCACACGCGACGAACTCACCCGGGGGACCTTCGACCTCCTGGTCGTCGGCGGCGGGATCCTCGGGACCTCCGTCGCCTGGACCGCCACCCAGGCGGGCCTGCGCGTGGCCATGGTCGACTCCGGCGACTTCGCCGGAGCCACCTCCAGCGCCTCCTCCAAGCTGGTGCACGGCGGGCTGCGCTACCTCCAGAGCGGCCAGGTGCGCCTGGTCGCCGAGAACCACCGCGAGCGCCGGTCCCTGGCCTCGGAGGTGGCACCGCACCTGGTCAACCACATGCCGTTCCTGGTCCCGATCTACTCCGGCGGCCCGCACGGGGCCGCGAAGATGGGCGCCGGGGTGTTCCTGTACTCGGCCCTGTCGGCCTTCGGCGACGGCATGGGCCGCCTGCTCTCCCCCGCCCAGGCGCGGCGGCTCGCCCCGGGCCTGCGCACCGACGGCCTGCGGTCGGTGGCCGCCTACAGCGACCACCAGATGAACGACAGCCGGATGGCCGTCATGAGCGTGCGCGCCGCCGTGGACGCGGGCGCGGTGGTGCTCAACCACGCCGAGGTCGTGGGGCTGCGCACCACCCGGGGCCGGGTCACCGGCGCCGACCTGCGCGACCGCGTCGACGGCGGGGAGTTCGGCATCGACGCGCGGCTGGTCCTCAACGCGACCGGCCCGTGGGTGGACCGGCTGCGGAGCATGGAGGACCCCTCCGCGACGCCCAGCGTCCGCCTGTCCAAGGGCGCGCACCTGGTGCTGCGGACCCCCGAGCCCTGGCGCGCCGCGCTGACCATCCCCGTGGACAAGTACCGGGTGTCGTTCGCGATCCCGTGGGAGGGCAGGCTGCTGCTGGGCACCACCGACGAGGAGTACACCGGGGACCCGGCCGACGTGTCGGTCGTGCCCGCCGACGTGGAACAGATCCTGAGCGAGGCCGCGCTGGGCATCGACGCGCCCTACCTGGACGCCTCCCACGTCGACTACTCCTTCGCGGGGCTGCGGGTGCTGCCCGGCGGACCCGGCGGCACCAGCTCGGCCAAGCGCGAGACCGTGGTCACCCAGGGGCGGGGCGGGATGCTCTCGGTGGCCGGCGGCAAGTGGACGACCTACCGCCACATCGGCCGCGCCGTCCTCAAGGAGCTGCGCAGGGTCAGCGCCGTGCCGCTGGCGGAGGACATGGCCGACCCACTGCGCACGGTGCCGCTGCCCGGACTGGCCAGCCCGGACGCGGTGGCCCAGCGGCTGATCACCGACCGCGCGCCCGGCGCCCCTCTGGACCCGCTGGTCGCCCGCCACCTGGCGTCGCACTACGGGAGCCTGGCCATGGACATCGCGGCGATGGTGCGCGAGGAGCCGCGGCTGGGCGAGCGCATCCACCCCGACGGCCCCGACATCTGGGCGCAGGTGGTCTTCGCCCGCGACCGCGAGTGGGCGGTGAACGCGGACGACGTGCTGCGCCGCCGCACCACGGTGACCGTGCGGGGGCTGGACACCCCCGAGGTGCGTCAGCGCACCGAGGCCCTGCTGGAGGGGTGAACCCCCTCCCCCGCGGGGGCCGGACACGCGAACGCCCCGGAAGGCGGTGCCTTCCGGGGCGTTACGCGAGGTTATCGCGTGCTGGTTAGAGCGCGACGACGTTCTCGGCCTGCGGGCCACGCGTGCCCTGGACGACCTCGAACTCCACGCGCTGGTTCTCCTCCAGGTTACGGAAGCCCGTGCCCTGGATCGCGCTGTAGTGAACGAAGGCGTCGGGGCCGCCGCCGTCGGGGGAGATGAAGCCGAAGCCCTTCTCGCCGTTGAACCACTTCACAGTTCCCTGAGCCATGTTCTCTCCTTCAGCTCGGTGTACACGGACGCAGACTCACGTCCGCGAATTGCCGCGAGCCGGACTTCCTTGAAGAAACCGCCCGCCGGTCACAAACTCCGCGGGCAAGACACCAACTGCGAAATTCAACGACTAACAATCACTTTGAACGTACCACAGACAGGTCGGCCAGCGAAGGATTCCGATGTGGCAACCCGCACGGCCCGCCGGGGAATACCGGCGGACCCTCCAGGGTACACGTGGGCCGCGTGGGAACGCACGCCGGGATGTCACACCCCGTTCAGGCGGGCGTCGCCGACACGTCGTCGGCGCACCTCAGGACGGGTCCGCGCGTACCCGCGTCCGGCTCAGCCCTCGGCCGCCGGGGCGCGCGGCCCGCCGGGCGGCGGAGCGGTCGGGAGGTGTCCGCCGACGCCCTCCGGAACGGGCCCGTCGGCGCCCGGAACCGGACCCCGCGAGAGGCTCCGAGGCCGTGCGGACACCCGTGGAACACCGCCGGCGATCCGGGTTCACGCGTCGAATCGCGGCTTCGGGCGGCCGATGACGGGAGCGCGCGAGGAGGGCCGGAAAACACCGAGGCGCCCGCGGGGGGTGGACGGGCGCCGGGATGAGGGGAAGCGGGCGACTCAGCCCTGGTCGATCCCCACGAAGTGGCCCTCCTCGGCCTCGATCAGCGGAGCGGAGTCCTCGTCGGGCGCCGTCGGCAGGACGACGTCCTCGGGGGGGTTGGCCGCCAGTTCGGCGTCGACCTCGGCCCAGGTGCGGTGCAGCTGCGGCACGCAGGACAGCAGGTGACGGCTGTAGGGGTGCAGCGGGTTGTCGAAGACCCTGGCCGTCGGACCCATCTCGGCGATCGCGCCCTTGCGCAGGATCACCGACTTGTCGCTGACGTAGTTGCCCAGCGACAGGTCGTGGGTGACGAACAGGATGCCCAGGCCGCGCTCCTTGAGGTCGGCGAGCAGGTTGAGCACGTCGATGCGCGTGGAGGCGTCGAGCATGCTGATGATCTCGTCGGCGACCAGCAGCTTGATGTCCAGCAGCAGCGCCCGCGCGATCAGCAGGCGCTGCAACTGGCCGCCGCTGAGCTGGTGCGGGTACTTGTTGAGGACGTTGCCCGGGTCCAGGCGCACCGTGGCGATCGCGTCCAGCACCTTGTCCCGCCACTCCGTCTCCGAGGTCTTCGGGAAGTAGGAGGTGCGGACCATCTCGAAGACGCGGTCGGCCTTGAAGATGGGGTTGAAGCAGCTGAACGGGTCCTGGAAGACCCCCTGCACGCGGCGGTAGTACTCCTTGCGCGCGGCGTGGCCCTTGATGGTGGTGATGTCGGTGCCCTCGAAGGTGATGCTCCCCGAGGTCGGCTTGAACAGGCCCAGCACCATCTTGCCGAGGGTGCTCTTGCCGCTGCCGCTCTCACCGATCAGCGAGACGACCTCGCCCGCCTCCACCGTGAGGCTCACGTCGCGGACGGCGCGCAGGCGGTCACCGCCGAACGCGCCCACCTTGTACACCTTGTGCACGTGGCTGAGTTCCAGCACGGTCTACCTCACCCCGTCTTCCAGCAGGCGGCCCAGTGGCCGGGTTCGATCTCCACCAGCGGCGGCTTTTCGGAGCACTTGGAGAACGCCATCGGGCAGCGGTCCTTGAACCGGCAGCCGGTGGGCGGGTTGAGCAGACCCGGCGGGGTGCCGGGGATGCCCGCCAGGCGGCCCCCCTGCACGGTGGAGGTGGAGCCGACCTCGGGCAGCGCCCCGATGAGCATCTGGGTGTAGGGGTGCTTGGGCTCGTTGATGATGGTGCCCGCGGCCGCCTTCTCCACGATGTGGCCCGCGTACATCACCATGATCGTGTCCGCCATCTGGTACACGAGCGAGATGTCGTGGGTCACGAAGACCATGCTCTTGATGTAGCCCCGGTCGCGGAACTCCACCATCGACTCCGCGACGGAGCGCTGGGTGGACACGTCCAGGGCCGAGGTGACCTCGTCGGCGATCAGCAGCGACGGGTTGAGCAGGGTCGAGATGACCATGACGACGCGCTGCTTCATGCCGCCGGACAGCTCGATCGGGAACCGGTTGAGCACGTCGGTGTCCAGGCCGACCAGCTCCAGGCGGCGGTGGAGCTCCTCGGTGACGTCGGCGGGCCGCACGCCGCGGGCGCGCAGCAGCTCGTTGATCATCCTCCCGATCTTGCGGGTCGGGTTGAGCGCGCTCATCGCGTACTGCGGGATGAGCGAGATCTCGTGGTACCGCAGGGGCACCATCGCGCGGTCGTCGGCGATGGGCACGTCCTTGCCGTCCAGCTCGATCGTGCCGCCGACGTGGCGCATCCGCGAGTCCAGGCGGATCAGGCTCTTGCCCAGGGTGGTCTTGCCGCAGCCGGACTCCCCGGCCAGGCCCATGATCTCCCCGTCGGCGAGGTCGAACGTGACGCCGTCGAGGGCGTGGACGTCCCCGCGCAGGGTCTGGTAGTAGACCTTCAGGTCCTTGACGCGCAGGGTCATCACAGCTCCCGCAGCTTGGGGTTGAAGACCTCGTCCAACCCGACGTTGAGGATGTACAGCGAGCCCACGATCACGGTGATTCCGAGACCCGGCGGGATGAACCACCACCACATGCCGAGGGTGAGCGCGCTCCAGGCGACGGCGCTCTCCAGCATCAGGCCGAGGGACACGCCGTTGGAGGGGCCGAGGCCGATGAAGTCCAGACCGGCCGCGGTGAGGACCGCGCCGCCGAACTGCAGGATGAAGGCCATCACCAGGTACGAGCTCATGTTGGGCGCGATCTCGGTGGTGATGATCTTCCAGGTGCGCCGACCGCTCAGCCGGGCCAGGTCCACGTAGTCGCGGGTGGCCAGGGACAGCGCCTGCGAACGGACCGCGCGGGCCGCCCACGGCCAGGCGGTCAGACCGATGAACAGGCCCTGCACGAACAGGCCGCGCGCGTCCAGGTAGGCGATCGCGACGATGAGCACGACCATCGCGGGCAGCACCAGGACCACGTTCGTGATCATGTTGAGGATCTCGTCGACGATCCCGCCCTTGTACCCGGCGACGAAGCCGACCGCGGTGCCGATGACGAAGGCGACGCCGCCGCCGAACAGGCCGATGATGAACGTGGCGCGCACGCCGTGCACGAACTGGGCCCAGATGTCCTGGCCGAACGTGGTGGTGCCCAGCCAGTACTCGCCGTTGGGCGCCTGCATCTGCGGGCCGACGTACTCGTTGGGGCTGTCGCTGACGAAGAAGGGGCCGACGATCCCGAGCAGCAGGAAGGCCAGGACGATACCCGAGCCGATGAGCAGCTTGGGGTTGCGCCGGGCGAAGTACAGGGCCTCGGAGCCCTTGCGCCCGGCAGGTTCGGGGGCGTCCGCCTTCTCGGCGGTGCCCGGAGCTCCGGCGACGTTCGTCATGAGGAGCCTCCCGTCATCTGGACCCGGGTGCGCGGGTCGATCAGCACGTAGACGATGTCGATGATGAAGTTGGCGATCAGCACGCCGACGACCACGAACAGGAAGACGCCCTGGAGCAGGAAGAAGTCGCGGCTCTCCAGGGAGTCCAGGATGAGCTTGCCGAGGCCGGGGTAGTTGAACACGATCTCGGTGAGCAGGGAGCCCGCGATGATCGTGCCCAGCTGGACGGCCAGACCCGTGATCTGCGGCAGCATGGCGTTGCGGAACGCGTAGCGCCGGACCAGCTTGCGCGGCGCGCCGAGGGCCTGGAGGTAGTTGGAGTAGTCCGCGTCCAGCTCGTAGATGATCATGTTGCGCATGCCGATCGCCCAGCCGCCGAGCGCCACCAGGAACATGGACAGGAACGGCAGGAACCAGTGGGTGATCAGGTTGGAGATGAACAGCCAGCTGAACTCGGGGCGCAGGGAGAAGCTGTAGCCGCCCGAGGCCGGGAAGATCCCGGCGACGATGCCCAGGCTCCAGGCCAGCAGCAGGGCCAGCCACATGTACGGCGTGGCGGTGAGGATGTACCCGACCGGCAGGACCGTGTTGTCCAGGGCCTTGCTGCGGGCGGCGAAGGCGCCGAAGCGGTTGCCGATGATCCAGCTGAGCAGGATCGCGGGGAGCAGCAGTCCCAGGGTGAAGGGGACCGCCCTCATGATGACGTCGGTGACCGGCTCGGGGTAGAGCATCACGCTGATGCCCAGGTCCCCCCGGAACAGACCGGCCCAGAAACTCAGGTACTGCTCGTGCAGCGGCTTGTCGAGGCCGAAGACCTCCTCGTAGTAGGCGGTCATGGTGGCCAGGGCCTCGGGGTCGCCCGCCGAGGCCCGGGAGAGCATGCTGCGGATGGGGTCGCCGGGCATGAAGCGCGGAATCATCCAGTTGATGGTGACCGCGACGATGAACGTAAGCAGGTAGACGAAGAGCTTACGACCGATATAGCGCCACACACGTTCCTCCAGGTGATGGCGGCGGACAGTCGAGTGGCCCCGGAGGGGGCGCGGCGCGGACCCTGTGGGGGGTGTTCCGTGCCGCGCCCGCTCTCCCGGGGCGTCCCCCGGCCGGGCTCTTTCGCGCCGTGCCTCGGCCGGGGGCGGGGAGTGGTCAGCGGGGTGGATGGGGGGAGATCGCTCCCCCGCCCCTACTCGACCGGTTCGATCGAGGCGAGGGTCTCGATCCCGCCGAGCTCGTACCAGCCCTCCCACATCACCGCGGGGCTGTTGGGCGTGCCCTCGGCCTCACTGGGCCAGTTGGTCCAGGCGGAGTTGTTGGCCTGCGACCACTGGCCGTTGTACCAGAGCGGGATGGTCGGCAGCTCGGCCAGGAAGTGCTCCTGGAGCTGCGAGGTGACCTCGGCCGCGGCCTCGACGTCGTCGGCGGGGACCCGGGCGAGCTCCTCGGTGAGGGCCCACGCCTCGTCGCTCTCGTAGCGGTGGAAGTTCACCGTGGTCTGCTGCTCCTGGACGGGCAGCTGGTAGAGGTAGTCGTAGTAGGTCCACGGCGAGTTGCTCAGCTGCCGGGCGTTGTTGATGACCAGGTCGAACTCGCCCGCGTTGCGGTTGTCGTCGAGCAGGCCCGCGTCGGGGAACTCGGCCGTGATGTTGATGCCGACGTCCTGGGCGTTCTGCTCGATGATCCGGGCGGCCTCCATCCAGTCGGTCCAGCCGGAGGGGACCGCGAGGGTCAGCGCGATGGGCTCGCCGTCGGGGGTCTCGACGAAGCCGTCGCCGTCCTCGTCCATGTAGCCGGCCTCTTCGAGGATGGCCACGGCCTCGTCCGCGTCGAAGGTGAAGCCCTCGCGCTCGACCAGCTCGTGGTCGATGTAGGCGTCCCACTCGGGCAGCAGACCCGTGGGGTTGGCCGCCTGGACCAGGTTGGCGTACGGGCCCTCGACGATCTGGGTGATGTTGATCGAGTGGGCCAGGGCCTGGCGGAACGCCGTGTCGTTGAGCGGCTCACGGGTGTGGTTCGGGATGAGCCACGCCGTGTTGGCGCTCTTCATGTACGGGGGGCCGTCGTAGAAGCTGGTGATGGTCTCGTTGCTGTTGAGGACCTGGTCGATACCGGGCAGGAAGTTGTTGGAGAGGTCGACCTCGCCCTGGTTCAGCATGCCCATCGTGACCTCGTTGGAGGCGTTGACGATGTCGACGATGTAGCGGGCGTCCATCGTCATGTCGAGGGCCTCGATGGCCCACCACTCGTCGTTGCGCTCCCAGACCATGCGGTCGTCGGTGTGCGACTCGTAGACGTAGGGGCCGGTGCCGACCGGGTTCTCGTTGGGGCTGTCGGCGACCTGGCTCTCCTCCATGCCGGCCCAGATGTGGTCCGGGACGATGGGGTTGGAGTAGGCCCAGTTCATCCACTCCTGCGGACGGGTCTCCGAGAAGGTGACGTGACCGTGCGCTCGTCGGTGGCCTCGACGCTCTCGATGTAATCCCAAACGTTGCTTTAGTGGACTCCGGGGATCTGACCGAGATCCATCGTGGTGACCACGTCCTGGGCGATAAAGGGGACGTCGTAGTTCCATGTGACGCCCGCGGGTAGGGAGATCACGTGCTCGGTCTCCGAGGTCCATTCGTCATTCTTGGTTAGCCAGTGGACGTTCTCTTCCGCGACCTCGTCGTAGATATATATGACTCGTTACCAGGCCGTTGGTGCCGACCGCGAACTGGCCCCGCATCATCACCCGTGGGGTTGGCCGCCTGGACCAGGTTGGCGTACGGGCCCTCGACGATCTGGGTGATGTTGATCGAGTGGGCCAGGGCCTGGCGGAACGCCGTGTCGTTGAGCGGCTCACGGGTGTGGTTCGGGATGAGCCACGCCGTGTTGGCGCTCTTCATGTACGGGGGGCCGTCGTAGAAGCTGGTGATGGTCTCGTTGCTGTTGAGGACCTGGTCGATACCGGGCAGGAAGTTGTTGGAGAGGTCGACCTCGCCCTGGTTCAGCATGCCCATCGTGACCTCGTTGGAGGCGTTGACGATGTCGACGATGTAGCGGGCGTCCATCGTCATGTCGAGGGCCTCGATGGCCCACCACTCGTCGTTGCGCTCCCAGACCATGCGGTCGTCGGTGTGCGACTCGTAGACGTAGGGGCCGGTGCCGACCGGGTTCTCGTTGGGGCTGTCGGCGACCTGGCTCTCCTCCATGCCGGCCCAGATGTGGTCCGGGACGATGGGGTTGGAGTAGGCCCAGTTCATCCACTCCTGCGGACGGCTCTCCGAGAAGGTGACGGTGACCGTGCGCTCGTCGGTGGCCTCGACGCTCTCGATGTAGTCCCAGACGTTGCTGTAGGGGACTCCGGGGACCTGGCCGAGTTCCAGCGTGGTGACCAC
Organism: Nocardiopsis dassonvillei subsp. dassonvillei DSM 43111; assembly: GCF_000092985.1. GTDB lineage: Bacteria > Actinomycetota > Actinomycetes > Streptosporangiales > Streptosporangiaceae > Nocardiopsis > Nocardiopsis dassonvillei. The sequence goes on from NC_014210.1 coordinate 4,389,412, forward strand.
GTCCTGGGCGACGAAGGGCTCGCCGTCGTTCCACGTGACGCCCTCGCGCAGGGTGATCACGTGCTCGGTCTCCGAGGTCCACTCGTCGCTCTCGGCGAGCCAGTGGACGTACTCTCCCGCGTCCGCGTCGTAGTGGAAGAGCGACTCGTAGACCAGGCCGTTGGTGCCGACCGCGAACTGGCCCCGCATCATCGGGTTCCAGCTGGTCGGCGCCTCCCAGGCCGTACCCGTGGTGTACAGGGTCTCGTTCCTGGGGTACTGACCCGAACCGCCGTCGCTGTTCCCGCCGCCACCCGAGCAGGCGCTGACCGCGAGGGCCAGGGCCGCGAGTGCCGCCGGAAGCCGCAGCATTCTCATCTCGACTCCTCCTTGTCACCCGGCCGGCCTATGGGGGGAGTCCCCTCCGAGAGACCGGAAGGGTTGGGAGCGCTCCCAGTGGTGAGCGCGCGAGACCGTTGCTGAACCGGGTAAGTGACGTTAACAACAACACGTCCGCAGGAAGGGCGTCAATGCCCGACACTTCGCTGTTATTCGCTTGTAACAGCACAGATGCGGGTATGTCAGTAAGTTCGGCGGCGCTGAACCGGTTCCGCACGGGCGTTCTCGCTCCCTTGGGGGCCTGTCGGCGTGGGGCGTTACGCGCCGCAGCCTTCCACAGCTCGTGAGGAGGTGACAGCACCCTCACGGTCACCTTTTGGACACCAAAGCCGCAGAGACCACCGAGGCAACTCACGCCCCTGTTTTCACATCGTTAACAACTGCCACGGTGCACGCCGCGCCCCCGGCATCCGCGCCACGCGGGGCTCGCGGACCCTCACGCGGTGTACGCGTCGGACGGGGCGCGGGCGGCCGGCGGGGAGCGCCGGATCACGCGCCCAGGGGGCCGGTGCTGCCCCGCGGGAGCAGCTCCCCGCGCGAGGTCTCGCTGTTGGCCACCGGCTTGCCCTCGATCGTCCTGGCCAGCATCAGCGCGGCCTGGCGGCCGTAGGACACGATGTCGCGCACTATGGCGGTCAGCGAGGGGCGGACCAGGCGGCACAGCACCGAGTCGTCCCAGGCCACGATGGACAGCTGCGAGGGCACGTCCACGCCCATCTCGTGGGCCACGCCCAGTCCGGCCACGGCCATGAGGTCGTTGTCGTAGATCAGGGCCGTCGGCCGGTCGGTGGCGGCCAGCAGCTTGCGCGTGGTCCTGGTGCCCCCCTCGCCCGTGTAGTCGGCGTGCACCCAGCGGGCCTCGCTGAGCCCGGCCTGGGCCGCGGCGTCCAGGAAGGCCTGGGTGCGCACGCGGGTGTGCACGAACTTCTCCGGGCCCGCCACCTGGACGATGCGCCGGTGGCCGAGGGCGGCCAGGTAGTGGACGACCTCGCGCATGGCGGTGGCGTCGTCGGTGTACAGGTAGGGCAGGGAGCCCACGCCCTCGGGTCCGCCGAGGACGACGGCGGGCAGCGGGAGCTCCTCGACGACCTGGACGCGCGGGTCGCCCACGCGCAGGTCCACCATGATCACGCCGTCCACCCGGCGTTCGGACGACCAGCGCCGGTAGGCCGCGATCTCGGCGCCCATGTCCTCGGTGACCTGTAACAACAGGTCGACCCCCGAGGTGGCCAGCTCGGTCTCGATCCCCGAGACCAGCTGCATGAAGAAGGGTTCCAGACCGAGGGAGTGGGCGGGCCGGTCCACCACCAGGCCGACCGCCCCGATCCGGCCGCCGGGGGCGAGTGCGCGCGCCGGGCTGCTGGGCGCCCAGCCGAGGTCGCTGGCGATCGCCAGGATGCGTCTTCGGGTCTCCTCCGAGACCCCCGGACGCCCGTTGAGCGCGTAGGACACGGCCCCCTTGGACACCCCCGCGGCCTTGGCGATGTCCATGATGGTCGGACGCCGCATCAAACCCCCCATTCGTCCCCCTGATCACACAAAGCTGAACCGGTTAAGCAGACGGTTCGGGATTGTACTGCATGACCTTGGCGTCTAACCCGACAAATGGGTACTTAACTCACGAAAGTTCTCAAACTCCCTGGCATCGGGGGCACCAGTAGAGGGTGCGTCCGGCCAGTTCCGCGGAGGCGACCGGCGAAGAGCACACCCGGCAGGGTTCTCCGGTCCGGTAGCACACGTAGAGGCTGTCGGGCCGGGGCACGGGACGCGCGTCCGGGTCGGGGCGGTGCTCGGGCAGGGTGGTGATGATGTAGCCGTCCCGCACGCCGTCGCGGAGCAGGCCCGACAGGTCGTCCCACAGCCGCGACCACTGGTCGGCCGTGAGGTCGCGGCCCGGGGTCATCGGGTCCAGCCCCGCCCGGAACAGCGACTCCGCGCGGTAGATGTTGCCGATGCCCGCCACGACGTCCTGGCGCATGAGGAGCGCGGCGATGCTGGTCCGGGAACGGCTGACCACGCGCCAGGCGCGCTCGGGGTCGGCGTCGTCGCGCAGGGGGTCGGGCCCCAGCCTGTCCTGGACGGCGCGCTTGTCGTCCTCGGTGACGACCTCGCAGGCCGAGGGGCCGCGCAGGTCGGCCCAGCCGGAGGAGTTGACCAGCCGGGCCCGCACCGCCCCGACGGGTTCGGGCGCCACGACGAAGCCCTCGGCGTCGCGCAGCAGCTCCCGGCGGGCGCCGCCCGCGGCCCGAGGCGCGCCCAGGTGGCGTTCGCCGTCGGCGTCGCCGAAGGACCAGGCGCCGTACAGGCCCAGGTGGACCCGCAGCCACTCCCCCGAGTCGAACCCGAGGAAGAGGTGCTTGCCGTGGGCCTCGCTCTCGGTGAGGACCCGGCCGTCGATCCGGGCGGCGCCGTCGGCGAAGCGCCCCTGCGGACTGCTGGCGCGTACCGCGCCGCCGCCGAAGGTCTTGTCGAAGTGCGCTGCCAGGCGGTGCAGCGTGTGGCCCTCGGGCACCGGTCCTCTCCTCCTCCGTCCGTCCGGGGCTGCGGCGTGAACACCGCTTTCCGGACATCCGGCTCCAGGGTAGTGCGCCCGGCCCATCCGCCGGTCCGGTCGGCTTCCGGCGCCGGTGGGGCCGCCCGGCCGTGCGCGCGGGCGTGGCCGCCCGGCGGGTCAGTGGGCGGTGAGGATCTCCTCCACCAGGGCGCGCGGGTCGGCCAGGCAGCGCCAGGCGGGCACCACGACCACGGGGTCCCCCGTGGTGCGGTTGAGCGTCTCCCCCCGGGCGAGCAGCCAGCGCAGGGAGCGGCCGTCGGGCTCCCGGTCGAGCAGGAGCAGCAGGCGGCGGGAGCCGAACCGGACCACCATGTCGGCGGTCCAGCCCTCGCCCGTCTGCTGGAGGGTCACCTCCGTCCCCACCCCGCGCAGCTCCCTGACCAGCGCGGAGGCCGCCGCGTCGGTCCGCCCCGCGTGGCCCCCGGCCGCCGACGCCTCCAGCTCGCCCAGCGGGCCGTCGTCGCCCGACCAGTACCCGCGGTCGCCCACCACCACGAGCCGCTGGCGGGTGCGGGTGAGCACCGACGACCACAGGTGACCCATCCGGCGCACACGCCGCTCGGCGACGGCGGGCGCCCCGGAGGCCAGCGTCGGCGTCAGGACGGTGACGTCCGCCGGATCGTGGTCGTCCGCCAACAGGTCCGGTCCGCCCACCCGCACCTCGTGGCGCAGGACGCGCTTGCTCAGCAGGCGGCGCACCAGGGCCGCCTGGGGCTGGGTCGGCGCGACCACCGCGACCACCCGGCCCCGGGGCAGGTGCTCGTCGAGTTCGTCCACCACCACCGCCACCCGGTAGGCCTCGTCCCGGTTGACGAAGGACGCCCCGGGCGCGGCCTCGCAGACCCCGGCGACGTCGCGCCACTCGAACGCGGGGCCGCCCGAGGGGTCGGGGAGGGTGCGCACCGCGAGCCTGCCCCCGTAGCAGTGCCGCGACGCGGCCCCGGCGAGCTGGGGCGGCGCCCCGTCGTGCTCGTCCAGCCACCGCATGGGCGGCGCCGCCCGGTACAGGGCGCGCATCGCCGAACCGCCGCCGTAGCGCAGGCCCCGGTCGTCCAACTGGCCCGCGACCAGACCCGCGGCGGCCAGCGCGCGGCGCTCCTCGTCCGGTTCCAGCACGCTCACCGGTCCCGGGTGCGCGGGGTCGCCGAACACCACGGCGCGGTTGGCGCGGTAGAGCACCGGCAGCAGTTCGGCCAGCCGGGTGCGCTCGGCCCCGACCACGACGGCCAGGTCGAACAGGCCCGCCCGGGGTTGCAGCGCCCGGACCTGGTCGGTGCGGCACACCCACGCGGGCAGGGTGTCGAACAGCGCGCCCGGGCCCGGCCAGCCGTGGCCGCGGTGCCAGTTGAGGCTCTCCAGGCGGTGCTCGATGGCGGCGCGTCCCCGCCACAGCCGGGGGTCGCCGACCGCGCGCAGGCAGGCGGAGCTGGACCTGCGGTGCCGGGCGAGGGCGTCGGCCAGGTCGGCGGTGAGCGCGTTCAGCGGCGCGCAGCGGATCCGCCGGTCCACGGCCGCGCGCCACTCGCCCTCCAGACGGGCGACCGCGCGCAGGCGGGCGAGGCTGTCGGGGTCGGTGTCCACGCCCAGTTCGCGGCGGACGGCGCCCCGGTGCGCCAGCCCGGCCAGGCCCCCGGCCGCCGCGCGCTCGGCCCGGTGCAGCCAGTACTCGGGGCCGCCCCGCTCCGGGGTGAAGAGGGAGTCGGGGTCCCACCCCTGGGCGACGACCCGGCCGCGTTCCTCGGCCAGGCGGGCGAGCGCGTGGCCGCCGGAGGCCATGGTGTCCATGGCCCGCCACGCCTCGCGGACCGCCGTCCAGTCCGCGGCCAGGTCCGCCCAGTGGACGGTGGGGTCCTCCCCGCCGGAACCGGCGGGGGCCGCGGGCAGGCTCCGGGAGTGCTCGGTGAGGAGCCGGGTGAGCAGCACGGCCTCGGCCGTGCGCCGTCCCTCCCCGCCCACGCGCACGACGGGGTGCCCGGGGGAGGCGTCCGCGCGCAGGCGCACCGCGGCGACGTCGGCCTCGGTGCGACCGCACACCAGGACGCGCTGGCCGTTGCTGACGGCGGTGCGCACGAGGGCGTCGACCAGGTCGTGCACCCCGCTCCCGGGCGGGGCCGCGGCCACGGTGAGCTGCTCACGCATGGCCGCGCACAGGACCGCGTACTGGGACTGGTCGAGGGCGGTCGCCGAGATCGGGACGGGGGGCTCGGCGGTGTCCCCGCCGGGGTCGGCGCAACCGCGGCGGTTCGCGGCGCGGGAGCAGCGGAAGAGCCGTCCGGACGCCGCCGGGCCGGAGGCCGCGGCCGTTCGGGAGGGCTGTCCGAGCAGGGCCTCCAGGGCGGTCCCGCTGACGTCCTCGGGGTCGAGGCCGTCGCGGCCGGAGGGGTCGAGGTCGGCCAGGACGCCCTCGACGCCGACGGGTTCGCGCTCGTCGGCGTCGTGGCGTCCCCCGGGCCCGGCCCGGAAGAGCACGGCGACGTTGTGGGCGCCGTCCATCCAGGTGCGCGGGGCGCCGCGGGTGCCCAGGGGCGCGATGTCGTCCACCCGCTCGATCTCCAGGCCGGCGAGCAGGAGGCGGATCCTGGCGGCGAGGTCGGCGACGGCCGCGGGGCGCCGCAGGGGGTCGGGCGCCCCGGAGCGCAGCCGGGTCCGGAGTTCGAACAGGTCCTCGGGGTCGGTGAGGCCGAGGCGTTCCAGGAGCGCGGGGTTGACGTCGGGCGGGCCGACCGCGCGGACCAGGGTGTCCCCGGCCCCGGCGGGGGTGTCCGCGGTCTCGTCCACGACGCGCACGTCGACGGTGAGCAGGGGCAGGGCCGCCCGGTCCCCGCCCTCCCCCAGGACCACGAGCGGGTAGCCGTAGCGCGCGGACTGGCCGAGGTCGTTGGCCGCGCGCAGGACGCGGACGGACTCCGGGCGCAGCGCAAGCGTCTCCCCGGCCCCGCTGAAGAGCACCTCCGGGCCCGGGGGCAGGCACGCGCAGCTGTCGGAGCCCAGGTCGCCGACCGGGACGACGTGGGTGTGCACCGCCTCGCGGCGCATGCAGGCGCGCAGGTAGGCCAGCAGGGAGCTCACCTCGGAACGGTCGATCGGGGGCTTCCAGCGCAGCGAGGCCGTGCCGACTCCCGACGGGCCGCCGAGCGCGCCGGGGAGGGGGCCGGTGACTCCCGGCGGCGCCCCCGGCACGCCCGCGTGCCCGACCTCGTCCTCGTCGTCCCGCAGTGACCTCAACGTCTCCCCCACACGGCTGTGTCATCGGCCGACCACCCACCGACAGCAAGCCATTGTGGTGGATGGACCGGTCCCGGACCCCGCGAACACCGGAACCCGTCACCACTTTCACTCGGGGTGACGACTCCGGGTGACGGCGCCCGGGGCCCGGAGGGCGGTCAGCCCGCGCTGCCGTGGACGCGCAGGGCGATCCACAGCTCGGTGCGGTAGTCGGGATCGTCCAGGTCGCCGGGCAGCAGGTCGCGGATGCGCCGCATGCGGTAGCGCAGCGTGTGCCGGTGGATCCCCAGTGCCTCCGACGCCGCGTCCCACCGGCCCGAGGCCGCGAGGTAGGCGCGCAGCGAGGCCAGCAGTTCGGCCGAGGTGCGCTGGCGCAGCAGCGGGGCGAGCAGGTCCCCGGCCATGCGGGCGCCGGCGGGGGTGTCGGCCAGCCCGAGCAGTCCGCCGGGCAGGTCGCCGACGCGGAGCAGGCCCCCGCCCGCGTCGCGCGCGGCGGCCAGCGCGCGTTCGGCCTGGGACAGCGCCGCGGACAGTTCCGCGTAGGGGGAGGGGTCGCTCACCCCGACCGGCCCCTCCAGGACCTCGGCGAGCACTCCCGTTCCGGTGTCGGCGGGGGCCAGCAGCAGGACGCGGCCGTCGTGCTCGGTGACCAGGACGCCCTCGGGCGGCTGTGCGGGCCCGACCCCGTCGGCGGCCGCCACGAGGACGGGTCCGGCGGGAAGGACCCCGCGCAGCCGCTCCGCCCCCGGGTGCAGGGGGTCCAGCGCCCCGGTGAGCAGCGCCGCGAGCACCCCCTCGCGCACCCGGGCCGTGGCGTCATGCGCGGTGCGCTCCAGTTCGAGGGAGAGCAGCGACACCGCCGCGTTGACCAGCGTGCGCTCGTCCGAGCCGAGGCGCCCGCCGGTGCCCACGGCAAGGAAGCCGCGGACCCGGCGGCCGGTGGCCAGGGGCTGCACGGAGACGTGTTCGCCGCCCGAGGTGAGGGAGACGCTGGCGCGCACGCCCGCCTCGCGCAGCCGGTCCAGCTCCTCGGCGAGTCCGGCGGCGCGGGGGGAGGCCCCGGCGGGGGCGGCGTGCCGGGGGGCGCCGTCGGCGGACAGCAGCAGCACCCAGGCGCCGAGTTCGCGGGCCAGCCGGTCCACGATCGCCGCCTCCCCGGTGAGCGCGGCGCGGGTGAGGTCGCGCTGGGCGGCGAAGGCCCGGCTCAGCCCCTCGTACTCCTCCTTGGCCAGGAGCCGGGACACCTCCTTGCCGATCGCGATGAAGGGGGTCTCCCTGGCCACCTCCAGCAGGGTGAGGCCGAACTCGGCGGCGGCCTCGCGGAGCGGCTCGGGGGTGCGCTCCAGGACCACGCCGACCGCGAAGCCCAGCGCGGTGACGCGGCGCTCGGCCAGGCGGCGCGTGTAGTCGCGCAGGTCGGGGACGCCGGTGGCCCAGCGCACGCCGGTGGTGAGCAGGAGTTCGCCGCCCGCCAGGTAGGGCGTGGGGTCCTCCAGCTCGCTGACCGCGACCCACTCCACCCTCCGGTCCAGGTTCTCCTGGCCGGTGAGCAGGTTCAGGCGCAGGCGGGGCGTGCGCATCAGGGCCCCCAGGGTCGGTGGCATCGGCTTCCCCTCCACTTCGGCCGCCGGTCGAGGCGGTTCGGCGCGGTCGGCGGGACGGGACGCGGGCCGTCCTCCCCCCGCTCCAGCGGACCCGCTTCGTGCGAACCCTGACGCGCTGGCGCAAGGCTCAGCCCTGATTATCCACCTTGTCCATGTGGGGGTGGTTCCGCGCACCCTAGTGTCGTCCCAGGTCGGGGAGCCCACCCCCGGCCCCTCTCCGCTCCCGTCCACCGCAGAAGGAGGCAGCCGCATGGCAGCGACCGAGGTCGCCCAGTCCCGCCGGATCGTCACCGAGATCCCCGGCCCCAAGTCCCGCGCGATCCAGGAGCGCCGCCGTTCGGCCGTCGCCCAGGGCGTGGGCAGCGTCCTGCCGGTCTACGTCGAGCGCGCGGGCGGCGGCATCGTCGAGGACGTCGACGGCAACGCGCTGATCGACTTCGGCTCCGGCATCGCCGTGACCAACGTCGGCAACGCCGACCCGCGCGTGGTGGAGCGCGCCGCCGAGCAGCTCGGCCGGTTCACGCACACCTGCTTCATGGTCAACCCGTACGAGGCGTACGTGGACGTGTGCGAGGCACTCAACCGGATCACGCCGGGCGACCACGAGAAGCGCTCGATCCTGCTCAACTCGGGCGCCGAGGCGGTCGAGAACGCGGTGAAGATCGCCCGCAGCGCGACCGGCCGCCAGGCGGTCGTGGTGTTCGACCACGCCTACCACGGCCGCACCAACCTCACCATGGGGCTGACCGCCAAGAACATGCCCTACAAGCAGGGCTTCGGGCCGTTCGCCGGTGAGATCCACCGGATGCCGATGGCCTACCCGTACCGCTGGCCGACGGGCCCGGACAACTGCGGCCCCGAGGCGGCGGCCATGGTGATCGAGCAGATCACCAAGCAGATCGGCGCCCAGAACGTGGCGGCCGTGGTGATCGAGCCGATCCAGGGCGAGGGCGGCTTCATCGAGCCCGCCCCCGGCTTCCTGCCCGCGGTGGTGGAGTTCTGCCGCGCCAACGGCATCGTGTTCGTCGCCGACGAGGTGCAGACCGGCTTCGCCCGCACCGGCCACATGTTCGCCAGCGAGCACGAGGGCGTGGTCCCGGACCTGATCACGACCGCCAAGGGCATCGCGGGCGGCCTGCCGCTGGCCGCGGTGACCGGCCGCGCCGAGCTGATGGACGCCGTGCACGGCGGCGGCCTGGGCGGCACCTACGGCGGCAACCCGGCCGCGTGCGCCGCCGCGCTGGCCGCGCTGTCGGCGATCGAGTCCGACGGCCTGGTGGAGCGCGCCCGTGAGATCGGCGAGCTGATGCTGGGCCGCCTGCGCGAGCTGGCCGCCAAGTACGAGGTCATCGGCGACGTGCGCGGACGCGGCGCGATGATCGCGATCGAGCTGGTCCAGGACGCCGACCGCACGCCCGCCCCCGAGGCGCTGGCCAAGGTCCTGTCCTACTGCCACTCCCGCGGCCTGGTCCTGCTGAGCGCGGGCACCTACGGCAACGTGATCCGCATGCTGCCGCCGCTGGTGATCGGCGACGAGCTGCTGCACGAGGGCCTGGACATCCTGGAGGAGGCCTTCGCCCGGCTGTAGTCCCCCGTGCGGCGGAGGCGGCGGGCGGCGCGGGAAGCGCCGCCCGCCGCCTCCGTCACCACCGGGCCCCGCGCCGCGGTCCCGCCCGGGGCGGCGCGGTCGCGTCAGCGCGTCCGCCGTGCTCCCGCACGCGACATCGTCGGCGCACCTCCCGCTCCGGCCCCGTCAGTGCGTCCAGGCCACGTCCCGCGGCAGCGGGTGGTCCTCGGCGCGCATCTCCTCCAGCAGTGCGAGGAACCCCGCCGCGACCGGCCCCGGCCTGCGGTCCCGGCGCGTGAGCACGCTCAGCCCGCGGTCCACGACCGGGTCGGTCAGGGGCACGCGCACGTGGTCGGCGAAGCTCATCAGCACTCCGACCAGGGCCGGGAGCGCGGTGACGCCGATCCCCGCGGACACCAGGCCGCCGATGGTCGAGACGTTGCCCGCCCGCACGATCCGTTCGGGCACCACGCCCGCGCGCTCGAAGGCGGCGTCCGCGCCCGCGCGCACGCTGGAGTCGCCGCCGGTGGCCAGGAAGGCCTCCCCCGCCAGATCGGCCCAGGTCAGCGCGGACCGCTCCGCGAAGGGGTGCCCCACCGGTACGACCGCGAAGTAGCGGTCCCGCAGGAGCGGCCGCGACACCAGCTCCCCGGGCACCCGGCCCGCGGCCACCAGGGCCAGGTCGCACTCCCCCGCCTGGAGCCGTTCCACGGCCGCCTCCGACATCCCGTCCAGGACGTGGACGTCGGCCTCGGGCGTGCGCGACCTGAGCCGGGAGATCACCGAGGGCAGCAGGGCGGCCGCCACCGAGGGCAGCGTCGCCACCGCGACGGTGCCGCGCTCGCCGCGCAGGAAGCGCTCCAGCCCGTTCATCTCCGAGCGGTGCGCCTCCAGCAGGCGTTCGGCCACGGCCAGCAGCTCGGCCCCTTCCGGGGTGCACTCCACCCTGCGCGTGGTCCGCTCCAGGAGGCGGACCCCCAGGGTGCGCTCCAGCCCGAGCACCGTCCTGCTCAGCGAGGGCTGCGCGACGCGCAGTTCACGGGAGGCGCGCGTGAAACTCCCGTACCTGGCCACCGCGGCGTAGGCGGACAACTGCCTCAGGCTCAGATCCATGCCTCCAGAGCATAGATCCAGAGGAAACCGATGTTGGACAAGGGGAGAACCCCGCGAAACCATGTCGGCATGTGTCCCCCGTCACTTCCCCCCGTGAGGGTGTCCGAGGAGCGTGCCAGATGCTGACCGCCATGGGTTTCGCCACGATCGCCGTGGTGCTCCTGCTGCTGTTGTCCAACCGGGTGGGCGCGGTGGTCGCGCTCGTCGGCGTCCCGGTGGCGGCCGCCTTCGCGCTGGGCTTCGGCCCCGGCGAGGTGGCCTCCTTCGTCGGCGAGGGCATCGGCGGCGTGGCCTCCACGACCGCGATGTTCGTGTTCGCCATCCTCTACTTCGGGGTGATGCGCGACGCGGGGCTGTTCGCGCCGATCATCCGCCGCGTGCTCGGGTTCGCCGGGAACACGCCGGTGACCGTGGCGGTCGCGACGGTGGTGCTCGCGATGGTCGCCCACCTGGACGGCGCGGGCGCCACCACCTTCCTCATCACCATCCCGGCGATGCTCCCGCTCTACGACGCCCTGGGCATGCGCAGGGTGGTCCTGGCCGCGCTGGTCGGGCTGGGCGCGGGGATCATGAACATGCTGCCGTGGGGCGGGCCCACCGCCCGGGCCGCCACCGTCCTCGGCGTTCCGGCCAACGAACTGTGGGCCCCGCTGATCCCGGCCCAGCTGGCGGGCATGGCCGCCTGCGTCGCCGTCGCCTGGTACCTCGGCCACCGCGAGCGCGTGCGGCTGGCGGCGGCCGACCCCCTGCCCTCCCCGGTGCCCGTCGGGGGCGGCCGCCCGGGCGGGACCGCCGGAGAGGGCGGGGCCGACCCGCTCGCCGCGGGCGGGCAGGAGCCCGACGCCGACCTGCTGCGCCCGCGCCTGTACTGGGTGAACGCCGCGCTGACCGTCGCCGCCGTCCTCGCCCTGGTCTTCGGGCTGCTCTCCCCCGAACTCGTCTTCATGCTGGCCCTGGTCGTGGCGCTCGTCGTCAACTACCCGGGGATGAAGGCCCAGACCGACCGCGTCAACGCCCACGCCTCCGGGGCGATCCTCATGGCCAGCACCCTGCTCGCCGCGGGCGTGTTCCTGGGCGTCATGGACAGCAGCGGCATGATCGAGGCGATGGGACAGGCCATGACCGGCGCCATGCCCGGTTTCCTCGGCCCCGGGATGGCCGCGATCGTCGGTGTCCTGGGCGTGCCCATGAGCCTGCTCTTCGGCCCCGACGCCTACTACTTCGCCGTCATGCCGGTGCTGACCGCCGTGGGCGAGGGCTTCGGCGTCGCCGCCGCCGACATCGCCCAGGCCTCGATCATCGGCCAGGAGACCGTCGGCTTCCCGATCAGCCCGCTGACCGGCTCCTTCTACCTGCTGGTCGGCCTGGCCGGGGTGCCCATCGGCTCCCACATCCGCTTCCTGCTGCCGTGGGCCTGGCTGGTCAGCCTGGTCGTCCTCGCGGTCGCCCTCGCCAGCGGGGTCGTCCCGCTCTGGGTCGGCTGACCGCCCGTCCACACCGTTCGAAGGAGTCAGTGTGCCCAGCAGAGCCCGGATCGGGTGCGGCGCCGGTTTCGCCGGCGACCGCCTCCAACCCGCCGTCGACCTCGTGGAGGGAGGCGGCCTCGACACCCTGGTACTGGAGTGCCTGGGAGAGCGCACCGTGTCCCTGGCCTCGCTCCGGGAGGCCAGCGGGTCGGGCCCCGGCTACGACCCGACCCTGCGGCGGCGCCTGGAACTCCTGCTCGAACCGCTGCACCGGCACGGCACCCGGCTGGTCACCAACGCCGGGGCGGCCGCGCCCGTGGCGGCGGCGCGCATGGCCCGCGCCACGGCCCGGGAGCTGGGGCTGCCGACCCTGGTCGCCGCGGTCTCCGGGGACGACGTGCTCCACCTGCTGGACCCGTCCGCGCCCTGCTGGGAGGACGGGCTGCCGCTGGAGGCGCACGGCGAGATCGTCTCCGCCAACGCCTACGTCGGCGCCGACGCCCTGACGCCCGCGCTGGAGGGCGGAGCCGACGTGGTGATCGCGGGCCGGGCGGCCGACCCCTCGCTGTTCCTCGCGCCCCTGGCCCACCGCCTGGGCTGGGACCCCGGCGACGCGGACACGATGGCCGCCGGGACCCTGGTGGGCCACCTGCTGGAGTGCGCGGGCCAGGTCAGCGGCGGCTACTTCGCCGACCCGGGCCGCAAGGAGGTCCCCGGCCTGGCCCGCCTCGGCTACCCCCTGGCCGAGGTGGAGCGGGACGGTTCGGCGGTGGTCACCAAGCTGCCGGGGACCGGCGGCCGGGTGGACCGGCTCACGGTCACCGAGCAGCTCACCTACGAGGTCACCGACCCCCGGGCCTACGTCACGCCGGACTCGGTGCTCGACATGACCGGGGTGCGGCTGACCGAGAGCGGACCGGACCGGGTGCTGGTCACCGGAGCCCGTGGGCTGCCCCGGCCCGGAGAGCTGAAGGTCAGCGTCGGGTACCGGGCGGGTTTCCGGGGCGAGGGCGAGATCTCCTACGCCGGGCCGGGCGCACTGGCGCGGGCCCGGCTGGCGGGCGAGGTGGTGCGCGAGCGCCTGGGCGGGAAGGTCTCCCGGTTGCGCGCCGACGTCGTGGGCGTGGACGCGCTGCACGGCTCCGGCGGGGACGGCCGGGACGAGCCCTTCGAGTGCCGGCTGCGGGTGGCCGCCCTCGGCTCCGGCCGCGCGGACGCCGAGGCGGTCGCCGAGGAGGTGGGCGCCCTCTACACGTCGGGGCCCGCCGGAGGGGGCGGTCTCAGGACCTCCGTCCACGAGGTCGTGGGCGTGCTGTCGACCACCGTCGACCGGGAGGCCGTGCGCACCCGGGTCGACTTCTTCGGAGAGGGGGAGCGGTGAGCACCGTGCTCCGCGACGTCGCCCACGCCCGGGCCGGGGACAAGGGCAACCTCAACACGATCGCCGTCATCGCCTACGAACCGGAGTGGTACCCGGTGCTGTGCGCCGAGCTGACGCCCGACCGGGTCGCCCGCGCGCTGGGCGGACGCGTGCGCGGGCCGGTCACCGTCCACCGGATGGACAACGTGTGCGCGCTGGTCCTGGTGTGCCCGCGCGCGGGCGGGGACACCGTGACCACGTCGCTGTACCTGGACGCCCACGGCAAGAGCCTGGCCTCGGTCCTGCTGGGGATGGAGCTGGAGGGGGCGCCCGGGGCGCGCTGACCGCGGGCGCCGGGTCAGCGCTCGTCGCGGACCGAGTCCAGCGACAGCAGCGCCACGTGCAGGGACAGGCAGGTCTCCACCGAGTCCAGGTCCGCGTCAAGGACGTGGGCGACCCGCCGCAGCCGGTCGTAGAACGCCGGGCGGGACAGGTGCGCCCGCCCGGCGGCGAGCGCCTTGTTGCGGCCCGCGCCCAGGTAGTGGCGGAGCATGTCGGTCAGGTCGCCGCCGTGCCGCGCGTCGTGGTCCAGCAGCGGCCCCAGCTCGCGCTCGACGTAGGTCTGGAGCCGCTCGTCGTCGCGGAACAGGTGGAGCAGGCCGCGCAGGTGCAGGTCGGGCAGCCGGTAGAAGGGGCGCTGGTCGCTCTGGCGGATGGCCACGTCGCCGACCTGGCGCGCCTCCAGGAAGGAGCGCCGCACCTCCCGGACTCCGTCCGCGGAGGAGCCCACGGCCAGCACGGCGCCGCCGCCCACGGCGGTGCGGATGCGGTCGGCGAGCAGGTGCAGGGTCGGGTCCAGGCGCTGGCGGCCCGGCAGCGCGAGCAGGATGCCCACGCGCAGGTCGTCGAGCGAGCCCACCAGGGCGGGCAGGCGCAGCTCGCGGCAGGCGCGCGCGGCGCCCTCGGCGGTGTCGGACAGGCGCGCCTGGGCGGCCAGCCCGGTCCCGCTCTCACGCAGGCGCAGCACGAGCCCCACCAGTTCGCGGCCGTTGAGCGGCACGCCCACGGCGCGGGCCCGAACCAGCGCCTCCTCCGGGTCGGAGTAGGCCCGGTCGATGATGCCCGCGATGATCGTGCGGTGCGTCTGCCGCTCCAGGCTCTCCTGGTGGCGCTCCAGCAGCCTGACCAGCGCGAGGGTGGTGGCGGCGCGTTCGATGAGCATGCTCTGGCGCGGGGTGGGGTTGGCCCCGACGACGAGGATCAGACGCCCCCAGTCCTGGCCGCGCGCCCCGACCGTGGTGACCAGCCAGCCGTTGGCGGGCGTGTGGACGGTGCGCGAGCCCGAGCGCGCCGCGCGCGAGCGGCTCTCCCAGGAGGTGAGCAGGGTTTCGGGCTCCTCGCCGTTGAGGTCGCAGGCCAGCACCTGGTGGGTGAGGTTCTCCAGGACCACGGGGCAGCCGGAGAGCTGGGCGACCTCGTGCAGGATGCGCCCGGTGTCGGCGCCCTCCACGGAGAGCTGGGTGAAGACCGAGTGCAGCTTCTCCGACTCGCGCAGCTCCTCCAGCTGTTCGTTGACCACCCGGACGTGCACGGCCTCGGTGATCTCCACGAAGCGGGCGTCGCGGTCGAGCAGGACCACCGGCACGCCCGCCTCGCGCGCGGCGTCGAGGAAGGCGGGCGGGAGCTCGGCGTGGTACTTGCGACCCAGTTCGACCGCGATGCCGCTGACCCCGGCCGCGGCGAGGTCGTCGATGTAGCGGCGCAGCGCCTCGGGATCGTCGGGCATGGCGATGCCGGTGCTGAGGACCAGCTCACCGCCGCGGAGCAGGTGGGCGAGGTCGGTGACCTCGGCGATGTGCACCCAGCGCACGGCCACGTCGAGCCGGTCCGGGCGCGCCACGACCCGGGGGCGGGCGCGCTGGAGGGCGGGCAGCTGGAGGACCTCGGCGAGGGTGGGAAGCACGGCTTCCATCCTAGGAGGCGGACACGGGACGCAGTGTCAGACATCCGGCCGCCGGTCTTACACGGTGTATCGCGCAGCCGGTGCCCGGCCCGGGGGCGGGGGTCGGACGCGGAGGGACGTACGCGTCGTCGGCCCGGCCGACGTCTTGTCACCATGCTGGTCCTGGCCAAGTCCGGTGCTCGGGGCGAGACTGGGGGCATGTCGGAACTTCTCTCACGCCACCGCGCGGTCATGCCCTCCTGGCTTCCCCTGTACTACGAGTCCCCGCTGGAGATCACCGGCGGCAAGGGCGCCCGTGTCACGGACGCCGACGGAAACACCTACCTGGACTTCTTCACCGGCATCGTGACCAACATGCTCGGCTACGACGTGGCGGAGGTGCGCGAGGCCGTCGAGCGCCAGATCGCCAGGGGGGTCGTGCACACCTCCACCCTCTACCTCATCCGCAGCCAGGTGGAGCTGGCGGAGAAGATCGCCCGCCTGTCGGGCATCCCGGACGCGAAGGTGTTCTTCACCAACTCCGGCACCGAGGCCAACGAGACCGCCCTGCTGCTGGCCACGTACGCGCGCGGCAGCGACGAGGTGCTGGCGATGCGCGGCAGCTACCACGGGCGCTCGTTCGGCACGGTGGCCGTGACCGGCAACCGGGCGTGGAAGAACTCCTCCCTGTCGCCGCTGAACGTGCACTACCTGCACGGCACCGACCACGCGGCCCCGGCCTTCCGGGGGATGACCGACCGGGAGTACGTCGATGCGTGCGTGGCCGACCTGCGCGACGTGCTGGACACCACGGCGCCGAACGTGGCGTGCCTGATCGCCGAGCCCGTGCAGGGTGTGGGCGGGTTCGCGATGCCTCCGGACGGCCTGTACGCCGCCTACAAGGAGGTGCTGGACGAGCACGGCATCCTGTTCGTGTCCGACGAGGTGCAGACCGGCTGGGGGCGCACGGGCACGAGCTTCTTCGGCATCGGCAACCACGGGGTGGTCCCGGACGCCATGACCTTCGCCAAGGGCCTGGGCAACGGGTTCGCCGTGGGCGGTGTGGTGGCGCGCGGCGACCTGATGGACCGGCTGGGCGCGCTGGGCGTGGCCACGTTCGGCGGCAACCCGGTGTCGATGGCGGCGGCGGGGGCGACCCTGGACTACGTGTTGGAGCACGACCTCCAGGGCAACGCGCGGCGGCAGGGCGCGCTGATCCTGGAGGGGCTCAGCGCGCTGACCTCGCTGCCGAGCGTGCGCGACGTGCGCGGCAAGGGGCTGATGTTCGCCGTGGAGATGATGGACCCCGCCACCGGAGCGCCGTCCTCACCCCTGGCCGGGCGGGTGCTGGAGGCCACCCGTGAGCGCGGCCTGCTGGTGGGCAAGGGCGGCGTGCACGGCAACGTGCTGCGGATGGCGCCGCCGATGACGCTGTCGCGGGAGGAGGCCGTGGAGGGCCGCGACGTGCTGCTGGACGCGGTGCGCACGGTGGACGCCGGGGCCTGAGGGAGGGCCGGCCGGGCCCGGGGGTCGCCGCGCACGGCCGCGGAGGCGGGCAGCACCACGCTGGCGGCCCCGGGGACCCCCCGTATCAAGCAAACCGCGCCGGGGCGCGGCGCACCGGCCCCGACCGCACGCCTGTGGACAAGGAAGAGAGCGCCAGCATGAGCAAGCACGTCACCCACTGGATCGGCGGGTCCGCCCACGAGGGGCCGGCCCGGCGCACGGGGGACATCTACAATCCGGCCTCCGGACGGGTCACCGGCACGGTCGACCTCGCCGGACGGCAGGAGGTCGACGCGGCGGGGACGGCCGCGCGGGAGGCCTTCCCGGGGTGGCGCGACACCCCGCTGTCCCGGCGGGTGCAGGTCCTGTTCCGCTTCCGCGAGCTGCTCAGCGCCAACGCCGACCGGCTGGCGGAGCTGGTCAGCGCCGAGCACGGCAAGGTCCTCTCCGACGCCCGGGGCGAGGTGGCCCGCGGCCTGGAGGTCGTCGACTTCGCCTGCGGCATCCCGCACCTGCTCAAGGGCGGCTACTCCGAGAACGTGTCCACGGGCGTGGACGCCTACTCGATCCTCCAGCCTCTCGGCGTGGTCGCCGGGATCACGCCGTTCAACTTCCCGGCGATGGTGCCGATGTGGATGTTCCCGGTGGCCCTGGCCTGCGGCAACGCGTTCGTGCTCAAGCCCAGCGAGAAGGACCCCTCCGCGTCGGTGCTGCTGGCCGGGCTGTGGGCCGAGGCGGGGCTGCCCGAGGGCGTGTTCAACGTGGTGCACGGCGACAAGGAGGCGGTGGACGCCCTCCTGGAGCACCCGGACGTGGCGGCGGTCAGCTTCGTGGGCTCCACCCCGATCGCGCGGTACGTCTACCGGACCGCCGCCGAGCACGGCAAGCGCGTGCAGGCCCTGGGCGGGGCCAAGAACCACATGGTGGTGCTGCCCGACGCCGACCTGGACCTGGCCGCGGACGCGGCGGTCTCGGCCGGGTTCGGCTCGGCCGGCGAGCGGTGCATGGCCATCTCCGCGGTGGCCGTGGTGGACTCGGTGGCCGACGGGCTGGTGGAGCGGATCCGCGAGCGGGTGGCGCGCCTGCGCGTGGGCCCCGGCGACGACGAGCGCAGCGAGATGGGGCCGCTGGTCACCAGGGAGCACCGCGACAGGGTGGCCTCCTACCTGGAGTCGGGGGTGCGCGAGGGCGCGACCCTGGCGGTCGACGGCCGCGCGCACCCTGTGTCGGGCGGGAGCCCGGACGGGTTCTGGCTGGGACCGTCGCTGCTGGACCACGTCGGCCCCGAGATGTCGTGCTACCGGGACGAGATCTTCGGCCCCGTGCTGAGCGTGGTGCGCGTGGGCGGCTACGACGAGGCGGTCAAGCTCGTCAACGCCAGCCCCTACGGCAACGGCACGGCGGTCTTCACCAACGACGGGGGCGCCGCCCGGCGGTTCCAGAACGAGGTCGAGGTCGGCATGGTGGGGATCAACGTCCCCATCCCGGTGCCGATGGCCTACTACTCCTTCGGCGGCTGGAAGCAGTCCCTGTTCGGCGACTCACACGCGCACGGCACGGAGGGTGTCCACTTCTACACCCGTACCAAGGCGGTCACCGCCCGGTGGGCCGACCCGGGCCAGCGGCCCGAAGGGGGCGTCGACCTGGGGTTCCCCACCAACGGTTGACTCGGTTTCCGCGAAAATACCGGACGGATCTGCCTCACTGTCGGTCGGCGGTGAACGACACGGAGTATCGTTGTCATCGGACGCCCCTCACGGGGCGTGGTCGGCGCCGGCAGCCGACGCACGAACCATCCGGGAAGGGCGCGCTCATTTCCCCTCCTCCCCAATGGAAGCGGGTGCGCCAACGGAAGCGCTCCGGGTCCGCCTCTCCCCCTGGACCCGGAGCGCGACCGTCTGCGCACCGCTAGCGCACCGCGAACAGCCGCTCCTCGGCGGCCACCCGGGGCTCCGCGCCGACGAGGTCGGCGCACTCCTCACAACCGAACACCGCACTCCCGTCCGGGAGCTCACCGAGCACCCGGCGGGGCCGGGGCCACTTGGTGTGGCAGACGACGCAGGCATCCCCCATGCACTGCGCCCAGCTCAGCGAGTCCGGATCGTAGACCTCGACGTCGATCGTGGGCCGCGTATCTGGTTCGCACATCATGCTCGTTCCGCGCAATGTCCTTGCTCCCCCCGTGGTTTAGGACAGTCTGGCGGGCCGATAGTTACCGGCTCTTTATTGAATCAGAAGCTTTGGGCACCTGGAATGGTTCGGACCGATCCACATCACACCATGCACGGGAATCATAACCCTAAGTGATGATGCCTGGGAAGACCCTGTCTTGCCGGATGGTATTCATCTGTTTTGTCCGGTTAGCTGCGGGGCGGTAGCGATCCGGGACCTCAGTCCTCGGCCCGCACAGAGACCGAAAAACGGCGCAGGGAGAGTGCCGGATTGAGCTCCCGCACCTCCTGCACCCGGGCGGCCGAAACCCCGGCCGAGGCGACCGCGAAGGTCTGCTCACCCAGCGCCGCGAGCGGTGTCCCCATGGGATCGACCACCATGCTGTTGCCCGCGCCCGTGGGCGCCGCCTGCCCGGAGGCGGCCACGTACACGGTGTTCTCGATGGCGCGCGCCCGGGCCAGGGTCCGCCAGTGCTCCTCCTTCAGCGGGCCGGGAACCCACTGCGCGGCCAGCAGCACCACATGCGCCCCGGCCTCGGCGATGCGCCGCGTCACCTCGGGAAAGCGCAGGTCGTAGCAGGTCTGCAGACCGAACACCACGCCGTCCACGGTGAAGGTCTCGGGCTCCTCGATCGGGCCGGGGCGCAGCACGTCCGACTCCCGGGCCCCGAAGGCGTCGTACAGGTGGATCTTGCGGTAGTGCGCGACCCGCTCACCCCGCGGCGACAGCGCCACCAGCGTGTTGGTGAAGTGGGCGGCGTCGGCGCCGTCCTCGGCCTCGCCGACCCCCAGCACCAGGTGCACGCCCTCCCGCCGGGCGGTGTCGGCCGCCTCGGAGACGAAGGGGCCGTCCAGGGGCTCGGCCGCCGCCACGTAGCGCTGGTCGACGCGGCCCGCGGTGAACATCGTGTACTCGGGGAACAGGACCACCTCGGCCCCGTCCGCCGCGGCGCGGGCGGTCAGCTCCGCCACCGAGCGCTGGTTGCGCGCCTTGTCCTGACCGGGGGCGAACTGGGCGACCGCGACCTGCACCATCGAACCTCTCCTCGTCGGCGTGGGGCGCCCGGGGCGCCGTGCACCGAGTGTACGGCCACTTCCGCGGCCACCCCCTTGTCAGAAGGCTGAACAAGTGTTTAAAGTATTGAACATGAGTTCAACCGACCGTCCGGACCGGCCCGACGGGGAGTCCGACCTCACGGCGCGCGCCAGGATCCGCGACGCGGCGATCGCGTGCTTCGGCCAGCGCGGGTTCGGCGTGAGCGTGCGGGCGATCGCCGAGCAGGCCGGGGTCTCCCCCGGCCTGGTGATCCACCACTTCGGCTCCAAGGACAAGCTCCGGCGGGCCTGCGACGACCACGTCACCGCGGCCGTCAACGAGGTCAAGACGGACACGGTCACCAGCCACGACGGGCAGACCTTCCTCCACCAGCTCGCGACGATGGAGCAGTACGCCCCGCTGCTGGCCTACGTCGTCCGCTCCATGCAGGCCGGGGGCCCGCTCGCGGCCGCGCTCTTCGAGCGCATGGTGGCCGACATCGAGGTCTACCTCGCCGCGGGCGAGGCCGAGGGCACCATCCGCCCGAGCCGGGACCCGGCCCGGCGCGCCCGCTACCTGGCCGCCAACTCCCTCGGATCGCTGCTGCTGTTCCTCACGCTGGGGCGCTTCGGGGAGGAGGTCGACTTCGCCCGGGTCGCGCGCGAGTGGTCGCGGGAGTACATGCTCCCGACCCTGGAGCTGTACACCGAGGGTCTGCTCACCGAGCGCACGATCCTCGACGCCTACCTCCTGTACGTCGGCGATCCCCCCGAGGAGCCCCGCTGACCTCCCCGAACTCCCGTCCCCGACCCCCACCACGCACGGAGGGAACGACGACCATGACACCAACCGCCATCGAGGTCCGCGGCGTCGACAAGCGCTTCGGCCGCTTCCAGGCCCTGGACAAGCTGGACCTGACCGTCCGCACGGGCCAGGTCGCGGGCTTCCTCGGGCCCAACGGCTCCGGGAAGTCCACCACCATCCGGGTCCTGCTCGGCCTGCTCAGGGCCGACGCCGGAACGGTCAGCCTGCTCGGCGGCGACCCCTGGCGGGACGCCGTCGCCCTGCACCGGCGCCTGGCCTACGTGCCCGGCGACGTCACCCTGTGGCCCAACCTGACCGGAGGGCAGGCGATCGACCTGCTCGGGCGGCTGCGCGGCGGACTCGACCCCGCGCGCCGCCGGGAGCTGCTGGCCCGCTTCGAACTGGACCCGACCAAGAAGGCGCGCGCCTACTCCAAGGGCAACCGGCAGAAGGTCGCCCTGGTCGCCGCCCTGGCCTCCGACGCCGAGCTGCTCATCCTCGACGAGCCCACCTCCGGCCTGGACCCGCTCATGGAGGCCGTGTTCACCGAGTGCGTCCTGGAGGCCAAGGCCCGGGGCCGCACCGTGCTGCTCTCCAGCCACATCCTCTCCGAGGTGGAGAAGCTGTGCGACACCGTCACCATCATCCGCAGGGGGCGTGCGGTGGAGTCGGGCACCCTGGACGACCTGCGCCACCTGACCCGCTCCGCCGTGCGCGCCACCGTCACCGGGGACGCGCGGGTCCTGGAGGGCGCCGAAGGGGTGCACAACCTGCGGCTCGACGGCGGCACCGTCGCCTTCGACGTGGACAACACCCGCATGGGCGCCGTCATGGGCACGCTCACCGGCCTCGGGATCCTCTCCCTGGTGAGCAACCCGCCCTCCCTGGAGGAGCTGTTCCTGCGCCACTACGGCGACGAGCTGGCCGCGCGCGGGGCCGACCGGAACGGGGGGACGGCGGTATGAACGCGTTCACCGGCACCGGCGCCCTCATCCGGTTCGTCCTGCGCCGCGACCGCCTCCGGCTGACCGTCTGGACCCTGGCCCTGGTCGGCACCGTCGCCGCGACCGTTCCGACGCTCGACGACATGTTCTCCACCGACGCCCAGCGCCAGGCCCGGGCGGCTCTCATGGAGACCCCGACCGGCGTCCTCTTCGGCGGCCCCGGATACGGGCTGGACGACTACCAGCTCGGCCCGATGGTGGTCAACGAGCTGACCATGAGCGTGCTCATCGCCCTGGCGGTCATGAGCGTCCTGCACGTGGTCCGGCACACCCGCGCCGAGGAGGAGAGCGGCCGCGCCGAACTGCTGCGCGCCAGCGTCCTGGGCACGAGCGCCCAGATGACCGCCGCGCTGGTGACCATCTCGGTCGTCAACCTGCTCATCGGCGGCCTGGCCGCGCTGACCATGGCGGGCAACGGCCTGGCGGTCGCCGACTCCGCGGCCTACGGGCTGGGGCTGGCCCTGGCCGGGATCTCCTTCGGCGCCGTCGCCGCCGTGTGCGCGCAGGTCACCGAGCACGGACGCGCCGCCGCGGGCCTGGCCTTCCTGGTCACCGGCGTGCTGTTCCTGTCCCGGGTCGTCGGCGACATGGCCGAGGAGGGCGGCAACGCGCTGTCCTGGCTGTCGCCGTTCGCCTGGGTCCAGCAGACACGCGTGTTCGACGACCTGCGCTGGTGGCCGCTGGCGCTGTACGCGGTCCTCGTGGCGGCGCTCTTCGCGCTGGCCTACGCCCTGGCGGACCGGCGCGACCTCGGCGCCGGCCTGGTCCCCTCCCGGCCCGGTCCGGCCGGTGCGGGCGGGCTGCTCAACGGCGTGTTCGCGCTGCACCTGCACCAGCAGCGCGGGGCGATCCTCGCCTGGGCGGCCGCGGTCTTCCTCTTCGCCCTCGCGTTCGGCTCGCTGGCCACGGAGGTGGAGGGGATGCTGGAGGAGAACCCCGACCTGCTGGCCGTCCTCGGCGACTCCGCCGACGACGTCACCGGGGGCTTCCTCGGCACCATGAGCGGTTACGTGCTGATGGCCGCGTCGGCCTACGCCGTCATGTCCGTGCTGCGGGCGCGGGGCGAGGAGACCTCCGGGCGCGCCGAGCTGACCCTGTCCGCGGCCGTGGGCAGGGTGCGCTGGTTCGGCGGCGCCCTGCTGGTCAGCGTGCTGTCCTCGGCGGTGATCGTGGTGGCGGGCGGCGTCGGCATGGGCCTGAGCGCGTCGGCGGCTCTGGAGGACCCCTCCTGGACGTGGACGATGACCGAGGCCGCCCTGGCCCAGCTGCCGGTGGCCCTGCTGTTCGCCGCTCTGACCGCGCTGCTGGTGGGAACCGCCCCGCGCCTGACCCCGCTGGTGTGGGCGTGGCTGGGCTACAGCCTCCTGGTCTCGCTGCTCGGACCGATGCTGGGCCTGGACGACCGGCTGCTGGACCTGAGCGCGTTCGGGCTGCTGCCCCAACTGCCCGCCGACGATTTCGACGCCGCCCCGGTGGCCGTCGCGCTGGGGGCGGCGCTCGCGGCCAACGCGGTCGCCCTGGCGGGCTTTCGCCGCCGGGACCTGGCCAGCGTCTGACGGAGACGCCGTCCGGGGCGCCGCCGAGCCGGGGACCGGTTGGGCGGCGCCCCGGCCGCGTCAGGCGCGGACCGCGCTCAGGGCAGGAAGGACAGCCCCCAGGCGGGCGCGAACACCACGACCAGGAAGCGCGCGGTGCGGGTGACGAAGGTGATCAGGGCGAACAGCACGACGTTCATCCGCACCACCCCGGCCAGCACCGACACCACCACGAACGGCGGCACGCTGGCGAGGGAGCTCACCGCCACCAGGCCCGCGCCCCAGGCGGGCCGCTCCTCGGCCCTGCGCCGCCAGCCCTCGGCCCGTGCGGCCCACTTGCCCGGTGTGGCGCTCCTGCGGCGGATCCACGGCGCGGAGAGCGTCCCGCGCCCGGCGTAGTAGTAGGGCAGCTTGCCCAGGGTCTGCCCGACCCCGGCGGCCACCGCCATGGCGACCAGGGCGCCGTCGTCCATCGCGATGACGGCGCCCACCAGGTAGACCTCGATGTTGATGACCGGGACGAGCCCGGAGACGAGGGCGACCACGAAGGCCAGCGCCGTCTCGATCACCCCGCGCTCCCGGTCGCCGTGGGCGGGCCGGTCAGTTCTCGGCCGCCGCGAGCTGCCCGCACGCGCCGTCGATCTCCTGTCCGCGGGTGTCGCGGACGGTCACCGCCACCCCGTGCGACTCCAGCCGCCGCACGAACTCGCGCTCGTCCTCGGGGCGCGAGGCCGTCCACTTGGACCCCGGGGTGGGGTTGAGCGGGATGAGGTTGACGTGCACCAGGTGGCCCTTGAGGAGCTTGCCCAGCAGGTCGGCCCGCCAGGCCTGGTCGTTGATGTCCTTGATCAGCGCGTACTCGATGGAGACCCGGCGGCCCGTGGTGCCCGCGTAGCGCCAGGCGGCGTCCAGGACCTCGTCGACCTTCCAGCGGGTGTTGATGGGCACCAGCTCGTCGCGCAGCTCGTCGTCGGGGGCGTGCAGGGAGATCGCGAGGCGGACCTGCATCCTCTCGTCGATGAGCTTGTTGATCGCGGGCACCAGGCCGACCGTGGACACGGTGACCCCGCGCTGGGAGATGCCCAGGCCGTTGGGGACGGGGTCGGTGATGCGGCGCACCGACTGGAGCACGCGCTTGTAGTTGGCCATGGGCTCGCCCATGCCCATGAACACGATGTTGCTGATGCGGCCCGGGCCGCCGGCGACCTCGCCGTTGGCCAGGTCGCGGGCGCTGGCGACCACCTGGTCGATGATCTCCCCGGTGGAGAGGTTGCGGGTCAGGCCCGCCTGGCCGGTGGCGCAGAACGGGCAGTTCATGCCGCACCCGGCCTGGGAGGAGATGCACAGGGTGACGCGGTCCGGGTAGCGCATGAGCACCGACTCGAACAGCACCCCGTCGAACGCCTTCCACAGGGTCTTGCGGGTCATGCCGTTGTCGCAGGTGATGTGGCGCACGGGCGTGAGCAGGGTGGGCAGCAGCGCCTCGCCGAGCCGCTCCCGGGAGGAGGCGGGCAGGTCGGTCATGGCCGAGGTGTCCGACACCAGGGAGCCGAAGTAGTGCTGGGCGAGCTGCTTGGCCCGGAAGGGCTTCTCCCCCAGCTCGCGGACGACCTCGGCCCGCTCGTCGGGGCTGAGGTCGGCCAGGTGCCGGGGAGGTTTGGCACGACGGGGTGCGACAAAGGTGAGCTCGGCGGGCATACACAGTCCGTAGGAAGTGGAGTCGGTGGTCTGGCGCCCGGGCGCGGACGGCGGCGGGAACGTGTCGTTATACGACTTATACGCCGCCGCGGTGCAGCTCCGCCTGTCAGGGCACTACCGTCGATTCTACGCACTGCGCGGACGGGCCCGACGGGTCCGTCCGGCTACGACGACCGGGGATCGGTGTGTGGGAGGGCCGGTGACAGGGATCGACGTCCTGCTCGACGAGATCAGCCCGTACCAGAGCCGACGCGTCGTCGTCGAGTGTGACTCCCACACCACGGCCGCCTACCTGCTGGACGCGCGCGGGCGCATCCGCGTCCCGGTGTGGCTGGCCAACCACGAGATCGCGCCGCGCACGAGCGAGTCCGGCGGGCTGTACGAGGGCCGGGCCCCGCTCATGCCCGAGGCCTACACCAAGCACCCGCAGGGCCGCCCCCGCTTCGACCCCGACCGCCTGCGCGCCGTGTGGTTCGAGGAGGGCGACGGGGTCGCCCTGGTGGACGAGGAGGGGCTGCTGGCCGTCATCCCGGGCTGGGCGGAGGCCGACAGCGGGCTGCCGGGGTACGCGCGCGAGGCGATCGGCCGCAGCGCGTACGCCTGGGAGCTGGACTCGGTGCGCGGGCAGCTGTGGCCGCGCGTGGTGCACGCCGAGGCCTACTGGGACTGGCGGCGCGCCTCGGGCGCCTGGCGCAGCGTGCAGCGCACGGTGCTCAGCCACCTCAACCGCAACGTGGGCGAGCCCGGGCACTACTGGGACGTCTCCGACGGCCACCCGCCGCTGCTGCGCGTGTCGGAGCGCCCGCCCACCGCGGACCGCCCGTACACGGTGCTGTCCACGGTCGGGATGTGCGGTCAGCGCATGCCCACCCTGGACCGCTACATGGCCAACACCTCCCAGCACGCCCGGGTGGAGCTCGCCCTGGCCACGACGCTGCCCGCGCACCACGCCGCCCGCGTCTTCCGGTGGATCGGCGCCTTCCCCTGGCGGGCGGTGACCTGGTTCGGCACCGGGCACACCGTCAAGTGGCTGGACAACCCCGAGGACCGGGCCATGCGCGGCGGCGCGGGAGCCGTGCTGCTCCTGGAGGACCCCTCCGCCCTGGTCACCCGCCCCGAGCACCGGCCGCCGGACACCGCCGGGCTGTCCTTCCAGGGCGACCCCGTGCGCTGGCTGTGGATCGTGCCGATCACGCGCCCCGAGCACCTGTTCGCCAAGGAGCACGACAGCGCCACCCTGGTGGAGAAGCTGGCCGCCGAGGGCCGCAGCTGGGTGCTGGGTTAGCCGGGGTCCCGGGCGCCGCGCGAAAACCCGTTGACACCCCCTCGGCCGGAACGGGATCGTCGCTGCCGTTGGGACGAGCGGGGACGGGGGACCATGGCGCGCACTGGCGGCGCGGGTGCGGGACTGACCGCCCCGCTGGGGCACCCGGCCTTTCGCGGGCTGGTCGCGGGCCGGACCCTGATGGCCCTGGGCAACGGCATGGCGTCGGTGGCGCTGGCCTTCGCCGTGCTGGACGTGACCGGCTCGCTGACGGGCGTGGGGCTGGTGGTGGGCGCGCGCTCGGTGGCGAACGTGGCGCTGCTCCTGCTCGGCGGCGTCATCGCCGACCGGCTGCCGCGCGCGCTGGTGCTCCAGGGCGGGTGCGCCCTGGCCGCGCTCTCCCAGGCGGTCCTGGGCGCGCTCCTGTTGACGGGCACCGCCTCGCTGCCGCTGATGATCGCGCTGAGCCTGGTCAACGGCGCGGCCGCGGCGGTGAACCTGCCCGCCTCCGCGGCCCTGACGCCGCAGACCGTGCCCCGGGAGCTGCTGCGCCAGGCCAACGCGGCGATGGGCGTGGGCGTCCAGGGCGGGCTGTTCCTGGGGATGTCGGCGGGCGGCGTCGTGGTGGGCCTGCTCGGCGCGGGCTGGGCGATCACGGCGGACGCGGCGCTGTTCGCCTGCGCCGGGACGGCCTTCCTGTCCGTACGCGCGGCACGGGCGGACGGGCCGGTGGACACCGGGGACGCGGACGTGCTGCGCGACCTGCGGGAGGGGTGGAGCGAGTTCGTGTCGCGGCCCTGGGTCTGGATCATCGTGCTCCAGTTCATGGTCGTCAACGCGGGCTGGTCGGCGGCCACGGCCGTGCTGGGTCCGGGCATCGCCGACGAGACCTTCGGCCGGACCGCCTGGGGCCTGCTCATGGCGGCCAACAGCGTCGGGCTGCTGGCGGGCGGCGTGCTGGCGGCCCGCTGGCAGCCGCGGCGGGCGCTGGTCTACGGCACGGCCCTGATGACGGCGCACGCCGTGCCCTTCCTGGCCCTGACCGGGCCCTCGCCGCTGCCGGTGCTGTTCGCCGCGATGTTCCTGGCGGGCGTGGCGGTACAGCAGTTCGACGTGGCCTGGGAGGTCGCCGTCCAGGAGAACGTGCCGAAGGAGAAGCTGTCGCGGGTGTACTCCTACGACGCGCTGGGCTCGTTCGTGGCGATGCCCCTCGGGCAGGTCGCGATCGGCCCGTTCGCCGAGCGCTTCGGCCCGGCCCCGGCCCTGGTGCTGGTGGCCTCGCTGACGCTGCTGGCCACCCTGGCCGCGGTCTCCTCGCGCAGCGTGCGCACCCTGACCCGCTCCTAGGGCTGTCCGGCGGGCGCCCCGCTAGCTGGCGACGCCGCGCCGGTCCCGGGTCTGGGCCAGCACGCGGTGGAGGCGCGCCACCTCCTCGTCGCTGAAGCGCTCCACGAAGCGCAGCAGGGTGGCGCCGGGGTCGGGCCCGGTGTTGAGGACCTCGTCCATCATCCGCGCGGTGTACTCGGCGTGCGACTCGCGCGGCCAGTACGTCCAGGCGCGGCCGGTCTTCTCCCGGTCCAGCAGCCCCTTGGTGAAGAGGATGTTGGCCACCGTCATGACGGTCGTGTAGGCCACGTCGCGGTCGTAGACCATGTTCTCGCGGACCTGGCGCACGGACATCGGCTCCTCGGACCGCCACAGCGCGTCCATGATGGCCGCCTCCAGTTCACCCAGACCCCTCATGGCCTCCCCGCCCGTCGCGTCCTCGGTTCCGAGGATCGTAGACACGAGGGGGCCTCCCGCGTGGGAGAACTCCGGAGAGCACACAGATCCGTACATCCTCGGCACCGGTCACCGGCGTTTCACCAGCGAACGCGCGTCCGCGCACGAGGGAAAGAGCGTTCGCGGCCGGGCCCGGACCCCTCCCGCCCGCTGGGAAGACCGGCGGAGGGAGCCCGGCCGTCCTGCCCGGCCGCTCGCACCCCCTCCGACGGAGGCCCGCCCCGGCCGGTTCCCCGAGGGACACCGTGTTACACGCCACATCCGGCGTGGCCGGACGCGGCCAACAACTTCACATCGTGAAACCCCTGCAAAACCCCGCAAACCAGGCGCTCTCGCGACTCTGGGCTTTGTTACTCACACGTAGTGGCAGTGTCGATGTGAAAGATTGTTACCTATCTCCTAGTTTCCACAAGGTCAGCGTTCCCCGCGCGGAGGCCGGTACAAGTAGCCTTGTACCCGACGAGTGCTGGCCAGGCCAGATGCTTCTCCGTATGCGCGGAACAGCTCCCGCGTTCGTTTCTTGAGCCCGCCTTGCCAGCAGCCACCCGTCTTCCTACACATTCACAAGCGAGCTGCGGAAGTGGGCGATCTCCGCCGTGTCGTCTGAGGCGTCTCAACCCCTGACAGATTTCGGTCCCAACGAGTGGTTGGTCGAGGAGCTTTATCAGAAGTACTTGAACGACCCGAACTCCGTTGACAAGGCCTGGTGGAACTTCTTCGCGGACTACAAGCCCGCGGAGACTGCTGGCGCGAAGGGCGGGAGCGGCGCGAAGGCGCAGGGCGAGAAGGCCCCCGCGGCCTCCGCCCCCAAGAAGAAGCCGACCGCCCCCGCGGCCCCGGCTCCGTCCGCCAAGCCGAAGAGCAAGGACGACAAGGAGGGCAAGGACGAGGCCCTCCAGGTCAAGCAGGAGCGTCTGCGCGGCGCACCCGCGCGGACCGCGACCAACATGGAGTCGAGCCTGGGCCTGCCCACCGCCACCAGCGTGCGCGCGGTGCCGGTCAAGCTGCTCTTCGACAACCGCATCGTCATCAACAACCACCTCCGGCGCGGCCGTGGCGGGAAGGTCTCCTTCACCCACCTCATCGGTTACGCCATGGTCAAGGCCCTCAAGGCCCTGCCGGAGATGAACCACTCCTACGTGGAGGTGGACGGCAAGCCCGGTGTCGCCAAGCCCGAGCACGTGAACTTCGGCCTGGCGATCGACCTCCAGAAGCCCGACGGCTCCCGGCAGCTGGTCGTGCCCTCCATCAAGAAGTCCGACGAGATGGACTTCACGGAGTTCTGGAGCGGCTACGAGGACCTGGTCCGCAAGGCCCGCAGCAACAAGCTGGGCGTGCCGGACTTCCAGGGCACCACCATCAGCCTCACCAACCCCGGCGGCATCGGCACCGTGCACTCGGTCCCGCGCCTGATGCCGGGCCAGGGCACCATCCTGGGCGTGGGCGCGATGGAGTACCCGGCCGAGTTCCAGGGCGCCTCCTCCGACACCCTGGCCGAGCTGGGCATCAGCAAGGTCATGACGCTGACCTCCACCTACGACCACCGCATCATCCAGGGTGCGCAGTCCGGTGAGTTCCTGCGCCGGATCCACCAGCTGCTGCTGGGCGAGGACGGTTTCTACGACGAGATCTTCAACTCGCTGCGCATCCCCTACGAGCCGGTGCGCTGGGTGCAGGACATCCACGTCAACAAGGCCACCCAGCTCGACAAGACCACCCGGGTCCAGGAGCTGATCCACGCCTACCGCGTGCGCGGCCACCTGATGGCCGACACCAACCCGCTCGACCACGAGCAGCGCAAGCACCCCGACCTGGACGTGCTCGAACACGGCCTCACCCTGTGGGACCTGGACCGCGAGTTCCCCACCGGGGGCTTCGGCGGCAAGCAGGTCATGAAGCTGCGCGACGTGCTGGGCGTGCTGCGCGACACCTACTGCCGCACGGTGGGTATCGAGTACATGCACATCCAGAGCCCGGAGGAGCGGGAGTGGATCCAGGCGCACGTCGAGCGCGAGCACGAGAAGCTCGACCGCGACGAGCAGCTGCACATCCTGCACCGGCTCAACAGCGCCGAGGCCTTCGAGACCTTCCTCCAGACCAAGTACGTGGGCCAGAAGCGCTTCTCCCTGGAGGGCGGCGAGTCGCTGATCCCGCTGCTGGACGGCGTGATCTCCAAGGCCGCCAAGGCCGAGCTGGACGAGGCCGTCATCGGCATGGCCCACCGAGGCCGCCTGAACGTGCTGGCCAACATCTGCGGCAAGTCCTACGCGCAGATCTTCGGTGAGTTCGAGGGCAACCTCGACCCGCGCAGCGCGCACGGCTCGGGCGACGTCAAGTACCACCTGGGCACCGAGGGCACCTTCGAGACCCACGACGGCCAGAAGATCCGCATCTCGCTGGCCGCCAACCCGTCCCACCTGGAGACGGTCGACCCGGTCGCCGAGGGCATCGTCCGCGCCAAGCAGGACGTGCTCAACAAGGGCCCGCAGGGCTTCACCGTCCTGCCGATCCTCATCCACGGCGACGCCGCGTTCGCCGGGCAGGGCGTGGTCGCCGAGACGCTGAACCTGTCGCAGCTGCGCGGTTACCGGACCGGCGGCACGGTGCACGTCATCGTGAACAACCAGGTGGGCTTCACCACCTCGCCGTCCGACAGCCGCTCCAGCGTCTACGCCACGGACGTGGCGCGGATGGTGCAGGCGCCGATCTTCCACGTCAACGGGGACGACCCCGAGGCCGTGGTCCGGGTCGCGCACCTGGCCTTCGCCTACCGCCAGGCGTTCAACAAGGACGTCGTCATCGACCTGGTCTGCTACCGGCGCCGCGGCCACAACGAGGGCGACAACCCCGCCTTCACCCAGCCGCTGATGTACGACGTCATCGACGCCAAGCGCTCCACCCGCAAGCTGTTCACCGAGGCCCTCATCGGCCGCGGCGACATCACGGTGGAGGAGGCGGAGTCGGCGCTGCGCGACTACCAGTCGGAGCTGGAGCGGGCCTTCACCGAGACCCGCGAGGTCGAGAAGAAGCCGATCGAGCCCGGCTCCGTGGTCAAGCCCGAGGTGTTCACCGAGGGCCGCCTGGAGCACTCCGCCGTCGAGACGGCGATCAGCACCGAGACGGTCAAGCGGGTCATCGACACCCAGGTGTCGCTGCCCGAGGGCTTCACGCCGCACCCGCGGCTGGCCCCCCAGCTCTCGCGCCGCGCGACGATGGTCGAGACCGACGCGATCGACTGGGCCACCGGTGAGCTGCTGGCCTTCGGGTCGCTGCTGCTGGACGGCCACCCCGTCCGCCTCATCGGCCAGGACAGCCGCCGCGGCACCTTCGGCCAGCGCCACGCCACGCTGATGGACCGCGAGACCGGCGAGACCCACACGCCGCTCAAGCAGTTCGACGACGGCATCACCCGGTTCCACGTGCACGACTCCCTGCTGAGCGAGTACGCGGCCCTGGGCTTCGAGTACGGCTACTCGCTGACCCGTCCCGACGCCCTGGTGATGTGGGAGGCGCAGTTCGGCGACTTCGTCAACGGCGCGCAGACCATCATCGACGAGTACATCAGCGCGGGCGAGCAGAAGTGGGGACAGCGCTCCAGCGTGACCCTGCTGCTGCCGCACGGCTACGAGGGCCAGGGGCCGGACCACTCCTCCGCCCGCATCGAGCGGTTCCTGCAGCAGTGCGCGCAGGAGAACATGACGGTGGCCCACCCCAGCACCCCGGCGAGCTACTTCCACCTGCTGCGCTGGCAGGCCAAGTCGCCGCTGGAGCGCCCGCTGGTGGTGTTCACGCCCAAGTCGCTGCTGCGCCTGAAGGCCGCCACCTCGGCCGCCGCGGACTTCACCTCGGGCCACTTCGAGCCGCTGATCAAGGACGACTCGATCGCGCCGGACAAGGTGCGGCGCGTGGTGCTGTGCTCGGGCAAGATCTACTACGACCTGGACGCGGCGCGCCGCAAGAGCGGTGACAAGCACACCGCGATCATCCGGGCGGAGCGGCTCTACCCGCTGCCGATCGAGGAGATCCGCGAGCAG
Source organism: Nocardiopsis dassonvillei subsp. dassonvillei DSM 43111 (assembly GCF_000092985.1). Lineage (GTDB taxonomy): Bacteria > Actinomycetota > Actinomycetes > Streptosporangiales > Streptosporangiaceae > Nocardiopsis > Nocardiopsis dassonvillei. Next base: position 4,421,455 of record NC_014210.1, read on the forward strand.
CTCAAGGCCTACCCCAACGCGGGCGAGGTCCTGTGGGTGCAGGAGGAGCCGGCGAACATGGGCCCGTGGCCCTTCGTCGCGCTGGTCTTCTCCGAGCAGCTCGACCGCCCGTTCACCCGGATCTCGCGTCCGGCCTCCTCCGCGCCCGCGGCCGGTTCGGCCAAGCGCCACGAGGCCGAGCAGCGGGCACTGGTGGACACGGTCTTCCCGCCCGCGGACTAGCGGACGGGCCTGCGAGCACGTAGAAGGAAGAGCGTGTACTACACCGATCGCGGAATCGAGGAGTTGGAGAACCGCCGCGGCGGCGAGGAGGTCAGCTTCGCCTGGCTCGCCGAGCAGCTGCGGGCGTTCACCGACATGAACCCCGAGTTCGAGACCCCGGTCGACCGGCTGGCCACGTGGCTGGCGCGGCTGGACGACGAGGACGACGAGTAGGGACCGCATGAGGGGCCCGGGTCAGCGCGACCCGGGCCCCTTCGCGTGCCCGGGGGTCCGGACTCCGGCGGCCTCGGGGTTTGCCCGGAGGTCTCCCTGAAACACCCCGCGAATCCGCGACATATCTTGAGTTCGCCGCAGACGCGACATATCGTGAGAACACGGAGCGAGCGAAAGGGGCCGAGCACGATGGCACGTTGGACCATCGACAGGCCGATGACCCAGACCCTGGACGGCATCGTCGCGTTGCGGGTCCGGATCATCGGAGGCCACGTCAACATTCTTCCCACCGACGACCCGGTCACCTTCGAGGTCACCGACATCGTCGGTGAACCCCTCCTGGTCACACAGGAGGCGGGCATCCTCACCATCCACTACGAGGACCTCACCGGCCAGGGGTTCCTGGACCGGCTGCGGCCGGTCCAGCTCAACAGCTACAAGAGCGTGCAGCACCGCAGGGCCACCGTGAACCTGCGGCTGCCCAAGGACTGCCCGGTCGAGGTCACCACGGCCAGCGCGCCGATCGTCGCCGCCGGGCTCAGCGCCCGCAGCCAGCTGCGGACCGCGACCGGGGAGATCACCCTGGACGACGTCTCGGGCGAGACCGAGATCAACACCGTCTCGGGGAGCACCGCCGTGCGCGACCCCCACGGCAGCCTCAAGTTCAACAGCGTGAGCGGCCAGCTGGCTGTGGCGGGCGGACGGCTGTCCGCGCTGAGCGCCAAGACCGTCTCCGGTCAGCTGCTGGCCGACACCGGCGTCGCCCCGGCGGGGCGGGTCCGGCTCACCTCGGTCTCGGGCGAGATCGCCCTGCGGGTGCCCTCCGAGACCTCGGCGACCGTGGAGCTGCGCACCGCGGCGGCGCCCGCCAAGTCCGACTTCGGGCTGGACCGGCGCAGCGCCCCGGCCAGGACGATCCTGAGCGGGAGGATCGGCAGCGGCGTCGATCCCGCCTCCATCACCACCAACTCCGCGTCCGGTCGGACGGCGCTGCTGCGGCGCGCGCCCGAGGCACCGGCCGCGATCCCCGAGGGGGCCTGAATGAGCACCATCTTCGGCCACGGCAGACTACGGCTGTACCTGCTCAAGCTGCTGGACGAGAACCCGCGGCACGGCTACGAGATCATCAGCCTGCTCCGCGACCGCTTCCTCGGCGTGTACTCGCCCTCTCCCGGCACGATCTACCCCCGGCTGGCCCGGCTGGAGGAGGAGGGGCTGGTCACCCACACCGAGGAGGGCGGACGCAAGGTCTACAGCCTCACCGACAAGGGCCGCGAGGAGCTGCGCGAGCGCGAGAACGACCTGAACGACCTGGAGCGGGAGATCACCGACTCGGTGCGCGACATCGCCCGCGCGGTCAAGCAGGACGTGCGCGCGACGATCAGCTCGCTGCGCGACGAGCTCAAGTTCGCCTCCGGGGGCGCGCGCCGCTCCGGAACCGAGGCCCCGGGCGGACCCGCCGGGACCACTGGGACCGCTGGGACCGCCGACTCCACCGCCTCGGAGGAGGCCGGTCGGAGCGAGGAGGGGGCGGACGCGCCCGGGAAGGAGTCCGGCGAGCGCCGCGAGCAGTCCGGGCCGGGCTGCGAGGACGGCTCGCGGTGGTCCCGCGAGTGGGAGCGCTTCACGCAGGGCTTCGGCGCGTTCGGCGCCGCCTGGGGAGGCAGGCGCGATTCCGAGCGCCCGTCGCAGGGCCCGGAGTTCGAGCGCGCGCTGCACGACTTCGGCGACCGCGTGCGCGACGTGGTCCGCGAGGCGGGACACGTCGGAGAGGCCGCCGCCACCGACCTGCGGCGCATCCTGGACGACACGGTCGAGGTGATCCGCCGGGACATGCGGCACTGGGGCCCGCCCGCCGACCGGGCGGAGGGAGCCGGGGACCGAGTCGACGGGACCGCTCCCGCCGGGGAGGGACCCGCCGCCGCCCCCGGGACGGGGAAGGAGGAGCCCGCCGCCACGGAGCGGCCAGGGCCCGCCGAGGACGAGCCCGGCACGGAGGAGCCCGCCGCCACGGAGGGACCTGCCGCCGCCGAGCGGCCCGGGCCCGCCGGGGACGGGCCCGCCGGGGACGGGCCCGCCACGGAGGGCGGAACGCGTCCGAGGCCGTCCGCCGATCCCTGGAGCGAGGCGGTCGACGACCCCGGCGACGGTAGGTAGACCAGTACGGCGAGGGGCCCGGAGGGCGGCGCGGGGGCGCGCCCTCCGGGCCCCGTCGTGTCCGGGTCCCTAGCCGCGGACGACGCCGTCCTCACGGGCCTGGGCGGCGACCGCGGCGGCGACCGCCGGGGCCACCCTCTCGTCGAAGGGGCTGGGGATGATGTAGTCGGCGGACAGCTTGTCGCCCACCAGGTCGGCCAGCGCGGTGGCGGCGGCCAGCTTCATGTTCTCGGTGATGTCCGTGGCCCCCGCGTCGAAGGCGCCCCGGAACACGCCCGGGAAGGCCAGGACGTTGTTGATCTGGTTGGGGAAGTCGCTGCGCCCGGTGGCGACCACGCTCGCGTGCCTGCGGGCGACGTCCGGGTGCACCTCCGGGTTGGGGTTGGCCATCGCGAAGATGATCGCGTCGTCGGCCATGGTGGCGACCACGGACTCGGGGACCTCGCCCGCGGACAGGCCGATGAACACGTCGGCCCCCTCCAGCGCGCTCTCGATGGACCCGCGCAGCCCCGCCCGGTTGCTGATGGAGGCCAGCTCCCGCTTGACCGGGGTCAGGCCCTCGCGGCCTTCGTAGATCATGCCCTTGGAGTCGGCCACGGCGATGTCGCCGATCCCGCCGTCGACGAGCATCTTGGTGACGGCCACGCCCGCGGCGCCCGCGCCGGAGACCACGGCGCGCAGGTCGGCCAGGGTGCGCCCGGTGAACCGGGCGGCGTTGCGCAGCGCGGCCACGGTGACGATGGCGGTGCCGTGCTGGTCGTCGTGGAAGACCGGGATGTCCAGGCGCTCGCGCAGCTGCCGTTCGATCTCGAAGCAGCGGGGCGCGGAGATGTCCTCCAGGTTGATCCCGCCGAAGGAGGGCGCCATGCGCACGACGGTCTCGACGATCTCGTCGACCCCGGTGCAGCCCAGCGCGATCGGCACGGAGTCGACGCCGGCGAACTGCTTGAACAGCAGCGACTTGCCCTCCATGACCGGCAGGGAGGCCTCGGCGCCGATGTCGCCCAGGCCCAGGACAGCGGTGCCGTCGGTGACGACGGCGACCAGGTTGCTCTTCCAGGTGTAGGTGTCGACGAGTTCGGGGGACTCGGCGATGGCGTCGCAGACGCGGGCGACGCCGGGGGTGTAGGCGAGGGAGAGTCCCTCCTGGTCGCGGACGTCCACGGACGAGGTCACGTGGAGCTTGCCGCCGCGGTGCATGGCGAAGGCGGGATCGTCGTCACGACGCGGGTTCTGGGAACGCGAAACAGTGGTCACGGCTGAAAACCCCTCAGGTCTTGCGTGTTCCACCCGCCGTCGGCCATGACGGGGGCGGACCTGGCGGTGGTGCGGACCGCGCGCGAAGACGTGACGATTGCTAGGGGGCCCTCCTCGGCGCCGGTCGGCCATGACCGGTGGTGTCGCCGGGGAGAGTCGTTCTTCGCCGGACTCCTATACGAGTTGCTGCGCGGCCGCCTCTCACGGGGATGACCCGTTACGTAATCCTCTCACAACGGTGACCACAGGAACATCGCGGGTGTGCACGATGGGACGGCACCGGCTTCTGAGTGTTAAAAGAAGATTGTCCTAAATGTCGTTCCGGCTCGGGCAGACGGGTCACGAACCCGCCCCCGCCAGGCGTTACGCGCCCCCGAAGGAGACCCCGCGATGGCTCTGCACAAGTCCCTGCCCACGCCGTTCGCCCTCGGCGCCCTGTCCCTCGCCGGCGTCCTGGCGCTGACCGCCTGCGGCGGCGGGGACGGCGGAGGCGGAGGCGCGGAGGAGTCGGCCGCCCCCGAGGCGCCCTCCGTCGAGGTCGACGAGGAGCTCGCCGCGCTCGTGCCCGCCGACGTCGCCGAGGCCGGGACCGTCACGATCGGTGTCGAGGCCTCCTACCCGCCCGGCGAGTACCTGGACGCCGACGGCGAGACCGTCCTCGGCTTCAACGTGGACCTCGTCAACGCCGCCCTGGCCAAGCTCGGCCTGGAGGCCACGTGGGAGCCCACCGCCTTCGACTCCATCATCATCGGCGTGGACACGGGCACCTACGACCTGGGCTCCTCCTCCTTCACGGTCACCGAGGAGCGCATGGAGCAGGTCAACATGATCAGCTACTTCTCCTCGGGCACCCAGTGGTTCGCCCAGGCGGGCAACCCCCAGGACGTGGACCCCGACAACGCCTGCGGCATGCGGATCGCGGTGCAGTCCAACACCACGCACGACACCGACATCGAGGAGCGCAGCGCGGCCTGCGTCGACGCCGGTGAGGAGGCCATCACCATCCAGAAGTTCGAGAGCCAGCCGCTGGCCACCGAGACGGTCGTCTCCGGCGTCAACGACGCCTCGCTCGCCGACATGCCGACCTCGGCCTACGCTCTGGAGCAGACCGGCGAGGGCGTCCTGGAGTTCATCGGCGAGCAGTACAACGCCGCCCCCTACGGCATCCTCACCAACAAGGAGGACACGGAGCTGGCCGAGGCCGTGGCCGCCGCCTTCAACGCGCTCATCGAGGACGGCACCTACGCCGAGGTCCTGGGCGAGTGGGGCGTGGACGCCGGCGGCATGGAGTCCGCCGAGGTGAACCCCGACGTCGCCGAGTAAGCAGGCCGACCGACACCCACTGAGCGAAAGACCGACCCTTGTCCTCACCGACCGAACCGACGGACGGCCCGGTGTCGAAGACCTCGACACCGGGCCGTCCGGCCGACCACGTCACCGCCGTTCCCGTGCGCTACCCCGAGCGGTGGGTCGCCGCCGGGGTCATCCTCGTCCTCGCGGCCATGTTCGTGCACATGCTGTTCACGAACGACGCCTTCAACTGGCCGTTCATGTTCGACCACATGTTCTCCGAGCCGGTCGTGCGCGGCGTGTGGATCACCCTCAGCGCCACCGTGCTGTCGATGGTCATCGGCGTCGTCCTGGGCATCGTCCTGGCGGTGATGCGGCTGTCGGGCAACCCCGTCCTGGTATCCGTCTCCTGGCTGTACACCTGGTTCTTCCGGGGCGTGCCCCGCCTGGTGCTGGCGGTGCTCTTCGGCAACATCGCCATCCTGTACCAGACCATCGAGTTCGGCCTGCCCTTCGACAACTACTGGATGCCGTGGCTGGGCCTGGAGGGCGACGCCCGCTTCTTCGAGATCGACACCCGCACCGTGCTGAGCGGCTACACCGCCGGCCTGCTGGCGCTGTCGCTGTCCGAGGGCGCCTACATGGCCGAGATCATCCGCGCGGGGCTCCAATCGGTCAACAAGGGCCAGACCGAGGCCGCGCAGGCGCTGGGCATGGGCAAGGGCAAGGTCCTGCGCCGGATCACCCTGCCGCAGGCGATGCGGGTGGTCGTGCCGCCCACGGGCAACGAGACCATCGCCATGCTCAAGGACACGGCGCTGCTGGCCTACGTGCCGGTGACCATCGAGCTGTTCTACCAGCTCCAGGCCATCGGCTCCCGGACCTACCAGATCTTCCCGATGCTGGTCGCCGCGTGCCTGTGGTACCTGGCCATCACCAGCGTCCTGATGGTGGGCCAGTACTTCCTCGAACGCAGGTTCAACCCCGGCCAGTACGGCAGTATCCGCGACCGCATCGTCGGAGGGGCGCACAGGTGAGCGACAAGACGAAGGACCCTGGCGTCGTGGAGACCGCCGAGGGCGCCACGCTGCCCGCCGACGCGCTCGTCGTGGCGGAGAACGTGCGCAAGAGCTTCGGCCGCCTGGAGGTGCTCAAGGGCATCGACCTCCAGGTCGGGCGCGGCGAGGTCATGTGCGTGATCGGCCCGTCCGGGTCGGGCAAGTCCACCTTCCTGCGCTGCGTCAACCACCTGGAGAAGCTCACCGCCGGACGGCTGTGGGTCAACGGCGAGCTGATGGGCTACCGGCAGAAGCGCGGCAAGCTCTACGAGCTGCGCGACAACGAGATCGCCGCCCAGCGCAGCGACATCGGCATGGTCTTCCAGCGCTTCAACCTGTTCCCGCACCTGAGCGTCCTGGGCAACATCACCGAGGCGCCCGTGCAGGTCAAGCGGGTCCCCCGGAGCCAGGCCAACGCCAAGGCCATGGAGCTGCTGGAGCGGGTGGGCCTGCCCGACAAGGCCGACGCCTACCCCGACCAGCTCTCCGGCGGCCAGCAGCAGCGCGTGGCCATCGCCCGCGCGCTGGCCATGGAACCGTCGCTGATGCTGTTCGACGAGCCCACCAGCGCCCTGGACCCGGAGCTGGTCGGCGAGGTCCTGGACGTCATGCGCGACCTGGCCCGGGGCGGGATGACCATGGTGGTCGTCACCCACGAGATGGGGTTCGCCCGCGAGGTCGGCGACTCCCTGGTCTTCATGGACGACGGCCTGGTCGTGGAGTCGGGCACGCCCGCCGAGGTGCTCTCCAACCCGCGCCACGAGCGCACCCGGGCGTTCCTGTCCAAGGTGCTCTGAGCGCTCCGCGGGGGCCGCCGCGTCCCCGCCCCGGGCGCGGCGGCCGGTACCGGCCGGGGAAACACCCCCGGATCCCTTGACCGCGCGGCGGCGCGTCGCCAGAGTCGTGGTGTACGCGCCCCGCTCGGGAGAGGCACATGGACGCTCGCACGGACCACACACGCAGGCGCTGGGACCGCATGGCCGCCTACTGCGAGCACAGCGAGCGCTTCCAGAGCCCCGCCATGCGCCGCACCCGCGAGATCCTGTGCGCCGGGGCGCGCGGCGAGACGCTGGAGGTGGCGGTCGGGACGGGCCGCAACCTCGCCCACTACCCGCCGCAGGTGCGCCTCACCGCCGTCGACGTCAGCCCGCGCATGCTCGACCGCGCCCGCGACAGGGCCGAGGAGCTGGGCAGGGCCGTGCGCTTCGTGGAGGGCGACGCCCAGGAGCTGGACTTCCCCGACCAGGCCTTCGACACCGTCCTGTGCACGCTGGCGATGTGCGCCGTCCCCGACCAGCGGCGCGCCCTGGCGGAGATGTACCGCGTGCTGACGCCGGGCGGCAGGCTCCTGATGGCCGACCACATCGAGTACGCCCGCCTGCCCGGGCGGCTGGTGGAGCGGCGCCGGGAGAACCCGCGCCGCCTGCCGCGGGAGGTCGCCGTCGAGGCCGGGTTCGAGGTCGTCCACCACGACCGGCTGTTCCTCGGACTGGTGGAGCGGGTGGTCGCCCACCGTCCCTGAGCGGTCCCGGAGCGCGGGGGCGCCCCGCCGCAGCGCATACCCTGGAGGCGACCGTGTCCCCGCCGCGCGCCCGAGGTGGTCCGATGATCCGTCCCGCACGTCCCGACGACGTTCCCGTCATCCACGCCCTGGTGCGCGAACTCGCCGAGTACGAGAAGGAGCCGGACGCGGTCGTCGCCACCGAACAGGACCTGCGCACCGCCCTCTTCGGACCGGACGCGGCGGTGTTCGCGCACGTCGCCCAGGAGGACGGGGACGGCCCGGTCGTCGGGTTCGCGCTGTGGTTTCGCAACTACTCCACCTGGACCGGCAAGCACGGCGTGTACCTGGAGGACCTGTACGTGCGCCCCCAGGCGCGCGGTCGGGGACACGGCCTGGCCCTGCTGCGGACCCTGGCCCGGATCTGCGTCGAGCGCGGCTACACCCGGCTGGAGTGGTCGGTGCTGGACTGGAACGAGCCCTCGATACGGTTCTACGAGTCGCTGGGCTCGCGCCCCATGGACGGGTGGACGGTCCGCCGCCTGGACGGCGGCGCGCTGGACGCACTGGGCTCCGAGGAGCCCTGAGACCGGCCGTCCGTCCGGCCTTTCGCCCCGGATCGTGTGGACACGATCCGTTCGCCCTGCGTCAGTGGCAGGGTAAACCAGATACATTGCTCTCAAGCGGCAACCCCGCCCCCCGAAGGAGGGACGTGACCGAAGAAACCGCTGTGCCCACGGCCGACGCCATCGGCGTCCGGGACGCTGTCACCGTCAACATGCCCGCGGACAGCGCCTACTTGTCCGTTCTGCGGACGGCGACGGCGGGTCTGGCCGCGCGACTGGACTTCACCCTCGACGAGATCGAGGACCTGAGGATCGGTGTCGACGAGGCCTGCGCCATGCTCCTCTCCCAGGCGCTGCCGGGCACGGAACTGACCACGGAATTCGAACTCACCCCCGACGGGATGCGCATCTCCGTCTCGGTGCTCACCGCGGACGGGCGCCTTCCCGCCCGCGACACCTTCGCCTGGACCGTCCTGTCCGCCCTCGCGGGAGAGGTCGACGCGGGCGTCGGACCGGACGACCGTGTCCACATCGTCCTGTACAAACGCCGCGGCACACTGGAGTCGGCGTGAGCGAGAGGGGGCCCGCTCTGACAGCGAAGACCGAGCACGCGGTGCCCGACAGGGCCCGCGCGAGAGAGTTGTTCGAGCGCCTCGGCGAACTCGAGGCGGACTCCGAGGAGCGCCGGAGGATCCGCGACGAGCTGGTGGAGCTCCACCTGCCCTTGGTGGAGTACCTGGCCCGCCGCTTCCGCAACCGCGGCGAGTGGCTGGACGACCTCACCCAGGTGGCCACGATCGGGCTGATCAAGTCCATCGACCGGTTCGACCTGGAGCGCGGGGTGGAGTTCTCCACCTACGCCACCCCCACCATCGTCGGTGAGATCAAGCGGCACTTCCGCGACAAGGGCTGGGCGGTGCGGGTTCCACGCCGCCTCCAGGAGCTGAAGCTCTCGCTCACCAAGGCGGTCAGCGACCTGTCGCAGCGGGAGGGGCGCTCCCCGACCGTCGCCGAGCTCGCGGCGCACCTGCAGATGACCGAGGAGGAGGTGCTGGAGGGCCTGGAGTCCGCCAACGCCTACTCGACGGTGTCGCTGGACGCGCCCGACAGCGGGGACGAGGACGCGCCCGCGGTGGCCGACTCACTGGGCATCGTGGACGAGTCCCTGGAGGGCGTGGAGTACCGGGAGTCGCTCAAGCCGCTCCTGGAGCAGCTTCCGCCGCGGGAGAAGCGCATCCTGCTGCTGCGCTTCTTCGGCAACATGACGCAGTCGCAGATCGCCCAGGAGCTGGGGATCTCGCAGATGCACGTGTCCCGTCTGCTGGCCCGCACCCTGGCGCAGCTGCGCCAGGCGCTGACCACCGACGACTGACACCCGAGCGGTCGCCGCGGGCGGCCGCGGCGCTACTTCCCCCGCTCGTCGGGGAAGAGCGCCGCGGTCGTCGGCGGCGAGAGCACGGCGGCGGAGGCGCACACCGCCACGGCCGCGAGCACCGCGGCGAACGCGTACTGCTCGCTGGTGAACATGTAGTAGGCCACCACGGCCAGGAAGAGCTGGGTGACGAACACCGGCGTGCGCGCCCAGTCCCGCAGCTGCCAGAGCCCGCGTGCGACGAAGACCAGCAGCGCGCCCACGCCCAGCCCCAGGGCGGTCAGGGGGATCGCGCTGGTCAGGTCGCTGGCCCGACCGGTGATCGCGGTGAAGAGGCTGTAGACCCCGCTGGCCGCGGCGGCCAGCCCGATCAGGGCCTCCAGGGCGGCGGCGATGACGATGGTGACGGGACGCGAAGACACCTGACGAGCCTATACGCGCTCCGGGGGTCCCTCCCCCCGGCCCCGGCTTCGCGCACACGGCGCCCGCACCGTGGTCCGCGACGACGTGCCGCCCGGCGCCGCCCCGGCTTCGCACACGAGGCGCCCCCGGCAGGAGGAGCGCCGCGCGCGGCGTCCCCTGAGGGTGGCGGCCGCACCGGCGCGGAGCGCCCCCGGCGGGCGACGGGCGGGCCGAAGCGGAGCGGAGCCCCCGGGAGATACGCCCTAGACTGGCGTGGTGCGCGCCCTTCTCATCATGAACCCCCAGGCCACCACGACCACGTCACGCACGCGTGAGGTGATCATGGGCGCCCTGGCGTCGGAGCTGGACGTCACCGTGTCCGAGACCGAGTACCGCGACCACGCGGGCGAGCTGGCCCGCGAGGCGGCCGGGAACGGATACGAGCTGGTGCTGAGCCTGGGCGGCGACGGCACCGTCAACGAGGTGGTCAACGGCCTCCTGACCACCCCCGAGGGGCTCAGGCGCCCCCGCTACGCGGTGATCCCCGGCGGCAGCGCCAACGTCTTCATCCGCGCCCTGGGCGTGCCCGGCGACCCGGTGGAGGCCACCGGCGTCGTACTGGAGGCGGTCCGCGAGGGCCGCGAGCGCGAGATCAACCTCGGCCGGATCACCAGCGACCAGGACGACCGCTACTTCACTTTCTGTGCTGGTTTCGGCTGGGACGCCGACGTGGTCCAGCAGGTGGAGAACGAGCGCGCCAACGGGCGCAGGGCCACTCCCGCGCTGTACGCGGAAGTGGCGGTAAAGCTGTTCTTCCAGGGGGATATCCGCGATCCGTCACTAAGCGTGGTCAGCCACGGAAGGTCCCTTGTGGGGGCGTATTTCGCGCTCGTCACCAACACCACGCCCTGGACCTACGCGGGGGCGCTGCCGCTTCAGCCGACCCCGTCCTCGCGTTTCGATCTGGGCCTGGACGCTTTCGCGCTGACCCACTCCTCGCACGCGCTCACGGGGTGGATCCTTTCCCAAATGTTCTTCCCCAAAGGCCTTCCCGCACGTGGGGACGGCTACGTGACGTGGCATGACCAGGACTCTCTCCAGATCACGTCATCCCACCCCCGGGCCTTCCAAATCGACGGCGAATACCTGGGAGACCGCGAACAGGTCAACTTCCACTCTGTACCGAAGGCATTACGAATCGTCTGTTAATTGCGCCGAAAGACGCCATTCCGAGCCACTGTGACGCACCCGACACGCCGAACAGGACCTTTGGCCTCGGCAGCTCTTGCATGGGCCGAACGATCCTGTCACGCTCAAGTTATCGCCGCGAGTTACAGGCGAGTTAATTGGGGCGCTTCCCACATGGCCGTGGGATGAAACCTGGACGGCCCTCGGCCCGAACACCCCTTCCGATGGAACCCATCCATCGGGCGCCCTTCGCCCGTTACGGACGCGCACAAGATCGTGAAAAGCTTCACAAGCCCCCGATCGCCTCACCGTGAGGAGTGGACCGCATGGACTGGCGCCATGACGCAGCCTGCCGTGACGAAGACCCCGAACTCTTCTTCCCCATCGGGAACTTCGGCCCCGCACTGATCCAGATCGAAGAGGCCAAGGCGGTCTGCAACCGCTGCCCGGTCAGCTCCGCCTGTCTGCGCTGGGCCCTGGAGAGCGGCCAGGACGGCGGCGTCTGGGGCGGCACCAGCGAGGACGAGCGCCGCGCGCTCAAGAAGCGCCGCGGCAGCGCCTACCGCACCATGGTCCGCAGCTGAGGCCCCGCACACGGTAGGTCCCCGGAAGACCCCGAGGAGCTCCGGAAGGCCCCCAGGAGTCCCCGCGCGGCGCGGCGGGGACGGCGCCCGGGGCCGTCGCGGGCCGGTGCTTCCGCCGGCCCCCCGGAGCGGGCCCGCGCGTGGTCCGCGCGAGCCCCGTCTCAGGGCAGCTCCCCCTCCTCGTGCTCCAGCGGCAGGCTGATCGCCACCTCGGTCCCGCCGCTCTCCTTGGGCTTGATCGCCAGGGTTCCCCCCAGCTCGCCCACGATGAGGGTCCGCACGATCTGCAGGCCCAGGCTCGTGGTGCCCTCCAGGTCGAAGTCCTCGGGCAGCCCCCCGCCGTCGTCGGAGACGGCCAGCTCCAGGCTGCTCGGCCCCGGGTAGCCCGGCTGCGCGTCGAACCGGCGCACCCGCACCTCGATCCGCCCCGGCCCCTGCCCCAGGCCGTGCTCCACGGCGTTCTGCACCAGCTCGGCCAGGACCATCGACAGCGGTGTCGCCACCAGCGCGTTCAGCAGGCCGAAACCGCCGATCCGGCGCGGCACCACCGCGGTGCCCGTGGAGGAGACCTCCGCCGCCATCTGGATCACCCGGTCGGCGATGTCGTCGAAGTCCACCACCTCGTCGGGGGTGTGCGAGAGCATCTCGTGCACGATCGCGATGGACCCGACCCGGCCCACCGCCTCGTCCAGCGCCGCCCGCGCCTCGGGCACGTCCAGGCGCCGCGCCTGGAGGCGCAGCAGGGCGGCGACCGTCTGGAGGTTGTTCTTCACCCGGTGGTGGATCTCCCGGATGGTGGCGTCCTTGGTCATCAGCTCGCGCTCGCGGCGGCGCAGCTCGGTGACGTCGCGCACCATCACCAGGGCGCCGATGCGCACCCCGTCGATGACCAGGGGGATGGAGCGCAGCTGCACGGTGACCCCGCGCGCGTCCACCTCGGCCTCCTGCGGCGCCCGGCCGCTCGCCGTGTAGGTCAGCGCCTCGTCGCGCGCCTCGCCCGGGGCCGCCAGCTCCAGCGTGGTGCGGTCCAGGCGCGCCCCCACCAGGTCGGCGGTCAGGCCGAGCCTGCGGTAGGCCGACAGGGCGTTGGGGCTGGCGTAGACCACCTCGCCGTTCTGGTCCAGGCGCAGCAGCCCGTCGCCGACCCTGGGCGAGCGCACCATCAGGGGCCCCTGGTCGCTGAACGGGAACGCGCCCTCGGCGATCATCTGGGCCAGGTCGCCCGCACTCTGCAGGTAGGTCAGCTCCAGGCGGCTGGGCGTGCGCGCCGAGCTGAGGTTGGTGCTGCGCTGGATGACCCCGATGAGGTTGCCCTGGCGGCGCACCGGAATGGTCTCCTCGCGCACCGGGACGCCGCCCGACCAGTCCGGGTCGCCGTCGCGGCAGATGCGCCCCTCCTCCCAGGCGCGGTCGATCAGGGCCCTGCGCCCGATCACGCGCGGCGCCGAACGGGACGTGACATCGGTCATGTCGTCGCGCAGGACGGTCTCGACCAGGTCGTCCTGGAAGGCGGTGGGCCCGGTGGTGGGACGCATCTGGGCGATGGCCACCCAGCCGTCGTCCTCGCGCAGACGCACCCACAGCACGAGATCGGCGAAGGACAGGTCCGCCAGGAGCTGCCAGTCCGAGACCAGGGAGTGGAACCACTCCAGGTCGGCCTGCTTGAGTGACGTGTGTCGCCAGATGAGATCACTGAGGTGAGGCACTCACAAATCATCCCATGAAGGCGTGCATACTCAAGAGGTACGCACTCGACCAGTGGTCCACACCAATCGGCGGCTGCCACCCCCGCCGTGCCGACCACACCGGGAGGGTTGTGCGGCAAGCGCGGGACTCGGCGAAGGAGACTGATGACTGGTCAGCGCACACTGGACGGCAACCCCCGGGTGCCGAAGTACTACCAGGTGAAGAAGCAGCTCCTGGAACTGATCGAGGCGATGCCCGCGGGCAACCCGGTCCCCCCGGAGCGCGCCCTGGCGACCCAGTTCGGCACCTCGCGGACCACCGTGCGCCAGGCGCTCACCGAGATGGTGGTCGAGGGCCGTCTGCTGCGCATCCAGGGCAAGGGCACCTTCGTGGCCAAGCCGAAGGTGGCACAGGTCCTGCAACTGACCAGCTACACCCAGGAGATGCGCGCGCACGGCCTGCACCCCGCCACGCGCATCCTGGACGTGAGCTACATCAACGCCGACGACCAGCTCGCCGAGCTGCTGGCCATCCGCTCCGGCGGGCGCGTGCTGCGCATCGAGCGGCTGCGGCTGGCCAACGGCGAGCCGATGGCCGTGGAGACGGCCCACCTGGCCGCGCGGCGCTTTCCGGGCCTGCGTCGGCAGCTGGACCGCTACGCGTCGCTCTACGAGGCTCTGGCGAGCGCGTACGACGTCTCCCTGGCCGAGGCGGAGGCCTCGATCGAGACCGTTCTGGCCACGCCCAACGAGGCGCGGCTGCTGGGCGTGGACGTGGGCCTGCCGCTGGTGCTGCACTGCCAGCACAGCTTCGACGGCGACGGGCACCCGGTGGAGTGGGTGCGCTCGCTCTACCGGGGCGACCGGTACAAGTTCGTCACACGCCTGCGCCCGCCCCGGGACTGACCCCCGTGCGGGCGGGCGCCGGAGCAGGGCGGCCGGCACGCCAGCGCCCGCTCCGGGACCGTCCGGCCGTGACACGGCCCGCGCCCGGCCGCCGCCGGGTCCGGGCCGGTGCTCCCCGCCGGACGGATCCCGCGGGTCAGAGCCGGGAGAGCACCGTGGCCAGCGCGTCCACCACGCGGGGGTCGTACTCGCTGTCGGTGTCCATGCGCAGGCGCTCCAGGACCGCCGTGCGGCGCTCGGCGTCGCCGTTGTCGCCGACGAGGTCGTCGAAGGCGTTGGCCACCTTGATGATCCGGCTGCCCAGCGGCGGGACCCCCTCGTCGCCGTCCCCGGCGAGGGGCTCGCACTGGCGGCGGACCGTCTCGGCCACGTTGTCCAGAACACCGGTCTCCCGGATGATCGCCGACCCCAGCTCGGCGATGCGCCTCTGCTCCCTGGGCGAGGCGAGCACGGTGGCGCCGCCCGCGATGGGCTCGCGCAGGGACAGCTGGCCGATGTCGTGCATCAGGGCGGCGTACTCCAGCTCCAGCAGCTCGGCCTCGGCCAGGCCCAGTTCGCAGGCGATCCCGTGCGCCAGCTGGCTGACCCGGCGCGAGTGCCCGTTCTCCACGTAGCCGCCCACCTCGGTGACCCGCGACAGCGCCCGGACCGTCTCCAGGTAGGTGCGGCGCACCTCCGCGTGGCGGCGGAAGGCCACCTGCGACACCAGCAGCGGGGCGATGAACACCAGCAGCCCGCCCAGACCGGTCACCGTGCAGGCCAGCGCGATCAGCACGCCGCTGGAGCCGATCGCGGCACCGGTGGCGAACTGGGCGCGCAGTTCGTCGCGGACCGCGACGGAGGGGCTGGTGCGCAGGCGCTCGGCCCGCAGCACCGCCGCCAGCAGGGAGTCCGCCGCCCAGACGAGCATGACCAGCGCCGCCATCAGCAGCGTGGCCGTCACCGACGGGCCCGACAGGTGGAGCTGGTCGGCCAGCGGCCGGAAGGCGATCGCCAGCGCCGCCGCGACGAGCACCCTGCGGGCCACGTCCTCCACCCGGGGGCTGCGGCCCACGGCGATGTGCGGCAGCTCGCCCAGCGCCACCCCCAGGGCGACCACCGCCACCACCTGCCAGGCGGAGTGGTGCAGCGGCCCGGAGCCCAGCGACAGCAGGAACGCGTAGCTGATCGCGCCGGCCGAGGCGATGGGGGCCACCTCCCGGTGGCCCGGCAGAGTGATCCGCGCCAGCTCACCGGCCGCGACGACCAGGCAGAACGCCAGCGCCACGTGCGGTTCCACGACCCCGGTCGAGGCCGTCCACACCAGCGCGGCCAGAGCGCCCGAGCCCACCGAGCCGACCAGTGCCGCGCGCACCGGCCGGGAGGTCCGCCAGACCGGCCCGCGCGGGCGCTGGTGGTTGAGGGCACCGCCCTCGGGACCGCTCAGCACGGGCCCGGACGACCGGGCCCCGTCCGACTGTCTCTGCGTCATCATCGTTCACGCCCGCCCGTCACTGCCTCGGCGGAGGCCGTGGCGTCCGCGGAGGCGGCCTCGTCGGCCGCCGCCCCTGCGGAGGACGGCTCCCCGGCGGCGCTCTCCTCGGCGGACGCGTCGGCGGGCACCTCCTCCGGTTCCCCGGCTCGGCCGGACCCCTCCACGGAGCGTTCGGCCGCCTCCGACCCGTAGCAGCCGCCCGGAGGCTCGGCGATGTCGGGTGTCTCCCAGCCCTCGCGTTCGACGGCGCGCACGAGCGCCTCGACCATCCTGGGGTCGAACTGGGTCCCGGCGCAGGCCCGCAGTTCGGCGACGGCGTCCTCCACCGACCACGCCCTGCGGTAGGAGCGCGTGGAGGTGAGGCAGTCGAAGACGTCGGCGACGCTGATGATGCGCGCGGACTCGGGGATCTCCATCCCGACCAGGCCCATGGGGTACCCGCGCCCGTCCAGGCGCTCGTGGTGGTGCCGGATCCCGGCCAGCGCCTCGTCCAGGAAGCTGATCTCCCGCACGATCTCGTAGCCGCGCGTGGGGTGCAGCTTGATGGCCGCGTACTCGTCGTCGGTGAGCTTGCCGGTCTTCTGCAGCACCTTGGTGGGCACTCCGAGCTTGCCGATGTCGTGCAGCATCCCGGCGTAGCGGATCTTCTGCACCCGGTCGGCGGGCATGCCCAGTTCGCGTGCGATCATGGCGGCGCCCTCGGCCACGCGCATGCAGTGGCCCCGGGTGTAGTAGTCCTTGGTCTCCACCGCCTGGCACAGGGTGGCCAGGGTGGCCTCGTGCGCGCGCGCCTCGTCCAGCTGCTGGGCGAAGGTCCAGCGCGCGATGAACAGCAGGAGCAGCACCAGCAGCGGCGCGATGAGGCCGACCCCGCCCCAGACCGCGGCGATGGCCAGGCCGAGCATCTGGTAGCCCATGGAGGACAGCTCGACCCCCACCAGCGGACGCCAGTCGAACCGGCCACGCGAGCCGCCGGGGCGCACGACGCCCAGGGTCCACATCAGGACGGCCACGAGCACCGAGTTGACCAGGGAGTGGGTCAGGACGGCGGCGACGTAGGGGAGGACGATGGCCGGGAAGTCCTCCCGGCCGGGTTCTCCCACCGTTCCGCCGAGCAGAAGGTAGACGTGTCCGGCCGCGTAGGCCGCCAGTGCGAACTGTGCTCCGTTGAACGCCCTCTTGACGAGGTTCTGCCTGCGGATGGCGAAGCAGGAGGCGAAACCGACCACCGCCGCCCCGACCGGTCCGACCAGGACGACGGCGGCCAGGGAGACCGCCGAACTCGGCGAGATCCCCGCCTTGACGCCCGTCAGGACCGCCGTACTGATCGACTCCGCGACCACGAAGAGAATCGCGATCAGGACCAGTGTGCGCAGATCCAGGCCCGAGTAGGGACCCATGAGCATGATGGTGACAGCACTGACAACGATGATTCCGACGTAGACACGCGCGCCCCCAGGAAGAGCCCGCACCCCCGTTCACCCCCCGCCGACGACGACCGGACTGTCATGGTTTCACCGGTTCTGTTCTACCACCAGGACCATCCACTGAAGGCGGTTACCACCCAAAGAACACCCATCACCGCGTGGAGCATGCCGACGAACACCGTTGTCCCCTCTCCCCCGACGCGCGCGCACCGCCGTTATCCCCGGGCACGCCGCGTAAATTACCCCATTCGTTGGATATGGCGTCCAGTTTAACGGGCAACGACAGCGCCCCGATTACCCCCAACCCGAACTACCCTCACCACACCCCCTCCCACTGGCGCCAAGTTCCGGAATATGGAATTACGAATTCAATTAGTAGCGCACTTCGATTACCCTGCGTAACAACACCCCCGGGCGTGGGAGCGCATGAAGATCCACCGCCTGGGCGCTTGCCCCGCCACCCGCCGACCAGAACCACCAGGTACGACTACCCCAGGTAACCAGATGAAACGAACCCCGGAGCCGGGCAGAAAAAACATTCCGAGTGGGTCACGACCGGGAACGGCCCGGGCGCGCCGGGCGTGTCGGGGAAGGAGCCGGGAACACGGCTGGGAAGCACCTGACCAAAAACCCGACAGGCACGGGGAATACGGCACGACATTCCCGTAAAAGTGCATAAAAGCCACACATCACTTCAGAGATCACTAATAACGGAACAGGGCACAAAATCCAACAAAAAGGTGGCGGAAGCTGGAATTCCAGCTTCCGCCACCAGGTGTGCCAGGTTTCGTCCGGTACCGGGCCCGGTCGTGCCCGGGCTCCCTCAGGAGGGCGCGGT
This sequence comes from Nocardiopsis dassonvillei subsp. dassonvillei DSM 43111, assembly GCF_000092985.1. GTDB lineage: Bacteria > Actinomycetota > Actinomycetes > Streptosporangiales > Streptosporangiaceae > Nocardiopsis > Nocardiopsis dassonvillei. The sequence continues at coordinate 4,439,595 of NC_014210.1, forward strand.
GCCCGGGCTTTCCACGCGGGCCTCCCGGGCCAACTGCTCCGTGCGCGCCCGGGCCAGGCGGTTGAGCACCTTGTCCCTCAGGTCCATCGGCACCGGATCACAGCCGCAGTGCTTGGCCACGAGCTTCTTCACCGCCTCCTCGAGGCCGTACTCGTCGAGGCAGGGCCCACACCCGTCCAGGTGCTCGCGCACCTGTTCGTAGTTGCCCTCCTCCAGCTCGCCGTCGATGTAGGTGTAGAGCTTGGCGAGCACCTCGCTGCACGGGGTGTCGCTGTGTTCGCCGTGGCCGCCGCTCATTGCCGGTCTCCTCGATCCGAGACGTCCTGTCCCCGTCCGCGCGGGGACGTCCCCGAGGCGACCGCGCCGGCCTCGGCCGCCGCCCGCGCCGGCAGGAACCCCCGCTCCACCGCGTACTCCTCCAGCATCGACCTGAGCTGGCGGCGCCCGCGGTGCAGCCGGGACATGACCGTCCCGATGGGCGTCCCCATGATCTCGGCGACCTCCTTGTACGCGAAGCCCTCGACATCGGCGAGGTACACCGCGATCCGGAAGTCCTCGGGCAGCTCCTGGAGCGCCCGTTTGACGTCGGTGTCGGGGAGGTGTTCGAGCGCCTCGGCCTCAGCCGACTTCAGGCCCGCCGCGGTGTGCGACGCGGCCTGCGCCAGCTGCCAGTCCTCGACGTCCTCGGTCCCCGCCTGCTTCGGTTCGCGCTGCTTCTTGCGGTAGGAGTTGATGAAGGTGTTGGTGAGGATGCGGTAGAGCCACGCCTTGAGGTTCGTTCCCTGTCTGAACTGGTGGAACGAACCGAACGCCTTGGCGAAGGTCTCCTGTACGAGATCCTCCGCGTCGGCGGGGTTACGGGTCATCCGCAGCGCCGCGGAGTAGAGCTGGTCGAGGAAGGGAAGCACGTCCCTCTCGAAGCGCTCTTCCCGTTCCTCGGCTGTCTCCTGCTCCTGGCCCTGTTCCAAGCCCGTCGGCCTCCTCGCGCTGGTCCCGGTTGGGGCGTCCATACCCCAACGATACGGTCCCATGGCACGGACCCGCGCATCGGCGCCGCGTGGCGCCGACACCGTCTCCTCGCGCTCCAGGCACGTCCCGGCTGTCGGCATGGTCTGTCGGCCCTCCCCCGCATACTCGCGTGTGGCGCGCCCGGACGCTGCTGCTCCGGGCGCGGTGTAGGGGAGAACAACGCTTCGCCCGAGCTGATTCCGCGCCGCGGAGGGACGAAGGTCCCTCCTTGGGCGAACTTTGTCGTTTACCTCCGTCACCGGAGGTGAGGCATGGCAGAGTGCGGGTAGGACATCTGGAGGATGGGAGAGGAGTGCACGTGCGACCGTCCCCGACCCCGGCCTCCGACCGCCCCCGTCCCACGGCGGCCCAGTTCGCCACCCCCGACCGCCTGTCGGACTACTGGCGGTTCTACTGGGCGGTCGCAGAGGCGCAGGTCGCCCGGTGGCTCCCCGACACCCCCTCCCTGCTGCTCGACCTCTCCGGCGCGGACTACCAGGGCGCCCCGCGCGCCGTGGCCGCCGGACACGACGTGGTCACCCTGCTGCCGTCGGTGGACGTGGCGGTGCGCCGCCCGCTGACCCTGGTGAACGGGCGCGCGGTGGTGCCCCGGCCCGCCCGGCGCGGACGGCTGCGCCACGTGGTGGGCGACTCCGCCTTCCTGCGCAGCTTCGCTCCGGACTCCTTCGACGGGGTCATCGCCGACAACCGGGTGCTGTCCCGGCACCTGGCCACCGAGGAGGCGCTGGCCCAGGTCAGCCGGGTGCTGCGCCCGGGGGGCCGCGCCCTGCTGTGCGTGGACTCGGTGGTGCTGGGCATGGCGATGCTGGCCGAGCAGGACCGCTGGCCCGAGCTGAGCCACGCGCCCAACGCGGACGTGCTCCTGGTGCCCTGGCCGGACGGCTCCATCACGCGGTGCTTCACGGCCGAGCAGCTCACCGAGGCGGTCGCCGAAGCCGGTCTGGAGCTGGAGTGGGTCAAGCCCCGCACGGTGCTGTCCGCCTCCACGGTGGAGATGATGCTGGCGCGCGACCCGAGGTCGATGGGACGCCTGGTGGAGATGGAACTGCGCGCCACGGAGTCCGACGACTACGTGGGCGTGCACCTGGTGGCGAGCGCGCGCAAGCCCGGCTAGGGCGGGGACGCCGCCGCCCCCGCCCCATCCCTCACTGGTGCTGCGCGGTCTCCTGGTCCGCCAGGGGCAGGTAGACCCGCTTACCCTGTTCGGCGAACTCCGCGGACTTGTCGGCCATGCCCTTCTCGATGGCGGCCACCGTCTCCAGCCCGTGCTCCTCGGCGTACCTGCGCACGTCCTGCGTGATCTTCATGGAGCAGAACTTCGGCCCGCACATGGAGCAGAAGTGCGCGGTCTTGGCGGGTTCGGCGGGCAGGGTCTGGTCGTGGAAGGACTGCGCGGTCTCGGGATCCAGGGCCAGGTGGAACTGGTCCTGCCAGCGGAACTCGAACCGCGCCTTGGACAGCTCGTCGTCCCACTCCTGCGCCCGGGGGTGCCCCTTGGCCAGGTCGGCGGCGTGCGCGGCGAGCTTGTAGGTGATCACACCGGTCTTGACGTCGTCCCGGTCGGGCAGCCCCAGGTGCTCCTTGGGGGTGACGTAGCACAGCATCGCCGTACCGAGCCAGCCGATCTGGGCGGCGCCGATCGCGGAGGTGATGTGGTCGTAGCCGGGCGCGACATCGGTGGCCAGGGGGCCGAGCGTGTAGAACGGCGCCTCGCCGCACAGCTCCTCCTCCAGGCGCACGTTCTCCGCGATCTTGTGCATCGGCACGTGCCCGGGCCCCTCGATCATCACCTGCACGTCGTGCGCGCGGGCGATGTGGGTGAGTTCGCCCAGGGTGCGCAGCTCGGCGAACTGGGCCTCGTCGTTGGCGTCGGCGATCGACCCCGGCCGCAGCCCGTCGCCGAGGGAGAAGGTGACGTCGTACTCCCGGAGGATCTCGCACAGCTCCTCGTAGTGGGTGTACAGGAAGCTCTCCCTGTGGTGGGCCAGGCACCAGGCCGCCATGATGGAGCCGCCGCGCGAGACGATGCCGGTGACCCGGCGGGCGGTGAGCGGCACGTAGCGCAGCAGCACGCCCGCGTGGACGGTCATGTAGTCCACGCCCTGCTCGCACTGCTCGATGACGGTGTCGCGGTAGACCTCCCAGCTCAGCGCCGCCGGGTCGCCGTTGACCTTCTCCAGGGCCTGGTAGATGGGTACGGTCCCGATCGGGACGGGCGAGTTGCGCAGGATGCGCTCGCGGGTCTCGTGGATGCGCTTGCCGGTGGACAGGTCCATGACGGTGTCGGCCCCCCAGCGGGTGGCCCACACCATCTTCTCCACCTCCTCGGGCACGGAGGAGGTGACGGCGGAGTTGCCGATGTTGGCGTTGATCTTGACCAGGAAGTTCTTGCCGATGATCATCGGCTCGGACTCGGGGTGGCACCGGTTGGCGGGGATGACCGCCCGGCCCACGGCCACCTCCTGGCGGACGAACTCGGGGTCCACGCCCTCCCGGGCGGCCACGAACCGCATCTCGGGGGTGATGGTCCCGGCCTTGGCGTGGGCCAGCTGGGTGGTCGCGCCGCCGGACGGGGCGGGCGCGTGGGCCCACTCCCCGCGGGTGGGGGCCAGGCCCCGGTGGACGTCGATGTGCGCGGTGTCGTCGGTGTACGGACCCGAGGTGTCGTACAGGTCGAAGTGGCTGCCGTTGCTGAGTTCCACCCGGCGCTGCGGGACGCGGAGGGTGTGCCCCTCGGGGGTGGCGACCTCCCGGTAGACCTTGCGTGATCCCATGATGGGACCGGTGGTCACCCGGTGGTCGGCGGTGGAACTGACGTCGCGGCCGTCGAGAGCCGTCATGGCATGCCTCCCTACGTCGGAATTACCCGAACAGGTTCTGCGGTCGGCGACACCGTTGAGTCGCCCTCTCAGCCCGCCATGGCGCGAGCTCCCGCGTTGCGTATGAAGATGTGGGGACGCCTGGGGCGCCCCGGGCACGCGTGACCGGGGCGTGCCCGGTCCGTGTGGCCCCGGACACTCTATCCGTCGGCCGAGCGGGGCTGTCCACCGTCCCGGGGATAGAAAAGTGTCTCCCGCACGCCACCCCCGACAGCGCGGTCGGCTCGGGGCCGTGCCGCGCTCCCCCGGGTCAGAAGAGCGTCTGCGGCTCGTCTCCCCCGGTGTCGGAGAGCGGTTCGAGCAGGTCGGGACGGTTGTTCTTGATGCTGTTGACGTCGGTGGAGACCTCGTCCACCTCGAAGCGCTCGGCGGGGGTGTCCTGGAGCAGGTGGGCCAGCTCGTCGGCCCCGGTCGCCGGGTCCAGCCAGGCCGCCCAGTCCTCGGGGGGCACGACGACGGGCATGCGCTCGTGGATGTGGGCGAGTTCGGGGGCGGCCTCGGTGGTGACGACGGCGCAGCTCCACACCCACGCGGCGGGGTCGTCCTCGGCCACCTCGGGGTCGCGCCAGCGCTCGAAGATCCCCGCCAGGGCCAGGGGCCGGTCGTCGGGGTAGTGGATGGAGTAGGGCTTCTTGTCCGCCTTGGCCTTGCGCTTCTTGTGGTGGGGGTCGGTGACCGGCGAGGTGCTGGCCTGCACGGTCCCGTCCCTGCCGATCAGCTGCCACTCGTAGTAGGCGTCGGCGGGCAGCAGGCAGCGGCGGCGCCGGAAGGCCGTGCGGAAGGCGGGCTTGTCGGCGATGGTCTCGCTGCGGGCGTTGATCATCCGGTAGCCGATGTTGCGGTCCTTGGCCCAGGAGGGCACCAGGCCCCAGCGCAGGGTGTGCAGGGAGCGGGGCCCCGGCTCGCCCCGGTCCTCCCCCTGCGGGGGCGGTCCGAGCACCGCGTACACGGGCCTGCCCGGTGAGATGTTGTAGTCCGGGTCCAGCTCCTCCAGTGGCGGCCACGCCCGGGGATCGGTCTCCTCGGGAAGGGCCTGCTCGGGCAGGCCGAAGGCGAGCTGCAACTGGTGCACGTTCCGGGACTGGGCATAACGACCGCACATGGGTGTGATCCTACGGTCGAAACGGCTCGTTCTCTCCCGGAACACCCGTATCCTCAGGTGTTTCCCGTCCCGGGGCACCGGGCGCGGCTCGCACGGCCCGCCGGTTCCGTCGGAACTCAGCCCGGCGTCGGCGCGACGGGCTCCCCCTCCGCGCGTTCGGGCCCCCGCTCCGCTCCCCCGTGCGCGTCCCGGCCCCGCCGGGCCCGGACCAGGCCGACCAGCACGACCAGGCCGCCGAGCGGGGCCAGCGTCCACGGCGCCCACGAGGAGAGGGCGCGCAGCAGCACCGAGCGCACGCGGGCCTGCTCGGCCTGGGCCGCGACCTGCTGCTCGGCCAGGACCAGCCGCGCGTACAGCAGGGGCGCCTCACCGCTGTCGTTCTGCGGGCGCAGGGTCTCCGCGCGGGTCTCGTGGGCGTTGACCACGATCCCGCTGACCGGTTCCACCCAGAACGTCCGGCTGACCTCCAGCCAGCGGGTGGCGGTGACCGTGCCCGTGGCCCCGGGGCGGAACAGGGAGGCGGGCACGGGGCGGGCCGAGTCGGGCATCTGGGTGGACTCGATCCACTGGCTGTACCGGCGCACCGGTACCCCCGCCACCTCCTCCCACTCCTGGAACTCCAGCATCGGCGCGGACCGCACCTCGGCGTCGTAGAAGGGGTACTCGCCCTCCCCGTCCCCGGGCGGCCAGAAGTACACCAGCCCCGCCTGCCGGACCGCCCGGTCGCCGTCGACGTGCTCACCGCAGCAGTTGACCGCCCGGCCGGTCTCCCGGTCGACGATGACGCGGCGGCTCCAGTGGTCGATCATCCGGTCGGGCACGGAGGTGTCCACGGACACCTCCCACGCCGACCAGTCGCCGCCGTGCGCGGAGGCGTCCACCCGGGTGACCCTGCTGAGCTCGGCCGACTCCACCCACGACCACGTGGAGGTGTCCAGGTAACCGGCGTCCTCGTCCAGCATGCGGATGTCGAACTCGGCCCCGGCGGGCAGCAGGGCCATCCGCTCGTACACGTAGAGCGGGAGCAGGGCGGCCAGGGTGAGCAGGAAGGCGCCCACGGCCACCAGCAGGGTGCCGCGGGGCAGGGAGCGCCCCGGTCGGCGCTCGGGGCCGACCTGGCTGGGGGCGGCCTCCCCCGCGCCGAGCGCGCTCATGTCCGGGCCTCCTCGGGGTCGTTCTCCCACCGGTCGTCGTCCGAGGGGCCCCCGTTGTGGGGAGCGCCGCCGGCCTCATCGCTCACAGGAGTCGCCGGGGTGCCGGTAGGACCGTTAGACCCACTGACCCCGGCAGTATCGGCCAGACCGGCCGCACCGCCGGGCGGAGCGGGCCCGTCCGCCCCGCCACCGGCGTCCGCAGCGGCCGCTCGGACGCGGACCGACGGCGGATCGGCGTCGGCGTCCTCGCCGTCGCCCGGCTGGCCCAGGGCCAGCACGAGCCGGACCAGCGCCGGCAGGCACAGCAGCTGGGAGACCCAGCCGCGCAGCGCTCCCCCGAACACCTCGGTCACCTCGTGGAAGGGCATGTACAGCGCCAGGTGGGTACCCGCGCCCATGGCCAGCCCGGCCAGCGCCAACGACACCGCCACCGGCCAGGGCCCCGCCAGAAGCGGCAGCGTCCGCCCGCCCATGGAGGGCCGTCCCGGCTTGGCGTGCCGCAGCCTCCGGGGCGCCCGGCGCCCCAGCCACCACATGCACACCAGGATCACCGCGACCAGGGCGGCACCGACCGCACCGGCCACCCACACCCCGTAGGCCAGGCCCAGCGGCAGCACGACCCGCCGCCCCAGCCATCCGGGCCCGGCGTCGGGCAGGGCGCGGGCGCCCCGCGGGGCCGCGGCCCCGGCCGCCGCGCCCCCGGGCAGCAGGCGCCTGGGCCACAGGGCGGCGACCACCAGCACCGCGGCCAGCGCGGCGCCCACGGCCAGGGCCCGGTGGTAGGCGGTGTCGGGCGCGTAGGTCAGGGTGACGGTGCCCGCGCTGCCCGCGGGCAGCACCCAGGCCTGCTTCCAGCCCTCCAGCCGGATCGGCTCCAGTGCGGCGTCAGCCCCCTCCAGGCGGGCCCGCCAGCCCTCGTTGAAGTTCTCGTTGACCACCAGCAGGCTGTCCTCGGCGACGTCCACGTCGAAGCGGCGCTCGCCCGGACCCCAGGCGTGCACCCGCTCCACCTCGGCCATGGTGACCTCGGGGCGGTCCGAGACGGGGTCGGCGGACTCCACCAGCGCCGAGCGCACCTCGTAGCGGTTGCCCGGATCGACCACGATCCGGTTCCCGCCCCCGACCAGGTCCAGGTCGGTGCAGCTCTCGTAGCGCAGCGGGCGGCCGGTGAGCTGGTCGGCGAGGGTGCCCCGGCTGATCCGCGTCTCCACCCGCTGGTCGTTGACCCGCAGCGTGGGGCCCAGGCCGCACGCGGTGGAGGCGTCGCCCTCGGGCAGCGGCTCCACCGGCTCCACCCCGGGCAGGGTGACGGTGCCGATCTCCAGGGCCTGCCCCTCGGGGCGTTCGAAGGTCACCCGCAGCGACTCCGCGGTGAACTCGGCGAAGTCCACCCGGCCGCTGCCGTCCAGCCACCCCTCGCGCACGGTGCCGCCGCCCTCGACGGTCACCCGGATCGGCCGCAACACGCTGTCGGCGCGCGGGAACTCCACCTCCAGGTGCCCGATCTCGGTGGGCGCGCCCAGCTCGATGTCGAGCCAGGGGTTCTTCTCCTCCGGGTCCGGGTACCAGACGGTGCTCTCGTCGTCGTCCAGCGCGCCCCGGCCCATCGCGGCGGGGTGCTGCACGGCAGTGGAGGAGGCCGTCACGTGCGGGTGGGGGCTGGCCCGGTTGGCGGCGTTCTCCGCCTCCCGGGGGTCGGTGAGCACGACCTCGCCCGAGACCGTGTGCGGGGCGGAGGCCGACTCCGCCGACAGCTCGAACGTGCGGTCCAGGCGGCGCGCGTCCTCGCCCCGCACCTGGAGGTCGGGGTTGCACACCCACACGTGCGAGCCCTCCATGCAACCGGGCGCGGTACCGGTGGAGCCGGTGAACAGCAGCGTTCCGGCGTCGGCGGGGCCGGGGACCCGCAGCGTGCGGGCCGGTTCCAGGCCGGGCACGGAGATCGAGGCGACACCCACCCGGGTGCCGAACCGGTACTCCGGCTCCCAGGCCAGCTCGTCCACGCGCACGCGCAGTGTGGTGGTCGCGCCGGGCGGTGCCGCCAGCTCCTGGGGCTCCTCGGTCTCGGCGACGGGCACCTGCGCCTCGCCGCCGTCGGTGACGAGGGTGACCCGGGAGGGCGGCGGCTCGCCGGGCAGGTGCTCGAAGGCGACGCTGAGCCCGGTCAGGTCCTGGGGCTCCTCGAACTCGACCTCGATCCACTCCCCCAGGGCGCCGGTGAAGGCGCTGGACCGCCAGGAGGTGGTGAGGTCGTCGTCGAGCGCGGCGTGCGGGGCGTGCCCCGGGTCGCGGTCGGCGGCGCGCGCCCCCGCCCCGCTCTCCGCGGAGGAGGCGCGCACCGAGGCGATCCCGACGTCCTCGGCGTGGGCGACGTGGTCCTCCCACGCCGGGTCGAGGACGTCGGGGGCGGGGACGTCGCGTTCGAGCTCCTGGTCCCCGGTGAGGGTGGCCGACACGTTGCGGCGCACATCGGAGTAGACCACCTCGCGGCGGCGGGCGGTGTCGGTGACGACCGTGTCCTGGGCGGCGACCTCCCCGGCTCCGGGGTCGTCCCCGAGCAGGATCGGGCGGTCGTCGTCGACCACCCCCTGTTCGGCCAGGTGGAGCACGGACTCGGGGCCGCCGGTGACCCGCAGCACCTCGTCGGCGGGCACGGTGCCGACGGTGGGCGCGGCGTCCTCCACCTCGTAGACGCTCAGCGCCCGGTAGGGCTGGTCGAACCACTGGGAGGCGGACTGGTGGTCCAGGGAGCCGATGACCGGGCCGAACTCGGCGGCCCGGGTGATGCCCGGCGAGTCGGTCAGGGCCTGGTGGACGCGGGCGGGCCAGCCGCCGTTGTTGCCGGTGCGCTGGAGGTCGTTGCGCACGAGGAGGTGGGTGACGCCCATGCGCGCGAAGGTGTCGGCGAGCCCGGCGGAGCCGCGTCCCGAGGAGACGCGCTGGTCGATCTCGTGGGTGACGCGGGAGACGCCCGCCGAGCCCCACGGGATGATCTGGTGGTTGGTCCAGGCCCCCTCGAACAGCGGTTGCAGGGGTTCGTCCATGGGGCGGCCCCACTCGTACTCGCCGCGCGCCGAACCGGGAAGGGCCATGGTCATACCGCGCTCGTCGGCGCGCGCCTCCAGCCAGTCGGTGGCCTCGTACCAGTAGTCGGGGATCTGCGCGAAGCCGCCCGCGGGGGCGATCCCGACGGTGCCGACGGGCACGAGGGTGGCCGCGAGGACGGCGGCGGTGGCGCCCGCGACGGTGCGGCGCACGCGTCCGGACACGGGCGTGCCCCTGCGGTCGGCCAGGTCCCGGGCCACCACCACGGGCAGGTGGGCCAGGCCCAGCACCAGGGGCAGGCGCACGAGCGCGTCGAACTTGTGCACGTTGCGGAACGGGGAGAGGAGACCGTCGAACAGCTCGCGCATGGTCCCCGCGAAGGGGCCCGTGAGGTCGCCGGTGAAGCCCGCGACGATGACCGCGGTGCCGGTGAGGAGGCTGGCGATGAGGAAGAGCCGTTCGGGGGTGCGCCGGTTGACCAGCCCGGCCAGGCCCAGTCCCGCCACCAGCGCGGTGGCCGCGATCAGCCAGGGGGTGGTGGACAGCTCCGCCCCCGAGGGCAGCGCGGTGTTTCCCTGGTCGGGCAGGAAGCCCATCCAGTTGGAGGTGCCGCGCAGCGCGTTGAGCAGCGAGGTGACGCCGGTGGTGACGGCGGCGTCCTCGGTGTAGGGCATGAACGAGAACACGTACCGCGCCATGAGGAGCAGCGGCGCGACGTACCAGAACGAGGCCAGGACCAGCGCGACCGTCCACCAGGCCGTCAGGCGCCACTTGCGCGGACCGTTCGCCCGGGTGAGCAGGTAGAGCCCTGGCACGACCAGGACGGCCAGTTCGGAGGCGGCGTTGGTGCCGCCGCACAGCAGGAAGGCCAGGCCCGACAGCAGGGCCATGCGGGCGGGCGAGCGGCCGTGCCTGGCCCCGAGCACGAGGGGCAGCAGGATCCACGGCATGAGCAGCATGGGCTGCAACTCGGCGGAGTTGTACGACAGCAGCGTCAGCACGCGGGGGGCCAGCGCGTAGGCGACCCCGGCCAGGATGCGGGTGTTGACGGTGCCGATGCCCAGCGCCCCGGCGACCTTGTACACGCCGGTGAACGCGGCGACGAGCAGGACGGCCATCCACAGGCGCTGGATGAGCCAGTCGGGCATACCGAGCAGGTCGAACAGCAGGTGGAAGGGACCGTTGGGGAAGAAGTACCCGTAGGCCTGGTTCTGGATCTGGCCGAAGTAGGAGGCGTCCCACAGGTGCAGGGCGCGCTCCATGAACCCCAGGGGGTCGGCCGTCAGGTCGAGCTTGGTGTCGCTGACGATCCTGCCGGGGTCGATGCTGGCGGCCAGCGCTCCCAGGAGCAGGCACACCGTGAGGACCTTCAGCCGGGCCAGGAGGCGGGGATCGGCACCGCCGGGGCCGGTGGAAGGTGGTGTGCGGGAATCCTCCGGTTCGCGCCTGGCGGTGGATTCCGTCGGTGTCACGTCTTCGCTTTCCTGCCTGCTGCCGTGTTCCGGGCGGCGGGGGCGCCCGTGTCGTCGGAGGTGAGGGGGTCGGGGACGGGGGCGTCGGTGGCGGGGGCGTCCGGTTCCGCGGCGCCGGGCAGGCCCAGCTCCCTCGCGACGAGCCGGGTCATCCGCGCGCCGCTGGCCTCCCACGTGAACCGGGACGCCCACGCGCGGCAGGCGCGGCGGACGGCTTCGGCCCGGCGGGGGTCGGACAGCTCCTCCAGGGCGCGCGCGACCACGTCGGCGAGTTCCTCGCCCTCGCGCACGAGCCACCCGGTCTCGCCGTCGCGGACCGAGTCGCGGAGTCCGTCCACATCGTAGGCCACGGTGGGCACGCCGAGGCGGGCCGCCTCGATGACGGTCAGGCCCCAGCCCTCGAACTCGGAGGCGGTGACATGGAGGTGGCACGAGGCCAGGACGCTGTTCTTGTCCTCCTCGGGCAGGAAGCCGTGCAGGCGCACGCGGTCGCCCGTGCCGTCACGGGCGACCTGCTCCGCCAGGGGTTCGCCCTCGGGGCCGCGGCCGATGATGTGCACCTTCAGGTCGGGGTGCTCCTCGCGCAGCGCGCGGGCGAGGTCGACCACCCGCGAGACCCGCTTCTGGACGACCAGGCGGCCCAGGCTGACCACGGCCGGGTGGCCCATGTCGGCGGGGGCGGGCGCGTCGTCGAGGGGCTTCTGGGGCCCGGGGAGTCCGCCGTTGTGGATGATCTCGATCGGCGCGCGCCAGCCCAGCTTCTCGCGCATGGCCCGGCGGGAGGACTCCGAGACGGTGACGGTGGTGCAGCGGCGGTAGACGCGCGAGGCCACGACCGACTCCAGCGTGCGGCCCAGCCAGGCGACGGGCGCCGGGAAGTAGGCGTTGAACTGGAGGTCGTGGACGTGGTGGACGACGCTGACCACCCGCGTGCTGCGGCGCAGGACGAGGCGGCACAGGAAGGGGACGCCGTTCATGCAGTCGAAGGCGAGCTGGTACTCGCGGCGCCACAGGGCCAGCCACGCCATGACGCGCGGGTAGACGGTGAACCTGCCGCCCATGCGGCGGATGACGATCCCGTCCCTGGTCTCCACGCGCGCCTGGTGGGGCTCGCGGCTGGTGAGGAAGGTGACGATGGCACCGCGTTCGGCCAGGTGGCGGCTGATCCGCCAGGAGTACTCCTCGGCTCCCCCCGCGGTGGACTGCCAGGGGTCGCGCCAGTTGACCATGACCAGGCGGACCCCGTCCAGGCGCGGCCCGAGGTCGGCGGGGACGTCCGGGGCGGCGGGTGCGCCCGTGCCGGTCGGGACCTGGACGGGGATGACGGCGGCCGGGGCCTCGGTGACCGCGGGCAGGCCCGGTTCCGCCTCCTGGCGGATCCGGTGGACCTTCTGGAAGACCACACGCTCTCCTTCCGCGCGGTGTCCGGCCGGACCGCGTGCCGCTACCTCGCGCGTGCGGGTGAACACGCACGGCGACCCCCTGGGGGAAGGGTGGAGCGCACGCCGAACGGGCCCGTGGGCCGGACGTCGGTGGTGGTGGGCGGCCGGGGGAGGGTACCCGGGGCCGCGGGAGTCGGGGAGTGGGGCGCCCCGCCGGGGGCGGAGCGCCCGCGAACCTCCGCCGTACGGCCGTCCTAGCGGTCGCCGTAGTTGTAGAGGGTTTCGTTCACCGGTTCCGCGGTGGCGGTCGAGTCCGTGGCGAGGCTGGTGGCCACGAAGGTGGCACCTCCCGCCAGGGCCGCGCCGATGACGCAGGCGGCGATTACCTTGATCACTTGGGGATCTCCTTCCGCGCGCCCGATCCCGCGCTGGGTCCGGAGCGCTGGAAAACGAGACTAGAACCTGATCTAGCCATAGACCAGATGATTGCCCCAACTGTAACTAACCCGCCGGTAACTTCCAACCCCGGAATGCCAGCTTTGTCAGCCTTTACATGCTGGTCCTGCACCCGAAGAAGCACCATGCCGGAGCCCTCCACCACCACGGACAGGCCCTCCACACCTGACCAGAACTGGTTATCGGCTGGCGCGGACACCGCCACGTACCGCACCCCCAGCCCGCCCAGCGCCGCGGCGTCCAACCGCCCGGGCAGGCCCGTCGCCGGGTCAGGCCCGAGCACCCCGGCGACCCGTCGCGCCCGCGCGTCCTCCCCGGTCACGACCACCTCTCCCCCGTCCGGGGTGCCCACGACCAGGTCGTCGTTCCACAGGGTGCGCCGGTCGAAGAGCTTGGTCGCCGGGTCCAGGACGACCGTGGCCCGCCCCGACCAGTCGGGGCCGCGGTAGGCGCTCCAGGGCAGCACCAGCACCGCCCCGGGCCGGTCGTCGGCGGCCACCGCCTCCTGCGCCGCCAGCCACTCCCCGGGGTAGTGCACCGGGGCCAACCGGCCGCTCGCGCCCCACAGCAGTCCCGGCAGCACCACCACCGGCAGCAGCGCCACGAACACCGCGAGCCCCGTCCGCAGCGCAGCACCCTGCCGTCCGGCCAGCCACCACACACACGCGCCGAGGCCGAGCGCCTGGACCAGGGACAGCGGGGCCACGTAGAGCTGGCCGTCGCGCAGCGGCCCGAACCCCGGCCAGGCGGAGATCAGCCAGACCAGCAGCGCGCGCCCCGGCCCGGTGGCCCCCAGCAGGGCGATCAGCAGGCCCAGGGCGGCGGCCGCCGAAAGACCGGGGCCGAACTCCGGCCGCTCCCGGCGCAGCAACCACACCCAACCCGCCAACGCCAGCAGACACAGCAGCAGGCGGGCCGCGGCCGTCACCGGCTCGCCGTAGCCCGCCGGAACCGCACCGGAGTTCCACACCCCGCCCAGGAGCAGCAGGGAGCCGAGGACCCCGAACGGGGTGTCCGAACGGGCCGCGAACGCCGCCACCCCGGCCGGGTCCGTACCCGCCCCGCTGACCAGGGACGGAAGCAGCCAGGGCAGGGAGACCACCACCAGCGCCAGCACGAACAGCACCGCCCGCCCCCACCAGCGCGGCGCACGCGGGTGCGCGGAAGTCACGGGAGAGGCGTTCTGAGCCTCCCGGGGGTCAGGAGGAACCTGAGCCGCCGAGGGAGCCGCAGGGGCCCCAGGGTCCGAAGCGCCCGCAGGAGTCGCGGTCGCCGGAGAGGCTGGAGGGTCTGAAGACCCCGCAAGGGCTGAGGGATCCGCGGAGACCGAAAGATCCGCAGGGGGCGCAGGTGCCGCAGGGCCTGAAGGGGCCCCAGTGCATGGAGGGGCCCCAGAGACAGGAGGACCCGAAGTACCTGAAGGAGGCGGAGGAGTACCGGAAGGCCGCTTACGTCGAGGGTCCCGAGAGGTCGAAGCGGCCCGGGATGCTCGGAAGGCACGACTCTGACGCGGCGCGCGCGGGCGGGCGGTGAGGGCGACGGGACCGGCGGTGAGGGCGGTCAGCACCACCGACGAGAACCCGCCGACCGCGGCGGGCACCAGAGCGCGCACCAGCCCGGCGAGCCCCGGACCCGGCCGCACCCTCGCCAGACGGACGGTCGCCCCCACCACCCACGGCAGCCCCGCGTAGCCCAGCAGCATCGCCCACTGGCCCAACAGCAGCCGCTCGGCCACGAACGGGTTCCACACGTAGGCCGTCCCGGCGGCGGCCGACGCCACCAGGACCCCGGCACCGCCGCGGGGCAGCACCCGCAGCACCAGGCGCGCGGCACCGGCCCCGCCCACGGCGAACACCGCCAGCAGCGCCAGCGACTGCACCGCGTCCCCGGGCAGAACCGCGGACAGCGCCGCCACCACGGCGTCACTGGGAATCGCGCGGGGGAACCCGTCCGCGCCCCGCAGCGCCGTGCCCAGCGACAGGTCGGGCACGAACACCATGTCGTAGCGCAGCACGTATCCGGGCCCCAGCGCGGGACCGAGCACCAGCACACCGGTCAGCAGTCCCACGGCCCACGGCAGCAGACGGACGCCCCCTTCTCCTCGGGCGCCCCTTCCCCGCCGAGCGCCCCTTCCTCCCGGGGCTCCCCGCACCCGCCGGACCCTCAGCCCTGTGAACGACACCGTCGACCTCCGCCCCTGGAAAGCAACCCCTCGGCCCGCCGTCAGCCCCGCGCGAGCAGAACGCTGTCGGAGTAGCCGCCCTCCACGTAGTCGCGGTAGGAGCGGACCACGAGTTCGTAGGGGCCCGACACCGTCACCGACCAGCGCGGCTCCTCCCCCGCCGGGCCCAGCGTGCGCCACCCCCGCCCGTCCCCGGGGCCGAGCCCGTCACGGCGCTCGCAGTCCGAGCCGGGCGTGACGGGCTCGGGTTCCGGCACGGACGGCGTGGGGGCCGGAGCGGGCGTGGGGGTGGGCCGCGGACCGGGGTCCGCGTCGGGCACGGGGTCGGACGGCCCGCCGCTGGGGACGGGCGATTCGACGGGTTCCTCCGAGGCGTGGTCACCCTCCGGGGACGCGTACGGGCCGCCGTCCACGGGCGCCCGCCGGTCGTCGGCGACCCCGCAGTCCAACGCGCGCACCCACACCTCGTAGTGGGAGGCCTCCTCGACCTCCTCCCACTCCACGGTCGCCCCGCCGTCGACGACGCGCAGCCAGGACGGCCCCGGCGGCGGATCGTCGTCCCACACCCACGGGAGGGGCTCGGACTCCACCCCCTCGTCCCGGCCCTTGAACGAGCGCACCACGAACTCGTAGCGGGCTCCGCTGAAGAGCGCCCCCACCAGCACGGAACGGCTGTCCCCGTCGGCGCGCACGTCCACGGGAAGCACGACGGCCTCGTCCGGGTCCGGCCCCACGCGCCGCTGCACCACCCGGTAGCCGGTCGCACCGGGCACGGCCTCCCAACTGAGCACGAGGCCGTCCTCTGACTCCTCCGCCACCGGCTCGGGCGCGCTCGTGGGCCCCACCGCCGGTTCCGGCAGCGGCCGCCGGTAGGCCGGTCCGACCCCCAGCGGTTCGGCGAGCGCGTCGGCGAAGGCCGCCGCGATCCTCAGCTCGCCGCGCGCGTTGGGGTGCGCCTCGTCCCAGTTGTCGCTGGCCGGGGCGTACCCGTCGGCGACCCGCGCGACCACCACGGGCGATTCGCTGGAGGTGAGCTGAGCGGCGAGGTCGACCAGACCCATGTTGAACCGGTCGATCTCGGCGTTGGCCCGCGGGTCCTCCACCGGCGGGAGCTCCCCGAGGACGAACCGGGTCTGCCCCCGCACGACGCGCACCGTGGACACCGTCTCGCCCACCCCCTCCAGCGCGCTGTCGGCGTCCTCCCCCGCCAGGATGTCCTCGGTACCGGCCAGGAGGAGCAGGTAGTGCGGCCGGTACTCGGCGGCCACCCGCGCGGCCCCGGTGGACAGGTCCTGCGCGGTGGTGCCCCAGCGGGCGGCGTGGTCGGTGTCGAAGTCGGGGTCGGCGTAGTCCTGTTTGCCGAACTCGCGGTCCGCCAACCCGTACACGCCGTCGTAGGGGCCGACGAAGTCCACCTCCACCCCGGCCTCGCGCAGGTGGGACCACAGGCGATAGCGCCAGGTGTAGTCGCCGCTGCTGCCCTGGGAGAGCGAGTCGCCGACGACCATGACGCGCAGTTCGCCGTCCGGCGGGCCCGGCACGGTGACGGGCTCCTCGGCGCGCCCGCCCTCCGCGGCGCCTCCCCCGGAGCCGCTCTGGATCAGCAGCAGGGTGACCGCCATCGCCGAGAGCATGACGCCGAGCAGCCCCAGGGGCCCGGGTTCGAAACGGGAGTGGCTGTCCCAGCGGGGCCGGAGCAACGTGAGGCGGAGCCGGCGGGGCCACCGGTCCAGGAGCAACGCCAGACGCGGCGCTCGCGGGCGGTCCCGCCCCGGTTCGCCGGGCCGGGAGCGGCGCGGTCCGGGCCAGCGGAACCGAAGCCTGCCGAAGCGGTCGGCCACGCGCGACCACCACACGGAGCGTTCGTCGGATCCGCGCACCGCGCCCCCTGCGTTCCCAGAACGGGTTCTACCCCCAGCAGGGGGTTCGTCAGACAAGACTAGAACTGGTTATATATAATTCGTCAACTCGCTGCGGTCGAGCGGAACCGCCTACACCGACGTTAGCGGCCGCCCCCGCCCTCTCGACTCCGCGCCCCGACGGAAAGCAGGACCCCCGTGACCGGACTCGTGGTAGCCCTGCTGTCCGCGGTGGTCTACACCGTCGGCCTGACCGTGGAACAGCGCGCCCTGCACGGCGCGGAGTCGATCTCGATCAACCGCCCCCTCCACCTGGCCCGGGTCCTGCTCACCAACCCCCGCTGGGTGCTCGGCTGCCTCTTCGCCGCCGTGGGCAGCGTCGGCCTGATCGTCTCGCTCGGTCTGGCGCCCGTGTCCGTGGCCCAGCCCGCCTTCGCCGCCGGGGTCGCGTGCGGCATCCTCGTCATCACCCTCGTCCTGGGCGAGCGCGTCACACGGGGCGAGTACGTGGCCCTCGGCATCATGCCGGTCGCGCTCGGCCTGCTCAGCCTGTCCACCGCCGAGGGCGCCGAGACCGGCACCACCGCCGACGCACCGCTGCTCATCACCGTCAGCCTGCTCACCGTGGCGGTGTGCCTGGTCGTCGTGGGCCTGGCCGGCGGCCGCGGCCGCTACGTGTCCGCCGCCGCCCTGGGCGCGGCCGCGGGCTTCGCCCAGGGCAGCGCGGGCCTCCAGGGCAAGGGGCTGGGCGGCCTGCTGGCCGACCACGGCCTGTGGGGCGCGATCGTCCCCGCGCTGCTGTCGCCCTACCCCTACCTGTACGCGGTGGGCTGGGCGGTGGGCATCGTCCTCTTCCAGACCTCGCTCCAGCGCTCGCGCGCCTCCATCACCGCTCCGGTGTCCAACGTCGTGGGCAACGTGTTCATGGTCGTCATGGGCACGATCCTGTTCGGCGAGCGGCTGCCCGACGACTCCGTCATGCTGGCCCTGCGCGTGGGCGGATTCGCCCTCACCCTCGTCGTGGTCGTCCTGGTCCGCGGCAACGTGGCGGCCGCCGAGGCGGACACGAGCCGCAAACGCGCCCACGCGTAGGCCGCACACGGGCGCGCGGAGGAGGCGGACGTAGGCGGGGACGGCGAAGACGAGGGAGCGGCGTGCGGCCCCCGCGGAGGCCGGGGAGAAGGCGGGACACTCCTGCGCGTCTCCCCTGCCACCACGGACCCGCCGCTACGGGACCGCCGCGGCGACCCCGCTCAGACGGCCACCGACACGGCCTCGCGCAGGCCCGGGGCGGCGACGTCGGCCCACGCCCGCACCACGCTGTCGGGCTGGCCGGTCTCCCCCTCGGCCAGGATCAGGCCGGGCTCGGCCACCCAGGCGCCCAGGTCGGCCAGCAGGATACGCAGGTCCTCCTCGATGCCCCGGCTGTTGCGCAGGTCCTCCACGACCGCCAGCGGAACCGCGACCGTGTGGCCCAGTCCCAGCTCGGGCAGGCGGTCGAGGAAGACCTTCAGCAGCCCGGTGTAGGTGCCGTGCGCCTGCGGGGAGGCCACGAGCAGGACGTCGCTCTCGCGCACCTTCGCCAGCGCGGCCTCGACCGCGGCGGAGGACTCCGAGAGCAGTTCGGCGCCGAGTTCGGCGATGTCGATGACGTCGGGGCGGGAGTCGACACCCGCGCGGGCGGCGACCTCGGAGGCCGCGCGCAGGGCGGCGTCGCGGACGGAGGAACGGATCTGGGGGGCGGCGACGAGCACGGTGAAGCGGGTCATGCGAGAACTCCTGGGTTCGAACAGAGCGAGCCGGGATCGGAGGAGACACCAGCCGGGGAGGACGGCGGGGCGGTTGACACCGGAAGGAGGGGTGACGAACGTCCTTGGACTCTCGCGGTTCCTCGCCTCCGACACGGCGGGAGCGGACCACGCTGTCCGAAAACCGCCCGTGTCGGGCCTGGCAGGTCTGCTTGGGCGACCGCGGGGCGGTCCCCACGGGACCCAGGGGAAGAGATGAGCGTCCGGTGTCTGCGACAGGGCACGTGCGACGGGGCACGAAAGGCGCGGGGCGAAACCCCGCAGGGCGCTAGCTACGACAGAGCGCGCTCGCCTGCTGTCTCAGATCGACATGCAGGCGCTGGACAAGCAGCTCACCGGCGGACATGTCTCCATCATGAAGCGCCCCGGCCGTTATCGTCAATGCGTGCGCGCACCACGGTGGGCGGTCCACCCCTCGGACAGCCGTCCCAGGAAGCGGGATCACCCAGCTCCGCAGGCAATACGGAAGCCCGCGGTGACGACTCCGAAGGCCTGTGTAATGTGCGACACACACCGACGAGACGAGCACGAGGAACCCCTCACATGGCCCACACCCCCGTCACACTCACCAACGCGCGCGTCGTGACCCCCGACGGGGTCCACGAAGGATGGTTGAGGATCGAGAACGGCCGCGTGGCCGCGCTGGGTTCGGACGGACCCGTTCCCGGCGGCCGCGACCTCGGCGGCGCCTGGGTCGTCCCCGGCATGGTGGACACCCACGTCCACGGCGGCGCCGGGCACGCGTTCACCGAGACCGACCCCGAGGGCGTCCGTGAGACGATCGCGTTCAACCGCTCCCGGGGCGTGACCGCGCTGGTGGGCGGCCTCGTGGCGGCCACCCCGGAGGACACCCTGCGCCAGGTGGCGGCGCTGGCCGAACTGTGCGACGCGGGCGAGCTGGCGGGCATCTACCTGGAGGGCCCCTTCATCTCCCGGGCCAGGTGCGGGGCGCACGACCCCGACCTGCTCCGCGACCCCGACACCGCCGAGTTCGACCGCTGGCTCAAGGCCGGGCGGGGGCACGTGCGCATGGTCACGGTGGCCCCGGAGCTGCCCGGAGCGCTGGACCTGATCGGCGCGGCGGCCTCCTCCGGCGTGGTGGCGGCGGTGGGGCACACCGAGGCCACCTACGAGCAGACGCTGGCGGCCTTCGACGCGGGGGCGTCGGTGGCCACCCACCTGTACAACGCGATGCGTCCGCTGGGCCACCGCGACCCGGGGCCGATCGCCGCCGCGCTGGGCGACGAGCGCGTGACGGTCGAGCTGATCCTGGACAACGTGCACGTCCACCCGGGCGCGGCCGGGCTGGTCTTCGACGCCGCGGGCGCGGACAGGGTGTCCCTGGTGACGGACGCGATGTCGGCGACGGGCCTGGGCGACGGCGAGTACACGCTGGGCGACCTGCGGGTGCGGGTGAGCGGCGGCGAGGCGCGCCTGGCGGAGAGCGGCACGATCGCCTCCAGCACGATCGTCCTGCCCCAGGCGGTGCGCAACGCCGTGCGGAGCCTGGGCGTCGGCGTGCC
This sequence comes from Nocardiopsis dassonvillei subsp. dassonvillei DSM 43111, assembly GCF_000092985.1. Classification (GTDB taxonomy): domain Bacteria; phylum Actinomycetota; class Actinomycetes; order Streptosporangiales; family Streptosporangiaceae; genus Nocardiopsis; species Nocardiopsis dassonvillei. The sequence goes on from NC_014210.1 coordinate 4,459,486, forward strand.
CGAGGCCGTGCGATCGGCGTCGTCGGTTCCGGCCGCGGCGCTGGGGCTGGACGGGGTGGGCCGGATCGAGGTCGGAGGGCGCGCCGACCTCGTCGTGCTCGACGACGACCTCGGAGTCCGCGAGGTGGTGTACGAGGGCGCCTGGGTGGAGTAACGGCGTGTCGTAACCGCGTTACGGACTAGTAATATAACCCTGGGTGACAATGGCGACAGGGCATCGAGGAGAGCCACCACGCTCGACACGAAAGGATCTGCGCCATGGCCAAGTCGAGACAGACGAGGGACGAGCAGCCGACCCGTGTGCCCTCCGAGGAGCACGAGCACCTCGGCAAACTCGCCGCGGAACTGTCCCGTTACGACGTGCGGGCGGACGTGGTCGACGAACAGTCGTCGCCCTGCCTGCGCGTGCGCAACCCGTCATCCGCGTGTGCGGTTGAGGACGTGATCTGTGAGCGCCGAGAACACGACTACGCGTTCATCGCCTCGTTCGGGGTCTACCTCGGCAGCAGTGGGAGCCTCGGCGTCACGGCCCACAAGGTCGCCTGGCTCGTGGGAGCCACCGAGGCGTGACGGCCGCGCGGGACGGGTGCGGTGCCGGTCGCACCGCACCCGTCCGCGTACCGGCCTGGCTTTCCCACGGAGCTTTACGACGTAGATTCCTGGAGGCCGGGCCGGGAGCCCGCACCCCGGCACCCTAGAGTCGTGCCGTCCCCACCCCTCGACGGAAGGCGAGCCCGTGGACTACGTCAAGCTGGGCCGGACCGGACTCGACGTCTCCCGCGTCACCCTCGGCTGCATGAGTTACGGAGACCCCGCCAGGGGCACCCACGACTGGACCCTGGACGAGGAGGCCAGCAGACCCTTCATCCGCCAGGCGGTCGAGGCGGGCGTCAACTTCTTCGACACCGCCAACACCTACTCGGACGGCAGCAGCGAGGAGATCGTCGGCCGCGCCCTGGCCGAGTACGCCGACCGCGACCAGATCGTGCTGGCCACCAAGGTGTTCGGCCGCACCCGCCCGGGCCCCAACGGCGGCGGGCTCTCGCGCAAGGCGATCCTCACCGAGATCGACCACAGCCTGCGGCGCCTGGGCACCGACTACGTGGACCTGTACCAGATCCACCGCTGGGACCCCGCCACGCCGATCGAGGAGACCGTCGAGGCCCTGCACGACGTGGTCAGGGCGGGCAAGGCGCGCTACGTGGGCGCCTCCTCGATGCACGCCTGGCAGTTCGCCAAGGCGCTGAGGGTCGCCGACGTCAACGGCTGGACCAGGTTCGCCACCATGCAGAACCACTACAACCTGCTCTACCGCGAGGAGGAGCGGGAGATGCTGCCCCTGTGCGCGGACGAGGGCATCGGGGTCATCCCGTGGAGCCCTCTGGCGCGCGGTCGGCTCACCCGCGCGTGGGAGGAGGAGACGGCGCGCAGCCGCGGTGACGCGTTCGGCTCGCGGCTGTACGCGGAGGCGGACCGGTCGATCGCGGACGCCGTCGGCGCGGTCGCCCGGAGGCGCGGTGTTCCCCGTGCGCGGATCGCCCTGGCCTGGGTGTCGCGGAATCCCGCGGTGACCTCGCCGATCATCGGCGCCACCAGGCCGCACCACCTGGACGACGCGATCGCGTCGCTGTCGCTGGAGCTGACCGACGACGAGGTGGCGGAGCTGGAGCGCCACTACACGCCGCGCCCGGTCTCCGGCTTCTGACACCGCCCGGCGCGGGGCCGCCGGCGGCCCCGCGCCCACGGCACGCGCCGAGGACGCCCGAGCCGTCCCGGGGCCCGCGGAGGCACCCGGTCAGCCGCGCGCGGTGACGCGGATCTTGGACTGGCCGTGCGGGCGCTTCTCCCAGTCCTCCATGAACCGGGCCGACAGCCCGTGCTTCTCCGCGAGGGTGATCAGCGTTTCGGTCCGGTAGTAGAAGTCCTCCCGCAGCACCTGGTGCTCGACTCCCTCGGTCCGGTCGTAGGTGAAGTCGAAGAACCCGCCCGGCGCCAGGACCCGCTCGACGTTGGCCAGGCACTCGTCGATCACCTCGATGGGCGAGTGCGAGAACACGCTGTGCGCGTGGACGACGTCGAAGTAGCCCTCCGGCAGGAAGGAGAAGGTCAGGTCCCGCGTGATGGTCAGGTGCGGCAGCTTCTCCTGCAACCCGCGCTCGGCCAGCACGCCCTTGGCGGCGATGAGGATGTCCGGGGAGATGTCGATCCCGTAGTAGCCGCCCGGGTCGAGGTAGTCGATCAGCCGCCACCCGGCGCGCAGGTTCCCGCAGCCGATGTCGAGCATCCTGTGCTCCGGTCTGAGACCGTGTTCGACCAGGTAGTCGAACTGCATCTGCCCCAGCGCCAGCCAGCGCTCCTGACTCTGGCTGCCCACGGCCGACCTGGGGTCGCGGGCGGCGTCGGAGGCCATCACCGCCCGGTAGTAGTCCACGTGGTCGCGGTGGGTCAGGCGCAGCCGCAGGTCACGGGCGGAGCGGCGCACGTACGGCACCACCTTGCCGGGGTTGCGCAGCGCGTAGCGCACCTTGTGCACCAGGGAGGACCGGTTGGCGTTGAGGGAGGCGGCTGTCTTCTTCGGCATCGGAAGGCTTTCGGTCGAAGGCTCTCGCTCACCCGCGGATACGGGGTCGGGGGGTCAAAGAGGATAACGCTTTCGTCGCGGCCCCGGTTCGCCGCCTCGGATCCGACCGTACCCGGAAAGTCACCGGGAGTGCGGTACCCCCGCCCTCCCGGAGCGCCTTCCGCCGGGGTCGCGCCGGGCCGCCGCGAGCCGCACGGCACCCCGCAGGAGCCCGATGACCAGGAGCGCGCCGAGAACCGCGCCGACCGCGAACCCAGCCCAGCCGGCGGCGCCCTCCGCCCTGTCCGCCAGCCGCAGGACCGACCAGGTCCCCGCGACCACCGTGATCAGCAGGCAGGCGCCGATGGTCAGTGCGCCCCTCCAGCCCAGGAAGTAGCGGCGGGGGCCGGGCGCGGGCGGAGAGGCCAGTTCGGCCGCAGGCCCGGAGGTGGCCGACCCGGGGCGTTTGAAGTAGGCCAGGACCGACCAGTGGCCGCACGGCTCCCAGCCCTCGGGGGCCAGGCGCTGGACGAGGCGCTCGCGGTCGCCCGGGCCGGGGCTGAGCTCCTGGCGGTACTCCCAGGTCTGCGGCCGCTCGGGGGCGCGGCGGCTGACGAAGCGGCCGAGCCGGTCCACCCGCTCCACCTCCCAGCCCTGGGCGCCCATCGCGGCCAGCCGGGCGGGGCCCTCGAAGGCGTCGGCCGACCAGACCAGCACGTCCGGCTCCGCGGCGGCCTCGTCCCGCGCGCCGGTCGGGGGCGCCAGGGCCTCGGCGAACTCCTCGGCCGGGCCGAACTCCTCCTCCGGGTCGGCTCCGCTCTCGGCCGTGTGCGCGGCCAGGTCCTCCAGCAGGACGCGTGACCTGTCCGCGTCCACACCGCGTTCGCCCAGCAGCTCCGCGAGCCGGGTGAAGTAGTCGCTCATCGGATTCCCCCCTCTTCGAGTACCGAGCGCACCGAGGCGTCGAACTCCATCCAGGCCGCGCCCTGTTCGCTCAGGACGGCGCGGCCCTCGTCGGTCAGTACGTAGTAGCGGCGGCCCGGGCCCTTCTCGGCCGTCCGGTACTCGGCGTCCACGAGCCCGGCCTCCTCCAGCCGGTTGAGCACGGGGTAGAGCGTGCCGCCCCGGATCCTGCCGAAACCGGACTCGTCCAGCCGCCTGGCGATCGCGTACCCGTAGCTCTCGCCCCCGGTCAGGCTGGCCAGGACCAGGAGGTCCAGCACTCCCTTGAGCCAGCTCGCGCGGCGGTCCATGCGCGGCTCCCCCTTCATTCGTGTTCGCTACCTAGACCATAGAGCTACCTAGGTAGTATCGCAACCTATCTAGCCGTACCGACCCCAGACACGAAAAACGCCCCTGAGCCGCCACGAACAGGCAGGCCAGGGGCCGAAAGAAACCAGACACACGAAAGCGGGCTCGATGAAGGCGTCGCGGACGGCCCCGTCCCGCGGGGCGAAGCCTCGCGGGACCAGGAACAACCCCACCGACCAGAGCCGCAGAGGGGTGCCTCAGAGAATCCGGGGCCCGAGAAGCGCCGTGGACAACCCCGCCCCACGGGGCGAAGCCTCACGTCGCCAGCAACAGCCCCACCCACTCCGCCGACCAGCGCGGCCCCAACCACAGGGGGGCGCCTCGGGGGGTTCGGGGGGTCTCCCCCGGAAAGCATCGCGGGCTGCGGCGAGCCGGTCGAAGACCGGCGAGCAGCAGCCCGCGCAACACGTGGAGGTGGCGGGAATCGAACCCGCGTCCTTCAGCACCGAGCCAGGGCTTCTCCGGGTGCAGTCCGCGCTGTCGTTCTACTCGGCCTCAGCGCTTGCACGGACACATCGCTGACAGGCCCAGCCACGAAGATGTCCCGCTCAGGCCCCGTGGCCTGATCTGAGCGGTAAGTCATCTAGCTGATGCCGGGATCTGGGCCGATGACGAGCCCAGGCCGACAGAGACGCTATCGCTTAGGCAGCGAGAGCGAACTCAGTGCGCTTAGAATTGGCACTTGTGTTTACGCGAATGCAGGATTAACGAGGTCACAAACGCAACCCTCGACCCGCTTCCCCTGGAACGACTACCGAAGTCGAAACCGATCACCCCCTGTGGAATTGTCACGGCCTCCCCGCCAGGCGGGGCGGCCGACATGCGAGCGGCGAACGCTCGCGCGTCCGTCACTCTACCTGTTGAACAGTACAGGGGCCAAGCTGATTCCCGGTAGCGGAGGGGAATCCGCGGCCGCCGGGCCCGGACGGGGAGAAACCCCCGCGGGCGCGGACGCAAGAGGTGGTCGACGCGGCCCGCGGGGGCGGTCGGCAGGGTCGGGCCGACCTTGGGAAACGACAGGATCTCCCCCGAGATGAGGTCCTGCCCCTCACTGGTCCGCTACCCCCTGTCGCGGCCCAGTCATAGGGGAAGACGCGGGCGGACCCCCGGGAGGTTGCCCGAGGGTCCGCTCTTTGCCGGGTTCTGCCCTGTTCAGAAGGAACGGTGACCGGAGCCGCCGACCGGCCGGCCCTACCAGCCGGTCTCCTCCGTGCCCGTCAGGTCGGCCTGGTTGGTCGGCCCCGTCGGTCCGGTCTGCGTCGGATCCGTCTGCTCCGAGGGCAGGCCCACGCCCTCGGTGGTCGTGGGACCGCCGGGCACCTGCTCGCCGGTGGTCGGCCCGGCGGGGGCCCCCTCGGGCACCCCGTTGGCCATCCCGTCGAGGAAGGAGCCCGCGGCGTTCACCGCGTGCTGCGACACCAGGGTCGTCGCCGGGTCGGCCTCGGCCAGGACGGCGAAGGCCACGTCGTCCTTGTAGCCGACGAACCAGTGCAGCGAGGTGTCGCCCTGCTCCACGCGGGCCGCCTGCCCGTAGACCTCTCCCCCGGTGGCGAGCAGCTCGGGCATGCGGTTGGTCACCGCGTCGCGCAGCCCGGTGCGGACCACCTCCAGGTGGGCGTCGTCCAGGGTGGCGGCCCCGATCGGGTCCGGGCCCTCCTCCGGCACCAGGGCCGGCGCGTTCCACGTGCCGTCCGCGACCGCGGCGGCGACCAGGGCCATGGACAGCGGGCTGACCCGCACGCCGTGCTCGCCGATCATGGCCGCGGCCACGTTCTCCTCGCCCTCCTCCACGGCCACCGAACCCGAGGAGGCCGGGACGGGCAGCTGCCACTCGGCGCCGATGCCCACCCGTCCGGCGGTCTCGGCGATCGCCTCCGGCCCCACCTCGGCGCCCAGGCCCGCGAAGCCGACGTTGCAGCTGAAGGTGATGTTGCGGGCCAGGGTGGCCTGGTCGAGCAGGGCCCCGCCACCCGGGTTGACGAAGGTGCGTCCGCCGATCTCCGCGGAGTAGCCGCAGGGCACCTCGCTCTCGGGGGTGGCCGCACCCGACTCCAGGGCGGCCAGGGCGGTGACCATGCCGAAGGTGCTGCCCGGCAGGTAGGAGCCGGTGAAGGCGTTGTCGTCCGCGGTGCTGCCCGAGGCGCTCGCAGCGGCCAGGACCTCGCCGCTGCCGGTGTCGACCGCCACCAGGTAGCCGTTGCCCGGCACCGTCGCCAGCGCGTTCTCGGCGGCCCGCTGCACGTCCAGGTCCAGGGTGGTGTCGATGGCCCCGCTGAGCGAGCCCTCCCACGCCTGCAGGACGTCGGTGACCTGTCCGTCCTGGTCCAGGGAGACCACCTGGGTGGTGCCCGAACCGGCCAGCTCGTGCTGGAAGATGTTCTGGAGCCCGTTCAGGCCGACGGTGTCGCCCGCCTGGTAGGAGCCGGGCACGCGGGAGGAGACCCGGTGCTCGGCGGTCCCGGCGACCTCGCCCAGCAGGAACGGCGACACCGAGGGCGTCAGGTTGACCTGGACCTCCTGGGTGTCCACCCCGGAGATCCTCGAGGCCTCGCTCAGCAGCGTCTCGTCCACGCTGGAGCCGCGCATGAGCACCAGCGGCTGGAACTGCTCGGGCGGTGCGGAGCGCACCCGGTTCAGGAGCGGGTCGGGGTCCTCGTCGAGGAGTTCGGCGAGCTGGGTGACCCCGGCCTCCTTGTCCTCCATGTCCGCGGGGTAGACGCCGAAGGCCGTCACACTGTCCGCGGTGACCAGCGGCTCGCCCTCGCGGTCGAGGATCTGGCCGCGCTCCTGGCTCTCGTAGCTGACCGCGAGGCGCTCCTCCTCGCTCAGGTCGGGGTGCAGCACGCTCGTGGACCAGGAGATGAGCCAGCCGTCGGGGCCCCACTCCAGGGGCATGCGCCCGGTGTAGTTCCAGGTCGGGTCGCCGATGCCGAGGTCGGCGTTGACACCGAACTCGGCCTGCGCCGAATCGCCCTCGCGGGAGATGGGTCCGAGCTGGAACCGCAGGGAGGCCAGGTCGAGCTGCTCGCGCATGTCCGTGAGGGCCGCGGACACCTGTGCGGGGTCTCCGTCGGTGTAGGCGGCGGCGGTCTCGTGGTCACCGTCCTGCCAGGCGAGCAGGAAGGACCTGACCGCCACCTCGGGACTGGGGTGCGGTGTGCACGCGACCAGGGCGGCGGCGAGGAGCAGGCCGCTGCCGGCGGCCGTGAACCGGCCGAGGGGACGGGGGGACACCGTGTGTGTTCCTTTCGGCTGCCTCATCGACGGCGGCGCAGGGCGCGTTCCATGTCGCGCTTCGCCTCGCGCTCGGCGATGTCGTGGCGCTTGTCGTACTCACGCTTACCGCGGGCCAGAGCGATCTCCACCTTGGCGCGCCCGTCACTGAAGTACAGGGACAGCGGGACGAGCGTGAAGCCGGGTTCCCGGGTCTTGCCGATCAGCCGGGAGATCTGCTCGCGGTGCAGGAGTAGCTTACGCGATCGTCGGGCGGCGTGGTTGGTCCAGGTTCCCTGGGAGTACTCGGGGATGTGGACGTTCTCCAGCCACACCTCGCCGTCGTTGATGTGCGCGAAGCCGTCCACGAGGGAGGCGCGGCCCTGCCGCAGCGACTTGACCTCGGTACCGGTGAGGACGAGGCCCGCCTCGTAGGTCTCGTCGATGTGGTAGTCGTGCCGGGCCCGGCGGTTCTGCGCGATGAGCTTGCGCCCGGTCTCCCGTGCCACAGGTGTGTCCCTTCATACGTCCGGGGGGCACGAGGCCCCCCGGTGTCGAATCCTCCCCGCCCCAGGCGGCCGTGTCAGATCTTGAGGTAGCGGCGCAGGGTGAGGAACGAGGTGATGGTGCACAGCAGGATGCCGAGGATCATCGAGACGCCGATGACGTACATCAGCGAACCCGCGCCCAGGGCCACGTCGAACTGGAACCAGTCCTCGATCTGCGTGAGCAGGGTGTAGCGGGTTGCCACGATGAAGCCGGAGGCGATCAGACCGCCGATGAGGCCGGCGACCGCGCCCTCCAGCAGGAACGGCAGCTGGATGTAGAAGTTCGACGCGCCGACCAGACGCATGATGCCGGTCTCCCGGCGGCGGCTGTAGGCCGACAGCCGGATGGTGTTGCCGATCAGCAGCGCGGCGGCGGCCAGCTGGACACCCGCGAGCACGAGGGCGGCCGCGCGCAGACCGTCCAGCAGCCCGAAGAACTGCTCCAGCACGAGCTGGTCGTCGGAGATGCTGTCGACGCCCGGGGCTCCCTCCACCGCCGAGCGCACGGTCTGGTACTGGGAGGGGTCGGTGAGCTGCACCCGGTAGTTGTCCGGGATGTCACCCTCCTGCGCGGCGTTGGCCAGCGCCTCGTTGGAGGAGCCGAGCCGGTCCTGGAAGTCCTGCCAGGCCTCGGCCGCGGTGAGGTAGGTGTAGTCCTGCACCTGGGCCAGGCCTTCGAGGGTCTGCTCCAGGGCCTGGCGGTCCTCGTCGGTGGCCGGGCCGTTCTCCTGGCAGGCCGTGGTGGGCGAGATCTCGGTGCACATGTAGATGGTGAGCGTGATCCGCTCGTCCCAGTAACTGCGCATCTCGGAGACCTGCTGGTTGACCAGTAGACCGGCGCCGAAAAGAGTCAGTGAGATGGCCACCGTCGTGATGACCGCGATGGTCATCGTCAGGTTTCGGCGAAGGCCGATCCACGTCTCGGAGAGAACGAATTGTGCTCGCATGATCTGTTAAAGGTCCATCCTTCGGGGCTTCGCCGCGCCGGTCCTCGCAGCGGGAGGTCAGTACGCCTGGCCGTAGACGCCGCGCGTCTGGTCGCGCACTACCAAGCCCTCTTCAAGCTCGATCACGCGCTTGCGCATCGAGTCGACGATGGCGGCGTCGTGGGTCGCCATGACGACGGTGGTGCCCGTGCGGTTGATTCGGTCCAGCACCTTCATGATGCCGATGGAGGTCGCGGGGTCGATGTTGCCCGTGGGCTCGTCGGCCAGCAGGATCTGGGGACGGTTGACGAACGCGCGGGCGATGGCCACGCGCTGCTGCTCACCGCCGGAGAGTTCGTTGGGCATCCGCCCGGCCTTGCCCTCCAGGCCGACGAGTTCGACGACCTCCGGGACGACCTTGCGGATGAAGCGGCGGGGCTTGCCGATGACCTCCAGCGCGAAGGCGACGTTCTCGAAGACGTTCTTGTTCGGCAGCAGGCGGAAGTCCTGGAAGACGCAGCCGATACGGCGGCGCAGGTGGGGGACCTTCCAGTTGGACAGGCGCGCCAGGTCCTTGCCGGCGACGTGCACACGTCCCTTGTCGGGCTTCTCCTCCTTGAGGACCAAGCGGAGGAAGGTCGACTTGCCGGAGCCGGACGGACCGACCAGGAAGACGAACTCGCCCTTGTCTACGTCAATGGAAACGCCGTCGAGCGCGGGGCGCTTCTGGGTCGGGTAGACCTTGGTGACGTTATCGAAGTGGATCACAGGCGCATCACAAGGTTCTCGAAGGTATGGGCACCCGCAGTGGAGGGCACTCCGCGCGGGATCGTACCGGCCACATGGCCAACCGACAGTGTAGAGGGGGGAGCGGCCCGGATTGTCCCGGTCGCCTCACACCCGAAGATCAGTGCACCATCGGACAACAGCCTCGAGCATATCGGAGGCGTCAACCGATGATAACGTTCACATATAGTAGTTTCGGTAAAACTGCGGAGACGTGATCATCACCATTGGGACACAATGGCCACATGCGTCCCGCCCGCTCACGCGGGGTGCCGCCGTCGCGACCGGGCGTGTCCGCGGCCCCCGCCGGGACCGGCCCGGCCGCGGAAGGTCCCGGCGCCCGGGGGCGCCGGGACCCGCGTCCGGCTCGCCGCCGCGTCCCCGGGAGGGGCGGCGCGGTGACCGCGCCGCGGCGCGGCGCGCAAGGGCGGAGGGAGTTCCCCCCGGGGCGGGGCCGCCGGGGAGGGTGCCGCTAGGCGTCCTCGGAGCGCTCCCGGCTGCGCATCCAGCGGATCTCGGCGTCGATGAACTCGTCGATGTCACCGTCCAGCACACCCGAGGTGTTGCCGGTCTCGGCGCCGGTGCGCACGTCCTTGACGCTCTGGTAGGGGTGCAGGACGTAGTTGCGCATCTGGGTGCCCCAGCTGCTCACCGAGTCGCCGCGGATCTCGTCCAGCGCCGCCTGCTCCTCCTCGCGCTTGCGCGCCAGCAGCTTGGCCTGGAGCATCGACATGGCCGTGGCCTTGTTCTGCAGCTGCGACCGCTCGTTCTGGCAGGACACCACGATGCCGGTCGGCAGGTGGGTGATGCGCACCGCCGAGTCGGTGGTGTTGACGCCCTGGCCGCCGGGGCCGCTGGAGCGGTACACGTCCACCCGCAGGTCGCCGTCGTCGATCTCGATGTGGTCGCTCTGCTCCACCACCGGGACGACGTCCACGCCCGCGAACGAGGTCTGACGCCGGTTCTGGTTGTCGAACGGCGAGATGCGCACCAGGCGGTGCGTGCCGTGCTCGCCGCGCAGGGTGCCGTAGGCGAACGGGGTCTTGACGGCGAAGGAGGTGGACTTGATGCCCGCCTCCTCGGCGTAGGAGGTCTCGTAGACGTCCGTGGGGTAGCCGTGCCGCTCGGCCCAGCGCAGGTACATGCGCTGGAGCATCTGCGCCCAGTCCGCGGCGTCCACGCCGCCCGCCTGGGAGTTGATCGTGACGATGGCCTCGCGCTCGTCGTGCGGCCCGTTGAGGAGGGTGCGCACCTCCAGCTCGCCGATCTCCTTGCGCAGCTGGTCGAGCTCGCGGTCGGCCTCGACCCTGGTGTCGGCGTCGTCCTCGGCCTCGGCCAGCTCGTAGAGCACGCCGAGGTCGTCGAGCCGCTGGCCGATGCCGTTGATCTTGTTGACCATGGACTCCAGGCTGGAGAGCTGGCGCGTCACCTTCTGCGCGTTGTCCTGGTCGGCCCACAGCTCGGGGTCCGCGGACTGCTCGCGCAGTTCGGCGATCTGCGTGTGCATGGCCTCCAGGTCCAACACGGCGCTGACGCTCGCCAGGGTCGCCGCGAGGTCCTTGATCTTCTCTGCTGGGTCCAGTTCTGCCACGGACCCCAGTGTAGGCCCCAAACGGGGGACGGGCTCCCCGCGCGCACCTGCGCGGGGAGCCCGTCGGGGTCGGACGGGGGCTGGGCCGGGTGGGCCGCCCCTGCCGGGCGCTAGCCCACCAGGCCGCGGAAGGACCGCAGCGCCACGGACAGCGTGGCCAGGTCGAAGCGCTCGTTCTCCTGGATCTCCGACAGCGTGATCCCGGCGCGCTGCACCCGGTCGCCGTTCTGGTCGATCCACGCGGCGATCAACTCGGAGGGCTCCTGCGCCGGACCGCTCTCCAGCACCCGCGCGGTCAGGTCGGCGTGCGCCGCGTACAGGTCGTCGCGCAGCGAGGAGCGCGCCGTCGTCACCCACCGGTCGTCGCGCGGCAGGTCGATGACGCGCTCGCGCCACCAGCTGATGTTGAGCCGGTCGGCCAGCTCGAAGTAGAGCTCGGCGACCTTCTCCACCGGGCGACCGGTGCGCTGGGCGATCTCCACCAGGTCCAGCGTGGAGTAGGCGGGCACCATCACGGCCACCCGCTCGGCCAGCTCGGTCGGCACGCCCATCGACGTGTAGCGGTCGCGGCGCTCGACGAAGGCCTCGCGGTCGCGTCCCCGCAGCAGATCGACCAGCTGCGGCAGCACCTCGCCCACGCCGTCGGCGAAGTAGCCGATCTCGCTGCTGATGTCGAAGGGGAAGGTGCGGTTGCGCAGCAGCCACCGGGCGGAGCGCTCGGCGAGCTTGCGCGCCTCCAGCAGCAGGACGAGCTGGCTGTCCATCGAGATCTCGTGGTCCAGCTCCTCCAGCCTGCTCCAGAACCGGCGCAGCCCCAGCACGTCCTGCACCACCAGGTAGGCGCGGGCGATGTCGGCGGAGCTGGAGCCCAGTTCCTCGTTGAGCCGGAACGCGAAGGTCAGACCGGAGCGGTTGACCATCTGGTTGACGACCTGGTTGACGATGATCTCCCGGCGCAGCGGGTGGGAGCGCACGCCCTCGGCGAAGCGCTCCGACCGCAGGGGCGTCGGGAAGTACGCCGTCAGGGTGTCGGTCAGGTAGGGGTCCTCGGCCAGGTCGGACAGCTCGAGCTGGTCCTTGAGGCTGATCTTGGTGTACGACAGCAGCGTGGCGAACTCCGGGCTGGTCAGGCCCCTGCCCGCCGCGCGCCGCTCCGCGATCGTCTTGTCGGAGGGCAGGTCCTCCTGCTTGCGCTTGAGCACCCTGGTGCGCTCCAGGTGGCGCATGTAGCGGCCGTGGACGTGCAGCATCTGGCCGTCCTGCTTGCGAGCGGCGGCCAGCACGGTGTTCTGCGCGTCGTTGTTGTCCAGGACCAGCTCGGCGACCTCGTCGGTCATGTCGATGAACAGCTGGTCGCGGTCGGCCTTGTCCAGCTTGCCCGACCGCACCTCGCGGTCGAGCATGATCTTGATGTTGACCTCGTGGTCGGAGGTGTCCACACCGGCGGAGTTGTCGATGAAGTCGGTGTTGATCCGACCGCCCGCGCGGGCGAACTCGATCCGCGCGTCCTGGGTCAGGCCCAGGTTGCCGCCCTCGCCGACCACCTTGACGCGCAGCTCGGCGGCGTCCACGCGCAGCTGGTCGTTGGCCTTGTCGCCCGCGTCGGCGTGCGTCTCGGTGCTGGCCTTGACGTAGGTGCCGATGCCGCCGTTCCACAGCAGGTCGACGGGCGAGGTGAGCACGCACCGGATCAGCTCGTCCGGTGTGAGGCTGTGCACCCCCTCCTCGATGCCCAGGGCCTCGCGCACCTGCGGCGTGATCGGCACGGACTTGGCCGTGCGCGGGTGCACGCCGCCGCCCTCGGAGATGAGCTTGGCGTCGTAGTCCTCCCACGTGCTGCGGGGCAGGTCGAAGACGCGCTTGCGCTCCACCCAGGAGGTGTACGGGTCGGGGTCGGGGTCCAGGAAGACGTGGCGGTGGTCGAAGGCCGCGATCAGCCGGATCTGCTGGGAGAGCAGCATGCCGTTGCCGAACACGTCGCCGGACATGTCGCCGATGCCGACGACGGTGAACGGCTCCTCCTGCACGTTCACGCCCATCTCGCGGAAGTGGAACCGGACCGACTCCCAGGCGCCGCGCGCGGTGATGCCCATGGCCTTGTGGTCGTAGCCGACCGAGCCGCCGGAGGCGAAGGCGTCGCCGAGCCAGAAGCCGCGCTCGGTGGAGATGGCGTTGGCGGTGTCGGAGAAGGTGGCGGTGCCCTTGTCGGCGGCGACCACGAGGTAGGAGTCGTCGCCGTCGTGCAGGACGGTGCGCTCGGGGTGCACGATCTCGCCGTCCACGAGGTTGTCGGTGACGTCGAGCAGGCCGCTGATGAACTGCTTGTAGCAGGCCACGACCTCGGCCATCACCTCGTCGCGGGTGCCGTTCTGGGGCAGCCGCTTGCACACGAAGCCGCCCTTGGCGCCGCTGGGGACGATGACGGAGTTCTTGACCATCTGGGCCTTGACCAGGCCCAGGATCTCGGTGCGGAAGTCCTCGAAGCGGTCCGACCAGCGCAGCCCGCCGCGCGCGACCGCGCCGAAGCGCAGGTGCACGCCCTCCACGCGCGGGGAGTAGACGTACATCTCGAACCGGGGCCGCGGGTGGGGCAGGTCCGGGATCTCCTGCGGGTCGAGCTTGAGCACCAGGTAGGGGTGACCCTGGTAGTGGTTGGTGCGCAGGGTGGCGCGGATGGCCGCCAGGAACGAGCGCAGGATGCGGTCGTGGTCCAGGCTGGCCACGGCCTCCAGTTCGCCCTCGACCTTGCCGACGAGGACGTCGGCGCGCTCGTCGCGGCCCTCGCCGGGCTGGTCGGGGTCGAAGCGGGTCTCGAACAGCTCGACCAGCAGGTTGGCGATCCCGACGTTGGCCACCAGCACGTCGGCCAGGTACTCGGGGGTGAAGGTGGAACCGGTCTGGCGCAGGTACTTGGCGTAGGCGCGCAGCACGGTGAGCTGGCGCCAGTCGAGGCCGGCCCGCACCACCAGGGCGTTGAAGCGGTCGCTCTCGCCCAGGTCGCGCCAGGAGGCGTCGAAGGCCTCCTCGAACAGGCACTTGAGGCGCTCGGGAGCCAGGTCGGACTCGGGGATCGGGCCGAGGCCGAAGTCGTAGATCCACACCCGGCCCACGTCCCGGACGGTGACGTCGTAGGGCCACTCGTCGACGACCTCCACGCCCAGGTTCTCCAGGACGGGCAGGACGCGCGAGAGCGAGATGGGCTCGCCGATCCGGTAGAGGCGGAACCGCCAGCAGCCGGGGTCGGCGTCCTCGCGCTGGTACAGGACCGCGGAGAACTCGCCGTGGCGCCGCCCGGGGTCGGTGCGGGCGAGGAGCTTCTCCAGCTCGCGGATGTCTCCCGCCGCCGTGGCGGGGCTGTTGTCGACCTTGTAGGCCTCGGTGAGGCCGCCCGAGTAGCGCTCCTTGAACTCGGTGGCGCGCACGGGGCCGAAGGCCGCGGCGAGGGCGTCGTCGAAGTCCAGGTCCCAGGAGCGGGCCGCCTCGCGGACCTTCTCCTCCAGGGCGACCTGGTCGATGTCGGCGAGGGTGCGCCCGTGCTGGGCGCGGGCCACCAGGTACAGGCGGGCCAGCGGGGCGGCTCCGATGAGCACGTTGTGGTCCATCGTGGCGCCGTGGAAGGCCTCGGCGAGGACGTCCTGGATGTCCAGGCGCACCCGGGTGCTGTACTGGTCGCGCGGCATGTACACGAAGCAGGACATGTACCGGCCGCCGTAGGGGTCGCGGCGCATGAACAGCTTGGTGCCGCGCCGGTCGCGCAGGCGCAGGACGCCGCGGACGATGTTGTACAGCTCGCCCACGGGGATCTGGAGGAGTTCCTCGCGGGGGAAGGTCTCCAGCAGTTCGATGAGGTCCTTGCCGTCGTAGCTGTCGGCCTCGAACCCGGCCAGGGCCAGCACCTCGGCCTGCTTGCGGCGCATGATGGGGATCTGGGCGATGCTGGTGGTGCTGGCCTGGGAGGTGAACAGGCCGAGGAACCGGCGCTCGCCGACGATGTTGCCCTGGGCGTCGAACTTCTTGACGCCGATGTAGTCCAGGTACTTGGGGCGGTGGACCGTGGCGCGCGAGTTGGCCTTGGTCAGGACCAGGATGTAGGGCTCGCGGGCCTTGCCGCGGATCTCGGGCGGCAGGGCGGCGAAGCCGGTGGAGGCGGGCGAGTCCATGCGCAGGATGCCCAGGCCCGATCCGGGCTCGGGGCGCAGGGAGTCGTCGCCGTTCTCGTCGGTGACCAGGGTGTACTCGCGGTAGCCCATGAAGGTGAAGTGGCGGCCCGCGATCCAGCGCAGGAAGTCGACGCTCTCGCCGATCTCGCGCGGGTCCACTCCCCCGGCCACGAGCCGGTCGGGGTAGGCCGCCAGCTCGTCGGCGATCCGGATGGCCCGGTCGCTCATCTTGCCGGCGTCCTCGTCCACGTAGCGCACGTCGGCCAGGACGGACTCGACGCGGGCGGTGATCTCGCGCAGGCGCTCGGGGTCGGGCTGCGGGTCGATCTCGATGTGCATCCAGGACTCGTCGATCGGCAGCAGGCCCTCGCCGCCGGCCTCCGGCTCCACCCGGACCAGGCGGCCCTCCAGGTCGCGGCCGACGGTCATCTGGGGGTGGATGATCAGCCGGACCCCGGCGCCGAGGTCGCTGAGGGCCATGGTGACGGAGGAGACGAGGAAGGGGGCGTTGTCGGTGACGATCTCCACGACGCCGGTCTGCTGGTCCCATCCGTCGCGCTCGGCGTCGGGGGTGTAGACGCGGACCTTGGCCCGTCCGGCGGCGCGCCGGGCGCCGAAGGAGCGGTGGGCCTCGGCCGCGCCACAGATCTGCTCGGGGGAACGGCCGCTGATCTCCTCGGGGTCCGTGTGCCGGTAGTACACGGGGAGGAAGCGGCGGACGGCGTCGGCCTCCTCGGGGCTGATGCGCGCCCCGGGGGACCACTTGGCGGCCGCCTCACTGAGCAGCTTCTGGAGCTGGACGTCGGATTGCCCGGACATAGGGATCTCTCACTCCTTTGTGAGCAACGTCGCACGAGTGTCGGCAGAACGACCGGTCATATGACCTGTGAACTTCTGGGCCACTGCGTGATTCGGTGTGAACTCCCTGGGCCGCAAGGAGCCCACGACCGTGGTGGTTCGGATTGGGGTCGCGGGGCGCCGGACCTCGTTGTCCCCGCCCCGCCCGGTGCCAAGGCTACTGGCTTTCGGGCCCGGGGGCAGGACCAACACCGTTACAGGGCGGTTGCGGAGTGTTAGAAACAGATTGCGGTGATCGGTTACTGCGTACACGGGCCACCACCTACCCCCGAACAGGGGGGACATGTCGTTACCGAGCCGTTGCCTGGTGGACCGCGGTCATCACGGCCCGGGGGTCGGTCAGGTCGGGCAGGACGACGACCGCTCCGGCCTCGCGCAGCTGGCCCTCGGTGGTCGAGCCGTTGAGCACCGCGACCGGGGTCGCGCCGCCGATCACGGCGGCGCGCACGTCCGGGGCGGAGTCGGTGATGAAGACCGTCTCCTCCTCGGAGTAGACCCGGCCGCCCTCGCCCGAGGCGTGCAGGCGGATGGACTGGATGAGGCTGGACTTGGGGTAGTTGACCGAGCCGTAGCCGCCGATGGCCAGGTTGAGGTAGGTGTCCAGCCCGAAGGCGACCAGTTTGGCCGTGGCGTTGGCGCGGGTGCTGCCGCTGACCACGGTCTGGACGGTGTCGGGCATGGAGGCCACCGCCGCCAGCGAGGCCGCGGCGCCGGGCATGACGCGGCCCTTGGAGAGCAGCTCGTCCGAGCGGTTGCCGAAGGATTCCTCCAGGGCGTCGAGGAACTCGCCCAGGGAGCCGGTGTCGGGTTCGACGTCGACGTAGTTGCGGGCGCAGAACTCGAAGAACATCTCCGAGTCGGTCCGGCCCGCCGACGAGGTCAGGTAGACGAGGGGCTCACCGGTGACCTTCTCGAAGGCCTCGGCGTAGGCCGCCCTCGTCACCCGTCCCACGTCGAGGAGGGTGAGGTCGATGTTCCATAGCACCAGGCGGCTGATGGCGAACTCCTCGGGGCGCGACGGGGTGGGGCCCCTCCATCTTGCCGTATGGGCGCACAAGGGCGGAAACCTCCGTCCGGGTCCGGCCGGGAGGCGGAAGGGCGGCCGGGCCGGCCCGCGGGCCGGGCTTCACGTCCCCGCCGGCTGAGGTGGGCACGCGTTCGCGCCCCGGCCCCGCCAGCGGGCCGTCGGCCTACGGCCGCGTGGTCGAGGTCTCCTCGACGAGGTAGCGCAGCTCCTGGACCGCGAACCACATCAGTTCGTGGTCCTCCACCGCTCCCGAACCGGGGTCCTGGACGGCCGCCGCCACGTCCGCGACGGCGTCGGCGTCGTCCACGTGCGCCGACGCCAGCTTCTTGAACGGAACGGCCCCGGTGACCCTCACCCGGACCACGCCCCGCCCCGCGCGGCCCGCGCGCTCGACGACCTGGTCGGGCATGTCCGCGGCCAGCACCACCCGTCGCCGGGGAGCGCCGGAGTCGGCCGCCAGCAGCGCCAGCGACTCCCCGGCGGCGGCGTACATGGCCTCGTACTCCGCCTCCTCCACGTCCTCGTCCGGGCCGGGGTCGGCCGCGAACGCGGTCAGCGGCACGCCCTCCAGGCGCCCCTCCTCCAGCAGGCGAGCCAGGGCGGGGATGGTGCTGGGCAGGAAGACGTACATGCGAGCGGCTCTCCAGGATGCGGGATGAACACACCAAGTGTGCCAAACCCCGGGCTCAGGCCGCCCGCTCCCCGGGCACCGGGGGCGCGCCGTCGCCGTCCGGCGCCAGGAAGCGCTCCAGCTCCAGCCGCGTGGTGTCCACGTCGGTGTGCAGGATGCCGGTCATCCCGAGTTCCTCGGCCGTGCGGACGTTGTGCTCCAGGTCGTCGATGAACACGCAGTCCTCGGGGCGCAGGCCGATCCGCTCACAGGTGTGCAGGTAGATGCGGTGCTCGGGCTTGCGCATCCCCACCTCGCCCGAGATCACCACCGCGTCGAAGGTGGTGTCGAAGTGCTCACGGGGATAGCAGTTGCCCCAGGAGTTGGACAGCAGGGCGGTCACGGCCCCGGCGGTCCTGGCCTCGCGCAGGGCCTCGTACATGTCGTGCACGGGGTCGAACTCGCAGAACATGCGGTTGATCAGCCCCTCGGCCACCACCGGGCCGCCGTGCGTGCAGCGCAGCAGGGCCGCCAGCTCGCGCTCGAACACGCAGGTGTCGATCTCGCCCCGCTCCAGCGCGTGCACGAGGTTCTCCCCCTCGACGCTGCCGTCGAAGTAGGGCCGCATGACCTCGTGGTAGTGCTCGACGTCGATGCGGTCGGCGTGCAGCCAGGCCCGGATGCCCACGGGCAGCGGCGGTGTGAGGACACCGCCCCAGTCGCAGATGACCCCTCGCCGGGTGCCGTCCATCCGATCCCCTCCTCCGGTCGTCGGTGACCTCTCCCCCCAGACGCCCGCGGGTCGGGCGGGGAAGCGTTCTTCCCGTTCCCCGCCCGTTTCAACCCCCGGCGAAACCCGGCCGGTCAGGTGGTCAGCCCGGTCCCGATCTCCACGTCGGCCGCGGGGATGTCCACCGGCAGCTTGCCGGAGGGCTTCACCTGTCCGGCGACGACCCGCGCGGCGGCCGCCCGCGACACGTCCATGGACGAGTACACCGCCACGAACGCCTCCGCCTCCGGGAAGGCCGCCAGGTCGTAGGGCGTGCCCTGGGACACCACGACCACCGGCAGCCCCTCGGCGCGCGCGGCCTGGACCAGGCCGCTCTGCTCCGAGGCCCCGCTGCCGCCCCCGGTGCCCACGACCACGGCGTCGGCCCCGCTCTCCACCACGTCGATCCCGGCCTCGGTGAGCGCGGCCGCGATCTGCTCCGCGCCCACCCCCTGGACGCGGACTCCGCTGCCCTCGGCCAGGGGCAGCAGGTCGCCCTCGTTGCGCAGCAGGGTCGCGGAGGCGTCCGCCACGCGCTGGGCGGCCTCGGCGTGCTCGGGGTCCTCCAGGACCGCCGCGGCGCCCTGCGCGTCCACCGGTTCGGCCTCCAGGATCCCGCGCTTCTCCTTGAGCGCCAGGACGCGCAGCACGGACTCGTCGATGCGCTCCTCGGTCAGGCGGCCCTGCTCGACGGCCTCGCGGATCGCGGACACCGCGGCGGCGGGGTCCGGCGGCATGAGCAGCTGGTCCACGCCCGCCTCCAGCACGCGCACGGCGATCTCGCCGTCGGAGTGGCGCTGGCGCACACCCTCCATGTTGAGGGCGTCGGTGGTCACCACGCCGTCGTAGCCCAGCTCGTCGCGGAGGATGCCGTCGATCAGCTCCGGGGAGATGGTGGCGGGCTCGGGGTCCTCGCTCCCGTCCAGCTGCGGCATGAGCACGTGGGCGGTCATGATGGCGTCCACGTCGGCGTCGATGGCCGCCCGGAACGGCGGCAGGTGCCCGGCCTCCCACTGCTCGCGCGGCATGTCGATGACGGGCAGGCCGCTGTGGCTGTCCACGTCGGTGTCGCCGTGCCCGGGGAAGTGCTTGACCACCGACACCACACCGGCGCCGGAGTAGGCGTCCGACTCGGCGACGGCCATCTGCGCGACCAGATCGGGGTCGGATCCGAAGGAGCGGATGCCGATGACCGGGTTGCCGGGGTCGGTGTTGACGTCGGCGTCGGGCGCGTAGTTGAGGTTGACTCCCAGGGCGGTGAGCTCCTCGGCGGTGGTGGAGGCGCGCAGCTCGGCCAGCTCGGTGTCGCGGGTGGCGCCGACGGCCATGGCGTCGGGGAAGCGGGTGCCCACGGGCAGCCGGGCCACCAGGCCCTGCTCCTGGTCGATGCCGACGAACAGCGGAACGCCCCGCCCCTGGTCGGCGGCGAGGTCCTGCACGCCCGCCGACATGGTGGCGATCTGCTCGGCGTCGGTGAGGTTGGCGTCGAAGTAGATGAGGCCGCCGGGCCGGTAGGCCTCGATCTGGGCTGCGTTCTCGGCGGCCGAGGTGCCCTGCGCGGTCAGGACGAGGAGCTGGCCGATCTTGTCGTCCAGGTCCATCTCGGACAGCAGCCGGGGTGCGAGCACGGGCTCGAAGGGCTCGGCCTCGGCCGACGGCTGGGTTGCGCGGTCCTCCTGCGAGGAACCCACCTCCTCTGTGGTGCATGCGGTGGCGATCAGTGCGAGTCCCACGCAGGCCGGGGCCAGGGCGTGCGGAACGGACAGTTTCATGGCGGACTTCATCTCCGGCGAAATCGTGGGTTCGCCGCCGGAGAATACCCGTTGCGGCAGGCCCGGAGGCGGAACCGCCGCCACGCGGGCGCGCGTGGCGGCGGTTAGGGGCCGCGTTGGGCGGGGTGCGCGGGCCCGGGTCCGGGTCCGCGCGCCCTTCAGCCCCAGGTGAAGAGGGCGTCCCCCCGGTCGACCGAGCCGCTGGCCACCTCGCCCAGCGCGTCGGGCGAGGCGTCCAGGGCGACCACCGGGACCACCGACGGCCTCCCCTGCGCGGCCACCGAACCCGGCGACCAGCGGACCACCGGGGTGCCCGCCTCGACCTCGTCGCCCTCGGCGGCCAGGAGGGTGAACCCCTCCCCCGCCATCTGGACGGTGTCGATGCCCAGGTGCACGAGCACGCCCCGGCGGTGGTCGGGCGCCATCACCACGAACGCGTGGGGATGCAGCTTGACCAGGGTCCCCGCGATGGGGGACACGGCGTCCTGGACGCCCTCCTGCCCGCCCTCCTGGCCGGGCTCGGGGTGGACGGCGACCCCGGGGCCGACCATCGACTGGGAGAAGACGGGGTCGGGCACCGTTTCGAGGGACAGCGCCGTTCCGGGCACGGGGGAGAGTACGCGCAGCGTACCGATCACGTCTGGCATGGGGGGTGTCTTCCCTCCCTGGAGGGTTTGATCCTTCCTGGCGGGGCCTATTCGAGCAGGTCCCGAATGTCGTCGGTGAGGACGTCGGCCTCGGGACCGACCACCACCTGGACGACGTTGCCCGAGACCAGCACGCCGTGGGCTCCGGAGGCCTGGAGGGCCTTCTCGTCCACGAGACCGGGGTCGGCCACCTCGGTGCGCAGCCGGGTGATGCAGGCCTCGATGTCCTCGATGTTGTCCGCGCCGCCCAGACCGGCGACGATCGCCGCTGCCTTGTCCGCCATGTGTCCTCCGTGTTCTGCCGTGGAACGGGGTGTACCCGAAACCTGAGGGCGAGCTTAGGGGCGGGGCACCGCGCGCACCAGGGTCGGGGGCCGGACGGGGTGTTGTGCCCCGCTCAGGAGGTCTGCGTGACCTTGTTCAGACCGCGCGGGACGTCGGGGTTGTAGCCCAGGCGGCGGGCCAGGCGCTCGGTGAGCAGCTGGGCGGGGACGATGAGGTTCATCGGGGACACCCACTCGGGCACGTCGGGGACCGGCACGGACACGTCGCTGGCGGCGGCCAGGGCGTCGCCGCCGCCGAAGCCGAAGACCGGCGCCCCGGCGGAGCGGACGCGCTCGGCGAGGGAGACCGTGCCCTGGAGGGTCGGGCCGGTGGGCGCGGCCACCAGCAGCGCGGGGGTGCGCGGGTCCACCACGGCGATGGGTCCGTGCAGCAGGTCGGCGTAGGACAGGCCCATGGCGTGGAGGTAGCAGGCCTCCTTGAGCTTGAGGGCGGCCTCCAGCGCGGTGGAGAAGGCCATGCCGCGGCCGGAGATGACCGCTCCCTGGACCGCGACCATCCGCTCGACGATCTCCTCCAGGGCGTCCGAGGGCGCCGCGAGGGTCTCCTCGATGCCCTCGGAGACGCGGGTCAGGTCGCCGGGGTCCAGGTCGGCGCCCAGGCCCAGGGCCAGGACGGCGAGGGCGGCCAGCTGGGTGCTGTAGGTCTTGGTGGCGGGTACCGCGACCTCGCTCCCGGCCCGGGTGACCAGGGCGACGTCGGCCTCGCGGGCCAGCGGGGACTCCGCGCCGTTGGTGACGCCGACGGTGCGCGCGCCGCAGTCGGCGGCCCAGCGCATGGTCTCGACGATCTCCTCGGTCTTGCCGGACTGGGAGATCGCGACGGCCAGGACGTCGGACAGGTCGATCCGCGCCCCGTAGGTGGTGGCGATGGACGGCGAGCCCAGGGTGGCCAGGCGGCCGGTGTGCGCCTGGAGGAGGTAGCTGCCGTAGACCGCCGCGTTGTCGGAGGAGCCGCGGGCGATGAACAGCACGTGCCTGGTGCGGCGGCCCAGGGCCTCGATCTCGGGGCGCAGCGGCAGGAGTTCGGTGAAGGTGCGGCGCAGCGCCTCCGGCTGTTCGGCGATCTCGGAACGCATCACGCTCGTGGTGGTGGTCATGGAGGGCCCTTCCTGTGGGTGGCGCGGGCGGTGGACGCGGCGGAGCGCGCGCCTCGGCTGGCGGACGGCGGACAGGGGGTCGCGCGTGTGGTCCGGACTCCCGGGCGGACCCCTCGGTCTGCCCTGATAACAGGTGCGAACCGCCTGCCCTTGGGTGGATTGACACGCGGTCGGAGCTGTGGTCTAGTCCGGACTATACCAGTCGCGCCCGAATCGTCCCGGAGGAACCCGGGCCGGGTGCGCCGGACACGCAGGGTCCGTCCGCGCTAAGGTCTGACGCCAACTCCACCCGCCGACCGAGAAGGCCACCCGCTCCATGTCGATCGACCCCAGCAACCCGCTGCCCAAGTACAGCCAACTGCGCGACCTGCTCCTGGACTGGATCACCGCGGCGGGGCTGGGCGTGGACGACATGATCCCCTCCGAGCGCGAGCTCAGCGCCACCTACGGGCTCTCGCGGATGACCGTCCGCCAGACCATCGACCTGCTGGTGGCCGAGGGGCGGCTGTACCGGGTCCCCGGCAAGGGGACCTTCATCGCCCGCCCCAAGATCGAGATGTCCCTGGTGCTGGCCTCCTTCAGCGAGGACATGCGCGCACGCGGCTTCGAACCGGGGGCCCGCGAGCTGATCCGCCAGGTCATCCCGGCGAGCGGGCACACCGCGCGCATGCTGGACATCGCGCCGGGCACCCTGGTGCACCACATCGAGCGCATGCGCACCGCCGACGACGAGCCGATGGCCGTGGAGCGCTCCAACATCCCCGCCGCCATGGTCCCGGGCCTGGAGGACTACGACCTCGCCGAACGGTCCCTCTACGAGGTGCTGGAAAACGAGTTCGACATCCTGTTGGATTCCGGGGAACAGACCATCGAGGCCGGGATCTGCGACTCGGCCGACTCCCGACTCCTCGGCCTGCCAGCTGGGAGCCCGGTGCTGGTGATGCAGCGCCGGAGCTTCGCCAACGGACAGTGCGTGGAACTGGCGCTGTCCACCTACCGAGCCGACCGCTACCAGCTGCACTCCCGGCTGGACCCCCGGCGGCACGGCGACTGAAGTCCCGCGCCCACGAGGCGCGTGTCCGAGGAAGGACCCCCCATGAGTTCGGACCAGACCCCGACACCGACCGCGTCGCAGCCCCCGGGCGGCGACGCGGGCCGGTCCAAGCGCGGCTCGTCCACGCTCGCCGTCCTGCAAAGGCTCGGCCGCAGCCTGATGATGCCCATCGCGGTCCTGCCCGCCGCCGCGATCCTGCTCCGCCTGGGCCAGCCCGACCTGCTCGGCGCCGACGGCCTGGCCGGGCTTTCCGGGATGGGCTGGATGGAGCCGGTCGCGGGCGCCGTCGGCATGGCGGGCGACGCGGTCTTCCAGGCCCTGCCGCTGCTGTTCGCGATCGGTGTGGCGATCGGGTTCGCCAAGCGCGCCGACGGTTCGACCGCCCTGGCCGCGGTCGTGGGCTACCTGGTGTTCGACCGGGTGGCCACCTGGACGATGGTGACCTTCGACGGCGCCACCGGTGACCTGGGGTCGCGGCTGACCACGTACCCGCTGGCGGTGGACCCGGTCACACGCCAGCCCGTCACCGACCCCGAGGCCGTCAACGCGGTCATGCCGGTGATCAACCACGCGGTGAAGAACCCGACCGACGTGCTCGGCGGCATCGCGGTGGGTCTGGTGGCGGCCCTGCTGTGGCAGCGCTACCACCGGATCAAGCTGCCGACCTGGCTGGGCTTCTTCGGCGGTCGCAGGTTCGTGCCGATCGTGACGGCGCTGGCCGGTCTGGTGATGGGCGTGGTGCTCGGCCTGGTCTGGCCGGTCGTGGGCGGATGGATCCAGGACCTGGGCGAGGGCATCATCGGCGCGGGCGCGGTGGGAGCCGGGGCCTACGGGGTGATCAACCGCCTGCTGCTGCCGCTGGGCCTGCACCACGTGGTGAACTCGTTCATCTGGTTCGTGTCGGGCACCTACACCGCTCCCGACGGCACCGTGGCGCACGGAGAGATCACCCGCTACTTCGCCGGCGACCCGGACGCGGGCGGTCTGCTGTCCGGGTTCTTCCCGGTGCTGATGTTCGGCCTGCCCGGTGCGGCGCTGGCGATGTGGCTGGCCACGCCCAAGGCCCGGCGGACGCAGATCGGGTCGATCATGATCCCCGCGGCGCTGACGGCCTTCGCGACGGGCATCACCGAGCCGGTGGAGTTCGCGTTCATCTTCGTGGCCCCGGCGCTGTTCGCGGTGCACGTGGTGCTGACCGGCATCTCGATGGCGGTGCTCAACGCGCTGGACGCCCAGTTGGGCTTCGGGTTCTCGGCGGGTCTGATCGACATGCTGTTGAACGCCACCAAGGACAACACCCAGGGGCTGGGGGTGATCCTGTTGGTGGGCCTGGTGTACTTCGCGGCCTACTTCGGGATCTTCTACCTGCTCATCACCCGCTTCAACCTGCCCACGCCGGGCCGGGAGCGCGACCCGGACGAGCCGGGCGAGACCGTGCGGGCGCGCACCGGGGCCGACACGGGTGAGGACCCGCCGGGGGCCGGGGGGACCGCCGGGGGCGGGACGGGCTCGTCCGGCTGACCCGCCGGGACGCCCGAGGGCCCGCGGCCCGAAACCCGTGCACGGGTTTCGGGCCGCTCGTGTCGGGGCATCCGACGCACCAGACCGCATTCATCGGCCTCCCGGGAGGTGGGCGATGTTCAGGAAGGACGTGGCGGAGGGCATCCACTGCGTGCGGGACGGGTACGTCAACTGGTTCATCGTCGAGGACGAAGGGCTGCTGACGATCGTCGACGCCGGGGTGGGGGGCTCGTGGGACTCCCTGCGGCGGGCCCTGATGCTGCTCGGGCGGCAGCCCCGGGACATCCGCGCCCTGGTGCTGACGCACGGGCACTTCGACCACCTCGGGTTCGCGGAACGGCTCCGGTCCCGGATGGGCGTTCCCGTCCACATACACGAGAACGACGTTCCGCTCACACGGCATCCCCGCCAGTACGGGCACGCGCGTGCCCGTACCCCCTACTTCCTGACGCAGGTGAAGGCCTTTCCGATGGTCGCCTCGTTCGTGGGGCGGCGGGCGTGGTGGCCGAAGCCGATCAGGGAGGTACACCGCTTCCGGGACGGCGAACTGCCGGTGCCCGGGGCGCCGCGGGTCGTTCCCACCCCGGGCCACACGCTCGGCCACTGCGCCCTGCACTTCCCGGACCGCGGAGCGGTCATCGCCGGCGACGCCGTGGTGACCCTCAACCCGTACCGGGGCACGTACGGACCGCAGATCGTGTCGGGAGCGGCGACCGCGGACGAGGAGCGCGCTCTGGCGTCGTTGGGCGCGATCGCGGACACGGGAGCGCGGACCGTGCTCGTGGGACACGGCGAGGAGTGGCGGGACGGTGCGGAGAGGATGGCCGAGCTCGCCCTTCGGCACGGCCCCTCCTGACACCGCGACGGCGTCGCGGGGACGGTCGGCCCGCGCCCTAGAGGAGGCGTTCGGCCAGCAGGCCCACGCCGATGACGATCATGGCGGCCCCGGAGAAGCGGCTGACGGCGCGCGCGGCGGCGGGGCGGGTTCCCAGCACCGTGCGGGCGAGCACGCCCACGCACAGGTAGACCGCCCCGCAGCTGGCCGTGTGCACCAGGCCCAGGGCGCCGATCTGCGCGGCCATCGGCCACCCGCCCGCGGGGTCGGTGAACTGCGGCAGCAGGGCCAGGAACAGCAGCAGCGCCTTGGGGTTGAGACCGCTGACGCCGGTGCCGGTCAGCACCCGCGAGCCCCAGGAGGAGGGCACCGCGGCGCCGCCCGCTCCGGGCACCGCGGGACGGGCCAGGGTGGCCGCTCCGAGCCACACCAGGTAGACGGCGCCCGCCAGGGTCAGGCCGGTGAGCACGGCCGGTGTGCTGGCCACCAGCGCCGCGACCCCGCCCGCCACGACCCCGGTGAGGGCGACGTAGCCCAGCAGCAGCCCGGACACCGCCGGGAGCACCGAGCGGTCCCTCAGCCCGGCGGAGATGGTGTAGGCCCAGTCCGCCCCCGGCACCAGGATCAGCAGGACCGACACCGTCCAGAACGCCGCGACCGAAGCCGGTTCCACGGCCACCCCTCTCCTCGAAACTCCTGTTCAGAGGGGAAGAGTAGCCACAAAACGCCCGAAAATGGTTCCACTTCTTGCGGCTGGAACCGCCGCTGGTGGAAGAATCTCCTCCATGGACAACGTCGACCGGAAGATTCTTGCGGAACTCCAGGAGGACGGCCGTCTGAGCGTCACCGAACTGGCCCACCGCGTCGGGCTCAGCGTCTCCCCGTGCCATCGCAGACTGCGCGAACTCGAACGCGCCGGGGTGGTCAGCGGGTACCGCGCGGTCGTGGACGCCGAGGCGGTGGGTCTGGGCTTCCAGGCGCTGGTCTTCGTCACCATGCGCCAGGAGGACCGGGACACCGTCGCGGCCTTCGAGCGGGCGGTCGAGGACATCCCCCAGGTCGTCCAGGCCGAGCGCCTGTTCGGCGACCCCGACTACCTGCTGCGCGTGGTCAGCGCCGACCTGGCCGCCTTCCGTGTGCTCTACGACGAGTCGCTGGCCACCCTGCCCGGCGTCCAGCACCTGAGTTCGACGCTGGTGATGAAGCACGTCGTGCGGGAGCGGCCCCTGCCCGCCTGAACCCGGGTGCCCGTGTCCGGGCGGCGGTCCGGAGCCCCGGACACGCTTGCGGAGCGGTCGGCGGACGCGCTCGGGCGCGGCCCCCGTGGGAGCCGCGCCCGAGCGCGTTTCGTTCCGGCTGCCGCCGGGGCCTACCGTCCGCCTACTTGGCGGCCGGGTCGCCGTGGCACTTCTTGTACTTCTTGCCGGAGCCGCACGGGCAGGGCGCGTTGCGCGCCGTGCCGGAGTACTCGTCGGCCGTCTCGCTGTGGCGCTCGACGGTGCCGTCCTCACTCGGCGCGGAGTACTGGAGCCGGTTGGGCTGGCCCTCGCCGAAGCCGGGGACGACCACGTCCTCGGCGGGCTCGGCCTCCTCCACCGGGGAGGCGGCGTCCTGGACCTCCTCGTCCTCCTCCACCGCGGTCGCGACGGCGGTCGCGCTGGCGGAGCCGCCGACTGCCGCGGCGGTCTTGGCAGCGGCGGCGGTGGTGAGGGCGGGCTCCTCCTTCTTGCGGACCTGCACCTCGACGTTGAAGAGGTAGCCGACGGACTCCTCCTTGATGGCCTCCAGCATCTGCTGGAACATGTCGAATCCCTCGCGCTGGAACTCGATCAGCGGGTTGCGCTGCGCCATGGCGCGCAGCCCGATGCCCTCCTGGAGGTAGTCCATCTCGTAGAGGTGCTCACGCCACTTGCGGTCCATGACCTGGAGGATGACCCGGCGCTCGACCTCGCGCATGGCCTCCTCGCCCAGCTCGGCCTCGCGGGCCTCGTAGGCGGTGTTGGCGTCCTCCACCACGCGGTCCGCGATCACCTCGGTGGTCAGCGTGTGCAGGTCGCCGTTCTCCTCGATGAACTCGTCGACGGTGAAGCTGATCGGGTAGACCTGCTTGAACGCCCGCCAGAGCTTGTCGAGGTCCCAGTCGCTGGGGTCGCCGCTGGCGGTCTCCTCCACGACGTAGCCGCGCAGGACCTCCTCCAGCATGCTCATGACCTGGTCGCGCAGGTCCTGGCCCTCCAGGACCTTGCGGCGCTCGGCGTAGATGACCTTGCGCTGGCGGTTGAGGACCTCGTCGTACTTGAGGACGTTCTTGCGGATCTCGAAGTTCTGCGTCTCGACCTGGCCCTGCGCGGAGGCGATCGCCTTGCTGACCATGCCGGACTCGATGGGCTGGTCGTCCGGGATGTTCAGCTGGTTCATGAACGCCTCCAGACGGCTGCTGTTGAACAGGCGCAGCAGGTCGTCCTGGAGGGAGAGGTAGAAGCGGGAGATGCCGGGGTCGCCCTGGCGGCCGGAGCGGCCGCGGAGCTGGTTGTCGATGCGCCGCGACTCGTGGCGCTCGGTGCCGAGCACGTACAGGCCGCCGGCCTCGACGACCTTCTCGTGCTCCTCCTCGTAGTCGGCCTTGGCCTTCTCCAGCGCCTCGGGCCAGGCGGCCTCGTACTCCTCGGGGGTCTCCAGCGGGCTCAGTCCGCGGCCCTGGAGCTCCTCGTCGGCGAGGAAGTCGGGGTTGCCGCCCAGCATGATGTCGGTACCGCGACCGGCCATGTTGGTGGCGACGGTGACCGCGCCGAGCTTGCCCGCGCGGGCGATGATCGCGGCCTCACGGGCGTGGTTCTTGGCGTTGAGGACCTCGTGGGGCACGCCCTCGCGCTTGAGCATCCGGGACAGCAGCTCGGACTTCTCGACGCTGGTGGTACCGACCAGGACGGGCTGCCCGGCCTCGTGGCGCTCGGCGATGTCCTCGGCGAGCGCCTGGAACTTGGCGTCCTCGTGCTTGTAGACGACGTCCTTGACGTCCTGGCGGACCATCGGCTTGTTGGTGGGGATGGGCACCACGCCGACGTTGTAGGTCTGGGTGAACTCCGCCGCCTCGGTCTGGGCGGTACCGGTCATGCCGGCGAGCTTCTCGTAGAGGCGGAAGTAGTTCTGGAGGGTGACCTTGGCGAGAGTCTGGTTCTCGTCCTTGATCTTGACGCGCTCCTTGGCCTCGATGGCCTGGTGCATGCCCTCGTTGTAGCGGCGGCCCGCGAGGACGCGGCCGGTGAACTCGTCGACGATGAGGACCTCACCGTCCTTGACGATGTACTCCTTGTCCCGCTTGTACAGCTCCTTGGCCTTGAGCGAGTTGTTGAGGAAGCTGATGAGCGGGGTGTTGACGGCCTCGTAGAGGTTGTCGATGCCCAGCCAGTCCTCGACCTTGGCCACGCCGGACTCGGTGATGCCGACGGTGCGCTTCTTCTCGTCGACCTCGTAGTCCTCCTCGCGCTTGAGGCGCGGGGCGATCTTGGCGAACTCGGCGTACCACCGGGAGTTCTGCTCCGAGGGGCCGCTGATGATCAGCGGGGTGCGGGCCTCGTCGATGAGGATGGAGTCGACCTCGTCGACCAGGGCGAAGTAGTGCTCGCGCTGGACGGTGTCCTTGAGCGAGAGCGCCATGTTGTCGCGCAGGTAGTCGAAGCCGAACTCGTTGTTCGTGCCGTAGGTGATGTCGGCCTGGTAGGCGCTGCGGCGGTCGGCCGCGGTCATCTGCGGTCCGACGACGCCGACCTCGAGGCCGAGGAAGTGGTAGATGCGGCCCATGTTCTGGGCGTCGCGCTTGGCCAGGTAGTCGTTGGTCGTGATGACGTGGACGCCCTTGCCCGCGAGCGCGTTGAGGTAGACCGCGAGGGTGCCGGTCAGGGTCTTGCCCTCACCGGTCTTCATCTCGGCGATGTTGCCGAGGTGCAGCGCGGCGCCGCCCATGATCTGGACGTCGAAGTGGCGCTGGCCCAGGGTGCGCTTGGCCGCCTCCCGGACGGTGGCGAAGGCCTCCGGGAGCAGGTCGTCCAGGGACTCCCCGTCCTCGTAGCGCTCCTTGTACTCCCCGGTGAGGTCGCGCAGCTCCTCGTCGGTGAGGTCGACGTAGTCTTCCTCGAGCGAGTTGACCTGGTCCTTCAGCTTGTTGAGTCGGCGCAGGATCTTTCCCTCACCCGCGCGCAGGAGCTTGTCGAGTATCCCTGGCACTTCCTATGCGCTCCTCGCAGATCGCGGTTGGCTCCACCCACGTGGAGTTCAGATCTAGGCCCGCTGACCGCTTTCCCGTGGCCGCGGAGGACGGCGGGGGTTCCTGGGCCCTCGGCCCTACATCCTAGAGGACACGAACCCTACGCCCACCCTCTCAGGTGGAGCGGCCCGTCCGCACGTTTCCCTGTGCGCAACGAAGAGAACCAACCGATATGTTCCCGCATGTCACAGACCTGGCAGAGGGTTCGGAAGGTTTTTGGCGACGTCCCGGTACCAGGGGGGATCGGATACCGGCGCGGACGGGGCGCCGGGCGCGTACGCCGACCGCCCCCTCGCTTTCGGCGTGGGCGCCGATGGCTCCCGGCTTTCGTGGGTAGGCACGTGGTAGGAGGTCGCACCGCGGCCGAACGGCCGCGGACGGACCGGACGCGAACGTGTTCCCAGGGGGGATCACCATGCGAACGAACCGAGACAAGAAGGACCGCGGGGCACGGGGCGGCGAGGGCCGCGAGGCGAGGGACATGTCGGCCCCCTCCCCGCGTTCTCCCGACGACGTGGCCAAGGAGGCCGTCGGGGAGTCGCCCGTACTGCGGCGCGACCCGGTGGCCGACGACCCGGCGCTGGCCTGGGAGAAGGAGCATCCCGACAGCGACAGCCGTTTCGGGCGCATCCGGGGCTTCCAGCACCAGGGCGGCAGTCTCGCACCGAGCAACAGCCATCGCGGGCGCGTGTCGTCGTGGGCGGCGGTCCTGCTGGCGTGCGTCGGGTTCGTCGTGGGCGGGGTCGGCGTCGCCATGGGGATGTCCGTGGTCCTGCTGGTGGTCGCCGCGGTCCTGCTGGTGGCGGCGGCCGTCGTGGCCCTGGTCTTCGACCTGATGAGCGACGTCGTCCTCGACACGCCCCGGGCCGAGCCCGAGGAGCCGCACGACACCCCGCTGCACCGGATCAAGCAGGAGGAGGCCGAGCACCGGCCCGAGTAGGCGCGATTCGAGGGCCCGACCGGCCGGGACGGGGGACGGGTTCCTGGCCGGGTACGGGGGAGGGAGCGCACACCGCCGCGGCGGGTCCGAGCGGACCCGCCGCGGCTTCGTGTGCGGGGGGATCCGTCGAGGGCGGTGGCGAACGTCTAGTCGACCAGCCGGAGGACGCCGTAGTTGAAGCCCTTGCGCCGGTAGACGACGCTCGGGGCGTCCTTGACCTCGTCATGGAAGAGGTAGAAGTCGTGGCCCACGAGTTCCATCTCCATGAGCGCCTGGTCGATGCTCATGGGCTTGGCCCTGTGGAACTTCTCCCGGACGACGACGGGAACCTCTCCCTGGGTGTCGAGTTCGACGAACTCGTCGGAGAACCTTCCGTCCACCTCGGTGCCGTTGACGTCCTCCTCGCCGCCGCGCCGCTGGGCGGGGGGAGCCTGCGTCGCGGTGGCGGTGGCGGACGAGGGCAGGTCTCCGGGGAGGCCGGCGGTGGCCGACGCGACGGAGACGGGGGCGTGGTTGCCCCGGTGGACCTTGCGCCGGTCCGCGGACTTGCGCAGGCGGGCCTCGATCTTGTCGAGGGCGAGGTCGAGGGCGCCGTACCGGTCCGAGGCGGCGGCCTCGCTGCGAATGACCGGACCGTTGGTCCGGATGGTCAGCTCAACCCGCTCGCAGACGTCGGCGAGCTTGGGGTTGCGCTCTTTGGACACCTCCACGTCGACGGTCATGCCCTTCTTCTCCCACTTGGAGAGCCTGTCGAGCTTGTTGTCGACGTGCTGACGGAACTTCTCACTCACACCGGTGCGTCGACCCTTGACGATGATGTCCATAGGACCCCCTTCATCGCGTGGCCGCCGGAAGACGACGGCCAGGCTGGCTCTGCGTCCCTTCCGCCGACAGGGGGGCGGGAGGGGTGTCGCGCGCTAGCCCCCTTCCCCTGGTGCCCCTGTTCGGTGGGGGGCACGGCTCGGTTGGAGATGCGTATACCCACCAGCGGGGGTGTCATCACGCGCACCAGGGGCGCGATTGGCGAAGGCCGCCGCGCTGGGGGAAAGGACTGCCGGAACTGACGGTACGGGGCACCCCTCGGGGAACCGCAGGTCACCCGGGGCCACGACGGGACGCGCGCGGCGGGGACGCGAGGGGATCGTCTCCGGGGGTTCGCCGTTGGCGAACCCCCGGACGATGGGATGCCACCCGTCCGGCCGACCTGGTCTTCGTCCCCACATCCGCCTGCTGAGAGTGTCGCCGCTCTTGATCGCGACTACTGCTCTTCTCCCTGTCATGAGGGACATCTGGACCCTCCGCGGGGCAGGGCTTACCTCTAAGGCGCACCGTGATCGGTCGACGAAAAGTCGCCTTACGTGGGCCGTTTCGCCTGCGCCTGGCATCGGCTTGCCGGAGCGGCGCCCCGGTGTTCCCGGGAGCTCGCAGACTCCGACGCAACCACGGACCCGGACGGGTGCCATACCGTGACCGTAACCTGTCCTGGCGAGGATGTCAGGTAGCAGCCACCCTCTCAACTCATCGGTAACCGCCTCAAACCCCTTCGTACATGGACTTTTCGCCTGTTCACGAGGGTTCGTAAAACCTTCTTGCACCGTCCGCCTCCTTCTCCCGGGAAGGACCTCCGACAGCGCCGGGCAGGCGTTCGAGGAGGACCACCGCGCCCGCCACGGTGATCCCGCGGGCCCGCAGTGCGCGGGTGGCCTCGGCCACCGTGGCGCCCGTGGTGAGGACGTCGTCCACCACGACCGCGCTCCCCCCGGCCCCCGACCGCGCGCCGGGGACCGCGCCGAGGGCCCGGGGAAGCGGGCGGTCCGCGACGAGGGTGCCCGCCCGGTTGGCCAGGCGCTCGGCCCTCCCCAGGCCTGCCTGGCGTCTGGGGCGGCTCCGGTAGCGCAGCAGGGGCGCCACCCTCCCCGCGCCCGCTCCGCCGGCCTGCACCAGGCAGGCGCGCGCCAGCCTGGTGACCGGCGCCCGGGGGTCGCCCGGCGGACCGCGCCCGGGTACGGGGACGAGCAGGGTGTCCGGGCGGGCCAGGCCGGACGCGGTGTGGGCGGCGGCCAGCCACCCGCCCAGGGGCGCGGCCAGGGCGTCCGCGCCGCCCTCCTTGTAGGTGAGCAGCACCCCGCGGTGTCGCCCGGCGTAGGGTCCGGCCGCCCAGACGGGCGGGCAGCCGGGCCTGGGCGCGCACCGGTGGGGGCGGCGCCGCAGCGCGGTGAGGCAGTGCGCGCACAGCGGCCCCGAGGGGCCCGCGCACGCCGCGCAGGGCTGCGGCAGGAGCAGGTCGAGCAGCGCGCCGAGTATCCACCGCAGCACGCCCGTGGGGTGTGTCCGTTCGTCCATACCCCAAGGTTCGATGCCCGGAGCGGTGCCCGCCAGCCCCTTCTCGAACCTGTGGACAACGCTCCCGACGGCCTCCTCCACGCCCCTCACCGGCTCCGGCACCGGCTCCGCGGTCACGTCCCCGGGAAAAGCCCGGAGCAACCGGTCGCCGCCCGGGCCGTGACCGGTGCCCGCGAGCCTGCCGCCGTCACCCGGCGTCGCGGCCGCGAAGGCGGCACGGGGCCCCTCAAGGCGCGGGACCGGTCGGCACACGGACCGGCGACGACCGTCCAGGCCGGTCCGCGCGGTCAGCGGATGATCGACACGATGCGGCAGCAGGCCCGGGCCAGGTCGGGGTCGCCCGAGAGGACGCCCCTGGCCTCGGCCTCCTCCGGTTCGATCCCCCGCACGCACAGCCGCCAGGCGGTCTCGAAGTCCCAGCGCACGGCCGCCGCGGGCGGGCCGGAGCCCCCCGCTCCGGCGGGGGCCAGCGTCCACCCGGCTCCGGCGCGGGTGACGGTCCACTCGCCGCCGTCCGGGCCGTCCACGGCCACGCTCACCCGGGTTCCGGTCCGCGCCGGGGCGTCGCGCAGGGTGTGCGGCAGCGCGCGCATGAAGGTGTCCAGCACCAGGGAGCCCGCGGGCCCGGGGTCGGTGGCCCGCCCGGCGGCGTGCCGGATCTGCTGCCGGTGGGCCCAGTTCTCGGTGAGTTCGCGGGCGCAGTCCAGCCAGACCGGCGCCGGGTCGGCGCCCGCCCAGGAGACGGCGACGCCCGGGGCGTGCGGGTCCGCGGAGCGCCAGAGCCGCACGAGCTCGCGCCCGGTCATCTCCAGCGTCTGGACCAGCGCCTGCGGGCTGATCCTGGCGGTGGCCCGCACCCACTCCCGGTTGTTGCGGTGGACGAACGCCGCCAGCGGCTCCCCCGGCGCCGGTGCCGGGGCCGCCCGGTAGCGGTCGCGCATCCCCGCGATGCGCCAGTAGTCGTCGCCGAGCAGGTGGGCGGCCACGTCGCGCGCGCTCCACCCGGTCACGGCCTCGGCCTGCCACTCGTCGGGGGTCAGGCCGCGCAGGAGCGCGAGGAGGTCCTCCCGCTCCCCGGCGAAGTGGGGGCGTGCGTCGATCGGCGTACCCAGCCGCGTCAGGTCGTCCATGGCGCCACCCTTCCAGGCCCGCGCGCCGGGCGCACCCCGGTTTCACCGCGGGCGTGCGGCCGGAGTCCGACCGCACGCCCGAAGTGCCTCAGCCCGGGAAGGCGGGCGAGCCGCCCTCCACGACGCTCTGCCAGTTGAGCGGGTCGCTGGACACCCAGATGTTGCCGTCGTCCGAACCGGCCACCAGGGGCTGGCCCGGGGCTCCGGAGACGGTCACCATGCTGGCGACGGGGGTTCCGGCGCTGGCGGGCGGCGTGCCGCCGTCCAGCGACACCAGGAGGGCCTGGCTCGTACCGCCCTCGCGGGTGCCGAGCACGACCAACTGGTCGCCCGAGCGCCAGGAGATGTCGGTGACGTCCTCCAGCTCGCGGGCCAGGGTCACGAACGACTCCACGGAGACCTGCCCGTCGGCGCCTTGCACCACGCGGCCCACCTGGAGCGAGCGGCGCCCGTCCACCTCGGTCACCACCGCGGCGCGGGTGCCGTCCCGGGAGATCTGGAACTGCACCAGCGGCCTGTCGCGCAGGGCGGACACGTCCACGCGGACCACCTCGTGGCCGTCGCGCAGCAGCCACAGGTCCGTCGGCCCCGGGGAGGGCGGCGGCCCGTTGAGGTTGGGGCTCTCGGCGTCGGAGTCCTCCCGGGCCTCCTCGCCGTCCTCCCCGTCCTCGTCGTCGACCTCCTCGACCACCCACAGGTCGCCGTTGACGTCCCAGGACAGCTCGGTGAAGACCCCGTCGGCCAGGACCTCCCGGACGTCGGCGCCCGGGGTGGCCTGGCTCGTGACGACCTCGCGGCCGCCCGTGGTGACCCCGGCGATGGTCTGCTCGTCCAGCGACACAGCGAACCTGCCCAGGGGGACCTCGCCCGATCCCAGGGGCCCGGGTACCGGCTCGCCGCTGCCGAACGTGTCGGTGTCCCAGTCCGAGGCCGACCACAGCTGGCCCTCGTGGGAGTAGTAGACGTGGACGCCGGGCGAGGTCGCGCCGGGGCTGACCTCCGACCAGTAGGTGCTGCCCGGGCGCGGCCGGTCGGCGCTCTCGCCCTCGGCTCCGGGGAAGTCCACCTCGTTGCCGTTCACCCGCAGCGTGAACTCCTGGATCTCCGGCAGCTGGCGCAGGGTCCAGGCGATCTGGGCGCCCATGCCGAACTCGTCGGCCTGGCCGGGGGCGGTCACGCTGACGGTCACCCGGTCCTCCTCCACCTCCACCTCGGGGTCGGCGTCCTCGGCGAAGGAGGAGTGCACGGAGGGGTCCAGCCAGGTGCTGGGGCCGCGGACGAGCCTGTGCAGCAGGCGCTTGGTGAGCTCGTCGTTGCTGACGGGCAGGTAGACCGGGTCAGGGACCAGGGCGTTCTCGTCGGGGTTGAAGTAGTAGAGGTTGAACGGGCGGTGGGTGCGCTCCACGTCGAGCTGGCTGAGGATGAGCTCGTCGGGCAGGCTCTGGATGCGCCACTCGCCCTCGGGGTCCTCCTCCTCCCGGGCCAGGACGAAGGTCTCGTCGAGCAGGCGACCGGAGTCGCCGGAGACGTACCTGCCGTCCTCGTCGATCGTGGCCACCAGCGAGCTGCGCATCCGCACGGTGGCGGTGAGCCCGTCTCCGCTGATCTCGGTGTCGAGGTCGACGGTGTCGTGGCCGGGGAAGACCTTGACCGTCCCGTCCGGGTTCCACGACTGGTCCGTGCTCGACAGCATGTAGCTGCGGGCGGCCTCGTAGTCCTGCTCGAAGCTGCCCATGTCCTTGAGGAAGTCGCTGACCAGGCCCTCCGGCGCCACTCCCTCCTGGGGTCCGGCGGGCAGCAGGCGCACGTAGCCGCCGTAGGGGTCGCCCTCGGACTCGTTGCCGTCGCTGGCCACGACCGGGCCGGTGGTGGGGACGGTCGCGCAGGCGGCCATGGACACGACCGCCACGGCCGCGGCCAGGCAGGCGCGCGCGGCGCGGCCGAACCGGTGCGGTGTCCTCACAGCTTCTCCTCGTCCTCGCGCTGCTCGGCGCGGGCGGCGGCCGCGCCCTCCTCCGCGGCGTCCGCGCCGTTCCTGGCGGGCACCCTCTCGGGGCGGGCGGCGCCGTTGCCGTTCTCACCCTTGTCGGCGAAGGTGGTGTAGGTGCGGCCCAGCGCGAACTCCGGCGGCACCAGCGGCAGGGGGGAGCCGCGCAGTTCGCTGCCGGAGCGGCGCGGCAGGGACAGGCGGAACTGGGAGCCCTGGCCGGGCTGGCCCCACGCCTGGAGCCAGCCGCCGTGCAGGGTGGCGTCCTCCTTGGCGATGGAGAGCCCGAGGCCGGTGCCGCCGGTGGTGCGCACCCGGGCCGGGTCGGCGCGCCAGAAGCGGTCGAAGCACAGGTGCTCCTCCCCCTCCTTGAGGCCCACCCCGTAGTCGCGCACGGCCACGGCGACCGCGTCGCGGTCGCACGCGGCGGTGACCACCACGTCGCGGCCCTCGCTGTGCTCGATGGCGTTGACCACCAGGTTGCGCAGGATGCGGTTGATGCGGCGGCCGTCGTACTCGGCGGTGCAGGGGTCGGTGGGCAGGCGCAGCACGACCTTGATGCCGCGCCGCTCGGCGATCTGCTCGGCGTCGCCGACGGCCTTCATGACGGCGTCGCGGATGTCGAGCGACTCGGTGCCCAGGGTGGCGGCCCCGGCGTCGTGGCGGCTGATCTCCAGCAGGTCGGAGAGCAGTTCCTCGAACCGCTCCACCTGGCTCTGCAGCAGCTCCACCGAGCGGCGCATGGTGGGGTCGAGCTCCTCGCGCTCGTCGAAGAGCACGTCCCCGGCCATCTTGATGGTGGTCAGCGGGGTGCGCAGCTCGTGGGAGACGTCGGAGACGAACTGGCGCTGGAGCTTGGACAGCTCCTCCAGCTCCTGGATCTTCTCCTGGAGGTTGCCCGCCATGTCGTTGAAGGACAGGGCGAGCCGGGCGAGGTCGTCCTCGCCGTGCACGGCCATGCGTTCGGTGAGGTCGCCCGAGGAGAGGCGTTCGGCGGACTGGGCGGCCGAGCGGACCGGGCTGACCACCTGCCGGGTGATGACGAAGGCGATCAGGCCCAGGAGGATGACCAGCAGCACGCCCACCAGGCCGACCGTGCCCTGGACCAGGTCGAGGATCTGCTGCTCGTGCTGGAGCGGGAAGATGTAGTACAGCTCGTAGGCGCGCGTGAGCTGCGCGCCGACCACCAGCGCGGGCTCCTCGCCCTGGTCGGTGGTGATGCGCGTGTACGTGTGGTACTGCTGCTCGTCCACCTCGGACTCGTGGACCTGGTTGATGAGCCGCTGCGGGACGCTGCCCTCGCCGGTGGCCCAGCCGACCTCTCCGCCCACCGAGGGCAGGATGACCACGCTGTACAGCCCGGTGTCGCCGCTGCGGCTGGTGAGCTCGTTGGCGAGGTTGTACATGAGCCGGTTGCGGTCGCCCGACTCGTTCTCCTGGAGCTCGGCGGACGCGTAGTTGAGCCCGGCGCGGTGGTCGGTGACGGCCGTGGAGATCTTGGCGTCGAGCAGGCCGCCGCGCACCTGGGAGATGAGCACGTACCCCAGGCCCACCATGACCACCAGGGACAGCACCAGGGTGGTGGAGATGACCCGCAGGTGCAGCGAGCGGCGCCAGTTGCTGTGGACGCCGCGCACCAGGGCGCGGGCGGCGCGCTGGGCGAGCGCGTAGGAGCGGGTGAGCCCCGTGCCGCCGTCGCGCCAGCGCCCTCCGGCCGCGGACGGCCCGGAGGGCGGGATCTGGGTGTCGGAGGCGGTCCCCCGCTCCTCCTCTGGTGTGGCTGCGGTCATGTGCGGCTCGGGAGGATCAGGCGGTTCCGGCCTTGTAGCCGACGCCGCGGACGGTCACGACGACCTCGGGGTGCTCCGGGTCCTTCTCGATCTTGGCGCGCAGGCGCTGCACGTGGACGTTGACCAGGCGGGTGTCGGCGGCGTGCCGGTAGCCCCAGACCTGCTCCAGCAGCACCTCGCGGGTGAAGACCTGGCGCGGCTTGCGGGCCAGGGCCACCAGGAGGTCGAACTCCAGCGGGGTGAGACTGATCTGCTCGCCGTCGCGGCGCACGGCGTGCCCGGCGACGTCGATGGTGATGTCCCCGATCTGGAGCACCTCGGGCGCGGGCTCCTCGGTGCGGCGCAGGCGCACCCGGACGCGGGCCACGAGCTCCTTGGGCTTGAAGGGCTTGACGATGTAGTCGTCGGCGCCCGACTCCAGCCCGAGGACGATGTCGATGGTGTCGCTCTTGGCGGTGAGCATCACGATGGGCACGCCGGACTCGGCGCGGATCTGACGGCAGACGTCGATCCCGTCGGCGCCGGGGAGCATCAGGTCGAGGAGGACCAGGTCGGGTTTGGTCTCGCGGAAGGCCTCCAGGGCCTTGTCCCCGTCGTGCACGAACGAGGGCTCGAACCCCTCTCCACGCAGAACGATGCCCAGCATCTCAGCGAGGGCGAGGTCGTCGTCGACAACCAGTACACGTCCCTTCATCGGTGCGTCCGGCGCCGGGCGTCGGACCCGCGGGCGGGTACGGCGGCGCCTACTCCTCTCTCTGGAAACACTCAAGCGGCATGAACGTTCGGTGCGCCCCGAGACGCAAGAAACTGCTTCGTCCTCCCCCCACCTTGCCACCTTCGGGCGGGATCGGGAGAGTGGTCGGTGTTTTTCGGTCCGTGGGAACCGTTTCGGCCTGCGGCGCGTCGACCCTGGTGACCTGGCACGCGAACCTTCGCGACCCGGCCTGTTGATAACAGAAAGCATACAAAAGGAATGAAGTGGGTCGGTTGCGCCTGCATACGCCCGAACATCGCGGGCACCGGTGGAACCGGCGGGTAGGTTGGTTCACCAGAGGCCGAAAACCGCGGAAGCGTGCTCGCGCAGCGTAACCGAACCCCATGGAGGGCGGGGCAGATGACCCAGGAGGACGACCACCGGGACACGTCGGGGAACCCCCCGGACGGACCGGACGGCGGCGGGGCTTCCGAGGCCGCTCCCCCGCCCGCGTCCGGCGGATGGGCCGCCCCCGGTCAGGAGGGTCCCTCCTCCGCCTCCTCCGCGCCCTCCGGTACGGGGCCGGACTCCGCGTCGGCCGGTCAGACGCCCCAGGGGCAGCCGAACTTCGCCCCTCCCGAGCAGACCCCCGGGTACGGGCAGCAGGGCTACGGGCAGACGCCCTCCGGGCAGCAGCCCGGATACGGACAGTACGGCCAGCACGCCTCCGGCCAGCAGCCGTCCCAGGGCGGCGGGTACGGACAGCAGCCCGCGTACGGGCAGCAGCCGGGTTACGGCCAGTACGGCCACGGACAGCAGGCGCAGTGGCAGCAGTCCGGACACGGTCAGCAGCCGGGCTACGGACAGTACGGCCAGCAACCCGGTTACGGACAGCCCGGATACGGAGCGCAGGCCGGATACGGCCAACAGCCCCCTTACGGGCAGCCGCGCGCGCTCAAGCCCGGTGTGGTCGCGCTCCGGCCGATGACGCTCGGGGACATCCTCAACGGTGCGTTCAGCCTCATCCGCAACAACCCCAAGACCACCGTCGGGCTCGCACTGGTCGTCATGGCAGTCGCGAGCATCGTGAGCTCGGTCGGTTTCAGCGGCTACATGTCCGGCTACGGGGCCTTCCTCGACCAGGTGATGGCCGACCCCGCGTCGATCGACCCCAACGACCCGTTCCCGTTCAGCGGCTGGTCCCTCGTGGCCCTGTACGGCGGCGGCCTGCTGACCCAGGCCGGGATCATCCTGGTCACCGGTCTTCTCACGGCCGTGGTCGGTATGGCGGTCCTCGGCCGCAAGCTCAGCCCCTCCGAGGCCTGGACCGCCGTACGCAGCCGGATCTGGACCGTTGTGGGCCTGGCACTGCTGCAGCTGGTGACCATCTTCGTCCTCTACGTGGCCGTCACCGTCGGAATCGTCGTCTTCTTCATCGGTGTCTTCGTGGCCATCGCGGAGAGCCAGGGCGTCGGCGTCATCGTCGTGATCGCCTCGATGCTGGGGGTCGCCGGAGGCGTCGCCCTGGTCGCCTGGATCTACATCCGCATCTACTTCGCCATACCGGTCGCGGTGCTCGAGCGTGTCGGTGCGGGCACGGCCTTGACCCGCTCCTGGCGACTCACTCAGGGCAGATGGTGGCGGACCTTCGGCATCTCACTGCTTGCCTCCATCCTCATGTTCCTCGTCCAAGGACTGCTGAGCACGCCCTTCAGCATCGTCTCGGTGGTCCCCACCTTCATCGCTCCCGGTGCTGCCTGGGCCGCCGTCGTGGCGGGCGCCGTCATCTATGTGGGCAACGTCGTGGTCTACGCGATCACCGCGCCCTTCAGCGTGGGCGTGAAGACCCTCCTGTACGTGGACGCGCGGATGCGCAGTGAGGGCCTGGACCTGAAGCTGCACCAGGTGGCCCAGGCCGGCTACGAGGCGGGCCCGGAGATCTACCTGCCGGAGCCGCGGACGTGAGGGCACCCGCCGTCGGGGAGGTGACCCGTGAGGAGGGGCAGCGGCGCGCCGTCGAGGAGCTGAGCGACCCCCTGTACGGGGAACAGGAGCCCTCCCTGTGGGACCGCTTCCTCTCCTGGCTCCAGGAGCTCCTCGCGGACCTGGTCTCCCAGGCGCCGGACGCCCTCGGCGGCTGGACGGTCCTCGGACCGCTGCTGGTGGTCGTCGCGGTCCTGGTGGTCTGGCTGGTCCTCTGGCTGCGCCCGACGCGGAGCCGTCGCGCGGGAGCGCCCGTGCACGAGGGCGCGCCGATGGACGCGGCCGACCACCGGGCCGCCGCCGACCGGCACGAGAGGGCCGGTGAGTTCGCCGCCGCCGTCACGGAGAGGCTGAGGGCCATCAGCGTGGACCTGGAGGAGCGGGCGATCATCACGCCGCGCGCGGGGCGCACCGCGACCGAGCTGGCGGCGGAGGCCTCCGCCGTGCTGACCGCCGAGGCCGAGGGGCTGAGCGAGGGCGCGCGGATCTTCAACGACGTGGCCTACGGCGACCGCCCGGCGACCGCCGACTCCGCCCGCCTCCTGCGCGAGCTGGACACGCGGCTCAGGGCCGCCCGGCCCGTCGGGGAGGTGGGCCGATGACGGCCACCGCTCCCCCGGCCGCGCCCCCGCGCTCCCCCGGCCGCGCGCCGTCCCGGGAGGACTCGCGCGTCCTGCGGGTGTGGCGCTCGGTCCGGGTTCCGGCAGCCGTGGTGGCCGCGCTCGTCACGGTCTCGGTGCTGCTGTCGCTGGGCAGCGAGCAGTTCCCCACCGGCCACCTGGAGCCCGGTTCCATCGACCCGGACGGCACGCGGGCGCTGGTGAACGTGCTGGAGGAGGACCGCGACGTGCACGTGGTGCGCTCCTCCGCCGCCGCGGAGGAGGCCGTGGCCGACGCCGGGGACGACGCCGTGCTCGCGGTCTTCCTGGACCACCGCCTGCTCCCCGAGGAGCTGGACTCGCTGGCCGCGCTCGACGTGGACACCGTCCTGGTGCAGCCGTCCACGCGGTCCCTGGAGGCGTTCGCCCCCGGGGTGACGATGACCGGCCGGGAGGAGCCCGAGGGGTTCCCCACGCCGGAGTCCCCCTACGCCCCCGAGTGCGGGCTGTCGGCCGCCGAGGCCGCGGGCGAGGCCTACGTCGCCGGTGAGCTGTACACGGCCGGTTCCGGCGCGGACGCCGTGGGCTGCTACCCCGGTGGCGGCGGCGACGCCCTGGTCCGGGTGGAGCGGGACGGGGCCGCCACGACCGTGCTGGGCACCGGCAGGCCGCTGACCAACACCGCGCTCTCCGCCGGCGGCAACGCCGCGCTGGCGATGAACCTCCTGGCCGCCGAGGACGTGGTGTGGCTGCGCCCCGACCCGCCCCAGCAGGAGGGCGGCTCCGGGCTGTGGCAGCTGCTGCCGCTGGGCCTGCGCTGGTCCCTGGTGCCGCTGGTGGCCGCGTTGGCGCTGCTCGCCCTGTGGCAGGGGCGCCGGATGGGCGCCCTGGTGCCCGAGTCGCTGCCCGTGGTGGTGCGCGCCTCGGAGACCACCGAGGGGCGTGCGGGACTGTACCAGTCGCGCAGGGCCCGGGACCGGGTCGCGGCCGCGCTGCGGTCGGGGTTCGTGGACCGGGTCGCACCCAAGCTCGGGCTGGGCGCGGACGCCGCGCCCGACACGGTCGTGGCGGCGGTCGCCTCGCGGACCGGTGACGACCCCGCCCACCTGCGGGCCCTGCTCCACCCCGGGCAGCCCGACCCGTACGCGGGCGACGACGACATGCTGGTCAGGCTCGCCGACGAACTCGACGAGCGCGCCCGGAGGCTCCGGTGACCCCGAGCCGCGGCGACCAGCGAACGACCACTGAGGTATCGAGAGAGGTAGACGGCACGTGAGCGCCTTCACACCCGAGGCACTGCCATCAGCCGACGAGGCGCGCGCGGCCCTGGTCGCCCTGCGCCGCGAGGTGGCCAAGGCGGTCGTGGGCCAGGACGAGACGGTGACCGCGATGGTCGTGGCGCTGCTGTGCCGCGGCCACGTGCTGATGGAGGGCGTGCCCGGTGTCGCCAAGACGCTGCTGGTGCGCACCCTCGCGGCCGCGCTGTCCCTGGACCACAAGCGGGTGCAGTTCACCCCGGACCTGATGCCGGGCGACGTGACGGGCTCGCTGGTCTACGACCAGCACACCGCGAAGTTCGAGTTCATGGAGGGGCCGGTCTTCACCAACCTGCTGCTCGCGGACGAGATCAACCGGACCCCGCCCAAGACCCAGGCGTCGCTGCTGGAGGCGATGGAGGAGCGCCAGGTGACCGTGGAGGGCAGGCCGTCCGCGCTGCCCGACCCGTTCATGGTGGCCGCCACCCAGAACCCGGTGGAGTACGAGGGCACCTACCCCCTGCCCGAGGCCCAGCTGGACCGGTTCCTGCTCAAGGTGACCGTCCCGCTGCCCGAGCGGGCGGCCGAGGTGGAGATGCTGGGCCGCCACGCGGCCGGTTTCGACCCGGGTGACCTGGCCGCGGCCGGGGTCACCGCGGTGGCGGGCGCGGCGGAGCTGCGCGCGGCCCGGCTGGCCGTGGAGCGCGTGCGGGTGGCGCCCGAGGTCCTGGGCTACATCGTGGACCTGTGCCGGGCCACCCGGCAGTCGCCGTCCCTCCAGCTGGGCGCGTCCCCGCGCGGCGCCACGGCGCTGCTGCGCACCAGCCGGGCGTGGTCGTGGCTGTCGGGCCGCGACTACGTCACCCCCGACGACGTGAAGGCGCTGGCCAAGGGCACGCTGCGGCACCGGATCTCGCTGCGGCCCGAGGCCGAGTTGGAGGGGGCGACCACCGACGGAATCCTGGACGGTGTGCTCGCCTCCGTCCCGGTGCCGCGCTGATGGTGGTCACCGGCCGGGCGGTGCTGCTGGCGCTGGCGGCCACGGTCGCGGTGGCGCTGTCCGGTCTGATCGGCGCCGCGGCCGCGGCCGCGGCCCTGGGCGTGCTGGCGGCGCTGCTCGCCCTGGACGTCGTGCTGGCGGCGAGCCCCAAGGCGGTGCTGCTGTCCCGTGAGGGCGACACGTCGCTGCGCCTGGGCGACTCGGCGACGGTGTACGTGACCGTCGCCAACCCCACCCGGCGGGCACTGCGGGGGTCGGTGCGCGACGCCTGGCCGCCGAGCGCGCACGCCGCGCCGCGCAGCCAGCCGCTGCGGGTACCGGCCGGGGAGCGGCGCCGGGTGAGGACCGTCCTGACCCCGACGCGGCGCGGCGACGCCCGGGCCGCGGGCGTGACCGTGCGCAGCCTGGGGCCGCTGGGGCTGGCGGGCAGGCAGCGGACGCTGCCCGCGCCCTGGACCGTGCGCACGCTGCCGCCCTTCCACAGCAGGCGCCACCTGCCGGGCAAGCTGTCCCGGCTGCGCGAGCTGGAGGGGCAGCACACGGCGATGGTGCGCGGGCAGGGCAGCGAGTTCGACTCCCTGCGCGACTACGTGCCCGGCGACGACGTGCGGTCGATCGACTGGCGGGCCACGGCCCGCGGCGACGGCGTGGTGGTGCGCACGTGGCGGCCCGAGAGGGACCGGCGCATCCTCATCGTGCTGGACACCGGGCGCACGTCGGCCGGGCGGGTGGGCGACACCCCGCGCCTGGACCACGCCATGGACGCCGCGCTGCTGCTGGCCGCCCTGGCGGGCAGGGCGGGCGACCGGGTGGACTTCCTGGCCTACGACCGGCGCACGCGCGCGCAGGTGCGCTCGTCGGGCAAGGGCGGCCAGCAGGTGGGCCGGATCGTGGAGGCCATGGCCCCGCTGGAGGCGGAGCTGGTGGAGTCCGACCCGGCGGGCCTGGTGGGGACGGTCCTGGGCACGCAGGGGCGGGCCCGGCGGCTGGTGGTGCTGCTGACCGACCTGAACGCGGCGTCGCTGGAGGAGGGGCTGCTGCCGAGGCTGCCCGTGCTCACCTCCCGGCACCTGCTGCTGGTCGCCGCGGTCAACGATCCGGCGGTGGAGCTGATGGCCGCCGAGCGGGGCAGCGCGGACGCGCTGTACCGGGCGGCGGCCGCGGAGCGGACGCTGGGCGAGCGGCGCCGGGTGACCGCCGAGCTGCGCCGGATGGGCGTGGAGGTGGTCGACGCCGACCCCGAGCACATCGCGCCCGCGTTGGCTGACGCCTACATCAACCTCAAGGCTCAGGGCAGGCTGTAGGCCCGGGCCTCCCGCCCTCACCCTCCGGGTGCCGCCCAGACGGGGCGGCACCCGGACGTGCAGTATGGAGGGC
The DNA here is from genome assembly GCF_000092985.1 of Nocardiopsis dassonvillei subsp. dassonvillei DSM 43111. Lineage (GTDB taxonomy): Bacteria > Actinomycetota > Actinomycetes > Streptosporangiales > Streptosporangiaceae > Nocardiopsis > Nocardiopsis dassonvillei. Next base: position 4,504,478 of record NC_014210.1, read on the forward strand.
ATGGTTCCTCCCCCCGACGCCCATGACAACGCCTCCACCGGCGCCGTCCACGGCCAACTGCTCCAGGTGCGCGACATCCACGGCGGCGTGACCCTCCACGCGCCCGCTCCCGCGCCGCCGCCGCTCGCCGACGTGTCCCTGGACCCGCCGCGCCCGGCGACGGCCGTACGGGGACGTGAGGGGCTCCTGGAGGCCCTCGGCGGGGCGATGGAGGCCGGTGCGCCGGTTCCGCACGTGCTGACCGGGCCGGGCGGGTTCGGCAAGACCACGGTGGCGGCGGCGCTGGCCGAGCGTGCGCGTCGTGACGGGTGGACGGTGTTCTGGGTGCGGCCCGGAAGCGTGGCGTCGAGCATGGTCGAGGCCGCGGTGGAGGTGGGCGGCTCCCGGCAGGAGGCCGAGCGGGTGAAGGGGGCGCGGCGCCAGGCGGCCCGGTGGGTGTGGCGGCACCTGGACGCGGCGGCGCGGCCGTGGCTGCTGGTGATCGACAACGCCGACCGGCCCGAGAAGCTGGACCCGGAGAACCGGCCCGGGGACCAGTTGGGGTGGATGCGGGCGAGTCCGGGCGGGTTCGTGCTGGTGACCAGCCGGGTGGACGACCCCGCGCAGTGGGCGCCCGCGCGGGTGCACCGGATCGGGGAGCTGGAGGGGTCGGCGGCGTCCGAGGCCCTGGCCGACCACGCGGGGGCGGGCGGTGCGGCGGGGCTCGCGGGCGCGGAGGAGCTGGCCCGGCGGTTGGGCGGGGTGCCGCTGGCGCTGTCGCTGGCCGGGCGGATCCTGGCCACGCACCGGGTGCTGTTCCCGGACGCGCACGCGCTGTTGGCGCGGCTCGGCGAGGGCGTGGGGGCTCTGGACGAGCTGGCGGCGCCCTTCGTCACCGGTGGCGACGTCGAGCGCGGGCTGCTGTCGGGGGTGTGGGAGCTGTCCCTGCGCCTGGTGGAGGAGCGCGAGCCCAGGGCGGTGCCGCTGTTGAAGCTGTTGGCGGTGCTGGGTCCAGACGCCAGTGAGGTCCCGCTGCGCAGGCTGCCGCTGTCGGAGCTGGACGGCGGGGTGCTGGGATCCCCGACCGACGCGGACCTGGCCAGGGCGGTGAACGCGCTGGTGGTGCACGGGCTGGTCTCGGTCGTCTCGTCCCAGGGGGAGACCGCGCTGCGGCTGCACCCGCTGGTGTCGGAGACCGTGCGCTCAGGGTTCGGGGAGGAGGACTTGGAGCTGGTCAACGAGGCGGAGCGGCTGCTCGCCTGGCAGCGCGACCGGGACCTCCAGTTCGAGCTCAGGGTCCTCTACGAGATCGTCCTGCTGCGTACACGTCTGCACCCTCACGAAAAGGATGCGGCCATGGTGACCGTGGGGAAACTGACGGTGGCCACAACGGCCGTTCATCGAAAGGCATTCGTCTCTCTTGTGGCGGCTGCCCGAGCGCTACTCCGCCTCGGTGCCTTTGAGGAGGCCGAAGAAACCCTCTCCGCCCTTATGGCGTTCGCCGAGAAGCAGTTCGGCCGGTACGACCGCGCTGTGTTCTCGGCCAAGCACCACCTCGCTGAGTCCTGGCTGTACCAGGGCCGGGTGGAGGAGGCGGACGAAGCTTTCCGCGCTCTACACGAGGACAGGAGCAGGGCTCTGGGACACGAGCACGTCGAAACCCTGGATTCCCTCTACCAGCTGGGCCTGATCGCACTCAGGCAGGAGCGTTGGAGCGAGGCAGCGGCCACTTTGGAGGAAGTCGGGGAGGCACGGGTGCGCGTCGCAGGGGAGGAGGACCCCCTGGCTCTGCTCGCCTTGCAGAACAGGGCCTACGCGACCATGTGCCAGGGTGACCCCGCCACGGCGGAGGTCGGGTTCCGGCGTGTTCACGCAGTACGGCGACGTGTCCTGGGCGCCGACCACCACATGACGGCTGACGCTGCTTTTTATGTGGCCAGAGCTGCTCAGGAAAAGGGCGACGCTCGAAGAGCTCTTGTGGGATTCACCGAGGTGCTACGGGTCTGGATCATGCAGCTGGGACAGGAACACCACCAGGTGAAAATGGTCGAGCAGCACATCGCGGAGGTCGAAGAACTCATCGTTCAGGGTGGATCCACCCCATCAGGGGCACCCTCATGAGCCGGAGACCACGCGCAGCAACGCCGTCCACTCCGGTGCGGCCAACCAGAGCGTTCGACCGTCCGCATGCACGGAGTCTCGGACACCGACGCCGGACGTAGTGACGACGGTCTCCACACAGCATGTTGCCGCTGCGCTGTAGCTGCTCTTGAACCAGCGCGGGGATTCGGTGTCCACGGCCCGGATGATGGCACGGCACCGCCCACCCGGCCAGTCCGTGGCCTCAATCGGCCAGAGATCGGACGACTCGGCGCGCAGCGGACCGGCCGCTGACCGCAGGCGGCCACGCCCCCGGTCCTCGGCCCTCCGCGCTCGCCGGGACAGGCCCTCAGGCCACCGGGACGGCGGCGGGGGCGTTCTCCAGGTCTCCGGTCTCGCCCTCCTGGTAGGCCTTCCTGCCCACCGTGAACACGTAGACCAGGAACAGCACCTCCGCCAGCACGCCGATGCCCAGTGCCACCGGGATCGGGATGACCCCGGCCGCGGCGTTGCCGGTCACCACGCCCTCGATGAGCCCGGAGACGAGCAGCACCACCACCAGCCCCAGGGCCACCGCGATGGCGGCGCGCCCCTCCTCGCCCAGGGCGCGCATGCGGGTGCGGTCGCCGGGCGCGATGATCGTCCACCCCAGCTTGAGGCCCACCCCACCCGCGACGAAGACGGCGGTCAGCTCCAGCAGGCCGTGCGGCAGGAGCAGCCCGAAGAACACGTCGCCCTGGCCGTGGGCGAGCATGATCCCGGCGGCGACGCCCACGTTCACCGCGTTCATCAGCAGCACCGCCAGGGTCGGCAGCCCCAGGGCCACGCCGTAGATGATGGCCTGCGCCGACACCCACGCGTTGTTGGTCCACACCTGGGCGGCGAACGAGCCCCGGGGGTTCTCCATGTAGTAGTTCGCGAAGTCGTGGTCGACGTACTGGGCCATGAAGTCCGGCGTGCCCAGGGCGTACAGCACGTCGGGCTCGGACACGATCCACAGGGCGGTGACCGCCGCGATCGCGACCATGCCCGCGCTGGTGCCGATCCACCACCACCGCAGCCGGTACAGCACCGCCGGGAAGACGCGGGTGAAGAACCCGCCGACGTCGCGCCACGCGGAGGCGTGCGCGCCGGTCACCGCCGAGCGGGCCCGGGCCACCAGCGCGGACAGCCTGCCCACCAGCGCCGGGTCCTGACCGGAGGAGCGCACCACCGACAGGTGGGTGGACACCCGCTGGTAGAGCTCGACGAGTTCGTCGATCTCCTCACCGTCCAGCGAGCGGCGCCCGCGCACCAGTCTGTCCAGCCGTTCCCACTCCGGGGCGTGCGCCGCGGCGAACACGTCGATATCCACGCAGGGAACCCTATCCGTTCCGCGCGCGGTCCGGCTCTGGAGCCGGTTGACGAGGCCCCCGTCGACCCGTCCGTCCGGGTGCGCTCCCGACTCCGCCGCGAACAGCCGTCCCGTGTGCCGGGTAGTGTCGGGACGACGGTTTCAGACAGTCCCGAGGGAGCGAGTGCTGGTGTCCTATCCCGGCAACGGCGACGCCCGCGCCGACGTGTACGGCGTGACACCCCTGGTCACGGGTGACGCCGTGGTCCTGGACCTGCGTCCGGCCGGTTTCGCCACCAGGGCGGCGGCTCTGGCCATCGACGCCCTGGTCCAGGTCATCGCCCTGATCGCGCTGAGCGTCCTGGTCACCTGGATCGGCAGGGGCCTGGACCCCGCGATCACCGCGGCCGTGTCGCTGTCGAGCGTGATCCTGATCCTGGTCGGCTACCCGGCGGTCTTCGAGACCGTGAGCCGGGGGCGCTCCCTGGGCAAGATGGCCCTGGGCCTGCGCGTGGTCGGCACCGACGGCTCCCCCGAGCGGTTCCGTCAGGCGCTGGGCCGGGCGCTGGCCGCGTTCGTGGAGATCTGGCTGACGAGCGGCGTGGTCGCGCTGATCACGTCGATGATCAACCGCGACGGCCGCCGCGTGGGCGACTTCGTGGCCGGGACGATGGTGGTGGAGGAGCGCGGCGGCAGGCCGCGCGAGGAGGTCATCCCGATGCCCCCGCACCTGGCGGCCTGGGCGGCCACCACCGAGCTGTCGCGGCTGTCCCCGGAGACCGCGGCGGCGGCGCGCCAGTACGTGCTCCGGTACGGGGAGCTGGCCGAGCACACCCGCCACGAGATGGGCGTCCGGCTGGCCGACACGGTGGCCGCGCAGATCAGTCCGCCCCCGCCGCCGGGGACCACACCGCCCTACTTCCTGGCCGCGGTGCTCGCCGAGCGCCGGCGCCGCCACGAGGCGGCCGCCCAGCGCGCCCAGCCCGGATACCCGCAGGGCGGCCCCCAGCAGCAGTGGTACGGCCCGCACTCCTCCCGCTGAGCCCGGGCGCGCGGGAGCGGCTGGCGCGGCGGCTTCCCGCTCCGGCCGCGACCACGCTGAGCGCTGTCCGAAGCGGCCGGTACTGCGCGGGAGCGCCCGTCAGGCGTGCCAGGAGCGCAGATAGGCCTCCTGCCCGGGGGTGAGCGCGTCGATGCGCACCCCCAGCGCGGCCAGTTCGAGCCGGGCCACCTCGGTGTCGGTCTCCGCCGGCACCTCCACCACGCCCGGCTCCAGGTCGGAGGCGTTGCGGGCCAGCCAGGCCGTGGTCAGGGCCTGCACGGCGAAGGACAGGTCCATCACGGCCGCCGGGTGCCCCTCGGCGGCGCCGAGGTTGACCAGGCGCCCCTCGGACAGCAGGAGCAGGCGGCGCCCGTCGGCCAGCACGTACTCGTCGGCCTGCTCGCGCACGCCCCGGTTGACCTCCACGGCCCGGCTCTCCAGGGCGTTCAGGTCGATCTCCAGGTCGAAGTGGCCGGAGTTGGCCAGGATCGCGCCGTCCTTCATCAGGTCCAGGTGCTCGGCGCGGACGACGTCGCGGTTGCCGGTGACGGTGACGAACACGTCCCCTGCGGGGGCCGCCTCCTCCATGGTGGTGACGGTGTAGCCCTGCATGACCGCGTCCAGGGCCTTGACCGGGTCGACCTCGGTGACGACCACGCGGGCGCCCATGCCGCGGGCGCGCTCGGCCAGGCCCCGACCGCAGTAGCCGAACCCGGCGACGACCACCGTGCGCCCGGCGAGCAGCGCGTTGGTGGCCCGCAGGATGCCGTCGATGGTGGACTGGCCGGTGCCGTACCGGTTGTCGAACATGCGCTTGGTGGCGGTGTCGTTGACCGCGACCATGGGCAGCCGCAGTTCGCCCTCGGCGCTCATCCGGCGCAGCCGGATCACGCCGGTGGTGGTCTGCTCGCAGCCGCCCAGCACGCCGTCGAGGAGGTCGGGGCGGGCCAGGTGGGCCGTGTTGACCAGGTCGCACCCGTCGTCGAGCAGCAGGTGCGGCCGCGACTCCAGGACCGTGACCAGGTTCCGGTCATAGGCCGCCGGGTCCATTCCGGCCCACGCGTGGACCGAAACCCCGTACTCGGTGACCAGGGCGGCGGCGGTGTCGTCCTGGGTGGACAGCGGGTTGGACGCCGCCAGCCACACGCTCGCCCCGCCCGCGCGCAGTGCCCGCAGCAGGTTGGCGGTCTCGGCGGTCACGTGCAGGCACGCGGCCACGCGCAGGCCGTCCAGGGGGCGTTCGGCGGCGAAGCGCTCGCGCACGCTGCGCAGCACGGGCATGGAGCGCTCGGCCCAGTCCACGCGGCGGACCCCGGCCCCGGAGAGGCCGAGGTCCGCCACCTGGTGGGAGGGGAGTGTCATGTGCTGCCTAGTAGCGGTAGTGGTCGGGCTTGAAGGGGCCCGAGACGTCCACACCGATGTAGGCGGCCTGCTCCTTGGTGAGCTGGGTCAGCTTGACGCCGAGCGCGTCCAGGTGCAGCCGGGCGACCTTCTCGTCGAGGATCTTGGGCAGCGTGTACACGTCGGTCGGGTACTCGTCGGGCTTGGTGAACAGCTCGATCTGCGCGATGACCTGGTTGGTGAAGCTGTTGGACATCACGAAGCTGGGGTGGCCGGTGGCGTTGCCCAGGTTGAGCAGGCGGCCCTCGGAGAGCACCAGGACGGACTTGCCGTCGGGGAAGGTCCACTCGTGGACCTGCGGCTTGATCTCCTTCTTGACCACGCCGGGGACCCTGGCCAGGCCCGCCATGTCGATCTCGTTGTCGAAGTGGCCGACGTTGCCGACGATCGCCTGGTGCTTCATGCGGGTGATCTGGTCGGCCATGATCACGTTGAAGTTGCCGGTGGTGGTGATGAAGATGTCACCGGTCTCCAGCACGTCCTCCAGGAGCGTGACCTGGTAGCCGTCCATGGCGGCCTGGAGGGCGTTGATCGGGTCGATCTCGGTGACGACCACGCGGGCGCCCTGGCCGCGCAGGGCCTCGGCCGCGCCCTTGCCGACGTCGCCGTAACCGCACACCACGGCGACCTTGCCGCCGATGAGCACGTCGGTGGCGCGCATGATGCCGTCCGGCAGCGAGTGGCGGATGCCGTACTTGTTGTCGAACTTGCTCTTGGTGACCGAGTCGTTGACGTTGATCGCGGGGAAGGCCAGGGTGCCCTCGCGGCGCATCTCGTACAGGCGCAGGACACCGGTGGTGGTCTCCTCGGTGACGCCCTGGATCCGCTCGGCGATCCGGGTCCACTTGGTGTTGTCGCGCTCCAGGCTGGCGCTGAGCAGGCGCAGCACGACGCCCATCTCCTCGCTGTCGGCGCTGTCGGGGTCGGGGACCGCGCCCGCCTTCTCGTACTCGGCGCCCTTGTGGACGAGCATGGTGGCGTCGCCGCCGTCGTCCAGGATCATGTTGGGGCCCTCGGCGCCCGGCCAGGTCAGCGCCTGCTCGGTGCACCACCAGTACTCCTCCAGGGTCTCGCCCTTCCAGGCGAAGACCGGCACACCCTTGGGGTCCTCGGCGGTGCCGTCGGGGCCGACGACGACCGCGGCGGCGGCGTGGTCCTGGGTGGAGAAGATGTTGCAGCTGACCCAGCGCACCTCGGCGCCCAGTGCGACCAGGGTCTCGATGAGGACCGCGGTCTGGACGGTCATGTGCAGCGAGCCCATGATGCGCGCGCCCTGGAGGGGCTTGCTGTCCCCGTACTCGGCGCGGGTGGCCATGAGGCCGGGCATCTCGTGCTCGGCGAGCCGGATCTCGTCGCGTCCGAAGGCGGCCAGGGAGAGATCGGCGACCTTGAAGTCGAAAGCCATGCGTTCCTCACTCGTGATGGTCGTGGCGCACCCGATTCTAGGGCCGCGACCGGGATCACCGTGCGAAATTGACATTTCACCGTCAGGTTCGCGCTCCTTGGTGGGGAGGGTCGGTTAGGGTCGCGTGCATGGCCGCCCTCGACGACGACCCGCCCCCCTCCGACCTCCGGCCGCGCGGCCCCGTGCCGATCTCCGCGGCCGCCGACCGTGTGGGCACCACCGCGCGGATGCTGCGCTACCGCGAGGGCCTGGGCCTGCTGCCCCGTACCCAGGAGCAGCCCACCGGGCGCGGGCACCGGCACCGCCGGTTCACGGAGGAGGACCTGCGCACGATCGCGGTGGGCCTGGAGCTGGAGCGCGAGTTCGACATCCCGCCCGCCGCGCTGGCCTTCGCCCTGCGGGTGCTGGCCGAGCCCGAGGTGCTGGCGCGGGTGCGCTCGCACGGGGAGCGCCTGGGCAGGCTCGCCGCGGCGCCCGCCCGCGCGCTGGACTTCGAGAAGCAGAAGGCGATGCGGCTGCTGCACGGCCGCCGCCCCTGAACACTCCCGGTTTACGCTCCGACGCGTCCGGTAGCGGCCACAGGTCGGGGCCCGAGACAGGTTTTGGCCAACTGTCCACTGGCTACGGAAGACACGTGGATACCCTACGTTGCGGTGCGGACCTGGACCGGATTCCGGCCCTGGTGCGCGAGGACCTCATGGACGTCGACCGGCTGCGGGCCATCTGGGCCCAGCACCGGCAGAGCCAGCCCCGGCGGGCCAGGGACGCGGCGCGGCGCGAGCTGACCGGCCGCCGGGTGCGGGCGCTGGGCGGCGGGCCCGCCCTGGAGGAGCTGGTGGTCTCCGCCGCGGCGGACGGGGCCTCCGGGCGTCAGTTGACCGCCGCGTTCGTCCTGGAGCTGGCCGAGCGCGCCAGGAACCTGCCCGAGGACTGCCCCGCGCGCTCTCCCCAGCGCCCCGTGGACTCCGAGCAGGCGCTGCGTCTGGCGCGGGCCGCCTCGGTGCCCGCCCATCCGGTGGTGCGCGCCGCCCAGACCTACGCCGAGGCCGTGGCGGTGCTGGCCGAGCTGGACCCCGAGCGCCCCGGGGGCACGCACGCGTGGGCGCTGCCGTGGCTGCTGGCGTCCCTGGTGCTGCGGCGGGCGGACTTCCCGCCGCTGCTGCCCGACCCCCTGGCGCCGCCGTGGAGCGGGCGCGACGCCGACGAGCGCCTGGCCGGGATGGTCCGCCACTTCGCGCGCCTGGTGACCGGCACGCTGCTCGACGAGCTGAGCTGGACCCCCGAGCACGTCCCCGAACCCCGCTCCCCCGTGTCGCCGCTGGCGGCGGTGACGCGCCGCCGCGTCCTGGACTACGTGCGCTCGCGCCGGAGCTCGCTGGCCATGATCCTGCGGGCGCTGGACCCCGCGGCGCGCACGTCGGTGTACTCGGGCGGTTCGGACGACTCCGAGCCCGGCACCGCCTCGGAGGTGGTGGTCCGCAACCTGCTCACGCCGGGGGCCGCGCACTGGTGGACGGCGCTGGAGCTGACGGTGGGCGGGGCGTCCCTGACGCTGTTCGTGGTGGTCCAGGAGGTGGGCCGTCCCCGGACGGGGGTGCTCGCGGTCACCGCGGACGCGCGCCTGACCACCCCGGAGGGGGCGCGCGACGCGCTGGGCATGTCCGGCGCCGACAGCGTGACCGTGATGCCCACGGACTGTGTGGACGACCGCTGGCCCCAGGTGCGCGACCTCGTGGACGAGGCCGTGTCCCGGGCCATGAACGAGCTCACCCGGGTCTGAGCGGTCAGCGCCGCCGGTGGCCGGGGGTCAGCCGCTGATGGCCAGCAGGAGCAGCACCAGCAGCAGGATCACGATGGTGATGAGCACCGCCGGGATCACCCAGCTCTGCTGGAGCACCGAGTTCTGCTCGACGGGGCGCGGCATGGGCTGCTGCGCGCCGGGGCGGGCGTAGGTCTGGTTGGGGTTCATGCCCGTGGCCATGGGGTTGGCGCCCGCGTGCAGGCCGTGGGGCATGCCGGGCGGCGGGGGCGGGTAGGCGGGGGCGCCCGGGCGCGGGTTGGACGTGCCCGGGTGGCCGGGGATTCCGGGCCTGGGGTTGGAGGTGCCGGGGTGGACGAAGCCGTGGCGGGGGTCGGAGCCCATGGGGTGCCCCGGCATGCCCGGACGGGGGTTGGCGGCGCCGGGCTGCGCGTACCCCGCGGCGCCCGCCTGCGGGCCGCTGTGCGGCTGCTGGGGGCCCGTGTGCGGCTGCTGCGGCCCGGTGTGCGGCCGGTAGGGCATCTGGGCGCCGGTGAACAGGCCGGTCTGGGCGATCTGCTCGCCCTGCTTGACGGCGTCGTCGGTGGAGGGGCCGGAGGCCTCGGGGCCCTCGTGGCCCAGCAGGCGCATGAGGAGCGTCTGGGCGTTGGGCCGGTTGTCCGGGTTCTTGTCCAGGCAGGACTCGACGATGGGGCGCAGGGCCTCGTCCATGCCGGTCAGGTCCGGGGGCGCGCTGACCACGCGGTGGACGACCGCCGGGACGGTGTCGGAGCCGAACGGCGCCCTCCCGGTGGAGGCGAAGGCGATGACGCAGCCCCAGGCGAAGATGTCGCACTTGTCGGTGATGTCGCGGCCCTCGATCTGCTCCGGCGCCATGTAGGAGGGCGTACCGACGATCGAGTTGGTCATGGTGGCGGTGCCGTCGTCGATCCGGGCGATGCCGAAGTCGATGACGCGGGGGCCGTCCGGGCCGATCAGCACGTTGCCGGGCTTGAAGTCGCGGTGGACGATGCCCGCCTTGTGGATGGCGACCAGGGCGGTGGCGGTGGTGATGGCGAGCCGCTGGAGGGTGGAGCCCTTCTGGGTGGCGCCCTTGGCGATGGTCTCCTGGAGGTCCTTGCCCGGCACGAACTCGCTGACCACGTAGGGCGGGTCGCCGTCGAGCCGGGCGTCGATGATCGCGGCGGTGCAGAAGGAGGCGACCTTCTGCGCCGCCCGGACCTCCTTCTCGAACCGCTTGCGCAGGTCGCTGTCGCGCGACCACTGGTCGTTGAGGACCTTGACCGCGTACTGCTCGCCGCCGGAGTCCTCGGCGAGGTAGACGATCCCCTGGCCGCCCTTGCCCAGCCGCCCTGTCACGCTGTACTCGCCGAACGAGGAGGGGTCGCTCGGCAGTAGCGGTTCGGGACCGGGCATCGGTGTCCTCCGGGAGATAGGGGTGAGGGGGCGCGCAGCACCAGGGTACGGGTTGTGGGGAACGCGGTGGTGCGTCCCGTCGTGCCCCGTTACCCCGGCGCAACCGTTATGACTGCTGGAACGCCCGGGGCGTTCCCGGTCTCACCCGATTTTTCGCGCCTCGTCGACCAGCAGGACCGGGATGCCGTCCCGGATGGGGTAGGCCAGGCCGCTCTCGTCGCAGACCAGCTCGTCGGTCTCGGGGTCGTGGCGCAGCGGGGCCTGGCTCTGCGGGCAGGCCAGGATCTCCAGCAGCCAGCCGTCGATCTTCGTGCTCATGTCCTCGTTCCTCTGCAGTGGGGTGTCCCTCTGCCCCCATGATGCCTGGTCAGGCGCGGACGATGGCCAGGACCTCGTCGCGCAGACCGGCCATGGACGCCTCGTCGGGGGCCTCGACGTTGAGCCGCAGCAGCGGTTCGGTGTTGGAGGCGCGCACGTTGAACCACGACCCGTCGGGGAGGGAGACGGTCAGGCCGTCGAGTTCGTCGACGGTGACGCCGTCCCGCCCGGCGAAGACCTCGCGTACCGCGGCCATCCGCCCGGGGGCGTCGGCGACCTTGGAGTTGACCTCCCCGGACCCGGCGTAGCGCGAGTAGGCCTCGGCGATTCGGGAGAGGGGGCGGTCGTCGTTGCCCAGCACCCGCAGGACGTGCATCGCGGCGAGCATACCGGTGTCGGCGCGCCAGAAGTCGCGGAAGTAGTAGTGGGCGGAGTGCTCCCCGCCGAAGATCGCGCCCGTCTCGGCCATGGTGGCCTTGATGAAGGAGTGCCCGACCCGGGTGCGGACGGGCTTGCCGCCGTTCTCGCGGACGATCTCGGGCACGGCCTTGGAGGTGATGAGGTTGTGGATGATCGTGGCGCCCGGCTCGCGCTCCAGCTCCTGGGCGGCCACCAGGGCGGTGACGGCCGAGGGCGGAACGGCGTCGCCGTTCTCGTCCACGACGAAGCAGCGGTCGGCGTCCCCGTCGAAGGCCAGGCCGATGTCGGCGCCGGTCTCGCGGACCTTCGCCTGGAGGTCCACCAGGTTGTCGGGGTCCAGGGGGTTGGCCGGGTGGTTGGGGAAGGTGCCGTCCAGCTCGAAGTAGAGGGGGACGACCTCCAGCGGCAGGCCCTCCAGGACGGCGGGGACCGTGTGGCCGCCCATGCCGTTGCCCGCGTCCACCGCGACCCTGAGCGGGCGGATGCCCGAGAGGTCGACCAGTTCGCGCAGGTAGTCCGCGTACCCCGCCAGCAGGTCGCGGTGCGTGACCGTTCCCGCGGGGCCGTCGTGGGCGGGCGCTCCCCCCTCCAGGATCTCCTCGGCCAGGCGGCGGATCTCGTCCAGGCCCGTCTCGCCGCTGATGGGCGCGGCTCCGGCCCGGCACATCTTGATGCCGTTGTACTCGGCGGGGTTGTGGCTGGCGGTGAACATGGCGCCGGGCAGGTCCAGGTGGCCCGAGCCGTAGTAGAGCAGGTCGGTGGAGCCGAGCCCGGCGAAGACCACGTCCAGGCCCTGGCCGGTGACGCCCTCGGCGAAGGCGGTGGCCAGCTCGGGCGAGGAGGGGCGCATGTCGTGGGAGACCACCACGGCCTCCCCGCCGACCACACGGGCGAAGGCCGCTCCGATCGCCCGCGCGATGTCGGCGTTGAAGGTGTCGGGGATCACGCCCCGCACGTCGTATGCCTTGAAGATGCTTGCGAGGTCAGCCACGTCTTCTCCGGCCAGGTCGGTCCTGCTTGGGTTCGGTCCCGCGCGGCCGGGCCGCGCGCGGTACAAAACTAGCAAGGCGTCCCCGTGAACCCCCGCACCACCGCCGGTTCGGGCCCGGGCCGGCTCCCCGCCGCGGCGGGGGCGGCGTCGTCTACCCGCCGGAGTGCCGGGGGGGCTGCTGTTCGCCGCGCCCCGGATCGGATCTGACCACGCGCAGGTGCCCCCGGCGCAGCGTCCCGGTCCCCTCGCCGATCTCGTCGGAGGGGTCCTTGCGGGCAGGCGGGCGGGCCGCCTCACGTACGGCGTCGGCGAGGGCCTCCAGGTCGTCGCTGCCCGGGCCGCCGCCCGTCGTCTCGACCGGGAGTCGGACGACCTCCCAGCCGCGCGGTGCCGTCAGCCGGTCGGCGTGCACGGCGCAGAGGTCGTAGCAGTGCGGTTCCACGTAGGCGGCGAGCGGGCCGAGGACGGCCGTCGAGTCCGCGTAGACGTACGTGAGCGTGAAGACGGCAGGCTGTCTGCAGGCGGTACGGGAGCAGCGTCGAACAGGGCTCACAGCGTTCGACTGTATGCCTTTACTGAGGGACACGCCAGCATCGTTCCATGAGCTGGCCCGTTCGCGCTCGTCCGCGGGCTCCGCGCGCCGCCCTCCGACGCTCTCCAGGGGGTCGGCGCACCCCCTCCGACCCGCCCCCCGTCACCGTCCGGCGGCCCGTTCCTCGGGCGAGTGAGCGCTTTCGCCTCGGGAGGGACTACGCGCGGGGCCCGCGATGGCTTAGTCTCGAAGTGTGCGACGAGTGCGCCTTTCCAGTGGCCAACCAGACCGAGTGCGGCGCCGGGACCGCCGCGGCCGAGGCATCCGCGGTCCTCTCGTGCCCTCTGACCTGCCGGTTTTCCGTAGCCGGGCGCAGGCCTTCGACGACCTTGTCCTGGACGCCGTCGAACGCCTCGAACGCCTGTGGGCGCGGGAGCTGGCCAATGTCGACTTCCTCGTGGAGGACGTCCCCCCTGTCGAGCCCCGCGGCCCCCTGACCGAGGCGATCCCCTTCTCCCGCCTGGAGACCGATCCCTCCGGCCGGGCCAGAATCGTGGTGTACCGGCGTCCGGTGGAGATCCGGACGAAGGATCCGGAGGAGATGGCCCTCCTCGTCCACGAGACGGTCGTCGAGGAGGTCGCCAACCTGCTCGGCGTGGAACCGGAGTCGGTGGACCCCGAGGGCTGACCGGGCCGGCCCGGGACCCGTCGGGGCCGCCCGGACGCGTCGGCCCCCGGCCAGCTCGGCTAGGGGACCGCCCCCACCATGCTGTCGCGTACCACCGGGAGTTCTATCCGCACCGGCGCGGGCGTCACCGGCAGCACACCCAGCCCGTCCCCGCCGCCGCGCAGCACGCGGGCGACGTGGACGGGCTCGGAACCGTCCAGGACCTCCAGGCGGACCGCGTAGCCGTCCTCGGGCGCGGTGCCCGGAGGCGCCTGCCAGCCGTCGTCCCCGCCGAACACGGTGGTGGTCCCGGCGGCGACCCGCACGCGCACGGCGTCGCCCTGGGTGGCGTCGGCGCCGATGGGGGTGGCCATGAGGGTGGCGTCGCCCCCGACGGCGGTCAGGAGCAGCTCGGTGTCGGCGCCCTCGGGGACGTCGGGCAGGACCGCGGTGGTGTCCAGCGGGAAGCCGAGCGGCGGCACCGCGGAGGTGTGGGCCGCCTCGACCACCTCGACGTCGTCCCCCTCCCCGGTCACCGCCTCGGCGGCGACACCGGCGACCACGGGCGCGTCCGCCCGCACCACGACCGCGCCGGGCTCCCCGGCCAGGACGGTCTCCAGGCTGAGCCAGGCGGAGGCGGCCGGGGGCACGCTGAAGGTCAGCGGGTCGTCGGCGGTGGCGCCCTGCGCCTCCCCGTCCTCCTCCCGCGTCTCGTCCGTCCCGGCCTCCGGGGCCGGGGTGACGGTGTACACGCGCACCTGGACGGGCTCGTCGCCCGGCGCGGCCACGTGCAGGCGGCGACGGCCGTCGCCGCCGGGAACGCCGGGGATCACGTGCTCCCGGGCGGGCGCGGCCGTGGGCGGGACCCAGTCGGCGGTGCCGGAGGAGTGCTCGGCGAGCAGGGAGGCCGCGACCCGTCCCGTGCTCGTGCGCACGTGGACTCCGACGGCGCTGGTTCCGCCGACCAGTCCGGTCAGGTCCAGCTCGGTCGCCGTCCCCGCGGGCAGGGCGATGCCCCTGCTCTCCTCGGAGGAGGAGGGGCCGCCCTCGGTGTAGACGTCCACGCTGACCGTGGCCCGGGAGTCCTCGGGGTTGGCCAGGTGCACGGTGAGCGCGTCGAGTCGCATGCCCTCGATGCCGTCGCCTCCGGGGAGGGCGAACCAGGTTCCGACGGAGGGTTCGAGGCAGCGGACCTCGGTGGCCGAGCCGTCGGAGAGGGTGGTCTGGGCGGTGTCGAGTCCGGAGGCCAGGGAGCCCTCGGCGCGCACGGCGGTGGGGGCTTCGGTCCCGGCGGTGTCGGTGTTCCACACGCGGCCGGGCTCGGTCAGCTCCTCGCCGACGGTGCCGCCCCGGGCACCGTCCGCGCCGCCGCCCCCACCGGCCTCACCGTTCCCGGAGTCCTCCTCGTTCCCGCCGTCCCCACCGGTCTCGTCGTCCCCGGTGTCCTCGGCGTCCTCCTCGGGGGCCTCGGGAACCGACTCGGCCCACAGCTCGCCCTCGTCGTCGCGGCTCACCCTCGGAGCGAACGCGGCCACGGAGCTGTCCCCCGACTCGTGCGGGGCGGGGCACACCCGCACCGCGTGGTCGGGCCGCACGGTCCCGGGGGCGGTGACGCCCAGCTCCGCGGTGATCGGCCCGGTCGCGAACGCGACGCCGAACAGCGCGGCCAAAGCCAGCGAGACCAGCCCGAACAGCGCGAACCTGTTCTCCACGATCAGTCGCACGGTCTGGTCCTCCCGCTCGGTGCCGGACGCCTGGCGGGCCTGGTCGGCCCGGCCGTCCCGGTGTCCTCGTCTGCTGATCCCCGGCGCGGCGCCCCCGCCCGGCACACCGTTCCCGGGGCCGCCGTTGCCGGGTACGCCGTTCCCGGGACCGGCGACGGCCCCGGGCGCTCCCCCGTCGCCCCCGGCCGCGGGGCCGCCGTCCGCACACCGCCCTCCGGGCTCCCCCGGCGCGCTCTCCTCCCGCGGTCACCGGCCACGGCGCCGCTCCCCCCTGCGCACGCCGCGGGTGCCCCGGCGGCGGCCCCCGCCCCGCACGGCGGGCAGCGTGCCGGTGTCCTCCTCGGACGCGGAACCGGGCGGGACGCCGTCCTCCGGCGCGTCCGCTCCGGCGTCCCCGTCCGCGCGCACGCCGGGGTCCTCACCGCCGGGCCGCGACCGGCCGGGCCTGGCGCGTGAGCCCCGGCGCGAGGACGCCCGGGACCTCCCCGAGCGCCGCAGCCGCTCCGGCCGCCGCGGGCGGGGTGTGGGCGTGGCCTCGATCAGCCGCGCCTCCTCCTCGGTCCGCACACCCGGCGCGGCGAGGACCGCGACCACCGTGAGCAGGACCCCCTGCGTGAGCAGCCAGGCCGCGTGGACGTAGTCGGTGTGCCAGACGCGCAGGTCGCCGCCCTCCACGGGCAGCGCCCAGGCCTGGGTTCCGTTCTGGGTGGGGACGGGGTCCAGTTCGACGCCGTCCAGGCTGGCGCGCCAGCCGCTGTCTGCGGCCTCGGCCAGGGCGAGCCGCCGCCCGGTGCCGCCCTCGGGGACCGGGGCGCTCACCTCGTCCGCGTCCCCGCGCACCGCGAGGACCTCGGCTTCGACGCCGTCCTCGGAGACCACCCGCAGCGCGCCGGTGGGGGCGGCCAGCCGCCAGAGCGCGTAGTGGCGCGACAGCGACTGCCGCTCCAGCCCCGGTGTGCCGTCCAGGGTGTCGACCATGGTGACGTCGGCGGGCCCGCTGATCCGCGGGCGCGGGTAGAGCACGTACTGGATGCCGAAGTCGGCCAGGGTGTACATCTGGTCGCCGCCCTGGCCGACGGTGAGTTCGGCCACGGCCCGGTCCATCGCCCCGCGGATCCCGCTCTCGGGCACGAGGTGCTCCTCGCCCAGACGGGGTTCGCGTCCGCGCACGACCAGGTAGTCCACGCCGCCCTCACCGTCGGCGGTGACCACGAGGGTGCGCGGCCGGGTCCCCGCCCCGTCGGACCCGCCGCCCTCGACGGTCCCGGCCCCGGTCAGCGCGCCGGGGACGACGGGTTCGGCGTGCGCGGTGACCGGCCCCCGCACGCCCTCCCACATCCACACGCCCGCGGCGCAGACGGGGGTCGCCAGGGCGAGCAGTCCCACGGCGAGCGCGAAGACCCGCCTGGGCCCGCCCAGGCGCACCATGTCGCCGAAGGAGCGCGCGGCGGTCGCCGCCGACAGCAGCACCGCCGTGGCGGCGAAGGTCAGGGCGACCCCGGGCCAGACCGGCGCCGGGGGGCCGCCGTAGTAGGGCTCGACGACCACCCGGCTGGTCAGGACGGCCACGAGGATCCCGAACAGGGCGAGCGACCACCCCGCCGCGGCCAGCATCCGGTTGCGGAGCAGCAGCAGGGAGCACAGCGCGGCCACGGCGAACCCGGCCGTGACCCAGAACGGCGGTGTCCCGGGGCCGCCCGGCGAGAGCATGAGCAGTTCCTGCGGGGTCGGGCCCGGCGCCGACAGCTCGGGGCGGTGCAGTCCCGCCTCCAGCAGCCACAGGCTGGGGTGCAGGAGCAGTTCGAGCGTCCACGGCATCAGCAGCACGAGCGGGACGGCCAGGCCCAGCGCGACGCTGACGTAGATCCGGCGGCCGAGGTGGCCGAAGGCGACGGCCACCAGCACGCCGGTGACCAGCGACAGGAGCCACACCATCGGCACGAACGCGGTGGCGACCGTCAGGACCAGGCCCACTCCCCAGGCCGCTCGGCGCGAGGGCTTGGGCGGCATCGACACCAGCCGCACCAGCAGCAGTCCCAGCACCGGCAGCAGGACGTGGACCAGGGCGGTGCCCAGGCGGCCCTGGGCGACCGCGCCGGTGGCCGCCGGCAGCAGCGCGTAGGCCGCGGCCGTCCACAGGCGTGCGGGGCGAAAGCCCAGCACCTCGCGGGCGAGCAGGTAGGCGGTCAGCCCGGACAGGGGCACGCAGCCCAGCAGGACGATCGTGACGGCCAGCCAGGGCTTGCCCAGGGTGAGCGTGGACAGCAGGGCGAGCAGTCCGACGTAGGGCGGGACGGGGTCGGCCGCGCCGAGCCCGCTGTCGGGGCTGCCGGACAGGTACAGGTTCCACAGGTCGCCCGCGCCGCCCGCGACCGGGGGCAGGGCGCCGCCCGCCAGGAGGTCGCCCAGGAGCAGGGAGCGCTCGGCGACGAGGGCCACCGCGGCCAGGGCCAGGACCAGCAGCACCCCGGGCCGCAGGAGCACGCTGCGCACGAAGCCGGCGGTGTCCGTGGGGATCTCGTCCTCGTCCTCGGCGGCGGGCGGCGCGGTGACGGCCTGGTGACGGCCGGGGGTGTTGCGCACGGGCTCCCCGGACAGGATCCCGGTGAGCACGTCGTGGACCTGGCGCATGGCCACGCCGCGCGCGAGGAAGGGCCGGATGGCGCTGTAGGTGCGGCGGCGGTCGCGGCGGCGCCGGAAGCGGGCGCGCATCAGCCGGAGCGGCCGCAGGTAGACCAGGGTGATCGCGGCGGCCTCGTCCAGGGCGTTGGCGGGCTGCTTGATGAGCAGGTACCCCACCACCCGCAGCAGCGAGGCCACGGAGTTGCGCAGCAGCGCGGCCACCATGCCGCCCAGGGGCAGGTTGGCCAGCAGCACGAAGACGGCGTGGCGGCGGTCCACCCGGCGCGGGTGGTTGCGGGTGGCGGAGATGGGCCGGCGGCGCCGGGCGGAGGCCTCGGCGTGGTAGGCGACCGCGTCGGTGACGAGGACGGCGCGCAGTCCGGCGCCGCCCACCCGCCAGCAGAAGTCGATGTCGTCGCGGAACAGCGGCAGGGAGGGGTCGAAGCCGCCGAGGCGGTCCCACACGTCGCGGCGCACGAGCATGCCCGCGCTGGAGACCGCCAGGACCTGGCGTGTGCCGTCGTGCTGGCCGTGGTCGAACTCGCGCTGCTCCAGGCCGGTCTCGCGGCGGCCCGCGCCGTCGATGGTCACGCCCGCCTCCACCAGGAGGCGGCGGTCGAACCAATCGCGCAGCTTGGGGCCCAGGACGGCGGCGCGGGGGTCCTGGTCGGCGGCGTCCAGCAGGTGGGCGAGGGCGTCCCGGTCCGGGGTGAGGTCGTCGTGGATGAGCCAGATCCACTCGGTGGCGTCCTCATCGAAGCCGCGTACGGCGCTGGTGGAGCGCGGCAGTTCCAGGGCGGCGCGGACGGCGTCGCCGTACCCGGTGTCGGCGGGCAGCTCCACGACGGCGTCGGCGGGCAGGAACCGGGCCAGGACCTCGGCGCTGTCGTCGGTGCTGCCGGTGTCGGCGGCGACGGCCCGCTGCACGGGCCAGGACTGGCCGCGCAGCGCCTGCATCGTCTCGGGCAGCCAGCGGGAGCCGTCGTGGGAGACGATGACCGCGGTGACGACGTGTCGGGCGAAATCCTGGTCAGGCACGGCTGTGGTGGGTTCTCTCCGGGAGGGGGCGCGGCCCCGATCGGGTCCGCGGGTCCGGCCGGGCGGGGCCGACGGGCGCGACCGCGCTCCGGACGCGGTCCGCGCGCGGGACGTCACGGCCGACCGCGGCCCTCGTGACCTCGTGGGGCCGGACAGGGCCCGCGCGGGACATCACCCTACGCCACCCGCCACCATTACGGGCCTATTCGTCACACGCCGCTGCGGCCGACCATATCGGAGCATTCACACCGCGACGGGAAGGCTCCATTCGAACACACATCCGAATAGGGACCGGCATATCCGGGCATTACAGCCCCCGGCCGGGCCGCGGACACAATCGCCGTGCGCCGGGGAAGGGGCCGAACATGAAAAACGCGCGCCCGGGCTCGCGGCCCGGACGCGCGTCTCACACGCGGCCCTACAGCATCTCCGCCAGGAAATCGAAATCTCCCCCGGCGGCTTTCTTCAGCCTGCGGCGCTCGCGTTCGGAGAGTCCCCCCCAGATGCCGAAGCGCTCATCGTGCTCCAGCGCGTATTCCAGGCACTCCGCGCGTACCTCGCACGACTGGCAGACCTTCTTGGCTTCCCGCGTCGAGCCGCCCTTCTCGGGGAAGAACGCCTCCGGGTCGGTCTGCGCGCACAGGGCACGCTCCTGCCAGCCCAGATCCTCATCCGAGCCGTGCGCCAGCGGGATGACCTCGCTCATGCGCACCTCCTGTTGCCCCCCATAGATGTCCCCGGCCCTTTTCGTCCCCCGGGCCGGGTGGAATCCCACCTTGAAATTACACGTGGGTCGCTTGCTGAGAGTCAAGCGCCCTGCGTGGTAATCCACTGAATATCATGTAACGAACCGCCAACGGCAGCCCGGTGATGTCCGTTCTGCGGATTACCACGCAATTCACGACCTTCCGAGGCGGTGGGGAGCGCGGGCCGACGGAGCCGGGTCAGCGCTTGTCCTCGCCGCCGTACCACCCCTGCTGGTCACCGGTTCCGCCCTGTCCCTGCTGGTCAGAGCCGTATCCGGTGCCCGCTCCGTACTGCCCTCCGTACGATCCGCCGCCCTGGCCGGGCGTCTGGTTGCCGTTGTTCTCACCGGAGTTAAAGAAAGGATCAAGATTGCTGTCGGCGGGGGTGTCCTGCGCCTGCTGCCCCTGGTCAGCGCCCTGGTACCAGCCGTACTGGATCGCGTCCTGGGCGGCCTGCTCGCCGGAGGCGGGCTGCTGCTCGGTGCTCTGCGGGGCGTACTGGGACGGGTCGTAGGCGTACTCGCCCGGCTGGCCGTAGGCGGCCTGCTGGCCCGGGGCGTCGGTGCCGTACTGCTGGCCGTAGGCCTGCTGCGCGGGGTCCGCCCCGTACTGCTGGCCGTACTGCTGGGAGGCGTCGTAGCCCTGCTGGACGGGCTGCTGCCCGGAGGCGTCGGTGCCGTACTGCTGGCCGTAGGCCTGCTGGGCGCCCGTGCCGTACTGCTGCTGCACGGGGTCGGTCCCGTACTGCTGGGCCGGGGCGTCGGTGCCGTACTGCTGGCCGTAGGCCTGCTGGGCGCCGGTCCCGTACTGCTGCTGGACGGGATCGGTCCCGTACTGCTGGCCGTAGGCCTGCTGCGCGGGGTCCACGCCGTACTGCTGGGCGGGGTCGGCGGGCTGGCCCGGGTAGGCCGGCTGGGCGAAGGACTGCTGCGCGCCGGTGGCGGGCGGGAACTGCTGCGGGTAGGCGTTCTGCGGCCGCACCACCCTGGGGACCAGGGTGGGGTCGTTGAAGGCCTTGAGCGCGGCGAAGCCGAAGATGCCGAGCACCGCGCCCTGGGCGACGGTCCCCAGCATCCGGGCGAAGCCGTGGCCGATGTTGATCGCGTCGATGAAGCCGCAGATCACCGTGATCAGGCAGAACAGCAGGCCCACACCGGTGATGATCATCGCGGTCAGCACGACCGGGGAGGCGCCCGCCCTGGTCCTTTCGCTGGTCAGCACGAGGGCCACGGCGACGGCGACCAGGATCGTGATGGTCACACCGAAGAAGTTGGCGGAGCCCGCGTCGTACATGGCCGAGGCGAAGGACGTCTCCGAGCGCCAGCCGCTGGATCGGACGATCACCTGGATGAGTCCGGAGAGCATGAGCACGCCCGCGGCTGCAAGCAGGACCCAGGCCCCCGGAAGGCGCAGGCGTTCTAGCGTTTCGTTCTTCAAGAGAGGTTCCCCATCTACTGCTGCTTCGCCGTCGGGTCGTTGGGAACGGCGTCGGGCTGTCACGTGTGGATCGACCGCGTCCGGGCATGGATGTGGGGACACCGGGCGGGGCCGAAGAGTGGGATGGCGACCGCGGCCACGGAGTTCACGGATCTCCGATACCGGAACGGTCACACACGGATCATGCCCACGGCGGGGCAGACGACCCATACACGCCCCCAGACTGCCAGACTTGGACGCATGCGGATAGTCGTACCGGCTGGCGGTATCGGCGGCGCGCGGTTCCTCCGCGGCCTCAGGGCGGCGCTCGGAACCGTGGCGTCGGCCACCGAAGAGCACACCACAGACAGCAGCGTCACCGTCATCGGCAACACCGGTGACGACATCACCCTGTTCGGGCTGAGAATCTGTCCGGACCTGGACACGGTGATGTACACCCTCGGCGGGGGGATCAACGAGGAGCAGGGCTGGGGCCGGACCGACGAGTCCTTCACCGTCAAGGAGGAGCTCGCCGCCTACGGCATGAAGCCCACCTGGTTCGGTCTGGGCGACCGCGACACCGCCACCCACATCGTGCGGACGCAGATGCTCGCCGCCGGATTCCCCCTCTCGGCGGTCACCGAGGCGCTGTGCGACCGCTGGCGCCCGGGCGTGCGGCTGCTGCCGATGACCGACGACCAGGTCGAGACGCACGTGGTCGTCGACGACGGCGGGGGGCGCCGGGCCATCCACTTCCAGGAGTGGTGGATCCGGCACCGCGCGGCGCTGCCCGCCGAACAGATCGTCAGCGTCGGCGCCGAGACGGCCAAGCCCGCACCCGGTGTGCTGGAGGCGATCGCCGATGCCGACGCCGTGATCCTGCCCCCGTCCAACCCGGTGGTCAGCGTGGGCTCCGTCCTGGGCGTCCCCGGGATCCGCGAGGCCATGGTGGCCAAGACCGTGGTGGGCGTCTCCCCCATCATCGGCGGAGCGCCGGTGCGCGGCATGGCCGACGCCTGCCTGACCGCGATCGGGGTGGAGACCAGCGCGGGCGCGGTCGCCGCGCACCTGGGCGCCGACCTGCTGGACGGCTGGCTGGTGGACGAGGCCGACGCGGGCACCGAGGTGGAGGGGATCGAGGTGCGCTCGCGTCCCCTGTACATGAGCGACCCCGCCGCCACCGAGGCGCTCGCACGGGCGGCCGTGGACCTGGCCGTGGAGCTGGCGCAGAGGCGGGGAGGCGGCGAGTGAGCACCGAACTGCGCGTGCGCGGGCTCGGCGGCATCCCCGAGGTGCGGTCGGGCGACGACCTGTCGGCCCTGGTCGCCGAGGCGGTGGCCGCCTCCGGGACCGCGCTGGCCGACGGGGACATCCTCGTGGTCACCTCCAAGATCGTGAGCAAGGCCGAGGGCCGCGCCCGCCGTATGGACCGGGAGGAGGCCGTCGCCTCCGAAACCGTCCGGGTGGTGGCCCGCACGGGCAGGACCGGGATCATGCAGACCCGGCAGGGGCTGGTCATGGCCGCCGCGGGGGTGGACGCCTCCAACGTCGAGCCCGGCACCGTGCTGCTGCTGCCCGAGGACTCCGACGCCTCCGCCCGCGCGCTGCGCGCCGGGCTGCGCGAGCGCCTGGGCGTGAACGTCGGTGTGATCGTGTCCGACACCTTCGGGCGGCCGTGGCGGATCGGGCAGACCGACGTGGCCATCGGCGCCGCCGGGCTGTCCGCCGTGCAGGACCTGCGCGGCACCGCCGACACCCACGGCAACCTCATGGAGGCGACCGTCAACGCGGTGGCCGACGAGATCGCCGGCGCGGGCGAACTGGTCAAGGGCAAGACGAACGGTGTCCCGGTCGCGGTGGTCAGCGGCCTGGGCGGCCTGGTCACCGAGGAGGACGGTCCTGGGGCGGCGGTGCTGATCCGCACGCCCGAGGCCGACCTGTTCCGGTACGGGTCGCGGGACGTGGTCCCGGCCCGGCGGACGGTGCGCTCGTTCACCGACGCGCCGGTGGATCCGGCGGCGGTGCGGCGGGCGGTGGCCGCGGCGGTGACGGCCCCCGCGCCGCACCACACCACGCCGTGGCGCTTCGTGCTGGTGGAGTCGGCGCACACGCGCAAGCGGCTGCTGGACGCGATGCTCGCGGCGTGGGTGGCGGACCTGCGCGGTGACGGGTTCAGCGAGGAGCAGATCGCCCGGCGCACGCGGCGCGGCGACGTGCTGCGCGGCGCGCCGTACCTGGTGGTGCCCTTCCTGGTGGCCGACGGGGCGCACCCCTACCCGGACGCGCGCCGGGCCGACGCCGAGCGGTCGATGTTCCTGGTGGCGATGGGCGCCGGGGTGCAGAACCTGCTGGTGGGGCTGGCCGTGGAGGGGCTGGGGTCGGCCTGGGTCTCCTCGACCATGTTCTGCGCGGACGTGGTGCGCGAGGTGCTGGAGGTGCCCGAGGAGTGGCGGCCGATGGGCGCGGTGGCCGTGGGGCACGCGGCCGAGGCGCCGAAGGAGAGGCCGCCGCGCGACCCGGAGGACTTCGTCGCCGTGCGTTAGCGGACCGGCCGCGACCGTCGCCGACGTGGACCAGGGGACCTCCTTCGTGTCGGTCCCGTACCTGTGGCGGGGTCGGACGGTCCCGACCCGCCGCGGGTGCGGGACCACACTGGGCGGCACCGGTCGCGACGCGTCGGCCGGCGCCCCCTCCGGCCGGTGACGCGGTGGTCGCCGGGGCCTCTCCCCCGGCGACCGGCGCGTCAGGGCGACCGGCGGGCCCGGCAGCGCCATGCTGGTGCGTGCGGGGGCCGGCGGGGAGGTGCGGAGTGTCCGTCGAGGAGTACGTGGTCGCCACGCTGGTGATCGTGGTCGCGGTGATCTTCGGCCGACTGGTCGCGGGGCGGCTGCGGGTGCCGGGCGCGGTCGTGCTGGTGCTGCTGGGCATGCTCCTGGGGCTCGTGCCCTGGCTGCACTCGCTGTCGATCTCCCCCCAGGTCATCCTGCTGGTGTTCCTGCCCCCGCTGATCTACAACGCCGCGTTCTTCTCCTCGCCCAAGGACATGCGCGAGCTGGCGCGCCCCATCGTGGTGATGGCGGTGGGGGTGACGCTGCTGACGGCCTTCGGCCTGGCGGGGATCGTCCACCTGCTGATGCCGTCGGTGGGGTGGCCCGCGGCGATCGCCCTGGGCGCCGCCGTCGCGCCGACGGACGCCGTGGCGGCCTCGGCGATCCTCAAGCGGGTGGGCACCCCGCGCCGGGTGCTGACCCTCCTGGAGGGCGAGTCCCTCATCAACGACGGGGTCGCGCTGACCCTGTTCAGCCTGGCCGTGACCGCCATGGTGCACCCGCTCACGCCCGAGGAGGGCCTGGTCGAGCTGGTGAAGGTCGTGGCGGGCGGCCTGGTCTACGGCGCCGTGGTGGCCCTGGCGGTGTCGTGGTCGCGGACCCGCATGCGGGATCCGTCCCTCCAGCTGATGGTCGTGCTGATCACGCCGTTCGCGGCCTACATCCCGGCGGAGATGGCGGGGTTCTCCGGGGTGCTGGCGGCGGTGGTCGCCGGTTTCTACCTGGGCACGCGCGGTGAGGGGCTGCTGCCGCCGCGGGTGCGGGTGAACGGGCAGACGATCTGGGGCGCCCTCGTGGGGCTGTTGGAGTCGATGCTGTTCGTGGTGCTGGGGTTGCAGCTGGACTCGGTGGTCACGGCGGTGCGGGACCAGTTCGCCTTCCTGGACCTGGTGTGGGTGGCGCTGGCGACGACGGCCACGGCGGTCGCCCTGCGCATGGGGCTGATGCTGGTGGTGATCCCGCTGCACCGGATCCCGCCGTTCTCGAAACTGGAGGGCGCCGACCTGCGGGAGCGGTTGGTCGTCGGGTGGAGCGGGATGCGCGGGGCGGTGTCGCTGGCGATAGCCCTGTCCCTGCCCGCTGCGCTGGGCGGCGAGCCGTTCACCGAGCGGGGCGCGCTGGTGTTCGTGGCGGGGGTCGTGGTGCTCGGGACGCTGGTGGGGCAGGGGATGACGCTGCCACTGCTGCTGCGCAAGCTGGGCATGGCGCGCGAGGGCGCGCGGCGGATGGAGTTCCTGCGGGCGGACGAGCAGATGAGCTGCGCGGCGCTGAGCAAGGTGGACGAGCTGCTGCGGGAGGGCGAGGTGGACGACCGCACCGCCGACTCGCTGCGCGCGGTGTACACGCGGCGCGTCTCGCAGGTGCGGGGGCTGATGGACGCCGCGGACGGGCGGGCGCGTGAACGGGTGGACAGCGGCAGGGCCGTGCACGCGCAGATCACGCAGGCGCGCAGGGACGCGCTGGTGTCGATGTACCGGGAGGGCGACATCGACCACGCCGTGTTCCAGGAGATGAGCCGGGACCTGGACATCCGGGACACGGGGGCGGGTCCGTACGGTTCGTGAGTCGCGGGGCGGCCGGGGCCGCCTTCTCCGTGGGGGGCGGGGCCTCCGGGACCGCTGCGCACGCCGCGTGTGAATGTGTGGGAACCAGAGCCCGCGGGGCGCGAACGTCCGCGCGGGCGAGCACGGACTGTGACGAGCGGTGGACGCGTCGGTCGTCCCTCCTGGTACTGAAGAGGCTTTTGGGGCTTGAGGAAAGCGCTGAGGCTCCCAGAAAAACTACAAACTTTCCTTACCGTTTTCGTTGACGCAGCCGCGTGACAACTTTAAAGTTTCCTAACAATTAGCGGCTCACAGAGCCCCTTCGTCACCCCCGCTCGACGACAGGAGCAACCCCCGATGCCCGAACACCGCCTCAGGAAGGCCCCCAGGGCCGCGAAGGCCGCGCTGACCGGCGCCCTCGCCCTCCTGACCGCCGGACTCCTCGCCGGTTTCAGCCAGCTCTCCCCCGCTCCCGCCGAGGTCGAGACCGTGTCCGACAGCGACTCAGCCCAGGTCCAGCAGACCGGCCAGTGGCTCACCGGGTACTGGCACAACTTCAACAACGGCTCCACCGTGATGCCGCTGTCGGAGATCCCCTCCGAGTACAACCTGGTGGCCGTCGCCTTCGCCGACAACCACCCCACCCTCGACGGCGGAATCACGTTCAACCTGGCCAGCGGCGAGCTGGGCGGCTACACCGACCAGCAGTTCCGCGACGACATCGCGGCCATCCAGGCCGAGGGCCGCAAGGTCATCATCTCCGTGGGCGGCGAGCGCGGCCACGTGGACGTCACCAACGCCACCCAGGCGGGCAACTTCGCCGACACCGTGTACCAGCTGATGCAGGACTACGGCTTCGACGGGGTCGACATCGACCTGGAGCACGGCATCAACGCGCAGTACATGTCCCAGGCCCTGCACGACCTGAGCGGCCGGGCCGGGTCGGACCTGATCATCACGATGGCGCCGCAGACCATCGACTTCCAGAGCCCCGACCGGGAGTACTACAAGCTGGCGTCGGACATCTCCGACATCCTCACCATCGTCAACATGCAGTACTACAACTCCGGCTCGATGCTGGGGTGCGACGACCAGGTGTACCACCAGGGCACCCCGGATTTCGTCGCCGCGCTGGCCTGCATCCAGCTGGAGATGGGGCTGAGCCCGGACCAGGTGGGCCTCGGGCTGCCCGCCGTGCAGTCCGCCGCCGGGGGCGGGTACATGGCGCCCGGCCAGGTCGTGCGCGCCCTGGACTGCCTGGAGGCCGGGACCGACTGCGGCTCCTTCTCCCCCGCCGCCCCGTACGGCCCCATCGGCGGTGTGATGACCTGGTCCATCAACTGGGACGCCACCAGCGGCTACGCCTTCGCCGAGACCATCTCGGCGGGCCTGGCCACCGGCCCCGGCAACGGCGGCGGGCCCACCGAGGAGCCGACCGAGGAGCCCACCGAGCAGCCCGGCGACTGCACCGCCGCGGCCTGGACGGCCGACAGCGTCTACACCGGCGGCGACGTGGTCTCCCACGAGGGCTCGGAGTACCGCGCCCAGTGGTGGACCCGCGGCGAGGAGCCGGGCACCACCGGCGAGTGGGGCGTCTGGAGGCTCGTCGGCACCTGCTGACCCGAGGCCGCGTGGGAGGGCCCCCACCCCTTCCGTCACACGCGGCTCCCCGGCGGCCCGTCACACGCTCCCCACGGGTGACGGGCCGCCGGCCCCCACGAGGAGGGGGTGAAGCGCCGTCCCCCGGCGCTTCACCCCCTCCTCCGGCGTCTAGACCAGCGGCAGCGAGGGGCGCCGGACGCTGGGGGCCACGCCGTCGCTGGCCTCGGCCGCGCGCTGGCGCTCCTGCGGCACCGGACCGTAGGTCGTGGTGCGCTGGCGGACGGGGCGGCCCGTCGGCTCGACCAGGGCGCGGATGTCGCTGATGGTCTTGAACGACCCCTGGCCCGACCCGGCCATCCGGCTGATGGTCTCCTCCATCAGGGTGCCGCCGACGTCGTTCACCCCGCCCGAGAGCAGCTGGCGGCAGGTGTCCTCGGCGAGCTTGACCCACGAGCACTGGATGTTGTCGATGTGCCCGTGCAGCAGCAGGCGGGCCAGGGCGTGCACGGCGCGGTTCTCCCGGACCGTCGGCCCGGTGCGGGCCAGCCCGGCCAGGTAGATGGGCGCGTTGGTGTGCACGAACGGCAGCAGGACGAACTCGGTGAACCCCCGGCGGCCGTTGCGCTCCACCGACCGCTCCTGGAGGGAGCGCAGCAGCTTGATGTGCGCCACCCAGTGCCTGGGCGAGTCCACGTGCCCGTACATCATCGTGGACGTGGTGGGGATGCCCAGGTCGTGCGCGGACGTGATGACGTCGATCCACTCGGCCGCGGGCAGCTTGCCCTTGGTGAGGATCCAGCGGACCTCGTCGTCGAGGATCTCGGCGGCGGTGCCCGGCACGGAGCCGAGCCCGGCCTCGCGGGCGCGCAGCAGCCACTCGCGGACCGGCAGGTTGGTGCGCGCCGCCCCGTTGACCACCTCCATCGGGCTGAACGCGTGGACGTGCATGTCCGGGACGCGCTCGCGCACGGCGGCGGCGATGTCGAAGTAGGCGGTGCCGGGCAGGTCCGGGTGGATGCCGCCCTGCATGCACACCTCGGTCGCCCCGGCCTTCCAGGCCTCCTCGGCGCGGTCGGCGACCTGCTCCAGGGAGAGCGTGTAGGCGTCGGCGTCGGTGCGGCGCTGGGCGAACGCGCAGAAGCGGCAGCCGGTGTAGCAGACGTTGGTGAAGTTGATGTTCCTGGTCACGACGTAGGTGACGTCGTCGCCGACCGCGTCCCGGCGCACCCGGTCGGCCAGGTCGGTCAGCGCCTCCAGCTCGGCCCCGTCGGCGTGCAGCAGGGCGAGCGCCGCGTCGTCGGACAGCCCCGCGGGGTCGGACTCGGCGCTGCGCAGGGCCGCCGCGATGTCGGGGTCGAACCTGCGCGGCACGGCCCCCTCGCGGTCCACGCCGGAGCGCAGCTCGTCCCAGTCCCCGTAGACGGCGTCGAAGTCGCCGCGGCGGTCGGCGGTGCGCCCCTCGGCGTCGATCCCCGTGTGCAGGTCGGTGCGGCCGGAGGAGACCAGCACCGCCTCGGGCTCCTGCCAGGGGCGGCCCACCACGGGCGCGTCCTCGCGGGCCAGGCCGGTCTCGGGGTCGGCGAGGGCGGCCACGTGCCCGGCCACGCGCGGGTCCAGCCAGGGCTCCCCGGCCAGGACGTACTCGGGGTAGACGGTGAGCCGCTCGCGCAGGGCGAAGCCGTGGGCGGCGGTGCGCGCGGCGAGGTCGTCGATCTGCGGCCAGGGCCGCTCCGGGTTGACGTGGTCGGGGGTGAGCGGGGAGACCCCGCCCCAGTCGTCGATCCCCGCGCGCAGCATCAGCCCGTACTCGTCCACGCCCCCGTGCTCGGCGCCGATGAGGTTGGGCGGCGCCTGCACGTGCGCCCTGGGCCCCATGACCAGGCGGGTGACGGCGATGGCGGCGGCCATCTCCTCGCGTTCGGCGTCGGGCCGGTGCATCATCGCGGTCGCGGGCTTGGCGCGGAAGTTCTGCACGATGACCTCCTGGACGCCGCCGTAGCGCCGCGAGGCGCCGCGCATCGCGAAGATCGACTCGGCGCGCTCGGCGGTGTTCTCACCGATGCCCAGGAGGATGCCGGTGGTGAAGGGGACGCTGGAGCGCCCGGCGTCCTCCAGCACGCGCAGCCGTACCGCCGGGTCCTTGTCCGGGCTGCCGTAGTGGGCCTGGCCCTTCTCGGTGAACAGCCGGGTGGAGGTGGTCTCCAGCATCATCCCCATGGAGGGGGCGACGGGCTTGAGGCGCTGGAGGTCGGCCCAGGTGAGCACGCCCGGGTTCAGGTGCGGGAGCAGGCCGGTCTCCTCCAGCACCATGATGGCCATGGCCCGCACGTAGGACAGGGTGTCGTCGTAGCCGTGGGCGTTGAGCCACTCGGCGGCCTGCTTCCAGCGGTCCTCGGGCCGGTCGCCGAGCGTGAACAGGGCCTCCTTGCAGCCCATCCCGGCGCCCCGCCGGGCGATGTCCAGGACCTCGTCGGGCGACAGGAACGGGGCGTCGAGGCGGCCGGGCACCGTGGCGAACGTGCAGTAGTGGCAGCGGTCGCGGCACAGGCGGGTCAGGGGGACGAACACCTTGCGGCTGTAGGTGACGACCCCGGGGCGGCCCGCGGCCTCCAGCCCGGCGTCGCGCACCCTTCCGGCGTGTTCGAGGAGGATGTCCAGGTCCTCGCCCCTGGCGTGCAGGAGTACCTCTGCCTCGGTGACGTCGAGGGTCTTGCCGTCCCGGGCGCGGGCCAGGGCCCTGCGCATGGCGGACGGGGTCGGGGAGGGGACGGGGGCCGGGTCGTTCGCACCACTCATAGGGCGCAACCCTACGCCCCGCTCCTTTCGCGCGCGCGGACGCACCACCGGTGGCACCGGATGTGTGCGGGGCGTCACCGCCGGGTTCCACCGCTGGTCGGGAGTGCGGGAGGGGCCTCGGGGCGTGGTGGGGGCTGTGGTTCAGGAGTGCACGTTGTGGGCCACTGGTCCGGGAGTCCACGATGGCTGGGACGGCGTGGACGGACCCGCTGGGCCGGAACGCCCGCAGCGGCCGGGAGGCGGAGCGCGAGACACGGACGCAGGTGCCGGTCCGGTACGTCCGCGGGGCTGGGCACTGCGGCGTGGGCGGGCCTCTGTCCGCAACGTCCACGGGGGGCCGGCGGGTGCGCGGGCGGCGTAGGGTCGGCACGTACGGGAGGGAGGCCACGTGCTGAGTCGGCTGCGCAGTAGCCCGTGGGTGCGGTTGGCGCTGTTGCTGGTGGTGTGCGTGTGCGTGGGACTGGCCCTGCGCGCGAACTGGGCACAGGCCCGGGACGCCGCGGCGGCGCTGCCCCTGTGGGTGCTGCCCGCGGCGGCGCTGACGGGCATGGCGGGGCTCACCGCGCAGATGCTCGCCTGGCGTGCGCTGCTGGCCGGGATGGGCTCCCCCCTGCCCCGCCGCACGGCGGCCCGCGTCATGTTCGTGGGACAGCTCGGCAAGTACCTGCCGGGTTCGGTGTGGGCCTTCGTGGCCCAGGTGGAGCTGGCCCGGGACTGGAACGTGCCGCGCACGCGCGGTGCGGCGGCGACCCTGCTCGCGGTGGGGGTGACGGTCGCGGCCGGTCTGGCGGTCGCGGCGGTGGCCCTGCCGCTGTCGTCGGCGGAGGCTGCCCGCCGCTGGTGGTGGGCGCTGGCGCTGGCGCCCGTGCTGCTCGCCGCGCTGCACCCGCGCGTGGTCGGCTGGGGGATCCGGCTGGCGGCCCGCCCCTTCGCCCGGTTCCGCGAGGTCGCCGAGGCCGGGCCCCTGGACGTGCGCGGGAGGTCCATGGCCGCGGCCGTGGGGTGGACCCTGGTGGCGTGGGTGCCCCTGGGCCTGCACGTGTGGCTGCTGACCTGGGCGGTGGGCGGCGAGGCGCTGCGGTCGCTCGGTCCGGCGGTGGGCGCCTACGCGCTGGCGTGGACGCTGGGGCTGCTGGTGGTGTTCGCCCCGGCGGGCCTGGGGGTGCGCGAGGCGGTGCTGGTGGTGGCGCTGTCACCGGTGGTGGACGCCGGGGCCGCGCTAGTGGTGGCGGTGCTGTCGCGGCTGGTGATGACCGTGGCGGACGTGGCCTGGGCGGGGTTGTCGGTGCTGCTGTCCCGGCGTGCCGTGCCGGGACCGGAGGCCGTGCCCGGACCGCGTCCCTGACGGGCGTCGTCCCGTTCCCCGGCCGGTCCCGCGGAGGCGGTGGGCCCGGGGCGGGGGCGGCGGCCGGGATCGTGGCGGCGCTGGGGGCACCACCGCGCTCGCCCGCGACCCGGCCGCCGCTCTGGCGCACCTGTCCGAGGACGACCGCGACGCCCTGCTCCTGAGCGCCCGGGGGAGCTGGCCTACGGGGAGACCGCTCTGGTGGCGTCCCCGTGGGCGCCGTGCACTCCCGCCTCCGGCGCCGGAGGCCCTCAGGCCCCGAGCAACCGCTCGGTGTAGGCCCGCCAGTACGGCTCGGTCTCCACCGGGCGGACCCCGGCGCGCAGCCGCTCGGGCTCCCCCGGCGCGTAGAACTCCCCCAGCGCGCGGGCCAGGTCGGCGGCGTCGCCCGGCGCGCACAGCAGGCCGTCGACCCCCTCGCGCACGTGGTCGGGGAGGGTCCCGGCCCGGGTGGCCACCACCGGAATCCCGTGCTCGTGCGCCAGCCACACGTTCTGGGTGGCGGTGGCGGTGCGGTAGGGCAGCACCACCGCGTCGGCCGAGGCGAACAGCTCCGGCAGCTCGGCGGCGGGGACGTACCCGTCCCGCAGCCGCACCCGGTCGGCGATCCCCAGCCCGGCGGCCAGTTCCTCCAGCTCCGCTGTGCCGCCCCAGAACTCCCCGGCCACGGTGAGCGCCACGTCCCCGGGCGCTCCGTCGGCCAGGGCGCGCAGCAGCAGGTCCACCCCCTTGTAGGGGCGGACGATGCCCAGGAAGAGCAGGTGCCGCCGCTCCCCCGGCGCCGGGGCGACCGCGCCGCCGGTCTCGGGCAGGTGCGGGGGCATCTGGGCGACCACGGGCCGCCGCGCCCCGGGGCCCCCGAGCCCCTCGGCCAGGCGCGCCTGCTCGGGCGAGTGGGCGACCACGCCGTCCACCCGCCGCAGCAGGGCCCGCACGAGGGACACGTCCACGGCACGCCGTTCGTGGGGCAGCACGTTGTGGCACAGCGCCACCACCCGCGCGCCCCCGGAACGCCGCACGGAGCGCACCCCGGCGAGGACGCCGAGGTAGGCGGGCACCTGCACCGGGGAGAACAGGGTGAGCACCACCAGGTCGGCCTCGCGGGCCAGGCGCCGCCCCGTCCGCCACCACCCGTCCGGCCGGTACCAGGCCAGCTCGTGGCGGGTGCCGGGGTAGGGCTCGCCCTCGGGGACCTCGATGGTCTGCTGTCCGGGGTAGAGGGCGGCCGGGTACTGCGCCCGCCAGGACTCCACGGCCGTGGGGTGGCCCAGCGCGCTCA
Source organism: Nocardiopsis dassonvillei subsp. dassonvillei DSM 43111 (assembly GCF_000092985.1). Taxonomy (GTDB): domain Bacteria; phylum Actinomycetota; class Actinomycetes; order Streptosporangiales; family Streptosporangiaceae; genus Nocardiopsis; species Nocardiopsis dassonvillei. The sequence goes on from NC_014210.1 coordinate 4,536,781, forward strand.
GCCGGTGCGCCAGCTCGGTGGTGTGCCGGGCGCCGCCGCCCTTGTAGGGGTGGGCGGGCCCGACCAGGGCCACCCGCGCCGCCGGGCTCACGCGCTCTCCCTGGAGCGCACGATGAGGTCGGCCAGCAGGGCGATCGCCGCGATGATCAGCCCCGTCATGAGGATCATGACGGTGTTGTTGGGGATGTAGAGCGGGTTGCGCACCTGGTCGAAGACGAACTTGGCGGCGCCGACCCCCAGCAGCACCAGGGAGGGCGGCATGAGCACCTTGAGCGGGTTGAAGTACATCACCATGCGCAGCACCTGGAGGATGTAGCGGTAGGCGTCGCCCACGAAGTGGAACTTGGACGTGCCCGCGCGCTTGGCGTACTCGATCGGCACGTACCTGACCGGGTGCTGGTTGGACAGGAAGGCCAGCGTGATGGTGGTGACGCAGGAGAACCCGGGCGGCAGCAGCCGCAGGTAGGGACGGGCGACCTCGCGGCGGAACACGCGCAGCCCCGAGTTGAGGTCGGGGATGCGGGTGTTGGTGAGGCGTTCGGCGATCTTGCGGATGACCCACTTGGCGGGCACCCGCAGGGCCTTGTGGCTGCCCATCTCCTGCGTGCGCGCGCCCACGACCTGGTCGGTCTCGGGATCCTCCTCCAGCATGCCGACCAGCTCGGGGATGCGCTCGTTGGGGTAGCTCATGTCGGCGTCGGTCCACACGACGAACTCGCCGCGGGCCCGCTGGCTGCCGATCCGGCGGACGGTGCCCGACCCGCCGTTGTGCCCGAACGCGATGACGCGCATGTGCGGGTAGAGGGGCTCCACCTCGCGCAGCCGGGCCAGGGTCGCGTCGGTGGAGGCGTCGTCCACGGCCAGCAGCTCGTAGGAGTACACGGAGGCGTCCATGGCGCCGCAGATCCGTTTGACCTCGTCGACGACGTGGGTCTCCTCGTTGTAGCAGGGGAGCACGATGGTGACGCGGACCGGCTGGTCCTCGCCGTGCTGCCTGGGTGCGTCGTCGTTTCTGTGGCTCATGGGTTCTTCTTCGGCGGGATGGGGGCGGGTTCGGGAAGGGGCCGGGCCGGGCGCTCATCCCCCGTCGGGGAACACGGACACCCACACGTTTCCCCTGAAGGCCCAGGAACCGGTCGGCGGTTCCATGAGGGTACTCGGGTCCATCCGGGCGTTCACCTGGAAGGGGCGCTCGGGCTCGGCCTCACCGCCCGTGAGGTCCTCCAGGACCTGCCAGTCGGAGGCGGCGAGCACGGCGTCGCGGTCGCGCTCGTGGATCTCGGAGACCACGCGGTCCACGTCCCCGGGGGTCGGCTCGTCCATGGACGCGGTGGGCACCCCGCAGACGTTGCGCAGCAGCGGCATGTAGTTACCGGCCGTGTCGGAGTCGACCACGACCACCGAGGCGTCCTCCGACAGCGCCGCGCAGAGCCGGTGCGTGGCGGCGACGGTGCCGACGTCCTGTCTGTACCCCATGATCCCGGCCGCCGTGCCCGCGGTGGGGACGATCAGCGCCACCGAGGCGCTGGCGGCGACCACGACGGGGAGGGCGCGGGCCGCCGCCGTGCTCCGACCGGAGTGGGCGGCGACGGCGCAGTAGCGGGTGAGCCAGGCCAGGAACCAGACGGCGAACAGGATGAACGCCGGGATGACCAGGGCGATCAGCCGTCTGCTGGCCCAGGGGTGGTCGGGGGTGATGGCGGGCCGCAGCAGGGTGGTGCCGACCGTCCACACCAGCAGCATGGCGGGCAGCAGCCACTGGGGGTCGCGCCGCTGGAAGAGGCGGCGCAGCACGTGGGCGACGCCGAGCGAGGCGAACAGGACCGTGGCCAGGCCCACGTACCAGCCCACCCAGTACAGGCTCATGTCGTAGTAGGTGCGGCTGCCCTCGACGGGCAGTCCCTCGCGCTGCTGGACGTAGGCGACCCAGCCGTCGGTGAAGTCGCTGCCGTGCCCGTGGTCCGGCCACAGCAGGGGGCGGACGGCGAACAGCACCATGGCGAGCAGGGCGAGCGCGGCCACCGCGTCGGGCAGCCGGCGCACGCGTTCCACGCGCGGAACGCCGTGGCGCCACAGGGCGGCGGTGGCCGCGACGGTGACGGCGATGACGACGGCGCTGATGAGCAGCAGGGGGTTGAGGGAGTCGGAGAGGTACTCCAGGTAGGGCAGGGACAGCCCGTACCCGGCGTACAGGCCCAGCCCCACGCCCGCGGCCAGCCCGCCCAGCAGCGGCAGGGCCTGTCCCCGGCGGGCGAGCAGCAGCAGGCCGACGAACCCGACCACGGGCAGCAGGTCGCGGATCGCGTCGATGCGCACCACCAGCCCCAGGCCGAACGCCAGTCCCGCCACGGCGGCCAGCGTGTGCGCGGCCGACCACCGGTCGGTGATCCGGGTGCGCCGCGCGAGCGCGTCGTAGGCCAGGACCAGGCCGCCCAGCAGCAGGATCTGGGTGACCGGCTCGCTGTAGGTGAAGCGGCTGACCCACTGCTGGGGCAGGCACACGGCCAGGACCAGGGCGGCCAGGGGCGCCCAGCGGATCCCGACCAGGCGCGCGGTGAGCCCGGCGAAGGTGAGCACGCCCAGCGCGCCCAGGACCGGCGTCGTGACGAGCATCCCGTCGAGCCCGCCCAGCCAGTAGCCGATGGAGGTCACCAGGGGCGCACCGGCCATGAACTGCGGCCAGATGACGTCGCCGCGCTGGTAGTGGGCCAGGCTCTGGTAGCTGAGCGAGGGGTCGTCGCCCGCGATCAGCTCGCGCTGCTGCGGGATGGGCAGGAACCCGTTCTCGGCGATCCACGCCGTGTACATGGCGTAGGAGGCGGGGTCGCGGCGGATGACCAGGGCCTCGGCGTGGTAGGCGATCTGCACGGCGGCGAAGGCGACCGTGATCAGCACGACGAGGGCGACCGGCCACCAGGGCGCGTCCTCCCCATCGGGCGGGTCCGGAATGAGCCGGGGCACCAGGAGGCAGGCCGCGAGCACGGCGGGCGTTCCGAGGACGGCTGCCGTCAGCGGGGTGAGGGAGCCCAGGGCCAGGAGGGGGAAGGCCACCAGGAGCCAGGCCGAGACGGCGATCGCGGGGAGCGCGGTGGCACGGGCGAGGAACCGTCCGGGGAGCAAGCGCATGGGGCAACTCTGACAGCTCCCCGGCACCAACGCACACCCGCGGCGGCTCGCGCGCGGGGTCCGCGCGGACCCCGCGCGACGCCCTAGAGTGGCGGGCATGTCCGAAACTCCCGCGCAGCTGTGGCGCGCCCTGGTCTCCGACGACCCGTCCCGACCCTTCGTGACCTCCTACGACGCCTCGGGCGGCCGGGTGGAGCTGTCGCGCGCCACCTTCGACAACTGGGTGTCCAAGACCGCGAACATGCTGGTGGACGGCTTGGGGGCGCAGCCGGACGACCGGGTGGTGCTGGCCCTGCCGGTGCACTGGCAGTCGCTGGTGTGGCTGGTCTCGTGCTGGTCGGTGGGGGCCGTGGCGGAGTTCGCGCGGCCCGGCGCGGACCTGCCCGAGGGCGCCCAGGTCGCCGTGGCCGACGCCGACCGCCTGGAGGCCGCCCTGGACAGCGGAGCCGAGGAGGTGGTGGGCACGTCCCTGCACCCGCTGGGGCTGCCGCTGGCCGAGGTGCCGCCCATGGTGCTCGACTACTCGGTGGAGGTGCGCGGGCACGGCGACCACTTCTCGCCCTACCCCGTGGACCCGGGGGCGCCCGCTCTGCGCGGCCCCGGCGTCCGGACCGGCGCGGAGCTGACCGCCGGGGGCCGCGACCGGGCGCGGCGGTGGGAGCTGGACGCCGGGGACCGGGTGGCGCTGTTCGCCGAACCCGACGCCCCGCTGACCCTGCTCGGGGAGGGCGCGGAGCTGCTGCTGGCCCCGGTCGCGGCGGGCGCGCCGCTCGTCCTGACGCCGCTGGGCTCCGCGGGCCCGGACGAGGTGCTGCGCAGGACCGGCATGGAGAAGGTCACCGTGGCGGTGCGCGGGGCGGAGGGGGCCGGTGGCGCGGCGCTGCCGGACGGGGCCCCCTTCCGGACGGTGGGGCTCTCCTAGGGGACGTGTCCCGCGGGCTCCTGGGCGGCGCGTCCGGCGACCCGGGGTCGGGGGGTCCCGGCGCGGCCGCTCACCCCTCGCGGTAGTAGGCGTCGAGCACGGTGCGCTCGCGTGTGGCCTCGTCGTAGGTGTAGACCTCGCGGCCCTCGACGAACACGCGCAGGGCGCGGCTCATCACGTCCAGCGGGTCGCCCGACCACACGACCACGTCGGCGTCCAGGCCCGGCTTGAGGGAGCCGACCCGGTCGGAGATGCCCATGATCTCGGCGGGGTTGACCGTGAGGGCGCGGATCGCGGAGCGCGGGTCCATGCCCTCCTTGACGCACAGGGTGGCCTGGTGGACCAGGAACTCGATCGGGACGACCGGGTGGTCGGTGGTCAGGGCGACCTTGACGCCCGCCCGGTCGAGGATGCCGGGGTTGGCCAGGGTCTTGTTGTTGACCTCGACCTTGGAGCGGCTGGTCATGAGCGGACCGGTGATGACGGGGATGCCGCGCGCGGCGATCTCGTCGGCCAGCAGGTGGCCCTCGGTGCAGTGGTTGATGATCAGCCGGTAGCCGAACTCGTCGGACAGGCGCATCGCGGTGTGGATGTCGTCGGCGCGGTGCGTGTGCTGGCACCAGGGGAGTTCGCCGTCCAGGACCCGGACCAGCACCTCCAGGGTGGTGTCCCGCTCGAACGGGGTGCCCTCCGAGGCCGCGTGCTCGCGCCTGGCCCGGTAGTCCTGGGCCCTGGTGAAGGCGTCGCGGATGACGGCGGCCACGCCCTGGCGGGTGGAGGGCAGCTTGTCCTTGTTGCCGTAGACCCGCTTGGGGTTCTCGCCCAGGGCGCTCTTGACGCTGGCCGGGTGCCGGATCAGGCGGTCCTCCATGCTGCGGCCCCAGCACTTGATCGCCACGGTCTGGCCGCCGATGGGATTGCCCGAACCGGGCTTGACGACCGAGCTGGTGACGCCTCCGGACAGGGCGTCGGCGAAGCCGCGGTCGGCGGGGTTGATGGCGTCCAGCGCGCGCATGCGGGCGCCGTTGGGGTCGGTCATCTCGTTGGTGTCGTCACCGGCCCAGCCGACGCCCTCCTCGTCGATGCCGATGTGGCCGTGGGCCTCCACGAAGCCGGGGAGCACCCACTTGCCGGAGGCGTCGACGACGGTGGCCCCCTCGGGGACCGTGACGTCGGCGCCGACGGCGGCGATCCGGCCGTCGGAGATGAGGACGGTGCCCCCGTCGATGGGGTCTCCGTCGACGGGAACGACGTATCCGGATGTGATCGCGATATCCATGGCGGGCAACCTAGCCCATCACGGGGCGTATCCCCAAGCCCTCCTGGGCTCGGGCGGACGGCCCGCTACCCCGCCGGCCAGCGGGCGGTGAGCAGCTCCGACCCCGGCGTGAGTTCCACGGTCGCGGCCTCGATGGCGTCGCGCACCGTGGTGCAGCGGCCCACCTGCTCGGGTTCGGCGGTCAGGTCCCCGCCCTCGGCCGCGAACGCGTAGACCATGCTGGGGCGGTCGGCGAACTCCATCAGCCGGAAGGCGCCGCCCAGACCGGGGTGGTTCGGGGTCTGCTCGGGGATGACTCCCATGGTGACGATGCCCGCCTCGATCAGGTCGGCGAGGAAGTCGCGCTGGGCGTTGAGGACGGCGGCGCCGCCCTGCGGCCGCTGGAGGGCCGACTCGTTGAGGACCACCCGCAGCACGGGCCCCTCCGTCCCGGTCATCGCGGCCCGGTGGGCCATCTCCTCCTCCACCATCTCCTCGACCTCGTCCGGGGACAGGTCCGGATGGCGCGGGCGCAGCACCGCGCGCGAGTACTCGCGGGTGCGCAGGAACACCGGGACCGCCATGGGCTGGTGCTCCCACAGGTGGGTGGCGTGGACGCCCAGCTCGCGCTGGTCGCCGAACTCGTTGGGGAAGGCCTCGGCCTGGAGGGTGATCGCCCAGGCGTCCACGAGCTGGTGTTCGGCGCCCAGGGCGGTGTCCACCCGTTCGACCAGCGAGCGGGCCGGCCGGCAGTGCGCGCTCTCCACCTCGCGGAGCTTGTCGTCGGTCACCCCGACCGTCGCGGCGAGTTCGGCGCGTGAGAGCCCCCTGTCGGAGCGCGCGCGCAGTACCCTCGCGGCGAAGGGGAGCCACATCGCGGACGGCAGTGCGGTGTTCAATCCACTTCCCTCCCTCCAGCGCCAGGCGGGGCCTCGCTCCCGGCACACCGCCGGCGCCCCGCCCCGTCCTCTTCCGACCCTCTCCCGTGCCGGGGTCGCCGGTCAAGCGACCGGACGGGTACGGCGATCCGTGACAAGTCATCGGGGCGTCGCGGCGGAGCGGCCTCGGGGGCGGACCGTGGTCGCGCCATGACGGAAAGCCAACCCGCTGACGAGGGCACTTCCCCCGGCCGAGTAGCCTGTGTGCCGCCCAGCCGCGATCCTCATTTCCGGAAGTGAACCGATGAAGCTTCTGCCCCTCCCGGCGACAGCCCTCCTGGCCTGCACCGCCCTGCTCGCCGCCTCCGCCTGCGCCAACGGCGCCGCAGCCCCGGCCGACCAGGGCGGATCGGAGGGCGGCGGCACGCCGGAGGAGACCGCCTCCGAGCAGACCGGCAGCCCCGCCGAGGTGGACGTCACCGGAGTCGAGGGCGCCACGCTGCACACCAGCGAGGGCGACATCGAACTGGAGCTGTTCCCCGAGGAGGCGCCCGTCACGGTGGCCAACTTCGTGGGCCTGGCCGAGGGCGAGGGCGTGCCCAACCCGGCGACGGGCGAGGCCGCGTTCTACGACGGCACCGTGTTCCACCGGGTGATCGACGACTTCATGATCCAGGGCGGCGACCCGCAGGGCACCGGCCAGGGCGGCCCGGGCTACACCTTCGAGGACGAGTTCGACTCCGGCCGCGAGTTCTCCGAGCCGGGCGTGCTGGCCATGGCCAACCGCGGCCCGGACACCAACGGCTCGCAGTTCTTCATCACCGTCGAGCCCACCCCGCACCTGAACGGCATGCACACGATCTTCGGGCACGTCGCGGACGAGGCGTCCATGGAGGTGGTGAACGGCATCGCCAACGTCGAGACCGACATGAACGACCGCCCCACCCAGGACGTGACCATCGAGTCCGTCACCGTGCACCGCGCGGAGTAGACGGCCCGTGTCCGGGGCCGCCGCGTCCGCCTAACGGCGTCTGGCGCGGGCGGCCCTGGCCCGCTCCACGGCCGGTCCGATGGCCCGCGCCAGCGCCGCCACGTCCTCCCGGGTGGAGGTGCGGCCCAGCGACAGACGCAGGCTGCTCAGCGCGGTCCCGGCGTCGGCGCCCATCTCCAGCAGCACGTGGCTGGGCTGGGCCACCCCCGCCGAGCAGGCCGAGCCGGTCGAGCAGGAAATGCCCTTGGCGTCCAGGAGCATGAGCAGCGCGTCCCCCTCGCAGCCGGGGAAGGAGATGTGCGAGATCCCCGGCAGCCTGCGCGCGGGGTCGCCGTTGACGACCGCGTCGGGCACCGCCTCGCGGACCCGCTCCTCCAGCTCGTCCCGCAGGCCCGCCAGGTGCTTGGAGTGCTCCTCGCGTTCGGCGACCGCCAGGTGGACGGCCGTGGCCAGTCCGCGCAGCAGCGGCGGGGACAGGGTGCCCGAGCGGATGTCGCGCTCCTGGCCGCCACCGTGCAGGACCGGCACCGGGGCCAGGCCGCGCGCGACCAGCAGCGCGCCCGCGCCCACCGGGCCGCCGAGCTTGTGGCCGCTGACCGTCAGCGCGCTCACCCCGCTCCCGGCGAAGTCGACCGGTTCCACGCCCACGGCCTGGACGGCGTCGGTGTGGAAGGGGATGCCGTACTCGGCGGCGACGGCGGCCAGCTCCCGGACCGGCTGCACCGTGCCCACCTCGTTGTTGGCCCACATGACCGAGACGAGCGCGACCGCCTCGGGGCCGGAGCCGCCCTCGATCGCCTCCCGCAGGACCTCGGGGTCCACCCGGCCCAGCGCGTCCACGGGGATCTTCTCGTGCACGGCCCCCTGGTGCTCGGCCATCCAGTGCGCGGGGTCGAGGGCGGCGTGGTGCTCGACGGCACTGGTGAGAATCCTGGGCCTGCGTGCGTCGGGCGTGTTGCGCGCCCAGTACAGGCCCTTGACGGCGATGTTGTCCGACTCGGTGCCGCCCCCGGTGAAGACCACCTCGTGCGGGGTCGAGCCGAGCGCACCGGCCAGGCGTTCGCGCGCCTCCTCCACCGTGCGGCGCGCGGCGCGCCCGTGGCCGTGCAGGGACGACGGGTTCCCGAGGGCGCCGAGCTCGGCCGCGACGTCGGCGGCGACCTCGGGGCGCACGTCGGTCGTGGCAGCGTGATCCAGATACACCATGGCCTGACAAGGATACGTCCGTCCCGGGTCGTCCGGCCTCTCCGGGCCCGCCGTGGCCGCACGCATCCGACGCGTTGTCCACAGGCGGGAAGGCGTTCCCCTGCGGCCGCGCCGCTCCCGATAACCTTGTGTCATGCCTGAGTCCGCGTCCTCGCAGCCCGTCCAGTCCGGCCAGAACCCCGAGACCGCACCGTCCCCGAGCCCGGCCGGGGCCCCCGGCGGGCACTGGCCCGCGCCCACGGCCGAGCGGCCGGTGCGCGCCCGGCTGTCGCTGCCGGGGTCCAAGTCGATGACCAACCGCGCGCTGGTCCTGGCCGCCCTGTCGGAGACGCCGTGCCTGGTGCGCCGCCCGCTGGTCAGCCGGGACAGCGAGCTGATGGCGGGCTCCCTGCGCGCCCTGGGTGTGGGGATCACCACCGAGGGGGAGGACATGGCGGTCACCCCCGCCCCGCTGCGCGGCCCGGCCTCCGTCGACGTCGGCAACGCGGGCACGGTGATGCGGTTCGTGCCGCCGGTGGCGGCCCTGGCCTCGGGCACGGTGGAGTTCGACGGCGACCCGCGCGCCCGCGAGCGGCCCGTGGGCGAGCTGCTGGCCGCCCTGCGCGCCCTGGGCGCCGACATCGACGACGGCGGCCGCGGCGCGCTGCCGATGGCCGTGCACGGCACCGGCGCCGTGCACGGCGGCGAGGTGACGCTCGACGCGTCCGGCTCCTCCCAGTTCGTGTCGGCCCTGCTCCTGAGCGGCGCCCGCTTCACCGAGGGCGTGCACGTGCGCCACTCCGGTCCCCCGGTGCCCTCCCAGCCGCACCTGGACATGACCGTGGAGATGCTGCGCGCGGCCGGGGTCACCGTGTCCACCGCCGACAACTCCTGGAGGGTCGAGCCGGGACCGGTCAAGGTCTCCGACATCACCGTGGAGCCCGACCTGTCCAACGCCGCGCCCTTCCTGGCCGCCGCCCTGGTCACCGGGGGCGAGGTGACGATCGAGGGGTGGCCGGAGCACACCAGCCAGCCCGGCGACGAGCTGCGTTCGCTGTTCACCCGGATGGGCGGCGAGGTCTCCCGCTCGCCCGAGGGACTGCTCACCCTGCGCGGCACCGGCCGGATCCTGGGCATCGACGCCGACCTGCGCGACGTGGGCGAGCTCACGCCCACCGTGGCCGCCGTGGCCGCGCTCGCCACGACCCCCTCCCGGCTGACCGGCATCGCGCACCTGCGCCGCCACGAGACCGACCGGATCGCCGCGCTGGCCGCCGAGATCAACCGGCTGGGCGGCGACGCCGAGGAGCTGCCCGACGGACTGGTCATCAACCCGCGCCCGATGCGCGGCGGGGTGTTCCACTCCTACGACGACCACCGGATGGCCACCTCGGGGGCGGTGATCGGGCTCGCGGTGCCCGGCGTGGAGGTGGAGAACATCGCCACCACGCGCAAGACCCTGCCCGACTTCCCGGGCCTGTGGGCGGAGGCCCTGGCGTGAGCCGCACGCGGGGCGGGGGACGCCACCTGGACGAGGACGACATCCGCGTGCGCGCCCGGGGCGGTTCGCGCCCCCGCACCCGCAACCGGCCCAAGCACGAGAACGCCGTGGAGGGCCTGGTCACCGCCGTGGACCGGGGCCGGTACCGCTGTCTGGTCAACGGCGTTCCCGTCGTGGCGATGAAGGCCCGCGAGCTGGGCCGCGGCTCGATCGTGGTCGGCGACCGCGTCGACGTGGTCGGCGACCTGTCCGGCAGACCCGACACCCTGGCCCGCGTCGTGCGGGTCAGGGAGCGGGCGTCCGTGCTCAGACGCACGGCCGACGACACCGACCCGGTCGAGCGGGTGATCGTGGCCAACGCCGACCAGCTGGCGATCGTCTGCGCCCTGGCCGACCCCGCGCCGCAGCCGCGCTTCGTGGACCGCTGTCTGGTCGCCGCCTACGACGCCGGGCTCGCACCCCTGCTGTGCCTGACCAAGGCCGACCTGGCCGACCCGGACGAGCTGGTGCGGGTGTACGCGCCCCTGGGCGTGCCCTACGAGGTGCTCGACCCCGAGAGCGGCCTGGACGGCCTGCGCGCCCGTCTGGCCGACCGCACCACCGTGCTCGTGGGCTCCTCCGGGGTGGGCAAGTCCACCCTGGTCAACCGGCTCGTCCCCGGCACCGACCGGGCCGTGGGCCACGTCAACGCCGTCACCGGACGGGGCCGCCACACCTCCACGTCCGCCGCCGCGCTGCCCTTCGAGGGCGGCTGGCTGATCGACACCCCGGGCGTGCGCAGCTTCGGCCTGGCCCACATCGACCCCGAGGACATCGTCGAGGGCTTCGCCGACCTGGCCGAGGCCGCCGAGGACTGCCCCGCGGGGTGCTCCCACCAGCCAGACGCCCCCGGCTGCGCGATCCAGGCCGCGCTGGAGCGGGGGGAACTCGACCCGGACCGCGTGGCCTCCCTGCGCCGTCTGCTCACCAGCCGCGAGGGAGACGCGGCCGGCACTGACGAGAACGAGTCCTGACCGGCACCACCCCCTGTTCCCGGAGGAACCCCATGAAGGACGACGACAGGCGTACGAGCGCGGTGGGCGTCACGGGGGCCGCCAGCGCCCTCCTCGTGACAGCGGCGGTGCTCCTGGACATATGGATGGGGAACGGCGGGCCGGACCTGACGGTACTCGCCTACGTGCTCCTCGGGCTCGCCGTCGTCGCGCTCGCCTGGCAGGCGGTCCTCCTCGTACGGCCCCTCCGGCGTCGAGGCGCCCCGGGGAAGCACTCCGTCGAACGGTGACGGGCGGCCCCGGGCGTCAGCGCCGACGGGCGTCCACCGGCTCCCCGGTGTCGATGACGTGCGCGCGGCCCCAGGCCCCGAGCGGGGCCAGGGCCTCGTTCAGGGACTCCCCCAGCGGGGTGAGCGAGTACTCGACCCGGGGCGGCACCTCGCCGAAGTCCTCCCGGTGCACGACCCCGTCCTGCTCCAGCTCGCGCAGGTGGGAGGCCAGGACCTTCTCGGTGACGCCGTCGAGCGTCCGGCGCAGCTCACCGAAGCGGCGCGGCTCCTCCTCCAACGCCCACAGGATCAGCACCTTCCACCTGCCGCCGATGACGTCCATCGCCGCGTCGATGCCGCAGTGGTACGCGCCGGGCCTCCGTACGCCGACCATCGCCCCTCCCTCCCACCAGCACGCTTACCCCGGAGTGCGCACGCACTCCGAAGTGCGTACTTGTCGGGGCTCCGACGGGCGACGAGCCTAGTGCACATGAACGCACACGACACCGACAAGCCCCGCGTCGCCCTGCTCGGGCTCGGGGACATGGGCACCGCACTCGCCCGGGCCTGGCTCGCCGCCGGGTACCCGCTGACCGTCTGGAACCGGACCCCGTCCCGAGCCGAGCCGCTGGCCCGGGAGGGCGCCGACGTCGCCGCGACGGCGGCCGGGGCGGTGGCCTCCGCCCGCCTGGTGGTGGCCTGCCTGCTCGACGACGACTCCGTGGGCGCGGTGCTGGCCGACGCCGACCTGGCGGACCGGGACCTGTTCAACCTCACCACCGGGACGCCGGACCAGGCACGGGCCCGCGCGGAGTGGGCGCGCGGGCGCGGCGCCCGCTTCGTCAGCGGCGGCGTCATGGCCGTTCCGCCGATGATCGGCGCCCCCGGCTCGGGCGGGTACGTGTTCTACAGCGGTTCCGAGGAGGCCTTCGCCGAGCACGAGACGGCCCTGTCCGCCGTGGCCGGGACCGTGTTCGTCGGCGAGGACGCCGGGCTGGCCGACCTGTACGACGTGGCCCTGCTCAGCGCGATGAGCGGCATGTTCGCCGGGGTCGCGCACGCCTTCGCCCTGGTCCGCGACGAGGACGTGCCGCTGAAGGGGTTCGCGTCCCTGCTGGCGGACTGGCTGGGCGCGATGACCCTCGGCGTCCACACCACCGCGGAGCAGTTGGAGAGCGGCGACTACACCACGGGCGTCGTGTCCAACCTCGCCATGCGGGTGAGGGGCAACCGGACCCTGCTGCGCACCGCCGAGGAACGGGGGGTGAGCACCGAACTCCTCGCACCGTACGCGGAGCTGATGGAGCGCCGCCTCGCCGGGGGCCACGGCGACGAGGACGATACGGGGGTGGTGGACCTGCTCGCCGCGTCCCGCCGCTGAACGCGGGCGGGCCGCGCTCACCGGGCAGCCGCACCGGCTTCCGCCGACTGCGGCCGCCCGGTCAGGGCCCCGGGGCGGCGCCGGCCGGAAGGGTCCGTCGTGCCGGTGCTCCGCGGCGTGACCCCGTACCCGTAGCGGGGTTCGGGCGCCGGCACCGGCTACGGGCACAGGACCATCACAGCTCGAAGTCCCCGGAACCGCACCGGCGACGCCTTCTGGGGTCAGACCTCCACGGTCCCGCCGCAGCGCCAGTACCGGGTGCGGTCGCGCTCCATGAACCCCTCGTCGACCAGGCCGCGGCGCAGCACCGCCACGTTGGCGCTGAACCCGCTCAGGACCGCGTTGACCTCGGCCTCGCTGTAGCGCACCCCCGGTTCGAAGGCCCGGGCCACCTGGTCGAGCAGGACCAGCCGGGCGGCGCGTCGGACCGGGATCGCGGTGATCCGCCCGTCGGCCATGCAGGCGCGCAGCACCTCCCGGCGCTCGCTCTCCGTCAGCGGACCCTCCACCACGCCGCCACCTCCCTCAGCGGCCGACCATCAGCATCCCGTGCACGACCGTCTCGACCCTGCGCGCGGCCTCGTCGGGGTCGATGGGCTGCAGTGAGTAGGACACCGTCAGGCGCAGGGCGACGTCGGCCGCGACCTCGGCGGCGGAGTCGGCCAGCTCCGGGTAGCGCTCCCCCAGCAGGGCGGTGATGCGCTCGCCCAGGACGCCCAGCAGGGGCTCGGAGCGCGTGGTGAGCACCGGCAGGAGCCCGTGGTCCCCGGTCACCACCGCGCGCAGCAGCGGGTTGTCGCGGGCGGACAGCAGCACCAGGCGCGTGGCCCGGCTCACCGCGTGCGGCGGGTTCTCGCCCTCCTCCTCCAGGAGGCGCACCACCCGGTCCAGCAGCGCGTTGACCTCGCGTACCACGACGGCCTGGAGCAGGCCCTCCTTGCTGCCGAACACGTTGTACAGGGTCTGGCGCGACACCCGGGCGACCGCCGCGATGTCCGCCATACGCCGTTCGGACCAGCCGCCCGAGACGACCTCGGCGTAGGCGGCGTCCAGCAACCGCTCCCGCGCCGAGGTGCCCTCGGCGCGTCCCTGTCGGTTCGCGGTGTCCATGCTCCCCATCCTCGCATCCGCCGCCGCGGACGACATCCCCGACGCCCCGCCGGGCCGCCGCTCCCGCGGCCCCGGGCGATCGGGACCTAACACTCTGGTCACGCGTGTGCGTCCCTTTGGCCATGTTCGTGCCCGTGAGGGTAGCGTTACCGGTCATGGTGTCCTTTGACGATGACCTCCGGCTGGCCCACGTGCTCGCCGACGCTGCCGACGACATCGCGCTCAAGCGCTTCCGGGCGCTCGACCTCGTCGTCGACACCAAACCCGACTTCACCCACGTCACCGAGGCCGACCGGATGGTGGAGGAGACGCTGCGCGGCGTGCTCTCCCGCGCCCGGCCCCGCGACGCCGTGGTGGGCGAGGAGTACGGCAAGACGGGCAACAGCAACCGGGTGTGGGTCATCGACCCCATCGACGGCACCGCGAACTACGTCCGCGGCGTCCCGGTGTGGGCGACCCTGATCGCCCTGCTGGAGGGGGACCGCCCCGTGGTGGGCGTGGTCTCGGCCCCGGCGCTGTACCGCCGCTGGTGGGCCTCCCGGGGTGGCGGCGCCTGGCAGGGCCGCAGCCTGTCCAAGGCCTCGCGCTGCCACGTGTCCAAGGTGTCGGAGCTGTCGGAGTCCTCGCTGAGCTTCTCCTCGCTGACCGGCTGGGAGCAGCAGGGCCGCCTCGACTCCTTCCTCGGCCTGACCCGCTCGGTCTGGCGCACCCGCGCCTACGGCGACTTCTGGTCGCACGTGATGGTCGCCGAGGGCGTCGTGGACATCTCCGCCGAGCCCGAGCTGTCGCTGTGGGACGCCGCGCCGCTGCCCGTCATCCTGGAGGAGGCGGGCGGACGGGCCACCAACCTGCGCGGCGAGGGCTTCGAGGACGGCGGCCCCCTGGTGTGCACCAACGGGGAGATCCACGACCAGGTGCTGACCTGGCTCAACGGCGGCCCCACCCCGCTGCGCCGCGTCTGAGCCCCACCCCCGGGCACGACAGCGGGTACACAGGTGAGCACCGTACGTAGTAACGTGCGGTGGTGTGCTGAACACGACACCCCTGCGGGCCGTCCTGTGCGCGGCCGCGGTCCTGCTGGCCACCGCCTGCGGCGGTGGCCACGGGCACGGTCCCGGACAGCTGGGCGAGATGATCGCCGACACCGTGCGCTCCTCCGTACGGGGCGAGGGCCCCGGCCTGGGCGTCCCCGACACCGCTTTCGACCCCGCCAGGTACCTGTGCGTGCCCGCCGTGGACGGCCGGACCGCCCGCCTCTGGCGCACCGAGGCGCCGCGCACGGCCGCGGACGGCCCCGTCGAACTGGGCGTCCTGGCGCCGGAGGACGCGGACACCGACTCGGTGACCGTCTCCGTCATCGGACCCCGCGGCGGCACCGCCGCCACCGAGGCGGCGGTCTCCCCCGGCGAGTGGACCCGCGTGCGCTACCCCGACGACTTCGAGGGAGCCGGGGGCGACCCCTCCACCGGGGTGCACACGGTGGTCTGGTCGGACACCGGCTCCGGGACGCCGCTCACCTGCGACGGCTTCGAGGCGGTCTGAGGCCCGGGTCGCGCCGCGTCCCCAACCGCCCCTCCCCCCTACGCACAGCCCGAAACGGCGGCCCGAAATTCGCGCCGCCGGTTGAACCTGAAACGTCCCCTTCCACGATGAGTCTGGTGAAACCCCGCCACCCCCGCGGGTATCCCGTCCGCCGCCGTCGCATAAGGCGTCCATACATCACGGGGAGAGACCGAATGCTGCGTTCCCTCACAGCCGTGTTCGTGCTGGCCTTCGCCGGTTCACGGGTCTTCGTTTGTCGGACCATCCTGTCCTGCGCGGGCATCGTCGTCGGTGTCGCCGTGGACGGCCGGACCGCCCGCCTCTGGCGCACCGAGGCGCCGCGCACGGCCGCGGACGGCCCCGTCGAACTGGGCGTCCTGGCGCCGGAGGACGCGGACACCGACTCGGTGACCGTCTCCGTCATCGGACCCCGCGGCGGCACCGCCGCCACCGAGGCGGCGGTCTCCCCCGGCGAGTGGACCCGCGTGCGCTACCCCGACGACTTCGAGGGAGCCGGGGGCGACCCCTCCACCGGGGTGCACACGGTGGTCTGGTCGGACACCGGCTCCGGGACGCCGCTCACCTGCGACGGCTTCGAGGCGGTCTGAGGCCCGGGTCGCGCCGCGTCCCCAACCGCCCCTCCCCCCTACGCACAGCCCGAAACGGCGGCCCGAAATTCGCGCCGCCGGGTTGAACCGAAACCGTCCCCTTCCACGATGAGTCTGGTGAAACCCCGCCACCCCCGCGGGTATCCCGCCGCCGCCGTCGCGGCGTCCGGATCTCACAGACATCACGGGAAGGGGCCGAATGCTGCGTTCCCTCACAGCCGGGATCGTGCTGGCCTTCGCCGGTTCACGGGCCAACGTGGCCCGGACCATCCTGTCCTGCGCGGGCATCGTCGTCGGTGTCGGCGCGCTGATCCTCGTGGTCAGCGCCAGTGACTTCGGCCAGCGCTTCGCCACCGCCTACAGCGAGGCCAACGCGGGCCGCCCGGCGACCCTGGAGGTCACCGTGCACGGCCGGGTCACCGACCGCGCCGCCTTCGAGCAGGACCTGGTCCGGGCGGGCGGCCAGGACATCTCGATCTACCACAGGCCCTCCCAGGTCCCCTCGATCCGCTCCGGCGGCTCCGTCCTGCCCGACGTGGAGTTCCTCGGCGTGGACCCCACCCTGGGCGACATCCGGCGGATGAACCTGGCCGAGGGCCGCTGGTTCACCGAGGCCGACACCGAGTCACTGGCCCCGGTCATGGTCGTCAACGAGGAACTCGCGAACGCGCTGGGCGACCTCACCCGCGTCCAGGTCGGCACCGACCAGTGGACGGACGTGCGCGTCATCGGCGTCCTGGAGGGCTCCGCGCTGGACATGGGCTGGTACAGCGCCTACCTGCTGCGCGCCCCCGCCTCCGAGGAACTGCTCTTCGGGACCTCCACCGGCGCCCAGGAGCAGGAGGAGTCGGCCGACCCGTTCCTCATGGGCGACATGACCACCTACCAGGTGAGGATCGACCCCAGCGACCCCGCGGCGCGGGACCCGTGGGGCGAGGTCTTCTCCGAGCGGCTGGCGTCGGTGTCCTGGCGCTGGGGCGTGGAGGACCAGGAGGCCGTCATGGCCTACCGCACGGACTACGCCGAGGAGATCGGCCAGGTCATCACCTACATGTCCTGGGGTCTGACCGGCATCGCCGCCGTCACCCTCACCACCGGCCTGCTGGGCGTGCTCAACGTGGGACTGGTCACCGTGCGCGAACGCCGCCGCGAACTGGCCACCTACCGCGCCCTGGGCGCGAGCCGGTTCACCCTGTTCGTGGCCGTGGTCATGGAGTCGGTCGTGGTGTCCCTGGTGGCCGGGCTCATCGCGCTGGCCGCATGCTGGGCCCTGCTGGCCGCTGTCGGCGCGGTGCTGGGCGGCGTCGTGTCGCTGCCCGCCGACGTCCCCCTCGTCATCCCCGCGTCCGGAGTACTCGTCGGCCTGGGCAGCGCCGCCCTCGTCGGGATGCTGGCCGGGATCATCCCCGCGATGCGGGCGCTGCGCGCGTCCGTGGTCGCCGGACTCCGGGAATAGGAGACATCACGTGAAGAAGTGGATCATCATCGGCGCGGTCCTGGTCCTCGTGGGAGGACTGACCGGCGCCGGCTACCTCCTGGTGTCCCGTCTGGGCGGCCCGGGCGCCGGAGAGGACGCCGGCATGCAGGAGGCCGCCCTGGACGTGGGCGGGGCCCCGGTCGAGGTGGTGCTGGGAGAGGTCAGCTCCGTGCTGGTGCTGGACGCCGTCGTCCGGGCCGAGCCCGGCGAGGCGGTCGAGGCCCGCAACGGGGGTACGGTCTCCCACCTGTGGGTGGGCGAGGGCGCCGAGGTCGACCGGGGCGCCCCGGTGGTCAACGTGAGGGTGCCCGCCGAGGGCGCGCCCGTCACCGGGGAGGACGGCCAGGCCCCCGACGCCCCCACCACCGAGGAGGTCACCCTGTACGCGCCCGCCGCCGGAACGGTGTCGGGGCTGGAGGACGTCATGGTCGGCGACGTGCTGGAGCCCGGCGCGGTGGTGGCCACGGTCGCCCCCGAGGAGTTCCGGGCCGTCGCGTCGATCCCGCCCAACGACCTCTACCGGTTCTACGAGGACCCCGAGGACATCCTGCTCCAGATCGACCAGGGGCCGCCCGCCGCCGCGTGCGAGTTCCTGTCCCTGGGCACGGCCGAGGGCGGCGCCCCCGTCCCCGGGGACGGGGGCCGCGAGGGCACCGAGGACGCCGGCGGGGGCGGCGGCGGGGCCGAGCTGGCCTGCCGCGTGCCCGCCGACCTGGAGGTCTTCGAGGGCGTCCAGGGACAGCTGTCGGTCAGCACCGGCGCGGCCACGAACGCGATCATCGTCCCCGTGACCGCGGTGCGCGGCACCGCCGGGTCGGGCGAGGTCGTGGTGGTGGGCGAGGACGGCACCGAGGAGACCCGCGAGGTGGTGCTGGGCGTCTCCGACGGGTCCTCCGTGGAGGTCACCGAGGGACTGAGCATCGGCGAGACGGTCCTGGACCCGATCCCGCTCGACCCCCGGTTCGACGTGCCCGGCGCGCACGACCCCGAGGACGCGTTCGTCGAGGAGGGTGAGGGCTAGATGTCCGTCGACGCACCGGCCCCCGAGGCCGCGCCGCGCCACGCCCGCCCGGCGCCCCTGCTGGACGTGGCGGGGATGACCCGGCACTTCACGGTGTCGGGGGCCCGGATCGACGTGCTGCGCGACTGCACGTTCCGGGTGGGGCGGGGCGAGGTGGTGGCGATCGTCGGCCAGTCCGGCTCGGGCAAGTCCACCCTGCTCAACGTGCTGGGCCTGCTCGACCGGCCCAGCGGCGGCACGTACACGTTCGACGGCGTGGACACCACCCGCCTGGGCGAGGGCCCGAGGTCGCGCCTGCGCGGCGAGGGGATCGGCTTCGTGTTCCAGCAGTTCCACCTGCTGGAGCGGCGGACCGCCCTGGCCAACGTCGGCGTGCCGATGGTGCTCGGCGGCGTGCCGCTGCTGCGCCGCCGGGCGCGGGCCCGCGAACTGCTGGAGGCCGTGGGGCTGGGGCACCGGCTGCACTCGCAGCCGCACCAGCTCTCCGGCGGTGAGCAGCAGCGTGTGGCCCTGGCGCGGGCGCTGAGCCGGGAGCCCGCCCTGATCCTCGCCGACGAGCCCACGGGCGCACTGGACGCCGCCAGCAGCACCATGATCATGGACCAGTTGCTGGAGCAGGCCCGGATCCGCGACGCGGCGGTGGTCGTGGTGACCCACGACCCCAAGGTGGCCGAGCGGGCCGACCGGGTGGTCGAACTCGTGGAGGGCCGTACCCGCTGAGCGCGCGCCGCCCGGGAGACCGGGCGGCGCACCGCCGCTCGGGCACACGAAAAACGCCGGGCGCGAAATGCGCCCGGCGTTTTGCTGGTAGCGGGGACAGGATTTGAACCTGCGACCTCTGGGTTATGAGCCCAGCGAGCTACCGAACTGCTCCACCCCGCGTCGTGATCTCTATTTTAGGGGGTTTGGCCCCTGGTGGCAAATCGGTTTTCCCTGCGTTTCCGCGTGGAAAACCG
This sequence comes from Nocardiopsis dassonvillei subsp. dassonvillei DSM 43111, assembly GCF_000092985.1. GTDB lineage: Bacteria > Actinomycetota > Actinomycetes > Streptosporangiales > Streptosporangiaceae > Nocardiopsis > Nocardiopsis dassonvillei. The sequence continues at coordinate 4,555,998 of NC_014210.1, forward strand.
GTGGAGATCCCACCCTTCGGCAGTCGGTTTCCCGACCGCCTTCGGCAATCCTACCAGCGCTTGCGCCCTGGTCCGACCGCCCGGGCTCCCCTGGAGGAACCCGCCTTCCGTTCCCCTCCGCAAAAGGGGGGATCCGGAAAACCGACGGACCCGGGATTTCTCCCGGGTCCGGGTCTGGTAGCGGGGACAGGATTTGAACCTGCGACCTCTGGGTTATGAGCCCAGCGAGCTACCGAACTGCTCCACCCCGCGTCGTTGTGTCTACACAGTAGCGCGCCCCGGACCGAAACCCAAATCGGCGGACCCGGACGCGTCAGCGGGCCCGCGAAACCCCGGCGAACGCCGGACGCGGCGCCCGGTGGGCCCCGCGGGCCCGGCCCGCCCCGACGGCCACCATCCCCGGCTCCGGCGCCCGGGGAGCGCGCGGGCACCCGGGCGGGGCCTCCCGGGAACGCCGAGGGGGCGGGGGCCCGAGGACCCCCGCCCCCTCAGGGAACGGTCACCGCCGCAGGGCGGGGCTCAGTTCTCGTCCAGCTGCTGCTGGATGTCCTCCAGCGCCTCGCGCAGGCGGTCGTTGGCCTCCTCGTTGGACTGCTGGGCCTCTTCCCAGGCCTCGACGGCCTCGTTGAGGGACTCGGTGAGGTCCTCGTTGCCCCCACCACCGCCTCCGCCGCCGCCACCGGCCTCGGACTCCTCCTCGGGAGTCTGCTCGACGCCCTCCTCGGGGGCCGCGCCCTCTCCGTCGAAGAGGTTGCTGAGCGCGTCCGGCAGGCTGTTGCCGATGGCCACCTCGTCACCGAAGCCGACCATGACCTGCTGGAGCAGCGGGAAGGAGGCGGCTCCGCCGCCGCCCGCCTGCACGTACAGCGGCTCGACGTAGAGCAGGCCCCCGGCGAAGGGCAGCGTGAGCAGGTTGCCCCGCGTCACCTCCGCGTTGGACTGCTCCAGCGGCAGCAGCACCTCGCGGACGTCGGCGTCGGCGTCGAAGGCGTTCTGCACCTGCCCCGGGCCGAGGATCACCGTGCTCCGCGGCAGCTCCAGCAGCTTGAGCTGGCCGTACTCCTCGGAGCGCGGATCGCTGTCCACCGCCATGAAGGCCGCCAGGTTCTCACGGCCGCGCGGCACGAACGTGCTGGTCAGCGAGAAGGTGGACTCCTCACCCGGGTACTGGATGGTCTGCCGGTAGGGCGGCTCGGGGGCATCGGTCTCGCTGGTCGGGTCGCTGGGGACCGACCAGAAGTCCTGACCGCCGTAGTAGGCCGCGGCGTCCGTCACGTGATACTCGCGCATGATCTGGCGCTGCACCTTGAACAGGTCGTCCGGGTAGCGCAGGTGGTCGACGAGCTCCTCGCTCATCTGGTCCCTGCCGACGACGGTCCCGGGGAAGGCGTCCATCCAGGTCTGGAGGACCGGGTCCGCCTCGTCCCACGCGTACAGGGTGACGGTGCCGTCGTAGGCGTCGACGGTGGCCTTCACCGAGTTGCGGATGTAGTTGACCTCGTTGCCCGGCAGCGCGCCCACCTGCTGGGCCGAGCCGTCGGTGAAGGTGTCGGTCACCGCCTGGGTGAAGTCGATCCGGTTGGCGTACGGGTAGCCGTCGGACGTGGTGTAGGCGTCCACGATCCACACGACCCGGCCGTCGACGACCGCCGGGTAGGGTCGGCTGTCCGTGGTCAGGTACGGGGCCACCTTCTCCACGCGCTCCACCGGGTCGCGCTCGTAGATGATGCGCGAGTCGTTGGTGATGGCGCTGTTGAGCAGGATGTTGGGTTCCTGGTACTTGATCGCGTACAGGATCCGGTCGAAGAAGCTGGCCAGCTGGACGCCGCCGTCGCCGTCGTAGCGGTTGTAGGCCTGCGAGTCGCTGCCCTCCCCACCGCCTCCGGCGCCCTCGCCGCCGCCCTCGGCGGGCGCCTCCTCTGCGGTCTGCTCCGAGGCCTCCTGGTCCGCGTCGGACGGGGCGCGGGCCTCGTCCGGGCTCGGGGAGACCTCCGGCTCGACCGCGTCCTCCGGGGTCGGGACGTCGCCGGTCTCCTCCTCGGCGTCGAGGGGGTAGTCGTACTCCTCCTCGGCCTGCACGATCGCGTACTCGGCGCCCTCGCGGCCGTAGTAGATGCGCGGCTCGTACTCGCCGACGACGTCGCTCAGCTCACCGCGCGGAGGGATGTTGTACTCGGTGAAGACCGGGCGCCCCTCGGCGTCGATCTGGGTGCCCGCGGCGGCGACCATGCCGTAGCCGTGGGTGTAGATCAGGTGCCGGTTGAGCCAGTTGTCCTGGTCGGCGGGCGGCCCGTCCAGCTCTCGGACGGCCACGATCGTGTCGATCAGGTTGCCCTCGGAGTCCGGGTAGCGGTCGACCTCCAGCACCTCGGGGAACTGGTAGAAGCCGCGGACCTGCTGCATCTGCTGGAAGGTCTGCGAGACGACGGAGGGGTCGACCAGGCGCACGGTGGTGTCCTGGGACTCCTCCACCAGGTCCTGGGCGCTGAGCTCGGTGGTGGCGTCGTAGGCCTGCACCTCGGCGTCGTCGATGCCGTAGGCCTGGCGCGTGTACTCGATGTTGCGCTCGATGTAGGGGCTCTCCAGGCGCTGCTCGTTGGGCGCGACCTGGAAGCGCTGGACGATCTCGGGGTAGGCCACGCCGACCAGCACCGCGGACAGCACCAGCAGTCCGAGGCTGGCCATGGGCACCATGATGTTCTTGAAGTAGATGTTGGCGAAGAACAGCACGGCGCAGATGACCGAGATGACCGTGAGGATGAGCAGCGCGGTCTTGACGGCGTTCACGTCGGTGTACGAGGCGCCGAAGGTGTAGCCGCGCTCGGAGAAGACCAGGCCGTAGCGGTCCAGCCAGTAGGAACCGCCGCGCAGCAGCACGAACAGGCCCAGCAGCACCGACAGGTGCACGCGGGCCGAGGGGGTGGCGCGCTGGCCGGAGTCGTTCTGGAGGCGGACCCCGCCGTACAGGTAGTGCACGATCACCGCGGCGATGAACGCCAGGATGACCGCCGCGTACAGGTAGCCGAGCAGGATGCGCAGGAACGGGTAGGTGAACGCGAAGAAGGCCACGTCCATGCCGAACTCGGGGTCGTTCACCCCGAAGTCGGTGCTGTTCACGAACTGGAGGTAGGACCGCCAGTCACCGCTGGCCGCGGCTCCGGCCAGCAGCGCGAGGGCGCCCACGGCGATCCAGAAGAACAGTTTGCGGTGCGGGTCGATGGACTGCCGGTAGCGGTCCAGGCCCTGCTGCTCCAGGCTCATCGGTCGGATGCCGGGCCGGGAGCGGTAGGCGAAGAAGATGCTGGCGCCGACGATGACGGCCATCACCAGTCCGGCGACGGCGAACAGCAGCACGCGGGTCCACAGTTCGGTCAGGAAGACCGAGGTGTAGCCGACGGATTCGAACCACTTGAAGTCGGTCCAGAAGTTCGCGGCGAGCATCAGCCCCGCGATGATGACGACCACGGTCGCCGCGACTGGCGCGAGCAACCTTGATCGGCGAGGCATACGCGCAGGTGGTGCGCCGGGCGATCGGAAGCTCACGCCTCCCCCTCGTTCTGGCTTGGTAGGTGCGTATGGGTGCGCGTGTGGCGCTCTGTTACTGAAAACTTAATCGGTGGTCCCCGGGTTCCCGAAACGGCCCTCGTCCGGGTGACAAGGCTGCATCGTTGCTGTATCGGAGTCGCATCCGGAAGGCCACGTGGCGACCCTACTGTCCGAAAACAGGGGCGTCGCGCTTCCCGCATCGGTCACTATGGAAACGTGTCGAACATTCGCGAAGCCGTCATGGACCTCGAACGCCACGCCGCCGAGCAGGGCTGGGACCGGCCGCTGGGCCTGTACGCCCTGGTGCCGACCGCGGAGCTGCTGCGGGCGGAGCCCGCGCTGGCCGGTCTGCTGGGCATCGACTCCCCAGCCGACCCCGACGAGCTGACCCCCGTCGAGCAGGAGCAGCTGCCCGCCGACGTCCCGCTGGAGGAGGCGCTGGGCCGCATCCTGTGGCCGGAGGGCGTGGCCGGGTGCGCGCTGGTGATGGAGCGCCTGGTGGTCAAGGGCACGGACGAGACCCTGGCCCCGGACGAGCAGCCGGGCTCCTCCGGCCGCGAGACCGAGGAGATCCGCATGGTCGCCGGTGTGCTGCGCGACGGCTCGCGGCACTGCGCGATGCGCATGCGCAGCCACGACAGCGAGTCGGAGGTGCTCAACGGGGCGGATCTCATCCCGGCGCTGACCTCCGCGCTGGCGCTGACCCTGGACCTGGACGAGGAGTCCGGACAGGACTGATCTGGGCCGTTGGGGGCGCCCGCGGGGTCGCGCGGGGCCCGGGAGCGCACCCGTGGAACGCGGGTGCGCGCCCGGGGAGTCACCTGTCCAGGAAACCCGGGCACGGGACGGGCGCCGCGCCCCTACTCGCAGCGCGGCAGCTCGCCCTCGCCGGTGCGGATGGTCTCCAGGGCCGCGACCGCGTCGTCGAGGGTCTCCACCCGGACCACCTCCAGTTCGCCGTAGGCGGCCGACTGGGCGACCTGGGAGCAGCTGTCGGCGGCCACGAGGAAGTACTCGGCGCCGTCGCGCTGGGCGCTGACCATCTTCTGCGGGATGCCGCTGATCCCGCCCACCCGACCGTCGGCGGTGATGGTGCCCGACCCGGCGACGGCCGCGCCGCCGGTGAGGCCCTCCTCGCTGAGCCGGTCCATGATCCCGAGCGCGAACATCATGCCCGCGCTGGGCCCGCCGATGTCGCCGATCGTGATCTCCACGTCCACGGGGAAGTCGGTCTCGTCGGCGATGAGCACGCCGATCGCGGCGCCGCCGGAGTCGCCCTCCTCGCTGGCGACCTCCACCTCGACGGTCTCGCCGTCGCGCTCCAGGGTGAGTCCCACCGGGTCGCCGGGCTCGCGGTCGCCGACCATCTCCACGACCGCGGCGCTGCCGGCGGGGACGTCGGGGTCGCCGCCCTGGGTGGGCACCGGCTCGCCGTCCACGGCCACGACCGTGTCGCCCGCCTCCACCACGCCGTGCGCGGGCATGCCCTCCAGGGTGCCGCTGACCACGGGGACCGCCTCGTACTCCATGCCGAGCTGGGTGAGCGCGGCGGCGGTGGCGTCGGTCTGCGAGTCGTTCATCTGCACCGTCTGGCGCTCGGTGACCTCCTCGGGCGTGCGCCCGGCTGGGAAGAGCAGCTCCTCGGGCAGGACCGCCTGGGTGGGCGAGAGCCAGGCGGTGACGACGGTGAGGAAGTCGAGCCGGTGCCCGGGCCCGCCCGCGTACTGCACGGTCACCATGGACAGGGTGCCGTCGTGCTCGTAGCTCTCGGCGCCCTCGATCTCGATGACCTGCCCGCGGTCGGTCTCCCCGACCGTGTTGACGGTCAGGCCCGGCGCGGCGACCAGGTAGGGCACGGGCAGGTGGAGGCTGCCGATCCCGAGCCCGACGAGGAGGACGAGCGCGACAACGAGGGTCATGGCACGACGAAGCATGCTCCCCAGCCTATTGCCGCGTCCGGACCGGCGGGGGTCCGCCCTCCCTCCGGCTCACCCGGCCGCCGCGGGCGGTCAGGGGGCGCCCACCCACTCGCTGCGGCCGTCCTCGAAGTCCTGCTGCTTCCAGATGGGCACCTGGGCCTTGAGGTCGTCGATGAGGCGGCGGCAGGCCTCGAAGGCCTCCTGCCGGTGCGCGGCGGCGGCGGCCACGACCACCGCGATGTCGCCGATCTCCAGCTGGCCGACCCGGTGCGTCGCGGCCATCCGCACCACGGGGCGGCCCGGGACGGAGGTGTCGCTGAGGACCTTCTCCATGACGACGCGCAGCTGGGCCTCCACCGTCGGGTGGGCGGAGTAGGCCAGGCGCGCGACGTCACGGCCGTGGTCGTGGTCGCGGACGGTGCCGACGAAGACCGCGGTGCCGCCCGCGCGCGGGTCGGAGACCGCGGCGAGGACCTCGTCCACCGACAGGGGGGTGTCGCGTACTGACGCGAGAGTGATCTCTTCCACGACATGACCGTATCAACCGGTTGTTCCCCCATGTGGGGACACGGGTGCGCGTTCCGACGCACGCGCACGGGCACCGGCACAGGAAGCGCGCCGCACTCCCACGGTCCCGGGTCGGGTTGGGAGCCGGCGTCGGCCGCGTTCCCGGCGTGTGCCGCGCGCACGGGCTCCGGGTCAGGTGGCCGGGGTTCGTCGGCGCGCCGTCGATACGCGTGCCGCGCGGACCCCGGGCCTCACGCCCCCTTGCGTTTGCGCAGGTGGCGGATGGCTGCGGCGGTGCCGATGGCCGCCGCGGCGGCTCCGGCGGCACCCGCGGCGGTGATGGTGACCTCCTTGCGGCCCAGGCTGCGGCCGACCAGCGCGGGCCTGCCGCTGCGGGACTCCAGCAGGGCTGCCAGGGCGGACTCGTTGTCGTGGGCGGGCTTCCACCCGGCCTCGCGCAGCACCGCGCAGTCCACCACGCACGGGTAGACGAGGAACTTCAGCTCGCCCTCGGCCGCCGGGGTGATCCGGGCCTGGTGGAGGCGGCGGACGGCGCCGAAGGCCAGGTTGGCGGGCACCTCGAAGTGCTTCATCCCGGAGACGGCCTCCACCTCGTCCTGGGTGAGGGAGCCCTCGCTGGCCACGGCGACCACGCCCTCGGGCCCGTCCACCCCGTGCAGGGCGCAGAAGGCCAGGGCGCTGACCAGGTCGTCCTCGTGGCAGAACTGCCAGTGCTGTTCGTGCCCCTTGACGGTGAGCAGGCGCGGGGCGGAGAAGTGGCGGCTGAGGAGGGTGTCGAGCCCGGGCCCCACGAGCGGGGCGGGGCGCACGACGGTGACGGTGAGGCTGGGGTGGGCCCGGCGGGCGCGCTCGGCGAGGGCCTCGATCTCGGCGAAGTCGCCCATGAGCCCCTCGCTGTTGTCGGACACGCGCGGCGCGTTCTCCGCCAGGGGCACGGGGCTGTCGGGGGCGGCCCCGTAGACCATGGTGCTGGTGACCAGGATGACGCGGGGGACCCCCGAGGCCGCGGCGGCGGTCAGGACCGTCTGGGCCGCGCGGATGTTGTGCGCGCGGCGCCGCGCGGGCCGGGTCTCCAGGGAGCGGTCGTCGGCGGTGTGCACGAGCACGTCCACCCCGCCGAGGCGGGAGACCAGCCCGGGGTCGCACACGTCGGCGATGCGCCAGGTGACGCCGCGCAGGTCGGCGAGCTCGGCGTCGATGGCGACGACCTCACGCAGGCGCGCGGAACTCTCCGGCGCGGCCAGGCGTTGCACGAGGAGCCGGCCCACCCCGGAGGCGGCACCGGTGACAGCGACCACCGTGCCCGCTCCCTCGGAGGGGCTGTGCTCTGGGCGAACCTGGCTGCTTTCGGTATTCACTCCGGGCGACTCCCAGCTAACGTGACAGTGGAGACCAAACCTAATCCTGCCTGAGGTCTGATTGTGAGCGACCTGCCATTCGGTTTCAGCATGCCGAACGATCCCGATGACGAGTCCGGACGCCGTTCTGGCGACTCCGGCTCGGGTGCCGGCAGCGGCGGCCCGGGCGGAGGAGGATCCGGAACGCCGGACGGCTTCCCGTTCGGCGACCCGCAGCAGATGGCCAACATGCTGCGTCAGTTCGCCGACATGATGTCGGCCCAACCCGGCCCCGCTCCCGGTTCCAGCGGCGACCAGAGGTCGTCGTCCGGTGTGAACTGGGACATGGCCAAGGACGTCGCGCGCCAGACGGTCGCCCAGGAGGGCGACCCGAGCGTTCCGGCGTCCGACTACGCCAGGGTCGAGGAGGCCCTGCGCCTGGCCGACCTGTGGCTCGACCAGGCTACCGACCTGCCGTCGGGCGTCCACACCGCCCAGGCCTGGAGCCGGTCGGAGTGGATCGAGCGGACGATGGACTCGTGGGCGCAGCTGTGCGACCCGCTGACCAGCAAGACCGTCCGGTCGATGGGGCAGAACCTGCCCGAGGAGATGCGGTCCGTGGCCGGTCCGCTGCTGGGCATGATCCAGCAGATGGGCAGCATGATGGTCGGCCGCCAGGCGGGCCAGGCCGTGGGCGAGCTGTCCCGCGAGGTGGTCGGCACCGCCGACATCGGACTGCCCCTGGCCGGTGAGGGCCGTGCGGCGCTGCTGCCCTCCGGCGTGGCGCGCTTCAGCGAGGGCCTGGAGGTCCCCGAGGACGAGGTGCGCCTGTACCTGGCCGCCCGCGAGGCGGCCGTGCACCGGCTGTACTCGCACGTGCCGTGGCTGCGCTCGCACGTGTCCCGGCTGGTCAACGAGTACGCGGACGGGATGTCCTTCGACATCAGCGGCCTGGAGGACCGGCTCGGCGAGATCGACCTCACCAACCCCGAGGCGCTCCAGGAGGCCCTGGGCGGTGTCGGGGGCGAGGGGCTGTTCCAGCCCGAGGACACCCCGCAGCAGAAGGCGGCGCTGGCCCGGTTGGAGACCACCCTGGCGCTGATCGAGGGCTGGGTGGCCACCGTGGTCTCGTCCGCGGTGTCGGGCCGTCTGCCGCAGGCGGACGCCCTGGCCGAGGCGACCCGGCGCCGCCGGGCGACCGGCGGGCCCGCCGAGCACACGTTCGCCGCCCTGGTCGGCCTGGAGCTGCGCCCGCGCCGCCTGCGCGAGGCGTCCGCGCTGTGGTCCGCCCTGGAGGAGGCGCGCGGTGTGGAGGGCCGGGACGCGGTCTGGGAGCACCCGGACCTGATGCCCACCGGCGACGACCTGGACGATCCCGAGGCCTTCGTGCGCGGGGGCGGTGACGGGTTCGGCGACGCCGACTTCGACATCTCCTCGCTGACCGGGGACGCTCCCGGCCGGGAGAGGGCGGGGACCGACGGGGACGCGTCCGGGGAGGGGCCTTCCGACGAGGGCGCCCCCGGCGGTGACCGGGACGGCGACGGGGACGACGACCGGAGAGAGGGCGCGTAGGTGTCGCTGCACGCGGACGCCCGGGCGGTGCTGGACGCGTGGACCGCGCCCGACGCCCGGCAGGAGGAGCTGCGCCGCTCCTACCTCGACCACCTGGACGCGCACGGGGACGGGATGTGGCGCTCCTGCCTGCCCGGCCACGTGACGGCCAGCACGGCGATCATCTCCGCCGACGGCTCGCGGGCGGTGCTCACCCTGCACCGGATCCACCGGATCTGGTTGCAGACCGGCGGGCACTGCGAGCCGGAGGACGCCACCCTGGGCGCGGCGGCGCTGCGCGAGGCCACCGAGGAGTCGGGCATCAGGGGGCTCACCCTGCTGCCCGAGCCCGTCGGGCTGGACCGCCACGCGGTGCCCTGCGGGGGCGGCAGCTTCCACCTGGACGTGCAGTACGCGGCGGTCGCCCCCGAGGACGCGGTGCTGGTACGCGACCCCGACGAGTCGGCCGACCTGGGCTGGTTCCCGGTGGACGACCTGCCCGAGCCCTCCGACGAGGTGTGCCGTTCGCTGGTGCGCGCAGCGGCCGAGGCGGTGGGGCGCCGCCTGCGGGCGTCCGCCCGCCCCCCGAGCACGGACCCGGGCACGCGCTGACCTGGAACGCGGCGGCGCGCTGGAGCGGTCGCCAGCCCCGTTCCTGCGGTCCCACGGCACACGACGGCCCCGCACCGGTCACGGGTTCCAGCGATCCCCGCGGCACCCCGGAGTCCGGGGCGCCGCGGGGATCGTGGGTTCGGGGGCCGGAGGCGGGTTCTTCGAGGCGCTGGACCGGGAAGACGGCGGTGTCCCGGGCGGGGCCGTTCGCGTCGGGTCGGCGGCGTGGCCCCCGGCGGCCCGGGCACCGCGGCACCCGCCCCACCGGTGCGTGGCCGGGCTCACTCGTCGAAGGCGACCTCGGCGGCGTCGAGCTCCTCCTCGTCCTCCCCGGCTCCGCAGGGGTCGTCGGACTCGGCGCGGGAGGCGGCGCTGAAGCCCTCCAGGTAGCCGCGGGCCCGCTCGGCCTTGGGGTAGCGGCGCACCAGGTCCCAGAACTCCCGGCCGTGGTGCGGGATGAACAGGTGCGCGAGTTCGTGGATGAGCACGTAGTCCACGACCCAGGAGGGCATTCCGGCGACGCGGCGGGAGATGCGGATCGTGCGGGTCTCGGGGGTGCACGACCCCCAGCGCGAGTTCTGGTTGTCCACCCAGCGCACGCTCTCGGGGAGTTCGGTGCCGTCCAGGTAGCGGCGGGCCAGTTCGAGCGCGCGTTCGTGGAGTTCGGCGTCGCCGGGGTTGCGGCGCCCCTCGCGGGCCTCGAGTCGTTGCAGCATACGGCCCACCCAGCGCTTTTCCTCTGCGCGGGAGAACGTCGCGGGCACGAGGACGACCGTGGTGTCCCCGTCCCTGTAGGCCGACACCGTGCGTCGGCGACGAGGACTGCGTCGTACCTCGATTTTGGTGTTCGAGGGCACGGAGTTTACGGTAGCCGAGCGAGGCGCTCCAGCACAGGTGTGTCCTGTCCTGTTATGTCGCCGATCTTGCGTCTTCTCCGGATCCGGGAACGTAACCGAAAAACACGTCCCTGTAGCACATTCCGCCCTGACCAGGGTCCTTTTTCGGCTGTGGGACGGGCCACGGAGGGGCCCGTCGGGATGCCCCAGTGCTCTTTCGGATACACAAAAGAGACCGGACGGTGACCCCCGGAGGAGCCCCGCCCGGTCCCGTGATCAGCTCAGGGCGCCGTGCGTCCCGTCACGTCAACACAGACGTGACCACGCGATTTCCATGAGCGCCTGTTCGGCACGGCGCTCCTCGCGCTGGCGGGCGCGCAGCTGGCGGGCGGTGAGCCTCCTGCCCTGCTGTTCACGCGTTTCGACGTCGGTCCGCTCGACCACGCGCATGAGTTCCATCATCATCATCCGTCTTCGTCCTTCGGGTCTTGTGGGGGTCGGGTGAGGCTGTGGCTGGAACGGTCAGGCCGCGACCGGGGCGGGGTTCTTCCGGGGGCGGCCCCTGGGGCGCTTGCGCGCCACGACCTGTCCGGAGACGAGCAGCTGCCCGCCCCAGACGCCCCAGGGCTCACCGCGCTCCAGGGCGTCGGCCAGGCACTGCTCCCGCACGGGGCACGCGCCGCAGACGGCCTTGGCCGCCTCGACGTCGGCGGGCGCCTCGGCGAAGAACAGGTCGGGCTCCAGGCGGCAGGGAACTTCGGTGTCGCCCAGCCAGGGCGTTTCCAGGACCGACGCAAGCATCGGTGCCCTCCAAGATCTTTGATCGTTTCGTACAACGCGGTCGGTGACTGGTCACCGGAACCGGTCCGGTGGGGGACCTGGACTTGCGATGCCGCCGCCCTCTCCCTCGTCCCTGGGGGACGGGGAGCTGGCGAAGATACAAAGAAAGCCGCGGCCCCTGTCGGGGTCCGCGGCCACGGTCGAAACTCTCGGCCTGTCCTGCTCTAGGCCGGAATCCTCCGTGGACACTCCCCCGATGCGCCATACGGGCGCTGGGTAGCTTCTGCTGCGTGCTTCGTCTGGCGCTTGCCGCGATCAAGGGCGAGCCCGGACTCGACGGACACACCACTGCCGTCGCCGAGGACGGTCCACTCGACCTGGGACACCGTCAACGGGGAGCGGGATCCGGGGACCCCGGTGCCGCCGTTGCCGATGGTGGCCTCGCCGAAGAGGGCGAAGACGTCCGTGTGACCGCGCAGGAGGTTGCCCTGGACAGCGGTCGGGGACAGCTGATGCGACGGCATGGCGAAGCCGGCGACGAAGCCTGTGGTCTCCGTGATGCTGGTCATTGGATCGGGCACCTCCTTCACTTTCGGGCGGCGGGATCTTGCACCCGCGCCGGGAGCGGTCATTGCGACGGGGTACACACTATGGGCTGGCGCGGAAAGAGAGCAACCTATTTTTGACCTGCGCAAACGTCCGCATCCGGTCAGGGGTTCGCGGGAATGCCGCGGCGCCCGGAAGCGTTGCCTTTGGGCATCCCCCGGGCGCCCTGCCGACGCCCCGCCCGCGACGCGGGGAGGCCCCGGTCACGGCGGGCGGCCCGAGCCTCCTCCGTCCCGGTCTCCGGGAGCGGCGCGGCGGCGCCCACCGCGGTGCCTGGAAGGGCGCCCGGGCCCGCGTCGTCCACCGTGATCCCGTACGTACGGCGAGGCCGGATGCTCCGACCTCGCCACATGTACAGGATCACCGCAGGTCAGAACCCCCGCTTCAGACCGACGACGGTTCCGGCCGGTCCGCTAGAGCGGTTCCGGAAGGGTGTCGGACCAGCCCTCGGCGTCCACCACCCGGATCAGTCCCTCCTGCACCACCGAGCACACGAGTTCGCCCTCGCGGGTGTAGACCAGCCCGCGCGCCAGACCGCGGGCGCCCTGGGCGGTCGGCGCCTCCTGCGCGTACAGCAGCCACTCGTCGGCGCGGAACGGCCGGTGGAACCACATCGCGTGGTCCAGGCTGGCCATGGAGATCCCCGCGAAGGAGCGGCCGTGGCGCAGCAGCACGGTGTCCAGCAGGGTCATGTCCGAGGCGTAGGTCATCAGGCACACGTGGGTGAGGCGGTCGTCGGGCAGCTTGCCGTCCACCTTGAGCCACACCGGGTTGTTGGCGGTGCGCAGCCGCGGATCGCGCTCGGCCTCGTAGGACAGCGGCCCCACCGGGCGCAGCTCGATGGGGTGCCAGCGCACGAACCCGGGCACGCGGCCGAAGGCCTCCTGCAGGCGCTCGCGCGTGCTCGGCAGCTCCTCCGGCGGCGGGACGTCGGGCATCGGGATCCGGTGGTCCAGGCCCGGCTCCTCCTTGTGGAAGGAGGCCGACAGGGTGAAGATCGGCTTGCCGTGCTGGATGGCCACCACCCGCCGGGTGGTGAAGGAGCGGCCGTCCCGGACGCGGTCCACCTCGTAGACGATGGGCACCGAGGGGTCGCCGGGGCGTATGAAGTACGCGTGCAGGGAGTGACGTAGCGTTCGGCGGGGACGGTGCGCCCCGCCGCGACCAGCGCCTGGCCAGCGACCTGGCCGCCGAAGACCCGTTGGGGGCCCTCCTCGGGGCTGCTGCCCCGGAAGATGTCGTCCTCGATCCGCTCCAGGTCCAGCACGGTCAGCAGGTCGGCGAGGGACTGGCCCCGCGCCTGCGCGTCGGCGCTCTCACTCATCCGCCGCTTCCTCCCCGTCGTCCTCGGTCCGGCGGTCCATGACGTCCGCCGGGTCCGCGCCCGCCACCAGCGCCAGTACCGCCTCACCGTAGCGATCGAGCTTGACCGCGCCGACACCGGACACCGCCGCCAGCTGGGTGAGGCTGCCGGGCTCCTGCTCGGCGACGGCCTGGAGGGTGGCGTCGGTGAAGATCACGTAGGCGGGCACCTTCTGCTCCTGCGCGCACGCGCGGCGCCAGTCGCGCAGCCGCTCCAGCAGGGCCTCGTCGTAGCTGGAGGGGCAGTCCAGGCAGCGGCCCAGCTTGCGCTCGGCCGCGTCGGTGAGGGTGGCCGAGCACACCCGGCAGCGGGTCACGCCGCCCTTGCGGCGCTCGGCGCGCCGGGAGGCGGTGGACGGGGAGGCGGGGCGCAGGCCGTCGAGGAAGCGGGAGGGCTTGCGGGTCTTCCTGCCGCCGGGCGAGCGGGCCAGGGACCACGACATCGCCAGGTGCTCGCGGGCCCGCGTGACGCCCACGTAGAACAGGCGGCGCTCCTCCTCCACCTGCTCGTCGGTCTCGGCGTAGATGATCGGCATCATGCCCTCGGTGAGACCGACCAGGAAGACGGCGTCCCACTCCAGGCCCTTGGCCGCGTGCAGGGAGGCGATGGTGACGCCCTCGAAGCCGGGCGCGTGCTCGGTGGCCATGCGCACGTCGAGCTCGTCCACGAGGTCGGCCATGGTCACCGGACTGCCGTCGGGCCTCGGCGCGGCGGCCATGTCCTCGGCCAGCTGGGCCAGCGCGGTCAGCGACTCCCAGCGTTCGCGGGCCTGGCGCCCCTCGGGCGCGCTCTCGGTCAGGCCGAGCTGTCCGAGCAGCTGGCGGACGGTGCGCACCAGGGGCTCGGCCTCCTCCCCCGCCGCCCCGTGCCGGGCGCCGCGCAGGGTGTGCACGGCCTGCTTGATCTCGGGGCGCTCGAAGAACCGGGTGGTCCCGCGCATCGTGAACGGCACGCCCTCGTCGGTCAGCGCCTGCTCGTAGGAGGCCGACTGGCCGTTGGTGCGCACCAGCACCGCGATCTCGCTGGCCGGGGTGCCGCCCTCCAGCAGGACGCTGATCTTGCGGGCGACCCCGGTGGCCTCGGCGGGCTCGTCGTCGTACTCCTGGTACATCGGGTCGGGGCCGTCGGGGCGCTGGGCCTGGAGGGTCAGGTGCTGGGCGGAGGTCGTGCCGCGCGCCTGGGCGATGACGTGGTTGGCCACCCGCACGACCTGGGGGGTGGAGCGGTAGTCGCGGACCAGCTGGACCACGGTGGCGTGGGGGTAGCGGGCGCCGAACCCGGTCAGGTAGCCGGGGGTGGCCCCGGCGAAGGAGTAGATGGTCTGGCTGGGGTCGCCGACCACGCACAGGTCGTCGCGGTCGCCCAGCCAGGCGTCCAGGAGCAGGCGCTGGAGCGGGTTGACGTCCTGGAACTCGTCGACGACGAAGTACCGGTACTGCTCGCGCACGCGCTGGGCGATGGCCGGGTACTCGGTGATCATGCCGGCGGTGAGTTCGAGCATGGACTCGAAGTCGAGGAGGTTGTGCTCGCGGCGCAGGTCCTCGTAGGCCTCGAAGACCCGGGCCACCTCGCCCGCGGGCAGCGGGGGCTGGCGGCCCGCCTTGACCACGGCCTTGTCGTAGTCGGTGGGGCGCACCTGGGTGACCTTGGACCACTCGATCTCGCCGGCCAGGTCGCGCAGGCCGTTGCGGTCGGGCTGGAGGCCCACCGAGTGGGCGGCGCGGGAGACCACCGGGAGCTTGCTCTCGATGAGGGTGGGCTTCTCGCCGCCCACGACCTGGGGCCAGAAGAAGGAGAGCTGGCGCAGGGCGGCGGCGTGGAAGGTGCGGGCCTGCACGCGGGGGGCGCCCAGGGCGCGCAGCCGGCCGCGCATCTCCCCGGCGGCGCGCGCGGTGAAGGTGACCGCGAGGACCTGCTGCTCGGCGACCACACCGCTGGAGACCGCGTACGCGATGCGGTGGGTGATGGCCCGGGTCTTGCCCGTCCCGGCACCGGCCAGGATGCACACGGGGCCGCGCAGCGCGCGTGCGGCCTGGGTCTGCTCCGGGTCCAGTCCCTCCAGGACGCGGTCGGGATCCATGGTGCTCCTGCGTAGGGTCGGGGTGGATGGGGTCCCAGTCTCTCAAGTATCGGCCGTGACGGGGAGCGGATCGGACCCCGTGCCCGCCGCCGGGGCCGCGGGAGGCACATCAGACATTCCAGAACCAGTTGGTCCTGTGAGGCGTCCCACGTTGTGTCACGCGGTCCCGGGAAGCGGTCCGGACCCCTCGGTGTTGAGATGACCGGACCGACCCATCGACCGTAGACGAAAGAAGGACGTGAGCGACATGACGAGCGCGGCGACCGAACAGTTCACGATGTACACCACCCCCTGGTGCGGGTACTGCAAGCGGCTCAAGAGCCAGCTCGCCCGCGAGGGGATCACCGGTCGTGAGGTGAACATCGAGGAGCACCCGGAGGCCGCGGAACTGGTCATGAGGGCCAACAACGGCAACCAGACGGTTCCGACGCTGGTCTTCAGCGACGGTGCGGCGATGACCAACCCGTCGCTCGCTCAGGTGAAGCAGAAACTGGCCGAGCTGTCGTAGGACGGTACGCGGGCCGCGGACCACGCCCCAGGGCGGGTCCCGCGGCCCGCACCGCGGGGCCCGCCTTCGGCGGTGCACCTCCGACGGCGCTCGGGTCACCAAGGACTCGGACGATGACGACGGGGAGTGTGGAGTTGGGGGAGGACATGAGGCCTCATGACATTGCGGTCGCCGACACGGTGGACACCGGTGTGGTCCGCCGCACCCCGGCCGGGTGGCGGGTGGGCGACGGCGAGGAGGTGCCCGACCTGGTGAGCGCGATGGTCCTGGCGGACCTGCTGACCGGCGAGTCGGGGACCCGGACCCCGCGTTCCCAGGCGCCCGGCCGGGCGCCGGAGGGCGCTTCGGAGGTGGAGCGGCTGCGGCACACCATCGCGCAGCTGGAGCACGCGCTGCAGTCGCGCGTGGTGGTGGAGCAGGCGATCGGGGTCCTGGCGGAGCGGCACACGATGGCGCCCCGCGAGGCCTTCGAGCGGCTGCGCTCCTCGGCGCGCTCGCGCGGGCGCAAGGTGGCGGACCTGGCGCGGGACGTGGTGGAGAGCAGCACGAGCCCCCTCACCGTGCTGCCCGACGAACTGGGCGCCTCCCCCGGTTCGCGCTAGCGCGGCGACGGGCCGGGCGGGGCCCCGAGCGAAACCCCGAAAGGCCCCGGCCCCGCCCCGGGCGCGTCCCCGCTCCCGCTCCCGGCCCCGCGGGCGGCGGCTCCCGGCCGCCGCGGGGCCGGGAGCGGCCGTCGGCCCGGGGTCACCAGCCGCCGGGGAGCTCCGAGCCGTACCAGTGCTCGATGAGGGTGCGGGCGATCGAGACCCGCCCGGGCAGCAGGATCTCCTCCGCGTGCACGGCCTCGGCCAGTTCGGCGCGGGTGAACCACCGGGTGACGCCGATCTCGTCGTCGGTGCGCTCGGTCTCGCCCACGGCCCGCGCGGTGTAGCCCACCATCAGGCTGCGCGGGAAGGGCCAGGGCTGCGAGGACAGGTAGCGCGGGCGCTCGACCACGATCCCCGCCTCCTCGGCGACCTCGCGGACCACGGCCTGCTCCAGCGACTCCCCCGCGTCCACGAACCCGGCCAGCACCGAGAAGCGGCGGGCGTCCCAGTTCGGGTTGTTGCCGAGCAGCATCTCCTCGCGGCCGTCGCGCTCGCGGTGCACCAGCATGATCACCGCCGGGTCCATCCGGGGGTACTGCTCGGTGCCCTCCCGATCGCACACGCGCACGTGCCCGGCCGCGGCCGGGGTGGTGCGGGAGCCGCAGCGGGGGCAGAACCCGTGGGTGGCGTTCCAGTTCGCGAGGGCGACGGCGCGGGTCATCAGCCCGGTGTCGCGGTCGCCCAGGAGCGCGCCGATCTCGCGCAGGGAGGCCGGGGCGGTCCGTTCGGTGGCGGTGAGCTCCCGGCCGGAGCGGACCGCGAAGTAGGCGTCCCGTCCGTCGGTGCCCAGCAGGTAGCGCTCGCCCTCGGGCGCCTCGTCCGGGGGGACCAGGACCAGTCGGGGTTCGTCCCCGGTGGTGATCAGGGCCCGGGACTGCTTGGCCATGACGGCCCGCCAGCCGTGGGCGACGGGGTCCCCGCCCTCCAGGACCAGCACCCGGGTGCCGGGGGCCGCCCACGCCTCGGCCAGCCACTCCCCGTCCAGGCGCCGGTGCGCGGCGGGGTCGACGGAGAAGCGGGAGAGGGAGGGAGTCGCGTCGGCGTCCATGGGTCCTTCCGGGTCGGCGGGCCGCCTGGCGGGGCCCGTGTCCACAACGTGCATAACACCCGTCGGGGCCGCGCGCATCCTGGCGCGGCCCCCGCGCGCGGCGGATTCCCCGTGGGCGGGTCGGCACCGTGTGCGGAGCGGGCCCCGGCGCCGCGCGGTCACGGCTCAGCCGAGGCCGCCGAGCTCCTCCCACAGGTAGGCGGCGCTCTCGGCCCCCTTGAGCAGCAGGGGGATCTCCACCTTCTCGTTGGGGGCGTGGATGCGGTCCTCGTCCAGGCCGACGGCGAGGAAGACCAGCGGCGCCCCGAGGATGTCGGCGATGTCGGCCTCGGGGCCGCTGCCGCCCTCGCGGGTGAACAGGACCTGGGTGCCGAAGGCGCGCTCCATGGCCGAGCGGGCCGCCTTCAGCGCGGTGGAGGACAGGTCGGAGGCGCAGGCGCGCACGCCCGGCCCGCCGAACTCCGTCTCGGCGCGCAGACCCTCGGGGACGGCCGCCTCGACGTGGGCGCGGACGCGGTCCTGCACGTGCAGCGGGTCCTGGCCGGGCACCAGGCGGAAGCTGACCTTGGCGTGCGCGGAGCGAGGGACGATGGTCTTGCCGCCCGAGCCGGTGTGGCCGCCCCACATGCCGTTGATCTCGGCGGTCGGGCGCAGCCAGATCCGCTCCAGCGTGCTGTAGCCCTTCTCGCCCCAGGTGGCGGTGGAGGCGGCGGTGGCCAGCCACTCGCGCTCGTCGAAGGGCAGCCGGGCGATGAGTTCGCGCTCCTCCCGGCTGGCCTCGACCACCCCGTCGTAGAAGCCGGGGACCGCCACCCGGCCGTCCTCGTCGTGCAGGCCGGACAGCAGGTCGCTCATGGCCTTGAGCGGGTTGGGCACGGCGCCGCCGAAGGAGCCGCTGTGCAGGTCGCGCTCGGGGCCGTACAGGCTGATCTCCACGTCGGTGACGCCGCGCATGCCCACGCACATGGACGGGGTGTCGGCCGCCCACATGGTGGTGTCGGAGATGACGACGACGTCGCAGGCCAGGCGGTCGCGGTTGGCGCGCATCAGGTCGGCGAAGTGGACCGAGCCCGACTCCTCCTCGCCCTCCACGAGCAGCTTGACCGTGACGGGCGGGGCGTCGGCGCCGGATGCGGCCAGGGCGGCGCGCACGCCGAGGGCGTGGAAGAGCACCTGCCCCTTGTCGTCGGAGGCCCCGCGCGCGAACAGGGAGGTGCCGCGCTCGGTGGGCACGAACGGGTCGGTCTCCCACTCCTGGACCGGGTCGACGGGCTGGACGTCGTGGTGTCCGTAGACGAGCACCGTGGGGGCGTCGGGGTCGGCGGCGGGCCACTCGGCGAACACGGCGGGCAGGCCGGGGGTCTGCCACACCTCGACGGTGGGGAAGCCGGTCGCGGTGAGGTGGTCGGCGAGCCACCGGGCGGAGCGGACCACGTCGGGGTGGTGCGCGGGGTCGGCGGAGATGGAGGGGATCGCCAGCCACTCCTTGAGGGAGGAGACGAACTCGTCCCGGTGTGCCTCGATGTGGGCGCGTACGTCCATGGGACCGTCCTTGCTCGACGTCGTTGTCGGGAACGAGCCTAGGACCTGCGCGAACCGCCTCGGCACGCGGGCCGGGAGCCCCGCGCGCCCGTCCCCGGTCCGGTCCCGGTCCGGTCCCGGTCCGGCCCGGGGGGGCTCGGGAGCCCGGCCGCCAGGGGCGGCGGAGCCGCGGGGGACGGGGAACTCCTCGGCTCGCGGGACACTCGAAGGTGCAGGGGCGGGACGCGCCCGCCCGCCGACGAGAGGAATGCACGTGGACACCGTTCCCGCCACCGCGGTCGCCGAGAGGTTCGGCCGCCTCTTCGACACGCTGGACACCGACCGCGACGGGGCCATCACCTGGGACGACTACCAGCGCCTGGTCGACCGCTACACGAAGGGGTACGCGCTGGACCTGAGCGACCGCCGGGCCCAGGCCGTCCACGCCTCCTACCAGATGCTCTGGCTGGAGCTGCTGCGCCACGGCTCGCCCGCCCAGGCGCGCCTGGACCGGGATGCGTTCGTCGCGGCGATGCACGCGGCCTCCGAGGACCGCAGCCGGTTCAACATGACCGAGGGCGTGGCCGAGGCGGTCTTCGACCTGCTCGACACCGACGACGGCGGGTCGATCAGCGAGGCGGAGTACGTCAGGTACGCCGAGGTCCTGGGGGCCTCCTCCTCCGACGCCCTGGACCGGTTCAGGGCCCTGGACACCGACGGCGACGGGTTCATCGGCCGCGCGGAGTTCGTCCTGTCGGCCCGGGAGTACCTCTTCGGCGAGGACTCCGACGCCCCGGGCGGGTTCGTCTTCGGCGTGATCTGAGCCCTCCCGCCGGTCCCGCGCGCGGTTCCTCCGGCGCGCGGGGCCGACGGCCGCGCACGGGTCGGCGGTGGCCCGGGAGGGCCGGGGTCAGCTGCCGGTGGCCTCGCGCCAGGCGTCGAGGTACTCGGGCAGGTTGGCGTCGATGTCGTCCCAGTCGGGCTCGAAGACCTCCACGCCCTCCATGAGCGCCTCCAGCTCCTCGGCGCCCCCGCCCTCCACCGGGACGTCGGTGCGGGCCGGGAAGCCCCCGGCCACGGGGACGACCTGCTCCTGGGCGGCCTCGGAGAGCAGGAAGTCCAGGAGGGCGCGGCCGTTGTCGGCCTGGGGCGCGCCCTCGACCAGCCCGGCGGTGTAGGGCAGGGCGAAGGTGCTCGGCTCCCCCTCCTCGTGCGCGGGGAACCAGATGCCGAGGTTGGGCATGGTGCGGGCCTGGGCGAGGTTCATCTGGACGTCGCCGTTGGCGACGAGCAGCTCGCCCTTGTCCACCTTGGGGCCCAGCGCGCCGGTGGAGGAGGACGGGCCGACGTTGTTGGCCTGGAGCCGTCCGAGGTAGTCCATGGCGGGCTCCAGGCCGCCGAAGTCGTGCATGGTCTGGATGAGCACGGCCGTGCCGTCGCCCGCCACGCCCGGCGTCGAGTACTGGAGGCGGCCCTCGAAGCGGGGGTCGAGCAGGTCGTCCCAGGTGGCGGGCGGCTCCTCCAGCTCCTCGGTGTTGTAGGTGAGGCAGAAGTAGTTGTCGACGATCGTGGTCCACCTCCCGT
Source organism: Nocardiopsis dassonvillei subsp. dassonvillei DSM 43111 (assembly GCF_000092985.1). Lineage (GTDB taxonomy): Bacteria > Actinomycetota > Actinomycetes > Streptosporangiales > Streptosporangiaceae > Nocardiopsis > Nocardiopsis dassonvillei. The sequence continues at coordinate 4,576,464 of NC_014210.1, forward strand.
CGGGGTCCTTGGTCCCGACGTGCTCGGAGCCCTGCGGCTCGTACTGCTGGAGCAGGCCCATGCCGTCGGCCTGCTGGATGAAGGGCGGCAGGGTGATGATGACGTCGGCCCGCGGGTTGGCGGTCTCGCGCCCGGCGCGCTGGACGATCTCGCCCGAGCCCCCCTCGACGTACTGGACGGTGACGCCGGTCTCGGCCTCGAAGTCGGCGAAGACCTGGTCGAGCCAGCCGGTGCCCTCCTCGTTGCGCAGGCCGTCGGCGGTGTAGACGGTGACGGTGTCGGCGGGGTCGGAGGCGGCGCAGGAGGTCAGGGCTCCGGCGAGGGCGAACGCGGCGGTGGCGGCGGACACGCGGGCGGCGGTCGTGCGGACGGCGGGCATGGCGGGCCTTCCTGGGAGAAGGAGAAGAGGTCAGCGGTAGGCGGCGCGGGTGCGCACGCGGGACAGCAGCAGCAGGACGGCCAGGGTGGCGGCCATCAGGACGATGGCGGAGGCCGCCCCGGAGAAGAGGGCGCCCCGGTCGGTGGCGGCGTAGATCTGGACCGGCAGCGGCATCCAGCTGGGCGGGTAGAGCATCATCGTGGCGCTCAGTTCGCCCATGGACAGGGCGAAGCAGAGCCCGGCGGCGGCGCTGAGCGAGGGCAGCAGCAGGGGCAGCCGCACCTGGAACAGCACCCGCGCCGGGCGGGCGCCGAGGGAGGCGGCCACCTGGGCGTAGGCCGGGTCGAGCCGGTCCAGGGCGGCGGAGACCGACTGGTGGGCGAAGGCCGTCACCAGCACGGTGTGCGCGATGATCACGATGGTCCGGGTGCCGTTGAGCAGCACGGGCGGTTGGCTGAAGGCCACCAGCAGGGCCAGTCCGACGACCACCGTGGGGACCGCGACGGGCAGCATGAAGAGGGCGTCCAGGGCGGCCCTGCCGCGTCGGCGCAGCGCGTGCGCGGTCAGCGCGGACCAGGTCCCGGCCACCAGGGCCAGGACGCTGGCGGTGGCGGCGGTGACCGCGCTGACGCGCAGCGCCTCCAGGGTGGAGCCCCGGGACAGTCCGGCGAAGTTGTCCAGGGTGGGCCCCGAGGGCAGGACGCCGCTCCAGTTGGTGGACACCGACGCGGTGACGATGACGCCGAGCGGGAGCAGGAACAGCGGCAGGACGAGCGCGGCGAACAGCGCCCACACGACCCGGCGGGCGGGTCGGCTATGCACGAGCACGGCGGCCTCCGGAGGGTGCGCGCAGCCGGGCGGTGGCCGCGCGGTAGACGAGGTAGAGCGAGACCGACAGGGCCGCGTTGACCGTGGCCACGACGCAGGCGGTGGTGTAGTCGGCCTCCAGGATCGCCGCGCTGTAGACGAGCATCGGCAGGGTCACCACGTCCTTGGCCCCGGTGAACAGGACGATCGCGAACTCGTTGAGGCACAGCACCAGTACGAGCGCGCCTCCGGCGGCGAGCGCGGGCAGGGCCTCGGGCAGGATGACGGCCCGCACGATCCTGAGGGGGCGGGCCCCCAGGGAGGAGGCGACCTCGATCTGCGCGGTGTCGAGCTGGGCGAACGCGGCGAGCAGCGGCCGCATGACGAACGGCGTGAAGTAGGTGATCTCCGCCAGGATCACGCCCCAGGGTGTGGCGAGGAAGCTGATCGGCCCGGTCCCGGCCCCGGTGACCTCCGTCCACGCGCCGTTGGCCACGCCCACGGTGCCGTAGAGGAACAGCAGCGCGAGGGTGATGAGGAAGGACGGGAAGGACAGGTAGGTGTCGATGAACCGGGCGGTGGCCCCGCTGCCCGGGAAGGGCACGAACGCCACGACCAGGGCCAGGAGGAAGCCCAGGACCAGGCAGCCCAGCGTGGCGGTGACCGCGATGAACACGGTGGTGGCCAGCGCGGACCGGAAGGACTCCGAGCCCAGGACGTCGGCGTGGTGGGCGAGGGTGAGTCCGCCCCCGGGCGCGGTGACCGACTCCAGGGCGACGAGGACGAGCGGGTACAGGAACACCAGGGCGAGCAGCACGACGGGCGGCACCGCCCACACCCACACGGGGAGGGTGCGGGGCGCCCGGGCCGGGGCGTCCCCGCCCGCGGGGGGCGCGGACGCGGTGCCTGCCGGGGGCGGCGCGGTCCGGACGTTCACGAGGCCTCCTCCTCCGGCAGCAGGACGGCGTCCCGGCGGGCGAAGCCGAGCGTGACCGCCGCACCGGTCTCGGGCGGGGTCCGCATCTCCCGGAGTTCGGCGGTGACGGGGACGCCGTCGACCAGGACGGTGACCCGGTGGGTGGAGCCGCGCCACTGGACGTCGGTGACCCGGCCCTCCAGGGTGTGCTCGCCCTCGCCGAGGGCGAGCCGGTGCGGGCGCAGGCACACGCGCAGCCCGTCGCCGTCGCCGGTGCCGGGCGGCAGGTCGCCGGGGTCGGCCTCCAGGACGGTGCCGCAGCAGTGCACGCGTCCGTCGGCCAGGCTCGCGGGCAGCAGGTTGGCGCCGCCGACGAAGCGGGCGGTGAACGGCGTCCGGGGGCGCTGGTAGAGGCGCTCGGGCGTGTCGCAGTCGCGCAGCCGGGCCCGGTCCAGGACCGCCACCCGGTCGGCCAGGGTGAGCGCCTCGCTCTGGTCGTGGGTGACGTACAGGACCGTGACGTCGGGGAGTTCGCGGTGCAGGCGGGCCAGTTCGGCGAGCATGTCCGAGCGCAGCTGGGCGTCGAGCGCGGACAGCGGCTCGTCCAGCAGCAGCACGCCGGGGCGGATGGCCAGGGCGCGGGCGATGGCCACCCGCTGCTGCTGTCCGCCGGACAGCTCGCGCGGGTGGCGGCGCGCGTAGTCCCCCATCCCGGTCATGGCCAGCGCCTCGGCGACCCGTCCGGCGATCTCGCGGCGGGGCACGCCCTGCGCCCTCAGCCCGAAGGCGACGTTCTGGTCCACCCGCATGTGGGGGAAGAGGGCGTAGCTCTGCACGACCATGCCCACGCCCCGCAGGTGCGGCGGCAGGCCGGTGACGTCGCGCCCGCCGAGCAGGACGCGCCCGGAGGCGGGGCGGACGAACCCGGCGACGGCGCGCAGCGCGGTGGTCTTGCCCGAGCCGGAGGGCCCCAGCAGCGCCATGAACTCGCCGGGTTCGACGGTGAGGTCGAGGTCGTCCAGGACCACGGTCTCCCCGTAGGCGACGCTGACGCGGTCGAAGCGGATGCCCACGGGTTCAGCCCTCCCTCGACGCGAGCAGTCCGGGCAGGTCCGCCACGCCGTCCAGGACGTGGGTGGCCCCGGCCGCGCGCAGGGCGTCGTCGTCGTGGGCGCCGGTGCGGACCCCGGCGGCGACCGAGGCCCCCGCGCTCAGCCCGCTGCGGATGTCGGAGGCGGTGTCGCCGACGACGGCGACGGCGGCCACGGAGGAGACCCGCGCGCGCAGGGCGGCGGTGAGCACCATGTCGGGGTGGGGGCGTCCGCGCCCGCCCGCGTCGGCGGGGCACAGGACGAGGTCGGCGGCCTCCCGCCAGCCCAGGGCGCTCAGGATGCGCTCCTGGGTGTCGCGGGAGAAGCCGGTGGTCAGGGCGGTCGTGCGGCCCTGGGCGCGCAGCTCGCGCAGGGCGTCCTCGGCTCCGGGCAGGGGCGCGCAGCGGCCCTCGTCCACCAGGCGGGCGTAGGCACGCTCGAAGGCGCGGTTGGCCTCCTGGGCGCGGTCCTCGTCGCCGCACAGGTGGCGGAAGACGGTGATCTTGGACTCGCCCATGGTGGCGCGCACGTACGCGGCGGCCTCGGGGGTGTGGTCGGGCAGGGCCGCCTCGAAGGCCGCCTCGACGAGGCCGTCGTCGGCGACGGTGGTGCCCGCCATGTCCAGGACGACGAGTTCGACGGGCGGGGCGGGGACGGTGGTGGAGTGCATGGTTACCAGCCCAGTTCGTTGGCGGTGGTCTCGGCGATGGCCGGGGAGCAGGTCATCCCCCGCCCGCCCGGTCCGGTGACCAGCCAGGCGTCGGGGCCCACGGGGGCGCGGTGGACGACCCGGGAGGGGTCGGCGCACTGGGCGTAGACGCCCGCCCAGCGCCGGCGGATCGGGGGCAGCGGTCGGCCCAGGAGGCGGCTGGCGACACCGGCGAGGTGCTCGTAGGGGTCCTCGGCGGTGTCGAAGGAGAAGGGCGCGTCGTACTCGTGGGTGTCGCCGATGGTCAGGGAGCCGTCGGCGCGCTGGACCATGAGCAGCTGCATGCGGTGGTCGCGCGCGGTGGGCGGCTGGGGCTGGGCCTCGTCGAGGGAGTCCAGTTCGGGGCCCCGGTAGGCGGGGTAGTAGCGGAAGCTGTCGCCGTCGGCGACGGAGGTGGTGAGGGTCTCGCCCAGGGGCTCGGTCTGCGCCATCTGGAGGCGGACGCGGCGCACGGGCAGGTCGGGGACGAGTTCGCGGACCAGGCCGCCGAGCCAGGCGCCGGTGCACAGGACGACGGCGTCGCCCCGGTGGACCTGCCCGTGGTCGTCGCGGACGGCGCCCGGTCCGGCCAGGTCGCGGACCTCGCGCCCGGTCAGGAGGGTGTAGCGGCCGCTGCGGCCGAGTTCGGCCTGGAGGGCGGCCTGGGCGGTGCGGGGTTCGACCTGGGCGTCGCTGCGGCACCACAGGGCGCCGAGGTGGTCGCCGCGCAGGGCCGGGTTGACCTCGCGGGTCCGCTCCGGGCTGAGGAGTTCGTAGCCGCGCTCGGCGGCTTCGGAACCCCCGGCCGCCGCCTCGGCCACGGCCAGTTCGTGGCCGGTGGTGGCGACGGTGAGGGAGCCGGAGGCCCGGAAGCCCAGGGCGGGGACGCGTTCGGCGATCTCCTGCCACAGGACGCGGGCCCGGCGGGCGGCCTCCAGTTCGGGGCCGGGAGCGCGTCCGCCGACCCAGACGAGGCCGAAGTTGCGGACGGAGGCGCCGCGGGCGGCCGCCTCCCGTTCGAGGTGGACGACCTCGTGACCTCGGGAGACGGCGTGCCAGGCGTGCATGGTGCCGAGGACTCCGGCACCGACGATGATCACTCGCATGGTCCGAGGTTCGCCGGTGCGGATGGAGGCGACCGAGCGCGGCGGGGACGTCCCGGTGAACCAGGGTCAAACTTTGGACCAGACCCGTTACCTTTTCGATACAAAAGCGCCCGGCGGACGGGGCCGCGGTCCGGTGCCCGCCGGCGGACTCCCCTACTCGCGCCCGTCCCCGGCCAGGTGGACGCTGAAGCTGAACCGGTCGCCCCGGTAGAGCGAGCGCACCCGTTCGAAGGGGCCGCCCTTCTCGTCCCGGGAGACGCGGTGGATGAGCAGCATCGGCAGCGCCGGAGGGGTGCCGATGAGCAGGGCCTCGCGCGGGGTGGCCAGCACGGTCTCCAGGCGCTCGTCGGCGTCGCCGAACGTGATGCCGACCCTGTCGGCGAGGTAGCCGTAGAAGGTGGAGTCCGGGTCGAAGTCCACGTCCAGGCGGGGCACGCGCGCCACCGCGATGTAGGTGGACTCCAGCCCCACCCGCTCGTCGTCGGCCAGCAGCACCCGCTCCAGGTGCCAGACCGGCTCGCCCGGGCTCAGGTGCAGCTCCTCGGCCAGCCGGGGCGGGCACGGCCAGCTGCGCAGGTCGATGAGGGAGCGGCCCGGCCGCCGCCCCTGGCGGCGCACGCCCTCGGTGTAGCTGGCCAGGGACAGGGGCTGCTCCAGCTTGGGGCCGGCCACCACCGTGCCGCGCCCGCGGCGGCTGAGCCTGCCCTCCAGCAGGAGGTCGCGCAGCGCCTGGCGGACCGTCTCGCGGGCCGCGCCGAAGCGCTCGGCCAGCTCGCGTTCGGTGGGCAGCGGCTGGCCCACCACCAGCCCGGACACCAGCTCGGTGAGCTGTATCCGGACCGCGTAGTACTTGGGGACGCGCCCGTGCTCGGGGACGCCCGCGCGCACGGGGGCGCCGCTGTCCTGGGGGATTCCTGGGATCGACACGCGGGTCATTGTCCACCACACCGGTGAACGGACGGCGACCCGCGGTGGTGGCGGACCTCTCACCCGGGTTCGGGTACGGCGTCGATGAGCGCGGCCAGTCCCTCGGCGTCGAGCAGGTCCGCGGGGCGCACGGTCAGCCCGGCCCGCACGTAGTGGAAGGCGGCGCTCACCTCCTCCAGGGAGACCCCGGCCAGGTCGGCCCAGGCCAGCCGGTAGGCGGCCAGCTGCACGCCCACGGCGCGGCGCTCGGGGCCGTTGCCGGGCGGGCTCCCGGTCTTCCAGTCCACCACGTCGTAGCGGCCGGAGGCGGGGTCGTGGAAGACCGCGTCCATGCGCCCCCGCACGAGCCGGTCGCCGATGACCGTCTCGAAGGGCACCTCCACCTCGACGGGCACGCGCGAGCCCCACTCGCTCTCCTCGAAGCGGCTCTGGAGGTCGGCGAGGTCCTCGTCCTGACCAGCCGTCTCGTCGGCGGCGCCGGGCAGCTCGTCCAGCAGGGCGGCGCGCTGGCCGAACCGCTGCTCCAGCCAGGCGTGGAACGCGGTGCCCCGGCGCGTGTGCGGCGCGGGCGGGCGCGGCAGCGGCCTGCGGATCTGCCGGGCCAGGGCGGAGGGGTCGCGGGCCAGCCACACCATGGACGACACCGACAGGTGCGCGGGCAGCTCGACCTGGACCGTGCCGTCCCCGGATCCCGGCCCCTCGGCGCGGCGGTGGGCGAGCAGCAGCTCGGTGTCGCGCTCCCAGCCCCCGATGCGGCGGCGCAGCCCGGGCGGCGGCGCGGCCTCCTCCGCGGGGTCGGCCTCCCCCGCGAGCAGGCGGGCGCGGGCGCGCTCGACCATGGCCGCGCCCTCGGCGATCTGGGCGCGGCGGTCGCGCGGCCGGTCCGGTTCGGCGCCCTCCTCCGGGGGGCCGGAGCCGTCGTCCTCCTGCGGCGGCCACACGGCCGTGCCGTCGTCCTCCTCCTCGTAGGGGTTGTCGTCGGGATCGGGCCTGGGCTCCCAGTGCGCGACCTCCCCGGCGCCGCCCTCGCAGGCGAGGCGGATCTCCTCCAGGAACGGGGAGGGCCCGCGCTCGCTCGCGGCGTCGGTGCCCCACCAGTGGCCGGTGCACAGCAGGGCGAAGGAGGCGCGGGTGACGGCGACGTAGGCCAGCCGCCGCTCCTCCAGCAGGTGGCGCTCGCGTTCGGCCTCCTTGAACGCCTCGATGCCCTTCTTGTCCACCGCCAGGAGTTCGGGCAGGTTCTGGCGGTCGCCGCGCAGCCGGTAGGGCAGCAGGTGCTCGCCCTTGATCCACATGTCGCCCTCGGACAGGCTCGTGGGGAACAGCGGGGCGTACTTGCCGCCGCTGACGCCGGGCACGACCACCACGGGCCACTGGAGCCCCTTGGAGGCGTGCACGGTCATGAGCTTGACGGTGTCGCTTCCGCCGACGCGCTCGCCGGGGGCCAGGCCGCTCTCCCGTTCCGATGCGGCCCTGAGGTAGCTGAGGAAGCTGCCGAGGGTGGGGTCCTCGCTGCTCCCGGCGAAACGGACCGCGTGGTCGACGAAGGCGTCCAGGTCGGCGCGGGCGGACAGGGGGTCGCGGCCGCTGCGGGCGCCCACCTCGATGTCCAGTCCGAGCATCCGCTCGGTCTCGGTGACCAGGTCGGGCAGCGGCTGGCCCACGAGCTTGCGCAGGGAGCGCAGCTCCTCGGCGAGGCGGCCCAGGCGCTCGTAGGCGGTCGCGGAGTACCTCTCGGCGGGGCCGGGGTCGTCCACGGCGTCCACCAGGCTGCCGCTCTCGGCGGTCAGGTCCAGGACCGTGCGGCGCAGGATGTCGTCCTCGGCGCTCTGGTCGGGCTCGGGCCCGGTGAGGTCGCGCCGGGTCTGGCGGGCCAGCTCGGCGGCGCGGGCCCCGAGGGCGGCCAGGTCGCGCGGGCCGATCCGCCAGCGCGGCCCGGTGAGGAGGCGGGCGAGCTCGTTGCCCGCGGAGGCGTCGTGGACCACGCGCAGGGTGGCGATGATGTCGCGGACCTCGGGCACCATCATGAGCCCGCCCAGGCCGACCACCTCCACCGGGATGTCCAGCTCCTCCAGGGCCTCCCGGATCGCCGGGAACTGCGAGCGCTTGCGGCACAGCACGGCGACGTCGCCGGGGCTGACGCCGCCGTCCGCGGCGCCCCCCGACTCCCCCGGCGGCCAGGGCAGCCCGTCGGGGGCGGTCGTGGCGCTGCCCGCCCGGCCGGGGGCGGCGCGCAGGTAGCCGGCGACCTGCTCGGCGATCCACCGCGCCTCCTCCCGCTGCCCGATGAACAGACCGGTCCGGACGGCGCCGCGGCCGCGCCGGGCCGGGCCGGGGTAGAGCACGGGCACCTCGGCGCTCTCCGCGCGCAGCGGCTCGGAGATGTGCTTGGCTACCTCCAGGATCCTCTCGCCGTTGCGGAAGCTGGTGGCCAGGCGGCGCACGGACGCGGCCCGGCCCGGCGCGGCCGGGAAGTCGTTGGGGAAGTTGGCGAGGTTGGCGGCGATGGCCCCGCGCCAGCCGTAGATGGACTGGCAGGGGTCCCCGACGGCGGTCACGGCGTGGCCCTCGCCGAACAGCGCGCGCAGCAGCACGAGCTGGGCGTGGCTGGTGTCCTGGTACTCGTCCAGCAGCACCACGCGGAACCGGCCCCGTTCGATGAGGCCGACCTCCGGGTGGTTCTGGGCGATGCGCGCGGCCAGGGACACCTGGTCGCCGAAGTCCATGGCCTCGCGCACGTGCTTGGCGTGCTCGTAGCCCTCCACGAGCGGCAGGAGCTGTTCGCGGCGCAGCTGGGCGTTGAGCAGGTTGCGGGTGGGCACCGCGGGTTTGCGCGGCAGGGCGTCGACGGCCGCGCGCAGCCACCGGCCGATGCCGCGCACCTGCTCGGTGGTGGTGAGGTGGTCGGCGATCTGCCCGGACAGCTCCAGGACCCGGCGGGTGACGGTGTCGGCCCCGACCGTGATCAGGTCCATGGGGCCGTCGTACTCGCCCACGACGCGGGCGGCGATCTGCCAGGCCTGCCCCTCGCTGAGCAGCCGGGAGGTGGGCTCGACGGCCTCGCGCAGGGCGTGGTCGGCGACGATGCGCCCGGCGTAGGCGTTGTAGGTGGACACGGTGGGCTCGCCGTCGAGCAGCTCCTCGGGCAGCTGTTCGGTGGCGCGCAGCTGCTCCAGGCGTTTGCGCACGCGCTCGGCCAGCTCGGCGGTGGCCTTGCGGGTGAAGGTCAGGCCGAGGATCTGCTCGGGGCGCACGTGGCCGTTGGCGACCAGCCACACCACGCGCGAGGCCATGGTCTCGCTCTTTCCGGACCCGGCGCCCGCGATGACCACGCCCGGCTCCAGCGGGGCGCAGATGACCTCGGACTGCTCGGCGGTGGGCTCGGGCTGGCCGAGGAGGCGGGCGAGTTCCGGGGGCGAGAAGCGGGGAGGAGGAGCGGGAGCGGGTTCGGGTTCGGGGTGGGGGCGGGACGGGGACCGGCGGGGGTGGGGGTGGGGGTGGGTTTCAGACATGTCTGCCCTCGTCCTGAACCGGGCAGCAGGCGCGCACGGCGCACGACCTGCATCCCTTGTTGCGTGTCGCGGTGAATCGGGATCCGCCCATGCCGGTGGCGACCTCGCGCACCAGCGTCCCGGCCCATCCGGGGTCGGGGTCCTCGCTCAGGGGCGGCTGGGGTTGTTCCCGGGCCCTCTGGATCTTCTCGCCGACCTGCACGAGCGCGGCGCCGCCCGGCTCGGTGAGGCCGAGCTTGGCGAAGGCGCCCTTGAGCACGGCCATCTGGTAGACGCCGAGCTGGGGGTGGCGGGCCAGGTCGTCGGCCTTGTTCTTCCCGGTCTTGATGTCCACGACCACGGCCCTGCCCTGGTCGTCGCGTTCGAGGCGGTCCACGCGGCCGGTGATCTCGATGCCGCCCACGTCCACCCGGAAGCCCTCCTCGGTGACGACGAGTTCGCGGTCGTTGGCGGCCTCCCAGTCCACGAGCTTGCGGACCATCGTGTCGGCGCGGTCGCGCTGCGCCCTGGCCTGCCAGGGGCCGCCGAAGTCCAGGTCGGCCCAGATCTCGTCCATGCGCCCGCTGATCTCGTCGGGGGTGCTGCCCTGGGCGACCAGGACGGCGACCGCGTGCACGACGGTGCCCAGGGCCGAGGCCGAGTCGCCGGAGGAGGCCCCGGCGGCGCGTTCGAGGAGCCAGCGCAGCTGGCAGTTGGTGAAGCTCTCCACCTGGGAGGGCGAGACGCGGATGGTGTCCTCCTCCTCGGCCAGGGGCCGGTCGTCGGTGAAGGGGGTGAGCGCGTACCACTCCGCGGGGTCGGCGCCGCGCACGCCCTCCTCGGCCAGGCGGGCCAGGTGGGTGGCGGCGGCCTCGCGCAGCGGTTCGGGGGCGCCGGGGTCGGTGACCACCGAGCGCAGGTCGGCGACGAGCGAGGGCAGGGACAGCCAGCGCAGGCCGGTGCTGACCGGCTCGGGCTCGCCCACGCCCATCTCGTTCAGGAAGCGCGAGGGCCGCTCGTCGGTGTCCTCCCCGCCCACGGCGGTCACCACCAGGGTGCGGCGGGCGCGGGTGAGGGCCACGTAGAACAGGCGGCGCTCCTCGTCCAGGAGTTTGGAGGCCAGGGCAGCTCCGGAGGAGTCGGCGGAGTGCACGTCGGTGTCGACGAGTTCCTCCACGCCGAGCAGGGAACCGCGCAGGCGCAGGTCGGGCCAGTCGCCCTCCTGGGCTCCGGCGACCACGACCAGGCCCCACTCCAGGCCCTTGGAGCGGTGGGCGGTGAGGATGCGCACCGCCTCGCCCTCGGGCGCGCGCTCGGCGAGGCTGTCGCCGGGGATCTCCTGGGCGGCGAGGTCCTCCAGGAACCCCGCGGGACTGCCGGGGGGCAGCCGGTCGCAGTAGCGGGCGGCGCTCTCGAACAGGGCGACCACGGCGTCCAGGTCGCGGTCGGCGGCGGCGCCCCGGCGGCCCCCGGCCAGGCTGGCGCGCAGCAGGCGGTCGGCCAGGCCGCTGTCGCGCCACAGCTCCCACAGGACCTGTTCGGCGTCGGCCCCCCTGGCGTTCAGGTCGCGGACGGTCCGCAGCGCCTGGGCGACACGGGTGGCGGGCGCGGCGATCTCGGGGTCGACGAGGGTGAGCTCGGCCGGGTCGCGCAGGGCGTCCACGAGCAGCTGCGCGGAGGGCCGGTAGGCGCCGCTCCTCTCCTCCCGGGCGCCTTCCCGCGAGGCGTCCCCTTCCGGGGCTCCGCCGTGGGCGCCGCCGTCGTGGGCGCGGTCCAGGTCCAGGCGGCGCAGCGCGCGCACGAGCCTGCGCAGCCGTACCGTGTCGGCCTCGCCGAAGGGGCTGGTGAGCAGTTCGCGCGCGGCGTCCTCGTCCAGCTCGGCCGGGGCCAGCCCGTAGCGGATCAGCGCGAGCATGGGGCGCACGATGGGCTCGGCGGCCACGGGCAGGTCGTCGGCGCCGACCGCGACCGGGACCGAGGCGGCGGTCAGGGCGCGGCGCAGCACCGGCAGCTGGCGGGTGGAGGAGCGCACCAGCACGGCCATGTCCGACCACGGGACGCCGTCCACCAGGTGGGCGCGGCGCAGGGTGTCGGCGATGACCGCGGCCTCCTGGGCGGCGCTGTCGGCCAGCAGCACGCGGACCTCGCCGTCGGGCACGCCCTCGGCGGGGGTCAGGTCGCGGTGCTCGTTGACGTGGCCGCGGGCGGAGGCGACCGCGGGCAGGCGCCGGGTCAGGCCGCGCGAGGCCGACAGCAGGGCGCGGCCGCTGCGGCGGCAGGTGCGCAGCGCGACCACGGGCGCCTCGGTGCGCCGCGCGGTCGGGAAGCGGCGCGGGAAGTCGAGGATGCCCCGCACCTCGGCCCCGCGGAAGGCGTAGATGGACTGGTCGGGGTCGCCGACCGCGACCAGGTCGCGGCCGTCCCCGGCCAGGGCGCGCAGGAGTTCCTCCTGGGCGGGGTCGGTGTCCTGGTACTCGTCGACGAACACCGCCTCGTGGGCGGCGCGCTCGCGCTCGCGGACCCCGGGGTCGGAGAGCAGGTTGGCGGCGACGCGCACGAGTTCGGCGTAGTTGAGCGTGGGCACGGGGGCGATGTCGAACCGGCCGGTGTAGCGGTCCAGGAACCCGGCCGCGGCCACCCAGTCGTCGCGGTCGCGGTCGCGGCCGAGCGCGGCCAGCTCGTCCGGGCCCATGCCGCGTTCCTGGGCGCGCATGAGGAAGTCGCGCAGCTCCTCGGCGAACCCGCGGGTCTCCAGGGCGGGGCGCAGGCGCTCGGGCCAGTCCGCGGCGCCGTCCAGGGCCTCGCCCCGCAGGAGTTCGCGGACCTCCATGAGCTGCTCGGGGCCCGAGAGCAGGCGCGGCGGCAGGTCGCCCATGCGCTGGAACTCGCGCCGGATCAGGGCGTAGGCGTAGCTGTGGAAGGTCAGGGCCAGCGGTTCGCGGGTGGTGCGGCGCAGCCGGGCGGTGATGCGCTCGCGCAGCTCCTGGGCGGCCTTGCGGCTGAAGGTGAGCACCAGCACGCGCGAGGGGTCCGTGCCCCGGTGGTCGATGCGGTCCACGACCGACTCGACGATCGTGGTGGTCTTGCCTGTCCCGGGACCGGCGAGCACCAGCAGGGGCCCGCCCTCGTGCTCGACCACGCGCCGCTGGTTCTCGTCCAGCACCGGCGGCGGCTGCACCTGGTGGGCGCGCCGCACGAGACGGTACGGAGATGTGTTCACACCCCCCAGTTCACCAGAGGGTGGCGACCATCCCGCACGTCATCCCCGCCACAGCGGACCGCTCAGCCCCCGCCCTCCCCGTCCCAGCGGGCCCTGCGCATGTCCACGCGATCGCTTGCGGGGCGCATGGGCGTGCCCTCCGCCGCGTAGTGGGACAGGGCGCGGACCTCGTTGCAGGAGGGCGGTCTGCCGTCCGCGCGCACCACGCGCCACCAGGCCACCGCACCGCCCCAGGAGGACATGACCGAGCCGACCTGGCGGGGTCCTCCCCTGCCGACGTACTCGGCGATGTCGCCGTAGGCCATCACCCGTCCCGGCGGGATCCGCTCGACCACCGCCAGGACCTCCTCGGCGTAGTCGTCCGGCCCGCCCTCCGCGTCCTCGAACACAGGCGGCAGCCTACCGGGGGCCGCCGACACGGCGGGGCCCGCCGCGGAGGCGGCCCCGGCGTGCGCGGTGTCCGGTCAGGCGGTGACCTGGTCGCCGTGCGCGCCCCAGGCGAGTTCGGGGTCGCGCCTGCGGGCCTGGCGCGCCTTGACGAGTCCGAACGCCCCCAGCAGCGCCACGACGGCGCCGAGGATCCACGCCGTCCAGGCGGCGGCGGTGAGGTCGGTGAAGCCCAGCAGCCACGGCATCACGAAGACCAGGACGCCGATCGCGAGGACGCCCGCCTCGCTCGACAGCGCCCCCGGCCGGGTGATGGATACCACCGAGGCCACGATGACGCCCAGTCCGAGGACGAACATCGCTCCCCCGCCGAAGCCGTACATCCCGTGCCAGATCCAGCTCAGTCCCAGGGCCAGGCCGGCGAGGATCGCCACCCAGTCCGCCCAGCGTCCCCTGCGTCCCATGGAGCCACCTCCCGAGGAGCGGGCCGCCGTCGGCCGACGGCCCCTGTCCGGACCCCTACCCATCCGGCGGGCTGAGCAGGCACGACGGCGGAACCCGGGACGGCTCGGGGGCCGGGGCGCGAACGCGGCGGGGCGGTGCCGGAAGTCGCCTCCCGGCACCGCCCCGTCCCCCGTCGGGCCCGTCCGTCAGTACTCGGGCAGGCTCGGGTCGACCTGGTTGATCCAGGCCAGGACGCCGCCGCCCACGTGGACGGCGTCGGAGAACCCGGCCGCGTGCACCGCGGCCAGCGCCTCGGCGGAGCGGACGCCCGACTTGCAGTGCAGGACGATGCGCCGGTCCTGCGGCAGCCGCTCCAGGGCCTTGCCGTTGAGGAACTCGCCCTTGGGGATGAGCGTGGCGCCCGGGATGCTGACGATCTCGTACTCGTTCTTCTCCCGGACGTCCACGAGGAAGATCTCCTCGGGCTTGTTGTCCAGCAGGTCCTTGAGCTCGCCCGCGGTGATCGTGGAACCGGCGGCGGCCTCGGTGGCCTCCTCCGACACGGCGCCGCAGAACGCCTCGTAGTCGATGAGCTCGGTGACCGGCTCGGTGTCGGGGTCCTTGCGGACCTTGACCTCGCGCCAGGTCATCTCCAGGGCGTCGAAGATGAGCAGGCGGCCCACCAGCGGCTCACCGATGCCGGTGATCAGCTTGATGGCCTCGTTCACCATGACCGAGCCGATGGAGGCGCACAGCACGCCCAGGACGCCGCCCTCGGCGCAGGAGGGCACCATGCCGGGGGGCGGGGGCTCGGGGTACAGGTCGCGGTACTGGGGCCCGTACTCGTTCCAGAAGACGCTGACCTGGCCGTCGAAGCGGTAGATCGAACCCCACACGTACGGCTTGTCGAGGATGACGCAGGCGTCGTTGACCAGGTACCGGGTCGCGAAGTTGTCGGTGCCGTCCAGGACCAGGTCGTAGTCGGCGAAGATCTCCAGCGCGTTGTCCGAGTCCAGGCGCTCCTGGTGCAGGATGACGCGGACGCCCGGGTTGATCTCCTTGATGCTGTCCCGGGCGGACTCGGCCTTGGGGCGGCCGACGTCGCTCTGTCCGTGGATGACCTGGCGCTGGAGGTTGGACTCGTCGACGACGTCGAAGTCGATGATGCCGAGCGTGCCCACGCCCGCGGCGGCCAGGTAGAGCAGCGCCGGGGAGCCCAGGCCGCCCGCGCCGACGACCAGGACCTTGGCGTTCTTCAGGCGCTTCTGCCCGTCCATACCCACGTCGGGGATGATCAGGTGACGCGAGTAACGGCGCACCTCGTCCACGGTCAGCTCGTCAGCTGGTTCCACCAGCGGCGGCAGCGACACGGTGACTCCTCATGTCTGTTCGGGTTGCTTCGCACCGCCCGTACCGCGGGGGCCACCGGGCGAGGGGGCGGGGAGGCGAAGCGTGCTTGCACTCATACCCAACCTAACGGGTGGGGTATTGCATTCCCGCCACCGGGAGGCGTGGAGCACACCCTTCGCGGGTCCGTCCCCGCCCGTCACAACCAACGCGGCGTGCGAGTTCATCCCGGGGGCCGCGCGTACCGGCCCGGGCGGCGGGTAGTGGTCGGGCGTACGCACGGCGACGACGTTGGGGAGGACCCCGTGGCACAGGAGAACCGTTCCGTGGGACGACGCCCGGCCGCCGGAGGGGACCCCGCGGCCGAGGTGCCCGAGGCCGACGCGGTCGAGCAGCGCGCGTCCGCCGGGGCCGACGAGGGCGGGGACGGGTGGGAGGACCCGCCGCAGGAGAGCTTCGAGCACGCCGCCGAGGCCGACGTGGTCGAACAGGCCCGCGAGGCGGGCCCGGACGACGAGGAGCGGCGCTGACGGGGGGCTCCCCCGCCCGGGACCGCGTCCTTTTTCCTCCGCTTCCTCCCGGCCGCCGATCGCGGCCCTGACCACGTGTTCGGCCGGTGCCTCACCGTGCCCGCCCGGAACCCCGACCGGCTTCCCGCTGCTCACGGGGAACCTACGCCGGAGTAGGATGAGGGGGACCGCTGTGGAGCGCGCCACTGGCCGCGCTCCGCGAGCACTAGCCACGCAGATGTCCGGTTATGGCGTGCATCTGCCATGCCGAGTTCGGAGGGTCGGTGTGACAGCTCCTTCAGACTCCCGCGCCCGGGGAACCCGTCTGCCCCGGGTCAGGCGCCGCCGCCAGCTCCTGGCCGCGGCCCAGGAGGTCTTCGTCGCGCGCGGGTACCACGCGGCGGCGATGGACGAGATCGCCGACCGCGCCGGAGTCAGCAAACCGGTCCTGTACCAGCACTTCCCTGGGAAGCTGGAGCTGTACCTGGCCCTGCTGGAGGAACACTCCGAGGTGCTGGTCGACAAGCAGCGCGAGGCCCTGGAGAGCACGGACGACAACCGCCAGCGCGTCATCGCGAGCTTTCGCGCCTACTTCGACTTCGTCGCGGGCGACGGCGAGGCCTTCCGCCTGGTCTTCGAGTCCGACCTGCGCAACCTCCCGGCCGTTCGGGCCAAGACCGAGGAGACCTTCCAGCGCTGCGCCGAGGCCATCGGCGAGGTGATCCGCCAGGACACCAGCATCTCCGACGAGGAGGCGCACCTGCTGAGCATCGGACTGGTCGGCATGGCCGAGACCAGCGCCCGGTACTGGCTCAACAGCCGCGGCTCCGTGCCCAAGGACGCGGCCGAGCAGCTGGTGGCCCGCCTGGCCTGGCGCGGGATCAGCGGCTGGGACCTCCAGCGCGGCTCCGGCGAACAGGGCTAGGGGCGCGGCCGCACCCGCCGCCCGCAAGGCGAGGGCCCCCGTGCGCGCACGGGGGCCCTCGCCTTTCCCGGTGCTCCCCGGAAAGCGCCCCGGCACACGGAAAAGGAATTTCTTCCCACCGCCGCGCAAGGAATGTCCCAAAAAAAGGTAATCACCTCCGCTTGCGTGGGACAAGCGATTCAATTGCCGCCCTCCGGGTATCGCCGGAATGAGAAGTAACGCACTTCTCTTCGCCGTATCCGCCCGGTCCTTCGCTTCGAAGCCCCGGCGGAGCAAGCGATTTGGGGGTGAAGACGTTATGGACATGGGTCAGGGCCTGTCGACGGCCTGGCAGGCGGTGGCGAGTTTCGTGCCTCTGCTGATCGGCTTCCTGGTGATCCTGGTCCTGGGATGGATCATCGCCTGGCTGGTGGGCAAGGCGGTCGCCAAGGGTCTGCACGGCGTCGGACTGGACCGCGCCCTGCACCGCGGAGGTGTGGGCGAGTACTTCGAGCGCAGCCGGTGGAGCGCCAGCGAGCTGTGCGGAAAGATCATCTACTACGTCGGGCTGCTGTTCGTGTTCACGCTCGCGTTCAGCGTCTTCGGACCGAACCCGATCAGCACGCTGCTCAACGACGTCATCGCCTGGATCCCGCGCGGCATCGTCGCGCTGGTGATCGTGGTGGTGGCCGCGATGATCGCCAAGGCGGTCCGCGACATCGTCTCCGGCGCGCTGGGCGGCCTCTCCTACGGCCTCTTCCTGGCCAACGCCGCGGGCGTGTTCATCCTGGCCCTCGGCGTCATCGCGGCGCTGAACCAGATGGGCGTGGCGGTGACCGTCACCGTGCCGGTGCTGATCGCGGTCCTGGCCACGATCGGCGGCATCCTCGTCGTCGGCGTGGGCGGCGGCATGATCGAGCCGATGCGCTCGCGCTGGTCCCGCTGGCTGGACGTGGCCGAGCGCGAGACCAACCGCATGAGCGAGGAGGGCAGCTACCGGGCCGGCCGCGAGGCGGCCCTGGGCCGTCCCGCGGACGCCGGGCGCACGGAGCCGCGCGAGGGCGCGACCTCCCAGAGCGCGCGGCGCGGCACGGGCGGCGAGCCGCCCGCTCCGTAGCCGGGGCGCGGACACGCGACGAGGGCGGGGCCGTGCGGCCCCGCCCTCGCCGTGTGCCGTCAGGATCGCTCGGCGGGCCGGTGCGAACGGCCCGCGAGGCGCCTCCTAGAGGAATTCGGAGTCGCGCAGCTCCAGGCGGGAGAGGTGCTCGATCCGCCGGAAGGTCAGTACGACGGAGGCGATGATCGGGAGGAAGGCCAGCCAGAAAGCGGCGTTCCCGGGCCCGGTGAAGACCATCGACACCAGCGCGACGACGAAGATCAGTGCGAAAAGCGCGAAGTCGACGCGGTCCTGTTGGATCAGGACGCCGACCGGTGGGCGCGCCGCCCCATGCCGACCGCTCCTCATTCGCCTTCCTTTCTCGCGGCTCTGCGGGCCGCTCCGCAAGTTACGGTGTCTGTGGTCCGTTTTCCGGACCGACATAACACCGTCAGTCCCAGGTTGCATTCCGCAGGGCCCTGGTTCTGCCGCGGTGCGCCGGGCCGTGGTCGGCCGCTGTGGAGTCACCGGTACTTTTCAGCGTACGCCCGATGACGGGCCTCCACCGGAGAACGGGCAGGGGCGGGGGCCACGAGGAGCTCGGGTTGTGGACCACACCGTTCTGCGGACGCCACCAAACCTAGCGGACGAAACCGCGCTCCTTGGCCAGTCGGCAGATCGCGAGGATGCGCAGTGTCTCCCAGTCGTACTCGACCGCCTCGGAGTCCCAGCCCCGTTCGAGGCAGCCGTCGAGGAACCCGTGCAGGTAGGTGCCCAGGGTGCGGGCGTTGAGCACGCCGCCGGAGGAGGTGATGCCTTCGCACACCTGTGCGGCGTGCTGGTCCAGCTCAGCGCACATCCAGGGCTCGATCGGGGCGCCTAGGGGGCCGATCCGGTGGAAGTCACGGGTGAGTCCGGCCAGCGGATGGCGCACGGAGGTCCCACTGGGCATGGAAGTACCTACTCGCGTGGTCAGGAGACGGAAACTTCACTGATTTTACGGCCAGTGCCCAACGAATCGTCACGAAAGTGTTGGATATTACCCGCGCTTGACCAAGGTCGCACAGGTCCCGGTCAAGGACGGGCAAGGAATCGGGCCGCCGCGACAGCGGGTCAGGCGGTCAGCCCCATGGCCCTGAGGCGGTCGGAGTGGCGATCGGTGAGCGAGGCGAACATCCGGCTGACCGCGGCGAGGTCTCCGAGCCCCGTGCCGTCCGCGGCGTGTCCGCCGTCCCCCGCCAGGAGCGCGGCGAGCCGGGGGCGCGAGACCGCCACCGCCTGCGCCTGGCTGAGCGCCTCGCCGACCAGGCGGCGCGCCCACAGGGACAGGCGCCCGACCAGCTTGGGGTCCTCCTCCACGGCGGCGCGCACCGTCGCGGAGACGAACTCGGCCCGGTCGGTCTCGGCCAGCACGCCCTCGACCAGGGTGCGCGTGTCCTCGTCGGCCAGCTCGGCGACCTTGCGGTAGAAGTCCCCCGCGATGCCCTCGCCGACGTAGGTCTTGACCAGGCTCTCCAGCCAGCTCTGCGGCTCGGTCCTGTCGTGCCAGGCGTCCAGCGGCTCCACGAAGGGCTCCATGGCCTCCTCGGGCACGACGCCCAGCTCCTCCAGCCGGTCGCGCAGCGACTGGTAGTGCGCCTGCTCGGTGGCGGCGAGGGCGGCCAGCTGACCCTTGGAGCGCAGCGACGGGGCCAGGCCCGCGTCGTCGGCGAGGCGGAAGAAGGAGCCGAGCTCCGCGTAGGCGAGCAGGCCGAGCAGGTCGATCACGCCGGGCTCGGCGGAGGGGCCGTGGGTCATGCCCGTCAGGGTATCGCCAGGCCGCCCGGGCGCCGAACCGGGGACTAAACGGACCGAAGGCACGGTTGTACACGCCGGGAGCGGGTACGGTCCAAGCCGTCCACAGCCCGGTGAACTGGTATGTCCACCTGGCGAGTCACCAGCTAGACTCTGCGTGATGACCGGTGTGTGCGCCCGACGCGGACATCTCCCTCACACACGCGGGATCTCCCACGTACCGGCGCCGCGGAGGCGGCGCCCGCACAGGCGCGGACCCCACCGACGGTGGCCCGGACCGCGCGAGGAACAACGACGAACCACGGATGCACCCCGTCCCGAGCGGGGACGGTCCCGATCCGCGGCCGGACAACCCCTGCGCCGCACGGGTCCTCACGGCAGCGCCACCGCACCGTTCCGCGAGAGGAACGACCGGTGAGCCGCGCCCCCGCGGCGGCCAGGAGCCGTCCGCGACCGCATCCCGCCGCGGCCACGCCAACGTTGCGGCCCGCCAAGATGGAGGCTTGAGCCCTGAGCAGCACAGCAGAGACCACCAAACCCAAGACGACCTTCCGCGACCTCGGTGTGAGCACCGAGCTCGCGGACGCCCTGGAGGCCGAGGGGATCATCGAGCCCTTCCTCATCCAGGAACTCGCCCTGCCGATCGCGCTGGGCGGCAGCGACATCATCGGCCAGGCCCGTACCGGCACCGGTAAGACCCTGGCCTTCGGCCTGCCCCTGCTCCAGCGGGCGCAGAAGGACCCCGGAACGCCCAAGCGGCCGCGCGCCCTGGTCGTGGTCCCCACCCGCGAGCTGGCCATCCAGGTCGCCGCGGACCTGACCACCGCCAGCAAGCGCAGCGGGACCCGCATCCTGACCGTCTACGGCGGCCGCTCCTACGAGCCGCAGGTCAACGGGCTCAAGGAGGGCACCGACGTCGTCGTCGGCACCCCGGGCCGCCTGCTGGACCTGGAGAAGCAGAAGCACCTGCGCCTGGACGGGGTGTCCGCGGTGGTGCTGGACGAGGCCGACAAGATGCTCGACCTGGGCTTCCTGCCCGACATCGAGCGCATCCTCACCAGGACCCCGGACGACCGCCAGACCATGCTCTTCTCGGCCACCATGCCGAGCGAGATCGTCTCCCTGTCGCGCAAGTACCTGCGCCGTCCCACGCACGTGCGCGCGAGCGACGACGACGAGATCGACGGCTCGGCCATCACGGGGCAGATCACGCAGCACGCGTTCCGCACCCACCAGATGGACAAGATCGAGATGCTCGCCCGCCTGCTCCAGGCCAGCGACCACGGCCAGAGCATGGTGTTCTGCCAGACCAAGCGGGCCTGCGACCGGGTGGCGGGCGACCTGGAGGCGCGCGGGTTCGCCGTCGCGGCCGTCCACGGCGACCTGGGGCAGAGCCAGCGCGAGCGGGCCCTGCGGGCCTTCCGCAACGGCAAGATCAACATCCTGGTCGCCACCGACGTGGCCGCCCGGGGACTGGACGTGGACGACGTCACGCACGTGGTCAACTACGAGACCCCCGAGGACGAGAAGACCTACACGCACCGCATCGGCCGCACCGGCCGGGCCGGGCGCAGCGGCACCGCCGTCACCTTCGTGGACTGGCAGGAGATGCCGCGCTGGAAGCTGATCAACGGCGCCCTCGGACTGCCCTTCCACGAGCCGGAGGAGACCTACTCCACCTCGCCGCACTTCTTCGAGGCGCTGCGGATCCCGGCCGGGACCAAGGGCAAGCTGGCCGAGGACCGGCGCGACGATCACGCGGGTCTGGAGGCCGAGGAGATCGAGGACATCGGCGACACCGGAGTGGCGCGCGGCGAGCGCGGCGGCCGGCGGGGCCGGGGTCGCGTCGAGGGCGCGCGCTCGGGGAGCGGACGCGGTGAGAGCGACCGTGACGAGGGCGGGCGCGGTCGCGGCCGCAACCGTTCGCGTCGGCGCACCCGCGGCGGCCAGGGCACGGCCGGGGTCGAGACCGCCCCGGGCGGGAGGGCCGAGAGCACGCCCGCCGCCCAGGAGGCGCCGCGCGAGGGCGCGGCCCCCTCCGACGAGGGCGCGCGCAGGGTACGGCGCCGCCGCCGCACCCGAGGCGCGGTCCGCAGGGACCCCGAGAACACCTGACCCCTCCCGGCGCCCGCCCGTGGCGGGCGTCGCGGCCGTGCGCCCCGCGCCCGTTCGCGGGGCCCTGGGACCGACGTCCGCGCCGGTCCCGGCCGTCGGCCACGGCCCGGGTTATCTCTGCCCGGGCCGGCGATCGTCTAGGGTGACCCGACGTGAGTACACCTCAGTTCCTCGACCTGCCACCGGGCGTGCGACGCGCCGATCTGAACCTGTCGTACGGTCCGGTGGCCGCCCTGCGGGCGCTGCCCACCTCCGGCGGCCCCGAACTCGCCCCCGCTGTCCTGGTGCACGGGTTCACCGGCAGCAAGGAGGACTTCATCTCCCTCCTCCAGAGCCTGGCCCAGGCCGGGCGGGAGGTGGTCGCGATCGACCTGCCCGGCACCTACGAGTCGCCGGGCCCCGAATCCCTCTCCCCTCCCCCGGGCGTGCGCAGACCGGACTACGGCCTGCCCTCCCTGGGCGCGGTGGTCACCGAGGTCATGGACCAGATCGGTGACGGCGGCCCCGTCCATCTGCTGGGCCACTCCTTCGGCGGGCTGGTCTCCCGCGAGGCCGCGCTGGTGGAGATGGCCCCGCTGGCCTCGCTCACCCTCCTGTGCTCGGGCCCCGGCGCCCTGAGCGGCCCGGGCGCGAACACGGCGAGCGCCCTCATCGCCGCCGTGTCCATCAACCCCACCGCCGAGCGGCTCCGCGAGCTGTGGGAGGAGCAGTTCGACTCCGTGGCGCGGGCCCGCAGCCCCCGGCCCGAGATCCGCGACTTCCTGCGCGAGCGGCTGCTCAGGAGCAGCGCCGTGGGCCTGATGCACATGGCCGAGGAGCTGGTGTCCGCGCCGGACCGCGTGGACGAGGTGGCCCGGGTGGAGGTCCCCAAGCTGGTCCTGTACGGCGAGAACGACGAAGCCTGGCCGCTGGAGGAGCAGGACCGGATGGCCGAGCGGCTGGGCGCCAAGCGCCTCGTGGTGCCCGGCGCCGGTCACTCCCCCAACGTGGAGGCGCCCGAGACCGTCGCGAGCGCGCTGACCGCGTTCTGGAACGAGGCGGAGTCGGTGGGCCGCCGCTGACCCCGTCCCGCACGGCGACGGCCGCCGCCCCGTCCGGGCGGCGGCCGTGCGGGGGCGGGGCCCCGGAAGGTCCGTGCTCAGACCCAGGAGTCGAAGTTCTTGCCCTCGGCCGCCGCGGTGGTGGCCGGGCCGCGGTCGGGCAGGATGCGCGTGTCCGGGGGCAGGGACAGCAGCGCCTCGCCGATGGAGGCGAGCTGCGTGGTGTAGTCGATGTAGGTGTTGCCGACCATGCCGGGCTCGCCCTTGCGCAGGGTGTCGCCGCCGAAGACGACGCCGCGTTCGCTGACGTAGTAGCCGACGGTGCCGGGGGAGGTGCCGGGCAGGGCCAGGACGTCGATGTGCAGCTTGCCGATGTCGAGGGCGCCCTGGCCCTCCACCTCGATCTCGGGGCGGTGCTCGGCGCCGTGGTGGCGGCGCCAGGCGCGCATCTCGCGGGGGTGCAGCGCGATGGGGGCCTCGGACTCCTCGGCGACCTTGATGGCCGACTCGATGTGGGGGCTGTAGGCGTTGGTGCAGGCCACCAGGTAGACCTCGCGCTCACCGATGGCCGCCAGGATCGCCTCGGCGTCGTGGCCGGGGTCGATGACGACGACGCCCTCGTCGTCGGCGTCGATGATCCAGGTGTTGCTGACGACCGGGTACTCCTCGCCGTCGAACTCGAAGGTCCCGGCGGTGCGCACGCGCGTGATGCCGTCCTCGTCGGGGCCGGTCACCCCGGCCTCCTCGCCCTCGTCGGCGAAGACGTCGGCCTTCACCGGCGCCTCGTCCTCCTCGTCGTCGGACTCGTCGTCCGCGTCGGAGTCCTCGGACCCGTCCGCCTCCCCGGCCTCCTCCGCCTTCTCGTCGGCGGCGGAGCCCTCGGCGGCCCCGTCCTTCTCCGCCCCGGTGAGCTCCCCGGCGTCGACGGCGGGCTCGGCGGCGCCGTCGTCGGCGGCCTCGGCGGAGGCCTCGGCGGTCCCGGCCGGGTCCTTGGCCCCGTCCTCCGCGGCCACGTCCCCGCTGGCGGCGGTGGTCTCCTCGCGCTCCGCCGCGGCCTCCGCAGCGGAATCGGTGGCCTCCTGGCCCTCCTGCTTCTTCGACTTCCGATTCCAGAACACGGCTCAGACCTCTCGACTTCGTCCGGGTATGGGTGGTTGCGCTGCGACCATTGTCGCGCTCCCGCACAGTGGTCGGTACCGTACCGGACGCCGGGACGAGGACACGCGGTTCACCCGCGCAGAAGGGGGGCGCCCGTCGCGGGCGCCACCAGCCGTTCGAACGCCTCCGGGTCGGTGGTCCTGCACCCCAGGCGGCGGCCGGTGAGGCTTCCGTGGTCGTCGCTGGAGCCGGTGACCAGCACGCCCAGCTCCTCGGCCACGCCCCGCCAGTGGCGGGCCTGGTGCCGGTTGTGCGAGGGGTGGTCGGCCTCGATCGCCCCCAGGCCCGCCCCGGCCATGCGCTCCACGAGTTCGAGGGGGACCGCGCCGTTGAGGGCGCCCTCCGCCCGCCCCGGGTGCGCCAGCGAGCAGACCCCGCCCGCCGCCCGGACCAGCTCCACCGCGCGGACCGGGTCGATCGCGTACCGCGAGACGTAGGCCGGGCCGCCGGAGCCGATCCAGCGGTCGAAGGCGTCCTGCACGTCCTTGGCCGCGCCCGCCTCCACGATCGCGCGGGCCAGGTGCGGGCGGCCGATCGTGTTGGCGTCGGCGTACTCGTCGCGGCCGGCGCCCGCGATCTCCAGCACCCGCTCCCAGGTGACGCCGACCCCGTTCTCGTGGAGCTTGCGGACCATCTCCTCGGCGCGGGAGGCGCGGTCGGAGCGGACCCGGCGCAGTTCACCGTCGAGCGCGGGGTCGTCGGGGTCGAACAGGTAGCACACCAGGTGGACGCTGGACCCCGCGTGGGCGCAGGAGAGCTCCATCCCGGGGACCAGGGTGAATCCGGGGGGCAGGTTCTGGGCCGCCTCCCCGATGCCGCCGACCGTGTCGTGGTCGGTGAGGGCGAGCACGTCGAGACCCGCGGCGACCGCGTGCTCGACGACTTCGGCGGGCGTGTCGGTTCCGTCGGAGACCGAGCTGTGGGCGTGCAGGTCGATACGTGTCACCGGGCGATTGTACGTAGGGCGCGGTCCGGCGCGCTCGGCCGGGGCGAGACCCCTTGCCGGTTCAGTCCGGGTCCCGCCGGGGCGCCAGGGCCTGGGTGAGGAAGGGGCTGGGGGCGCCGAAGGGCGGTTCCAGGGAGAGCCCGCCGTCACGGATGTCGCGCAGGTCCCGCAGGGAACCGATCTCGCACATGAGCACGCCGGTGTCGGCGGAGGCGAAGACCAGCCACAGCCACTGGGCGAGCGCCTCGCCGGTGTAGACGGCGCGGTCGGGGCCCACGTCCAGGCTCCACAGGGCGATCTCGTGGCCGTCGAAGCGCACCTTGGCGTCGGCGGCGGAGGCGTCGAAGCCGTCGCCTGGGTCGGGGCCCTCCAGCCCGGCGAGGCGGGCGCCGAGCCCGATCCCCGGGTCCTCGGCGACGATGACCACCTCGCCGACACCGCCGACCAGGTCGGGCCCGGAGAGGGCCACGGCCGTGGCGAGGGCGCCGCTGCGGTCGTCACCGGCCTCGGCGAAGCCGGTGACCACCCAGTTGGCGGGCAGCGGCCAGGGGATCCAGACCGGGACGTGCGCCTGGGGCAGGAGTGCCTCCAGCGCGGCCGCCCCGGGGGCGCGCACCTCCTGGAGGGGCGCCACCGGCCCGTGGGCGTCACACTGCCAGGCGCTGGTCCACAGCCCCGGAGGCTGGACCGCGCGCCCGCAACGGGGACACGTGGGCTCGGACTTCATGCTGCTCAGGGGTCTACCCGAGGGGACCGGCCGGAAAACGCGTCGTGGGCGGGCCGCCGGAGCGGCCCGCCCACGGGCGGTGGCAGCGGTCCTACTGCTGCTGGCGCTTCTTGTTGGCCGTCATGCGGCCGCGCTCCTTCTGGTCCAGGACGACCTTGCGGATGCGCACGTGCTCGGGGGTGACCTCCACGCACTCGTCCTCGCGGCAGAACTCCAGGGCCTGCTCCAGGGACAGCTTGCGCGGCGGCACCAGGCGCACCAGCTCGTCGCCGGTGGCCGAGCGCATGTTGGTGAGCTTCTTCTCCTTGGTGATGTTGACGTCCATGTCGTCGGCGCGCGAGTTCTCGCCCACGATCATGCCCTCGTAGACCTCGGTGCCCGGCTCGACGAAGAGCGTGCCGCGCTCCTGGAGGTTGAACATCGCGAACGCGACGGCCGAGCCGGCGCGGTCGGCCACCAGGGACCCGTTGGGGCGGGTGCGCAGCTCGCCGAACCACGGCTCGAACTTCTCGAAGACGTGGTGGGCGATACCGGTGCCGCGGGTCTCGGTGAGGAACTCGGTGCGGAAGCCGATGAGGCCGCGGGAGGGCACCAGCCAGTCCATGCGCACCCAGCCGGTGCCGTGGTTGACCATGTTCTCCATGCGGCCCTTGCGGATGCTGAGCAGCTGCGTGATGGCGCCCATGTACTCCTCGGGGGCGTCCACGGTGAGGCGCTCGACGGGCTCGTGCACCTTGCCGTCCACGACCCGGGTGACCACCTGCGGCTTGCCGACGGTCAGCTCGTAGCCCTCGCGGCGCATCTGCTCGACCAGGATGGCCAGCGCCAGCTCGCCGCGGCCCTGCACCTCCCAGGCGTCGGGGCGCTCGGTGGGCAGGACCCGCAGGGAGACGTTGCCGACGAGCTCCTTGTCGAGGCGGTCCTTGACCAGGCGCGCGGTGACCTTGGCGCCCTTGACCTTGCCGACCAGCGGCGAGGTGTTGGTGCCGATGGTCATGGAGATGGCGGGCTCGTCCACCTGGATGAGCGGCAGCGGGACCGGGTTCTCCAGGTCGGCGAGGGTCTCGCCGATCATGATGTCCTCGATACCGGCGATGGCGACGATGTCGCCGGGCCCGGCCTTCTCGGCGGGCTTGCGCTCCAGGCCCTCGGTCATGAGCAGCTCGGTGATCTTGACCTGCTGGGTGCTGCCGTCGGTGCGGATCCACGCGACCTGCTGGCCCTTGCGCAGCTCGCCCTGCTGGATGCGGCACAGCGCCAGGCGGCCGAGGAACGGGGAGGCGTCCAGGTTGGTCACGTGCGCCTGGAGCGGGGCCTCGGGGATGTACTCGGGGGCCGGGATGGTGTCCAGGATGGTGCTGAACAGCGGCACGAGGTTGTCGTTGTCGGGCACCGTGCCGTTGGCGGGGCGCTCCAGGGAGGCCTTGCCGTCGCGGGCGCAGGCGTAGACGATCGGGAACTCGATCTGCGACTCGTCGGCGTCCAGGTCCATGAACAGCTCGTAGGTGTCGTCCACGACCTCGGCGATCCGGCTGTCGGGCCGGTCGACCTTGTTGATCACGAGGATGACGGGGAGCTTGGCCTGGAGGGCCTTGCGCAGCACGAAGCGGGTCTGCGGGAGGGGGCCCTCGCTGGCGTCCACGAGCAGGACCACGCCGTCGACCATCGACAGGCCGCGCTCGACCTCGCCGCCGAAGTCGGCGTGGCCGGGGGTGTCGATGATGTTGATGACCACGTCCTCGCCCTCGGGCGTGGTGTAGTGGACGGCCGTGTTCTTGGCGAGAATGGTGATGCCCTTCTCGCGCTCCAGGTCGTTGGAGTCCATCACCCGGTCATCGACGTCCTGGTTCTCCCGGAACACACCGGACTGCCAGAGCATGGCGTCAACGAGGGTCGTCTTGCCGTGGTCCACATGGGCCACGATCGCGACGTTGCGGAGGTCGCTGCGGCGTGCGGAGCCCTCGACGGGCGTAGCGCTGGACATGGGAAAGCTCGATCTCCTGGTACTGGGAAGAACCGCGGAGTGCCACGGCCCACCGCCAGTTTATGCGGTCATGGTGGACTGCTGGGGAAAACGTGCAGGCCGCCGCCGTCACGGCCCGGTGTGGGCGAGCCCCGTGCACGCAAGCCCGGCGCGGACGGGCCCAGTGGAGGCGGGTCCCGCGCGGGCGGGCCCGGTGCGGGCGGGCCCGGTGCGGGCGGGCCCGCGCAGACAAGCGCGGTGCGGGCGGGCCCCGTGCGGGCGTGCCGATGGAGACGAACCCGGTGGAGGCCGGTCGCCCCCGCGGGGCGCACGGCGGCGCCGGGCGGCACCCGTTCGCCGCAGGGTCCCGCTCGGGGACGCGGGAGGCCCGCTGGGGCGGCCCCGCGGCGCCCGCGGGGGTCAGGAGCGGGGGACGGCGCCCGGGGTGAGCAGGGGTTCGACGAGGTCGAGGAAGGGCACGTCGGCGGGCAGCCAGTCCGGTCCGCGCAGTTCGTCGGCGGCGAGCCAGCGCAGGGACAGGTGCTCCAGGGGCCGGGGCTCCCCCTCGACCAGTTCCGCGCGCCAGAGCCGCAGCACGGCGGGGCGCGTGTGCCTCCTGGCGGGCGCGGGGAAGGGCGCGTCCGCGCCGAGCTGGTGCAGGGGTCGGACGGTGGCGCCGAGTTCCTCGCGGCACTCGCGGACCAGGGCCTGCTCCGGGGTCTCCCCCGGATCGACCTTGCCGCCGGGGAACTCCCACCGGCCGCGCAGGGCCTCGGGTTCGGCGCGCTGGGCGGCCAGGACGCGGCCGTCACGGACGAGGACGGCGCCCACCACGATCAGGGTCTGCTGTTCCACGGTTCCCGAGCCTAACCAGTGCCGGTGACCTTCGGGTCGGGGCCCCGGGCGCCGACGCGGGGAGGCCGGCGCCCGGGGGTGCCGCCGCTCTCCGGGGGGAGTGGAAAGAGCGTCGGCCTCCGATGTGGCTGGTGGTCCGACCGGGGCGGGACGCGGCGCCCGGAACCGGAGGTCGGGGCAGAGCCTACGTCGCCGGACGGAGGCGCGTGAGGGATGTCGGCGAACGTTCACCTTCTTTTTCCGTGGCGTGCGGTCAGGGGGCGTCCGGGGGCGGGGGCTCCTCCGGCGGCCGACCGGCCGACCGCAGCCGGTGCGCCAGGGCCGTGTGCCTGCGCCCGGAGGAGGCGTTGCGCACCGCCTGGGCCAGGGCGCGGCGGGAGCCGACCAGGACCACCAGCTTCTTGGCCCTCGTGACGGCCGTGTAGAGCAGGTTGCGCTGGAGCATCATCCAGGCGCTGGTGGTGACCGGCACGACCACCGCGGGGTACTCGCTGCCCTGGGAGCGGTGCACGGTGATGGCGTAGGCGTGGGCGAGCTCGTCGAGTTCGGCGAAGTCGTAGGCGATCTCCTCGTCCTCGTCGGTGCGGACCAGGACCTCCTGGGCGACCTCGTCGAGCCCCGTGACCACGCCGAGCGTTCCGTTGAACACCCCGTTCTCGCCCTTGTCGTAGTTGTTGCGGACCTGGGTGACCTTGTCTCCGACGCGGAAGACGCGCCCGCCGAACCGGCGTTCGGGGACGTGCTCGCCGGAGGGCGTCACGGCGGCCTGGAGGGCCGTGTTGAGGTTGGCCGCCCCGGCCGGGCCGCCCTTCATGGGGGTGAGGACCTGGACGTCCCGGCGCGGGTCGAGGCCGAACCGGCGCGGGATGCGGCGGGCGACCACGTCCACGGTCATCTCGGCCGCGTCCTCGGACTCCTCGCAGGGGAAGAGGAAGAAGTCGGACATACCGTGGAACTCCGGCGGCTCGCCGCCGTTGATCCGGTGGGCGTTGGTGATCACCCCGGAGTTCTGGGCCTGGCGGAAGACGTGGGTCAGTCGCACGCTCGGCACGGGCGAGTCCCCGTCCAGCAGGTCGCGCAGCACCTGGCCCGCGCCCACGGAGGGCAGCTGGTCCACGTCGCCGACGAACAGCAGGTGCGCCCCGGGCGGGACCGCCTTGACCAGCTTGTTGGCCAGGATCACGTCCAGCATGGAGGCCTCGTCCACCACCAGCAGGTCGCAGTCGAGGGGGTTGTCCCGGTCGTAGGCGGCGTCGCCGCCCGGGCGGAGTTCGAGGAGCCGGTGCACCGTGCGGGCCTCGATGCCGGTCATCTCGGTGAGGCGCTTGGCGGCGCGCCCGGTGGGCGCGGCCAGGACGATCGTGGCGCGCTTGGCCATGGCCAGGGTGACGATGGAGGCGACCGTGAAGGACTTGCCGCAGCCGGGCCCGCCGGTGAGCACGCACACCTTCTCCGACAGGGCCAGCCGCACGGCCTCCCTCTGGGCCTCGGCGAGGTCGGCGCGCGTGCGCGAGCGCAGCCAGTCCAGGGCCACGTCCCAGTCCACCCCGGCGAACGCGGGCATGCGGTCGGCCGGGGCGTGGAGCAGGCCGCGCAGGCCGGAGGCGAGACCGATCTCGGCGCGGTGCATGGGCAGCAGGTAGACGGCGCGCACCGGCTCGCCCTCGGGCCCGGGCACGGTCTCGCGCACCACGCCCTCGGTGGCCACGAGTTCGGCCACGCACTCGATCACCAGCCCGGCCTCCACCTGGAGGATCTTCACGGCCGCCGAGATGAGCTTCTCCTCGGGCAGGTAGACGTGCCCGTCGCCGGTGGACTCCGAGAGGGTGAACTGGATACCCGCCATGACCCGCTGCGGGCTGTCGTGCGGGATGCCGACCGCTCGGGCGATGGTGTCGGCGGTCTTGAAGCCGATCCCCCACACGTCGGTGGCCAGGCGGTAGGGCTCCTTCTGCACGATCTGGATGGAGGCGTCGCCGTACTTCTTGTAGATGCGCACGGCCAGGGAGGTGGTGACCTCCACGCCCTGGAGGAAGACCATCACCTCCTTGATGGCCTTCTGCTCCTCCCAGGCGTCGGCGATGAGCCGGGTGCGCTTGGGCCCCAGGCCCGGGACCTCGATGAGCCGTTCCGGATGCTCCTCGATGACCTCCAGGGCGTCGGTGCCGAAGTGGTCGACGATCCGCTCGGCCATCTTGGGGCCGATCCCCTTGATCAGGCCGGAGCCGAGGTAGCGGCGGATGCCCTGGACCGTGGCGGGCAGGACGGTCGTGTAGTCGTCCACGTGGAACTGGCGGCCGTACTGCGGGTGGGAGCCCCAGCGGCCGCGCATGCGCAGCGCCTCGCCGGGCTGGACTCCCATGAGGGAGCCCACGACGGTGAGGAGGTCGTGCGCGCCCCGGCCCGTGTCGACCTTGGCGACGGTGTAGCCGTTCTCCTCGTTGGCGTAGGTGACCCGCTCCAGGACGCCCTGGACGACGGCTGGTCGGAAGGTCGCGTCGGGCACGTGGCCGTCCTCTCCTCGTTCACGCCCTCTCCGGGGCCCGCGGGGCCGGTCCGCCGGTCTCCGGCGCGCCGTCGCCCAGCGCCGCGAGCACGCGGTCGCGGTCGGCCCGGCGCAGGCTCCCCGCCACCAGGACGTAGGAGTGTCTGAGCATCTCCAGGATCTCGTCCTCGGGCACCGTGCCGTCCAGGAGCACGGAGTTCCAGTGCTTCTTGTTCATGTGGTACCCGGGCGTGACGGCGGGGAACTGGTCGCGCAGCTCCAAGGCCAGCCCGGGGTCGCACTTGAGGTTGGCCGTGGCTGGGCCGTTTCCGTCGTCTCCCCCCATGAGCAGGGCGAACATCTTCTGCCCGGCCACCTTGTAGACCAGGTAGCCGGGGCCGAAGGGCTCGGTCTCCCCGGCCTCGGGGAACCACAGGGCGGCGTCGATGAACTGTCCGGGGGTCATGCGGGGCTCCCTTCCTCCCCTACGACAGTGCCAGAGACCGCCGACGTTCGGCGGACCCGGCCTCGGCCTGTGGACAACCCGCGCGGGAGCGGTTCAGTCCTGGTCGTCGGCCAGCGCGGCCACCCGCAGGGCCAGTTCCTGGGCCCGCACGAGGGAGTCGAGCGTCTCGGCGCTCTGCTCGTGCACGGCGCCCGCCTCGGCGGCCTCGGCGGCGATCGCGTCGAGTTCCCGGGCCGACCTGCGGTCCTGGTCGTCCAGTTCGGCGGCGCGCACGCGGTCCGCGTAGTCCTCCAGGACGGCGATCCGCGCCGTCACCTCGGCCGTCTCGGCGGCCAGGACGGCGGCGGCGCGTGCGGCGGCCTCGCGGCTGCGCTCCCCGGGCGTGGGCGTGCGGGAGATCCGCTCCCTGACCCGGGTCTGGTGGAGGAGGCTGCGCGCGAGGGACCACTCCACGTCGGCCAGCACCACGCGGTTGCGGACGGTGTCCAGCAGGAGCCCCCGCTCGTGCAGCGGGGAGCCCAGGACCGCGTCCACTGCCCTCTGCGCGCGCTTCAGGAGGGCGCGGGACTCCTCGTCGAGCGCTCCGGGGGACACGAACTCCCCCTCGGCGGACTGGACGATCCGCACGGGGTCGCGCTCCCTCTCCGCCCGCTGGTGGCG
Organism: Nocardiopsis dassonvillei subsp. dassonvillei DSM 43111; assembly: GCF_000092985.1. Taxonomy (GTDB): domain Bacteria; phylum Actinomycetota; class Actinomycetes; order Streptosporangiales; family Streptosporangiaceae; genus Nocardiopsis; species Nocardiopsis dassonvillei. The sequence continues at coordinate 4,607,985 of NC_014210.1, forward strand.
CGTGCGGGCCAGTGCCGCGCCCGCCACCGCGAGCGCGGACGCCGCCAGAAGGGTGATCTCGGCGCCCAGGGGCAGGTCCAGGACCATCCAGCACACGGCGAGGGCCCAGAAGAGCGCGTAGGCCACCCGTGCGAACGCCCTGTTCCGTTCGCCGCCGCCGGTGCCGCGCGGGAAGCGCCTGCCGCGCACCGCGTCCAGGGCCAGGCGCAGCCTCCGGGCGCGCTCCTCGGGGAGGGAGGGGTCGAGCGTGGGCCTGCCCTCGCGTCCGGGCTCGCCGAGCAGCCCGGCCAGGGGCATGAGCACGGACCGGGCCTGGACCCCGCGCTCGGTGAGGACGAGCACCCCGTGGGCGTCGCGTTCGGCCAGGCCCTGGGCGATGAGGGGCGCGCTCTCCCCCGGTTTGCGGACGTCGGGGCACCACACGTCCGGCCGGCCGGGCGGGGGCGCGGCCAGGCGGATCGACCGGATCATGTCGGAGGTGAGGATGACGTTGTACCCGCCGGAGAGGGTGAGCTCCATCGTGTCCTTCCCGGTTCGGGCGCGCGACCACGCATGGGCTTTACGACATCTTTATACCGAAACCTCCTGCGGTGTAGGGGTTTTCGACCACGCGGACCCGCGGCGCCGCCTCCGTGCCGGATAGGATCGCGTCCCCTGTGTCCCCAGGGAGGCGTGTCCCCGGTGAGGAGGGAGTCCCCATGAAGGCGCGAGGCGTGCGCAGACTCGACCCCCTGGAGCCGGACGACCCCCGTGAGATCGGAGGGCACCGGGTGCGGGGGCGGATCGGCTCCGGGGGGATGGGCACGGTCTACGCCGCCGACTCCCCCGGCGTGCACGGCTACCTGGCGGTCAAGGTCGTCCACGCCGAGCAGGCGGCGGACCGGCGCTTCCGGGAGCGCTTCGCGCACGAGGCCCGCCTCCTGGCCAGGGTGAACAGCCCCTCGGTGGCGCGGTTCGTGCGCGCCGACGTGGAGGCGCCGCGGCCGTGGATGATCACCGAGTACGTGCCGGGGCCCACCCTGCGCCGCCACGTGGAGCGGTACGGCCGCCTGCGCGGGGGGATGCTCCTGGGTCTGGCCGTGGGCACCGCCGAGGCGCTGCGGGCCGTCCACGCGGCCGGGGTGGTCCACCGCGACCTCAAGCCCAGCAACGTGGTGCTCTCGGCCAGGGGGCCCAAACTGCTGGACTTCGGGATCGCGCACCCGGTGGAGGACCCCGACCCCACCAAGTGGATGCGTCTGCGGCGGATGCGCCGCGCCTACCGGGACCTGCGGCTGCCCTCGCCGGAGGGGCTGGCCGACGAGCGGGTCAGCGAGCGGGTCGACCGGTTGGGCACCCCGGGGTGGATCAGCCCGGAGCAGTACCGGCGCCAACCCACCGCGCAGAGCGCGGACGTGTTCCTGTGGGGCGCGACCGTGGCCTTCGCGGCGGCCGGGCACGACCCCTTCGGGCGGGCCGGGGCCAAGGAGATGGCCCGGCGCGTGATGTTCGAGGAGCCGGACCTGGAGTACCTGCCGCCCGGCCTGGAGAGGCTGGTGCTGGTCGCGATGTCCAAGGACCCCGACGAGCGGCCCGACTCCGCCGGACTGCTGCGCGCCGCCCTGGGCCTGGAGAACGTCGAGGGCGGGGTACGCGCGTCCGGGGAGGGCGGAGAGGCGGCCGTCACCGGGACGGCGGCCGTGCGGGGTCTGCTGGAGCGGCGGTGGACCGAGGTGGCGGTGCGCCCGCCGCAGCCCCCGCGGGCCGGGCTGTTCGGCCGCGGGGAGGGCTGAGGGGACCGCGGGAGCCGGGGGCCTGCGCCGGGCCGGTCGGGGCCAGTCGTGGGTGCCCCGTCACAGAAGGCGGGCAGCACGGCGTGGGAGAGCCCCGAGGACCCCCCGACTTCCAGGAAACCGCACAGGGGCGGGCGCCGGTAGGGGCTGTGGACGACCCCCGGTCAGAGGAGCCCGTAGTGGGCGCGGCCCTCCCGGGAGAGCATGTACGCCACCATCATGACCGCGAAGCCCAGCGGGACGAGCGCCAGGATGTCCCCGGACAGCACGGTCCACAGCAGGAGCGCGCCCGCCGCGCCCTGGAAGAGCACCACGCCCCAGAAGACGCCGACCGTGCGGCGCCGGATCCGGCCCGCCAGGAGCGTGGACAGCAGCCCGTACACGCCCGTGACCGCCGCCATGACGACCATCATGGCGCGCATGGCCTCGGCGCTGACCGCGAGCTCCAGCCCCTCCTGGGCGGCGAGCTCGGTCTGCTGGCGCAGCGCCTCGTCCATCGCGTCGGCCGGGACGCTGAGCCCCATGAGGAAGAGGCCGGACAGGGCCAGTCCGCAGGCGCCGCCCACGAACATCAGGGCGCGGACGACGGCCACCTTCCTGGGGAGGGGGGCGTCGGGGTGGAGCGCGTCGAAACCGGCCCCGGAGCCGGGCGCCCCGTACGGCGGGACGCCGCCCGCGCCCTGTGTCCCGTTGGGGTCGTACGGGTCCTGGCCAGAGGAAAACACGGACGTCCTCCGAGGGATGTGAGACGGCTTGTCCCGTCCATGGTAGGGGTCCGGGGCGCGGGAGGCGCGGCCCCGGGCGGACCAGGGGAGCCGTCCGGTGACGCAGCGCGATACGGGCAGGCCAAAAACCGGTATCGGAACCGCAGATTCTGCAAATCGTAACCGTGGGAACCATGTGCCCCCGGCCCGGGCGGCTCTAGGGTGAACCCCTCCGGACCTGTCCGCCCACCCCCCCGTCCGCCCCGGCGGATCCCCCGCCCCCGCCCGCGAAGGAGCCCCGCAACGATGTCCAGACTCGTGCGCGCCTCGGCCGCGCTGGTGCTGACCGGCGCCCTGGTGGCGCCGTCCGCCCCCGCGGCCGGAGCGTCCGTCCCCATGAACCCCGGGGACGGCGCCGACTTCACCCTGACGATCCTGCACGCCAACGACCCCGAGTCCCAGCTGCTGTCCGCCTCCGGACAGGAGGACTTCGGCGGCGCCGCCCGCTTCACGATGCTGCTCGACCGGCTGCGCGAGGCCGAGGGCGGCGGCGCCGCGGCCGGGGAGGACGAGGCCGACGAGCGCGGCGTCGTCACGGTCAACGCGGGGGACATGTACCTGCCGGGGCCGGAGTTCGCCGCCTCCCGGGAGGAGGGCGCCCCCTTCTACGACGCCCTCGCCGCCGACCAGGCGGACTACGACGCCGTCTCCATGGGCAACCACGAGTTCGACTTCGGACCGGACGTGTACGCCGACTTCCTCGAACAGCTGGGCGGGGACGCCGCGGTGGTCGCCGCCAACGTGGACGTGTCCGCGGAGCCGCGCCTGGCCGCCCTGGCGGACGCGGGCCGGATCGCGCCCAGCACCGTGGTGGAGGCCTCCGGCCACGAGGTCGGCGTCGTGGGAGCGCTGTACCCGCCGCTGGACACCATCACCAGTCCGCGCGACGTGGTGGTGGAGGACCTCGTCGCCCCGGTGCAGGCCGAGGTCGACCGGCTGACCGCCGAGGGCGTGGACAAGATCGTCCTCCTCTCGCACCTCCAGGGGATCGCCTACGAGGAGCGCGTGGCCAGCGAGCTGACCGGCGTCGACGTCATCGTCGCGGGCGGCGGCCACGAGGTGATGGCGGGCCCCGACGACGCCCTGGTGCCCGGCGACGAGGTCACGGCGCACCCGGAGACCGGCGAGCCGCTGTCCTACCCGCTCATGGCCACCAACCCCGAGGGCGTCGAGGTGCCCATCGTCACCGCCGGGTCGAACTACAAGTACGTGGGCCGCCTGGTGGTGAACTTCGACGGCGGTGACCTGGTGTCGGTCTCCGACCGTTCCGGGCCGGTCCGGGTCTCCGGCGCCGGAGAGGACGCGGTGGAGCCCCACCCCGAGGTGGAGTCGCGGGTCACCGCGCCCGTGTCCGAGTACGTGGCGGGCCTGGCGGAGACGGAGGTGGCCACCAGCGAGGTCGACCTCAACGGCGTCCAGAACCCCGGCGTGCGCACCCAGGAGACCAACCTGGGCAACCTGGTGGCCGACGCGCTGCTGGACACCGGCGTGCGCAACGCGCAGGAGTACGGCGTGCCCGCCCCCCAGATCGGCATCCAGAACGGCGGCGGCATCCGCAACGCCTCGGTGGTCCCGGCCGGTCCGCTGACCGCGCTGGACACCTACTCGATCGCCCCGTTCGCCAACCAGGTGGCGGTGGTCCCCGACATCCCGCGCTCGCAGGTCAAGGAGCTGCTGGAGCAGGGCGTGGCCGCCGCTCCCGCGGCCAGCGGCGCGTTCATGCAGGTCGCCGGGGTCAACTTCGCCTACGACCCGGAGCGCACGGCGCAGGTGGTGGACGGGGAGGGCGCCGTGACCACGCCCGGCGAGCGGGTCCGCAGCGCGGTCCTGCACGACGGAACGGTGCTCGTGGAGGGCGGCGAGGTCGTGGACGGCGACCCGATCACGGTCGTGACCAACGACTTCTCCGCCCGGGGCGGCGACATGTACCCGTTCCGCGGGGCGGACTTCACCGTGGTGGGCGCGACCTACCAGGCCGCGCTGGAGGGCCTGCTCACCGGAACGCTGGAGGGCCGGGTGACCGAGGCCGCCTACCCCGAGGGCGGTTCCGGCCGCATCGTGGTGGGCGAGCGGGCCACCGTTCCCGACGGTGACGGCGGCGGAACGCCCACCGACCCGCCGACCGGCGGACCCACTGACGGGCCCGCCGACCCGGACGGCGGGCCGAGCCCGGACCCGACGGACCCGCCCGCCACGGACGGCCCGGACGACGGCTCCGGCAAGCCCGGCGGGAACGCCGACGGCTCACTGCCGCGCACGGGCGGCGCGCTGCTCGGTCTGGTGGCGGCGGCCGTGGTCGCCGTCGCGGCGGGCGGGGCCGCGCTCTACCTGGGCCGCAGGCGCGGGAGGACGGCGGGCGCGGACTCCCCCGGCTCGGACTCCTGACAGCGGGGCCGGGGCCGGGGTTCGGCCCCGGAGGCCCGGCCTCGCAGCGTCGCCCGCGGTGCTGACCTCGCAGTCCGCCCCGCGGGGCTGGCCCGAAAGCGGCCGGACGGCCTCCCGACTCCGCGCGCGTGCCGGGCGGCCGGACGGCCGCCGCGCTTCGCAGGTCCCGGGACCCGGCGCCGTACCGGCCGCTCCCACGGGGTCCGGATCCGCGACCCGGGCCGCTCAGGGGCAGCCCGCGATCTCGCGCGTGGCCTCGGCCATGTCGTCGCGCTCCTGCTGGTCCAGGCCGTTCTCCTCGAACCACACCAGCACGAAGTGACAGGCGTCCTGGATGTCCGCCGCGGTGTTCTCCTCGCTCTCCAGCATGGCCATCGCGGCGATCATCGCGATTCCGGAGTTCTCGAAGGCGGCCACCCGCACCAGGTTGGTGTCCATCGACGAGGTGCACTGGAAGAGGGTCGTCTCCTCGGCTCCGGGGTCCGAGCCGCAGACCTCGTCGGTGATGTCCAGACGGGCGTCGATCTCGAAGTCGCGGCGCAGCTCGTCGATGAGCTCCTCCGAGCTGATGAGGTTCTCCGCCCCGGAGGACGGTGGGTCCGTCGGCTCCGCGGAGGGCTCGTCGGTGGGCAGGGGCTCCCCGGTGGGCGCGGGGGCGGCGGTGGGGGCGGGGTCCCCGGTCGGTGCCTCCCGGGTCGGCTCGCCGCCGGGCTCCGCCGAGGGCTCGGAGTTCCTGACGGCGGCGACGAGGTCGGTCATCCTGCCGCCGAAGGCGAGGCCTCCGCCGAGGAAGGAAGCGCCCGCCAGCACAGCGATCACGGCGAGCACGGCCACCAGGCCGGTGCCGTAGCGGCCAGGGCGAGGCGACCGGGGCGGCTGCCCGTAGGGCCCCTGTGGACCTTGAGGTCCCTGAGGCCCCTGCGGGCCTTGGGGAACCCGCCCGTGAACGCCCTGTGGACCTTGAGGGGCAGGAGGCCCCTGATGTGTCTGGAACCTCTGAGGAAGCGGAGGCACCTGGGTGCTCTGGGAGGTGTGCGGCCCCTGAGCCCCCGGTGTGGGCTGAGGGCCTTGGGCACCCTGCGCTGCCTGAGGGCCCTGGCCTGCCTGAGGGCCCTGCTGCCCCGGAGGCGACGGCGGGCCCTGAGGACCTGCGCCCTGCGGGTCTCCGGCTCCGTGGGGATGCGGCCCGCCCCGGGGCGTGTACGCCCCCGGCGGCCTCCAGGGCGGTGGCGAACTGTCGGGATTCACGTACGTTCTCCTCGTTGTCGGGGCTGGTGGCGGACGCCTCGGCTCCACGCTTCGCTGTCCTGACGCCGACTTACCAAACGTTTTGCAATGAATCGTCCCATTTTCTCCGCCACACTGTTCACCGGGGGGCACGATCCGGACGACGCGGAACCCGAACCAAGCTTCCCATTATCACCATGTAAGTGTAAAGAAAAGTACCAAGATGACGAATTGAACCTTTTGCCCGGTATGTGATTAGCGTATTTTCGACCAACCTTGGGACATCCGGCGCGCATAATAGGGAAATGCGCGTCCCCGGACCTACGATCGACAACATGACCTGCGTTTTGCTGGCCGAAGACGATGTCTCGATCTCCGAGCCTCTCGCGCGCGCGCTCCGGCGCGAGGGCTACACGGTGGACGTGACCGTCAACGGCGTTGAGACACTCGACCGTGCCCGTGCGGGAGACATAGACCTCATGGTCCTGGATCTCGGGCTGCCCGAAATGGACGGGCTAGAGGTGGCGCGTCGGCTCCGGGCCGAGGGTCACGGAACGCCCATCCTCATCCTGACCGCCCGCGCCGACGAGGTGGACACCGTCGTCGGCCTCGACGCGGGCGCCGACGACTACGTCACCAAGCCCTTCCGGCTCGCCGAACTCCTGGCGCGCGTGCGCGCCCTGCTGCGCCGGGGCGGCGCCGAGGTGCCCGTCGTGCACGGCGTGCGCATCGACAACGACTCCCGCAGGGCCTGGCTGGGCGAACGCGAGCTCCAGCTCACCACCAAGGAGTTCGACCTGCTGCGCGTGCTCGTCCGCGACGCGGGCAAGGTGGTCACCCGCGAGCAGATCATGCGCGAGGTGTGGGACACCAACTGGTGGGGTTCGACCAAGACCCTGGACATGCACATCTCCTGGCTGCGCCGCAAGCTGGGGGACGACGCCAACCAGCCGTCGTACATCACGACCGTCCGGGGTGTGGGCTTCCGGTTCGAGCGAGACTGACGCGACCTTCCGGGGCGCCCCGCGCCGGTCGGTCGCCTCCGGGTCGCACGGACATGAGGTGACATGCGCAGGCGGATGGTTTTCTCCACCCTGGTGGTGACCGTCATCGCCGTCATGCTGCTCGGGCTGCCCCTGGGCGCGCTCACGTACAAGCTGGTGTACGACGAGAGCACCCGCCAGCTCCAGGGCGAGGCGGAGCTGATCGGCGCCGAGAGCGACACCATGCTGGAGCTGCACGGCCAACTCGACCTGGGCGAGTTCGACCGCGACCATCCCCACCGCTTCATCCGGATCACCCCGGCGGAGGAGCCCACCTCGGTGACCGCGGGCGATCCCGCGCTCGATCCCGAGGCGCCCGACTCCCCGAGCATGCTCAAGGCGACCGCGACCACCGGCCGGGGCACGCGCGTCGAGGTGTGGATGAGCGCCGAGAGCGTGCAGCAGAGCGTGGTCCGCGCCTGGATGGGGATCGCGTCGCTGTCCCTGCTGGCCATCGGCGTCGCCGTGGGCCTGTCGATGTTCCAGGCCCGCAGGCTGACCCTGCCCCTGCTCGACCTGGCGGCCACCGCGGAGCGCCTGGGCTCGGGCGTGACCACGCCGTGGGGCCACCGGTACGGGATACCGGAGGCCGACCGGGTGGCGGAGGTCCTGGACCGCAGCGCCGAGCGCATCGCCGGGCTGATCGCCACCGAGCGCCACTTCGCGACCGACGCCTCGCACCAGCTGCGCACGCCGCTGACCGCGCTGACGATGCGCCTGGAGGAGATCCTGGCCGAGGCGGACAACCCCGAGGTGGTCCGCGAGGAGGGCGAGGCCGCCCTGGCCCAGACCGAGCGCCTGGTGGAGACCGTGGAGAGCCTGCTGGGACGGGCCCGCAAGAGCCAGAACCCCGAGGTGGAGGCGGTGGAGATCGACCCCGTCCTGCACCACCTCCAAGAGGAGTGGCAGCCGGTCTTCCAGTCCGCGCAGCGCAGGCTGCTGGTCACCGGCGACCCGGGGCTGACCGCGATGACCGTCTCCGCCGACCTGGCGCAGATCGTCGCGACCCTGGTGGAGAACGCCTACAAGCACGGCGCGGGGACGGTCACCATCCGGCGGCTGGACACCGGGCAGTCGGTGCGCATCGAGGTGAGCGACGAGGGCGAGGGCGTGCCCGAGCACCTGTCGGGCCGGATCTTCGAGCGCGAGGTGAGCGGCGGGGGCGGGACCGGGCTGGGCCTGGCCCTGGCACGGCACATCGCCGAGTCCGAGGGGGCCCGGATCGAGCTGGTGCAGACCAAGCCGACGACCTTCGCGCTGTTCCTGCCCGCGGGCGCGGGGGGCCTGTCCAAGATGACGGGCCCGGTGTAGGCGCCCCCGGGAGGCACGTCGCGGGCCTTTCGGGAAGCGGCCCCGCTCCCCGGAAGGCCCGCGGCCCCTCAGGGAACGGGTTCACCGGCGCGGGCCCCGGGCTCCGGCCGACGCCTCGCCCAGGCCCGCGCCGTGCCTCAGGCGCCTGCTGTGGCGGCGGAGTGCTCCGCCTGGGGCGCCCTGCCGCGGACCACCAGGTCGCTCCACAGCGACCGCACCCGGGACAGGCCGTAGGCGGTGGTGACCTCCTCGCGTGCGCGCGCGGCCTCCGAGGAGAACCGCCCCTCGCTGACGGTCGCGTGGATGGCCTCGGCCATCGCCACGGCGTCGTCGTGGATCCAGTGCGGGTCGTAGATGGTGTCCGCGCCCGGCCACGGCAGCAGGGCGGGCACGCCGCCCGAGGCGGCGCACTCGGCGGGCGCCAGGTGGAAGGACTCGTCGTCGCTGGTGGAGAGCATGAACCCCACCCGCCGCAGCCAGGTGGCCACGTCCGGCCCGAAGGGGTCGAACACCACCCCGGAGGCGAGGCGCTCGTCGCGCTGGATCCGCCGGTAGACGCGCTCGAAGTAGGCGCGCTCCTCCGGCCGGTTCCAGATCCACCAGTACTCCCACGGCTGCTTGGTCTTGACCGACAGCGTGTACCGCGGGTCCATGCGCCGCAGCTCGGCGATGACGTCCAGGCCCCGGTCCAGCCGCTTGCGCGAGGGCGCGATGCCGACCATGCCCAGGGAGTACTCGGCCCCGGGGAGCTTGGGGCGGCCGAGCTGCTCGTCGTCCACCCAGTTGGGGACCACGACCACCTTCCCGGCGGGCCACCCGGTGATCTCGCGGGTCAGGTCGGCGTAGTGGGGGCTCACGCACACCACCGCGTCGACCTTGTCGATGTCGAGCTTGCGGGGCCACTCCGCGTAGAGCTCGAAGCGGTGCAGCCGCACGATGAGCCGCTGGTCGGGGCGCTTCCACTTGGAGTAGAACAGCGCGTTGGGCCCGCACCACTCGCAGATCACCACGTCGGCCCAGGCGGCCAGCTCCCGGGAGCGGTACTGGTCGTGGGTGCTCAGCCCCTCCCACTCGTCCATGCGCACGTCGAGACCGGGCAGCGAGTCCAGGTACTCGGCCAGGCGGGTGAAGAACTTCATGTCGTGCCCGGCGATGACCACCTTGAGCGGCCGCTCGGGGTCGGCGCCCTCGGGGGTGGGCGGCAGGGCGTCGGCGAGGTAGCCGCGCAGCCGCTCGGCGGCCCGCTCCAGCGTGTGGTCGGCCGCGGCGTCGCGGCAGCGCGCGGCGGCGTCCGCGTAGACCGCGCGGTCGCCGTGGGCGCGGGCCACCACGTCGGCGACCGAGGCGACGTCGGTCCCGGCGAAGAGCGGGTAGTCCGCGCCCAGCATGGCCTCGTGCATGGGCGTGCGGTTGAGCACCACCGGCAGTCCGAGCGCGCCCAGCTCCAGCACCTTGGTGGACAGCTCCAGGCTGGCGTCCATGGACGGGTCGCGCCAGGACAGCCCGAAGCCGCACTCGGCGGCCTGGCGGAGCGCCTCGGCGCGCGACATCCCGCCGCGCCAGTCCACGTTCGGGGTGCCCTCCAGGGCCCTGCGCATGTTCTTGGCCCAGTCGGCGGGTTCGGCGTGGATCTTGTCGCCGATCATCACGAGTTCGGCGTCCACCCCGCGCCGCGCCAGCTCGGCGGGCAGCTCGGTCATCTCCAGGGTGTTCCAGCGGGGCGCGAACTTGCCGGTGTAGGCCAGGCGGGCGCGGCCGCCGGCCCCGCCGTCGGCGCGCACGTCCTCGGGGACGACCACCACGGGCGGGAACAGGACCGACCGGCCGCAGGCGGCGGGCACCGTCGACTCCAGGAAGGCGCGCAGCTCCTCGGTCTGGCAGAGCAGGAACCGCGAGGCCAGCGCGATCTCGGTGAGTTCGGCGGTGGCGGTCGCGGACAGCTCGCCCACGCTGTGCGGGAAGTCGGTCAGGTAGGTCCACAGGCGGCCCGCCAGCGCCTCCTCCTGCGCGGCCAGCCCGGCCAGGCGGCGCCCGCGCACGACGACGAGGTCGAAGGGCTTGCGCTCGTGGTGCCTGGTCATCAGGGTGACGGCCTGCTCCGGGGTGAGCCCCCTCGGCCCCAGGTCGGGCAGCGCCTTGTCCTCGTAGGGCCGCAGCAGCCGGACCCCGGGCACCCTGGTGAGGGGCTCGGTGAGCCGGTCGGTGCGCACGGGCGCCTTCAGCAGCAGGGTCACCTCGCATCCGGCGGCGGCCAGGGCCTGCGCCATCGACTGCGCCCAGATCGCGGAACCGTCGATGATGTTGAGGTCCACGTCCCCGTACAGGAGTGCGCGCGGAGGCGGTGTGCTCACGTTCTTCCCTTCGGATGCTTTCTCGTTGCCCGTACGGCTCATCCGACGGCGCCGGTCGAGGCGTCGGCCGCGTCGGACACGGGGTCCTCCGCGTCGTCGCCCGTCCCGTGGTCGGGGCCCAGGGCCAGGAGCCGGGTGCCGCGGCGGTTCCACTCCGCCGGGTCCCAGCCGCGCCTCAGCAGCGTGGTGCGGACCAGTTCCGGCACGACCGCGCTGACGAAGACGTACTGACGGTCCGCGGTGCCTGGACGGTCGAGGAGACCGTGCGCGCCCGGCTCGGCGGCCGACGCGTCGACGGTACCGACCGCGTCGGCGTCCGTGCACTCCACCGCGCAGACCAGGTCGGCCAGGCGCCTGCGGCCGACCGGAGCGGTCCACAGGTGCGACCACGGCGCGGTGGCGCGCTCGGCCAGGGTGGCCCAGGGCTCCCCGGCGCGGCCTCCGGGCTCGTCGCGGGTGAGTTCCTCGGGGGTGTCCGGGGCGTTGAAGCGTACCGTGCGCACGGTGACGCCCTCGGCGCGCAGCCGCTGGATCCCGGGCAGGCGGGAGGCCGTGCCGGGCACGACCACCTCGGCGGGCCTGAGCGCGGAGGCCAGCAGGTCGTCGGCGAGCCGGTCGGCGTCCGCCTCCCCCGCGGGGTCGGCCAGGACAGCTACGGACCGGCCGCGCAGCGGCAGTTCACGGCCGGGCGTGCCGGGCGGGAAGTCCAGGCCGTCCAGGATCTCGGCGAGGCGCACCGGGGTGGCCTCGCGCAGGAAGACCTGGCGGAGCATGCCGCGCTGCTCGGCCGCGGTGGGCTCCTCGGCGCGCATGCGCGGCACCGTGACGGCCAGGCCCTCCCCCGCGGTCACCGCGCGGGTGCCGCAGGCCCAGGCGCGGCTGTGCAGCCGGGGCTCCTCGGCGGTCAGGGGCGCGACGACGGCGACCTTGGCGGCGCGCAGGGCGTCGGCGAGGCCGCGGGAGTCGGCCTCCACCACGCCCGCGTCCAGCCCGGCGAGGACGCCGGGGACGGGCTCCTCGCGGTGGACGCGCACGAAGACCGTCTCGGGCCCGGGCGTCAGGTCGGCGGCCACGGGGTTGAACAGGTGCAGGGGGACCCCGGCGTCGCCCCGGTGGACCCTGTCGAAGCCCAGCTCGCGCAGGGCGGGCGGCGAGGGGACGTCGTCGAGCAGGACCGTGGGGATGCCGCGGGAGGCGGCGGACTCCAGCACCCAGTGCAGGGCGCGGGTGCGGTCGGCGGCCGCGGGGTCGCCCACGTGCGCCCACGGCGACCCGGGGGCGGCGGCCGAGGCCGAGACCAGGACCAGGTCCACGTCGACGCCGTCCATGACGATCTGGGCGTCGTGCGGGCGCAGCGGCACCGGGCGCACGTAGGGGTCGATCGCCTCCGCGATGGAGGGGCCGACGACCGTGGCGACGACCAGCAGGTCCTCGCTGCCGCCGCTCAGGCCGGTGAGCAGGCGCGACTCCTGGCGCTCGGCGTCGAAGGAGCGGACCGGCTCGGCGCCGCCGCGGCGGCGGCGCTCGGTGTGCCGGGTGTTGCCGCTACTGCGCCAGAGGCGGTAGAGGTCACGGGGAAGTTTGACCAGGGATTTGCCTGGGCGCTTGGCGGCGGCCGTGAGCGCCTTGCCCACCTGGAGCGAGGTGGAGCCCTCCAGGGCGGCGAGCCGGCTGCGCGCCTCCTGGAGCTGGGCCTCGCGCTCGGCCAGCGCCTGCCGGAGCTGTTCGGTCTGGCTCTGTTCACGCCGTTTCACGGTCTGCCACCTTGTGTTCGGTTCGGTTCGGCGAAACCACCGCGCCGTGCGTCGGGTCCGACTGCGACGTGCGGTGCACCCTGCGAGTGCCCGGCCGGGTGCGGATGCCCATGGCCAGGCGTGTCGCGGGCCCGGCGGGGCCCCTGGGGTGCGGGACGGTTGGAGGGACGTGTGCCATGGTGGATCACCTGGACCGCTGCGGGGGAATAGGGGCCGCTCTTCGGCGCGCCCCGCGTGCCTGGACCGGGACCGCGCCCCGTACGGCGCGTTCCCGCGCGCTGGCGTTCCTGGGTGCGGGAACGGGTGCGCGGTGTTCGTGTGTCATGGGGTTCACCTCGACCACTGGGTGAGCACGGAGGCGATGCGCTCCCCCGCGCGGCCGTCCCACAGGGGCGGGGTGTCGCCGATCCGCTCCGGGCTCCGCCCGTGCAGGACCTTGGTGACGGCCTGGAGGAGGTCGGCCTCCGTGACGAGCTGGTTGGTGCCGTGGGTGATGGTGACGGGGCGCTCGGTGTTGGGGCGCAGGGTCAGGCAGGGGACCCCGAGGATCGTGGTCTCCTCCTGGACGCCGCCGGAGTCGGTGACCACGGCGGCGGCGCCGCGGGTGAGCGCGACGAAGTCGAGGTAGCCCAGGGGTTCGAGGAGCCGCACGCGCGGGTGGTCGCCGAGCCCGGCCCGGTCGAAGGCGGCCTTGCCGCGCGGGTGCACGGGCATGACCACGTCGGCGAGGTCGGCGATCTCGTGCAGGCGCGCGGCGAGGCGGGCGACGGTGTCGGGGTCGTCCACGTTCGCGGGCCGGTGCAGGGTGGCGGCGACGTAGCGCTCGGGCAGGTCCAGGCGCTCGCGCAGGGCGTCGGCGTCGAAGCGGTCGAGGTTGCCCAGGAGGGTGTCGATCATGGGGTTGCCGACCAGGTGGACGCGGGAGGGCGGGACGCCCTCGGCGGCCAGGTGGCCGACGGCCTCCGGGCTGGTGGCGAAGCACACGTCGCTGAGCTGGTCGGTGACGCGGCGGTTGATCTCCTCGGGCATGGTGTTGTCGAAGGAGCGCAGCCCCGCCTCCACGTGGGCGACGGGGACGTGCAGCTTGGCGGCGACCAGGGCCGCGGCCACGGTGGAGTTGACGTCGCCGTAGACGACCACCATGCCGGGCCTGCGCTCGGTGAACTCCTTCTCCAGGCCCACCATGAGCGCGGCGGTCTGGGCGGCGTGGGAGCCCGAGCCGACGCCGAGGTCGACGTCGGGGGTGGGCAGGCCCAGGTCGCGGAAGAACACCGCGGACATGCGGTCGTCGTAGTGCTGGCCGGTGTGCACGACCGCCTGGTGCGCGCCGCGTCCGCGCAGGGCGGAGACCACGGGCGCTGCCTTGACGAAGTTGGGGCGCGCGCCGACGACGTGCACGATCCCGGTGTCCTGGCTCCCCAGGGGGGCACTCGTTGCCACGGCTCTCACGTTTCCTTCTGTTGGGGTGGTGTTCCCGCCGTGACCGGCGGGACTGGTGTGGTCCGGCGGCGTTCCTTGCCCGAGCCGTCCCGTCCGTGTCGCCGTGGTGTCACCGTACGGTCACGTCCGCGTGGTTGTGTGACTGACCGTGCATGACACCCAAGCTTCCGAAACCCAGGTTCCGCGTCCGCGCGCCCGCTGGCCGCGAGCGGCGACGTTCACCCTCTCGTTGGCCTGGCGACACCTGCGGGCCGAACCGGCCCGGCTGCCGCTGCTGGCGCTGCGGCTGACGCCCGGTCCGCCCCGGCGCGCGGTGCGCGCCCTGGCCTCCCGGGCGGGCGGCCGGGCCCGCGCCTACGCCCTGTGGGACCAGGGCCGGCGCGCGGACGCCCGCGAGGCGGTGCTCGCCGCGGCGAGCGGTGCCTCCCCCCGCCGGGTGGGCCGCCTGGTGGCGTCCTGCCTGGCGGCGGGAGACGCGGCCACCGCCCGGGAGCTGGTCGAACAGCTTCCGGAGGGCGCTCTTCGGGAGGCCGCGGAGCATCGGACGGCCCTGGCCACGGGACGCGCTGTCGCCGCGCCCCCGTCCACGTCGCCTGACCGTCACGCCATCACGTTAACCCGCGATCCACGAACGCCGCCCGACGCCACGGTGAACGCTCGGCGACCGGAGGCGTCGGAGGGTGAACGGTGGCGTGTGGCCGGGGACCCGGCGTCACCCGGAGCGGGCCTGCGGGTGCTGCACCTGGTGACCAACGCGCTGCCGCACACCAACGCGGGCTACACCCAGCGCACCCACAAGATCGCGGTCGCCCAGCGCGAGGCCGGAATGGACGTGCACGTGGTCACCCGGGCGGGGTACCCCCTGGTCAAGGGGGTTCCCGACCCGCGCACGCTGGTGCGGGTGGACGGCATCCCCTACCACCGCCTCCTCCCCTGGACGGCGCCCGCCGACGCCGCCCAGGAGCTGGCCGCGGGGGTGCGGCTGGGGTCGGAGCTGGTGGAGGCGCTGCGGCCCGACGTGCTGCACGCCGCGAGCAACCACCACAACGCCCGCCTGGCCCTGGAGCTGGGCCGCAGGTTCGGCCTGCCGGTGGTGTACGAGGTGCGGGGCTTCCTGGAGGAGTCGTGGCTCTCGCGCGACCCCTCGCGCAGCGTGGACGACGCCTTCTACCGGGCCGAGCGCGCGAGCGAGACCGAGTGCATGCTGGCCGCCGACCTTGTGGTGACCCTGGGCGAGGCGATGCGCGCCGACATCGAGGCGCGCGGCGTGCCGCGCGAGCGCCTGCTGGTGGTGCCCAACGCGGTGGACGCCTCCTTCCTGGCCCCGCTGCCGCCGGGCGCGGGGGTGCGCGCCGAGCTGGGGATCGGCGGCGAGGACTTCGTGGTGGGCACCACCACCAGCTGCTTCGGCTACGAGGGCCTGGACACGCTGCTGGAGGCGGTGGCCCTGATGCGCGAACGCGGCGAGGCGGCGCACGCCCTGGTGGTGGGGGACGGCCCCGAGCTGCCCGCGCTGCGCTCCCTGGCCGACTCGCTGGGTCTGGAGGGGGCCGCGCACTTCACCGGCCGCGTCCCGGCCGCGCGGGTGCGCGACCACCACGCCGCGCTGGACGTGTTCGCGGTGCCCAGGCGCGACGAGCGGGTGTGCCGTCTGGTCACCCCGCTCAAACCCGTGGAGGCCATGGCGGGCGGGCTTCCGGTGGTGGCCAGTGATCTCCCCGCGTTGCGAGAGATCGTGGAACCGGGAGTGACAGGAGAGTTAATTCCGGCAGGCGAATCGGCGACCCTAGCCGATGTGCTGACAAAACTCGCTTACAGTCGTGAAAAGCGGATCTCCTACGGCAGTGCGGGTCGCGATCTCGTCGGCGACCGCACCTGGGCCGAGGCCGCATACCGCTACAACCAGGCGTATCGGGTTCAGATTCGCGAAATGACCGAACCAGGCCAGAACCCGTAAGCGTGGACAACACGTGCTTACACTCAGACGTCTAACGCACTGAGCAATGGCACTTCCCGCTATTTACGCCCGTTCACGAGATGAATGCGAGTGTGACCACGAAGTGGATGCCGCAGCCTCCAACCCAGCCCTTGTCTCCGAGCAGTCCGCCGGTGCGGTCAGCGACCTCGTCGTTCTCGGCCTCGGCTACGTCGGCCTGCCGCTGGCGGCCGAGGCCGTGTCCGCCGGCCTGAAGGTCACCGGTCTGGACGTGAGCGACCGCGTCGTCGACGGGCTCAACAACGCCGTCTCGCACGTGGACGACCTCTCCGCGGAGGACGTGCGCCGGATGCTGGACCGCGGTTTCACCGCGACCACCGACCCGGCCTGCCTGGCCGCCGCGCGCACCATCGTGATCTGCGTGCCCACGCCGCTGTCGGCCGAGGGCGGCCCCGACCTGGGCGCGGTGACGTCCGCGGCCGAGGCGATCGCCGCCCAGCTGCAGCCCGGCACCCTGGTCATCCTGGAGTCGACCACCTACCCCGGCACCACCGAGGAGGTGGTCCGCCCGCTGCTGGAGAAGTCCGGCCTGGTCGCGGGCGCCGACTTCCACCTGGCCTTCTCGCCCGAGCGCATCGACCCCGGCAACCCGACCTTCGGCGTGGCCAACACGCCCAAGGTGGTCGGCGGCCTGACGCAGGAGTGCGGCGAGGCGGCGGCGGAGTTCTACGGCGCCTTCGTGAACACGGTGGTGCGGGCGCGCGGCACCCGCGAGGCCGAGATGGCCAAGCTGCTGGAGAACACCTACCGCCACGTCAACATCGCCCTGGTCAACGAGATGGCCATCTTCTGCCAGGAGCTGGGCGTGGACCTGTGGGACTCCATCGCCGCGGCGGCCACCAAGCCGTTCGGCTTCCAGGCCTTCTACCCGGGCCCGGGCGTGGGCGGCCACTGCATCCCCATCGACCCGAACTACCTGTCGTACAAGGTCAAGACCCTCGGCTACCCGTTCCGGTTCGTGGAGCTGGCCCAGGAGATCAACGGCCGCATGCCCTCCTACGTCATCCAGCGGGCGCAGGAGCTGCTCAACGACTCCGGCCTGGCCCTGTCGCGCTCCAAGGTGCTGCTGCTGGGCGTCACCTACAAGGCCGACATCGCCGACCAGCGCGAGTCCCCGGCCCGGCCGGTCGCGCGCAAGCTGGCCGCCAAGGGCGCCACGCTGACCTACCACGACCCGCACGTGGAGTCCTGGCAGGTCGACGGCGTGGACGTGCCCAGGTCCACCGACCTGGACCGCGCCCTGGCCGAGGCCGACCTGACCATCCTGCTCACCGACCACGCCGAGTACCGGCCCAAGCGGCTGGAGGAGTACGCGCGGCTGCTCCTGGACACCCGGGGCGTGCTGCGCCGCCCCGACCCCGAGGACTCCGCGGTCCCCTCGCAGGTGCGGCGCCACGTCACACGGGAGGGCATCGAGGTCCTGTGAGCTGAGGGACCCGTCCCGACGGGCACGCCGATCCGCGAGCACACCGCGTTCATCGGCGTGCCTTTCGGCGTTCACCTTCCCCCGGCCGAAGGTTCACCCGCTGCACTCCGTGCGGCCACCGGGCTTTCCTCGGCGCGTCTTTCCCGCTGAATACCGTGACGAAGAGCTGATACCGCTCCGAGAGGAGCGGCCAGGCCGATCCGCCCGAGAGGGCCTCAGACGGCGACACAGGTAGGTGAGATCGATGCACGCGCTCGTGGCCACGGTGGTGCACCACCCGGAGGACGCACGGATCCTGCACCGGCAGATCCGCGCCCTGTTGGACGCCGGACACAGCGTGACCTATGTGGCGCCGTTCCGCGAGTGCGGGGTGACCCCCTGGTCGGAACTGCGCTCGGTGGACGTGCCGCGCTCCTCGGGGCGCGAGCGGCTCGCCTCGCTGCGCGCCGCCCGCGCGGTGCTCGCCGAGCAGGCGCCCCTGGCCGACCTGCTGCTCTTCCACGACCCCGAACTCCTGATGGCCCTGCCGTCCAGACGCCCGGTGACGGTGTGGGACGTGCACGAGGACACGGCGGCGGCCCTGCTCACCAAGGCGTGGGTGCCCCGGGCGCTGCGGCGTCCGCTGGGCACGGTGGTGCGCTCCTTCGAGCGGCACGCGGAGCGGCGGATGCGGCTGATGCTGGCCGAGGAGGGGTACCGCTCCCGGTTCCGCCTGGAGCACCCGGTGGTGCCCAACACCACCGAGGTGCCGGAGTTCCCGGCGCGCGAGCCGGGCGACGACCGGATCGTGTACCTAGGCCAGGTGTCCGAGGCGCGCGGCGCGCGCGAACTGGTGGAGCTGGGGCGCATGCTGCGCCCGCACGGCGTGCGCCTGGAGGTGATCGGCGGGGCCGACGCCGGGGTGCGGCCGCTGCTGCGCGAGGCCCAGCAGGAGGACGTCCTGCACTGGTACGGGTTCGTGCCCAACGACCGGGCGCTGCGGATCTGCGCGGGCGCCATGGCGGGGCTGAGCCTGCTGCACGACACGCCCAACTACCGGCACTCGATGCCGACCAAGGTCGTGGAGTACATGGCGCACGGCCTGCCGGTGGTGACCACGCCCAACCCGATGGCACAGGAGCTGGTGACCGGCCGTCCGGAGGGCCCGTCGGGCCTGGTGGTGCCGTTCGGGGACGTGTCGGCCGCGGCGGAGTCGGTGCTGCGGCTGCGCCGGGACGCGGAGCTGCGCCGGAACCTGGCGCGCACCGGGCACCGGATCGCGCGGACCTCCTTCCACTGGCCGGTCCAGGCGCGCCTGTTCGTCAAGCGCCTGGAGGCGTGGGCGGACGAGGCCTCCGGCGGGCCGCTGGCCGTCGTGCCGCCCCCGCGGAGTCGCCAGCGCACTCCCGTGCGTGACTGACCCCACTTCCAGTCCAAGAAATATCTTCCTCGTCAACAAGTGTTGTGGTCCACGTCGGAGCCGACTCCGCACGGCCCCCCGCCACACCACGAGCACGACCGAGGAAACACATGACTGACGCGCTGGTACTCGACAAGGCGGCCCAGGACCTGCTCTTCCGGGACGCCCGTACCGCGAACAGCTTCACCGACGAGCCGGTCACCGAGGAGCAGGTCCGCGCGATCCACGACCTGGTCAAGTACGGGCCGACCGCCATGAACAACCAGCCGCTGCGGGTCACCGTGGTGCGTTCGGCCGAGGCCCGCGAGCGCCTCGTGGCGCACATGGCGGGCAACAACGCCCCCAAGACCTCGACGGCGCCGCTCACCCTGATCCTGTCCGCGGACTCCGACTTCCACGAGCACTTCCCGAAGACCTTCCCCGTCGCGCCCGACGCCCGGGACAACTTCTCCGGGATGCCCGTCGAGGCCCGCGAGAGCATGGCCCTGCAGAACGCGTTCCTCCAGATCGGCTACCTGGTCCTGGGCGTGCGCGCCGCAGGTCTGGCGGCAGGGCCGATGACCGGCTTCGACGCCGAGGGCGTGCGCCGCGAGTTCTTCGGCGAGGACTCCACACTGCGGCCCCTGGTGGTCATGAACGTCGGCAGGCCGGGCCCGGACGCGTGGTTCGACCGCCTGCCGCGCCTGGAGTACGACGAGGCCTTCACCGAGATCTGATCCGCGGCCCCTGCGCCGGCCCCGGGAGGGCGGGCGACGGGGGCGGGGCACCGCGTCAGGGGCCGGGCACCGAGGGTGCCCGGCCCCTCGCGCGCGCGGACCCGGGCCGCCGCTACCCGTCCGCCCGCGGGGCGTCCCGCTCGGCTGCGAGGAAGACCAGCAGGCACACGTCGTCGTCGCAGTCCTGGTACTTGACCATGGCGTCCAGCAGGTCGTCGGCCGCCTTGTCCGGGCCGCCCCGCCAGTACGGCGGTCCCCCGAAGCCCTCCACCAGGCGCGCGATCCCGTCGTCGATGGACTCCCCGCGCCGCTCGATCAGGCCGTCGCTGTACAGCAGCAGCGCGGCGCCCGGGGGCAGTTCGACGGTGTGGTCGGTGTAGGACAGCTCCACCGGCAGGCCGAGCATGCCGCCGGACGGCAGGGGCACCGCCTCCGCCCTGCCCTCGCCGTCGCGCCACAGCGGCGGCGGGTGCCCGGCCCCGGCCATCACCACCTCGGGGTCCCCCGGCCGGAAGCGCACGATGACCGCGGTCGCGAACAGGTCCGGTTCGAGGTGGCCCAGCAGCCGGTGCAGGCGTTCCAGCAGCACGGCCGGGCTGCGCTCCTCCAGCGCGTACGCGCGCAGGGCCGTGCGCAGCTGGCCCATCATCACCGCCGCGTGGATGCCGTGCCCGGTGACGTCGCCGACCACGCCGATGAACTCGCCGTCGCCCCGCGAGAAGACGTCGTACCAGTCGCCGCCCACGTTCATCCCGCGCGTGGCGGGCAGGTAGCGGGCCGTCAGCTCCATCCCCGGGGTCTCGGGCAGCTCGGTGAGCATGGCGCGCTGGAGGGTGGCCGCCGTGTCGCGCTCGCGCTCGAAGCGGCGCGCGTTGTCCAGCGAAGCCGCCGCCCGCCGCGCGAGTTCGACCAGCACGACCTCGTCGTCGGCGTCCAGGGGGTCGGTGCGGCGCAGCAGCAGCACCCCGAGCAGCCCCGAGCCCGTGAGCAGGGGGAGGGCCAGCTCTCCCTCCCCGGCCAGGGCGTCCGTCGGGCGTTGCCGGGCCGCGGCCAGGAGCACCGTGTCCGGCACGGCTGCCTCACGCGCGTCGGAGGCGCACAGGCCGCCGTCCTCGTCGGTGAGCCACGCCTCGACGGCGTCGGCGCGCTCGGGCACGAGCAGGTCCTGGAGGCGGGCGAAGATCTCCGACTGGTTCAGGGAGGTCATGAGCCTCGCGCTGGCCGTGGAGAGGAACGTGAGCCTGTTGCGGGCGGCCTCCGCCTGGTCCCGGGCCGCCCGCTCGGCCGCCAGGAGCCTGCGCTGTTCGTCGCTGGCCTCGGCGAGTTCGGCGTGCAGCGCGAGCACGCCCTGGTTGGTCTCCTCCAGCTCGCGCTGGTGCCACTCCAGCTCGCGTGCGCGCTCGGCCGCGACGGCGGCCACCCTCCCCGCGCGCTCGGAGGTGCGCAGCAGCTCCGCCGCCAGGAGTTCGGCGTCGGCCTCCTCCTGACCGCCGTCCGCCGCGGCCTCCGGGTCGAGGGGCTCGGGGAGGGGCAGGGCGGACTCCCAACAGTTCTCCCCCGCGCCGTCGCGGACGGTGGCGCGCAGCACGAGCCCGTCCTCGGACAGCTCCACCGCCAGCGCGGCCGGGCCGTCGGGTTCCGCCGCGCGCAGCGCCGACGAGGAGGCGCCGTCCAGGAACTCCAGTTCGGCCTCGTCCCCGCCTCGTGCGGCGCCGAGCACGCGTGCCATGGCCGCGCGTGCCCGCGCCGCGTCGACCGTGCCGCGGACCCGCAGGTCGAGCAGCGGTTGCGTCATCGTCCTCCCCCGTCAGGGCGTGCGGTGTGCGTGACCACGGCGACGCTGGTGTCGTCGCGCAGCGGACGGGCCGCGCTGCCCGAGTCCCGGAACACCGCTCCGGCCACGACCGCGGCGTCGTGGCCGCGCAGTGCCTCGACGCCCTCGGGTTTCCAGCGTCCCGGCACCCCGTCGCTGTGCAGGATGAGCATGTCGCCCGGGGACCACTCCCGCCGGGCCGGGACCGGCGTCCGCAGGGAGAAGGCCCCCACGATCCCGGGTTGGGAGAGCAGTGTCTCCCAGCGCCCGCCCCGGTACAGGCGCGCGCCGATGTTGCCGACCCCGCAGAAGGTGAGGCGGCCCCGGGACTCGTCGATCTCGACGATCGCCACGGCCGCCCCGCGCGTACGCCGCAGCGCCTCGTGCAGCCCGCGCAACAGCGTGTCGGGGGTCCCTCCCCGGCTCCCGGTCACGAAGCGCGAGGCCACGTCGGCGGCCTCCGAGGCGGCCTCACCGTGCCCGAGTCCGTCCGCGAGCATGACCGTGCGCAGGGCTCCGCCGCTGCGGAAGGCCAGGGCGTCCCCGGAGAGCTTGTAGCCGCCCAGGGGGACGTGTATCCCGCCCGTGGCCGCGCGGGCGCCGAACAGCGCGCGGTCGGCGGGCCGGGCGAACCGGGCCACCGCGACCGTCCCCCTCCCGGGAGCGCTCTGGACCTCGAAGAAGTCGGCGGCGCGCGCGCAGGCGCCGAGCCCCGCCCCCAGGGAGTCCTCGGAGGTGGAGAAGCCGTCCTCCATGGCGCGCGGGACGTCGGGGATCCCGGGGCCGTGGTCCAGGGCGAGGATCTGCAGGGCCCGGGCCGTTCCCCACGGCTCCCTGGCCTCCTCCGCAACGAAGCGCCCACCGCCGGCGTACCTGCACATGTTGGTCGCCAGTTCGGACGCGGCGAGGGCCGCGGCGTCCGCCGCGGCCCCGTCCAGACCGATGCCGAGCGCGGCCTTGCGGGCGGTCCGGGCCGCGTCGGACACGTGCGTGGCGTCGGTGACCGCCAGGTCCCAGACCCTGGTCATCGGGCTCCGCGCCCGTAGGGGTCGGCCCAGGAGGTGATGGTCACCCTGGTCCCTCCCTCGGGGAGGTTCTCGATCTCGAACTCCTGCACGAGGCGTTTGGAGCCGCTCAGGCCCATGCCCAGGCCGCCCGCGGTGGAGTAGCCGTCGGTCAGGGCCATGTCCACGTCGGGGATTCCCGGCCCGGAGTCGACGAAGGACACGCGCAGTCCCTGTCCCGCCTGGCCGTGGACGACGCGGATCTCGGTGGACCCGCCCCCGCCGTGCAGGAGTGTGTTGCGGGCCAGCTCGCTGGCCGCGGTCACGAGCTTGGTCTGCTGGACCAGGCCGAATCCGGTCTGCTGTGCCAGGGCGCGCACCTGTTGGCGGACCACGGTCAGGTCGGTGTCCCTGCGGATGGGCACGTGGATCGGTTCCGCGGAGGTCCGGCTCACGTCGCGCCCCGTTCCGGCCGATCCTTCCGTTCGATGGTGACCCCGAAGCTGGCCGCCGCCTCGGTGACCGTGCGGGCGGTGTCCATGCCCGGCAGGGTCAGGCCCAGTTCGACCAGGGTGATGGCCACCGCCGGGCGCATGCCGACCAGGACGGTCCTGGCCGCGAGGAGCCGGGAGGAGGCCGCCACCTCGGCGAGGACGCGTGCGAGGAAGGAGTCGACCATGTCGAGCGAGCTGATGTCGATGATGAGTCCGCGCGAACCGGTGTCGGCCACCGCGGCGGTCACGTCGTTCTGGAGATCGACCGCGGCCTCGTCGGGGAGTTCGCCCTGGATGCTCACGAGCAGCAACCCGCCGAGGTCGAGGACCGGGATGGTGGGAGGACTAGTCACGTACCTGTCCAATCAGCTCTCGGGGCCCTTGACGGACCGCACGTTGCGCTGACGGCGCTCCAGCGCCCACTCCAGCGCGTCGGCCAGACTGGCGCGGGTGGTGACCGGGCCCAGGTCGAGGCCGAGTTGGACGATGGTCTGGGCGATGGCGGGGCGGATACCGGAGATCACGCACTCCGCGCCCATGAGCCGCGCCGAGGCGACGGTCTTCATGAGGTGCTGCGCCACGAGCGAGTCCACCGTGGACACGCCGGTGATGTCCAGGATGGCGATGGTGGCCTTGTGCTCGACGATGGCCTCCAGGAGGTTCTCCATCACCACCTGGCTGCGCGCGCTGTCGAGCATGCCGATGAGCGGCACGGCGACGAGGCGGTCCCAGAGCTTGACGACCGGGGTCGCCATCTCCAGGAGCTGCTGGCGCTGGCGCTGGATGATCTCCTGGTTCTCCTGGAGCATGCTCTCCACGACCATGACCCGCAGGGTGGCGAACAGCGTGACGAGCTGGATGCGGACGTCGCACAGCTCGTCGGGCCCGGTCTCGGGGGCGTCCGCGACCAGCAGTTCCATCGCGGCCTCGCCCAGGACGCCGACCTCGCGGTCGACCTGGGCGATGGACAGCCCCGACCTGGTCCGCGAGGCGGTCATCGCGACGAGCTGATCGCGGACGGGGTGGAAGCCCGGGGCCTCCAGGTCGTCGACGCGTCCGCTGTCGGCGACCACCGCGAGGGAGTCGACGACCGCGTGGCAGGCCTCGACGGCCTCGTCCCGGGTGACGGTGAACACCGTCTGGAAGAGGGACAGGTCGGCCCACCGCTGGGCGATCTGCTCCCTGCGGCGCCGGAGGAAGGCGGACACGATCCGCGCGCCCGACCCGGAGTGGTCGGATGCTCCGTCAGTCATACATCTCCTCGTGGTCCTGCGTGTCGCTGGAAGGGGGGTCCTGCGTTGTTTGCCGCGTGGCAATTGTCTACCAGACGCGGGCCGGGTGGAAACGGGGCGCAGCGCGCGCCGGAGGCGGCCGAGGCGCCTACTCCGGCTCGCTCCGGCCCCGCCAGTCCAGGCATACCACCAGCGCGTCGTCGACGGACTCGTGCTCACCGCGGTACTCGGCCAGGTGGCGCAGGACCTCCTGGGGGACGGAGGCGCTGGGCACCAGCCTGGTGGCCAGGATGGCCAGGGACAGTGCCCGGCTGCCGAAGGTCTCCTCCTCGGACGGCCCCTTGGCGTCGAACACGCCGTCGCTGACGAACACCAGCCGGTCGCCCGGCTCGACCCGGAAGCGCTCCGCGGTGTAGACGGTGTCCTCGGCCATGCCCATGGGCAGCTGGGCCTCGAAGGGCAGCTGCTCGACGCGGTCGCCGCGCAGGCGGTAGAGGAGGGGCGAGCCCGCGTCGACCGCCTGCACCTCGCCGGTGGCCAGGTCGAAGCCGAGCAGGAGGACGTCCAGGTAGCGCTCTCCCCGGTAGTGGGCGTAGACGGCCTTGTCGGCGAGGGCGACCTGGTCGGCCAGCGGGATCCCGCTGCGGCGGGCGTTGCGCAGGGCGTTGACCGCCAGGCTGGTCAGCAGCGAGGCGTCGATGCCCTCGCCCATGCCGTTGGTGATGCCCAGGGTGAGCCGGTCCGGCGCGGCCGACCAGTCGAAGTTGTCGCCGCGTATGGAGTAGGCCGGCTCCAGCTGGGCGCCGATGCTGTACTCGGGGCACTCGAATCCCCGGCCCGGCAGCAGGTCCCACTGGACCTCGGCGGCCAGGGTGAGGCGGTCCCTGCGGCGCAGCGTCCGGTAGACGTCGGTGTCGCGCTCGGCGACGAGGATCTCGTGGCCCAGCAGGCTGGCGACCTGCCCCAGTTCGGCGAGCACCCCGGCGGAGTAGTCGGCCGCCTTCAGTTCGACGGTGAGCACGCCCAGGCGGTCGCCGCGGGCGCTCACCGGAAGGTGAACGGTGACGGCCTCGGAGCCGAAGCTGTCCTCGACGAAGGTCTCCTGAGCGCCGAAGACCCTGCCCACGACACTGTTGAAGACGGAGTACTCCCCCGCGCACTCCCCGGGCGGATCGGGGACGTGGCAGAGTACCTTGAGTCCGTAGTCAGCGAGGAAGAGTTCGGCGGACACCGCCGCGTAGTCCTCGGAGAGAGCCCCACGGAGGACCGCCATGAGCCCGTGCGGCTGGGCCTCGCGGAGGGACCGCGCTACGGTCTCGTATCTGTTCACTGGCTCGACCTGTTTTTTCTGTGCCGATTGGAGAAGTATCCCGCACACCGGCACGGGTACGGTCGGCGGGCGCGGAACGGGGCGTTCCGTTATGGTCGTAGAGGTACCCCATTTCCGATGCCGGATGGGTACAGCTCACAGACGCGACGTGTGAGAGTGGAAAGTGAGTCCTGAATCGCAGGAACCGACAGCCGAAGCAGCCCGTGCGGCCTCCACCGTCACCGAACTCATGGAAGTGCTCTGGGGGCGCGGCCGTGAGGTCGCCTCCTCACCGGTCTCCCCTCCGCAGCTCAAGGTCCTCTTCATCCTTGAGGAGGAGGACGGTGTGAACCTGCGTACGGTGACCGAGCGCCTGGGTTCCACTCCTCCGTCCGTGAGCAGGCTGTGCGACCGCCTCCAGGCGGTCGGCTTCGTGACCCGGACGCCGAGTCCGAACAGCCGTCGTGAGCTGAGGCTCTGGCTGAGCGAGAGCGGCCGGACCTTCCTGCGCGACCTGAGGGCCCGCAGGGAGGCTGAGCTCCACGAGGTCATCGCCCGCATGCCCCCGCGCAAGCGGGTGATGCTCATGGAAGGGCTCGTGTCCTTCCGCGAGGCGGCGAGCCGCTCCGAGGAACGCTCCGAGAGTTCCGACCAGCCGAACTTCCGCACGGCCTGAGCCACTGGTGCGGACCGGACGGTCGGCCCGGCGCCACGTCTGGGTGGAACCCCGGCGTCCCCGCCCTGCCCTGGGCAGCCGCCACCTCGGGGCGGGCTTCCCAACCGCAAACAATGCCGCCAGAGTCAACTATTGTCAAGCGGCAACAGTTTTCCGTCACCGCATCGAGGCCGCGGCCGCCGCCCTGCCCCCGCCGCGTCCCGCCCCGAGGAATCCGGGTCGAAAACGCCGAACCGCCGGTCCGTCGGAGCCCGCTCCCCTAGGCTTCACCTACGCTTGGGCCACAGCAGCTCAGGCGCCGACCCCTCTCCCCTCTGTGCGACCGGCTGGGACTGCGTATGGTTCGTCCACGACACCCGAACAAGGATCTGGAATCCGTGCTCCGGGCAGCCGAGGTCAGGCAGTGGAGGGTCGAGCGCAGGAGGAAGTACTACAAGATGTACTGCCCGTGCCCGGAGAAACACTTCAAGACCGTTAAGCTCACGCCCTCCGGGGCAAATTACCTCAAGGACCTGCTGGGGCAGCTGCGTCGGGCCACATGCTGGGAGGAGCGGAACCTGTGACCACACACCACCTCGTAGCCGACCTTTCCTTCGAAGCACGGAACGGCGCCGACAGTGACCGGGACTTCGACGACTTCGTCGACCGCTTCGTCGACGAGTTGGACAACCTCCAGGAGTGCGATCCCGGCATCGTCGACCCCGACGTGGTCGGAAGCCTGGCCAACCGCACGCTCTCGGTGACGATGGGTGTGGAGGCCGGAACCCTGGAGGACGCCTCACGCCTGTTCTCCGCCAACGTGCGCGCGGCACTGCACGCGGCCGAATGCGGAACGCCGACCTGGCCCCACTTCGTGCCGAAGGATCGCGCCCCCCAGGTGCGCCACCGCGACGCGGCCACCAGCTGAGCGAAAAGCCCCCTCGACCGGTGGGTCCGAGGAGTTCTGGAACTCCGGAGCCCGTCGGTCGAGGGGGCTTTTCGCTGTCGTGGCCGGACCGGCCACCGGCGCGCGGGGGGCGGCGGGCCCCGGCCGGCGCCGGCCGGGGGCTCAGATGATCGGCGGGCGTCCGGCGCGGGTCATCCGCCACGCGGTCGACCAGCTGATCGGGGTGCGCGGACCGGCCTCCTCGCGCCAGCCCTCCCGGAAGCCCCCGAACCACGAGCGCAGCGCGTCGCGGTCGCGCTCGCGCAGCACGGTCAGCCCGACCCAGGTGCCGAGGTAGGCCGCGGCCAGGGGCCAGGGCAGGTTGCGGCGGGCCAGCCACACCCGGTTGCGGGCGTTGAGCCGGTAGAAGTTCTCGTGCCGGGTCGGCGCCACCGCCGGGTGGTACATCACCGCGTCGGCGTCGTACTCGATCCCGTAGCCCGCGTCCATGATCCGCCAGGCGAGGTCGGTCTCCTCGTGCGCGTAGAAGAAGTCGCCCGGCAGGCCGCCCCCGGCCTCGAAGGCGGTGCGCCGGATCGCGCACGCCCCGCCCAGGAACGTGGTCACCACGCTCGACTTGCGGGAGTCGCCCACGCGCAGGCGCGGCACGTGGCGGCGCTGGTCGGGGCCGCCGTCGGGGTCGGCGATACGGAAGGACAGCGCGCCCAGCGACGGGTCGGCGGCGAAGCGCTCGCGCACGTGGCGGGCGAGGTCCCTGGAGCGGTACCAGCCGTCGTCGTCCAGGAAGAGGATGATGTCGCCGCTGGTCGCGCGCACCCCGTGGTTGCGTCCCTCGGGGATGCCCACGTTCTCCGGCAGGCGCACCCGTGTGACGCCCTCGGGCAGCTCCGGCAGGTCCGCGCCGTTGCCGACGACCACGACCTCGACGTCCGCGTCCTCCTGCTCGAACACGCTGGTGATGGCGCGGCGCAGCTCGGCCGGACGGTTGCCCATCGTCAGCAGGACGCAGGACAGGGTGGGCGCGGACACCTGGGGGCGGCTCCGTTCGGCTCTGGGCGCTGGGGAGACCGTCACCTCCGGCTTCTCCGGGCTCGGTGAGGACGGAATCACGGGTGTGGCCATGGTTGCGACCGTTCAGTGGACGAAGTGTTACTGGAAGGTTGACACACGGCCAACGATCGCAGGAACAGACTAACGAAAGAATAAAGGGAAGGTGGACGGGACCGTGGACAGGGTAACCTGCACGGCCCCGTTCGTGACGTCAACGTCATCGGCGCGTCGTTCGTGACGCTCCGACCCGGTTCGGGCCGGGGGCGCCCGAAGTGTCCGCGCTATTCGAGGCGGCGCGAGGCGAGCACGCTCACGAAGTGCGCGAAGCTCATCAGCACGCCCACCGCGGCGCACGCCGCCACCAGGATCCGGGTGGCCGTCAGGTCGCCGAGGAAGGCGTCCACCACGGCCGCCACCACGACGATCAGGGACAGCTCCACGGCCTGGATGAGGCGGTGCACCTTCAGCGCCGAGGCCAGGCGGCGGGCCAGGCTGAGCCCGGACGAGCGCGGACGCATCGCCTCGTCCGAGACCTTCTCCGGCAGGCCCGCCTTGGCCCGCGCCACCACCACGTTGTCGGTCTCGGCCTTGATGAGCGCCACGCCGATCGCCGCGGCCATGCCCAGGATCACCCAGCCGCCCGGCTCCCACCCGCCCTGGGCGCGCACGCCCAGGCCGATGAGGAGCGCGATCTCGGACACGTAGTGGCCGATGCGGTCCAGGTAGATCCCGGCCACGCTGGTGCGGCCGGTGTAGCGCGCCACCTCGCCGTCGGAGCAGTCCAGCAGCAGGTACACCTGCACGAACAGCGCCGCCGCGATCGCCGACCACAGGCCGCCGAAGGCGACCACGACCCCGGCGAGCACGCCGAAGGCCATCATCAGGTAGGTGATCGGGTTGGGGGGGACGCCGAGCCGGACGAAGAACGTGGTCAGGTACGGGGACAGGTCGCGCATGTAGAGGCGGCCCGCCCAGTGCTCCTCGTTCGTCCTCTCCTTGATGCCGGCGGGCTGGCCGCCCGCGCGGACCTCAGCGACCGACGGCTTCGACATAGTCCTTGACGCTCCGTCCGATCTCGTCCTCGGAGAGGTTCAGGTGTTCCAGGATGGTGAACCGGCCCGGACGGGTGTCCGGGGCGTGGACCACCGCCCGTGCGAACTCCGCCTCGTCGAGTCCGACGTCGGAGGGCACGACGGGCAGCTCGTGACGGATCAGGCAGTCGCGGATCTCGTTCATCCGCGCCTGCGACCAGTCCAGGTGCCGCACCCGCAGGAAGGACGCGTACAGCGCGCCCAGCCCGGCGAGCTCGCCGTGGTTGCTGGTGCCCGGGTGGAGCTGGGTGACCGCGTGCAGGATCTCGTGGCACGCGCCGCTGGCGGGGCGGCTGGACCCGGCCACCGACATCGCCATCCCCGAGAGCACCAGGCCCTCGGCCAGCACCGTGAGGAAGGCCTCGGACTCCACCGAGTCCGGGCGGTGCAGGACCGCCTCGGCCGCGACCCTGGCGAAGGTGACGGACATGCCGTCCACCGGCTCGCCGTTGACCCGGCCCGCCAGCTCCCAGTCCTCGATGGCGGAGATGTTGCTGACCACGTCGCCGATGCCCGAGCGCACCAGGTGCGAGGGGGCCGCCCGGACGTAGTCGACGTCGATGACCACGGCGATGGGCATGGTCACGCCGATGGAGGGCTTGCCGCCCTCGTGCTCCAGCGAGCTGACCGGCGAGGCGATGCCGTCGTGCGCGAGGTTGGTGGCCACGGCCACCATGGGGATCCCCGCCATGGTGGCGGCGAACTTGGTCACGTCGATGGTCTTGCCGCCGCCGATCCCGGCGACCGCCTCGTAGGCGCCCGAGCGGAGCTTCTTTCCCAGCTCGGTCGCGGCGTCGACGGTGCCCTCCTCGACGTGGAAGACCTCGCAGTTGGGCAGGTCCAGCTCGGAGGCGATCTGCGCCCCCTGCCCCGGGCCGACGGCCACGGCGATGCGGCCCTCGGTGGCGATCCTGCGGTCGGCGAGCAGCGTCCCGAGGGAGGAGACGGCTCCCCGGCGCACGTCGATCGCCAGCGGGGAGGGGAGCATGCGGGCTAGTAGCGGCATGCGATCTCCCTCGCCTTGGCCAGGTCGTCGTGGTTGTCGACCTCGACCCAGTCCACCTCGCCGATCGGCGCCACGGCGACCTTCTCGCCGCGGTTGACCAGCTCCTGGTAGCCGTCCTCGTAGTACAGCTGCGGGTCGCGCTCCCAGGTGGCCTTGAGGGCGTCGGCGAGACGGGCGTCCAGGGAGCCCTCGATGAGGGTGGCGCCGATGTACTCGCCCGCGGCGGTGGCCGGGTCCATGAGCTTGGTGATCGTGCGCAGGTGGCCCTCCTCGTCCAGGGTCACCTTCATCTCCTCGTCAGCGAGGCTTTTCACGCTGTCCACCGCGAGGAGCAGTTCCGGTCCCCGTGCGGCGAGTAGCGTTTCCTCGACGCTCACGGGGTGAACCGTGTCGCCGTTGACGAGGAGGACGCCCTCGGAGAAGAACTCGCGCGCGGTCCACAGGGAGTAGGCGTTGTTCCACTCCTCGGCCTTGTCGTTGTGGCTGAGGGTGAGCTTGACGCCGTGGCGCTCCTCCAGTGCCTCCTTGCGCGCCTCGACCGCCTCCGCGCGGTAGCCGACCACGACGACGACGTCGGTCAGCCCGGCCGCCGCCAGGTTGCGCAGCGAGATGTCCATGATGGTCGTCTCGCCGTCGACGGGCACCAGCGCCTTGGGCAGGGTGTCGGTGTAGGGGCGTAGACGGCGCCCCGCGCCTGCGGCGAGAACCATTCCGAGCATGAGGGCGTGTTCCTCCTTAGTCGGGGAGGGCTCTCACGCCTCCCCGTTCGTTCCGGCGGCCGGTTGGCCCCCGTCTGCGTGGCCTGGTCGGGGGATCCGCGGATCCCCCTGGTCCGTGTCGCCCTCGCCGGGGGCGGCGCTGGCGCGTACGTCGGCCACCGGTGTCGCGCTCCAGGTGCGCACGGCCTCGCGGACGAGCAGCACCGCCAGGTATCCGGCGAGTATGCCGTAGGCGGGGGCGAGCGCGTGCAGCGCTCCCGCGACCGCGATGACGAGCATGCGGCCGTCCCAGCCGAGCGCCGCGGCGCGCACCCCCGCGGGGCGGGCCGCCCCGACCGCGGGACGGGCCACGTCGTCGCCGTGGTGACAGGCGACCGCCATCAAGAGTACGAACACCAGTGGACCCGGTACACCGGACGCCAGCCCCAGGACCGCCAGGTACCCGTACTCGGTGACGCGCAGGACGGGTGGCACGAGCCAGTCGAACCGTCCGTCGTGGGGGTGGCCCGAGGCCAGTCCGGACAGTAGCAGGGCAGCGACCGGTGCGAACAGGGTAATGCCTGCCAGCCGTCCGTGGCCTGCCGCGAGGAGCGTTCCGACGACCAGGAGTCCGGTGAGCGCCGTGAGCAGGGGCGGCGCTCCCCCCGGCGCGATCCGGCCGAGCAGGAGCGCCATGTGACTGTCATCACGAAGAAACCGCAGGTCGGGACGGATCGGGTCGTACCGGTCCCGGTCCGAACCCCCGTGCGCGGCGCTCGCGTTCACTGTCGGCTCCGCGCGGGATCGGCGAGTTGGGCGGTCACCGCGACGACGCAGCCGACCACGAGGGTGACGAAGGCGACGCGCGCGTCCCACAGCGTGGCGGTCACCGCGATGGCCAGGAAGCGCACGGGTTGGGGGAAGTCCGCGATCCGGCGCAGCGGCGAGGGGGCGGGGCGGTCGTCCGCGCCGCGGTCGTCGGCTCCGGTGTCGGCGCGGTCCCGGTCAGGGGTCCCGTTCGGGGGTAGGCCGTTCGGGCCGGCCCCTTCCTCGGGGCCTCCGCACAGGGGGGTCCCGTGCCTGACGGCCCCGTTCACCCGGACGCCGTTGGCGGAGACCCCGTTCACCGCGGGCCGGTTCACGGCCGTTCTGTCGGCGCGGGCCCCGGCGGGGGCGCGGACCGGACGCGAACCGCCCGTTGTGCCGTCCACCACAGTGGCGCCGAACAGGCGCTCGGTCAGACCGGGATCGCTGGCGCGCGGCCCCCGCGGCGGGCGGGGCGCCAGACCCCCCAGAAGGCCGCCAGCGGGCCGCTGGGCGGACGAGGGGGGTCTCCTTCGACCCGGCCCCGGCTCCGGGACGGCCGGAGCGGACCCGGCCGCCAGGAGCGAGTCGCGCAGGGCCAGGGCGACCAGCGCGCCCGCGGCCCACCCCCAGGCCCCGCCGATCCCGGCGGCCACGGCGCCCGCCGCCAGGCCGAGGTAGACCGCGTACTCGCGCAGCTGCGACAGCATCGCCGCGAGCCACAGGGCGAGGGCGTCGCGCCGGTCGGCCCGCATGCGCTCGCGGACCGCGTCGCAGAACAGGACCGCGCCGAGGAAGGCCGAGCCCGCCAGGCCGCCGACCGCGTCGGCCCGGGAGAACCAGACCGCCGCGCCCACGGCCCCCAGGACGCCGATCCGGGCCACCCCGGAGCGGGTGACGTGTCTGCGTTCGAGCATCCGCGCGGCCAGCCGCGCCACGGTGCCGCTGTGGGCCATGGACGTGTCCTCTCCCAGCTCTGATGGGAGACACCGTTTCTCACTCTGTGTAACGGTTCAATCACTGACACACGCGCAGATCGTCGCGGCGGGGTCGGGCGGTGCGGGGCCCTGTCCGGACATGTGGCGAAACGCCGGACGCGCACCGCCGGGCAGTCTCCGGTGGTGCGCGTCAGCGCGTCAGCGCGTTCGGTGGGAAGGCCGGGCGGACCCGGGCGGCTTCAGGCCGCCTGGCCGCCGTCGCCGCCGCCGTTGTCGGCCTCGGCGGCCTTCCTGGCCTTCTCCTCCGCGCGCTTCTTCTTCTCGGCGTCGCGCTTCTTGCGCTCCTCGATCTCCGCCTGGGTGTCCTCGTTGTAGGCGGCGAGCGCGGCGTCGATGTCGGTGTCCAGGGCGAGCCCGCCGCCCTTGACGTAGAGCCCGCGGTTGCAGAACCGGCGCAGGTCCCTCTCGCTGTGCGACACCAGGACCATCGTGCGCTGGTTGGCCAGCATGCGGTCGATGGCCTCGTAGCACTTGCGCTTGAAGGCCTTGTCGCCGACCGCGAGCACCTCGTCGACCAGCATGATCGGGTGCTCCAGCTGCGAGATCAGCGCGAAGCCGAGCCGCACCTTCATGCCGCTGGAGTAGTGGCGCACCGGGGTGTCCACGAACTTGGACTTGATCTCGGCGAAGTCGACGATCTCGTCGAAGCGCTCGTCGATCTGCTTCTCGGACATCCCGTGCAGGGAGCCGACCAGGTACACGTTCTCGCGGCCGGTCAGGTTGTCGTTGAACCCGGCGCGCAGCTCCAGCAGCGGGGCCACCTTGCCGTGCACGTGCACCTCGCCCTCGTCGGGGATGAGCACCCCGGCGATCAGCTTGAGCAGGGTCGACTTGCCGGTGCCGTTCTTGCCCACGATGCCCACGCACTCGCCTCGTCCGATGTCGAACGTGACGTCGCGCAGCGGCCAGAACTCGTCGCCCTCGGCGTTGGGGTCGCGCTTGGTGCCGTGGATGAACATCTCGCGCAGGCTGCGCTTGCGTCGGCGGTTCACGGCGAACTTGACGCCGAGGTTCTTGGCCTCGATGACCGGCCCGGTGGTGATCCCGGCGCCGTAGGTCGTCTGCGCCATCACAGCTCCTTCAGGACGGACATCTCCAGACGGCGGAACGTCCAGTATCCGATGATCAGCATGAGAATCGAACCGACCACCGACGAGGTCAACGCGAGGGTGCTCGGGGTGAGTTCGTCGAATCCGGCGAACCACACGGCACGGTGCATCTCGAAGATACCCAGCAGCGGGTTGAGCTGGAAAAGTGTCTTCGCCCACTCCGGAACGCTGGGCTCGGTGAGCACCAGCGAGGCGGGGAACAGGACCGCCGAGCCGTAGAACAGCAGGCGGGAGGCGATGCGCACCAGGCGCTCGACGTCGCGCAGCAGCACGTTGACCGCGGACAGGAAGAGGGTGAGGCCCAGCCCGAAGACGAACTGGAGCACGACGGCCAGCGGCAGCCACACCAGCACGCCCTCCCACGAGGGCCTGCCCCCGAGGAAGATCACGAAGAGGATCAGCACGGGCCAGGTGAGCAGGTACTCGATGAACTTCGTGCCGACCGTGGCCGTGGGGAAGATCTCCCGCGGCACCTTCATGGTGGTGATCAGCTTGGCGTGCGTGATCATCGCGCGGGGGGCCTCGGACAGGATCGCCCCGAAGGTGTTCCAGGGCAGGATCCCCGCCACGAGGAACAGCAGGAAACCGCCCTGCGCCAGGGCCTCCTCCGGCATGCCCCGTTCCGCGTTGAGGATGACGCCGAAGACGACGAAGTAGACCATCGTCAGAGCCAGCGGCTCCAACATCGTCCACGCGTACCCCAGTACGGACTGCTGGTACTTGACCTTCAGGTCGCGCCGGACCAGGAGGCCGACGACCTTCCGGTGCTCCCAGACGGCCAGCGCCCTTGACGCCACCGCCACCTCCAAGGGTTGATGTCTCGTCCGATCCACGCTGGGGACGGACGGGCGTGCTCGTACTCGCCTGTGCGCACCGGCCGACATACGCGGTCCACCCCGTACGGCGTACCGAAACGGGGGAGCGTGTCCGGGCGACCGGGGGATGTCACGGACCGCGCCCGGTTCAACGACCGCTTCTGGGAGGAGGTCGGCACCGGGCACGCCATACAGGCGTCCATAGGTTACCGCTGCGAACGACGGGCTGTGCCACCCCACCTGTCACCAATGCGTGTTTTGTACCTTCGCCCAGGGAGGCCGGACGCGGCGCGCCGAGGCCGCGCGGGGCGCGAAGCGCCGTGCGCGACGGGGCGCCGTACCGGGTGGAGGCGCCGTCGGGCGGGGGCGCGGGGCGGGGGCGCCGCCCGGCGGACCGTCGGCTAGCCTCGGCCGGGAACGCACCGGGCCCGGGGAACCGCGCCGGATGGCGGGGCGCGGAACCGCGGGCGGCACGGTGTCGTTGGGAAACACGGTGTCGGCGGGCCCGGAAGGAACCGCGCGCGAAGCGCGTCCGTTGAGGGCGGTGGAGGGCGGCGGGTGGGCCCCCGTACATCCGGGAAACCCGAACGCGACCGGGCGCACCGGGGGTATCCGGCCGCTGTGGACGGCGGCCGTGGACGACGGAAGAGGTGGAGCCATGCGTCCGCGCGTGATCGCGGCGGTTCTGGCCGGAGGGGTGGGCGCGCGGATGGGCGCGCCCGCGCCCAAGCAGCTGCTGCCTTTGGAGGGCCGGCCCATCCTAGAGCACGCCGTCGCCGCGTTCGAGGCGTGCCCGGACGTCGACGAGATCGTCGTGCTCATGGTGGAGGAGTACCTCGACCGGGTCCGGGAGATCGTCGACGCGGCCGGGTTCACCAAGGTCACCGCGGTCCTCCCCGGCGGGGCGACCCGCACCGGCACCTCCGTCGCCGCCCTGGCCGCGATGGGCGGCGCCGCCGACACCGACCTGGTGCTGCTGCACGACGCGGCGCGCCCGCTCGTGAGCCCGGCGGTCATCAGCGCGTGCGTGGCGGCGCTGGCGGAGACGGGCGCGGTCGGGGTGGCGGTGCCCAGCGCCGACACCGTGGTGCGGGTGGCGCCCGGCGGTTCCGGCGGCGAGGTGATCATGGAGGTCCCCCCGCGCGCGCGGCTGCGCAGGATGCAGACCCCGCAGGGCTTCCGGCTCGGTGTGGCCCGCCGCGCCTACGAGCTGGCCTCGGCCGACCCGGACCTGGTGGCCACCGACGACTGCGGCGTGGTGCTGCGGTACCTGCCGGAGGAGGAGGTGCGGATCGTGCCCGGAGAGGAGACGAACATCAAGGTGACGAACCCGGGCGACGTGGAGATCGCCGAGACGCTGCTGCGCCGCGGGCGCGAGCGCGCCGCCCTGTCGGGGGCGGACGCGTGAGCCGGGTCTTCGAGGCGACCGAGGTGGTCGGACACCGCGGCGCGGGGCGCGGCGTGGTGGACGGCGCCCGGGAGAACACGCCGGAGTCCTACGCCGCGGCGGCGCGGGCGGGGGCTCACTGGATCGAGATCGACGTGCGCCGCACCGCCGACGACGCGCTGGTGCTCTACCACAACGCCGCCCTGGACGACGGCCGCGCGATCGTGGAGCTGACCGCGCGCGAGTGCGCCGGGGCCGGGCTGGTCGGCCTGGAGGAGGGCCTGGCCGCGATCCCGGCCGGGGTGGGCCTGGACGTGGACGTCAAGTCGGTGATGGAGGACGCGGTCGACGCCCCCTCGCGCCGGACGGTCTCGCTGCTCCTGCCGTACCTGCGCAGGGAGGCCGGACGCCGCCGGGTGTTCGTCTGCTCCTTCGACCCGGGCGTCCTGCTCGCCGTCCGCGAGGAGGTTCCGGCGGCGCCCACGGCGTGGATGCCGTTCGTGCGCAACCCGCTGGACCAGGCCGTGGCGGGCGCCGCCGGGATGGGGTGCCCGGTGGTGGCGATCGACGCGCGCTCGTTCGGGCTGTCCGGCGACGCGCCCCGGCCGGACCGCCGGTCGGTGGAGTACACCGTGGACCTGGCGCACCGGGCGGGGATCGAGGTCGTCTCCTGGTGTCCGGACCCGGTGGACGCGGCGCGGTTCGCCGAGGCGGGGATGGACGCGGTCGTGGTGGACGACGTCCCCGGGACGGTGTCCGCGCTCAAGGGCGGCACCGCCGGGGAGTACTGAACCGGGTCCCCGCCCCACCGCGCCGATCCCACCGACCGGGTTCCGCCGCCCGGTCCCGGGACCACGGGTCCCGGGACCGGGCCGCGGTCTCAGATCCGGCCGAGCAGCTCGGCCTTCTTGGCGGAGAACTCCTCGTCGGTGAGCAGTCCCCTGGCGTGCAGTTCTCCCAGGCGCTCGATCTGCTGGAAGATCCACTCGTTGTCGGGTCGGCCGTCCGCCTTCCCCGCGGCGTCCAGGGCCTGCTGCGGGGAGGCCGCCCCGGCCCCCGGTCCGGCTCCGGGTCCGGCGCCCTCCCCCGCGTCCGGAGCCGCGGACCCCGCGGACAGGGCCCGCAGCTGGTCGGTCGAGCGCGCCGCCGCGTCCAGCCACCACCGCGGGTCCCTGAGCCTGGCGGCGACGCCGCGCCCCTCCCGGCCGCCGGCCCCCGACGCCTCCGCGGCCCACACGTGGGCGGTGACCGCCGCGGCCATGAGCAGGGTGTCGTAGCCCTCCGCCCCCTCCTCGGCGACGAGGGCGTGCAGGTCCTGCTTGGGTTTGCCGGTGTCCCTGCCGCCGGTGTCGGCGGTGACCAGGCGCATGTAGCCCCACTCCCAGCCGTCGGAGGGCGCCCAGTCCACCCCGGTGATCTCGGAGAGGTCGTACTCGCGGCGCTGCGCCCTGCGCTTGCGCCCGCTCGCCTCACCGCCGGACCAGACCAGGCGCACGGTGGAGCCGTCCAGGGTCGCGGTCCCCTCGGAGGTCTGGATGTGGAAGGGCAGCCGGGGCACCAGGCGGACGGCCGTGTCGGGGGCGGGCGGCCCGCTCTGCTCGGCGGCGAACCGGATCTGGTCGGCCAGGTACTCGGCGACCAGTTCGCCGCTGGCCTGGCCGGTGAGCCGGAAGGGCTGGGACTTCTCCTTGAGCATCGCGCCGACCGCCGCGTAGGGGTCGGTCCGCTCGTGCAGGCGCAGCTGCAGCAGCCAGCCCTTCCTGGGGCCCGCGCCGGGCTGGAAGTCGACCTCGGCGATCGCGGCCACGGGGAGTTCGAGCTGGCCGATCCGTTTGAGCAGGGGGTCCTTGAACCAGCCCTGGGCCTCGTACCTGATCGCGACCGTCTCACCGTCGAACCGCCACACGGCCTGGTTGCCGCGCAAGTCGTCCATGGCACCCACTTTCCCTTTCCCGTCCCTCACCCCTGCTTAGCAGAAGGCCCTCTCCCGCACGAGAGAGGGCCGGGGCCGGAAGCGGCCGGGGGAGGCGCCTCAGGCCCGGGCGGCCTGCGCCGTGCGCGAGTCCGAGCCGAGTCCGGGCGGGCTGGTGATGAACCCGGCGCCCCACGACATGTGCATGGTGGCCAGCGCGAGCGGGATCATCGGCAGGCTGGCGGCGGGAAGGCCGCGGCCGAGCGGCACCGACGCGGCGGTGACCAGGACCAGGTAGGCGGCCGGGACCAGGAACAGCGGCCAGAGGAAGAAGCCGCCGACCAGCCCGGCGACCACACCCGCCAG
Organism: Nocardiopsis dassonvillei subsp. dassonvillei DSM 43111; assembly: GCF_000092985.1. GTDB lineage: Bacteria > Actinomycetota > Actinomycetes > Streptosporangiales > Streptosporangiaceae > Nocardiopsis > Nocardiopsis dassonvillei. The sequence continues at coordinate 4,646,219 of NC_014210.1, forward strand.
GGCGACGGGCGGGGCCAGGTAGCGCAGGTTGATGGTGCCCTTGTGCTGGCGGGAGACCACCCTGCGCCAGCGGCCGTAGTGGAAGTACTGCTTGGCGAGCAGGCGCACGTTGCGCCGGGGGCGGTAGGAGACCCGCATGCGCGGCTGGAACCACACCGTGCCGCCGGTGGTGCGGATGCGGTGGTTCATCTCCCAGTCCTGGGCCCGCAGGAAGGCCTCGTCGTAGCCGCCGACCCGCTCCAGCGCCGAGCGCCGGAAGACGCCCAGGTACACGGTGTCGGCCGGACCGCCCTCGCCGCCGGTGTGGAAGCGCGCGTTGCCCACGCCCACCTTGGAGGTCATGGCGGCGGCGACCGCCTTCTCCCAGGGGGTCGTGCCCTCGGCGGCCATGATCCCGCCGACGTTGTCGGCGCCGGTCTCGCGGAGCGTCTCCACGGCCACCCGCAGGTAGTCCGAGGGCATCATGGCGTGCCCGTCGATGCGGGCGACGATGTCGTGCGAGGAGGCCCCGATGGCGGCGTTGAGCCCGGAGGGGGTCCTTCCCGTCGGGTTGTCCACCACCTTCACGCGCGGGTCGGCGGCGGCGATCCCGTCGGCGACCTCGCGGGTGCGGTCCGAGGAGGGCCCGACCCCGAGCACGACCTCCAGATCGCCCGGGTAGTCCTGGGCGAGGACGTGCTCCACCGCGGCGGCGAGGTGGCGCTCTTCGTTGAGTACGGGCATGACGACGGAGACAGGCGGCCAGGACACGGGCACTTCCCAGGGTCAAGACGTGTCGGGACTGCGTAGGAGCGTGTCGTACGCGCGTCAACGGTACTGCACACCCGTCGCGGTCCCGGCCCGGCGGAGCCCGCCGGGCCGGGGTCGCGGTGTCTCAGCCCTGGTTCTTGACGGGCCTGCCCTCGGCGTCCTTGAAGGAGCCGACGATGATCATGATCAGGTCGATGAGCGTCCACACGCCGGCGCCGCCGCAGGTGAGGATCATCAGGACGCCGGTGCCGATCTTGCCCGTGTAGAAGCGGTGGACGCCGATCGTGCCCAGGAACAGGCAGAGCAGGAGGGCCACGAGCCAGCTCCTGCTGGAGACGGCCTCGGGGTAGGGGTGGGTCACTGGAACTCCGTGCTGCGAGAGGGATGTGGTGAGGGGGGACGGCGCGCTGCGGGCGCCCCCGTGCGGGCCCTCGCCGGACACGGCGGGGGTCCCGTTCGGCCGCGGGCCGGGTCCGGCGTGGTCGCCAGGACATTGTCACCGCATCGGACCGCGATTTCGGTCACGTGGCGGTACCGGATACGGCTCAGGATGACACCGCCCGCACGGAACCCCCGCGCAGTTCACGGCGTCATAACCAGGAGAGGGCCAGGCAAAGAGGAGGACAACACGCCGGGGGTTGACATCCCGCGCGCTTCGGCGAATCGGGTGACAACCTAGAGATAAGGACACCGTTGACCGGTTGGGACGGGGACGCCGATGAGCGATGACAGAGCGGGACGGCAGGGACCCGCGGAGGAGTTCCGCCGCCAGCGCTCACAGCCCCTCCCGCCCGAACGCTCCCCGAGGTCCGGCCGGGTGACCGTGCCCAGCGCCGCCACCCGTCGGCGCCGTACCGGCCTGCTGGTGATGAGCGCGCTGTCGACGCTGGTCCTGCTCGCCTCGGGCACCTCGTGGGCGCTCACCGGGTGGATGTCGGGGACCCTGAACCGGTTCGACGTGTTCGGCGGCCTGTCCGAGGAGGGGCGCCCCGAGCAGACCGGCGGCCTGACCTTCCTGGTGATCGGCTCCGACAACCGCGACGAGATGAGCGCGGAGGCCCAGGAGGACCTGAGCGTGGGCTCCACCCCGGGCCAGCGCTCCGACAGCATGATGCTGGTGCGGCTCAACCACGACCGCGACCACCTCACCGTCGTCGGCATCCCCCGGGACCTGTGGGTGGACGTCCCCGGCCAGGGTCCCGACAAGATCAACGCCGCCTACGCCCACGGCGGCCCCCAGCTGGCCGTGCGGACCGTGGAGTCGGTGACCGACGTGCGCGTCGACCACTACGTCGAGGTGGACTTCAACGGCTTCGTGGACGTGGTGGACGCCCTGGGCGGCATCGAGGTGTGCCTGCCCGAGGCGATCCACGACCCCAAGGCCCAGCTGGACATGGAGGCGGGCACGCACCGGGTGGACGGGGCCGAGGCCCTGGCCTTCTCCCGCACCCGCGCCACCTCGCGCGGCGACCTGGACCGGATCGAGCGCCAGCAGCAGGTCCTGTCCGCGATGCTCGACCAGGCGATGAGCACCGAGACGCTCTCCGACCCGGCCAAGCTGACCGACTTCCTGGACAGCGCCCTGTCGTCGGTGACCGTGGACCAGGGGCTGGACACCAGCACCATCAACGAGCTCGCGTACCAGATGCGCGACATCGACCTGGGCGAGGTCACCTTCACCCAGGTGCCCATCGCCGACATGGAGTACTGGACGCCGCGCGGCGACGTCGCCGTGCTGTGGGACGAGCCCGCCGCCCGGGAGCTGTTCGCCGCGGTCCGGGCCGACCGGCCCGTGGACGGCTCCGGGGAGGAGGAGCGGGCCGGGTCCGAGCCGGAGCCCGGCGGCATCCGGGTCCAGGTGTTCAACGGGATCGGCACCGCGGGCCTGGGCGCGCAGCTGGACGCCGAGCTGGCCGCGGCCGGGTTCCAGGTGACCTCCCCGGCGCGGAACTGGAGCAGCCTCGACGTCGCCACCACCCAGGTGCGCCACGGTCCCGACGACGCGGCAGCGGCCGAGTACGTGGCCGGGATGATGCCGGGCTCGCAGACGGTCGAGGACGACGCACTGGACGGTGGGCTCCAGATCGTGATCGGGTTCGACTACACGGCGTTCGAGGCCCCGCAGACCGCGGACGCCACCCCGCGGGAGGAGCCCTCGGCCGCGGAGGGGACCGGTTCGGTCTCGACCGCGCGGGAGAACGTCTGCGGGTGACGCGAGGGAAGGAATCACCGTGCTGCACCATCTGGTAGGCCTGCTCGGCGGCGTCGCCCTGGCCCCCGTGCTGTGGGTCGCCGCGGCCTGGTCGTCCGGCCTGCTCCCCCGGTTCGCCGAGGGGGAGGTGACCGTGGCGACGGTGTCGTCGGCGGTGGTGCTGGGGCTGCTGGGGGCGGTGTGCGCCTACCTGGTGGCGTCCCGGCTGTCGCCGCTGGTGGCCGGTGCCAGCGGGGCCCTGCTCACGGCGCTGAGCCTGTGGCCGGTCGCGCACCCGGCGTCCATGGGGGCGGCGCTGTCCTGGCTGAACGAGGACAGCTTCCTCTACCCCTCGGGCGCGGGTCTGGCCGTGGCGCTGCCGCTGGGAACGCTGCTGCTGTTCTCCGCGGCGATGCCCCTCCGCTGGCGTGCCGCGAACGACGGGGCCCCGCCCTCCGGGCGCCGGGTCGTGGCCCGCGCCAGCCGGGAGGAGTACCGGCGCGGGGCGGTCGGTGACACCGTTCCGGACGCGGTCCCCGGCGTCCCGGACCCGGCGTGGCCCGCCGACGACCCCGCCGCTGACCCCGGTGCCGGGTTCGTTGACGGTCCCGACGGCTTCGAGGACGACCCGGACAAGACGACCACGCCCTTCCGCCGCGGGGAGGACGGCTCCGGGTGGACACCCCTGGACCGGGGCGGGCGCGGGCCGAGATTCGGTCGCCGACGCTGAACACGCCCCTGTGGCCGATACGCCGGACCCACCGGTAACCTGAGCGCCTGACTGTTCACGCGGCGTTCGGTCGTGCGCCACGCCCCGGCGCGTAAGGTGATGCATCGCGCCCCGGGCACACCCGTAGGCTGAACAATGTCCGTTTTCTGCCCTCAAGCAGGGTGTTGACCGCCTCCAGCGGGCACAACCAGCGAAACGGGAGCGGACGAAAGCGAGGAAGGACACCACCAGTGGTCGAAGCGGACCGTATGCGCGTCTCCGTCATCGGTACCGGGTACCTGGGTGCCACCACCGCGGCCTGCCTGGCCGAGATGGGGTTCGAGGTCCTGGGACTCGACGTCGACGAGGCCAAGATCGACATGCTCCGCTCCGGCAGGGTCCCCTTCTTCGAGCCCGGGCTCGAAGAGCTGCTCACCGCGAACCTGGGAACCGGCCGCCTGCACTTCACGACCTCCTTCGCCGAGGCCGCGGAGTTCGCCGACCTGCACCTGATCTGCGTGGGCACCCCTCAGCGCGACGACTCCGGCGCGGCCGACCTGCGCTACGTCAACGCCGCGGTGGACCAGCTGGCCCCGCACCTGACCCGCCCCACCGTGGTCGTGGGCCGCTCGACCGTTCCGGTGGGCACCGCGGCGACCCTGGCCGCCCGGCTGTCCGCGCTGGCCCCCGTGGGCGAGGAGGCCGAGCTGGGGTGGAGCCCGGAGTTCCTGCGCGAGGGCTTCGGGGTGGAGGACACCCTGCACCCGAACCGGATCGTGATCGGCACCGACTCCCCCCGGGTCGAGAAGGCCGTGCGCGCCCTGTGGCAGCGCCAGATCGACGACGGCGTCCCCTTCCTGCTGACCGACCTCCAGACCGCCGAGCTGGTCAAGGTGTCGGCCAACGCCTTCCTGGCCACGAAGATCTCCTTCATCAACGCCATGGCGGAGGTGTCGGAGGTGGCCGGGGCCGACGTCATCCAGCTGGCCGAGGCGCTGTCCTACGACGACCGCATCGGCGGCAAGTTCCTCGGCCCGGGCCTGGGCTTCGGCGGCGGCTGCCTGCCCAAGGACATCCGCGCGTTCATGGCGCGCGCCGACGAGCTGGGCGTGGAGCCCGCGCTGTCCTTCCTGCGCGAGGTGGACGCGATCAACCAGCGCCGCCGCGCGCGCACCATCGACATCGCCCGCCAGCTGATCGGCGGGAGCTTCGCCGGGCGCACGGTGACCGTGCTGGGCGCGGCGTTCAAACCCAACTCCGACGACATCCGCGACTCGCCCGCCCTGGACGTGGCCTCCACCATCGCCTCCCTGGGAGCGCAGGTGACGGTGTACGACCCGCGGGCGCTGGAGCGGGCGCGCGAGGCGCACCCGGAGCTGAACTACGCCGACTCCATGCTGGCGGCGGCGCGCGGCGCCGACGTGGTGCTGCTGCTCACCGAGTGGGCGGAGTTCCGCGAGGCCAACCCGGAGGAGCTGGCCGGGGTGGTGGCCCGCAAGCGCATCGTGGACGGGCGCAACGCGCTCGACCCCACGTACTGGCGCGCCTCGGGCTGGACCTACCGGGCACTGGGCCGCCAGTAGCCCCTCCCCCTCGTCACGCACCACGGCCGGGCCCGCGCGGGCCCGGCCGTCCGCTTTTTCGGCCGGAACCCCGATCGTGACGCGTTGACCGTGGTTGACTTCACTCCGTAGTTGCCCGTGTACGCCCGGCGCCGTGCCGGGTGTCCGAGGACGGACGGAGTCCCACCCGTGAAGCTTTCCGTGACGGTCGGCACCGCGCTGGCCCTGCTCATGGCGGCCCAGCCCGCCCACGCGGTGCCCGCGCCCCCCGCGCCGTCGGCGCCGTTCGCCCCGCAGGAGGCGCGGTGCCCGGTGCTCGACCCGCCGCCGAGCGAGGAGGACCTGGAGCGGTACCTGTGCGGCGACCCCCGCCTGGGCCCCGCCGAGCTGCCCGAGGACGGGCCGGTCGGCGCGCTGCTGGAGGGGTACGAGCGGCTCGGCGGCCTCTCCCCCGACGCGTTCCTGGACCGCTGGGCCACACCCGAGGGCTGGGACTACCCCGACCACATGGGCTTCGTGGTGGAGGACGGCGAGCCGGTGACCGAGCTGCGGGTCCTGCCCGAGGGGTGGATGCTGGACCGCTTCGGGTCCCCGCGCGGCACGTTCCTGGCCCCGGCGGGGGCTCCGTACGAACGGCGCGCCCTGCCGCCGGACTCGCTGAACACGTGGCCGGACGGTCCCGAGCACAACTACAACTGCTACGAGGTGACCGAGGAGTTCACCGCGCTGGTGGGGCCGATCGCCCCGCACTTCGAGCAGCCCGGCGGCGGCGAACAGGTACTCGTCCCCGCCGAGGGGGTCGTGGAGGCGCCCGAGGCGGAGTACGCCTCGGTCAACCAGCTCCTGGAGGGCGGCCACCTGGAGCAGCGCCCGGTCGGGGAGTGCGTCCTGACCGAGGGCTCCGCCGACCGCCTCGGCACCGCGGCGAGGTGAACGGGAGCCGGTGCGCCCGCCCCCGTGGTGCTCGGGCGCACCGGCCCGGCGCCGCTCGCGACCGGTGCGGCCCCGCGGGGAACGGCGGTCGGCGCGCAGGGCGGTCCGGTCACGGACGGGCCGGGACTCCCCCGGCCGGGGCCGGTGCGCCGGGCTCCCCGCCGGTCGCGGGGGGCAGCCTCCGCAGCGCGACGGCGACCAGGAGCGCGACCGCGGCCAGCACGCCCGCGCCGGTGAGGGCGGCGGTGTTGACCCCGGCCGTGTAGGCGTCGAAGGCCGCGTCGAGCAGGGCCCCGGGGTCCTGTGCTCGGGGGGCGGCGGCCAGGGCTCCGGTGACGGTCTCGGCCGCGGCCCCGTCCACCGAGGGCAGCGCGTCCGCCACGGAGGTGCGGTAGACGGCGCCTGCGGCGGTGCCCAGGACCGCGATGCCCAGGGCGGTGCCGAACTCGGTGCTGGTCTCGGAGATCCCCGCGGCGGCCCCGGCGCGCTCCCGGGGGGCCGTGGCCAGGACCAGGGTGTTGGCCAGGGTTCCGACGACGCCGGCCCCGAGGGTCAGCAGGGTGTAGCCGCCGAGGAACACCGCCAGGCGGGTGTCGGCGTCCACCAGGCCCACGACCGCGAACCCCGCCGCGCTGAGGGCCAGCCCCGCCGCCATGAGCACGCCGGGTCTGGCCCGGGGCGCGAGCGAGCCGGCCAGGACCGCGCCCAGGACGGTGCCCAGGATCGTGGGCAGCGCCCACAGGGCGGCGTGGAGCGGGCTCAGGCCGTGCACGGTCTGGAGGAAGGTGAAGGTCAGGAGCCCCATCCCCCCGACGGCGAAGGACAGGGCCAGGTTGCCGATGATCGCGGCGGTGAAAGCGGGGCGGGCGAGGAGCGAGAGGTCCATCAGCGGGTGCGCGGCACGGCGCTGCCGGAGCACGAACAGAGCCAGGAGCGCCGCTCCGGCCGCCAGGGCGGTGAGGGCGTGGGGGTCGGCCCCGTGCTCGGCCAGGCGCTTGGCGCCGTAGACCAGGCCCAGGACGGCCGCGAGCGAGAGGCCCGCGCCCGGCAGGTCGAAGCCGGAGGCCTCCGGGTCGCGCGACTCGGGCACGAGCAGGGGTGCGGCGGCCACCAGCACGACCATGAACGGCAGGTTGACGAGGAAGGCCGAGCCCCACCAGAAGAACTCCAGGAGCAGTCCGCCGAGGATCGGCCCGGCGACGGCGCCGCCGGTGAAGGCGACGGTCCAGGCCCCGACCGCGGCGCCGCGCTGGCGGGGGTCGGTGAACATGTCCCGGACCAGGGAGAGCGTGGAGGGCGCCAGGGTCGCCCCTGCCACGCCCAGCAGGGCCCGCCCGGCGATGAACAGCTCCGGCGAGGGCGCCAGCGCCAGCAGCACGGACGCGGCGCCGAAGAGCACCCCGCCGGTGAGCAGCAGGCGCCTGCGGCCGATCCGGTCGCCCAGGCTTCCCATGGTGACGAGCAGTCCGGCGAGCACGAAGCCGTAGACGTCCATCATCCACAGCCACTGCGCGGACGTGGGTCGCAGCGCCTCGGTGATGGCGGGCGCGGCGACGAAGAGCACCGAGATGTCCATGGACACCAGCAGTGCCGGGATCAGTAGGAGGGCCAGTCCGGCCCAGGTGCGGGCGGTGGCGCGTCGAGGGTTCATGGCCGTGATCGTACGTACGTCAAAATCAGGTGTCAATATGTACGTACGTCCAGATGCTAGGATCGCGGTCATGAGCCAACGCGAAGACCTGCTGGCGGGCGCCAGGAAGTGCCTGGTGGAGAAGGGCTACAGCAAGACCACGGCGCGCGACATCGCCGCCGCCTCCGGAGCGCACCTGGCCTCCATCGGGTACCACTTCGGGTCCAAGGACAACCTCATGAACACGGCCGTGATCGAGGCGACCGGGGAGTGGGGCGACACCTTCGGGGCCGCCGTCAGCGCCTCACGCGCCGAGGCCCCGGCCGACAGGCTGCGCGTCCTGCTCGACTCGCTCTTCCGGACCCTGCCCGAGGAGCGCGACCTGCTCGTCGCCAGTGTCCAGGCCTACGCGCAGGCCCAGTTCGACGACGGTGTCCGCGCCGTGCTGGCCGAGGGCCTCAGGGGCGCCCGCCGGGGGCTGGCCGCGCTCCTGCTCGACCTGGAGCCCGGGGAGGTCGACCCGGCCGTCGAGGCCGGTCTGGGTTCCATGGCCTACAACTTCGTCACCGGCTACCTCATCCAGTACCTCATCGACCCGGAAGCGCTGCCGACCGTGGAGCAGGCCGTCGAGGGCCTGCGCCTCCTCCTGCCCTCCGAGGGCTGAGCGGACACGCGAGGGCCCCGGCACCCGTGACGGGTACCGGGGCCGTTCGGGCGTCGGCGGGCTAGCGGCCGAAGCCGGTGGGCCTGCCCCCGTTCTCCACCTCGCGGCGCAGCCGCTCGCCCTTGGCGTGGGCCTGCTCCTTCAGCTCCTCCTGGAAGCGGGCCATGCGCTCGGTGAGCGCGGGGTCGCCCGCGGCCAGCATCCGCACCGCCAGCAGACCCGCGTTGCGGGCCGCGCCCACGGCCACGGTCGCCACCGGCACCCCGGCGGGCATCTGCACGATGGACAGCAGCGAGTCCATGCCGTCGAGGTACTTGAGCGGCACCGGGACGCCCACCACCGGCAGGGTGGTCACCGAGGCCAGCATGCCCGGCAGGTGCGCCGCCCCTCCCGCGCCGGCGATGATCACCTTCAGGCCGCGGCCGGCGGCCTCGGCTCCGTAGGAGACCATCTCGTGCGGCATGCGGTGCGCCGAGACCACGTCGGCCTCGAAGGGGACGTCGAACTCGCGCAGGGCCTCGGCCGCCTCACGCATCACCGGCCAGTCGGAGTCCGAGCCCATCACGATGCCCACCACGGGGCCCCTCGCGTCCCGCCCGTTGGCGCTGTCGGTCACTGTTCGTCTCCTCGCAGGTAGGCGGCGGCGTCTCGCGCGCGCGCCAGCAGGTCACGGTAGTCCTCACCCATCACGGTGACGTGCCCGATCTTGCGGCCCGGACGCACGTCCTTGCCGTAGAAGTGCACCTTCACCTCGGGGTCCTTCGCCATCACGTGCAGGTAGCGGCGGTAGACCTCGGGGTCCTCGCCGCCCAGCAGGTTGGCCATGACGGTGTAGGGCGCGTTGGTGCGCGGCGAGCCCAGCGGCAGGTTCAGCACGGCCCTCAGGTGCTGCTCGAACTGGGAGGTGCGCGCGCCCTCGATGCTCCAGTGGCCGGAGTTGTGCGGGCGCATGGCCAGCTCGTTGACGACCACGCCGTCGGCGGTCTCGAACAGCTCCACGGCCAGGACCCCGGTCACGTCCAGCGCCTGGGCGATCTCGATGGCCAGCTGCTGGGCGTGGGTGGCCTTGTCCTCGGACAGGTCCGGGGCGGGGGCGATCACCTCGTGGCAGATGCCGCCGCGCTGCACGGTCTCCACGACCGGGTAGACCGCGACCTGCCCGTGCGGGGAGCGGGCGACCTGCACGGCCAGCTCGCGCGAGAAGTCCACCTTCCCCTCGACCAGGAGCGGCACCTCCTCGGCGGCGGCGCGGTCCACGACCCCGCGGGCCTCGTCGGCGTCACCGACGACCCACACGCCCTTGCCGTCGTAGCCGCCGCGGGCCGCCTTGAGCACGACCGGCCACCCGGTCTCCCCGGCGAAGGCCGTGACGTGCTCCAGGGTGGTGACGGCACGCCAGCGCGGCGAGGGCGCGCCCAGCTCGGCCATACGGGTGCGCATGCGCAGTTTGTCCTGGGCGAAGCGCAGCGCGTCGCGGCCGGGGCGCAGCAGGCCCCCGGCCTCCTCGACCGCGCGCAGGACGGGCTCGGGCACGTGCTCGTGGTCGAAGGTGACCACGTCGTGGGCCTTGGCGAAGGCCAGGACGTCGTCGAGGCCGCGGTCGTCGCCCAGGGAGACGTCACCGCACACCAGCGCGGCGCTGTCGGCGGGGCTGGACGCCAGGACCGAGAAGTCGACCCCCAGGGCGATGCCCGCCTGGTGGGTCATCCGGGAGAGTTGGCCCCCTCCCACCATTCCCACGCGCGGGACGGTGCGGTTACGCTCGCTCACAGTTCCTCAACTCACATGCTGCTCGTCAACCGCGGTGACGGGACGGCCCCGCGCGGCGGGACCTGGCCGGATCGGCTCGGAACCCGCGGCCGGGGTCCTGGTGCGACCCCCGGCTAGAGTCTAGGGCGTGCGGACGCGGCGGTCCCGGGCCCCCTCCGCCCCTGGTCGGCGGCCCGGCCGGGACCGGTCCGCGCGGAGGCGGATCCGACCACCCCGACCACAGGACCGGAGGCGCAGAACGTGCGCGACTTCCTCTCCCGCCATCCCGGGATCGCCAAGCTCGTCCGGGAGGTGGGCAAGTTCGGCTCCGTGGGCGCCGTGGCCTACGTGGTCCAGCTGGGGACGACCAACCTGCTGTGGAGCGCGGCCGGGGCGGGCCCGCTCACGGGGCAGGTGATCGGGACGCTGTGCTCGATCGCGGTGGCCTTCGTGGGCAACCGGTTCTGGACCTTCGGCGACCGGGCCCGGACCGGCTACGGCCGCGAGACCGCGCTGTTCCTGCTGATGAACGGCGTCGGGATGCTCCTCCAGCTGGCCTGCCTGGGGTTCTCGGTGTACGTGCTGGGGTTCGACGGCCCGCTCGCGAGCAACATCGCGGGCAACGTGGTCGGGGTGGGCCTGGGCACGCTCTTCCGGTTCTTCTCCTACCGCACGTGGGTCTTCCCCGAGCGGGACGGCGGCACGGTCCGCGAGCCCGCGGAGAACCCCCCGGGCGAGCCGGTCGCCGGGCCCGGAGCCGACGAGCTCTAACGGACGGCGGCCGCGCTCCTGCGCCGCACCCCGCGGCGGCCCGCCAGCCACACCACCGCCAGCACGTACAGCCCCACCTGGATCAGGGTCAGCACCAGCACCAGCGGCGTACCCGCGCCCAGGGGCAGGCCGGAGCCGACCATGACCCCCGTGCCGATCTGCTCCATGCGGCCCTCGAACACGCACAGCGTGAACTGCACGAGGCTGTTGACCACGTGCAGGCTGATCGCCGCCTCCAGACCGCCGGTGCGCCAGGTCAGCCAGGACATCCCCAGCCCCATCACCGCGAGCGCCGCGGTCGTCCAGGGGTCGCCCGGGTGCGTGGCCAGGTACAGCGCCGCGAACAGGGTTCCGCTGGCCAGGATGGCCGGACCCGGGGAGCGCAGGACCCGCGAGACCGCCGACCGGCCGCGCCGCTCGTCGGGACGGGCGCCGAGCGCGCCCACCAGCTGCATGAGCATGCCGCGCAGGGTCAGCTCCTCGGCCGCCGACTGCAACGGCACCAGCAGCACGATGGCGGTCATCGCCGCGGCGAACACCTCGGTTCCGCCGGAGGCCTCGCGGGGCACCAGGTCGGGCTGGAGGAGTTCGGCCAGCGGCAGGAAGGCCACGACGCACAGGGCGACCGGGACGACCGCCACCGCCGTGCAGCGGGCCAGCCACCCCCAGCGCAGCCGTCCCTCGACGGAGAACAGGGAGCCGGTCCGGCGCCACTGCACGACGCGGACCAGGAAGAGGACGATGGGGATGAACAGCGCCGACGACAGGAGCCCGAAGGCCATCTCGGCGATCACGCTCAGGGTGACCGAGTCCGGGGCCAGTCCGCTGCCGTTGATGATCGCCACGATCGTCACCGACAGGATGACGGCTATCCACAGGAAGAAGAGCAGCACCGCGAGGACGGCCAGGGTGAGCGGCGTGAACCACCAGCGGAAGCGGGACGTGCGGCCCAGCCTGTGGTAGGACTCGTCCGCGGGGAGTTCCGCGCGGGCGAAGTGGTTCCTGCGCACCGGCCTCGGCGGCGGCCAGGCCCACACGTCCGGGTCGGTGGCGGCCACGGCGTAGCCCCCGGGCGGCGTCAGCCTCCCCCCTCCGGGAGGATCCGCCCAGGTCTGCTCCTGCGTGTAGGCCCCGACAGTCCGCCCCTCCGGCCCCTCGGGCGCGGCGGGCCAGGACGAACCAGGCGGTGGCGGCACATTTCCCATCGTGGGCCGAGACTACTATCCGGGCATGTATTGCCAGCGTTAAGGCCACGCCGTTATCGCCTGGTCACGGCACGCACAGGGTGGTGCGCACGGCGCCGGACGACGCCCTCTCCGCTCCCCTCTCCTCCGCGACATCCCTCACACCTTTCTCCCCGGCCCCTTCCGCGGTGCCCTCGGTGCGCCGCCTCGGCGGCGGCGCGCGGCACGGGCCCGCGGGGAGGAGGAATGCGCGACGCGGCTCCCTCGTTGAACGAGGTGGCCCGCGGGAGCGATCCGGCAGGCCGCCGTCCCGTCCCGCTGACCTACGATTGAGCACATGTCCTCCACACCATCCACCGAGCAGGTGCACAAAGCCCTAGCCACGGTGCAAGACCCGGAGATCCACCGCCCCATCACCGATCTCGGCATGGTCAAGAGCGTCGACGTCGCCGACGACGGTGCCGTGAGCGTCGGCGTCTACCTCACGGTGGCCGGATGCCCGATGAAGGGCCGTATCGAGAAGGACGTGACCGCCGCGGTGACCAAGGTCGCCGGGGTCACCTCCGTGCGCGTCGAGCTCGACGTGATGAGCGACGAGCAGCGCAAGGAACTCCAGACCAAGCTGCGCGGCGGCCAGGCGGAGAAGGAGATCCCCTTCGCCAAGCCGAACTCGCTCACCCGCGTCTTCGCCGTCGCCTCCGGCAAGGGCGGTGTCGGCAAGTCCTCCGTCACCGTGAACCTGGCCGCGGCCATGGCCGCCCAGGGCCACAAGGTGGGCGTCGTGGACGCCGACATCTACGGCCACTCGGTGCCCCGCATGCTCGGCGCGTCGGACTTCCCGACCAAGGTCGAGGACATGATCCTGCCGCCCACCGCGCATGACATCAAGGTCATCTCGGTCGGCATGTTCACGCAGGGCAACCAGCCGGTGGTGTGGCGGGGCCCGATGCTGCACCGCGCCCTCCAGCAGTTCCTGTCGGACGTGTTCTGGGGCGACCTGGACGTGCTGCTGATGGACCTGCCCCCGGGCACCGGCGACATCGCCATCTCCACCGCGCAGCTGCTGCCCAACGCCGAGCTGCTCGTGGTGACCACCCCGCAGCAGGCCGCCGCCGAGGTCGCCGAGCGCGCGGGCGCCATCACCGCCCAGACCCACCAGCGGATCGCCGGCGTGATCGAGAACATGTCGTACTACCTGCCGCCGGACGGCGGGGAGCCGATCCACCTGTTCGGCGAGGGCGGCGGGCGCACGGTCGCCGACGCCCTCACCCGGACGCTGGGCACCGACATCCCGCTGCTGGGCCAGGTGCCGCTGGACACCCGCCTGCGCGAGGGCGGCGACGAGGGCAAGCCCCTGGTGCTGACCGAGCCCGAGGCCGAGGCCAGCAAGGTGATCGCCTCGATCGCCGAGACCCTGGTCGGCAAGCCCCGCGGACTGGCCGGTATGCAGCTGGGCATCTCCCCGGCGGGCCGCTAGGCGGCGCCTCCCCGGACCCGGCTCTTCGCCGCGGCCCGTGTCCGGCGCTCCCGGACGACACCTCGTACGGGGCTCGCGGCCCCGAACGGCGACGAGGCCCCCGAGCTCCGTGCTCGGGGGCCTCGCGTGCGTCCGGGGCGGTCGTGCCGGTCAGTCCGACGAGCCCAGCGTGACCGTGACGGTGTCGCGTCGGCCGTCGCGGTCGAACTCGACCTCGACCTCCTCGCCCGGGCTGCGGCTGCGCAGCATGGCGAGCAGCTCCTGGCCCGAGTTCACCGGGCGCCCGTCCAGGGAGAGGATGACGTCGCCCGGCTCCAGCCCCGCCTCGTCGGCCGGGCCGCCGCTCTCCACCGCGCCCCCGCCGTCGGCGATGACCGCGCCCGCGACCGGACTGTCCAGGTCGATCTCGGCCCCGATGTCGGCGTAGCTGGTCTCGCCGTACTCGACGAGGCGGTTCACGACGCGTTCGGCCTCCACCGACGGGATCGCGAAGCCCAGGCCGATGTTGCCCGTGGGCTCCCCCATGGAGCTCATGGTGACGATCATCGAGTTGACCCCGATGACCCGGCCCTCCAGGTCCACCAGCGGGCCGCCGGAGTTGCCCGGGTTGATGGCGGCGTCGGTCTGGAGCGCGTAGAAGCGGCTGGCGTTCTCGCCCTCGCCGGAGCTGACCGGGCGGTTGACGGCGCTGATGATGCCCTGCGTGACGGTTCCGGACAGGCCCAGGGGCGCGCCGATGGCGATCACCTCGTCACCGACGATGACCTGCTCGGAGTCGCCGAACTGGAGCGGCTCGACGTCGATCGGGTCGTCCAGCGACAGCACCGCGAGGTCGGAGCTGGGGTCGGAGCCGACCACGGAGGCGCTGGAGAGGCTGCCGTCGCTGTACTCCACGACGATGCCGTCCGCCTCCAGACCGGCGGAGACGTGGTCGTTGGTCACCACGTAGTTCCCGTCGATGACGAACCCGGAGCCGCTGCTCGGGATGGTGGGATCGGCGCTGTGGATGAACACCACGCTCGGGCTGACCCGCTGGGCCACACCGGCGATGGTGTCGGGGTCGCGCCGGGGGGCCTCGGGCGGCGGCTCGTTCATGACCGGACCCTCCTCCTGCGCGGCCTCGTCAGTGGAGGAGCCGTCGAGGAGGTTGCCCGCGACACCGCCGGCGCCTCCGGCGATGAGCGCGACGACGAGCATGCCCGACAGCGCCATCCACACCGGGACGCCGCGCCGGGGCCGCTTGGGCGCGGGGGGCTGCGGGGCGCTGTGGGGGCCGGTCGTGTGGGGTCCGGGGACACCGGGGGGCGGAGCGCCCGGGCCGGGGGCGGCGTGCCCCGCCTGGAAGGCCGTCGCGTAGCCGCCGTGGGCGGCAGACTGACCGGTGTGGCCGGTGTGCTGCCCGGGAGCCGAAGGAGCGCCGGGGTTCATGGGATTGGCAGGACCGGAGGGACCGCCGATACCCGGGTGGCCGGGACCGGAGGGGTTGGCGAAGCTGGTGTGGGCGGTGGAGCCCGAGGGATCACCGGAGCCGGGGTTGGCGGCGGAAGCGCCGTAGACGGCGGGACCGGAGGGGTTGGCGGAACCGGGGAACCCTCCGCCCACGGGGTGCGCGGAGGCCTGGTCGGATCGGGGGGCGCCGGGCTGCTCGCCCGGTCCGGGGTCAAGGTTCATGGGGTCTCCACTGCCGGGAGGCGGGGTGGGGGCGGCCTGCGCTCCGGGGACTCCCTGTCCGGGCTGCGGGAGCGGCCCGGGGTGGCGCGGGGGCGCGGGGTCGCCCTGGTCCGCGGAGGCGTTCCGGGAGGGTGCCGACGGCCTTCCGGCGGCCCGGGCGGGCCACCGGGGGCGCTCCGCGGGCGCCCGGTCCGGCGCGTTCGCCGGACCGGGCGCGGCGCGCTCAGGGGGTGTTCCACCGCCCGGCGGGGTCGCCCGGCCGGGCTCTCCCCCGTGTTCCGGGCGGCCGTTTTCCTCGCTCAAGACCTGCTCCGTAAGTCGCTCGGCTGTGGGACGGCACGGGACCGGCCGGAGCCCTAGAGGAACCCCAGCCGGGACAGACCGCGGTGCACGCGGGCCCAGAAACCCGAACCCGGCCCGGGCAGCGCGGACACGGCGGACGAGGCCAGCCCCGCGGGGGCGTCCGCGAGCACCGTGTAGACGAAGCCGTTCGCCTGCCACATGCTCTGGTACTGGCCCGCGTCACCGCCGAAGATCGTGCCGTGTTGTGGTGTGACGCCGCTTCCCCCCGTCCCGGTTCCGGCGTATCCGTTCGGTTCTGTGGGGGAATGCTTGCTGCCCAGCTTCCCACGTTGGGTGAAAACCGACACCTGGGACAGACCGTCCGAGTAGACGGCGTGCACCACGCGGTGCCCGCCGTGCTCGGTGGACCGGGCGTCGACCAGCCGCAGGTTCCAGGCCAGGTACTCCGGGAGGGGCCACTCCTCCGCGCGCAGGTCCGCGCGCTCGGTGCGGGTGAGGGTGTCGCTCCAGGGGGAGTCTCCGAGCGCCTCCTCCGGCCAGTCCTCCTCCCCCAGTTCGAGCCCCGTGAGGCGGAAGCCGATCGCGTGCTCGCCGCCGGTGCCGTAGACGGTCCGGCCCAGGAGCAGGCCGGTGGCGGTGTCCACCCAGAACCGCCCGGCGACGGTGCCGTCGGCGTGCCTGGCCTCCACCAGGCGGGCCTCCCGGCCGTCCAGGCGGGCGGGGCCCGCGTCCGAGACGGCGTAGATGTCGCCGAGCATGCTGAGCAGGCGGTCGTCCAACGACTCCAGGGCCGAGGACGCGTCCACCACCAGGGCGGACTCCTCGTCTCCGACGGGCGCCAGGGCGATGCCTTCGCCGGGCCTGTTCACCACGCGCACGCGCAGCGTCCGGCCCTCGGCGGACTGCCCGCCCTCCGTGTCCTCCGGTCCGGTGACCTCGCGCACGGCCGAGTAGGCGACCTCGTCCTCCGCTGCGGCGGCGCGGTGCAGCACCGACATCCCGTCGTCCTCCCCCTCGGCCGGGACGGCGGTGGGATGGGGGTGCGCGGCGGCCGTGAGCAGCAGCGCGCACAGCAGTGCCACGACGAGGATCGTGACCGGGGCGGAGCGCGCGGAGGAGGGTTCCTCCGCGCTCACCGGGTGGTTTCGGTGGGGCCGTGGGGGGCTTCGGCGGCGGTGGGCCGCGCGTCGACCACCGGGATGTTGCGGCTGGTCAACGCGTGCTCGACCGCGTAGTCGGCCAGGCGGGGCTCGACCACGGGCGTCTCCTCGGCCTCGCCCCCGGCCACGAACGCGCTGCCGAGCAGGGCCGTGGCCACGGCGAAGCCCGCGACGGCGTAGCGGCCGCCGGGGAAGGCCGGAAACAGGTGCGCGAGGCGGTCGCCGCGGCGGCGGCGCCCGGGCGCGGCGGCGCGCTCCGGCCGTGAGGGGGCCGGGCCGCCCGCGGCGGGCGGAGTGCCCCCCGCGGTCGGGGGCACGGCGGCCAGGGCGCCGCCGGGGAAGCCGCCCAGGGGGCGCGAGGAGCCCAGGGGCGGACTGCTGCCGAAGCCGGTTCCGCCGACGGAGGGGCCGGAGGGGCCCCGGTCCGAGGGTCCGTGGTCGCGGGACAGGCTGGTGAGCCGTCCCATGAAGTCCATGTCGGGCTCGGGCTCGCACAGGCCGTGCAGGCGGCGCTTGAGGCGGCGCATCATGTCGGCCTCGAAGCGGCACGACTCGCACTTGGCCAGGTGGATGAGGGCGCTCTCGTGGTCGACCGGGCCGAGCTCGCCGTCGACGAGCGCGGAGAGCCGCTCTCCGAGGTGGTCCATACTCACTCCGCCTCCCCGTTGATGACGTTTCCGCCGCTGCGCGCCTCGTTGTCGGCGGCCAGGGACCGCCGGTGCTCCAGGGCCCGGCGCAGCTGGGCCCGGCCCCGGTGGATCCGGCTGCGGACGGTGCCGAGCTTGACGTCGAGCGTCGCCGCGATCTCCTCGTAGGAGAGCCCCTCGATGTCGCACAGGACGACCGGGGCGCGGAACTCGGCGGGCAGCGCGTCCAGGGCGGACTGGATGTCGGCGTCGAAGTGCCGGTCGTCGTAGCGCTGCGCGGGGGAGGGCTCGCGGCCCTCCAGGCGCTCGTCGGCGTTCTCGGCAAGGCCCTCGAAGCGGATGCGGGCCCGGCGGCGGGCCGTGTCGAGGAAGAGGTTGGTGGTGATGCGGTGCAGCCACCCCTCGAAGGTGCCGGGGGTGTAGTTGGCCAGCGAGCGGAAGACCCGGATGAAGACCTCCTGCGTGAGGTCCTCGGCGTCGTGCTTGTTGCCGGTCAGCCGGTAGGCGAGCCGGTACACGCGCGGGGAGTGGGTCCGCACGACCTCGTCCCAGCTCGGGGGTTCCCATGCCTCGAATTCCACGGCAGGGCCGGACTCTGGCACCGCTGCTCCCTTCATCCCGTCGATTCGCCGCCAGGTTGGTCAGGGGGAGTTTGCTTCGTGGCGATCAACGTACGTTCATCCCGTTTCAACGCCCGGGGACGTGGATTAAGTTCCCGCCACAACGCTCGGAGTTCGGTCCGGTTCAGGCTAGTCTTTTGCCAGGGACATGACCTGGCCGCGACCGACATTCTACGGTGGGTGACCACCCGCTGGTCAGAGCCCCACCAGACACGTGAACGCTGTGGGAGGCCGTTATCGCCAGCCCGGAGGAGACCGCGGCCCGGATCACCTGGGTCCGCGCCGAGCAGTCCCGGTTCGAGCAGGACGCCATGGAGGACGAGCCCCTGGCGGACGCCTACGAGGCGGGCAGCCGGTCGTCGGCCCCGCCGGTGGACGCGGCGACGGGCACGGCCCTGCGCTTCCTGGCCGCCTCCATCGGCGCCCGCTCCGTGGTGGAGATCGGCACCGGATGCGGGGTTTCGGGGATCTGGCTGCTGCGGGGGATGGCCCCGGACGGGATCCTGACCACGGTGGACACCAACGCCGCCTACCAGGACTACGCGCGCTCGGCGTACTCCCGCGCCGGTTTCGGCCCCGGACGTGCCCGGCTGATCCGCGGGACGGCCCTGGACGTGCTGCCGAGGCTGACCGACGGCGGGTACGACCTGGTGTTCGTGGACGCCGACGCGGTGTCCTACCCCCTGTACATGGACGAGGCGCTGCGCCTGCTGCGCCGGGGCGGGATGGCAGTGTTCAACGGCGCCATGGTGGCCTCCAGCGAGCCGGACGGGCCGCTGCGCGTGCCCGACCCCCGCGAGACCGCCGTGCGCGAGGTGATCCGCCGCGTGCGGGAGGGGGAGGAGTTCATCCCCATGCTGATGCCGGTGGGCGAGGGACTGCTGGCCGCCATCCACCAGGAACCCGGCCGACGGTGATCAGCCGCGTCGACGGCACCGACCCAGCCGCCTTCGACTCCTGGTACGCGGCCGTGCGGGCGGCCTCGCTCGCCGACCGCGACCCCGGGGTGGTCCCGCTCCCCCACCCGGACTCCCTGCGCGCGGTGCTCCGCGGACGCGGGGGCGAACGGCGGGCCCTGGCCTACGCGGCCCACGGGGAGGACGGCGGGGTGGCGGGCGCGCTCCTGCTGGAGTTCGGGGACCGGGACAACCTGCACCTGGCCGAGGTCGACGTCAACGTGCCCGTCGCGACGCGGCGCCGCGGCCACGGAACCCGCCTGTGGGAGCACGCCGAGCGCGTCCTGGCCGAGGAGGGGCGCACGACCGCGCTGGGCGAGGTCCAGCTGCCCTCGGACCGCTCCTTCGAGGACTGGCCCGGCGTCCGCTTCGCGCTCGCGCGCGGGTTCGCGGCGGTCCACGAGGAGGACTACTACGTCCTGGAACTTCCGTTGGCCGCGCGGGTCCGCGAGGAGGTCGGCGCCGACGTGCTCGCCCTCGGGTCCCGTTACGAGCTGCTGACCTGGACGGACACGTGCCCGGAGGAGCTGCTGGCCGACTACGCGCGGCTGCGCACGCGGATGCAGGCCGACGTCCCGCTCGGGGATGCGGCCTTCGAGCGGGGGCTCTGGGACCCCGCGCGCGTGCGTGACCAGGAGGAGCGCCGCCGCGCCCAGCGGTACCGCACGCTGGTCTGCGCGGCCAGGGCCGCCACCGGCGGCCTGGCCGGGTACAGCGAGATCGCCCTGCCCGAGGGGGAGTGCTCGGCCTACCAGGAGGACACCCTGGTGGCGCCCGAGCACCGGGGCAACCGCCTGGGCTCGGCGCTGAAGCTGCGCAACCTGGAGACGCTGGCCGCGGAGTTCCCCGAGCGGGTCCAGGTCCGCACCTGGAACGCCCCGGACAACGCCCCCATGCGCCGGGTCAACCTGCGCCTGGGCTTTCGCCCGGTGGAGCGCATGCACGAGTTCCAGCGCGCCCTGCCGGGGTGAGGTCCCCCGCCGGGGCGGCAGGAACTCCCGGACCGGACCCGCTGACCGGGCCGTCACCGGTGTGACGCACGGGCACCCGGCCCGGGGGCTCGGCTAGCGCTCGGCGAGCCAGCGCAGCAGCGTGCGCGTGGCGAAGGCGGTGCCGCCCTTGCTGAGCAGGCCGCTCTCCTTGGTCGACCGGCCGGGACCGGCGATGTCCAGGTGGGCCCAGGGCACGCCGCCGGTGAACTCGCGCAGGAACAGGGCGGCGTCGGTGGCGCCGGCCGGGCCGAACTCGCGACGGGTGCCGATGTTGGCCAGGTCCGCCACGCGGGACTCGGTGGTCTCGACGTACTCCTCGGTCAGCGGCATCCGCCACAGCGGCTCGCCGGAGGCCCGGCCCGCGGTCTCGATCTCGGCGGCCAGCGCGTCGTCGGTGCTGTACAGGGCGCCCGTGCCCGTACCGAGCGCGACCTTGGCCGCGCCGGTGAGCGTGGCCACGTCCACGAGCACGTCCGGGGCCAGCTCGGCGACCGCGTAACCCATGGCGTCGGCCAGGACCAGGCGGCCCTCGGCGTCGGAGTTGAGCACCTCGACGGTCGTGCCGCCGTAGGTGGTGAGCACGTCGCCGATGCGTGTGGCGTCGCCGCCGAAGGCGTTCTCGGCCAGGGCCAGCAGACCGGTCACCCGCACCGAGGCGCCCACGGCCGACAGCGCGGACAGCACGGCGAGCACGACCGCCGAGCCGCTCATGTCGGTCTTCATCAGCGACATGTTGTCGTTGGGCTTGAGCGAGAGGCCGCCGGTGTCGAAGGTGATGCCCTTGCCGACCAGCACCACGTGCGCGGTGGGGTTCTCGGGGGTGTAGGAGAGCTGCACCAGCCGGGAGGGGCGTGAGGAGCCCCGGCCGACGGCGAGGATCGCGCCGAAGCCGTCGCGCTCCAGCTCCGCCTCGTCCCAGACCCGCACCTGGAGGCCGGAGTCCGCGGCGACCTCGCTGGCGCGCGCGGCCATCCACGCGGGGTCCTTGACCATGGACGGGGTGTTGATGAGGTCGCGGGCCAGGGCGGTGGCCGCGGCCAGCCGGGTGCCGCGCTCCAGCGCGTCGGCGAGGTCCCCGGCGCCCGGGTCCACCACCTCGACCACCGGGGCGGGACGCTTGTCCGCCGGGGGTTCGGCGGTCTTGAGGCTGAAGGTGTAGGAGGCCAGGAGGGCGCCCTCGGCGAAGGCGGTGGCGGCGTCGCCGCCGACACCCGGCCAGGCCAGGGCGGCCCGCTCTCTTCCCCGGGCGGCCCGGGACAGGGCTGCGCCGGCCTTCCGGAGGTCGTCGGGGGAACCCGAACCGACCCCCAGAAGGGCCAGCCGTACCAGCCCCTGGTCCCGGGGCACCGGGAACTGGGCCAGCTCACCGGGTTTCCCGGTGAGCGAGTAGTGCGCGAACAGATCGCCGAGCGGAGCCGGAAGCACCTGTGTCAGGCCGCCCTCGGCGACCCCTTCGACCTCCGCGGGTCCGCCGTCTCCCGAGAGGACGGGAAGGACCAGCAGGTCCGCGGTGGATTCGGCGAGGCTCCCCGAACGGGGCTGGATCTCCGTGGCGAATGGCACAGGCCGCTCACAATCGTTCGCTGTCATGGGGGTCTACGACCTCGGGGGGCCGTCGGGCGTTCCGGCCCGGGTGGGGGAGGGAAGAACGTGGTGCCGGACCTAGCCGACGACACCCTTGAGCGCGTCCCGGAGCTCGGTCGCCTCGGCCGGCGTCAGCTCGACGACCAGGCGTCCGCCCCCCTCCAGCGGGACCCGCATGATGATGCCGCGACCCTCCTTGGTGACCTCCATCGGCCCGTCGCTGGTCCTCGGCTTCATCGCCGCCATGCCATTCCCCTTTCTAGGTGTTTCCTCGCGGGTGACCGGGGCCGACCCACAGCACCGGCGCCGATCCGCTTGGCCCGTCTCGGCTCCGGAGCCGTAGGCCGGTTCCGCGTGACTCTCGCCCGTGTGGCTTGGGGGACGTGAATCACTCTCCGACCATTATCTCGGAGGTTGGCCCCCGTGTGTGCGCCGGTCGGCGGCCGGGCCGCCTCCGGCGGTTTCCACCAACGAGGAAACGTCGGTCAGTAAGGTTATATCGGTACTGGCCGAAACCCGCTGAGTGCACGGGGATCCGCGTCAGCCCCGCCCGGGGGCGGTGGGCCGGACCCGACAGTCCGGCGTCACCTGAACAACATCTCCGACCTGCGCTTTCGTCCCCACAGGGAATCCGGGCCCCGGGGGCCAAGGTCGGGCGGATCCGGAACGGCACCGCCTCCAGGCGGTCGAACCGGCGCCCGGGGAGGGCGGCGATCCGGACGACCGGATCAGCTCAGGGGACCCGTCGACGTCATCCGGGTGCCCTCATCGGTGACCGAGGACCACTCCGCCCTCAGACCGCCGTCCGCGGCGGGCGCCAGGGTCAGCTCGGCCTCGTCGACGCAGCGGTCCTCGGGGTCGGCGGTCTCGGTGTAGGCGTAGACGCGCCGGTCGTTGTCGCCCGCGGACAGCACGAGCGTCCCCGAGCAGGTGAAGGTCGTCCAGGCGGTGCTGCCGCGCTCGGCGCCCTCCTCGATCCGCACCTCGGCGTGCCAGTCGGCGACGTGCTGGCCCTCGGTGTTCACCTGGACCATCTCGCCCGCCCAGGCTCCGACGAAGTCCTCCGCCGGGGCGACGGCCTCCTGCGCGGTCTCTTCGCCGTCGGCCAGCAGGGCCCACGCGGTGGCCCCTCCGCCGACCAGGAGGACGGCCAGCGCGGCCGCGCCCAGAACGGTGAACTGGCGGCGGCGCCTGCCGCTGTGCCGGGTCGACCGGGGCGGCGGCCACAGGGACAGCTGCACGGGGGAGGCGGCTGTCACGGAGGAAGCGGGCCCTTCGCGCCGATCGTCGGCTCCCGACTCCAGTTCGGCTGCTGTGTCCATCCTCGCCATCCTCAACGGTGATGCACCCGCTCCGGCGGAGCGGGGGGAACGCGGATACAGCGACCGAGGATAGAGCACCCGAACCCGCGGGTTTCGCCCGATAACCGCGCGGGGGCTGTGATGCACGGCATAGAAGAAGGCGAACGCCAGGTCAGCACGGTACCGCCAAACGTGACCCGCGCCACAGCTTTGGGTGCGGGGTCAGCGCTCGTCGCCGCGCGAGGGGGAGGCGTCGGAGGCGTCCGCGGTCCCGGAACCTCCCGCCGCCTCGGGGCGTTCCCCGGTCACGGCGGCCGTCGGGTCCCCCGGAGCCCCGGCCCCGTCGGAACCCTCCGCTCCCCCGGAGCCCGGGGCGGGCTCGGGGCTCCGGGGGAACCCGGGGTCCCCGGGGCCCTCCGAGCGCGCGGCGCCCTCCGCCTCCTCCCCGGTCTCCCGCTCGTCCGCGGCCTCCCGGGTGTCCTCGGCCTCGGCGCCCTCGATGACCTCGGTGGGCGCGGTGGCCCCTGTGACATCCATGGGCGCGGTGGTCCCCGCGGCACCGGCGGACGCGGAACCCCGGGCGGCGGAGTCCCCCGGTCCGGTCGGGCCCCCGGGCCGGAAGCCCGCGACCGCGGTGCTCCCGACCGCGGCGGGGCCGCGCGCGCCCTGCTCGGGGGCGTAGGCGTCGCCGGGCAGGTGCGCCCCGGGGATCGGGCCGGTGCCCTCCGGAACGTAGGACGGGTCCAGGCGCGACAGGCGCCACTCCAGGTCCTCGATGCGCTCCTCGCGCTCGCGCAGCGTGGCGGTGAGGCGCAGCAGCAGCTCGTCCACGGCGCGCACGTGGTAGCCCCACATGGCCAGGGGCAGCATCAGGCGGCCCAGGTCGAACGCCTTGACGGGCCGGTCTTCGGGCAGGGCGAGCGGGGGGTGGTCGGCCTCGAAGCGGGCGAGCTGGCCGCCCTTGCCCAGCACGATGTAGACGACGCCCACGAGGACGGCGAGCGCGGCGGCGGCGACGAGGACCATGATGAGAACAGGCACGGACACGATCGTGCCACACGCCGCCCGGGCCGGGTACGGCCCTCGCGCTCGGCCGGGGCCGCACCCGCCGCGCCGCCAGCGCCGGAACGGCGCACGGCCCGTACGCCGTGCGCCGTTCCCCCGTCGTCCCCCTACTGCTCCGGGCCGGGCTGCTCCTCCGACTGCACGTGCTGGCGGTGGATGTCCAGGTGGGACTTGCGGATGATGTCGACCACCTCGTCGAGGTCGTCGGTCACCTGGACCAGCTCCATGTCGTGCGACTTGATGAGCTGGTTCTCCAGCAGGCTGGAGCGGATCCAGTCCCGCATCCCGCCCCAGAACTCGGTGCCGACCAGCACGATCGGGAAGCGGGTGACCTTGTTGGTCTGCACGAGGGTGGCCGCCTCGAACAGCTCGTCCAGGGTGCCGAAGCCCCCGGGCAGGACCACGAACGCCTGAGAGTACTTCACGAACATCGTCTTGCGGACGAAGAAGTACCGGAAGGTCACCCCGATGTCGACGTAGTCGTTGAGCGACTGCTCGAACGGCAGCTCGATGCCGAGTCCGACCGACAGCCCGCCCGCCTGCTGGGCGCCCTTGTTGACCGCCTCCATCATCCCCGGACCGCCGCCGGTGATGGTGGCGTACCCGGCCTCCGCCAGCTTGGCGCCCATCTGGACGCCGATGTCGTAGTAGCGGTTGCCGGGGCGCAGACGGGCCGAGCCGAACACGCTCACCGCCGAGGGCAGCTCCGAGAGCAGGCCGAAGCCCTCCACGAACTCCGACTGGATGCGCAGCACCCGCCACGGGTCGGTGTGCACCCAGTCCGTGGGTCCCCGCTGGTCGAGGAGGCGCTGGTCGGTGGTGGTGTTGGGGATGGAGTCGCCCCGGTAGGTGAGGGGCCCTGCGCGTCGTACGGTCTCTTCTTCTTCCGTCATGACGTAAAGCTATCCGCGTGGAACCGGCTCACACCTGAACCACACGTTTCACGGGGGTGACCACCAACGGCCTTTTCGCCGCCCCGGCCGGTGTCGGGGCTGGTCAGGGATCCGTCGGCCGGGGCGCGGCGGGGGCTCAGCGGGCGCCCGACAACCAGGCGACCATGCGCTCCTCGGCCTCGTGGATGCGGGGGATCTCGGCGTACTCGTCCTTGGTGTGGGCGAGCGTCGGGTCGCCGGGGCCGTAGTTGACGGCGGGCACGCCCAGCTCGGAGAAGCGGGAGACGTCGGTCCAGCCGAGCTTGGCGCGGGCGCTGCCCTCCCCCACCGCGGTGACGAACGCCGCTGCCGAGGGCTTGTCCAGCCCGGGCCGGGCGGGGGCGGCGGCGTCGACCACGGCGAGCTCGAACCCGTCGAAGACCTCGCGCAGGTGCGCCTCGGCGTCGGCGACGGACAGGTCGGGGGCGAAGCGGTAGTTGACCCGGACCACGCACTCGTCGGGGATGACGTTGCCCGCGACCCCGCCCTCGATGGCCACGGCGTTGAGGCCCTCGTGGAAGCGCAGCCCCTCCACCTCGGGTTCGCGCGGGGTGTAGGCGCGCAGGACGTCCAGGACGGCTCCGGCGCCGTGGATGGCGTTCACGCCCATCCAGGAGCGGGCGCTGTGGGCGCGCTTGCCCCGGGTGGTGACCTCCACGCGCATGGTGCCCTGGCAGCCCCCCTCGATGACGCCGTCGGTGGGCTCCATGAGGACCGCGAAGTCCCCCGCCAGCCACTCGGGGTGGTTGCGGGCCAGGCGGAGCAGGCCGTTGCGGGAGGCGTCGACCTCCTCGTTGTCGTAGAAGACGTAGGTGACGTCGTGCACCGGCTCGGCGACCAGGGCGGCCAGCCTGAGCTGGACGGCGACACCGGCCTTCATGTCCGAGGTGCCGCACCCGTAGAGGCGGTCGCCGACGACGCGGGAGGGCACGTTGTCCACGATGGGGACGGTGTCGATGTGCCCGGCGATGACGACGCGGCGGGGGCGGCCCAGGTCGGTGCGGGCGACGACGGCGTCGCCGTCGCGGCTGACGCGCAGGTGGGGCAGGGCCGACAGGGCGCCCTCGACCGCGTCGGCGAGGACCTTCTCGTCGCCGCTCTCGGATCGGATGTCCACGAGGGCGGCGGTCAGGGCCGCGGCGTCCGAGGTCAGGTCAAGCATGTGTCGCCCCGTTTCGGTGAGGTCGGGAAGCCGTTGGGCCGGGGGTCCGCGCCCCCGGTGACTGTCGATACCCCAGTCTGGGGCAACCGGGGGACGGCGAGAACCAGCCCTGACGGACGACCGGGGCGCCCTCCCCGTGCGGAAGGGCGCCCCGGTCGGGTGCGGACGGGTCAGGCGTTGACGCCGTGCTCGCGGAGCAGGTCGTTGAGCGCGAGCTTGTCGTGCTCCTCGCCCTCCTTCAGGCGCCTGAGCACGAGCAGCACCGGCATGCCGAAGTCGCCGCCGGGGAAGCTCTTGGCGCGGTTGGCGGTGACGCACACCGACCAGGCCGGGGCCTCGCCGCGCGGCAGCTCCTCGCCGGTCTCGGCGTCGAACACGCGGGTGGAGGAGGTGAGGATGGTGCCCGCGCCGAGCTTGGCGCCCTTGCGCACGCGGGCGCCCTCGACGACCATGCTGCGGGAGCCGAGGAAGGCGTCGTCCTCGATGACCACCGGGGAGGCCTGCGGCGGTTCGAGGACGCCGCCGACGCCGACGCCGCCGGACAGGTGGACGTTCTCGCCGACCTGCGCGCAGGAGCCGACCGTGGCCCAGGTGTCGACCATCGTGCCGGAACCGACGTGGGCGCCGATGTTGGTGAAGGACGGCATCAGGACGACACCGGGGGCGAGGTAGGAGCCCCAGCGGGCGATCGCCCCGGCGACGACGCGGACGCCGTCGAAGCGGGTCTTGAGCGGCATACGGTCGTGGTGGTAGAAGTCGCCGACGTGCGACTCCTTCATCTCCAGGACCTTGAAGCCGAGGAGGATGGAGCGCTTGGCGCGCTCGTCGACGACGACCTCGTCGGTGGAGGGGTCGACGAAGGCCACGCGGGCCTTGCCCTCGTCGATCTGGTCGATCGCGCCGATGATGGTCTCACGGGCCTCGGTGTGGCCGGGCGTGAGCTCGGCGCGGCTCTCCCAGAGTTCGTCGATGCGGTCGGGCAGCGGGCTGGAGTACGAGCTGGTCATGTGCACACACGTTAGCCGCTCGCTCCGGGTGCGGGGGCACCCCCTCCCCGAGGCGGCCGTCACCTTCGCGCACGACCCGACGCCCGCCCCGGCGGCGGCTACAATGCGGCCGTGGCGCCGCGTGCGCCCCCGCGCGACGCCCCCTGCCGGTGCGGAGCGCCCACCTGTCGCCGACCCTTGGTTCGCCCGTGCCCAGTAAGCGCCGGAGGCTCTCCGCCTTCGTCAAGATCCTGCTCTCCCTGGTCCTCGTCTGCGGCTCGCTCGTCGCCGGGGCCTACTACGTGCTGACCACGTTCGAGCCGATCGACACCACTCCCCCGCCCGAGCCCGGGTGCCGCCTGACGATGGCCGACGGCCGGTACTCGATGGAGAACGCCCAGGCCGCGAGCGCGGCCACGGTGGGAGGCGTGGCGTTCGGCCAGGACCTGCCCCCGGAGGCCGTGACGATCGCCTTCGCGACGGTGTGGCAGGAGTCGGCGTTCTACAACGTGGAGTACGGCGACCGGGACTCCCTGGGGCTGTTCCAGCAGCGGCCCTCGCAGGAGTGGGGCGACCCGGAGCAGATCCTGGACCCGGTGTACGCCAGCAGCTCGTTCTACGAGGAGCTGGTGGAGGTGGAGGGCTGGGAGTCCATCCCGGTCTACGAGGCGGCCCAGGCGGTGCAGCGCAGCGCCGACGGCTACGCCTACGACCAGCACGAGCGCCTGTCCACGCGGATGGCCGAGGTCTTCACCGGCGCGCAGGGGGCCGCGCTGACGTGCTGGTACGGCGCCGAGGGGCTGGCGGACCTGCGGTCGGGCGAGGCGGACGCGGACGCCGCCCTGGAGGAGATGGAGCGGGTGTTCGGCACCGCCCCGGCGGACCTGCCGCTGGACGGGGACGAGGAGCCGCGGACCGGTGACCTGGGCTGGGCGATGGCCCTGTGGGCGGTGGCCCACGCCGAGGAGTACGGGCTGACGTCGGTGTCCTACGACGGGCAGCGGTGGCGGGCCTCGGACGGCACCGGCGACTCCGAGGACTGGGCGGCGGCCGACGGGGGCGACACCGGGGGCGGCCTGGTCCTGGAGTGATCCGGGCCGGCCGCGGGCCGGGTCGGGTGGCGGACCGGCTCGGATGGTGGACCGCGGCACGGTCCCGCGCGCCGGTCTCCCGGCGGCCCGGGCGGGCAGGCGGGCACGCCGCATGGCACCGGGACGGGTGGGCCCCCGATACGACAAGGGGACCACACCCCCGCACGCGGCGGCCACCGCCTCCGCCCGCCTGTGGACGACCGGCGGGGCCGCCCGGACGGCGGCCCCGGCTCAGGCCAGGCGCTCGGCCGCGGCCTCGACC
Organism: Nocardiopsis dassonvillei subsp. dassonvillei DSM 43111; assembly: GCF_000092985.1. Lineage (GTDB taxonomy): Bacteria > Actinomycetota > Actinomycetes > Streptosporangiales > Streptosporangiaceae > Nocardiopsis > Nocardiopsis dassonvillei. Next base: position 4,674,571 of record NC_014210.1, read on the forward strand.
CGCTCGTCGGTGGCGGTGAACGCCACGCGCACGTGCCCGGCGCCCGCCGGGCCGTAGAAGTCCCCGGGAGCGACCAGCACGCCGCGTTCGGCCAGGTGGGCCACCGCGCCCCAGGCGTCGTGGTCGGGGTGGCTGGCCCACAGGTACAGCCCGGCGTCGGAGTGCTCGATGCGCCAGCCCGCGCCCTCCAGGGCCTCGCGCAGCCTGGCACGGCGGGACCGGTAGCGCTCCTTCTGCTCGGTGGCGTGCGCGTCGTCGTCCAGGGCGGCGCCCATGGCCGCCTGGACGGGCGCGGGGACGATCATCCCGGCGTGCTTGCGCACCGCCAGCAGCTCCTCGACCAGCGCGGGGTCCCCGGTGACGAAGGCCGCGCGGTACCCGGCCAGGTTGGAGCGCTTGGACAGCGAGTGCACGGCCAGCAGGTTGTCGTGGGATCCGCCGCACACGTCCGGGTGCAGGATGGACACCGGTTCGGCGCCGTCCCAGCCCAGGTCGAGGTAGCACTCGTCGGAGGCCACGATCGCGCCGCGCTCGCGGGCCCACTCCACCACCTTGCGCAGGTGCGCGGTGCCCAGGACCCGGCCGGTCGGGTTGCTCGGCGAGTTCACCCACACCAGTCCGACGGGGGCGGGGCCGAGGGAGGTGAGGCCGTCGGAGGCCACCGGGGTGGCCCCGGCCACGCGCGCGCCGATGTCGTAGGTGGGGTAGGCCAGCTCGGGGTGGACGACCGTGTCGCCCGCGCCGAGGCCCAGGAGCGTGGGCAGCCAGGCCACGAGCTCCTTGGAGCCCACGGTGGGCAGGACGGCGCCCTCCGCCACGCGCACGCCGTGGCGGCGCTCCAGCCAGCCCGCGACGGAGGCGCGCAGCGCGGGCGTGCCCCAGGTCTGGGGGTAGCCGGGCGCGTCGGCGGCGTCGGCGAGGGCCTTGCGCAGCAGGGCGGGCACCGGGTCCACGGGGGTGCCGACGGACAGGTCGACGATGCCGCCGGGGTGCTCGGCGGCCCTGCGCTTGTACGGCGCCAGCCGGTCCCACGGGAAGGTCGGGAGCCGCTTCGCCACGGGTCGCCGCTCGGCCATCGCACTTACTCCATCCAGGTCGGGTCTTTGCCACAGGTCACACGGGGCCACACGTCACACAGGAATCGCGCCGACCCCCGCCACGGGGGTCGGCGCGACACGTCGTCCGCGCCGGACCGGTCGGGCCCGCGCACCCTCTGCGCCATAGGGGTGCCGCGGGCGTCCTCCCTGGCCTCGGGAGCGCCGGAACCCGCCCGGCACGCCGCCGGGCTACTCGGCCTGCGGCGGCAGCTTGGCCACGAGCGGGTGGTCGCGGTCGATCTTGCCGACCTTGGAGGCGCCGCCCGGGGAGCCCAGGTCGTCGAAGAAGTCGACGTTGGCCTTGTAGAAGTCGGACCACTGCTCGGGGAGGTCGTCCTCGTAGTAGATGGCCTCCACCGGGCAGACAGGCTCACACGCACCGCAGTCAACGCACTCGTCCGGGTGGATATAGAGCATGCGGTCGCCCTCGTAGATGCAGTCCACGGGGCACTCGTCAATGCACGCCTTGTCCAGTACATCAACACAGGGCTGCGCGATGACGTAGGTCACGTCGTACTCCTTGTCTCACCCCCGCGTCCCACGGGGGAGGCGGGGATCTTCGCAGACTCCGGGCCGGGACCGGCGTGCGGGCGCCCTCGCCCCTGTTCCCGGGCTCTGCAAGCAATTGGCACAGATGTCGTACTCCTAGTATGACGGCGGAGAACACCCAGCGCACAATCGGGGGGCATTTCCTTGCACATGGGAGGACGTCTGGTCCACAGGATCTCTCCCGCCGACATCGGTCGGCGCGTCTCCGTACGAATACGCCTCCCCGAGGGCGGCTTCACCGATATCGTCGGTGTCGTGGAGTCCTGGGACGACGGTGTCCTCACCGTGCGCCGCCGTGACGGCTCCGCGGTGGAGGTCGCCGAGCCGACGATCGCCGCGAGCCGGGTCGTTCCCCCCGTACCCCCTCGCCGCCGCGGCGGAAACCCGCCGCGAACGCCCTGAGCCCCGTGCGTTCCGGGTTCCACGGAGTGAGGCGGCGTCCGCCCGGCGGGCGTCGCGAGGCGTGCAGGTCGCGCCTGGACAGTGGCATTCTTCGGGCCCTGCGGGGTAGAAAACGCACAGTTCCGCAGCGGGTCCAGCCAGTCCGCCGGGGAACCGACAACGAAGCATCGCGCCCCCCGGCGGCACATCCACGCGGAACGGGCGCCGGTACGCGGGGAGGTGGTGAGCGCCCGTCATGCGCGAAGCAGTAGCGTCCGCCCTCGCCGAGCTGGCACGCCGGGACGAGCGGGCGGCCGACATGGCCCGGTCGGCCCTGGACACGCTGGCTCCGGAGCAGGAGATCGAGAGGCTCAACCAGCACGCCGTCCAGCGGTTCTGCTGGTTCGAGCTACCGGTCCGCTTCCACGACCGCGCCGAGGACCGGCTGTTCGCGGTCCGCGCCCTGGGCAACCTCTTCGCCCTCCTCCAGCTGCACCGGTACGCGCAGATCTGCTCGGCGCCGGAGACCGCGGCCCTGCTCACCGTCTACGAAGGCGACCACGCCGCGGGCCTGGCGATGTACGAGCGGCTCATGTGGGAGTCGGGCGTGGAGCCGCCGGACCTGCCCGAGCTGACCTGGGGGACGGCGGTCGGCGACGCCGAGATCCTGGCCCGCGACGAGACCGCGTCGGCGCTGGAGCTGGCGATCACCCTGGGCGACGTGCGCCCCGGCAAGCGCGGATGGCGGCCCGCCCAGGAGCGGTTCGCCCGGTCGTTCCTCACCCAGCCGGACAACCGGGGGCTGAGCCACCTGGACCGGATCCGCGAGGAGCGGGTGCGGGCCTGGTTGAGCTCGTCCGCGCACCCGCACCGCCAGCGCCTGTGGCCGCTGGTGGGCCAGATCATCGCGGGCGCCGACGTGCCGCGCGGGGCCGAGGCCGCGATGGCGCCGCTCCAGCGGCTGCTGGACCTGGCCGCGGAGGGGATCGCGCTCACCCAGATCGGCTACATCTCGCCGGGCGTGGTGCGCCAGATGTGCGAGGACTTCGGGTGGCGGACCACCCCCGAGCCGCCGCGCAGCGAGACCGACGCCACCCAGCTCATCGCCCTGCACCAGGCGCTGCGGGGCATGCGCGCGGTGCGCCGGTCGGGCCGCCGCCTGGTCCTGACGCGGCGCGGGCGCCAGCTGCGGGAGGACCCCGAGGCGCTGTGGCAGGCGGCCACCGAGACCCTGTGCCGCACCGGGGGCCTGGACCAGGCCGCGGCGGAGACGCTGCTGGGCATGCTGCTGGCGCGCACCCCGCAGGGCAGCGGTTCGCACGCGCGTCGCGGCGAGTCGGACGTGGAGGCGGCCGAGAGGGCGCTGACCGAGTCGGGGTGGGTCCCGGCGGAGCCCCCGGCTCCCTCGGGCAGGCACGCCGCGTCGCACCGGCGCACCGCGGAGGCCGCCTCGGACCAGGTGCGCGCGCTGGTGATGGCGGTGAGCTGGCTGCTGGAGACCCTGGGCCTGCTCACCGACGACGACGGAGCCGGACGCCGGGAGCTGACCGCGCCGGGGCGGGCGTTCGCGATCGCCTGCCTGCACCAGTCGGCGGTGGCGCCCCGGGCCGTGGTCTGACAGGCGGGCTGTGGTCTGACAGGCGGGCCGTGGCGTGCTCTGGCCGGTGGGCCGTCTCCCGGCGCGTCCCTCATCGGCCACCCGCTGCGAAGGGGTGCGGACCAGGGCCTAACCTGGAGCGCGAACCATCCGAGACCAGCAGGAGCACCATGCCCGCGCCCGAGCCGCCGCGCAAGGCGGAGACGACCGACGTGCCCGAGGCCGGCGGGGCAGTCGCCGACCCGTGGGAGCAGATGCCCGAGGACGCCCTCAACCGGCCGGACCTGGGGGAGGACACCGGGGGCCCCGGCAGGGCCGGGGACTCCGGGACCGGCGCCCGGCCGCTGGACGCCGCGGGGACGAAGGACGCGGGACCCGCGTCCGCGCGCCCGGACGCCTCCGGGGACGCCGACCCGGACGCCTCCCGGGGCGGCCCCGACGCCGCGCGCTCCGGGAGCTGGGCGGACTTCCTGCCCAGCCCGGTGTTCGTGCTGCTGCTGGGCCTGGCGGGGTTCGCGGGCTGGCTGTCGTGGACCGCCGCGGAGCTGGAGTGGGCCGCCGAGGGCACCAGCGTCACCCCGCTGGTCCCGCCGCTGTTCATCCTGCTCTGCTGGATCGTCTCCCTGGCCGTGCACGAGTTCGCGCACGCGCTCGCCGCCTACCTGGCCGGTGACCGCTCCCTGCGCGGCAGCGCCTACCTGCGGCTCAACCCGTTCGCCTACCGGCATGCCTTCGCCGGGCTGGTCCTGCCCTCGGCCTACCTGGGCCTGGGCGCCTTCGGCATGACCGGTCCGCCCACCTACGTGGACTGGGACCGCATCCCGTCCCGGGGCCGCCGCGTCCTGGTGGCACTCGCCGGACCGCTGGCCAGCCTCCTGGTGGCCGCCGCGTTCGCGGTCACCGTGTCCGTTCTGGTCCCCCCGGGCAACGACACCACCAACTGGGCGATCTCGGCGATGGCCTTCCTGTGCTTCGCGAACCTGACGGCCGCCCTGATCAACCTGCTGCCCGTCCCCGGCCTGGACGGCTTCGAGGTGCTGGCCGCCTGGACGCGCGGGAAGTGGGTCACCGCGGCCCGCGACAACGCGCTGTTCGGCTCGGTGGCCGTGTTCGCGGTCCTGTGGTTCCCGGGCCTGAACGACCTGCTGGTGAACGCGGTGTACGGCCTGTTCGACCTGGTGCTGCCCAACCCGGTGTTCCGCGGCATCGCCTTCTACGGCGAGCTGCTCCTCCAGTTCTGGGCCTGACCGGAACCGGAGCCGCGGGGGCCCGTGCGGCGTGCGCCTCACGGGCCCCCGCCTTTGGCGGCCGCGCCCCTAGCCCTCGCGCCAGGGACGCGCCTTCGCGGAGGGCCGCGCCCGCCGGTAGCCCCCGGCGGCGGACGGCGCGTCGGCTCCGGGCGCCCCGGTCCCCGGAGAACCGGGCGGCGGGGAGAACGACCAGCTGCGGATCACGGCGAACACCAGCGCGAGCATCACCCCGAAGAGGTACGCGTTGTGCATGATGTGGTCCGTGAGCACGATGTCGCCGCCGGGCATGTAGCCGATCATCCCGATCAGCGCGGCCAGGTAGCCGAGCGCGAAGGCCGCCGCCCCCGAGGTGCGGCGGCTGCCCCACGCGCACAGGCGGCACGCGGCGTACAGCAGCACCAGGAAGGCCAGCAGTCCGACCGCGCTCACGGCCTGGACCGTCGCTCCCCCGCCCCAGTAGCGGGTCAGCCAGCCCGCGCCGGTGGTGCCGAGCATGCTCGCCGCGGCGCCGAGCAGCAGCAGGACCACGAGGGTCGTCCCGGTCAGCACCGGCGACAGGAACCCGGCGGAGGACTCGCCCTCGGCGGGCACTGCGGTCTCAGGTGTGGTGGTCACAGCGACGAGGGTAGACGCTCGCTCCCACCGGTCGCGGTCACAGCCCCGCGAACAGGTCGGTCTCGTACTCCCCGTGCTGGATGCGCGGCGTCGGCCCCACCAGCAGGGTGAAGTACTCCACGGCGTCGATCTCCTGGGCGATGTCGTTGGACAGGGCGAAGCGCTCGCCCTCCACCGTGATCTGCGTGGCGTGGGCGCGCATCGCGAGCGCCTTGGCCGCCCAGTGGTCGGTGGCGTCCACGCGGGTGGTCACCGCCGTCTCGGGGGTGCCCCGGGCGATGTCGGACACCCGGGCGGGCGGGGTGAAGGAGCCGGACTCCTCACGCAGCCGCGCGATGGACTCCTCGATGCGCGAGACCGGCTGGGCGATCGCGTAGAGCTTGCGTACCTGCCAGGGCGTGCCGGGCATGGCCCGCTCCCCCGCCCGGAGGAAGGCCCGACGCGCGACCCTGTGCGCCTGGATGTGGTCGGGGTGCCCGTAGCCGCCGTGCTCGTCGTAGCTGACCAGCACGTGCGGGCGGACCTCGCGGATGACCTGCGCCAGGAGCGTGGCGGCCTCCTCCACGTCCGCGCCCCAGAACGCCCGGGGGTGCTCGTTGGTCGGCGCGCCCATCATCCCCGAGTCCCGGTAGCGGCCGGGGCCGCCCAGGAAACGGTGGTCGCGCACGCCGAGCGCCAGACAGGCCTTGTCCAGCTCGCCGATCCGGTGCTCGCCGAGGGTACCCTCGCGGTCGGAGGTCAGGTGCGCGAGGTCGTCGGGGATGACCTCGCCCTCCTCCCCCAGCGTGCAGGTCACCAGGGTCACACCGGCTCCCTCGGCCGCGTACTTGGCCAGGGTGGCTCCGGTGACGATGCTCTCGTCGTCGGGGTGCGCGTGCACCATCATCAGTCGCCTGTCAGTCACGTAGCGAACGATACCGGTCGCATCCGCCCGCCACCTCCCGCGTCGCACGCCTCACGGGGGCGTCGGGCCGCCGTCCGGCTCCCCGTGCGGGTGCGGCATGGGACACAATCGGCCTATGAGCTTTCCTCGCCAACAGGCCCGCACGCAGCGCTTCTCGATCGGTGTCCCCCGCGCGTTCCAGATCTCACCGGACGGACGGCGCGTCGCCTTCCTCCGGGGGCGCGACGGGGTGGACAAGGCCACCTGCCTGTGGGTGCACGACACGGAAGGGGCGGGAACGGACACGGTGGTCGCCGACCCCCGCTCCCTGGGCGCCGACGACGAGAACCTTCCGCCCGAGGAGCGGGCCCGCCGCGAGCGGCTGCGCGAGAGCGGCGGCGGGATCGTGTCGTACTCGGTGGACGAGGCGTTCACCCGCGCGGTGTTCACCCTGTCCGGACGGCTGTTCTACGTCGACCTGGTCGGCGACGACACCGCTCCGCGCGAACTGCCCGCCGCCACCCCCGTCGTGGACCCGCGCATCAGCCCGGCGGGTGACCGGGTCGCCTACGTCAGCGGCGGCGCGGTGCGCGTCCTGGACATCGCCGCCGCCGAACCGGACCACGGCGACCGCCCGGTGGTCGAACCGGACGGCCCCGACGTCACGTGGGGCCTGGCCGAGCTGGTGGCCGCCGAGGAGATGGGGCGCTACCGGGGCTTCTGGTGGGCTCCGGACGGCTCCGCGCTCGCCGTCGCGCGCGTGGACGAGTCCGGGGTGAACACCTGGTACGTCTCCGACCCCGGCAACCCCGCCCAGGAGCCGACGGCCCTGCGCTACCCGCCCGCGGGCGGCGCCAACGCCGACGTGCGCCTGGCCGTGTTCCGGGTCGGCCCGCGCGGGGACGGGCGGCCCGAACCGGTCTGGGTCGAGTGGGACCGCGAGGCCCTGCCCTATCTGGCCACGGTCGGGTGGACGACCGGGCCGGACGGCACACCGACCGTGGTGTTCACCGCGCAGAGCCGCGACCAGCGCACGCTGACCCTGTTCAGCGCCGATCCCGCGACCGGCCTGGTGGTGGAGTCGCGCACCGAGTCCGACGGCGTGTGGGTCGAGCTGATGCCGGGCGTGCCCGCCTTCACCGGTGCGGGCGACCTGGTGTGGATCGGCCGCGAGGCCGGGGGCGAGCGCCGGGTCTACGTCGGCGACGCCCCGGTCAGCCCCCCGGACGTGTACGTGCGCGGCGTGGTGGACGTGGACGGCGACCGGCTCCTGTACTCGGGGTCGCCCGCCGGGAGCCCCGGGGACGTGTCGCTGTGGCTGGTCGAGCTGGGCACGGGCCTGGCCGCGCCGGTGGAGGTGCCCGGGCACGGGTGCAGCAGGTCCGCGGACTCGGGCGCGCACAGCGGTCTGCGCTCGGGGCGGCTGCGCGGTGACACGCTGGTGGTGCAGCACCGGTCGATGGACTTCCCGGGCGCGCACACGGTGGTGCTGCGCGGCGCCGGTACCGAGACGCGCCGGTCCTGCTCGGAGATCGAGAGCCTGGCCGAGGCCCCGGACCTGCCGGAGCCGCGCGTGGAGTTCTGGCGCGCCGGTGAGCGCCGTATCCCGAGCGCCCTGGTGCTGCCGTCCTGGTACCGGGAGGGGCTGCGTCCGCTGCCGGTGCTGATGGCGCCCTACGGCGGCCCGCACGCCCAGCGGGTGCTCAACGCGCGCGGGGCGTACCTGACCGCCCAGTGGTACGCCGAACAGGGGTTCGCGGTGCTGATCGCGGACGGCCGGGGCACCCCGGGCCTCGGGGTGGAGTGGGAGCAGAGCGTCCACCTCGACCTGGCCGCGCCGGTCCTGGAGGACCAGGTGGCGGCGCTGGAGGACGCGGCGGAGCGGTTCGACTTCCTGGACGTGTCGCGGGTGGGCATCCACGGCTGGTCGTTCGGCGGCTACCTGGCGGCGCTGGCGGTGCTGCGCCGCCCGGACGTGTTCCACGCGGCGGTGGCGGGCGCGCCGGTCATCGACTGGGAGCTGTACGACACCCACTACACCGAGCGCTACCTGGGCACCCCCGGGGACGAGCCGGAGGCCTACGGGCGCAGCTCGCTCCTGGCGGAGGCGGCCAAGCTGGAGCGCCCGCTGATGATGATCCACGGACTGGCGGACGACAACGTGGCCTTCGCGCACACGCAGCGGATGTCGTCGGCGCTGATGGCGGCGGGGCGCCCGCACACGGTGCTGCCGCTGTCGGGGGTGACGCACTCGCCCTCGGACCCGACGGTCGCGGAGAACCTGATGCTGCTCCAGGTGGAGTTCCTCAAGGAGAACCTGCGCGGCGAGGGGTAGCGCCCGTCCCGCCCCGGTGCCGCGCGCGAGGGCGCGGCACCGGGCGGGGTTCAGGCGGCTCGGCCGTCCTCGGGGCGCCCCGGGACCGCCCCGAGGACGGCCGCCCGAGGCGGGGCGCTCAGCCGGTCCCGGTCTGCGGGGCCGCCTCCTCGCGGCTGGCGGCGATCTCCGACTCCTCGGGGACCTCGACCTCCACGGGTCCGTTGAACTGGAAGAAGCCGACGGTCGTGGAGTACCCGGTGATGAAGGCGCCGTTGATGCCCTCCTCCTCCGCGGACTCGTAGGTCTGGAAGTGCTGCGGGTAGCCGTCCTCGCCGATCCACAGGTCGAAGGTGAGCTCCGCCTCCTGCTGGCCCGGGGCCAGGGCCGCCTCCCCGACGTAGGTTCCGGTGTAGTGGTGCCCCGTGCGCCCGGCCAGGTCCATGCCCTCGGTCATGTCCTGGGGGTAGTCGGTGACGGGGGGCGCCGACTCCCCCTGGTAGCTGACCCGGCTCCCCTCGCCGAGGACGGCCCGGAGGGACTCCACGGTGGTCGTCCAGCCCGCCCGGGGCCCGTCCTCCAGTTCCTCCGGCGCGGGGCGGTAGTACGCACCCTCGACCACCCCGACCAGGTTGGAGTCCGTGCGGGCCAGGACGTCGTCGGGCCCCTCTCCGATCTCCAGGGTGATGTAGGTGGCCGGTCCCGCGTAGAGGCTCTGGAAGTACCTGGGTTCGGGGTCCTCGGTGTAGGCGTAGCTGGTCGTGCCCCCCGTGCCCATCTCGGCCTGCCTCGTCGCGGAGTAGGCCGTGAAGCTCGTCGCGCCCAGGGCCAGCTCGACGGCCTCGCCCACCACCGCCTCCACGTTCTCGGGGTCGGCCAGCACGGCGGGTTCCCCGGTGTCCGCCACGCCCCCGCCGGTGCCCGTGCCGTCCCCGGTCTCGGTTCCCCCGTCGGCGGCTCCCCCGTCCGCGGCCTCCTGACCGTCCTGGGGGCGCACGACCAGCCAGGTTCCGACCAGCGCGGCGGCCAGGACGGCCGCGGTGGCCGCGAGCAGCGGCGTCCGGCCGGACCGGCGGACCCGGCCGGACCGGCGCACCCGGCGGGGCGTGGGAGCCTCCACGCCCCGCCACTCGGTGGCGAGCAGGCCGGGGACGACCTCGGTGACCGGGTCGCCCTGGAGCGGCTGGACCCGGGTGGCGTTCCAGCCGGAGGTGAGCTCGGTGACCACCTCGGCCGCCGTGGGCCTGCGCCCGGGGTCCTTGTCGAACGCCCGCCGCACCGGGTCCAGGAGTTCGGGCGGCACCCCGTCCAGATCCGGCTCGCCGTTGCGGACCCGGTGGGAGACCACCTCGGCGGACTCCCGGCCGAAGGGGTCGCGGCCGGTGGCGGCGAAGGCGACCAGGCCCGCCCAGGCGAACATGTCGGAGCGGTCGCTGGCGGCCCGCCCCTCGTACTGCTCCGGCGCCACCCACCCCGGGGTGCCGAACAGGCCGCCGGTGCGGGTGAGCGCGGTGCCCTCCACCGCGCGGGCGATCCCGAAGTCGAGCACCTTCGGGCCGCTCGGGGCCAGGATGACGTTGCCGGGCTTGAGGTCGCGGTGCACCACGCCCGCCGCGTGGATCGCGGTGAGCGCCTCGGCGAGGCCGACGGCCAGGGCCAGCAGGACGCCCCCGGAGAGCGGCCCGTGCCGCCGCACGTGCTGGCGCAGGGTCAGTCCGGGCACGTACTCGGTGGCCAGCCACGGCGTGTCGGCCCGCGTGTCGGCGTCCAGGAACGCGGGCGCGCAGGCGGCGCGCACCCGCCTGACCATCTCCACCTCGCGGGCGAACCGGGCCCTGAAGTCGGGGTCGGCGGCGAAGTGGGCGTGGACGACCTTGACCGCGGCGCAGCCGCCGCCCGTGTCCAGGCCCGCGTAGACGGCCCCCATACCGCCCGCCCCGACGCGGCCGACCACGCTGTAGCCGCCGATGCGCTCGGGGTCGGACCCGGTGGGCGGTTCCACGCCGGGGGGAAGCCGTTTCCGGTCGAAGGCGGGAGTGGTCGCTGTGGTCAACGTGGGCCCTTCCTGGGGGTTGGGGGTCGAAGGCGGTGGGCGCGGCTCAGGAGAACGGGTCGGACTCCTGGTACGCGCAGCTGTTGACGGGGACGCCGTCCACCAGGGCGGCGTCGTGCGGGGCGAGCCCCGGCGAGTCGGTGAAGCCGGGGTAGGACTGCTCGTCGCCCGGGTTCGGTGCCACGTGGCAGAAGCCGCCGGGGTAGCCGGGGGCGATCCGCTGCTCCTCGTCCAGGGCCTCGGCGGGCAGGTAGTAGAAGACGCCGAAGGTGACGGCGCCGACGATCGTCACGGTGAACTCGGCCACGGGGTTGTCCGGGTCGAGTTCGGCGAGCACGCCCCGGCTGCCGGGCCGGGAGAAGTCGAGGTGGTCCTGCTCGGGGGTGATCTGGCTCACCCAGGCGAAGTCGTCGTTGTGGATGCTCAGGCCGCCGAAGTCGGGGAGGTACTCGGCGGTGGCCGTGACGGTGATCGAGTTGGTGAAGCGCTCGCCGCGGGTGAGGGTCAACCGCAGCTGGTCCAGTGCCTCGCCCTCCCCCTCCGCGGGTTCGAGCGTGCGGACCAGTTGGGCGCTGTCGCCGGGGACGGACTCCACGGCCGCGGTCCCGGTGGCGTACAGGTCCCGGTACTCGGCGGGCACGTCCTCCCACGCGCCGCCCTGTCCCGCGCCGTCGCCGTCGGCGGTGTCCGGGGCGGAGGTGCCGCCGCCGGTCGCCGCGGGCCCCTCGTCCCCGCCCCCGGAGAGGGCGGTCAGCCCCGTTCCGGCCAGCAGGGCGAGCGCGAGTCCGGCCGCGCCGAGCGCCAGGGGCCGCTGGTTGCGGCGCGCCCAGGAGCGCCGGGGCGGGGCGTGGAAGCGCCAGAGGTCGGTCCGGCCGTCGTCGGGGGCGACGGCGCCGGTCCAGGCCCGGGCCACGAGCCGGGGAAGGTCCGCGCCGGGGTCCGTACCGGGGCCGGTGGCAGAGCCCCCGGAAGCGCCCGCCGGAGCGGCACCGGCCGTGGGCGCGCCCGCCGGAGGAACGTCGGCCCCGGGAACGTCGGCCGCAGGAGCGCCCGGCCCGAAGGCACCCACCGCACCGGAGGCCCCCGCCCCGCCCGGGGCGGCGCGCAGCAGCGCGGCCGTCTCCCGCAGCGCGGCGGCGGCGTCCGGCCGCCGCGCGGGGTCCTTGTCCAGGGCCCGTTCCACCAGTGCGCGCAGGGCCCCGGGAAGGCCCTCCAGATCAGGCGGCTCCGACAGCACGCGCGGCACCAGGGTGTCGGTGCCGCCCGCGCCGAACGGGTTGCGCCCGGTGGCGGCGAAGGCCGTCAACCCGCCCCAGGCGAACATGTCGGAGCGGTCGGTGGCCCCACCGCCCGCGTACTGCTCCGGGGAGGTCCAACCCGGTGTGCCGACCAGCCCGCCGGTCCGGGTGAGCGCGGTGCCGTCGACCGTCCGCGCGATACCGAAGTCCAGCACCCTCGGGCCGCCCGGGGACAGGATCACGTTGCCGGGCTTGAGGTCGCGGTGCACCACGCCCGCGCCGTGGATCGCGGTCAGGGCCTCGGCCACGCCCAGCGCGAACGCGGTGAGGGCCGCTCCGGTGAGCGGTCCGCGGGCCCGTACACGGGCGTCCAGGGTCGGTCCGGGGACGTACTCGGTGGCCAGCCAGGGGACCTCGGCACGGGTGTCGGCGCCCAGGAAACCGGGCACGCAGGCCGCGCGCACCCGACGCACCAGGGCGACCTCCCGGGCGAAGCGCTCCCGGAACTCACCGTCGCCCGCGTAGACCCGGTGCACGCACTTGACCGCCACCCGCCGGTCGGCGTCGTCCAGCGCCGCGTAGACCACGCCCATGCCTCCCGAACCGATCCGGCCCACCACCCGGAAGGGGCCGACGCGCCGGGGCTCGTCGGAGGCGAGCGGTAGCACACCGGGCGGCAGGGGAGGCGGCGCGGAACCGGGGTGCATGGGCGAGGGGGCAGCGCTCATGTGGCGTGGACGACCTTCTGTTGTCGGGGGTTCGGGTGGGGCCGCGGGGGCACGAACGGCGCCGGAGACCGGAGCGGTAGGCGATCACCAACCTAGGACACGGCCGCGACGGTCATGGTTCTCGTCCGCTCCACCCGATCCCCCGGTTCCCCGACCGCCGCCGGACCGGCCGCGACCGGAATCCGCGCTCCGCCGACGCGGCGCACCGCCCGCACCACCGTTCCCCCGACCCCGCACCCACCACCGAACCGGCCCGCGACCGGAGCCCGCGCTCCACCGACGCGACGCACCGGACGTGCTCCACCGACACGTCGCGACGCTGCGCCCGCCCCGCCCGGCCGTTCCCGCGGCCCGGGCATAGCCTGGCCGTATGCGTTCCTCCACCGCTCCGCGCGCCCTCGCCGCGCTGCTGGCCGACCTGGGCTGCGTGCTGGCCTTCGTCGTGATCGGCAGGACCGACCACGGGACCGGCACGGCCCTGGCCGAGATCGCCTGGACCGCATGGCCCTTCGCCGCCGCGACCGCCCTGGGCTGGGCGGTCACCCGCGCCTGGACCGCCCCTGTCCGGATCTGGCCGACGGGCCTGTTCGTGTGGGCCGTGACCGTGGTCGGCGGGATGGCGGTGCGCGTGTTCCTCGGGGAGGGCGCCCCGACCAGCTTCGTCATCGTCACCTCCCTGTTCCTCGCCGCGACCATGCTCGGCTGGCGCGGGGTGGCGCTTCTCGTCGCGAGGAGGAGACAGCGCCGCGCCTGAGGGGGAAGACTGGGTCGCGGAACGCAACCTCCCTCACGAAGGAGCCCCCCGTGGCCGATCCCGTCACCCTCGCCATCGCCGCCGCCGTCGTCACCGGCGCGGTCGGCAAGATCACCGAGGCGGCGACCGAAGGCACCGTCGCCGCCTTCAAGTCCCTGCGCAAGGCGGTCTTCGCGCGCTTTCGCTCCGACCCCGAATCCCAGCAGGTCCTGGACGACGCACTCCTGGAGCCGGAGGACCCCGAGGCGCTTGCCGCCGTCGCCGCGCACCTGGAGCGGGCGGAGGGCGAGGACCCCGCCGTGCGCGCGCTGATGGGGGAACTGCGCCGCGAGTTCGTCCAGGAGGGCGACGGAGCCGTGCACAACAGCATCCAGGGGGACGTCAGCGGCAGGGCGCGCGTGTTCCAGGGCCGCGACTTCCACGGGGACATCCACCTGTAGGAGGTCCCACCGCGGAGCGTTCGTAAGCTGGAACGGATGAACGAGCACCCCGCACCCCAGTTCCCTCCCTCCGGCTCCGTCCGCGGTCCCGCCTCCCGCGAGCCCGCGGACGGAGCCGGCGAGGACGAGGCGCGCGAGGTGGGCGTGGGCCCGTGGGAGGGCCCCTGGCCCGAGGGCGACCACTACGACCCCGAACTGCTCGCGGGCGGCGACCGCCGCAACGTCGTGGACCGCTACCGGTACTGGCGACGCGAGGCGATCGTCGCCGACCTCGACACCGTGCGCCACCCCTTCCACGTCGCCGTCGAGAACTGGACACACGACTTCAACATCGGCTCGGTCGTGCGCACCGCCAACGCGTTCGGGTGCGCGGCCGTGCACATCGTGGGCCGCCGCCGCTGGAACAAGCGCGGCGCGATGGTGACCGACCGCTACCAGCACGTCCACCACCACCCCGACACCGAGGCGCTGGTGGCGTGGGCCGAGGAGCGCGGCCTGGCGCTGCTCGGCGTGGACAACCTGCCGGGTTCGGTGCCGCTGGAGACCTACCCGCTGCCCAGGAACGCCGTGCTGGTGTTCGGGCAGGAGGGGCCGGGGCTCTCCGAGGAGGTGCGGCGGGTCTGCCGGGCGGTGCTGTCGATCTCCCAGTTCGGTTCGACCCGGTCGATCAACGCCGGGGCCGCGGCCGCGATCGCCATGCACGCCTGGGTGCGGGCCCACGTGTTCGACCAGCCGGTCCCGGCCGCCTTCTCCGCGGACTCCCCGACCCCCACCACGGCACTGTCGTGATGGTTCCGTGATCTACCATGGTCGAAAGGCCCCTATCAGAGAGATTTCGGGATGAGTCCAACCGTCACAGCAGCCTCCCGTACCGCCACGATGGACGACGTCGCCGGTGTCGCGCGCGTTCTGGCCAGGTCAGCGCAGGAGGACCCGCTCTTCCGGTGGCTGTTCCCCGACGACGAGATGCGGATGGCCCGGACCCGCCGCTTCTTTGCCCTGACCGCGGGCTTCGGCTACGTCCCCTCGGGTGACACACGGGTCGCCGAGACCAGGGACGGCAGCGAGGACGCGCCGGTGGTGCGCGGCGCGGCGCTGTGGGCTCCGCCCACCGCCAACCCCGAGGGCCAGCTGGTGTCGCTGCGCACCTGGCCGCACTGGGGTCCCCTGATTGGCCGCACCCGGCTGGCCGCGTTCGTGCGCGTGTTCGCCGAGTGGAAGCTGGCCGCGCCCCAGGAGCCCCACCTGTACCTGGCGGCGCTGGGCGTGGACCCGGCCGCCGTCGGCACCGGCGTCGGCGGGGGGCTGCTCACCTCGGGTCTGGACCGCGCCGACTCCCAGGGCCTGCCGGTGTTCACCCAGACGCTCAACCCCAAGACCGTCGGCTTCTACGAGCGGTTCGGGTTCCGGCTGGTCCGGGAGGCGCAGAGCCCCGAGGCGGGAACCAACTACTTCCTGCTGCGCGAACCCTCCTGAGGCCCCGCGGACCCGCTGCCCCCTCCGGGAGCCGTCCCTTCCCGGAGAGCCGTCCTTTCCCGGGAAAACGCCCCACCCGCGACGGTCGCGCGCCCTACCATGAGCGGTGATCGGAGCCCCAGGCACAGGGGGACCCCGGCCCCAGGGAAGAGGCAGCGCCCGTGACCCCCACAGCGGTACAGCCGGTCCGCACCGCGACCATGAACGACGTGCCCGCCGTGGCCCGGGTTCTGGGCCGCGCCCTCTACCACGACCCGCTCTTCCGGTGGCTCTTCCCGGACGACGACCTGCGCATGGCGCAGAACTTCCGCGCGTGCGCGCTGCTGGCCGGGTTCGGGCACGTCCCCGGCGGCCACGCCACCGTGGCGGAGTCCCCGGAGGGCCCCGCGCGCGTCCCGGTGGTACGGGGCGCGGCCCTGTGGACCCCGCCCGGCGCGGGTCGGGAGGGAGCCGCGGTCCCGCTGCGGTCGCTGCCGCACTGGTTCAGCCTGGTGGGGCTGTCCCGGCTGCCGGAGCTGACCTGGTACAACGGCGAGGTCAGGGCGTCCGTGCCGGAGGGTCCGCACTGGTACCTGTGCGTGCTGGGCGCCGACCCGGCGACGGACGGGACCGACACGGGGGCGCGACTGCTGCGCGAGGGCCTGGCCCGGGCCGACGCGGACGGCGTGCCGGTCTACCTGGAGACGGCGGACCCGGCGGACATCGGCTACTACGAGGACTACGACTTCCGGGTGGTGCGGGCGGTCCACCCCCCGGCGGCCCCCTCGACCTACTGCATGCTGCGCCCCGCCGCCTTCTGAGGTCCGCTCGTCCGGCGGCCCGCAGCCCCGGGCGTTCCGGCGCCCCCCGGAGCCCGGCGGTCCGCCGCCCCCGCCGCCTCCGGGGTCCCGGCGCACGCGGAGGCCGGCCGGGGACGGGCCCGGGACGGAACCCGGACGGATCGGGGCCTTCTGCTCCACCGCACCCCCTGACAGGATGGGCGCGTGGACATCCGAGGAATCTCCCACCACACCGACAACGTGTCCGAGGACGCGGCGGCGCGCGACATGCGCGTCATCCGCGAGGACCTGCACTGCACCTCGGTGATGCTGATCGGCGCCGACACCGGACGGCAGCGGGCCGTCGCGCGCGCCGCCCTGGAGGCGGGCCTGGACGTGTGGGTACGCCCGCAGCCGGAGAACCCGCCGCTCGCGGAGCGGCTGGAGCACCTGGCCGCCACCGCCCGCATGGCCGAGGAACTGCGCCTGGAGCACCCCGGCCGCGTGACCCTCATGGTCGGCACCGAGTTCTCGCTGACCTCCCCCGGCCCGCTCCCCGGCCGGAGCGAACTCGCCCGCCTCCAGTTCGTGACCCGCCCGTGGCTGCGCCGCCCCTTCGAACGGAGGATGCGGCGCAGGCTCGCCTCGCTGCTCGCCGCTGCCCTGGACGTGGCCCGCGAGCACTTCGGGGGGCCGGTGACCTACGGGGCCGGGGCCTGGGAGGAGGTGGACTGGTCGGGCTTCGACCTGGCCGGGGTGAACCTGTACCGGTCCGGGACCGACGCCGACGCCTACGAACGGCGCCTGGACGCCCTCCGGGACGGCTGCGGCAGGCCCCTGGTGATCACCGAGTTCGGCTGCGGCGCCCACGACGGGGCCGACCTGCGGGGGGCCGCGTCCTTCCTCGCGGTGAACTGGTTCGCCGACCCGCCGCGCCTGCGCCGGGGCACCGCGCGCAACGAGGCCGTGCAGGCCGGGTACCTGGACGCGCTGCTGGGGCTGTACCGGGAGCGGGGGTCCACGGCGCGTTCGTGTTCACGTTCGCCATGCCGGGCTTCCCGCACAGCGAGGACCCCGTGTACGACCTGGACACGGCCGGGTTCGGCGTGGTGCGCACGGCCGGGGACGACCCGTCGTCCTGGGAGCCCAAGGAGGCCTTCCACACGGTCGCGCGGCGCTACCGGACCTGAGGGCGTCGGCTGCCGTCCCCGAGGCGCGGCACGGCACTTCCGAGACCGGCACGACCCGCGAGCGTCGTCGGGTTCTCCTGGAAGGGCGTCCGGAGCGTGGACGGGGAGTCCGTGGAGATCGGCGTCGGGTACGGGGACCTGCCCCGGCACTGGCGCGAGCACGAGGGCTGAGCCCACCCGAGAGGGCTCTCCTCCGCCTATCCTTCTGCACCAGCAAGTGATACCACTTCTAGGTATCATTGCGGCATGAACATGCATCTGCGCTTGCCCGACGACGTACACACGGGGATCAGGGAGGTCGCCGAAGAGGACGGCAACAGCGTGAACACCGAGGTCGTCATCGCGCTGAAGGAGTTCCTCGCGAACCGTCAGACCGAGAGGGTGCGCCAGTACGCTCTGGAGATCGCCGAGGAGGACGCCGAGCTGCTGGCGAGGCTCGCCGAGTGACGCGCTACCTCACCAAGGCCGATGTCCGCGTGATCATCGAGGCGACCCTTCCGTCCTATGTGACGGTGAGGGACATCGGCCAGCTCCACGCGGCGCTACTGCGCCCGCAGACCACCGCCTTCGGTGACGATGCCTATCCGGACGTGTGGCAGAAGGCCGCCGCCCTCATGCAGTCGGTCCTCATCGGCCATCCCCTGTCGGACGGCAACAAGAGGCTGGCCTGGATCAGCGCCAAGCTGTTCCTCCGCCTCAACGGCCAGAAGGTGGGCAGACCCGATCAGAACGCCGCCTACGACCTGGTCATCGCGGTCACCACCGGCGACCTGGCGGACGTCCCCGAGATCGCCGACCGGCTCAGAGGACTCATGCCTCCCGTGGAGTGACCCCGGAGAACGGCGACGGGCCGCGCACGCGCCCGGAGGCATCGGTCTCCGCGTTTTCCCCACACCCGGACCCGGCAGCCGCTACCTTCGTGCCATGGACATGCATCTGCACATGCACGACGGCCTCCATGCCCTGATCAGGGAGGTCGCGGAGCGGGACGGCGTCAGCGTCGAGGCCGCGGTGATCACCGCCGTCGAGGACTTCGTCGCGAGCCGCCAGGCGCACAGGGTCCCGGAGCAGTCCCGGAAGACGGTGGAGCAGGCCGCCGAACCGCCCCGCCGTCCGGCGGAGTGACCTCCGCGAACGGCGACGGGCCGCGCCCCCGGGGGAGCGCGGCCCGTGCGGTGCGACAGGGGGCGGCGGTCAGCCGACGCCCTTGCTGAGCGAGCCCAGCAGATCGCGGTTGAGCTGCGAGATCGTGTCCAGCGGGATGCCCTTCGGGCAGACCGCGGCGCACTCACCGATGTTGGTGCAGCCGCCGAAGTCCTCCTCGTCCTGCTGGTTGATCATCTTCACCACGCGCGAGGCCCGCTCGGGCTGTCCCTGCGGGAGCATGCCCAGGTGCGTGACCTTCGCGGCGGTGAACAGCATGCTGGAGGCGTTCGGGCAGGCCGCCACGCACGCGCCGCAGCCGATGCAGGTCGCGGCGTCGAACGCGCGGTCCGCGTCCGGCTTCGGGATCGGGTTGGCGTGGGCGTCGGGCGCGGTACCCGTCGGGGCGCTGATGTAGCCGCCCGCCTGGATGATGCGGTCGAACGCGCCGCGGTCCACGACCAGGTCCCTGACGACCGGGAACGCCTTGGCCCGCCACGGCTCCACCGTGATGGTGTCGCCGTCGTTGAAGCTGCGCATGTGCAGCTGGCAGGTCGTGGTGCGCTCGGGGCCGTGCGCCTCACCGTCGATCACGACACCGCAGGCACCGCAGATGCCCTCACGGCAGTCGTGGTCGAAGGCGACCGGGTCCTCGTTCTCCAGCGTGAGCTTCTCGTTGAGGACGTCGAGCATCTCCAGGAACGACATGTCCGGGGAGACGTCGGTGAGCTTGTACGTGGCCAGCCGACCCTCGTCGTCCGGCCCCTTCTGACGCCATACGCGCAGGGTGATGTTCACTTGTAGCTCCGCTGCTTCATCTCGACGTACTCGTACTCCAGGGCTTCCTTGTGGAGCACGGGCTTGCTGTCATCGCCGCCGAACGCCCAGGCGGCCACGTAGGCGAACTCGTCGTCGTGACGCAGCGCCTCGCCGTCCTCGGTCTGGCTCTCGGCGCGGAAGTGGCCGCCGCAGGACTCGCGGCGGTGCAGGGCGTCGATGCACATGAGCTCGCCCAGCTCCAGGAAGTCGGCCACGCGGTTGGCCTTCTCCAGGGCCTGGTTGAACTCCTCGTTGGTTCCCAGCACCTTGACGTCGCGCCAGAACTCGGCGCGCAGCGCCCGGATGAGCTCGATGGCCTTGGTCAGGCCCTCCTCACTGCGCTCCATGCCGCAGTACTCCCACATGATGTGGCCGAGCTCCTTGTGGAAGGAGTCGACGGTGCGGGAGCCCTGGACGGAGAGCAGCTTGTCGATGCGGGAGGTCACCTGCTCCTTGGCCGCCACGGCCTCGGGGTGCGACTCGTCGAGGGCCTCGAACGGGCCCGACGACAGGTAGTCGTTGATGGTGTTGGGCAGGACGAAGTAGCCGTCCGCCAGCCCCTGCATCAGCGCGCTCGCGCCCAGGCGGTTGGCGCCGTGGTCGGAGAAGTTGGCCTCACCGGTCACGAACAGGCCCGGGATGGAGCTCTGGAGGTCGTAGTCGACCCACAGACCGCCCATGGTGTAGTGCACGGCCGGGTAGATGCGCATCGGAACCTCGTACGGGTTCTCGCCGGTGATGCGCTGGTACATGTCGAACAGGTTGCCGTACTTGGCCTCGACGGCGTCCTGCCCCATGCGCGCGATGGCGTCGGCGAAGTCCAGGTAGACGCCCAGACCGCCGGGGCCCACGCCGCGGCCCTCGTCGCAGACGTTCTTGGCGGCGCGGGAGGCGATGTCGCGCGGCACCAGGTTGCCGAAGGCCGGGTAGATGCGCTCCAGGTAGTAGTCGCGCTCCTCCTCCGGGATCTGGCGCGGGTCGCGGGTGTCCCCGTGCGCCTTGGGCACCCAGATGCGGCCGTCGTTGCGCAGCGACTCGCTCATCAGGGTCAGCTTGGACTGGTAGTCGCCGCTGACCGGGATGCAGGTCGGGTGGATCTGCGTGTAGCACGGGTTGGCGAAGAGCGCTCCCTTGCGGTGCGCGCGCCAGGTCGCGGTGACGTTCGAGCCCATCGCGTTGGTGGACAGGAAGAACACGTTGCCGTAGCCGCCGGTGGCCAGCACCACGGCGTCGGCGAAGTGCGTCTCGATCTCACCGGTGACCATGTCGCGGACGATGACGCCGCGCGCGCGGCCGTCCACGACGATGACCTCCAGCATCTCGTGGCGGGTGTGCATCTTGACGCTGCCCGCCGCGATCTGGCGCTCCAGGGCCTGGTAGGCGCCGATGAGCAGCTGCTGCCCCGTCTGGCCGCGCGCGTAGAACGTACGCGAGACCTGCACGCCGCCGAAGGAGCGGTTGTCGAGCAGGCCGCCGTACTCGCGGGCGAAGGGCACGCCCTGGGCGACGCACTGGTCGATGATCTCGACGCTGGTCTGGGCCAGGCGGTAGACGTTCGACTCGCGGGAGCGGAAGTCGCCGCCCTTGACGGTGTCGTAGAACAGCCGGTAGATGCTGTCGCCGTCATTGCGGTAGTTCTTGGCGGCGTTGATGCCGCCCTGGGCCGCGATGGAGTGCGCGCGGCGCGGGCTGTCCTGGTAGCAGAACGAGGTGACCTTGTAGCCCGCCTCGCCCAGGGTCGCGGCCGCGGAGGCGCCGGCCAGGCCGGTGCCCACCATGATCACCGAGAGCTTGCGCCGGTTCGCGGGGTTGACCAGCTTGGCCGAGAAGCGCCGCTTGTCCCAGCGCTCGTTGATCGGGCCCTCGGGGGCCTTCTCGTCCCGGATCGGGTCGCCGACGCGGTAGAAGTCGTTGTCAGACAATTAACTCACCAGTCCAAAGGTGACCGCCAGAGGCGGGAGCAGGAAGCCGACCGTCACGATCAGCGACAGACCCACGGCGACCGCGTTGAGCTTGCCCTGACGGCTGGCCTGGTTGGCGCCGAGGGTGGCCAGGGCGCTCCAGATGCCGTGCCGCAGGTGCAGGCCCACGGCGATCACGGACAGGATGTAGAACAGGGTCACGTACCAGAACTCGGGCTGGAACCCGTTCACGAGCCGCTCGTAGGGGCTGTCGGACGCGCCGCCGGGGGCGATGGTGTTCGTGGTCAGGTGCAGGATGTGGAAGACCACGAACAGCGCGACCAGGACGCCGCCGTAGCGCATGGTGTAGGAGGCGTAGCTGCGGGCCACCCTCTTCTTCACCTGGTAGCGCTGGGCCGCCGGACGCGCTCTGCGGGCGCGGGCCCACAGTGTCACCGCCGCGTAGATGTGGATCAGGACGCTCGCCAGCAGGACGATGCGGAAGATCCACAGGAATCCGCTCTCGGGCAGCAGCGGGTAGCCCAGCTCCCGGAGGCTGTGGGCGTAGCCGTCAAAAGCCTCCTGGCCCGAGAACACTTTCAGGTTGCCGTACATGTGCGCGATCAAATACAGCACGAGGATCGCCCCGGTGATCGCCATCGCTGCCTTGAGCGCCACCGTGGACCCGTAGGCCGTAGACCGCTTCTTGGTCAAGGTACTGTTCGCCACAGCCTGTCACTGTAAGTTCTGGTTAAGTCGGCGTCCAAGTCATCAGGATGCTTGAGTCGATAGACGTAGGCTATGGAGCATGCAGTTCCAGCAGCTGGCCTACTTCGTCGCGGTGGCCCGCACACGCCATTTCACCCGCGCAGCAGAGCTTTCGCGCGTCGCACAGCCCAGTCTGAGCAAGCAGATCCGCAGCCTCGAACAGGAGCTGGGTGCGCCGTTATTCAGTCGTGCCCGGGGAAACATCACACTCACACCGGCCGGCGAGGCGCTGCTTCCGCTCGCCCAGCGCATGCTCGCCGACCTGGAGACGGCCCGGCGCGAGGTCGCCGAACTGGCCGGGGTGCGCCGGGGCCGCGTGCGGCTGGGCGCGACCCCGTCGCTGTGCGCGGGGCTGCTGGCCGACGTACTCGCCGACTTCCATACCCGCTTCCCCGGTATCGAACTCCAGGTGGAGGAGAGCGGTTCGCGCGACCTCATCCGCGACCTGGGGCGGGGCGAGCTGGACCTGGCGCTGATCATCCTGCCGCTGCACAGCAGCGACCCCGACTTCTCCACGACGCCGATCCTGCGGGAGAACCTGGTGGTGGCGAGCCCGATGTCGGGCCCCTCCCCCAACGGGCGGGCCTCGATCCGCATCACCGAGCTGCGGGGCCGCCCGCTGGTGATGTTCCGGCGCGGCTACGACGTGCGCGAGGCGACGCTGCGCGCGTGCCGGGCGTCCGGGTTCGAGCCCGAGCTGGCCGTGGAGGGCGGGGAGATGGACGCCGTGCTGCGGTTCGTGGAGGCGGGCATGGGGCTGGCCGTGGTGCCGAGCATGGTGCTGCGCAACCGGCAGAGCCTGCGCGGAACCCCGCTGGCCCGGCCGCGCCTGCTGCGGACGGTGGCGCTGGCGCGGCGCCGGGACGTGGAGCCCTCGCACTCGGCGGAGGCGTTCCGCCGGCACCTCAACGGCTACCTGCTGGGCATGTCGCCGCAGGACCTGGGCCCGGACCTGGAGGTCCTGCTCTCCCCCGAGGACGGGGCGGACTGACCCGCCGGACCCCTCCCCGGAGGGCGGGACGGACTAAACGGACTAACCCGTCAGGCCCCCGGGCGGCCTCGCCCATAAGCCCGCCCGGAAGGGCACCCGCGCCCCTTCGCCACGGGCCGGGGCCGCTGGCGCCACACCGGTAACACTTCCGGCCGACCCGAACCCGGCAACCCGTCGGCGGACGCTCCACGTCCACCCGCCCCGGGCACCCGCGCCCTCCGCGCGCCTGCCGGAGCGCCACGCTCCGGGGCGACCGCTGCCGGATTCGGGCGGCAGACTCCTTTACCACACGCCACCGGCGCCCCTGAAGCAACCCCACTGCCATAAGGGATTTTTGGCCACTTAAGGCGACAAAACTCCCCAAATAAGCGCTTAGAAGTGGCGCATTTCACATAGCTTTCCCCGACGCCTCCCGCCCTCCGGGACGTGACCGTGATCACAACGCCCTAACGTTGCGTTGCGGGACGGTTCGCCACGGCTCCTCCCCGCGGCCGTCCGGCGCTGCGGTCGCGGCCGAAGCAGGCGGGTACCGCGCCCCGCCCGACCGGGACCTTCCCACAGGAGGTGCAAGACAACGGTGACAGCGACCGAGAACGCAGGCCCCGGGGGCGGCCGGGCGCGCATCCCCCAACGAACCCTGCGCACCGACAACTGGTGGCTCGGCCCCCTCCTCACCGCGCTGGGGCTGGCCACCTTCGTCGTCTACGCGACCCTGCGGGTGTTCCAGCAGGACCACTACTGGGTCCAGGAACACCACTACCTGACCCCGTTCTACTCGCCGTGCATCGCGCAGCAGTGCGCGCCCGACGCGGCCCTGTTCGGACGCCTGCCGGTGGAGTTCCCGCCGCTCATCCCCTACGCCCTGGTCAGCCTGCCGATCCTGCTGCTGTTCCGGCTGACCTGCTACTACTACCGCAAGGCCTACTACCGCTCGTTCTGGTTCTCTCCCCCGGCGTGCGCCGTGCGCGAGCCCCACGGCGCCTACACCGGCGAGACCCGCCCCCTGATGCTGGTCCAGAACGGCCACCGCTACTTCTTCTACGCGGCCTTCGTCATCACGCTCATCAACACGTGGGACATGCTGATCGCCTTCCTCCACGGCGCCGAGGGCGGCTTCGGCATCGGGCTGGGCAACCTGATCATGCTCGTCAACGTGCTCATGCTGTGGGGCTACACGCTCAGCTGCCACTCGTGCCGCCACATCTTCGGCGGACGGCTGAGCAGCTTCGGCAGGCACCCCGTCCGCTACTGGATGTGGGGCCGCCTGTCCGTGCTCAACCACCGGCACATGTACTTCGGCTGGCTGAGCATCGCGACCCTGATCCTCACGGACGCCTACATCGCCCTGGTCGCCAGCGGCACCATCAACGACCTGCGCATCCTCAACTGAGCCAAGGGGAAGGAAGGCACGACCAGATGCCCCCCACAGCAGAACCCGGGATCACCCGGTACGCCTACGACGTCGTGGTGATCGGGGCGGGCGGAGCCGGGCTGCGGGCCGCGATCGCCGCCCGCGAGCAGGGCAAGCGCACCGCGGTCATCTCCAAGTCGCTGTTCGGCAAGGCCCACACCGTGATGGCCGAGGGCGGCGCGGCGGCCGCCCTCGGCAACGCCAACCCCGACGACGGGTGGCGCGTGCACTTCCGCGACACCGTGCGCGGCGGCAAGTTCCTCAACGACCCGCGCATGGCCGAGCTGCACGCCCGCGAGGCGCCCGAGCGCATCCTCGAACTGGAGTACTGGGGCGCGCTCTTCGACCGCACCGCCGAGGGAAAGATCAGCCAGCGCAACTTCGGCGGCCACGAGTACCCGAGGCTGGCGCACGTGGGCGACCGCACCGGCCTGGAGATGATCCGCACCCTCCAGCAGCGGGTCGTCGCGCTCCAGCAGCAGGACGCCGCGGAGCTGGGCGACCCCGAGGCGCGCATCCGCGTGTTCGCCGAGACCGCGATCACCCGGCTCATCACGGAGGACGACGCGGCCGTGCGGCCGGACGGCGGCGCGGGCGGGGCCACCGCTGTGGACGCGGGCGCGGGCGGGAACACGGGTGCGGACCCGGCCGGGGGCGGAAGGACGCCGGGCCGGATCGTCGGCGCGTTCGGCTACCGCCGGGTGGACGGCGGGTTCGTCCTGTTCGAGGCGCCCTCGGTGGTCCTGGCCACCGGCGGCATCGGCAAGGCCTTCCGCACCACCTCCAACTCCTGGGAGTACACCGGCGACGGCCACGCGCTGGCGCTGCGCGCCGGGGCCTCCCTGATCAACATGGAGTTCGTCCAGTTCCACCCCACCGGGATGGTCTGGCCGCCGTCGGTGAAGGGCATCCTCGTCACCGAGTCGGTGCGCGGGGACGGCGGCGTGCTGCGCAACTCCGAGGGCAGGCGGTTCATGTTCGACTACGTGCCGGACGTGTTCCGCTCCCAGTACGCCGAGAGCGAGGAGGAGGCCGACGGCTGGTACGACGACCCCGCGGGGCACCGCAGGCCGCCGGAGCTGCTGCCCCGCGACGAGGTCGCGCGGGCGATCAACACCGAGGTCAAGGAGGGGCGGGGCTCGCCGCACGGCGGCGTGTTCCTGGACGTGTCCACGCGCCTGCCCGCCGAGGAGATCGTCAAGCGGCTGCCGTCCATGCACCACCAGTTCAAGGAGCTGGCCGACGTGGACATCACCGCCGAACCCATGGAGGTGGGCCCCACCTGCCACTACGTGATGGGCGGGGTGCGGGTGGACGCCGACACCGCCGCCTCCGACGTGCCCGGGCTGTTCGCGGCCGGTGAGGTGGCGGGCGGCATGCACGGCTCCAACCGGCTGGGTGGCAACTCCCTGTCGGACCTGCTGGTGTTCGGGCGCCGGGCCGGGCTGGGCGCGGCGGCCTACGTGGACGGGCTCGGCGACCGGCCCGCACCGGCCGGGCTCCTGGACCGGGCGGCGGACGAGGCGTCCTCGTACGCGCTGCGCTTCCTCAGGGCGGAAGGCGGCGAGAACCCGTACACGCTGCACGCCGAACTCCAGGAGACCATGAACGACCTGGTCGGCATCATCCGCAGGGGTCCGGAGATGGAGCGGGCCCTGGAACGGCTGGAGGAGCTGGCGGAGCGGTCGCGCGCGCTCAGCGCGCCGGGCGACCGGGTCTACAACCCGGGCTGGCACCTGGCGCTGGCGCTGCCCAACATGGTCCTGGTCTCGCGCGCGGTGGCCGCGGCCGCCCTGGAGCGCACGGAGTCGCGCGGCGGGCACACGCGCGAGGACTTCCCCGGCATGTCGGCCGAGTGGCGGCGGGTGAACCTGGCGGTGCGGGCCGACCGCTCCGACCGGGTGTCGCTGTCGCGGCTCGCGCTCGCCGACATCCCGGCCGGGCTGCTCGCCCTCTTCGAACGCGACGAGCTGGCCAAGTACCTGACGGAGGAGGAGCTGCCCGCGTCGGGGGCGGCGGACGGCGCGGCCGAGGAGGGCCAGTCATGAGCGAGCGTGTGTTCCGGGTGTGGCGGGGTTCGGGCGAGGGCGGGCTCGCCGAGTACCGGGTCGAGGTCAACGAGGGCGAGGTGGTGCTCGACGTGCTGCACCGCCTCCAGGCCACCCAGACCCCGGACCTGGCGGTGCGGTGGAACTGCAAGGCGGGCAAGTGCGGTTCGTGCTCGGTGGAGATCAACGGCCGTCCCCGGCTGTCCTGCATGACGCGGATGAGCGTGTTCGAGGACGACGAGGTGGTGACGGTGACGCCGATGCGCGCCTTCCCGGTGGTCCGGGACCTGGTGTGCGACGTGTCGTACAACTACCAGAAGGCGCGGGAGATCCCCTCGTTCACACCGGATCCGGCCAAGGCCCCGGGCGACTTCCGGATGAGCCAGGAGGACGTGGAACGCCAGCAGGAGTTCCGCAAGTGCATCGAGTGCTTCCTGTGCAACAACACCTGCCACGTGATCCGTGATCACGAGGAGAACAAGGAGCACTTCTCGGGTCCGCGTTACCTCATGCGGGTGGCGGAGCTGGAGATGCACCCCGAGGACACCGCCGACCGCAGGCTCATCGCCCAGGAGGAGTTCGGGCTGGGGTACTGCAACATCACCAAGTGCTGCACGGAGGTGTGCCCGGAGAACATCCGCATCACCGACAACGCGCTGATCCCGCTCAAGGAGCGGGTGGTGGACCGCAAGTACGACCCGCTGGTGTGGCTGGGGTCCAAGATCGGCGTGCGGCCCAAGGACACCCCGCCGGTGCCCAACGTCGGTCGGTACTCGGACCTGGCCTGATCGGACCTGGCCCGAGGCCGGTCCCGTCCGCCGACCCGGGGGTGCGTTCCCGGGTCGGCGGACGGGGCGCGAACCCGAACCGGCCCCGCCGCACCCCCTGGCCGGTTCGACCGGAGGGTCGTCGGGACGTGGACCGGGGCCCTCCCCCGTCAGGGCGGCGTTCACACCGTCGCGCCCTGCCGCTGCCGGAGCAGGAGGCGGATGCGGGAGGTGAGTTCGTCCCACTCGCCGGGCTGAGCGGGCACGGGCGTGGGTCGCGGGGGTCCGACGACGCCGAAACGGGGCACGGGGCCGCCGAGCAGGTCACCGCCGGGGTCCTCCCGCCACTGCCGGACGATGGCGGCGGCGCGTATCCGGGCCTGCTCGAACGCGCGGCGCACCTCCTCGGTCTCGGTTTCCCGGGGCGCGGTGCCGGAGCCGGGTCCGCCAGGTGCGGGGGTTCGGGGCGCGAGGTTCTGGGGCTCGGGTTTGCGGGGTTCGGGCTTGCGGGGTGCGGGAACCCGGGTCTCGGCGGCGCGAAGGCTTTCGTGGGCGGTGAAGTAGGGGCGTACGAGGGCGACTTCCTCGGCGTCGATCCGTTCCCTGGGCGGCGCGAGTCGCGGCGCGGGAACCCTGGGGCGCGCGGGCGTTTTGCGAGGCCCGGGAGACGCGGGAGGTGTGGGAGCCGTGCGACGTGAGGGGGCCCGGTTCCGACCGGTCTGCACGGGAGCGGCGGGCGGTGAGGGAGCGTAACGGCGGACGCGGGAGGAGCGTCGTCGGCGGCCGACAACGGTGGAGTGGCGTCCGCACGGGGAGGAGAAGAACGCGATCAGCGGGCCGAAGGCACGGCTGAGAAGCGCAGCGCTAAACTGGCGCATGCTGGCAAATTCCTTGGGTTAAAGGTTCGTAGTTGCTGGCCACGACCCCGGGCGGTGGGAAACCGTCGCGGGGTCTTTCTGCGTATGGAGTTGTGTGTTCGGGTAGAAGATTAGGACACACGGAGCGTGATGGCGAACTTTTCTTCGAACCCGACTCGAAAAAACCACCCGGTCGGACATAACCCCAGATCAGAGCACACGCCGGAAAAGGACAGGTGAGTTTTCACCCTCCGCCAGAGTTATCCTTTTAGCCCGAATTGGAATCATTTGCGATCGCCCTGCCGGGCATGAAGAAGGGCAGCGCCTCCCATGGAGGTGCTGCCCTTGGTCAGGTGGTCGCTAGCCGTGGTGCTTGAGGGAGTCCACGAGCGCGGTCCACTCGCTGGCGGCGAACTCCAGTTGCCCCAGCTCGCGGTTCTGGGTGTCGCGCACGTCCACGCCTGCCGCGTGCTCGCGCGCCTCGACGCAGTTCGACCCGTTGAGGCTGTAGCTGCTCTTGTGCCAGTCGTTCACGACAACTCCCTGGGTGCCGGATGGGCTGTTACAGGCCCCGCTCCAGTCCGGCCAGAAGCGCCACCCACTGACCCGCCGGGACGGTGATGTATCCATGTTCCCGGTTCTGGGTGTCGCGTACGTCCACCCCTCCCGCGTACTCCCGCGCCTCGACACAGTTATGCGCGTTGGCGCTGTAGCTGCTCTTGCACCAGTCGTTCATGCCAATTCCCTGAGTACTTCGAGTGAGTGTCGAGCGGGAAGCGCCACCGCGAGTGCCCCCGTGATGAGTGCGTGCAACCGCTCGTGCATGTGGGCCGCGTGAATGACATTTCCATCTGGGTTGTCGCTCGTGATCACCGCTTCCCCCGAGCGCAGCCGGAACGCCATCATCGGTGTGGGGGGCTCCATCAGCATCGAGCCCTCCGGAACCAGGTGCACCACCACCCGACCCGAGCCGATCAGGTCCAACAGATGAGCGGCCTGTTCCCGTCGTACCGCCTCGTCCACTCCGGTCAACGCCGTCACCGGGAACACCGCTGTCACTCGAAGTCGGGGCAACCGGCCGAACACCTCCATACGAACCTTGGTGAGCCGGGCAATCTCCTCGTCAGAGGCGAAGGGCCAGCCGGACCGGAAGAGCAACGACGCGTACGACGGGCTCTGGAGGTATCCCGGTACGAGTACGGGCATCACAACCTGAACAGTTCGCGCTTCCATCTCGATGTCCGCAATCGAGCGCACCCACTCCGGAAGTGTCGTACCTGTGGTCGCCTCACGCCACGCGGCCAGCAGCTTTCCGTTCGCTTTCAGCTCGGCGTCCAGTTTTTCCGCCATGGGCAGTTGCGGTAGTGCATGCCCATTCGTCCATCGGGAAGCCGAGGCCACGGACGTGTGGACACGGTGCGCGAGTTGCTTCTGGGAAAGCCCGTTCAGCTCTCGGAACTTGGTGAGCACATCGGGAAAAGGGGGTTCCGCCATACGCGAGAGGTTACGCCTGGGTTCCCCACCTCGTCAGGTGTTTACCGAGACCCCGCAGATGGTCGAGGAAACCTTCTCCTCAGGCGCATGCTGACTCCGTGAAGGGCCGAGGCTACCGACCGCCCTCCGCCCGACTCGGACGTGAGCAGTGGGGGAATGGTGAGCGCAGTGGCCTGGGAAGTCAGCGACGACCGCGCGCAGTACTCGGCCGCCCAGCAACTCCACGCACACCACCGCCGCCTCTGGTGGGTGATGTGGGCACCGGCGTCCCGGCGCTTCTTCGCCTTCTACCAGGGCGACGCCGAGTTCGCACCCCTCTCCGACGCCACCCCCCACGGGTTGGACGCCCGGATCCGCCGCGCCCAGGCGGTCATCGCCCGCGTCCATCCCACCGCGCACTGGCACTGCCCCGTGTCCGGCTGCGCGTGGACCTCCGTCAACCCGACGCTCCACGGCCCCTGTCCCATGCCGGGATGAACCCCTCGACCCCCGAAACGGAACCGCACCCCCGTGTCCACACTCATCACCGGCCTCCTCGTCGCCCTGACCGAGGTCCACCGGCTCGCCCTGACCATCGGCGCCCACGACGAGGCCGCCGACATCGCCCGCCTCATCCACACCCTCCGCACCCACTGACGAGCCTTCGGCACGTTGACGGCCGTCCGGGACACGGGCACCGCGACCGGGTTCCGGGCCGAGGTCCTGAAGGCCGGACCCGCCCCGGGCCAGACCTGCTGATCGGGCCGGGGCGGCCTTCCGAAGCGGTCGCCCCGGGGCCGGTCAGAGGGAGGAGCCGTCCAGCCGGAACGGGCCTTTGCTGTCGCCGGGGCGCCAGCCCTCGGCCAGCGCGCCGCGGACGGCGGCGGCCACCCGCGCCGGGGTGACCGGCTCGGGCTCCGGGCCGGTCGGGGCGCAGAAGGGGCAGCAGTACCCCTGGGGGCGGGCGTGGCCCAGGGTGACCACGAGCGGGTTGCCGGGGGTCTCGGCGCCCTCGACCACGAAGGTCATCGGTCCGCCGTGGGGCTGCCTGCGCTGGGCCCGGGTGAGGCCCTTGCGGGTGCGCCACCGGTAGGCGGTCCCGTCCACCGTGATCCGCCGGGTTCCCTTGCGTACCAGTGTCATCCGCTTCCGCCTCTCGTCGTCGGAGGGCCAACGCTAGAGGCTCGGGCGTGCCGGGTTCCACCGGTTTTACGCGCCTCAGGCGGTGTTCGGGGCGACGGTGGCGGAGCGGTTCGCCGGGGAGCGGGCCCGATCGGGTTCGGCATGGAGCTCGGCACCGGTTCCTCCGGACCGGGCGACCGCCGCGGTCCAGCGGCTCCCCCTGCCCGCGGGCGGAGCAGACGGTGCCGGGCGGGCGGTCGTGCCCCCGTGGGGAACGGGCTTCCCCGGCGGACGCGGCGCCTTTGCCGTGTCCGGCTCCTACGCGACGTCCCGCATGTCCACCACGAACCAGTCACCGGAGTTGTTGACGGCGAAGCACCTGTACTCGGCGCGCTCCACCTCGCCGGCGTCGTTCTCCGTGGTGGCGCTGGCGACGACCTCGTACTCCCACGGGTCCTCGGCACTGGTCACGGTGATGTCGGAGGAGGTCTCGAACTCCGCGCTGACCAGGGACTCCCACGAGCGCTCGACGTGCTCCTGGCACGTGGCCGCGGCCGTCGGCTTCTCACTCTCGGCAGTGGGCTCGGGGCCGCACGCGGTGGCGGCCAGGGCGACGAGGAGAACCGCGGGGGCGAGACGGGTGGGGTTCATGGTGCTCCGATCCAGGATGTGCAATCCGAGCGTAGAGGACCGGTTCGGAAGGGGCTGACCGGCCCTGCTGTCCCGAAAGGCCCC
This sequence comes from Nocardiopsis dassonvillei subsp. dassonvillei DSM 43111, assembly GCF_000092985.1. Classification (GTDB taxonomy): domain Bacteria; phylum Actinomycetota; class Actinomycetes; order Streptosporangiales; family Streptosporangiaceae; genus Nocardiopsis; species Nocardiopsis dassonvillei. Next base: position 4,705,929 of record NC_014210.1, read on the forward strand.
GACACGGCGGATGCCGGAGCGGGCCCCGGACGGCCCGGCGGATCAGCCCGCCCGGCGCCGGTCGGCGCCGAGCAGTACCCGGCTCAGAACCCCCGGGACGCCCAGGCGTCGAGGTTCTCGGCGGCCTCGGCCACGGTGGTGGACTCCCCGTGGCCGGGGTGGACGACCGTGTCCCGCGGCAGGCCCGCGAGGTGTTCGCGGATCGAGGCGATGATCGTCGGGAAGTCCGAGAACGGCTGCCCGGTGGCACCGGGACCGCCCGGGAAGAGGGTGTCGCCGGTGAAGACCGCCCCGAGCGCGGGCGCGTACAGGCACACCCCTCCAGGCGTGTGGCCCGGGGTGTGCAGGACGTCCAGCTCCACTCCCCCCACCACCAGCGTCTCGCCGTGCAGCAGCGGGGCGTCCGGCTCCCGGTGCGGGTGCACGCGGTACCACAGTTCGGCGTCGTCGGGGTGCAGCAGGATCGGGCAGTCGGCCAGGTCGGCCAGCGCGACGGCCGCGTTGACGTGGTCGTTGTGCCCGTGGGTGGCCACGATGGCCATGAGTTCGCGGTCTCCCAGACCCCGGGCGATCGCCTCGTGGTCGTGGGCGGCGTCGATGACGATGGCGCTGTCGTCGTCTCCGACGATCCAGACGTTGTTCTCGACGTCGAAACCGCCGCCCTCGAGGCTGAAGACACCCGAGGTACGCAGACGATGGACGGGGGAGGGATCGGTCACCGGCTCACCACCTGGCCTCTCGCGGTCGGGTGCGACGCCTTCGAGCCTATCCCGTCGGGCCCGGGCGCACACGGTGGTCGGGCGGGGAGGGACGGGGGGTTCTCAGCCCGCGGGCTCGAAGTTGCGGCGCAGGGCGTAGGGCTGGATGAGGCCGAGTCCGTGCGCGTGCCGGGCGCGCACCTGTACCACCTGGAGTCCCTCCTCCTCGGCCAGGCTCTCGGCGAGGCTCTCGTCGATGAGGACGGTGCCGGGTCTGGCGAAGGAGGTCAGGCGGCTGGAGCGGTTGACGGTCGTGCCGAACACGTCGCCGTGCAGGGTCAGCACCGGCCCGGCGGCCAGGCCCACCCGGACGTCGGGCACCTCCACGTGGGTCTTGACGCCCGAGGCCAGGCGCAGCGCGATGTCGGCGGCCTCGGCCGGGGAGTCGGCCACGTAGAGGATCTCGTCGCCCAGGGTCTTGACGACACGGCCGCCGCCGGAGGCCACGATGTCGGCGGCGGTGGCCTCGAAGCCCTCGACCACCCCGGCCAGCTCGACCTCGTCGAGTTCGCGGCTCAGCGTGGTGAAGGAGACCAGGTCCGCGAACCCGACGACCAGCGGGTAGTAGTTGGGCACGGCGTCGTTGTCGGACATCACCGCGAGGGTGCGGGCCGAGGAGGCGGCGAGCTGTCTGCGCCAGATGTGCAGCAGGAGCCGCTCCACGTCGGGCAGCAGCTCCTTGACCCGGTTCATCAGCGGGCTGACCGAGTCCTCGCCCTCCTGGTAGATGAGGGTGCTCAGTATGCTGGTCTGCCAGTCGGCCAGGCGGGCCATGGTCTGGCCCATCGCACGGGCGAAGCGGACCACGCCCTCCTCGTCCAGGACGCCCTCCTGGACGAGGGAGTTGGCGATGCGCAGCGACTCGACGTCGCTCTCGGCGAAGGTGACCGTGTCGTCGCCCTGGTTGGGAAAGCCCAGGGCGCGCCAGATGCGCCCGGCCAGCTCGTTGTCGGCGCCGGCGAGCTCGATCGCCTGCTCCCTGGTGTAGACCGCTTCACCGCCGAGCAGGGCGGACTCGATCGCTTTCGGGTCGGGACGCGACGGCATACGTTCTCTTTCACGGGCCATCCCCGCCGGGGCGGGGAACAGTCACTTCGGCACCGGCCAACAACGCGGCACGGGGTTCCACTCCAGCTTACGCCCGCGGTTCTCCCCCTGACAGGGTGCCTGCCGACAGGCCCGCGCGGCCGCGGTCGGCGGCGGCCGCACCCGGTGATGATCGCACACGGAAGGGCCGCCGCGGGAGTGCCCGAAGTCCCCTGTGGACGGCGGCGAAGGGCCCGGGGCGGGGGTCGGGCGCCGGGGGCGGTCGTCAGGAACCGGGGCGCACGTGGACGACGTCGCCCGCGCTCAGGGCCCGCTCCCCGCCGGGTCCGCGCACCAGCAGCTGGGCGTCGGCGTCCACACCGGTGGCGGCGCCCTCCAGCACCCGGTCCCCGGGCAGGTGGACCCGCACGCGGCGCCCGATGGTGACGCACGCGTCCCGGTAGGCGGCGGCCAGCCCGCTGGCCTCGGCGTCGCCTCCGGCGGCGGTCCACACCGTGTACAGCTCCTCGAACCCACCCAGGACGGCGGCGAGCAGGACGCCCCGGTCCAGGGCGTCCGACCCCTCCCCGCGCAGGGAGACGGCGGTGTCCACGGGGAGTTCGGCGCGTTCCTGGGACACGTTGAGGCCCATCCCCACGACCACGCCGGGGTGGCCGGAGGAGAAGTCGGCCTCGGAGAGGATGCCCGCGAGCTTGCCGTCGGCCGTCGCGGGCTCCGAGCGCAGGTGCGCGGGGACGATGACGTCGTTGGGCCACTTGAGCGCGGCCTTGACCCCCGTCACCCGGTGCACGGCGCCGACCGCGGCCACGCCCATGAGCGCGGGCAGCCAGCCCAGGCGGGTGACGGGCACCGCGGGCCGGACCAGGAGGGAGAAGGTGAGGGCGGCGCGCGGCGGGGTGGAGAAGCCGCGGCCGAGGCGTCCGCGCCCGGCGGTCTGGTGCTCGGTGACCAGCACGCTGCCGTGCGGGGCGCCCTCCACGGCGCGCGCGGTCAGCTCGGTGTTGGTGGAGGCGGCCTCGGGGAGCACCTCGACCCGGTGCCACATGCCGCCCGGTCGGGCGAGGGCGGCGTCGAGGGCCGCCCCGTCGAGCGGGGGTCGCGGGAAGGGGTCGTGTGCGCTGGCCATGCCCCCATTACAGCAGCGCCGCAACCCTGTCCGGAAACCCCTGTGCGGCAAAGGGCCGCCCGTTAAGCTGAAACCAGCACTTTGATGGTCGTGCGTTGCTACGTTCAGCTACTGGAGGTGACGCGACAGATGAGTATCGCGGAAACTGAGACGGCTCCCGGAACACCGTCTCACTGGGAGCTCATGTTGCGCACCTGGAAGGAGTTGGACCTGCCCGACGGGTGGCGGGCCGAGATCATCGAAGGCGGGCTCTTTCTTGTGGCACCTCCAACACGCGAACACGCCCACATCGTCTCCCTGATCCAAAGGGAGATGTATCGCGAGTTCCTGCGGGATGGAAGCGACCTCGCGGACGCGAGCCTCCATCAGACTCTTGATGTGCGCGTCCCCATGAGGACCGGCGTCTACATCCCCGACCTCGTGATCCTGCCCTACTCGGCCATGGAGTACGACCCCGACAGCATGATGTCCGACGCCCTACTGGTGGTCGAGGTGACATCGAGGAGCACTGCGGACAAGGACCGCAAGCCCAAGCTCTGGGGTTACGCGCACGCCGGTATCCCCCTGTACCTGCTGGTGGACCGCTGGGACCCGCAGACCGGCGGGGGCGAGGTCACCCTCTACTCCGATCCGGAGAACGGCAGGTACACCAGCTCCACGAAGGTCCCCTTCGGCAAGGAGATCCACCTCCCCGAGCCGTTCGACCTCACCATCGACACCAGCGCTTTCCCCGAGTAACGGGCTCGGGCACGCGCGAGGGCGCCCCGCGGCCCCCTCCCGGGTGCGGGGCGCCCTCGCGTGTACGGGCCGACCAGCGGTCAGCCGGTGTTCTGGAGTCCGGCCGCCACGCCGTTGACCGAGAGCAGCAGCAGCCGCTCCAGGTGCTGCTGGTCCTCCTCAGACAGGGAGTCGGCCTCCTCGCCCCGCAGCGCCTCCAGGGCGCGCAGCTGGAGGTGCGAGAGCGCGTCCACGTACGGGTTGCGCAGGTCCACCGCGCGGGAGAGCACCGCCCGGTTCTCCAGCAGGCGGCTGTGCCCGGTCACCTTGAGCACCAGGTCGCGGGTGCGGTCGTACTCGGCGAGCACCCGCTCGGTCAGCTCCGGCCGCCCGCCCAGCGCCAGGTAGCGCTGGGCGATGTCGCGGTCGGTCTTGGCCAGGCTCATCTCCGCGTTGTCCAGCAGGGACGAGAACATGGGCCACTCGCGGTAGGCCGCCTGGAGCACGCCCAGGTCCTCCACCGCGGCCAGGCCCGTGCCCAGGCCGAACCAGCCCGGCAGGTTGACCCGGGTCTGGGTCCAGGCGAACACCCACGGGATGGCCCGCAGGTCGCCGAGCCCGCGCGCGGCGCCGCGCCGCGAGGGGCGCGAGCCCAGCCGCAGCTCGCCCAGCTCCTCCAGGGGGCTGACCCGGGAGAACCACACCGCGAAGTCCTCGGTGTTGATCAGCTCCAGGTAGGCCTCCTGGGCGGCGCGGGCGATGGTGTCGGCGTGGGCGCGGTACCGGCGCTCGGCGGAGCGCTCGCGCTCCTGGACGGCGTCGGTGGAGGCCATCAGCACCGCGTGGCCGACCTGCTCGATGTGGCGGCGGGCGATCGCGGGCTGGCCGTAGCGGGCGAAGATGACCTCGCCCTGCTCGGTGACCTTGAACCGTCCGCCGACCGAGCCGGGCGCCTGGGCGAGCAGGGCGCGGCTGGCCGGGCCCCCGCCGCGGCCGAGCGAGCCGCCGCGGCCGTGGAACAGGGTCAGGCGCACGTCGTGCTCTTCCGCCCACGCGGCCAGGCGGGCCTGGGCGTCGTAGAGGCGCAGGGTGGCGCTGACCGGCCCGACGTCCTTGGCGGAGTCGCTGTAGCCGAGCATGACCTCGATCCTGCGGCCGGTCTCGTCCAGGCGCTTGTTGACCTGGGGCAGCTTGAGCATGCCGTCGAGCACGTGCGGCGAGGCGTCCAGGTCGGCGCCGGTCTCGAACAGCGGGACGACGTCCAGGACGGGCACGCGTCCGGCGGGCAGCGCGTGGGCGGCCAGCTCGTACACGGCCGCGATGTCCTCGGCCGAGCGGGTGAAGCTGACGACGTAGCGGCGGCAGGCCTCCACGCCGAAGCGCTCCTGGATCCAGGCGATCACCCGGATCGTGGCGAGGACCTCCTCGGTGCGCTCGGAGAGCTCCCCGCCCTCGCGCAGTTCGGCGAGCGCGGCGGCGTGCACCTCGCTGTGCTGGCGGATCTCCAGTTCGGCGAGGTGGAAGCCGAAGGTCTGCGCCTGCCAGACCAGGTGCTGGAGCTCGCCGTAGGCCTGGCGGACCGCGCCCGCCTCGGCCAGGGACTCCTGCACGGTGCGCAGGTCGGCCAGGAAGGCGTCGGCGTCGGGGTAGGCCAGGTCGGCGTCGCGCTCGCGCGTGGCGCGCAGCCGGGCGGCGGCCAGCAGCAGGAGCTGGCGGTGCGGTTCGTTGGGCGAGCGCGCCCCGATCTCCGCCGTCAGCTCGGGCTGTCCCGCCTTGGCCGAGGCGAGCGCGTCGAGCAGCGCCGGGCTGGCGGGGGTGAGGTTGGAGTAGGCGGTGAGGGTGCGGGCCACCTTGGTGCAGGAGGCCTCCAGGCCGCGCAGCACGTGCTCGGACTGGATGAGCACGGCCTCCCGGGTGATGTCGGAGGTGACGTAGGGGTTGCCGTCGCGGTCGCCGCCGATCCAGCTGCCGTAGCGCACGAAGGGCGTGGCGCGGGGCGGGCGCACGCCGGTGCCCTCGGGGTCGATGGCGGCGTCCAGGCTCCGGTAGACCTGCGGGATGACGGAGAAGATGGTCTCGTCGAACGCGGCGAGGGCGGTGCGCACCTCGTCGAGCGGGTTGAGCCTGGTGTAGCGCAGCTGGGAGGTGCGCCAGAGCAGGTCGATCTCCTCCAGCAGGCGCCGGTGCGCCTCGGCCGCGGCGCTGCTGCCCTCGTGGGAGGAGTGCCAGGCCTCCAGCTGGGCGCTGACGCGCAGGATGGAGGTGGACACGGCGCGGCGGCGCGCCTCGGTGGGGTGGGCGGTGACCACGGGGTGGAACTCCATGCCCGCGATCAGCTCGTCGAGGCGTTCCTCACCGCCCTCGCCCTCGCGGATGGCGCGGACGGCCGCCGCGAGGGACTCGCGGGGCGGGTTGGCGGCGTCGTCGCGCTCGCGCAGGGCCCGCATCCGCTGGTGTTCCTCGGCCAGGTTGGCCAGGTGGAAGTAGACGGTGAAGGCGCGGGCCACCTGCTTGGCGCGCTCCAGCGGCCAGGCGGCGACGATCGCGGTGATCTCCTCCCCCGTGACCGACCCGTCGCGGGCGCCGATGACCGCCCTCCTGAGCTTCTCGACATCGGCGAGCAGATCCTCGCCGCCGCTTTCGGCGAGGACCGTTCCGAGCATCTCGCCGAGCAGTTTGACGTCATTCCTGAGCTGCTCGGGAACTTCCTGCCGTGCACTGTCGCGTTCCGCGCTTACCGCTGTCATGGTCACCGACCCTACAGAGATCGCACCCGCCGCCAGGTGCGCGGGGGCGTATTTTCGATGTTTTGCCCGGGCGTTAACCATTGTTGCTCACAAGAAAGGAGAGCACATTTCCTCACGCGTTTTCGGTGATACCGCGTTCCTCGCCGCGGACTCCGCGTGTACGTTCCGTGGGCTTTGTGTGCTTCTCGTGCACGCTCCGGATCCGGGCTCCGGCGACGGGCCTGGTCGGGGGCCCGCCGCCGCGTACCTACTGGCCGGTAACCCGGGCTGGGTTCTCGTGTGACGACCCCTCGCGGTTAACCTGCGTAGTTATGGCCACCGAAGCCCCTGAACCGCTGTCCGCGGACGAGATCGACATCCACACGACCGCGGGCAAGCTCGCCGACCTGCAACGACGCCGGTACGAGGCCGTACACGCAGGGTCTGCCCGAGCCGTTGAGAAACAGCACGCCAAAGGCAAGATGACCGCCCGCGAGCGGATCGACGCACTGCTCGATCCCGGCTCGTTCGTGGAGTTCGACGCCCTGGCCCGACACCGCTCCACCAGCTTCGGCCTGGAGAGCAACCGCCCCTACGGTGACGGCGTCGTCACCGGCCACGGAACGGTCGACGGACGTCCCGTGGCGGTGTTCAGCCAGGACGTCACCGTCTTCGGCGGATCGCTGGGCGAGGTCTACGGCGAGAAGATCGTCAAGGTCCTCGACCACGCCCTCACCAACGGGTGCCCCGTCGTGGGCATCAACGAGGGCGGCGGCGCGCGCATCCAGGAGGGCGTGGTCGCGCTCGGCCTGTACGCCGAGATCTTCAAGCGCAACACCCACGCCTCGGGCGTCATCCCGCAGATCTCCCTGATCATGGGCGCGGCCGCGGGCGGCCACGTCTACTCCCCCGCCCTCACCGACTTCGTCGTGATGGTGGACGAGACCTCGCAGATGTTCATCACCGGCCCCGACGTCATCAAGACCGTCACCGGCGAGGACGTCTCCATGGAGGAGCTGGGCGGCGCCCGCACCCACAACACCAGGTCGGGTGTGGCGCACTACATGGGCGCCGACGAGCAGGACGCGATCGAGTACGTGAAGACGCTGCTCTCGCACCTGCCCGACAACAACCTGGAGGAGGCGCCGCAGCTGCCCCCCGAGGACGCCCCGGGCGACGAGGCCACCGACGCCGACCTGGCCCTGGACGCGTTCATCCCGGACTCGGCCAACCAGCCCTACGACATGCGCACGGTGGTCGAGGCCGTCCTGGACGACGGCGACTTCCTGGAGGTCCACGCCCAGTTCGCCACGAACATGGTGGTGGGCTTCGGCCGCGTGGACGGCCAGTCCGTCGGCATCGTCGCCAACCAGCCCCTGAGCCTGGCGGGCTGCCTGGACATCGACGCCTCCGAGAAGGCCGCGCGCTTCGTGCGCACCTGCGACGCCTTCAACGTGCCGGTGCTGACCTTCGTGGACGTGCCCGGGTTCCTGCCCGGCACCGACCAGGAGTGGGACGGCATCATCCGCCGCGGCGCCAAGCTGCTGTACGCCTACGCCGAGGCCACGGTGCCCCTGATCACCGTCATCACGCGCAAGGCCTTCGGCGGCGCCTACGACGTCATGGGCTCCAAGCACCTGGGCGCCGACGTCAACCTGGCCTGGCCCACGGCGCAGATCGCGGTCATGGGCGCCCAGGGCGCGGTGAACATCCTGCACCGGCGCACGCTGGCCGCCGCCGACGACGTCGAGGCCGAGCGCACGCGGCTGGTCGGCGAGTACGAGGACACCCTCCTCAACCCCTACTCCGCGGCGGAGCGGGGCTACGTGGACGGGGTCATCATGCCCTCCGAGACCCGCGTCCGGATCGCCAAGTCCCTCAAGGCGCTGCGCAACAAGCGCAAGCAGCTGCCGCCCAAGAAGCACGGGAACATCCCGCTGTGAGCGCGCCGAAGAACCCGCCGCACCTGGCCGTGGTCCGCGGCGAGCCCACCGCCGAGGAGCTCGCGGCCCTGACCGCCGTGCTCAGCGCCCGCGCCCGGGCCGCCCGGGCCGCCGAGGAGCCCGCCCCCGAACGCCCCTCCGGGTGGCGGGACCGCTCGCGCCTGGTGCGCGGAGCCCCGCCGCGTCCGGGCCCCGGCGCCTGGCGGCTGAGCACGCGATGACCCCGCCGTCCCCACCCGCAGACTCACCATGGAGCGGACGGCGCGCTGCCCGCCCCGCGCCGACCAGAAGGATTTCCCACCGTGCGTAAAGTACTGATCGCCAACCGCGGCGAGATCGCCGTGCGCATCGCCCGCGCCTGCCGCGACGCCGGACTCGCCAGCGTCGCCGTCTACGCCGAGCCCGACCTGGACGCCCTGCACGTCAAGGTCGCCGACGAGGCCCACTCCCTGGGCGGGAGCACCCCGGCCGACTCCTACCTGGACATCGCCAAACTCCTGGCGGTGGCCGAGGCCTCCGGTGCGGACGCCGTCCACCCCGGCTACGGGTTCCTGGCCGAGAACGCCGACTTCGCCCAGGCCGTCATCGACGCCGGGCTGACCTGGATCGGCCCGCCCCCCTCGGCGATCACCGCCCTGGGCGACAAGGTCCAGGCCCGCCACATCGCCCAGAAGGTCGGCGCCCCGCTGGTGGCGGGCACCGCCGACCCCGTGGAGTCGGCCGAGGAGGTCGTGGCCTTCGCCGAGGAGCACGGCCTGCCCATCGCGATCAAGGCCGCCTTCGGCGGCGGCGGGCGCGGCCTCAAGGTCGCCCACACCCTGGACGAGGTCGCCGACGCCTACGAGTCCGCGGTGCGCGAGGCGGTCACCGCCTTCGGCCGGGGCGAGTGCTTCGTGGAGCGCTACCTCGACCGGCCCCGGCACGTGGAGACCCAGTGCCTGGCCGACACCCACGGCAACGTCGTGGTGGTCTCCACCCGCGACTGCTCGCTCCAGCGGCGCCACCAGAAGCTGGTGGAGGAGGCGCCCGCGCCGTTCCTGTCCGCGGAGCAGATGGAGCGGCTGCACAGCTCCTCCAAGGCCATCCTCGCCGAGGCCGGGTACACCGGCGCGGGCACCTGCGAGTTCCTGGTGGGCGTGGACGGCACCATCTCCTTCCTGGAGGTCAACACCCGTCTCCAGGTCGAACACCCCGTGACCGAGGAGGTCACCGGGATCGACCTGGTGCGGGAGATGTTCCGCATCGCCGACGGCGAGGAGCTGGGCTACGGCGACCCCGAGGTGCGGGGGCACTCCTTCGAGTTCCGCATCAACGCCGAGGACGCCGGGCGGGGCTTCATGCCCGCGCCGGGCACCATCACCGAGCTGAACCTGCCCGGCGGCCCGGGCGTGCGCGTGGACACCGGCTGCGAGGCCGGTTTCACGGTGCCCCAGGCCTTCGACTCGATGGTCGCCAAGCTCGTGGTGACGGGCCGCACCCGCCAGGAGGCGCTCCAGCGCTCGCGGCGGGCCCTGGCCGAGTTCACGGTCGGCGGGATGCCCACGGTGATCCCGTTCCACCAGGCCGTGGTGAGCGACCCGGCCTTCGCACCGGCCGACCCCGAGCAGCCGTTCGGGGTGTACACCCGGTGGATCGAGACCGAGTTCGAGAACACCATCGAGCCGTGGTCGGGCACTCCGGGCGAGCCCGTCGAGGCCGAGCGCGAGAGGGTCACCGTCGAGGTGGGCGGCAAGCGTGTGGAGGTGATCCTGCCCGCCGGGCTGGGCGCCTCGGCCGCCGCCCCCGCCGGTGGCGGTCAGAGCCGCAGGAAGCGGACCGCGCGCAAGGGCGGCGGGAACACCGTGGCGGCGGGCGGCGACTCGCTGGTCTCGCCGATGCAGGGCACCGTGGTCAAGCTGGTGGCCGAGGAGGGCCAGCAGGTCGCCGAGGGCGACACCGTGGTCGTCATCGAGGCGATGAAGATGGAGCAGCCGCTCAACGCGCACAAGGCCGGGACGGTGACGGGCCTGAGGATCGCCGCGGGCGAGACCGTGGGCAACGGCGCGGTGGTCTGCGAGATCAAGGACGCCTAGCGTCCGCGCCACGCGCGGGTGAGCCACGCGCAGGCGAGGGGGGAGGCACCGGCTGCCGGTGCCTCCCCCCTCGCACGTGGTCAGCGGTTCGGGATGTCGGTCGGGTCGATGTCCGGACCGCAGGGCGCGCTGACCCGCGCACGTTCCCGATGGGCACCGACGTTCACGTACCCGCCGTTGACGGGGTCGAACAGCATCCGCCCTCCCAGGACACGGAGCGCTCATCCCGGAACGGAGCGTAGCCGCCCTGAGACGGTCCGCGCGGGCTTCTGCGACTCCTGCCCTGCGGAACGAGTGATCCTCGACGCATCCGCGCCGGGCGGAACGCGCCGCAGTGCCCGTGGAGTGGACGTTGTGGCGCCAGGGACAGGAAGTTGTCGACACCCGCGTATGGAATAGATAAGGAACGAACGTTATTGTCCTTGTCTGTGACGAACATCTGGGGACTGACGCGACGGTGGCACATCGACCTGTGCCGCCGCGGCTGTCAGGCGTGTCGCTAGGTCCACGCGCGCCCTTCCGGGCAGCGCGCCGCGCACCCTTCTTCCCCGTGTCACCATCCCCTCGGTGATGCCCGCCGTTCCCCGTGCCGGAAACCCCGGCGGCGCCGACCGCTCCGCCGTGCGTACCCCTCCGGCTGCCTTCACCACCACTGGAGTCCCATCCCGTGTCCGCACAGAGCACAGACGCGCCCAAGAAGCGCAGAGCCCTCCGTTTCCCGTTCGCGGCACAGGTCCTGGCGGGCCTGGTCCTCGGCGTCGTCCTGGGCGCCGTCGCCTTCCAGCTCAGCCCGCCCGACCCCGAGACCGGTGACGCCACCAACTGGCTCGCCGTCACCCTCGACACCGTCGGCTCGACCTTCGTCACCCTGCTGCGGACCATCGTCCCGCCGCTGATCGTCCTCGCCGTCATCTCCTCCATCGCCAACCTGCGCAACGTCACCAACGCGGCGCGACTGGCATGGAAGACCCTGCTGTGGTTCGGCGCGACCGCCCTGGTCGCGGTGGGCATCGGCATCGCCCTGGGCCTCATCGTGCGGCCCGGCGTCAACAGCGGCGTGGACGCGGCCACCGCCGCCGAGCCCTCGGGCACCGGCTCCTGGATGGCGTTCATCGAGAGCATCGTCCCCGCCAACTTCCTCGGCCTGGGCGCGAGCGTCTCCGGCGCCGACGACGGCAGCTTCAGCGCCTCGCTGGACTTCAACGTCCTCCAGCTGATCGTCATCGCCATCGTCCTGGGCATCGCCGCGATCAAGGTCGGCAAGGCCGCCGAGCCCTTCATCGCCTTCACCGACTCCGCGCTCCAGGTCGTGCTCAAGGCCCTGTGGTGGATCATCCGCCTGGCCCCGATCGGCACCGTGGGCCTGCTCGGCAACGCCGTGTACAGCTACGGCTGGACCACCATCGGCGCCCTGGGCAAGTTCGCGCTGACCATCTACATCGGCCTGGCGCTGGTGCTGTTCGTCGTCTACCCGGTGCTCGCCCGCGTCAACGGCCTGTCCCCGGTGAAGTACTTCAGCGGCGTGTGGCCCGCGGTCCAGCTGGCCTTCGTGTCCCGCTCCTCGATGGGCACCATGCCCGTCACCCAGCGCGTGACCGAGCAGAACCTGGGCGTGCCGCGCTACTACTCCGCGTTCGCCGTGCCCTTCGGCGCCACCACCAAGATGGACGGCTGCGCCGCGATCTACCCGGCGATCTCGGCGATCTTCATCGCCCAGTTCTTCCCCGGCATCAGCCTCGGCCTCACCGACTACCTGCTGATCGTGTTCGTGTCGGTGATCGGCTCGGCCGCGACCGCCGGAACCACCGGTGCGACCGTCATGCTGACCCTGACCCTGTCCACCCTGGGCCTGCCCCTGGAGGGCGTGGGCCTGCTGCTGGCCGTCGACCCGATCCTGGACATGGGCCGCACCGCGGTCAACGTGGCCGGTCAGGCGCTGGTCCCGGCCATCGTCGCCAAGCGTGAGGGCATCCTGGACGTGGCCCGCTACCACGCGCCGCGCGACGCCTCCGGCTTCGTGCCGCTGGACGAGGCGCACGACGACGTCGAGGGCGAGGTCGGCGAGCCCGGCGTGAAGAAGGTTCCCGCCGGAGCCTCCGGCCAGGGCTGACCCGCCGCCCCCCGTCCGCAGCGGCCCGCCGGAGCACTTCCGGCGGGCCGCTGCGCGTGTACGGCCGGTGGGAGCGTGCACGGCGGATGGGCTGCGTGTTGCGGGCGGGACTGTGTGTTGCGGGCGGGACTGTGTGTGCGGGTGAGGCTGCGTGTGTGGGTGAGGCTGTGTGTACGGGTGAAGCTGCGTGTGCGAGTGAGGCTGTGTGTACGGGTGAGACCTTTTACGGCGGATGGGGCTGTGTACGGCGGATGAGACCGTGTACTACCGGTGAGATCCGGCACAGGGGGAACCCCGCAGGGGCGCCCGTTCGTCTAGGTTGGAGAGGGAGGCGAGAGGAACGATCATGTTGCGCCGCTTGGTAACACCCACAGTGCTGACCGCCGGACTCGCGGCGGCGATGGTGAGCGCCGCGGTGGCGCCCGCCTCGGCTGACGCCCAACCCCAACCGCCCGAGGCCCAGGCGATCGCCGAGGAACTCGGGAACGACAACGTCTTCATCGACCCGAGCATCGACGCGATCCCCGAGGCCGAGCAGGGAATCCTGGAGTCGACCGCCGCCGAGGCGGACGTCCCCGTCTACTACGTGATCCTGCCCACCGACAGCATCTCCTCCCAGGCCGGTCTCGACGCCCTGATGAACCCCGTCATGGACGAGGTCGGGGACGGGGTCTACGGCGTGTTCGCGGGCAGCCAGACCTTCCAGGTGCTGTCCCCCAACGTCGAGGACACCGAGGCCATCCAGCAGCTCGCCGTCCGGGAGGGCGGCGGCAACCAGGTCGACACCCTCGTCGCCATCCCCGACGCCGCCACCCAGGTCGAGGAGGCCGAGGCTGCCGGGGCCACCTCCGGGTTCGTGCTCCTCGGACTCCTGCTGGCGGTCGTCGCCGCGGGCGCGTGGTTCGTCCACCGCAGCCGCAAGAAGCGCGAGGCCGAGAAGGCCAAGCAGCTGGAGGAGATCAGGCAGATGGCCACCGAGGACGTCGTGCGCCTCGGTGAGGACGTCGCCCGGCTGGAGATCGACGTCTCCAAGGTCGACGACGCCACCCGCAACGACTACTCCCAGGCCATGGACGCCTACGACCAGGCCAAGGCCCAGCTGGACAACATCCGCGAGCCCGAGCAGGTCAGGCTGGTCACCAGTGCCCTGGAGGACGGCCGTTACTACATGACCGCCACCCGGGCCCGCCTCAACGGCGACCCGGTGCCCGAGCGGCGCGGCCCCTGCTTCTTCAACCCGCAGCACGGCCCGTCCGTGGAGGACGTGACCTGGGCCCCGCCCGGCGGCGCGCCCCGCGAGGTCACCGCCTGCGCCGACTGCGCGCGTGCGGTGCGCACCGGCGGCCAGCCCGACGTCCGCCTGGTCGAGGTGGACGGCGAGCGCCGCCCGTACTACGACGCCGGTCCGGCCTACTCGCCCTACGCGAGCGGCTACTTCGGCATGAACATGATGATGGGCATGTTCACCGGCATGATGATGGGCTCCATGATGGGGTCGATGATGGGCATGGGTATGGGCATGGGCGCCGGTGAGGTCGGCGCCGGAGAGGACTTCGGAGGCGGGGACTTCGGGGGCGGCGACTTCGGGGGCGGCGACTTCGGCGGAGGCGACTTCGGCGGCTTCGACTTCTGACCCGCGCGCAACCGAAGGAACGATGACGAGCGAAGGGCCCCGGGCGATCCGCCCGGGGCCCTCTGTGTGTTTCCACGTTTTCCACAGGCGGGGGTTGGGGGTGTTCCGGGGTGGGGTGGGGATGGTTTCCTGGAAATAGGGGGGATCCCACCCAGTAGGCGTTTTGACATGCCCTTAAACGTCCTATATCCGGAGCCCCCATGCCCCACATTTCAACGGGGATGATGAATTGAGGGGCAGGGAGGGGCCGCCCACAGGTCTCTCCCCTACGCCCTTCCTGTCGGGGGTTTCTGGCGGCAACGAAAGCGCGCCAGCTGCCGCGAAAGGGTACGGACGGCGGAGAGCGGTCGGGGCCGGTGAAGGGTTGGGCATCCGACGAACAGCGGCACCAAAGGCGGGAGCAACCACCGGAGGACGACCAACGCCCAGGGTGTAGGGATGGTCGGGCTCTGCTGCGTCGGCACCAACGGCAAGCAGGCCCTCCGGCCTCGGGCAACGGCCCCGGCCCCCGTGGCCGGGGAGGGCGACAATCGCTCTAACGTCGAGTGCTCATTCTGGCCGTGCCTTTTTGGACACCTTTTGAGCCCGCCCTAATTGCAGCCTTCCAATCAAGGGCGCCTCCAGGAGAGAAAGACTTCTAATTCCATCTGTGAATAGTGGAGAAATGGCGACCACTGGCCTATAATAAGAAGCATGGAGATGATGATCGCAGCGCACGAGGCGGCCCCCGGGGAATGTTCCCCGGCCGTGGCCGCTCTGGCCGGTGCGCACAAGATCATCCACCAAGCGTTGAACGCCGAAGTCCCGCCCGGAGCCGACGAGGCCGCCGCGGAGGAGATCGCGGCGCTGTGGGCGCAGCTGGACCAGATCCGCTATCAGGCGTTGGCACAGATGGCGCGCCTGTACGCACGTGGTGAGGTCGCCCGCTACAGCGGCTACTCCACGTTGGACAAGTGGATCACCCACCGCTGCAAGGTCCCCGCCGCTCAGGCCAAGGATTTGGCTCGTTTGGCCCAGCACGTGCAGGAGGAGACGCTGCCCGCCACGGTGGAAGCGGTGGAGGAGGGCGCTCTGGCTTTGGGTGAGGCGGTCGCGATCGCCAAAGCCACTGACAAGGCCGTCCAGACCCGCGACGCCCAACATTTCCCCGATCAGGGGGAGTATCGGCAGGGGTTCGAAGCGGCGCTGGTGGCCGCGAAGGCGGAGCGGCCCGCGTTGTCGGTCAACCAGCTCCAGTCGGTGGCCCGCCAGGTCGCCTACCGTTTGGACCGCCACCGCCTGGACCGCGACCACGAAGCCGCTCACGCCGCCCGTGGACTGACGGTCCATGACACGTTCCAGGGCAGCTACCAGCTCCAGGCCTGGGGCGGCAGTGGGGATGCGTTGGTCGTGCGCGCGGCCATCGACACCTTCACCACCCCACCCTCGGACCAGGACACCCGGTCCCGGTCCCAGCGCGAGCACGACGCGCTCATCGCGGCGCTGCGTTTCGCCACCACCCACACCGGATGCGCCAACGCTCCGGCTCCGTTGGCACAGATCCGCATCGTGGTGCCCGTGCAGACCTACCTGGACGCCCAAGGCCAAGAGGTTCCCGCGTTGGACGAGCACGGTCGAGTGATTCCGGTCGGGCTGGTCCACGAGTTGGCCGCCGATTCCGAGGTGGTGCGGATGCTCACCGCACCGCCCACCGGACAGGTGCTGGATGTGGGCCACAGCCGCCGCCTGGCCTCAACCCGCCAACGCACCGCCGCCTTCCACGGACACGCCACCTGCGCCCACCCGGGCGGATGCGAAGTGCCAGTCGCCCTCTGCCAAGCCGACCACGTGCAGTCGTTCTCCCGAGGCGGACGCACCGTGGTCGCCAACCTCCAACCTCTGTGCGGGCCGCACAACCGGGCCAAGTACCAACGCGAACTGCGCACACACCACCAAGGACAGCGGCGGGAACGGGGAGGAGACCACCCACCCGGCGGGGAGCCGGATCCACCACCCCGGGAATGACCCCGGCCACGCCGAACCCCGCCATGCCCGCGCCCGACAGGAGGCCCGGGCCCCGCGCCCACCGTGGTCGCTGCCACCGTCGCCCACCCCCACCCGGGGGCCGGTACCGCTGCCCGAGGCCCGACAGCCCCGCCGCCTTTGGCGCCAACGCAGCAAAGCCCCACCACCCTCGAACACCAACCGTTGATCGCCCTCCCGCACCACCTCGCGGCAGCTGGCGCCGCCACCACCGGCCACCATCAGCGAGTGGAGCGTTGAACGGAGCCCCCAGACACCCGCCGCCTTTGGTGCCGACGCAGCAGAGCCCCACCACCCCCGAACACCAACCGTTGGTCACCCTCCCAAACCACCTCGCGGCAGCTGACGCCGCTACCTCGACCACCACCCGCAACCAGGGCGTTGGTCGGAGCCCTCACTCACCCACAACCATCCCGGGCCCCAACCAACGACGACAGGTAGCGACGTCAGGTCAGGAGGCGGCGGCCCGCACGTGCCGTTCCTCGATCCACCGGCACACGGCGTCGGCGGTCTCCCGGGGCTCGGCGCTGGTGGTGTCCAGCAGGTCGACCGGGGGCTCCAGGCGCGCGGCCTCGGACTCCACCCAGGCCGCGTACTCCAGGGCCTCGGCGATCCGCTCCTCGTCCCACTGGCGCCAGGCGGGGCGGGCCCGCAGGCGCCCGGCCAGGACGTCGGGCTCACAGGTCAGCGCGAGGTAGTGGACGTCGGTGAACAGGGCGCGCTCGGGCAGGTGCTCCAGCTCCGGCGGTACCACCGTGCCGCACAGCACGACGGGCCGTCCGCTCTGCTGGACCATGGCGGCGGTGCGCAGCCAGGTGGAGCGGAACAGCCGGTGGTGGTCGGCCGGGTCACGGAGTCCGCCGACCCACAGGAGGTCCTGTTCCAGGACGACGAAGCGGTCGCGGAGCCGCTCCAGCAGCGCTCCGGCGATGGTGGACTTGCCGGTGCCGCTCGGTCCCGACACGCAGTACAGGGGCAGGCGCAGGAACGGGCGGGTGCGCTGGCAGAAGGCGCAGCGCAACACGGAGACCCCCGCGGTGGTGTCGGGGGTCTCGTCCCATTCCCCGCAGTGGGTACAGATCAGCGGGTGCACGGGTTACTCGTTCAGGTTGTCGGAACTGCTCGGCTCAGTCGAAGAGGCCTTCGAGGAAGCTCTTCTTTCGGCGTCCGCCGTAGCCGCGCGGGGAGTCGGGGTAGCCGCCGTGACCGCCCCGGTAGCCCTTCGGGGAGTCCGGGTAACCGCCGCGGTAGCCCTTCGGGGAGTCGGGGTGACCGCCCCGGTAGCCCTTGGGCGAGTCCGGGTAACCGCCGCGGTGCTGCTGCGGGTAACCGTGGGGCGGAGCCTGGTGGGGGTCGGGAGGCGGCGCGACACCGTAGTGGCGCTGCTCGGCGTTGACGACCCGCTCCAGCTCACCCCGGTCGAGGAAGATGCCCTGGCATCCGTCACACCGGTCGATGTGGACGCCCTGGCGGTCGAACGTGCGCATGGTGCTTTGACACTTGGGACAGATCACGAAACGACATTACTCGATTCTTGTCAGGAGCGGATAAAAAGGGACGGCCTACTCCGGGGAGGCCAGCATGAGCGAGCGGGCGGCCTCGGTCACGCTGCCCGACAGCGACGGGTACACCGAGAAGGTGTGCGCGATGTCGTCCACGGTCAGGCGCTGCTGGACGGCGATGGACACGCCCAGGATGAGCTCGCTGGCGCGCGGGCCGACGATGACGCCGCCCAGCACGATACCGGTGTGCTGGCGGCAGATCAGCTTGACGAAGCCGTCCTTGACCTCGTTCATCTTGGCGCGCGGGTTGGTGTTGAGCGGCAGGGTGACCGACCGGCCGTCGATCCGGCCGCTGCGCACGTCGTCCTCGCTGGCGCCCACGGCGGCCAGCTCGGGGTGGGTGAACACGGTGGAGGCCACGGTGGAGAGCTTGAGCGGGGACACGGCCTCGCCGAGCGCGTGCCACATGGCGATGCGGCCCTGCATGGCGGCCACGGAGGCCAGCATGTTCACGCCCGTGCAGTCGCCCGCGGCGTACACGCCGGGGACGGTGGTGCGCGAGACCCGGTCGACCTCGACGAAGCCGCCGTCGCCCAGGCGGACACCGGCCTCCTCCAGACCCAGGTCCTGGGTGTTGGGGATCATGCCGACCGTCATCAGGCAGTGGCTGCCCTCCACGGTGCGGCCGTCGGAGAGGGTGACGAGCACGCCGTCGTCGGTGCGCACCACCGACTCGGCGCGGGTCTTGTTGAGAACGGTCATGCCGCGGCGCATGAAGACCTGCTCCAGCACCTCGGCGGCGTCGGGGTCCTGGGTGGGCATGACGCGGTCGCGCGAGGAGACCAGGGTGACCTGGGAGCCGAGGGACTGGTAGGCGCTGGCGAACTCGGCGCCGGTGACGCCGGAGCCGACCACGATCAGCCTCTCCGGGAGCTCCTCCATGTCGTAGAGGTGGCGCCAGGTGAGGATGCGCTCGCCGTCGGGCTTGGCGGAGGGCAGTTCGCGGGGGTGGGCGCCCGTGGCGATGAGGACGACGTCGGCGCGCAGGCGCTGGTCGCCCACGGCCACGATGTGCGGGTCGACCAGACGGGCCTCCCCGTTGATCACCTCCACGCCCTCCTTGACCAGGCGGGCGCGGGTGTCCTCGGACTGCGCCTGGGCCAGGAGTTTGATGCGGGTGTTGATCCGGTCGGTGTCCACCCGGACCGCGTCCTCGTCCTGGGCGTCGCGGATACGGATGCCGAGGCTGTCGGACTCGCGTACGTACGTGGTGCGGGTGGACGTGGCGATCAGGCTCTTGGAGGGCACGCAGTCGGTGAGGACGCAGGCGCCGCCGATACCGTCGCGTTCCACCACCGTCACGTCCGCGCCGAGCTGCGCGGCGACCAGTGCCGCCTCGTAGCCCCCGGGTCCGCCACCGATGATCACGACCTTCGTCACGCTAGCCTCACTCCCTCTGCTGCCTGGCCGCCACGCGCGTCCCCGGTCCGGGTGATATGCGGGCATGGCGCGGCACCACCTGTTTTCGTCGCTTGCTCCCATTGTCGGCCATGCCGACCGGGGGAAATAGCAGGCACCCCGGGCCAACCGGTCTACGATGGCCCCGTGTCCATCTACGCGGCGTACGGAACCAGTCTCCACCCCGGGCAGATGGCCCGGCGGGCCCCGCACTCGCCCCTGATCACCACCGGCTGGTTGGAGGGTTGGCGGCTGACCTTCGGCGAGTGCCTTCCCGAGCCCGGGGGCGCGCTGGCGACCCTGGTCGAGGACGCTGGTCAGCGGGTGTTCGTGGCGCTGTACGACCTCATGGAATGGGACGAACCCCACTTGGACTTCTGGCAGGGCGCCCTGGAGACGCCGCGCGGAGGTCAGCACCGCCTGCGGGGCGTGTCCGAGGACGAGTACGAGGACCTGCGGCGCAGGCGGGCGCTGTGGTCGGTCGCGGGTGACGGGCGAGCCTACCGCAAGGTCACGGTGCGCGCCCGGACGGCCGACCACGGCGTGGTGCCGGCCTGGGCCTACGTGCTCGACGGCTACGAGGGCGGGATGCCCTCGGCGATCCAGCTGGGCGAGCTGGCGGTGGCCGCCGAGAAGGCGGGGGCGCCCGACTGGTACGTCTCCGAGCTGCTCGCCCGGGAGTGCCTGCCCACCGAGCTGTGACCACCGCGTCCGCCGTGCGGCCGGGCGCGGGAACACACGTGCGCACGCTCCCGGACGCCGCGGTCACCCGGAGGTAGCATCCGTCGTGTGACGGAACCAGAGCAGCAGCCGAGGACGACCGGCGAGGCCAGGGAGCTGGCGGCCGACGCGGCGCGCGAACTCCTGTCCCGTACCGGTGCCGACAGCTTCGACGCGCTGGTGGTGCTCGGTTCGGGCTGGGCGGGCGCGGTGGACACGCTGGGCTCGTACGACATCGAGCTGGACGCCACCGACCTTCCCGGCTTCCACGAACCCGCCGCCGAGGGGCACTCGGGCAAGATCCGCAGCATGTGGGTGGGCGACAAGCGCGTCATCGTGTTCATGGGGCGCGTCCACCTCTACGAGGGCCGCGACCCGCTGGAGGTGGTCCACGCGGTCCGCACGGGCGTGGCCGCGGGTGCGAGGACCGCCGTGCTGACGGGCGCCGCCGGGTCGCTGCGCACGGACTTCGCCACGGGGCAGCCCGTGGTGGTGCGCGACCACATCAACCTGACCGCCCGGTCGCCGCTGGTGGGGCCCTCGTTCGTGGACCTGTCGTCGGCCTACAGCCCCCGGCTGCGGCGGGCCGTCCAGGAGGCGGACGCATCGGTCCCCGAAGGTGTGTACGTGTGCACGACGGGGCCGCAGACGCAGACCCCGGCGGAGCTGAAGGTGCTGCACCAGGCGGGCGCGGACCTGGTGGGCCACTCGATCGCCCTGGAGGCGGTCGCGGCGGTGGAGGCGGGCGCCGAGGTGCTGGGGCTGGCGGTGGTCAGCAACGACGCCGTGGGGGCGGTGTTCGAGCCCTTCGAGGCCGAGCGCGCCCTGGACGTGGTCACCCAGCGGGCCCGCAGGCTGGGCGAGCTGCTCAACAGGGTGATCGGCCAGGCCTAGGAGCCGGGCCTGGAGAAATAGGAGCCGGGCCTGGAGAAAACCGTGGGGGTGGGGCGCCTCCGACCGGGCCCGTCCGGTACCGGCGTGGCGAGCGTACACCCCGAGGCCTGGGGGTGGACGGTACCGACCGGGTTCCGGTCGGAGGCAGTGCTTGCCCCGGTGCCCGCGTCGCGCGGAATCCCCGCAGATCCCGTTGGACTCGCGACCTGGGCACCTTGTACTTCCGTTATTCAGTTGGACCGCGCGCGTCGCCCTCGGGGAAGGTCCGGGCGGACGGCCATCCGCGCGAAGTCGCCCGCCCGGAACGCTCTCCCTTAGGCATGCCTTACCTAACCAGAACTCGGGAAGCGCGTCAACCCCCGACATGGCGGACCCGGCCGCCGCACGGGGGTGGGGGCCGGGTCGGATCCGGGAGGGGCGGCGCTCAGGCCAGCAGGAACACCGCCACGAGCAGGGCCGCGGTCGCGCCGATGACCACGATCACCTCCAGGGGGACCATGGTCTGGGGCTCGTCCTCCGCACCCAGCGCGGCGGGGCCCGCCCCGTCCACGTCCCTGACCGGCCCGCTGAGCGGGCGCGCCTTGTGGCGCTCGGCGTCCTGGCGCAGCTGTCGGGCGGCCAGGTCCACCGGACGCGTGGAGGCGGGGTCCCCGTCGTCGTCCGGATCGAGGAATCCCCCCTCCCGGCGCATGTTGTCGCGGACCCGCTGACGCTTGGTCTCGCGCAGCGGCCACGAGCGCACCACGCCCCCCGGCGTGTGCACCCGCAGGACGTCGGTGACGTCCACCCAGAGCACCGCCGCCCACGGCACGAAGGTCTCGCGCAGCGGGTTGACCACCCTCAGGCCGCGCTCGGTGGAGACCACGCGCGGGCGCAGCCAGACCAGGTACACCGCGGAGACGGTCGCGATCAGCAGGGCCCCCGCGATCCAGGCCTGGCGGCCCTCGCCGCGCAGGAGCACGTCCACCAGCAGCAGGGCCGCGATCACGGTCCACACGATCGCCGCCACCCGCGTGAAGGTGGAGTAGTGGGTGGTGGGGTTGGGTCCGTCCATCAGGAGGTCGTCCACTTCAGCTGCGCGAAGCCGGGCTTGATGACCCCGTTGATCAGCGCGAGGCGCTCGTCGAAGGGCAGGAAGGCCGACTTCATGGCGTTGACCGTGAACCACTGGACGTCGTCCCAGCCGTACCCGAAGGCCTCGCAGAGGCGGGCGAACTCCTCGGACAGGCTGGTGCCGCTCTGGAGGCGGTTGTCGGTGTTGACGGTGACGCGGAAGCGCAGGTCGCGCAGGAGCCGGATGGGGTGGTCGGCGATGGACTCCGCGGCTCCGGTCTGCACGTTGGAGCTGGGGCACATCTCCAGCGGCACCCGCTTGTCGCGCACGTACTGGGCCAGGCGGCCCAGCCGCGGGGCGCCGCCGGTGTCGGTGTCGATGTCGTCGATGATGCGCACGCCGTGGCCCAGGCGGTCGCACCCGCACCACTGGAGGGCCTCCCAGATGGAGGGCAGGCCGAACGCCTCGCCCGCGTGGATGGTGAAGTGGAAGTTCTCCCGGCGCAGGTACTCGAACGCGTCCAGGTGCCGGGTGGGCGGGTTGCCCGCCTCGGCGCCCGCGATGTCGAACCCGGCCACGCCCGCGTCGCGGTAGCGGACCGCCAGCTCGGCGATCTCCGAGGAGCGCGCGGCGTGGCGCATGGCGGTGACGAGCTGGCCGGTGCGGATGCTGCGCCCCTGGTCGGCGGCGCGCTTCCGGCCGAGTTCGAGGCCCTCCTGGACGGCCTCGACGACCTCCTCCAGGGTGAGCCCGGCCTCCAGGTGCTGCTCGGGGGCGTAGCGCTGCTCGGCGTAGACCACGCCGTCGGCGGCCAGGTCCTCCGCGGCCTCGGCGGCGACCCGCACCAGGGCGTCACGGGTCTGCATGACCGCCGTGGTGTGCGCGAACGTCTCCAGGTAGCGCTCCAGCGAGCCGGAGTCGGAGGCCTCGCGGAACCACCGCCCCAGCTCCTGCGCGTCGTAGGTGGGCAGACCGGTGTAGCCGGTCTCCCGGGCCAGTTCCACGACGGTGGCCGGGCGCAGCCCGCCGTCGAGGTGGTCGTGCAGCAGTACCTTCGGCGCCCGCCGGATCTGGTCGACTGTGAGTGGCTGGTTCATGGATTCAGGATGCCACCAGCCGGGGAGCCGCCCCGACAGGCGGACGCGGGTCGCCGCGTCGGGCGGCCGGGGCGGCGGGCGGGGAGCCGGGTGGTGCTATGCGCTCGTGCGCGCTGGGGTCCGCCGCGGTGCGCGCGGCGGCTCGGGGCTCCCCGTCCCGCGGGCCGCCTCAGGCCATGGCCTCCTCGGTGTCCACGCGGGTGTCGCGGCGCGAGCTCTCCCACAGCGCCGTCAGCGCGGTGGTCACCATGAAGCGGGTGCCCGTGCCGATGGCGCGCTCATCCACGTCGAAGGTGCCCCGGTGCAGGTCCAGCATGGGCCCGTCCCAGTCCGGGGAGTGGGTGCCCAGGCGGGCCAGCGCGCCGGGGACGTGCTCCAGGTACCAGGCGAAGTCCTCGCCGCCCAGGCTCTGCGGGGTGGAGGCCGCCGCCTCGGGGCCCAGGGCGGCGGTGACGGCCTCGCGCATGAGGGCCACGCTGGTCGCCTCGTTGATGGTGGGCGGCACGCCCCGCCGGTAGGTCACCTCGGCCTCGGCGCCGTAGGCCGAGGCCACCGACTCCACCAGCCCCTTGATGATGTCGGGGGCCGCGTGCCAGGCCTCGTCGTCCAGGCAGCGCACGGTGCCCTCGGCGACGGCGTCGTCGGGGATGACGTTGGGCGCGGAGCCGGCGCTGATCCTGCCCCACACCAGGCTGAACCCGGCCCGGGGGTCGATCCGCCGCGACAGCGCGGCGGGCAGCTCGGTGACGACCTTGCCCAGGGCGTAGACGAGGTCGGAGGTCAGGTGCGGGCGCGCGGTGTGCCCGCCCGGGCCCGACAGGCGCACCATGAGCTGGTCGCAGGCGGCGGTGATGCCGCCCGTGCGCAGCCCGACCCGGCCCGTCACCAGGCGGGGGTCGCAGTGCAGGGCGAAGATGCGGTCCACGCCCTCCATGGCCCCGGCGTTGATCACCTCCACGGCGCCGCCGGGGAGCTCCTCGGCGGGCTGGAAGATGAGCCGGACCCGGCCAGGCAGCGCGCCCGCCCTCTCCAGCTGCGCCAGGAAGACCCCGGCCGCCAGCACGACCGTGGTGTGCACGTCGTGCCCGCAGGCGTGGGCGACCCCCGGCACGGTGGAGCGGTAGGGGACGTCCTTCTCGTCCGTCAGTGGCAGGGCGTCGATGTCGGCGCGCAGGGCCACCAGGGGACCGGTGCCGGATCCGATGTCGCAGACCAGACCGGTGCCCTGGGGCAGTTCCCGCGGTTCGAGGCCCACCTCGCGCAGGCGTTCGGCGATCCGCCCCGTGGTGCGGTGTTCGGCGAAGGCGAGTTCGGGGTGCATGTGCAGGTCCCGGCGGAAGCCGCTCAGCTCCCGCCCGTGCCGCGCCAGGAAAGCGGTCAACTGTTCCGGCAGGTCATGTCCCTGCATGCGAGGGTCCCCTCTTCTCCACGTCTCAGCGCGTACCGGCTCCGTCGCCGGCACCGACCCTTGCGCGGGTGGGAGGACCGCCCTGGAGCTCGGCGGCGAGCATGTCCACGACGTCGTCGAGGGTCCCGCCCTCGGCGATGACCGCGCGCTGACGTTCGTAGGAGGCGCCCTTGTCCAGGATCTCGGAGATCAGGTCCAGGTCCTCGGCGCAACCCAGGCGGGTCGCGACCGGTTTCAGCTCGCGGACCAGCTCGTACAGGTCGTCGCGGAGCGGAACCGTGGTTCCGCGCGCGTCCGTGATGACACGAGCGTCGAGTCCGTAGCGGGTGGCACGCCACTTGTTGTCCTTCACCACCCAGGACGGCGGGCTGGGCAGACCGTACCCGCGGTCGAGCTGGTGATCGAACAGCTCCACCAGGCTCTGAGAGAGCGCGGCGGCCATTCCCACCTCGCGCAGGGTGGGAATACCGTCGAACATCCGGATCTCGATGGTGCCGAAATCAGGGTGCGGACGGATGTCCCACCACACTTCCTTGATAGAGGCGATGGTACCTGCCCGGAGAAGCGTTTCGAGGTATTCCTCGAAAGCGGCCCAGTGCGGAAGGTTCGGCGGCGGCCCCGCGGTGGGCAGCGTGCCGAAGATGACGGACCGGGAGGAGGCCAGGCCGGTGTCCTGTCCGCCCCAGAACGGGCTGGACGCGCTCAGGGCGAGGAAGTGCGGCAGGTAGCGCGACAGGGCGTTGACCATGGGGATGGCCTTGTCCCTGTCGCGCACGCCGACGTGGACGTGGACGCCGCACGTCAGGATGCGCCGGACCAGCCACTGCATCTGCTCGACCAGCTCGCCGTAGCGCTCGCCGGGGCTGAGCTCCTGGTCGCGCCAGTCGTCGATGGGGTGGGTTCCCGAGCAGGTCAGCGTGGTCCCCCAGGGCGCGAGGACCTCCCTCATGCGGTCGATGTTGCGGCCCAGGTCGCCCTTGGCCTCCTCGACCGTCTCGCAGATCCCGGTCACGACCTCCACCTGGGACTGCATGAGCTCGTGGCGCAGCGGCGGGGCGGAGTCGGAGCTGAGCTCGGGGAGTTCGGCCAGGAGCTTGGGCGCCTCCTGTCTCAGGTGCCGACTGCGCCGGTCGACGAGCTGGAGTTCCCACTCCACTCCGATCGTCGCGCGTTCGGACGAGTTGAATGCGATTCCCATCTGCCCTCCGAAGGGGGTGTTTGCGGCCGTCCCCGGCCGTCGCACCGTCGCGCCCCGGAGAACCGGTCAACCGGGACAGGGGAGGACTACCCCTCACGCACCGCACACATACGGGACAATCGCCTCGCTTCATGCGAATTCCGTGGAAAGAATTTCTGTTTCGGGCGTGCCGCCGGAACGCCTACACGCGATCGCCGCGGCGTCGGCGCAGCGCCCACGCCGTGGTGCCCGCGGCACCGGCCGCTCCCAGCAGGGACAACACCCCGGCCAGCGCGCGCCGTGCCCGGCGGCGCTCGGCCGCCTCCCGCGCCGCCACCCGCGCCGTCACCCCCGAGACCCAGTCCGGGCGGGTCCAGTCCATGCCGTGCTCCTCCGGCAGGGGCAGGGAGCCGGTGTAGGGCGGCGGCATCGGCAGCCACGTGGCCGTCCACGCCGCGCTGAACATCACCAGGCGCATCACGAGGTTGATCCACACCAGCAGCCCGACCAGGACGGCGAAGGACGCGTAGACGGGGTTGCCGAGCGTCCCGGCCAGCAGCACCGCCGCCGCGGCCTTGAGGACCTCGAATCCGACCGCCCCCAGCAGGGCTCCCCTCCACATCATCCGCGTGGGCCGCCCGCTGCCCGACAGCAGCGCGAAGGCCAGCACGAAGATCACTATGTTGGCGCCGACCGCGATGACCAGGGCCAGCGCGCGCAGGGACAGGTTGGCCAGGAGCGAACCGTCCAGGCCCACCAGCCCGAGGAGCCACTGCGTGGCGGTCTGGGCGACGCTGGTGAAGGCCACCGCGAGCAGCAGCGCCGCGCCCAGGCCCAGCATGACCAGCAGGTCGGCCAGCTTGCGCAGGAGGATGTTGGGACCCTCCCTGAGGTTCTTGAGCCAGATGGAGTGCAGGGCCTCGCGCAGCGCCGACACCGCGTTCAGGCCCGCGTAGAGCAGACCGAGCACACCGATGACACCGGCGCCCACGCGGGCCTGGGCGATCTCGTCGATGGGCAGCTGCTCGGACAGGCCCGGCAGGACGCCGTCCAGCGCCTGCTGGAGGTAGTCGCCCACCTCGACCTGCACGGCGGCGAGGTAGCCGACCGCGGCGAAGGCCAGCGCCAGCAGGGGGAAGAAGGACAGGAAGGCGAAGTAGGTGACCGCTCCGGCCAGCTGGTTGCCGTTGCGGTCGGCGTAGCGCTCGTAGGCCCGGACCAGGTGGTCGAGGGCGGGCCTGCGCCTGCGCAGCTCCCAGTACGCGTCCATGCCCAGGTTCCGGTAGTGCCTGCCGGTGTCCCTGGCCCGGTCCAGCGCTGCGGCCACGCGGCCTCCCTCTCCGTCGCACGTGTCACCCGTGTCCCTACCCCGCGCGGCTCCGCGGTCACCGGTGGCCCGCAACCGTAGCGGCGCCGCGCTCCCCCGTGAAGCCTCCGCGCCGGATTCGGCGGCGAACACCCCCGTACGGGGACGAAGCGCTTCAGCGGGGGTGATCACGGACACGTCCGGGCCTTGGGCAGACTTGGGGGACGGAGATCCATCCGGCGGAAGGGGGCCTCGGTGGGGGGCGCGGGGGCACGGCTGCGTGCCGTGTTGGGTGTGCGGTCGGCGGGTCCTCGGGGGGACTGGCCCGAGGAGGCGCCGGACGCCGACGCACTGGTCGGGGAGTACCGGGCGCGGTTCCAGGCGCCGCCCGCGGGCGTGTGGCACGCGCCGGGGCGCCTGGCGGTCATGGGCGAGCACACCGCGGCCGGCGCGGGGGCCGGGCTGTACGCCGCCCTGCCCTGGGGCGTGACGGCCGCCGTGGGCCCCGCGCCGGACCCGGGCGTGCACGTGGCCGCCCCGAGCGGCCCGCTGCGCCCCCGGGAGGCGGCGGCGCGCGCGGTGGCCGGGGCCGTGGCCGCCGCGCGCCGGACGGGTGTCCTGGGCGGCGACACGGGCGTGCGCGCGGTGCTGGGCGCGGACCTGCCCGAACACGCCTCCCTGGGCTACGCGGCCGCCGTGGGCGCGGCGGTGGCGCTGGCCCTGGCCGACCTGGGCGGCGGTCCCCCGCCCGAGGGCGCCACCGCCGACCAGCGGGTGGCCCTGGCGGCCCGCCCCGGGTGCGCGGTCCGGGTGAACCTGAGGAGTCTGCGCACCACCGTGCTGCCGTTCGACCTCGCCGAGGCCGGGCTGAGGCTCGTGGTGGTGGACACCGGCGCCCTGCCCCGGCGCGACCTGCGCGCGGCCCGCTCCGCCGAGCTGGAGCGCGCGCAGCGCACGCTCGGGCCGCTGCGCGCCGTCCAGGACCTGTCCGGGGCGCTGGCGAGCCTGCCGGACCCCGTGCTGCGCCGCCGGGTCGAGTACGCGGTGACCGAGGTGCACCGGCTCAACGCGGCCGTGGGGCTGCTGCGCGCCGGGCGCTTCGGGGAGGTCGGACCGATCCTGTCCGCGTCCCACCTGTCCCTGCGCGGCTTCGGGCTGCCCACTCCGGAGGTGGAGCTGGCCGCGGAGACCGCCGCGCGGGCCGGGGCGCGCGGGGTGCGGATGTCCGGTTGGGCGGGGACCGTGCTGGCCCTGGCCGCCGAGGAGCGCGTGGAGGGGATCGGCGAGGCGCTGGCCCGGGAGTTCCGCGCCGACGGCCGGGTCCCCCCGCGCGTGCGCGCCGCGGTGCCCTCCGCGGGCGCCCACCGGCTGCGCTGAGCCGGTCGGGGCGACGGGCGCGGGGCCCGAGCACCGTGCGGAGGCGGTCGCGCGGCGGGCGCCTTCCGGATCCGAGAGGCCGAACCGTGACATTGCGCCGAACCCCGCTACCCTTTTCGCGATCACACAGGGTGGAAGTAAGCGACGAGGCGATCCACGGCGCTGAGCAGATGGGCGATGCGATGGCTGACCGACGGAACCGGGACGACCCCGGCCGCACCGGCGAGCACGACAGGCAGGGCGTGTTCCGGCGCGGCGGGACCCCGGGCAGGCCGGACGAGTTCGAGAAGCTCTACCGCCCGCGCGAGTCCGAGCAGAGGGTGGTCGGCGAGACGCGTCGGCTCCCGCCCGCCGAGGACGTGCCCCCGGTGCGGCCGAGGCGGTCCCAGAGGCCTCAGCAGTCCCAGAGGTCCCGGCGCACCCACAGCGCCGGGCGCGTCTACGACGGCCGCGGCATCGAGCGCAGTCGCAAGGAGCGCAAGCGCCGGCTGGCCACCACCGTCACGGTGACCGTGCTGGTGCTGGTGCTGGTCCTGCCCCTGGTCTTCGTCGGCGGGTTCTACGTGTACGCGAACTCGCGGCTGGAGCGGGTGGAGGCCCTGCTGGACTACGAGGGCCGCCCGGACGGGCAGCCCGGCACGACCTACATGATCGTGGGCTCCGACAGCCGCCAGGGCCTGTCCGAGGAGCAGATGGACGAGATGGCCACCGGCTACGCCGAGGGCCGCCGGACCGACACCAT
The DNA here is from genome assembly GCF_000092985.1 of Nocardiopsis dassonvillei subsp. dassonvillei DSM 43111. GTDB lineage: Bacteria > Actinomycetota > Actinomycetes > Streptosporangiales > Streptosporangiaceae > Nocardiopsis > Nocardiopsis dassonvillei. The sequence goes on from NC_014210.1 coordinate 4,734,818, forward strand.
CATGGTGCTGTACATCCCCGACGAGGGCGAGCCCACCATCGTCAGCGTCCCCCGAGACTCCTACGTCCCCCTCGCCGTCCCCGGTTACGCCGACAACAAGATCAACACCGCCTTCGCCGACGCCGTGTGCGGCACGAACGACGCGGGCGAGGAGGTCTGCGGCGGCCCCGCCCCCCTCGTGGAGACCTTCGAGCGCGCCTCGGGCGTGCACATCGACCACTACGTGGAGATCGGCATGGGCGGCTTCGTCGACATCGTGGACGCGGTGGGCGGCGTGGAGCTGTGCCCGGAGGAGGCCATGGCCGACCCCAAGGCCGGGCTGGACATCGAGGCGGGCTGCCAGATGATGGACGGCGGCACCGCCCTGGGCTACGTGCGCACCCGGGCCACGCCGCGCGCCGACCTGGACCGCATCGCCCGCCAGCGCGAGTTCTTCTCGGCGCTGGTCCAGACGGCCAGCGCGCCCTCCACGCTGTTCAACCCCTTCGAGTCCATCCCGCTGGTGCTCGCGGGCACCGACACCTTCATGGTGGACGAGGGCGACGACCTGCGGCACCTGGCCAGCATGCTCCTGGCGATGCGCGGCGGTACGCAGACCACCGCGATCCCCGTGGGCCAGACCCCCACGCTGGACGGGGTCGGCTCGGTGGTGGTCTGGGACGAGGTGCGCTCCGAGGAGATGTTCGCCGCCATGCGGGCCGGGGAGCCGATCCCCGAGAGCGCCTTCCAGGAGTAGGCCGGACGTCGGACCGCAGCGGCCCGGGGGAAGCAGGCGGTCCGGGGAAAGGCGAAGGGCCCGTCGCCGAGGCGACGGGCCCTTCTTCGTGACGTTCCGTACTGTGCGCGCCTACCCCCCAGCGGGCGCACGGCCGGCACGTCGGTCATGGTGGCAGAGGAGCCGAAACCCGCTCTGGCCTGCCGGTTCTCACCGGCACGTCTCCACAATAGGTCAAAGCTCGCTTAAGGTGCGAATCCTGTGCACGTGGCCTATGTCGCACCCTCGGGCCTCTGCGGTGGTCCGGCGTTGCCATCCTCCCACCACGGGCCCGCGTATGTACGCCGAACACGGGAAACACGCCGGGAAACTTTGGCCGACCGAGGCCCCAGAACCCCGCGAACACCGCGTTTGCGACACCCGGACCCCCTCGGGAGCGGGCCCCTCCCCGCCCCGGACACGACGGCGCCCGGCCGCCCCTCGGGGGCGGCCGGGCGTGAGCGAGGTCTCACCCGGACGGCCCCGATCGGGACCGTCCGGGTCCGGGCCCGCCGCGTACACCGCCGAACGGACGGTGCGCGGGGGCTCAGGCCAGGCGCTTGGCGAGGTTCTCGTCCAGGGCGGCGAGGAACTGCTCCGTGGTCAGGAACTCCTGGTCGCCGCCGACGAGCAGCGCGAGGTCCTTGGTCATCTGGCCGCCCTCGACGGTCTTGATGACGACGTCCTCCAGGGTGTTGGCGAACTCGACGACCTTGGGGGTGTTGTCGAGCTTGCCCCGGTGCTCCAGGCCGCGGGTCCACGCGAAGATGGAGGCGATCGGGTTGGTGGAGGTGGGCTTGCCCTGCTGGTGCTGGCGGTAGTGGCGGGTCACCGTGCCGTGGGCGGCCTCGGCCTCGACCGTGCGGCCGTCCGCGGTGCGCAGGACGGAGGTCATCAGGCCGAGGGAGCCGAAGCCCTGGGCGACGGTGTCGGACTGCACGTCACCGTCGTAGTTCTTGCAGGCCCAGACGTAGCCGCCCTCCCACTTGAGCGCCGCGGCGACCATGTCGTCGATGAGGCGGTGCTCGTAGGTCAGGCCCGCGGAGTCGAAGCGGTCCTTGAACTCGGTCTCGAAGATCTCCTGGAACACGTCCTTGAACATGCCGTCGTAGGCCTTGAGGATCGTGTTCTTGGTGGACATGTAGACCGGGTAGTTGCGGTCCAGGCCGTAGTTCAGGCTCGCGCGCGCGAAGTCCTCGATGGACTTGCGGAAGTTGTACATGCCCATCGCGACGCCGCCCGCCTCGGGGAAGTTCGCGATGTCGAACTCGACCGGCTCGCTACCGTCGGCCGGGGTGTAGGTCATGGTGACCGTGCCGGGGCCGGGCACCTTGAAGTCGGTGGCCTTGTACTGGTCGCCGTGCGCGTGGCGGCCGATGATGATCGGCTTGGTCCAGCCCGGGACCAGGCGGGGGACGTTCTCGCAGATGATGGGCTCGCGGAAGACGACGCCGCCGAGGATGTTGCGGATGGTGCCGTTGGGCGACCGCCACATCTTCTTGAGGCCGAACTCCTCGACCCGGGCCTCGTCCGGGGTGATGGTGGCGCACTTGACGCCGACGCCGTGCTCCTTGATGGCGTTGGCCGCGTCGACGGTGATCTGGTCGTCGGTGCGGTCGCGCTCCTCGATGCCCAGGTCGTAGTACTTCAGGTCGACGTCGAGGTAGGGGAGGATCAGACGGTCCTTGATGAAGGACCAGATGATCCGGGTCATCTCGTCGCCGTCGAGCTCGACTACGGGGTTCTCGACCTTGATCTTGGCCATGGCTGTGTGGCTGTCCCTTCAGTCTTCGCTGCCGCCTCGTGCGCCGCGGACCCGTGTCCGGCTCGTGGCCGGGGGCCGGTCCGCGCACCCGGCGGTCCACCGGTCCCGCCCGGGGTCCGTGCTCCCCGGCGAGGCGGTGGCTTCTCGGTGTCGCGGTATCTCGACGTCAAGCTTATTCGACGCCTAAGCGGACAGTTGCGGCGCCACCCATGCCAGCACGATCAGCAGGACCGCGAGGGTGGTCAGGGTGAGCAGGTCGATCCACCGGCGGCGCACGGCGAGCATCCCGACCCAGTCCCGGGGCAGGAGCACCCGGAAGGTCGCCGCCAGCAGCAGCGCGCCCGCGATGATCGCCGGTCCGCGCTTGAAGTAGGCCGCGGCCACGACCACGATCCCCGCCGCGAGCGCCGACATGACCAGGAAGTAGGGCACCTGCGAGAGCCAGTACGGCGTCTCGGGCCCCTCCTCCCCGGCGGTCCGCCCGCGCGCGACCTCCCCGGAGTCCGCCCCGGAGTCCCGGGCGGAGCCGCCGCCGGGCTCCGGCACCTCGGGGCCGCCCCCGTCCGGCGCTCCCCCCTCGGGCACCCGCCCGTCGCGGGCCGCCTCCCCGGGCGCCCTCGCACCGGGAGCGCCCTCGTCCGCGTCCGCCAAATCCGCCTGCCCCGCCTTGTCCACCGCGTCCCGACCCGTTCGGTTACGAATGTGCTTGGCCGCCTCGCGGCTCGTTCACGGTCTTCTCCCGGGAACTGGCACGGACCGGCCGCCCGTCGAGGACTGGCTGTCCGAAAACCGAACACCGCTCCGGAGGCTCGCGTCCGTGAGGGTTTCGGCGGCGCCGCGCGGGAAGCGAGGCTTCCCGTCCGGGAGAGACTGCGCCCATTGTAGTGATCCGTATCGCCGACTCCTCAGGGCTCACGGAAACGGTCCGGCCCGGGCCCCAACCGCCCATGACCGTTTCCCGCTTCCGGTTCGGCCACAGAGCCGTATTTGCACGCCTTATCCGTCTAACTCCGGAGTAAGCGCGTAGAACGCTTACCGCCCGGGTAACCAAGCTGGAGATTGAGTGCACCGGTGAGCGAGGACCACCCCCATGAAGCCCACTCCACGCGTAGACCGAACCGTCACCCCACGACAGCCTCCCCTCCACCACCGTCGCCCGCACCCCCACCGGCAGCGCCACCCCACTCCGGGAGGAACCACCGTGGACGGGCCCTACCTCCGCATCGAAGAGACCGGGGACATACGCCAGCTCGCCGGTGAGGTCACCACGATCGGTCGGGGGGAGGGCGCCGACATCCGGCTGAACGATCCGAGCGTCTCCCAGCTGCACGCCGAACTGGTCCGCCGAGGCCCCTACGTCTACGTGGTGGACCTGGGCCTGTCGCGCAACGGGACCCGGGTGAACGGCCGCCCCATCGCCCGCCGGGTGCTGGAGGAGGGCGACGTGGTGAGCTTCGGCACCGCGCGCTGCCGGGTCGGCGGACTGCCCAAGGAGCAGATCAGCCCCGACATCGAACTGCGCCGCGGCGCCGCCCCCGAGCTCACCCGCCGGGAGCTGGACGTGCTGACCGCGCTGTGCCAGCCCGCGCTGTCGGAGGAGGCCTTCGTGGCCCCCGCCACCGCCCGGGACATCGCCGAGGCGCTGGTGGTCACCGAGGCGGCGGTCAAACAACACCTGTTGCGGCTGTACCAGAAGTTCCGCATCCCCGAGGGGCAGAACCGCAGGACGCGGCTGGCCAACGAGGTCGTGGCGCTGGGCCTGGTGCGGCCGATGCCGATGGGCGGACCGGCCCGCAAGGCCAGCTGAGCGCTCCCCCCGGCCCCGCCGCGGGGCCTCGCGCCGACGGTCGGGCCGGGGTCGGTCACTCGGAGTGAGCGATTTCGGCCCGTGTGTGACGCCGGAGCCGGGCCCCGCCCCCGGACGGGGCCCGGAAGGGGCGTGCCTAGAGGGCGGCGGCCTGCCGCTCCGCGGCCTCCACCACGTTCACCAGCAGCATCGCCCGGGTCATCGGGCCCACGCCGCCGGGGTTGGGCGACAGGTGCCCGGCCACCTCGGCCACGTCGGGGACGACGTCGCCGACCAGGCCCGACTCGGTGCGCGAGACGCCCACGTCCAGCACGGCCGCGCCCGGCTTCACCATGTCTTTGGTGATCAGGCCCGGCACACCGGCGCCGGCGACGATGATGTCCGCGCGGCGCGTGTGCTCGGCCAGGTCCCGGGTGCCGGTGTGGCACAGGGTGACGGTGGCGTTCTCCGACCGGCGGGTCAGCAGCAGGCCGAGGGGGCGGCCCACGGTCACGCCGCGCCCGACCACGACCACCTCGGCGCCCCTGAGCGGCACCTCGTAGCGGGTGAGCAGCTCCACGATGCCGCGCGGGGTGCACGGCAGCGGCGCCTCCTGCATCAGCACCAGCTTGCCGAGGTTGGAGGGCTGGAGGCCGTCCGCGTCCTTGACCGGGTCGATCAGGCCCAGCACGCGGTTCTCGTCCAGACCCCTGGGCAGCGGGAGCTGCACGATGTAACCGGTGCAGGCCGGGTCCTCGTTGAGTTCGCGGACGGCCTGCTCCACCTGCTCCTGGGTGGCGTCGGCGGGCAGGTCGCGGCGGATGCTGGCGATGCCCACCTGCGCGCAGTCGCGGTGCTTGCCGCGCACGTAGGAGTGGCTGCCCGGGTCGTCGCCGACCAGGACCGTGCCCAGACCGGGGGTGACGCCGCGGTCGTGCAGCTTCGCCACCCGCTCGGAGAGCTCCTCACGGATGGACTTGGCGACGGCCTTGCCGTCCAGGACGATCGCGCTCATGCGTGTGTCTCCTCGCTCAGTGGAAGAAGTGCCGGGTCCCGGTGAGGTACATGGTCACGCCGGCCGCCTTGGCCGCGGCCACGACCTCCTCGTCGCGGACCGAGCCGCCGGGCTGGACGACGGCGCGGACCCCCGCCCCGGTGAGGATCTCCAGGCCGTCGGGGAAGGGGAAGAAGGCGTCGCTGGCCGCGACGGACCCCGTCACCCTCTCGCCCGCGCGCGTGACCGCCAGGCGTGCGGAGTCCACGCGGTTGACCTGGCCCATGCCCACTCCCACGGTGGCGCCGCCGGAGGCCAGGAGGATGGCGTTGGACTTGACCGCGCGCACGGCCTTCCAGGCGAAGGCCAGGTCGGCCAGGGTGGCCTCGTCGGCGGGCTCGCCGGTGGCCAGGGTCCAGGTGGAGGGGTCGTCGCCGGGGGCGTCGATGGCGTCGCGCGACTGCACCAGCAGGCCGCCGCTGATCTGGCGGTGCTCCACGCCCGCGCCGGGGCCGGAGCCCTGCGCCACGAGCAGGCGGATGTTCTTCTTGCGGCTGAGGATCTCCACGGCCGCGGGCTCGAAGGCGGGGGCGACGACGACCTCGGTGAAGATCTCCGCGATCTGCCCGGCCAGCTCCTCGCCGACGGGGCGGTTGGTGGCGATGACGCCGCCGAAGGCCGACACCGGGTCGCAGGCGTGCGCCCTGCGGTGGGCCTCGGCGTTGTCGGCGCCGACGGCGATCCCGCACGGGTTGGCGTGCTTGATGATGGCCACGCACGGCTGGTCGAAGTCGTGGGCGGCGCGCAGCGCGGCGTCGGCGTCCACGTAGTTGTTGTAGGACATCGCCTTGCCGTGGAGCTGCTCGGCTCCGGCCAGGCCGGTCCGCGGGGCGCCCGCGACGGTGTACAGCGCCGCCTTCTGGTGGGGGTTCTCGCCGTAGCGCAGGACGTCCCTGCGGTGGTGGACGGCGGCCAGGAAACCGGGCCAGCCCGACTCGGCGGCCTCGGTGTCGGGGGCGTAGTCGGCCGCGAACCAGTCGGCGACGGCCGCGTCGTAGGCGGCGGTGTGCTGGAAGGCGAGCCCGGCCAGGCGCTTGCGCTGCTCCAGGGTGAAGCCGCCGTCGCGGACGGCCTCCAGGGCGGCGTCGTAGCTGCCCGGGTCGACCACGATCGCGACGCTGCCGTGGTTCTTGGCCGAGGCGCGCACCATGGCGGGGCCGCCGATGTCGATCTTCTCGATGCAGTCGGCCTCGGAGGCGCCGGAGGCGACGGTGTCCTGGAAGGGGTAGAGGTTGACCACGACCAGGTCGAAGGGGGCGATGCCCAGCTCCTTGATCCTGGCGACGTGCTCGGGGTTGTTCTGGTCGGCCAGGAGCCCGGCGTGCACGGAGGGGTGCAGCGTCTTGACGCGACCCTCCATGATCTCGGGGAAGCCGGTGACGTCCTCCACGGGGGTGACGGGGATGTCGGCGGCGCGCAGCCGCGCGGCGGTGGAGCCGGTGGAGACGATCTCCACCCCGGCCTCGGCCAGGCCGATGCCCAGCTCCTCCAGACCGGTCTTGTCGTAGACGCTGATCAACGCACGCCTGATGGCCTGCTGGGTCACCGGTTCTCCTTCGTGTCGGTCGCGTCGGTGACGCGCTGCTCGGTGCGGCCGAACCGCACGTGCCTGCCGTCGATGGTCCAGCCCTCGCGGGCGAGCCTGCCGACCGTGTCGACCAGCATCGTCCGCTCCACGGACTTGATGCGCTCGTGGAGGCTGGCTTCGTCATCGCCGTCCTGGACGGGTACCGCGACCTGGTCGATGATCGGACCGGAGTCGACGCCCTCGTCGAGGAAGTGGATGGTGGTGCCGGTGATGCGGACACCGTGGGCGAGCGCGTCACGCACGGCGTGCGCGCCGGGGAAGGAGGGCAGCAGCGCGGGGTGGATGTTGACCGCGGGGTGGCTGCCGATCACGGCGGGGCCGAGGATGCGCATGAAGCCCGCGGAGACCACCAGGTCGGGGCGGTGCTCGCTGATGCGTTCGGCCATGGCGGCGTTCCACCGCGAACGGTCGGGGTAGTCGCGGAAGGGGACGACGAACGCGGGCACACCGGCCTCCTCGGCCAGTTCGATGCCGCGGGTCCCCTCGCGGTCGGAGCCGACGGCGACGACGGTCGCCCCGTAGGCCGGGTCCCTGGCCGCCTCCAGCAGGGCGGCCATGTTGCTGCCCGTGCCCGATATGAGGACCACCACTCGCGCGGACAATGCTTCTCCCATTGTGTAGAGAACGGTGCGAGAGCCGCCCCTCGCCTTCCGGGGGCGCCGGGGGACGGCGCAGCATCCGGATCCCGCGTACGCCGGTCCGGGGACGGCACGGGACCGGAGCCGGAGGCGTGGTGCGCGGGTGACCCGATCGTCCTCCGCCGGGCGCTCCCCCGCGGGCTTCCGTGGGCCGGAGGCGTCCGTTGGGGGTGGTGGCGGGTGACGGGCGGGCGACGGGCGCGCCCGTTGGGCCCGCCCGCGTTCCCACCCTATCGGTCCAGGTAGCGTCTACCCACGGGGAGTGGGTGTTGGCCGGCCTGTGACGGGGGTCTCGGCGGCCCGCGGACCGGCGTGACCATGGACGACGGGTAGCCTCCGTGCGGCGGAGGCGACCACGGCGCCCCGAGCGGGGCGCGCATAAGGAGTGAACCTTGACCGACAACAGCCCGGAGCCCCGGACCGAGGGGCAGCCGCCCAGAGCCGAACGCGGCGGCCTGTGGGGCCTGTTCTTCGGGGCGGCCGGTCTGCTGCTGCCGCCCTACGGGGTCGTGCTGTCCGTGTTCGGTGTCGTGCAGGGTTTCCGGGCGAGGCGGGCCGCGCGGGCGAACCGCACCGAGGCGCCGGGCGCGCTGATGAGCGTGGTCGTGGGCGTGCTGGGGATCGTGATGTCGCTGTCGCTGTTCGCGGTGGCCGTGGTGTACCAGGAGCAGATGGCGCAGTACCGGGACTGCTCGGCCCTGGCGCACACGGTCTCCAGCCAGAACGAGTGCGACGAGGCGTGGGAGTCCTCCACCGGCCTTCCGCCAACGGTGGTCATCAGCTAGGCCGGTCGGGGTGCCCGAAGGGGGCGGCGGGAGTGTCCCGCCGCCCCCTTCGCGTGCCCGGGGTCCTTCCCGGGTGGTGACGCGCTCTCCGGCTCCGGTCGCTACCCGAGTCGGGAAACGGCCGCTCGCCCACGCTGCGGAGACCCCCCAAGGGATTACACTTAGTATGCAATCAATCACTAAAAGTGTTGACCACCCTTGCGCGGAGAGGACTCGATGGACACCGACGCTCCCGGCCCGTCCGGACCGGAACTGAGGGAGTACACGGCACTGCTGCGCCGCCGCTGGCGGTTCGTCGGCGCCGGGGTGCTCGGCGGGCTGGCCCTGGCCTCCGCCGCGGTGGTCGCACTCCCCGCCGCCTACACCTCCGTCTCCGCCGTCCAGGTCCAGCCCAGCGGGATGGCCGAGTTCACCGGGGAGCGCTCCGGCCGCCTGGCCGGGGACGTCAACCTCGACACCGAGGCACAGGTCCTGCTGTCGGAGCGCGTGTCGTCCGCCGTGGCCGAGGCCCTGGCGGAGGAGGGCGGTGCCGCGCCCTCCGTGGCGGACCTGCGCGAGCGGGTGGACGTGAGCGTTCCCCCCAACAGCAGCGTCCTGGAGATCAGCTACTCCGCCGGGAGCCCCGAGGCCGCGCGGGCGGGCGCGCAGGCCTACGCCGACGCCTACCTCGAACTGCGCCGCGAGCGGATCGACGGGCTGATCGAGAGCCACCTGGAGGCGCTGCGCGGTGAGCAGGAGGCCCGTTACGAGGCCCTCGCCGAGACCGCCGGGGAGTCCGCCGCCCCCGGCGCGGACGCGCGGGTGGAGGCTCTGCGCGCGGAGATCACCGAGCTGGGCAACGGCATCAGCCCGCTCAGCGCCCTGGCGGAGACGGTCGAGCCCGGCAGTGTCATCACCCCGGCGGGGCTCCCCGAGCGCGCGAGCAGCCCGATACCCGCCCTGTGGCTGGTCGGCGGCGCCGCGCTCGGCCTGCTGACGGGGCTGCTGGCGGCCGTGGTGCGCGACCGCCTCGACCCGAGGCTGCACGACGCCGAGGAGACCGGGCGGATCGGGGCGGTGCCGGTGCTGCTCGACCTGTCCGAGCGGGTCGGGCGCGGCCAGCGCTCCCCCGGGCTGCTGCCGGACGGCGACCGGCGCGGGCAGCGGGTCAACGAGTTCGCGCACCTGGTGCGCGCCCGCCTCGCCGCGGTCCCCGTTCCCGCGGCGGCCGGCGGACCCTCGGAGGTCGCTGGGCCGACCGGGGCGGGTGGGACGGGGGTGTCCGACCGCGCCGGAGCGGGCGCGGGCGGCGCCCGGGGGGAGGGCGAACTGGCCGTGCTCCTCGGGGACGAGGAGGCGGTCCTCGGCCGCGTGCTGCTCGTCACCGCGACCACCCCGGGCCGCGCCGGTGCGGCGACCGCGGTGAACCTGGCCGCCTCCCTGGCCCGCACGGGCTCGGAGACGCTGCTGGTGTGCGCCGACCCCCGCACCGACGCGGTCGGCGAGCTGCTGGGGCTGCCGGAGGGCCCCGGCCTGGCCGAGGCGCTGCTGGAGGGTGAGGACCCCGCCGACCTGGAGGTGCGGCCCGACGCGGTGCCCCGTCTGCGGGTGCTGCGCTACGGGTCGCCGGGTATGGACGCGCCGGTGCAGGGCACCGCCATGCCGGAACTGGTGCGGCTGCTGCGGGCGGGGGCGGAGTACGTGGTGGTGGCGGTGGCGCCGGTGAGCGAGCGGGCCGACGCGCACGCGCTGGCCGGTTCGGCCGACCTGATGCTGCCGGTGGTCGAACTGGACCGCACGCGCCGCGCCGAACTGGGGGAGCTGCTCGTCCTCGCCGACCGGTTCGGGGTTCCCGTTCCGGGCACGGCCGTGCTGCCGCGCCAGCCGCTGGCCGGACCCGCGCCGGTGGCGTCGCCGTCCGCGGCCGAGCCGGTCGCCGGGGAACAGACCACCGGGCCCGACCGCACGCCCGGAAGGGACGGAGCGGCCGGGGCGGACGAGGCGGCCGGGGCCGCGAAGGGCCGCGCCGGTGCGGGGATCACGCTGACCGGCATCGTCAGCGAGCTGCCCGCCACCGCCGGGACCGCGGGGACGCGGGGGCGCGGCGGGGCGGCCCGGCCCCCGGCTCCCAGGGACGCCGAGGGTGTCCCCGGGGTTCCCGGTCCCCGGCGGGCGGAGGCCGCGGAGGAGCCCGAGGCCGCGGAGAGCGGGAGGAGCACGGCCGACGGTGCCGCCGGCACGCCTTCGCGGGCTCGCGACGGGGACGCGGAGTCCGCGGTCCCGGGCGGCGGCGAGCGCGCCGGTGACGAGCGCGCCGGAGGCGACGACACCGCCCAGGAGCGCTCCGGGGTGTCCGAAGCCGAGACGGCCGAGCGGATCGCGGAGGCGGCCGGGGCGGACGACGGCACCGCGCAGGACGCGGCGGCCCCCCGCGACGGCGGGATACCCGCGGGCCTGGAGGTCCCCCGCGTGCTGGGAGGCGACGGCGCCACCCAGATCCCGGTGACGCCCGAGGCCGCCGGGACCGGCCGGACCGAGGAGGACGCCGCGGCCCCGGGTACGGCCTCGGAGGCGGAGATGGCCTTCGGGCTGGCCCGGACCGCCGAGGCGCGGGAGCCCCACGACCCCGAGGCGACCGTCAGCGGCGCCGAGGCCACGGAGGCCCTCGTGGCCTTCGCGGCCGAGGGGGCCGAGGGGGCCGAGGAGTCCCGGCCGACCGGAGCCGCCGGGGACTCCGACTCCCCGGACAGCGCCCCTGACACCGCCCCGGACACGGCCCCGGGGACACGGAACTGATGGCCTGGAGCACGTCCGCGAGCGCCCCCCGGCCGACCGCCGGGGCGGCGGGCCCCGTCGTCGGGGGCCCGCTCCCGGCGGGCGGGACCGACGGTCGGCCGCTGCTCTGGCTGCTGGCCGGGTATCCGCTGTGGTGGGCGCTGGGCCTGGGGCAGTTCGCGTACTGGCTGTTCGCGGTCCCGATGGCCGCCGAACTGGTGCGCCGGCACCGCGCCACGGGGCTGCGGGTCCCCCCGGGGTTCTGGCTGTGGGCGCTGTTCCTGCTGTGGACGGTGCTGGGCCTGTGCCTGGTCCACCTGGAGATGCCCGGCACGGTGCCGGGCAGCGGCGGATACGGCGGCGCCGTGCTCCGGGCGGTCAACTACCTGGTGCTGACGGTCCTGGTGCTCTACGTCGGCAACCTCTCCGAGCGCGAACTGCCCACGCGCGCGGTCGTGGGCGCGCTGGCGGTGCTGTGCCTGACCACGGTCGCGGGCGGCTACCTGGGCATGCTCGCACCCCGGTTCGAGTTCACGGCCCCGATGGAGTACCTGCTCCCCGAGGCCCTCGCCTCCGATGCCTACATGCAGACCCTCATCCACCCGGCGTCCGCGCAGGTCATGGACATCTTCGGGTACGAGTCGGCCCGCCCGAAGGCGCCCTGGGAGTACACCAACGTCTGGGGCTACATGCTCTCCCTGCTGCTGGTGTGGCTGGTGGTGGGCTGGGTGGCGCAGGGTTCGGGGTGGGTGCGCTGGGGCGGGCTGGCCGCCGCCGCGCTGGCCGTGGTCCCCGCCGTGTACTCGCTCAACCGGGCCCTGTGGGCGGGGCTGGCCCTGTCCGCGGCCTTCGCGGCCCTGGTGGCGCTGCGCCGCGGCCGGGTGGTCCTGGTGGGCGCCTGCGCCGTCGCGGGCCTGGCGGTGCTGCTGGCGCTGGCCGCCTCACCGCTCGCCGACGTGGTGCGGACCAGGATCGACAACCCGCACAGCGACGACGGCCGGGCCGCCACCAACGCGGCGTCCGTGGAGGCCGCCCACCTGTCCCCGGTCATGGGGTGGGGCACCACCCGCGAGAGTCTGGGCAGCTCGGAGTCGATCGCGATCGGCCCCACCTCCGAGTGTCCCGGCTGCGGACAGCACGTCATCGGCAATGCGGGACAGCTGTGGATGACGCTGATCGCCGGGGGCTGGGTGGGCACCGGCCTCATGCTCGCCTTCTTCGCGCACGTCGTGTGGCGCTACCGCCGCGCGGCCACGCTGGAGGGGCGGGGCGCGCTGCTGACCGTGCTGCTGCTGTTCTGGTACATGTTCTTCTACGTCGCGCTGATGTCCCCGCTGGCCGTCACCATGGTCGCCGTCGCCCTGCTGTGGCGTGGCGAGGAACCGGTGCTCCGGCGGCGGACCGCGCGCACCCGCGGGGGTCCTTGGTGAACAGCGAGACGACCTACCTGACCGACCTCGCCGCGGTGCTGTGGCCGTGCGGCGGGCTGCTCGGCCCCGGCGACCGCGGTATGCGGCGGCTGGCGCACCGCGACCGGGGCACCCAGTACCTTCCGGTCCCCAACGCGCAGAACCCCCGGGTGATCCTGCCCGCCCACGACCGGTCGGCTGCCACCCGGGGCATCACGTCCTTCGCCCAGGGGCACTCGTTCCGGGAGAGGGCGCGCACGCTGCTGCTGACCGGGGCGTTCGCCACCGGGCTGGCCCCGCTCCTGCTGCGCGACCGGCTGTACGTGGGGGCCGGTCCGGGCATCGAGCACGCGCTCACGACGGCGCTGGACCGCGACCTGGCCGTCGCCATCCACGTGGGCCCGCCCCGGGCCAACCGCAAGCCCGTGCTCCTGCTACTCACCCCCGGCGGACGCACGATCGGTTACGCCAAGGTGGCCGTCAACGACCTGACCTCGCGCCTGGTGCGCGCCGAGACGCGCGCCCTGCGCCAGCTGGCCGAGGCCCGCCTGCCGGACGTGACCGTCCCCCGGCTGCTGCACGAGGGCGAGTGGAACGGCCACCCGCTGCTGGTGCAGGAGGCGCTGCCGGTCGGCGTCCAGACCGACCGGCCCACGCGGCGCCAGCTGCTGAGGTGCGTGACGCAGATCGTCGGGCTGTCCAGGGTGCGGAGCCGGAGGCTGTCCGACAGCCCCTACCGCAGGTCGCTGGAGGAGCGGATCGTGACGCTGGGCACGCGCCCCGAGGTGGCGCCCCTGCGCGCGGCGCTGCGCCGTCTGCCCGACGTGTACGTGCCGTTCGGAGCCTGGCACGGCGACCTGACCAGGTGGAACATCGCCAGCACCGCGCGGCGCGCGTTCGTGTGGGACTGGGAGCGCCTCGCCATGGACGCCCCCGCGGGCTTCGACGCCCTGCACTACGACCTCAACGAGTGCGTGCAGGCCGGGGTCCACCCGGGGGTGCACCGGTGGCTGGAGAGCGGGTCGCGGCTGCTGCGCGACCCGCTGATGTCCGAGACCGGGGTGCGCTCCCACACGGTGTCCACGGTGATGGCGCTGTACCTGATCGACCTGGCCACCCGGTACCTGCACGACCGGCAGGACGAGAGCGGCGGCCACCTGGCGGCCGTGGACGACTGGCTGCTGCCCGCGCTGGAGGGGCTCCAGGAGAGGGCGGCCCACGAGGCCGCCCACCGGACCTGAACGTCCGGCTGGGCCTGAACGTCCGGCCGGGCCTGAGCGGTCCTCTCGGGTCCGGGCGGTTCGTCGAACCAGGCCACCCGATCGATCGACACGACCCGCCGAGCCCCGGCGCCGAGGACGGCGGCCGGGGGTGACCGAAACTGCGACAGAAGGAGCACGTGATGCCCCGGAGCACCGTTCCCGTCCTGTTCCACCGCATGGCCGTCCCGGCCCGGAAGGCGCTCCTGCCCCTCGCCGACGGTCTGGGCACGCTCACCGCGGCGGCCCGCGCGCTGCCCGACTTCCTCATCTGCGGGGCGCAGCGCTCGGGCACGACGTCGCTGTTCAGGACGCTGTGCCTGCACCCGTGCGTCACCGGGCCCACCCTGCGCAAGGGGGTGCACTACTTCGACACCGGCTACCGCGGCGGCCCGGACCGGTACCGGGCGTACTTCCCCCCGCGCGCGGGGCTGCGGGCCCGGCGGGGGCGTCCCCGGGTGAGGGTGGTCGAGTCCAGCCCGTACTACCTGTTCCACCCGCTGGCCGCCGAGCGGATCGCCCGCGACCTGCCGGACGCGCGGGTGGTGGTCATCCTGCGCGACCCGGTGGAGCGGGCCTACTCGGCGCACGCGCACGAGACCGCGCGCGGGTTCGAGACCGAACCGTTCGAGCGGGCGCTGGAACTGGAGCCGGAGCGGCTGGCCGGTGAGGAGGAGCGGATGCTGGCCGACCCCGGGTACCGGTCGTACTCCCACCAGCACCACGGCTACGTGGCGCGCGGCCGCTACGCGGACCAGCTGGAGCGGATGGAGAAGCACCTGGGGCGGGACCGGATGCACGTGGTGGACCACGCCGACCTGTTCGACGGCACGGCGAGGGCGCTGGGTGAGGTGGAGCGGTTCCTGGGGCTGCCGCCCGGGCCGGGCGACGCCCCGGGCAGGCACAACGCGCGCGCCCGGACGAGCATGCCCGAGGGGCTGCGAGCGGAACTGGCGGCGCGGTTCGCCGACAGCGACGCGCGGCTGGCGGACTGGTGGGGGCGCGTCCCCTCGTGGCGCGCGTGACCGCCGCGGCGGAGCGGGAGCGGGCGGGACTGCGCCGCGTGCTGCGCGGCGGGGCGGTCAACATGGCGGGGGCCGTGGTCGGCGCCGCGCTGAACCTCGCCGTGATCGTGACGATCACTCGGGCGTTCTCCCAGGAGACGGCGGGGCTGCTGTTCTCGGCGACGTCAGTGTTCCTGATCGCCGCGGTGGTGGCCAACCTGGGCGCGTCGGACGGGTTGGTGTACTTCATCGCCCGGATGCGCGTGTTCGGCGAACCCGGGGGCGTGCCCCGGCTGCTGCGGACGGCCGCGGCCCCGGCCGTGCTGGCGGCGTGCGCGCTGGCGGTGCTGCTGGTGGTGTGCGCCGGTCCGGTGGCGCGGGGCCTGGGCGGCGGCGAGGCGGAGGTCTACCTGCGGCTGCTGGCGGTGTTCCTGCCGTTCGCGGTGCTGGCGGACACGGCCCTGGCCGCGACGCGGGCCCACCACGACATGGCCGGGACCGTGCTGGTGGACAAGGTGGGCCGCCCGCTGGCCCAGCTGGCCCTGGTGACGGGGGTCGCGCTGTCGGGGGCGGCGGGGCTGTTGGCGCTGGCGTGGGCCGGGCCGTACCTGCCCGCGGCCGTGGTGGCGTGGTTCTGGTTGGGACGTGTCGTGCGCCGGGCCTTTCCCGAGGCCGGTGGGGCCTCCGGGGATGCGGACGGATCCGGGGGTGCGCACGGTTCCAGGGGTGCGGATGCCCTCGGGAAGACGCACGGCTCCGGGGATGCGGATGCCCTCGGGAAAGCGGCGCCCGTGGGGAAGCGGGGGACTTATGGTGCCCCCAGTGCCACTGGGACGGCTGTGGATTCGGAGATCGGCCGCGCCCGTGAGGAGTCCGCGACCACGGAGACGGCCGTGGCTCCGGAGGCCGTGGAGGAGAGCGTGGAGCGGGTGGAGGCGCGGACGTTCTGGGCCTTCTCCCTGCCGCGTGCGGTGGCCGCGGTCGCCCAGATGGGCGTGCAGCGCGGCGGCGTGGTCCTCGTGGCGCTCCTGGGCGGGCTGACCGGCGCGGCGGTGTTCACGGCGGCCACGCGGGTCATGGTGGTCGGCCAGTTCGGCACGCAGGCGGTGCTGTACGCGGCCCAGCCCAGGTTCGCCGAACAGCTGGCGACGGGCGACCACGCCGGGGTCCGGGCCCTCTACCAGGCGGGAACGGCGTGGCTGGTGTGCCTTCTGTGGCCTTTGTACCTGTCGGTTCTGGTGTTCGCCCCCCAGGTGATGCGGCTGTTCGGGCCGGAGTACGCGGCGGGGGCGACGGCGCTGGTCGTGGTGTGTGCGGGCCAACTGACGGCCGCCGCGCTGGGGATGAGCGACCTGGTCCTGACGATGACCGGGCTGACCCGGCTCAACCTGGTCAACAACGTGCTGTCGCTGGCGGCGAACGTGCTGGTGTGCGTGCTGCTCGTACCCGTGGCCGGAGCGACCGGGGCGGCCGTGGCCCTGGTGGCCGCGATGCTGGTGCGCAAGCTGCTCCCGCTGTGGCAGTTGCGGTCCCACGTGGTGCTGCACCCGTTCAGCCGCCCGGTGCTGGCCGCGACCGCCAGCGCGCTGACGTGGTTCGGCGTCCTGCCGCTGCTGCTGGAGGCACTGCTGGGCGGCGGGATCGCGACGCTGGCGATGGCGGTGGCCTCGGGAGCGGTGGGGCACCTGGTGACGGTGTGGTCGCTGCGCGGACTGCTGGGCCTGGACCCGCGCCGGTGAGGCGTGCCGCGGCGGCCGGAGGGGTGTCCGGCGGTGGCTGAAGGTAGTGCAGGCACGCGGCGGCCGAGGACGCCCAGTCGGGGAGCGCGGCCGGAGGCGGTGCGGGCACGCCGAGGCGGGCGGGCCCGGGGGACCCCCCGTTATCCATGAAAGCCCCTGCGCGCGCCCGGCGGAAGACGCCCTCCCCCGCCTGTGGACAACCGGTGCGCCTCGCCGCGACCCTCCCAGCGACTACACAGAGTTATGAAATGATGACCCCATGTCTCCACGACCGGTTCTCCTGGTGGCCTCCAGCGGAGGGCACCTGGCCCAGCTGTGCTCACTGCGTCCGTGGTGGCGGCACCGCGAGCGCGTGTGGGTGACCTTCCGGACCCCCGACGCCGAGTCCGCCCTGACCGGCGAGCGCGTCCGTTGGGCCTTCCACCCCACCACCCGCCACGTGGGCAACCTGCTGCGCAACGCCTGGCTGGCCGTGCGCGTCCTGCGCGAACGGCGCCCGTGCGCCGTAGTCACCACCGGCGCCGGGGTGGCGCTGCCCTTCTTCGCCCTGGCGTGGCTGCTGCGGATACCGACCGTCTACATCGAGGTCTACGACCGCCTCGACACACCGACGCTCACCGCACGGCTGTGCCGTCCGTTCACCCGGCTGTTCCTCGCCCAGTGGGAGGAACAGCGCGCCTTCATGCCGACCGCCATCACGGTAGGACCGCTGCTTTGACCGAACAGACCACGCGTCCCGTCCCGCGCCCCGACGACAGCGGCCACCCCGACGTGGTCGTCAGCCTCGGCACCGACCACCACTCCTTCGACCGGCTGGTCCGCTGGATCGACGACTACGCCCGGCGCCACCGGACCCTGCGCTTCCTGGTCCAGCACGGGCACAGCGCCGCCCCCGAGGTGGCCGCGGGCACCCCGTTCCTGCCCGGCGAGGAGCTCGGCGAGCACATGCGCCGGGCCCGGGTGGTCGTCGCCCACGGTGGACCGGGCACCATCGTCCAGGCCCGCCGCGCCGGACGCCTGCCCATCGTCGTCGCCCGCGACCCCGAACTGGACGAGCACGTCGACGAGCACCAGCTCCTGTTCGTACGGCGTCTGGAGGAGGCGGGCCGGGTGCGTTCCTGCGCCACCCCCCAGCAGCTCTGCGCGCTCCTGGACAGGGCGCTCGCCTCGCCCGCGGACTTCCGGGTGGACCCCGGCGACGGCGAGGGCACCGAGCGGGCCGCGCTGCGCGCCGGGGAGCTCATCGACCTGCTCACGCGGGGCCGGGGCGCGACGGCCGAACCCGTCGCCACGGCCGCCGCCCCCTCAGTCCCCCGGGCCGCCGACCACATCTTCGGCCGCACCGCCGCGCGGACCGCCGCCTCCGGAGCCGACGACACCGGTCCCCTGCCCGGCGTGACCGTGGTGGTGCCCACCCGGGACCGGCCGGAACTGCTGCGCCGCACCCTGCGGGCGATCAACGAGCAGGACTACTCCGGCCGCATCACCACGATCGTCGTCTTCGACAACGACCAGCCCGACCCCTCACTGGCCCGCTCCGACGGCGACCGCCCCGTGCGGGTGGTCACCAACACCCTCACCCCCGGCCTGGCCGGGGCCCGCAACACCGGTGTGCTCGCCGCCGACACCGACCTGGTGGCCTTCTGCGACGACGACGACACGTGGCTGCCCGGGAAGCTCCGGGCACAGGTCGGCGTCATGCTCGACGAGCCCGGCACGGAGATGGTGTGCTGCGGCATCCGGGTGGTCTACGACAGGGTCGAGGCGGTCCGCAGCCTGGACCGCACCAGCGTGACCTTCGGCGACCTGCTGGGGTCGCGCCTGACCGAGCTGCACCCGTCCACGTTCCTCATCCGGCGCCGCGCCATGATCGACGGCTGCGGAACCGTCAGCGAGGAGATCCCCGGCAGCTACGCCGAGGACTACGAACTGCTGCTGCGCCTGGCCCGGCGCGGCCCCATCCGCAACATCCCCGAACCGGGCGTGCGGGTGCTGTGGCACCGCAGGTCGCACTTCTCCGGGCGCTGGCGGACCATCTCCACCGCCCTGCGCTGGCTGCTGGACCGCTACCCCGAGTTCGCTCTGGTGCCGCGCGGCCACGCGCGCGTGGCCGGGCAGATCGCCTTCGCCGAGGCCGCCTCCGGCCGCCGACGCGCGGCGCTGCGCTGGATCGGCACCACCGTCCGCAGCCGCCCGGCCGAGGCCCGCGCCTACCTGGCGCTGGCGGTGGTGCTCGGGGTGCCCGCCGGGTGGGTCACGCGCGCGCTGCATCTGCGCGGCAGGGGCCTGTAACCTCGGTCCGCGCGCCGGCGAGCCCGGCGCGCGGACCGAGAACAGCCGGGAAGGACAGGCATGATTCGTAAAGCCACCCCCGAGGACGTCGAGGGGGCGGCGGACACGCTGGCCGCCGCTTTCGCGGACTACCCCTTCACCCGTCACGTGATCAGCGCCGACGGACACGAGACGCGCCTGCGGGAGTTCCAGCGCGTCTTCCTCGCCGACGTCGGCCTTCCGTACGGACGGGTGTGGGTGAGCGACGACCTCCAAGCGGTCTCCGTCTGGACGGTGCCCGGTTCCGAGGGCGCGCAGGAGGCCGTGGAGGCCCTGCTCCCCGGGCTCGTGGAGCTGGCGGGCGACCGCGCCCCGGCCTACGCGGCGGCCGAGGCCGCCATGGAGCCGTACCGGCCGGAGGAGCCGGTGTGGTTCCTCGGCACCGTCGGCGTCCACCCCGCGTCCCGGGGCCGGGGCCTGGGACGCGCGGTGATCGGCGCGGGCCTGCACGAGGCCGACGCGGCGGGCTTCCCGGCGTTCCTGGAGACGTCGACGGAGGACAACGTGGGCCTGTACACGTCGCTCGGCTTCCGGGTGACCGCCGAGTACGTGCTGCCGGGGGGCGGCCCGCGCACCTGGTCGATGTTCCGGCCCGTGGGCGGCTGAACCGGCGCGCCCGAGCGCGTGCCCCACACGCGCGGACCGCCGCCCCCTGGTGGGAGCGGCGGTCCGCGCGAACCGTCCCGGACGGCCCCGGCCCGGGGCGGTCAACCCCGTTGCTGGGCGTACTCGGCCAGGCGGCGCACCCGCTCGGGCAGGTACACGTACGGGTCCTGTCCGGCGGCCTCGAAGCCGCGCTGGGCGTACTCGTTGGCCCGGATCCGGAAGTCGCAGTCCGGGGACAGCTTGTTGTCCCACACCTTGACCGCGCGCACCCGCTCGTAGCGGCGCAGCACGTCGGGGATCTCGGAGTACCACTCCAGGGTCTCCTGCGAGCCGATGGGCGTGGTGCCCATCTCCCCGATCATCACCGGCTTGTCCGGGTCGATCCCGTGGTCGGGCCCCTCGTTCTGGAACCACTCGTAGGCCGGGCGCATCATGTCCTCGAAGGAGTACACCTCGTCCCAGTGCGGCTGGGAGTCGCAGCCGGTCATGTTGTACGCCTCCCAGCTGACCCAGTCGACGTAGTCGTTGCCGGGCCACAGGCCGGGGAGGCGGTCGAAGTTGCCCTCCCAGCCGGTCACGTTCCACACCCAGATGGCGTTGTCCGCGCCCTCCTCGCGGTACAGGTCCACGATGTGCCGCCAGGCCCGCACGAACTCCTCGGGCGTGCCGCGCCTGTTGTAGCGCGTGTTGGCGTCGGCCTCGTGGTCGAAGGTGACGAAGTAGGGCACGTCCAGTTCCGCGACGGCGCGGGCCTGGGAGCGCAGCGAGTCGTCGAACTCGCCGTCGATGAGGGACTCGTAGGAGACCGCCGGATGCCCGGAGCGCGTGAACCGCCGGGCCTCGATGTTGGTGTGCACGAACCTGCCCTCGGCGATCAGCTCCCGCTCGCGCCTGCCGGGGATGTTGGCCTGGTCGACGCCGCGCCAGGTGTAGACGATGTCCATGCGGCGGTCGACCGCCTCCTCCAGGGGCTCGATCCGGTCCTGGTAGGGGCTGGCCCCCCACCAGACGCCGCACGAGGGCTCCAGGATCTCCGAGACGGTGCACTCCTCGTCGGTGGCGTACCCCCAGCGCCAGGGCGGCTCCGTCACCCCCGCGGGCCGGTCCGAGGGTTGCCGTGGAGAGGACGGGGCCCCGCCCGCCGGGGCGTCCCCCGCTCCGACCAGTGTCAGGACGAGGGTCAGTGCCCCCGTCGTCGCCAGTGCCCGTACCGGTCCCCTGTCCACGTCGAACTCCCCCTAATTCTCCAAATGTGACTTAGAGTGTTCAGATGAACACCATACGTCATGATTGGGGCGAACAACAGTCCTTGAAGTGGCAAAACGGACTTCAGTAGCCGTAACGCCCCCGGGAGGGAGCCGTCACGGCGGCCACCAGGCGCCGCCGCCAGGAGGGCATCGCCTCACGCCACCCGTGGTCGGCGCGGACCCCGACGCGCCCGGCCGTGAAGCGCATCGGGTTGCCGGACACGGCGTGCCCCTCCGACAGCTCGAAGCCGCCCCGAGCCGCGTCCGGAGGGGTGCCCGTGTACCCCGCGAACTCCGCGATCCGGGCGAACTCGCCCCCGGGGTCGGCGACGAAGTCCTCGTAGCGCACGCGCAGGGTCGGGACGCCGCGCCGGGCCAGGGCGTCGAAGCAGGCGTTCTGGGTCATCCACTGCACCGAGGCCCGCCCGGCCGAGTAGCGGGCCATCTCCGGCTCGCTGCTGTCGGGGGAGGCGTCCGGGCGCGCCACGCGCCTGGCCCAGGAGTGGGCCACCGCGCGCGGGTCGCGCACCACGTGCAGCAGGCGCATCCGCGCGCCGTAGCGCCAGCGCAGACAGGCGGCCAGGGAGGCGTGCTTGCTGGCGTCCACGATCACGTGGGCGCCGCTGACCAGGGACACCGCCGAGTACAGGCGGTGGTAGAGCTCGGTGTAGCGGTCGCAGCGCGAGGCGAGCAGGCCCTGGTGGGCGCCGTTGAGCAGCACCGGCAGGAAGCGGGTGCGATCGACGCGGTCCTTGAGCCGCAGCACCTCCCCCGTGTCCAGGCGGTCCCAGCCGCCGAAGGCCTCCTTGCCCACGTCGGACCAGAAGCCGCAGCCGGAGAACGGTCGGCCGCAGCCGCACAGCTCGTCCTCCACCAGTCCGCGCCGCCACAGGTGCACGACCTCGCCGACCGAACAGAACCCGGGCAGTTCGCCGAGGAGCCGCTCGATCAGGGTCGAGCCGGAGCGGCCCATTCCACCGACGAACACCAGTCGATAACCATCGTCCACCCCACCAGGCTATTACTTTCAGTCACCGCACAGGCCCCCAAAGTGACGACTCCGTTCCCGGGCCGGGGGCCGCGACCCGGACACGCGTCGGCCCCGGCCCGGGGGAGCTGCCCCCGGGCCGGGGCCGAACGGTCGGTCGTGCGCTCCTCGCGCGGTGGCCGCGGAGCGGGCTGTGGAAGAGCGGGGTCTCCACAACCCCCCCGGGTCAGAGGCCCTGGACGTTGAGCAGCAGGTTGACCGTGCCCGCGGGAACGCCGCTGAGCTTGTCCACGCCGGCGTTGGAGACGAGCCAGTCCTGGATGGTGGCCTGGTCGTCGTCGCCGTTCACGCTCTTGTACAGGGCGGCGGCCCCGGCCACGTGCGGGCTGGCCATCGAGGTGCCGTCATAGGAGTCGGTTCCGCCGCCGGGGACGGTCGACTCCACGTCCACGCCGGGGGCGTAGATGTCGACGGACGGGCCGTGGTTGGAGAAGACGGCCGCGGCGTCGGTCGCGTCGGAGGCGCCGACCGTGGTCACGCCCTCGGCGCCGCCCGGAGAGGTGTTGCCCGCGTCCTGGCCCTCGTTGCCCGCCGCGACCGCGACGAACACGCCGGACTCGGCCAGGCCGTTGACGGCCTCGTCCAGGGTCGGGGAGGACGGGCCGCCCAGGGACAGGTTGGCCACGGCGTTGGATCCGGCGTTGGCGGCCACCCAGTCGATACCGGCGATGACGTCGTCGTAGGAGCCCGAGCCGTTGTCGTCGAGCACCTTGACGCCGAAGAGGTCGGCGGCGGGGGCGACGCCGTACGTGGCGGAGCCGATGGTGCCCGCGACGTGGGTCCCGTGGCCGTTGCCGTCGGAGCCGTCGCCGCCGTAGGCGTCGAAGGCGGAGGAGGCGCGACCGCCGAAGTCGGGGTGCGAGGCGTCGATGCCGCTGTCGATGATGTAGGCGGAGACGCCGGCCCCGTCGCCAGTGGTGCCGTAGGAGCCGTCCAGGGGGAGGTCCTCCTGGTCGATGCGGTCCTGGCCCCACGTGACGGTGGTGTGCGCGACGCCGACCTCCTCGACGTAGGCGACGCCCGACTGCCCGCGCAGTTCGCGCACCTCCGCCGCGCTCAGGCTGGCCGAGTAGCCGTTGACGACCTCGTCGTAGGTGTGGTTGACCTGGTCGGAGGAGATGCCGAGGGACGAGGGGGTGACGGAGGCGGCGCTGAGCGTGTCCTCCAGGACGACGAAGTAGTCGCCGGTGGCCGAGGCGCCGACGGTGTGGAGGGGGGCGAGCTCGTCGGCGCCGGCCGAGACGGCGCCCGACAGGGCCAGGGGGACGGAGAGGGCGCCGGCCGCGGCGAGGCCGAGCACCGTTCTCCTCGTGGTGTGCCTGTGCACTCGTATTCTCCTTTTGCGGGGGACGGTAATGGGAGGCGCACAGCGGTTAATAACCCAGAGTAGTCAAGCGATTCCAGGTTCGCTGCGCTTTGCCACCATAACCAGACTTCGTCCTTCGCTCCAGGGCCCGAGGGCAACTTTTTTTGCGTCCAAGTACCTCGGATCAGCCTTCGGGGTCCGTGGTCGCGCAGCGAACGAGGGCTTCGGTGCAGTGGCGAGGAGCCCGAAAAACACTCGCCTGTAGTGGTCAAACGTTTTTCGGACAGACCTTTCGGTTCCCCCCGGAGCCCTTACGGAGAAACATGGCGTTGACCGAAGGAAACCATTCCGTAAGAATCTGAGAACCGAAACAGGTTTCTCGGGTAAGACGGACGGGGGCATGGGCGGCGCACCTGGCGGCGCCCTTTCCGGTGCGTCCGGACCGCCGGGCCCGCTCCCCGCAGTGCCTCCCTGCCCGGTGGCGGAACACGGGGAAGGGGGCCGCCCGAGGGCGGCCCCCTTCCACCTTCCGGGCGCCCGGCGCGCCCCGGTCGGGGTCAGTCGGTCTTGACGACCATCCCCGCGGCGACCGTGGTGTTGGTGGACTCGTCGATGAGGATGAACCCGCCCGTCTGGCGGTTCTTGGCGTACTCGTCCACGAACAGGGGCTGGGTGGAGCGCAGCCGCACCCGGCCGATCTCGTTGAGCGACAGGTGGTCGGCCTGCTCGTCGCGGTGCAGCGTGTTGACGTCCAGCCGGTAGCGCAGGTCCTTGACCATGACCTTCGCGGTGCGGGTGGTGTGCTTGAGGATGAGTTTGGAGCGCGGCGTGAGCTTGCGCGCGTCCGTCATCCAGCACACCATCGCCTCCAGGTCCTGGGTGACCGCGGGGGCGTTGTTGGGGCGGCAGATCATGTCGCCCCGGGAGATGTCGATCTCGTCCTCCAGCAGGAGGGTGACCGACATCGGCGAGTAGGCCTCGGTGACGTCGCCGTCGGCGGTGACGATCCTGGCGATCCGCGTGTTCAGCCCGGACGGCAGGTGGGTGACCTCGTCGCCCGGCTTGAGGACGCCGCCCGCGATCTGGCCCGCGTAACCCCGGTAGTCGTGCAGCTCGGGGTCGGCCGACCTGTGCGGCCGGATCACGTACTGCACGGGGAAGCGCGCGTCGATGAGGTTGCGGTCGGAGGCGATGTGCACGTTCTCCAGGTGGTGGAGCAGGGAGGGCCCGGTGTACCAGGGCATGTTCTCCGAGCGGCTCACCACGTTGTCGCCGTTCAGGGCCGAGATCGGCACGAAGGTCAGGTCGCACACGTCCAGCTTGGTGGCGAAGTCGGCGAACTCGGCCCGGATCTCCTCGAAGCGCTCCTGGGAGTAGTCCACCAGGTCCATCTTGTTGACCGCCAGCACCAGGTGGGGCACCTGGAGCAGGGTGGTGAGGAAGGCGTGGCGGCGGCTCTGCTCCTGCAGGCCCTTGCGCGCGTCCACCAGGATGATGGCGAGGTCGGCCGTGGAGGCGCCCGTGACCATGTTCCGGGTGTACTGGATGTGCCCGGGGGTGTCGGCGATGATGAAGGTGCGCTTGGGGGTGGCGAAATAGCGGTACGCCACGTCGATGGTGATGCCCTGTTCGCGCTCGGCGCGCAGGCCGTCGGTGAGCAGCGCCAGGTTGGTCTGCTCCTCGCCGCGCGCGACGCTGGTGCGCTCCACCGCGTCGAGCTGGTCCTCGAAGATGGACTTGGAGTCGAACAGCAGTCGGCCGATCAGGGTGCTCTTGCCGTCGTCGACGGAACCCGCCGTCGCGAACCGCAGGATGTCGTTACTCATGCTTGCCTGGTCCAATGCGGAGTGTGTGGTCTGCGGGGAACGGGTTCCGGCGCGGGTGCCAGTGGGCTGGCCCGAACGTCGCCGGTGTGGTGCGCGGGGTCCTGACCCGCGTGCCGACCGGTGTCGGCGCCCGAACCTCGCCACGAGTACGAGGTCCGGCGGACGGGGCGGGCCGTGGACCCTCCCGGCGGTCGCGCTAGAAGTAGCCCTCGCGCTTGCGGTCCTCCATGGCGGCCTCGCTGGTGCGGTCGTCCGCCCGCGTCTGCCCCCGCTCGGTCACCCTGGTCGCGGCGATCTCGGCGATGATGTCGTCGATCTCCACGGCCGTGGACTTGACCGCCCCGGTGCAGGTGAGGTCGCCGACGGTGCGGTAGCGGACGGTCTCGGTGAACGGGACCTCGGTCTCGTCGCGGTTGATGATGGGCGAGTTCGACAGCAGGATGCCGTCGCGCTCGAAGACCTCGCGCTCGTGGGCGAAGTAGATCGAGGGCAGCTCCAGCCGCTCCCGCTTGATGTAGGCCCACACGTCCAGCTCGGTCCAGTTGGAGATCGGGAAGACCCGGATGTGCTCGCCCCGCTCGATGCGGGTGTTGAACACGCTCCACAGTTCGGGGCGCTGGTTCTTGGGGTCCCACTGGCCGAACTCGTCGCGGAAGGAGAAGACCCGTTCCTTGGCCCGGGCCTTCTCCTCGTCGCGTCGCGCACCGCCGAAGGCGGCGTCGAAGCCGTTCTCCTCGATGGCCTCCAGCAGCGCCGAGGTCTGGAGGCGGTTGCGGCTGGCCCAGCGGCCGGTGGGCTCGGAGACCTTGCCCGCGTCGATCTGCTCCTGCACCGAGGCCACGACCAGGCGGACCCCCGCCTCGGCGACCCGGCGGTCGCGGAACTCGATGACCTCGTCGAAGTTGTGGCCGGTGTCCACGTGCATGACGGGGAAGGGGACGGCGCCGGGCCAGAAGGCCTTCTCGGCCAGGCGCAGCATCACGATGGAGTCCTTGCCGCCGGAGAAGAGCAGCACCGGCCGCTCGAACTCCGCGGCCACCTCGCGCATGATGAAGATGGCTTCGGCCTCCAGGACGTCCAGCTGGGAGAGCTGGTAGCGTCCGGCCTGCTGACTCGCCTGACCCATGAATCCGCCTTAGAAATACCGACAGGGCCGACGGCGGAGGGGTCGTCCTATCAGCCCCCCGCGTGCGGACCCGCGCTGTCCAGGTCCGCGCCGTCGCGGATGCTCGCCAACAACATACCCGACAATTCCGATCGGCATACAAGGACATCCGGCAGCTGCGGGTCCGCCGTGTTGTACCGCAGCGGGGAACCGTCGATCCGGGAGGTGTGCAGACCCGAGGCCCGGGCCACCGCCACCGGGGCGGCGCTGTCCCACTCGTACTGGCCGCCCGCGTGCACGTAGATGTCGGCGATGCCGAGCAGCACCGCGCAGATCTTGGCGCCCGCGGAGCCCATCGGGACCACCTCGGCGCCCAGCTGGGTGGCCATCCGCTGGACGAAGGCCGGGGGCCGGGTCCGGCTGGCGGTGATGCGCAGCCGCTGGTCCGAGGGGCGCTCCTCGGGCAGCCAGGGCGGGTCGACCGTGGACAGGGTGCTGCCCTGGGCGGGCAGCGCCACGGCGCCCGCGACCAGGTCGCCGTTCTCCCACAGCGCCACGTGCACCGCCCAGTCGGTGCGCCCGGCCTCGGCGAACTCGCGCGTGCCGTCCAGGGGATCGATGATCCACACCCGGCGCGCGTTGAGCCGCGCGGGGTCGTCGGCGCCCTCCTCGGAGAGGACGGCGTCGCTGGGCCGCAGCCGTCCCAGCGCGGAGAACAGGAACTCGTGGGAGGTGCGGTCCCCCAGGGTGCGCAGGACGTCGGGCTCGTCGAAGCCGTGCCGGGCGCGCAGGCGCAGCAGCAGCTGCCCCGCCTCGCTGGCCAGGTCGCGGGCCACCTCATGATCGTTTCGGATGTTCTTCACCGGCTAGTATGCTCCCGCCCCACGGATCACCGCTGACCACGTCTTCCACAAGATCTGGACGTCCAGTGTCAGCGACCAGTTTTCCACGTACCGCAGGTCGAGGCGGACCGATTCCTCCCAGGAGAGGTCGGAGCGGCCGCTCACCTGCCACAGACCCGTCATACCCGGCTTGACCACCAACCTGCGGCGGACGTCGTCCCCGTAGCGGGCGACCTCCTCCGGAAGCGGCGGCCTCGGGCCGACGAGCGACATCTCCCCCCGGACCACGTTGACGAGCTGGGGAAGCTCGTCGAGCGAGTACCGGCGCAGCCAGGCCCCCACGGCCGTCACCCTGGGGTCGCGGCGCATCTTGAACAGCACGCCCTCGTGCTCGTTGCGGGGCTGGAGCATCGCCTTCAACGCCTCGGCCCCCACCACCATCGTACGGAACTTGTAGACGGTGAACTCGCGGCCGCCCCTGCCCACCCGCGTCTGGGTGAAGAGGGCGGGCCCGCCGCCCTCGGCCCGGACGAGGACGCACAGCGCGAGGAACAGCGGCGACAGCAGTATCAGGGCCAGGGCGGCGGCGCAGCGGTCGAAGGCGCCCTTGAGGACGCGGCGCGCGCCCACCAGTTCGGGGTGCTCCACGTGCAGCAGGGGCAGCCCCGCGACCGGCCGGATGGAGGTGCGCGGTCCGGCCACGTCCATGAGCGCGGAGGCGACGATGAGGTCGGTGCCGGTCTCCTCCAGCCGCCAGGCCAGGCGGCGCAGCTCGGCCCCGTCCATCTCCGGACAGGCCAGGACCGCGACGGTGTCGGCCCCGGCCAGGGCGGCGGCCTCGGCCGCGCCGGTGAAGGTGCCCAGGACCGGACAGCCCTCCACCTCGTCGGCGCCCGGACCGGAGGCGACCTCCTCCTGGGGCAGGCACACGCCCACCACGCGCATGCCGTGGTAGACCTCGCCGCGGAACCGGCGGACCAGGTCGCGGACGGCCACGCGGTAGCCGACGACCACGACCCCGCTCATGCACTGGCCCGAACCGCGGCGCCGGTGCAGGGCCTTGCGGCGCGCGTACCTCAGACCGAGGGTGAGCAGGAGGATGAGCGGCAGGGTGACCAGCGCGTAGCCGCGGGCGAGGTCGAAGCGCAGGGCGTAGGCGCCGACGGCCACGGCGGCGGCGAGGGCGATCCCGGCCGTGGCGACGCGGCGGTACTCCTCCGTGCCCACGCCCAGGAAGCGGCGGGCGTAGCCGCCGCCCAGGTAGACGAAGAGGATCCACACCGGGGGCAGCAGGAGGGAGAGGGCCAGGTAGGGCAGGGTGGTGAGGGTTCCGAGAGCGGAGGGGAAGCGGACCGCCGCGCCGCTGAGGGTGGCCGTCAGGGCGGCGGCCAGGTCCAGGCCGACCAGGCTCACGACGTAGGGGCGCACCCAGGCGCCGTTGGTCCCACCGCCGGAGGCGACCGCCGCGCGCCGCCCGGTGGCGCCCGCGGCCCCAGGGATTCCTGGGACCCCTGGGGCCCCTGGGGCTCCGGGGCCGACCACGATCCGCGTCGACTGTTCGTGGACGGTCTTCGTCCGGCTGGTTGTGACCACGTACACTCCCCCAAGACCCACGACTCTTGCAGCTCACACGGCATAGCTCCGCGCGCCGTGGGAGAGCACTCTGAGGACGTGAGCGGGGCAGGTGCGCCGGGCGCGGAGACCAACGCCCCGAACATTAACCAAAAGTAGTGGAAAAGTCGCGCAGTGTTGCGGCTTGTTGGGTAAGAGGGCCTGTTCAGCACAAGAATGTGTCTGTGCCGAGATCCGTGCGGTCACGCAGGGGTGACCTGATGGGGACACCGGTGGCCGCGCGGGGACACAGCCGAAACCCGGGCCGCCCGGACGGCACGCGCACCGGGTCAGACGTACTCGGGCGCCATGGCGCCGGCCAGGCGCAGGTGCGGTCCAGCCAGCTCCAGCTCGCCCTGGCGCTGGAGCGTGCGGCCCAGGAGCAGGCGCGCGTACGCGTCGTCCGGGCTCCGTTCCACCATCTCCTCCAGAGTGCGGCGGGCGCGGCCCAGCTGAGCCGAGCGGTAGTAGGCGCGTGCGGCGAGCAGGCACACGTTCCGGTCGGCGGCGTGCTCGCCGAGCATCGGCCGGAGCAGGGCGAGCGCACCGAGGGGGTCTCCCCGGTCCAGCAGGGACTCCGCCTGGCGGAAGCGCTCGACCTCCTCGGGGAGTCGGCGCGGGGTGCGCCCTGCGGCCGCGACCAGGAAGTCGCGGACGGCGTCGGGATGCCGGGCGCCCTCCAGGGCGCTGCCGTTGACCACCAGGGTCGGGGAGGTGCGCACGCCCGCGGCCCTGCCCCGCAGGAGGAGTTCGCGGACCTCCTCCTCCCCGGCACCCGCGGCCAGGAGGCGTCCGCCGTCGGGGAACCCGGCCTCGCGGGCGACGCGGTCCAGCGTCCCGGCGGAACCGATGTCCCCGGCCTCGGTGAAGTGGGCGCGCAGGACGCCCTCGGCGACGGCGCCCTGGAGTCCGGGACCGCCGGTCTCCAGGGCCAGGGCCAGGAGGCGGTGGGAGTCGTGGCTGCTGACCCTCCACACCGCGCCCCACCGGGGACCGAGCCCCTCGGCCGCGGCGGCCTCGGCCACCCGGACGCGGTTCTGGTCCGGGGTGAGGCCGGGCGCGCAGGCCCGCAGGGCGGTGTCCACGCGGGGGTCGCGCAGCAGGGGACCCAGGGGCTCGGCCTCGGCCGGGGCGGCGGGGTCGATCCGGTAGGGACGCCAGACCACCTCGGCCTTTTCGCGGAGTGCGCCGTCGAGCCCGGCGAGCGCCCGCTCCAGGCGCCGCTTGCCGATATACGTCCAGGGGCAGACCGTGTCGGCCCAGATCTCGATCCTCATGGGGACAACATAAACGACGCTCGTTGCTTAAACAACAGGTGTTCCTGAGATACAGGTGTCGTACACTGCCTCCGTGAACCCCGACGACCCCCGTGTCCAGCGCACCCGCGAGCGCCTGCGCACCGCCCTGCTGACACTGACCGCGGAGAGCCCGTCCGGCGCGGTCACGGTCTCCACCGTGGCCAGGCGGGCCGGGGTCAACCGCGCGACCGTCTACCAGCACTACGCCGACCTGGACGCGCTGGTCGCCGACGCCATGGAGAGCGCCGTCGCGCACGTGGCGCGCTGCGCGGCGCTGTGCCCGCTGGACGCGCCCCGCGACCGGGCTCCGCGGCCGCTGGTGGAGCTGTTCGGCCACGTCGCGGACAGCGCGGTGCTCTACCGCCGGATGCTGTCGGACCACGGCAGCGCCCGCTTCACGAACCGGCTGCGGGGACGGCTCGCCGAGGAGCTGGCCACGCGGTTCGCGCGGGGGGCGCGGCCGCCCGGGTTCGACGACGTGCCGGTGCGCACGCACGCCGCCTACCTGGCCGGGGCGCTGGTCGGCATGATCGCCGACTGGGTCGGCGTCGGGGAGGACGCGGAGACGAACGGGACGGAGGGGGCCGCCGCGCCGGAGGAGGCCGCGCTGGCCTTCTGGCGCCTGGTGCGCGGCTGAGGCGGACCCGCACCCGGGCCGGTTATCCCTCCCGGTCCGGGCGGAAGAGCCGGGCCGGTACGGCGTCGGCCATCGCGGCCATACCGGCGTCGTTGGGGTGCAGGCCGTCGCCGCTGTCGTAGGCGGGCAGCAGGCTCAGCGGGTCGGCCGGGTCGCGCATCACCTCGTCGAAGTCGATGACCGCGTCGTACTCCCCGCCCGTGCGGATCCACGCGTTGACCGCCTGGCGCTTGGCCTCGTTCTCCTGTGTGTGGAAACCGAGGGTGTCGCCCTTGAACGGCAGGATGGTGCCCCCGTAGACCCGCAGCCCCGCCGCACGGGCGCGGGCGATGATCTGGCGGTGGGCGCCGATGACCTCCTCTGCCGTGACGGTCTCCGACACCGGGGCCACGGTGCCGGGGTGGCCCAGGTCGTTGACCCCCAGAAGGACGATGACGTGGCCCGCGCCCGGGTGCGCCAGCACGTCCCGGTCGAAGCGGCGCAGGGCGCTCTGCCCGAAGAAGGCCGCGAAGTCCTCGGCGTCGCCGCCCTCGGGCGGGTTGGGGTCGTGGAGCAGGCGGTTGCCCGCGATCCCCGAGTTGAGCACGCCGGTGTGCGGCAGGCGCCGGGCGAGCAGGTCCGGCCACCGGTGGTTGGCGTTGACCCGGGTCTCGGAGCCGTCGGTGATGGAGTCGCCCAGGGCCACGACCGCGTCGGCGAGCCGCGTGCGCGACCGCACGCTGACCCCCGACAGGAAGTGCCACTGGGTGAGCGTGCGGATGGCCTCGACGGACGTGTCACCGGTGACGTCGCCCGCGGCCACCACGTTCTCCTGGAAGGAGGAGGCGTGCAGGGTGGTCACCGGTGTCTCCTCCGGCAGGTGGATGCTCACGACCAGGTCGGAGCGGGCGGGCAGTTCCAGCGCCACCGGGTCGCTGACCATGGGGGCGCCCGCCGGGACGGTCACCGACGTACGGCCGCCGAAGGTGACCGTGCGGTCGGTGGCCGGGTCGATGTCGGTGCCCGAGTCGCCCGCGCGCAGGGCCACGTGCACCTCGCCCACCCGCAGCGCGCTCTCCCCGAACTCGTTGGTCAGGCGCAGGCGCAGCCGGTCGCCGCCGACGCTGGTGCGCACGACCTGCCGGACGGTCTCGTCGTGCAGGACCGGGGTGCCGGTGGCGGGCGTGGCGGTCGGCGCGGCCCCCCAGGTGCCGACCCAGTTCCCGGTGCCAGGCTCCGGTGCGGCGGCGGCGCCGGTGGCGTTCCAGCCGCCGAGCAGGAGCAGTGTGCCGGCCATGACGACGGCCACGCCTCGCCGGGCGCGGGTGGGGGACATGGTCTTCTCCTCGGGGGTGGGGGGCGTGCGCGCCGGGCGGGCGGCCGCGGGAGCCGCGGCGATCAGGGCGCAACCGAGGGCGGGCAGGACGGAGGGACACGGCCGCGCGCCCGTCGGGGGCGGTGGCCGCACCGGCCTCCTTGGCGCGGAGCCCGGGTGGATTCCGGAAGATTCCGGTCAAACCAGCCCAGGGAGCGCCGCGCCGGGGTATCAACGCCCTCCCCGGGCCCCGTTCACGGCGGCGGGGCGGTGCTGTCGCGCACGACGAGCTCGGTGGCCAGCTCGACCCGCGGGCTCTCGATGGTCTCGCGCTGCACCAGGCGGTGCACGGTGCGCACCGCGAGCCTGCCCATGTCCGACAGCGGCTGGCGCACGGTGGTCAGGGACGGCGAGGACCAGCGCGCCTCGGGCAGGTCGTCGAAGCCGACCACGCTGACGTCGGCGGGCACCCGCAGGCCGCGGCGGCGCAGCGCCTCGTAGACGCCCAGCGCCATCTGGTCGCTGGCCGCGAACACGGCCGTGGGCGGATCGGCGAGGTCGAACAACCGCTCCCCCGCCCGGAAGCCGGACTCGTAGCCGAACTCCCCCGGCACGACCAGCTCGTCGTCGACCGCGAGCCCCGCCGTCTCCAGGCCCGCCCGGTAGCCGTCGAGCCGGGCCCGGCTGCACCACAGCTCGGGGCGCCCGGCGACGAAGGCGATGCGCCGGTGGCCGAGGTGGATCAGGTGCTCGGTCGCGCTGAGGCCCCCGGCCCAGTTGGTGACGCCGACCGTGGGGGTGTCCAGGTCCGGGACGCCGACCGGGTCGACGACCACGGCGGGCACGTGGAGTTCCCGCAGTTCCTCGCGCAGCTCGGGGTCCAGGTCGGTGGTCACGAGGATCGCCCCGTCGGTGGCGCGCGAGCGCACGTTCTCCAGCCACTGGCGGGTGGAGCTGACCCGGCGGTGGATGGCCGACACCACGATGCCGGTACCGCTCTCGTGCGCGGCGTCCTCCACCCCGCGGATGATCTCGACGGCCCACGGGCTGTCCAGGTCGTTGAAGACGAGGTCGAGCAGGCCGACGCGCTCCCGCGGCCGACCTCCGCGGCGCCGGTAGCCGTGGGCGCGGATCAGGCTCTCCACGCGCTCGCGCGTGGCGGGGGCGACGTCGCCCCGGCCGTTGAGCACGCGCGAGACCGTCGGCGCGGAGACGCCCGCCTCCTCGGCGATGGCGGAGATCGTGACGTCTCGGGACGGGGTGTCGGGCATGGTCCTCCTTTGTGCCCACCCAGAGTACGAGCACAGCTGGTGGGGCGACAGCGCCGAGACGGGATCTTGACGCTGTGCCCGGCGACGACCTAGGGTCCATTGACCTTCATATGTTACGGAACTTTCCGGAAGTTTCGTCGGTCGCCAGATCGGAGATCCCCCCATGAAACCGCTCCGCCTCGTCACCGCCGTCCTCGCCGCGACGGCGCTGGCGGTCCCCCTGGCCGCCCCCGCGTCCGCCGCCCCCGGGCACGACCGCGGCGACGGCCACCGGTCGCCGCACCACCCCCGCCACGCCAAGCCGGGCACGCTGCGCTGGGCCGCGCCAGACGGCCTGGTCATCGGCACCGCCGTCGCGGGCGGCGGGCACCACGTGGACCAGGACTACCCCGACCCCTTCACCTCGGACCGGCGGTACCGCCGGATCCTGGCCCGGGAGTTCAGCTCGGTCTCCCCCGAGAATCAGATGAAGTGGGAGTACATCCACCCCGAGCGGGACGAGTACGCGTTCGGGATGGCCGACAGGATCGTGGACTTCGCCGAGCGCCACGGCCAGGACGTGCGCGGGCACACCCTGCTGTGGCACAGCCAGAACCCCGCGTGGCTGGAGGAGGGCGACTTCACCGACGAGGAGCTGCGGGAGATCCTGCGCGACCACATCACCACCGCCGTCGGCCGCTACGAGGGCCGGATCTCGCAGTGGGACGTGGCCAACGAGATCTTCGACGAGTCGGGGCGGCTGCGCACCGAGGACAACATCTGGATCCGCGAGCTCGGGCCGGGGATCATCGCCGACGCCTTCCGCTGGGCGCACGAGGCCGACCCGTCGGCGGAGCTGTACTTCAACGACTACGGCGTCGAGGACGTCAACGCCAAGAGCGACGCCTACCACGCGCTGGTCCAGGAGCTGCTGGCGGACGGCGTGCCGGTGCACGGGTTCTCCGCCCAGGTGCACCTGAGCATGCGGTACGGGTTCCCGTCCGGCCTGGAGGAGAACCTCCAGCGCTTCGACGACCTCGGCCTGGGCACGGCGCTGACCGAGGTGGACGTGCGCATGGACGTGCCCGGGGGCGGGGAGCCGACCGGGGAGCAGCTGGAGCGGCAGGCCGACTACTACGGTCGGGCGCTGGAGGCATGCCTCGGGGTGGAGGGCTGCGACTCCTTCACCATCTGGGGCTTCACCGACAAGTACTCGTGGGTACCGGTGTTCTTCGAGGGCGAGGGAGCGGCGACCGTCATGGACGGGGACTTCGACCGCAAGCCCGCCTACTTCACCCTCCGGTCCCTCCTGGAGGAGGCCGAGGACGACGGGCGGGGCCGCCCGCCCCGGGCGGGCCGCGGCCGGTAGCCGGGTACCGCGCCCCCGTCGCCGCGCCCGCCGGCGCTCCTCCGCCGGCGGGCGCGGTACGTCCGACTCGGCGCGCGCCGTGCCCGGCGCGGGCGCCCCTCGCGTGGAACCCCTGGTGGGAGCGGCCGTCCGGCGGGCGTGTGAGCCCCGCCCCGGCGGACCCCGGAGCCCGGGAGGTCAGGCGGCGGTGTGGTAGATGTTCTGCGCCCGGCCCAGGCCTTCGGTGAGCACCGTGCGCACCGCGTCGGCGGCGCGTTCGACGTTGAGGTCCAGCTCGGCGCGCTCGGTGGAGGAGAAGTCCTTGAGCACGTACGCGGCCGGGTCCATCCGGCCCGGCGGACGGCCCACCCCGAAGCGCACGCGGATGTAGTCCGGGCTGGACAGGGACGAGGTCATCGACTTCAGGCCGTTGTGCCCGCCCGGCCCGCCGCCCTTCTTGAGCTTGAGCGCGCCGAAGTCGATGTCCATCTCGTCGTGCACCACGACGATCCGCTCGACCGGGACCTTGTAGAAGCGGGCCAGACCGGAGACCGGGCCGCCCGACAGGTTCATGAAGCTCCGCGGCTTGGCCAGCACCACGGGGACGCCGTCCAGGCGGGTCTCCACCACCTCCGCGTGCGCCTTGTGCGCCTTCCAGCGCTCGCCGCCCGCGAGCGCCTCCACCACCAGGAACCCGGCGTTGTGCCTGTTCCCGGCGTACTTGGGCCCGGGATTGCCCAGCCCCACGACGAGCCAGCGCTCGGTATCGGCCATGTCCTCGTTCTCTCCGCCGACGCTTGTGCCCCCGGCGCTCCGCGCGCCGGGGCCCCTGCCGCCGAACAGCCTGCCCCACCAGTTGCCCATGGGGCACGACCCTACCGGGACGGCGGCTGACACGACGGACGCGCGGCCCCTGTCGGGAGACCGCGCGTCGTCGTGTGTGGCCTGCGACCGCCTTACTCGGCGGCGGCCTCCTGGGCGCCCTCGTCGCCCTCGGCGGCCTGGGAGGCCTCCTCGCTGGTCTCCGGCTCCTCCTCCACGCGCGGGGCGGAGACGGTGAGCAGGATGGCCTCGGGGTCGGTGGCCAGGGTGACGCCGGAGGGCAGCTTGACGTCGGCGGCGGTCGGGGTGGCGCCGATCTCCAGGTCCTCGACGACGAACTCGACGCCCTCGGGGATGTGGGTGGCCTCGGCCTCGACGGCCACGGTGACGAGCTCCTGGGTGAGCACACCCGGGGCCTTGACCTCACCGATCAGGTTGACCGGGATCTCGACCTCGACCTTCTCGCCCTTGGAGACGACCAGCAGGTCGATGTGCTCCAGGAAGCCCTTGATGGCGTCGCGCTGCACGCTCTTGGGCAGGGCGAGGTTGTCCTTGTCCAGGCCGTCGAGGCGGATCAGGACGTTGGGGGTCTTCAGGGCGAGCATGAGCTCGTGGCCCGGCAGGTTCAGGTGGCGGGGCTCGGTGCCGTGGCCGTAGAGGACGGCCGGCACCTTACCCGCGCGGCGGGCGCGACGAGAGGCGCCCTTGCCGAATTCCGTGCGGGGCTCGGCAGCGATACGTACCTCGGACACGACAAAACTCCTCGGGTTCAACCCCGCAGAACGGGGAACACGGCTCCAGTAGCACGAACGATTCCCGCCCTCGGCGGGGAATGCGGCGGGGGCTGCCCTCAGGCAGGGACGCGGCCGCCCTGGTTCCAGGCGTGCCCGGCGAGCCGTCACCGGACCCGCCCGGCCCGGGAACGCTCGTCGCGCACCCCTGCCCGCCTTCCGAACGCAGCCTTCTTAGGGCTCCGCCTGGGCACGGGGACACTCGGTCAAGTCTAATGGCTTCGCCGACGACTCCGAACATGGCCCGCGATTCCCGCCCCGGTCCGGACAAGCCCCCAGAGAAACCCGCCGGCCGGGCGGCCTCGGCGCGGACGCCCGCGAGGGGACCGCCCGGCCGCGGACGCGGCCCCGGCCCCCAGACGGCCGTCGGGGTCCGAGGACACGCGTCCGGGCCGCCCGGGTCCGGAAAGCACCGGTCAGCGCGCTGTAGGCCGTCTGCGCCGCCCCGCGCCGCACCGTCCCCGTCGGCCGCGGGCCCGGAGGCGGACCGGAAACGACGCGGACCTCCCGCGGCGGCCCGGAGGGGCGGCCGCGGGAGGTCCGGGCGAAGGGGCGCGCGTCCCCACTTACTCGAACAGGCTCGTGACCGAGCCGTCGGTGAAGACCTCGCTGATGGCGCGGGCCACCAGCGGCGCGATCGAGAGCTGGGTCAGCTTCTCGAAGGAGCGCTCCTCCGGAACGGGCAGCGAGTTGGTGATGACCACCTCGGAGATCCGCGAGTTCTGGAGGCGCTCGGCCGCCGGACCGGACAGCACGCCGTGCGTGGCGGCCACCAGGACCTTGGCCGCGCCCTGCTCGAACAGGGCCTCGGAGGCCTTGACGATGGTGCCGCCGGTGTCGATCATGTCGTCCACCAGCACGCAGACGCGGCCCTTGACCTCACCGACGACCTCGTGCACCCGGACCTGGTTGGCCACGTCCGGGTCGCGGCGCTTGTGGATGATCGCCAGCGGGGCGCCGAGGCGGTCCGCCCAGCGGTCGGCGGTGCGCACCCGGCCCGCGTCCGGGGAGACCACGGTGATCTCGGACTGGTCGACCCGGCCGGCGATGTGGTCGGCCAGTATCGGCAGCGCGAACAGGTGGTCCACCGGGCCGTCGAAGAAGCCCTGGATCTGGTCCGTGTGCAGGTCGACGGCCATCATCCGGTCCGCGCCCGCGGTGCGGAACAGGTCGGTCATGAGGCGGGCCGAGATGGGCTCGCGGCCTCGGTGCTTCTTGTCCTGCCGGGCATAGCCGAAGAACGGGGTCACCACGGTGATCCTCTTGGCGGACGCGCGCTTGAGCGCGTCCACCATGATCAGCTGCTCCATGATGGACTCGTTGATCGGGTCGGAGTGGCACTGGATGACGAACGCGTCCGAGCCGCGCACCGACTCCAGGTAACGGACGAAGATCTCACCGTTGGCGAAGGTGTCGAACCGGGTGGGAACCACGTCGATCCCCAGTTCCTTCGCGACCTCCTCGGCCAGGCTCGGGTGCGTGCGCCCCGAGAAGAGCATCAGGTTCTTCTGGCCGGTGGCCTTCATCCCGGTCACGTGTTTCTCCCCCACAGTCACTGCTTGTCGTCGGCTCTGTGCCGATCGGCCTGCTCCGCCGCCTCGGCGGAGGGCGTGCCCGGGCGCTTGCGCCGGGTCCAGCCCTCGACGTTGCGCTGGCGGTGCCCCTCGGAAACGGCGAGGGCACCGGGCGGCACGTCGTCGCGGACCACGGTCCCCGCCCCGGAGTAGGCGCCGTCGCCCACGCGGACCGGGGCGACGATGGTGTTGTCGCTGCCGATCCTGACGTGGTCGCCGATGACGCTCCGGGACTTGTTGACCCCGTCGTAGTTGACGAACACCGAGGAGCAGCCGATGTTGCTGCCCACGCCGATGTCCGCGTCGCCCACGTAGGTCAGGTGCGGGATCTTGGACTCGGCGCCGACGTTCGAGTTCTTGACCTCGACGAAGGCTCCGGCCTTGGACCGCTCGGCCAGGCGGGTGCCCGGCCGCAGGTAGGTGTAGGGGCCGACGGAGGCCCCGGGGCCGATCTCGGCCCGGTCCGCCGTGGTCTCGCGCACCGTGGCGCCCGCGCCGACGACCGTGTCCCTCAGGTCCGCGCGGGGGCCGACGACGGCGTCCTCGCCGACGGAGGTGGCGCCCAGCAGCCGGGTCCCCGGTTCGATCACGGTGTCGCGGCCGATGGTGACCTGGGCGTCGATCCAGGTGGTGGCGGGGTCCACGACGGTGACCCCGGCGAGCATGTGCTCGTTGACCAGCCGGTCGTTGAGGACGCGGCGGGCCTCGGAGAGCTGGACGCGGTTGTTGACGCCCTGGACCTCGTGCCAGTCGTCCGCCGCCCAGGCGCCGACCCGGTGGCCGTCGCCGCGCAGCAGGGAGACCGCGTCGGTCACGTACTCCTCGCCCTTGGCGTTGTCGGTGGACAGGCGCTGGACGACCTCGGACAGCAGGGCGCCGTCGAAGGCGTACATGCCCGAGTTGATCTCGTCGATCGCGTGCTGCTCGGGGGTGGCGTCGGCGTGCTCGACGATGCCGGTGAAGTCGCCGTCGGCGTCGCGGACGATGCGGCCGTAACCGTGGGGGTCGGGTACGCGCGCGGAGAGCACCGTGACGGCGTTGCCCTCCTCGTCGTGGGCCGCGACGAGCTCCGCGAGCGTGGAACCGCGCAGGAGGGGGGTGTCACCGCAGGTCAGGACCACGGTGCCGCTGAGCTTGACGCCCTTGGCGGCCAGGTCCTCGATCGCCATGCGCACGGCGTGGCCGGTGCCGTTCTGCTCCTCCTGGACCGCGGTGGCGGCCTGGGGGGCGATCTCCTCCAGATGGGATCTGACCTGCTCACGCGCGTGGCCGACGACCACGACCGCGTGCTGGGGGTCGAGTTCCCGCGCCGCCGCGAGCACGTGGCCGAGCATGCTGCGGCCGTTGAGTTCGTGGAGGACCTTGGGAAGCTTCGACTTCATTCGGGTGCCCTCGCCCGCCGCGAGGACGATGACGGCAGCCGGACGGTTCACGCTCACTGAGGAGTCCCTCGTGGTAGCTGGTGGCTGAGATGTCGGCTCACCCCTCGGCGGCGCGACCCGCATGCCGCACGGGCGGCCGTCGGATGACCAGCGGCCGACATGGGAAGGATACATGCGCGTCACCGGCGCCCCACGGGCGCGTGACACGGGGGTGAGCGGCCGTTGGCCGCGCCGCGCCTGTGGCGGCGGTTTCTGGGGGTTCGGTGTGAGATGCACCGCTCCGCGGGGGTCCGCGGGGATACGTCCCTCGCACGGGGACGCGCGGACCCGCTCGGCGCCCGCGCGTGTGCGCGCGCGACGCCGGGGTAGCTCCCGGACCAGGGCTCGAACCTGGACGATGGGGACCAAAACCCCACATGCTGCCGATTACATCATCCGGGAACGCGCGAGGGCGGAGCACACCGCCCGTACGCCAGCCACCAACATAGCGCCTTTGACGGAGGGCTTGCCAAACCTACGGCATCGTAGGTTACGGTTACGTAGGAATAGGTTGGGTCGTCGCGGCGGTCACTCAGGTGCCGTTCGGACGCCGTCCTGACCGCGACGACGACCGACTGCCCGACAGCGAGGAAGAACCCATGACCGCTGCTCCCGAGCTACCGACCAAGACGACAGAGCCAAAGCGCGAGGCGATCCCCGAGTACGAGCCCGAACTGCGCGGCAGGGCCGAGCGCTACACGGTCTTCGCGTTCGTGTTCGTGCCGCTGATCGCCCTGCTGGCCTCGCTGCCCTTCTTCTGGGGTTGGGGCCTGTCCCTGACCGACATCGCCATCGCCTCGGTCTTCTACCTGATCAGCGGCCTGGGCATCACGGTCGGCTTCCACCGCCACTTCACGCACGGCTCGTTCAAGGCCAAGCGCCCGCTGCGCATCGCGCTCGCGATCGCCGGTTCGATGGCCATCGAGGGCAGCGTCATCAAGTGGGTCGCCGACCACCGCCGCCACCACAAGTACGCCGACGCCGAGGGCGACCCGCACTCGCCGTGGCGCTTCGGCGACGACTGGAAGTCGGTCGCCAAGGGCCTGTACTACGCGCACATGGCGTGGATGTACCTGGACGAGAAGAAGACCTCGCCGCGCCGCTTCGCCCCCGACCTGCTCAAGGACAAGGACATCGTCCTGGTCGACAAGCTCTTCGGGCTGATCGTGGTCTTCTCCCTGGGCGCCCCGGCGCTCATCGGCGGCCTGGTCACCATGTCCTGGTGGGGCGCGTTCACCGCCTTCTTCTGGGCCAGCCTGGTGCGCATGGCCCTGCTGCACCACGTCACCTGGTCGATCAACTCCATCTGCCACACCATCGGCGAGGAGAACTTCGAGGTGCGCGACCGCTCCCGCAACGTGTGGTGGCTGGCCATCCCGTCCTTCGGCGAGTCCTGGCACAACCTGCACCACGCCGACCCCACCTGCGCCCGCCACGGCGTGCTCAAGGGCCAGATCGACATCTCCGCCCGCGTCATCTGGGTCTTCGAGAAGCTCGGCTGGGCCTCCAAGGTCCGCTGGCCCAACAACGAGCGACTCGCCGCCAAACGGGTCAGCGTCTAGGATCGGTAGCCATCATGGGAGCAGCCGACAGCGGTCAGAAGATCCGTGTGCGCCGCAAGCGCATGACGGGCAAGGAGCGTCGGCAACAGCTGTTGGAGATCGGCCGGGAGCTGTTCGCCGAGCGCGGGTTCGACGCGGCCTCCGTCGAGGAGATCGCCGCGCGGGCCGGTGTGTCCAAGCCCGTGGTGTACGAGCACTTCGGCGGCAAGGAGGGCATCTACGCGGTCGTGGTCGACCGTGAGATGCGCACCCTCCTGGCGATGATGGGCGAGGCCCTCTCCGCCGACGGCGCCCGGAGCAAGATCGAGAACGCGGCCCTGGCCCTGCTGCGGTACGTGGAGGAGAACACCGTGGGGTTCCGGGTGCTGACCCGGGACTCGCACGCGGCCTCCGGCACGGGGAGTTTCGCCAGTCTGCTCAACGACATCGCCAGC
This sequence comes from Nocardiopsis dassonvillei subsp. dassonvillei DSM 43111, assembly GCF_000092985.1. Taxonomy (GTDB): domain Bacteria; phylum Actinomycetota; class Actinomycetes; order Streptosporangiales; family Streptosporangiaceae; genus Nocardiopsis; species Nocardiopsis dassonvillei. The sequence continues at coordinate 4,775,706 of NC_014210.1, forward strand.
CAGGTCGAGCACATCATGGTCGACGAGTTCGCCGAACGGGGCTACGACCCGGCGCTCGCCCCCATGTACGCCCAGGCCCTGGTGGGGATGTGGGCCCTGACCGGCCAGTGGTGGCTGGAGGTGCGCAGGCCCAAGCGCGAGGTGGTCGCCGCGCACCTGGTCAACCTGGCCTGGAACGGACTGTCGAGCCTGGAGCCGAAGCCGAGGCTGAGCCCGGGCAAGCGCAGAACGGGCTGACGCGGGGCGGTCCTGGTGACCTGTGGGGCGGGTGTGCACGGCATACCCGCCCCACTATCTTGATGTCAAGAGATAAGCTGTCCCCATGCGCGATGAGGTGGATGGGCTGATCGAGGCGTGGCGCTCCGAACGCCCCGACGTGGACGTGACGCCGCTGGAGGTGTTCAGCCGGGTGTCGCGGCTCGCGCGCCACCTGGACCGTGCCCGGCGCACCGTCTTCACCGAGCACGACCTGGAGCCCTGGGAGTTCGACGTGCTCGCCGAGCTGCGCCGCTCCGGCCCCCCGTACGAGCTGAGCCCCGGACGGCTGCTGCGCGCCACCCTGGTGACCTCGGGAACCATGACCAACCGGGTGGACCGGCTGGCCGCGGCCGGGCTCGTGCGGCGCCGCCCCGACCCCGCCGACAAGCGCGGGGTCCTGGTCCGGCTGACCGAGCGGGGCGCCGAGCGCATCGACGCGGCCCTCAGGTCGCTCCTGAGCTACGAGGAGACCCTGCTGGCGCCGATGGCCGACGGCGACCGCGAACAGCTGGCGTCGTTACTCAGACGCCTCCTGGCGCCCCTCGACCGGGGCCCCGGGGGCCAGCAGGGTTAGACAGGCGGTACCGGCCTCCCCGGGGGCCGGGCATCCACACGCACAGGGCGCGCGGGGAATCGCCGCCGTCCTCGCCGAACGGGTCCGCCGACCGGCGCGCACTCCCCCCTCGCCCCCGGAGGCGGGACCGCCGCCGTGTGTCGGACGCCGCACGGCCGTACCGCGTGAGAACCGCGCGTCCCGGGGTAGTCCAGCCCCGGTACGCGCAGTCGATCGTTCGGGGGAACACGTGCGGGTCCGTTGGATGGCCGTGGCGGCCGCGGCCGTGCTGGTCGCGGGGTGCTCGGGCAACGGTGGCGGGGACGGTGACGGCGGGAGCCCCGGCGGCGAAGGCGGCGGGGCGGACTCCGGCGGCCACTACCTGTCCCTGGGCGACTCGATCAGCGTGGGCGTGCAGCCCGACGGGAACGGCCGACCGGTGGAGACCCCCGAGGGCTACACCGACGTCCTGTACCGCACCCTGAAGGAGGAGCGCCCGGAGCTGCGGCACGAGCGGATGGGGTGCGCGGGAGAGGACACCACCACCTTCATGGAGGGCGGGCTGCCCGGCTGCGACCCTCGCTACGAGCACGGCTCGCAGCTGGAGGAGGCCGAGGCCTTCCTGGCCGGGCACCGGGGCGAGGTGGACCTGGTCACCCTGACCATCGGCGCCAACAACTTCACCCGTTGCGTGCGGGGGATCAACACCCCCGAGGGGCAGGCCCCCGACTCCGGGGACGTGGACATCGACCGCGCGTGCGTGGAGGAGGGCCTGGACCGGCTCCGGGAGGAGACCCCCGAGATCGCCGAGCGGCTGCGCGAGGCGGCGGGGCCGGACACGCAGATCGTCGGGATGACCTACTACAACCCGTTCCTGGCCTTCCTGCTGCTGGACGGGGACCCCGCCCAGCAGGCGACCGCGGCGGCGGAGGAGGCCGAGGAGCTCTTCCCCGAGACCGAGGCGCGCGGGGGTCTGGCCGAGGAGGCGGTGGACATCCTGCTGGAGGTCAACGGGACGATCGCCGACGCCTACCGGGCGGAGGGGATCGACGTGGCGGAGGTGGACGCGGTCTTCGAGTCCACCAACCAGGAGGTGCCCCGGGGCAGCGAGACCGGGCTGCCCGCCAACCTCCAGAACGTCTGCGACCTGACGTGGATGTGCCACGGCGAGCGGGGCCCGGACATCCACCCCAACGAGGAGGGCGCGCGCGAGATCGCCGCCGTCTTCGCCCGGCAGGTGGACCGGGCCGAGTGACCCGGCCGGACCCGGCGGCCGCGTTCGGGGCGGGCCGCCGGGGAGCGGGCGGGGGCGGCTCCGGCTACCCCGCGTCGCCGGGGAGCGCCTTCTCGATGAGCGCGGTGATCCCGGGGTCGTCGGGCTCGGTCGAGCTGCGGAAGCGGTGCACGGCGCCGTCGGGGAGGACGAGGAACTTCTCGAAGTTCCACTTGACCTTCCCCGCCTTGCCGTCCTCGTCCTCGGCGGAGGAGAGCGCCGCGTAGAGCGGGTGCTGCTGCTTGCCGTTGAGCTTGGCCTTGGCCGTCATGGGGAAGGTGACGCCCCAGGTGGCCGAGCAGTACTCCGCGATCTTCTCCTCGCTGCCGAACTCCTGGAGGAACTGGTTGCTGGGCACGCCGAGCACGGTGAACCCCCGGTCGCCGTACCGGTGCTGGAGCTTCTCCAGCCGCTCGTACTGCGGGGTGTAGCCGCAGCGCGAGGCGACGTTGACCACCAGCCTCACCTTGCCCGACCACTCGCCGAACGTCGTCTCGCGTCCGTCGATCAGGGTCACCGGGATCTCGTCCAGGTCGCTCATCCGCGTCCATCTCCTCGTTTGCCGGGGCGCCGACGCCCACCGCGCGGCGCGGTGCTTCACGGCGTATTCGGAGCGCACGCCGCCGTGGCTCGGATTCTTTCTCAGGAAGGGGCCCCGGTCCAGCCGTACCGCCCCTACGAGCCGGACGCCCGGCCGGAGTTCTCCGGCCGGGCGTCCTTCGCGGTCAGCCGCGCCGCGGCCTCACTCCCCGACGAGTTCGGCCTGCTCCAGCCAGACCTCCTCCAGCTCCCCGCGCTCGACGGCCAGGGCCTTGGCCTCTGCGTCGAGTTCGGCGAGCCGGGTGTAGTCCTCGGCCGCGGCGGCCATCAGCTCGTGCAGCTCCGCCTCCCGCTTGGCGATGCGGTCCATGCGCCGCTCGACGCGCTGCATCTCCTTCTGCGCGGCGCGCCGCTCGGCCGCCGACACCGCGGGCTGCTCCGCCGGGGCCTGGGCCGCGGCGGCCTCGGAGGCGCCCAGCGGCACGGTGGCCTCGCCCGCGCTGGCCGCGCGGCGCTGGAGGTACTCGTCCACGCCGCCGGGCAGGAAGGCCAGGCCGCCGTCGCCCATCAGAGCCAGCACGCGGTCGGTGATGCGCTCCAGGAAGTAGCGGTCGTGGCTGACCAGCACCAGGGAGCCGGGCCAGCCGTCGAGCAGGTCCTCCAGCTCGGTGAGCGTCTCGATGTCCAGGTCGTTGGTGGGCTCGTCCAGCAGCAGCACGTTGGGCTCGTCCATGAGCAGCCGCAGCAGCTGGAGGCGGCGTCGCTCACCGCCGGACAGGTCGCCGATCGGGGTCCACTGGCGCTCCCCGCGGAACCCGAACCGCTCCAGCATCTGGCTGGCGGTGTAGTCGCGCTTGCCGATGGTGACGTGCTCGCGCACGTCCATGACCGCCTGGAGGGGGCGGGCGGCGGGGTCGAGTTCGGCGACGTTCTGGGACAGGTGGGCGAGCTTGACGGTCCGGCCGGTGCGCACGCTGCCGGAGTCGGGCTCGCGCTCCCCGGCCAGGATCCTGAGCAGGGTGGACTTGCCCGCGCCGTTGACCCCGACCAGGCCGACCCGGTCGCCGGGGCCCAGCTGCCAGGTGAGGTGGTCGAGCAGGGTCCGGTCGGGGACGGACGCGGACACGTTCTTGAGGTCGATGACGGTCTTGCCCAGCCGGGAGCTGGCGAACTTGACCAGTTCGACGGTGTCGCGGGGCGGCGGCTCGTCGGCGATGAGCTGGTTGGCCGCCTCGATGCGGAACTTGGGCTTGGAGGTGCGGGCCGGGGCGCCGCGGCGCAGCCAGGCCAGCTCCTTGCGCATGAGGTTCTGGCGGCGCTCCTCGGCGGCGGCCGCCTGGCGCTCGCGCTCGGCCTTGGCCAGGACGTAGGCGGCGTAACCGCCCTCGTAGCGCTCGACCGCGCCGCGTCCGACCTCCCAGGTGCGGGTGGTGACGGCGTCCAGGAACCAGCGGTCGTGGGTGACGACCACGAGCGCCTCGGGACGGGCGCGCAGGTGCTCGGCGAGCCAGGCGATGCCCTCGATGTCGAGGTGGTTGGTGGGCTCGTCGAGCACGATGAGGTCGTGGTCGCCCACCAGGAGCCGGGCCAGGCCGGAGCGGCGGCGCTCGCCGCCGGACAGGCCGCTCATGGGGGTGTCGAGGGCCCAGCCGCCGAGGAGTCCGCGCAGGATGTCGCGGACGCGGGCGTCGCCCGCCCACTCGTGCTCGGCCCGGTCGCCCAGGACGAACTCCCCGACTGTGGAGTCGGGGAAGGTGTCGCGCTGGTGCAGGAAGCCGATGCGCAGCCCGCGGTTGTGCACCACCCGCCCGGAGTCGGGCCGGGTGATGCCCGAGAGCACGGAGATGAGCGTGGACTTGCCGCCGCCGTTGCGGCCGACGACGCCGATGCGCTCACCCTCGTCGACGCCGAGCGACACCTTGTCGAGGAGTACGAGCGGCCCGTAGGCCAGGGACACGTCCTGAAGATTGACCAGATTCATCGCTATCCATTGTGGCGGCAGTGCCGTGGTGCGCTGACCGCCGCCGCTCCCCCGGGGCGGCGACCGGTGTCTCACTCCCGCCCCGTCGGCTCCCCGTCGAGCAGCAGCCTGGCCACGGCGTCGTCCGTCACCAGCGTGGACACCAGGCCGCTGCGCAGCGCGGCGCCGATCGCCCTGGCCTTGGCCTCGTCCCCGGCGCCGGCGACCGCCACCACCTCGGGCACCCGGCGCAGCTGGTCCGCCCGGACGCTGATGACCCTCTCGTCAAGGTCGGAGTGCACCTGCTGGCCGTCGGCGTCGAACAGCTGGGCGGACATCTCCGCGCACACGCCCAGCGCGGTGTACCTGGCCCGCGAGTCCGGGTCCAGCGCCTGGAAGACGGTCGAGTTGCGCTCGTCCCAGCCCCCGATGGCCACCACGGCCGTCGTGAGTCGGTCGAAGTGCGCGAACGCCGAGGCGATGCCCGGGTCGGCGCGCAGCGTCGCCGCCGTGGCGGCGTCCGGCAGGATGAGCGGCGCGTAGATCGGGTACGCCGGTCCGCCCGAGAGCGCGGCCGCCCGGCGCACCGTCTCGACCGATCCGCCGCCCTCCGCCTGCTCGGACAGCACGCCGTTGAGCTGCACCACCGTGCAGCGCGGCAGGTCCACCATGTCCAGGCCCATCAGCTGGAGCGACCTGCTCCAGGCCAGCCCCAGTACCTCGTCGGGCCGCACGATCTCCGACAGCAGCCGCGCCGCCACCGACCCCAGCGCCCGGCGCGTGTCCCGCGGGTCGTCCAGGGCGTCCACGACGATCGCCCGGCGCAGGCCGAAGGCCGCGCGCATGCGCTCGGACAGCTCCCCGTCCAGCCGGGCGGGCAGGCGGATGTCGATGCGCACGATCCCGCTGCTGCGGGCGGTCTCCAGGTCACGGGCGACCTTGAACCTGCTCAGGCCGAACTCCTCGGCGATCTCCACCTTGGACCGCCCGTCCAGGTAGAACCTGCGGGCGATGGCGGCGAGCCGCACCATCTCCGCGGGGCCGCTGGGGGCCGTCTCCTGAACCTCACCACGCTGATCGCTCATACGTGCAGAAGTGTACTCGAATGTGCCGGATCCATTGACAGCGCGTTTCCGATGGGCGTTCAATGTTCGAAACATATGTGACTCACATCGCTCACATGAGCGTTCAACGGGAGGTTCCCAACCGTGCGTGCCGCCATCATCACCGAACCGGGCTCCGTCACCGTGGGGGACCGCCCCGACCCGCACCCCGCCGCCGACGGCGTGGTGGTCCGGGTCGGCGCCTGCGGGATCTGCGGGACGGACCTGCACATCGCCGACGGGGAGTTCCCGCCCAGCCCCTACCCGCTGGTGCCCGGGCACGAGTTCGCCGGAACGGTCACGGCCGTCGGCGAGAACGCCCCGGGGGACCTGCGCCCCGGCGACCGGGTGGCCGTGGACCCCTCCCTGTTCTGCGGGCACTGCGAGTACTGCCGCGCCGGACGGGGCAACCTGTGCGCCAACTGGGGCGCGATCGGCGACACCGTGGACGGCGCGTTCGCCGAGTACGTGGCCGTCCCCGCCGCCAACTGCTACCGCCTGCCCGACTCGGTGAGCATGCGCGAGGGCGCCCTGGTCGAGCCGCTCTCGTGCGCCGTCCACGGTGTCCGGCGCATCGGGGTGGAGACCGGCGAGCGCTTCCTGGTGGTGGGCGCCGGGACCATGGGCCTGCTCCTCCAGCAGCTGTTGCAGAACTCCGGCGCCCGCGTGACGGTGGTGGACCGCAACACCCGCCGCCTGGCCATCGCGACCGACCTCGGCGCCGCCGCGACCGCGACGGACGCGTCCGAGCTGGGCGACGAGCGCTTCGACGCCGCGGTGGACGTCACGGGCGCGCCCTCCGCCATCGAGGCGGCCTTCGACTCGCTGCGGCGGGGAGGGCGCCTGCTGGTCTTCGGGGTCGCCGACGAGGCGGCCCGCGTGGCGCTGTCGCCGTTTCGGATCTACAACGACGAGATCACCGTCGTGGGCTCCATGGCCGTGCTCAACAGCTACGGGGCGGCCGTGGACCTCATCAGCAGCGGCGCGGTGCGCACGGCGCCGCTGCTCACCGACGCCCTGCCCCTGGAGAAGTTCCCCGAGGCGCTGGCCATGATGCGCGCGGGCACCGGGGTGAAGGTCCAGGTCGTCCCCGACGAGACCGCCTGACCCGGGAAGGCAGCCAAGTGCACACCACCTACGCCGTCCGGGCGACCGCCGTCGCCGCCTGCGGACTGCTGCTCACCGGGTGCGCCGGGACGGGCGCCCTCCCCTCCGAGGACGGCGCCGTCCGGCTGACCGTCGCGATCGTGTCCAACCCGCAGATGCAGGACGCGATCTCCCTGGAGTCGCGGTTCCGCGCGGAGCACCCCGGCATCGCGCTCGACTTCGTGTCCCTGCCCGAGAACGAGGCCCGCGCCAAGATCACCACCTCCGTGGCCACCGGCGGGGGCGAGTTCGACGTCGTCATGATCAGCAATTACGAGACCCGCCAGTGGGCCGAGTACGGCTGGCTGGAGAACCTGCAACCCTCCATCGACGCCGCCGGGGGCTACGACCACGAGGACTTCATCCCCTCCATCAGGGAGGACCTGTCCCACGAGGGCGACATGTACTCGGTGCCCTTCTACGGCGAGTCCTCCTTCCTCGCCTACCGCAAGGACCTGTTCGAGCAGGCCGGGGTGGAGATGCCGCCCGACCCCACCTGGGAGGAGGTGGCGGACCTGGCCGCCGAGCTCGACGGCGTGGAGCCGGGGGTCTCGGGGATCTGCCTGCGCGGCCTCGCGGGCTGGGGCGAGGTGCTGAGCCCCTTCAACAGCGTCCTGAACACCTTCGGCGGGCGCTGGTACGACGAGGACTGGAACGCCGAGATCGACTCCCCCGAGTTCCGGCGCGCGGCCGAGTTCTACGTGGGCCTGGCGCGTGAGCACGGCCAGCCGGGCGCGGCCAACAGCGGGTTCGGGGACTGCCTGAACCGCTACTCCCAGGGCCGGGCGGCCATGTTCTACGACTCCACCTCCATGGTCAGCACCATCGAGGACCCGGACTCGGCGACCGTGGCCGGGCTCAACGGCTACGCCGCGGCGCCGGTGGCCGAGACCGACTACGGCGGCTGGCTCTACACCTGGGCGCTGGGCGTCCCCTCCACCTCCGAGCACAAGGAGGAGGCGTGGGCGTTCCTGGAGTGGATGACCGACAAGGACTACGTGCGCACCGTCGCCGAGGAGTACGGCTGGCAGCGGGTGCCGCCCGGCAACCGGCTCTCCACGTTCGAGGTCCCCGAGTACCGGGAGGCCGCCCGGGCCTACGCCGAGCCCATGCTCCAGGGCATCCAGGAGGCGGACCCCGAGGACCCGGGCACGCGCCCGGTCCCCTACGAGGGCATCGGCTTCCTCGCCATCCCCGAGTTCCAGGACCTGGGCACCCGGGTCAGCCAGCAGCTGAGCGCGGCCATAGCCGGGCAGATCACCGTCGAGCAGGCGCTCGAACAGAGCCAGGAGTACGCCGAGGTCGTCGGTGGGACCTACAGGGAGGACGACCGATGAGCGCTGTGACCGCGCCCGCGCGCGAGGCGCCCGCGGCGGCGACGCCGCCCGAGCGGCCGAGGCGGAGCCGCGGCGGGGGCGGATGGGCCCGCCGGGCCCCGCTCCTGCCCGCCCTGGTGTTCATGCTGGTCGTCACGCAGCTGCCGTTCCTGGCGACGGTCGTGTACTCGCTGCGCTCGTGGAACCTGCTGCGGCCCGACTCCCAGGCGTGGGTGGGCCTGGCCAACTACGCGGCGGTCTTCACCGACCGGCAGTTCCTGGGCGCGGCGGCGAACACGGTGCTGATCACCGCCTCCTGCGTGGTGGTGGCGATGCTGCTGGGCATCGGGCTCGCGCTGCTGCTGGACCGGAAGTTCAGAGGGCGAGGCGTGGTGCGCACGCTCGTCATCACCCCGTTCCTGATCCTGCCCGTGGCCACGGCGCTGCTGTGGAAGCACATCATGCTGGAGCCGGTGTTCGGCCTGGTGAACTTCGTGCTGTCGCCGTTCGGGGTCGAGTCGTTCGACTGGGTCTCCCAGGCGCCCGTGTTCTCCGTGGTGGCCGCGCTGGTCTGGCAGTGGACGCCGTTCATGATGCTGCTGGTGCTGGCGGGACTCCAGAGCCAGGGCTCCGACGTACTGGAGGCGGGCCAGGTCGACGGCGCGTCCCGGTGGCAGACGTTCGCCTGGATCACCCTGCCGCACCTGCGCCGCTACATCGAGCTGGGCGTGCTGCTGGGGTCGGTCTACGTGGTCAACACCTTCGACACGATCTACATGATGACCCAGGGCGGGCCGGGCACCGCCAGCTCCAACCTGCCCTTCTACGTCTACCAGCGGACCTTCCTCGGGTTCGACATCGGCCAGTCCGCGGCCATGGGCGTCGTGGTGGTGGTCGGCACCATCATCGTGGCGACGCTGGCCCTGCGGCTGATCTTCCGCACGTTCATGAACGCACAGGAGGCGACATCGTGACCGCCCGAGCCCCCGAACGACCCGCGGGCGCCGCGGGCGGCGCCGTCGCCGCACGCGCGCCGCGCGCGGCCGGCCGCTCCCGGGCCCGGCTGGGGAGCGCCGCCCTGACCGTGTTCACGTGGGCCGTGGGACTGGTGTTCGTGTTCCCGGTGCTGTGGCTGGTGCTGACCGCGTTCAAGGAGGAGAACCAGGCCGCGACCGACCCGCCGACGCTCTTCTTCCAGCCGACCCTGGACCGGTTCACCACCGTCCTGGGCGCGGACTTCGTGCCGTACCTGGGCAACTCGGCGATCGCCACCCTGGCGTCCACGCTCCTGGTGCTGCTGCTCGGGCTGCCCGCCGCCTACGCGCTGTCGGTGGCCCCGGTCAAGCGGACCCAGGACGTGCTGTTCTTCTTCATCTCGACGAAGATGCTGCCGGTGGTGGCGGTCGTGGTGCCGATCTACGTCGCCGCCGCGCACCTGTCCATGCTGGACAACGTGTGGACCCTGGTGGTGCTGTACACGGCGATGAACCTGCCCATCGCGGTGTGGATGCTGCGGTCGTTCTTCCTGGAGGTGCCCAAGGCGATCGTGGAGGCGGCCCGGGTGGAGGGAGCCGGGCTGGCGCGCGTGCTGTGGTCGGTGATGATGCCGGTGATGGCCCCGGGCATCGCGGCGACCGCGCTGATCTGCATGATCTTCGCCTGGAACGAGTTCTTCTTCGCCGTCAACCTGACCGCCGCCCGGGCCGCGACCGTCCCGGTGTTCCTGACCGGCTTCATCACGAGCGAGGGACTGTTCGTGGCGCAGCTGGCGGCGGCCGCCGTCATGGCGTCGCTGCCCATCGTGGTGGTGGGCTGGGCGGCCCAGCGCCAGCTGGTGCGCGGCCTGTCGATGGGCGCCGTCAAGTAGAGGAGGCGCCCGGGGCCGCACCACGCAGGGCCCCGGGCGGGTCCGGGTGATCGTCCCGCCCGCCGCGGCGGCGGGAGCCGGGACGCGGGGCCCGCGCCTTGGGGCGGGCCGTGGGGTGTGGACCGCCGGCCCGCGCGCGCCGGTGGTCCGCGCCTTCGTGCGCACGGGCCCGACGCGGGGAGGCGGGCCGCACCGGCGGGCGGGTCACACGGGAAGACCGGTCACACCGGCGGGCGGGTCACACGAGGAAGAAGGCCCGGGCGGACTTGGCGACGCCCTCGGTGTCCAGTCCGTGCGCCTGGGCGTGCTGCGCCGGGGTTCCGTAGGCGCGCACCTCTCGGTCCCGTGCCACGCCCAGGCCCAGGTGGCGGTGGCGCCGGTCGGCCAGCGCCGCGGCGACCTCGTGCGCCGAGGTCCCGCTCAGGTAGGGCTCCACCACCAGCACGTCGGCGTTGCCCGCCGCGCCGACGAGCGCGCTCAGCCCCTCGCGGTCGAAGGGGCGCACGGTGGCCGTGTAGGCGACCGTCACGTCCAGGTCGGCGGTGGCCTCCAGCACCCGGTCCAGCATCGGCCCGACCGCCACCACCACCCCGGCCGAACGCGGCGAGCCCGTGCGCACCACGCTGAGGCGTCCGTCCAACGGCATCGCCGCGCGGTTGGAGGTCCCCGACAGGCGCACGTACACGCGGTCCTCCCCGGGCAGGGCGGCCTCCAGGGCGGCGCGCACCTCGTCGGGGTGCCCCGGCGCGTACACGGTCCACCCCGGAAGGGTGTCCAGCAGCGCCACGTCACCGGGCGCCTGGTGGGTGCGCCCCTCCTCCGCGGCGTCGTAGGAGCCGCCGATGCTCACCAGGACGGCGCCCACGCCCTGGTGGCCCAGGTCCAGTTTGAGCTGTTCGAAGGGCCGCTCCACCAGGAAGGGCGCGTAGCTGTGCACGACCGGGCGCATCCCGGTCAGGGCCAGTCCCCCGGCCACGCCGATCATGGCCTGCTCCCGGATGCCCATGTCGATCACACGGCCGGGGTGGCGGGCGGCGGCTCCGCGGAACATGCCCGTGGAGATGGCGGCCAGGACGACGGTCAGGCGGGGGTCGGTGTCCATGGCGCGGTTGACGGTGGCGGCGAAGGTGTCACGCATGGGGTTCTCCTAGGAACGGACGCGGGCGACGACGGCCAGCGGCCGTCCGGGGTGGGGCCGGGTGAGCGCCCCGTACAGGGCGTCGTGGTCGCGGCCGGAGACGTCGCGGGCCTCCCAGCCCTCGATCCCGAAGCGGGCGCCGATCCCGCCCGGCCATCCGTGGCTGGCGGAGGCGTTGTCCACGGCGACGACGGTGAGGTTGTCCACGCCGAGCCGTCCGGCGACGGCGATGGCCTCGTGGTTGCTGCCCTCGTCGAGTTCGCCGTCGCCGACGAGCACCACGACGCGGGGTTCGGTCCCGTCGGAGCGGCGGACGCCCTGGGCGCGCAGGCCGAGCGCGCTGCCCAGGCCCAGGGGCAGCCCGTGGCCGAGCGACCCGCTGCCGATCTCCGCGCCCGGCACGAGCAGCCGGTCCGGGTGGTGGCCGAGCGGTGAGTCGAAGGCGGTCCAGCCGCGCAGCGTCGGCACGTCCAGGAAGCCCTTGGCCGCGAGCACGGCGTAGAAGGCGGCGGGGCCGTGCCCCTTGGAGAGCAGGAACCGGTCCCGTGCGGGATCGTCGGCGGTCTCGGGGGTGACGGACAGCACACGGTCGTAGAGCACCCACACGATGTCGAGTGTCGAGTGGGCCGCCCCGTTGTGCTTCTCGTCACCCTCCATGAGTCCGATGAGGGCCGGCAGGTCGGCGTAGCGCGAGAGAGCGGTTGCGGTGGTCATGTCCACCAGTGTTGAACCTCAACAATGGTTGAGGTCAACTGGCGCGAGCCCCCTCCGGCCGGGAAAGGCAGAAGTGATTTACGTCACAGGACGGCGGCCCCGGGGACGTCCCCGTACGCCGTCACGACCTGTTCGCACAGCCCGCTGCCCTCCAGCGCCGCCACCACCGCGGCCTCCCGCTCCGCGACGACCGACTCCCGCTCGGCGCCGCCGCCGACCAGGAAGGCGCAGGTCGGACCGGACCCCGACACCAGGGAGCCCAGCGCCCCCGCACCGGCGCCGGTCTTGAGGGTGCGCTCCAGCTCGGGCAGCAGCGAGAGCGCGGCCTCCTGGAGATCGTTGGTCAGCGCGGCTCCCAGGGCCGCCGGGTCGCCGCCGGCGAGCGCGTCGGCCAGCCCCCGGTCCAGCAGGGGCTCGGGGGCGTCCGGGCGGATGCGGTCGTACTCGGCGAACACGCTGGCCGTGGACAGGCCGTGCGGCGACAGGGCGAAGACCCAGCGGAACCTTCCCGGACTGGTCATCGGCCGCAGGACCTCCCCGCGCCCCATGCCCACCGCGGTGGCGCCCAGCAGCGCGAAGGGGACGTCGCTGCCCAGGTCGGCCGCGTACCCGAGCAGTTCCTCCAGCGGCAGGCCGCAGCCCCACAGACGGTCGCAGGCCAGCAGGGCGGCCGCGGCGTCCGCGCTGCCCCCGGCCATGCCGCCCGCCACCGGGATGTTCTTGTCCAGGTGGACCGTGACGGGGAGGCCCCGGCCGGTCCGCTCCGCCAGCAGGGTCACCGCGCGCGCGGCCAGGTTGGACCCGTCCAGGGGCACCCGGGACAGGTGGGACCCCAGCGCGCCGCCCGCGGTCAGTCCGGCGAAGGCTTCGGCGGCCGATCCGACACCGCCGGGCGGGCTCGGTCGGCGCGAGGAAGCCGCCTGGACGGTAACCTCATCGAACAGCGAGACGGCGTGGAACACGTTGACGAGGTCGTGGAACCCGTCCTCACGTCTGGGCCCCACCGCCAACTGGAGGTTCACCTTCGCGGGGACCCGCACGGTTACGGTGGTATTAACGGTCACGAGTCCCCAATCGTAAAGGAACCCCCACCTTGCGTGAACACAGTGCCCTCCGGGGGCTCCGGTGTGTTCACCGCCTCCCGTCGGCGCGTACGCCGTCAGAGGAAAACGGGAACCCCGGACGCGGTTCGGGGATCGTCACCACTGTCATGTCAGTTTCCGCCCGCCCCCAGAACGGCCCAATCAGGCCCGTGAGTGGGAATCCGGGCACAAACACCGCTACCTTGGGGCAAGGCGGAGTTTGGACACCGTCGGGGAGGGTCGCTTGCCGTCGGATGGGCTCCCGAAGAACCTGGAACCGCTGGCCGCCGGAGATCCGGCCACCATCGGTCCCTACGTGCTGTCCGGGAAGCTGGGTAGCGGCGGCATGGGAACCGTCTACCTGGGCAGCACTCCCGAGCGCAACAACCAGGTAGCCATCAAGGTCATCCGCCCGGAGCTCGCCTTCGACGAGGCGACGCGGGCGCGCTTTCGCGACGAGATGGAGAACGCCCGCAAGGTCGCCTCCTTCTGCACCGCCAAGGTGCTCGACCACGGGACGTTCGAGAACCGTCCCTACATGGTCACCGAGTACATCGCGGGCACCGCCCTGGCCGAGCACATCGCCGAGAACGGTCCGCTGGACTCCTCGACGCTGCACGGCTTCGCACTGGGCGTGGCGGCCGCCCTGGCCGCCATCCACCGCACCGGGCTGGTCCACCGCGACCTCAAGCCCGCCAACGTGCTGCTGTCGCTCTCGGGGCCCCGGGTGATCGACTTCGGCATCGCCCGCGCGATGAACACCGCCACCAACCACACCCAGACCGGCATCGTCATGGGCAGCCCCGGCTGGATGGCTCCCGAGCAGCTGCTGGAGGAGAAGGTCACCACCTCGGCGGACATCTTCGCCTGGGGCTGCCTGGTGGCCTTCGCCGGGAACGGCACCCACCCCTTCGGCAACGGCGACGCCATGACATTGGGCAAGCGGGTGCTGTTCGCCGAACCCCAGATCGGCAACCTGATCAGCCCCCTGGACCGCCTGGTGACGCGCGCGCTGGCCAAGGAGCCGGGCCGCCGCCCCACCGCCCAGGACCTGCTGTTGGAGCTGGCGGGCGGCGAGGACAACAGCAACCCCAACGACATGGTGTCCCACGCGCTGCACCAGTCGTGGCGGCCCAACCTGCCCCCGATGCCCCCGCACGGCATGCCCCACCCCCAGCAGGGGCCGCACCAGACCATGGCGGGCATGCGGCACCCGGCGCCCGGCCAGTACCAGGGCGCACCGCCCGCGCCCATGCCCCCGCCCGCGCACCAGACGGGCAACTACCCGCGCCCGCAGGGGCCGCCGCCGGGCCATCCGGCCGGTCCCCCGCCGGGGGGCCAGGCGCAGCAGGTGCACCAGGCCCCCGGGGTCCAGGCCCCGGGCGGGCAGCCCCAGGGCGGCCCGGTGCAGCAGGCCCGGCCCGTGCCCGGCCCCGCCCAGGCGCCGCACCCCGCCTCGACCGGGCCGATCCCGATGGTCCCCCCGGCCGACCAGCAGACGGGCCGCCGGGGTCCGCAGCCCTACGTTCCGCCGGTGCCGCCGCCACCGCACCAGCCCGCCGCGCCCAACCGGCGCAAGGGGACGGTCGTGGCCCTGGTGCTGGGCGCCGTGGCGCTGCTGGCGGCCCTGATCGTCATGGCGACCGTGCTGACCAACCTCAGCGACTGGTCGCTCTTCGGGGACGGCGACCCCCAGGGGGACTCCTCCGAGCAGACGGGCGCCGCCCAGGAACCGCAGGAGCCCGCGCCCGGCGACGAGTCCCCCGGCGGCGCCGACGAGGAGGAGGCGCCCGGCGAGGTGCCCAGCGGGATGTCGGGCGCCTCGGCCGACCGCATGGTCGAGTACCGGATCCGCGGCGTCAGCTGCGGCCTGACCGAGCACAACATCCGCTCGGAGCTGCCCTCGACCGGCCAGTACTGCGTGGTGGACCTGGAGCTGTTCAACGTCAGCGACGAACTGGTGAGGTTCGAGCACACAGAGCAGCAGATGACGACCAGCGGGGAGCCCGTCAACGCCCAGGCACCGTCCGTGCGCGAGGTCGAGGCCCCGCTGTGGGACCCGGCCGGGATCAGTCCCGGGGTCGCCGCCGGGGGCGAGCTGGTGTTCATACTCCGCGACGACATGGACCCGCGCACGCTGGTGCTCAACCACCGGACGGGCGCGGAGGCCACGGAGATCAACATCGAGCACATCGTGGACTGAGCCCCGGACCGGGGTCGGGCCGCGCCTGTCGCAGGGCGGCACCGTGCCGCCGGGGTGGGGAGCCCCCTGTATCCAGGACACCGCACCGGCGCCCCCGGTCCGCGCCTGTGGACGACCGGTGCCCGGAACGGCGCCGCGAAGACGAACGGACGGGCCCGGGTCGACGACGCGTCGTCGACCCGGGCCCGTCCGTCTCCTCGGGGGGCCCGCCCTCCGGGTTCACTCCCCCGAGGGGGCTACTCCCACTCGATGGTGCCCGGGGGCTTGCTGGTCACGTCCAGCGCCACCCGGTTGATCTCGCGCACCTCGTTGGTGATGCGGTTGGAGATCCTGGCCAGCACGTCGTAGGGCACGCGCGACCAGTCGGCGGTCATGGCGTCCTCGCTGCTGACCGGGCGCAGCACGACCGGGTGGCCGTAGGTGCGCCCGTCGCCCTGCACGCCCACCGACCGCACGTCGGCGAGCAGCACCACCGGGCACTGCCAGATGTCGCGGTCGAGTCCGGCGCGGGTCAGCTCCTCGCGGGCGATCGCGTCGGCCTCGCGCAGGATCTCCAGGCGTTCGCGGGTGACCTCGCCGATGATGCGGATGCCCAGGCCGGGGCCGGGGAAGGGCTGGCGCCAGACCATCTCGGCGGGCAGGCCCAGCTCCTCGCCGACCTTGCGCACCTCGTCCTTGAACAGCTCGCGCAGCGGTTCCACCAGCGTGAACTGGAGGTCGTCGGGCAGCCCGCCCACGTTGTGGTGGGACTTGATGTTGGCGGTCCCGGTACCGCCGCCGGACTCCACCACGTCGGGGTAGAGGGTGCCCTGCACCAGGAACTCGACCTCGGCGCCGGTCTCGCCGCTCTCGGCGACGACCTCGCGGGCCGCCTGCTCGAACACGCGGATGAACTCGCGGCCGATGATCTTGCGCTTCTCCTCGGGGTCGGAGACCCCCGCGAGGGCGGACAGGAACCGCTCCTCGGCGTCCACGACCTTGAGCTTGGCGCCCGTGATCGCGACGAAGTCCTTCTCCACCTGCTCGGCCTCGCCCTTGCGCAGCAGGCCGTGGTCCACGAAGACGCAGGTCAGCTGGTCGCCGACGGCGCGCTGCACCAGCGCGCCGGCCACCGCGGAGTCCACGCCGCCGCTCAGCGCGCAGATGACGCGCTTGTCGCCGATGTCCTCGCGGATGCGCTCCAGCTGCTCCTCGACGATGTTGACCATCGTCCAGGTGGGGCGGCACCCGGCGCCCTCGTACAGGAAGCGGCGCAGCACCTCCTGGCCGTGCTCGGTGTGCAGGACCTCGGGGTGGAACTGGACGCCGAAGAGGTTGCGGCCGGTGTGCTCGAACGCGGCGACCGGGGCCCCCGCGGTGCTGGCGGTCGTGGCGAAGCCCTCGGGGGCCTCCACCACCGAGTCGCCGTGCGACATCCAGACCAGCTGCTCGGCGGGCATCCCGGCGAACAGCAGGGAGTCGGTGACCGCCGACAGCTCGGTGCGGCCGAACTCGCTGAGGTCGGTCCTGGCGACGGTGCCGCCCAGGGCCCGGGTCATCGCCTGGAAGCCGTAGCAGATGCCGAAGGTGGGCACCCCGGTCTCGAACAGCTCGGGGCCCAGGTTCGGGGCCCCCTCGGCGTAGACCGACGACGGTCCGCCGGAGAGGATGATGGCCTTGGGTTTCTTGGCGAGCATCTCCTCGACGGGCATGGTCGAGGGCACGATCTCACTGTGCACGTGGCATTCGCGGACCCGGCGTGCGATCAGCTGCGCGTACTGCGCGCCGAAGTCGACGACGAGAACGGTGTCGAACGTGCTCTCAGCACCAACGGACACGACGGAGGACCTTCCGCAGGAAGTACAGGGATGTCCGCCCAGTCTAGGGCGTTGCACACGCCCGGAAGGCCCCGCGCGCGTGTGCGGTCCGGCTCAGCTCGCGCGACGGGGCGGCCGGGAGGGCTTCCCGGGGCTCAGGCGGTGAAGCCCGCGGGGTTGGCCGACTGCCAGCGCCACGCGTCGCGGCAGGCGTCGTCCACCGTGCGCACGGCCTTCCAGCCCAGGTCGCGTGCGGCGGCCGAGGGGTCGGCGTAGCACACGGCGATGTCGCCGGGGCGGCGGTCGACCACGGCGTACGGGACGGCCACGCCGGTGGCGCGTTCGAAGGCGCGCAGGCCCTCCAGGACGGAGGTGCCCTGCCCCGTGCCCAGGTTGTAGACGCGGTACCCGGGAGCGTCGGCGAGGTGCTCCACGGCGGCCATGTGCCCCTGGGCCAGGTCCACCACGTGCAGGTAGTCGCGCACGCCGGTGCCGTCGGGGGTGTCGTAGTCGTCGCCGAACACGTTCAGCCGCTCGCGGCGGCCCGCGGCGACCTGCGCGACGTAGGGGAAGAGGTTGTTGGGAACGCCCTGGGGGTCCTCGCCGATCAGGCCGCTGGGGTGGGCGCCGATGGGGTTGAAGTAGCGCAGGGCGGTGATCCGCCAGCGCGGGTCGGCGGCGGCCGTGTCCTGGAGGACGCGCTCGGCGAACAGCTTGGTGGCGCCGTAGGGGTTGGTGGCGGACAGGGCGCTGTCCTCGGTGATCGGCACCTGCTCGGGGTCGCCGTAGACGGTGGCCGAGGAGCTGAACACCAGGTCGCGCACGCCGTGCTCGTCCATGACCTCGATGAGCGTGAACAGGGCGTCCATGTTGTTGCGGTAGTAGCGCAGCGGCTGCTCCACCGACTCCCCCACGGCCTTGAGCCCGGCCATGTGGATGACGGCGTCGACGCGGTGCTCGGCGAAGACCCGGCGCATCGCCTCGGGGTCGGCGCAGTCGGCCCGGTGGAAGGCGACGGCGCGCCCGGTGATGCGCTCGACGCGGCGCAGGGCCTCCTCGTGGCTGTTGGAGAGGAGGTCCACGACCACGACCTCGTGCCCGGCTTCGAGGAGTTCGACCGCCGTGTGGGAGCCGATGTACCCGGCACCGCCGGTGAGCAGTACGTTCATGTCTCGCTTCCCTGGGTGGAGTGCGCCCGCCGCGTCGCGGGCGCTCCCCAGGATAGGCGCCCTCCGGGAGCGGGCCCGTGGACACGCCATGCCCCGTGACCTGCCCTTCGGCGACATGCGGGGGCCGCGGGACCGCCTTTCGGACGCCCCGGTCTCATGCCGTGGCACGAGGCCCTCCGGCCCGCGCGTTCCTATCCTGGGGGAATGCCCGACCTGTCCCCACGCTCCCTCCTGGACCGCGTGACGCTGTGGGCCCGCGGCCACGTGCTCGCCGTGGACGCGCTCTGGGCCGTCGTCTGGTTCGCCATGTCGATGGCGACCTGGCCGAGGGCCAGCTTCGACACCGCCGAGTCGTGGGTCTACCTCGTGCTGGCCACCGCGTGCTGCGCCGCCCTGGCCCTGCGCCGCGTCCGCCCGTTCGCGTGCCTCGCGGTGCTGGGCGTCCTGCTGGCGTTCCACATCCTCTGGTTCGACCAGCCCACGGCCCCGGTGGGCATCTGCGCCCTGGTCGCGTCCTACACGGCGCAGGCCGAGCTCCCGCGCCCGTGGCGCGCCGTCGGTCTCCTCCTGCTCCTGGCCGGAGCGGCCTGGGCCGTCCTCTCCATCCCGCCGGAGAACCTCTCCGCGGACCTGGAGCTGCGCCTCAACAGCGTCGTCTCGGCGTGGACGGCGGTCGCGCTGTTCTCCCTGCTCGGAGCGTTCCGCAGGCGCAACCGCGAGGAGTTCGCCCGCGTCGTGGAGCACGCCCGGCTGCTGGAGACCCAGCGGGAGCAGGAGGTGCGCCTGGCCGCGCTCGACGAGCGGACGCGCATCGCCCGGGAGATGCACGACATCCTCGCGCACTCGCTGAACGTCATCGTCGCCCAGGCCGACGGCGGCCGCTACGCCGCGAAGGCCGCCCCGGAGCGCGCGGTGGCCGCCCTGGCCACCGTCGCCCAGGTGGGACGCGAGTCGGCGGCGGAACTGCACCAGCTCCTGGGCGTCCTGCGCGACGGCGAGGAGCGCGGGGCCGCCCCGGCCCCCGGGGTCGGCGACCTGCCCGGCCTCGTGGAGGAGTACCGCCGCGCCGGTCTGCGGATCCGCCTGGTCCAGCACGGGTCCCCGGCCGCCCCGCGCGGCGGCCGGGCGGACACCGGCGCCCCGGCGACCCTGCCGGCGACCGCGTCCCTGACGGTCTACCGCGTGGTGCAGGAGTCGCTGGCCAACGCGCTCAAGCACGGGGGACCCGCCGCCGCGCGGGTCGAGCTGACGTGGTCGCCCGGGCGGGTCGGGATCGACGTGGCCAACTCCGTCCGCGAGGCCGCACCCGCGGCCCTCACCACACCCGCGGGCCCCTCAGGCCGCTCGGAATCCACAGGTCCGTCCGCGTCTGGAGGCCCCTCGGCTCCCCCGGTGTTCGCGGGCCCCTCCATGCCCACGGCCCTCTCCGCACCCGAGGGGGTTCCTCCCACGGGCCGCTCGGGTCCATCGACACCCGCGGACGCCTCGGGCCCCTCGGCGCCCGCGGGTTCCTGCGGCACCGGAAGGCCCTCCGGTACCGGGAGGCACTCCGCCGCCAAGGCGCCCTCCGCCGTCGGGGCGGTCCCGGGCGGCGCTCGGCGGGGCCCCGGCCACGGCCTGGTCGGCATGCGCGAGCGTGTGGGCCTGCACGGCGGCACCCTGGAGGTCGGCGCCGACGACGCCACCGGCACCTGGCGGGTGCGCGCGGTGGTCCCCTGGGAGGAGGCGTGATCCGCGTGGGGCTGGCCGACGACCAGGTGCTGTTCACGGCGGGCATGGCGATGGTCATCGACTCCCAGCCGGACCTGACCGTGGCCTGGGAGGCGGGCGACGGGGCCCAGGCCCTCGCCAGGCAGCACTCCGACCCCGTCGACGTCCTGCTCATGGACGTCCAGATGCCCGGTACGGACGGGCTGAGCGCCACGCGCTCCCTCGTCTCCTCCGGGGCGGACTGCCGCGTCGTCATCCTCACCACCTTCGACACCGACGAGTACGTGGTCGAGGGGGTGGAGGCCGGGGCCGCGGGCTTCCTGCTCAAGAACACCCCGCCCGAGGAGCTGCTGGAGGCCGTGCGGACCGTGCACCGGGGCGACTCCGTCATCTCGGCCAGCTCCACGCGCAGACTGCTCGGGCACGTGCGCCCGCTGCTGGGCGGCCCGTCCTCCCGCCCGGTCCCGATCGACGGGGACACCCGCCGCGCCGTCGCCTCGCTGACCCCGCGCGAGCAGGAGGTCCTCGTCGCCGTGGCGCTGGGGTACACGAACACGGAGATCTGCGAGCGCCTCGTGCTGTCCATGCCCACGGTCAAGACCCACGTCGGCCACGTCCTGGCCAAGACCGGCTCCCGCGACCGGGTGCAGGCCGTGCTGTTCGCGTTCCGCGCCGGGCTGGTGGGCCGCGAGGACCTGCTCCGGGAGGCGTGAACGGGCACCCCGGCGAGCCCGCCCGACTCCGCACCACTGGCCTTCCCCGTGCCCCGCCGCACCGGCAGTGCCCGGCTCCTGCCTCAGTCCGTCCGGAGCGCCCGCCGCCCCGCGTCCCCTCCTCCTACCGCGGTACGAGCGCGTTTCCCCTCCCCCGGCACGATGCCCTCCTCGGGTCCGGCGCCGGAGACTCCTCGGCGGAAGGAGTTCCATGGACCACATCATCACCACCCACCACCTGACGAAGGCCTACGGTGCGCGCACCGTCGTCGACGACCTCGACCTGCGGGTGCCGCCGGGCTGCGTCTACGGCTTCCTGGGCCCCAACGGCTCGGGCAAGTCCACCACCATGAAGATGCTGCTGTCGCTGGCCCGGCCCACCCGGGGCGAGATCACCGTCTTCGGGCAGCCGATGAACCGGGACACGCGCCCCGCCCTGCTGCGGGAGATCGGCTCCCTCATCGAGGCGCCTCCCGGCTACGCCCACCTGACCGGGCGGGAGAACATGGCGATCGTCCAGCGGATGCTCGGTCTCAGCGACCGGCAGGTCTCCCGCGCGGTCGCCACCGTGCGCCTCCAGGAGCACATGGGCAAGCTCGTCCGGGCGTACTCGCTGGGGATGAAGCAGCGTCTGGGCATCGCGATGGCCCTGGCGCGGGAGCCGCGCCTGCTCATCCTCGACGAGCCCACCAACGGCCTGGACCCCGCGGGCATCGAGGAGATCCGCGAACTGCTGGTGACGCTGGCCGGGGAGGGCGTCACGGTCATGGTCTCCAGCCACCTGCTCGACGAGATCGACAGGATGGCCTCGGTGCTGGGCATCCTGGGCCGCGGGAAGCTGGTCTTCCAGGGCACCCGGACCGAGCTGTTCCACCGCAGCGTGCCGGACCTGCTCGTGGACACCCCCGAACCCGACCGGGCCCTGGCCCTGGGCGTCCCCGCCGTGCGCGCGGAGCGGGGCGTGCGCCTGTCCGGGTTCGGCGACGAGGACACCGCCGCGCTCGTGCGGCGCCTCGTCGAGGGCGACGTACCGGTCCACGGGGTGCGGCGCGTCCAGCAGTCCCTGGAGGAGGTCTTCATGGACCTCACCGGCCGTGAGGGGCTGCTGTGATCCTGACGGCGGTGAGACTCGAACTGCGCAAGGCGCGCAGGCTCCGGGTCGTGGTGGTCTGCGCGGTCATGGTGGCCGCCGTCGTGGGCCTGTCCTGCATGAACCTGATGTCGGACTCCGCACGGGAGGGCTTCGGCGATCCGGCCGCCCAGCCGTGGGAAAGCCTGTTCATGAGCTACGTCATGATCGCGGCCATGACCTCGCCCCTCCTGGTCTCGGTGCTGGCCAGCAGGCAGGTCGACATCGAGCACCAGGGCCGGGGCTGGACGCTGTCGCAGGTGGCCGGGTTCGGTCCGGGACGGCTGTGCCGGGCCAAGGTCGCGGTGCTGGGTCTGCTGCTGGCGGTCGCGGTGGCCGTCCAGACCGTTCTGGTCTTCACGGCGGGCCTGGCCGCGGGGATCACCGTGGAGCCGCGCGTCGGGATGTGGGTCTGGTACGCCTTCGGCCTGCTCCTGGTGAACCTGGCGATGCTGTGCCTGCACGTGCTGCTGGCCGCCCGGGTGGAGAACCAGCTCGTCGGGCTGGCGCTCGGGCTGCTCGGCTCGTTCTGCGGGGTGTTCACCCTGCTGATGCCCCCGGCCCTGGCGCGCGCGCTGCCCTGGGGCTACTACGCGGTCGTCTCCCCGCTGGGGATGGGAGACGACGGCTTCGTCGCGATCACGCCCGGATACGGCTGGCTGGCCGCGTTCCTGGTGCTCGTGGCCGTCCTGTTCGCCGTGGCCGGCCACCGCTTCGACCGGACGGAGGCGTGATGGGGATGGTCCTCGCCGAACTCGCCAAGCTGCGCCGCTCGGCCCTGTGGATCGTGGCCGTGGTGCTGCCGCTGCTCGCGGTCATCACGGGGACGGTGAACTACGCGGGCAACGTGGAGGCCCTCTCCTCCGGGTGGGCGTCCTACTGGTCCCAGGTGGTGCTCTTCTACGGCATGGTGTTCATGTCGATGGGGGTCGCGGTGGCGGCGTCGGCCGCCTGGCGCATGGAGCACCGGGGCCACAACTGGAACCTGTTGATGGCCACCCCCGCGCGGGCGTTCTCGGTCGTCGGCGCCAAGCTCGCCTCGCTCGCCCTGGTGGTCGTGACGATGCAGTCCGTGCTGCTGGGGCTGGTGACGCTGAGCGGGAAGCTCGTCCTGGGCCTGGACGGCTGGCTGCCCTGGCACAGCGCGGCCGCCGCCCTGCTGGGTGTCGTCGCCGCGCTGCCGGTCGCCGCGTTGCAGTCCCTGCTGTCGATGCTGGTCCGCTCCTTCGCCGCGCCCGTCGCCCTGGGCCTCCTGGGCTGCGTCGCCGGGATCGGCCTCCTCTACTCCGGGGAGGGCGGGGTGGTCTCCTACCTCCTGCCGCAGTCGCTGGTCACCACGTCGCTCAGCCTGGGCAGCACCGCCGTCTCCGACGCGGGGTCCCTCGACCTGCCGACGGCGTTCTCCGTCGTGCTGGCGGCCGCGGCGACCACCCTCGCCCTGTGGGCGCTCTCCGCGACGGTGCTGAGCCGCCGGGACGTGCGCTGAGGGCCCGTCCCGGAGGAAACGCGAAGGCGACCGGGGACGGTCGCCTTCGCGGCACGGGGGACCCGGCTCCCGGCGCGGAAGTCGCGCCGGGAGCCGGGCGGGATCAGGGGCGCCCGGGCGGGGTGCCGCGGCGGGTGTCCAGCCACAGCACCTGGGGGTCGTGGTCGCTGACCTGGTCGGAGAACTCGGAGTTGATCCGCGCGATGTCGTACTCGACCCGGCCCGCGAGCGCCTGGTTGACCAGGATGTGGTCCAGCGCCTGGGAGTTGCCGTCGAAGACGTAGTTGTAGCGCTCCTCCACGGGCAGGTCCGTCATCGGGTTGTGCAGCGGCCCGTCGGCGGTCAGGATCTCCAGGGTCCGGGAGAACTGGAAGTCGTTCAGATCGCCCATGACCACCAGGTTGGCCTCGGGGTCCACGGCCAGCAGCTCCTCGGCGAAGTCGCGCACGAGCCCGGCCTGGGCGTGGCGCTGGGCCTCGCTGGTGCGCCGCGGCGGCTGGTGGACGCCGTGCAGGGACTCGTCCCCGCCCTTGGAGTTGAAGTGGTTGGTGACCACGTAGACGTCCCGGTTCAGGGCGCGGAAGTGGCCGACCAGCGGCTTGCGGCTGGAGTCCCAGGCCCCGTCCCGCGGGCTGATCCGGCCCGGGGACACCGACAGCTCGGCGCCGCGCCCGCCCTCCACGACCTCCACGGCGGTGGTCGCGTCGCCGCCCTCGCGGTCGACGAACTGCACGCGCTCGGGGTCGAACAGGAACGCGTTGCGGATGTTGCCGCCGGGCTGGCCGCCGTCCTGCTTGTCCTCGGGGCTGATCTGCCGCCACTCGTAGGCGGGGCCGCCGTGCTCCTCCACGGCCTCCACCAGCCGGTCCAGGGTGACGTCGGCGTCCACGACGCCGTCGTCGGTCGGGCCGGTGTTGTCCTGGATCTCCTCCAGGCCGATGATGTCGGGCGAGTTCAGGGACTCGACGATCCCGGCCGCCAGCGCGTCGTACCTGGCCTGGTCGTCGCGCCCGCCGAGGTTCTCGACGTTGTAGGTGGCGACGCTGACCTCGTGGCGCCGCGCGTCGCGGACGGCGGTGCGCTCCAGGCCGCCCCGCACGTGCCCGCCCAGGGTGGTGGCGCGGATGAGGTAGCCGCCGAACCGGCTGTAGTAGAGGGGTCCCTCGGTGACCCCGGCGAGGGTGTCGCCCACGTTGGCCTCGGGGAAGGGGTGCTGGTCGCGGTCCAGCAGCGACTCGACCTTGATCCGTCCGGAGTTGGGGTCGCCGTAGGAGCCGTAGCGGGTGCCGCCGTTGACGGTGGGGTTCTGTCCGGGCTTGGTGGTCACCCAGAGCGCGGAGTAGTCGTCGGTGGCGCCGACGACGGGCGCGTCCTCCACGCGGACGAGCATGTGCTCGTGCGCGGCCCAGAAGTCCAGGGCGTACTCCGCGGGTTCCAGGTCGAGCGCGGAGACGTCGCCGCCGGGTTCGGGCGCGTACGCCTCGGGGACGGCGTCCTCGTCGAGCAGGACCGGGTCGGGCGCGGCGTTGCCCGAGGACAGGACGGTCCAGCGGGCCTGGTCGAGCTGGGTGATGGTCTGCGCACCGGAGGCGGGGCTGTACTCGCTGACCCGTCCGGCGGCCAGGACCTCGTCGCCGACGGCCACGTCCGGGGTGGTGGACCCGGTGAAGACGAACAGCCCCTCGCTGGTGCGCGGGTCGCCGTCGCCCTCGGTGTCCTGGAACCAGAACCCCCGCGCGCCGCCGAAGGGGTTGACCGCCGTGACCACGCCCGGCAGGCCCGTGACCTGCTGTCCGGCGTAGGGGGAGGTCCGGGTGGTGCCCTGGACGTCGTGGACGCGCAGGTCGCCGGGCTCGACGGGTTCCTCGGGGTCGGTGCCGCCCCCGCCGGGTGTCTGGCCCGCGGTGTTGGTGGGCGAGGGGGCCGCGGCCGTGAAGTCCGCCGCGTTGTCGCCGGTGTCGGTGAGGGCGTCGTCGCGCGAGGCGGAGGTGGTGTTGCCCAGCCGGGGCGCGGGCGCACCCTCGTGGACGACGGCGTCCCCGTAGCCGACGAGGTCGGCGACGGACGCGTCCGCGGTGCACTCCGCGGCGGTCCGGCAGGTGACGGGGTCGGTGCCCCGCACGAGCAGGACCGTGCCGGAGGTGGCGGACATGTTGGTGCCGCCGGTGGCGTCGGGGGCGGGGAGGTCGGTGCTGCCCCCGGCGCCCGCCGCCTGGCGCACGAGGTAGTACCCGTCCGCGCCGATCTCGCCGTTCAGTGCCGTGACCTGCACCTGGGTGGCGGGCCTGGGGTTGGCGGGCAGGTACTGCACGCTCCAGCCGTCGAGGGAGAAGGCCTCGCCGGTGGGGTTGCCCAGTTCGACGAAGTCGTGGCGCAGGTCCGCGCCGCTGTTGCCGCCTCCGCCGTAGACCTCGCTGACCACCGGGGTGGCGGTGTCGGCGAGGGCGGACGGCGCGGACGTGAGCCCGAGGCCCAGGAGCACCGCCGCCGCGGCGGACGTGGACGCGACCAGGCGTCCGGGTCGGTTGGGGGACACATCTTCTCCGGAGGGGAGTGGGGGTTGACGGGCGTGCACATCATGGCCCCTGCGGATGTCCGACCGAAAGAGAGGGCGTGAAAAGGAGGCGAATCGGAACGCCGTCGGTGGGATCGGACCGGTCCGGCGGCGCCCGTGCCTCGTGGGATCCTCCGAAGGATCAGACCGAAGAGCTGGGCCGGAGGGGCAGACCGAAGAGCTGGGCCGAAGAGCTGGGCCGAAGAGCCAGGCCGGAAGGCCGATCCGCCTCCAGTGAGCCCCGCACGCGCGCGGTCGCGCGGACGTTGACCACGCGGAGCGCCGGGGTGGCGGTCGCACGACGTCAGCGCCGCGCGACCGCCGCCCCGCCCGCTACAGCCGGGGGTCGACCGGGACCGACTCCAGGGCCAGCACCGCGAACACCGGCTCGTGCACGCGCCACAGCGGTTCGCGCCGGGCGTGGCGGGCCAGCGCCTCCAGGCCCAGCTTGTGCTCGCGCATGGCCAGCCCGCTCTTGCGGCCCACGTTGCGGTCCTTCAGGACCGCCATCCGCTCGGGGTCGGTGTAGTCGGGCCCGTAGACGATGCGCAGGTACTCGGGCCCGCGCACCTTCAGCCCGGGCTGTGCCAGGCCCTTGCGGCCCGTGGCCCGGGCGCCCAGGAGGGGTTTGACCACCATCCCCTCGCCGCCGGTGGAGACCATGTCGGTCCACCAGTCGGCGGCCGAGGCGCACGCGCCCGGGTCGGTGGTGTCCACGACCCGGTAGCGGGTGGGGCGGACCAGCCCGCTGGCCTCGGCGAGCCGTTCGGCGACCGCCATGTGCCACAGGTGGTCGGCGTCCCCGTACTCGCGCCCCTCGGAGGCCAGCACCATGAACGGCGCGTACCGGAGCCCGGCGGTGCCGTCGGTGTCCCAGGAGTAGCGCCGGTAGACCCGGCTGAACTCCTCCACCTGCTCCGTCCGGCGCGCGACCCCCTCGATCAGCCCGTCCACGGGCACACCGCGCCTGGCCGCGGCGGCGAGCGCGATCCCGGCGGCGGGCAGGGCCGCGCGGGCGGCGGCGCCCACCGACGCGTACTGCTCGCGGATCAGCGTCCGGGCCTTGGCCGACCACGGCAGCATCTCCCCGTCCAGGGCGACCCAGTCGGTGCCCAGCCGGTCCCAGAGCCCGGCGTCGGTGACCGCCTGCCGCAGCTGGTCCACGACCCGCGCCTGGAGGGCCGGGTCGGAGAAGAAGGGCCGTCCGGTCCGGGTGTACACGGTGCCCAGCTCCCCGGGCACGAACCGGCGTTCGGCGGCGTCGGCGTCCCGGCACAGCACGGCCACGGCCCGCGACCCCATGTGCTTCTCCTCGCACACGACCTCGCCGATCCCCGAGCCCCGGAAGGAGGCGAAGGCCTCGTTCGGGTGCTCCAGCAGCCCGGGCTCGGCCGAGGTCGGCGCGGGCGCCATGGTCGGCGGGAGGTAGAGCAGCCAGCGCGGGTCCACCGCGAACCTGCTCATGACCTCCAGCGCGGCCAGGGTGCTGCCTCCGTCGGCGCGCACCAGGCCGTGCTCGGTCTCCACGAACATGCCCGTGCGGGTGTCGCCGACGCCGATGTCGGTGACGTCCACGGCGGCGTCGGGGCGCGTGGCGGGTTCTCCGTCCGCCGTGTCCGTCAGCGGCCGGGCGGGCTCGTACCAGGTGCGGCGCGCCAGCACGTCGACGATCTCGCGCTCGGGGTAGCGCAGCGCGGTGAGCCTGCCGCCGAACACGCAGCCGGTGTCCAGGCAGAGGGTGTTGTTGACCCACTCGGCCTTGACCATGGGCGTGTGCCCGTAGACCACGGCGGCCCGGCCGCGGTACTCGCGCGCCCAGGGCAGCCGCACCGGGAGCCCGTACTCGTCGGTCTCACCGGTGGTCTGGCCGTACAGGGCGAAGGAGCGCACACGGCCGGAGGCCCGCCCGTGGTACTCCTCCTTGAGCCCGGCGTGCGCGACGACCAGCGCGCCCCCGTCCAGGACGAGGTGGCTGACCAGCCCGTCGCAGAAGTCCAGCACGCGCCTCCGGAACTCCTCGCTCTCGCGTCCCAGCTGTTCCATGGTCTCGGCGAGGCCGTGCGTGAGCCGGGCCTTGCCGCCCTTGAGCACCCGGACCAGCTTGTTCTCGTGGTTGCCGGGCACGCAGAGGGCGTCGCCGTCGGCGACCATGCCCATGACCAGGCGCAGGACGCCGGGGCTGTCGGGGCCCCGGTCCACGAGGTCGCCGACGAACACCGCCGTGCGCCCCAGCGGGTGGCGGGCGCCGACCGGGCGCCCGAGGTCGTCGCGGGCCAGCTCGTAGCCGAGCGCGCCCAGCAGCTCCTCCAGTTCCTCGCGGCAGCCGTGCACGTCGCCGACGATGTCGAAGGGGCCGGTGAGCTCCCTGCGGTCGGGCCAGGCGCGCTCCAGTTCGATGACGGCGGCGTCGATCTCCTCGGGCCCCTGGAGCACGTGCACCTTGCGAAAGCCCTCCCGGCGCAGGTGCCGCAGGCTCTGGCGCAGGTCGCGCCGCTGGCGGCGGATGACGTGGTCGCCGAAGTCGCGGTCGGGCCGGTCCCGGTTGCGCTCCCGGGCCAGGGCCTCGGGGACGTCGAGCACGATGGCCGTGGACAGCACGTTGTTGTCCTTGGCGATGCGCACGAGTTCCCGGCGGGCCCTGCTCTGCACGTTGGTGGCGTCGACCACGGCGAGCAGGCCCCGGCGCAGCCGGATGTCCACGACGGTGTGCAGGAGCGAGAACGCGTCGGCGGTGGCGGCCTGGTCGTTCTCGTCGTCGCTGACCAGGCCGCGGCAGTAGTCGGAGCTGATCACCTGTGTGGGCGCGAAGTGCCGGGCGGCGAAGGTGGACTTGCCGGAACCGGAGACCCCGACCAGCACGACGAGCCCCATCTCGGGCACGCCGAGCACGCGCGGCTCGGCGGCCCCGTCCCTCTCGGTCGTACTCATCGGACGAAGACTCCCATCTGGGTCGGTGCGCCGGTGTCGGGGTGTTCGGGCCCGACCGGCAGGTAGCGGACGCGGTAGCCGTGCTTGTCGGCGACCCCGTCCGCCCACAGGGTGAACTCGGCGCGCGTCCACTCGAAGCGGTGGTCGCTGTGCCGGAGGGCGCCCTCCTCCAGCCCCTCGTAGTGGGTGTTGTACTCGGCGTTGGGCGTGGTGACCACGACGACGCGGGGCCGGGCGGAGCCGAACACGCTCTCCTCCATCGCGGGCAGGCGCGAGGGGTCGATGTGCTCGACCACCTCCATGAGGACGGCGGCGTCGTAGCCCTCGAACCTTTTGTCGCGGTAGACGACCGAGCCGACGAGCAGTTCCGGCCTGCGGCCCGCGTCCCCGCGGTCGCGGGCCGCGACGGTGTCGGAGAACAGGGGCCGGTGGCGGTCGCGCCCGCCCGGGTCGCAGCCCCTGCACACCCTGCGGTGGGCGCGTTCGAGGCTGACGACGCTGACGTCCACGCCGGTGACGCGCTCCAGGGAGCGGTCGCGCACCAGGCGGGTGAGCAGCTGTCCGGCGCCGCAGCCCAGGTCGATGACGCTGGTGGCGTTCTCGGCGGCCAGCACCGCCATGACCGCCCCGGCCCGCTGTTCGGCCAGGCTGGGGGCGCGCTCCTCCAGGGGCAGCGCCGCGGAGGCCTCCTCGACCCCGGGGTCGTCGCCCTCCCCGTCCCCGGTCAGGTCGTCGGCCTCGGCCAGGCGGGCCAGCGCGGTCCGCACGTAGCCGTCGCGGCGGTTGAGGTAGCGGCGGACGATCCAGGAGCGTTCGGGGTGCCCGGCGAGCCAGCCGGTCTCGGCGGGCCCGTCGCTCTCGGCGCTCACGGAGGGCCCGTTGCCCACGGTGGGCTCAGCGGGCCCGTCGGTTCCGTCGCTGTCAGCGGGCTCACCAGCCGCGCCGGTCCCGGCGTCACCGGCGGCGAGCCCACCGGCGCGCAGCAGCTTGTCCACCTCGCTGCGGTCCACCCAGTAGTGCTTGTTGCCGTCCAGGACCGGCAGCAGCACGTACAGGTGGCTGAGCGCCTCGGACAGCCGGACGGTGCCGGTGAGGGTGAGCGACAGGTAGTGGGAGTCGCCCCATCCGGGCAGCCCGGGGTCGAGCGGGACCGGTTCGGCCTCCACCGCCCACCCCAGGGGCTCGAACAGCGACCGCACGCGCTCGGCGCCGCCCCGGCAGGGCACCGCGGGCATGCGCAGCTCCAGCGGGATCGGCGTGCGCGCCAGCTCGGGGCGCTGCCTGCAGTCCCCCCGCAGCGCGGAGCGCATGACCCGCCCCAGCGCCACCGTGAACAGCGACGACGTCGCGTAGGGGCGGTCGTTGACGTACTGGGCCAGTGCGAAGTCGGGCGTGCTCACCGACGTGCGCGTGCGCAGCAGCGCCTGCGCGTCGACGTCGAGCATCAGCGCGGCGGTGCAGCGCTGCTCGGTGGCCTCGGGGTAGAAGACGTGGGCGGTGCCGAAGGACTGCTCGAAGCTCTGCGCCCTGTCGGGGTGCTTGTGCAGCAGGAAACCGAGGTCCGTCGCCGGGTTCGCCGTGGTCGTGATCGTCAGTAGCACCCGTGCATTGTGGCCGAGCCCCCGCGGCCCTGGCGAGGGCTTTTCGGGCGCCGGGGCACGTGCGCCCTCAGGATCGGACGGCGCGGGCGGACCGACCGCGGACGACCAGCGCCGCGGCGACCAGCGTGACCGCGAGGATGAGCGCGTTGGCGGCGACCAGGCTCCACGTGGATTCGAGCACGGGGTGCAGGAACGAGGTCCGCGGCACCCGGTCGGCCGCGCCGGGCCACACGGTCCACACCCCGACGGCCAGCAGCAGGTACACGGGGGCGCAGATCAGCGCCGTGATCCCGGGGCGGGGCAGGCGGAGGGCCCGGGCCAGCGGCCAGGCCATGACCGGGGCGAGGGGGAAGGGCAGGAGCAGCAGGGCCATCCCGGCGCCGATGTTGGCGTCGGGCGCCGTGTGGGCCGCGTCCATGGCGTGGGCGACGCCCCACCCGACCAGGTGGGCCAGGGCCGCGGCGGCGAGGGCCGCGGCCACGGCGAGCGGGACCGTGCGCGAGACGGGGGCGGGGGCGGGAGAGCGGTGGTTCATGTCCCCAGACTGCCCGCTGTGCGTCGCCCCCACCTGAGTAGCGGTACTCAGGTCGCCGCCGGCCCCTGGGTCTCCCGGCCAGGATCGACCCCGAGTTCGGCCATCGCGCGGATCAGTTCGGTGTGGGCGGGGCCGAAGAAGGACCAGGGCACGTCGCACCGCACGGTTCCCACGGCGGTCAGGTGCCAGTGCGCCGCCTGCGCCATCCCGGCCCGGTGGAAGGCCCATCCGAACAGGTGGTGGGCCTGGGCGTCGCGCGGATGCGGCACCGCCTCGGCGGCCCACGTCCGCGCGAGCTCGAACAGCTCCTGGACCGACTCCCCGTGCAGGCGGCCCAGGGCCATGTCCACGATGTAGGGGGCGCTGCCCTCGGCGAGCAGGCGCTTCTGCTCCGTGCGCACGTGCTCGGCGTGGGCGAGGGCGAGCACGGACGGCAGGGGGCTGCCCGCGGGCGCGGTGTCGGCTGCGGCTCCCGCGAACGCGAACATCTCCTCGGTGCTGCCGCCCCGGGCGGCCGACAGGGTGCGCGTGCGGACCGTGTGGGCGGGGAACAGGTGGGGCGCGCGGGCGGTGATCTCACGCCAGATCCGGTCCTTCTCCTCCCGGTCCGCGCCCAGGCCCATCGCGGCGGTCTGGAGCCCGGCCCAGGGCGCCGCGTCGTCGGGGCGCAGCCGCGCGGCGGCCTCCAGTGCCTCCACCGCCTCGTGCAGGGCGGCGGAGGCGGCCTTCTCGTCGGCCCTGGTCCCGCCGGAGGGCCGGACCAGGGCGCGGGCCAGCAGCGTGTGGCCCAGCCAGAGCATGGTGTCGGCCCCGTCGGCACCGGCCGCCATGAGTCCGACGATCTCCTCGGGCAGGTCGACGGCGGCCCTGGCCAGCGCCTCGACCCGCAGCACGCGGGTCTCGGGGTCCTCCCGGCTCTCCACGAGCAGAGGGGTGCCGGCTTCGAGGTCGCCCTCGCGGACGGCCTCGCACGCGGTCCTCAGGACCGGGTCGACTCCGAAGGCCTCCGGTACCAGGTGCGCCCCGATGTCGGCGCCCCGACGCGGCACCCTGGCTGGTTTGCGTACGAATCGCCACATGCGACCGAGCGTAGCGGGCCCTCGGCCCCTCGGGCCCACGGGGCGACGGGGCGGCGGGCCCGCGCGGGGACCCGCTCGGGAACGCGGGGACCTGCCCGCGAACGCGCGACGCCGGTCCCCGGCCGCGCACCCGTCCCGCGTCCGGACGCCGCTTCGGGGAGGGCGGTGTGGCACCCTCCCGCAAGCAGAGAATAAGGTAAGGCTTCCCTTAACCGCGCGCTGGAGCGGGAGCCCCCACGGCTCCCCCGTGTCCGCCGTGCGGCGCGGAGCAGCGCTTCGCGACGAGTGAGAGGTGGGCGTACGTGAGGACTGCACGGGAGCGCGCGGCGGTCGGCCGCGGGAGGCGCCTGGCCGTGGCGGCGATCGCGCTGGCCGCCGCCGTGGCCGGATGCGCGACCGGGGCCGGGGAGGCCGACCAGCGGTCCTCCCCCGGCGCCGACGGC
Organism: Nocardiopsis dassonvillei subsp. dassonvillei DSM 43111; assembly: GCF_000092985.1. Classification (GTDB taxonomy): domain Bacteria; phylum Actinomycetota; class Actinomycetes; order Streptosporangiales; family Streptosporangiaceae; genus Nocardiopsis; species Nocardiopsis dassonvillei. The sequence continues at coordinate 4,808,002 of NC_014210.1, forward strand.
TACCCCGTGACCGTCCAGACCCGGCACGGCGGGGTCACGGTCGAGGAGAGCCCGAGCCGGGTCCTGGCCCTGGGCTTCGCCGCGGCGGACGAGGCCGTCTCCCTGGGGGTGACGCCGGTCGCCGTCGCCGCCGACCCCGAGACCCTGGAGGCCGCCACCCCCTGGCTGGCCGAGGAGCTGGCCGGGATCGCCGACCCCGGCCTGGTCTCGGCCGACGGCGGACCCAACCTCGAAGCCATCGCCTCCGTGGAGCCCGACCTGATCCTGGCCCAGACCTACCAGGTTCCGGACGCGACCACGTTCGAGCGGCTCAACGCCATCGCGCCGACGGTCGCCCCGGACTCCGAGGCCCTCAACGTGGACTGGGACGCGCGCCTGCGCACCACCGCCCAAGCGCTGCGCAGGGAGGAGGAGGCCGAGGAGCTGATCACCGGCATCAGCGCGGCGTTCGCCGAGGTCGGCGGGCGGGTGCCCGACATCGGTTCCAGGACCTACCAGTGGGTGCGCGCCGACCCGGGGCGGTACGCCTTCGGCAACGGCTCGGTGCTCGAACTGTTCGGGCTGCGGCCCGCCGACAACCAGGACAACACCCAGACGGGCGACCCGCTGCCGCTGGAGCGCACCGGGGAACTCGACGCCGACGTGCTCATGGTGTGGGCCCCGACCGGGGAGGACCGCGACAGGCTGGCCGAGGACCCCCTCTTCCAGGAGCTGCCCGCGGTCGGGGCCTCGACCGTGTACTACGCCGACCTGGCCTTCGCCAACGCGCTGAACTCCCCCGCGCCCATCGGGCTGGAGTGGCTCAGGGGCGAGCTGGAGCCGGTCGTCGGACAGCTCTCCTGAGGGCGGCGGGCGGCCGGTCCCCGCTGGCCCCGCCCGCGGAGGAGCGACCGCCGAGGGCCCGACCGTGCGGCGGCTCGGACGCGGGCGGTCCCCGGCGGCGCTCCCCCGGGTAAACCGCCCGCGCCGCGCGCTCAGGGCCGCGTGATGTTGGCCTCCGGGACGATCTCCGGGGCCCCGTGCTGGATCGCGTCCGCCTCCTGGTCGGTGTCCTGCTCCTGCGCCGCGCGCTCGGCCTCGATCCCCTTGCGGTAGTACTCGACCTCCCGCCCGATCTGCTCCTCGTTCCACTCCAGCGGACCGGCGAGCAGCTCGGCCGCCTCCTCGGCGGCGGCGATGCCCCGGTCCCAGGTCTCGAAGGAGATCCGGGTGCGCCGGGACAGGACGTCCTCCAGGTGGCGGGCCCCCTCGGCCTCGGCCGCGTAGACGATCTCGGCGCGCAGGTAGTCCTCGGCGTGCGCGAGCGGTCGGCCGAGGTCGGGGCGCTCCCGGACCAGGTCGAGCAGGTCGTGGACCGAGGCGCCGTAGCGGCGCAGCAGGTGGGTGACGCGGGAGACGTGCAGCCCCGAGTTCCGGGCCAGCCGGTGGCGCTGGTTGTACAGCGCCCAGTAGCCGTCCGCGCCCACCAGGGGCAGCCGGTCGGTGACCGAGGCCGGGATCCCGTTGCCCAGGCCGTGCGCGACCGCGTCCACCGCGTCCTTGGCCATCACCCGGTAGGTCGTGTACTTGCCCCCGGCGATGAGGACCAGGCCGGGCACGGGATGGGCCACCGTGTGCTCGCGGGAGAGCTTGGAGGTCTCCTCCGACTCCCCCGTCAGCAGCGGTCGCAGACCCGCGTACACGCCCTCGACGTCGTCCCGGCCCAGGGGCGTGCGCAGGACCTGGTTGACGTGGTCGAGGACGTAGTCGATGTCGGCCCGGCTCGCCGCGGGGTTCTCCTTGTCCAGGTCCCACGCGGTGTCGGTGGTGCCGATGATCCAGTGGCGGCCCCACGGGATGACGAACAGGACGCTCTTCTCGGTCCGCAGGATCATCCCGGAGGAGGCCTGGATGCGGTCGCGCGGCACCACGAGGTGGATGCCCTTGGACGCGCTGACGTGGATCTGGCCCCGGCCGCCGACCATCTCCTGGATGTCGTCGGTCCACACCCCGGCGGCGTTGACCACCTGGCGGGCCCGGACGCGCCGCTCGCCGCCGCCCTCCAGGTCGGCGACGGTGGCGCCGACGACGTGCTCGCCCTCGCGCAGGAACCCGACCGCCTGGGCGCGGGAGGCGATCTTGGCCCCCAGGCCGGCGGCGGTGCGCAGCACGCTGATGACCAGGCGGGCGTCGTCCACCTGGCAGTCCCAGTACTGGATGGCCCCGGCGAGGGCGCTGCGCTTGAGCGCGGGGAAGACCCGCAGCGCCCCGGACCTGGTCAGGTGGCGGTGCGTGGGCAGTCCGCGGTTGTTGCGCGAGCTCATGGCGAGGGCGTCGTAGAGGGTGACGCCCGCGCCGATGTAGGCGCGCTCCCAGTGGTGGGCGAACGGGAACAGGAACGGCACCGGGCGGACCAGGTGCGGGGCGATGGTGGTGAGGAGCAGGCCGCGTTCGTGGAGCGCCTCGCGGACGAGCTCGAAGTCGAACTGCTCCAGGTAGCGCAGGCCGCCGTGGATGAGCTTGCTGGACCGGCTGGAGGTGCCCGACGCGAAGTCGCGCGCCTCGACCAGCCCCGTGGACAGTCCGCGCGAGACCGCGTCCAGGGCGATGCCCGCCCCGACGATGCCTCCCCCGACCACGAGGACGTCGAGTTCCTCGTCGGCCATCGACGCGAGCGTCTCGGCGCGCCCCTTCGGTCCCAGCCAGGTGGTAGTCATCCGTCTCCTCCGTCTCGATGGGTCTCCTCCCAGGCGCATACCCGCCCCGGGCCCGTGTCCATCCGAGAGGGCCCCAGGCTAACCGGGGTCGATGATCACACCGGGTGTCCGGCACCGGCGTGTCACGGGGAGTTCGGATGGGGGCGGGAAGCGTTTCACCTCCTCGTCAGGGCCTGGGCGGGGAGGGCGGCGACCGCGGTGCTCTGCCGAAAGGCCCAGCCGACGCTCTGGCCCCGGGAGATGTCGAGGACCAGCAGGAGCGGTCCGGCGGTGACCGTCAACGCGCCGGGGGCGTCGGACCCGGTCGGACCGGGGCGACGGCTGTCGGCGGGCAGGGCGCGCGGCGCCCCCGAGGCGGGCCGGAGACGGCCCGCCCGCGAGGGCCGACCGCCGGGTCGGACCACCGGATCAGTCCGTCTGGTCAGACGGCCGGGTCAGGCCGCGTCGGCGTAGGCGTGCGCGTAGGCCAGGACGTCGGCGACGTACTCGTCGGAGCGGTTGTACTCCAGGATCGCCGCCTCCCAGTCGGCCGCGACGGTCAGGTCGCGGCCCTCCGCGCACAGGTACCGGGCCGCGGCGAGCGCGGCGTCGTCGATGTTGTGCGGGTCGGGGTCGCCACCGGACGGGGAGTCGCCCCAGCGCTCCCAGGTGTGCGGGATGAACTGCATCGGGCCGATCGCCCGGTCCCACTCGGTGTCGCCGTCGTACCGGCCGCCGTCGGTGTCCGGGATGGCCCGGGTCCGGTTGGTGCCGTCCAGCGGGATGCCGATGATGTCGACGGTCGTGTTGCCGTCGTCGCCGATCTCTCCCCCGGCGTAGGTGCCGTGGTGCGACTCGATGTAGCCGATCCCGGCCAGGGTGGGCCAGGACAGCTGGCACGAGGGCTGGTCCCGGGCGACCACCAGCTGCGCGCCCGCGTACCCCTCCAGGGCCCGGCGCGGGATCCCGGTCGCCTCCGACACCTGGTCGAGCCACTCGGCGCTGGGGCGCTCCTCGACGGCGGGGGTCTGGCGCTCGTCGGCGCCCGCCTCCTCGGGGGCGGGGTCGCCCTCCTCCGGGGCCACGTCCGCGGGCTCCGGCGGGCCGGTGAGCTCGTCGTGGGGCGGGGTCTGGATCGTGCCCGCCGGCGGCTCGACGCCCGAGGCGCTGGGCGGCGACCACTCGTTGAACGCGTCGGAGATCCGGTTGACCAGGACGACCACTCCACCGGTCAGCAGCAGGCACACCGTCAGCGTCACGCAGACGGCGACCAGCGGGCCACGACTCCGGCGCCCCTCGGCCCCGGACGTGCGTCGTTCACCCATGGGCTCTCCACATCGTCAAGGAAACGTCAATTCCACATCACGCCGGAACCAAAGTACGCGACCGGCGGCCCCTCGTGCCCGGCGCCCTCGGGCACGGGGGGCCGCCGCGCGGCGGGGCCGCACACGCGAAGGGCCGCGCCGGCTGGGACCGGCGCGGCCCTTTCGGGTCCGTGTCCTGGGCGAACACACCCCTCTAGTGCGGGTTGACCACGACCTCGACCCGCTGGAACTCCTTGAGGTCGGTGTAGCCGGAGGTGGCCATCGTGCGACGAAGAGCACCCATGAGGTTCATGGAACCGTCGCTGGTGGAGGCCGGGCCGTGCAGGATCGACTTCAGGTCGCCGATCGTGCCGACGTGGAGGCGCTCGCCGCGCGGCAGCTCGCTGTGGTGCGCCTCGCTGCCCCAGTGGTAGCCGCCGCCGGGCGCCTCGGTGGCGCGCGCGAGCGGGGAGCCCACCATGACGGCGTCGGCGCCGCAGGCCAGGGCCTTGGCGATGTCGCCGCTGCCGGTCATGCCGCCGTCGGCGATGACGTGCACGTACCGGCCGCCGGACTCGTCCAGGTAGTCGCGGCGGGCCGCGGCCACGTCGCCGATGGCGCTGGCCATCGGCACGGCCACGCCCAGCACGGAGCGGGTGGTGTGGCCCGAGCCGCCCCCGAAGCCGACCAGCACGCCCGCGGCGCCGGTGCGCATCAGGTGCAGCGCCGCCGTGTAGGTGGCGCAGCCGCCGACCACGACCGGCACGTCCAGCTCGTGGATGAACTGCTTGAGGTTGAGCGGCTCGGCGCGGCCGGACACGTGCTCGGCCGACACCGTGGTGCCGCGGATCACGAAGATGTCCACGCCCGCGTCGACGACCGCCTTGTGGTACTGGGCGGTGCGCTGCGGCGACAGCCGGGCGGCGGTGACCAGGCCCGCGTCGCGGATCTCCTCGATCCGGCGGCCGATCAGCTCCTCCTGGATCGGCGCCGCGTAGATCTCCTGGAGCCGCCGGGTGGCGGCGACGTCGTCGAGCTCACGGATCTCCTGGAGCAGCGGATCCGGGTCCTCGTAGCGGGTCCAGAGCCCTTCGAGGTCGAGCACGCCGAGGCCGCCCTGCTCGCCCACGGCCACGACGGTCCGGGGCGAGGCCACGCTGTCCATGGGGCTGACCACGAGCGGGGTCTCGAACCGGTAGGCGTCGATCTGCCAGGCGATGGACACCTCCTCCGGGTCCCGCGTCCGCCGGGCAGGCACGATCCCGATCTCGTCGAGCTCGTAGGCCCGGCGTCCGTTCTTGCCCAGCCCGATCTCCACCTGAGCCAACGTTTCGATCCCCTCTGACGTGCCTCGCCGGACGGTCTACCGGCGCGTTTCCTGCCGCCGTGAGTCTATCGACCCCGAAGGGGGGCGGCGCCGGGCCGCCCGGCCGCCGCGTCAGCGGGCGTTGTAGTTGGGCGCCTCGACCGTCATCTTGATGTCGTGCGGGTGGCTCTCGCGCAGACCGGCGCTGGTGATGCGCATGAGCTGGCCGCGCTCGCGCAGCTCGTCCAGCGTACGGGTCCCGGCGTACCACATGGACTGGTGCAGACCGCCGACGAGCTGGTGGGCGACCGCCTGAAGCGGGCCGCGGAAGGGCACCTGGCCCTCGATGCCCTCGGGGACCAGCTTGTCCTCGCTGGCCACGTCGGCCTGCGCGTAGCGGTCCTTGGAGAAGGAGCGGCCGCGCATGGCGCCGAGCGAGCCCATGCCCCGGTAGGCCTTGAACTGCTTGCCGTTGATGAAGATCAGCTCACCGGGGCTCTCCTCCACGCCCGCGAGCAGGCTGCCGAGCATCACGGTGCTGGCCCCGGCCGCGATGGCCTTGGCGATCTCACCGGAGTACTGGAGCCCTCCGTCGGCGATGAGCGGGACGCCCGCCGGGCCGCACGCCTTGGCGGCCTCCAGGATGGCGGTGAGCTGCGGGGCGCCCACACCGGCCACGACCCGCGTCGTGCAGATGGAGCCCGGGCCCACACCGACCTTGACGGCGTCGGCCCCGGCGTCGATGAGCAGCTGCGCCCCGGCGCGGGTGGCGACGTTGCCCGCGACGATGTCGGCGCGCGAGTTGGCCTTGAGCTTGGCGATCATGTCCGCGAGCCCCGAGGAGTGGCCGTGGGCGGTGTCCACGACGATGAAGTCGACACCGGCCTCCACGAGCCGCTTGGCGCGCTCCTCCGCCTCGGCGCCCACGCCCACGGCGCCGCCGACGACGAGGCGGCCGTCTGCGTCCTTGGTGGCGTCGGGGTACTGCTCGCTCTTGATGAAGTCCTTGACGGTGATCAGGCCGCGCAGCCGGTTCTGGCCGTCGACCAGCGGCAGCTTCTCGACCTTGTGCCTGCGCAGCAGGTCGAAGGCCTGCTCCCGGCTGACGCCCACGGGGGCGGTGACCAGGTTCTCCGTGGTCATCACGTCGCGGACCAGGCGGCCCCGGTCGCTCTCGAAGCGCATGTCCCGGTTGGTGACGATGCCGACCAGGATCCCGGCGCCGTCGGTGACGGGCACGCCGGAGATCCGGTAGTGGGCGCACAGGCGCTCGACCTCGGCGAGGGTGTCCTCGGGCTGACAGGTGACCGGGTCGGTGACCATGCCCGCCTCGGAGCGCTTGACCAGGTCGACCTGGCTGGCCTGGTCCTCGACGGAGAGGTTGCGGTGCAGGACGCCCGCGCCGCCCTGGCGGGCCATCGCCACGGCCATGCGTGCCTCGGTGACGGTGTCCATCGCCGCGGACAGCAGCGGGATCCGCAGCGTGAGGTTGCGCGACAGGCGGGTGGTGGTGTCGACCTCGCCCGGCTGGAGATCGGAGTAGGCCGGGACCAGAAGGACGTCGTCGTAGGTCAGTCCGGGGGGAAGGAGTTTGTCCCCGTAGTCGCTGTACTCCTGGCTCTGGCCCATGACACAACCTCCGCTTTCCCGGCACACCTGCGCGGTCTCGCCCTCGCGTGTCGTCTCATCCTAGGTCGTGGTCCCGTGCGCCTCCGGTGGAACAGGGTGTTTGACCCGTCACCCCGGGCCGAAAGTGACCAGCCTCACGGTTTGCGCGGCCCTCTCTCCGCCCCCGCCCCGCACGCGGTTTCCCCTGCGCCCCAGGGGGTCCGGGGTCCTCCCCCCGTTCCCGCCGTCCCCGGGAGAGGGGGAGGCGGCGGTCGGGGCCGTTCCGAGCCGTCGCCGCGGTCCCCGGTGGCGGTCGCCGCACAACGGGTCACATGAGGTGGTCACCCCATGACCCGACCCGTGGCACGCGCCTCGGGAGGACGGGGCGGCTCTAGGGGCGGAGGTAGCCCGACGGCCCGAGGGCGCGGCAGTATCCGCGCACCCGGGGGCGGTCGGGGCACCGGCGGCGTCCGGGCCGGGGGCGTCCGGAGTGCTCAGGGGACGAGGCGGTTCGCCACGGCCACCTGCCGAAGCCGAGCAATAGCTCGGTGCTGGGCAACCCGTACCGCTCCCGCCGACATTCCAAGAACATGTCCCGTCTCATCCGCCGTAAGTCCTGCGATGACCCTCATGACCAGCAGTTTGCGCTGTTGCTCGGGCAGCTCGTCGAGAAGCTCCCGGGCCCGCTGGGCCTCGATCACCCGCACCGCCGACTCCTCGGGCCCCGGCCCCTCGTCGGGGCGCTCGGGCACGGAGTCGGTGGGCACCGTCTCGACCCTGCCCGCACCGCGCAGGGTGTCGGCCACCTTGTGGGCCGCTATGCCGAACACGAAGGCCGCGAAGGGGCGGCCGCGGTCCTGGTAGCGCGGTATCGCCGAGAGCAGGGCGATACACACCTCCTGGGCCACGTCGTCGGAGTAGTGGGCCAGCCCCGAGACCCGGGCCAGGCGGGCACGGCAGTACCTGACCACCATGGGGCGGACCTCGCGCAGCAGCGAGTCCATCGCCCCGTCGTCCCCCCGGACCGCCAGCGATCCCAGATGGTTCAACCCCGTGTGGTCCCGCTGCCCCCGGGCGCCTGCATCCGTCACCGTCACGCTAGGAATGATGCCCCCACCGCCGGACTGAACCACTCGGATCGGCAACTACAGAATGGTCACGTTTCGGGAAAATCACCCGAAAACATCTGTGCCGCCGAGGGAAACCTGTGACGTGCGTGATAGTGCGCGGGGGCGGAGCAACCGCTCCGCCCCCGTCTCGGCCGGGCCGTGTCCGCCGGACGCGCCCCGGCCGCCGTGGCCGTGCTCCGGGGTTCCTCGGGTCCGGAAGGCCCGAGGGCCCTGGGACCCGCGGCCCACGGAAGGCCCGGCCGCCGTGCCTAGTGGCTGTGGCCGTGCCCGTCGTCCTCATCGTCCTCGGGCTTGTCCGCCACCAGCACCTCGGTGGTCAGCAGCATGCCCGCGATGGAGGCGGCGTTCTGCACGGCGGAGCGGGACACCTTGACCGGGTCGAGGATGCCCTGCGAGGTCAGGTCGCCGTAGGTGCCGGTCGCGGCGTTGTAGCCGTGGCCGACCTCCAGCTCCGACACGCGGTGGGTGACCACGTAGCCCTCGGCGCCCGCGTTCTCCGCGATCCACCGGGCGGGCTCGACCAGGGCGCGGCGCACGATCGCCACACCGGTGGCCTCGTCGCCCGTCAGGCCGAGGTCGTCCGAGTCCAGCGCCTTGGAAGCGTGCACCAGGGAGGCGCCGCCGCCGGCGACGATGCCCTCCTCGATGGCCGCGCGGGTCGCCGAGATGGCGTCCTCCAGGCGGTGCTTCTTCTCCTTGAGCTCCACCTCGGTGGCGGCGCCCACGCGCAGGACGGAGACACCGCCCGCGAGCTTGGCCAGGCGCTCCTGGAGCTTCTCGCGGTCCCAGTCGGAGTCGCTCGCCTCGATCTCCTTGCGGATCTGGCGGACGCGGTCCTCGACCTCGGACTGCTCCCCGGCGCCGTCCACGATGGTGGTGGCGTCCTTGGTGATCGTGACGCGGCGGGCGCCGCCCAGCGCGTCGAGGTCCACGTTCTCCAGGGTCAGGCCGACCTCCTCGGCGACGACCTGGCCGCCGGTGAGGACCGCGATGTCCTGGAGCATGGCCTTGCGGCGCTCGCCGAAGCCGGGCGCCTTGACCGCGGCGACGTTGAGGGTGCCGCGGATCTTGTTGAGCACCAGGGCGCCCAGGGCGTCACCGTCGATGTCCTCGGCGATGATGAGCAGGGGCTTCTTGCTCTGGACGACCTTCTCCAGCACGGGCAGCAGGTCGTTGAGGCTGCTGATCTTGCCCTGGTTGATCAGGATCAGCGCGTCCTCCAGCACCGCCTCCTGGCGGTCGCCGTCGGTGACGAAGTAGGGCGAGACGTAGCCCTTGTCGAACTGGAGGCCCTCGGTGAAGTCCAGGTCCAGACCGAAGGTCGGGGCCTCCTCCACCGTGATGACGCCGTCCTTGCCGACCTTGTCGAACGCCTCGGCGATCAGGTCGCCGATCTGGGCGTCCTGGGCGGAGTTGGTGGCGACGTAGGCGATGTCCGCGCGCTCCTCGACGGGGCGGGCGCGCTCCAGGAGGATCTCCGACACCTTGGCGGCGGCGGCGTCGATGCCCTTCTTCAGGGACATCGGGGAGGCGCCGGCGGCCACGCTGCGCAGACCCTCGCGGACGAGGGCCTGGGCCAGGACGGTCGCGGTGGTGGTGCCGTCACCGGCCGCGTCGTTGGTCTTGGTGGCGACCTCCTTGACCAGCTGGGCGCCCAGGTTCTCGTAGGGGTCGTCCAGCTCGACCTCACGGGCGACGGTCACGCCGTCGTTCGTGATGGTGGGGGCGCCGAACTTCTTGTCGATGACGACGTTGCGACCGCGCGGGCCGAGCGTCACCTTGACGGCGTTGGCGAGGCGGTCGACGCCCCGTTCGAGGGCGCGACGGGCGTCGTCCTCGAACTCCAGGATCTTCGGCATGTGGGTGCTTCCTCTTCAGGCTGGTCGAAAGAGAGCATCCCGCCCGCCCGGCTGTGCGCCGACCGGTGCGGGATGCGGATGGCTCCGGGCCCGATGGAGCGGGCCCCGCGGAGACCTACTTCTCGACGACAGCGAGAAGGTCGCGGGCGGAGAGCACCAGGTACTCCTCGCCGTCGTACTTGACCTCGGTGCCGCCGTACTTGCTGTACAGGACGACGTCGCCGACCTTCACGTCCAGCGGGATGCGGTTCTCGCCCTCGTCGTCCCAGCGGCCCGGGCCCACGGCCAGGACCTCGCCCTCCTGGGGCTTCTCCTTGGCGGTGTCCGGGATGACCAGACCGGAAGCGGTGGTCTGCTCGGCCTCCAGCGTCCGGACCACGACGCGGTCCTCGAGCGGCTTCAGCACGGTCTTGGTGGCGGTCGACACGGTGTGACCTCCCCCTTCAAGGTTTCGGTGTACTGATCTCGGCCCGCACTGGTGCACGGACCGACTGCGAAAAAGGGGCGACCACGGCGGCCTGTCGTCGCGGGTGCCAGACCGGCCTCGTCGCGGTTAGCACTCTACCCCCGAGAGTGCCAGAATGGAAATGTGACCGTGACCCCCGGTCAGGGGACTTCCCCGGGGGCTCCCTCCGGGGCGGGGCCCGGTCGCGTCCGAACACCGCTCCTTCGACGCCCGGGGGGAACCCATGCGCCTGCCCGCCTTCGAGGCCCTGCTCACCGACGCGGGCCGGGAGGTCCTGGCGGGGGTGGACCCGAAGGCCGCCGCCGGGGACCAGCTCGCCGCGGCCTCACTGCTGCGCGGTGATCCGCGCGTGGCGGCCCTCGACCCCGGTCTACCCGTATCCGAGCTGGTAAACGCCGTCCTGACCCAGGTCTCCCTGCGCGAACGCGGGCGGGCCAAGTTCGGCGAACTCGCGCGGCGGATGTTCTTCACGCCCAACGGGCTGGAGCAGTCCACCCGGCGCGTGGTGGCCGACTACCGCGCGGAGCGCATGGCCGGGGCGATCGGCTCGGCCGGGTCGTCGGGGCGGGGCCTGGACGGCGCCGCCGCGGGCGACCTGTGCTGCGGGGTCGGCGCGGACCTGCTGGCCCTGGCCGCGCGCGGCGTTCCGGTCGAGGGCGTGGACGCCGACCCCCTCACGGTCGCGGTGGCCCGCGCCAACATCGGGGCCCTGGGCCTGTCCGGGCTGGCCCGGGTCCGCGAGGGCGACGCCTCCGCGACCGCGCCCGGCCGGTACCCGCTGCTGTTCTGCGACCCCGCCCGGCGGGGCGGGCGCGGCCGGGTGTTCGACCCCTCGGCCTACTCCCCGCCGTGGGACACGGCCGTGGACCTGGCCTCGGGGGCGCAGGCGGCCTGCCTCAAGGCCGCGCCGGGCGTCCCGCACGAGGCGCTGCCCGGGGACGCGGCGGCCGAGTGGATCTCGGTGGACGGGGAGCTGAAGGAGACCGCCCTGTGGTTCGGCGCGCTGGCCGACGGGCCGCGGCGCCGGGCGACGGTGCTGCACGAGCGCGAGGGGCTGCTCGCCCGCGAGGGCGCGGTGGCGCACCTGGACGCCGACCCCGGTCTGGGCCCGGCCCCGGTGGCGTCGGCCCGGCGCTACCTGTACGACCCGGACCCGGCCGTGGTGCGCTCGCACCTGGTGGCGGAGGCGGCGGCGCGGGTGGACGGCGCCCTGCTGGACGAGCGGATCGCGTACTTCACCGCGGACAGCGCTGTGCTCTCGCCGCTGTGGCGGGTGCTGGAGGTGGTGGAAGTGCTGCCGTTCTCGCTGAAGCGGCTGCGCTCGGCGGTGCGCGGCCTCGGGGCGGGGACGGTGACCGTCAAGAAGCGGGGTTCGGCGGTGGACACCGAGAAGCTGCGCCGGGACCTGCGCGCCTCCGGCCCGGAGTCGGTGACGGTCGTGCTCACGCGGATCGGCGAGCGGCCCTTCTGCCTGCTGTGCCGCGAGGTGGGCGACCCGCGGCGGGGTTAGCGGGCCGACCGGTGCGGGCGACGGGTTCCGCCACCGGTGCGCGTACGGGGCCGCCTTCACCGGTGCTCCTGCCACCGGCGTCACCGTCGGCGTCGATGGTGACGCCGGTGGGGGACCGTTCGCGAGGAGCGCGTGCCGGTGTCCACAGGCCCGACGGGGGCTGGCGGGCGGTGGAGGCGTCGGCCTAGGCTGGATTCGGGGGCGCCACGCGTCACCGTCGGGTGAGTGCGCCGCCCCCGTGTTCGAGTGTCCCCCTCCCCGCGACCGGCCCGCAAGGACACGTTCCCACCTGTGGACAACCGTGGACGAGGTGGCTGGAGTGCACCCTGGGGCCGCGGATCACGACATCGGGCCAGATCGTTACCTTCCCCACCCAGATCTTTGGCGGTCCCCTGGGGGAGGAGCGGCGCGTGTCGTTAAACTGGCGGCGCGAATTCTTTCCCTTCTCATGGATTCACCCGGAAGGCCGTGATCGTTGACCCGCCCCCGCGGTTCAGCAGAAGAACAGGCCTTGCCTCGCGTGTATACGCTCAGTCACACTCCAGTCACGATGAGGCCGTACTGGTGCAAAAACACCGTCCACCCGGGGACCATCGAGAACCCGAGCCGTCCGGAACCCACCGTCCACTCCCCCGGACGGGTACGGGAGCGCCAGAAAAATAAGGAGCACCTCGGTGGAACAGACCAATCACAACTTCCTCAACGGAGGAGGTCAGGCGGGGATCTCCGACCGCATGCGTGACCTGCTCTCCCAGGCCGCCCAGGAGCACGTCTCCGAGCAGAAGTCGCAGGGCGCCGTCAGCGAGGAGATGCGCCAGCGCCTGGAGGGCATGGAGTGGCTGCTCCGCGAGCTGCGCGAGCGCGAGCTCACCGCCCTCACCGAGTCGGTCGCCACGGTCAACGGCCGCGTCGACGAGTTCCTCGCCCGGCCGCCGGAGTGGGCGGAGACCCTCGCCGAGCACATCGAGGTCGTCGCCCAGCAGGTCAAGCCCCTCTCGGACCTGCCCTCCCTGCGCGCGGACACCCACCGCATCGCCGGTCACCTGGACACCGCGCTCACCCGCCTCCAGCGGATGGCGGAGACGGGCAACCGCACCTCCGAGCAGGTCAACGAGCTGGGCGAGCGCCTGACGGGGCTGGACGAGAGCCTCGACACCCGTCTGAACGGACTCGGAGAGACCCTCGGCGCCCGCCTGGACGGGCTGAGCGAGACCTTCGGCGCCCGCCTGGACGCGCTCGACACCGCGCTGGCCTCCCTGACCGCCAGGACCGAGGCCGTGCAGGCGTCGCTGTCCGCGCTCTCGGAGTCGGCGGAGAGCCGCCACGAGGCCCTCACCGCCGCGGTCGGCGAGAGCCGCACCGAACTGGCCGAGGCGCTCGCCGGCGGGCGGACCGAGATCTCCGAGGCCCTGGCCGAGGGCCGCACCGAGCTGGCAGAGGCCGTGGCCGCGAGCCGCGAGAGCCTCACCGCCGTCGTCAACGAGAGCCGCGAGAGCCTCACCGCCGTCGTGAGCGAGAGCCGCGAGGCCCTGGCCGCGGCCGACGCCCGGCTGGGCGAGACCGTCGAGGCCAAGGCCGAGGAGGCCGCCGCCAGGGCGGAGCAGGCCAACGGCGAGCTGCGCACGCTCGTGGAGGAGCGCACCGAGCGTCTGCGCACCTCGATGGAGGAGCGCACCGCCGAGCAGCACGAGACGCTGCTGTCGCGCCTTCAGGAGAACACCGGCGAGCTGGGCGAGCGCACCGCCGCCCTGACCGAGGAGCTGGGCGCCCTGTCCACCTCCTCCGCCGAGCGCCACGAATCCCTCACCGCCAAGCTGGCCGAGAGCGTCGGCTACCTCAGCACCCAGGCCGAGGAGAACAACGCCGAGACGACCGCCGCGGTCGCCGACGTCACCGGCGCGCTCGCCAAGCTCCGCGAGGACCACGAGTCGTCGCTCACCGAGCTGCGCACCCACCTGCGCCAGCGCCTGGCCGAGCTCAACGAGCAGATGGAGCTGGGCCGCACCGAGACCCGGGAGCAGGCCGAGGCCGCCTCCGAGCGCCTGCGCGAGGCGGTGACCGAGCGCACCGACGCCCTGGGCGCCCGGATCGCCGAGGACGCCGAGCGCGTCACCTCCGACTTCGCCGAGCTGCGGACGTTCGTCCAGGAGAACGGCGACCGGCTCGCCACCGAGTCCGAGGAGCGTTCGCGGACGCTGACCGAGTCGCTCACCGAGCGGGTGGAGGCGCACCGGACGGCGCTGGACGAGCGTCTGGAGCGCCAGCGCGAGGCCCTGACCGGCAAGGTCGACACCCACCTTGCGCAGATCACCGGCAAGGTGGACCACGAGCTGGGCCGCCTCACCGACCGCTTCGACACCTTCGAGGGGCACTTCGAGGGAAGCTTCGAGGGGGTCGAGGGCAAGCTCGACCGCATCGACGGCCGCATGGACGGCGTCAACGGCCGCCTGGACGGCCTGGACGGCCGGGTCAACGGTGTCGAGGGCCAGTTCGAGGGCGTCAGCGGGCACTTCGAGGGCGTGGACGGCCGTATGGAGGCCCTCGACGACCGGCTGGAGGCGCTCAACCAGCGGCTCAACCAGCTGCCGCAGACCATGGAGGTCAGCGAGCTGCACCGCCGCCTGACCGAGCTGGTGGAGCGGCCGCAGCTGGACCACACCGGCAAGCTGGACGAGATCGACGAGCACGTCACCTCGGCCGTGGCGCCGGTGCTGCGCGAGCTGAAGCAGCGCCCGGACCGGCACGAGCTGGAGGAGACCGTCACCGAGGCGGTCGAGAACTCGCACGACGACATCACCAAGCGGTTCGCCTCCCTGGAGGAGACGGTGCTCGCCCTGGCCGAGGCGCTGCTGCGCCCCGGCCGGGACGGCAAGAAGAAGCGCCGCCGCGACGAGGACGAGGACGACGAGTAGCCGGTAGCGCGGGGTCCGCGTAGGCGGTCCGCCCGGCGGACGGCGAGGGGGCCGGGGCACCCGAGGTGCCCCGGCCCCCGTGTGTACGCAGGCCGCGCCGGCAAGCCGGGGTTCCGCGCCCGGAGCGGGCCCCGAGCACCAGCATCGGCTACGGCTACGGCTACGGCTACGGCTACGGCTACGGCTACGGCTACGAGCACAGGGTCTCCGCAGGTCAGAAACCGCGCGCCGCGTCCGCGGCCTCTCCGCCGGGCCCGCTCAGACGGTGAAGACGATCTTGCCGAACTGCTCGCCCCCGGCCATCGCCCGGAAGCCCTCCTCGGCCCGGGCCAGGGGCAGCACCCGGTCGATCTCGGGCCGGATGCCGGTACGCACGCACATCCGGGCCAGGGCGGCCAGCTCCTCGCGGGTGCCCATGGTGGAGCCCAGGACCCGCAGCTGGAGGAAGAACACCCGGTTGAGTTCGGCCGGAGGCGCGTCGCCGCTGGTCGCGCCGCAGGTGATGACGGCGCCGCCCGGCTTCAGGGAGCGCAGCGAGTGCGCCCACGTGGCCTGCCCGACCGAGTCGAAGACGGCGTCGACCTTCTCCGGCAGGCGCTCGCCGGTGGGCAGCGCCGCGTGCGCGCCCAGGGAGAGGGCCCTGGTCCGCTTCTCCTCGCTGCGGCTGGTGGCGTAGACCCGGTGGCCCACCTGCGACGCCAGCCGGATGAGCGCCGCGGCCACGCCTCCCCCGGCGCCCTGGACGAGCACCGTGGAGCCCGGCCGCAGGTCGGCCTTGCCGAAGAGCATGCTGTAGGCGGTGAGCCACGCGGTGGGCAGGCAGGCGGCCTCCTCGAAGGACAGCTCCTCCGGCTTGGGCACCAGGTTGGCGCGGGGCACCAGGACCCTCTCGGCGAAGGTGCCGTCGTGGACCTCCGAGAGCAGCGACCGGCGGGGGTCGCGCGTCTCGTCCCCTCCCCCGGCGGCGGGGTCGCCGACGACGCCGTGCACGATGACCTCGTTGCCGTCCTCGTCCACCCCGGCCGCGTCGCAGCCGAGGATCATGGGCAGGCGCTCCTCGCTGAGCCCGACGCCGCGCAGGCTCCACAGGTCGTGGTGGTTGAGGGACGCGGCCCTGACGTCGACGGTCGTCCACCCCTCGCGGGGCTCGGGGTCGGGGCGTTCGCCCGCCTCCAGGGCGGAGACGGGGTCGTCGGGCGCGAAGCGTGCTGCGGTGATAGCGAACATACCCCGAAGCCAACCACGGAGACCGAATCCGGTTCCACCCCCGGGGGGCCGAAACGCGCGGGGAGCGGACCGGCCGCTACGGATCGGTCGGCTTCCTTCCCGCCTCGAAGCGATCCCGGTACCTGCGCTGCGCCTCCTCCATCACGGCCTCGGAGAGGTAGGCGACCGGCCGCACCCCGTCCAGGAGCGGTTCGTGGTCGGGGCCGTGGGCGACGGTGTCGCCCTGGAGGACCCACCCCACCCGGTCCGGGTCGTCCTCGACCAGGGAGGCGTACTTGCGCACCTGGCGGGAGAGCCAGTCCTCCAGGGGCCGGGTCCACCAGGACTCGGGGGTGAGGACGGTGACCGAGAGCCCGGGGAGTTCGAGTTCGCTCTCGTAGTCCTTGCTCACGACGTGGCGGTCCCGCTCGGGGCCGTCCGAGTAGCGCAGGTAGAGGCGGTCGCGGCCGCGGACGAGGTCGGCCAGCTCGGACAGGCTGGTGACGGTGGGCAGGGCTGCCGGTGAGCCGTGGTGCTGAGGAGTCGCGTCCATACGGCCCGACTACCCCGCCCGTCGGGGAGGAAGCCCGGCCCCGCGTCAACACGGAGGCAAGGCCGCCGCCCCGCTCACCGGCTCGCGCCCCGACCCCGGCGCTCCTGCCCCGGCGCCCTCCTCGGCTCAACCCCGCCCACCGACCCGCGCCCTCTCAGCGGTTCAGCCCCGTCCACCGGCTCCGGCGCGCTCCCCCGCCCCCGCCACGTCACCGGAGCGCAGGAGCGGCGGGTACAGCTCACGGGCGCCGCCGAACCGGTACAGGGCCGCGGGACGGCCCGCCTCCGCGGTGCGCCGCTCCCCGGTGGGCTCGACGAAGCCCGCCGTCCTGGTGACCTTGCGGCGGAAGTTGCTGGGGTCCAGGGAGATACCCCAGATCACCTCGTACACCCTGCGCAGGTCGCTGATGGTGAAGGGCTCCCGGCAAAAACCGGCGGCCACGGTCGTGTACTCCAGCCGGGACCGCGCCTCCTCGACCGCGTCGGCCAGGATCCGGCCGTGGTCGAAGGACAGGCCGAAGCCCGGGCCGAGCGCCTCCTCGACCGGCGTCCAGACGGCGTCGGCGGCGTCGGTCCCCGCGACGGGGGTGGGCAGGTCCGGCCCCAGCGCCAGGTAGGCCACGGTGACGACCCGCCCCCTCGGGTCGCGGCCGGGGTCGCCGTAGGCCCGCAGCTGCGTCAGGTGCAGCTTGCGCCCGTCCAGTCCGGTCTCCTCGCCGAGTTCGCGCAGGGCCGCCTCGTCCAGGCCCTCCTCCGGTCGGACGTACCCGCCGGGCAGCGCGCCGCGGCCGAGGAAGGGTTCCTTGCCCCGTTCCACGAGCAGCACGTGCAGGGCGTCGTCACGCACGGTGAATATGACGAGGTCGACGGTCACGGAAACCGGAAACCTGGGCGTCGGGGGCCCCGCACTGGAACTCATCCCACCGATCCTACTAAAGGTCCCCTTGACCAAAACCAGGGACTCCATTAAGGTCATGTTGACCAGAAAAACCTCCCGGGACGCCGCGGACCCGCCGGAACGCACGCGAGGAGCACGCCTTGACGGAGTTCACGCTCGGAGTCGCCAGCTCCCTGGCGGCCACCGCCGCCACCGTCGGACTGGGGTGGCTGCTGTCCCGGCGGGTCCGCTGGTGGCTCCTGTCGGCGGCCTCCCGCCTCAGCGGGCTCGGGGCCCTGCGGGTCCACCGGCACCAGGACGACGCGAAGTCCGAGCTGTCCGAGGAGATCGGCCGGGCACGGTGGCTGCGCGTCATGGTCGGGCGGGGGAACGAACTCACCCGGGACGGCTTCACGCCGTTGTGGAGAGGCGGAGGACGGCCGCCGGACTCCGTCCGGGTTCTCCTGCCCGACCCCCACTCCCCCGGCCCCGGGGGGAACTGGCTGGAACGCCGGGAGAGGGAGCTGATCTCCGTGGACCCCGGGTTCAGCCCGGGACTGCTCTCCGAGCAGGTGCTCGCCAACTTCCACTACCTGGCCCAGGCGTCGAGGGAGGGGGCGAACACCGAGATCCGCCTCTACGACCTGCCGAACCTCTACCGGGTCGTCGCCACCGACAACATCGCCTTCATCACGCTGTACCGAAGTGCCGAACACGGGCGCCACTCGCCGTGTATCGTCGCGCACCGACCGGGTGAGCTGTACGACTTCGCCCTACGGATCTTCGACACCGCCTGGGACTCCGCGCGGGTCCCCGGCGACACGCCCTCCCTGGACCCCTGAGGACCCCTCGGCCTCAGCCCGCGACCGGAAAGGGCCCCGGGCGGCGGTGCCATCCGCCGACCGCCATCCCCCCGACCACTCGTCAGAGGACGCCGCCCCTGGGCTCGGTGTCCCCAAGGAGCCTGTCGTGACCCAGACACAACCACACAACAACGGACGGGGCGCGGCCCCGCGCGTGGACGCGGCGAGCGTCGAGGCGGTCGCGGGCGCGCCCGAGTACGACTCCACCTCACGCCTGAGCTGCGCGGCCTGGACCGACCCGGCCTTTCGCGCCGACGTCCTGCGCGAACGCGTGGAGAACCCCCACCGCACCCTGGCCCGGGAACCCGGGCTGGACGCGGCCCTGGTCACCGAGGAGTGCGTCCGGGCGAGGAACGTCCGCGCCACCGCGGGGGCGCTGTTCCTCGGCGCCGCCCTCCTGGTCTGCCCCTTCAACCTCCCGGCGGGGCTCCTCACCCTGGCCGTGGTCCTCGCCCTGGCGATGACGGCGCGGTACCGCGCCACGCACGACGGCGCCCGGCCCCGTGTGGGCTGCGTGTCCCTGGTCCTCGGCGCGGTCGCCCTCTACATGCTCTACACCTTCGCCTCCCCGCTCCTGGTGCCGCTGTTCGGCGCAGGGGCGGACGCCATGGGCGACATGAACGGTACGGGAGGCATGGAGGACGACCCCTGGGGGTCCACCGACCCCTCGGAGGACCTCCCCGCCGGCCCCGGATTCGGCTCCCTGATCCCCTTCTGGCTGGGTCTGCTCGTCCTGCTCGCCGCCGCCGTGGCCATCGGCGGCTGGGTCCGGTTCAGGGCCAACACCGCGTTCCGCCGCATCCGGAGCGCGGCGGCCTCCCCCCGTACGGGCAGCGGTGTCGGCTCCGTCCCGGTGGCCTTCTACAACGACTTCACGCCCTTCGTCGGCACCGGGGCGCACCACAGCTCCTGGCCGGTGATGCTCAAGCTCCTGCCCCGGGACGGCGGGGGGACGCAGCCGCCGGACGCGGCGGAGGACCGGGAGACCGGCGGGGACCGGAAGGCGGCCAACGGCCACGGGACCGGGGCCGGGAACGGCGCGAGCGCCCCGGCCTCCCCCGCGGACGGCGCGTACGAGCGGCCCGACGAGGGCCGTGAGGTCCCTCCCGCGGCCGACGCGACCCTGGTCAAGGACCTCTACGCCAGGCTGCGCGAGGAGCTGCCCAAGCTCACCGGGACCGAGGGCGTGCGGAGCAGCACCCGGCGCGAGGTCGAGGTGGCCGACTGCGTGTTCCTGCCGGGTCTGCGCCAGGACGACGTGGTGGCCCTCGCCCCGCGGCTGATCGACCGGAACAGGTGGGCGCTGCGCGAGGAGTGGGTCGACGGTTTCGTCGACGCCTTCCACGAACGCGCCCGGCACTTCCTGGAGATCGGGATCAGCATGTGGGAGAGCCAGGTCGTGGTGACGGTCTTCGTGCGCCTGTCCACCCAGGGCGGTCTGCTGCACGTCGAGGGCGAGACCATGGTCATGCCTCCCCTGTCCCCCGACTACCGGGTTCCCCAGGAACCGCTGTCCGTCGGCGCCGACGCCGGGGAGGTCGCCGTGCTCGTCGGGGACTCCCTGTTCGGCGTCCTGGAGGACCTGCGGACCAACCCGGCCGAGGCCCTGGCCTGGGTCGCCTCCCGGTCGGCCACCAGGAGGAACAACAGGGTGCACACCTGGGCCCGGAGCAACAAGGAGTTCTTCGACTACTCCCCGCGGATGGGCGTCCGGGAGAGGGCGGCCACGCCCCGGGTCCGGCAGCTCTTCCAGTCGCACGACATCCGCCGCGTCACCCGGGCCATCCCGGAGAAGGTGCTGGTCTGCGTCCGCGACGTGCTTCGGGAGGCGGGCTACGACACCGAGCAGGTCGCCCGCATCATCCAGAACATCAGCAACTACGGCGCCACCTTCCACGGAGGACGGCACAGCTTCTCGGGCAGCACCTTCGGATCGGGCGACATCCACCACCACACCCCGCCGAACGCGGACGAGGGGCCCGGCGGTGGCGTTCCCGGTGGACCTGACGGCGCCCCGGGCCCGGTCCCGCAGAACACGAGGACGGAGGCGAGGTGATGGGCGGCGACGGCGGCGGCGCCACCTTCCACGGAGGACGGCACAGCTTCTCGGACAGCACCTTCGGATCGGGCGACATCCACCACCACACCCCGCCCGCACCGGCTCCGTCCGAGCGGGCCGGGGTCCGGGGAGCGCGCGGCGCGGACGGTCCCGTGGCGGACGCGGTGGTGGT
This sequence comes from Nocardiopsis dassonvillei subsp. dassonvillei DSM 43111, assembly GCF_000092985.1. GTDB lineage: Bacteria > Actinomycetota > Actinomycetes > Streptosporangiales > Streptosporangiaceae > Nocardiopsis > Nocardiopsis dassonvillei. The sequence continues at coordinate 4,828,501 of NC_014210.1, forward strand.
CACCGCGATCGCGAGCGAGTACGCGGCGGTGGCCGCGCACCTGTCCGGGCCCTTCGAGGAGCGCGACGAGAACGGCACGCTGTACCGGATCGGCACGCTGCACGGATCCCGGCGCCGTCGCCGGGTCGCCCTGGTGCAGGTCGGCCCGGGCAACGTGGACGCGGGGGTGTCCCTGGAACGGGCCCGCACGGCCTTCTCCCCCGAGGTGATCCTGTTCGTCGGGGTGGCCGGGGGCGTCAAGGACGTGCGGCTCGGGGACGTGGTGGTGGCCGACGCCATCTACGACTACGAGACGGGCAAGGAGAACGGGGAGGGCTTCCTCTCCGGGGCGAGGACGGCGGCCCCGTCGCATGCGGCCGTGCAGCGGGCCATGGACGTGGTGTTCCGCCAGGAGTGGACGGAGCGGATCCTGACCGCGCCAGCGCCCGAACCGCCCCGTGCCTTCGTCAAGCCGGTGGCCGCCGGGAACAAGGTCGTGGCGTCCAGAGACGCTCTCACCGCCGAACGCCTGCGCCTGCACTGCCGGGACGCGGTCGCCGTGGAGATGGAGGGGTACGGGTTCCTGCGCAGCGCCTACCTGGCCTCGGGCACGCACTCGCTGGTGGTCCGGGGGATCTCCGACCTGCTCAGCGGCAAGACCGGGGACGCCGACGACTTCTGGCAGCCGGTCGCCGCCGCCCACGCGGCGGCCTTCGCCTGCGAGTTCCTGGACCTGTTCGGCTCCGAGGCCTGATCCCGGGAGGGGAACCCGGTGGGGCGGCGGCCAGGCGCCGCCCCGGCCGGACTCACCTGAGGAGCGGACCGACCCGCCGAGAACCGGGGAAGAGGACACAGGCATTCCCTGGCTCGTGGGAACCCACACATCCTGCGGCGTGACGCGAGAACTTGTCCCCTGTGGAGGTCGCCGAGGGCTCCCGCACCCTGGTCCGCGACACCCAGCACCGCGACCACGGCCACCTCGCCTTCGGGAGCCCCGCCTGGTCCGGCTTCCTCGCCTCCGCCAAGGGCGACCGCTGACCGCACCGCACCGGCCCCCGTCCCGCGTTTCCGGGATAGGGGCCTTTTTGTACCCCATGCCCGGATAGAACCTTTTTTCTTTTTGGCGAGTAAAGTCCTCGCGAGGCTTCTGAACTGCAATGACGGCCGACCTGCGGATTTATCGAACATTACTTCGCCGTAGTTTCTCCAAGCACTCCCGCGATGCCTTACCCTTTTCCCGAACACACAACTGAAAGCACGAACGACCCCGCGACGGTTGTCTCCGCCCGGGGCCTTGGCCAGCAACATCAACCCCTTTAGACACAAGGAATTGCCAGCATGCGCCAGTTTAGCGCTGCCCTTCTCAGCCGTGCCCTCGGCCCGCTGATCGCCCTCCTCTCCGCCCCCTGCGGACGCCACTCCACGGTGGCCGGTCGTCGTCGCCGCCGTTCCACCCGCGTCCGCCGCTACGTCACCGAGACCCCGCCCCTCCCCGCCTCAGCACCCGCGCCCCACCTGGCCCCTCCGAGCGAGACCGTTCCGGCCGAGGACATCGCCCTGGTCAGGCCCTACTACGCCGCCCACGAGCGCCTCCGCGCACGCGCGTCCACGGTCCGGGTTCCCGCGCCCCGAAGCGCCGAACCCGGAGCCGAGACCGACGAGGTCCGACGCGCGTTCGCCCTCGTCCAGGAACGCGCCGCCGCTCTGCTCCAGCAGTGGCGGGACGACCCCGGCGGCGACCTGCTCGGCGAACCCGCGCCCCGCTTCGGCGTCGTCCGGCCCGCTGAGCCCGCCCGGCGCACCGAATGGGCCGAACTCGCCTCTCTTATCCGCGCCTGGCACGACCAGCAGCGCCAGGCCGCACCCGCGTAACTTCCTTCTCCCTCCCGACAACCCCGACAAGGAGCCGTATGCCCAGTCGAGAACACGAGATGAGGGCCTGATGGCCGTGGACACCTACGAGTGGCAGAGCGACTTCGCCCGGGAGTACGTCGGTATCGGCCGTGAGGAAGGCCGGGAGGAAGGCCGAGAAGAGGGCCGCGCGGAGGCTGCGGCCCGTAGCGTGCTCGCCGTCCTGGCCGCGCGCGGGTTCACCGTCTCCGACGAGGTCCGCCAGCGCGTCGAGTCCTGCGACGACCTGGAGACCCTGGAGGCATGGGTTCCCAAGGCCGTCGCCGTCGACAGCCCCGAGGAACTCTTCGGCTGAGGGCGGGCACCATGACCACGTGGGGGGGTGGGAGACCTCGCCCCCCGCGCCTCACCCCAGGGTCGGGGGCCAGTAGCGCTCCAGGATCGCCCGCGCCTCCATCAGCGCCTCCAACACGGCCGCGGCCACCTCCTCGGTGTACCGGGGCGTCGGGACCGAGCAGCTCAGCGCGTCCACGGCAGGGTTGTCGTAGCGCAGGGACACCGCCACGCACCGCAGGCCCACGACGTTCTCCCCGTCGTCCGTGGAGTAGCCCCGTTCGCGGATGAGCGCGAGGTCCTCCAGGAGCGCGTCCACGTCGGTGATCGTCTCGTCGGTGAGCGCCTCCAGCTTGGCGGGCAGCAGGTCGCGCACCTGTTCGTCCTCGCGCTCGGCCAGCAGTGCCTTGCCCAGGGCGGTGCTGTGCGCGGGCAGCCGTCGGCCCACCCGGCTGAAGGGGCGCAGGTAGTGCCGTGACTCCTGGGTGGCCAGGTAGACGACGTCGCCGCCGTCGAGCCGGGCGAGGTGGACGGTCTCCCCCAGCTTCTCGGCGAGGGAGTCCAGGTGGCCGCGAGCCTGGGCCACCCGGGCGTCGGAGTCGATGTAGCCGGTCCCGGTGAAGAGCGCGCGGATGCCCAGCGCGTAGAGGGCCCCGGTGGGGTCGGACCGGACCCAGCCCCGGTTCACGAGCGTCTGCACCAGCGCGTACAGGCTGCTGCGGGGGATGCCCATCTCCTCCGAGAGGGTGCGCAGGGTGACCGGGTCCCGGTAGCGCGCCAGGATCTCCAGGAGTTCGACGGTGCGCGCCGCCGACTTGACCTCTCGGACACCGCCGTGACCTTCCGCGGCCGACACTCGACCGCCTCCTTCCTGCTGCGTGCGGGCCGGGTCGGCCCCCCGGCCGCGGACGGCCCGCCGGGGGCGAGCGAGGACGTCCGCCTCGGGGTCCTCAGTGTAGAACGCCGTTCTCCCGGGCATCACCCCGTGCGCCCCGGGGCACGTGGCCGAACCCTTCCGCCACAGGGGTTTCCGTCGCTCGCGGCCCCGCCCTCCCCCGCGTCCGCTCCCGCCGCGCCACGCGCAGTGTTGCCCGTTTCATCACCCTCTGTGCTCCGCGTCCCAGGTTGACGTGATGTGTCCCCCAAAATAACCTGCGGCTACACACAAAGACGTCATCTACGTATGGAGACAATATGAGCGACGTCGGGACCGATCCCGATCTCCCCGCGAGGCTCGCCGAGGGCATGCGCCGATCGGTGCTCTCCTTCCCCCTCACCCCGTTCGCCGAGGACGGCTCCTTCGCGCCCGAGGCCTTCGAGGCGCACCTGGAGCACCAGCTGGCCGCGGGTCCGGGCGCGGTCTTCGTGGGCTGCGGGACCGGCGAGTTCTTCAGCCTCGGCCTCGACGAGTTCGGGGACGCGGTGGCCACCGCCGTCCGGCGCGTCGGCGGCTCCGTGCCCGTGGTCGCCGGCGCGGGCCACGGCACACCGCTGGCCGTGGAGTTCGCCCGCGTCGCCCGCGAGGCGGGCGCCGACGCCCTCCTGCTGCTGCCGCCCTACCTGATCGGCGGCACCCAGACCGGTCTGGTGGAGCACACCCGGGCGGTGGCGGAGGCGGCGGGCCTGCCCGTCATCGTGTACCAGCGCGCCCAGGCCCTCTACGAGCCGGAGACCCTCGCGAGGATCGCGCGGATCCCCGGCGTCATCGGCTTCAAGGACGGCATCGGCGACCTCGACCGCATGCAGCGCCTGGTCCGGGCCGTCCCGGAGGGCCTCCTCTTCTTCAACGGCACCCCGACCGCGGAACTCCAGGCGCGCTCCTACGCCGCGATCGGCGTCCCCGCCTACTCGTCGGCCGTGCACGCCTTCGCCCCCGAGATCGCCACGGCCTTCTTCCACGCCCTCCGCGCGGGCGACACGGCGGCGACGGACGCGCTGCTCGACGGCTTCTTCATCCCCTGGGTCCGCCTGCGCGACCGGGGCCCCGGCTACTCGGTGTCCCTGGTCAAGGCGGTCGCCCGCACGCGCGCGGCGGCGATCGGCGCCGACGTCGGCCCGGTCCGCGCCCCGCTGTCCGCGCCCGGGCCCGCCCACCTGGAGGAGGCCGAGCGGCTCCTCGACGCCGGGCTCGACCTCGCCGCCCGTCTGGCGCGCCGGTAGCTCTCCCCGGGTTCGCCGGAGCGGACCCCCGCCCCGGAGAACCACCTCCGCCACCGGGTCCCCCTCCGGTGCCGCGGCCCCCGGGCGTCCCGCCGCGGCGGAGCGCCCGCACCTTCCGAGACAAGGCCTCCCATGCTCTCCACCATCCACCCCTCCGTCCCCGGGGCGCTCCTCTCCGCGAGTGAAGCCCCCGCAGCGGCCTGGTCCCTCCCCCCGTGGGCCCTCATCCTCACCGTCGCGCTCGGCGTGGTCCTGCTGCTCGTGCTGGTCCTGCGGGCCAAACTGCACGCCTTCGTCGCGCTGCTCCTGGTGAGCGCGGCGGTCGCGTTCGCCGCGGGCCTGCCCCTCAGCAGCGTTCCTGGCCTGCTCGAAGCCGGGATGGGCGACACCCTCGGCGGCATCGCCATCATCGTCGCCCTCGGCGCGATGCTGGGCCGCATGATGCAGGAGACGGGCGCCGCCCAGCTCCTGTCACAGCGCCTGCTCGCCCTCTTCGGAGAGGGCCGCGCCCCGCTCGCCATGGGACTGACCGCGCTGCTCCTGGGCATCCCCGTCTTCTTCGACGTGGGCTTCATCATCATGGTCCCGCTGCTGTACGCGGTCGCCGCCCGGTCGGGCCGGTCGCTGATCAGCGTCGCGCTGCCCGCCGCGGGCGGTCTGGCCATCATGCACGCGGTCCTGCCGCCCCACCCCGGTCCCGTGGCCGCGGCCCAACTGCTCGGCGGACACCTGGGCTGGATCGCCTTCATGGGCCTGGTCTGCGGTCTGCCCGCCTGGTACCTGGGCGCCTACGTGTTCGGCAAGTGGCTGGGCGACCGCACCTTCGTCCCCGTCCCCGCCTCCTTCCGGGAGGAGGGCGACGAGCTGGGCGAGGTCCCCGAGAACGCGCCCCCGCTGTCGCTGACCCTGGCCGTGGTCATCCTGCCGGTGGCCCTCATCCTGCTCAACACCTTCTCCCCGCTGGTGGTCCCCGAGGGTCCGGTGCTGGAGGCCCTGCTCTTCGTCGGCAACCCCGTCACCGCGCTGACGATCGCCACCCTGCTGTCCTTCTGGCTGCTGGGCCTGCGCGGGGGCATGACGCGCGAGCGGGTGGAGAAGGCCGCCTCCGCGTCCCTGGGCCCGACCGCCCTGGTCCTGCTCGTCACCGGCGCGGGCGGGGTCTTCGGCGAGGTCCTGGAGGCGACGGGCGCGGGCGACGCCGTGGCGGGGATCCTGTCCGCCACGGCCCTGCCCGCCATCGTCCTGGCGTTCGCCATCGCCACGATCATGCGCGTGGCCCTGGGGTCCAAGACGGTCGCGATCGTCACGACCGCACCGATCGTGGCCCCGCTCATCGCGGAGGCCGGGATGTCGCAGCCCGAGATCGCGCTCGTGGTCATCGCGATCGCGGCGGGCGGGACGGTGCTCTCGCACGTCAACGACTCCGGCTTCTGGCTGATGAACCGCTACCTGGACATCGACATCAGGACGACGCTCAAGAGCTGGACCGTGATGGAGACCCTCATGGGCTCCATCGCGTTCCTGATCGCCGCCGCCATCAGCGCGGGCCTGGCGCTGGCCGGGTGAGGGACGACAGCGCGACGCCCCGGCACGGAACCGGTTCCGTGCCGGGGCGTCGTACGTCGGCTACACCGCCAGCGGGGAGCTCACCGGCAGGGAGGTGTCCGTGGCCAGGTCCAGCGTGGACGCGGGCAGGCCCGCCGCCACGACCTCGGCGCCCAAGGCGGCGATCATCGCGCCGTTGTCGGTGCACAGGCGCGGGCGCGGGACGCGCAGTTCGACGCCGGCCTCCCGGCAGCGCTCCTCGGCCAGCGCGCGCAGCGCCGAGTTCGCCGCCACGCCCCCGCTGATGACCAGCGTGCTCACGCCGTGCTCCACGCAGGCGTCCACGGCCTTGCGGGTGAGCACGTCCACCACCGACTCCTGGAAGGCGGCGGCGATGTCGGCGACCACCAGGGGCTCGCCCCGGCGGTCGGTGTCCTCCACGTGGCGGGCCACGGCGGTCTTCAGGCCCGAGAACGAGAAGTCGTAGGTGCCGTCGCCCCACTTGCCGCGCGGGAAGCGGATCGCCTTGGGGTCGCCCCGCTGCGCCGCCTTGTCGATGGGCGGGCCGCCCGGGTAGGGCAGGTCGAGCAGGCGCGCCACCTTGTCGTAGGCCTCACCGGCGGCGTCGTCCACGGTGTCGCCGAGCGAGACCACCTCGGTGGCCAGGTCGTTGACCAGCAGCAGCGAGGTGTGGCCGCCCGACACCAGCAGGGCGATCGAGGGCTTGGGCAGCGGTCCGTGCTCCAGCTGGTCCACGGCCACGTGGCCCACGAGGTGGTTCACGCCGTAGAGCGGCTTGCCCAGGGCCATCGCGTACGCCTTGGCCGCGGACACGCCCACGAGCAGGGCGCCCGCCAGGCCCGGACCGGCGGTGACGGCGATGGCGTCCACGTCCGACAGCTTGGCCCCGGCCTTTTCCAGCGCCCGGTGCACGGTCGGGGTCATCGCCTCCAGGTGCGCGCGGCTTGCCACCTCGGGCACCACGCCGCCGAACCGGACGTGCTGGTCCACGCTGGAGGCCACGGCGTCGCCGAGCAGCTCGCAGCCGCGCACCAGGGCCACGCCGGTCTCGTCGCAGGACGTCTCGATCCCCATGACCAGCGGCAGGTCACTCATGGTTCCCCTCCTCGGCGACGCGCCGCATGACGAGCGCGTCCGCCCCGTTGTAGTAGCCGCGCCGCACACCGATCTGCACGAAGCCGAACCGGCCGTAGAGCCTCTGGGCGCGCGGGTTGTCCGAGCGCACCTCCAGGAACACGTGGGTGACACCGCGCCGCCCGGCCTCGGTGAGGAGTTCGGTGAGCAGCGCGCTGCCCACTCCCCGGCCCCAGACCTGCTCGGACACGGCCATGGTCTGCACGTCGCCCTCGGGTGGGACGGCGCGCAGCCCCGCGTAGCCGACGACGGCGTCCCCGGACACCGCGACCAGGTAGTGGCGCGTGGGCTCGGCCAGCTCGTCCCTGAGCATGCCCTCGCTCCAGGCGTCGAGGGGGAACAGGGCGTGTTCGAGGTCCATGACGGCCGCGACGTCGTCGGGGGTCATCGCGCGCAGGCTCACACCGGTCAGGCCCGGCGTCGGCGTCACTTCACCCACTGGCGCACCTTCTTCGGGGCACCGGGCTCCACCGCGTCCGGACGGCGCAGGTAGAGCGGGTTGGGCGCGGGCAGCTCCTCGCCGCGGCCCAGGCGCAGCAGTGCCAGCTCCGCCATGGCTGCGGCGTCCGGGTGCAGCGGGTCCGGCGCGGCGGAACCGGCGCCGAACACGTCGGCGTACATGCGGGCGCCGTCGCCGACCAGCGCGAGCCCGCCGGTGTCCACCTCGGCGGGGCGGTCCACGCGCACCTCGCCCACGCGGGTGAGGCGGTCGTCGTAGCGGGCCCAGAACACCTCCTTGCGGCGGGCGTCGGTCATCGCGACGAAGGGTTCGGTCCGCCCGGTGGCGAAGGCCAGCGCGTCCAGGGTGGTGACGCCGTGGCAGGGGACGCCGAGGGCGTCGGCCAGGGCGTGCGCGGTGGCCAGCCCGACCCGCAGGCCGGTGTAGGGCCCGGGACCGATGCCGACGGCGACGTGGTCGAGGTCGGCCAGGACGATCCCGGCCTCCTCGGTGAGCCGGGCGATCGTGGGGCCGAGCAGTTCGCCGTGGCGGCGGGCGTCCACGGAGCCGGCGCTGGCGCGCAGCGTGAAGGAGCCGTCGGCGCCGGTCTCGCCGATGGCGGCGGTGACCGCCGGGGTGGCGGTGTCGAAGGCCAGGAGGAGCACGGGTGACCGCCTATCGGGGCCCGGCGGCGGTGCCGGGCAGGTCGGCGCCGGTCCACCGGGCGCCGACGGCGCGCAGGTGGACGGAGCGGGTGTCGTCGGGGTGGCGTTCGATGCGGATCTCCAACCGGTCGTCGGAGAGCCCCTCGGCCACGTCCTCGCCCCACTCCACCACGGTGACGGAGTCGGGGAGGGTCATGTCCAGGTCGATGTCGTCGATCTCGTCGGGCCCGCCGAGCCGGTAGGCGTCCACGTGGACGAGGTCGGGGCCTCCGGTCAGGGAGGGGTGGATCCGGGAGATGACGAAGGTCGGGGAGGTGACCGGTCCGCGCACGCCCAGACCCTCGCCCAGGCCCTGGGTGAGGGTGGTCTTCCCCGCGCCGAGCGGCCCGGACAGGATCAGCACGTCGCCGGGTCGGGCGAGGGCGGCGAGGTCGCGGCCGAGGGTGCGCATGGCGTCGTCGGTGGCCGCGGTGACCTCGCGGACGGTGGCCGCACCTGGAGTGGTTGCTGTCGCGTCTGTCATCAGATTCGCTGCTCGTGGTCTGGGTGGATGGTGGAACGCGGCGCGCCGGGTCGGGGCGTGCGCGGGCGGGGCCGCCGGAGCGCGCCCCCTTCCACCCAGGTTAGGCCGGATGGAGGAGGTCTGTGACCGGATCGCGATGAGCGGTCAGACTCCCGCCGCTGCGCGGGCCGCCGTGCCGTCGCGGTGTGCCGCGCGGTCCGGCGGGACCCGCGTGACCGTGCGGCGCCGGGGCCGGGCCCCGTGCCGCTCGGACGGACTCCGTGCCGGAGGGGACGCGCTCCCGGAGGGGACGGCCGTGCCGGAGGGGCTCAGGCGCCCCCGCCGACGTACTCGCGCGGGACCCGGGGGCCCACCCGCGTGACGATCTCGTACGGGATAGTGTCCAGGATCTCGGCCCAGTCCTCGGCGGTCGGGGTGTCCGGGTGGTCCTCGGGGTTGCCGAAGAGCACCGCGTACTCACCGGCCTCCACGGCGTCGTCGCCGACGTCCACGACGAACTGGTCCATGCAGACCGTTCCCGCGACGGCCCGGCGGCGTCCGCCCAGGAGGACGGGCCCCCGGTTGGTGGCGGCGCGGGGGACCCCGTCGGCGTAACCCAGCGGCACCAGGGCCAGGGTGGTCTCCCGGTCGGTCACGTAGCGGTGGCCGTAGGAGACGCCGCTGCCCTCGGGGACGCGCTTGGTGAGGGCGAGCCGGGAGCGCAGCGTCATCGCGGGCCGCAGCCCGGTCCCCGTGAGGCCGGGGATCGGGCTCAGGCCGTAGCTGGCGATCCCGCCGCGGACGAGGTCGAAGCGGGCCTCGGGGAGGGTGAGCAGCGCGGCCGAGTTGGCGATGTGCCGGACCTCGGGGGTCAGGCCGACCTTGTCCGCGGTCTCCAGGGCCTCGTGGAAGCGGGAGAGCTGGCGTGCGACGGAGGGGTGGCCCGGCTCGTCGGCGCAGGCGAAGTGGGACCACACGCCGGTGACGCGCAGGTGCCCCTCGTCCTCGGCGCGGGCGGCGGCCTCGGCCAGGGCGCCCCAGTCGGCGGGACCCACGCCGCCGCGGTTGAGGCCGGTGTCGGCCTTGAGCTGTACGCGGGCGGTGCGGCCGATGCGGCGGGCCTCGGCGATCACGGTGTCCAGGACCGCGCGGTCGCTCACCCCGAGGTCGATGTCGGCCTCGACGGCCTCCGCGACCGGCTCGCCGGGCGGGATGATCCAGGCCAGGACGGGCGGGGTCAGTCCGGCGCGGCGCAGTTCGAGGGCCTCGCCGATGAAGGCCGTGCCCAGCCAGGTCGCGCCGCCCGCGATCAGGGCGCGGGCTGCCGGGAGCATGCCGTGCCCGTAGCCGTCGGCCTTGACCACACCCATGAGCGGGGTGCCCCCTGCGAACCCGCGGAGCACCCGCGCGTTGTGGGAGATCGCGTCGAGGTCGACGCGAGCGTGCGCGAAGTGAGACATGTACTCCAGTGTTCCACGTGCGCGGGACCGGAGCGGAGCGGCGCCGGAACACGCCCGGCGAGGGGTCGGACACGCCCGGGAGGGCGTGACCGTTTTCCCCGGCCTCCCGGGGCGTCCCGCGTGACCAGGCACGACGCGGGTTTTCTCGGTCACCCGTAGTACATGGGTGGATGCGGGGTAGGGGATCGGCCCAGAGGCACAGTATCTGGGGGTACTGGCATGACCGAGATAGGTAGCGAACGACCCGTCAACACCACGAGGCTGTGGTACGGAGGGATGGCCACCGCCGTGGTGGCGGCGCTGGTGATCTTCGCGGGGGCACTGGTCTTCCGAGGAGTGTTCGGGGTACCGGTGCTCGCACCGGAGGACGCGGGGGCACTGGGCGACGCGAGCACGGTGGTCTACGCGCTGATGGCCGCCGTGGCGGCGCTGCTGGCCACGGGGCTGATGCACATGCTGCTGCTCAGCGCCCCGCGGGCGATGAAGTTCTTCGGGTGGATCCTGGGGCTGGTCACGGCGATCGCCGCCGTCGCCCCGTTCAGCGAGCCCGTGGACACGTCGAGCCAGGTCAGCACGTCCGTGATCAACCTGGTCACGGGTATCGCGATCATCACCTTGCTGCGGAGCGTGGGGCGCGCCTCCACCCTGAGCGGCCGGGCCCCGGGTGACGCCCGGACGGCCTACACGACGCACGAGGCGACCGTGAGGCCCGTCGGGGACCCCGGGCCGGAGCCCAGGGACGAGACGCAGGCCGTGGATCCCAGGGAGCCCGTGCAGGGTGAGGAGCCCGTCCTGCGGCACGAGGGCATCCTGCCCGACGTGAAGCAGGGGGAGTACCGCAAGAACCAGGTCCGCGCCCAGCAGATGGACGCGGAGGCGGAGGAGGCCAGGCGGGACCAGCACGGCCGTCAGGCTCCGGGAGACCAGCACGCCGGATGACCGGTACGCCGGGCGGCCGACGCACCGTTCGACCAGCACGCCGGACGGTCCCGACGAGCGGCCGGACCGGGTGACCCGTGACCCCGGGAACCAGAGCGGCGCCCCCTGACCCGAGGCGCACGAGGGGGCGGAGCCGAACGGCTCCGCCCCCTTCCGCGTGCCCCGGGGCCCGGGTGAGGGACGGGCCGGGGGCAGGGACCGGGTGCGACGAAGCACCACCAAGCGGGTCACATGACCGCAGCCACCCCGAAAACGCCACCCGACCCGCATAACTCCTCATCCCTCCTTTTCCGACAAAAAAGCAAAACAATTCCCATCAGGGCGGGGAAAGAGCGCACCGGAGAAATCATCAGCGGAACCGGCGGCGGGCGTTTCGGGGCGCTCGCGCACGGGAAAAAACAGAGCACAGGAAAGGCGAGGAAAAAGAAAAGGGAACCACGAACCCGCCCTCCGGAGGCCCCGCGCCCGCCCGCGCGCCTCGAAGCCCCGAACCCCTCCCCTCCTGCCGTTTTTCAGCCCTCCCCCACTCCCCCGAGGACCCGGAGGAGGGTGCCGACCAGCGGGTCGGCGCCCGTGCGCGGAGCCTCCCCGCGCCAGCCCTCCTCCGGGTCCGCGAAGCGGAGATCCGGCCGCGTCCCCACCCTCCAGGCCGGCCGGATCTCCTTTTCCGCAAAGGGCCGATAACGCGCGCGAGGGGTTCCGGAGTTTCCGCCCGGGAATCGGTGTTCCGGCCGCGGCGCGACCGGTCCGACGTGTGTTCGGGCGCACCGGACGCGCGTTCTCGCCTTCCGGGGGCCTCTTCCCTCCGCGGCACCCGCGCCGCGTCCGCGCCCTGACCGGACACCCCGAAGCCGAAGCCCCCCCGAGCCCGGGAACGGAACGGTCCGCGCCCTTGCCGGAGCACCCCGGACCCGAGGCCGGAACGGTCCGCGACCCTGACGGAACACCCCCGCGCTCCGGCACCGCTCCCGCCCCGAGGCGGCTCCGTGCGCTGGGATCCCGGCACCGCCCCGGGGCGCGGTCGGCGCGGACTCCGGAGCCCGCCCGCCAGCCGCCGTAGGGGCGTCTCAGATCCGCCGCCCGGGCGTGGAGCACCGAACGGGTGCGTCGGATCTGGCCGCATCCGGCCAGATCCGGATGGCACACCGCACGCATCCGGACGGTCTCGGAACCTCCGTGCTCCGCCCGTACCCCTCCCGACCTGGCCTCGCCTGCGTGGCGCGGGGGCGTTCCCTGCCCCGACGGGCGTCCACACCGGCCCCGGCGGATGTCGGTGGATCGCCCCGCAATGGAACCATTGCCTACATTCCGTACGTCGGTACACACCGCATGGTGAGCTACCCCGGGCGGGGCCGCGGAGAGGGCGGGGAGGAGAGAACGACCGGTGAAGTTCGACATCGTGCGCCTCGGCGAGGACGGGGAGGCGCCCCCACCGCGGACGCGTCTCCCGGAACAGGTTCCCGAACCGCCAGAGGGACCGTCGGCACCGCGCCCCGGGCCCGGGATCCAGCGGTCCTCGGAGTACATGCGCCTGCGCGCCCGCACCGACCTCACCCGGGTCCGCTCGGCCCTGAACCGGATGCTCCACACCGTCGAGGCCGCCCGGGCCGGGGCCGGGCCCCTCGTCGACCCCGGCCCCGAGGACGGGACCGGATCCTTCCGCCCCGAGGCCTTCCGCCCCCGTCCAGCCCCCGAGAAGCCCCGCGAACAGCGACAGGAGGGATCCCCGTGACCGCCTGGGACATCGACCCCCCGGAGATCGGCACCGTGCTCGTCAACACCCTCTCCCACCTCGGCGAGGAGGGCGGGTCCGAGGGCCTGTTCGGCGATATGACCACGATCGAGGAACGCGTCACCACCCTCAGCACCCACATCAACAGCGCCCCCATCGGGGTCGCCCTGGGCGAGTTCGCCGAACACTACTTCGGTCTCATGGGCGACATGCTCTCCCTGACCGGCAACGCCGTCACGCAGACCAGCGAGGCGACCACCGCCTACGTCACGGGCAACGAGGAGATGGCGCTGGAGGCGCAGCGCAACGCCGGCGTGGTCCCCGACCCGCCCCCGCCGCCCGCCCCGGGCGGGAACGCCGAACTCGTCTGACCCCGACCGCACCCGCTCCCCCTCCCCCGGCCGCCTCTCCCCCGGAGTCCTCCCACGTGCTTCCTCCCGACACTCCCCCGAGCGCGCCGCTGTCCGTCGGCGAGCAGACCGGCATGCTCACCGACGGTGAGAACAAGGTCAGTCCCGCGACCTTCCCCGTCCCCTCCCCCTCCCCCGACTACATCGAGACCCTGGCCTCCGACCTGCGCAGCGCCGGGGAGTCGGTCGGCGACACCGGAAACGACATCACGTCCGCCTGGAGCGGTCTGAGGTCCCACTACAAGGCTCCCGAGGCGGAACACCTCTACTCCGTGCTCGAACCGGTGGCCGCTGACGGCGACACGGTCTCGACCGACCTCGGCCACGCAGCGAGCGCGCTGGAGACCTTCGCCGCGGACCTGCGCGACATCAAGTCCCGCTGGTCCAGCCTGAGCGCCGAGGCCTTCGAGTTCCGGGCCCGCATCGACGCGAAGGGCGATGACTGGCGCAAGGCCGAGGGCGTGGCCGGTTTCTTCGGGATCGGCGAGAACCCCGACGTGGAGGAGAACCAGCGCCTCATCGACGAGGGCATCCGCATCATCGAGGACTACGCGGACGCCGAGCTCGCCTGCGCCAACGCCATCAACCGGTTCGTCCCGGACCGCACCCCGTTCGAGAGGACGCCCTCCGGGGACGGCGCCCTCGACCCAGACGTCTTCTACCACGGCTACGAGGAGGACCTGTCGGACCTTGCCACCGAGTGGGACATGGGCGGGGCCGTCACCGACGAGAGCTGGTTGGTCGACGGCTGGGACGCGGTGTGGGACTTCGGCGTCGGGGCGGTCGAGGGCACCGGCGCGATGCTGGGCATGCACAGCTCCGAGGGCTGGTTCAACATGTCCTGGGGCGACGCCCTGTACGAGTACCACGAGAGCAACATCCAGTCCGTGGCCTCCCTGGTGGGCATGTACGACGCCGAGTCCGACAGCTACGGCTGGTCGGGCTGGGACACCGTCGGCTCGGCGTGGAAGGACCTGGCCCACTCGGTGGTGCCCTGGGAGGAGTGGGGTGAGCGGCCCGGCTACGTGATCGGCACCGCCGTGCTCAACATCGGCGTCACCGCCCTCGGCGCCGCGCTGTCGGCCACCGGTGTGGGCGCGGCGGTCGGCGTCCCGCTGATGGCCTGGCGCGGCATGGCCATCGTGGACGGTATGGGCGGTCGCGGCGGTGGCAGCGGATCCGGCGGAGCGGCGGACGTCGACGTGGACCTGCCCGCCAACATCCCCGCCTTCGGGGGCAGCGGTGCCCCCGTCGTGCGGATCGACACCAGCGTCTTCGACACCGACGGACTCAGCCCGCAGCAACTGGGTGACCTGAGGGGGTCCTTGGACCGCTTGCAGGGCATCACGAACGACCCCGCCGACGGCTCGCACGCGGACGGGTCTCCTCCGCCGCGGTCCGCGCCCGTCCAGGGTGACAGCGATCCCTCCGAATCGAGGAGGCCCACCGCACGACCGGTCGCGGACCGGGAGACCGGGGCGAACGAGAGACCCTCCAGGGCCGAGCCCGAAACCGACCGTGCCGGGGTGGACGACGAACAGGCCCTCCTTGAGGAGGTTTCCGGGGAAGAGCGCGGCAGCTCTCCCGTGCCGGTGATCGAGGACGCTTCGGACACCTCCCACCGGTCCTCGCCGACCGAGAGCGGTTACCAGGACCCCACCGCCGAGCAGCTCAGCGAGAGCGACAGGCTGCTGCGACAGGTCAACGGCATGTTCACGGCTGAGGACCACGCGGACTTCCAGGTCAACCAACGCGCCGAGACCGCCCTGTACGAGGGCGACCGCGCCACCGTGGACACGGACTCCTCTTCGCTGAAGGACTCCCAGGTCGCGGAGAGGTACGGGCTGGACGGCCGCGCGAACGCCGCGTTCTCCGACATGCGTGCGGTGGCGAGCGACTACCCCCATGTGAACTGGGAGGGTGGCCCCGGTGACGGACGGGACGTGCGGGATGGCCGCGACGAGCCCGAGGCCGACAGGGAGTACGCGACGACGGGGCCGCGTCCCCACGCAGACACCGCGAGCGCGCAGAGAGCGATCCCCCACAGCCGGGTCCAGCACGTGGACCTGGGGGACAGCGGAAGCCACCGGATCGACGCCTCACGGGTCGGTGCACCTGACGCGCGTAGTGGCTCCGATCCCGGATTCCGCCACGACCACGGCGCCGACACGGGAACCCATCGTCCGGTCGCCGTCAACAGGGCCGACTCCGTGCCAAGCGGCGACGGCGGCTCCGGCGTTGACACGCCTCTCCGGGGCGACGGTCCCTCCGGCCTCGGCGGATCCGACCGGACCGACTCCGTCGATGCCGTCCCGGCCGTGGTCACCCCGACGCGTGCTGGCGTCCCCGGGTCCTCCGGCGGCCCGAGCGGAGGTACCGGCGGCTCCGGGAACCAGAACGGTCGGAGCGGTCCCGGCGGCGGCAACAGTTCCAGCGGCATCCCCTCTGACAAGCCGCCGCACGACTCCAACGGAGCAGGATCCCCCCAGCAGGAACTTCCAAGAAGCAAGGATGCCGACATCCCCGCCAGGAAGTTCGACGGAATATCCAGGGAGGATCTCAATCGAGAGATCGCCCAAGAGATAGGACTGAAGCCGGACACGCCCTACAAGGTTTTCGCCAAGAAGTTTACGGATTTCCTCAACGACAAAATCTCGAACGGAAAGGATAAATATTTCCTCGAATTTTACAACAGCAACGGCAGTAGATTTAGAATCCAACGCGATGTTTTCGGCTTCAAGATTCCACAGCTAACCAGCGTCAATGGCTCCGCCCCCTGGTTCGCCATGGAGACGCTGCCCGAACCAGACGCGCCCAAATACCGCACGCTTAACGACCGAGTGTACTTCTCTGCCGAAAATAGCAAGAACACGACCTCGGAGATGGACGACTACGCCGAACAAAGAAGGCAATCCATCAAGGATGATCTTGCCGCGGAGAAAAAACTTAAGGAAAAGAAGGAGGAACACAAGAACTACCCGGGCGAACACCCGGAAGTACTCAAGGCAGACGCGGAACACAGCCCACTCCACAAGAAGATGACCAAAGATAGCGAAACATACGGGGAGGAGGGTGCCAAGGTAGCGGTCAAGGATCTGTTCGACGGCCATCACTCGCTTCCCGGAAAAGATGGAAATGTCATCGATCTTCCTGAAATCGAGGAAATAAAAGGCTCCAAAAAACCCTATGAAACTCCGGGGACACCGAGGAGTGGGAACTACCAGTTCGACCAGATTTGGCCCCTCAAAGGCGGTGGTATCCTCATTGTCGAGGCCAAGAGTAGCCAGTCGACCTCCCTGGGCGAGAGAACCATTCCGGCAGGCAAAGAACCCAAGCGGGTCTCCCAAGGCACGCCAGAGTACCTCGAAGCAACCACGAAAGACATGAAGAGGAGGGGGCGCAAGAATCAACTCGGAGACCCAACAGAAGAAAGACTTGCGGAAATGATTGAAGAAGCCAGGGCCGCCGGCAAGCTTTTCTATGCGGAAGTAAAGGGCATCACCCCGGAGCAAAAACAGAAGGCCCTCGGCGAAGACCCAAAGGAAGGAGAAAAGCACTCCGGATACAGCATTGGCCTTTTCGACATACCCAAGAAGTAGGGACAAAAGTGACTTACACAGTAAACCGCCACGACATCAGCAATCCCAACTACGAGAGTAGTATCGCCAGGATTCCCGAAAGGCGTAAGTTCTATGTGCAGTGGTTGATCGACTCACCCTTTGATGCTGGAGGCCCTCTGACCGGGGTACAGGACCAAGCCGAGTTGTGTCTGGCCATGGACACCGATGTGGACAGGCTGGAAACCTGGGAGGCCTGGGTCACCTATATGCAGATGAGCGAGGCGACCCTCGCCGTCTCCACCGCCGAACCGGGCACCCAGCTCACCCGGATGATCAACCACCAGGAACGCACCCTGACCGCGGTCGAACCCGACTACTTCACCAACGCCAGCAACTGGCTGACCGCGTTCTACCTGGCGGTGACCTGCCGCGACCAGGAACGCTACCGCTCCCTGTGCGAGATCCCCACCGAACTCCTGCGCCAAGCCGGGGAGAGCCGGGGAAGCCAGTACAACCCCTACATCTACCACCTGATCGAAGCCTTGCAGGCCTTCGTCCTCAACCGCCCCGGCCTGGAAGAACACCTCCTCCAGGCCATGAAACTGTCAGACCCCGCGAATGCGGAGATCGGCACCACCGAGGTACTCAACAAGCTCACCTTCCCGCCGTTGAACACCCTGATGCACCTGGTGCGGCGCAACAGCGACAAGTTCAACGAAGCCCTGGCAGAAGGGCTGGAACTGTTCCGCTCCTTCCACACCGCCACACCCGAACGTGCGGAGGAACTCGACGGTGGAACCTCCATCCCCCTTCTGGCCCTGGCCTGCCTGGCCTACGACACCGCCGGGCAGGATCCCGACTTCCACTTCGACGTCGAATCCGGCTACCTGCCCAAGCACATCCTCCAGCGCAGCTGGCACGGGGAGTTCCCCATCTGACCGGCCAGGACCCGACCGACCCCGCCCCACCGACCCCCACCCCCGTGAAGGAACCCCGTTGAGCCACGACGTCGTCGCCCTCCTCGCCGAGAGCCCCGGCCGCCGCTCCCTCCTGGACGCGCTGGTCGCCGCCGGACCCAAACTGCGGGTCCGACTCGTGGCCGAGGGCACCGTGGTGCAGCTGCGCGACGACTCCGACCGCCTGGTGATCGCCATGCAGGCAGCGCAGCGGCTCGCGGTGTCGGCGGAGGCCGACCGCCTCCTGGAAGACGGGATCACTGACGACCTGCCCGCGCAGCCGCTGTGGGTCGAGGTCCGCGGAACGGAGCTGGCGGACACCGACACGGCCGCGACGGCACGCCGGTTCGCCCGCTGCCTGGTCGAACGGCACGGCGGGGCGGTGTGGGAACCGGAGCCGCGGCTTCCCCGGGACGACCCGCACCTGTTGGGAGTGACCGACCACCCGGCGGTGAGCGCGGTGACCGGGGCGAACGCCGTCCTGGTACAGGACCGGCCCGTGGTGCCCCTGTCCAGCTGGTTCGTGGACGCGCTGGCCGAGCACGGCCGCCGGGGCCGGGGCCTACAGGTGGTCACCCCGTCCACGAGCGTCATCACCCACGCGCTGCGCTGGTTCCTCAGCAGGCCCCGCGCCACGTGGGTCGTGCGCGCCCCGGACGGGCGCTACCACGACGGCTTCAACGGCCTGCCGCTGGTGTGGGACGCCGAGACCGGCTTCGTGCCCGACCCCGGGGTGAACGCGGATGACGGCCCCAACGAGGCCTTCCGAACGTCGGCCGACGAGGAACCGGGTACCCACCTGCACGTGGACCTGAGCGTCGACCACCCGGTCGGCGACGGCCTGGTGCTGGGCACCACCGTGGAACTGCTCGCCGAGCGTCTGGCCGGAGGCGCGCCCGCGGTGTGGGGTGTCTCCGAGCCGCTGACCCGGGCGTGGGACACCGAACGGGTCACGGCCATGGCGCGGCGCCGCTCCCCCGGTGAGACCCTGCTGGCCTTCGCCGGGCAGCCAGAGGGCGTCCGGGAGGAGGGGGCACGCCCTCTGGCGGGGAGCCTGCGGGTGTCGCGCGCGCCGTCGGGGGTGCGCGAGCGGATCCTGTTCTCGGTGGGGTACCGGCCGGGTGAGGAGCCCGACCTGGACGCCCTCGAACCGCTGGTGCGCGAGCTGACCGCGCGGGACGGCCTGCGCAGCATGACCGTGCACCGCGCCCTCGGGCGCGCCGACCTGACGTACGCACCCCGGTGGGCGGGCGTGTCAGTGCCGGTCGGGCTGGCGGTGGGACCGGAGGGGGTCCTGGAGGCGGGACGGGAACGGGCGCTGGCCGCTCCGGTACCGGGCGTCGCCTTCGGCCCGCCCATGGCCCCGCTGGCCTGGTACCGGATCGGGGACGGGGTGGAACCCGACGCCTGGAGCCGCTTCCGGGAGCTGATGGAGCATCTCGATCCCGAAGGCGCGCCCGCACGCTGACGGAACACCCCAGGCCCGAAACAGCGTCCGCGCCCTGACCGGACACCCCGAAGCCGAAGGCCCCCGAGCCCGGGAACGGAACGGTCCGCACCCTTGACGGAGCGCCCCGGATCCGGGGTCGGAGCGGTCCGCGTCCCTGCCCCCGCACTCCGACACCGCTCCCGCCCCGAAACGGCTCCGTGCGCTGGGATCCCGGCACCGCCCGCCACCCGCCGCGCGGGGCGGCCGTGGGCCCCGGCCGGGGCCCACCCGGCTCAGCCGTTGATCAGCGCGTCCGCGTGCTCGGGGCTCAGGCAGTGCTCGATCACCATGACCGCCGCGCCGACCACGCCCGCGCTCTCGCCCGCCACGGACGAGACGATGCTCAGGTGTTCGGTGGCCAGCGGCAGCGACCGCTGGTAGATGATCTCGCGCACCCCGGCGAGCAGGTGGTCCCCGGCCAGGGCGAGCGCGCCGCCGATGACGATGACCGACGGGTTGAACATGTTCACCGACGCGGCGAGCACCTCGCCGATGTCGCGGCCCGCCTGGCGCAGCGCGCGCAGGGCGGGCACCGACCCGTTGCGGGACAGTTCGACCACGTCGCGGGCTCCGCTGGCGGGCACGCCCTCGGCGGTGAGCGCGGCGGCCAGGGCGGCGCCGCTGGCCACGGCCTCCAGGCAGCCGGTGTTGCCGCAGCGGCAGGGCCGCTCGTCGCCGCTGGGGACGTGGATGTGCCCCATGTCCCCGGCCGCGCCCTGCGCTCCCCGGTAGACGCTGCCCTCGCTGACGATGCCGCAGCCGATGCCCGTGGCGACCTTGACGAACATCAGGTGGCTGGCCTCGGGCCAGGCCGTGTGGTGCTCCCCGATCGCCATGATGTTGACGTCGTTGTCCACCAGGACCGGCACGTCGAGCCGGTCGTGGACGTAGCCGGGCACGTCGAAGTTGTCCCACCCCGGCATGATCGGCGGGTTCACCGCGCGCCCGGTGGTGTGCTGGACCGGGCCGGGCAGGCCGATGCCCAGGCCGAGCAGTTCGTCCACCCGCCGTTCCGTGCCCTCCAGCAGGCCGCGGCCCCGCTCCACGACCCAGTCCAGGACGTGCTCGGGGCCCAGGGCGATGTCTAGGTCGGCGCGCTCCTCGGCGAGCACGGTCCCCGACATGTCGGTGAGGGCCAGGCGGGCGTGGGTGGCGCCCAGGTCGGCGGCCAGGACCACGCGGGCGTCCGGCTGGAACGAGAAGGTCGTGGGCGGCCTGCCCCCGGTGGACACGGCCTCTCCGGCGGGCCCGATGAGTCCGCTGGCGAGCAGGGCGTCCACGCGCTGGGTGACGGTCGAGCGGGCCAGACCGGTGACCGAGGCCAGCTCCGAACGGGTGCGCGGTCGGCCGTCGCGCAGGAGTCGGAGCAGGGTGCCCGCACCGGGTGCGGCGGTCGGAGCGACGGCCGGGCCGGGTCGTCCCTCCGTGTGGGTCAGCGCGTCTTCCGTCATGCGAACAGTGAAGCACAGGATCTATTGACTGTCCGTCATCCGTCTATTGCAGATAGATCCTACGACTTTTGCTTGACGATCGACAGAAGTCCGGCGTACCGTTCGTGGCATGTCAGTGAGTAAGGTCACAAGCCTGGGTGAGGCGGCCGACCCCGGGTCCACCGCCCCCAACGCCTACCGCGCCGCGGTGATCGGTACCGGCTTCATGGGCCGGGTCCACTCCCACGCCGTCCGCGCCGCGGGAGGCGAGGTCGTCGGGGTCGCGGGCTCCTCCCATGGCAAGGCCGAACAGTTCCGCACCGCGCACGGCGTCGCCCGGGCCCACGCCGACGCCCTCGAACTCGTCCGCAGCGACGACGTGGACGTGGTCCACGTGTGCACCCCCAACCACCTGCACGCGCCGCTGAGCCTGGCCGCCCTGGCCGCCGGCAAGCACGTCGTGTGCGAGAAACCCCTGGCCACCGACGCCGACACCGCCCGCGAGCTGGTCCGGGCCGCGGAGGAGGCCGACCGGGTCGCCGTCGTCCCCTTCGCCTACCGCTTCCACCCCATGGCCCGCGAGGCGCGCGCCCGCGTGGCCTCGGGCTCCATCGGCCGCGTCAGCCTCGCCCACGGCGGCTACCTCCAGGACTGGCTCCTGTACCCGGACGAGGACAACTGGCGGGTGGACCCCGAACTGGGCGGCCCCACCCGCGCGTTCGGGGACATCGGCTCGCACTGGTGCGACATGCTGGAGTTCGTCACCGGCGACCGCATCACCTCGGTCAGCGCGCAGACCTCGCGGGTCAACGACACCCGCGCCGGACGCTCGGTGGCCACCGAGGACCTGGTGGCCTTCCAGTTCTCCACCGCGGGGGGCGTGGTCGGCGGCGCCGTCATCAGCCAGGTCTCCCCCGGCCGCAAGAACCGGCTCGTGCTGGAGGTCTCCGGCACCGAGGGCACCCTGCTGTTCGACCAGGAGCGGCCCGAGACCCTCTGGGCGGGCGGCCGGGGCCGCAGCTGCACCATCAGCCGCGACGACCCCGAGCTGAGCGCCGACGCCGCGCGCCTGTCCACGACCCCCGTCGGCCACCCGCAGGGCTACCAGGACTGCTTCAACGCGCTCGTGGCCGACACCGGAGCCGCCATCGCCGGGCAGACCCCCGAGGGCCTGCCGGTGTTCGCCGACGGTTTGCGCGCCGCCGTGCTGGCCGAGGCCGTCCTGACCTCGGCGCGGGAACGCCGCTGGGTCGACGTGCCGGAGGTGGACGGGGCATGAGCGGCCCGCCCCTGCTCCGGATGAGCGGCATCACCAAGTCCTTCCTGGGCGTGCGCGTCCTGCACGGGATCGACCTGGAACTCCACCCCGGCGAGCTGCACGCCCTGGTCGGCGAGAACGGGGCGGGCAAGTCCACCCTGATGAAGGTGCTGGCCGGGGTGCACCGCGCGGACGGGGGCACGGTCGAGCTGGAGGGCGGCACCGTCTCCTTCGAGCACCCCGTCCAGGCCCAGCGCGCGGGCGTGACCACGGTCTTCCAGGAGTTCAACCTCCTGCCCGACCGCACCGTCGCCGAGAACGTCTTCCTCGGCCGCGAGATCCGCCGCCGCGGCCTGGTGGACGCCCGGGCCATGGAGCGGGCCACCGCCGAACTGCTCGCCGAACTCGGCCTGGAGGGCATCGACCCCCGGGCCCGGGTGCGGTCGCTGTCGGTGGCCGAACAGCAGATCGTGGAGATCGTCAAGGCGCTCTCGCACGACGCGCGCATCATCTCCATGGACGAGCCGACCGCCGCGCTGGCCGACCACGAGGTGGAGGTGCTCTACCGGATCATCGGCCGCCTGCGCGAACGCGGCGTGGCGGTGCTGTACGTGTCGCACCGCATGCGGGAGATCTTCGACCTGGCCGACACCATCACGGTGCTCAAGGACGGCCATCTCGTGGACACCGTCCCCGCCGGTGAGATCGGTCCGGCCGAGCTGGTCCGCAAGATGGTCGGGCGTCCGGTCTCGGCGGTCTTCCCCGAGCCCCTGGAGCCGCACGGCGAGCACGTGGGACGGGTGCGGCTGTCGGTCACCGGAGGCGGCAACACCCAGCTGGACGGGATCGGCTTCGAGGTGCGCGGCGGCGAGATCCTGGGCCTGGGCGGGCTCCAGGGCAGCGGGCGCACCGAGGTCGCCCACGCCCTCTTCGGCGTCGAGCGCTTCACCCGGGGCGAGGTCCGCGTGGACGGGCGGCGGGTGGACCCGCGCTCGCCGCGCACGGCGGTGCGGGCGGGCCTGGTGCTGGTCACCGAGGACCGCAAGGCGCAGGGGCTGGCGCTGAACCAGTCGGTGGCGGCCAACGGCCGCCTGGTCCTGGACGCGGTCTGGCCCCTGGGCTCGGCGCGCGGGGCCCGGCGGCTGCCCGGCATCCTCTCCTCCCTGGAGCTGGTGGCGCGCGGCGGCCAGGACCAGGAGGTCCGGTACCTGTCCGGCGGCAACCAGCAGAAGGTCGTGCTGGCCAAGTGGCTGGCCGCCGAACCCGGCGTGATGGTGCTCGACGAGCCCACGCGCGGCATCGACGTGGGCGCCAAGCAGGCCGTCTACCGGCTCATGCGCGAGCTGGCCGCGGCCGGTGTGGCGATCGTGCTCATCTCCTCCGAGCTGCCCGAGCTGATCGGCATGTCCGACCGGCTGGTCGTCCTGCGGGACGGCCGGGTGGCGGGCGAGCTGCCCGGCGGGGCCGCCGAGGAGGCGGTCATGGCGGTGGCCACCGGATCGCCGCACCCGGGCGGGTCCGCCGCACCGGTTCCCGGGCAGGACCCGGCCGCCGCTCCACCGCGCCCGGTCGCCCCCGCCCCACCGACCGCGGGGGGCGACCCGGCCGCCGGAACCGACAACGGCGGCTCCCCCGCACGGCACGAGGAGGCCGCCCCGTGACACCCCCACCGACCTCCGTCCTCCGGAGCCTGCGCGCCCGGACGGGCACCACCGGGCTGGTCTACCTGGCCCTGGTGCTGCTGCTCGCGGTCAGCGCGGCCTTCGTGGCCGCCCGGGGCGGCAACCTGTTCACCACCGCCAACACCGTCGACCTGCTCACCCGCAGCAGCCTGCTGGGCTTCCTGGCCGTCGGGATGACCCTCGTCATCCTGTGCCGCTCCCTGGACCTGTCGGTCGGCTACGTGGCCGCCCTGTCCACCGTGGTCGCGGCCACCACCATGGCGGGCGACCCCTCCCGGATCGTCCTCGGCGTGGCCGCGGCGCTCGGCCTGGCCGCGCTGATCGGCCTGGTCAACGGGCTGGTGGTCACGGGGCTGCGGGTCAACCCCTTCATCGCCACCCTGGGCATGGGGCTGGTGATCAAGGGCTACCTGGACACGAACTTCCAGGGCCCGGCCGGGGCGGTGCCCGCCGCCTTCCAGACCTTCGGCTACACCCGGATCGGTGTGCTGCCCGTCTCCACCCTGGTCATGCTGGGCGTGGCGGTGGCGGCGGTGCTGTTCCTGAGCCGCACACGGATGGGCTACCACATCTACGCCGTCGGCGGCGACGCCGACGTGGCCCGGCTCTCCGGGGTCCGCTCCGGGGTGCCCACGGTCACCGCGCACGTGTTGTGCTCGGTCACCGCCGGTGTGGCCGGTCTGCTGCTGGCCGCCCGGTTCGGGACCGGCAGCGCCACCGTCTACTCCGGGGGCTACGAACTGGAGGCCATCGCGGCCGTGGTGCTGGGCGGGACCTACCTGCTCGGCGGGCGCGGCGGCGTGGCCGGGACGGTGGCGGGGGTGCTCATCCTCGCCACGCTCGACACCGTGTTCAACGTGCTGGCGGTCGACCCGTTCGTCAAGGACGTCCTGCGCGGCGTCATCGTCATCGCCGCCGTGGCCGTCTACGCCCGCGGCGGGCGCTCCGCCGTGCGGACGCGCTTCCCCTCCGGCGGCGCGCCGCCGTCCTCCCCCGTGCCGCGGCCCGCCCCGGACACCGGGACCGCCCCCGATCCGGACCCCGGGACGGGATCCGCACCGCAACCCCTCGGAGGCCGCCGATGACCCCGACCCCCACCCAGGACGCGCGCGGCCCGGTCGGGCCGCGCGGACCCGAGTCGCGCGGCCCGGGCCCGCTGGCGGCGCTGGCCGCGCTGGGCCGGGGCGGCACGGCGACCGTCGCGCTGCTGCTGGCGCTGATCTTCGTGGTGATCGCCACCCAGAACCCCTCGTTCTTCGAGGGGCCGCCGCTGATGGCCTTCGCCAAGAAGGCCGCGCCGCTGGTGATCCTGGCCATCGGCCAGTACCTGGTGATCGTCTCCGGGGAGTTCGACCTGTCGGTGGGGTCCCTGGTGGGCGCGCAGGTGGTGATCGCTGCCCGCCTCATCGACGGAGACGAGGCCATGACCTGGCCGGTGATCGGCCTCATGCTGGTCTTCGGCCTGGTCGTGGGCCTGGTCAACGGCCTGGTGACCACGCTGCTGCGGGTGCCGTCGATCATCACCACGCTCGGCACGATGCTGATCCTGTTCGGCGCCGTGCGCTACTGGACCGGCGGAGCGCCCACCGGGGCGCTGACGGAGTCCTTCCGCGTGTTCGGCCGGCAGGGGATCGAGGGCGTGCCCGTCCTCGGCGAGATCCCGTGGGCGCTGCTCATCGCTCTGGCGCTGGCGGCGGGCGCGGTGGTGCTCATGCGCTCGCCCTACGGCCGCTCCCTCGTGGCGACGGGTGACAACGACGTCGCCGCCGCGTTCTCGGGGGTGCGGGTGTGGCGGGTGCGCACGATGGCCTTCGTCGGCTCCTCCCTCATGGCCACCGTCGCCGCCGTCCTCATCGGCGGCTACGCCGGGGTCACCGCGCAGGTCGGCGACGGGCTGGAGTTCACCGCGATCACCGCCGTGGTCCTGGGCGGGGTGGTGCTGGGCGGCGGGCGCGGCACCGTGGTCGCCGCCGTCCTGGGAGCCCTGACCGTGGAGGCCCTGTTCACGCTGTTCAACCAGCTGTACCTGCCCTCGACGCTCCAGCCCACGGTGCAGGGGCTCATCATCATCGCCGCGGTGGCCTACGCCGCCCGCCGGGGCGACCTTCGACTGCCGGAGCGCCTGCGACGGCGACCGGACCATCCGACCGAGCGGCCGCTCGGCACTTCCAGGAGGTAACCATGCGCGTCCCCCGCGTGCTGCTCGCCGGCGCCGCCGGCCTGACCCTGACGCTCACGGCGTGTACGACGGACGCCCCCACCGACGCCCCCGAGGAGGCGGGCTCCGAACTCACCCCCGACGGGGAGTGGTTCGACGAGGCCGAGTTCGAGGCGCAGCTGGCCCAGCGCGAGATCACCCCGGAGGGCCCCGAGGACCAGCCCTGGCTCCAGGCGATCGAGCCCGAGTGGATCGACACCTCGGAGTTCACGCACGACGCGCCAGAGGACGCGACGCTGTGCTTCTCCAACGCCTCGGTGTCCAACCCCTGGCGCGTCACCGGCTTCATCACCATGGAGCAGCAGGTGGAGGCGCTCCAGGAGGAGGGGCGCATCGGCGAGTTCCGCGTGTCGGACGCCGCCGACGACGACAACCAGCAGATCTCCGACATCCAGGCCTTCGTGGACTCCGGGGACTGCGACGTCATCATCATCTCCCCCTCCACTACCGCGACCCTGACCCCGGCGGTGGAGACCGCCTGCGAGAGCGGCGTCCCGGTCGTGGTCTTCGACCGCGGCGTGAACAGCGACTGCATGGTCACGTTCATCCACCCGATCGGCGGCTACGCCTACGGCGCGGACGCGGCCGAGTTCCTGGTCGATGAGCTGGAGCCCGGCTCGACCGTGCTGGCGCTGCGCATCCTGCCCGGCGTGGACGTGCTCGAACACCGCTGGGCGGCGGCCCAGGAGGTCTTCGCCGACAGCGAGCTGGAGGTGCTCGGCCACGAGTTCACCGAGGGCGACGGCGCCATGATCAAGGACCTGGTCTCCCAGCACCTCCAGCGCGGCGAGGTCGACGGCATCTGGATGGACGCCGGGGACGGCGCCGTGGCCGCCCTGGAGGCCTTCGAGGACGCGGGCCAGCCCTACCCGGTGATCTCCGGTGAGGACGAGCTGAGCTTCATGCGCAAGTGGCAGGAGGAGGACCTCACCGCGATCGCGCCCGTCTACTCCAACTTCCAGTGGCGGACCCCGGTCCTGGCCGCCGGCATGATCCTCGCCGGCGAGGAGGTGCCCTCGGAGTGGATCCTGCCGCAGGAGCCGATCCGTCAGGACGAGCTGGACGAGTACCTGGAGCGCAACGCGGAGATGCCGTCCCTGCACTACGCGAAGTTCGGCGGCGAGGACCTGCCGGGCTTCCCCGAGGCCTGGACGGACCGGTAGGTGCGCGCGCTGGGGGTCAACACCTGGGTGTGGACGTCGCCGCTGACCGACGCCGCGTTGGAGCGGATCGCGCCCCGCGTGGCGGAGTGGGGGTTCGACGTGATCGAACTCCCCGTGGAGGACACGGGCGACTGGGACCCCCGGCGCGCCCGGGCCCTGCTGGACGGGCTGGGCCTGACGGCCAGCGTCGTGCTGGTCATGGGGCCGGGCCGGGAACTGGTCGCGACCGACGCGGCCACCCGCTCGGCCACGCAGGACTACCTCAGGCGGGTCGTGGACGCGGCCGCGGCGGTGGGCTCCCCCGTCGCCGCCGGTCCTGCCTACGCCTCGGTCGGCCGCACGTGGCGGATGTCCCCGCGTGAGCGGGCGGGGATCGGCGCGGAGCTGACCGAGGCGCTGGCCCCCGTGGTCGGGCACTGCTCGGCCGCGGGGGTCCGGCTGGCGGTGGAGCCGCTCAACCGGTACGAGACGAGCGTGCTCAACACGGTGGACCAGGGGCTGGAGATGCTGGCCGACCTGCCCGCGGAGCACTGCGGGCTGGCCCTGGACGTGTACCACATGAACATCGAGGAGCGGGACGTGGCGGCGGCCGTGCGGCGCGCGGCGGGCAGAGTGGCGCACGTGCAGGTGTGCGCGAACGACCGCGGCGCCCCCGGGGCCGACCACCTGGACTGGAGCGCGATCCTCGGCGCGCTCGGCGACGCGGGGTACGGAGGACCCCTGGTGATCGAGTCGTTCACGGCGGACAATGCCAGCATCGCCACGGCGGCCTCCGTCTGGCGACCGTTGGCGGCGACCCAGGACGCGATCGCCGTCGACGGCCTGGCCTTCCTTCGCGCCCTGAGCCGACGAGAGGAGCCGCCGTGCAGGTAGGCAGCGCTCCTCGGGAGCCGCGGTCCGCCCGTACGGGCGCGGCCGGGCTCCACGGGGGACGGGAGCCGGCCGCCGTGTCCGCACCACGGCCGCCGGTGCCCCCGGGCCAGGAGGAAACGTCCACCACCCCCGCTCGGTGCCGCGCTCGCCGGAAAGCGCTGACTGAGGTAGGGCGGCTCCATCCCCACGAGGAGACGTCACCATGCCCGCTCACAAGACCCCCTCCGCCGCCGGATCCGAGTTCCCGGACCCGGTGGCGGACACCCCCGCCACCTGGTGGCTGACCGGGGTGTCGTTCGCGGTGGCCGGTGCCGCCGTCGCCTCCGCCGTGTTCCTCGGCGGTGACGGCGCGAACGGCGCCTCCGCCGCGCCGCAGGCCCCGGCGGACCACCCCGACGCCGAACAGGTCGGTTCGCTGCTCACCCACACCCGCACGGCCCACGAGGGACTCGTCCCCGTGGTGGAGGACATGGAGGAGTTCCTGCCCACCGACGGATCACACCCGCCCCTGGAGTTGACCGAGGCCTCGGTGGTCAACTCCTGGCGCACCGAGGTGCAGGCCGCCTCGGTGCACTTCGGGGAGGTTCCCGAGTCCGGCGGCGCCCACCGGACCGCGCACGCGGGCCTGGTGTCCTCCGTCCGGCTGCTGTCCATGTCAGTCGACACCTACGCCAAGGCCGCCCTGGTCGAGGACGAGGACCTGCGCATGGACGTGCTGCACATCGCCATGGAACTGCGCGACGAGGCGGTCGTGTCGTGGTCGGTGGCGGCCACGCACCTGGACGCGGTGAGCGTGGACGCCGGGCACGGCCACGTCCACCTGTACCTGCCCGCCGCCCCCGACAGCGGCGCCCTCGCGCCCGACGGCGCCGGGGCGGACGCGGGACCGGAGGGCGCCGGGGAGGGCCCCGGCGGCGGACACGACCACTGACCACGAAACCCCCCTACTCCAGGAGGAGACGAACATGCCGCGACCAGTCACCCTGTTCACCGGACAGTGGGCCGACCTGCCCTTCGAGGAGGTGTGCTCCCTGGCCTCCTCGTGGGGCTACGACGGTCTGGAGGTCGCCTGCTGGGGCGACCACCTCGACGTCACCCGGGCCGCCGTGGACGACGACTACGTGCGCGACCGGCTGGACACGCTCAAACGCCACGGGCTGGGCCTGTGGGCGATCTCCAACCACCTGCTGGGCCAGGCCGTCTGCGACGACCCGATCGACCACCGCCACCGCGACATCCTGCCCGCGCGTGTGTGGGGCGACGGCGAGCCCGAGGGCGTGCGCCGGCGGGCCGCCGAGGAGATGAAGACCACCGCCCGCGCGGCCGCCAGGCTCGGCGTGTCCACCGTGGTGGGCTTCACGGGCTCGGCCGTCTGGAAGTACGTGGCGATGTTCCCGCCGGTGGGCGAGGACGTCATCGAGGCCGGGTACCGCGACTTCGCCGACCGGTGGAACCCGATCCTGGACGTGTTCGACGAGGTGGGGGTGCGTTTCGCGCACGAGGTGCACCCCTCCGAGATCGCCTACGACTACTGGTCAACCCAGAGGGCGCTGGAGGCGGTGGGGCACCGTCCGGCCTTCGGCCTGAACTGGGACCCCAGCCACATGGTGTGGCAGGACATCGACCCGGTCGGGTTCCTGTGGGACTTCCGGGACCGGATCTACCACGTGGACTGCAAGGACGCCCGCAAGCGGGTGGGCAACGGCCGCAACGGGCGGCTGGGCTCCCACCTGCCGTGGGGTGATCCGCGCCGGGGCTGGGACTTCGTCTCGACCGGGCACGGCGACGTGCCCTGGGAGGACTGCTTCCGCACGCTGAACTCGATCGGCTACCAGGGGCCGATCTCGGTGGAGTGGGAGGACGCGGGCATGGACCGGCTGGTCGGGGCGGCCGAGGCGGTGGAGTTCGTGCGCTCCCACGCCTACGACCCGCCGGAGGCGTCGTTCGACTCCGCCTTCGGGTCGGACTGACCCGGCTGCAGGCGCGGCGGCGGGGCGGCGCGTACCGGGGATCCCCCTCAACAGGGAGGCGGGGTCAGATCATCGGGGCGATGACCACCCGGTAGTGCCCCCCGTCCTCGGTGGAGACGTCGCAGCGGAAGTCGTTGACCCGGTTGACGGAGCCCTGCACCGCGCTGTCGCCGAAGGCCGCGGTGTCCACCCCGGGCAGGTGTTCGCGGATGAAGGACACCGCCTCCTGGACGGACATGGCGGTGTCCTTCTGCTCTGGGGTGACACGCAGTCCGTTGTCGGTGAGACGGCTGATAACGACCCGGAACATGTGCTGTCTCCCTAGGGTGCCGGGGGGCGGACACCGGCATTCTGCCCCATCGCCTCCCCGGCTGGGAATCCTCCGGGCGGGCGGGGCGCCGGGGCGGCCCGCCCGGTCAGACCTCCAGGTCCGCCTCGATGCCCTTGAGGCGGTGCCTGGCCAGGGCGAGGTTGCCCCGGGAGCGGTCCAGGGCCAGGTAGAGGAAGAGCCCCTGCCCCTTGCGGCTGGTGAGGGGCCGGATGATGTGGTACTGCCCGGACAGGGTGATGAGGATGTCCTCGATCACGTCGTTGATCCCCAACTGGTCCATGGTGCGCATCTTCGCGCGGACCACCTCGGTGTTCCCGGCGGCGGCCACGGTGAGGTCGAGGGTGTTGGTGGAGGCGAGGGTGCCCAGCGCCATCCCGCTGCTGTAGTCGACGACGGCGGCGCCCACAGCCCCCTCGATCTCCATCATCTCCTTGAGCCCGG
The DNA here is from genome assembly GCF_000092985.1 of Nocardiopsis dassonvillei subsp. dassonvillei DSM 43111. GTDB lineage: Bacteria > Actinomycetota > Actinomycetes > Streptosporangiales > Streptosporangiaceae > Nocardiopsis > Nocardiopsis dassonvillei. The sequence goes on from NC_014210.1 coordinate 4,859,042, forward strand.
CTTCGATGTTCGGCATGTCCTTCTCTCTCCTTGACGTGGGTCGGCGCGGCGCCCTGCGGTCGGCGATCCAGCGGCGCAGGCCGGAGGCGCCTCGGCGGGGCTGCCCACCGGTCACGCGGCCACCGGCCGGGGGCGGTCGACGGACAGCGTCCGCAGCGCGGTGAGCACGCGTTCCAGCACCTTGCGGTCCACGGACGCGACCGCCGGCGCGGCGGGGCGGGGCAGGTCCCGCCGGGGCGGGCGGTCGGTGTCGTCGCGGGGAGGCGGCACCCTCGCCGTGCGCACCAGGTCGCGCAGCCGCCGCAGGGTGAAGCCGAGGCTGCCCTCCGTGCGGCCCATCCGCACCCGTACGCACAGGTCGGAGCCCTCCAGGACGGCGAACAGCACGTGGTGGTCGGTGTCGGTGACGACGACGTCCTCCACCCGCTGGTCGGCGCACAGGGGACCCTCCCTGACGGCTCTGAGGATCGCCGCCGCGTCCGCGGCCGGATCGTCGGCGCCGGCGTGGGCGAGGACGCGCCCGCGCCGCCAGTCCACGAGGCAGGCACTGCGCACCCCCGGCGTCTGGAGCATCTCCCGCAACTGCTGCTCGAAGCGCACGTCGGTCCTTTGCGAAGGCTGGGGCCGGGACTCGCGTCGGCCCGCGACGAATCAGGCTAACTGTCCTTTGCGGACATCACGAGAATAGGCGTCATGCGTTCGCAGCGCAGCCTTTTCAGTGATTTATTGTGTTATGCCTGACCGGAGGGGGTGGCGGAAAGCCGAAAGGAGGACGAGGGGGCACCGGAGCGTGTTTCGCCCCGCCGGGAAAGGTGATCGTCCCCGGTGTCGCGCGAGGTCACTTTTTCTCCCTTTCGGGAGTTTCGGGACCTCGGACCCGAGTGGTGTCGGTGCGGGGGGCGGGCGGAGCGGCCGCCCGGGGAGGGACGGGGAAGGGGGCGGAGTGGTGAGCGGGGTTGACCGGGGGCACGGGTCCGTGGTGCGGCGAACGCGCGGCGGCGCGGGATCAGAGCCAGCTGACCTCGGAGGTCTCCAGGTCGTAGCGGGCGGGGACCACGTCCAGGCGGCCGGACTCGACCAGCTCGCGCAGGTCGGCGTCCACGCGGAGCTGGTCGGCGATGTACTCGGCGTTGGCCCGGACGCAGGCGTCCACGAAGTCGCCGCCCTCGTCGGGGGTGGCCTCGACCACCGGCAGGATCCCCTCCACCAGGTAGCCGACGTGGCCGTGCGGGACCTCCCCGGTCTCGTGGGCCTCCACGGCGGCGCTGACCGCGCCGCACGAGGAGTGCCCCAGGACGACGATGAGCGGGACCGCCAGGTGCTCGGCGGCGTAGCTGATGCTGCCCAGGACGGACTCGTCCAGGACCTGGCCCGCGGAGCGGATGGTGAACAGGTCGCCGAGCCCGCGGTCGAAGACCAGCTCGGGCGCCACACGGGAGTCCGCGCAGCCGAGGATCACGGCGAAGGGGCTCTGGCCGCGGGCCATCTCCTCCCTGCGGGCGGGGCCCTCGTTGGGGTGGCGGGAGTCGTACCGGCGCCAGCGCCTGTTGCCCCGCTTGAGGAGGCGCAGCGCCTCCGCGGCGTCCCCCGGCTGGGGCGCGGGCATGGGAGCCGACCAGGCTGGGGCGGAGACGGCGGTGGCGACCGCGGCCCCGACCCCTCCGGCGAGGGAAACGCGCAGGGCGTTACGACGGGTGATGGCCATGTGGGGTCTCATTCTTGACGTCGACAAATGTGGACTTTTGCCGCCAAACGAGGGCCAAATTACTCTTGCTCCACGAACCAGTTCAAGGGTTTTTAACGCGCTCCTAACGCCCTTCCCGGAGGCGCACACTCGGAACGGATGCGAAAAAAATCCCTTTCCGTGCCGCTGAACTCGCACAACGCCGCGCGCGGACGTTTTCCCGCGATTCGGCCCGCCCTCTCCGGGCGTGACGAGACGTGCTTCTCGCAGCACTCCGCGCGACCGGTCGGCGGGTGCGGTCCGGGGGCGTCCCGGGCCCGGGATAGGATGTATTACCAACCGACCGTTCGTTAAGAAATCCTCGTGGGACCCGGCGACGGCGGACGCGCCCGCGGCCGTCCCCACCCACGGAGCCGCTCCCACCAGGTAGATTCGACAACCGTGTCCAGATCTTCCCCTGTCGAACCAGCGCCCTCCCGCCGCGGGGCAGCGGGGCGGCGACGCTCCGGCCGCCCCGGCCACGACGCCGACTCCGTCCTGCGCGTGGCCGCGCGCGTGTTCAACGAACGCGGGTACGACGGCACGAGCATGGAGGACCTGGCGCGCGCCCTGGGCGTGACCAAGTCGGCCATCTACCACCACGTCACCGGCAAGACCGAGCTGCTGCGCCGCTCCCTGGACCTGGCCATGGACGCCCTGTTCGCGGTCACCCGCGAGGAGGCCTCGACCACCGGCCCGGCCATCGACCGCCTGGAGCACGTGCTGCGCGGCAGCGTCCGGGTGCTGGTCGAGGAGCTGCCCCACGTGACCCTGCTGCTGCGGGTGCGCGGCAACACCGAGGTGGAGAAGCGCGCGCTGGAGCGGCGCCGGGCGTTCGACCACCTGATCGCCGACCTGGTGCGCGAGGGCGCCGCCGACGGCGACATCCGCCCGGACGTGGACCCCGCCGTCGCGGCCCGCCTGCTGTTCGGCATGGTCAACTCGATCTCGGAGTGGTACAAGCCGGACCGCGGGCTGGACTCCGACGAGATCGCCGACACCCTGGCCAGGATCGCCTTCGCGGGTCTGCGTGCCTGAGGGCCTGAGAGCCTGAGGGCCCGGACGGAGCCGCCGCCGACGCGAGGGCCCGGCGGAACTGAGGGTCGCACCCCTGTTCCCCTGCGTTGCCGCTGGCCACATCAGGCCACACACGTTGGAAAACACCCCTGGCGCATCAGTCTCAGGCCTCCCTACTATCCATGGAACCCGTCCGAAATGGGACCAAGGTCATGGAAAGTAGTGCGCCGTGCTCGACCACCTCGCCCAGGACTGGCTGACCCCCTCCATCGCCTTCGCGGTCTCGGTGATCGGGTCGTTCCTCGGCTTGTCCTTCGCCTCACGCGCGCGCCGGACGAGCGGACTCGTCCGGTGGCAGTGGCTGTCCCTGGCCTCCCTCGCCCTGGGCGGGGTGGCCGTGTGGTCGATGCACTTCATCGCCATGATGGGCTTCTCCCCGCCCGGCACGGCCATCCGCTACGACGCCGCGCTCACCGTGGTCAGCGGGGTCATCGCCATCGCGGTGATGGCCGTGGCGCTCACCCTGACCATCCGCGGGAGGACGACCCCCCGGCTCCTGCTGGGCGGTCTCATCGCCGGGACCGGCATCATCGCGATGCACTACCTCGGCATGCTCTCGATGAACGTGCACGGGCAGATCCACCACGACCCGCTCTACGTCGCCCTGGCCTGCGTGATCGCGCTGGCGGCCGCCACCGCCTCCCTGTGGTCCGCCTCCCGGCTGCGCGGTCTCCCCGCGATCACCGCCGCCTCCGTGGCCATGGCCGTCGCGGTGACCACCATGCACTACACCGGCATGATGGGCGTCCACTTCACGCAACCGCGCTTCTCCCGGCACAGCCCCCCGGACGGTTCCAGCGCGCCGGACCTGGTTCTGCCCCTGCTCGCCGGCCTGTTCGTCTTCATGCTGATCTGCAGCCTCTTCCTCCTGCTGGGGGTGGAGGAGGAGCGCCCGGACTACTCCCGGCGCGCGCCCGCCCCCGCCGCGCCCGCCTCCGGGAGCGCACCGGAGGAGCCCGCCGCCGGGGAGTACGTGCCGCGGCACGCCACCGTCCCGAGGACCGTGCCGTCCGACGACGTGTGGACCAGGCGCCGCTGAGCCGCCCCGGCCCCGCCCCAGGGCCGGCGCCCGGAAAACCCGTGGTGCGCTCCGCCCCGGCGGTCCTACACTCGCGGAGGCGGAGCGCGCCGTGTCCTCGGCGCCGACGACGGAGAGGAAGCAGTGATGACCGTTCCTGCGCATGGTTCGAACCCGACCTTCCCGACCGTTCGCGAGCCCTGAGGGGCGCCTCCCCTCCTGACGGCTCGCCGCTCCAGAGAGTCCGTCGTGAACACGTACGACAGCACAGACACACCCGCCGCCTCCCCGCTGACCGCGCTGGGATGGAACCGCCGTGTCGAGCGGGCCTTCGACGCCGTCGCCGCGGCGAGCCCCCACCCGCTGCTCCCCGCGCGCGTCTCCTCCTCCCGCCGGGGCGGGGCGGTGATCCGCCTCCTCCGCGAGGCCGCCGCCGACTACTCCCCCGCCGTCACCAGGGCCGCGCAGGCCGACCCGTCCTCCGCCCCGTGCGGCGGCGACTGGGTCGCGGTGCGCCGCTCCGGCGACACCTGGGTCGTCGAGGCCGTCCTCGAACGCTCCGGCAGCCTCGTCCGCCAGGGCGTGGCCCGCGACTCCCACGACCAGGTCCTGGCCGCCAACATCGACGGCGTCCTGGTCTGCGAGGCCGCCGACCAGGGGCCCAACGTGGGCCGCCTCGAACGCTTCCTCAGCCTGGCCTGGGCGAGCGGGGCGACCCCGGTCGTGGCGGTCACCAAGGCCGAACTGGCCGGGGACCGCCTCCCCGAGGTACTCGAACTCGTCGGCTCGGTGACCGCGGGCGCCGACGTGCACACCGTCAGCGCGCACACCGGCCTCGGTGTGGAGGAACTGGCCGCGCGGTTCCTGCCCGGCACCACCTGGGTCCTGCTCGGCACCTCCGGAGCGGGCAAGTCCAGCCTGGTCAACGCGGTGGCCGGGCGGAAGCTGATGGACACCGGCGAGATCCGCCACGACCGGCGGGGGCGGCACACCACCACCCGCCGCCAGCTCCTCCAGCTGCCGGGCGGAGCGCTGGTCCTGGACATCCCCGGGGTGCGGCGCATCGACGTGCCCGGCGACGCGCGGGGCGTGGACCGGACCTTCGCCGACGTCTCCGACCTCGCCGAACAGTGCCGCTTCCGGGACTGCCGTCACGGCAGCGAGCCCGGCTGCGCGGTCACCGCCGCCGTGGACGAGGGCGAGCTGGACGCCCGGCGGCTGGAGCGCTGGAACCGGCTCCGGCGCGAGTCCGAGTGGAACCGCTCCCGGGGCGACGCGCGACTGCGCGCCGAGCGCCGCAGGCAGTGGAAGGCCGCCGACCGGCAGGGCCGGGAGAACTCCCACCCGTCACCCGCCACCACCCTCAACGGACGCGCTTCGCGCGCAGCCTTCCCGCGCAAGCGGGGCGGCTAGAGCTGGCGCGCCGCCTGCGGCGTGGGCGGCGCGCGGTCGCCAGGGCGGAGTCCCCGCGTTCCCGGCGGGACGCGCGGCCCCGCCGCCGTTCGTGACGGCGGGGGTCCGGATCCGCGGATCCCGGGGTCAGAACCCGAAGGCGCGTCCCGCGTTGCCCGCGATGATCCCGGCCAGTTCGTCCTCGTCCATGCCCTTGACCCCCGCCAGCGTCCGCAGCGTGTGCGGGATCAGGTAGGGGGCGTTGGGACGGCCCCGGTAGGGCTTGGGGGTGAGGAAGGGCGCGTCGGTCTCCACCAGCATCAGCTCCGGCGGCGCCGCCGCGGCGGCCTCGCGCAGGGATTCGGCGCTGGCGAAGGTGACGTTGCCCGCGAAGCTCATGAAGTACCCGTGCTCGGCGCACACCTTGGCCATGGCCGCGTCGCCGGAGAAGCAGTGGAAGACCACCCTGTCCGGCGCGCCCTCCTCCTCCAGGATCCGCAGCACGTCCTCGTGGGCGTCGCGGTCGTGGATCATCACGGCCTTGCCGTGGCGCCTGGCGATGTCGATGTGGCGGCGGAAGGACTCCTCCTGGGCCCGCGCGCCCTCGGGGCCGGTGCGGAAGGTGTCCATGCCGGTCTCGCCGACCGCCACCACCTGGGGCAGAGCGGCCAACTCGTCGACGGCGGCCAGCTGCGCCTCCAGCTCCGCCGTCCCGCCGGGCTCGCGGAGCTTGCCCGCCCAGTCGGTGTCGTCCACCTCCACGCCCGGGGCGCCGTCACCGTGCACGATGCGCGGCGCCTCGTTGGGGTGCAGGGCCACCGCCGCCCACACCCGGCCCGGGTGCGCGGCGGCCACCTCGGCCGCCCACCGCGAGGAGGCCAGGTCCACGCCCACCTGGACGAGCGGGGTCACCCCGACGCCCTCGGCGGCGGCGATGATCTCCTCGACCTCCGGGGTCTGCATGTCCATGTGGGTGTGGCTGTCGGCGACCGGTACGCGCAGGGGTTCGGGTACCGGAGGGGGCGTCTGGTCGTTGCGCTCCCTGACCGCTCTGCCGCTGCGCTTTCCCATGCTCACGTTCCTCCACGAAGAAGCGCCGACGGGCGGTGCCCGCCGGCGCGGTCGTCCTTCTCCCCGCCGCGGCCGGGGCCTACCCGGCGGCGCCCTCCAGGCGGGCCAGCTCCTCGTCCACGACCGACTGGTCGAGCTTGGCGAACAGCGGCTCCGGACGGCCGAGCGGGGTGCCCACCGCGATCGGCCGCGACTCCCAGCGCGCCTCGTTGTCGGCGTAGTCCCCGGTGATGACCGGGTACTCCACCTCCTCCTCCGAGCCGCCGATCGTGTCGCGCCCGGCGTCGATGCGCGGCATGCCCGTCCAGGTGCCGGTGCCGCCGAGCATCGCGTACACCTTGTTAGCCGACTCGGGCAGGTACGGGGTGAGCAGCGTGTTGGCGTCCTGGACCAGCTGGAGCGCCACGTGCAGCACGGTGGCCATCCGCTCGGGGTCGGTCTTCTTCAGCGCCCACGGGGCCTGGTCGGAGATGTACTTGTTGGCCTCGGCCACGGTGCGCATGGCCTCCTGCAGGCCCGCCTTGAACTGGGACCGCTCCAGTCGCTCCCCCACCCTGGCGAACGCGGCCCGCGAGTCCTCCAGCACCCGGCGGTCCTCGTCGGTCAGCTCACCGGCCGCCGGGATCTCGCCCAGGTTCTTGGCCGCCATCGAGATGGAGCGGTTGACCAGGTTGCCCCAGGCCGCCACCAGCTCGTCGTTGTTGCGGCGCACGAACTCGGCCCAGGTGAAGTCGGTGTCCTGCGTCTCGGGACCGGCGGCCATGATGTAGTAGCGCAGCGCGTCGGCGGAGTAGCGCTCCAGGAAGTCGCGCACGTAGATCACCACGCGCCGCGAGGAGGAGAACTTGCGCCCCTCCATGGTGAGGAACTCGCTGGAGACCACCTCGGTGGGCACCTTCAGCTCGCCCAGCGGGCCGGGCTCGCCTCCCCGGTCCCCCTCGCCGTTGTGGCCCAGCAGGATCGCGGGCCAGACCACCGAGTGGAAGACGATGTTGTCCTTGCCCATGAAGTAGTAGGACCGGGCCTCGTCGCCCTGCCACCAGCGGCGCCAGGCCTCGGGCTCACCGATGCGCCGGGCCCACTCCACCGACGCCGACAGGTAGCCGATGACCGCGTCGAACCACACGTACAGGCGCTTGTTGGCGTTGTCGCTCCAGCCCTCCAGCGGGACGGGCACGCCCCAGTTGAGGTCGCGGGTGACCGCGCGCGGCTGGAGGTCCTCCACCAGGTTCAGGGAGAACTTGAGGACGTTGGGGCGCCACTGCCCCTCCTTGCCCTTGAGCCAGGTGGTCAGGGCGTCGGCGAAGGCGGGCAGGTCGAGCATGAAGTGCTCGGTGTCCACGAACTCCGGCTTCTCGCCGTTGATCCGCGAACGCGGCGAGATGAGGTCGATCGGGTCGAGCTGGTTGCCGCAGTTGTCGCACTGGTCGCCGCGCGCGCCGTCGTAACCGCAGATGGGGCAGATGCCCTCGATGTAGCGGTCGGGCAGCGTACGGCCGGTGGACGGGGACACCGCGCCCTTGGTCGTGTGGGCGAACACGTACCCGTTCTCGTGCAGCGCGGTGAACAGCTGCTGCGCGACGGCGTAGTGGTTGCCGGTGGTGGTGCGGGTGAAGAGGTCGTAGGACAGACCCAGGCCCACCAGGTCCTCGGCGATGATCCGGTTGTAGCGGTCGGCCAGCTCCCGGGGGGTCACGCCCTCCTGGTCGGCCAGGACCTGCACCGGGGTGCCGTGCTCGTCGGTCCCGCTGACCATCAGCACGTGGTTGCCCGACATTCGCTGGAAGCGGGAGAAGACGTCGGAGGGGACTCCGAAGCCGGACACGTGACCGATGTGGCGCGGTCCGTTGGCATAGGGCCAGGCGACCGCGGTCAGGATGTGACGATTCGACGACATGACCCAAGCCTAAAGGTACTGCCGCGCCGTGCTGAACTCCATTTCCCGCGCACGGCCCCGGGGCGCGCACGCGGCGCCGCACGCGCCGCGCCGGGCCCGGCTTCCCCGCGCGCGGTCCGGGGCACGGCGGCCCGGCGGTGCGACAGGGGCCGAAGGGACATTCCCCGGGGCTTGCCCCTACCCGTATGCTCTGCTGGACGAGCCGTGCGCCACCGGGACGCACGGTCGGGCAGCACTTCCCTCCCGGTCCTTCCCCGAGGCGGTGGTCACCATGGTTACCGGTGCCCTACCCCGCCCTGCCCGGCACACGACCGCCCTGCTGACCAGCGTGGTCCTGCTCGTCATCCTGTCCTTCCCCGTCGCCTCCGGCGGCGGGCGGCCGGCCGGACCGCCCCTGCCTCCGCACGGCCTGCTCAGCGCCCCCGAGGGCGCCGTGGCCGCGGCGGCGGACCAGGAGCGGGTGACCCCGCGCGAACGCGCGGACCTGGCCGAGAACCCGATGGTCACCGTCGGGCCGCCCGCCTCCACGTGCGACCACCGGTCGGTGCTGCGCGACCTGCCCGACACCGTGCCCAGCAGCGCACTGCGCCTGGCGGTGTGGGACCAGCCCTGGTGGCCGCTCTCTCCCCCCGCGCCCGTTCCCGTCCCGGACCTGGACGCCCCCGGGGAGCTGCCGCCGACACGGGCTCCCCCTCCCACCGCGAACACCGCCATCTGACCATCCCCGCGCGTACCCCCCTGTCTCCGGCGTGCGTCGGGATCACCCGTATTCGCAGTGAAGAGGTACCAGGTCCTTGTCCAGTCAAACGGGAGCGGGCGCGCGTTGGACACGCGCCCTCATCTCCCTTCTCGTCATCCTCGTCGCGTTCGGCGCGGCGTGGTTCATCCCGCCGCGCCTGGGGCTCGACCTCAGCGGCGGCACACAGATCGTCCTGGAGACCCAGGACGGCCCCGAGGGCACACCCGCCAACTCCGAGAACACCGACCAGGTCGTCGAGGTGCTGCGCCAGCGCATCGACCGCCTGGGCGTGTCCGAGGCGACCATGTCGCGCTCGGGCGAGAACCGGATCATCGTCGAACTGCCCGGTGTGCAGGACCCGGCGGAGGCCGCGCAGATCATCGGCCAGACCGCCCAGTTGTCCTTCCACCCCGTGCTGGGCGTGGGCCAGGCCGGCGGCCAGGGCGTGCAGGCGCCCGCCCCGGGCGACTCCGCCAACGCCCCGCAGGCCACCGCGGACGAGGCGCGCGCCCCGTCCGACGCCGCGGCCGAGGGCGGTGACGAGGCCGCCGAGGGCGGCGGCGGGGAGATGACCCAGGAGCAGCTCGAAGAGCTCATGGCTCAGCAGGGCGGCATGGGCGGCCAGCAGCCCCCCGCCGGCCCCAGCGCGGAGAACCCCGAGGACGTCGTGATGACGCTCCCCGACTCCGACGGCACCCAGCTCCAGCTCGGCGAGACCGCCATCAAGGGCGACCAGGTGGCCAGCGCCGAGGCCGCGCTGGACAGCGTCAACCGCGCGCAGTGGACGGTCAACGTCAACTTCCGCGGCGAGGGCGCCGACCAGTGGACCGCGCTGACCGCCGACGCCGCCTGCTACGAACAGGGCGACCCGCGCCGCCGCGTGGCCATCGTGCTGGACGGGCAGATCATCTCCGCCCCGGAGGTGAACCCGGAGTTCTCCTGCGACGTGGGCATGCCCGGCAACACCACCACCATCACCAGCCCCGACTTCACCAGTGAGACCGCCAACGACCTGGCCGTGCTGATCGAGGGCGGCTCGCTGCCGCTGCCGGTCACCGAGGTCCAGCGCCAGACGGTCGGCCCGACCCTGGGCGCCGAGGCCATCCAGGCCAGCGCCGTCGCCGCGATCCTGGGCCTGGCCTTCACCACGCTCTACATCACGCTGGTCTACCGGCTGGTCGGCTTCCTGGCCGCCCTGGCCCTGGGCTTCTACACGCTCATCGCCTACGGCGCCCTGGTCGCCATCAACGCCACACTGACGTTGCCGGGCCTGGCGGGTTTCGTGCTGGCGATCGGTATGGCCATCGACGCCAACGTGCTGATCTTCGAACGCACACGTGAGGAACACCAGCGCCAGGCGAAGGTCTACGAGGCCAACAAGTCCGCCGGGCTGCGGGACGCCACCGAGGACGAGGCGGCCAAGGCCGAGTCCGGGGTGCTCACCCGCAAGCGGCGCCGGGCGGTGCCGCCGAGCCTGGAGAAGGCGTTCGTCGTGGGCTCCCGCAAAGCGTGGAGCGCCGTCCTCGACACCAACATCACCACGCTCATCGCCGCCGCCCTGCTGTTCTTCTTCGCCTCGGGCACCGTGCAGGGCTTCGGCGTGACCCTGAGCATCGGCACCCTCGTCTCGATGTTCTCCGCGCTGGTCATCGCGCGCGTGTTCGTCGAGTGGGCGGTGCGGCGCGCGGTCGTGCGCAAGCACCCGGCCGTCAGCGGCCTGAACCGCATCGGCGGCGTCCGCACCTGGCTGGTCGAGAAGAACCCCGACCTCATGGGCCACCGCGCCAAGGGTCTGATCGTGGCGGGTCTGATCGTGGCGGCCGCGGTCGCCGCGCCACTGATCCGCGACACCAACCTCGGTGTGGAGTTCACCGGCGGCCGCGTGCTGGAGTACGAGGTCACCAGCGGGGAGGGCGTCTCGGTCGACGAGGCCCGCTCCGTCATCTCCGCGCTGGACTTCCCCGGCTCGGACACGGCCGTGGTCCAGGAGTCCGGTGACGGCGACATCTCGGTGCGCACCGGCAGCATCTCCGACGACGACGCGGCCCGGATCGCCGACGCCCTGGGCGAGCAGACCGGCGGCGTGGAACTGGTCAGCGACGAGCTGATCGGCCCGAGCATGGGCGACGAGCTGCGCAACCGCGCGCTGATCGCCCTGGGCGCGGCCCTCGCGCTCCAGATGGTCTACCTGGCCTGGCGCTTCCGCTGGTCGTTCGGCGTGTCCACCATGCTGTCGCTGGCCTTCAACCTGGTCCTGGTGATCGGGCTGTTCATCTGGCTGGGCAAGCCGATCGACGGCGTGTTCCTCGCCGCGCTCCTGAGCGTCATCGGCTTCTCCGTCAACGACACGGTGGTGGTGTTCGACCGGGTGCGCGACGAGTGGGCCCGGGACGAGAGGTCGAAGTTCTCCGAGATCGCCAACCGCGCGGTGCTCAACACCCTGCCGCGTACCGTCAACACCTCCATCGGCGCGCTGATCATCCTGGGCTTCCTGACCTTCCTCGGCGGGTCCTCGCTCCAGGACTTCTCGATCGCCATGCTGGTGGGTCTGGTGACGGGCGTCCTCTCGACGATCTTCGTCGCCGTCCCGCTGGCCATCTGGCTCCAGAGGTGGGACAGGACCGACCCGCCGCACGTGGTCAAGGAGCGCAAGGCCAAGCAGAAGGTGGCCGCCAAGGCCGCCCGCGAGGCCGACGACGGCGCCGTCGTCTAGCGCCGCCCAGGATTCCCGGCCCCGCGGCCGGGAACCCGCCGCGTCTCACACGGCCCGCCGCGCCGCCCCCGGGTGGCGCGGCGGACCGGAAGGCGAAGGGCCCCGGGACACACGTCCCGGGGCCCTTCGCCTGTCGGGTCAGGCCGTCTGGGCCGCGACCGGCGCGCCCTCGGAGGCCTGCACCAGGACGAAGCCCTGGCCCTCGAAGGAGAGCTGGAGCGCCTCTCCGCTGCCCCGGCCGATGAGCGCGCCCGCCTTGACCGTGCGGCGCACGCCCGTGCTCAGCGAGCTGGACCAGGCGACCGCGGAGTCGGTGTCCACGAAGGTCGGCTGGTCGACGTTGATCAGCACCGGGGCGCCGTGGCAGGCGATGGCCACCCTGCCCCGGCCGCTGAAGACCGTGTTGAAGAGGCCGCCGGCGGCCATGCCCGCGCCCTCCACACGGCGGATGTCCCAGTTCAGCCCGGCCTCGAAGGCGAGCACGTTGTCGCCGTTGACCGTGAGGTGGTCGTCCTCCAGGTCCACCAGGTGCACGTCCCAGGCGTCGCGGGCCAGGAACACGTCGCCGCGCCCGGACACCTTCATCAGCGGCAGCCCCTCGCCGGTGAAGGCCTTCTTGAAGAACTTGCTGACGCTGCCGGACCCCTCGTAGGAGAAGTCGACCTGGCCCTGGTAGGCGACCATGGCGCCCTGACGCGCGAAGAACTCGCCGTTGAGGCCCACCCGGAGCATCTTGTGGTTCTGCAGGTGCATACCCGGCTGGCTGGTCTCCTGGGCCTGCTGGAAGAGGTGGCTTCGCATGAACGTGTTCCCCATCGACGGTCTGGCTGGTTCACCTGGTCAGACGCTCCAGAACCGGAAAGGTTCCGCCGCGGGCCGCCGTTTTCGGTCAGTCGGCGGACACGACCCCGTGCACCAGGTCGTAGACCCGGCGCTTGGGAACACCGAACTCCCTGGCCACACGGGTGATCGCCTCCTTGCGGCGCACGCCCTCCTCCTCCAGGTCCGAGACCGCGGCGACCAGGTCGGCGTCCCCGACCGTCCCTGGGTCGCGGCGGGCGCCCTCCACCACGAGGGAGATCTCGCCCCGCACGCCCTCGGCGGCCCAGGCCGCCAGCTCCCCGAGGCCGCCCCGGCGCACCTCCTCGTAGGTCTTGGTCAGCTCCCGGCACACGGCGGCGCGCCGGTCGGCGCCGAAGGCCGCGGCCATCGCCTCCAGGGTGGCGGCGACGCGGTGGGGGCTCTCGAAGAACACCATCGTGCGGCGCTCGGCCGCCAGGTCGGCCAGGTAACCCGACAGGCCCTTGCGGGGCGGGAAGCCCTCGAAGCAGAAGCGGTCGGTGGGCAGGCCCGAGACCACCAGCGCCGTGGTGACGGCGGACGGCCCCGGGATGGCGGTCACCGGGATGCCCTCTCCCGCGCAGGCGGCGGCCAGCCGGTAGCCGGGGTCGGACACCCCCGGCATACCGGCGTCGGTGACGACGAGGACGTCGCTGCCCGCGCGCAGGTCGCCGAGCAGCTCGTCCGTGCGGCGGCTCTCGTTGGCGTCGTAGTAGGACACGACCCGGGCGCCCGCCTCCCCGCCCAGGCGCACGTCCGCGCGGGAGGCGAACTGGCGTAGCCTTCGGGTGTCCTCGGCCGCGATGACGCGGGCGCCCTCCAGTGCGCGCAGCAGCCTGGGCGGCGCGTCCTCCACGTTCCCGATGGGCACACCGGCGAGCGTCAGGGTCCCCGTCCCTCCACTCGTCCCAGCTCCACCCTCAACCACTGTGATCCCCGTCCTGTCGCGCTACGGTTGGCTCGTCACGCCATCCGAAACCTGGTTTCGTGGTCCGTCCGCAAAGGACAACCATCTCCGACCCCAACCTACGAGCCGAGGTAACGCGTTCCCCGCTCGAAGGCGGGGCTTTCGACCCCCGGGTCGAGGGCCTGGCGTCACCAGCACCAGCCAACACCAGGGAGGTGACCAGTTGGCTACGTTCCACACAGGTGAGAAGACCCACCAGGCCGTGCTTCCTCAGCGGCCTGCTCTGGAATCCGCGTCAGCGGACATTCCAAGGAACGGGAACGAAACGGGGCGCGGAAGCCACGTGCGCGGGGCACCCGGTGTGGAACATGTGCGAGGGGAGACCACCGGCGGTTCACCTACCGCTGGTGGCGTCGCCCCCGTGCCCCCGGGGGCCGGGGAGCAGGCCCGTGAGGACCGTCCACCGAAGACCACGCCCCGCGAGGGGCACCCGTACGTGTTCGTGCCGGACCGCCACGGCACACCACTACAACCCACCCACCCCGCGCGGGCCCGCCGGCTCCTGGCCAGGGGCCGGGCGATCGCGGCCCGGCACACCCCCTTCGTCATCAGGTTGAAGGATCGCACCACCGCCGAGTCCGGGGTCGACGGGGTCGAGACAGGCATTGACCCAGGCAGCAAGCGCGCCGGCACCGCCGTGTTCACCGACCGGCGTGGAGAACGCCGAGGCCGCTGTGCGATACGGCCGGACCACCGAGGCGGTCAGATCGCCAAGAGGATGCGCCAACGCGCCGCCTACAGAAAGGGGCGCCGTTCTCGTAACCTGCGTTACCGGACGGCCCGGTTCGACAACCGCACCCGTCCACGCGGGTGGCCGCCACCCTCGCTCCGGCACCGGGTGGACACCACCCTGGCCTGGGTGGGTCGTCCGGCCCGGTGGGCTCCGGTCCGTGCGGTGCGCGTGGAGCGGGTCGCCTTCGACGTCCACGCCCTGGGCGCGGGGCGTCCTGCGGAAGGGGTGGAGTACCGACACGGCACCCTGCACGGCTACGAGGTGCGCGAGTACCTGCTGGCCAAGTGGGGACGGGCGTGCGCCTACTGCGGTGCCACCGGCACCCCGCTCAACATCGACCACGTCCGTCCCCGTTCCCGAGGCGGAACGGACCGGGTGGCCGACCTCGCGCTGGCCTGTGTCCCGTGCAATCGGGCCAAAGCCGACCAGCCCGTCGAGGAGTTCGTGACCAACCCCCGCGCTCTCGCCGGGATCAGCGCGCAGACCAAGGCGCCGCTGCGCGATGCCGCAGCGGTCGACGCCACTCGGTGGGCGCTGTGGCGGTCCCTGGACGAGTGCCCGCCCACCCGTGTGGGATCGGGAGGTCGGACGAAGTGGAACCGCACCCGCGACCACCTGCCCGAGTCCCACACCCTGGACGCCCTGGCCGTGGGCAGGGTCGAAGCCGTCACCACGGCTGTTTCAACGGTCCTGGTCGTCGGGGCCGCTGGGCGCGGCCCCTATGCCCGTACCCGGGCGGACAGGCACGGTTTCCCCCGGTTGCGTCTGCCCCGCCGCAAACGGTTCTTCGGTTTCCAGACCGGGGATCTGGCCCGAGCGGCCGTGCCGTCGGACATGAACGCGGGGACGCACACAGGCCGGGTGGCGGTGCGCAGCAGCGGGAGCCACACCCTGCAAACCTCGTATGGGCCGATCAAGACCTCATGGAAGAACCTGTGTCTGCTCCAGCGAGCGGACGGTTACGGCTACACCACCCAGAAGGAGGCAGGGGCTCCCTCCACCGCCTGAGGGCGGGAGTATCCACCCCGTACACCCGATGACCACCACCGCACCTTTCTCCGAGGCAGAGCCCTCGCCCCCGCCGCGGTCGGCGCGGATACGCGCCCGCTTCCTGCCCGTCAACCCCGCGCCCCGCTGGCTGGGCTGGCTGGGCGCCTTCGCCGTCGCGCTGTTCGCCGGGGTGCTGAGGTTCTTCAACCTCGGCCAGCCCGACCGGATCTACTTCGACGAGACCTACTACGCCAAGGACGCCTACGGGCTCTGGAACTTCGGCTACGAGCACGAGACCGTCGAGGAGCCCGTCGAGGCCGACGACCTGCTCGCCCAGGGGTACCAGGACATCTTCACCGGCACGGGCGACTTCATCGTGCACCCGCCGGTGGGCAAGTGGATGATCGCCCTGGGCGACTGGCTGTGGTCGCTCCTGCCGTTCGGCACGACCATGACCCCCGAGGCCTGGCGGTTCGCCTCCGCCGTGGCCGGGGTGCTCTCGGTCCTCATCCTGGTGCGGCTGGCCACGCGGATGACCCGCTCGGTGCTGCTGGGCTGCACGGCGGGGCTGATCATGGCGCTGGACGGCCTGCACTTCACGCTGAGCCGCATCGCCATGGTGGACATCTTCCTGACCCTGTGGATCCTGGCCGGATTCGCGTGCCTGGTGATCGACCGGGACAGCACCCGGGAGCGGATGGCCCGCCTGGCGGAGGCGGGAGGGGACCTGGCGTCGGTGGGCTGGCTGGGGATGCGCTGGTGGCGGCTGGCGGCCGGTCTGTGCTTCGGCCTGGCGGTGGGCACCAAGTGGTCGGCCCTGTTCTTCGTCGCGGCGTTCGGCCTGCTCACGGTGGCGTGGGACTACGGGGCCCGCAGCAGCGTCGGCCAGCGCGGCTTCTTCTGGCGGTGGCTGGGCGTCGACGCCGTCCCGGCGTTCGTGCAGACCGTGGTGGTCGCGGGGGTCGTCTACCTGGTCTCGTGGTCGGGGTGGCTGTTCACCCGCGGCGGCTACAACCGCGACTTCGCGGACGGCATGGCGCCCGAGTGGGTGCCCGGGTTCCTGCGGGCGCCGGTGGAGGCGCTGTGGAGCCTGGTGGACTACCACCAGCGGATGATGACCTTCCACACCGACCTGACCAGCGACCACGCCTACATCTCCGCGCCGTGGGAGTGGCTGGTCATGCGCACCCCGGTGATGTTCCACTACAACGGCGAGGTCGCCTCGTGCGACACGGGCGACTGCGTCACCTCCGTGGTCTCCATCGGCACGCCGGTCATCTGGTGGTCCAGCCTGCTCGCGCTGGCGGTGATGCTCGGCTGGTGGGTGACCTTCCGCGACTGGCGGGCCGGGGCGGTGCTGCTGGCCGTGGCCGCGGGGTGGCTGCCGTGGTTCGCCTACCCGGACCGGCCCATGTTCCTGTTCTACGCCGTCCCGCTGCTGCCCTTCCTGGTCCTGGCGATCGTGCTGGCGCTGGGCCTGGCGATGGGGGCCGGGGAGGACAGTCCGCGCTTCGCCCCCTACACGCGTGCGGTGGGCGGCATCGTCTACGGCGTGGTCCTGCTGTTGATCGTGGCCAATTTCGCCTACTTCTACCCGGTGTTGTCGGCGTATCCGATCGACGAGGGTATGTGGCGTGAACGCATGTGGTTCGACGTGTGGATCTACGGCAGCGGCGGTTAGTGAACGGCGCCCCGGCGCATCCGTGTTCGGCCGCGCCCCATTAGTGGCCCGGCGAACGGAAATCAACAGTTGCGAGTAGCCGAAACAGGACAGGGAAAGAGCGCGATTCCCGTGTGGAAGGCCTCGGCAGGGCAGCACCCTCCCTGGTACTGTCAGCAACTGGTTGCTGTTGTAGTTTCCATGGATGCCCGGGGCGCCTCGCGGAACTTCACGTGGGCGCTCGCCGGTGCGGGATTCACCCGTCGGTCAGGCGCCCGGCGGCCCGGGGCCAGCAGGGTGCGGCCCCGCAGTAGTCCCCAAGGGAGTGCACATGGCTCAGGGCACCGTGAAGTGGTTCAACTCTGAGAAGGGTTTCGGGTTCATCGCCGTCGAGGGCGGTCAGCCCGACGTGTTCGTCCACTACTCGGCGATCTCGGGCACCGGCTTCCGGAACCTGGAAGAGGACCAGAAGGTCACCTTCGACATCATCCAGGGCCCCAAGGGCCCGCAGGCCGCTGACGTCAAAGCGGTCTAGAGCCGTCCTTTCCACGCGGTCGACGGAATTCCCGGTCGCCCGACGGCACCTTCCGCGTCCGCGTTCCCTTACTTGACGGCGCACCCGAGCAGCCGGGACCGGGTGGAGCGCCCGCGCCCAGCCCTCCGCTCGCAGAGCGGGGGGCTGGCCCGTGTCCACCCCCTTTGCGGACGACCGGGGTGAGGTTACCCAAGCCCCCCGATACCGGTTAACCTGCTTGAAGCCGGTCGGTACACCGAAGGACTGAGGTCGCGCATGTTCAACATCAGCGGAGGAGAGTTCGTCGTCCTCCTCCTGCTCGCGCTGCTGATCTTCGGTCCGGACCAGCTGCCCAAGGCGGCCCAGCAGGTGGGCAGGGTGCTGCGCCAGCTGCGGACGATGGCCAACTCCGCCTCCAACGACATCCGCGAGGGGCTGGGCCCGGAGTTCAAGGACTTCGACGTGCAGGACCTCAACCCCCGGCGCTTCGTGCAGAAGCACTTCTGGGAGGAAGAAGAGCAGGAGAGCAAGCCCGTGGCCCGGCTGAACGGCAAGCGCCCTCCCTTCGACGACGAGGCCACCTGACGCGGGCCCCGGCCCGCGCCCCTCCTCCGCCCCGGCCCGCGGCCTCAGCCCACGAGCATGAGCACGAACAGGGCCAGGCCCAGCAGGATCACCGAGCCCACGATGATCGCGGGCGACCCGAAGGCCAGCACCAGGACCTCCACCGCCAGCGCTCCGCCGAAGGCCCCGGCCAGCCAGGGCCAGCGCGGGCCCGGCTCCCAGCCGTGGCGGCGCTCGCGGTTGAGCGTGACCAGGAACGCGCCCCCGATGAGCAGCCAGAACACCAGGTGGGCGAGCGCGCGGGTCTGCGGATCGACGTAGTCCGCCATCCCGCCGACCACCATCACGTAGGTCGTCGTTCCCGCGAGCAGCCGCCAGTGCCCGCCGGTCCTGCGGGCGGGGATGACCTTGCGCCGGGCCGGTGTGGTGCGCCGGAAGCGCTCCGCCGCGACCGCGGGCTCCTCCTCCACCGGTTCGACCGTGGTCTCACGCGGCCCGGGAGGCGGGGGTTCGGGGGGCGGGGGCTCGTATCCCCCCACGGGTGCGGCCTCCGGCGGTGGCCGGTGCTCCTCCGTCGGGAACGCGGGGTCCCCCGGCGTGGCCGGGGGGTCCTGCGGCGGGAACTCTTCGGGGTGGTATCCGCCGGGGTACTTCGGGGAGTCGGACACGGTCCGCCCCTTCACGGTCGCGCGGTGGGCCCCTGCCGGGGCCGGGGTTCGGTGTCCGGATCCCTACCCGGTGCCGCGCTCGGTCAAATCCCCGCCCCGGTGCCTTCCGGGGGCGGTGCGGGCCGGGCGGCGGAGGCGGGGGACGAAGAAAGGACCCGACCGGTCCTCGGGGGTCCGGTCGGGTCCCTGTGCCGGGGTTCGGCGGAACCCTTTCGGCGGACTGGTTACAGCCAGGCCCACCCGTTGTCACGGGCAGTAATCACGCGCGTGGTCATGGCATCTACCTTTCGTGTGGCTTCCAGCCCATCCCACGACCACGATGGCGCAGAGCGCTCTCGGTCCGCAAGTCCCATGGGCGAATGTTCATCATTTTATGGCACGGGCACCACCGAAGCCCGCTGAAGCATGGTCCGAATAGCCGAATCCTGGCTCGTTTCCCCAGATCAGAAGGACTTTCATTACCGCAGACACAACAACTGCCAGCTTGGCGGCCTGCCAAAACAAGACATCAGCCAGGTCAAATCAACACCATGAATATAACGGAGAGCGACGGCGTTCCCATTTCCCCGGGACGGGAAATCGGGATATCCGGAGGCGCGTTTGGGCGCACCCCCGGAGATCAACACGGGCTGTTACCAGGGAGAACCTACTGAACCGAATGTCGGAAAGCAGAGCTATGCCAGCTTTGCACCATCACATCCGTTCTGTCTGAACGTGACTCTGCGTCATGGCGTCTTCGTTCCGGTCCCGCGGGCGCGCACACGGAGGGGGAGCCCCCAGAGCACCTGTTTCGGTCATGCACAAAACCACATATCCTACTTCCCTCTTCCCGGGCTCATGGTGGTGGCACCCTTCCACGCCGTTCCCGCGGTGTCGTTCGCACCGTTTCCCGCGGGTGCGCGCGGGGTACCGGGCGGTGCGTTCGTCCGTTACCACTCCGCTCACCGAGCGCACATGAGACAATGGGCAGCCCCAGCAGGAGGTCTCCATGCGCATCCGTCTCCCCCGGCCGGCCCTTCTCCTCCTGGCCGGCGGTTGGACACGCCCGCACCGCGTCCGCCCGGACAGACCCGGGTCCCCGGTGCGCGAGAGCCCGTCACACGGCCAGGGACGGGATGGGTAGGAGATCCATGAGCGCACACCCCCTCTTCCCCGCCCAGGCCCCCTGTCCCGGGGAGCCCGCCGCTCCGGCCGCCCCGATCCGCGCCATGGTCGTGGACGACCACGCGCTCTTCCGCCGGGGCCTGGTGTCGGTCCTGGACGAGGAGCCCGACATCGACGTGGTCAGCGAGGCCAACGACGGGGAGGAAGCCGTCCGCCTGGCCGCCGAGCTGCGTCCGGACGTCGTCATCATGGACGTGATGATGCCGCACACCAGCGGCATCGACGCCTGCTCGCGCATCCGCGAGGCGGTGCCGCACACCAGGTTCATCATGCTGACCATGAGCGACGACGAGAGCGACCTCTTCGACGCGCTCAAGGCCGGGGCCACGGGCTACCTGCTCAAGGCCATCTCGGTGACCGAACTCGCCGAGGCGGTGCGCGCCATCGTCAAGGGCGACTCGTTCATCAACCCGGCGATGGCGACCAAGCTCATCGGGGAGTTCGCCGAGCTGGCCAAGCAGGAGAGCGCGCCGCCCAGCCGCACGACCATCCCCGAGCTGACCCGGCGCGAGACCGAGGTGCTCAAGCTGCTGGCCCGCTCCCTGAACAACCGGGAGATCGGGGAGCGGCTGTTCATCACCGAGAACACCGTCAAGAACCACGTCCGCAAGATCCTGGAGAAGCTCCAGGTCCACTCGCGCACCGAGGCCGCCATCTACGCCGTCCGGGCCGAGTACGTCTCCGGGCGCTGAGGCCTTCCGGCCGGGTCGGGCTCCAGTGTCCGACGGACGGCCGCCAGCCGGACGCTGGAGCCCGTCCGGCACCAGCAGCACCACGAGTCCCAGGAGCACCGAGAACGCCCGCGTGGACGCGTCCTGCGCGTCACGGGCCGCACAGGGGCGCCGGGAGGGGGCGCGGCACCGTTCGGCGCACGCCCCGCGGCCGGTCGGGAGCCGCGCCGGGCGGACCTACTCCCCCGCGGAGGGGCCCCGGCCCGCGGCGGAGGGGCCGAAGAGCAGCCCGGCGCTGCGGCGGGTCACGGTGAGCAGGTCGGCGTCGCGGAACAGGTCACCGAACCCCGAGCCCTCCAGGTTCCCCGTGAGGGAGAGCGTGGCGATGCCGTGCACGACCGACCAGCCCGCGACCATGGCGGCGGCCGCGTCCTCGACCTCCCGGCCCTCCTCGGCCAGGGACTCCACACCGGCGCGGAGCTCGTCGAAGGCCGCCGTGCGCGCCGCGTTCAGCTCGGCGTCGTCGTCGCTCAGCAGGCTGGGGGTGAACATCACGTCGAAGTGCGCCGGGTGGCCGGTCGCGAAGCGCACGTACTCCACACCCGCCTCCAGGAAGCCCCCGCCGGACTCGCGGTTGGCCCGCAGCCGCGCGGCCAGTTCGCGGAAGCCCTCGGTGGCCAGGGCGTTGAGCACGCCCTCACGGCTGCCGAAGTGGTGCCGGGGGGCGGTGTGGCTGACCCCGAGTTCGAGTGCCAGAGAGCGCAGGCTGAAGGAGTAGGGCCCCTCCCTGGCGATGGCCTCGGCCGCCTTCTCCAGGACGGCGGCCCGGAGGTTCCCGTGGTGGTATCCGTGTGCCATGGCTCCGCACCCTACGACGGGGGGTTGCCACTGTAAAGATTGCGGAGGCCTGCCCCGCCGCGAAGGCGGGGAGTACGCTGGACGGGTACCGGCCGCCCCGCGACAGGGGATAGCCGCTTCGCCGGTGACACTCGGGGCTCCGGTCCGGAAACGACCTCCCGCCGCAGGGAACAGCAGCACCGCCTCCGGACCGGAGCCCGCCCGGCTGTGCGCGCCGGGGCGCCGTGCGGGCCCCTCCGCGCCGGGGACGAGCACGGGTCCACCACCGGAGATCTCCCGGAAGCCTCCCGGGGATGTCCCTCAGAACACGGCGAAGGCCCCTCCCGAACCCGGGAGGGGCCTTGCTGTCTGCGGTGGAGCTATGGGGATTTGAACCCCAGACCCCCTCGATGCGAACGAGGTGCGCTACCGGACTGCGCCATAGCCCCGAAGACGAGATCCACATTAGCAGGAAACCCGGAGTGGTCCGAACCGGCTTCTCCCGGTTCGGTCCCGGAGCGGGCGCGGCCCCGGCCCGGACCGTTCCCGGTCCGGACCGGATCAGTCCCCGGCCGCCCGCAGCCGGGCGTCCGCGTACTGGTCGTAGACCTGGCTGCGCCGCTCCTTGAGAGCGATCACCTCGGCCTCGCGCTCGGCCTCGCGCCGCCGCTCCGCCTCGTCGCGGCGGGCGCGCAGGACCTCACGGCGGCGGGCCCGCAGGGCCGCCTCCCTGCGCTCGGCGTCGGCCTTGGCGGCCTCACGGAGCAGGACCAGGTGTCCGGCGAACAGCAGCGCCGGCGGGGCGGCCACCCACCAGGGCCCCAGCCCGAGGGCCACGGCCACGAGGGTGGCGGCGTTCACCAGGATCAGCGTCGTGGTGCGACGGCGGCGGCGGGCGATGACGCGGGCGCGCGGCCCGGACTCGGCGCGGTAGCGCCCCGGGCGCGGCGCGTCCCCGGCGGGCCCGGGGGCGTCCGCCGGGGCGATGCCGTGGTCGTCACGGCGCAGGACCCGGGTCTCGGTGGCGTCCGGGTCCTCCGCACGCCCCTCGGCGTCCTCCCCGGCCTCGTCGGCCTCGGTCCCCGCGGGTTCCTCGTCCTCCCGCGGGTCCTCGTGGAAGGTGTCGGGGTCCTTCCGCAGCAGCATCGGCACCAGGACTATGAGCCACACCACCACGATGGCCAGGTACAGAGGAGAGCTGCTCATCACCCCTCCTCACGATGACGGCCACTGGACGTTGATCGACACCTCGTCGACACCGCGCCGCGTGGTGCTCCCGGGGACGGAGACGTCCCGGCGGGGAGCGCCGCACCCGTCCCTCCCCGGACCCGGGGAGTTTCCGGTGCGCCATATCCACGCGTTGCCCGCATCGTCAATGCGTCTATGTTCCGCACGGTACGACCCCGTGTCCATAAATGCGCCACATTCTGACCGGAGTGTCGCAAGATTGTGGACTCTCAGTTTCGGACGCCCTGACCCCGGGGGTGAAAGCACAGGTCAGCCAACGACTGCGGAGTGCAGTCCCAATTCAACGCAAAGTAATGAGTCAATGTCACTAAAGTCAGGTTTAAGTTCCGGATGCTTCTGCGATGTTGGCACGTTCAGTTCGGCTCCGGGTACGGACTCGCCGGATCGTGTGGATCCCGGCCGCCGTTCGGGCCCTGTGGCCCCAAAGCGGAACCGGGGCCGGAACCGGGTTCCCCGGACGGTCCGGAAGAAGAGGACTCGTGGCGCCACCGGTACATCAGCCCCTGGGGGACCTCCTCAGCGGTGATCGCGTAGCAGATGTGGTCGCGCCAGGCCCCGTCGATGTGCAGCTGTCTCCTGCGCACGCCCTCGTCGCGAAAACCCAGCTTGGCGACCACGCGTCTGCTCGCCCGGTTCTCTGGCCGGACGTTGGCCTCGATCCGGTGCAGCCCGACGCGGAAGAAGGAGTGGTCCACGGCCAGCGCGACCGCGGTCGGGGTGATGCCGAGCCCGGCGTGGGCGCTGTCGATCCAGTACCCGACCTGCGCCGACCTGGCCGAGCCCCACACGATGGCCCCCACCGTGATCTGGCCGACGAACCTGTCGCCGTAGAGGATCGCCCAGGGCATGGACAGGCCCTGCCTGGCCTCGTGGCGGATGGACTGGAGCATCGAGACGTAGGGGGTGAGCCCGGTGGTGCGCAGCGGCATCTCCGGATAGGTGGGCTCCCAGGGGCGCAGCCACTCCTCGTTGCGCGAACGCGTGTCCCGGAGCGCCGCGGCGTCGCGGAGCCGCAGTGGCCGGAGTACGACCGAACCCTCCTGGAGGGTGACGGGCCACCCATGTCTGCGATTCACGACCGTCCCTTCGATGCCCTCGGCACCGTAGCCCAGCGCTGCGACACCGGACGCGGAGGCGTCGGGTTCCCGTCGCCGGTGACGGGCTCCAGTATTCCACTCCCGGGGACGCGGCATGGCTGCGGTCGCCCCCGCGGGCAAGAATCGGCTGATTCTTAACTCCAATACTCCCGTACCGAAAACCGGCCCCGCCCCAAGGAATTCTCAACGGTCGGAATGCCCGGGATGTGATTCCGGTCATTGTCCGGTGTCATTCGGAGCGGGCGTGGTCGCCTCCGCGCAGCTGGTCCACCGCGTGCCGCAGCACCGGCGCCAGCACCTCCATCCCGTCGGCGGTGCCGCCCCGGGAGCCGGGCAGGTTGACCACGAGCATCCGGTGCCCCGCGCGCTCGGCGACCCCGGCCAGGCCGCGCGACAGGATCGCCGTGGGCACGCCCTTGTCCCGGCCCGCCGCACGCAGCGCCTCGGCGATCCCGGGGATCTCATAGGACAGCAGGGCGCGCGTCACCTCGGGCGTGTGGTCGTGCGGGGTCAGCCCGGTCCCCCCGGTGGTGACGACGGCGTCGAGCCGCTCGTCCAGGGCGCGGCCGATGGCCCGGGCCACCGGTTCGCCGTCGGGGACCACCCACGGCCCCACGACCTCGCAGCCGATCCCGCGCAGCCCCTCGGCCACGACCGGTCCGGAGCGGTCCGGGTACACTCCCGCCGCCGCCCGGTTGGACGCCGTGACGACCGCCACGCGGGGGACGGGGGCGTCAGTCACCACGCCTCCAGTGGCCCTTCCTGCCTCCGGTCTTCTCCTCGACGCGCACTCCGGTGACCTCGGCCGCGGGGTCGATCGCCTTGACCATGTCCACCAGCCCCAGGGCCGCGGCCATGACGCAGGTGAGCGCCTCCATCTCCACGCCGGTGCGGTCGGCGGTGCGGACCGTGGCCCGGATGTCCACGCCCGCGTCCACGACGGTGAGGTCCACGTCCACCCCGTGCACGGCGATGGGGTGGCACAGGGGCACCAGGTCGGGGGTGCGCTTGGCCGCCTGGATCCCGGCGATGCGGGCGACGGCCAGGGCGTCGCCCTTGGGCACCCCTCCCCCGCGCAGGGCGGCGACGGCCTCGGGGCCGAGCAGCACCCGGCCCGACGCGGTGGCGGTGCGCGCGCTCACCGTCTTCTGCGAGACGTCGACCATGCGGGCGGCGCCGGATCCGTCCAGATGGGTGAACCCGGAGGGGTGGTCGGCCCCCTCCCGCCGTGGGGTGTCGGTCATGGGTCCGCCAACTCCTCCGCTCGGAACGCGGGACGCGGCCGGTCGGCCGCGTCCGGGCGCGCCGGAGCGCGCCACCACGACCGTACGGCACTCCCGGGGCCCCCGCTCCACGGGTCCGCGGACCCGGTCGGGCGCGGCTCAGGCGGGTTCGGGCAGGCGCACCACCTCGACGCGGCTGCCCGCGGCCAGTTCTGTCACCTCCTCGGGCACCACCACGAACGCGTTGGCCCCGGCCAGGGCGGACAGCTGGTGCGAGCCCTGGTGCGAGGCCGGGGACACCGTGGGCTCGGCGTCGCGCCCGTAGGGGGACTCCTCCAGCACCGCACGCAGGAAGGAGCGGCGCCCGGGCGGGGAGGTGACCGGCGAGGTGAGCAGGGCGCGCATGCTCGGCAGCGGCCGGGGGTCGAGCCCGCGCAGGCGGCGCAGCGCGGGCCGGACGAAGACCTGGAAGGACACGAAGGCGCTCACCGGGTTGCCGGGCAGCGTGATGATGGGGGTCCGGTCCGGGCCGATCACGCCGAAGCCCTGGGGCTTGCCCGGCTGCATCGCCACCTGGACGAACTCCACGGTGCCCTCGCGGGTGAGCACCTCCTTGACCACGTCGTGGGCGCCCATGCTCACGCCGCCCGTGGTCACCACGATGTCGGCGCGCACCAGCAGGTCGTCCAGCGTGTCGCGCACCGTCTGAGGGTGGTCGCCCACGAACCCGTGGCGGTGCACCTCGCACCCGGCGTCACGCGCGGCGGCGGCGATCATGAAGCTGTTGGACTCCCAGATCTGGCCGGGGCCGAGCGGGCGCCCGGGCTCGACCAGCTCCTCGCCGGTGGAGAGCACCATCACGCGGGGGCGGGCGTAGACCGGGACCGAACGGCGCCCGACGGCCGCCAGGACTCCCATCTCCCCCGGGCCGATGCGCACGCCCGGCCGCAGCACGGTGGCGCCCGCGGTGACGTCGTCCCCCGCGCGGCGCACGGCGTTGCCCTCCTTCACCGGCCGGTCGAAGGTCACGCTGGCCGTGCCGCCGTCGGTCCACTCGACCGGGACCACCGCGTCCGCGCCCGAGGGCATGGGCGCGCCGGTCATGATCCGGGCGGACCTGCCCGGCAGGACCGCGGTCGGGGAGGGGTCGCCCGCCGGGATGTCGGCCACGACCGGCAGCCGCACGGGGTGGTCCGGCGAGGCCGACTCCAGGTCCGCGGCGCGCACCGCGTACCCGTCCATGGACGAGTTGTCGAAGCCCGGCAGCGACACGGGCGAGGTGACGGCCTCGGCCAGCACGGCGCCGTGTGCCTGGAGCAGGTCCAGCTCGGTCGGCACGGGGTCGGGGATCAGTGCCAGGACATCGGCGATGTGCTGTTCGACGCTCTTCACGGGGGTTCCTCCCGGTTCGCGGTTCCTGTGGTGGCCCCGCCTCCCCTCCCTCAGGAGACGGCTCGCGCCCCATTCTTGCCGCGTCCGGCCCCGTATGCGGTGCGCCGGGCCCCGGTCGGGGCGCTCGGGAGTCCCGGTCAGGGGCGCTGGGCCCGCGCGCGGTCGACGAAGTCGCTCAGCCAGGGCAGCAGTTCGTCGGCGAGGTCGGGGCGCCGGCAGGCGAAGTCCACGACCGTGCGGATGTAGTCGGCCTTGTTGCCGGTGTCGTAGCGGCGGCCGCGGAAGAGGACGCCGTGCACCGTACCGCCGTCCTCGGGCTTGCGCCGGGCCAGCTCGCGCAGGGCGTCGGTCAGCTGGATCTCACCGCCCCGGCCGGGCGGGGTCTCGTGCAGGACGGGGAAGACCGCCGGGTCGCAGACGTAGCGGCCGATGATCGCCCAGCGGCTCGGCGCCTGCTCGGGGGCGGGCTTCTCGACCAGGTCGGTGACGGTGACGACGTCGTCCTCGTCGGTGGGCTCGATGCCCGCGCACCCGTACAGGGACACCTGCTCGGGCTCCACCTCCATGAGGGCGACGACGCTGCCGCCGTGGCGCTCGCGCACCTCGATCATGCGGCGCAGCAGGTCGGCGGACTCGATGAGGTCGTCGCCCAGCAGGACGGCGAAGGGGTTGTCACCGACGTGCGCCTCCGCGCACAGCACCGCGTGGCCCAGGCCGCGCGGCTCGCCCTGGCGGACGTAGTGCACCTGGGCGAGGTCGCTGGACTCGCGCACCGAGCGCAGCCGGGCGTCGTCGCCCTTGGCCTCCAACGCCTCCTCCAGCTCGTAGGCCCGGTCGAAGTGGTCCTCGATGGAGCGCTTGCTGCGTCCCGTGATCATCAGGACGTCCTGGAGGGAGGCGGCCACCGCCTCCTCCACGACGTACTGGATCGCGGGCTTGTCCACGATCGGCAGCATCTCCTTGGGCGTGGCCTTGGTCGCGGGCAGGAAGCGCGTGCCCAGGCCCGCGGCGGGTACGACCGCCTTCGTGACGGACACGGAACCGGAGGGTCGCTTGTGGTCGGTGGAGTCGTTCATGTCGGCACTTTAGGCCAGCGGTCGGCCGTCTCCGCGCCTGCACACACAGGAGGGCGCCAAGAAGTACGGATGGTTTCGGGTGGCGGAGGGTGGACCGCCACCGCTTGTTCACCGCACGGGTCAACCGGCCGGGTCGGGGCGGTGCCACACTGGGGCCATGGGCGAGAGCGGACTGCGTGAGGCCAAGGCCGGGCTGCGGAGGGGTTTCCTGGAGCGGCGGCGCGCCCGGGGCCCCGAGGAGCGCGCCCGGGCCGGGTCGGCGGTCCGCGACGCGCTGCTGGACGTCCCGTGGCTGGCCATGGGCGGGACGGTCGCCTGCTACTACTCCGTGGGCGGCGAGCCCGACACCCGCAAGCTGGTGGCGGCGCTGTGGAAGCGCGGCGCCTACGTGCTGCTGCCCGTGTTCCTGCCCGGCGGCGAACTGGACTGGGCGGCCTTCGACGGGCCGGACTCCCTGGCCCCGGCCGGTCACGGGCTGCTGGAGCCCGTGGGCCGCCGCTACGGGCCCGACGCGCTGGCCCGGGCCGACGCGGTGGTCTGCCCGGCCGTGGCCGTGGACCGGCGGGGGACGCGCCTGGGGCGCGGCGCGGGGTGCTACGACCGCGCGCTGGCCCGCAAGGGCCCGCACACCCCGGCGATCGCCCTGGTCCACGACGAGGAGTTCGTGGAGTCGCTGCCCGCCGAGCCGCACGACCGGCCGGTGGACGCCGTGGTCACCCCGTCCGGCGGGGTGCGGGTCCTCGGCGCGGGCGTGTGGCCGGGCGGACCGGACGAGCGGGAGCGGCTGAGCCGGAAGGACTGAACGGGAGCGGCCGGACCGCGGGGCGGGACCGGGGCGGGATTAACCCGGGCCCCGGGGGCGTTGTCGCTGGCGGTCGCGCTCCGGCGGCGCCCGGCGTCCGACCGCCCGCGCCCCCGCACCGGTCCCCGTGGGCGAGGCCCTGTCACGGCTCCGGTCGGCGAGCGCGTACTATTTAGCAGTCAACGGGCGAGAGTGCCAGCAAGGAGGACCCGAACAGTGCCTACGTACCAGTACGCGTGCACCGAGTGCGGCGCCCAGATGGAGGTCGTGCAGAGCTTCAGCGACGACGCGCTGACCGTCTGCCCCGAGTGCGAGGGCCGCCTGCGCAAGGTGTACTCCGCCGTGGGCATCGTCTTCAAGGGCTCCGGCTTCTACCGCACCGACAGCGGCAAGTCCTCCAACAGCTCCGTGCTGACCGGCTCGGGCTCCACCGAGAGCAAGGACAGCGGGAACTCGGGCTCCACCGACTCCTCCGCCGCGTCCTCCGCCTCCTCGGACACCAAGGGCTCCTCCTCGGACACCAGCAGCAGCACCACGGCCAAGGCCGGCAGCACCAGTGCCACCGCCGCGACGAGCTGACCGCCGGGCCGTTGACCGCCCACCGCGCCGCCGACCCCTCGGCGGCGCGCGGCATGTCCGGCTCCGCTGCGGGTGCGCCGGGCAGCCGCCCGCCCCTCCACGCCCGGGCGCCCCGACCGGACGCCCCGGTGCGCGGCCCGCGCGATCGGGCCTGTGGACAACCTCCGAACGGGCCCTCCGCGGCCTAGCGTTGAGGTTATGACCAACGCCGCACCCCCGCCCTACCGGCACCGGCGCGCGCTCACCCGGCTCCTGGACCGGCACCGGCGCGTCGTCGCCGCCCTCCTGGCCGCCGCCGCGCTCCTCAGCGCCGTCCTGGCCGTACGCCCCGCACCCGTACCCGTCACCCGCGTCCTGGTCGCCTCCCGCGACCTCGGCGCCGCGGACCCCCTCACCGAGGGCGACCTCACCGCCCGGGACCTGCCCGCCGGGTCCGTGCCGGGCGGCGCGCTCGCGGCCGACACCGCGGCCGCCGGGCTCCGTCTCAACGCTCCGGTACGCCGGGGAGAGGTGATCACCGACGCCCGGCTCGCCGACCCTCCCGCGCGGGCCTACGGCCCCGGCCTGGTCGCCGTTCCGGTGCGGGTGGCCGACCCCGGCGCGGTGGGCCTGCTCTCCCCCGGCAGCCGGGTGGACGTCCTCGCCGCCGGAGGCAGCGACGACCTCGCGCCCGCCCGGGCGGGCCCCGCCGTGGAGGTGGTCAGCGACCGCCCCGTCCTGGCCCTGCCGGAGGAGGAGTCCTCGGGCGGCGGGGAGGGCGGCGCGCTGATCGTCGTCGCGGCCACGCCCGTCGAGGCCAGGAGTCTGGCGGGCCACGCGGCCGCCTCCCGGCTGTCCATCACCATCCGCGGTTGACCGGCGACGTCCGGTGGGCAAAGCTGTCCGGGCGCCGCGGGCTCCCACCCGGGGATCCCGCTCCGGCGCCCGTACGGACACCACGAGTATGTAGGGCTTGTATCCATGCAAGGCTTCAAGAAGTTCCTGCTCCAGGGCAACCTGGTGCAGCTGGCGGTCGCGGTCGTGATCGGCGCGGTCTTCGCCAACCTCATCACCGCGTTCACCGAGGGGTTCATCACCCCGCTGATCGGCATCTTCGGCGGGGTCCCCACCTTCGGCGACCTCTACTTCGAGATCAACGGGAGCCGGTTCCTGTACGGGGCGTTCGTCGACGCGCTGATCTCGTTCCTGATCACCGCAGCGATCCTGTACTTCTTCGTGGTCCTGCCCGTGGCCAAGGTGGTGGAGCGCTTCGTCAAGGCCGAGGAGGCCACCACGCGCGAGTGCCCGCACTGCCTCAGCGAGATCAGCAAGAAGGCGTCCCGCTGCGCCCACTGCACCAGCGAGGTGGTGCCCGAGACGGCCGCCTGAGGCGGTCGGACGCGTCGGGGCGGCCCCGTGCGGGGCCGCCCCCGGCAGGCACCGGCCGAAGGTCAGCCGGTGTACTCCCAGTGCCAGGGCTCGAAGGGACTGGACTTGGCCCAGGCAGGGTGGTGCCAGCCGAAGTCGGCGCCGTTGGCCTCCATCCAGAGCCAGCGGTCGGACCGGTAGTTCTGGATGCCGCAGCCGAGGTCGATGGCCTGTCCCAGGCCGTGGTTGCTCGTGCCGGGGACGGCCGC
This sequence comes from Nocardiopsis dassonvillei subsp. dassonvillei DSM 43111, assembly GCF_000092985.1. Taxonomy (GTDB): domain Bacteria; phylum Actinomycetota; class Actinomycetes; order Streptosporangiales; family Streptosporangiaceae; genus Nocardiopsis; species Nocardiopsis dassonvillei. The sequence goes on from NC_014210.1 coordinate 4,889,313, forward strand.
GAAGCCCGGCGCGACCTGTCCGTAGACGCGGTGCTGGTTGGGCAGGTCGCGGTAGGCGCTGGTGATGCAGATGTTCTCGCCGAACTCGTCCACGTACCTGGCGTTGAGCTGGAGGAAGTCCACGGCCGCGTCGGCGCGCAGCTTCTTGTCGTCGTAGAGGTCGCACAGGGAGTTGGCCGGGAGCAGGCCGTTGGCCGCCCCCTCGGCGTTCGCGGCGGCGGACGGGTCGCAGTCCCCGGCGGCCATGTAGGCCTCCGGGTCGATGCCGCGGTCCTCCAGCTCCTGCACCAGCTCGTTCGTGGTCTGCTCGGACCGCTCGCGCAGGGCCTCGATGTCCGCGGCCAGCTCGACCTGTTCGAGCTGGGTGGTGGTCTGGAGCTCCTGCGCCTGGCTCGCCAGCTCGACCTGCTCCTCACGCAGGTCCGTGGCGTCCTGGATGAGCATCTGGTTGTCCTCGGAGATCTTCGCCGCGTAGGACTGGATCTGCAGGTCCTCGGTGAGGGACCCCGACGCCAGGACGGCGAGCATGCCGCCGTCGGGCTGCTTGTACAGCGTGCTGGCCAGCTGGGCCAGCGGTTCGCGCATCTCGTTGAGTTCGAGTTCGGTCTGCTGGAGGTCGTAGATGGTCTGGACCAGCTCCGACTGGGCGTCCTCCAGCGCGTCCTGGCGGTCGACGAGGTCCTGGTTGGCCTCCTCCAGCTCCTGGGAGGCGGTCTCGGCCCTCTCCCGGAACTCCTCCAGGCTCGCCTCGGCGGGTTCCAGCGCGCCGGTGTGCACCGGCGCCACGAGGAGCGCGGTGACGAGCGTGAGCGTCAGCGCCTGTGCGAAGCGGACCCGGTAGGACAGGGCGAAGGCGGTGAGCGCCCCGCCGCCACCCGGTACGCGGGACCTGCGCCGCGCCGCATCAGAAGTGAACGGCACGAATGATCCTCCGGCTGCTTTTCCTCGAACACCTACCCGTGGCCGCAAGGCAACGTACTACATGTCCACATGCGGCCACGCGAGATCGGTCCACCGGACGGAGCGGGTCGCGGACGGGCCCCACCCCGCCCCGCCGCCCTCCGCTCCGGGCTTCGGTGAAACACCTGGTCACCGCCGGGCTGGTCAACGCCGAGCCCGCGCCCCCATCGTTATCGAGGGCACATATGCGGCCATAACACGACATGCGTCATGAACAACGTCACACCGCACCAGGACAACCAATCGTAGGTCAGCGTACTCCGCCATGCACGCAGAGTCCCCCAACCGCCCCCGCCGGAGGCGGACCGACACCCCATCCACGTCCATCCTGGGTTAGGCTTGGTCCGGTGGCGGGGTAAGACATACCCGCGCCAGACCCATGGCTCCGTAGCTCAGGGGATAGAGCACCGCTCTCCTAAAGCGGGTGCCGCAGGTTCGAATCCTGCCGGGGCCGCATGGGATGACCTGCGATGATCTCGCAGAGCCATCAGGGTGAGAGCCCCGTGGGTTGCGACTACGGTTGCAGCCCACGGGGCTCTGCTCGTCTCCACACGTCGTCTGGGAGCGCGCGCCCGCCCGGCCGCCCGCCTGCGGTCACCGTCGGTCGGCCACCTCCGTGAAACCCGCGAGCAGCGCGGCCACCGTCCGCCGGACCCGGCCGCCGACCGCGGAGTCCCGCGCGCCGGTGAGCACGAGGTGGTGGACCGCGCCGACCACCGCCAGCGCCAGCGCCTCGGGGTCGGCGCTCCCGTGGAGGCGCCCCAGGCGCCGCTCCGCGGTGAGGTAGTCCGCGGCCGCGGTCTCGACCGCCTCCAGACCGGCCGTGCGGTCGCCGAGGACCGCGCGCACGCGTCCGGCCAGCTCCGGCCGGGAGGCCATGAGCCTGGTCAGCGCCAGGAGGACCGTCGGCGGGGTCGCCAGCACGGCCTCGGCCAGGTTGTCCGCGACCGCGCCCGTACCGGCGCGCCCCGGCAGGGACGCGGCCCCGGCGCAGACCTGGAAGCCCCGGTCGACGGCGTAGGCGGCCAGGAAGTCGTCGGTGTCCGCGAAGTGGGCGTAGAGCAGCCCGGTGGCGACACCGGCCTCGCGTGTGACGGCCCGGCCGCTGAGGCCGCCCGGCCCCTCCCGGACGATCACCCGCTCGACCGCGGAGAAGAGCCGCTGCCTGAGTTCGGGGATGGCGACACCACGTGGCATGCCAGGAAGTCTAGGTCCTCGAACGACCTTGGCGCGGTCGGCCGCCGCACACCGGGCCACCGGCTTGCGCTTGGTATGAACACATGCTCATACTTGAATGAACGCTTGCTCATACCAATGTGGTCCGGAGGTCGCGGTGACGAACGACGGGGACTCCTCCCAGCGTGCCGGTGGCGGAGACGGCGGCTCGCCCCCGGGGCGGGCGGTGATCGTCGGCGCGGGCATCGCCGGGCTCGCCACCGCGCTACGGCTCCACCGGGCCGGTTGGGAGACGCTCGTGGTCGAGCGCGCTCCGGCCCGCCGCAGAGGCGGCTACATGGTGAACCTGGTCGGGTGGGGATACGACGCCGCCGAGCGCCTCGGCCTCGTCCCCGCGCTCTCGGCCAGCGACATCGGCCTGTTCTCCACGGTCCTGGTGAGGGCCGACGGTCGGCGCAAGTTCTCCGTCCCTCCCGAGATCGCCAGGGCCGCCCTCGGCGACCGGGCGCTGACCGTGTTCCGGGAGAACCTGGAATCGGCGCTGTACGAGGCCGTGCGCGGCAGCGCGGTCCTGCGATTCGGCACCACCGCCGTGGACGTGGCCCAGGACGCCGACGGCGTCCGGGTCGGGCTCAGCGACGGCACCACCGAGCGCGCCGACCTGCTCGTCGGCGCCGACGGGCTGCGCTCCGGCGTCCGCGCCGCCGTGTTCGGCCCCGAGGCGGACTTCCGCGTCGACCTGGACCACGTCGTGGGTGCGCTCCCGCTCGACCGGCTCCCCGAGGACGTGCCCGAGGGGACCGGCACCACGTTCATCGGGCCGGGGCGCACGGCGGCGGTGGTCAACCTCGGTCCGGGCCGGTCCTCGGCCTTCTTCGCCTACCGCTGCGCGGATCCGGACGCCGAACTGGCCCGGGGACCGGTCCGGGCGCTCACCTCGGCGTTCGGCGACCTCGGCGGGGGCGTGCCCGACGTGCTCCGCCAGTTGCGCGCCGACCCGTCCGGCGCCTACTTCGACTCCGTCAGCCAGGTCCGCGCGGACCGGTGGAGCCGCGGCCGGGTCGTGCTGCTGGGCGACGCGGCCTGGTGCCCCTCCCTGTTCGCCGGGTACGGCGCGGCCCTCGCGCTCAGCGGCGCCGACCGGCTCGGCGACGCCCTGGAGCGGCACGGCGGCGACGTCACCGGGGCCCTGGCGCGGTGGGAGGCGGGCCTGCGCCCCGAGACCCGCAGGCGGCAGGCGCTCGCCCGGCGGGGGACGCGCCAGTACGCCCCCTCCAGCCGCGCGCACGTGTGGATGAACGACCTGGCGATCCGGGCCGTCCTGCTTCCGGGCGTCCGCGGCCTCGTCCAGCGCCGCATCCGGCGCGCCGGTGAGCGGCACGCCGCGGCGGACGGGTGACGGGCGCGCGACCCGGCGGCCGTCCGGCGCGGCCCCGGAGCCGACCGACCCGTGACCGGGCCCCGCGCGTCCGCGTTCTCCCCGGTCATCGGTGCCGTTTCCCCCACGTGTCGCCATGACACCGGGGGCGGCTCGTCCGATCATGGGGTGGGAGCAGGTACCGGACGGGGGAGGTCACACGGATGGCGCACGCGGAGCACTTCCGGGACGGGCAGGCGGAGGAACCGGACAGAACACCCGCCCGGCAGCGGGGCGGCTCGCCCGCCGCCATCGCCGGGGCGCTCCACCGCACCCCGCACCCGGGCCCCCAGCACTGGGGCGGGCCCCGGCCCCGCAAGACCGACCCGGACCCGTTCTTCCCCAACCGGCTGGGGCCGCCGCCCAAGCGACGCCGCTCCTGAGCGGGCGTTGGCCCGGCGGTCCGCCGAACACGGTCCAACGCCGCGGCCGGAGCACCTGGCCGATCACAGGAAGGGCCGCCAGGGCGCCAGCACGGCCTCGCCGAACTTGGCGTACCAGGGGCGGTCCCGCCACTCCCACTCGGTCAGCTCGCGGGCGTTGGCGAGGTCGTTGGCGAAGACCTCCTCCAGGTGTGCGGCCACGCCCTCGTCGAAGATCTCCACGTTGATCTCGTAGTTGCCCGTCAGGCTCAGCCGGTCCACGTTGGCGGTGCCGATCGTGGACCAGCGGCCGTCCACCGTCGCCGTCTTGGCGTGCACCATGGCGTTGCGGTACAGCCACAGGCGCACGCCGCCGCGCAGCAGCACCGAGTACTGGCTGCGGGAGATCCAGTCCGCGACGACGTGGTTGGACTCCTCCGGTACGAGGATGTTGACGTCCACGCCGCGCTCCACCGCCCCGACCAGGGCGTTTTGGAACTCCCGGTCGGGCATGAAGTAGGCCTGGGTGAACAACACCCGCTCCTTGGCCCGGTCGATGGCCTCCAGGAACATCGCCCGGATGGGATAGATGAGCATCTCGGGCACGTTGCGGTGCACGCGGAAGTGCGCGTCCCAGTCGGGGTCGCCGAAGTTCTCCAGCTCGGGCTGGAGGGACCGCCGGTTCATGTTCCAGAAGTCGCTGAAGGCGTTCTCCAGCTCCCACACCGCCGGGCCGGTCACGCGCATGTGCGTGTCGCGCCAGTCGGTGGCGTAGAGCGAGCCCACGTTGTACCCGCCGACGAAGCCCACCTCGCCGTCGACGGTGAGGATCTTGCGGTGGTCGCGGCCGGACTTGCGGATGTTCAGCAGCAGCACGCCGGGCCGGAGGGCCGGGTACTCCAGCACGTGGACGTTGGGCGGGAAGCGGAAGAAGGACCGGGGCACCACCAGGTTCGCGAAGCCGTCGTAGACGACGTACACCTCGACGCCCCGGTCGGCCGCCTCGATGAGCGCGCGCTTGAACCGCTGGCCCACCCGGTCGTCCTTGATGATGTAGGACTCGAACAGGACGCGGCGCCGGGCCCCCCGGATCGCCGCGATCATGTCCTCGAACAGGTCCTCGCCGTAGGTGTACACGGTCGCCGTGGTCCCGGTGTCGCCCACCGGCAGCTCGGCGGGCGCCGTGCGGGGGAAGAAGGCCCGGCGCGGCCGCACCTTCCTGCGCCAGTGGTTGACCCCCATGAGGGTCGCGGCCACGGCGACCTGCGTGGTCACCAGCCCGACGAGCCCCCACTTGGCCACCGAGGTGATGGTGGAGCGTCGCACAGTCGCCTCCCGGGCAGGGACCTCCGCGGTGCCGGGCCCGACCGCGGACGCCCCTGGTACAAAGTGGACGTCAACCGTATCCCGGGGCACCGGCGGACGGCGGCGCGTCCGCCCCGTGTCTCCCGTGACACAGGACTCTCCTCCTACCCCCGTTCCCGGCGGCGGAACGCCACCAGCTCCGTGGTCGGGCTCTCACTGCGGCCCCGGACCAGGCGCCGCTCCAGCGGGTAGAGCGCCGCGCCCGCGAGCCACCCGGTCGGCGCGGTGAGGGTGGCCGCGCGCAGGGCCCCGCCCCACGCCTTGCGCCAGGGCGTGGGGGCGTCCACCTGGGCGTTCATCAGCATGAGCATGGGCACCCGGCGGACCAGGTCGAACCCGGCCCGGTCCGCGGTGTCGGTGATCCACTCCAGGGTGCGGTTGACCTGGTGTTCACCGCGCTGCTCGGGGCGGCGCAGGCAGTTCTCTGAGATGACGAGGAGGCCGCCGGGGCGCAGCACCCGGGAGAACTCGCCGAGGGCCCGGGTGTAGCGCTCGTCGTCGGTGATGTGGAAGAGCACGTCCATGCAGGACAGCGCGTCGAAGGAGTCGTCGTCGAAGGCGTCGAGGTCCGCGGCGTCCTGGCGGACGAACCTGTGGTCGGGGAACCTGCCGCGCAGGCGCTGCACGGCGGCGTCGGTCATGTCGCACCCGGTGACGTCGCCGACGCCCATCCGCTCCCACAGGCGCACGTAGAAGCCGGTGCCGCTGCCCACGTCGAGGACGCTGGCGCCGGACCGGCCGGGGGTCAGCCGTGCGGCCTCGCGCAGGAACACCTCCTCGCGCACCTTGTACATCCACGTGTTGAAGGGGCGGCCCAGGGCCCGGTAGCCGACGCCGCTCTCGGTCCAGTCGCCTTCGAGACGGCGTTCCCAGAAGTCTCGCAGTTCGCTGTGCGTAGCCATGGGACCACTGTCACACCGCGCCCGCGGGAAGTCCCGCCGAAGCGCCGCAACGGCCCCGGAGAACCGCGTGCTCCCGGTTTTCGGACATCCCCGTGCCCTCAAGGCGAAGGGCCGGATCTCGCGACCCCGCCCGGCCGCAGGACGCGGTGCGTCCCGGACAGGGCGCGGTACCGGTCGGGGATGGCGCGCAGGGCGAGCGCGCACGGGACGGTGACGAACTCCCCGTCGCCGGAGGGCGGGTCCTGCGGGGCGCCGGACGTCCTGGAGTGCCCGACCACGAGGGCGGTGCTGGAGGAGGCCTCGGTGTCGGAGTGCGCTGCTATGCATGGCCGCACACACCCTCCGAACCTCCGGGAGACCCCTTGACCTTCCACGACCACCTGACCGAGTTCGCCGGGCTGCCCGTCCTGGACTACGCGGAGGCGCGCCGCCTGGAACGGAGCGGGGAGACCGTCCCGCCCGGCGCCCGGTCCCCGCTGCGGGACGGCCTGGCCGATCCCGGATCGGTGGCCTGGCGGTTGGACCGGTACGGGGACGACCTCCCGGAGGACCCCCGGGAGTACCTGGAGGGGTTCCTGGAGTTCGTCGGCGACCCGGCCGCGGTCCGCGCCCTCGTCGTCGGCGGCCTGGTGACCGGTTTCGAGGTGGAGTCCTCCGACGCCGTCCGCGACGCCCTGGCGGAGGCCGCCCCGCGCCTGCCCGGCCTGCGCGACCTCTTCTACGCGGACCTGACCTTCGAGGAGTGCGAGGCGTCGTGGATCCGGCACGGGGACCTGTCCCCGCTGGTGAACGCCTTTCCCGGGCTGACCGGGTTCGCCGCGCGCGGCACCATGGACCTGGGCCTGGAGGCGCTGGAGCACGACGGGCTGCGCCGCCTCACCCTCCAGGGCGGGGGACTGCCCGCGCGGCTCACCCGGGAGGTCGTCTCCGCACGGCTCCCCGCCCTGGAGCACCTGGAGCTGTGGCTGGGAGTGGACGACTACCGCGGCGACACCACGGCGCTGGACCTCGCCCCCGTCCTGTCCGGCGGGGCCTTCCCGGCACTGCGCTCGCTGGGCCTGCGCAACGCCGAGCACACCGGCGCGTGGGTGCGCGCGCTCGCCGAGGCCCCCGTCACCTCCCGCCTGCACACCCTGGACCTGTCCCTGGGCACCCTGCGCGACGAGGACGTCCCGCACCTGCTGGAGTCGCCCGTGTTCCGCGGCCTCAGGCGTCTGGACCTGCACCACCACTACCTGTCCGAGGACGCGGAGAAGGAGGTCCGCGCGCTGTTCACCCGGGCCGGGGTGGAGACCGACCTGTCGGACGGGCAGGTGCCGGAGGTCGACTCCTATGACGGGGAGACCGAGCTCCACTACTACACGGCCGTGTCGGAGTAGTCCCGGGAACCGCCGGGGCCCGGACGCGGACGGCCCGGGCTGTCGGGGCCCGCTGGTAGGTATGGACGCAACACCCCGTCGCACCCCCTGGGAGATCCCGTGGCCTTCGACGCCCACCTGACCGAGTTCGCCGGACTGCCCGTCGTGGAGTACCGCTCCTCAGAGGGGTGGACCCGGGAGGCCGAGAAGGAGCGCGAGAGGGCGAAGTGGCGGGGCGGGAGCTTCACCGCCCCCGGCCCGTACCCGCCCCCGGCGCTGGCCTCGGCCCTGGCCGACCCCGGGTCGGTGGCCTGGCGCCTCAGCGACGACGAGGAGCCCCTGGACGACTACCGGCGGTTCATCGCGCAGGTGGACCAGGACCGGGTCTCCGCCGTCGTGCTCGGGGACATGCGGGAGACCTTCTCCGTGCAGTGTCCCGACCCCCTCAAGCGCGCCCTCCTGGAGGTGGCGCCGGACCTGACCGGGCTGCGCTCCCTCTTCTACTGCGACGTGACCTTCGAGCAGATCGAGGTCTCGTGGATCGAGCTGGGCGACATGGCCCCGGTCCTGGCCGCCCTCCCCCGGCTGACCGAGTTCGGGGTTCGCGGCACGGGCGAGATGAGCCTGCACGTGCCCCGGCACGACTCACTGCGCCGCCTCACCCTCCAGGGCGGCGGACTGCCCGCGAAGCTCACCCGCGAGGTCGTCTCGTCCGGACTGCCGAACCTGGAGCACCTGGAGCTGTGGCTGGGCGTGGAGGACTACGGGGGCGACACGACCCCGGAGGACCTCGCCCCGGTCCTGTCCGGGGAGGCCTTCCCCGCACTGCGCTCGCTGGGCCTGCGCAACGCCGAGCACACCGACGACTGGGTTCCGGTCCTCGCCGCGGCATCCGTCACCTCCCGCCTGCACACCCTGGACCTGTCCCTGGGCACCCTCACCGACAAGGGCGCTCGTGCCCTGGTCGAGGCCGCGCCCGCCTTCGCGCACCTGAAGCGGCTCGACCTGCACCACCACTACCTGTCCGAGGAGATGAGCGAGCACGTCCGGGCCGCCTTCGCCGGGACAGGGGTGGACGTGGACCTGTCCGACCGCGAGGTCGGCAGTGACTGGGAGGACGAGGACTTCGACTACGACTCGGCCTGCTACTACACGGCCGTCGCCGAGTAGGGCCCGCGCCGTCCGTCCTGTCACTCCGGGCTGCTAGATATGTTCCTGCCCGAAACCCCGAGGTAGGAGCCCCCTGTGCCGAACAGCCACCACATCACCGAGTTCGCGGGCCTGCCCGTGGTCGAGTTCCCCGCGGTCGAGACCGAGGAGGGCGGCATCTACTCCGAGGACCCGCCCCAGTCCCCCGAGGCGCTGACCGCGGCGGTCGCCGACCCCGGCTCGGTGGCGTGGCGGCTGCGCGTCTCGTCGGTCTACCCGGCCGAGGACTTCCGGGACTACTTCGCCCGCTTCCTCGCGGCCGTGGACACCGGCCGGGTCCGGGCCCTGATCGTCGGCGGCTGGGGCGACTTCGAGGAGGAGCCGCCCTCGACCGTCCCGCGCGACGCGCTCATCGCCGACGCCGACGCGTTCCCCGAACTGCGGGCGCTGTTCTTCGGCGAGATCCTCCAGGAGGAGTACGAGATCTCCTGGATCCACCAGACCGACCTGGCGCCCCTGGTGGCGGCGTTCCCCCTGCTGGAGGAACTGACCGTGCGCGGCACCGGCGACCCCTACCTGGGCGACGGCAAGCTGGAGCTGGCCCTGGCCGAGCACACCGGCCTGCGGACCCTGGTCCTGCAGACCGGCGGCCTGCCCGGCCAGGTCTCGCGCGAGATCGCCGCCTCGCCGCTGCCCTCCCTGGAGAACCTCGAACTGTGGCTGGGCGTGGAGAACTACCGGGGTGACACCACCCCGGACGACCTGGCGCGGGTGCTCTCCGGCGAGGCCTTCCCCGAACTGCGCTACCTGGGCCTGCGCAACGCCGAGGGCGTGGACGAGTGGATCCCCGTCCTGGCCAAGGCCCCCGTCCTGGCCTCCCTGGACGTCCTGGACCTGTCCCTGGGCATCCTCACCGACAAGGGCGGACAGGCCCTGGTGGAGTCCGCGTCCGCGTTCGCGGGGCTGCGCCGCCTGGACCTGCACCACCACTACCTGTCCGAGGGCGTGCAGGCGCGGATCCGCGCCGCCCTGCCGGGGGTGGAGGTGGACCTGTCCGAGCACCGGGAGCCGTACACCCACGGGGGCGGCGAGCCGTACTACTACACCGCGGTCGCGGAGTGACCCCGGGACGGCCTCTGGTCGTCGTCGGGGTCCCCGGCCACCGGCGCCTGGAACTGTTCGCCGCCGCGGCCGGGGCCCTCGGCCTGCCCGGACCGGTGGTCGTGCCGTGGCGCGATCTGGCCGCCGGGCCGGTGGAGCTGCCGCGTGACGCCCTGGTCCGGGTGGACTCCCCCGGCGGCGACGCCGAGACCGAGCGCCTGCTGCGGGGCTGGGAGCACACCCCCGACCTGTACCGGGCCGAGGGCACCGGCGACCAGCACGCCGGGTTCCGGGCCGCGCTGGACCGGCTCGCCGAGGCGGTGCGCGCCACGCCGGGCGCGGCCCTGCTCCAGGAGCCCGCCGACCTGGTGGACATGTGCGACAAGCGGCGCTGCCACGCCCGCCTGGCGGCGGCCGGGGTGCCGGTGCCGCCCGCCCTGCCCGGACCGGTCACCGGCTACGCGTCGCTGCGCGCGGCGATGGAGGCCCACCGCTGGCCGAGGGTGTTCGTCAAGCCCGCGCACGGTTCCTCGGCCTCCGGCGTGGTGGCGCTGGCCACCGCCTCGGGCGGACGGGTCCGCGCGGTCACCTCGGCCGACCTGGTCCGGGGCGCCGACGGCTCCGTGGAGCTGTACAACAGCCTGCGGCTGCGCACCTACACCCGCGAGGAGGACGTCGCGGCGGTGGTGGACGCCCTGGCCCCCGACCACCTGCACGTGGAGCGGTGGGTGCCCAAGGCGGGGTTCGCGGGCAGGGCCGTGGACCTGCGCGTGGTGGTGGTCGCGGGCCGGGCCGCCCACGTCGTGGTGCGCTCCTCGTCCTCGCCCATGACCAACCTGCACCTGGGCAACGCCCGGGGCGACCTGGCGGCCCTGCGGGAGTCGGTGGGCCCCCACGCCTGGGAGCAGGCGATGGCCACGGCCGAGGCCGCCGCCGCGTGCTTCCCGCGCACCCTGTACGCCGGGGTGGACCTGCTGGCCTCCCCGGGGTGGCGGGAGTTCGCCGTGTGCGAGGTCAACGCCTTCGGCGACCTGCTCCCCGGCGTCCTGCACGAGGGCCGCGACACCTACGCCGAGCAGCTGCACGCCCTGACCACCGGCCGTTTCCCCGTCCCCGAACCCGAGAGCGTATGAACAGCACCGCACCCGACATGAACGCCGTGGTGGGCACGCACGACATCCTGCTGCTCACCCTGGACACCCTCCGCCACGACGTGGCCGCCGAGCTGGCCGAGGCGGGACGCACCCCGAACCTGGCCCGGCTGCTGCCGGACGGGCGGTGGGAGCGCAGGCACGCGCCCGCGAGCTTCACCTACGCCTCCCACCTGGCGATGCTCGCCGGGTTCCTGCCCACCCCCGCCTCCCCCGGGCCGCACCCGCGCCTGTTCGCCGCCGCGTTCCCCGGCAGCGTGTCCACCGCGCCCGGAACCTGGACCTTCGAGGCACCCGACCTGGCCTCGGGGCTGGCCCGGGCCGGGTACCACACGGCCTGCGTGGGGGGCACGGGCTTCTTCAACCGGCGGTCGGCGGTGGGCTCGGTCATCCCGGACATGTTCGCCGAGAGCCACTGGGAGGAGTCCTTCGGCGTGACCGACCCCCGCTCCTTCGAGAACCAGGTGGCGTGCGCGGCCCGGATCGCCGGGGAGCGCCCCGCGGACCAGCCGCTGTTCCTGCTGCTCAACGTGTCGGCGCTGCACCAGCCCAACTGGTTCCACCTGCCCGGCGCCGTCCGGGAGGACGGCGACACCCGGGAGAGCCACGCCGCGGCCCTGGAGTACGTGGACCGGCACCTGCCGCCGCTGCTGGCCGCGATGTCGGCCCGCCGCCCCTGCTTCGCGATCGTGTGCTCCGACCACGGCACCGCCTACGGGGAGGACGGCTACACCGGCCACCGGATCGGCCACGAGACCGTGTGGACGGTCCCCTACGCCCACGCGTTCCTGCCCCGGGGACGCACCGCTCCCGCCGACGCACAGGAGGCGACCGCGTGACCACCACCCTGACCCCGCGCCCCGAACCGGTGCGCGCCGACTCCCCCTACCAGTCCTACGTCTACGCCTACCCGCACAAGAGCGCCTACCGGCCCTTCACCGAGCGCCCCGCGCTCGCCGACCTGTGGCGCGGCGAGGACGTCGGCGCGCTGTCGCTGTACGCGCACATCCCGTTCTGCGAGATGCGCTGCGGGTTCTGCAACCTGTTCACCCGCTCCACTCCCCCGGCCGAGCAGGTCACCGCCTACCTGGACGCGCTGGAGCGCCAGGCGGAGGCGGTGGCCGGGGCGCTGCCGGAGGGCGCCGCCTTCGCCCGGGCCGCCCTGGGCGGCGGCACCCCCACCTACCTGACCGCCGAGGAGCTCACCCGGGTCTACGACCTCACCGAGAGCGCCTTCGGGGTGGACCTGTCGGCGATCCCGGTGTCGGTGGAGACCTCTCCGGCCACGGCCACGCCCGACCGGCTGGCGGTGCTCGACGCGCGCGGCGCCACCCGGATCAGCATGGGCGTGCAGAGCTTCCTGGACGCCGAGGCGCACGCGGCCGGGCGTCCGCAGAAGCGCGCCGAGGTGGACCGGGCGCTGGCCGCGATCCGCGAGCACGCCTCGGCCGACCTCAACCTCGACCTCATCTACGGCATCGACCGCCAGGACGCCCGCACCTGGGCCTACTCCCTGGACACGGCGCTGGAGTGGGAGCCCGAGGAGGTCTACCTGTACCCGCTGTACGTGCGCCCGCTCACCGGGCTGGGCCGCCGCGCCCGCGCGTGGGACGACCACCGGCTGGGCCTGTACCGGCAGGGCCGCGACCACCTGCGCGAACGCGGCTACGAGCAGGTGTCCATGCGCATGTTCCGGCGGGCGGACGCCCCGAAGACGCAGGCCCCGGACCACTCCTGCCAGACCGACGGCATGGTGGGGCTGGGCTGCGGGGCGCGGTCCTACACCTCCGCCGCGCACTACTCCTTCGACTACGCCGTGGGCGTGGGGCAGGTGCGGTCGATCATCGCCGACTACACGAGCCGCCGCCAAGCGGACTTCGGACGGGCCGAGGTGGGGTTCCGCATGGACGAAGGCGAGCGGCGCCGCCGCCACCTGCTCCAGTCGCTGCTGCTCGCGGAGGGGATGGACACCGCCGCCTACGCCGACCGGTTCGGCTCCCGCCCCGAGGAGGACTTCGCCGCGACCCTGGCGGTGCTCGACGGGCGCGGCTGGCTGGAGCGGGACGGCGCGCCGGACCTGCTGCGGCTGACCCCGGAGGGGCTCGCGCACTCCGACGCGGTGGGGCCGATGTTCTTCTCCGCCGGGGTGGCGGCCCTGATGGCCGACTACGAGGCCCGGTGAGCGCGGTGACCCCTTCCTCCTCGTCCCCGGCCCGGGCCTCCGCGCTCCCGCCGCACCTGACCCTGCTCTACCGCGGCCCGCTGGCCAGCTGCGACTACGACTGCCCGTACTGCCCCTTCGCCAAGCGGCGCGACAACCCCGAGACGCTGCGCGCCGACCGCGCCGCGCTGGAGCGCTTCACCGGCTGGGTGTCCGCGCTGGAGGCGGAACACCCCGGCACCCGGATCTCGGTGCTGTTCACCCCGTGGGGCGAGGGGCTGGTGCGGTCCTGGTACCGGACCGCGATCATCCGTCTCAGCCACCTGCAGCACGTGGAACGGGTGGCCATCCAGACCAACCTGAGCGGCCGCCTGGGCTGGCTGGCCGACTGCGACACCGGCACCGCCGCGCTGTGGACCACCTACCACCCCGGTCAGGTGACCCATGAGCGCTTCCTGGCCAAGGCGCGCGAGCTGGACGGGATGGGGGTGCGGTTCAGCGTCGGCGTGGTCGGCGAACCGGAGCACCTCGAAGCGGCCCGGCGGATGCGCGCCGAACTGCCCGAGCGGGTGTACCTGTGGGTGAACGCCGCCGAGGGGCGCACCTACACCGACGCCGAGGCCGAGCTGTGGCAGGCCCTGGACCCCCACTTCCACTACAGCCGCAGCCCCCACCCCAGCCGGGGTCTGCCCTGCCGTACCGGTGACACTGTGCTGTCCGTGAACGGCGACGGCGACGTGCGCCGGTGCCACTTCGTGGACACGCCGATGGGCAACCTCTACGACGGCTCGTTCGCCGCCGGGCTCGGCCCCCGCGCGTGCCCGCTGACCAGCTGCGACTGCCACATCGGCTACGTCCACCTGGAGTCCCTGGACCTGTACGACGTGTTCCGGGGCGGGGTGGTGGAACGGGTCCCGGCGGCCTTCGGCTCCCTGCTCCCGCTCGTGTGAGACGGGTCAAAACCGCTTCGCAACGTCACCGGGAACAGACATAATGCCCACCATGGTCTTTCCCCGGGTTATCGCGACCGATCTCGACGGCACACTCCTGGACGCGGGGGGCCTGGTCTCCGAACGCAACCGGCTGGCGCTGGTCGCCGCCGCGGAGGCGGGCGTCAGGGTGGTGGTCTCCACCGCGCGACCGCCGCGGACCACGCAGCACATCGCCGAGCAGCTCCCCTGCGCCGCCGTGCTCTGCGGCAACGGCTCGCTGGCCCACGTGCCCGGCGACGAACCGCTGGTACGCGCCATCTCCCCGGAGACCGCCCGTTCGGTGGTCGAGAAGGTCAACGCGGAGCTGCCCGGGATCGGCTACGGCATCGAGACCGGCACCGACTTCTTCCACGACGCCGACTACCACCTGGAGCCGTGGCTGTCCGGCGAGTGGGTGCGCGAGGTGCTGGAGGACACCGAGACCCTGTTGAGGCGGGCCACCCCGATCACCAAGATGCTCGTGCGCTCCCGCGACATGCGGGTGGAGGAGCTGCACGAGACGGTCGCGGCGGCGGTCGGGTCGCTGGCGGAGGTGACCTTCTCGGGCAGCTACAGCCTGCTGGAGCTGAGCGCGCCGGGCGTGAACAAGGGCAGCACCCTCGCGATGGTCTGCGAGCGGTGGGGGGTGGCCGCCGAGGAGGTGGTGGCCTTCGGCGACATGCCCAACGACCTGGCCGCGCTGTCCTGGGCGGGCGGGGGTTACGCCATGGCCAGCGGGCACCCGGACCTGCTCGACCCGGCGCTGGGGCTGCGGGTGGCCCCGTCCGCCAACGAGGACGGTGTGGGCCGGGTGGTCGAGCAGCTCCTGGCAGAGCGCTGAAAAAACGCCTGGACCCCCGCCGGGTCCGCCTCCTAGGGTCGCCTCACACGTACCCGGAGGAGGGCCCGCCGTTGCCGCACCCCACCCAGATCGTCTCGTCCCTGGCCGACCCCGACCGCCTGGAGCTCTACGCCCGGGTGGTCGGCGCGGGAGCCGGCGGGCTGCCCGCCGAGGAGGTCCGCGCGCGGGGGTCGCGGGGGCGCCGGGACATGTCCCGGCTCGTGGAAGCGGGGCTGGTGCGCGAGGAAGGCGACCGCCTGGTGTGCGTGCCGGAGGTGTTCTCCGCCGCCCTGGAGGAGCACCGGCCGGTGCGCCGGGACCCGGTGGACGCGCTGTTCCACGAGGGGCGGCTGAGCGCGCTGCCCGCCAGGCGCGAGCTGCGCGCGCGGGTGTTCGCGCGGATCACCGACCGGTTCTTCGCCCCCGGGGCGACCTACACCGAGAAGCAGGTGAACGCCGCCCTGCGGTCCTGCTGCGACGACCACTCGGCCATGCGCCGCCACCTCGTGGACGAGGGCTACCTGACCCGCGACGACGACGGCAGCGCGTACCGGGTCGTGGAGGCCTGAGCCGCCGCGGGTGAGGGGATGGGCGCGGGGCGGCTCAGCCCTCCACGCCGTCCACCTGCTCGTGGTAGGTGCGGCGGGTGCGCTCGGTGTGCTCGCTCATCAGCCGCAGCGCCGCGTCCGCGTCACGGCCCTCGATGACGTCGACGAGGGCGGAGTGCTCGTCCCAGGAGGCGGCGCCGCGGACGCGGGCGACCGGGGCGTAGTACCAGCGCACCCGCCGGTCGACCTGCGCGGCCAGCTCGGCGAGCACCCGGTTGCCCGAGGCCTCGGTGACGGTGCGGTGGAAGTCGGCGTTGGCCTGGACGACCGCGTCGGTGTCGGCGCGGTCGGTGGCCGCGCGCCCGGCGGCGACCAGGTCGCGCATCGTCCCGATCTGCTCGGTCGAGGCGTTCTGCGCGGCCAGGCGGGCCGACTCCGTCTCCAGCAGGGCGCGCACGGCCAGGAGCTGGTCGGCCTCGCTCTCGGTGGGCGTGTGCACGAACGCCCCGTACCCGGGCCGCAGGTCCACCCACCCCTCGTTGCTGAGCCGCTGCATCGCCTCGCGGACCGGCTGGCGCGAGACGCCGAGGGTCTGGGCCAGCTCGGTCTCCACCAGGTGCTGACCGGGTGAGAGCGACCGGTTGGTGATCAGGTCGAGGATGGCCTCGTACACGGCTTCACGCAGCGGCACGGGGCGCTGGACCCGTCCCGCGACGGCGTTCAACCCCTGTGGGGACATAGGGCGGCTCCATCCGGATGCGTGGGCTTTGTAGACAGTGTACAAAAGGCGGCGGCCACGTGTGCCCTCACGGCAGCTCCACGAGTTCGACGCGCCCCGTCCGGCGGCCGGGCGGCACGACCGCGAGGGCGTCGGCGACGGCGGCGGCGCGCAGGTCGGCCGAGCCGGTGCCGGGCAGTTCCACCGCCAGGTCGCGGCTGACGCGCACCGGCACCAGGCGGGTGTCGGTCGGGTGCGGCCGGGTCGGCCCGATGAGCCGGACCCGTCGGCCGAGGTGGGCGGGGTCGCGCCGGTCCGCGCGACCGGCGAGCACCGGGACGAGCAGGGTGAGCGCGGCGGCCAGCGCGGCGCCGGGGTTGCCCGGCAGTCCCACGACCACGGTTCCCGAGGGCAGCACGGCCAGCACCTGCGGGTGCCCCGGGCGGCAGGCCACCCCGTCGACGACCATCCGCGCGCCGAGCGCGGTGAGCACCGGGCGCAGGTGGTCGGCGGGCCCGGCCGAGGAGGAGCCGCAGACCGCGACGACCTCGGAGGGCCCGGACGCCTCCAGGGCGCGGGCCGTGTCCCGGCCCCGGTCGGCGACCGCCAGCGGGGGCAGGCAGCGCCCTCCGGCCCAGGCGACCAGGCCGGGGAGCAGCGGGCCGATCGCGTCGCGCACGGTGCCCGGGCGCGGTCTCCCCTCGCGCACGACCTCGTCCCCGGTGACCAGGACGCGCACCGCGGGGCGGACCACGGGCAGCGTGTCCAGGCCCAGGCTCGCGGCCAGCCCCAGGAGGGCGGGGGTGACGGGGCTGCCCCGGCGCGCGGCCAGCGCCCCGGCGGGGGTGGTCTCGCCCTTGCGGCGGATGTGCCTGCCGGCCTCGGCCGCGCCGCGCACGCGCCCGGAGGAGGCCGCCGCCCGCTCCCAGGGGAGGACGGCGGTGGTGCCCTCCGGCACGACGGCGCCCGTGGCGACCTCCACCGCCTCCCCCGGGTTCAGGCGGACGACGGGCCCCCGCCGCCCGGCGAGCGAGCGGCCGAGGACGGTCCAGGGGCCCTCACCGGCCACCGCGTACCCGTCCATGGCCGCGCTGTCCAGCACCGGGACGTCGACCACCGAGACGAGGTCGGCGCCGAGGGTGGCACCGAGGGCGCCGTCGAGCGGCTCCTCGGCCATGGGCTGTCCACCCTCGGCGCCGGTCGCCCACGCCAGCTCCCGCGCCCTGGTCCAGGGCAGCGGTGCGCGCGGGCGGCTTTTTCCGGGAAGAAGCGGAGAAGTTTCCGGGGCAACCGGGTCGGGCATTCCTTCTCTCCCTGTCGTCGGGTGAAGAACGCTGCCCTGAAGCATACTGTATACAGTATTTTATGGAAAGGAGTCCTCATGCGAATCGCCGTACTCGGCGCCGGAGCGATCGGCGCCTACGCGGGAGCCGCGCTGCACAGGGGCGGGGCCGACGTGCACCTCATCGCGCGCGGCGAGCACCTGCGGGCCCTGCGCGAGCGGGGAGTCCGGGTCCTCAGCCCGCGCGGGGACTTCGACGCGCACCCGCACGCGACCGACGACCCCACCGAGGTCGGGCCCGTGGACGCCGTCATCCTCGGCCTGAAGGCCCAGCACTACGCGGCCTGCGGCCCGCTGCTGCGCCCCCTGATGGGCCCCTCCACCATGGTCGTCGCCGCCCAGAACGGCATCCCCTGGTGGTACTTCCACGGGATCGAGGGGCCCCTGGCCGGGCACCGGATCGAGAGCGTGGACCCCGGCGGCGCGGTCAGCCGGACGATCCCGGTCGAGCGCGCCGTGGGCTGCGTGGTCTACGCGGCCACCGAGATCGCCGGACCCGGCGTGATCCGGCACATCGAGGGGACCCGGTTCTCCATCGGCGAGCCGGACCGCTCCTCCTCCCGGCGCTGCCGCGACCTCCAGGCCGCGATGGAGGCGGGCGGGCTCAAGTGTCCGATCGAGCGGGACCTGCGCGAGGACATCTGGGTGAAGCTGATGGGCAACATCGTCTTCAACCCGCTGAGCGCGCTGAGCCGCTCCACCATGGTGCAGATCTGCCGCAACCGCCCGACCAGGGAACTGGCCCGCACCATGATGGCCGAGACCCTGGACGTGGCCGCGCGGCTGGGCGTGCGCCCCGCCGTCTCCATCGACCGGCGCCTGGCAGGGGCCGAGCGCGCCGGCGACCACCGCACCTCGACCCTGCACGACCTGGAACGCGGCCGCCCCATGGAACTGGACGTCATCCTGTCCGCCGTGGTGGAGCTGGCCGACCTGACCGGCGCCCCCGCCCCCGCTCTCCGGGCGGTGGACGCCGTCGCGGGACTGCTCAACGCCCGGATGCTCGACGCGCCCGCCCCCGCGCCCGCGGCACCCTCCGTCGCCGCCTAGCGCGCCAGCGCACCCTTGACCCTTGCCCACACCGTCTCAATACTGTATGCAGTATCCGCACAATATCGCCGCCCGGCGGCCCGGACGAATCCGGCCACGAACACCATGCGAGGCCACATGCGATCCGACGAACCCTCCGCACCCCTCACCCGACTCACCCGACCCCTCGTCCGTGACGGCGGCGAGCTGCGCCCGGCCTCCTGGGAGGAGGCCCTGGACCGCGCGGCCGCCGGGTTCCGGCGCGGGGTGGCCGAGCACGGCCCCAACTCCTTCGGCATGCTCTCCTGCGCCCGCGCCACCAACGAGATGAACTTCATGGCGCAGAAGTTCACCCGCGTCGTCGTCGGCACCAACAACGTCGACTCGTGCAACCGCACCTGCCACGCGCCCAGCGTCGCGGGACTGGCCGCGGCCTTCGGCTCGGGCGGGGGCACCTCCTCCTACACCGAGATCGAGGACACCGACCTCATCGTGATCTGGGGCGGCAACCCGCGCTTCGCCCACCCGATCTTCTTCCAGCACGTGCTCAAGGCCGTGCGGCGCGGGGCGCGCCTGTTCGTCGTGGACCCCCGGCGCACCCCCACCGCCGAGTGGGCCGACCGCTGGCTGGGCCTGAACGTGGGCACCGACATCCCCCTGGCGCACGCCATCGGCCGCGAGATCCTGCACGCCGGGCTGGCCAACGACACCTTCGTCCAGCGCGCCACCACCGGTCTGGAGGAGTACCGGGCGCTGGTCGAACCGTGGACGCTGGCCGCCGCCGAGGCCGAGACCGGCGTGCCCGCCGAGGCCATCCGCGAGCTGGCGCACGCCTACGCCCGCGCCGAGCGCGCCCAGATGTGCTGGACGCTGGGCATCACCGAGCACCACAACGCCACCGACAACGTCCGTTCGCTGATCAACCTGTCCCTGCTCACCGGGCACGTGGGGCGGTACGGCTCCGGGCTCAACCCGCTGCGCGGCCAGAACAACGTGCAGGGCGGCGGCGACATGGGCGCCATCCCCGACCGGCTGGTCGGGTTCCAGGACATCCTGGACGCCCGGGTGCGCGCGCCCTTCGAGGCCGCCTGGGGACGCGAGATCCAGCCCGTCAAGGGCCTGAACCTGACCCAGATGTTCGAGGCGATGGACGAGCGCGAGCTCAGGACGCTCTACGTGATCGGGGAGAACCCCGTCCAGTCCGAGCCCGAGACGCACAAGACCACCCGACGCCTGCGCGGCCTGGACCACCTGGTCGTGCAGGACATCTTCCTGACCCGCACCGCCGAACTGGCCGACGTGGTGCTCCCGGCCAGCGCGTCCTGGTGCGAGTCCGACGGCACCTTCACCAACAGCGAGCGCCGCGTGCAGCTGGTGCGCAGGGCGCTGGACCCGCCGGAGGGCGCCCGCGACGACATCGAGATCATGTGCGACCTGGCCACCCGGCTGGGCCACGACTGGACGCGGCCCTCGGCCGAGGAGATCTGGGACGAGGTCCGCTCGCTCTCCCCCATGCACCGGGGCATGAGCTACGCGCGCCTGGCCGAGCTGCACGGCATCCAGTGGCCGTGCTACTCCGAGGACACCGTGGAGCCGAGCTACCTGCACGCGCGGCTGTGGTCGGAGGACCCCGCCGAGCGCGGCGAACCCGCGCCGTTCGGGATCGTGGGCCACTCGCCGCCGGTGGACCTGCTGGACGAGGACTTCCCCTTCCGCCTGACCACCGGCCGACGGCTGGACGACTACAACACCGGCGTGCAGACCAGCGGGTTCTCCTCGCCGCTGCGCCGGGGCGAGCTGCTGGACCTGTCCCCCGAGGACGCGGCCAAGCTCGGCGTCGCCGACGGGGAGACGGTCCGGGTCACCTCCCGGCGGGGCTCGGTGCTGGTCCCGGTCTCGGTCACCGAGGCCATGCGGCCCGGCCTGGTGTTCATGACCTTCCACTTCCCCGACCAGGTGGACACCCAGCTGCTGACCATCGACGCCACGGACCCCATCGCGGGGACCGCGGAGTACAAGGCCGCCGCCGTGCGGATCGAACGGGTGGAGCGCTCCGCCCGCCAGACCGCCGCCGCGGGCTGAGGGAGGGAAAGAGGGAGGGCCGTGCCGTCGCCCCAGCCCCCTGCGGCGGCGGCACGGCCCGTCATGCCAGGTCAGCGCCCTGCGATCGCGACCCGAACGCTCGGACGCATCCTTACGCGATCTTACCGCTTACAGGGGTTGTCAACCCGAACACCGCCATCATACTGTTCTCTGTATACAGAATCCTGTGATCTGGATTACACTCGATATGAGGTGACCACGGCGTGGACCTGCGATTCCTGGACGAGACGCCCACCACCGCCGAACGCGAGGCCGTCGAGAGCGTACTCGGGCCGCCCGAGTCCGGCTGGGACGGCGGCACCCGCCAGGACGCCGACCTGCGCTACGCGCGGGGCGGCCACTCCGCCCGCGACCGGCGCGACCTCCTCCTCCCGGCCCTGCACGCGGTGAACGACCGCGTGGGCTGGATCAGCCGCCCCGCCCTCGACCACATCTGCCGCAGGCTGACCGTCCCCCCGGCGGAGGCCTACGCCGTCGCCTCCTTCTACGCGATGTTCGCCCTGCGCCGCAGGCCCCGCCGGGTCGTGCACCTGTGC
This sequence comes from Nocardiopsis dassonvillei subsp. dassonvillei DSM 43111, assembly GCF_000092985.1. Classification (GTDB taxonomy): domain Bacteria; phylum Actinomycetota; class Actinomycetes; order Streptosporangiales; family Streptosporangiaceae; genus Nocardiopsis; species Nocardiopsis dassonvillei. The sequence goes on from NC_014210.1 coordinate 4,910,503, forward strand.
ACCGACATCGCCTGCGCGGCCGCGGGTTCGGACCGGATGCGCGCCCGGCTGACCGAGCGACTCGGCCCGCCCGGCGGCCACGACGGGGAGGCCGCCTGGCACGAGAGCCCGTGCCTGGGCATGTGCGAGCGCGCCCCCGCGGCCCTGGCCCTGGAGGCGGGCGCCCCCGCCCGGTACGCCGTCGCCGCCCCCGCCACGCCCGAGGCGCTGGACGCCATGGCCGCGCGGGACCTGCCCGAGAACGGGGCGCCGAAGACCAACGGCCACCGGCCCTCCACCACCTTCGGCGCGGACCCGCTGCCCGGGACCGCGCCCGAGCCCGACCCCGCGGCGGCCGTGCCCGACGCGGGCTCCCCCGACCACGTGCTGCTGCGCCGGATCGGCACCGTCGATCCCCTGAGCCTGGACGACTACCGCGCCGCGGGCGGGTACGCCGCGCTGCGCCGGGCGCTGCGCCTGGGCCCCGCCGGTGTCATCCGGGAGGTCTCCGACTCCGGCCTCGTCGGCCGGGGCGGGGCCGCCTTCCCGACCGGGCGCAAGTGGCAGGCCACGGCCCAGCAGCCGGACGGCCCGCACTACCTGGTGTGCAACGCCGACGAGAGCGAGCCCGGCACCTTCAAGGACCGGGTCCTGATGGAGGGCGACCCGTTCTCCGTCGTCGAGGCGATGACCATCGCGGGGTACGCCGTGGGCGCGCGGACCGGCTACCTCTACATCCGGGGTGAGTACCCCCGGGCGCTGCGCCACCTGGAGAACGCCGTCGCCCTGGCCCGCGGGCGGGGCCTGCTCGGCCCGGACATCCTGGGCTCGGGTTTCGCCTTCGACATCGAGATCCGGCGCGGCGCGGGCGCCTACATCTGCGGCGAGGAGACCGCGATCTTCGGCTCCATCGAGGGGCAGCGGGGCGAGCCGCGCAGCAAGCCGCCCTTCCCCGTGGAGAAGGGGCTGTTCGGCAAGCCCACCGCCGTGAACAACGTCGAGACGCTGGTCAACGTGCTGCCCGTCCTGCTGATGGGCGGCCCGGCCTACGCGGCCGTGGGCACCGGCCAGTCCACCGGCCCCAAGCTGTTCTGCCTGTCGGGCGGCGTGCGCCGCCCGGGACTGTACGAACTGCCCTTCGGCGCCACCCTGCGCGACCTGATCGAGGCGGCCGGGGGGATGCCCGAGGGGCGCACCATCCAGGCGGTCCTGCTCGGCGGCGCGGCCGGGACCTTCGTGCGCGGGGACGAGCTGGACATCCCGCTGACCTTCGAGGGGGCCCGCGCGGCGGGCACGTCCCTGGGCTCGGGGGTGGTGCTGGTCCTGGACGACACCGCCGACCTGGTCGCGACGCTGGTCCGGGTGGCGGCCTTCTTCCGCGACGAGTCCTGCGGCCAGTGCGTGCCCTGCCGGGTGGGCACCGTGCGCCAGGAGGAGTCGCTGCTGCGGATCAGGGCCGGGGGCGACGCCGCCGCCGAGGTGCCCCTGCTGCGCGAGGTCGGCCTGGCGATGCGCGACGCCTCGATCTGCGGCCTGGGACAGACCGCGTGGAACGCCGTGGAGTCGGCCATCGACCGGCTCGGCCTGTTCGACGCGACCGACGACACCCACCAGAGCACCGGCCCGGGCACCCGGGCGGCTACCGAGGAGGCCCGATGACCGTCCCCGTACTCCTGGCCCCGCCCAAGCGGCTGATCGACGCGACCATCGACGGGCGCACCGTGCGCGTTCCCGAGGGCACCACCATCCTGGAGGCCTGCGCCGGGGAGGGGACCGAGATCCCCACCCTGTGCTACGGCGACACCCTCACCCCCCGCAACGCCTGCCGGGTGTGCGTGGTGGAGGTGGAGGGCGCGCGCACGCTCGCCCCCGCCTGCTCGCGCAAGCTGGAGCCCGGCATGAGCGTGGCCACGGACTCCGAGCGGGTGCGGCACAGCCGCAAGATGGTCCTGGAGCTGCTCGGCTCCTCCGTGGACCTGTCCACCACGCCCAAGGTGGACGGGTGGATGGAGCGCTACGAGGCCGAGCCCGGGCGGTTCGGCCCGCGCGCCGAGGCCGCGGCGCTGGGCGTGCGCGACGCCCGCCACGCGGGCGACCACGAGCCCGGCGACGGCGCGGTCGCGGAGACGGTCGAGCAGCCCGCCAAGGTGGACAACGACCTGTACGTGCGCGACTACTCCAAGTGCATCATGTGCTACAAGTGCGTGGACGCCTGCGGCGACCAGTGGCAGAACACCTTCGCCATCGGGGTGGCCGGGCGCGGCTTCGACGCCCGCGTCTCCACCGAGCACGACGTCACGCTGCCCGACTCCGCCTGCGTGTACTGCGGGAACTGCATCGAGGTGTGCCCCACCGGCGCCCTGTCCTTCCGTACCGAGTTCGACATGCGCGAGGCGGGCACCTGGGACGAGGAGGCGCAGACCGAGACCACCACGGTGTGCACCTACTGCGGGGTCGGCTGCAACGTTACGCTGCACGTGCAGGAGAACGAGATCGTCAAGGTCACCTCGCCGCACGACAACCCGGTGACCCACGGGAACCTGTGCATCAAGGGCCGGTTCGGCTTCCAGCACGTACAGCGGCGCGGCGGCGGCTGACCCCCCGTGGGCCCGCTCGGGAGCGGGCCCACCTCCGGAGATGAGAAACCGGACGAAATCAGATAGAACCGGGACAGAGGTACACCGGAAGGCGGTGGAACGGATGGGACGGGTCACGGTCCGGGAGAAGGTGCTCCGGATCAGGGACGGGTCCGCGACCGAGCGCGTGGACACGCTGGTCGTCGAGGAGCCCCTGGAGATCAGGCTGGACGGGGACCCGCTGAGCGTCACCATGCGCACCCCCGGCAACGACTTCGACCTGGCCGCGGGGTTCCTGGTGAGCGAGGGCGTGGTCTCCCGGGGCGAGGAGGTCACCGCGATCCGCTACTGCGCCGGGGCCACCGAGGACGGCTCGAACACCTACAACGTGCTCGACGTGTCCCTGGCCCCGGGGGTCCCCCGCCCCGACACCTCCCTGGAGCGCAACTTCTACACCTCCTCCTCGTGCGGCCTGTGCGGCAAGGCGAGCCTGGACGCCGTGCGCACCCAGGCCGTGTGGCAGGTGGACGGGGACGGGCTGCGCGTCGAGGCCGAGACCCTGACCTCGCTGCCCGACCGGCTGCGCGAGGCCCAGCGGGTGTTCGAGCGCACCGGAGCCCTGCACGCCGCCGGCCTGTTCACCGCCGACGGCGAACTGCTGGCCCTGCGCGAGGACGTGGGCCGCCACAACGCGGTGGACAAGCTGGTCGGCTGGGCCCTGCGCTCGGACCGGCTCCCGCTGCGCGAGACGGTGCTGATGGTCTCGGGGCGGGCCTCCTTCGAGCTGGTCCAGAAGGCGTGGATGGCCGGCATCCCCATGATGGCCGCCGTCTCCGCGCCCTCGTCCCTGGCCGTCGACCTCGCCGCCGAGGCGGGCATCACCCTGGTCGGCTTCCTCCGGGGAACCTCCATGAACGTCTACGCCGGACGGCACCGGATCCTCCTGAAGAAGGCGCACACCGCGCCTTCGGCGGCCACGGGAGGCGTCCGCGGTCCGGGTCGGTAGACGCGGGAGCGGCCGGTGCGCTCCAGCCCCCTGCACCGACCGCTCCCGACATCCGGTCCTCCCGGGGGAGGACCCGCCCAGGCTTCCCCGGAGGCCCTCCCGCTCCCGGGGAGGGCCGCTTCGCGGTGTCGGCTCCGGGGGCGCCCGGTTCCGGACGCCCCCGGAGGAGCTGCCTAGACGCGCCCCTCGGGGCGCAGGGTGTAGTGCGGGAAGTTGCCGGGCAGGCGCTCGGCCGCCGGTCCCCTCGTGACCGCGTGGACCAGCAGCTCGCCGCCGACGAAGGCGCCCCGCCAGGAGTCGCCCCAGCCGCCGAACAGCTCCTCGCGGTCCCCGCGCGAGCGCGGCCGGTTGACGCCGACCTTGAAGGCCCGCACCCCGGCGGCCAGGCGCGCGGCCGTGTCGGTGTCGTCGCACGAGACCGTGGCGACCAGGGCGCCGTTGCTGGCGTTCATGGCGGCCAGCAGTTCGGCCTCGGTGTCCACCAGCACGATCGAGTCGACCGGGCCGAAGGGCTCGGCGTGGAAGAGCGGCGAGGAGCGCGGCGGCTCCAGGAGGGCCACGGGGGCCACGTAGGCGTCGGTGTTCTGGCCCGGCAGCAGGAGGGCGTCCTCCAGCCCGCCGCGGTACAGCGGCACGGCCCCGCCCGCGACGGCCTCGGCCACCCGGTCGGTCAGCTCCTTGGCCTTGGCCGCGTTGATCACCGGGCCGAAGTCCAGCTCGGGCGGGTCGTCGGCGGCCGACTCCACGGCCAGGGGGTGGCCGAAGCGCACGGACCGGACGGCCGCGAGGTAGGCGTCGAGGAAGGCGTCGAAGCGGGAGCGCTGCACGACGAACCGGGGGTAGGCGGTGCAGCGCTGCTTGGCGTAGTCGAAGGTCCTGCGGATCTGCCCGGAGAGGGTCTCCCAGTCCCCGAACTCCCACACGCCCCAGCAGTTGAGCCCCTCCTGTTCCAGGACGTGCGGCCGCCCCAGGTCGGCGAGGTCGGCCGCCACACGGCCGCCGGTGTCCCGGCCGCCCACGAAGGACACGCAGCCGATCTCGGGCCCGCGCACCAGCGCCGGGGAGAGGTCGCTGCCGCCTCCGCTGACCAGCGTGAACGGCAGGCCCTCGCGGACCGCCAAGGCCACGGCCAGGGTCAGGCAGACCAGCCCGCCGTCGGTGGGGGTCTTGGCGATCACGCCGTTGCCCGCCAGCGCCTGGACGCACATCGCGTGCGCCAGCACGCTCATCGGGTAGTTCCAGCTCGCGATGTTGCTGACCGGGCCGTCCAGGGGCAGGCGGCCCTCCAGCATGGGCTCGACGCCGTCGAGGTACCACTCGACCCCCGAGATCGCCCGGTCCACGTCCTGGCGGGCCAGCCGCCAGGGCTTGCCGATCTCCCAGACCAGGGCCAGGGCGAGGGTGTCGCGGTGCCGCTCCCAGGACCGGACCGCGGCGCGCACCCGCTCCCGGCGCTCGGCCAGGGGCAGCGCGCTCCAGCGGCGGTGGTCCTCGGCCGCCCCGGCGACCGCGCGGGCCGCGGTGGCGCCGTCGAGCATGGGCGGGCCCGCGATCTCCGAGCCGTCCACGGGCGAGTACGCGGTCCGGGCTCGCCGTCGGCGCGCCACCGGCCGCCCCAGTGGTTGTGCGTCCGGTCGGGGCCGAAGGCCTCCGGTGCCTCCTCGCGGCAGCGGGTGTACAGGGTCGCCCAGTCGGTGCCGGGCTTGAGCATCGCCGTCATCGCGCCGTGGGCGCCGCCTCGGAGAGGGCGCCCGCCTCCTCTCCGAGGGGAGTCCCGGCCAGGACGGCGCGCACCATCCGGGCCGCTTCGCTGGGAGTGGTGCCGACCTTGACGCCGACGGCCTCCAGCGCTTCCTTCTTGGCCGCGGCGGTGCCCGAGGAACCCGAGACGATCGCGCCCGCGTGCCCCATCGTCTTGCCCTCCGGAGCGGTGAAGCCCGCCACGTACCCCACCACGGGCTTGGTCACGTTGTCGCGGATGAACTCCGCCGCCCGCTCCTCGGCGTCACCGCCGATCTCACCGATCATCACGATCACGTCGGTGTCCGGGTCGGCCTCGAAGGCCGCCAGGGCGTCGATGTGCGTGGTGCCGATGATCGGGTCCCCGCCGATGCCCACCGCCGAGGAGAAACCGATGTCGCGCAGCTCGTACATCATCTGGTAGGTCAGCGTCCCGGACTTGGACACCAGCCCGATCCGGCCCGGCTTGGTGATGTCGGACGGGATAATGCCCGCGTTGGACTGGCCCGGCGTGATCAGCCCGGGGCAGTTGGGGCCGATGATGCGGGTCTTGTTGCCCTTGGCCTGGGCGTGGGCCCAGAACGCGGCGGTGTCGTGCACCGGGATGCCCTCGGTGATGACCACGGCCAGCCCGATCCCGGCGTCGATGGCCTCGAAGACCGCCTCGCGCGAGAACTTGGGCGGCACGAAGATCACGGTGACGTCGGCGCCGGTGGCGGCCATGCCCTCGGCCACCGATCCGAAGACGGGCACCTCGGTGCCGTCGAAGTCGACCTTCTGGCCGGCCTTGCGGGGGTTGACCCCGCCCACGATGGTGGTGCCCGAGGCGAGCATGCGCCGGGTGTGCTTGGTGCCCTCAGAGCCCGTCATGCCCTGCACCAGGACTCTGCTGTCGCTGTTCACGAAGATGGCCATGTGTGTTCGTCACTCCCGTCGAGGGTGTCCGGCCGCTGTCAGTTGGCGGCCGCGAGCTCGGCGGCCCGGGCGGCGGCGCCGTCCATGGTGTCCACCTGCTGCACGGCCGGGTGGGCCCGCTTGGTGAGGATCTCGCGGCCCAGCTCGGCGTTGTTGCCGTCCAGGCGCACGACCAGCGGCTTGCCGAGCTGATCGAAGCCCTCGTCGCCGCTGCGGCCCTCCAGCATGTCCAGGGCCCGGACGATGCCTTCGGCCACCGCGTCGCAGGCGGTGATGCCGCCGAAGACGTTGACCAGGACGCTCCTGACCGAGGGGTCGCCCAGGACGATCTCCAGGCCGTTGGCCATGACCTCGGCCGAGGCCCCGCCGCCGATGTCCAGGAAGTTGGCCGGTCGCACCCCGCCGTGCGCCCCGCCCGCGTGGGCGACCACGTCCAGGGTGGACATGACCAGACCCGCGCCGTTGCCGATGACGCCGACCTCGCCGTCGAGCCTGACGTAGTTCAGGCCCCTGGCCCTGGCCATGCGCTCGCGCTCGTCGGTGTCGGCGCCGTCGGCGAACGGGGTCCGCTCGGGGTGGCGGAAGGCGGCGTTGCCGTCCAGGGTGACCTTGCCGTCCAGGGCGATGATCCGCCCGTCGGCCGTGCGGACCAGGGGGTTGACCTCGACGAGGGTGGCGTCCTCCCCGACGGCGACCTGCCAGAGCCGGGTGACCACCTGGGCCGCGCAGTCGCGCACCTCCTCGGGCAGCCCGGCCGCGCGGCAGATCGCGAGGGCGGCCCCGTGGTCCACGCCCCCGGGGCCGACCGGGGTGCGCACGACCGCCTCGGGCCGGGTCCGGGCGACCTCCTCGATGTCCATGCCGCCCTCGGCGGAGCAGATCGAGAGGAAGGTGCGGTTCGCGCGGTCCAGCAGGAAGGAGAAGTAGTACTCCTCCGCGATGTCGGAGGCCTCCTCGATGAGGACGCGGCGGACGGTGTGGCCCTTGATGTCCATGCCGAGGATCTGCTCGGCCCTGGCCCCGGCGTCCTCGGGGCCCTCGGCGACCTTGACGCCGCCGGCCTTGCCGCGACCACCGGTCTTGACCTGCGCCTTGACCACCACCCGGTGGCCGATCCGTCCGGCCGCCAGCCGGGCCTGTTCGGGGGTGTCCGCGATCTCGCCCTCGACGAGGGGGACGCCGTACTCCCCGAAGAGCTGTTTGGCCTCGTACTCGTACAGATCCACCGGGCCTCCTCACGTGCGTGGTTCTCGGTCACCTCCAGTGTTACGCCATACTGTATGCAGTATGCAATAGCCCCTCGGGCAGAAATGTGTTCCCGGTCACCCCTTTCCAGATCGGCGCGCTCTTTGCATACTGCATACAAGGAGGTGTCGTCATGCGCAGCCGCCGCCCGGCCCCCGATTCGTCCCCCTCCACCCCCTCCTCCGCGCTCCCCCTCCCGGAGGAGGTGCGCGACTGGCGCGGCAGGAGCTACGCGATGGGCCCCTCGGCCCGCGCGCTCACCGGCCGGTCCCGCCGCGCGATCCTGCTCCGCGCGCTGACCGCCGCGGCGGCGGTCGGCGGACTCCAGTTCGGCTACGGCGCCGCGGTCCCCTCGCTGGTGGCCGCGCACGGCTGGTCCCCCGCCCAGGCGCTGGTCCCCTTCCTGGCGTGGACCCTGGTGCAGGGCGCCTGCGCACCGGCGCTGCACCGGCTCCGGGCGCGGGGAGCGGTGCGGGCCGGACCGGCCGTCCAGGCGGGCGCGCTGCTGTGCGCCGCCGCCCTGGTCTCACTCGGCGTCCTCCCGTCGCTCCCCGCCGCCGTCCTGGGCTACGGCCTCCTGGGCGGCCTGGGCGCGGGGCTGGTCTACCACTCCTGTACACACCTGGTGGACGGCTGGTTCCCGGACCGGCGCACCGTGCGCTCGGGCGCCGTGGGCGGCGCCTTCGCCCTGGGCTGGGTGCCCCTCCTGCCCGCCGTCGCGGTCGGGGTCTCCCCCTCCGCCCTGCCCGTCGCCTGCGGGGCGCTCGCCCTGCTGGTCGCGGTCCTGGGGCTGGTGGGCGGGGCGGGGCAGCGCCGGCCCCGCCCCGGTGGTGGCCGCCCGGCTCCGACCCGCGCGCGAGCGCGCTGCTGGCGGGCGCCGACCCGCCGTGGGCCCGCGACCTCACCCCGGCCCAGGCGTGGTCCTCCGGCCGCTCCCTGCCGCTCCTTCACGCGGTGGTCGCGCTGTCCGGGGCGAGCGCGCTGTCCACCCTCGCCGCGCTGCCCGTCCTCCTGGCGGACGGCGGCCACCCGGGCTCGGCGGCCGCCCCGGCCGTGACGGCCTTCGCCGCGGGCAGCGGCCTGGGACGGCTGGCCGCGGGCACCGCGGCCGAGCGGGCCGGCCGCAGGCGCACCCTCACCGCGCTACTGGGGGCGGGGGCGCTCGCCCAGGCGGGACTGGCCGCCGCCGTCCCGGCCGGGCAGAGCGCCGCGCTGGTGCTCCTCGCGCTGACGGCGGGCGCGTGCACCGGTTCGTGCTACCCGCTGACCCGGGCGATCACCGAGGGCCACTTCGGGCCGCGTTGGACGGCCGACATCCACGGCCTGGTCTACAGCTCCAAGGCGGTCGGCGGCCTGCTCGGCGTCGGCGGGACCGCGCTGTTCCTGGCCCTGGCGCCGACCTCCGCGTGGCCCGCGGGCCTGGCCGCGTCCGGCGTGCTCTGCGGCGCGGCGGCCGTTCTGTCGGCCCTGCTCAGGCGCCCGCTTCCGATCCGGACCACACCCGCCCCACACGGGGTCTGGACAGCGACGCGGCACCGTGCTCCAATGTGATGCACACGGTATACAGTATCCCGCCTACAGAAGACGGTCGCACCACACAAGCCACCGCAGGACACATCCCGCACACCCGCACGAAAGGGGTCGGCGTACCGATGGCCGACAAGGCAACCAGCGAGTCCACCAGCAGCGAGAAGACCACGATCTCCGGCGGCCACCTGGTCGCCAAGGCCCTCAAGGCCGAGGGGATCGACGTCATCTTCACGCTCTGCGGCGGACACATCATCGACATCTACGACGGATGCGCGGACGAGGGCATCGACGTGGTCGACGTGCGGCACGAGCAGGTCGCCGCGCACGCCGCCGACGGCTACGCCCGCGTCACCGGCAAGCCCGGGTGCGCCGTCGTGACCGCCGGACCGGGGACCACCGACGCGGTCACCGGCATCGCCAACGCCTACCGCGCGGAGAGCCCGATGCTGGTCATCGGCGGCCAGGGCGCCCTGAGCCAGCACAAGATGGGCTCGCTCCAGGACCTGCCGCACGTGGACATGATCAACCCGATCTCCAAGTTCGCCGCCACCGTGCCCCACACCGAGCGGGTCGCCGACCTGGTCTCGATGGCCTTCCGCGAGGCCAACAGCGGCGCCCCCGGCCCGGCCTTCCTGGAGATCCCCCGGGACGTCCTGGACGCCGAGGTGCCCGTGGAGCGGGCCCGCGTCCCCGCCAAGGGCCGCTACCGCGCCTCCACCCGGCAGGCGGGCGACCCCGCCGCGATCGAGCGGCTCGCCGACCTGATCGTGCGCTCCGAGAAGCCCAGCATCCTGCTCGGCAACCAGGTGTGGACCACCCGGGCCACGCAGTCCGCCACCGACCTGGTGCGCGCGCTCAACATCCCCGCCTACATGAACGGCGCGGGCCGGGGCACCCTGCCGCCCGGGGACCCGCACCACTTCCAGCTCTCCCGGCGCTACGCCTTCACCAACTCCGACCTGATCATCATCGTCGGCACCCCCTTCGACTTCCGGATGGGCTACGGCAAGCGCCTCTCGCCCACCGCCACGGTGGTGCAGATCGACCTCAACTACGCCACCGTCGGCAAGAACCGCGACGTGGACCTGGGGCTGGTCGGGGACGCCGACGTGATCCTGTCCTCGGTGCTCCAGGCGACCTCGGGCTACGGGGACAACGGCGCCCAGAGCCGCAAGACCTGGCTGGAGGAGCTGCGCACCCAGGAGCAGGCCGCGCTGGACAAGCGGGCGCACCTGCTCACCTCCGACTCCACGCCCATCCACCCCTACCGGCTGGTCAGCGAGATCAACCAGTTCCTCACCGAGGACTCCATCTACGTCGGCGACGGCGGCGACATCGTCACCTTCTCCGGCCAGGTGGTCCAGCCCAAGTCGCCGGGCCACTGGATGGACCCCGGGCCCCTCGGCACGCTGGGCGTGGGCGTCCCGTTCGTGATGGCGGCCAAGTACGCCCGCCCGGACAAGGAGGTGGTGGCCCTCTTCGGCGACGGCGCGTTCAGCCTGACCGGCTGGGACTTCGAGACCCTGGTCCGGTTCGACCTGCCCTTCGTCGGCATCGTGGGCAACAACTCCTCGATGAACCAGATCCGCTACGGCCAGATCGCCAAGTACGGCGCGGACCGGGGCGAGATCGGCAACACCCTGGGCGACGTCAACTACGCCGAGTTCGCCCGGATGCTGGGCGGCCACGGCGAGGAGGTCCGGGACCCGGCCGACATCGCCCCGGCGCTGCGCCGCGCCCGCGAGTCCGGCAAGCCCTCGCTGATCAACGTCTGGATCGACCCCGAGGTCTACGCCCCGGGAACGATGAACCAGACCATGTACAAGTAGCCCTGACCAGGAAGGAGAGAGTCATGGGCAAGGCACTCGACGGGGTCCGCGTCCTGGACATGACCCACGTCCAGTCGGGCCCGTCGGCGACGCAGATACTCGCCTGGATGGGCGCCGACGTGGTCAAGGTGGAGGCGGTCACGGGTGACATCACCCGGCGCCAGCTCCGGGACAAGCCCGGTGTGGACAGCCTCTACTTCACGATGCTCAACTCCAACAAGCGCAGCGTCACCCTCAACACCAAGAGCCCCAGGGGCAAGGAGATCTTCCTGGACCTGGTGCGCCGCAGCGACGTGCTGGTGGAGAACTTCGCCCCCGGCGCGCTGGACCGCATGGGCTTCACCTGGGAGGTGCTCGCCGAGGCCAACCCGCGGCTGGTCTACGCCTCCATCAAGGGGTTCGGCCCCGGCGCCTACGCCGACTTCAAGGCCTACGAGGTGATCGCCCAGGCGATGGGCGGCTCCATGAGCACCACCGGGTTCGAGGACGGCCCGCCGCTGGCGACGGGCGCCCAGATCGGTGACTCGGGCACAGGGATGCATACAGTAGCCGGTATCCTCGCCGCGCTGTACCAGCGCACCACCACCGGCCGGGGCCAGCGCGTCCAGGTCGCCATGCAGGACGCGGTGCTCAACCTGTGCCGGGTCAAGCTGCGCGACCAGCAGCGCCTGGCGCACGGACCGCTGGCGGAGTACCCCAACGACGACTTCGGCGACGAGGTCCCCCGCTCCGGCAACGCCTCCGGCGGCGGCCAGCCCGGCTGGGCCGTGCGCACCTCCCCCGGCGGCCCCAACGACTACGTGTACGTCATCGTCCAGCCCACCGGCTGGGAGCCCATCACGCGGCTCATCGGCCGCCCAGAACTGGCCGAGGACCCCGAGTGGGCCACCCCCGAGGCCCGGCTGGACAAGCTCGACAAGATGTTCGCCCTCATCGAGGAGTGGGCCAGCCAGCTCCCCAAGTGGGACGTGCTGGCCGCGCTGAACGCGCACAACATCCCCTGCGGGCCGATCATGTCCACCCGCGAGATCATCGACGACCCCACCCTGCGGGCCAACGGGGTCGTCACCACCGTCGAGCACCCCGAGCGGGGCTCCTACGACACGGTCTCCTCGCCGATCCGGCTCTCGGACTCACCGGTGGACGTCGTCCGCTCCCCGCTGCTCGGCGAGCACAACGCCGAGGTCTACGGCGGCGAGCTGGGGCTGTCCGACGAGGACCTGGCCGAACTCGCATCGAACGGAGTGATCTGAACACATGGCCGCCTACACCCCCGACCGCCCCGACCACGACCGCGCCGCGGTCCGCGAGGTGCTCGACCGCGCCAGGGCCGAGGGCAGGACCGCCCTGACCGCCCCCGAGGGCCGCGTCCTGGCCGACGCCTACGGCATCCCCGTCCCGGGCGAGGACCTGGCGCACTCCGCCGAGGAGGCCGCCGAACTCGCCGGTGAGCTCGGCCTGCCGGTCGTGGCCAAGATCGTCTCCCCCGACATCCTGCACAAGACCGACGCGGGCGGCGTCGAGGTCGGCCTGGACAGCGCCGAGAAGGTCGCCGAGGCCTACCACCGCATCACCGCCAACGCCCTGGCCCACACCCCGGGGGCGCGCATCGACGGGGTCCAGATCCAGCAGCAGGTCGGCGGCGGGCCGGAGGTCGAGGTCCTCGTCGGCGCGACCACCGACCCCACCTTCGGCAAGATCGTGGTCTTCGGGCTGGGCGGCGTCCTGGTCGAGGTGCTGCGCGACGTCACCTTCCGGATGGCCCCGGTCTCCCGCGAGGAGGCGCTGACCCAGATCGACGACATCCGCGCGGCCGAGGTCCTGCGCGGCGTGCGCGGCCGCCCCGCCGTGGACCGGGAGCGGCTGGCCGACGTGGTCAGCAGGCTGTCGGACCTGGTCACCGACTTCCCCGAGATCGCCGAGGCCGACCTCAACCCGGTCTTCGCCGGACCGGCCTCCGCCGTGGCCGCGGACCTGCGCTTCGTCCTGGACTTCGCGCCGCCCGAGCCGCCCGCGCGGTTCGAACGCGACGAGATCCTCGCCGCGATGAACCGGGTCTTCAAGCCGCGGTCGATCGCGATCGTCGGCGCCTCCAACGAGCCCGGCAAGATCGGCCACTCCGTCATCAAGAACATCGTCGACGGCGGGTACGCGGGCGAGGTCTACCCGGTCAACCCCAAGTCCCCCGAGGTGTACGGCCGCACGGCCTACGCCAGCGTCCTCGACATCCCCGGCGAGGTCGACGTGGCGGTCTTCGCGATCCCCGCCAAGTTCGTGGCGGGCGCGCTGGAGGAGGTCGGCACGAAGGGGGCCGCCGCGGCGGTCCTCATCCCCTCCGGGTTCGCCGAGACCGGCGAGCAGGAGCTCCAGGACGAGGTGCTCGCCGTCGCCCGCAGGCACGGCGTGCGCCTGCTCGGCCCCAACATCTACGGCTACTACTACACGCCCGAGAAGCTGTCGGCGACCTTCTGCACCCCCTACGACGTCAGCGGAGGCACCGCCCTGACCTCGCAGTCGGGCGGGATCGGCATGGCCATCCTCGGCTACAGCCGCAGCACGAGCACCGGCGTCTCGGCCATCGTCGGCGTCGGCAACAAGGCCGACATCGACGAGGACGACCTGCTCACCTTCTTCGGCCAGGACGAGAACACCAACGCCGTCGCCATGCACCTGGAGGACCTCAAGGACGGCCGCGCCTTCGTCGAGGCCGCCCGCGAGGTCGTGCCGCACAAGCCCGTCATCGTGCTCAAGGCCGGGCGCACCGACGCCGGGGCGCGCGCGGCCGGGTCGCACACCGGCGCGCTGGCGGGCGACGACAAGGTCTACGACGACATCCTGCGCCAGGCGGGCGTGGTCCGGGCCCCCGGGCTCAACGAGCTGCTGGAGTTCGGCCGCGCGCTGCCGGTCCTGCCCACCCCCAAGGGCGAGAACGTCGTCATCATCACCGGCGCGGGCGGATCGGGCGTGCTGCTCTCCGACGCGGTGGTGGACAACGGGATGAGCCTCTACGAGATCCCGCCGGACCTGGACGCCTCGTTCCGGGCCTTCATCCCGCCCTTCGGCGCCGCCGGGAACCCGGTGGACATCACCGGCGGCGAGCCGCCCTCCACCTACGAGGCCACGATCCGCCTGGGCCTGGAGGACGAGCGGGTGCACGCGCTCATCCTGGGCTACTGGCACACCATCATCACGCCGCCGATGGTCTTCGCGAAGGTGGTCGCCGACGTGGTGGCCGAGGCCAGGGCCAAGGGGATCGACAAGCCCGTGGTCGCCTCGCTCTCGGGTGACACCGAGGTCGAGGAGGCCTCCCGGTACCTGTTCGACCACGGCGTCGTGGCCTTCCCCTACACCACCGAGAAGCCCGTGCAGATTCTCGGCGCGAAGTATCGCTGGGCCCGCGCCGCGGGACTACTCTGACCCAGTGCCCGGTCGGTGCTCCGGCCCCGACCGGGCCCCGCAGCAACGCGCACCACCCCTGAACCCGGCGGCCACGGAGCCGCCGCCACACGGCCGCCGGGTCCCCCACCGCGCGACGCAGCCACGACGTCGCGGTGACCTCGCCCGTGCGTCCGGCAGAGAGGAGTCCGCACCATCCGGGGGCGCCATGCCAGCAAGCAGCTCGCATCCGCACAGCCCACAGGGAGTTCCCAGCCATGGATTCCTCACGCCCCGAGACCGGCGGCACGCCCGAACCGGTCCGCCAGTCCCCCACCGACGCACAGCCACCCTTCGTCCCCGCCCAGAGGCAGGCCGCTCCCCCCGAGGCCGAGGCCGCCTCCGGTACGGCCGCTCCCGGCGGCGCTCCGCCCGAGGAGCGCGTGTGGAAGGCGGGCCGGCTGGAGCCGATGCCCATCCGCCCCCTGCCCAAGGCGCCGCCCTCGATCCACATCCTGGGCCCCACCGTGTTCCTCGTCGCCCTCGGCGTGGGCATGGGCGAGTCCTACATGTGGCCGAGGCTGGTCCTCGTCTTCGGCCCCGAGATCCGCTGGCTGTTCCTGGTCGGCGTCACCCTCCAGGCCGTGGTCATGCTGGAGATGTCGCGCTACGCGATGGCCACCGGGGAGAGCATCTTCTACGGCGCCGCGCGCGTGTTCAAACCGCTCATGTGGTTCTTCTTCATCACGGCGATGCTGGTCTACATCTGGCCGGGCCACCTCTCGGCGGGCGCCTCCGCCTTCGAACGGGTGACCGGCATCCCCTGGCAGGCCACGGCGGTCGCCGGGATGCTCCTCGTCGGTGTGGTGTTCACCCTGGCGAAGGTCATCTACAACCTGCTGGAGAACGTGCTGTCGATCTGCATCGGCATGCTGGTGGTCGGCAGCGCCGTGATCGCGGCCATCGTGGGCGACCTGTCCGACCTGACCTCCACCCTCACCGGGATGTTCGCGTTCGGCTACCTGCCGGAGGAGGCCACCACGGCCCTGTGGTTCCCCGTGATCGTGGGCTCCATCGCCTTCGCCGGGCCCTCGGGCATGCAGCAGATGTGGTACACCCTGCACCTGCGCGACAAGGGCGCCGGGATGGGCTCGCACATCCCCAAGATCCGGGGCCTGCGGCACGCGGGCGAGCAGGAGGCCATGCCCACGCGCGGCTTCATGTTCGACACCTCCGACGCCTCGGAGATGGAGAAGTGGAAGGGCTGGCGGCGCTGGGTCACCTTCGACGCGATGGTCCTGTTCTGGGGCATCACGATGCTGGTGACGATCTCCTTCACCGTGCTGGCCCAGGCCTCGGCCCGCTTCGACCCGAACGTGACCGACCTGCTGCGCGACGGCGACCGCGACGCCGCCCTGGACGCCATGGCGGCCTCCTTCTCGGCGGCCGGGAGCCCGGTCCTGGGCACGGTGTTCTTCTGCTTCATCGCGCTCATCGGCCTCAACGCCACGCTGGGGCTGTTCGACTCCTTCTCGCGCGGCCAGGCCGACATGACCTTCAACTTCGTGCCGGGCGCCAAGAAGGTCGGCATGTCGAGGCTGTACGCCCTCTTCCTGTGGGGCCTGATCGCCTTCGGCATCGTCATCCTGCTCTTCGGCCCCGCCGACGGCCCGGCGGCGATCCTGGACGTGCTGGCCTTCCTGTCGGCGTTCGCGATGGGCGCCTACTGCGTGGTGCTGCTGCTGGTCAACAACCTCACCCTGCCCAAGCCGATCCGGCCGGGCATCCTCTCCAACGCCGTCATCGCCTTCGCGGCGGTGTTCTACCTCGGCGCCCTGTTCTACTCGCTGTTCGCCTTCGGGGTCGTGATCGACTGATGGGCGCTCGGGAAGTCCTCCCCACCGGGAGGCCCGTGCTCGACCACGTGGAGATCACGCTGCCGGGCGCGCTGATCGGCCTGGTGGCCGGTCTGTTCGCCACGGCCGTCGCGGTGATGGCCGGGCTGTCCCCGGTGGTCACCCTCGCCCTCGCGGCCGGACTGGGGATACCCCTGGCCCTGTTCGGCGCCGGGTACTGCGTGCTGCTGGCGCGCGGTGTCTTCCAGGTCGGCGCGGTGGCGCCCATGGCGCTGTACTGGCTGGTGGGGTTCCCCGTCTCCCGGCTGATCGACTCCTACGCCGTGGCGTGGGCGCTGGGCGACGACACCGTGCTGGGGGAGCCGCTCCTGTCCTTCCTGGCCCTGCAGGCGATGCTGAGCCTGGGGTTCACGATCGGCTTCCTGTGGCTCCACGAGCGGATCGCGCCGCACTGGCTGCTCCGCGTCCGGGGTCACAACCCCGTGGCGGCGTCCCTGGTCGAACGCTACCTGGAGCACGCCGTCCACCTCGACCGGCGGCGGGGCGGTTCCCGCCGGGGCGCCCCCCGGGCCCCGTCCTAGCCACCGCGGCCCGCCCGCCCCAGGGAATCCGCGCGGCACCGCCGCTCCCCCGTAACGGCGTAGGGGCCGGACACCGCACGGTGTCCGGCCCCCGCCGCGCGCTGGCGGGCCACGGGCGGAGCGGAGGACTCGACGCCACTCCCGCGCCGGTCGCCCGTAGCGGCTGGGGAAGCCCTCGCCGGGGCGGGGGCGCCCGCGCAGGGACGGGTCCTAGTGCAGGAGCTTGAGCCCCACCACGCCCGCGACGATGAGCACGAGGCACAGCAGCTTGGCCCAGGTGAAGCCCTCACCGAGGAAGAACATGCCCACCAGCGCGGTGCCGACGGCACCGATGGCCACCCACACCGCGTAGCCGGTCCCGACGGGGATGGTGCGCAGGGCGTAGGCCAGACCGGCCATGCTCAGGAACAGGGTGACCCCGAAGGTCACCGACGGCCACAGTCGGGTGAAGCCCTTCGAGGCGCTGAGCGAGAGGGCCCACGCGGTCTCCAGGAACCCCGAGACCACCAGAACGATCCAGGCCATGATGCCTACCTCCGTGACGTGTGACGTGCGTCTTCCAACGCGCCGTCTTGTCGTCACCGGGTACGGCGCACCTCGTCCGGGGTATCGCGGAACGCGCCGACGCGGATGCCCGCGACGGCGGTGATGGTGCACAAGCTACAACGCCCCGAGCCGGACGGGCGTTCCGGGTCCGGTGGAGGCGTGTCCCACCGCCGGGACGGCCCCCGGCGGGGCGGAGGCCGGACGCCCCCCGGGCCCTTCCCCGGGTGCCGGAGTCCCTGCGAAACGGGCTCCGCGGGCGTGTGCGCTCGGGGCCCGTGGTCTGGACCGGAGCCGTTCGGCGGCCGTTCGGCGCGTCAGACGACCGCTCACCGCGCGCTGGGCGACCGTTCGACGCTCCTCCCCCGCGTTCGGCGCGCGTGCGCACGAGCCCCCTCCTTCGCGGTAGTGCCGCTCCTTACAGTTCCCCGTAACGCAGATCACACCAGAGCGGCGCCGTCGCCGCCGGACGCACGGCAATCCCCCCGGAGGTAGAGCATGTCAACAGACCGGCCGACGAAGGACCCGGCCCCGCCGCCCGACGGCGACGGAGGCGGCGACGCGATCCCGACCGAGGCCTACGTCACCATGCACGGCGACCCGCGCTTCGTGGAGCTCAAGCGGCGGCTGTACAGGTTCGTCTTCCCGATGAGCCTCGCCTTCATGGCGTGGTACCTGCTCTACGTGCTCATGTCCGCGTTCGGCCGCGACCTCATGGGCGTCGTGCTCTTCGGCAGCGTCAACGTGGCCCTGGCCTTCGGTGTCCTCCAGTTCGTGTCGACCTTCGGGATCGCCGTCCTGTACACGAACTACGCGCGCCGCAGGCTCGACGCCCAGGCGGTCGAGCTGCGCGACGAGCTCCACTACACCGCGGCGAACAAGGAGGGCGGCCGATGAACCTCGCCCAGGAAGCTGTCAAGACGGTCAGCGACAGCAGCCGCATCATCACCATCGTCCTCTTCGTCCTCATGATCGCGGCCACGCTCGGCATCACCGTCTGGGCCGGCCGCAGCACGCGCTCCGCCACCGACTTCCATTCGGGCGGGCGCGGCTTCTCCCCGCTCCAGAACGGCCTGGCGATCGGCAGCGACTACATGTCCGCCGCGTCCTTCCTGGGCATCGCGGGCATGATCGCGCTGTTCGGCTACGACGGCTTCCTCTACTCCATCGGGTTCCTCGTCGCCTGGCTCGTCGCCCTCCTGCTGGTCGCGGAGCTGCTGCGCAACTCCGGCCGCTACACCATGGGTGACGTGCTGTCCTACCGGATGCGGCAGCGCCCGGTGCGCACCGCCGCGTCGGTCTCCACGATCGTGGTGTCGATCTTCTACCTGCTGGCGCAGATGGTCGGCGCGGGCGCGCTCATCGCCCTGCTGCTGGGCATCCAGCCCGGGCAGACCTTCATGGGCATGGACGCCGCCACCGCCAAGATCGTCGGCATCGTGGTCATCGGTCTGCTGATGACCATCTACGTGACCTTCGGCGGCATGAAGGGCACCACCTGGGTGCAGATCATCAAGGCCCTCATCCTCATGCTGGGCGCCGCCCTGCTCACCGTGCTGACCCTGTCCCTGTACGGGTTCAACCTCGGCGCGCTGATGAGCGACGCCGCCGCGGCCAGCGGCCAGGAGGGCTTCCTGGAGCCCGGCCTGCGCTACGGGGTGGAGGTCGCGGGCGACCCGCTCCAGACCCTGTGGAACAAGCTGGACCTGATCAGCCTGGGCCTGGCCCTGGTGCTGGGCACGGCCGGCCTGCCGCACATCCTCATCCGCTTCTACACCGTCCCCGACTCCCAGAGCGCCCGCAAGTCGGTCAACTGGGGCATCGGCCTCATCGGCACCTTCTACCTGATGACCCTGGTGCTCGGCTTCGGCGCGGCGGCCATCGTCGGCCACGAGGCCATCACGGCGCAGGACGCCGCGGGCAATACCGCGGCCCCGCAGCTGGCCCAGGTGGTCGGCGAGCGCATCGGCGGCGAGATGGCGGGCGCGGTCCTGCTGGCGATCATCGCCTCGGCGGCCTTCGCGGCCATCCTGTCCACGGTGGCGGGCCTGGTCATCGCCTCCTCGTCCTCCATCGCGCACGACTTCTACAACTCGGTCCTGCGCAAGGGCAGGGCCACGGGCGCCGAGGAGGTCCGGGTCGCCCGCCTGTCCGCCCTGGGCGTCGGCGTGGTCTCGATCCTGCTGGCGGTGTTCGCACAGAACCTCAACGTGGCCTTCCTGGTCTCGCTGGCGTTCGCGATGGCGGCCTCGGCGAACCTGCCGACCCTGCTGCTCAGCCTGTTCTGGAAGAGGTTCAACACCCGCGGCGCCCTCGCGGGCATCTACGGCGGCCTGATCAGCGCCGTGGGCCTGGTGTTCTTCTCGCCCGTGGTCTCCGGCAGCGAGACCGCGCTCATCCCGACCGCGGACTTCGCCTGGTTCCCGCTGCCCAACCCGGCCCTGGTGTCGGTGCCGATCAGCCTGCTGTGCGCGATCGTGGGAACCCTGTCGTCCAAGGAGCGCGACTTCGACAAGTTCGCCCAGCTCCAGGTCCGCGCCCTGACCGGCGCGGGCGCGGAGAAGGCGGCCAACCACTAGACAGTGTTTTCTCTGGGCCTCCGCTTCGCTTCGGCCCGTGTCCGGGCCCGCGCTCCGCGCGTGGGCCCGGAGGATTCCCGAACCACCTGCTCGGGGGCCGTCGGCGGCCCGCTCCGCCCGGGAGCCCACCCTTCTCCCGGCACGGCCGCCGCCCCGAGCGCTCCCCCGGGCCCGCCACCGCTCCCGGTGGCGGGCCCGGCTCCTGCCCGCGGCGCGAGCGCGCATTTGCGTCACGATTCGAAAGGTGACCCCGACCACGTGAGCACCGACACAGTTCGCTGGGATAGGGTCGTTCCGTGTCATACCGGTGGCTGTCGCGGGTGTCCCCCTCCCGACGTCGCCCAGCGTCCTCGGAGCAGCGGGCGAGCGTCGAGCTGATGCGCCAGGTCCACGCCCTCGGCGTCGACCTCCGGGACGGGCTGCACGGCCGGAGGGTCCCCTCGGCCGCCAGGCGGCTGCGCCAACTCCTGGCCGTGGACGGCGTCGTCCTGGCCGACCTGGACGGTCCGGTCGCCGCGCACGGAACCAGCCCCGCGCCCTCCGAGGTCGAGGGGCTGCTCTCCCAGGTCTTCGAGTACGGGAGCAACGCCCGGGTGCGCCTGCCCGACGGCACGTCGGTGTGCGCGGTCCCCCTGACCGTGGCCGACGAGCTGTCCGGCGCCCTGGTGGCCTCGGGCCACCCCGTGGAGGCCGACGTGGAGGCCGCCGCCGCGCTGGTCTCGGACTGCCTGGACCACGCGGCGCTGCGCCGGGCCCGCGCCCGGATCGCCGCCGCCGACCTGCGCACCCTGCGGGCGCAGATCTCCCCCCACTTCGTGCACAACGCCCTGGCCGTGATCGCCGCCCTGGTGCGCACCGACCCCGACCGGGCCCGCCACCTGCTGTCGGACTTCGCCGACTACCTGCGCTACGGCTTCTCGGAGAAGGGCGACTACGCGACCCTCTCCGAGGAGCTGGAGGCCACCCAGACCTACCTCGAACTCCAGCGGGCCCGCTTCCACGACCGTCTGGACATCACCGTGCGGATGGCCCCCGAGGTGCTGCCGGTGGCCATACCGTTCCTGGTCGTGCAGCCGATCGTGGAGAACGCCATCCGGCACGGGCTGGAGCGCAAGGAGGGCCGCGGCCACATCAGCGTCTCCGGTTTCGGCGAGGGCCCGCTGTGCGTCATCGAGATCGAGGACGACGGGGTGGGCATGCACCCCGACCTGGCCCGCTCCCTGCTGGCGGGCACCGGCCCGGAGTCGCGCAGCGTCGGCCTGGCCAACGTGGACCAGCGGCTGCGCGCCGTCTACGGACCCGAGTACGGTCTGGTGATCGAGACCGCGCTGGGGGAGGGGACGAAGGTGACCGTGCGCGTGCCCAGGTTCACCAGGGGGGTGGTGGCGCGTTGAAGCCCGAACTGCGGGTGCTGGTGGTCGAGGACGAGGCCTCCACCCGCCAGGAGATGGCGTCCCTGCTCGGTGACATGCCCGAGGTGGCGGAGGTCCTGGTGGCCGACAACGGCGCCACCGCCGTGCGGCTGCTGGGCACCACCACCATCGACGCCGCGTTCCTGGACATCCTCATGCCCGGTCTGGACGGCATGGACGTGGCCCGGGTGCTGAGCGTGCTGTCCGAGCCCCCGTCCATCGTGTTCGTGACCGCCTCCGAGGCCCACGCGGTGGAGGCCTTCGGCATCGGCGCCGTGGACTACCTGCTCAAGCCGATCCGGCCCGAGCGGCTGGCCGAGGCGGTGGGCCGCATCGCCCAGCTGCGCAGGCCCGGGGGAGGGGCCCCGCCCGCCGAGGACCTGCACGTGGTGCAGATCGACACCGGCAGGCGCACGGTGTTCGTCAAACGCGACGACGTGCAGTTCGTGGAGGCCCAGGGCGACTACGTGCGCCTGCACACCTCCGACGGGGGCCACCTCATCCGCCTGTCGCTGTCCTACCTGGAGGAGGTGTGGGCCTCGGCCGGGTTCGTCCGGGTCCACCGGGGGTTCCTGATCGCCATCCCGTGGGTGCGCGACCTGCGGGTGACCTCCTCGTCCGGCCTGGTGGCGGGAACCCCGGCCGGGGACGTGCCGGTGAGCCGCCGCCACGGCCGCCACCTGCGCGCCCAGCTGCTGGAGGCGGCCCGGCGCGACCAGCTCGGCCGGTCCGCGAACGCCCAGGGCGGCCCCGCCCCCCGGTCGCGGGACGGTGAGGGGGAGCAGGCGCCGTGAGCCCGCGCCGCGAGAAGCTGACCAGCCCGCAGACCCGGATCGCGCTGGCCCGGGGCAACCGGCCCGCGCAGCACCTGCTGCCGATCCCGGAGCCGGTGGACACCGAGGCGGCCCGCGCGCTCTTCCGGGCCCAGCGGCGGACCGCCGTGCGCACCGTGGCGGTGCTGTCGGCGCTGCTGTTCGGGATGAGCGGCGCGTTCGCGCTCTTCCCCGCGCTGGGGGAGGTCCGCCCGGGCGGGGTCCCGCTGTCGTGGCTGCTGCTGACGGTGGCGATCTACCCGATGCTGTTCGGGCTGGCGCTGTGGCACGTGCGCTCGGCCGAGCGGATCGAGGACCGGGCCGAGAGCGCCGCGGACCGGGCGGAGGCCGCGCGGGTGCCGGAGCACGACCGGAAACCCGGAGGCGCGAGGGGACCGGGATCCGCGAGCGGTGAGGACACGGGGCGCACGTGGTGATCGCGGTCCTGGCCATCGGGCTGGTCCTGCTCACCAGTCTGGTCATCGGCGTCTACGGGGTGCGGGCGGCCCGCTCGACCTCCGACTTCCTCGTGGCCTCGCGGCGGATCTCCCCCAACTGGAACGCGATGGCGATCGCCGGGGAGTACCTGTCGGCCGCCTCGGTGCTGGGGCTCGCGGGGCTGCTGCTCAAGAACGGCCTGGGCACCATGTGGTACGCGGTGGGGTTCGCCGCGGGCTACGTGGCGGTGGTGGCGCTGGTGGCCGGGCCGATGCGCCGGTCGGGGGCGTTCACCGTGCCCGACTTCGCCGAGTACCGCCTGGGTGCGCCGCGTCTGCGCAAGCTGTGCGGCTGCGTGGTGCTGGTGATCATGCTGCTGTACCTGGTGCCCCAGTTCAAGGGTGCCGGTGTCGTGCTGGCCCTGGTCAGCGGCACGCCCTACTGGGTGGGGGTGCTGCTCGCCGGGCTGGTGGTGAGCGCCTCGATCGCGGCCGGGGGGATGCGGTCGGCGACCTACGTGCAGGCCTTCCACTACGTGGTCAAGCTGGCCTTCATCGCCATCCCGGCGGTCTACCTGGTGGTGCACGCCGGTCCCGGGACCCGGGCGGAGGCGCTCAACCCCGAGTGGGGCACGCACTTCCCCGAGACGACCCCGGTGGAGTTCACCGTGGGGACCCGGTTCAGCCTGGACGAGCCGGTGACGGTGACCGC
This sequence comes from Nocardiopsis dassonvillei subsp. dassonvillei DSM 43111, assembly GCF_000092985.1. Taxonomy (GTDB): domain Bacteria; phylum Actinomycetota; class Actinomycetes; order Streptosporangiales; family Streptosporangiaceae; genus Nocardiopsis; species Nocardiopsis dassonvillei. The sequence goes on from NC_014210.1 coordinate 4,933,630, forward strand.
CTCCGGGGGCGAACGGGTGGAGTTCGCGGCCGGGGAGCACACCGTGGAGGCGGGCGCCGAGTACGTGTTCCCCGAGGGCGCGCCCATCCCGCACCCGGCGGGGCTGCCGGAGCTGGGCAGCGAGCGGTGGAGTTCGCCGCTGCTGGACGTGGGCGGGTACCCCCTGTTCGAGACGTGGTCCACGCTGCTGGCGATCACGCTGGGCTGCATGGGGCTGCCGCACGTCATCATGCGCTTCCACACCAGCCCCACGGCGCGGACGGCGCGCCGGGTGGCGGTGGGCGTGATCGCCCTGCTGGGGCTGTTCTACCTGTTCCCGACGGTGTACGGGCTGCTCGGGCGGGTGCTCACCCCGCACCTGGTGCTGCTCCAGGGCACCGACACGGTCGCGGTGGTGCTGCCCGCCCAAGCGGTGCCGGGCTCGGTGGGGACGGTGCTGACGGCGCTGGTGGCGGCGGGGGCGTTCGGCGCGTTCCTGTCCACCTCCTCCGGACTGCTGCTGGCCCTGGCGGGCGGGCTGTCGCACGACCTGTTCCAGGGCAGCGTGCCGCGGCTGCGCCTGGCGGTGGCCGTGGGCGCGTGCGTGGCGGTGCTGCTGGCGCTGCCCGCGCAGCTGATCGACATCAACGTGCTGGTGGTGTGGGCGTTCACGGTGGCGGCCTCGACGTTCTGCCCGCTGCTGGTGCTGGGCATCTGGTGGCGGCGGCTGACGCTGGCCGGGGCCGCGTCCGGGCTGGTCGTGGGGGCGGTGACCGCGACCGGCGCGGTGGGGTGGTCGATCCTGCTGCCGCCCCCGGCCGGGTGGCTGGCGGTGCTGCTGGCACAGCCCGCGGCGTGGACCATCCCGCTGGCCTTCGGGACGATGGTGCTCGTCTCGCGGCTGACCAGGCCGCCGGACTGGGCCGAGCACGCCGTGCTGCGCCTGCACTCCCCCTGACCCGCGTGGCCGTGGACCTGCTGCCGACTCCGGTGCCGGCTCCGGCGGTGGCGCTGGTAGCAGGGACGTCCGTGTCGGGCGGGCCACTGGGGGCGCGTTCCCGGGTGTAGGGTCCGGACTGAGCGCGTACGATCACCCGTAGTGCCGACAGCGACACGAGGAGTCCCATGCCCCCCTCACGCCGTGCTCTGCCCGCGCTGCTGGCGGCGGGCGCGCTCCTGATCGTCTGCGGTGCCTCGCCCTCGCTCGCCCCGGACGACCCGCCCGCCCGACCGCTGGACACGGCCTCCCTGGTCGGCGCGGTGGACACCGTCCCGCAGGTGAACGCGGACGGCACCGGCGTCAGTGTGGACGACGGGAACTCCCGCGTGGAGGTGGGCCCCGGCGGGGTCCGCGTGGAGACCTCGGGCGCACTGGTGGACGTCAACCCCGGGTCCTACGTCCTGGTGTGCGCGAACGGCGTGCGGGTCGTGGTGCGCGCGGGCGAGGCGCCGCCGTGCGCGCCGGGCCCCGAGCAGCCGGAGCCCCCCGCACCTGAGGAGCCCGGTTACCCCGAACCCGAACCGCCCGCGCCCGGGGAGCCCGGTCAGCCCGAACCGCCCGCGCCCGGGGAGCCCGCACCGCCCGTCCCCGGCGAACCCGCTCCCCCGGCCGCGGAGGAACCCGGAGCGGCGCCGCCCGGGGCGGAGGCCGCCGCCTCTGCCGAGCCCGCCCAGGAGCGCGCGGCCCAGCCCGAACCGCCGTCCGAGTCCCCGTCGGCCCCGCCCCCGGTGGAGGGGGTCGTCCGGGAGCAGGTGCTCGCCGACCTCTCCCCGAACTCCGCGCCGCAGGCCGCCGGAGCCTTCACCCCCATGCGCACCATGGTGGTGCTCATGGTCGTCATCGCCGTGGTCGCCGCGGGCGCGGGCCGCGCCGCCACGCGCTCCTCGGGCTGACCGGCTCCGGGGGCGGCGCCGTGACGGGCGCCGCCCCCGGAGTGACCGGTCCCGGGTGAACGCCCCGGAGCGGCCCGCGCCCGACCCGACCGCGCCCGCATCTGCCCCGACCGCGCCTGGCCCGACCCGGCCTGACACGGCCGTCCGCCAGCGCCCGGAGGCGGCAGACGGGCCCCGCACGCGGCCCCCGAGGACGCGTCCGGGGCCCGTCGGCCCGCTTCCCCCTACTGAGGACTGAGTGAGGCGTCGATCCGCTCGAACCCGGCCAGCGCGTCCTGGATCGCGCCCGCGTCGTGCGCCAGGGCCCCGTTGTAGGGGTTGCCCAGGTAGAACAGCAGCAGGATCGTGGCGAACACGAACACCAGGTTGGCCGACGCCCAGAAGTAGGCCACGGTCGAGCCCCGCCGGATCATGGCGAAGGGCAGCACCGCCACCGCGATGGCCGACAGGGCCGCGATGCCGTTGAGGACGGACGGGATGCCGTCCCCGGCCGCGTCGGCGCGCTCGATGCGCGCGTCGCTGAGTTCGGCCAGCTCCTGGCGGGCGGTCAGGCGGTCCAGGCCGTCGCCGGTGTCGGACACCGACAGCGCCCGCACCGACGCGGCCAGGTCGGCCAGGGCCTCGTCGCCCTCCTCGCTCAACTCGCCCTCGGCGCGCATCATCGGCCAGTCCTTCTCGGCGACCGCGCTCATGTAGGCGCGCAACTGCTGGCGCACCGTCTCCGCCTCCTCGGCGGGGAGGGTGGTGGTGCTCCAGTACAGGGCGTCGGCCGCGCTCGTCTCCTCGGTCAGCCCGTCCCCGGCACCGGTGAAGTTCTCCCAGCCGATCACCACACCCATCGCCGCCGCCGCGAGGTAGAGCGCGAGCACACAGGGGGCGACGACCACGCTGACGGCGCCCCCCGAGGATTCGTCGTCGACGCGGAACCTGCCTACGGCGAGGACCGCGCCGCCGACCATGGCGGCCAGGACGGCGAGGACGGTCAGCATTGTCATCATGGGGATTCCCAGCGAAGAAGGAGGAGGGACCGGCAGCGAACGCGTCCATCCGTAGCACGCGCGGGGCGGCCTTCTCAGCGCAAAGCAGGAACGTCCGCAAATGTCCCCCCGGCGTGGTGACCAGCGCGGACGTCCTCCCCTCCCGGTCGGCTCCCGGGGTTACAGCGGCGCTCCCATCGCGTGGTACCCGCCGTCCACGTGCAGCGTCGTGCCGGTGACGGCGCGCGCGGCCGGGGACATCAGGAACAGCGCGGGACCGGCGACCACGGAGGCGTCCTTGGTGTCCCAGCCCAGCGGCGCGGACTCGGCCCAGCCGTCCGCGATCTGGTCGAACCCGGGGATCGAGCCGCCCGCGAGGGACTTGACCGGCCCCGCGCTGATGGCGTTGACCCGGATGCCGTCGCCGCCGAGGTCGCGGGCCAGGTACTTCGTGGAGTTCTCCAGCACGGCCTTGGCCGACCCCATCCAGTCGTAGACCGGCCAGGCCCGGGAGGCGTCGAAGGTCAGGGAGACGACCCCGGCGCCGTGCGGGGCGGCGGCCATGAGCTCCCGGAAGCCCACGGCGAGCGCCTTCAGGGAGTACCCCGAGACGTGGATCGCGGTGGCCACGTCCTCCCAGGAGGTGTTGAGGAAGTTGCCGCCCAGCGCGTCGCCCGGGGCGTAGGCGATGGAGTGCAGCAGCCCGTCCACGTGGTCCCAGTGGGCGGCGACCTTGCCCGCCGTCTCGGTGACCTGCTCGGGGTCGGTGACGTCCATGGGAAGGATGTCCACGGGTTCGGCGGGGAGGCGTTTGGCCACCCGCTCCAGAATGGACAGCTGCCTGCCGGGCGGGTTGGTCAGGATCACCTGGTGGCCCTGCTCCATCGCCTCCTCGGCGATCGCGTAGGCGATCGAGGACTGGGTGGTGATGCCGGTGATGAGGAGGTTCACCTGGGTTCCTTCCGCGCGTAGGTGCTGGCAGGAGGAACGTACCGGTGCGCAGGAAGGGCCGTCACCGGCGAATCGGTACAAGGTTCGGGCCCGGATTTTGAAACCCCGGGAGGCGGGCGGTACCCGTCGGCCCCGGGACCCGCCGTGAGGAGCGCGTCCAGGCCGGGAGAGGTGTTCACCGCCCGGCGTGCCCGTCGGACCGGCCGGAAGCGCGGTCGGGGCGGTCGATCTCGAACCAGACGGTGGTCCGGCCGCCCTCGTGGAGCGTGCCCCACCGGCTGGCCTGCGCGGCGACCAGGCGCATCCCCAGCCCGCCCACGCGCAGCGGGTCGGCGGGCCGCACGCACGGTGTGGTGACGGCGTCCTCGCCGATCGGCCCCTGGTCGGTGATCTTGACCTGTACGCGGCCGGGGAGCCGGTGCACGCTCACGATGACCTCGCCCCCGGACAGGCCGCTGCGCGTGTGCGCGATCGCGTTGTTGAACACCTCGCCGGCCAGTTCCTGGGCCGCTTCCCTCGCCAGCGGCGGCAGGGCGGAGAGGGCCGAGACCCTGTGGCGCACCAGGGCGGCCTGGTCGGGACGCCCCGCGACGATGAGCGCGGTGCCGAGGCTGCTCCAGCGCTGGTCCAGCACCAGGGGTGCCCTGTCGCGGGGTTCCACTCCCCTGCGGGGCAGGGGGAAACGCCCGGTGCCGCCGCCGTCCTGGAAACCGGAACCCGAACCGCCGCGACGCGATTGCATGCTTGTCACTGATCCCAACTGAAATCACCATCCTCCGGAACATAGTCACGAACAGCCCGCAATTACCTGCGGGTTCGTGACCTGTATCCACCCTCGCCACAGGGCCCGGGATATCTCCAGCGTCTGTCGTTTTCCGGAGAACGGATGACAGGGGGCGCAACGGCTCTGTAAGTTGTGCAGGGTGACGCAAGATCACTTCTCCTCCCTGCTCACAACGTTTCGCGATTTCTCCGGGAGAACGCAGAAACAGCTGGCCTTCGACATGGGCACGTCACCCGCGTCCGTGTCCCGGTGGGAGTCGGGGAAGTTCACGCCCAGGGTGGAGACCGCCGAGGCCCTGGACCGGATGCTCAAGGCGGACGGCAGGCTCCTCAAGGCGTGGCGCAAGCAGACCTCGGGGACGGAGCTGCCGGTGTGGCAGCTGAACGTGGCCCGGTTGCAGGAGCAGGCCGTGGCCATCGACTGCCTGTCACCAGTGCTGGTTCCGGGTGAACTCCAGTGTTCCTCCTACGCCGAAGCCGTCTTCAAGGACGGACAGCCGCTCGTTGGCGACGCAGAGGTGGACCGCTGGGTCAGCGCTCGTTGCGGACGCCTCAAAACACTTCGCGAGCACCACCACGACCCGGTGGTGACCTCCGTCTTCCCGCACAGCGCTCTGACCTGCATGCCGGATCACATCCGGAAGGAACAGGCAGGGCATCTGTTGCGGCTGGTGGAAGACGTGCGCGTCGAGGTTCACTTGCTGTCACCGGGAACGTCTCTCATCGGAGTGACCGCGCCAGTCAACCTGTACCGACTCCTTGATGGCGGCCTGGCCGTCTCCAGCGACTACATCGCGGGGAACGTCATCCTGGAATCCGACAGCCATCCGCGCATGGAGGCGCTGGTAAGAAAGTGTCTGGCGTCCGCGCTGCCCGCTAGAGAGTCCCGGCAGCTGTTGAGGGAATTGGAAGCAGCATGAGCAACGAGTGGCACAAGAGCAGCTACAGCAACACCGGGAGCCAGTGCGTCGAGGTCCGCGAACACGCCTCCGGCGCTGACGTCCGCGACACCGTTCACCGCGAGGCCGGGCACCTCACCGTCCCCGGGGACCAGTGGGTGGCGCTGCTCAGCGGCCTGCGTTCCGGCCTGTAGCCGCCTCTAACCGCCTCCAGCCCCCGCGCCCGCTCCGGCCGGGGGCTTTTTCCTACCCAAAAGACCCCAGGAAAAAATCCTCAAAACCAATCATTCCGGACAATGGAAAAACCTGGCCAGCCAGATTTTTCCCTCCCCATCCAAGCCGCTGACCAGCGCATACGCACCCCCCACGCACCTTTTCCGAACCCTACTCCCCCGTAGCGTCCTCCACCCCTCCATCAACCCCCTAACCTTTCTCCGAACACACAACTGAACACGAAAGACCCCGCGACGGTCAATTACCGCCCGGGGTCGTGGCCAGCAACATCCACCTTTTAAGACAAGGAACTGCCAGCATGCGCCAGTTTAGCGCTGCCCTTCTCACCCGTGCCCTGGCTCTGGTGACATCCCTCTTCGTTCCCGCGCGCGGACGCCACTCGGCCGCCGTCCGCCGCCGTTCCACCCGGGTCCGCCGCTACGCCCCGGCCCCCGCACCCGCTTCCGCGCGGTCCGGCAGGCCCCCGACTCCACAGCGCGGGGCCCCGCGCCCCGCTCCGCGCCCGGTGCCCCCTCCCCGCCTGGCCCCCGCCCCGGAGATCTTCCCGGCCGACGACATCGCCCTGGTCAGGCCCTACTACACCGCCCGCGAACACGAGCGTGAGCGCGACCTCTCCCGTGTCCAGGCCGAGGCCGTCATTCGACTGCGCGCGTGGTCGCACGGCTCCGTTCACGTCCCGGCCCAGGCCCCGCCAGCGGTTCCGACCCCGACCCCGACTCTGACCCGGGCCCCGGCACCGGTCCCGGCCCCCGCGCCCGCTCCCGTCGGCGACCTCCTCGCCGCCGCACCCGCCCCGACCCGGTACGCGGACGGGGTGACGGTATGACCGGCACGCCCGCGCACGACCCGGCACCGGTCCCCGGCCCGTTCGCCTTCTGGGGATACCTCGACTACGCCTGTGACCTGTCCGAACTCTCCCGGGTCCGCTCCGAACTCGCCCGCGACCTGGCCGGGTTCGACCCCGACCTGGTCGCGACCGTCCAACTCGTGGCCAGCGAACTCGTCGCCAACTCCTGCAAGTACGCCCGTTCGGAGGAGGGGGTCACCCGCACCCTGTCCATGCCCGACGAACGCACGCTGCGCCTGACCGTCAGCGACGCGGGCGGCCCCACCCTGCCCCGCATTCCCAACGAGCGCACCGACGAGGAGTGGGAGGCGGCGGAGGGCCAGCGCGGACTCCTGCTGGTGCGCCAGCTCTCCCGCACGTGGGCCAGCTTCGCCTTTCCGCGCCGCTACGGCCTCGGCACCCACGTCTGGGCCGCCTTCGACGCCGAGCCGCCCCGGAGCCTGCGCGGCGCCTGGTGACCGCAGGACAAGGGGGCGCGGGCGCCGTCGTGCCCGCGCCCCCTTTCCCGGAGGTCACTCCTTCTTCTTGCGGCGCAGTTGCAGCATGCGAGGGGCCACATAGACCGCGAAGAGAATGGCGGCGAGGACCACGGTCAGAGCGGACCACAGGTAATCGCCCTCCCACGCGCGCCATACCGCCATACCGAGGAAAAAGGCTATGCCAACAAGCCTGAACCCGATGAGAGTGCGAAGCTCCTTCTTGGTCGGGTCCTTCGGAAACCTTCCCTCCATGCGCCCTGCTCCCTTCCTTGGTCGTCGATCCGCCACAGCAAGTCCAAGCACAGTTACCCAGTTCCGACCGGGAGGGTTCCGGGCGGGTGAAGCCCATCGTGAACGTGCTGTGGAAGCGGTGGTTCAGGTGCACCGTGCCGTCCTGGAACTGGTAGGCGCCGGTGAACCCGAACGGGCTCAATGAAGAAAAAGTCATCATGAAAATTCATGGCATTTCAAAGGGGACTCGGCAGCAAATTGCAGACATGTGAAATTTCACCAGCTCCTGGCGAATTTAGACTGCCTTTGCCTGGGAATCATCTTTGACATGGAAAAACATCATCCCCCGAAGAAGCGGGCGGCCAAGCGCCCCGACTTGCTCATATTTTCAACCATAGGCATCCTTGGTGTCTGTTCGACTTTTTTCATGTTCTGACCACCTGATGCTTCAAGATTTATCTGGGCGGCATTTTTGCTCATTCCTTCTATTGCAATGTTTGCAGCTTCCCCTAGAAGCCCGGAGGCCGACTAGGAGAAATATTGAATAGATATCGGGCGGCACCAGATGCTGGCGCCGCCCGATGTGTTCACTAAGCCTGACTAGGTGCCCAAATGGGACTCCCCCTGCAAGAGCGCCAGGACTAGTCCAATACTCGAATGATTAACTGTAGGTGAGGATGGAAAATATCAGGAAGATCACGAAAATCACACCCATGAGTGCCGCCAAGGCGCTCGTGATGTTCTTTTGTCTAGAACTTGATGCCCTCTTTTGCCTTACCATAAGCAGTACGCTCATTGACAACAAGGATAGGCAGGCAATGGAAAAAGGGGTCATCTCTGTTCCTATCAGGTGGAGACAGTCATGTCATAAGCCAGGCATCCGACAGTCACTACAGCTGTAGCGATGTGCACTGGTGTTCCCCACACATTGAGAACCAAGGATGCGGTAGACAGCTTCAGCATGTAGATGGTTGCACCCCAGCACGCTGCCTGTGGCCACGGAACGGCCGAAAGCCCGGTGGGGTCGGTGTTGTTGATGGGGTCGCAGGCCGCGTAGGCGTAGTTGTTCAACTCCTGCCGGGACGGGTCCGGCTGGGTGAAGCCCAACGTGAACGTGCTGTGGAAGCGGTGGTTCAGATGCACCGTGCCGTCCTGGAACTGGTAGGCGCCGGTGAACCCGAACGGGCTCAACGCCGCCGCCTCGGTCCCCTCCAGGCTCTCAGAGGTGCGCTCACCGTAGGGGCTGTAGTCATAGACCACGTCCGGGGACTCAGCCTCCGAACCCTCAGCCGTCAGCGCCAGCACGGTGTTCTGCTGGTCGAGGGTGTAGTGGAACCGCTCGTCGCCGTCCCAGGCCACCATGGAGACCAGACGCCCCTCCGGGTCGCGCACGAAGCTGGTGCGCTCACCCTCGGAGGCGATGTTGGTGACCCCGAGCGCGGTGTTGGACAGCTGCCGCTCCACCCGGCTGCCCTCGTGCACGTCGGTGACGCCGCGCATCTGGGTCTGGTCGGTGGTGTCGTAGCTCAGCCACGAGGCCAGTTCGCCCTGACCGTCGTTGGAGCGCAGCGTCTGGTTGGTCACCGAGTACTCGTAGACGTACTCACCCCGCGAGGTCATGTTTCCGGCCTCGTCGTGGCCCACCTCCTGGCCCCGAGCCGAGGTGGGCTGGTCGGCGTCGTTGTAGGCGAACTCCTCATTCCCGGCGGTGAGCAGGTTGCCGACGTCGTCGTAGGTGTAGTCGGTGGTGCCGTCGCTGGTGAGTCGGTCCAGGCCGTCGTAGGTGAAGGTCTCGGTCTCACCGCCGATGGTGCGCGACTGCAACTGGTCGCTGTCGGTGCCGTCGTTGTCGTAGGAGTAGACAGCCTCCACCAGAGCCTGGTCGGCGGCCCCGGTGGTGGTGATGCCGGTCAGGCGCCCGGAGTCGTCGTAGGTGCGCTCCTCCACGGCCTCGTCGGGGTGGGTGATGCTGGTGCGGCGGTTGTTGGCGTCGTTGGTGAAGGTGGTCTCGGCCCCGGTGTGGTCGGTGAGCGAGGTGAGCCGGAACGCGGCGTCGTAGCCGTAGGTCGTGGTCTTACCGTGTTCGACCATCTCGGTGACGTTGCCCGCGGTGTCGTAGGCGTAGGTGGTCCTCTCGCTTCCGGCCGAGTCGGTGCGCACGGTTTCGAGCAGGTCGCCGCGGCCGTTGTAGGAGTGCTCCACGCTGGCCTGGTCGGTGTGGGTGGCGACCTGGCGGCCGTTGCCGTCGTAGGCGATGGCCTGGAGCAGGTCGCCGCCCTGGGAGATGGACACGATCCGGTCCAGCCGGTCGTAGCCGTACTCCAGCCTCACACCGTTGCCGTCGGTGACCGAGGTGACCCGTGACAGCGCGTCGTAGCCGTATTGGGTGGTGCCCATCGGCCCCGGCTCGTCCATCGCCGTCATGTTCCCGGCGCGGTCGTAGGAGTAGCTGGTGGAGTTGCCGTTGGCATCGATGACCTGGTTGACCAACCCGTTGGAGTGGTAACGGATGTCGGCCACCTCGATGTCCATCTCCTCCTGGACTGCCGAGGTGAGGTTGCCGGCGTCGTCGTAGGACATCTGAAGCGTGTCCCCGTCCGGGGTGGTCACGCTGGTGGGCTTGGCCGGGTTGGCCGTGTCCGCGAACCCGACCGAAGTGGCCGCCCCTGTGGGCAGTTCGGTGCCGATGAGGTTGTTGAACTCGTCGTAGTCGTAGGTCACCGAGGCTTGCAGGGCGTCGGTGGTGGTGGCCACGTCCGAGTTCGCCGTCCAGGTCTGGGAGCGGGTGTTGCCGACCTGGTCGGTCGCGGAGGTCTGCCTTCCCTGGTCGTCGAACTCCAGGGTGGACTCACCGCCGCCCGGATCGGTGACCGTGGTCTGGGTGTTGGACCAGGCACCGTCGGCGTAGGAGTAGGCGGTGGTGGCCCCGTCCTCGGTGCCGTCTGGCACGGTCAGGCTGGAGACCTGGTCGTCGGCGTTGTAGGCGATCTCCCACACCGCGCCGGTGGCGTCGGTGATCGAGGTCAGCAGGCCGTCGCCGTCGTAGCCGAACTCGATGCCCTGGCCCGCGCGGTCGGTCAGCGCGACCATGCCGCCGTCGCCGTTCCAGGTGAAGGCCGTGGCGGTCTCGCCGACCGGGTCGGTGATCCGGGTCGGCTGCTCCCAGGCGTCGGGGTCCCACTCGAAGGTGGTGACCCGGTCCTGGGTGTCCACGATCGAGGCCAGGTCTCCCTCGGTGTCGTAGCGCATCCGGTGAGTGTGGCCGTTGCGGTCGGCCTGGGAGTACAGCCACCCGTTGGCGTTGAAGGTCCACACCTGGTCGGCGTACTCGCCTCGGTGGAAGGTCAGCGCGTAGTGGCCATTCGACAGCTCCTCCAGTTCGGCGTTGAGCCCCGCAGGCGGGGTGAAGGAGCCGTCCTCGGCGATGTCGAAGCGTTCGCAGTAGCCGGAGGGGCCCTGGAAGATGATGCTGTTGCTGAAGATGCTCAGTCCCACGTCCTGGCCGTGGGAGAGGGTCCAGCCGTCGTAGGAGGGCGCGGAGTTGTAGAAGCTGGACACCGACAGGTCCAGCCCCGTTCCGGCCACGGTCAGGTCCCGGTGGCGCACGACGAGGTTGCCGCCCTGGGTGTTGACCGTCAGTTCCATGCGGTCGCTGATCTGGTGGCGTTCCAGCGGGTACCAGGGCTGGATACCGCGGTTGACGCCGTCCGCGCAGGTGCCGACCCGGGTTTCGGGTTCTTCCGAACGGTTCTGGGCCTCGGGTGCGCTCTCGGCCCCGGGCGGAGCCCAGGGTTCGTCGGGTGGTTCTCCGCCCACGGGTTCGGTGTTGGCCTCGCCCGGCTCCCAGGTGTCGGGGACCGGAACGGTGCGGTCGGCGGGTGAGTGGGGGTCGGTGTCGGCCAGGGCCGGGGGCGCGGACAGCAGCCCCAGCACGAGGGTGGAGGCGGCCGTCGCGGCCGTCAGGGACCAGGGGATGTGCTTTCTCACGAGGGGGATCGCTCCCAGGGGGGGATGTGCACGGGGAACACCCGGACATGACGACCCTGGTCTGAGGGTCCGTCTCCGGGTGGCTCAGGCACCCGGTACGTTACGGAACCCCGACGCGAGAGCACCATGGGCCCAGGGTGAAGAGCGTGACCCTGGGTGAGAGGGACCTTCGGGAAGTTTGACCACGGGCGCGACGGAGAGTGACCGCGTTCGCGCAGATGAGGGCGAACGCCCGAGGAAACACGGCGTTGCGTGCGCCGGACGGCGTCCCCGCGACCCGCTGGCCTCGGTGGCCGAAACCGGCCCCGACGACAACAATTGCCCTAGGGAAACGATCGCGTTCCCTGGCACCGCCGACGGTGCGCGGCGCACGGCGACCGCACGATCCACCACACGGGGGAGGGGCGCGGGCACCGTCGTGCCCGCGCCCCTCCCCCACGGGCCCCGTGCGCGGAAGGGGGCCCTGGTCAGGGGGCCGTCAGGCCCCCGTCGCGGTCGTTACCGGCTCTCCAGACGGTCCAGCAGGGCGTGGTACTCGTCCCACAGCTCGCCGGGCAGGTGGTCGCCGAAGGTCTTGAAGAACTCCGGTACCAGCGCGGCCTCCTGCTTCCACACCTCGCGGTCGACGTCGAGCACGAAGGCCATGTCCTCGTCGGAGACGTCCAGCCCCTCGGTGTCGATGCCGCCGGCCACGGGCAGGCGCCCGATCGGGGTCTCGACCGCCTCGGCCTCGCCCTCCAGCCGCTCGACGATCCACTTGATGACGCGGCTGTTCTCACCGAACCCGGGCCAGACGATGCGGCCCTCGGCGTCCTTCTTGAACCAGTTGACGTAGAAGATCCGGGGCAGCTCGGCCTGGTCGGCCGCCTGGCCCAGCTTCACCCAGTGGGCGAAGTAGTCGCCCATGTTGTAGCCGCAGAACGGCAGCATGGCGAAGGGGTCGCGGCGCAGCTCGCCCACCGAGCCCTCGGCGGCGGCGGTCTTCTCCGAGGAGACGTTGGCGCCCAGGTAGACGCCGTGCTGCCAGCTGAAGGACTCGGTGACCAGCGGCACGGCGGTGGCGCGGCGACCGCCGAACAGGATGGCCGAGATCGGCACGCCCGCCGGGTCCTCCCACTCGTCGGCGATGGTCGGCGCCTGCCCGGCCGGGGTGGTGAAGCGCGAGTTCGGGTGGGCGGCGGGCTCACCCGACTCCGGGGTCCAGGGACGGCCCTTCCAGTCGGTGAGGCCCGCGGGCGGCTCCTCGGTGAGGCCCTCCCACCACACATCGCCGTCCTCGGTCAGGGCGACGTTGGTGAAGATGCTGTTGCCCCAGAGGGTCTGCACGGCGTTGGCGTTGGTCTTCTCGCCGGTGCCGGGCGCGACGCCGAAGAACCCGGCCTCGGGGTTGATGGCGCGCAGTCGGCCCTGCTCGTCGAAGCGCATCCAGGCGATGTCGTCGCCCACCGTCTCGACCTTCCAGCCGGGGATGGTCGGCTGGAGCATGGCCAGGTTGGTCTTGCCGCAGGCGCTCGGGAAGGCGGCGGCGACGTAGTGCGACCGGCCCTTGGGCGGGGTGACCTTGAGGATGAGCATGTGCTCGGCGAGCCAGCCCTCGTCGCGGGCCATCACCGAGGCGATGCGCAGCGCGTAGCACTTCTTGCCGAGCAGGGCGTTGCCGCCGTAGCCCGAGCCGTAGGACCAGATCTCACGGGTCTCGGGGAAGTGCGAGATGTACTTGGTGGAGTTGCAGGGCCAGGCGACGTCCTGCTGGCCGGGCTCCAGCGGGGCGCCCACGGAGTGGACCGCCTTGACGAACTCACCGCGCTCCTCGATCAGGCGCAGGGCGGCGCTGCCCATGCGGGCCATGATGCGCATGGACACCACGACGTACGGGGAGTCGGTGATCTCGACCCCGAGCTGGGAGATGTCGCCGCCCAGCGGTCCCATGCAGAAGGGAACGACGTACATGGTGCGCCCGCGCATGGCGCCCCGGAAGACCTCGCCGAAGGTGGCGCGCATCTCGTCGGGGGCGATCCAGTTGTTGGTGGGGCCCGCGTCGCTCTCGCGCTCGGAGCAGATGAAGGTGCGGTCCTCGACCCGGGCGACGTCGCTCGGGTCGGACTTGCAGTAGAAGCTGTTGGGGCGCTTGTCCGGGTTGAGGCGGACGAAGGTGCCCTGCTCGACCAGCTGGTCGGTCAGGCGGGTCCACTCCTCCTCGGAACCGTCGCACCACACGATCTCGTCCGGCTGCGTGAGCTCGGCGACCTCCCGCACCCAGGAGACGAGCTCCTCGTGTTTGGTCGGCGCGTCCACGTCGGTATCCACGGCAGTCACAGCGGCTCCTTCTCAAGGTCGAGATCTCTCGCATCATGAACGACGATCCCCCGCAGTGACCAATTGGTTTAGGCCAATGGTCTATAGAAGTTGTGCCGGAAGAACGGATTCCCCTGCACAGCAGGGGATCCGCGTGGTCTACCACCGGGTACGTACGCGCACGAACCGGGACCGGTCGGAGACCGTTCCGGTGCTGTTGGGAGCGGGTTCCCCTGTCAGGAGGGGAACCGGGTGCCACGACCGACACACCGTGCTGTTCGTCACACCGCGTGTCCGGGGCCCGGTCGCGGACTCCGGACGGGCACTAGACCTGTGCTGCCGCACCCCTGGCACGGAGGCGCTTCTTCGCAGGTGGGAGCGGTGGAAGCGGGGCCGGTCCGGATCAGCGCAGGATGGCGACGGGCCCCCTGGCGCCGTGCAGGACGGAGTGGCTCACCGATCCGAGCAGCAGCCCGCGAAAGCCCCCGCGTCCGCGCGAGCCGACCACGATGAGGTCGGCGGGGGTGGCCTCCTCCAGCAGGGCGATCACGGGGTGGGCGCGCACGACCCGGGTGCGCACCGGCACACCGGCGTGGCGCGCGCGGGGCCCGGCCAGCTCCTCCTCCAGCGCCTGCCGGGCGGCCTCGGCGGCGGTCGCGTCGTCGAACAGCTCGGGCGGGATGGGCCCGGTCGCGGCGGCGAAGGCCACCAGCGGCTGCCAGGCGCTCACCGCGACCAGTTCGGTGTCGGCGAAGTCGGCCTGCGCGAAGGCGAAGTCCACCGCGCGCCTGCTCGGCTCGGACCCGTCGATGCCCACGATCACCCGGCCCCGCACGCCGTGCGCGGAAGCGTGCTCCCGGGGCAGCACGATCACCGGAACGGGCGCGCGGGCGGCCAGTTCGATGCCCACGGAACCGACGAACGCGGCCACGATCCCGCTCAGCCCGCGCGAGCCGACCACCACGGCGACGGCACCCTCCGCGGAGGCCTCGGCGAGCAGGGCCTCCACCGGGCGGTCGTAGGACAGGCGTTTCTCCACCCGCAGCTCGGGGAAGAGCCGCGCCACCCAGTCCCCGGCGTACTCCAGCAGGGACTCGGCCCCCTGGGCGTCGGCCTCGTCGGGGAACACGTCCGGGGCGACGTCGGGGTCGGCGTGCCCGTGCCCCGCGAACACGCCGACCGAGGCCAGCGGCCCCGCGGCCGCGACGATACGGACCCCGAGGCCGCGCAGCATCGCCTGGTGCGCCGACCACTCCAGCGCGTGGCGGCTGGATTCCGTGCCGTCGACCCCCACGATCACCCATCGCGTCGTGGATGCGCCGTCCATGCGTGCGCCCTTCTCGTCGGCCGTCCCTGCCCCGCGTATTCCGCCGGTGTCCCCCGATGATGCCGTGTGAACACGCACCCGTGGATAACGGTGCCGACGCGAGTTGGGTGAGACAGGGCACCCCGGGTAGGGGTTGGCGACACAGGGGTGGGTTCGACCACGCGCCCTTCGGAGGACGACTCAGCGGGGGCGTGGGAACTCGTGGAAGGCAGGGGGCACGATGTCGCACTCCGCGCAGATGCACTGGGACTACAGGGACGGGAGGGTCGCGGCCGTGGTGGCCGCGCTCGTGTACAGCCTGTGGGTCGTGGAGGTCATGCTGCCCGACAGCAGCGCGGCCCAGGGGGCCCTGGCCGTCCAGAGCTCGGACTTCGCCAGGTTCCTGGAGAGCGCGCACCGCATCGCGGCGATCCTGGTGATGATCGCCGCCGGGATCGGTCTCGGGCTGGGCGCGAGGGAGAGGACGGGCCACCTGCTGGCGGTGTCGTGGTGGTGCATGCTCGTGTTCGGCACGGCGTCGCTGGCCGCCACGTTCTTCCCCGGGCCCTGCACGGTGTCCACGGACGTCCCGTGCGCGGCGGAGTCGCTGGCGGAGGGGCTGGAGGGGGCCACGGCGGCCCAGGCCGTCGTCGCGGCGGTGGCGCTCCTGGCCGCGCTGGCGGGCGCGATCGTGCTGGCCGTGGACCGGCGCAGGATGGGTGACGGCAAGTGGCCGCTGGTGGCCGTCGTGGCCGCGCTCCAGCTGGTCACCGCCGTCGCCGTCCTGGTCGCGGCGGTACGGGTCTACGCGGGCGGGGGCGACGGCGACCCGGGGGTCGTGTTCAGCGCCCTGCAACGGATCCACCTGGTGGCGGTGGCCCTGTGGCTGCTCACCGCGGGCCTGCTGCCCAGCCTGTGGAAGCGGAACTGGACGCCCCGGCGCGCCCGCGTCGAGCGCTGAGGGACCAGGGCGGGAGCGGCTCCCGGCGCGCTCCCGCCCGTCGTCACGCCCCGGTGTCGCGCAGGGCCTCCGGCAGGGGGCGCGCGTGCACCACGTGCAGGGTGCTCACCGCGCGGGTGAGCACCACGTAGAGCCGGTTGACGCCGCGCTCCTCGGCCTCGGCGATGGCGGCGGGCTCGGCGACCACCACGGCGTCGAACTCCAGGCCCTTGGCCAGGCTCGCGGGGACCGCGACCAGGCGGCCCGCGTCCGGCCCGGCGCCCGCCTCCCCCAGCAGCGGCGCGCTCAGCCCCCCGGCTTCGACGGCCTCGCGCAGGGCGGGCAGGTCGGCGTCGGCGGCGATGAGGCCGACCGAGCCCTCCCCCCTGAGCGCGGTGCGGCAGGCGTCGGCGACCGACGCCGCCAGGCCGCCCTCGGCGGGGGTGATCCGCAGCGCCCCTGGCGCGCGGCGCACGGCCACGGGCGCGCCCAGCCCGGGCGCGATCGCGGGCAGCAGGCGGGCGGCGAAGTCGATGATCTGGGCGGGGACGCGGTAGCCGCGGTCCAGGACGCTCAGGTGGCCGGTGGGCTTGCCCAGGTGTTCCAGGAGCGTGGACCAGTTGACGGCCGCCGAGGGGCTGGTGCCCTGGGCGATGTCGCCGAGCACCGTGAGCGAGCCGGACACGCAGCGGCGGCCGATCGCCCGGCACTGCATGGGGCTCAGGTCCTGGGCCTCGTCCACCACGATGTGGCCGAGCCCGGCGGGGCGCTCGATGAGCGCGGCGGCCTCGTCCACCAGGGCCAGGTCCTCCTCCGACCACAGGGCCGCCTTGGGGCCGCGGGGTTTTCCCGGCAGCAGGACGGCGGCCTGCTCCTCCGTACTGAGCAGCCCCTCGGCGGCGCGGGCCAGGCGTTCGGGGTCGGTGAGCAGGCCGAGCACCAGCTTGAGCGGGTCGGCCTTGGGCCACATGGCGGTGACGGCCGACTTCACGGCGGGGTCGCGGCGCACCTGCGCGTGGGTGCGGTCGTCGCAGACCTCGCCCTGGGCCTCCATGAGGGAGAGCACGGCGTGGGCGATGCGGTGGGAGAGGAGTTCGCGCCCGGAGCCGTAGGCGACGCCGCGTTCGGCCAGCTCGTCCAGGAGGGGGCGCAGGTCCTCGGGGTACAGGCGCCAGCGGCGCGACCCGCGGCGGACCATGACCGCCTCCTCGGGCGTGCGCAGGTGCGACCACAGGTCGCGGCGGACCACCTCGGCCATGCGGGCCTGGCCCTTGATCCGGGCGGCGCGGGGCTCCTCGGTGCGGCGCACCCACCCGGCGGCGGGGCGGGACCGCTCGGGCAGCCCGGCGGTGAGCATCTCGGTGACGGTGGTCTGCTGGACGTCCACCTCGCCGAGGGCGGGCAGGACGTCGCGGATGTAGGAGAGGAAGGAGCGGTTGGGGCCGACGATCGCCACGCCGGAGCGGGAGAGGCGTTCGCGCTCGGTGTAGAGCAGGAACGCGATGCGGTGCAGGCCCACGGCGGTCTTGCCGGTGCCGGGCGCGCCCTGCACGCACAGGGTGGTGGCGAGCGGGGCCCGGACCAGGCCGTCCTGCTCGGGCTGGATGGTGGCGACGATGTCGCGCATGGGCCCGGTGCGGGGGCGTTCGATCTCCGCGTCCAGCAGGGCGCTGGCGCGCTGGCCGCTCCCGGTCGGGGCGGTGGTGAGCGGCTCGTCCTCGAAGGCGGTGAGCACCACCTCGGGGTCGGCGTCGCGGCCGTGGTCGATCGTGGTGAAGCCGTAGCGGCGGCGCAGGCGCACGTCCATCCGGTCGCCGGGCGAGGCCCGGTAGTAGGCGACGCAGATGGGGGCGCGCCAGTCCAGGACCATCGGGCGCCCCTCGGCGTCGTGGACGTGGCGGCGGCCGATGTGGATCCGGTCGGGCCCGGCGCCGTCGGACACGTCGTCGTCCAGGAAGACGGTGCCCGGCTCGAAGTCGAGGCGGCCGAAGAACAGCGGGGCCCCGGGGACGTCGGCCAGGGCCGCGAGGCGGCGCTCGCGGCCCCGGCGCAGGGCGGCGTTGGTGACCTTGTCGTTGACGACGTCGCCCAGGACGAGTTCGCTGCCCTCGACCTCCGCGCGCATCCGGTCCAGGGCGGCGCGTGCGGCGGCGAGGCGGTCTCGCTCGGCCCGGAGTTCGGGGCTCACGGGCACGGCGGGGGAATCGGTCGTGGACATGCGGCGACCTCGGAAGGGATCGGCGGGACAGGAACGCGGCAGCGCGCGTGCGCGGGTCCCGCCCCGGTCGCCGCGAGGGCCCGGTTCGTTCCGATCCGTGAGAGCGCACAACACCCGTTGAGGGAGCGCCGCCGAAAAGAGCCACCAGCCTAACCCGCTCCGGGGCCCTCACCAAACCGGCCGGGACCCCGGCCCCCGGCCGTGCCGCCGCCGGTGCGCGACCGCCCGGAGGGGACGAGAACCAACGCGGGCCCGGGAGCGTCCGAGGAACCGGGAGAGGACGGTACTCACATGCACCACGTTCAGGGCGACCTCGTACTACGGCCCGGCCTCCGGGCGGGATGGGCCAGGCTGGGTGTCGGGGTGGTGACCGGCGTGGTCACGACCGCCGGCATCGCGTTCCGCGTCGGCCCGGGAGCGGCCCTGGCCACGGGCGTCGCGTGGACCGTGCTGGTCGCGGCGGTGGCCCTGCACCTCCACCGAGCCAGGATCGTGCTGACCGCGCACGAGATCGTCCTCAAGGGGGCGTTCTTCCAGCGGCGCCGGTCGCGGTCGCGCGCCGTGTGGACGATCCGCGCGACCGTCGTCCAGCCGCGCGGGGGCCCCTGCGACACACTGTTCGTCCTCGACCAGCACGGCGGCGTGCTCGTCCGGGTGTACGGCGCCAACTACACGACCGAGGACATGGACCGGCTGGTGAGCGCGCTCGGACTGCCGTGCAGCGGCCCGGAGGGGCCTGTCACCCCCAAGGAGCTCGACCGGTTCCGCCCCGGTCTCGTGACGTGGGCCGAGCAGCACGCCTACCTGCTCGGAATGGCGTTCGCCGTCGCCCTGACCCTGGCCATCGTGGCGGGCGTACTGATCGGCCTGGCCCTGACGGAGGGGTAGCCGCGGCGGGCGCGCGGCGGCCCGGCGCGGCGCCGCCGGGCCGGTCAGGTCTTGCGCAGCCGCACCCGCCGCACGCGGTGGTCGTCGCCCTTGTACAGGACCAGGGTGGCCCGCCCCCGGGTGGGGCGGATGTTCTCCACGAGGTTGACCTCGTTGATGGTGCGCCAGGTGTTGGCGGCGAACTCCAACGACTCCTCCTCACTGATGGCGGTGGCCATGTGGTGGAAGTAGGAGCGCGGGTCGGAGAACGCGGTGCGGCGCAGCTCGCGGAAGCGGTCGAGGTACCAGCCGCGGATGTTCTCGACCTTGGCGTCCACGTAGATGGAGAAGTCGAAGAAGTCGGCCACGGCCAGGCGCCCCGCGGAGGGGGCCTGGAGGACGTTGATGCCCTCGACGATGAGGATGTCGGGGCGGTGCACGGTCTGGCGCTCGTCCGGCACGATGTCGTAGTTCAGATGGGAGTAGACGGGGATGTCGATCCGGTCGGCCCCCGCCTTCATCTCCGAGACGAAGCGCACCAGGGCGCGGCGGTCGTAGCTCTCGGGGAAGCCCTTGCGGCGCATCAGGCCGCGCGACTCCAGCACCGCGTTGGCGTGCAGGAAGTTGTCGGTGCTGACCAGTTCCACGTCCGGGTGGTTGGGCCACTGGGCGAGCAGGGAGCGCAGGAGGCGCGCGGTGGTGGACTTGCCGACCGCGACGCTGCCCGCGACCCCGATGATGAACGGCGACGGGCGGTCGGACTCGCCGAGGAAGGCGCGCACGGCGGCGTGCCGCTGCTGGGTCGCGCCCACGTAGAGGTTGAGCAGTCGCGACAGCGGCAGGTAGACGTCCCGCACGTCGTCCAGGGAGGTGGGGTCGGTGGTGCCGCGGAGCTCGGCGAGGTCCGCCTCGGTCAGGGACAGGGGTGTGGAGGCCCGGAGCGCGGCCCAGGCCTCCCGGTCCATCTCCACGTACGGCGTGGAGAAGCCGTTCTTCGTCGTGTGAGACACGAATGACCACCCTAGAGCAGGGGGTCGACCGCGCCGGGCGGCCGGTCCCCACAAGTCCCGCCATGGGACCGTAAACGTGCCGGAAACCACATGTTCACGACACGCACCCCCAAAATTTTGCTTCTCCTTCCCTGGGGGTGGAATCGGTTCCACTCGTTGCCTCCCCATGCCCCCGACCTGCGCGGTCTACTCCCCACACACCAAATGGTCTATACCGCTACCTGGGAAAACGACCAGTGGTATGGATGCCTGGTTGGTCGATTCGACCGGCTTCTTCGCTTACGCTGGCGGCCATGTGCGGAATCGTTGGCTACGTCGGGCCGCAACCGGCGCTTGAAGTCGTCGTGGACGGCCTCGCAAGGTTGGAGTACCGCGGATATGACTCCGCGGGTGTGGCTGTGCTGGGCGACGGCGCTCTGCGCACCGAGAAGCGCGCGGGCAAGCTCGCGAACCTGCGCCGGGCGCTGGAGGAGCGGCCCGTCAGCGGCGACGGCGCCGGGATCGGACACACGCGCTGGGCCACGCACGGCGCGCCGAACGACGTCAACGCCCACCCCCACGTGGACAACGACAACCGCGTCGCCATCGTCCACAACGGCATCATCGAGAACTTCGCCGCGCTGCGCCTGGAGCTGGAGGAGCAGGGCTGCAAGTTCCTCTCCGAGACCGACACCGAGGTCGCCGCGCACCTGCTCAACGCCGAGCTGGCCCGGACCGGCGAGCTGCCCTCGGCCATGCGCGCGGTGTGCAAGCGCCTGGAGGGCGCGTTCACCCTCGTGGCCGTCTCCGTGGACGACCCCGACCTGGTCGTGGCGGCCCGCCGCAACTCCCCGCTGGTCGTCGGCCGCGGCGAGGGCGAGAACTTCCTGGCCAGCGACGTGGCGGCGTTCATCGCCCACACCCGCGAGGCGGTCGAGCTGGGCCAGGACCAGGTCGTGGAGCTGCGCGCGGACTCGATCACGGTGACCGACTACGACGGCAACCCCGTCGACGTGCGCGAGTACCACGTGGACTGGGACGCCTCCGCCGCCGAGAAGGGCGGTTACGACTACTTCATGCTCAAGGAGATCGTCGAGCAGCCGCGCGCGGTGGCCGACACCCTCCTGGGCCGCGTGACGGTCGACGGCCAGCTCACCCTGGACGAGATGCGCCTGTCCCCCGAGGACCTGCGCTCGGTCGAGAAGATCGTCATCATCGCCTGCGGCACCTCCTACCACGCGGGCCTGATCGCCAAGTACGCCATCGAGCACTGGTGCCGCATCCCGTGCGAGGTCGAGGTGGCCAGCGAGTTCCGCTACCGGGACCCGATCCTGGACCAGCAGACCCTGGTCATCGCCATCTCCCAGTCCGGCGAGAGCATGGACACCCTGATGGCGGTCCGCTACGCCCGCGAGCAGCGCGCCCGGGTGCTGGCCATCTGCAACGTCAACGGGTCCACCATCCCGCGCGAGTCCGACGGCGTGCTGTACACGCACGCGGGCCCCGAGGTCGGCGTCGCCGCCACCAAGACCTTCCTCACCCAGCTGGCCGCCTGCTACCTGATCGGCCTGTACCTGGCGCAGGTGCGCGGGCTGAAGTTCGGCGACGAGATCAACGCCGTGATCGCCCAGCTGGCCACCATGCCCGAGCAGATCGAGCGGGTCCTGGAGACGGCCGAGCCGGTCCGCGAGCTGGCCCGGTCGCTGGCCGACGCGGACACGGTGCTGTTCCTGGGCCGCCACGTGGGCTACCCCGTGGCGATGGAGGGCGCGCTCAAGCTCAAGGAGCTGGCGTACATGCACGCCGAGGCGTTCGCCGCCGGTGAGCTCAAGCACGGGTCGATCGCGCTGATCGAGGACGGTGTGCCGGTCGTCGTGGTGGTGCCCTCCCCCGAGGGCCGCAGCGTGCTGCACGACAAGATCGTGTCCAACATCCAGGAGGTGCGCGCCCGCGGCGCCCGCACCATCGTCATCGCCGAGGAGGGCGACGAGGTGGTCCGCCCGTACGCGGACGTGCTCATCCCCATCCCGGCCGTGCCGACCCTGCTCCAGCCGCTGGTGTCCACGATCCCCATGCAGGTGTTCGCCTGCGAGCTGGCCCTGGCCAAGGGCAACGACGTGGACCAGCCGCGCAACCTGGCCAAGAGCGTGACGGTCGAGTAGTAGCGGGACCGCAGGAAGGGGGCGTGTCCGGCGCGCGGCGCCGGGCGCGTCCTCCTTCGTACCCGGGGACCGGCGTGTCCGGGGTCGGCCCGTGTGCGGAGCGGGCTGCGTACGGGGCGGGTCCGCTCCCCCTCGTGGGAACGCTCCCGTCAGCGCGGTGCGCCGTGCCCCGACCCGTCGTGGGCGGAGCGGGCGGCGGAGACGTCGGGGTGGGTCGGCAGGACCGCGCCCAGCGCCAGGACGTCGAGGATGCGGGTCAGCTGGCGCGGGGGGCAGGCCAGGAGAAGGTGGTGCCGGGCCCCCGTGGCGAAGCGCAGGGCCCGCACGAGGGCGTTGACGCCCGAGGCGTCGATGAACTCCACCGCGGACAGGTCCACCACCACGCAGCCGTCGGCGGCGGCGGCCGTGATCCGGGTGAACGCCTCCTCGGCGGTGGCGATGTCGATCTCGCCGCCCAGCTCGACGACGGTGATCCCGTCACAGACGAACTGGTCCTGTTCCGTGTCCAGCACGGTCACGCCTCGCTCCGGGATCGGGTGTAGGGAACTCTGCTCAGGACGCGGTCGGCCAAATGCCGACATGCGTTGACAGCCTACTCTTCCCGGACGGCCCGTCCGGTGCCGTCCACAGCCCCGGAGTCCTTTTCCGGCGTCGCCTCACAGGCGCGCGTCAGCCCTCACCACCGCATATCGCCCACACGATTTTTCCGCGGTTACGCACCGGTTCCCAGCCCCATTCCCGGCTGAAAGCGGAGACGAGACCGAGACCCCGACCCGACTCCGCGAAATGGTGGGCGTCCACTCTGACCGGGGCTTTCACGCTGGAATCGGCGACCATGCACACCACTCCGCCCCGGCCGCCGTCGAGGCGGCGCAGCTGGACCACGACGCGGCCGTGCGGGACACCGCGCTCGGGGAGGGCGTGGCGGCAGGCGTTGCCCACGAGTTCGGAGACGATCAGCCGGACGTCCTCCAGCTCCTCACGGAACCCCCATCCCTCCAGGGCCCCGGAGGCGAACTCGCGCGCCCGGCGCACCGACTCCGGCGAGGCCGCGAACGCGCCCGCAGCCGCGTCCCTCGTCCGCGCGCGCTCCCCGACCGAGAGACGGCCCAGTGGGTCGTCCCACCAGCCGCCCAGGAGTGCCTGGGAGGCCTCCGCGAGAGAGGGGCGGCTCCAGGAGGGCTCGGAGTCGGTCTCCGAGGACACCAGCTCTGCGTTCATCACGGTCCTCACGAGTGCGCTGTCGGTTGACCCGTCCGCGGGGCCATCGTGGCTTACATCTGTAAGACACAGATGCACGTGCAGCTCAACGTCCGGGCTAGCGTATAGGACGAAGCACCCTTATTGGTAGATCCCTTGCGCAGAATTCACAGACAGGCATCCGT
The DNA here is from genome assembly GCF_000092985.1 of Nocardiopsis dassonvillei subsp. dassonvillei DSM 43111. Lineage (GTDB taxonomy): Bacteria > Actinomycetota > Actinomycetes > Streptosporangiales > Streptosporangiaceae > Nocardiopsis > Nocardiopsis dassonvillei. The sequence continues at coordinate 4,957,052 of NC_014210.1, forward strand.
GTTTACTTCAGGCCCGTAAGGGGCTCATAGGCCCCAGCCCAATCCATGTCCTCCCCTGTCCGTAACGGAACCCCGTGGGTATACTGAGCGGTCGCCCGCACCAAAGCCGTTACAGTCGTTGCACAGGAGGCGATGTGGTCGCCGAAGAGGCACAGAATCTACAGGTCACCCAGGATTTCCTGGCCAATTCCAGCGGTGGCCCCACCGTGCTGCGCATTCTCCTGGGAACGCAGCTGAGGCGGCTGCGGCAGGAAAAGGGGATTTCGCGGCACGACGCCGGGTACGCCATCCGCGCCTCCCACGCCAAGATCAGCCGCATGGAGCTGGGCCAGGTCAGCTTCAAGCGCCGCGACGTGGACGACCTGCTCAAGCTCTACGGCGTGGACCGGGCGGACCAGCGCGAGGCCCTCCTCGGGCTGGTCTCCAGCGCCAACGCCCAGGGCTGGTGGCACAAGTACGGCGACGTGCTGCCGAACTGGTTCGGCGTCTACGTCGGCCTGGAGGAGGCCGCGTCGATCATCCGCACCTTCGAGGTGCAGTTCGTTCCGGGCCTGCTCCAGAGCGAGGACTACGCGCGCTCGGTCATCCGCCTGTCCCGGACCGCCACGTCCGACGATGACGTGGACAGTCGTGTGCAGATGCGCATGCGCCGCCAGCGCAGATTCGTCGAACCGGACGCGCCCAGACTGTGGGCGGTCATCGACGAGGCCGTGCTGCACCGCCCCTACGGCGACACCCGGGTGATGCGCGGGCAGATCGAGCACCTGATCGAGATGGCCCGCCGCCCCAACATCACCCTCCAGATCGCCACCTTCGCCATGGGCGGCCACCCCGCCGCGGGCGGCCCCTTCAGCATCCTGCGCTTCCCCACCCCCCAGCTGCCCGACGTGGTCTACCTGGAGCAGCTGAGCAGCGCCCTGTACTTCGACAAGTACGACGACACCCACCGCTACGCGCAGACGATGGACCACCTCGCCACCCAGGCGCCGCCGCCCTCCGCCACGGAGGAGATCCTCCGCGGCTTCCTGGAGCGCTACTCCTGACCCCCGCCCACGCCCACCGGTTCCCGAGCCCCTGACCGGGGTGCCCGCCTCGGGACGCCCCTCCCCCGCCCCCGGATCGCACCACCGGATCCCCGCCCCGGAAGCCTCCCCGCCCCACCGGTCGCTCCCACCGCCGCCCCACGCCTGGTCGCCCTCCGCGCCCGGGCGTTCGCTTTGCGCACACGAAACCGGTCCCCCGATGGTCGCCTTCGGCCACGACCGGACAACGATCCGCGCGGGCCGAACCCCCCGCTTCCCCCGACGCGTTAGGCGTGACGTGCGGTTCTGTCTCCGAACCGCCCGACGCGCTTGCATAAGTACTTACCGCCGTAAGTACGAATGCACGTGCATAAGCTACGCTTTGGCTCGCACCGGGGATGAAACAGCCCAACGGGGGACAGGGCCACCCATGCCCGGGGGTCGTCTTCCCGGTGGGGACCGGGGGTTCGACACAACGGGCGCGGCGGACTGGACCGCCGCGTGTGGACACACCCCGCTCACGCGTCCCCCACGTTCCAGGAGGTTGAGATGCATCCGATCTACAACGGCGTTCCCGCCAGCCGTCTGCCGAAGGTCGTCTGGACCAAGAGCAGCTGGAGCAACCCGGACGGGAACTGCGTCGAGGTCGCGGCGCTGCCGGACGGGGACATCGCCGTGCGCAACTCGCGCGACCCCCAGGGACCGGCGCTCGTCTACACCCCCGCCGAGATCGAGGCCTTCGTGCGCGGCGCCAAGACCGGAGACTTCGACGCCCTCCTGAGCTGACCCGACTCCCCCGCCCCTCAGACCATCCCGGAAAGGGTCCGCGTCGAGGGCCGCCGCGACCACCCGAACCCGTCCGGCGGCCCGCACTCCGTCCACGACGCGGACGCGAGCGGAGCCCGGCACCACCGCGGTGCCGGGCTCCGTCTTCGTGTCCGGGGTTGCGCGCGGCGGACGGGACCCGCCCCAGGGACGCTCCAATTCCCCTGGGACGGGACCGCCGTCCGCCCCTCCCCCGGCCCCGGGGCCGGGGACGCGCGGCGCCGGTTCGTGGCTACAGGCGGGTGGGGTCGACCAGGCCGCCGGGAGCGCCGACCGGGGACTGCTCCCACGGCAGGTGGGTCGCGCCCAGGGCGGGCTTGAGGTCGAACAGCCACGCGGCCTTCTCGTCGTACTCGGCGAAGAAGGGCCTGCCGACCAGTTCGGGGTCGCGCGCCTGGATGAAGTGCAGGACGAAGACCTTCTGGCCCGCCACCTCGGTGACGCCGTCCACGCAGACCTTGCCCGGGGTCGCCGACATCGACGGGCCGCGCACCGTGCGGGCCAGTCCCGAGACGCTCTTGTAGGCGCCGCGGAAGATCTCGTAGGCCTCCGCCAGCGGCACCGCGAAGTAGTCCTGCGGACCCGTGTCACGCTCGACGAACATGTAGTACGGGACCATGCCGTGCCGCAGGTGGGTGCGCCACATGCTCTCCCACACGGCGGAGTCGTCGTTGATCGTGCGGATCAGCGGCGCCTGCGTGCGGATGACGGCGCCGGTCGCGCGGATGCGGCGCACCGCCTCCTGGGCCAGCTCGGGCCGCATCTCGTTGGGGTGGGAGAAGTGGGCCATGAACGCGAGGTTCTTGCCCGAGGCCACGACCTTCTCGAACAGGCGCAGGGTGTCGTCGGCGTCCGGGTCGGTGACGAAGCGCTGCGGCCAGTAGGCCAGCGCCTTCGTGCCGATGCGGATGGCCTCCAGGTGCTCGATCTCCAGCAGCGGCTCGATGTACTTGGAGATGACCCCCTCGCCCATGATCATCGGGTCGCCGCCGGTGAACAGGACGCTGGTGACCTCGGGGTGCGAGCGGACGTAGTCGACGAGCTGGTCGATCTCGCTGGAGGCGAACTTCAGGTCGGCGTCGCCGACGAACTGGGCCCAGCGGAAGCAGTACGTGCAGTACGCGTGACAGGTCTGCCCCTGCTTGGGGAAGAAGAGCACGGTCTCCTTGTACTTGTGCTGGACGCCGGGGATGGGCTCCTCGTTGGCCAGCTTGGGCACGTTGAGGTCCATCTGGCCCGCGGGGTGCGGGTTCAGGCGTGCGCGGATCTGGTTGGCGGCCTCGTTCAGCTCCTTGCGCTGGGCGCCAGAGCGCAGCAGGTCGGCGATCCGGGACACGTCGTCCTGGGGCAGCATGTCCGCCTGCGGGAAGACCAGGCGGTAGATCGGATCGTCGGGAGCCGCGTCCCAGTCGATCAGCTCGTCGACGACGTAGCTGTTGACCCGGAACGGCAGCACGGTGGCCACCGCCTGCACCGCGAGCCGCTCGTCGGCGGCGAGCCCGGCTCGCGTGGTGAGCTCGTCGAGGTGTTTCGTGGTGTAGGCACGAAACCGACGTCCGGCGGACGGGGAAGTTGCCACGTCTGGCGTAACGCTCACGCCTCTCCTCTCTGCGGGTGAGCAGGGTGCCCGGCGGGTTGGTGCGGGCAGCCCTGAGCCGGCGGTTCCGGTGCGCGTGCGCACCGGCGGACCACCGGGAAGGTGTTCGATGTGGTTGTCGCGTGCCGCCGGAGGGTGATCACACCCCGGGGCAGCGAGCGGATATACCCCGTTTGGGGACTTTTATCCATCATGCGGGAAGTCCAGTCCTGACCTGGACATACGGGAAGTATCCTCGCATGAGTAGACGAAAGTGCCCGACGGCGCCGCCACGGCGCGACCCGATACCGTGTCACCGCGTCCGCCCACCACACCCGTGAGGGAACAGTTGACTGGTACACCCGACGCGGAGGCCTCCGTCGCGCGGCGCTCCTCCCCGCCGATCATCGCCGTGGACGCGATGGGCGGCGACAACGCGCCCGCCGAGATCGTGCGGGGGGCCGTGCTGGCCGTCCGCGAACTCGGCCTGCGCGTCCTGCTGGTGGGGCGGCGCAGCGAGATCGCCGCGCTGCTCGCCGAGGAGGGCGCGCTGCGCGACATCCCCATCGTGCACGCCGAGGACAACCTGGCCATGCACGAGGGCGCCCTGGCCAGCTGGCGGCGGCCCCGCTCCAGCGCGGCCGTCTCCTGCCGCCTGATCCGCCGGGGCGACGCCGACGCCCTGGTCTCGGCCGGTTCCACCGGCGGGATCGTGGCCACCTCCACCGTGCGGCTGCGCACCCAGCCCGGGGTGCTGCGCCCGGCGCTGGCTGTGACCCTTCCCACCGGCGAGACGCCCACGATCATGGTGGACGCCGGGGCCAACGCCGACGCCAAGCCCGAGATGCTGGTGCAGTTCGCGCACCTGGGCTGCGCGTACGCCCAGACCGCGTTCGGGGTGCGCAGGCCCAGGGTGGGCGTGCTCACCATCGGCTCGGAGCCGGGCAAGGGCAACAAGCTGGTGCGCCGGGCGACGGAGCTGCTGGCGGCCACCGCGGAGGGGCCCCCGGCGATGGACTTCCGGGGCAACATCGAGGGCCACGACCTGCTCGCGCGCAAGGTGGACGTGGTGGTGACCGACGGCCACACCGGCAACGTGGCGCTGAAGTCGGTGGAGGGCACGGCCGCGTTCGCGATGGAGGCCGTGCACGCGGCGCTGACCTCCTCGACCGCGGCCAAGGCGGGCGCGCTGTTGCAGCGCAGGGCGCTGCGGAGCCTGCGCGAGCGGCTGGACAGCGAGACCTACGGCGGCGCCGCGCTGCTGGGCCTGAACGGGACCGTGGTGATCGCGCACGGCGACAGCCGGGCCAAGGGCGTGGCCCGCGCCTGCCAGCTGGCCAACGACCTGGCGGGCGGCCGCATCGGGGAGCAGATCCGCCGCCGGGTGCACAGCCGCCCGCCGAACTGGCTGCACCGCCTGGCCCAGTCCGAGGCGCCGGGGCAGCGGGGCGCGGAGCAGACCGAGGAGCGCTGACAGGGCGAGGGGAAGCCCGAGGAGCGCTGACGGCGGCCCGGGACGGGGCGCCGGTAGGCGGGCAGCGCGAAGCGGACGGCGCCTGGGGACCCCCTTGTATCCAGGTTATTTCCGGCCGACGCACCGCGCCCAGCCCTTCCGGGGGCCTGTGGACAACCGCCCGCTCCGACCCGTACGGGCCGGGAGGGGCGGCTCCGGTCGGTACGCTTGGGGCATGGCCGACCCGCAGGAAGTACTCTCGCGACGGGTCCAGTCCGCCCTCGGCGCCGCCTTCGGCCCCGAGTTCGCCGACACCGACCCCGTCATCCGCCCGTCCCAGTTCGCCGACTACCAGGCGAACGCCGCGCTCGCGCTCGCCAAGCGACTGGGCCGAAAGCCGCGTGAGGTGTCCGCGGCGATCATGGAGCACCTGGACGTGGCCGACGTCTGCCGCGACGTCGAGGTCAGCGGGCCGGGCTTCATCAACCTGACGCTGCGCGAGGACTGGATCGCCGGGCAGACCCGCCGGCTCCTGGACGACCCGCGGCTGGGCGTCCCCGAGCAGGAGCGCCAGAACATCCCGCTGGACTACTCCGCGCCCAACGTGGCCAAGGAGATGCACGTCGGGCACCTGCGCACCACCGTGGTCGGCGACGCGCTCGCGCGCACCCTGGAGTTCCTGGGCCACAACGTCATCCGCCAGAACCACATCGGCGACTGGGGCACCCCCTTCGGCATGCTCATCGAGCACCTGCTGGAGGTGGGCGAGGACTCCCCCGAGGCGGACCTGGTCACCACCGACCCCAACGCCTTCTACCAGGCGGCCCGGACCAAGTTCGACTCGTCGGGCCCCGGCCCCGACGACTTCGCCGCGCGCGCCCGCCGCCGCGTGGTCTCCCTCCAGAGCGGCGACGAGGAGACGCTGCGCCTGTGGCGCAAGCTCGTCGGCCTCTCCAAGGTCTACTTCAACAAGGTGTACGCCAAGCTCGGCGTGACCCTCACCGACGAGGACCTGGCCGGGGAGAGCAGCTACAACGCCGCGCTCGCCGACGTGTGCGAGGAGCTGGAGGCCAAGGGCATCGCCGAGATCAGCGACGGTGCCCTGTGCGTGTTCCTGGAGGGCTTCACCGGCCGCGAGGACAAGCCCGTCCCGCTGATCGTGCGCAAGAGCGACGGCGGCTACGGCTACGCCACCACCGACCTGGCCACCGTCCGCCACCGCGTGGACGACCTCAAGGCCGACCGCATCCTGTACGTGGTCGGCGCACCGCAGGCCATGCACTTCAAGATGGTGTGGGCCACCGCCCGCGAGGCCGGATGGCTGCCGGAGGGCGTGGAGACCGTCCACGTGCAGATCGGCAACGTGCTGGGCAGCGACGGCAAGATCCTGCGCACCCGCAGCGGCGCCCCGGTGCGCCTCATGGCGCTGCTGGACGAGGCGATCGAGCGCGCCGCCGCGGTGGTCGCGCAGAACCGCCCCGATCTGGACGCCGAGGGCCAGGCCGAGATCGCCCGCCAGGTGGGCATCGGCGCGGTCAAGTACGCCGACCTGTCGGTCGCGCACGACACCGAGTACACCTTCGACTTCGACCGGATGCTGGCCCTGACCGGCAACACCGGCCCGTACCTGCAGTACGCCCAGGCCCGGATCCGGTCCATCTTCCGCAAGGGCGGCCTGGAGCTGTCGCAGGCCAGGGGGGACATCAGCGTCTCCGAGGGCGCCGAGCGCGACCTGGCGCTCAAGCTGCTGGAGTTCGGCGCGGTGGTGGCGCAGGTCGGCGACCTGCTCCAGCCGCACCGGCTGTCCACGTACCTGTTCGAGCTGGCGCAGTCCCTGACGGCCTTCTACGAGCACTGCCCGGTGCTGACCGCTCCGAACGAGGCCGAGCGCGAGTCGCGCCTGGCGCTGGTCGCGGTGGCGTTCCGGGTCCTGGTCCAGGGTCTGGACCTGCTGGGCGTGGAGGCTCCCGAGCACATGTAGCGGAGCCCGCGCGGGTCCACCGGACGCGTGTGTGGGAGGAGGCCGGGGCGGCAGCGCCCCGGCCTCCTTCGTGTGCGCGCCGGCGCCCGTGGGCGCGCGGTCCTTCGCGTGCCGTGTCCACCCGGAAACGCACGGCTGACCGGTTCCGGCCGCCCAGGACCCTCCGGGAGATCTCACACGGCACGAATCGCCTCGTCAGAGGCGGTTCCAACACGTGCGCGGCCACCGAGTCGAAGATCTCGCCTCCGGCCGGGCCGGAACTCCGTTCTCCGTCGGGGCGTCAGACCTAAAGTATGTGGACAAAAGCCCCAGATAAGACAAAAGGGAGAAATCGGTAATGACAACCGCCTCCGCGCAGGTCGGTCCCGGACCCGGCACCTGGTACCTCGATCCCCTGCACTCCAGCCTGATCTTCGTCGCCCACTACCTGCGCTTCGGACGGGTCCAGGGCACGTTCGGCCAGGCCTGGGGCCGCGTCGCCGTCGCCGAGGAGCCCGAACGGTCCGCGGTGGAGGTCGTCCTCGACGCCGCCAGCGTCAACACCGGCGTGGGCGCGCGCGACGCCCACCTGCGCTCCCCCGACTTCCTGGACGTGGACCACCACCCCGAGCTGCGCTTCGCCTCCACCGGGCTGGAACCGGGCGGACGCAACCCCCACGCCTTCCGCCTGCACGGCGACCTGACCATCCACGGCACGTCCGTGCCCACCGTGCTGGACGCCCAGTGGGTGGGCGAGGCCCCCGACTACGCCTCCCCCGAGGACACCCACGGCCACTTCTTCTCCGCCACGACCCGGATCCGCCTCTCGGACTTCGGCGTGGGCGACGGCGGGCCGGTGCCCTGGGGAGGCCGCATGGTCGGCGACACGGTGGACATCGTGCTGGAGGTGCGCCTCCAGAACCAGGACCCCGCCCCCTTCCTCCGCCAGATCGGGCACGCGCCCTGAGGAGCGCGCCCGAACGGCCAGGGCCCGCGGGAGCCGGGGAGGGGCGGCGGCGGGCTCAGCCGCCCAGCAGCGCCTCGACCTCGTCCCGGGAGGCCATCGACGAACTGGCGCCGTGCCGCTGGACCGAGAGCGCGGCCGCCGCGGCGGCGAACCGCATGGCCTCCTCGGGCGTGCGGCCCTCCGCGCGGGCGACCGCGAACGACCCGCAGAAGACGTCCCCGGCCGCCGTGGTGTCCACCGCCTCCACCCGGCGCGCGGGAACGTGCAGCGGCTCGCCCCCTCTGCGGCCGTGGAGCGAGCCGTCCTCGCCCAGGGTCAGCAGCACCTCCGGAACCAGTTCCAGCAGCGCGGCCAGCGCCTCTCGCGGCTCGGCGCGGCCGGTGATCGCGGCCGCCTCGTGCTGGTTGGGCACCAGGACGTCCACCGACTCCAGGAGTTCGGCGGGCAGTTCGCGTGCGGGAGCCGGGGTCAGGTAGACCGGGACGCCCAGCTCGCGGCCGGTGCGCGCGGCCGAGACCACCGCCTCCACGGGCAGTTCGAGCTGGAGCAGCAGGGCGGCGCTGCCCCCGATGATCCCGGGGTCGCCCGCGGCCACGCCGGTGACCTCGCCGTTGGCCCCGGGCACGACGATGATCGAGTTGCCGCCCCCGCCGTCCACGACGATGTGCGCCACCCCCGACGCCCCGGGCACCGTGCGCAGCCCGGACACGTCGATGCCGCTGCCGACGAGGTTGGCGCGCAGGTCCTCCCCGAAGGAGTCCTCGCCCACCGCGCCGAGGAAGGCCACGTCGGCCCCGGCCCTGGCCGCGGCCACGGCCTGGTTGGCGCCCTTGCCGCCGGGCACCTGGCGAAAGGCCGTGCCCGTGACCGTCTCCCCGCTGGCGGGCACCTGTTCGACGTAGGCGACCAGGTCCATGTTGACGCTGCCGAAGACCGCCACGCGCGGCGCCGCGGCGCTCACTTGTCCGCCTCCCTGGCCACGGCCTCGCCGGTGTCGCCGTCCAGACCCACGATGACCGGGGCGTGGTCGGAGGCGCCCTTGCCCTTGCGCTCCTCGCGGTCGATGCTCGCGCCGCTGACGCGGTCGCGCAGCGCCGGGGAGGCGAGCACGAAGTCGATGCGCATACCCCTGCGCTTGGGGAAGGCCAGGCCCTTGTAGTCCCAGTAGGTGTACACGCCGGGACCCGGGGTGTAGGCGCGCACGACCTCGTCGAACCCGGCGCCGACCAGCTTGTCGAAGGCCACGCGCTCGGGCTCGGTGACGTGGGTGCTGCCCTCGAAGGCGGCCATGTCCCACACGTCCTCGTCGCGCGGGGCGATGTTGAAGTCGCCGACGTAGGCGATCTGGGCGCCGGGGTCGGCGGCCAGGCTGGCGGCGCCCGCCTCGCGCAGCGCCTCCAGCCAGCGGAGCTTGTAGGCGTAGTGGGGGTGGTCGACCTCGCGCCCGTTGGGCACGTACAGGCTCCACACCTGCACGCCCCCGCAGGTGGCGCCGATGGCGCGGGCCTCGGCCTCCTCGGGGTCGCCGTAGCCGGGCTGGCCGGGGAAGCCGATCCGCACGTCCTCCAGGCCGACGCGGGAGGCGATCGCGACCCCGTTCCACTGGGACAGGCCGTGGTGGGCCACCTCGTAGCCGCGGTCGGTGAGGACCGAGGCGGGGAACTGGTCGTCCCGGGCCTTGGTCTCCTGGATGGCGAGGACGTCGACGTCGCTCCGGTCCAGCCAGGCGCCGATCCGCTCGGCCCTGGCCCGGGCACTGTTCACATTCCATGTCGCGATACGCACAGCAGAAGGCTAGGCCATGGCGGCGACGGGACCGGCCTCGCCGGGGAGCCGGTCCCGCGTGTCCGCCACCGCGCCTGCGGCCTCGCCGGAACCGCGCGGAGCGGGCCGCGCCGCCGCGGCGCCCGCGCGGCCGTCAGGGGTGGGAGCCCAGCACCCCGCCCACCGCCTTCGTGAAGTCCATCGCCTCCAGGTCGTGCCGGTACATGACCCACACCGCGTACCCGGTCCAGCCGGGGGCGCCGTACATCCCGTAGTGGGCCTGGGCCAGCAGCACGCGCTCCCCTCCGTCCCGCTCGTAGTCCGCCGGGGTCTGGACGAAGGGCGGGTCCTGCGGCGAGTAGGCGTACCCGCCCAGGATCAGGTCGGACCGGCGCACGTGCTCCAAGCCGTCGTACTGGTCCAGCCGGTGCTCCCGGTAGACCCGCTCGGTCTCCCCGTCCGCGACGACGGCGCCGTCGGCACCCGTCGGCATGCTCCAGGCAGTCCGGGCGTAGAGGGGGTACGGATCGGTGTGGGGGGTGCCCTCGTCGGGGACGCGTTCGACCGCGGCCGCCCCCGAGGGGACGTGGACCACGGCGCCGTCGCCCGCGGACCCCTCCAGGTCGCACCGGTTGGCGAAGAACAGCAGGTGACCGTCCTGCGGCAGCGGGAAGTCGAGCACGTCCCGGGGCAGGGCCGCGCAGTCCACGGAGGCGATGAGGTCCGGGAAGCCGTTCCAGTCGACGTCCGGTGGGAGGACGGGGCGGCCGCCGTACCGCCCGGCGAGGACCCCGCCGCCGCCGTCCGCGGGACCCAGCCCGATCTGGGGGCGGGCCAGGCGCAGGCCCGTGTCGACGGCGTGCTCCGGCACGCCGCTCCTGCGGGCCGCGTCGCGGTACTCCTCGAAACTGTCCATGACGGACATGCTGTCGCATCGGGGGGACATCCCGCCGCGCGGGTGCGCGCGTGACGGGAACGCCCGGTCGGGGGCGGCGCGGTGGAGGGCGCGGACCCCGCGCGGACACGGACGGACCCGCGGCGAGCTTGTCCAGCCCCTTGCCCGCCGAGGTGGACCCCGCGCGGACGCAAGCGGGCACGCGACGGGGAAGGAGAAAACAGCCCTGTGGACAACGGGAGCACGGGGCTCCGGTCGGGGAGAATGCGAGGAGGCGACCGTTCGTGCCCCGCTCCTCGGGGGCGCGGGGCACGGGAACGGTCGTGGCCCCGGTGCGGCCGTCCTCCGCACCGGGGCGTGCGCGACTCCCGGCACGTGCCCGGTGGTTGTCGTCGCGCTCTGTTGGACGGCTTCCCACCCCCGGAGGTTCGCATTGGGTCAAAGGTTTTTCGGCACTCCCCGCCGGTCCGACGCACGGGCCCCGCGGCCCGGAGGAACGGACTGTCGGCGGTCGGCGTTACGGTGGCGCAATGGCAGAACCGCACCCCCGCCGCGACGCGGAACTCTCCCTCTCCCAGGCGCGCAGGATCGCGCTCGCCGCCCAGGGGTTCAGCGACCCCCGGCCCGCCGGGAAGCCGACCCTCGCCCACCTGGCGCGGGTGGTGCGCAGGGTGGGCATCCTCCAGATCGACAGCGTGAACGTGCTGGCCCGCAGCCAGTACCTGCCGGTCTTCGCGCGCATGGGCGCCTACGACACCGCCCTGCTGGACCGGGCGACCACCTCCGCGACCGGGTCGGGGGCCGCGCGGCTGGTGGAGTGCTGGGCGCACGAGGCCAGCCTGGTGCCGCCCTCCACCCGCCAGCTCATGCGCCACCGGATGGAGCGCAACCGCGCCCAGGAGCGCGTGGGGTGGATGGACCGCATCCGGGAGGAGAAGCCCGAGCTGGTCAAGGCGGTGCTGGAGGAGGTGGTGCGGATCGGCCCGGCCAGCGCCCGGCAGGTGGAGGCGGCGCTGGCGCACGACGTGCCGCGCGCCAAGGACCACTGGGGGTGGAACTGGTCCGAGGTCAAGAGGTGCCTGGAGTACCTGTTCTGGGTGGGCGACCTGACCTCCAACGGGCGCAACACGCAGTTCGAGCGGCTCTACGACCTGCCCGAGCGGGTGCTGCCGCCGGAGGTGTACGCGGCGCCGGAGACCACCCCGGAGGAGGCGCACCGGGAGCTGGTGTCGATCGCGGCCCGCGCCCACGGGGTGGCCACCGAGGCGTGCCTGCGCGACTACTTCCGCCTCAAGTCCACCGAGTCCCGGGCGGCCGTCTCCGACCTGGTGGAGGCGGGTGAGCTGGTGCCGGTGCGGGTGCGGGGCTGGGACCGCACGGCCTATCTGCACCGGGACGCCCGGGTGCCGCGCAGCGTGCGGGCGCGGGCGCTGCTGAGCCCGTTCGACTCGCTGGTGTGGACGCGCGACCGGGCGGAGGAGCTGTTCGGGTTCCGGTACCGGCTGGAGATCTACGTGCCCGCCGCCAAACGGGTGCACGGCTACTACGTGCTGCCGTTCCTGCTGGGCGAGGACCTGGTGGCGCGGGTGGACCTCAAGGCGGACCGCGCCTCGGGGACCCTGCTGGCGCAGCGGATCACGCTGGAGGACGGCGCGCCCGCCGAGACGCTGCCCGAACTGGTCGAGCAGCTGACCGAGATGGCGGCCTGGCTGGGCCTGTCCAACGGCGTCGGCGGCCCGGCGCTGGCCTCCGGCGGACGCTAGGCGCCGCCGTCGCCCCCGGGCCACGCGAGGGGCCCGTGTGCTCGCACATCCGCGAGCACACGGGCAGCGCGGTCCGGAGGAGCTAGACCCGCTCGATGATGGTGACGTTGGCCTGGCCGCCGCCCTCGCACATGGTCTGGAGGCCGTAGCGGCCGCCGGTGCGGTGCAGCTCTGCGACCAGCTTGGCCATGAGCACGGTGCCGGTGGCGCCCAGCGGGTGGCCGAGGGCGATGGCGCCGCCGTTGGGGTTGACCTTGGCCGGGTCGGCGCCCAGCTCCTCGATCCAGGACATCGGCACCGGGGCGAAGGCCTCGTTGATCTCGGTGACGTCGATGTCGTCGATGCCCAGGCCCGCCTTCTCCAGGGCGATCCGGGTCGCCGGGATGGGCGCGGTGAGCATGTACACGGGGTCGTCGCCCACCAGCGAGAGCTGCACGATCCGGGCCAACGGGGTCAGGCCGTGCCGCTCGACCGCCCGCTCGGAGGCGATCAGGACCGCGCCCGCGCCGACGGAGATCTGGCTGGCCACGGCGGCGGTGAGCGCCCAGCCCTCGCGCAGCGGCTTCAGGCCCGCCATCTTCTCCAGGGTGGTGTCGGGGCGCACGCCCTCGTCGCGCTCCACCCCGGCCAGGGGGGCGATCTGCTCGTCGAAGTAACCCGCCTCCAGCGCCCGGGCCGCGCGCCGGTGGCTCTCCAGGGCGAACTCCTCCAGCTGCTCGCGCTTGAAGCCCCACTTCTCGCACATGAGCTGGGCGCCGCGGAACTGGGAGATCTCCTGGTGGCCGTAGCGCTCGGCCCAGCCGTCGCCGTACAGCCCGAGCCCGTTGTCGAGGGCGTACTGGACGTTGGCCCCCATGGGGACCATGCCCATGTTCTCCACGCCCGAGGCCACGACGAGGTCCTGGGTGCCGGACATGACGCCCTGGGCGGCGAAGTGGACGGCCTGCTGGGAGGAGCCGCACTGGCGGTCGATGGTGACGCCGGGGACGGACTCCGGGAGGCCCGCGGAGAGCCAGGAGGTGCGGGCGAGGTCGAGCGCCTGCGGCCCGACCTGGCTGACGCAGCCCATGATGACGTCCTCGACCGCGGCGGGGTCCACCCCGGTCCGGGAGACGAGTTCCCTGAGCACGTGCGCCCCCAGGTCCGCCGGGTGCACGGCGGCCAGGGCGCCCTTCTTCGTCCCGACGGGGGTGCGTACTGCGCCGACGATGTATGCCTCGGCCACGGGGTCCTCCAAGGGCCTGGGTGACGGTTACGAACCGAACTGTATTCGGTTTCTCGGATCCGGCAAGCCCCCGCCCCCGCGAACACGGCGTCGCGCGGGTTGTCCACAGGGAGAGGCTTCCCGTGGCGGCGGACCGTGCTCGGTGCCAGTCTGGAGAAAAAAGCTGAGAAGGGGGGCTTGGGTCCCCCTCCCCTGGGGTGCCCTCACGCCCGGTGCGCTCCCCGCTCCAGGTGCCCGGCGTCCCCCTCGTCCCCCAGGACGTCGGTGGTGATCCGCTCCAGGGCGGCCACCACCTCGGGGTGCTCCTCGGGCCCGTAGTCGGCCAGCAGCGAGCGCAGCGCGGTGCGCTGGGCCTCGAACATCCTGCGGGCGGCGGACACGCCGCGCCGGCTGAGCTCCCAGGGCTCGCCCCCACCCGCCAGGTAGCCCGCCTCGACCAGCTCCCGGTGGACCGGCGCCCAGTAGTCGGCGGGCAGCCCGGACATCTCCACCAGCTCCCCGGGCGACAGCGGCCCCGTCACGCCCAGGTGGCTGAGCACCCAGCACGCGCGCGGCGAGACCTCCAGGCCCGCCGCCTCGCGCAGGCGCTCGTACATCTGGTCGGCACCCTCCCGGCCGCAGGCCCGGAACACCTCCTTCTCCACGTGCGCGACGGCGCTGCGGCTCGCTGCGGCCACGGGCGGGATGGACTCGTCCAGGTCCGGGGAGTCGATGGTGGTGCGCAGCGGGATCTGCCGCAGGAACAGCGCCAGCACGAACCCGGCCAGGGCGACCGGGACCGCGCACAGGAAGACGGTGTCCACGGCGTCCGCGTAGGCCTGGAGGAAGGACGCCTGCGCCTGCGGGGCCAGCTGGTCCAGGCTGCGCGGGTCGCTCTCCAGCGCCGCGGGGTCCACCCCGGGCGGCAGCTGGATCTGCGCGGCCCGCTCGGCCAGGTTGGCCGCCAGCTGCCCGGAGAAGACGGCGCCGAACACCGCCGTGCCGAACGACCCCCCGATGGAGCGGAAGAACGTCGCCGCCGAGGTGGCCACTCCCAGGTTCGCGTAGCTGGCGGCGTTCTGCACCACCACGACCACCACCTGCATCACCAGGCCCAGGCCGAGACCGAGGACGAAGAAGTAGAACCCCATCTGCGTCATCGAGCTCTCCGGGCCCAGCCGCGAGAGCAGGAACAGTCCGAGGGAGGTCACCGCCATCCCCAGCACCGGGTAGACCTTGTAGTGGCCGGTGCGGGTGACCAGGCGCCCGCTGGTGATCGAGGTCAGGAACAGGCCCAGCACCATCGGCAGCAGGTGCAGTCCCGAGGCCGTGGGCGACAGGCCGTGCACGACCTGGAGGAACAGCGGCAGGAAGGCCATCGACCCCATCATCGCGAAGCCCACGCAGAAGCCGATCGCCATGGCCACCACGATGGTCGGGTCGCGGAACAGGCTGAGCGGCATGACCGGGTCCTGCGCCCGCCGCGCGGACAGCCACCAGCCCACGCCGAGCACCACGGCTACGGCGCCGAGCCCGAGGACCTGCGGCGACGTCCACGGGTAGAGGCTGCCGCCCCAGGAGGCGACCAGCGTCAGGCAGATCGCGGTGGCGGCCAGCAGCACGATCCCGGAGTAGTCGATGCTCTGGCGGCCGGTCGGCTGGCGGCGCGGCAGCACCACGAGCACCGTGACGAAGGCCAGCACCCCCAGCGGCAGGTTGACGTAGAACACCCACCGCCAGGACAGGTGGTCCACGAACAGTCCGCCGAGCAGCGGACCGGCCACGCTGGAGATCCCGAACACCGCGCCGAACAGCCCCTGGTACTTGCCGCGCTCGCGGGGCGAGACGACGTCGCCGATGATGGCGGAGGCCAGCACCATGAGTCCTCCGCCGCCCACGCCCTGGAGCGCGCGGAAGAGGATGAGCTGGAGCATGCTCTGGGCGGTCCCGCACAGGGCCGAGCCCGCCACGAAGACGGCGATGCACACCAGGAAGAACTGCTTGCGGCCGAACTGGTCGCCGAGTTTGCCCCACAGCGGCGTGACGGCCGTGACCGCGAGCAGGTAGGCGGTGATCACCCACGACAGGTGGTTGAGCCCGCCGAGGTCGGACACGATCGTGGGCAGCGCGGTGGACACGATCGTCTGGTCCAGGGCCGCCAGCAGCACGGTGAGCATCAGCGCGCTCATGATCACCGCGATCCTGCCGCTCCGGTGCTCCCTGCGCGCCCGATGCCTGGCCTCGTACTGGACCATGGCCCTCCCCTCCCCCGGCCGGGCCGCACGCGGTCCCGTCCCTCGGCTACCGGCTCCGCTGCCGCCACCCTAGGAAGCCGTCGCGCCCGCGCCCCGCCGGAACCGCCGGACGGGCTCCCACGGGCACGGGAACTTTGCCGGGGCTTGGACTGTCCCCTTCAAAACCGAATCTTGTTCGGTTACTGTGGCGTCACGCAGGAATCCCCGACACCCCGGAGCAGAGCATGAAGCGGGAACTCTTCGACGCCGACCACGACCTCTTCCGCGCATCGGTGGCCGAGTTCCTCAAGCGCGAGGTCACGCCCCGCCATCCGGAGTGGGAGAGGGACGGGATCGTGCCCCGCGAGGTGTGGACCAGGGCGGGCGAGGTCGGCCTGCTCGGCCACGGCGTGCCCGAGGAGTACGGCGGCACCGGGCTGCGGGACTTCCGCTACAACACCATCGTCAACGAGGAGATCTGCCGGGCCCGCGCCAGCGGCCTGGGCGTCACCCTCCAGAACGACGTCATGGCCCCGTACATGGTCGACCTGACCGACGAGGAGCAGAAGCGGCGCTGGCTGCCGGGGTTCGCCAGCGGCGAACTGATCACCGCCATCGCCATGACCGAACCCGGGGCGGGCAGCGACCTCCAGGGCATCGCCACCTCGGCGGTGCGCGACGGCGACGAGTACGTCGTCAACGGGTCCAAGACCTTCATCACCAACGGCGTCAACGCCGACCTGGTGATCGTGGTCGCCCGGACCGACCCCGACGCGGGCGCGCAGGGCTTCTCGCTGATCGCGGTGGAACGCGGCGCCGCCGGGTTCACCCGGGGCCGCAACCTCGACAAGATCGGCATGAAGGCGCAGGACACCGCCGAGCTGTTCTTCGACGACGTGCGCGTCCCGGCCGCCAACCTCATCGGCCGGGAGGGCGGCGGGTTCGTCCACCTGATGGAGAACCTGCCCCAGGAGCGGTTGTCCATCGCCACCTGCGCGGTGGCCTCCGCCGACGCCGTGCTCCAGCACACCATCGCCTACTGCCGGGAGCGGACCGCCTTCGGCCGTCCGATTGGGCGCTTCCAGAACACCCGTTTTGTTCTGGCCGAGTTGGCCACCGAGGTGGACATCGCCCGCACCTACGTGGACCGCGGCATCGGCCTGCTCAACCGCGGTGAGCTGACCGTGGAGGACGCCGCCATGGCCAAGTGGTGGACCACGGAACTGTGCAACAAGGTCGTGGACCGGTGCCTCCAGCTTCACGGCGGGTACGGGTACATGATGGAATACCCCGTGGCACGGGCCTGGCAGGACACCCGCGTCCAGACGATCTACGGTGGCACCACCGAGATCATGAAGGAGATCGTCGGGCGCGGCCTGGGTCTGTGACCGCACAACCCCCTCCCCAGAAGGGTCGGAGCTGGAATGAGCGGTGCTTGGGACGGCCTCATCGTCATGGGCCTGCTGGTCGTGCTGCTCGTGATCGGGGTGCGCAAGCTCCGGCCCCGGGTCCACATCCCGTGGACCACCAGCGGAATCGTGGTCTTCTTCGTCTTCCTGTGCCTGCTGCTGTGGGCCTGGTCCTGGCGCTAGACAGGACCCTCCCTGACGGGCGGGCCGGTGCCGCGGCCCGCTCCCCCTCCGCGACAGGCGTCAGCGGACCGCCGGCGGCCGCCGAAGGGACGGGCCCGGCGCGTCGCGGCGGTTCCACGACGGCGCCGGGCCCGCAGGCGGCGGGAGGCTAGTCCCGCCCGGCCTTCTCCCCGTCGTCGGCCCTGTGCTGCTCCCCGGTCTCCTCGGAGTGCATGGGCATCTCGAACCAGACCGCCTTGCCGTCCGGGGTCGGCCGCGCCCCCCACCGGCTGGCCAGCTGCTCGACCAGGTACAGGCCGCGGCCGCCCTCGTCGTCGGCGGCGGCGCTGCGGATGCGGGGCAGGCGCAGGTCGTTGTCGAAGACCTCCACCCACACCGTGTTCGCGCCCCGCCGCAGCCGCAGCAGGAACTCCTTCTCCCCGGCCTCCTCGGCGGGTTCGTCGGCCTCCTCGGCCACCGCCTCCAGCAGGTCGGTCCAGTCCTCGTCGAACTCGTCGGCCACCGCGTCGAGCGGGGTCTCGGAGTCCAGCACCCCTCCGCCGGTGAACTCGCGGTGAACCGGGTGCGGGGTGGCGTGGATGACGACGTTGGTGACGATCTCCGAGACCAGCAGGCAGGCCAGCTCGGCCTGGTCGCGGTCCACCCCCCACTCGCTGAAGGTGTGGGCCGCCATGTGGCGGGCCTCGCCCACGGTGGAGGCCTCCGAGGGGAACCAGCCCTCGCGCAGCGCCAGCTCCTCGGAGTGGGTGCGCACGACCAGCAGAGCGGTGTCGTCGTCGTGTTCGCCCGGGACGCTGTGCACGGCCGCCTCGGCGATCTGGTCCACGTCCTTGTCGGCGACCTCGGCCACCCGCTCCGCCAGCAGCTCGAAGGCGCTCTCGGGGTCCGCCCTGCCCCCGGCCGGGCGCCGGTCCACGAGCCCGTCGGTGTACAGGACCAGGGTGGCGCCGATGGGCAGGCGCAGGTTGGCCTGGTGGTAGACCACGTCCTCGCCCGATCCGCCCTTGGCCCGCACGCCCAGCATGCGGTCGGTGACCTCCAGGTCGATCTTCTCCACCGACTCGGAGGTGACCAGCAGCGGGGGCGCGTGCCCGGCGTTGGCGTAGGACAGCTCGCGCGACCAGGCGTCGTAGACCATGTACAGGCAGCTGACGCTGGGGATCCAGGTGCCGCCCTCCTCGTCCTCCTGGCCCAGCTGGCGGACCCACTCGTCGAGTTCGCGCAGGATGTCGGCGGGCTCGCGGTCGGCCTGGGCGAAGGCGCGCAGCGCGGCGCGCAGCTGGCCCATGACGGCGGCGGCGTGCGGGCCGCGGCCCTCGACGTCGCCGATGACCAGGCCCACGCGTCCGGCGGAGAGCGGGATGGCGTCGTAGAAGTCCCCGCCGATCTGGGTCTGGACCCCGTACCCGTCGGAGCGCAGCGGTCCCGCGGGCAGGTAGCGGTGGGCCGCGGTCAGCCCGTCCAGCCGGGGCAGGCTGCTGGGCAGCAGGCTGCGCTGGAAGGCCAGCGCGGTGCTGCGCTCCTGCTCGAACAGGCGGGCGTTGTCGATGGCCAGGGCCACGCGGGAGGCGATGGCGCCGACGAGGTCGCGGTCGAAGCCCCCGTAGGTGCTCTTCTGCCGCGGGGAGAGCCCGGACAGCGCCAGGGTGAGCACGCCCAGCACCTCGCCGCGGGCCCGCAGCGGGGCGGCGATGGCGGAGGTGACGCCGACCTGGCGCGAGACCTGGTCGGAGCGCGTGCTGGGCGAGTTCTCGAACAGGTACTCGCTGCTGACCACCGTCTCCAGGCGGCGCAGGGCCTGGGTGACGAAGTGGCGTTCGGGGTAGCGGACCTCGTCGCCGACCTCGAACCAGGTGCGCGGCGGGGGCGTCCACCCCTCGGCGTGCACCGACACCTGTCTGACCAGGCGGTCGCGGTCGTAGAGGTCGATGAAGCAGTGGTCGGCGAACTGCGGCACGAGGATGCCCGCGACCCCCCTGACCGTGGAGTCGAACTCCAGGGAGCTGGTCAGGCGGCTGCCGATGCGCTCCAGCAGGCCGTACTGCTCCTCCACCCGTCCGCTGCGCAGGGCCTCCCTGGCGATCAGGGTGATGCCGTCGATCTCGCCGGCCTCGTTGTGCATGGGCACGGCCTGGGCGCGCACGTGGATCCAGGTCGAGTCGCCCCGGAGCACCGCGAAGGTGCCCTCCCACGGCTCGCCGCGCAGGACGCGCCGGGCCAGCTGGGAGGCGTGCTCCCGGTCGGACTCGTGGATACCGATGTCGAGCAGGGAGAGGCCGACGTAGTCGCGACCGCCCACGAACCCGAACAGCTCGCGCGCGAAGGGGTTCCAGTAGCGCAGGAGGCTGGCCCGGTCGATGACGACGATGGCGATCTGCGCCTGGTCCGCCACGGCGGCCGCGGCGAGCGCGTCACCCTTGGGGAAGGGCTCACCCCACCGTGTCATCTAGCCGCCACCTCGCCGTCATGAGCTGCATACATGCCCGCTCCGGGTACCCCGAACGACCGCACCTTGGAGCGAGCGTAGCAACACCGTCAACGTTCCCGCAGCGCAATGTGACAATCCTGATGAGCAACCAATCAACGCGTCCGTACGGTTCACGGCTTGGCGACGAAGATGTGCCCGGCGACGAGCGCCGAGAGCTCGGTTTCCCCGGTCTCACCGTCGGTCACGCGGACCCCGTCGTCAGAGGCTCGCAAGACCACTTCCTGTCCCGGTTGTACCCCGGATCGGCGCAAGGTGAGCATGATGTCGGCGTCCGACTGGATCTGCTCGCTGATACGCCGCACGGTGACCGTGGTCTCGCTGTTCCCGGCGACGTCGATCATCGGGACGATCGAGTCGTCGGTGAAGGGCTCGGGGGAGTAGTCCTCCAGGCCCAGCTCGTCCAGGCCCGGGATCGGGTTGCCGTGCGGGCACACCGAGGGGGCGTTGAGCAGCGTGACCAGACGCTCCTCCACGGCCTCGGAGATGACGTGCTCCCAGCGGCAGGCCTCGATGTGCACGTCCTCCCAGGGGAGTCCGATGACGTCCACGAGCAGGCGCTCGGCGAGCCGGTGCTTGCGCATGACGTGGGTGGCCAGGCGGCGCCCCTCGGCGGTCATGACCAGGTGCCTGTCGTTCTCCACCCGCAGCAGGCCGTCGCGCTCCATGCGGGCCACGGTCTGGCTCACCGTGGGGCCGCTCTGGTGCAGGCGTTCGGCGATACGGGCCCGAAGCGGGACGATGCCCTCCTCTTCGAGCTCGAAGACCGTACGGAGGTACATCTCCGTGGTGTCGATCAGCCCGTGTGCGGTCAAGTCTCCCCTCCCAAGGCTCTGTGCCCGGCGCGCGGTCACGACGGGCACGGCGGGTCTCTCACAACACAGGCCGGGGCGACGTGATTCCCAGGGGCCGAGTGGGGACCGGGGCGTCCGCAGGACCGCGGGAGCGACCACCGATACACGCAAGCATATCGTGGCGCGGGGCGCCCGGATTTCTGCCCGGTCTCACGATGCGGATACGTTCTCCCCCTGCGGCAAGGGCACTTGGTCACGCAGACGGGGGCCTTCCAGCCCACCGCGTGCGCCGGAGGGGCGTCGGGCCGTCGCCCACCTGCGGGAACCGCCCCCGAACTCCCGTACGAAGCGGCCAAGATCACTCTCGGGAGCGGCGCGCGACGAGCGCGTCACCGGACGGCCCGGTCAGGGCGCCAGGCGCTCCACGCTCCAGGAGCCGTCGGGTTCGCGCAGGTAGCGGAACCGGTCGTGCATGCGGTCGGCACCGCCCTGCCAGAACTCCACCTCGCTCGGCACGAGCCGGAAGCCGCCCCAGTAGGCGGGCCGGGGGATCTCCTCCTCGGCGGCCCAGACCGTGTCGAACTCCCGGTAGAGCCGGTCGAGTTCGGCCCGGTCCGCCACCGGCCGCGACTGGCGCTCGCTGGCCCAGGCGCCCAGCTGGGAGCCGCGCGGACGCGAGGCGAAGTAGCGGTCGTTCTCCTCGTCGCTGAGCCGCTCCACCCGTCCGGCCAGCAGGACCTGGCGCCGGATGGCGTGCCAGGGGAAGACCGCGCTGGCGCGCGGGTCGGCCTCCAGGGCCCGTCCCTTGCGCGAGGTGTAGTTGGTGAAGAAGCGCAGTCCCGTGCTGTCGTAGCCCTTCATCAGCACGGTGCGGGCGCGGGGCATGCCCGAGGGCTCCACGGACGCCAGGACCATGGCGTTGGGTTCGGCCAGTCCGGAGTCGTAGGCCTCGTCGAACCACAGGTGGAACTGCGTCATGGGGTGGTCGGCGAGGCCGGAGCGCCTCAGGGGCGCGCCCAGGTACGGTTTGCGCAGTTCGGCGGGGTCTTGGTGGTCCACACGGGGCATCCTCTCGTGTCGGGTGCCGCGCGCGCCACCCGGACCCGCGCGTCAGGCGCACGCCGGTCCGGGGTCGACCGTGCCCGTGCTGACCTGGCCGCAGGCGGCGATCACGTGCTGGCGTTCGCCGTCCGAGCCCAGCGGGCCGACCACGACGAGCTGGACCATGCGGTCGCGGTACCAGTTGCCCTCGGAGGGCTCCCCGAAGCCGAGGTAGCCGGAGACGGCGGACAGGTTGTGCGTGCCCTGGATGTTCTCCACGAGCGCCTGCTGCTCCTGCTCGTACCCGGCGTCGGTGCCCAGGAACGGCGAGGGCCGCTCGGTGGGCGCGGCCGAGGCCTCCCGGGGCCCGTCGCTCTGGGGGAGGGGGTGGGAGATGCCCCGCAGCGCGCGTGAGACCACCTTGAGCGCGTCGTGGGCGACGGCGGCGTGGGTGATCGAGGGCATGCCGCCGTCGGCCGCCACGGCCTCGGCGTCGGTCCCCCGCTCCTCCTCGGTCTCCTCGTCCTCCTCCTGGCCGTTGTAGAGCTCCCCGATGAGGGCGTCGGCCTCGGCGTAGAAGGCGCGCTCGCTGCCGCGCGTGTACTGGCTCCAGGCGCCGCTGGCGGCGAGCGGGGTGTAGAAGACGGGGTACCCGGAGGCGTGGCCGAGCGTCTCGGCGTGGTCGGTGACGAACTTGGCGATGTCGTCCCCGCCGAGGATGTCGACCCCGGCCTCCACGCACATCCCCTCCTCCTGGATCTGGTTGTGGAAGTCCATGAAGTCGGTGGAGCGGCCCGCGAAGTAGATGACGTCGGGCGGGTCCTCGGCGCACACCCGCGACAGCTGGTCGGCCTGGGTGGGGCCGCCGTCCTGGTAGGGCAGCACGCCGGGGAAGGGGTCGGCGCCGCCGTCGGCGAGGGTGACGGGGTGGGCCTGCCCGCCGTCCGTCCAGGGCTGGCCGCCCAGGGCGCGGAAGGCGTTCATGAACCGCACCGCCAGGTGGGGGCCGTAGCTCTCCCCCTCCTGGTTGTCGGCGATGGCCACGGCGGTGCGGGCGGGGCCCAGCGACTCGGGCTCCTGCCCCTCGACCAGCCCCTCGCCCGTCCACGGCACGCCGCGGTAGGCCCACAGGGCGGCCTGGTCGGCCAGGCGGGTGTTGGAGGGCGCCACGGGGAAGAAGTACTGGCTGTACTTGCCCGAGGTCTCCATGGCCACGTCGTCGAAGGTGGCGGTGGTGCCGACCATGGGGATCCGGGCCCCGCTGAGGACGCGGACGGCCTCGGTGTTGGGCTGGACGCTGTGGCCGAAGCCGACGGCGGCCACCGGCCGGTCCATGCCCAGGCCCTCGTCCTGGGCGCGTTCGACGATCGTCTCGGCGGTCTCGCGCGCGTACCGCCAGCCCTCGCCGGTGTTGGCGATCAGGATCTTGATCCGGGGCAGGGAGGCGTCGCCCGAGGCGTTGTGCTCGGCCTGCTGGTGGGCCAGGCCCAGCAGCTCGCCCTGGACCCCGGCCAGGGACAGGTCGCTGCCGCCGGTGGTGCTGAGTTCGGCGACGTAGGCGATGGTGACGTGGTTCTCGTCGTCCTCGTCGATCCGCTCGTTCTGCTCGTGGATGCGCTCGGTGACCTCGCGCAGGCGCTCGTGGAAGACGAAGTCGCCGAAGGTCACCCCGACGCAGTCCTTGCCGTGCCGTTCGATGCCCCGGGGCGTCCAGACCCCGCCCGACGCGCACGGGTTGAAGCGCTCGGCCACGACCGGGCCGACCACCCACAGGGCCAGGACGGCGACGGCGGTGGCCGCGGCGGTCGCCGTGGCCGCGACCCCGGTGATCGCACCGGCGGTGAGCACCCGGGCGCGCTCGGGCGGGTCGGGGTTGCCCGCCCAGGCGGAGGAGTCGGCCGGGATCCGCAGGGTGAGCAGCCGGGAGCGGCCCAGCACCCCGGCGGCGTGGCGCTCGCGCAGCCACCGCGACACCGCCTCCTCGGGGCGGCTGCCGTTCTCGGCCTCGGGCAGCGTGGGGTAGCGGGAGACGTCCACCCGGTCGTCCACCAGCGGCCGGGTGCCGCGGTCGCGCACCTGCACGACGAGCAGGGGGTCGGTCCCGCGCAACCACCGCGCCCGCGGCGTCCACGTCCTCAACCTGCTCAACCGCCGACGCCTCACCGGACGCCTCGTCCGCGACCCCGGGGCCGACGGAGAACGCGGTGAGCCCGGCGGGGCCGGTGGCGGCCGACCCGGTCGAGGCGGTCCTGGTCCACGAGGAGCACGGGGCGCTGGCGGCGCCCGCGGCGCGGGGAGAACGGGCGGCGCCCCGGGGAGCCGCCGTGGGTGTGCGCGAGGTCGTCGAGGAAGGCGTTGACGGCGAGCCGGTGGACGCCGGGCGGACGCTCTCCGCGCGGGCGTTCGGCGGCGTCGTCGTCCTTCCCGCGCTCGGGCCGCTCCTGCGGGGGCACGACCGCGACGACCGCGTGCCGTCGGCGGCGCGGGGCCAGGGTCGCCCACCAGCCGTCGTGCGCGGGCGTGGTGTCGGGGCGCTCGGGAGGGCGGCCGCCACCGGCCCCGCCGGGCTCACCGCGTTCTCCGTCGGCCCCGGGGTCGCGGACGAGGCGTCCGGTGAGGCGGGCGACGAACACGGCGGTCCGCTGGAAGGCGCGGTCGTAGAGGCCGCGCAGGCCCGAGCGCAGGCGGTGGGGGTAGCGGCGCACGGCCCCGGTGCCGTCCGCCGCCCGGTCGGCGCCGCGGTCCGCGCCCCGGCCGTGTTCGAGCTTGGCCCGGCTCAGCTCGGCGACGACGTAGATCTGCGCCTTGGCGTTGGCGTCGAGGTCGGCCTCGTCCTGGACGACCTCCTCCCCCGAGACCGCGGAGCGGATGGCGCCGAGCCTGCACACGCGCAGCCACAGCAGGGAGCGCAGCCGCGCGAAGCGGGGCCAGGGCGGGGGCCTGCGCCCGCGCTCCTTGGCGGGCCGTACGGCGTCGGCCTCGGCCAGCAGGCCCGACATCAGGTCGTAGAGCTCCTCGGTGGTGGCGTGGGCCTCGTGCGCCCGGGACCGCGCCCCGGGCGCGGGGGCGTCGGAGGGGCGCGGGGGCAGCCGCCAGACCGGCTGGTCGCCGCAGCGCTCGGTGAGCACCCGCAGCAGGGCCTCGCGGTCGGCGCCCTCCTCCAGTTCCAGGTCGAGCACGGGCGGGGGCTCGGCCACGTCGCCGCGCTGGGCGCCGCCGCGGTTGCCGACGGGGAGCCTGCGAGCGGCCCGCCGCTCCATCCTGCCCATGAGGCGGGTGTCGGCCCTTGTGGGGCGTACGCGCAGGGCGTCGAAGACCCGCAGGAAGGCGTTGCCCTCACGCCCGCGGGCGGTCTCGGGGTCGGTGCTGCTGTCGGCCACGTGTGGACGCCCCTCCGTATCGCGCGTCGTGTTCTGGCGTTCCCCCCGAAACCCCTCCCATAAGACCGCACTCCTAGCGGAAAATGCACCTGTATGAATGGAAATGCGACTGGCCTATACCGGCCAGAACCTTTGGGAACGTGACATAGCGCCCGCTTCCCCGCTTCATTTCAGGAGCCCCAACAGCGGCCCTGACCGGCTCCGCCGCCTCCACCGCCACTACGCTGGTGGTCGTGACCGACGAGATTCAGATCCCCGCGAACCTGCTGCCCTCCGACGGCCGTTTCGGCAGCGGCCCGTCCAAAGTCCGCCCCGCCCAGATCGAGGCCCTGGCCGCCTCCGGCTCCCGCTACATGGGCACCTCCCACCGGCAGAAGCCGGTCAAGTCCCTGGTCTCCCGGGTCCGCTCCGGGGTGAGCGAGCTGTTCTCCCTCCCCGACGGCTACGAGGTGGTCCTCGGCAACGGCGGCACCACCGCCTTCTGGGACATCGCCGCGCACGGCCTGCTGCGCGAGAAGTCCCAGCACCTCGCCTTCGGCGAGTTCTCCAGCAAGTTCGCGAAGGTCGCCAAGGGCGCGCCCTGGCTCCAGGAGCCCACCGTCATCAGCACCGACCCGGGCAGCCACAGCGAGCCCGCGGCCGAGGCCGGCGTGGACGTGTACGCGCTGACCCACAACGAGACGTCCACCGGTGTGGCCGCGCCCATCAGGCGCGTGGCGGGCGCCGACGAGGACGCGCTCGTCCTCGTGGACGCCACCAGCGGCGCGGGCGGCCTGCCGGTCGACATCGCCGAGACCGACGTCTACTACTTCGCGCCGCAGAAGAGCTTCGCCGCCGACGGCGGGCTGTGGCTGGCCGTCATGTCGCCCCGGGCCCTGGCCCGCGTGGAGGAGATCGCGGCGAGCGGCCGCTACGTGCCGGAGTTCTTCTCGCTGCCCACGGCGATCGACAACTCCCGCAAGGACCAGACCTACAACACCCCGGCCGTGGCCACGCTGCTGCTGCTCGCCGAGCAGCTGGAGTGGATGAACGGCCAGGGCGGCCTGGAGTGGACCGTGGCGCGCACCGCCGAGTCCTCCTCGGTCCTCTACGACTGGGCGGAGAAGTCGCCGGTCGCGACGCCGTTCGTCACCGACCCGTCCAAGCGCTCTCAGGTGGTCGGCACCATCGACTTCAGCGACGACGTGGACGCCGCCGCGGTGGCCCGGGTCCTGCGCGCCAACGGCGTGGTCGACACCGAGCCCTACCGCAAGCTGGGCCGCAACCAGCTGCGCGTGGCCATGTTCCCGGCGATCGACCCGGACGACGTGCGCGCGCTCACCGAGTGCGTGGACCACGTGCTCACCGAGCTGTCCTGACCCGTTCGCCCCGCGTTGCACAATGGAGGCCGACCCGCGTCGGGTCGGCCTCCCCCTTTTCCCGGCATCTCGCTTCTCAGGACGGTTCGGCTGTGCGCAGGAACAAGAAGGAACCCCCCATCAAGATCATCTCGCACCGCGGTGCGTCGGGGCACCGCCCCGAGCACACGCTGGCCTCCTACGAGCTGGGGGCCCGGCACGGCGGCGACTTCATCGAGATGGACCTGGTCTCGACCAGGGACGGGAGGCTGGTCTGCCGCCACGAGCAGGAGATCGGCGGGACCACGGACGTGGCCGAGCGCCCCGAGTTCGCCGACCGGCGCACCACGCGCACCGTCGACGGGCGCGAGGTGACCGGGTTCTTCGCCCAGGACTTCACGCTGGAGGAGATCCGGACGCTGCGCGCGGTGGAGCGCCTCCGGGACGTGCGCGCGGACAACGCCGTGATGGACGGGACCTACGGGATCCCGACCCTGGAGGAGGTCATCGAGCTGGCGCTGGCGCTGACCAAGGAGCTGGGCCGCCCGATCGGGATCTACCCCGAGACCAAGCACCCCGCCTACCACGAGGCGCAGGGCCTGGAGCTGGAGCCGGTGCTGATCCAGGCCCTGCGCGAGGCGGGGCTGACGGGCCCCGAGCCGCTGGTGCCGGTGTTCCTCCAGTCCTTCGAGGCCGACAGCCTGCGCAAGCTGGCCGTGACGGAGCTGCCGCTGGTCTACCTCATGGGCTCCGAGGAGCGCTGGCTGCACCACACCACGCCGGACGGCCTGGCCGAGGTGGCGACGTTCGCGCACGCGATCGGCCCGGCCAAGAGCCTGGTCGTGCCCGTGGAGGACGGGGTGCTCGGGGAGCCGACCGACCTGGTGGAGAACGCGCACGCGGCCGGGCTCCTGGTGCACCCGTACACGTTCCGCAGCGAGAACCACTTCCTTCCCGCCGAGCTGCGCTCGGAAGGCGGACCGGGCGACTACGGCTCCTTCGCCGCCGAGTACGAGGCCTTCTTCGAGGCCGGGGTGGACGGCGTGTTCACCGACTTCTCCCGGCACGCCTTCCTGGCGCGCGAGCACTTCCTGGACCCGCAGCCCGAGGGGTAGGGAGTCAGCCCCGTCGGGCCAGCAGGACGATCGCGACGATGACCAGGGCGGCGACCGCGCCGCCGCCCACGATGAAGGGCAGCGCCCCCCGCGTCTCGGGCTCGACGGTCCCGCCCTCCCCCGCGGGCGCCTCCCGCGCGGCGACCTCCCGCACCGGGGGCTCCTCGGCGAGGTAGCGGTCCTCCAGCGGGATCCGCCAGACCGGCGCCCCGGGTCCCTCGGTCCCGGCCATGAGGGCGGTGCCGTCGGGGGTGAAGGCGATGGCCTCGCCCTGGTCGGACTCGGGCAGGTCGAAGGCGCCCAGGGAGGAGCCCGGCACGCCCCCGGTGGCGTCGTAGACCGTGGCCCCCCAGTAGGTGCGGACCACGTAGCGGCTGCCGTCAGGGCTGAAGGCGGCGTCGGTGGCGAACAGGGGCGCCGAGTCGATCCGCTCCAGGATGTGCTCGGCCCCCGGTTCGAGCTCCTCGGGCGCGGCGTACAGGCCGCCGGAGAACTCCTTGGTCACCACGTACATCCGGCCGTCGCGGGGGTCGACCATCAGCGACTCGGCGTCGCGTCCCCCGTCCTCGTAGGTGAAGGTGAACACCTGCGGGTCGACCGCCGTGTCGGCGAGCGCCCCGGGTTCGGGGAAGCGGTGGACGCTGACGTCGGGCCAGCCGCCGTCGAAGTTGTCGCCGATGTCGGCCACCAGGACCGACGGCGTCCCGTCGGGGGCCTCGGCGACCGTGATCGCCTCCCAGTCACGGCGGTCCAGGTTCAGCGTGACCGTGGCGAGGGTGTGCCCCTCCTCGTCGACCGCGTACACCTCGTTCAGGTGCTCGCCGCTGTCGTTGTGGGTCCACCACACGCCTTCGTGCAGCAGGGAGGGGGCGATTCCACTGGACTCGGAGATCCTCGGGTCCTGGAACTCGAAGGCGATCTCGGAGCCCTCGGGCCCCTCGCCTCCGCGGGGGTAGTCGACACCACCGGTGCCGGGGTCGCTCGGGTCCTCGGGGAAGGCCAGGGCCGGGGCGGCCGGGAGGGTCGCGAAGAGGGCTGCGGCGGCAAGAACGAGCGGAGTTCTCATGACCGACATCCTGCCAGGGAACGCCACGGATGGCTTGTACCCGTGCGGTAACGGGCACATTGGGCTTACGGAGCGCCGTTAGGAGGGCACCCATGAGGATCGTCGCCTGTCTCAACGGGGACCGCCGCCCCGGAGCGCACCCCGCCCTGCCCGTGTCCGTGGACCAGCTGGTGGCGGACGCGCACGCGGTGGTGGCGGCGGGCGCGACCGAGCTGCACCTGCATCCGCGCGACCCCACCGGGGCCGAGTCGCTGGCGCCCCAGGTGGTGGGCCCGCTCATGGAGCGGCTGCGCGCCGACGGACCGCGGGTGCCGGTGTCGCTGACCACGTCGCTGTCGGCGGAGTCGGATCCGTGGCGGCGCTACGACCTGGTGCAGCGCTGGGCCTCGTCGGCGCTGCCGGACTCGGTCACCGTGAACCTGCACGAGGCGGGCTCGGTGGACCTGGCGCACCTGCTGGAGGACCGCCGGATCGGGGTGGAGGCCGGGGTGTGGACGGTGGAGGCCGCGCGCATCCTCGTCGCCACGAAGCTCAGGGCGGCGGCGGTGCTGGTGGAGCCCACGCAGGTCGCGGTGGAGGACGCCCGGCGCAACGCCGAGGCGATCTGCTCCCTGCTGGACCGGGCGGGGGCGAACCAGCCGCGGCTGCTGCACGGGGCCGACGCGACGGCCTGGCCGGTCCTGGAGACGGCGGTGGCCTCGGGCTACGACATCCGGATGGGGCTGGAGGACACCATGCGGCTGCCCGACGGCGGGGAGGCGCACGACAACGCGGACCTGATCACGCGCGCGGTGAGCCTGGCCTCCGCCTCCGCGTGACCCGGGGACGGCGGGGAGAGCGGCCGGTGACCGTCGGGGCGGGGGCGGGCCGCCGTCGTCGGCCTGGCGCACGCCGGTCGGGGGCCGCCGCGCGGCGGCTCAGCCGACGAGGGCGCCCAGGAGCACGATGAGCATGATGCCCCCCAGAACCACGGGCAGCAGCCAGCGCTGCTTGCGGTTGTTGGTGAGCATGCTCATGACGTGCTCCGCTCAGGAGGTCGGGTGGGATCCGCCTCCCAGCCTAACCGCCAGGTCCGGACGGTTCGGTAGCGGTCCTCCCGCTCCGGCCTGCTCTCCACGAGATGCGCCTCGCGGACCGGCCACCCGTGGCCTGGCAGCGGGCCGAGGGCGTCGGCGGTTCCGGTGAGGTCGCGCGCGGGACGGCTGCGGGCCACCGTGATGTGCGGCACGTAGGGGCGGTTCTCGACGGGTACGCCGACTTCGGCGGCGGCGGCGCGCAGTCCGTCGGCGAGGGCGTGGAGGGACGCGGTGTCGCCGCCGAGTCCGGCCCAGAGCACGGAGGCGCGGCGGAGGTCGCCCGGAAAGGCTCCCCAGCCCTCGGCGGTGATGCGGAAGGGCCGGTGCCCGCGGGCCTCCCGGCCGAGGGCGTCGCCGAGCGCGGGCAGGAGGGCCTCGTCCACCTCGCCGAGGAAGACCAGGGTGAGGTGCCACTCGCCGGGATCGGCCCAGCGCAGGCCGGGGGTGTGGCCGCGGCCCCGGTCGACGGCCCGGCGCAGCGCGTGCGCCGTGTCGGGGGGCGGGTCCAGTGCCGCGAACAGTCTCATGCCCCCATTCTCCCCGGGAGCTGCGCTCTGCCCGGCGGTTGCGGTTTGTCGGGGCGCCGGGTCCGTTCCCCGGGAAGTCCGCCGGAGCCCCGCCGGGCCCGCGGGCGGCCGGTTCGGCGGCGACACGGGCTCCGAAGGGCCGGAACGGCCGCCCCGGTCGTGCCCCGAGGACGGCGGGGCACGACCGGGAGTCTCAGGTACGGGTGACCGTGTCCGGTCGGGTCCCGTCCCCGTCCGGGACGAGGCGGACCCGGGTGGAGCCGTCCGGGAGGCGCTCGGCGTCCACCCGCTCGCGCTCCGCCTCCGGGGCCTCCTCGCGCTCGCTCCCGGTCTCCGCGGTCTCCTCCTCGGCGGTCGCCTCCTCGGCGGTCTCCGCGTCCGAGGAGGGGCGCCGCCCCGGGAGCACGTCGCGCGGGCGCACGCCCTTGGCGCGGAAGAGCAGGGCGGAGATGACCGCGACGACCACGAGGGTCACCGCACCGCCGATGACCAGGCTCGTCTCCGGGCCGAAGGTGTCGGCGAGCAGGCCCACCACGGGCGCGCCGATGGGCGCCACGCCCATGAACACCAGCAGGAACATGCTCATGACGCGTCCGCGCATCCGCGGGTCCACGCTGAGCTGGAAGGTGGCGTTGAGCGTGGTCACGTACGTCATGAAGGCCACGCCCATGGGCACCAGCACCAGGACGAACGGCACGTAGCCGGGCATGAGCCCGGCGACGACCTGGAGCGCGCCGAAGGCCAGCGACCCGATCAGCACCAGCCGCAGCCGGGGCCGGTCGCGGCGGGCGGCCAGCAGGGCGCCGGCGAGGGCGCCGACGGCCAGGAAGGCGGCGGCCACGCCGAACGCGTCGGCTCCGGCCTCGAACACGTTGTTGACCATCAGCGCGATCTGGTTCTGGCTGTTGGCGCCGAAGAACTGCGTGGCGGCGGCCAGCACCAGCAGCAGGACCAGGTCGCGCCTGCCGCCGATGTAGCGCAGCCCCTCCCGGATCTGCCCCTTGCCCCGGGCCACCCGCTCGGCGGGGTTGAGCTCGGAGGTGCGGATCATCATCAGGGCGAGGATGGTGAACCCGAACGACGCGCCGTTGATGAGGAAGACCGGTCCGCTGCCGATGACCGCGATGAGCAGACCGGCGACGGCCGGACCGGTCACCCGGCCGAGCTGGAAGCTGGCGCTGTTGAGCGCGATGGCGTTGGACAGGTGCTCGCGCTCGACCATCTCCGGGACGAAGGCCTGCCGCCCGGGGTTGTCGAGCACGGTGATCAGGCCGAGCCCGAAGGCGAACAGGTACACGTGCCAGACCTGCGCGGCCCCCGCGGTGGCCAGGATTCCGAGGCCGACCGCGAGCACGCCCATGGCGGCCTGGGTGCACACCAGCAGCCTGCGCTTGTCCAGCCGGTCGACCAGCGCCCCGCCCCACAGCCCGAAGAGGAGCAGCGGCAGGAACTGGAGGGCGGTGGTCATGCCGAGCGCGATACCGCTGCCCCCGCTGAGCTGGAGGACCAGCCAGTCCTGCGCGATGCGCTGCATCCACGTGCCGGGGTTGGACAGCAGCTGGCCCAGGGCGTACAGCCGGTAGTTGCGGTTGGCCAGGGACCGGAACATGGCGATACGCCGCATCAGTCCCTCCCCTCGGACGTGAGGGGAGGGACTGATGCGGCCATCGGCGGTCGGCTTCGATCCCGGCCGGGTGGACAAAGCGGGCAAATAAGTAAACGGCGTTGACTCATCACCGGAGTCAACGCCGTCCACCGCCGCCGGAATTCCCGGACGGCGCGAAAGCCGTGCCTCAGCCGATCAGGGCGTTGATCGGCGCCTCGGCGAAGTGGATCAGGAAGACCAGCGAGATCAGCCACAGCAGCGGGTGGACCTGGCGTCCCTTGCCCGTGACCAGGCTGACGAAGGCGTAGGTCAGCAGGCCGAACCCGATGCCGTTGGCGATCGAGTAGGTGAAGGGCATCATGATGATCGCCATGAAGGACCCCAGGCCCAGCGCCGGATCCCTGAAGTCGATGTTGACGACCTGGACCATCATCATGAACCCCACGATCACCAGCACCGGCGTGGCGGCCTCGAAGGGCACCAGGTTCACCAGCGGAGTGAACAGGGTGGCCAGCATCATCAGGACGCCGGTGACGATCGGCGCGATACCGGTGCGGGCGCCCTCGCCGACGCCCGCGGCGGACTCGGCGTAGATGGTGGCGACCGAGGCCGAGCCCAGGCCGCCCAGGATCGTGCCGACGGAGTCGGCGGCCAGCACCTCGCGGGAGCCCCGGATGTTGCCGTCCTCGTCGGCCAGGTCGCCCTGGTGGGCGACGCCGACCATGGTGCCCATGGTGTCGAAGAAGTCGGCGAGCAGCAGCGTGAAGATCAGCATGACCACGGTGGCGACGCCGATGTCGGCCCAGCGGGAGAACACGTCGAGACCGCCGTCGGCGAACATGCCGACGAGCGAGAAGTCGGGGACCGCCACCACTCCCCCGCCGGTGGACAGGGTCGGGACCGTCAGGCTCCAGCCGAGGCGGTTGTCGCCGCCGCCGAACAGCGACTCCACGAGGAGGGCGACGGCCGTGGAGACGATGATGCCGATGAGCATCGAGCCCGGCACCTTGCGCACGTACAGCGCGACGGTGATCAGCAGGCCGATGACGAAGATCAGGATCGGCCAGCCCTGGAGGCCACCGTTGCCGAGCTGGACGGGGGTGCCCTCACCGGCCTGCACGAAACCGGCGTTGACCAGGCCGACCAGGGCCAGGAAGAGGCCCACTCCGACGGCGATGGCGACCTTGAGGCCGGGCGGGATGGCGGCGAAGACCGCGGTGCGGAACCCGGTGAGCACCAGGATCAGCAGCAGCACGCCCTCGATGATGATCAGCAGGAAGACGTCGGACCAGGGCATGACCGGCGCGATGCCGTAGGCGACGACGGCGTTGAGTCCCATGCCCGCCGCGATCGCGAAGGGGTAGCGGCTGACCACGCCCATGAGCACGCAGGAGATCGCGGCGACCAGGGCGGTGACGGCGGCCACCTGGGGGATGCCCAGGGTCTCTCCGTTGACGTCCTCGGCCGTACCGATGATGAGCGGGTTGAGGACGACGATGTAGGCCATGGCGAAGAAGGTCGCCAGACCGCCCCGCACCTCGGTGCCGAAGGTGGATCCGCGCTCGGAGACGCGGAAGTAGCGGTCGAGGCGGCCCGACGGCGTCTTGCCGGTACCGCTGGGGGATGGACTCGGAGTTTTCACGTCGTCAGCCTGACCTGGTCGTACTTACTGGACAAGAAGGATTCTGCGTCAGATTAGTTGCATGTTCACACAACACCGACCACACGTTTCCCTGGTTTTTCGTAGGAAAGACCAGAGGGCCGGAGGATCGGCTCCTCGGATGTGACGAATCCTTCCCCACGCGGCGGGGCGGTCCGGCGTGCGCGCCCGCCTCCGCCGGTGCGCGCACCGCCTCCCCCGCACGCACGCGCCCTCCCCCGCGGTGAGCGGATAGCCTGGAACCGTGCGCAAACCTCGCCAGCCCGACCCGGACGTCCACGAGAGCGACTACCGCGTGCCCGCCGCGATCGGCACCCTGGCGTGGACGGTGGCGCTCGTGGTCCTCATCGCGATGGGCGACGGGCTGCCCGCGTCCGAGCGCTGGTGGATCGGCGTCTGCGTGACCGGCATCGTGCTGGGCGTGTTCGGGTTCCTGTACATACCCCACCTGCTGCGCAGGCGCTCCGACGCCGCCGAGCGCCGGGCCGACCACTCCTGACCAGCGCCGGGCACCCCCCGGCGGGGCACCGCGGTTCTGCCCGATAATGGGCGGGTGTCTGAGACGAGATTTCCGCGCGGTCTGGCCGAGCGACTCCGCGGCATCCTCATCGACGCCGACTACACCGTGTCCGGCGTCCGCGACCGCCTCGGCGACGCCGCCGCGCGCGCACTGGCCCGCGAGGAGCTGGTGCCCGCCCTGCGCGCCACCGGCGGCGACGAACGGCTCGGACTGCTGCTGCGCCTGTGGTGGCTGCGGTCGTCCATCCCCGCGCGCGCCGCGCGTTCGATCCTGCCCGTGGACGAGCTGGCCGAGGCCGGTCTGGTCACCGTGGAGGAGGGGCAGAGCGGGCCCGTCGTGCGCGCCCTGGTGCACCTGGGCCCCTGGGAGCTGGAGGACGGCAGGCCCGGGTTCGTGGTCTCCGACCCCAAGGTGCGCCCCGGCAGCGGCGCGGTCCCCGCTCCCGACCACGTGGTGGGTGCGGGCGGCGCCTCCTCCACCCTGTCCCAGCTGATCGTGGACGGACCGGTGGAGCGCGCCCTGGACGTGGGCACCGGCTGCGGGGTGCAGGCCCTGCACCTGGCCTCGCGGGCGCGCGAGGTGGTGGCCACCGACCTCAACCCGCGCGCCGTGCGCCTGGCCGGGATCAGCCTGGCCCTGTCCGGGGTCACCGACGCCCGCCTGGAGCAGGGTTCGCTGTACGAACCGGTCGCGGGCGAGCGCTTCGACCTGATCGTGTCCAACCCGCCGTTCGTGATCACCCCCGACTCCTCCCGGTACACCTACCGGGAGTCGGACCTGCCCGGCGACACCGTGTGCGCCGAGCTGGTGCGACAGGCCCCGGCGCACCTGACCGAGGGCGGCTGGTGCCAGATCCTGGCGAACTGGGTGCACCGCGACGGCGACGACTGGGAGGACCGGGTCGGCGGCTGGGTGACCGGGACCGGGTGCTCGGGCTGGGTGGTCCAGCGCGACGTGCAGGACCCCGCCGAGTACGTGGAGCTGTGGCTGCGCGACTCCTGCGAGCACGGCACCCCCGAGTACACCCGCCGCTACGACGCCTGGCTCGACTACTTCGAGCGCGAGGGCATCAAGGGCATCGGGTTCGGGTGGATCTGCCTGCGCAACGACGTCGCCCAGGACGCGACCGTGCGCGTGGAGGAGCTGCGGCACGAGATCGAGCGGCCCGTGGGCCCCTACCTGCCCGACGTGGTGGACGGGGCGATGACCGCGCTGCGCCTGACCGACGCGGCGCTGCTGTCCGCGCACGTGGCGCTCGCGCCGGGCGTGGTGGAGGAGAGGGTGGGGCGCCCCGGCGCTCCGGACCCGGAGAAGATCCTGCTGCGCCAGCGCGACGGCCTGCGGCGCGTGGCCCGCGTGGGGACGGTGGAGGCCGCCCTGGCGGGGGTGTGCGACGGCACCATGCCGGTCGGCCCGCTGCTGAACGTCATCGCCGAGCTCATCGGCGAGGACCCCGCGCTGGTGCGCGAGCGCACGCCCGACGCGCTGCGCACCCTCATCGCGGAGGGGTTCTTCCGGGTGGCCCGCTGACCGGGGCCGCCCGGGCGGACGGCCCCGGCGGGCCGGAAGGCGCCGAACTCGGCCCGTACGCCCCCGGTCAGCTCGCCCGAGGAGCGCTCGCCCTCGTCGAGCAGTCCCAGCGGGCGGCGCCGGACGGGGTCTCCGAGGACGTCGAAGGCGCGCATGACCTGGCCTTACAGGCGAAGGCTTGTACAAGCTGGCGTTGACGAACCGATGCGCTAGCGTTCTCCCATGGCGCGAATCGAGGAACTCGTCCACTACCCGGTCAAGGGATGCGCGGGCACGTCCGTGCGGACCGCCGAGATGACGTCCGCCGGTATCAGGCACGATCGCACGTTCATGGTGGTCGACGACGCCGGGGGCTTCCGCAGCCAGCGCAACGACCCCCGCATGGCGCTCATCCGCGCGGGGATCACCGCGGACGGCGCGCGTCTGAGCCTGGGGTGGGCCCCCGGGGCGGGGACCGGCGGGTCGGCGCCCCTGGAGGTCGGGGTGGACCCCGAGGGCCCGCGCCTGGACGTGACCATGCACCGGCAGCCGTTCGTCGGCGTGGACCAGGGCCGTGAGGCCGCGGAGTGGCTGTCGGAGGCGCTCGGCGCGCCCAGCCGCCTGGTGCGGGTGCCCGACGACCACGACCGCCACGTGGGCGGGCTGACCCCGGGCACCAGCGCGTTCGCGGACAGCACCGCGGTGCTGATGGCGTCGCTGGCCTCCCTCGACCTGCTCGGCGAGCGCATCCTCGCCCGGGGCGCCGAACCCGTGCCGATGAACCGCTTCCGGCCCAACATCGTGGTGTCGGGGTGGGCCGAGCCGCACACCGAGGACCGCGTCCGCGCCCTGCGCCTGGGCACCGCGGAGCTGGGCTTCGCCAAGGTGTGCGTCCGCTGCGTGGCCACGACCGTCGACCAGGCCCGGGGCGTCAAGGCGGGGCCCGAGCCGCTGCGCACCCTGGCGGACTACCGCCGGGCCGAGGGCGGGGTGGCCTTCGGCGCCAAGTTCGCCGTCACCCGCACCGGAACGCTGGCCGTGGGCGACGAGGTGGAGGTGCTCGCCTGGGAGCAGGCCCGGGACGGGGACGCGGACCTGGCGGTCGCTTCGGCCTGACCTGCGTCCGCCGCACGCGGCGGGTGCGGCGGACGGGCTCCGCGGCCCCGGTACCGGGGCCGCGTCCCTCGTCGTCGGGCCGGGCCCGGAAGGCCGGTCGGCCCCCGGGCGCTCCCGTGGGCGCCGGAGACGGCCTCAGTCGTCCAGGTCGGCCTCGGCCAGCAGCCGCGCCACCGCCCCCGGTTCCCGCAGCGCGTCGGCCAGCACGTGCCTCCTGGACCACTGCCCCGCGCGCCAGCACAGCGCCCGGGCCAGCCCGTCAGTGGTCGAGGCGTGCGCCGAGCCGTCCGCGACGTACCACTCCACCTCCACCCCGTCCACCGTGAGCGTCTGGTGGTGCAGGTAGGTGCGGTCGGGCTCCCCCGCCGGGTCGAGGAAGAGGTCCGCCTCGTCCGGGACCTGGCGCATCTGCCCCGCGGACCCGACCCTTCCCGTCACGGCCTCGCTGGCCAGGTCCAGGTCGAGCACGTCCGCCACGGCCTCGGCCGTCTCGGCCGGGGCGAGCACCAGGGCCCGCTCCTGCTCCTCCAGCAGCGGCAGCAGGTCCGGGGAGTCCACCACGACCGCGTCCTCGGCGTCGGCCACCACGATCGACCCGCCCCGCACCGCCCGCACGCGGGACGGCGGGGTGACCAGGTCGGCGTCCACCCCGGCCAGGGCGGCCCACACCCTGCGCAGCGACGCGCGGTCCACGTGCCGCTGGGGGTCGGCCAGCCGGGCGAGCAGGTCGTCCGCGCCGTCCGGGTCCGCCAGCACGTCCTCCAGGGTGGTGCGCACGCCCAGCGCGCGGGCGAACTCCGGATCGACGTCGGCGCTCACCTCGTCGTACAGGCCCACCAGGGCGGGGTCCGCGTCTCCGAGCCGCAGCCCCGCGGGCGCGCTCCCGCCCAGCAGGGCCCGCGTGCGCAGCCACCAGGCGGTGTAGGAGGGCACGTCCGTCACGCGGCCGTCGGGCAGCAGCACGCGGGCGGGGGCGGTCACCGCCTCCCGCAGCGGCCCCTCGGCGAGCATGGCCAGGGCGCGGGGCCACTGCTCGTCGGCCACGTAGTCCAGGTCGGCGACGCACACCAGCTCGGGGACGACCGGCGGCAGCTCCGGGTCGCCCACGCGTTCGAGGACCTCGTCGGCCCAGTCCTCCAGGCCGTCCGGGCCCTCCTCGCCCGCCGCGCCGTCGAAGACCGAGGCCAGGTCCTCGCCCAGCGCGACCTCCTCGGCGCGGACCGCGGTCAGCTCCCACAGCGCGCCGACGGCGCGCAGGACCCCGGTCCCGTGCCGTTCCACCAGGTCCGGGTGCACGGTGCCGAAGGGGGCGTCGTCCACGAGGAGGTCGGCCAGGGGCGCGCCGGGCACGAGGAGCTCGGCGGCGACCGAGTAGCCGTCCTCGTCGTCGCGCAGGGCCAGCTCGGAGAGCCAGGGCACGTCGGCGGCGCTGATCCCCGAGGCGGACACCAGACCGAGCACGGCCTCGGCCACGGGTTCGGGGTCGTCGGCGTCCAGGGAGGCGCGGACGGCGGCCTCGGTGCGCCCGTCGCGCAGAACGGTCGCGGCGCTGGCCTCCACCGCGCCCAGGCGGTTGAGGAGGGGGTGCACGGCCTCGGGGTGCACGACGCGCACGCCCAGGGCGGCCAGGGCGTCCAGGGGCCCGCGCTCGCGCCGGTCGTCCCCTTCCCCTCGGTCGTCCCGGTCGTCCCGCTCTCCCCGGTCCTCCCAGCCGTCCCGGTCTTCACCGCGCGCGCCGTCCGCCGACCAGTCCTGCGAGGGCACCAGCAGCGAACGGGGACCGCGCACGAGCCTGCCGTCGGCCAGCGGGACGGGCAGGGCGCCGAGTTCGTCCAGGTCGGCGCCGCCCCTGCCCGCCCGGTCCAGGGCGGCGTAGAGCGCGGCCCACCAGTGCGGGGGCCGGTCGGTGTCGGCGAGCAGGTCGGCGACGTCGGCCAGGCCGAGGCGGTGGACGCGCAGGGCGGCCAGCGCCGGGTGGCGCGGACTCCAGCTCCCGGGCAGCAGCGGGGGAACGAGTTCGGACAGGACGCGGACGAGGTCGGCGGCGGGGCCGTCGGTCCCGCCCGGCCCCCCGGTGTCGAGGAGCACGGCGTCGCGCGGGGCGACGGGCGCACCGGCCGCCGTCACCAGGAACGGCGTGTCCTGGAGGGGCTCGGCCACCCGGGCGCGGAAGACGGCGTCGACGGCGCCGCCGCCCACACGGGTTCCGGGCACCAGGTCGAGCGACGCCCGGGGGTCGAAGCGCCGCAGCAGGGCGCAGTAGGCCTCCGCGGCCTCCATGAGCAGCAGGTCGGTGGCGGCCCCGGGCTGGACCGCGCGCCGGTCGCTGCCCAGCGGGAAGGTGCCGATGAGGACGGCGGGCAGGTCGAGCTCGGTGTCGGTGGGCGTGGGCGCGTGGACCACGGACTCGACGTCGGCGGGCAGGGCGGCGACCGCACCGTCCTCGTCCACGGGGACCGCCCACGTCAGCGACCACGACGTGCGGTCCCGTTCCTCGGTGGGCCGGTCGGCGAGCAGGGCGGGGTCGAAGGAGCCCGAGCGTTCGAGGGTCCGCCAGAGGGTGGTCCGGGTGCCGTCGCCGTCCAGGTGCGCGGTGACCAGGTCGGCCGTTCCGGCGGCCTCCTCGCGGGTGAGGACGCGTTCGGCGCCCTCGACGTCCACGCGCACCTCGACCAGGCCGGGCAGGGCGAGCAGGAGCGCCTCTCCGGTCCGGTCCAGGAGTTCGCGCACCCGGTCGCGCGCGCGGTCGTCGCGCAGCAGGAGGGTGACGACGGTGTCGTAGCCCTCGGCGCCCTCTCCTGCCTCAGGGGCCTCGGAGGTCACACGGTTGACGGCCTCGGCGGGGAAGGGCAGCCGCAGCATGGGCACGTGCCCGGAACGGCTCTCCACCTCCTGCGCGAGGCCGCTGTGGGCGCCGTCGTCGCCCAGCAGGTCCGTGACCGCGGCGCGGGCGGCCTCGGCGCTGAAGCGGACGGCCGAGCCGCCGGAGTCGACGGTGACGTCGTCGCTGAGCGCCGCCACCGCGGAGAAGCCCACGCCGAAGCGTCCGGCCGAGCCCTGCTCGCCGCGCTTGGTGGAGGCCCTCAGCGTGGCCAGCGACTCCACGCCCTCGGCGGTCAGGGGTGCGCCGGTGTTGGCGGCGGTCAGCCGGTGGCCGGTCAGCGCCAGACGCAGCCGGCCCGGGACACCCGCGCGGCGGGCGGCGTCGGCGGCGTTCTGGGCCAGTTCGACCACGACCCGGTCGCGGTAGCCGCCGAGTGCGAAGTCCTCCTCCGCGTTGGCGTCCTCACGGAAGCGCGCGGGGGCGTCGGCCCACGCGGCGAGAACGCGTCGGCGCAGCTCGGCGGTGTTGTAGGGATCGGCCACCGAAGCGGTCAGCGGCTCGGCCATGGCGGTTTCCTCCTGCGCTGCGGGCACGCCCGGCACGGTGCACCCGGGGCGGGATCGGATGCGGTAAACCGACCCTAGCCCACCGGAGCGGAGGGCTGGGGCCGGACCGTGCGGCGCGGCGGCACAGCGTCAGCGGGAGGCGCGTCCGGACGGCTCCGGGACGCGGCGGCTCCAGACGGCACCGGGGCTCGGCGTCGGCCTCGGACGGCACCGGCGTACGCCGACGTCAGGAATCCGAGGAGACCAGTTCCAGCTCGGCCGTGTCGTCGAAGACGATGTGGTCGTAGCCCATCTCGTCCACGACAGGCTTGACCGGATCGTTGCGCGACTCGGGGCGGCGCACCTCGGAGTGGGCGCCGCAGCCGTGGTCCATCGAGACCACGCGGCCGTCGTCGGGGGCGTACTCGTTGGTGCACACACCGAACATCTGGCGCAGCTCACCGGCGAGCGGGGTCATGAACCCGCAGGTGAGGCAGCGTGCGGGCGCGGCTGCCGCGATCGGGCTGCGCGGGCCGCCCTCGCCGTTGTACCAGCGCTCGGCGGCCTGCTCGCGTCCGAACTCCGAGAGCACCTGGCGTCGGCCCAGGCCCAGCTCCCAGATCGCCTGCCGGTCCTCGCCCTCGGCGTCCAGCTCGCTGTCGGGCACCTGGGCGTAGCCGGGGACGAGCCGTTCGTCGTCCTCCTCGGCGGGCAGCAGGTCGCCCACGCCGAGGTCGCCGGGGCGCAGGCGCTCCTTCCAGGGCACCCACTCGGGCGGGGCGAGGGCGCCTTCGCCGGGCAGCAGAACGACCTCGTTCACCGTGACCTGTTTGGCGCGCGAGGCGCGGACCACGGTGACGGCGTAGTTCCACCCCGGGTAGGCGGGGTCCAGGCAGGTGAAGAGGTGAGTGACCAGGCGGGTGTCCTCGACCTGGGGGGCGAGGTGCTCACCCACCCACTCGGGTCGCCCGACCTCGGCGGCCACCGAGCGAGCCAGCTCCACCGCCTCGATACATGCCTTGTCCGGTACAGGAGAACGTCGAGTAGGGCTCACGCCCCCATTCTCACTGATCGCGAGCACCGATTTGACCATAACGAGGGTCAAGGTTCGCCCGATACATCCTCCGGACGCGGTCTCGGACCCGTGACCGCCCGGGGGCGCGCGGACCGCTCAGGCCTCCAGGTCGTCGGCGACCACGCGCAGCACGGAGGCGATCCTGGACGCCTCGCGCCGTTCGGGGTGGCGTCCCCGGCGGTAGCCGTTGGACAGGCCCTCCAGGAGCTTGATGAGGTCCTCGGTGATCACCACCATCTCGTCCGGCTTCTTGCGCCGCGCCCGGGCGACCGAGTGCTGGTCCTCCAGGAGCCTGACCTGGAGCGCCTGGGCGCCCTTGCGGCCCTCGGCCACGCCGAAGTCGACCTTCTGGCCGGGCCGCAGCGACGTGGTGCCCGGAGGGAGCGAGGAGGAGTGCACGAAGACCTCACCGCCGTCGTCGCGGGTGAGGAAACCGAAACCCTTGTCGCCGTCGTACCACTTGACCTTGCCGGTGGGCACCTGGGGACCTCACGCTTTCACTGGCGGGTGTGCCGGGAACGGGCCGCGGGCGGGCGCGGTGGAGTCCGCGCGGCCCGCGCGTCGCCGGGACACCCCTGGTTTTTCCACGGGTGCCTCCAAAGTAGTGCCCGGGGACTCACCGGCGCGAGGGCATAAACGGCCGCCGGTCCCCGCTCGCGTCCGGCCGGGCGGGGCCTTCCGGAGGAGCCACGGGCCCGGACACGGCGAGGAGGCCCGGATGCGGATCATCCGGGCCTCGCGGCGCCGACTGCGGCCCCGCACCGCTGGGTGCGGAGTGTGGGACGGGACTCGGCGGAGACGTGGGCCGCCTCGGCTGCTGTGGCGACCGGGCTGGAGGCCGGGGCGCCGGTACTGACGCGACCGCCTGAAGCGAAAGAGGCGGTGTACCGACATGACTACCCGAATCCGTGTGTTCGGACGCGCGGTAACGGGCCGACCGGAAAAGGTTATTCCCCAGCGTTTGCCAAGCAATGACCAGCGGGACCAGGCCGTTGAACTGGGAGGACACCGCACGTGCCCCGCCACGGCGCACGGCCGCGCGCACGCCCTCAGCGCGGTGCCGCGTCCCGCGCGTACGGCGCCGGGCGCGGGAGCCGGGCGTAGAGGTAGACCGCGCACACCAGGGAGGCCGCGCCGAGGCCGATGACCCCGGTGGCGGTCAGGGACTCCTGGACGTACTCGTCGACGAACTCGGCCTCGCCGCTCCACAGGGCCATGCCGAGCGCGCAGGAGAGCAGGGGCAGGCCCACGCCGATCCACTTGTCGCGGGCGGGCCACACCTGGCTGAGCAGGATCAGGGCCGCCCCCAGGACCCACAGGAAGGCCAGGTCCCACCACCAGGGCACGGCCAGCAGCAGCAGGAGCAGGGCCGCGGCCTCGGGCGGGTGGCGGCGCAGCACCGCCACCGGGCCGCCTCGGTCGGGCCGGTCACCCCGTCCGGGCCGGTCGCCGCGGTCCGCGCGGCGGCCCCGGACGCGCATCTCCGTCTGGCGGGGCCCCTCCAGCAGGGACCTGATCCCGCGGTCGGGGCCGCCCCGCCAGGGCGGCGGCGGCCGGTCGGCGTGGCGCGGCCTGGAGGGGATCAGCTCGTCGTCCTCGACGTCGAGGTCGCGGCCGTCGAGGTCGCGTTCCACCAGGTCCCGGGGCGTGCCCAGACCCCTGAGGATCCCCCGGACGGTGTCCACGTCGTGTCCCGCGGCGGCGCGGCGCGCGTCGATGCGCGAGCGCACTCCGGCGAGGTAGGCGGTGCGTTCCTGCGCGGTCATGCGACCGTGCAGCTCCAGGCCGACCTCGGACAGATAATCCAGTACCAGTTGTTCCGAGCGCTGGTTCATGCCCCCATATTGGCTCAGGATGACCTGGCTTTTAAGCCCTACTTCCCAGTTTCGGTCACCGATTTTCCTTCGGATACGGTCCACGACGGTGTGCCGGAGGCAGTCGCGGAAGCCACAGGGGACGGACGCGAACACCGGGGCCCCGATCGCTTAGCGTTGAACCGATGAGCGACAACGCACCGCCCGACGGGCGCGGACCGGGCACGGGGAACCGCACGGCCCCCGCGTCGGGCCGTCCCCCCACGTTCACCTCCTGGCTGCGCGGCCGGTCGGACGACGCACTCGTCGCCCTGCTGCGGGCCCGCCCGGACCTGGCCCGGCCCGTCCCCGCCGACATCGGCGCGCTCGCCTCACGGGCCGCCACCCGCAACACCGTTCTGCGGGTCCTGGAGCGGCTGGACCGGTTCACGCTCCAGGTGCTGGAGTCGGTGGTCGCGCTCGGTGACGACCGGTTGTCCGAGCCGGTGGGGGTGTCCGCCGCCGAACTGGCCGACGCGCTCGGACCGGTGGTCGGCCGCGCGGCCGACCGGGCGGACGCAACGGCGGGCCCCCCGGGCGGCCCCCCGGGCGGCGCCGCGGTCGGCGGACCGGCCGCGGGGGCGTCCGACGCGCGGACCGGCGCACCGGCGCACGGCACGGTGGGCGGGCCGGTCGGCGAGGCCCTGGACACCCTGCTGCGCCTGGCCCTGGTCTGGCCCGACCGGGGGCGGCTGCGCCCCGTCCAGGTGCTGCGCGACCTGCTCCCCCAGCCCGCCCAGCTCGGCCCGCCCGCGCGCGTGCTGCTCGCCGCGTGCCGCACGCCGCCCTCATGAGGCTCGCCGACGACCTCGCGCCGGGCGGCGGGGACACCCCCGTCGAGGCGGTCGCCGCCGTGCTGTCCGCCCCGCCCGGACCGGTCGGCGACCAGGCCCGGCGGCTGCTGGACAGCATGGCGTGGGGGCCGCCGCACGGGACCGTCTCCGACGCCCGCCGCGAGGTCACCCTGGACACCGCCGCCTCCCCGGTCGAGGAGCTGATCGCCCGCGCCCTCCTGCTGCCGAGCGGCGACGACACCCTCACCCTGCCGCGCGAGGTGGGGCTGCACCTGCGTTCGGGCCGGCTGTTCCGCGAGGTCACCACCGCGCCGCCGCCCTTCGAGGGGACCGCGCACCCCGCCGAAGCCGTGGCGCGGGCGGCCGCCG
Source organism: Nocardiopsis dassonvillei subsp. dassonvillei DSM 43111 (assembly GCF_000092985.1). GTDB lineage: Bacteria > Actinomycetota > Actinomycetes > Streptosporangiales > Streptosporangiaceae > Nocardiopsis > Nocardiopsis dassonvillei. The sequence goes on from NC_014210.1 coordinate 5,000,999, forward strand.
GGCAGGCCTTCACGGTGCTGCGGGCCGTCGAGGAGCTCCTGGAGCACTGGTCCGAGGACCCGGCCGCGGTGCTGCGCAACGGCGGCCTGGGCGTACGCGACCTGCGCCGCGCCGCCCAGACGATGGACACCGACGAGGCCACCGCCGCGCTGTTCGTGGAGGTCGCGTACGCCGCCGGGCTGCTGGGCGCCGACGACCGGGTCGAGGGCGAGTGGCTGCCCACCCGCGAGTACGACCTGTGGCGGGAGCGCGCGCCCGCGCACCGGTGGCTGCGGCTGGCCTCCGCCTGGCTGGAGTCGGACCGCGTGGCGTCGCTGAGCGGGTCGCGCGACTCGGGCGGACGGATGCGCAACGCGCTCGGTCCGGGCCTGGTCCGTCCGGCCGCGCCGCAGGCCCGCCGCGACCTGCTCACGGAGCTGGGCACCGCGGAACCGGGTCTGGCCCCGCTGCCGGACTCGCTGTCGGCGCGCCTGTCCTGGCGGCGCCCGCGCCGCCAGTCGCCGGTCTACGCCGAGCTGGTGCGGGCGGCGGCGGCCGAGGCGGCCGCGCTCGGCCTGACCGGGCGCGGCGCGCTGGCCGACCACGTCCGGCCGCTGCTGGACGGCGACGAGGACGCGGCCGCTCGTGTCCTGGGCGAAGAGCTGCCCAAGCCGCTGGACTACGTGCTGGTGCAGGGCGACCTGACGGCCGTCGCGCCGGGCCCGCTGGTGGCCGAACTGGCCCGTGAGCTGGCCCTGGTCGCCGACGTGGAGTCCACCGGCGGGGCCACGGTGTACCGGTTCACGGAGGGGTCGGTGCGTCGGGCGCTGGACGCCGGGCGGGGCGTCGCCGACATCACCGCCCTGCTCGAACGCCACTCGCGCACCCCGCTCCCCCAGGCCCTGCGGTACCTGGTGTCGGACGTGGGCCGGCGGCACGGGCGGTTGCGGGCCGGTTCGGCGTCGAGCTACCTGCGCTGCGACGAGCCCGCGCTGCTGGAGGAGCTGGTCAGCGACCGGCGGGCCGACGACCTGGGACTGCTGAGGCTGGCGCCGACCGTGGTGGCGAGCCGGTTGACCCGCGCCGCGCTGGTGGAGCGGCTGCGGCAGCTGGGGTACCACCCGGTGCCCGAGGGCGGGGACGGGTCGATGCGGCTGAGCCGTCCCGAGGTTCGCCGGGCCGACGCGGCGGACGCACCGCCCCCCGCGATGGACGGATCGGCGGTGTCGCGCGCGCTGGCGGCCGAGGCCGTGCGCGCCGTGCGGGCCGGGGACGAGGCCGCCACGGCGGCGCGCACACCGGTCCCGCTGCCCGAGAACGGCCCGCCGGGATCGCGGTCGGCGGCGGTGCTGGAGGTGCTCGCGGGAGCCGCCAGGGACGGTCGGAGGGTGTGGATCGGCTACACCGACACCGACGGCCGACAGGTGAGCCGGATCGTGGAGCCGTCGGGTGTGGACGGGGGCTTCCTGACCGCCTACGACGCGACCCGGGCGGCGGTGCACCGGTTCGCCGTGCACCGGGTGACCGCCGTGGCCGAGCTGGACCCGGAGCCGGGGGAGGAAACGGGGCGGCAGGAGCGGGTGGAGCCGCGCTAGGCAGTGTTTTTGGACCTCCGCTCCGCTTCGTCCCACCCGTCGCCCGCCACCACCCTCGACGGACGCCTGCGGCGCGGTCCTGCTCGTGCTCGGGCGTCCTTCGACGCGGGAACCTTCGGTGACTACGGCGGGCGGGCCCACGGGGGCGGGCCGCGCCGTACCGGACGGCGACGGCGCGGGGCGCACCCGGGTTCCTCACGACCGCCCCGGAGGCGGCGGGCTAGTCTGGAACCGAGTTGGTCGACCCACCGACAGCGAGAGAACCCCCATGAGCAACGCATCGCTGCCCCCCGGGGCATCGTCCCCCCGTGAGCACGGACGCGACGACGACCGCGAGCGCCGCAGGTCCCGCGCCCCCGGGCGCGGCGGGGGGCGCGAGGCCGGGAGCGACCGCCGCGACGACCGCGAGGACGAGCGCGACGGACCCGACGCACGCCAGGCGGCGATCGGGGCCAGCAGTTCGACGATGGCGCTGATCCTGCACGCCCTGACCTTCGTGTGCTGCATGAACTGGCTGTTCGGCGTCGCCGGGATCGTGTTCGCGGTGCGCGCCGCCCACGCCCGCGACCGGGGGCGCGCGGTCCAGGCGGAGACGCTCACGCGCTACTCCTGGTACTGCCTGGGCGCGGCCGGGGTGATGCTCTTCGTGATGCTGGTGCTGACGCTGGTGATGTTCACCCAGGCGGGCTCCTGGATCCAGGGGATCGTCCCGGTCACCAACTACTGAGCCGTGTTTGGCGGACGGGGCCACCGGGCACCGCGTCTGCACGGAGCGCGGGGGGACGTCCGGCGGCGACGGCGCCGGAAGCGGTACGAGGCGGGTCCGGTAGGCAGGGGGAGGGGGACGAACGGTGATGAACGGCGGAGGCGGCCCGAAGGCCTTCTGGGAGAGGACGCACGGTCACACACCGGGGTCCGTGTCCGGAGGCGGCCGGGGACGCCCGGCGCCGTTCCGGCTGCCCGGGGCCCGGGTCGCGCCCGGACCGGGCGGTGTGCCGGGCGCGCCGGGACCGGGCGGTGTGCCGGGCGCGCCGGGACCGGGCGGACACGCCACGGGCCCCGCCCCCGCGAGCGCCTCCCCGCTGGCGGCGCCCCCCGACCCTGCGCTTCCCCCCGGGGCGGTCCCCCCGGCGGCCCCTCCCGCCCGCGTGGGCGGCGCCGTGGCCGCGCTGGTGGTGGCCGTCCTCAGCGCGGCGGCGTCGATCCTGATGATGTACCTGGGCTTCTGGTTCTTCCTGCTGGCGGTGAACGTGCCCGGGGTCTGGTTCGGCATCGCGACGCTGCGCAGGCTTCCCGACCCCGAACGGGTGGAGCGGTACATCCGGTACACCTGGGCCTGCAACTTCGCCTACTTCGCCCTGTTCGTCCTGTTCCTCATCCCGGTCGTCGTCCTGGCCATGGTGATGCTCATGTTCACCTCCTGACCGGGCCCCTGCCGGGTCCCCCCGGTGCCGCGCACCGCGCTCCACGGAAGGAGCACGGGCGTGGACCGGCGGCGCCACGGTCCTCCCCCGGGCGGCGGCACCGGCTGTCACGGAGGCGGCGCGTGCGGGGACCCGACCGGCGGCTACACCCCGTACGGCGGCCGCGGCGTCCCCGGGAGCGGCCGCGGTCCCGAACGGCCCGGTCAGCGGGGTCCACGAGAGCACGGGCCCCGCGGGCATGATCGGAGGCCCGGATGCGTTGCACCTGTGGCCGCCCCCGCCCCGCGAGATTGAAGGTCCGTGTTGTCCTGCCTGATCGTCCAGTCCGACAAGACGCTCCTGCTGGAGGTCGACCACGAGCTGGCCGGCGAGTGCCGCCGGGCCATCGCCCCCTTCGCCGAACTCGAACGCGCGCCCGAACACGTGCACACCTACCGGATCACACCGCTGGCCCTGTGGAACTCCCGTGCCGCCGGGCACGACGCCGAGCAGGTCGTGGACGCGCTGATCCGGTTCTCCAAGTTCCCGGTGCCGCACTCGCTGCTGGTGGACATCGCCGAAACAATGGACCGCTACGGGCGGCTGCGGCTCGTGGGCGACCCGCGGCACGGTCTGGTCCTGGAGTCCTCCGACCGCGCCGTGCTGGAGGAGGTCGTCCGCGCCAAGAAGCTCAAGGGCATGCTGGGCGAGCGGCTGGGCGAGGACTCGGTCGCCGTGCACCCGAGCGAGCGCGGCAACCTCAAGCAGGCGCTGCTCAAGATCGGGTGGCCCGCCGAGGACCTGGCCGGGTACGTGGACGGCGAGGCGCACCCCATCGACCTCGACCAGGACGGCTGGGAGCTGCGCGGCTACCAGAGGGAGGCCGCGGAGAGCTTCCACGCGGGCGGGTCCGGCGTGGTGGTCCTGCCGTGCGGCGCGGGAAAGACCGTGGTCGGCGCGGCGGCGATGGCCATGACCGGGGCGACCACGCTCATCCTGGTGACGAACACGGTGTCGGTGCACCAGTGGAAGACCGAGCTGCTGCGGCGCACCTCGCTGACCGAGGACGAGATCGGCGAGTACTCGGGCACCCGCAAGGAGATCCGCCCCGTCACCATCGCGACCTACCAGGTCATGGCGGCCAGGCGCAAGGGCGTGTACACGCACCTGGAGCTGTTCGACGCCCGCGACTGGGGCCTGGTCGTCTACGACGAGGTGCACCTGCTGCCCGCGCCGATCTTCCGGATGACCGCCGACCTCCAGGCCCGGCGCCGACTGGGCCTGACCGCGACCCTGGTGCGCGAGGACGGCCGCGAGGGCGACGTGTTCTCGCTGATCGGCCCCAAGCGCTACGACGCGCCGTGGAAGGACATGGAGAACCAGGGGTGGATCGCCCCCGCGGACTGCGTCGAGGTGCGGGTGGACCTGTCGGAGGCCGAGCGGCTGGCGTACGCGACCGCCGAGCCGGAGGACCGCTACCGGTTCTGCGCCTCCTCCGAGACCAAGACCTCGGTGGTCCGGGAGATCGTGGAGCGCCACCCCGATGAGCAGGTGCTGGTCATCGGCTCCTACATCGACCAGCTGGACGAGCTCGGCGCGTCGCTGGGCGCGCCGGTGATCAAGGGCGAGACCCGCAACAAGGAGCGCGAGCGCCTCTTCGACGCCTTCCGCTCCGGGGACCTGCGGACGCTGGTGGTGTCGAAGGTCGCGAACTTCTCCATCGACCTGCCCGAGGCCGGTGTCGCGGTGCAGGTGTCGGGGTCCTTCGGCTCGCGGCAGGAGGAGGCGCAGCGGCTCGGCCGGGTACTGCGCCCCAAGGCCGACGGCCGCGCCGCCCGCTTCTACGCGGTGGTGGCGCGCGACACCCTCGACCAGGACTACGCCGCGCACCGGCAGCGCTTCCTGGCCGAGCAGGGGTACGCCTACCGGATCACCGACGCCGGCGACCTGCTGTCGGGCGAGGAGATCTGACCGGGGCGGGCGGCCCCGCACGCGGCCCGGCGGGGCGCGTCCGGCCGGGGTTCGCGTCGCTCAGAAGGACGGCAGACCGCCCATGACGTAGGTGCCCGCGGCGATCCCCCAGGCCACCAGGGAGTAGCTCAGGGTGCGGGTGCGCAGGAGCCGGTCGCCCCGCACGGACGGCGCGGTGAAGGCCGCCACGAGGAGCGCCATGCCGAGCAGGGCGGGGATGGCGGAGGCCAACGCGAAGAGCTGGGTCTGGGCGGCGCACGCGGTGTAGCCGGATGTGCCGGGATCACCACAGAACACGTCGTTCCCCGATCGTTCGGTGCGGTCGGTACTCCCCGACCGTACCGTTTCGGCGGGGGCGCGCCGTCAACGGCCGCGGTCGGACATCCGCCGAGTCGGATTCGGTTTTTGGCGCCGCACACCCCGTTCGCTCTTTACACGAACCCCTTCCGTGTCCAATCATGAGGGCACAGCAGCTCCCCCCAGCGGCCAGGAGGTCCTCCCCATGCCCGTCTCCCCCGCCCCGCCCCCGCCCTCTCCCGCGCGGCGCCGCACCGGCTTCCACTCGCTCCGGGGCGGCGGCCTGAACTGGGACTCCCTCCCTCTCAAGCTGTTCGCCAAGGGCAACGCCCGGTTCTGGAACCCGGCCGACATCGACCTGAGCCGGGACGCCGAGGACTGGGAGGGGCTGGGAGAGGGGGCCCGGGCGCGGATCCTGCGGCTGTGCGCGTTCTTCGTGGCGGGAGAGGAGGCGGTCACGGAGGACATCCAGCCCTTCCTGCGGGCCATGGCCGCGGAGGGGCGGCTGGGCGACGAGATGTACCTGACCCAGTTCGCTTTCGAGGAGGCCAGGCACGTCCAGGCGTTCCGGCTGTGGCTGGACGCGCTCGGGGTCCACGAGGACCTGCACGGGTACGTGGACGCCAACCCGGGGTACCGGACGCTGTTCTACGAGGAGCTGCCCAGCTCGCTGGAGGCGCTGCTGGAGGACCCGAGCCCCCGCAACCAGGTGCGCGCCTCGGTGACCTACAACCACGTCATCGAGGGCTCGCTGGCGCTGACCGGGTACTACGCCTGGAACCACCTGTGCACGGCGCTCGACGTCTTCCCGGGGATGCGCCGGATCGTGCGCATGATCGGCGACGACGAGCGGCGCCACATGGCGTGGGGCACCTTCACCTGTCGCCGCCACGTCGCGGCCGACGACGCCAACTGGGACGTGGTGCGCGATCGGCTGGACGAACTGCTGCCGCACGTGACGTCCACGGTGGAACGCGGTGAGGAGCCCTCGGGCGACCCGGCGACCCGCCGCTACGAACTGCCTCCGGGCGAACTGGTCCGCTACGCGGGCGACCGCGCGCTGCGCCGCCTCGGCGCGATCGGGTCCGCGCGCGGGGTGCCCGTGTCGCGCATCGACCTGGACGCCACGCCCGAGGACCTGGAGGAGCGGTTCGGCGAGGAGGACCGGGAGGCCGTGCGGAGGCTGGCGGCCCGGGACTGAGAACCGGCCGGGCCCGCCCGGACGGCAGCCCGCCGGGCCGCTCAGACCGCGCTGCGCGGGGCGCGCCCGGACGCGTGCCACAGCTCCCGGCGCCCGCGTTCGGCCTCCAGGGCGACGCGCCCGAACGGCTCGGTCCGCCAGTCGTCCTCCTCCCGGTGGTTGGCGTAGAGCACGTCGCCGTCGCGGGAGAGGACGTAGAGCGAGTCCGCCAGCCGGTGGGTCTCCAGGAACTCCACCGTGTTGGGGAGGCCCAGATAGAAACGGTCATGGTGGAGTTCGGGCATCCACCTGCCGAAACCCTGGTCGGCGCGGGCCCGGGCGTACCGGTCGGCGATCGCGAAGCGGCTGTTGGAACTGTGGGTGGCCACGAGGGCGACCTCCACCCGGTACCCGGCGTCGCGGAACCCCTCCACCCAGGACGCGGCCCAGTCGGCGCGGCCGAGGGGGTGGCTGCACACGGCGTCCACGCGGCCCGCGCGCATGTGCGCCATGGCCAGCCCGTGCAGGCCGCCGACCTGCCGGGCCAGGGCGGCGGAGGCGGCCCGGTCGTCGGCGGCCATCGCCCACTCGTAGTCCGGCGCCAGGCGCAGCAGGTCGTCGCCGTCGTAGCTGACGGTGCCCTCGGGCAGGAACGGCAGGACCAGGCGCTGGAGGGTGGACTTGCCCGAGCCGGGCTGGCCGCCCAGGAGCAGGAGCCGGGGCCGCTCGCGGGCCGGTCCGGTGAGCCGGTCGCGGAGCGCGAGGTCGAACAGCGCGTCCAGGTCGGCCCCGGACAGGACGGGGCCCGGATCCCCGGGGGTCGCGCCGTCGCGGACCCGGATCGGCTCGGCCCGCAGTTCGGCGACGATCCCCGGGAGCTCCCGGTTGACCCGGGCGACCTCCCCGTCGTCGAGGAAGGGCAGCCGTGCCTCCCGGGCGAGGAGTTCGGCGGCGCGCTCCCGGAGCCCGGTCCTGCTCAGGCAGGCGCCGACGGCCGCGCTGTACAGGTTGTAGGCCCGTTCGCGGGCCCGCCGGGAACCGGCCCCCTGCGCGGGGAAACCGCCGCAGGCGCTGTCCTCCACCAGGGTCCGCTCGCCCACCTGTGGAACCGTCATCCGTGTCCGCCCTTCGCCCACCGGGGATGCTAGTGGTTCCCCGGCCCCGGGGTACGGGGTTCGGCGCGGTTGGCCGGAGGCGGCCAGGAGGACGGGGCGGGACCCGCTGGGCCCCACCCCGTCAGTGCGGTCAGGCCGCGGAGCACGTCACCTCGGGCACGCCGTTGCTACCGCCGTGGGTCCCGGTGAACCCGAACTCGGTGCTGCCGCCGGCGCTGAGCGTGCCGTTCCAGCCGAGGTCGGAGGCGGTGACCCGCGACCCGCTGCTGGAGAACTCGGCGTTCCAGCCCTGGCTGAACCGCTGCCCGTCGGCGTAGGTCCACGTCACGGTCCAGCCGCTGAGGGAGTCCTCGGCGGTGACCGTCACCGCCGCCTGGAAGCCGTTGCCCCACTCGCTGACGACCCTGTAGTCGGCCGTGCAGCCCTCGCCCTCGGGCGGGTCGGTGGGCTCCTCGGGGTCGGTCGGCTCGCCGGGGTCGGTGGGGTACTCGGGGGCGTTCACCGCCATGTCGTAGGCGGCCTGGGGCACGAACTGCCCCGCGGGCGCGATGCAGCCGTCGGCCTCACCGGGCAGCTTGGTCCAGATGAAGGCGTCGATCAGCGGGTTCCCGGTGTCGGTGGTGCTGGGGCGGCCGATCATCCGCCCCGGCGGGTCGCACCACTCGTTCTGGGGGGCGGGGCCGTTGCCGTTGCGGCTGGTGTCGATCACGGCGCCGAGGCCGGGCACGCCCGTCGCGGCGATGACGGCCTCCGCGAAGGCGACCTCGTCGTGGGTCCAGTTGTAGTTGGAGGTGTTGGTGGCGACGCCGTGCGCGCTGTTCGCGACGTCCGCGCCGTTGAGCAGGCCGGCGGCCTCCTGCGGGTCCAGCCAGGCCGAGTTGCCGATGTCGAAGTAGACCCTGGCCTCGGAGGAGCCCTCCATGAGCGCCTTGCCCGCGTAGGCCATGGAGTCCAGGAGCTCGGACGGGTCGCTGCAGCCGCTCACCAGCGGCAGGGCGTCGGGCTCCAGGACGATGGTGGCGGACCGGCCCTCCAGCCCCGCGGCGACCTCGTCGACCCAGGCGCGGTAGGCGTCGTGGCTGGGCGCCCCGCCGCCGCTGTGGTTGCCGCAGTCGCGGCCGGGGATGTTGTAGACCACCAGGATGGGGGTCTGGCCCTGGGCGTCGGCGGCGCTGACCACCGCGTCCACGTCGTCGCGGACCTCGGCGGGGTTGTACTGGGTGAACCAGGTGGCCTGGGCGACCGAGGCGATGCGGTCGCGGATGACGTCGGCCCGGGGGTCGTTCGGGTTCTCCTCGACCCAGACGGCCGCCGACGTGTTGGGGTTGACGTAGAACTCGGAGTCGGCGGCCGAGGCGGGCGCCGTGGCGAGCAGCGCCGTTCCCAGGGCCAGTGCCGAGACGGAGCTCACTGCTGCTCCGACGGCTATGCGTGTGCGGGACATGAGCCTTCCTTCGGTGTGGTGTTCCCCGGTTTCCCTGCTTCCCCGTTACTGCGCGCATGGGAGCGCTCCCAAAAAGTCACATTACCCGGCGGAGCCCCTCGCCCCCAGGGGGGTAACGACTGTGTTTCCCAAAGGTGACATCCGCGCCCTGGCATAGGGTGGTCGCATGTCACCCATCCCGCCCTCCTCCCCCGCCGTCATCGACGCCCTGGCCTGGGTCCACGTCCGCGAGGGGCGCCTGCTGTGCGTCCGCACCGACGGAGTGGACCTGTTCTACCTGCCCGGGGGCAAGCGCGAGCCCGGGGAGAGTGACGAGGCCGCGGTGGCCCGCGAGGCGCTGGAGGAGGTCAGCGTCGTGCTGCGGCCGGACACCGTCCGCCGGATAGCGGTGATCGACGAGGCCGCCCACGCCCAGGGCCCGGGCACCCGTGTGCGCCTGTCGTGCCACACCGCCGAGTACGACGGCGAGATCTCGGCGGACAACGAGATCGCCGAACTGGCGTGGATCGGCTTCGCCGACCGCGGGCGCTGCGCCCCGGCGGTGCGCCGCCTCATCGAACTCCTCCATGCCGAGGGCACCGTCGTCTGATCCGGGCCCGGCCCCTCCCAGCCCCGGAAAAATGGGTGGCCCGCGCCCCTCCCCGCTGGTTACAGTCCGGATACTGTGCGGACACTTCCCCAGCCCACCGGCGTTCCCGAACGCCGTTCGGCCGACCGGTTCCTGTGGTGGCTCGCCCGGAAGGAGTGCCGCTCACTGCTGTGGGCCGGGACCACCACGGGCGCCTTCATGCTCACCGGCGTGCTCATCTCCGCCGCGCTCGGCGCCGCCCTCGACTCCGGGGTCACCCGAGGCGACCCGGACGCCCTCCTCGGCTGGTTCGGCGTCCTCAGCGCCCTCGTCGCGGTCTCCGTCGCACTCGTCCCCCTCTCCCACCGGGCCGACTGCTTCAGCTGGTACGCGTCCGCCTACCGCACGATCCAGGTGGTCACCAACCATTCCGTGCGCATGGGCCCCACGCTCACCCGGCGTCTGCCCTCCGGCGAGGTGGTGGCCGTGGGCACCGAGGACATCGACCGCGTCGGCGACTTCTACGAGACGGTGGGCCAGCTCCTGGCCGTCTTCGTGACGGTGGCCGCGGTCAGCGCCCTCATGCTCACCTCGCACGTCGCCTTCGGCGTCATCGTCCTGGTGTCGGTCCCGCTCATCATGGCGGGGATGGTCCCCCTGCTGAACCTGTTCTCCCGCCGCCAGGAGCACCAGCGCGACCGGCAGGCCGAACTCACCACCCTGGCCACCGACCTGGTCGCGGGCCTGCGCGTGCTCCGGGGCGTGGGCGGCGAGCGCACCGTGGACCACCGCTACCGCACCGCCTCCCAGGGGGTCCGCTCCGCCGCCATGCGCGTGGGCTGGGTGGACGCCGCCCTCAACGCCGTGCGCGAGCTCCTCCCGGGCCTCCTCCTCGTGGGCATCGTCTGGTACGGCGCGCGCCTGGCCCTGACCGGGGAGATCACCGTCGGCCAGCTCGTCGCGTTCTACGGCTACGCCGGAACGCTCTCCATGGCCGTGCGCCACCTGATGCGTTCCCTGTCCATGTACGTCTCGGCCCGGGTGGCCGCCGGTCGCGTGGTGCGCGTGCTGCGCCTGGAGCACGACCACCCCGACCCCGAGCGCCCCGAGCCGGAACCGGCCGGCCCCTGCGACCTGCACGACCCGGGCAGCGGAGTGACCCTCGCCGCGCACCGCACCACCGGCGTGGTCTGCGCCGACCCCGCCGACGCCACCGCCATCACCGAACGCCTGGGGCGCTACCGGGACGAGGAGGGCGCGCACGCCGCACTGGTCGAGACGGCCACGGGCCGGACCGTGCGCCTGCGCGACCTGCCCCGGTCCCGGGTGCGCCGCCGCGTCCTGGTGGCCGCCAACGACGCGCATCTGTTCTCCGGAACCCTGCGCGGTGAACTGTCCCCGGACCAGGGGATCTCCGACGAACGCCTGGCCGAGGTCGTGCGCGCCGCGCACGCCGACGACGTGGTGCGCCAGTCCGCCGCCGGACTGGACGCGCTGCTGACCGAGCGCGGCCGCGAGTACTCCGGCGGCCAGCAGCAGCGCCTGCGCCTGGCCCGCGCCCTGGCCCTGGAGCCGGAGATCCTGATCCTGGTGGAGCCCGCCTCCGCCGTGGACGCCCACTCCGAGGCCGCGATCGCCGCCGGGCTGCCCGCCGAGCGGGCGGGGCGCACGACCGGCCTGGTCACCACCAGCCCCCTGCTGCTCGACCACACCGACCACGTGCAGTTCGTCGAGGAGGGCCGCCTCACGGCCGAGGGGACCCACCGCGCCCTCCTCGCCGAGTGCCCGAACTACGCCGCCACCGTCCTGCGCGCCGTTCCCACGGAGGGGAAGCCATGACCCGGGCCGCCGACAACGCCGAGACCCTCGGCCCGCCGCAGGCGTCCGGAGTGTTCGAAACGCCCCGAGCGCCCGAGGCGGCCCGCGCACCCGGAGCGCCCGCCGATCCCGCCGCGTCCGCCGCTCCCGCGGAGCACCGCGCGGCGGGACTGCCGATCGCGCCGGTCGCTGCCGTGTGGCGGCGGCTGCGCCGTGCCGGGCGCGAGCACGGACGGCTGCTCGCCGTCGTCGTCCTGCTGTACGGGACGGCCGCGCTCACGGCGCTGGCCTCGCCCTGGATCCTGGGTCTGATCATCGACACCGTGCGCGCCGAGGGGGCGCCGTCCGCGGCCTCGGAGCAGGCGGCCTCGCGCGTCGACGTGCTCGCCGGGCTCATCGTCGCGGCGCTGGTGCTGCACGCCGGGTTCACCCTGGCCTCCGTGGCGGCCTCGATCCGGTTCGGCGAGAGCGTGCTGGCCGAGCTGCGCGAGGAGTTCGTGCGCGCGGTGCTCCGGCTCCCGATGGGAGTGGTGGAGCGGGCGGGCACGGGCGACCTCGTGGCGCGCACCGGCCGCGACATCGGCCACCTGAGCCACACCGTGCGCGTTTCGGTGCCGGTGATGGCGGTGAGCACGGTGACCCTGGTGGTCGTCACCACGGCGCTCATCGTCCTGCACCCTCTCCTGCTGCTGGCGTGGCTGCCGTCGGCGCCCGTGCTGTGGCTGTCCACGCGCTGGTACGCGCGCAGGGCCCCGGACGGGTACGTGCGCGAGCTGGGCACCTACTCGGAGCTGACCCAGAGCGTGACCGACACCGTGGAGGGCGCGCACACCATCGAGTCGCTGGGACGCCAGGCCCGGCGGATCGCGCTCAACGAACAAAGGGTGGGGCGGGCCTACGCGGCGGAGCGGTACACGCTGTGGCTGCGCTGCGTCTGGTACCCGCCGCTGGAGTTCGGGTACATGTTCCCGATCGCGCTGACCTTCCTGGTGGCTGGCCTGCTGTACGCCGACGGAGCGCTGAGCCTGGGCGGGATCGCCACCGCGGTCTTCCTCAGCAGGCAGATGGCGCGGCCCCTGGACCAGCTGCTGGACCAGGTGGACAGCCTGATGATGGGCTTCACGAGCATGCGCAGGCTGCTGGGCGTGGAGCTGGCCGGGGAACCGGAGGGGAGGGCGCGCTCCGCGGCGGACGCGGCCGGGACCGCCCGGCCCGGCGAGGTGCGGGTGGAGGACGTGCGCTTCGCCTACACCGACGCGGAGGTCCTGCACGGCGTCGACCTGGTGCTGGCGCCCGGTGAACGCCTGGCCGTGGTGGGTCCGAGCGGCGCGGGCAAGTCGACCCTGGGCAAGCTGATCGCGGGCGTGCACCCGCCCACCTCGGGCGCCGTCCGCGTGAGCGGTGCGCCGGTGTCGGGCCTGCCTCCCGAGGAACGGCGCGCGCGGGCGATCCTGCTGAGCCAGGAGAGCCACATGTTCCGGGGCACGATCGCCGAGAACCTGGCGTTGGCGCTGGACCGGCCCGAGGGCGCGGCCGAGGTGGACGAGGAGCGCCTGTGGGAGGCGCTGGCCGCCGTGGACGCCGAGCCCTGGGTGCGCGCGCTGCCGGAGGGGCTGGGCACGCGGGTGGGGTCGGGCCACGCCCCGCTGGACCCGGCGCACGTGCAGCAGCTGGCCCTGGCCCGCGTGGTGCTGGCCGACCCCGACGTGCTGGTGCTGGACGAGGCCACGTCCCTGATGGACCCGCGTTCGGCCCGCCACCTGGAACGCTCGCTGGCGGGGGTGCTGTCGGGGCGCACGGTGGTGGCCATCGCGCACCGGCTGCACACCGCGCACGACGCCGACCGGATCGCGGTGGTGGAGGACGGCCGGATCAGCGAGCTGGGCAGCCACGACGAGTTGCTGGCCCGCGGCGGCTCCTACGCCGACCTGTGGCGGGCCTGGCACGGCGAGGACTGAGGGGCCTCGGGCCGCTGCCGCCCGCGTGCTCGGGGGTGCCGCTGGCGCTGGGCCTGGAGGCCTTCTGCGCGGCTGAGGACGCGGTCCGCGCCCTCGGGAGTACCGCTGGCCGGAGCCGGAACCCGGCGGGCGTACGCCCCCGGGCCGCCGCTGCGTCCGCGCCCGGGTCAGGAAGGCCACTGGTCGGGGCCGGGGAACCTGGACGTGTCCAAATCGACGTCGAAGGGCTCCGGCAGCCGAATCTTCGCGCCGAAGTCCACGGTCGTGGCGTGGTTGTAGCGGCCGTTGCCGGGCTGCTCGTAGAGGGTGACCGACGGCCCCCCTCGTCCCAGGCGTCGATCAGCAGGTAGAGCGGGACCGGCGCGTGCGCGTAACCCCACAGCTTCTTCCTGCGGTCGGTGTCCCTGCTGCTCCGGGAGACGATCTCGACCACCAGTTCCGCCTCGTCCGCCGGGCAGGGGGTCCAGGAGGGGTCGGGGAGAACGTGCTCGGACATGACGACCAGATCAGGCATGTACAACTGCTCGACCGCTGGCAACTGAATTCCGAGGACCTGGTAGACACCCCGGTCATCGGGGATGGTGGCGAACAACGACCGGCTCACCCGGGACGCGATGACGTTGTGGGGGCATGGACGGGGGCGCCACGAGCCGAATGCTGTCCTCATCGAGGATCTCCGCCCGCCAACCGTCGGGCACGTCCAGCTCTCGACAGATGCCCAGCAGGTAGTTCCACCGCGACAGCCCCACCGCCGGGGCGGCTTCCGTCATGGCCGGACTCCTCCAACTCGTGCCTTCATACCGGAAGCGTAGGACTCCGCGCCCGCGTCCGTCCGACGCTTCGCGGAACAACCCGGCTTAGCACGAGGAAGAGCGCCGTGCCTCACCCCGGAAAAGGCGAAACCGGGCGACCCCCGAAGGGGCCGCCCGGTCGTCGCGGGCGAGGTCGCGTATCCGGACCTCAGACACCTGCGGGCCCGGGGGCCCGAGGTCTCACGGACCTACTAGAAGTCCATGCCGCCCATGCCACCGGTCGGGTCGCCGGCGGGAGCGGCGGCCTTCTCCGGCTTCTCGGCGATGACGGCCTCGGTGGTCAGGAACAGACCGGCGATGGAAGCCGCGTTCTGCAGAGCCGAGCGGGTGACCTTGGTCGGGTCGATGACGCCGTCCTTGAACAGGTCGGTGTACTCGCCGGTGGCGGCGTTCAGGCCGAACCCGGGCTCCAGGTTCTTGACCTTCTCCGCCACGACGCCGCCCTCGAGGCCGGCGTTGATCGCGATCTGCTTGAGCGGCTCGGCGATGGCGCGGCGCACGATGTCGGCGCCGATGGCCTCGTCGCCCTCCAGCTCCAGCTTCTCGAAGGCCGGGACGCTGGCCTGGAGCAGAGCGACACCACCGCCGGGCAGGATGCCCTCCTCGACCGCGGCCTTGGCGTTGCGGACGGCGTCCTCGATGCGGTGCTTGCGCTCCTTGAGCTCCACCTCGGTGGCGGCACCGGCCTTGATGACGGCCACGCCGCCGGCCAGGCGGGCGAGACGCTCCTGGAGCTTCTCGCGGTCGTAGTCGGAGTCGGTGCGCTCGATCTCGTTGCGGATCTCGTTCACGCGACCGGCGATCGCGGTGGCGTCACCGGCGCCGTCCACGATGGTGGTCTCGTCCTTGGTGACGACGACCTTGCGGGCGCGGCCGAGCATGTCGAGCTCGGTGCTCTCCAGCTTGAGGCCGACCTCCTCGGTGATGACCTGGCCACCGGTCAGCACGGCGATGTCGCCGAGCTGGGCCTTGCGGCGGTCGCCGAAGCCCGGGGCCTTGACGGCGACGGACTTGAAGGTGCCGCGGATCTTGTTGACGACCAGCGTCTGGAGGGCGCCGCCCTCCAGGTCCTCGGCGATGACGACCAGCGGGCGGCCGGCCTGGAGGACCTTCTCGACAACCGGCAGGAACTCGTTGTTGTTCGAGATCTTGGAGTTGACGATGAGGATGTAGGGGTCCTCGAGGACCGTCTCCATGCGCTCCAGGTCGGTGGCGAAGTAGGGCGAGATGTAGCCCTTGTCGAAGCGCATGCCCTCGGCGAGCTCGAGCTCCAGCCCGAAGGTCTGGCCCTCCTCGACCGTGATGACGCCTTCCTTGCCGACCTTGTCCATGGCCTCGGCGATGGTCTCGCCGATCTGGGGGTCGCCGGCGGAGATCGAGGCGGTGGAGGCGATCTGCTCCTTGGTCTCGATGTCCTTGGAGAGGTTGCCGAGCTCCTCGTTGATGCGCGCGACGGCGGACTCGATGCCGCGCTTGAGGCTGATCGGGTTGGCGCCGGCGGCGACGTTGCGCAGGCCCTCGCGAACGAGCGCCTGGGCGAGCACGGTGGCGGTGGTGGTGCCGTCACCCGCGACGTCGTCGGTCTTCTTGGCGACCTCCTTGACCAGCTCGGCCCCGATCTTCTCCCACGGGTCCTCGAGCTCGATCTCCTTGGCGATGGAGACACCGTCGTTGGTGATCGTGGGGGCGCCCCACTTCTTCTCCAGGACGACGTTGCGGCCCTTGGGGCCGAGCGTGACCTTGACGGCGTCAGCGAGCTGGTTCATGCCGCGCTCAAGGCCGCGACGGGCCTCCTCGTCGAACGCGATCAGTTTGGCTGCCATTGAGTTCTTGTCCTCCCGTGACCGGGCTGATACGCGATGGGACGAGGCATGCGCCCGCGACGGACGACCGCGGAACCTCCCGGCAACCCTGCTGCCGGGAGCCGCGATCTCGCAGCCTCGATCCGGTTAGCACTCAGTGAAGGCGAGTGCTAACCAGTTCCCTTTTTAGCACTCGACCCCGGCGAGTGCAAACGATGTGGTCACGATTTCCCATCCCGGCATTTCCGCATCTACCTGCATAAACACCGTATGACATGCGGGTTTTCCGCGCTGAGCGGACGGAGCCGCGCACCGGTTCCCACCTCTCCCGGCGCGCGGCTCCGCTCCCGCTCCGACCCTGCTCCACCGCCCCCGGCCGGGCTTCGCCCCCGGCTCCGGACGGACCCCGGCCCGACCCCGACAGCGGCGCCCCGGTCAGGAGCTGAGGCGGCGCATCGCCCGCGACCCCCCGGCCAGCGCGGCGACCGCCAGCACCACCGCCACGGCCCAGCCGAGGGCGACCGAGGCGTCCCACTGCCCGGCGAACAGGGCGCGCTCGGCGTCCACCACGTAGGCCACCGGGTTGGCCCGCGAGAGCGCGTACAGCCACGGCGGCGCCAGCTCCATCGGCAGCAGCACGCCGGACAGCAGCATCAGCGGCATGATCAGCGTCTGCACGATGGGCGCGAACACGTAGGTCTGCTTGACCGCCAGGGCCGCCAGGTAGGACAGCGTGGCCAGCCCGGCGCCCAGGACGGCGAGCAGGAGCAGCCCCACGACGGCTCCCGCCAGCGACGCCTCGAACCCGAGCGGCACCACCAGCACGAGGATGAGCACCATCTGCGCCAGCATCATCACCACGTCGCGCAGGACCCGCCCCAGCAGCAGCGACACCCGGCTCACCGGGGTGGCCAGCAGCCGCTCGTGCGCTCCGGAGGACATCTCCGGCAGCAGCCCGAACCCGGCGAACCCGGCCGTGAACAGGCCGAGCATCACCAGCAGGCCGGGGACGAACCACTGCCACGGGTCCTGCCCCTCGGCGCCGGCCAGCCCCGTCAGCAGGGGCGCGAACAGCACCAGGTACAGCACCGGTTGCAGCATGCCGAAGAACAGCATCGGCGGCCGGTGCAGGAACGGCCGCATCTGGCGGGCGAAGACGGTCACGGTGTCGCGCACCAGGCCCGGCCCCCGCGCCGCGGGCGCCCCGGCCGTCTCCGCCCCGGCCGCCCCCGCCGGGGTCCCGGTCACCTCGTGGAAGCTCATGCCCCCTCCTCCCTCAGGCTGCGTCCGGTCAGGGTCAGGAACACGTCGTCCAGGGTGGGCCGCTGCACCCGGACGGAGAGCAGCGGGACCCCGGCCGCGTCCAGTCCGCGCAGCAGCTCGGGCAGCACGGTGTCCCCGCGTTCCACGCGCAGGCGCACCTCGGCGTCGCGCCCCGCGTCCGCGAGCACCTCCGCGGTTCCGGCGGAGGGCGCACGTTCGGCGATCCCGGCGGCGGTGCGCGCCTGCTCTGCGTCCGGCACGGTGAGGGTGACCAGGTCACCGGAGACCTTGCCCTTGAGCTCGTCGGCGGTGCCGTCGGCGATGACCCTGCCGTGGTCGATGACCAGGACCCTCTCGGCCATGTCGTCGGCCTCGTCGAGGTAGTGGGTGGTGAGCACGACCGTGGTGCCCGTCCGGTCGCGCAGCCGGGTGATGTGCTCCCACAGGTTGGCCCGGCTGTGCGGGTCGAGTCCGGTGGAGGGCTCGTCCAGGAACAGCAGCCCCGGCTCGTGGATGAGCCCCATGGCGATGTCGAGGCGCCTGCGCTGTCCGCCGGAGAGCTTGGTGACCTCGCGGTCGGCGGCGCCGCCCAGCTCCAGCTGGTCGAGGAGACCGTCGGCGCGGCGGCGCGCGGTGCGCCGGTCGAGCCCGTACAGCAGCCCCTGCGTGTACAGCTCCTCCCGGGCCCGCTGGTCCTCTCCGGCGCCGTGTCCCTGGCCGACGAAGCCGATCCTGCGGCGCACCTCGGCGGGCGCGGTGCGGACGTCGTGCCCCGCGACCACGGCGGTGCCCGAGGTGGGTTCGAGCAGGGTGGTGAGCATGCGCAGCGTGGTCGACTTCCCCGCGCCGTTCGGTCCGAGCAGGGCGACCAGTTCGCCCTCCGCGACGTCGATGTCGACGCCGCGGACGGCCTGGACGACCTCCTTGCCGACCCGGAAGTCCCGGGTCAGCCCACGTGTGTGGATCATCCCTCTCCTTATTAAAACTTGAGTACGAGAGAGAGTGTGCACCACCGGACGGAATATTCAAAGTTTAATAAGCGCTCGGTCCGCGCCCCGGGGATCCGACCTGGTCGGCGGGGCCCGCGCGGACGGGGGAAGCGGAGGCGGCGGGGCCGATGGAGGCGGGAGGGCCGCCGGGTCAGCGGTCGCGGGCGGCCGCCCCCGGCACCGGGGGCAGCCCGAAGGCATCGGGGCCGTCGTCGGCCATGGTGTACTCCCCGGCCCTCAGGGAGGCGACGAGTTCACGCGTCCAGCGGGCCTCGGCCCCGAGCGTGCCCCGCCACAGGCCGAAGAGTTCGCGCACGTGCGCGGGCTTGCCCCAGTCCTCGGAGGGGCGCAGCTCGTCCTCGGTCCTCTCCAGCAGCTCCAGGCGCTGTTCCAGCAGCGCGACGACCTCCGCGCGCGGCAGGGCGGTCATGAGGGTGACCGCCGCGAAGAGCATCGCGGGGTCCTCCCTGCGCGTCAGCCCGCGGCGGACGAGGCGGTGCAGCTCGGCCTCGCCGTCCTCGGTGATCGCGTAGGAGACGCGGTCGACCACCTCGTCCCCCTCGGCCACGAACTCGCGCAGCCTGCCCTCCTGGGAGAGCTTGCGCAGGGCGTGGTAGATGGAGCCCCACTTGATGTTGGCCCAGTGCTCGGTGCCCCAGTCCAGGAGCTGACGGCCCACCCGGTACCCGTGGGCCTGCCCCTCCATGCGCACCACACCCAGGACCAACAGCCGTGTCGCCGACATCTCCACCCTCGTTCGACCGGAATCCCCTCCAGCCTACGAGCAGCGACGAGGCGGTTCGGCGAGCCAGGGCCGCGCCCCGGGCGGTCCCCCGCGCCGCTACAGCTTGCGGAAGTACCGCACGATCGGCAGCGCGGTGTAACCGGCGCGCTCGTAGGTGGCGCGGGCCGGGGCGTGACCGTCGTCGCCGCCCGTCTCGACCATGGCCACCGCCGCCCCCTGCTCCCGGATCCAGTCGGTGGCGGCCCCGGTCAGCGCCGTCCCCACGCCCCGCCCCTGGTGGTCGGGGTCGACGGCGAGCAGGTGGATCTCCCCCATGTCGTCGTCGGGGAGCATCCTGGCGGTGGCGAAGCCCGCGACCGCGCCGTCGGCCTCGGCGACCCACACGCGCTGGTCCCCGGCGTCGACGCTCCCGGCCACCTCGTCGTACTGGCTGCGCCGCCAGTCCGGGACCAGGACCGGGTAGACCTCCTCCCCCAGGACCCGGCGCAGCGACGCGTGCACCGGTTCCCACGCGCGCAGTGCCAGAGCGATGACCGCTTCCCTGTCGGACTCCCGGAACAGCCGGATCTCGATGCCCATGCGCCCAGGCTAGGGAGCGGCGGACCCGGGCGCACCGGGTTTCGCGGAGCGCGCGGGGCCCCGCGGACGGCGAAGGGGCGGCCCCGGCGCCCTGTCGCGCCGCGGCCGCCCCTCACGCCGGGGCTCAGCAGCCCCCGGCGACCGCCGGGATGATGGAGACCTGGGCGCCGTCGGCGACCTCGGTCTGCAGGCCCTTCTCGAAGCGCACGTCCTCGTCGCCGATGTAGACGTTGACGAAGCGGCGCACCTTGCCGCTGTCGTCCAGGATGCGGGCGCGGATGCCGGGGTAGTTGGCCTCCAGGTCGTCGAGGACCTCGGCCAGGGTGGCGCCCTCGGCGGAGACCTCGGAGGCGTCGTTGGTGTAGGTGCGCAGGATGGTGGGCACGCGGACGCTGGCGCTCATGGCGGACTTCCTTACTCGTGGGAGATGACGGGTGGTCGGGGCGGCCTGAGCCTGCTCTTACGGGGCCTCAGCGCCGGAGGGGTCGCTCGGGCGCCCGAACAACGAAAGTGCCGGGCTTCGCGTCCGTGGGGGGCGGTAGCCCGCCTCGTCGCGTGGCGCCCCTGCGGGCGACGGCGGGCGACGGGCGGGCCGAAGCGAAGCGGAGGCCCCGGAGGACACTGTCTAGGCCAGACCGGCGTCGGTGAAGGCGCTCAGCGACGGCTTGATCGTGGCGCTCACCCCGGCGTCGACGGCGTTCAGGGTCTTGAGCCCGTCACCGGTGTTGAGCACGACCGTCTCGGCCTTCGGGTCGAGCCTGCCCTCGCGGACGAGCTTGCGCAGCACGCCGGTGGTGACGCCGCCCGCGGTCTCGGCGAAGATGCCCTCGGTGCGGGCGAGGAGCTTGATGGAGTCGACGATCTCGTCGTCGCCCACGTGCTCCACCGATCCGCCCGTGCGCTTGGCGATGTCCAGCACGTAGGGCCCGTCGGCCGGGTTGCCGATGGCCAGCGACTTGGCGATGGTGTCGGGCTTGACCGGCTGGATGACGTCGATGCCCTTGTCCCAGGCCTGCGCGACCGGGGAGCAGCCCGTGGCCTGGGCGCCGAAGATCCGGTACGGGCGGTCCTCGACCAGGCCGAGCTTGACCAGTTCCTGGAAGCCCTTGTCGATCTTGGTGAGCTGGGAGCCGGACGCGATCGGGACGACGATCTGCTCGGGCAGGCGCCAGCCGAGCTGCTCGGCGATCTCGTAGGCCAGCGTCTTGGAGCCCTCGCCGTAGTAGGGGCGCAGGTTGACGTTGACGAAGCCCCAGCCCTCGCCCACCGGGTCGCCGATGAGCTCGGAGCAGAAGCGGTTGACGTCGTCGTAGTTGCCGTCGATGGCCACGACCTTGCCGCCGTAGACGGAGGCCATGACGACCTTGGCCTCCTCCAGCCCGGCGGGGATGAACACGCAGGACTCGAACCCGGCGCGCGCGGCGGCGGCGCCGACGGCTCCGGCCAGGTTGCCGGTGGAGGAGCAGGACAGGGTGGTGAACCCGAAGGTGCGGGCGGCCTCGACGGCGATGGCGACCACGCGGTCCTTGAAGGAGTGCGTGGGGTTGCCGGAGTCGTCCTTGACGTGGAGGGAGTCCAGGCCCAGCTCGGCCGCGAGGCGGTCGGCCCGCACCAGCGGGGTCAGGCCGGGGGCCATGTTGGGCAGCTCGGCGACGTTGGCCGGGACGGGCAGGAGGGAGCGGTAGCGCCAGATGCTCTTGGGGCCGCTCTCGATGTCGGCGCGGGTGACGGTCCCGAAGTCGTAGGCGACCTCAAGGGGGCCGAAGCAGAACTCGCAGGCGAACCGGGGGGTGAGTTCGTAGCGCTCGCCGCACTCGCGACAGGAGAGCGCGGTGCCGGGGCCGAAGGAGCGGGCGGCGGTGGGTTCGGTGGCGGCAATCGCCATGGCGAGGCGTCTCCCCTCATCTTTCCTGGCGGACACCTTGTCCCCAGGCCGGAGTTGGCACCTGTCCCAGCCGTCCCGCGGGTTCGCGGGTGTCACATGCTGGAATGGTTGCCGGGGCTTCGCAGGGCCGGTCCCTCCACCCCTCTGGATGAGCAATATGAAGTTTTGCGCTGGTCCTGTCGGATCCGCACCGCAACTGTAACGGAGGTGCCGGCCGGTTTTCCACGCCTGGTGACCCGGGTAACACGAAACGGCTCACATGGTGAGACGGCGCTGGTCCGGGCCGGGAGGGCGCACCCCCGGCGCGCTGGACGTGTGACGCGCACCCCCGCTGACCCGCGCGGGGTTTGGGGCGGCTGTCGACAGGCGAGACATAGGATGCGACCCCCTTTCACCACCGCCCCACCCCGATCGCTTTTTCTCCGAGAGGACGACCACGTGGACAAGGCACAGATCCTCATCGCCTCCAACAGAGGGCCCGTGTCCTTCTCGACCGCCGACGACGGCTCGCTGGAGCATCGGCGCGGCGGGGGCGGACTGGTGTCGGGGATGATCTCGGTCGCCACCGAGATCGACAGCATCTGGGTGTGCGCCGCCCTGTCCGACGCCGACCGGCGGGCCGCGGCGGAGGCGCCGCAGGCCCGGCTGGACCAGGCTTACGACCTGGACGGCATGCGGGTCCACATGCTGGACATCCCCCGGCAGACCTTCGACGGCGCCTACACCGGGGTGGCCAACTCGACCCTGTGGTTCGTGCAGCACATGCTGTACGACACCCCCAACAAGCCGTCCTTCGGTTCGCGCTTCCGGCGGACGTGGGAGGACTACACCGCCTACAACAACGCGTTCGCCGAGGCCCTGGTGGCCGGTGCCGCCGAGGGCGCCCGCGTCGCCGTGCAGGACTACCACCTGGCGCTGGTGCCGCGGATCCTGCGCGCGCGCCGCCCCGACCTGCGCATCGCGCACTTCTCACACACCCCGTGGGCTCCCCCGGAGTACTTCCGGATGCTGCCCGGTCAGGTCGCGCGCGAGCTGCTGGAGGGCATGCTGGGCGCGGACCGGCTGGGCTTCCTCAGCCCGCGCTGGGCGGACGCGTTCCTGCGCTGCTGCGAGGAGGTCCTGCGCGCGAAGGTCGACTTCGAGCGGCGCACCGTGGAGCACGGCGGCCGGGTGGTCGGGGTGGGCGTGCACGCCCTGGGCGCGGACGGGGAGGGGCTGCGCCAGAGCGCCGCCGACCCGGCCGTGGCCTCGCGCCGGAGCACCCTGGAGGAGGCGGTCGGCGACACGAGGCTGATCGTGCGGGTGGACCGCACGGAGCTGTCCAAGAACATCGTGCGGGGCCTGGAGGCCTACCGCGAGCTGCTGACCGCCCGCCCCGAGTGGCGGGGTCGGGTGACCCACTTGGCGTTCGCCTACCCGAGCCGGGGCGACGTGCCGGAGTACCGCGAGTACACCGACGCGGTGCTGCGGACCGCCAAGGAGATCAACGAGGAGTTCGCGACCCCCGAGTGGACGCCCCTGATCCTGGAGGTCAACGACGACTACCCGCGTTCGCTGGCCTCGTTCCAGCTGGCCGACGTGCTGCTGGTCAACCCGATCCGGGACGGCATGAACCTGGTGGCCAAGGAGGGCCCGGTCCTGTCGGAGCGGGACTCGGTGCTGGTGCTGTCGCACGAGGCGGGGGCGGCCGATGAGCTGGGCGGGCACGCGCTGCTGGTCAACCCCTACGACACCGTGGAGACGGCGGAGGCGCTGCACGAGGCGCTGTCGATGCCCGCTGAGGAGCGGCGCGGGCGCAGGGAGCGGCTGGCCGAGGCCGCGGTGGCGCTGCCGCCGCGCCGGTGGTTCCAGGACCAGCTGCGCTCGCTGGGCTGAGCCCGGAGGCGTCGGGGCGCGTCCGCGCGGTTTCCGCCCGCGGTCGCGCCCGCTGTTCCCGCCCGCCGGGGGCGCGTCCGCGCGGTCCCGGGGCCCGCGGGCGCGGATCGGCGGGTCCGGGGCCGCTGGGGCCCGGAGGCGGGGGCGCGTCCGCCGTCGGGAGACGGTACACGCCCCTGGCCGCGGCCCGGTCGGCCGGGAACCGGTCAGCCGGTGGCGCCCCTCCCGGCGTCCGCCTCGGCGAGGAGCCGGCGGATGATGTCGGTCTTGGCGTCGGCGTAGTCCTGGATGCGGTCCCAGGTCCGCCCGACCAGCTCGCGCTTGACCGCCGTGTAGCGTTCGCGCGCGTCGGCGTCGGCGATGAGGTGGTCGCGGAAGCGGCGCATGCGCTCGGCCTCCTCGCACCCCCGGCTGAACACGTGCAGGTTGAGGTTGACCTCGGAGCCCTTGAACACCCGGTGCTCGTACCAGTCGGGCTCCCTGATCACCAGGGGGTACCCGGCGGCTTCGAGGTCGGGCAGGTAGGCGGCCTCGTCCGAGGAGTCGGCGACGAGGAGCAGCAGGTCCACGCAGGGTTTGGCGGCGAGGCCGGGCACGGCGGTGGAGCCGACGTGCTCGAAGAGCAGCACGCGGTCGCCGAGGGCGGCGCGGACCCTCCCGTCCTCGCGCCGGAACAGGTAGGGCCACTTGGGGTCGTACTCGGAGAGGCGGACGCGCCCGTTGACGAGGTTGCGGAACTCGGGCGCGATCCCGGCCCGCGGCTCGCCCCGAGAGGGCAGAGGAGACGCTTCGAGGGGTGACATTCTCCAAAGCCTTGTCCCCTCGGGTGTCCGCGTCAAGCCCGTCCGGCGTTGCTTACATATGCACGCGCGGACGTGGCGTGACAGACCGTCGGGGGTCCGTGACGTGCGGCGACCACGCACCGTGTCCGGTGTCCGGTTCCGGCCGGGGAGGCGCACGGCGCGCCCGCCGGGCCCCGGTCGGCGGGCGGGGGCCGTACGGCCCCGGTTCCTAGTCGGGGACCGACACCACCAGCACCAGCGAACCCTCCAGCTCGGGCACTCCCCTCAGGTGTCCGAACCGGCGGTCCCAGGTCCCGTCGGCCAGGTCCCGGGACAGGTGGGCGGTGAACCGCTCGTGCACCGCCTCGTCCACCAAGCTCCACGACGAGCAGGACAGGCGCGCGCCCACCTCCAGCAGGCCCTCCGGCCGCCCGTAGTAGGCCTCGTTGAACCCGTCGGAGCAGTCCAGGGGCACGGGGACGGGCACGACGCTGGTGGCGCCGCCCAGCCCCGCGGCCAGGTCGGCGATCGCCGGGTAGCGGCGGGCCTCGGTGTCCAGGACCTCGGGCGCGTACTCGTGGAGCCAGAAGTCGCGCACCAGGTCCGGGTCGCAGGTGAGCACGGCCACGGGGCCCGCGGTGACCCGCCGGGCCTCGGCCAGCCCGGCCTCCAGGTCGCGCCACTGGTGGACGCTGAACGTGGTCATGGCGGCGTCGAAGGCCCCGTCGGGGAAGGGGAGGCTCTCGGCGACCGCGTCGAGCGCCGCGGGCAGGGTGTCCGGGCGTTTGGCCCGCATGCTGGCGGAGGGTTCCACCGGGGTGACCTCGCGGTCGAGGGGCTCGTAGGAGCCCGCGCCCGCACCGATGTTGAGGACCGTGCGCGCGTCACCGAGCGCGCGGTGCACGGCGGCCGCGATCCGCGGGTCGGGGCGGCGGTGGTCGGTGTAGGTGCGGGCGATGACACCGTAGTCGGCGTCGCCAGCGCTGCCGTCGGCCATGCGCGTCATATGCTCTCCGCCCTGTCGTGGGCGCGCCCGGGGCGGGGCGCCCGGCGGTGAGGACGCTATCCGCCGGGCGGAGCCGGACGCCAGTGCTTAACGGCCCCGCCGTCCGCACAGGCGGTGTGAGCGGCACCACACCGGTGGTGCCGTGCACCCGCCGGTTACGGCGCGTCCGGAACCGGAACCGGGGGTGTGGCAGGGCGTCCGGAACCGGGGCGTCCCGCCGGGAGCGGGGAGCCGAGGCAGGTCACCGCAGCGGCGCGCGTGGGAGCCGAGGGCCCCGAACAGGAGCCGTCCGCGCCCTCCCCCGAGGGGCGGGCACGGACGGCTCCGGTCGCTCAGTCGCGGCTCAGTTACCGCGCGTCTTGCGGCGGCGTCCGCCCTTGCGGCGGCGGTTGGCGGGCGCGGCCTCGGCGGCGCGCTCGGCGGCGATCTCCTCGTCCTGCTCGCGGCGCTCGGCCTTCACGCCGTAGGGGTCGGCGGTGGAGCGGCGCACCCACACGACCAGGATGAGCACTCCCAGGACCACCACGGCGCCGACGGTGACGAACCACGCCCACGCGGGCACCAGCCCCGACTGGTCGTCCCGCCCGGCCAGGTCCTCGTCGATGAGCGGGATGTCCTGGGCGACGCCGGACGCCTGCTGCTCCGCGCTGGGCAGGTGCAGCGCGGGCAGGCCGTCGGGGCCGGGCTGGGAGCCGTCCACCAGGGCGTCGCGGATCTGGTCGGGCCGCAGCTGCGGGTGCTCCGCGCGCATCAGGGCGGCGGCCCCGGCGACCATCGCGGCGGCGTAGGGAGCCCCGGTCACCTCGGCCTGGCCCGGTTCCGGTCCCGCCGTGACCAGGTCGGCCCCGGGGGCGGTCAGCGCGATCATCCCGGCCCCGGGCGCGCCCTGGATGAGGGCTCCGTCCTGGTCGGTCCCCGCGACGGTGAGCACGTTGGGGTCCTCGTCCTCCCCCGCCGGGCCGACGACCAGCGCGCCGTTGGAGGAGGCCTCCTGGGTGGCCTCGGCGAGGCCGGGCCCGGCGGGCTCGGGCAGCAGGATGACCTGGGCGCCCTCCTGGGAGGCGAACCGCACGGCCTCGGCGAGCTGGTCCCCCGTGGGCAGCACGAGCACGGTGGCCTCGGGCGCCACGCCCAGGACGCCGCCGTCGGCGTCCCTGCCGTACCCGTGGGCCGCGACCAGTCCGGCCGCGGCGTTGCCCTGCTCGATGTCGCCGTCGTTCTCACCGAACCGCGTGTCCAGCTGGACGTTGTCGACCAGGTCCGGGTGCCCCTCGTCGACGGAGACGCCCGGAAGCGCGACCGTGGCGCCCTGACCCTGGTTCTCCTCCCACAGCTGCGGCGCCCCCACGGCCTGGAGTCCCCACTGCTCGGGCCGGTAGTCGGGGATCAGGTCCGCCGCGGCCGGGGCCGAGGTCAGACCGAGGACGGCGGCGGTGGCGGCCGCGAAGACCGCGCTGGCCCCGCCACGGGCGCGGCGTGTGTGTATCCTGTTGCGGCTGTTGCCCCCGAGCACGTCAGGCTCCCTCGAACGATGCGGTCGACGTTCCACGCGGCCCTGGCCGGACCCCGGCAATTCTGTCACGTGCACAGGATTCAGGCGTGTACAAGTGGCCTGAGGGGTAGAGAACGTAACTGTATCCCTGGTGCCAGTCCTGCGGTTTCGGCTCCTCATCCGGCATGTCGAGTCGCTAGCATGAGTCGGGCCGATCCGGACAAACCAATTTCCCGTCCAGGGGGTGTCCCATGCCGAATATCGGTCCGACCGAAGACGGTCAGTCGGCCCTCGCCGAGCGCGAGCAGCGCATCCTCGCCTTCGAACGCCAGTGGTGGAAGTTCGAGGGCTCCAAGGAACAGGCGATCCGCGACGAGTTCGGGTTCTCCGCGACCCGCTACTACCAGCTGCTGAACGGGCTGGTGGAACGGCCGGAGGCCCTCGCCTTCGACCCGATGACCGTCAAGCGGCTGCGTCGGCTGCGCGCCGACCGCCGCCGTCAACGCAACGCACGCCAGCTGGGCATCCAGCTCTGACGTTTCCCGCTATCCCTCTTCTTTGGGTCGTTCCTACCCACCCCGCGCCCCGGTGACGACACCCGCGGTCCCGTCGGCGCCCTCCGCCCGGGCCACCCCCACGGCGGAGAGCGGCAGCGCCGTCCCACGAGGCCGACCGCGCGCCCGACACAGCACGGACATCCGCTGAAACAACCGTCACACACGCGGTGGAGTCACGTCGGCGCGGGGACGCGTCGGTAGTCTGGCGGTCCCGCCCGGCCCGCATCAGCGGCCCCACCGGAAAGGCCCTCCATGTCCCTGCCCCAACCCAGCACGGACGCCGGACGCACCGCGCTCGACGCCTTCCTCGCCGCACCCGAGCGGGCGCTGGCCGCCTTCGACTTCGACGGCACGCTCGCGCCCATCGTCGCCGACCCGCGTACGTCCGCCCCCTACCCGGGGATCGTGGACGTGCTCGCCGACCTGGCCGGGCTCCTGGGCTCGGTCGCCGTGGTCACCGGCCGCCCCGCCGAGACGGCGGTGCGGCTGGGCGGCCTGGACCGGGTGCCCGGCATCACCGTGCTGGGCCACTACGGCGCCGAACGCTGGGAGGACGGGCGTGTGGCCGCGGCGCCCGCACCGCCCGGCGTGGCGGTGGTGCGCGAGGAGCTGCCCGGCCTGCTCGACGACCTGGGCGCCCCGGAGGGCACCTGGATCGAGGACAAGGGGCGCTCGCTGGCGGTGCACACCCGGCGCACCGCCGACCCGGACGGCGCGCTCGCCCTGCTCACGCCCCCCTTGAGCGAACTGGCGCGGCGGTCGGACCTCCAGGTGGAACCGGGCCGGATGGTGGTCGAGCTCCGTCCACAGGGTGTGGACAAGGGCGCGGCGCTCACCGCGCTCGTCGCCGAGACGGGCCCGCGCGCGGTGCTCTACGCCGGTGACGACCTCGGCGACCTGCCCGCGTTCGACGCCGTGGTGGGCCTGCGGTCCCAGGGCGTCCAGGGCCTGAACGTGTGCTCGTCCTCGGACGAGGTCACCGCCGTGGCCGAGGCCGCCGACCTGGTCGTCCCGGGCCCCGCGGGGCTGGCCGACCTCCTGGGCTCGCTCGCCGGGGCGATCCGCGACGCCTCGGGGGCGTGACGTCCCCGGGACGTGACGCCTTCGGGCAGGACCCCGCCGGGACGTGACGCGCGCACGCGTTGACCGAAGACGTGGGCGGTGCGGCGTGCGGGGTCTCCCTGCCGACGCAGCCGCCCCCTGCCCCGGCCCCGGTCCGCCGCGTGGGTGCGCTCCCAGCGCCCGCGTGCGCCGTCGCCGCCCGTCTCAGGACGAGGACTCGTGCGCCTGCGGCGTGAGCGCCGACCGCGCGGCCGACCGCAGGTCCACCAGCCCGGTCCGGTCGCGCCCGTAGTGCACGGCGTTGGTGAGCACGCCCACGTACCGGCCGCTCTGCGGGTGCATGAACAGGCTCGTCCCGGTGAAACCGTTGTGGTAGACCACTCCCTCCGGGGTGACCAGCCAGCCCAGGCCGCGCCACAGCCTCGCCCCCGCGTCCACGTGCGGCTGCCAGCTCGCGCGCACGTAGGAGGACGGCACCGGTCCCTGGCCCCCGTCGTGCATCCGCAGGATCTCCCGGGTGAACGCGCCGAGGTCGATGGCGGTGCTGAACACCCCGGCGTGCCCCGCCACGCCGCCCATCAGCGCGGCCGCCTCGTCGTGCACCACCCCCCAGGTGGGAGCGGCTCCGGGGATGCGGCGCTCGGTGGGCGCAACACCGGGCGAACGCGGCAGGGGTCCGAATGCGGTGGAGCGCATGCCCATCCGCTCCCACAGATCGCGGGACAGCCGGTCCAGGCCCGTGCCGTAGAGGCGTTCCAGGAGCATGCCGAGCAGGATGAACCCGCGGTCGACGTAGGCGTAACCGGGCTCCTCCAACGGGTCGGCGAGGATGGCCTCCGCGAGGTCCTGGTCGGTGCCCACGTATCTCTCCAGCCAGGTCACCGGGTTGAGGCGGCCGGTGTGGGTGAGGATCTGCCGTGTGGTGACCTCCGCACCGGGCAGGTGGTCCACGTCCAGGTACTCCGACATCGGGGCGTCCAGGTCCATGATCCCCTCGGCGACCGCCTGGCCGACCAGCGGCCAGGTCGCCATGACCTTCGTCAGGCTAGCGACGTCGTAGGCCACGTCCGGGGCGGTGTCGTGCTCGCCGTCGATGCGGCCGACGGCGACGAACTCCCACATGCCGCCGGTGCCGATCACGGCGGCCCCGCCGGGCAGCCACCCGGCGTCCACCATCACCTTCAGAACGCCCCGAATCCGCGCCCCTGTCTCCGTGAGCCAGTCACCATCACGCACAACACGCCTCCCCCCGGGTGGTCTCGTCTTCCGGCGATACCCCGTTATCAGGTTGTTGTCACACGGGTCCCGGAGGTGCACAGGACGAAACCCCCGCAGGTCGCAGCCGTAATGAGGGTCGCGGCGCACGGCGGAGTAGTCTGGCGCCGGAGAAGCCCCGAGGAGGACGATGAGCAGCCAGACCCCCGTGCCCGCAGGTTTCCGCGGCGTGGCCGGAAACATCGGGATCAAGGACCCCAACGACGACTTCTTCGCGGTGGTGTCGGAGGTCCCCGCCCGCGTGTCCGCCGTGTTCACCCGGTCGCGGTTCGCCGGACCCAGCGTGCTGCTCAGCCGCCGTTCGGCGGCCGACGGCAGCGCGCGGGGGGTCGCGGTGATCGCCCGCAACGCCAACGTGGCCACGGGCAGGGTCGGCGACAGCCACGCACACGAACTCCAGGAGCGCGTGGCTCGGGCCGCGGGGGTGCCGCCCGAGGAGGTGCTGGTCGCCTCCACCGGCGTGATCGGCCGCCCGTACCCGATCGAGAAGGTGCGCGCCTACCTGGACGCGCTGCCCGAGGAGTTCCCCCCGGCGGACCTGGACCGCTCGGCCGCGGCGATGATGACCACCGACACCCGGCCCAAGACCGCCTCGGCGACGGTGGGCGGGGCGACGCTGACGGGCATCGCCAAGGGAGTCGGCATGATCGAGCCGAACATGGCGACCATGCTGGCCTGGTTCTTCACCGACGCCGAACTGGAGCAGCCGGTGCTGGACGAGGTGTTCCGTCGGGTGGTGGACCGCACGTTCAACGCGCTGAGCATCGACACCGACACCTCCACCAGCGACTCGGCGGCGGTGTTCGCCAACGGGCTGGCCGGGCCGGTGGACGTGGCGGAGTTCGAGGCGGCGCTGCATGAGGTGGCCCTGAAACTGGTGCGGATGATCGCCTCCGACGGCGAGGGCGCCAGCAAGCTGATCGAGGTGCGCGTGACCGGCGCGCGCGACGACGCCCAGGCCAAGCGGGTGGCCAAGGCCGTGGTGAACTCCCCGCTGGTGAAGACCGCCGTGCACGGCGCGGACCCCAACTGGGGCCGGGTGACGATGGCGGTCGGCAAGTGCGAGGAGGAGACCGACATCCTCCCCGACAACGTGCGGATCTCCTTCGGTGACGTGGAGACCTACCCGGCGGAGGCCACGGACGAGGTGCTGGAGCGCGCCGCCCAGCACATGAAGGGCGACGAGGTGGTGATCGGCGTCGGCCTGGGCATCGCCGACGGCGCCTTCACGGTCTACGGGTGCGACCTGACCGAGGGGTACATCCGGATCAACGCCGACTACACGACCTGAGCCACCGGTCCGGGCCCGGAGGGGTTTCGGACAGTCAGGTCGGTCGGTCGCGGTCGGCGTCGCCGTGCACAGCGGAGGCGGCCCCGCCCTTGTCCCCAGGGGTGGGGCCGCCTCTTCCTCGGCGGGTTCCCGGATACTCCCGCGCCACGGGTCAGTGCACGCTGAGCCCGCCGTCGGCGGCCAGCGTCTGCCCGGTGACGAAGGCGGAGGCGTCCGAGGCGAGGAAGACCGCCAGACCGGCGAAGTCGCGGGGGAGGCCGTTGCGGCCGACCATGGTGCGGGCCGCGAGTTCCTCCTCGCGGCCGGGCACCGCGACCGTGTGCATCGTCATCGGCGTGACCACGAAACCGGGAATGATGGTGTTGGCGGTGACGCCGTGGGGCGACCACGCCTCGGCCTGGGAGCGTGAGAGCCCGCCGACGGCGGCCTTGCTGACGCCGTACACCCCCGAGTTGCCGAACGCGCTCCACGTCTGCTGGGAGCCGATGTTGAGGATCCGGCCCCAGCCCCGCTCGGCCATCCGCGGCCCGCACGCCTGGCCCAGCAGGTACGGCGCGGTGAGGTTGACCGCCAGTGTCTCCTCCCAGACCTCCTCCGACGTCTCCCCCAGCGGGGGCCGGTGGTTGACCGCGGCCGAGGTCACCAGGATGTCCGCCCCCGTCACCGGTTCACTCGCGCAGAGCTCCCCGAGCGCGTCGCGGTCGGCCAGGTCGACCGGGGTGGTGCCGACCTCGATGCCCTGGACGGCGAACTCCTCCGCCGTCTGGGCCAGGCGTCCGGCGTCGCGGGCCACCAGGTGCACGCTCGCCCCGGCGCGTCCGAGGGCCTCGGCGACGCCGCGGCCGATGCCCGAGTTCCCTCCCGTCACGAGGGCACGGCGGCCGGTGAGTCCGAACAGTTCGTCCAGATAGGCCCGGTGCTGGCCGGTGCGGTCGCTCAAGAGAAGCCCCCTGTCGGGTCGTACGAATGGCAGGGCGGCGCAGACCGCCGCTCCGCGAAGTCTGCCGCCCGGGAACGCGCACGTCGGAGGCGGCCCCACCCTTGTCCACAGGGGGTGGTGCCGCCTCGTCTTCCGCGGTTTCCTGGTTACAGGGGGCCGCGGCCTCCAGCGGCACGGGCGTGCCCGGAGCCCGCAGAGCCGCCGGCGTGCCCGCGAACCCGTGCGGCATCGACGCGCCCGGGGCCCGAGGAGGCGCCCCGGCGGGCCCAGGACCGGGTTCGGCGTCTGCGCGGACCCGATCCAGGGTCTGCGCAGGTCCGGCCCGGTAAGGGGCTTCCGCGCGCAGGACCGGACCCCGCTCCCGGCTAGATGTGGACGGCCGGGCCGTCGGTCATCCTGCCCGAGCGCATGAACAGCGACAGCACCGCGGCGACCAGCATCACCGCCGCCGCGATGGTGAAGGCGAGTTGCAGCCCTTCCATGAACGCCAGGTTGCTGGCCCCGGTCACGGCCGCCACGACCTCCGGGGTCGCGCCCTCGGGCAGCACCGCGCCGCCCTGGGCCACGGCGCTCTGCATGTCCGCCAACTCCTCGGCGGCGGGTTCGGCCAGCCCCGCGGCGGCGAAGTGGCCGGGCAGGGTGGCGACGATGGTCGCGGACATGACCGCGCCCAGGACCGCCGTGCCGAGCGAGCCGCCCAGCTGCATGGCGGCCTGCTGCACCGCCGAGGCCACACCGGCGTAGCGCACGGGCGCGTTGCCGATGATGGCCGCCGTGGCACCGGTCATGATCAGGCTCAGGCCCATGCCGAGCAGGACGAACGCGGCCGAGATGTAGAGCACTCCCGTGTCGGTCCGCAGCAGCGACAGCATGAACATGCCCGCCGACGCCAGCAGCAGGCCCACCGTCGTGGGCGGCCGGGCGCCGACCCGGTCCAGGACCCGGCCCGCGATCGGCGAGGTGACCGCCATCAGCGCGGTCATGGAGATGAGCTGGAGTCCGGTCTGGGCGGGGCTCATGCCCCGCACGCCCTGGAGGTAGAAGGTGATGAAGAACAGCGACCCCATCAGGCTCAGCGCCATCGCGACCGTCAGGACGGCGCCGATGGAGACCGAGGGGTTGGCGAACAGGGCGAGCGGGAGCAGGGGCTGTTCCGGGCGCCGCTCCCACACCAGGAAGGCCACGGCGAAGACCGCCGTGACGGCGAGCGAGCCCAGTGTGACGGGGTGGCCCCAGCCCACGCTGGGCGCCTCCACCAGGGCCCACACCAGGGCGAAGATGGCGATGCTCAGCAGCACGATGCCGGGCACGTCCATCCGGCTTCCGGCGTCGGTCGGCTTGTTGGCGGCCAGCAGCCACAGACCGAGTCCGAGGGCGACCGCGCCCACCGGGACGTTGATGTAGAAGACGGACTCCCAGCCGAAGGAGCCGACCAGTACGCCGCCCAGGATGGGGCCGCCCGCCGTGGCGGCGCCGATGAGGCTGCCGAAGACGCCGAAGGCCCGGCCGAGCTTGCTGGGCGGGAAGCTGGCGCGCAGCAGACCCATCGCCGAGGGCAGGAGCAGCGCGCCGAAAACCCCTTGCAGCACCCGGAAGGCGACGAGCATGATGACACCGGCCGACAGCGCGATCGCCACCGAGCTGAGTACGAAGCCGACCGCGCCCACGAGGTAGGTGTTGCGGTAGCCGAAGCGGTCGCCGATCTTGCCCGCCGTGATCAGGAAGACCGCCAGGCCGAGCAGGTAGCCGTGGGTCACCCACTGGAGTTCGGCCAGCGAGGCGCCCAGGCTCGTGCCGATCGCGGGGTTGGCGACGGCCACGATGGTGCCGTCCAGCGCCACCATCATCACGCCGAAGGCGATGGCGACCAGGGTCGCCCAGGGGCTCTCCGTCCAGCGCTGCTTCCGCTCCGTCTCCGTCTCCGGAGCAGCCTTCGGGACGGTCTGTGCGGTCATGGTTCCCCCTGCGTGCCGGTGCCGATGTCGTCGTCCGCATGATTATGTCTGCCACTGACTCTTTGCAGCAAGTGCGTTTTGTCAGCCGCTGACGTAATCTGTTTCACACGGTATCCTCGGTCGACAGGGCCGGAATCAGCGGGCAGAGCCAACACGCGGGAGGCACGTCCATGAGCACGACGAGCGCCGAACCGGAGGAGCAGCTCGGGCTGCGCGAGCGCAAGAAGGCCCGGATGCGCGAGTCCCTCATGGAGTCGGCGCTGCGCCTGTTCCACGAGAACGGTTACCAGCGGACGACGACAGAGGAGATCGCCTCCTGCGTCGGGGTCTCCCAGCGCACGTTCTTCCGCTACTTCGGCTCCAAGGAGGACGTGGTCCTGGAGGCGGTCGAGGACCTCGACGAGCAGCTGTTCGCGGCCCTGCTGGCCCGCCCCGCCGAGGAGCCGCCGTTCACCGCGCTGCGCAACGCGATGCTCGACCACTGGGCCTACCTCGAACGCGAGATGCTCCACCTCCGGGGCAGCGCCATGGGACTGGTGTCCGAGAGCCCCGAGCTGATCGAGGTCAACATGCGCTACTGCCACCGCAGGCAGGAGCGGCTGGCCCGGGCGCTGGGCGAGCGCACCGGCGCGGACCCGGTCACCGACCCCCGCCCGGGGGTCCTGGCCTCGGTGTTCCTGTCCGTGCTCAACAGCGGCCACCAGGCGTGGTGCGCGTCCGGCTCCAGCGACGTGGAGAAGCTGGTCCAGGCGTTCCTCGACCGGTTCGACCTGGTGCCCGAGGTGGTCGGCGGCCGTTGGGAGGGCCCGCGCGGCTGAGCGGCTGCCCGACCTCGCGGGACCTCCCTTGGTTCGCACGGGGAGCTCCAGACGTACAGGACGCACCGGGTCGCCGACCGCGACCCGAGGCGGAGTCCGACGACACCGCCATGGGATGATCCCGTCCACCATGTGTACTGATCGGTTATGGAGGTCGGCGATGTTCGCGTTGCCCCTGGATGTGGACGGCGCTGAACTGCGCCCGCTCGAACCCCGGCACGCCGAGGAGTTCCTGGCCAACATCGACCGGGGGCGCGAGTTCATCGGACGCTACATCGCGCTCCCGGACGTCATCGTGGACCTGGAGTCGAGCCGGTCCTACCTGCGCTCGTACGCGGAGAAGGCCGCCACCGACACCGGAGGGATCTACGGAATCTGGTCGGGCGACAAGCTGCTCGGCGGCGTCCTCTTCCGCACGATGGACCTCAAGCACGGCACCGCCGAGGCGGGCTGCTGGCTGGAACCGTCAGCCGTGGGGCGAGGGCTGGTGACCAGGGCCGCGCGGCGGATCATCGACTGGGCCGTCGAGGAGCGGGGCGTCCACCGGGTGGAATGGCACGCCTCGTCAGCGAACGAGGCCAGCACCGCCGTGGCCCGGCGGCTCGGGATGACGCGGGACGGCGTGCTGCGGGAGAGCTACGTCTACCGGGGCGAGCGCCACGACATGGAGGTCTGGTCGGTGCTCGCTCCGGAGTGGCGCGCGCAGCGCCAGTCCTCCTGACGCCCGCGCCCGAGGCGGCTCGGAGGCAGTCGGCTTCCTCATCCGCCGGGGCGCGGACCAGCCAGGCGCGGGCGGCCCGGCGGCCGGAAGAACCAGGTGCGCGCCACCGCGGAGACGGCATCCGGGAACTCCGGCGGCGGAGCGGCCCCTTCCGGTGGGACGATGGGCACACGTACCGCAGACGGCCACACCCCGGCCGATCCCACGAACGAAGAAGAGCACACCACCATGCCCGAGAAGTTTCTGCCCAGCACCACGACCGAGCAGGAAGCACGCGACCTGTTCACCCGGCTCGACACGGACCAGGACGGCTCCATCAACATCCACGAGTGGCTGGTGTACGCCGAGCGGGACCTGGGACTCGACCGCATGAGCGCGCTGCACGCCTTCGCCCTCGACGTCGACACCGACCACGACCTGCTCATCAGCCAGGACGAGTTCGTCCGGATCGGCACACAGGGGGCCTGAGGGCCCCGACGCCCCGTGCCGCCCCTGCGTACCGGACACACGCCGACCTCGGACCGGGTGACCCCCTGACGAAAGCCGGTGCGGGGGGATCGGCCAAAGCCCGTCGGGCCCGGTCCGTCCCCACCATGGGAGGTCCTGCGAATCCTCCGTTCGGGGGAGGCGCGCGCGGAGCGGTCGCCGGTAGCGTGCGGAGGGCTCCCACCGTCCGACCACGGACGGTGGACCCCGTACAGAGCCTTGTGAATGGAGAACACCCGTGCTCCTCGCCCGAAGCGCCGCGCTGGCCGCGGCCTCCGGACTGTTGCTCACCGGCGTTGCCGCCCCCGCCTCGGCAACCCCGGGCCCGGAACCGGAGTGGCGGCTGTGCTCCGACGTCGCCCGGGGGTGGGACGGGAACGACGACCGCACCCTGTGCGCCACCGTCCCGGTGCCCTTGGACCACGAGGACCCCGACGGGCGCACGATCGGCATAGCGGTGACCCGTGTGCCCGCCACCGGGGAGAACACCTATCCCATCCTGTTTAACCCCGGCGGCCCGGGGCATCCGGGCGTGACCATGCCCGGGCGCATCCTCGACAGCGAGGCCGCGGACCTGGCGCTGGACCACGACCTCGTGGGCTTCGATCCGCGCGGCGTGGGTTACAGCGACGCCGTGGAGTGCGGTCTGGAGGGGACCGCCCCCGACCCCGGCCTGAGCGACGAGGAGAGCGCACGGCACGTCGCCGAGGAGCAGAGCCGGATCAATCGCGAATGCCACGCCCGGGATCCCGAGTTCGTGGACTCGCTGACCGCGGAGAACGTGGCCCGGGACATGGATCTGATCCGCGAGGCGCTGGGAGCGGAGACGATCGGTTTCTACGGAGTGTCCTGGGGAACCCTGCTCGGCGCCGCCTACAGGTCGATGCACGACGACCGGGTCGAGGCCATGCTCCTGGACTCGGTGATGTCGCCCGAGGCCAGTGTCACCATGTTGGACGAGGGGCAGGCCATGGCCGCCCAGGCCGCGTTCCACCGCTTCACCGACTGGCTGGCCGAGCACGACGACCACTACGGGCTCGGCACGGAGTCCGACCGCATCCGGGACGAGGTCTACGGGCTGCGGGAGGAACTGGCCGATGAGCCCCGCACCGGCCCCGACGGGACGGTCGTCGACGGCGGCGCCGTGACCGCGCTGCTGGCCACCCCCGAACGCGAATGGCCCGCCAACGCCCGCTCCCTCGTCACGCTCCTCGACGGAGGCGTGCCCGGGACAGGGGTCGCCCGCGGACCGGTCTCCGGCGCCGGTTGGGACTCCGAACCCGTCTTCGACGCCTTCGCGCAGGTGTCACTGCTCTGCAACGACTCCGACAGCCCGCGCGACTTCGACCAGGTGTGGCAGCACCGGTTGGAGCGGGCCGAACGGTACCCCGTCATGGGCACCCTGGGCTTCTACGAGCACTCCTGTGTCGGCTGGCCCGAGGAGGGCGCGGCTCCCGACCTGACCCACGGGGACAGCCCTCTGCAACTGGTGGGCCACGTCAACGAGATGGTCACCCCGCACGACTGGGCGCTGGACATGAGGCGGGTCGTCGGCGGAGAGGTCATGAGTGTGGAGGACGACGGGCACGGGACCCTGTCGGGCCTGGACTGCGCCGCGGCGGCCGTGGACTTCTTCAACACCGGGCGGACCACCACGCGAACGTGCCCGGGACCGCCCGCGCCGACTCCCGAGGGCTGAGGACCGGTTCGCCCACGGCCGTGCGCCCTCCCCTGTCCCGGATGCGGGGAGGAGAGGGCGCACGGCGTGCCCGGGTGGGCGTCAGCGGTCGACCGCCTCCGGGTGGGCGGCGGCCCTGACCGCCTCGCGCGCCTGTTCGGCGCTGGAGGCCGCGACCGCCAGGTCGGCCAGTCTGCGGCAGTCACTGTGGGTGTGCAGGGCCAGCGCGTGGCGCACGGCGGGCAGCGCGGGCGCGGACATCGACAGGCTGGTCGCGCCCAGTCCCACCAGCACCAGGGCCAGCAGCGGGTCGGCGGCGGCCTCGCCGCACACGCCCACCGGGCGTCCCGAGCGCTCCCCCGCGCCGCCCACGGTGCCCACCAGCTGGAGCAGCGCGGGCTGCCAGGGGTCGAGCAGGTCGGGCAGCGCGCCGAGGGTCCGGTCGGTTGCCATGGTGTACTGCGCCAGGTCGTTGGTGCCGATCGACACGAAGTCCACCCGGGACAGCAGCCGGTCGGCGAGCAGCGCCGCGCCGGGCACCTCGATCATCACGCCGACCTGGTCGATCCCGGCCTCGCGGGCGAGGGAGACGAACTCCTCCGCCTCGTCGGGCGTGGACACCATCGGCGCCATGACCCGGACCTTGGCGGAGGTCTCCCGGGTGGCGGCGGCGATGGCCTGGAGCTGGTCGGTGATCAGGTGGGGGTGCACCCGCGAGGTGCGGAAACCCCGTACGCCGAGCGCGGGGTTGTCCTCGTGGCCGGTGGACGCGAAGGCCAGGGGCTTGTCCGACCCGGCGTCCAGGGTCCGCACCGTGACCGTGCGCCCGGCGAACGCCTCGAACAGGGCCGTGTAGGAGGCGGTCTGCTCCTCGACGGTGGGCGGGTCCGAGCGCTCCAGGAAGAGGAACTCGGTGCGCAGCAGCCCCACGCCCTCGCTGTCGTGGGCACCGGCCTTCTGCGGGTCGCCCTCACCGACGTTGAGCAGCAGCGAGACCGGAACGTCGTCGGCGGTCCGGCCCGGACCGGTGGCCTCGGCCAGCAGGGCGCGCCGCCGCTCGGTGCGCTCGCGCATCCGCTCGGCGAGCTCCTCGTCGGGCTCGACCTCGACCGTTCCGGCGTCGCCGTCCACCGCCACCGGCGTCGCGTCGAGCAGTTCGGCGGCCCCCGCGCAGCCGACCACGGCCGGGATGCCGAGCGACCGGGCCAGGATGACCGTGTGGCTGGTGGGTCCGCCGTAACGCGTGACGATGGCGAGCACGCGCTCGACGTCGAGCTGCACGGTGTCGGCGGGCGCGAGGTCGTCGGCGACCAGCACGTGCGGGACGCCGGGGTCGGGCAGCCCGGGCATCGGCAGCTCCAGGAGCACGGCGGTCGCCCGGTCCCGGATGTCGGCGAGGTCGGCGGCGCGTTCGGCGAGGTAGCCGCCCGCCGCCTGGAGCAGCTCCTGGTAGGCGCCGCAGGCCGCGTGGACGGCCCAGGCCGCGGGGTCCCCGGCATCGGTGCGCTCCGCGGCGCGGCGCGCGAGTTCGGGGTCGCGGGCCATGAGCGCCTGGGCGCTCAGCACGGCCGCCGCGTCGCCCTGGAGGTCGGCGGCCTGGCTTTCGAGCAGCTCGGCCACCTGTTCCAGGGCCTGCCGTGCCCGGGCGGCCTCCTCTCCCGGGTCCACGACGGTGGGCCGCTGGTCGGGCAGGGACGGCGGCGGGGCCATCCGCGCCACCGGGCCGACTGCGGCTCCCGGGCTGGCGGGGATACCCGTCAGCCGGGTGTCACCGGTTGCGGCGGGGAGGGGTTCGGTCTTCGCCATGGTCGCTCCGTACGTCGGAAAGGGCCAGAGGGAGGGGCCACGGCCGGCGAACGGCCGTGGGAGGACTCCCGTATCCAGGAAACCCCGGGCGGGCGGGCGGCGGTAGCCCCTGTGGACAACCCGGGAGGACGGGGGCGCGACCGCGCCCGCACGTCGTGGGAACGCCGCCGCCCCCGGGCGGGCGGGTACCGCCGCCGCACCGGGGCGGCGACGGTACCGCCTTCGCGCACGCGCGCTACGGCTGGATGGTCACCTTGATCGCGGTGCCCGAGGCCACCGTCTCGATGGCCTTGTGCACGTCGGACAGGGACATCCGCTCGGTGATCAGGTCCGCCACCGGCACGGCGCCGGAGGAGATCAGCTCCAGGGCGCGGCGGTTGTGCTCGGGGCTGGAGCCGTTGGCGCCGAAGATCGAGATCTCCCGGTAGTGCACGGCGTTGGAGTCCAGCTGGATGATCGGCGCGTCCTTGGGCAGGCCGCCGAAGAAGCTGATCCGGCCGCTGCGCGAGACCATGCGCAGCGCGTCCTCCTGGGCGCGCCCGGAGGCGGCGGCGGTGATGACGACGTCGGCGCCCCGGCCGTCGGTCAGGCGGAGCACCTCCTCCACGGCGTCGGTCTCGGCGCCGCAGATCGACGCGTCGGGCTGGACGATGTCGGCGGACATGTCCAGGCGGCCCCGGTTGAGGTCCACCAGGTAGACCTTCGCGGCGCCGCGCGCACGGGCCAGCCGGACGTGCAGGCAGCCGATCGGCCCGGCGCCCATGACCACGACCGTGTCGCCCTCGCCGACTCCGGCGATCTCCTGGCCGTTGAGCACGCACGCCAGCGGCTCGGCGACGGAGGCCTCGGCCAGGTCGATGTTGTCGGGGACGCGGTTGACCCCGTCCACGGCCAGGACCGACTCGGGGATGATCATGTACTCGGCGAAGCCGCCGTCGTAGTGGTAACCCATGGACTCCTGGCGCGAGCACACGGTGAACCGGCCGTCGGAGCACTCCACGCAGGTGCCGCAGGGGATGGCGGCGATGACCTGGACGCGGTCGCCCTCGGCCCAGCCGGTGACGCCCTCGCCCACCTCGACGATCCGCCCGGCGATCTCGTGGCCGATCACGCGGGGCGGACGGATGTGGTGGTGTCCGTGCCGGGAGATCTTCACGTCGGTGCCGCACGTGGAGCAGTTGACGACGGCGATCTTGAGCTGTCCGGGTCCGGCGGTCGGCTCGGGGGCCTGCTCCAGTCGGATGTCACCGGGGGCGTAGAAGCGGGCGACGAGCATGTTCGGGCCTTTCTGCTGGGCCCGCCGGCCCTGGGTCAGGGGACCGGCGGGTGGTTCGGTTGGGCTCAGCCGTCCTGTAGGGGGCCGAGCAGTTCGAGGACGTCGGACGTGGTACTGGCGGAGCGCAGGCGCGCCGCCTTCTCCGGGTCGGTGAGGATCCCCGCCAGCGAGGACAGCACACCCAGGTGCTCGTCCCCGGAGGCGGCGATGCCGATGGCCACGTGGACGGTGGGACCGCCCCAGTCGACCCCGCCGGGGAACTGGACCACGGCCAGCGCGGTGCGCTTGACCAGGGCCCGCGAGGCGTCCGTGCCGTGCGGGATGGCCACGCCCTCGCCGACGAAGGTGGGGATGGAGGCCTCCCGCTCGTGCATGGCGGGCACGTAGCCGGGTTCGACGGCGCCCAGTTCGACGAGCAGGGCACCGCACTGGTCGATGGCGTCGGCCCGGTCGGCGGCCTCGCGGCCCAGCCGGACGGCGTCCTCGGTCAGCGCCAGATCATTCGGCAAGGGTGCTCCCGTTCTTCACAGCCTGCTCCAGGCGGGTGAACGCCGGGTCTCCCAGGAACATCTGGAAGCTGATGACGACGGTGCCGGGCACCCGGGTCCGGGCCCGGTCGACGAGCCCGGTGTGGCACAGGACCACGTCGGCGCCCTCGGGGATCCGGTCGACCGGGGAGTGCTCGACGGACACGCCGTACGGGGACAGGGTCTTGCTCAGCTGCGAGGTGAGCAGGACGCTGCTGCCCATGCCCGCGTCGCAGGCGACGACGACCTTCTTGATGTCGGAGCCCTCGATAGTGCTCATCAGCTGTTCTCCTGGTTCTGAGCGGCTTCCTGCTTGGCCTTCTCCTCGCGCTCGGCCTTGCGCTCGGACCGGCCGAAGCCGAGCAGGAGCGAGGCGATGACGAAGGAGACGATGGTGGCGGCGACGACCCCGGCCAGGACCGACAGGTGGCCTCCCTGCGGGGTGACCGCCATGATCGCGATGATGCTGCCGGGGGAGGCGGCGGAGACGAGCCCGGCGTCCATGATCATGAAGGTCGCGACGCCGGACATACCGCCGCCGATCGCGGCGAGGATCAGCTTCGGCTGGGCGAGGATGTACGGGAAGTAGATCTCGTGGATCCCGCCGAAGAAGTGGATGACGGCCGCGCCGGGCGCGGTGGCGCGGCTGACCTTGGAGCCGAAGAACATCAGGGCCAGCAGGATGCCCAGGCCCGGTCCGGGGTTCGACTCGATGAGGAACTCGATGGCCCTGCCGTCGGCGACCGCGCGGGCCGTGCCCAGCGGGGTGAAGACGCCGTGGTTGATGGCGTTGTTGAGGAACAGCACCTTGGCGGGCTCGACGATGACCGAGACCAGCGGCAGCAGGCTCAGGTCGATGAGGAACTGCACGCCCTTGCCCAGGCCGGTGGCGATGCCCTCCACGACCGGTCCGACCGCGTAGACGCCCAGGGCGGCCAGGATCGCGGCGAGGATGCCGGCGCTGAAGTTGTTGACCAGCATCTCGAAGCCGGCCTTGATGCGCGGCTGGACGACCCGGTCGAAGTGCTTCATGAGGTAGGCCGCGAACGGACCCATGAACATCGCGCCCAGGAACATGGGGATGTCCGCGGAGACGATCACGCCCATGGTCGCGGCCGCGCCGACCACGCCGCCGCGCCTGTCGTGCACCAGCGCGCCGCCGGTGTAGGCGATCAGCAGCGGCAGCAGGTACTTGATCATCGGGTCGACGAGCCCGGCCATCTGCTCGTTGGGCCACCACCCGTCGGGGATGAACAGGGCGGTGATCAGGCCCCAGGCGATGAACGCGCCGATGTTGGGCATCACCATGCTCGACAGGAACCCTCCGAAGCGCTGTACTCCGGAGCGCACCGAGGCGAGTCTGTCCGTGCTCTGCTGTGTGGTCATGGGGGACCTCCTGGGAGGTGCGGCGGGCGGATCGCCCGCCGGTGAGGTGGGGAGGGGCAGTGGGTGTCGGTGTTGGTGTGGGTGGGCGCGGGGTGTTCCGGGGCGGGGCGGTCCCGGACGGTGGAACCGCCCCGCTCGGTGTCCCGCCCTGGTCAGACCACCTGGACTCGGGGTCCGGCGGCCTCCAGTTCGTCGGCGAGACCGCTGGCGAGACCGGTGTCGGTGATGACCAGATCGAGGTCCTCGACCGCCGCGAAACGGGCGAAGTGGTCGTTGCCGACCTTGGTGTGGTCGGCGAGCAGGACGCAGCGGCGGGCCGAGGCGATCATGGTCCGCTTGACCTCCGCCTCCGCGGGATCGGGTGTGGTGAGCCCGCGTTCGGTGGAGATCCCGTTCGCCGCCATGAAGGCGACGTCGACGTAGGACTCGGCGAGGGAGCGCAGCGCCCAGGCGTCGACGGTGGCCTGGGTGCGGGTGCGCAGGCGCCCGCCGAGCAGCATGAGGTTGATGTGGGTACGCGGGGCGAGCGTGAGGGCGATGGACAGGGAGTTGGTGACGACGGTGAGTTCGCGGTCGGCGGGCAACTGCTCGGCGAGGCGTCCGGTGGTGGACCCGGCGTCGAGCAGGATGGCGCCCTCCTCCGGGAGTTCGGCGAGAGCCGCCTTGGCGATGCGCTCCTTCTCCTGCGTCATGACGGAGTCGCGCACATTGAGGGCGGGCTCGAAGCCCAGCCGCTCGACGGGGATCGCGCCACCGTGGACCCTGCGCAGGACCCCGTGGCGTTCGAGTGCCGTGAGGTCGCGCCTGATGTTCTCGTACGTGACGTCGAACTCCGCGGCGAGTCCCGTCACGTCGACCCGGCCGTCCCGCCGGGCGCGTTCGAGGATCGCCTTCTGGCGCTCTTCCGCGTACATGTTGGATCACCTGTGTTTCGGTGTGGTTTTCTGTGAGTTTAATGGTGTTGCCTGGGACACACAAGAGGTACCTTGAACCAATATCCCAGCAACACTGCTCGTCGCGAAGCCCCTACGGTCCGCCCGAACCCACCAGGAGTGTTTCCCCTCGCTCCGACTGCGCCCGCGCACCGGGACACCGGTGACACGAGCTCCACCCGCCCGTGACCGACAGTGGCCAAAACCGGAAACCAGGGCACAACAGCATTGACACACGCAGGCAAACACACATAATCAAAGGTAGTCCCACATCCGGACCGGGCCGGGCGCAGCCACCTCGAAAAGAGCACCCATGATCCTGACCCTCACCCCCAACCCGAGCGTGGACCACACCCTGGAGGTCAGTCACCTGACCCGCGGTGAGGTCCTGCGCGTGGGCTCCACCCGCGCGCAGGCGGGCGGCAAGGGCGTCAACGTCTCCCGCGCGCTGCGCCGCGCCGGCGTGCCCACACGGGCGGTACTGCCCGTGGGCGGCGGCGGAGGCGCCGAGCTGACCACCCTGCTCGGGGACCTGCCCTGCGTCGCCGTCCCCATCGAGGGCGAGACCAGGGGCAACATCGCCGTCACCGAGGACGACGGCACCACCACCAAGCTCAACGCACCCGGTCCCGTGCTCTCCCCCGAGGAGACCGACGCCCTGCTCTCCGCCCTGGAGAGCGAGCTGGACCGGGGGCCGGCGTGGGTGGTGGCCAGCGGCAGCCTCCCCTCCGGCACCCCCGACGACCTGTACGTGCGCGTCGCCGAACTGGCCGCCTCCTACGGGGTCCCGCTGGCCCTGGACACCTCCGGCAAACCCCTGGAGGCCGCGGCCCGCGCGGGGTCGGTGGCCCTGCTCAAGCCCAACCAGGAGGAGCTGGCCGAGCTGATCGGCCGGGAACTGACCACCGTGGGCGCGGTCACCGAGGCCGCCCGCGAGGTCCTGGGGTGGGGCAACGGCTCCGCCCTGGTGACACTGGGGGGCCACGGTGCGATACTCGTGGACCCCGAGCACACCTGGTGGGCGCGCGGGCCCCGGGTCCGCACGCGCAGCACGGTGGGCGCGGGCGACTGCGCCCTGGCCGGGTTCCTGGGCGCGGAAGGCTCCCCCGAGGACCGGCTGCGGCACGCCGTGGCGTGGGGGACCGCCGCGGTCTCCCTGCCCGGAACCACCGTCCCCTCCCCCGACGACGTGGCCGCCGACGCGATCACCGCGGTGGCCGACCCCGACCCGCAGTGGCCGGT
This sequence comes from Nocardiopsis dassonvillei subsp. dassonvillei DSM 43111, assembly GCF_000092985.1. GTDB lineage: Bacteria > Actinomycetota > Actinomycetes > Streptosporangiales > Streptosporangiaceae > Nocardiopsis > Nocardiopsis dassonvillei. The sequence continues at coordinate 5,045,509 of NC_014210.1, forward strand.
CGACACGCTCTGACCCGGGCCCCCGCCCAACCGACGATCTCCCGACGACTTCTCCTAGGACTGACATGCCCCAGCGCACCGTGGCCATCGCCTCCCAGCTCGGCCTGCACGCCCGCCCCGCCAGCCTGTTCGTCCAGGCCGTCAACGGCACCGGCCTGCCCGTCAAGATCGCCCGCGAGGGCCAGGACCCCGTGGACGCCCGCAGCGTGCTCGCCGTGATGGCGCTGGGCGTCAAGCACGGCGAGACGGTCACCCTGTCCTGCGAGGAGCAGGAGAACGCGGACAAGGTCCTGGACGAGCTCGTGGAGATGCTGTCCCGGGAACTGGACGCCTGATCCACGGGCTCCGCGCGACCCCCGCCCGGACACGGGCCGCCCCCGCGCGGGGGCGGCCCCTCCGGGGCGCGGTCCCGCCCGGCCCTGGTCTTCGGGGTCGGCCGGGGCTACCTTGCTGCCATGGACACCTCACGTGACGACACCGTCATCGGCCCCTCGGGGATCTGCAGGCGGGGGCAGCACGACTGGAAGCACGATCCCCCCGGAGCGAAGCGGCAGATCTGCACCCGTTGCCGGTCCATGTCCACGACGAACTACTGCGACTGCGCCGAGTGCGCGTCCGGCGGCGCGCAGGCCTGAGCCCCGCCGGGTCCGACGGCGACCGCGGCCCGCACCCGCCTCCCGGGCCGGTGCCGTGACCACGGGGAGGGTTCGCCGGGCCCCTCCCCCGGGACGCCCCTCGTACCCGTGGCGCGTCTGGGCCGCGTGGAACCGGGCGGTCGCCGCGACACGGAGCCTGCCGGGGCCTCGGCCGTGGCGGCCCGGCCGGGGACTGACGGAGCGGCCGTCGAACTCGGCGGCCACCCCGCCCGCCCCCGCTGGGATTCGGGTCGGAAAACCCCCGTGCCACACCGGTGACGGTTCCGGCCGGCCCGCTGGGCAGTGTTCCTTAGGACTCCCCCCGCCGCACGCGGTGGACCTTGTGCTGGGCGGCCTGCGCGCGCGGTCGCACCACGAGCAGGTCGATGTTCACGTGCGGGGGCCGCGTGACCGCCCACACGATGGTGTCGGCGACGTCCTCGGCGCTCAGCGGGTCGGGCACACCGGCGTAGACGGCGTCGGCGGCCCCGGAGTCACCGCGCATCCGGTTGAGGGCGAACTCCTCGGTCCTGACCATGCCCGGCGCGATCTCCAGCACGCGCACCGGTTCGCCGCACAGCTCCAGTCGCAGCGTGGCGGCGAGGCTGTGCGCGCCGTGCTTGGCGGCCACGTACCCGCCGCCGCCCTCGTAGGCCACGTGCCCCGCCGTGGAGGAGACGACCAGCACGGTGCCGTCCCCGCTGGCGATCAGCTTGGGCAGCAGGGCCTGGGTCATGTTGAGCACACCGATGACGTTGACCTCGTACATGGCGCGCCAGTCGGCGGGGTCGCCCTCGGCGACGGTCTCGGTTCCGATCGCGCCGCCCGCGTTGTTGACCAGGACCTCGCACGAGGCCAGGGAGTCGGCGAAGGCTTCGACGGCGGCCCTGTCGGTGACGTCGAGGGCGTGGGCGCGGGCGCTGCGGCCCTCCTCGGCCAGTTCCTTCGCCAGCGCCTCGACCCGGTCGGCGCGGCGGGCGACCAGGACCACGTCATAGCCCTCCTCGGCCAGGCCGCGCGCGGTGGCGGCCCCGATCCCGCTGCTGGCTCCGGTGACGACGGCGGTCGCTGACATGGTGGTTCCTCCCGGAAGTCGCTGTCGCGCCGAGCGTATCCGGTGACCGTGCCCGGCCCGCCCGGAGGAGGGACCCGTCCGGTCTCCCGGGTCCCGGCGGCGGTCGCGGCGCCCCGGGCCGAGGGGGCGCCGTCGTCCACGCGCGGACCTGGGGGCGCCGCCCGCGAGCGGACCGGACCCGGCGGGGCCCGCTGTCCGCCGCGCCTTCCGCCATACGAGAGCCGGTCAACCGGGCGGTACGCGTCCCGTGCTTCCATGAGGGGTGCTCGCCGACCCGACGCGTGTCGGGGGCGGCACGGGCCATGTCGGCGAAGGCGAGGGGGACCGTCCAGTTGCGGGGTATCGAGATCCGGGAGCTGGAGTGCTTCCTCGTCCTGGCCGAGGAACCGCACCCCGGACACGCCGCGGTGCGGTTGGGCGTACCCGCGGAGACCGTGGACCTGCTGCTGCGCGCCCTGGAGGACCGGATCGGCGCCCCTCTCCTGGACCGCACGGGCCCGCGCCCGTGCCTCACCCCGTTCGGCGAGGAGTTCCTCGACGCCCTGCGGCCCGCCTACCAGAACCTGGCCGCGGTGGTGGACGGCGCGCGCGACCGCGCCCACGGCGGGCCGTCCACGGTCCGCCTCGGGTTCCGGGGGAAGGTGCACGGCCCGGTGGCCGAGGCGGTGCGCGCCTTCGAGGAGCGCGAGCCCGGCACGCGGGTGCGGATCGTGGAGACGGCCCACTCGGACCCGTTCGGTCCGCTGCGCGAGGGCGAGGTCGACGCCGCCGTCGTCCTGCTGCCGGTGCGCGAACTCGACCTGGTCGTGGGCGCGGTCTTCTCCCGGCAGCCGCAGCGGCTCGCGCTGCCCGCCGACCACCCCCTCGCCGCGCGGACGGGCGTCGGGATCGAGGACATGGCCCGGGTCTCGCTCATCCCGGTCCGGCGGACCCCCGACCACTGGCTGCGGGTCCACGCCCCCACCGTCACCCCCCTGGGCAGGACCATCCGCCACGAGACCGGTGTGGACACCCTGCGGGAGGGGTTCTCCCAGATCGCGGCCGGGAGGGGGGCCATGCTGCTGAGCGGGGACGTCGCGGACCACGCCGACCGGGACGGACTCGTCCTCGTCCCGGTCAACGGCCTGCCGGAGTCGTCCCTCGGCCTGGTGTGGCCGCGCGGGGACCGGCACCCGAGCGTGCCGGTCCTGGCCGCCGCCCTCGCCGACGCCCTGGGCTGAGGAGCGGGCCGGACCCGTTGCGGGTGCGACGCACGGGACGCCCGTGGTCCGCGGCCCTGCCCCTCACTCCTGCTGGCGGTGGGCCCGGTGCTTCTTCTTGGGCACGTCGCGCATGTCCACGTAGGGCTCCTCGTCCACCGGCCGGCCGCCGGAGATGGCGCGTCCGCGTTCGATCTCGGCGTTGAACTCCTCGCCGAGCAGGATCGCGATGTTGGTGATCCACAACCACACCAGGAAGACGACCACCGTCGCCATGGTCCCGTAGGTCCTGCCGTAGGACGCGAAGTTGGCCACGTAGAAGGCGAAGGCGGCCGAGGCGAGCAGCCAGAGCACGACCGCCAGCACGCTCCCCGGACTGACCCAGCGGAACCCGCGTCTGGCGTTGGGCGAGGCCCAGTACAGGAGCGCGATCATGAACACCACGATGAGCAGCAGCACCGGCCACTTCGCGATGTTCCACACCGTCACCACGGTCGAGCCCAGGCCCAGCAGCTGCCCGACCCAGGCCGCGGCGCTGCCGGTGAGGGCGACGCCGACCACCGTCAGGGACAGCAGGACGACCATCAGCAGGGTGACGCCGACGCGGATCGGCAGCGTCTTCCAGATGGGGCGTCCCTCGGGCACGTCGTAGACGACGTTGGAGGCGCGCATGAAGGCCGCGATGTAGCCGGAGGCCGACCACAGGGCGATCGCCAGGCTGACCAGGCCGAACACGCCCGCGGCCGTCTGGTTGCCCTGGAGGTTCTCGATGGCCGTCGTCACCAGCCGCGCGGCGTCGGCGGGCATGGTGGCGGAGATGTTGTCGGTCAGGGTCTGTGTCGCGGAGGGCCCGGCGAGGCCGAGCAGTGACACCAGCACGAGCAGCGCCGGGAAGAGCGACAGGATCGCGTAGTAGGTGAGCCCGGCGGCGAGGTCGGCCAGCGCGTCCTCCTTGAACTCGCCGACGGTCCGGCGCAGCGACGCCCACCACGACGACGCCGACATGTCGGTCGGTTTCTCGGCCTCCTCCGGGGAGGAACGGCCGTCGTAGGCGTCCGAGGAGTCGCCTCCCACCATCTTCCCGCTCCTTCCCTCGCCGGTCCCGGGGGCCGGGCCCCGGAGGATGCGGGGCGAGGGGCCTCCCGGCCCCTCGCCCGCGCCGTTGCGGACACCCGTCCACGGGCGCCCGGCCCGGAGGCGTTCCCCCGGGCCGGGGTGGAACTCAGGAACCGCGCATCTCGTCCTTGGCGGTCTTCGCCTCGTGACGGGCCTGCTCGCCCGTGGCCTGCGCGGCCTCCGAGGCGCTGCCCTTGAGGTGCTCCCCGGCGGTCCGCGCGGACTCCACCGCCTGCTCCTTCACGTGGGCGGCCGACTCCGCGACCGCCTGGCGTGCCGGCTCGATCGCGTCGGCGTGCTCACCCACCCGCCGGGCCGCGCGCTGTTCCGCACGGCTCTCGGAGAGGACGGAGGCGGCCAGGAGACCGGCCCCGAAGGCGATCAGCCCCGCGGCGATGGGGTTGCCCTGGGTCTGGTGCACGGCCCGCTCCGGCAGCGACCTCGCCATGCCGACCGCCTGGCCGGTGGTGTGCCGGATCCCCTCGGCCGCCTCACCGGTCGAGGGGGCGGAACCCATGATCCGGTCCTTCAGGTCCCGTGTCCCGTGCCGGACCCTGCGGGTACGCCGGTGCACGACGTTGCGCGGGTTGGCGTGGTCCACCAGACGGTCGGTGTCGTGGGTCAGCTCCGAGCGGGTCCGCTCGATGTCCTGTCTTATCTGGTCGGGTGTTTCGCCCATTGCGCGTCCTCCTTGAGGGTCTCGATGGTGCGTTCCGGTTTCGGAGAGACCTCGCGCATGCGGTTGCGGCCCATGACGGCCAGGACCGCGCCGACGATCGCCCACACCACCGCGACGACCAGCGCGGCCCAGCCCAGGCCGATCAGTTCCGCCAGTCCGAACATGGCCGCGAGGCTGAGCAGCAGCAGGGCCAGGTACCCGGCCACCGCGGCTCCGCTCAGCAGGCCAGCGGCCTTGCCGGTCTTGGCCGCCTCCTCGCGCATCTCGGCCTTGGCCAGCGCGAGTTCCTGACGGAACAGCTTCTGCAGGTCTCCGGTCACCGCGCCGAGGAGTTCGGAGAAGGACTGCTCCTCCTCGCCCGGCTCCCGCCGTTCCCCGCCGGTCTCCCGCCGTGCTCCGGGAATGGTCGCCATGTCAGCCCCCTCAGAACGTGCGTCCACGCGGCCCCGGATCGGGCGGTGGCGGACCGATGTCCTCCGGCCGGGGCGTGACGGGCGGACGGGAGGACGCGACCCCCTCGTCCTGGTCGCTCTCGCTCAGACGCGGTGCGGGCGGACGGACCCGCTCACCGGCGGGGAGCGCCTCGGGGCGGCTGTCGCCGACCCCTTCCCGGCCCGCGGAGATGTCGGACGAGGCCTTGAGGACGCGTCCGAGCGCGAATCCGGCGATGGCCGCACCGGCCAGGAAGGCGACGGGCCTGCGTCGCGCGAAGCTCCTGGCCTCCTCCACCAGGCCCTCCATGCCGCGTTCGTCCAGGAAGTCGGCGGCTCCGCGGCCGCTGTGGGCGATCTGGCGCACGGCACCGCTCACCGGGGAGCCCTGCTCCCCGCTGTCCGCCATGGACGACAGCTCCTCGGACCACTGGCGCAGGTTCTGCGACGTGCGCCGGGTCTGTTCGTGGACTTCCTCGCGCAGACGGGTCTGGACGTCGTCGGCGACGTGCCGGGCCTCGGTCCGGGCCTCGTCGGCCAGGGAGCGCACCTGATCCCCCGCGGTGGAGGCGACCTCGCCCGCCGCCCCGCGGGCGGTGTCGGTCAGGCGGCCGCCCGTGCCCCCGGGCCCGTCTCTTCCCTCGTGTGAGTGCATCGCCAAGCCTCCTTGGAGTCGGCCTGTTGCTCGGTTGGCACCGCGACTACCCCGGCTCCACCCGGTCATGCACACCGGAACGCCGCACTTCACACGGGTCGTCGCACCCCGGCCCGGGTGCGCGGAGGGCACCCGGACGACCGTGTCGTCGTCCTCCGGTCACCGCCCCCGGTGGCGGGGGCGCGGACCGGCCCTCGCGGAACACCTCGCGCGGAGACCGGTCGCCGTGTCCCCGGGGGCCGTGGGGAGAACCGGGTGATCGCCGTGTCCTCGCGGGGCCCGGAAGAACCGGTGGGGTGCGGCGTCGCGCGCCGTCGCCGGGCTCGGGCAAGCCGGTCGGCCGCGGCGCTGTCGCGGGGTGGGGGTGAACCGGTCGGCCACCGCGTCGCGCGGGGTCCGGGAAAAGCCGTGGCCGCACCGGAACCCGCGTGCTAGCTTGGGCGGAATTTCCCTCCGGAACCGCTAATGCCACCGCCATCAGGGGCTGGTCGGAGCCGCGACGTCCCTCGACCAGGAAAACAACCATGCCCGTGGAGAGAACCGCCGAATCGTCATTGTTCCTGCGCTACACCTCGTTCGCCCTTCTCGGCGCTTCGGCCGATTTCCTTTTCGGCGCGGTTTTCGTCACCATCCTCCTGGAACGCGGGGCGGACCCGTGGCTGCTGGGACTGATGCTCGGTTCCACGAACCTGGTGGCCCTGGTGGTGGAGGCGCCCAGCGGTGCGCTCGGCGACCGCTACGGCCACCGCAGGCTGCTGACGGTGGGGTTCGCCGTGTGGGGCACGGGCTTCGTGCTGACGGGGTACGCGGACGGGCTCGCGCTGACGCTCGCGTCCATGTACCTGTGGGCGGTCGGCTTCCACCTCCAGTCCGGGACTCTGGTCGCGCTCGTGGTCAACCGGATCGGCGACCGCGACCGCCCCGCGCGGATCGCGCGGACGGTGCGGTTCGTCCAGGTGGCGGGCAACAGCGGCGCGGTGCTGGGGGCCGCCTCGGTGATGGTGGCGGGCACCTGGCTGTCCGCGGACGCCCTGGTGCTGGTGAGCGGTGTGGTGCTGGTGGCACTGGCGGCGCTGGCTCCGGTGTGCTTCCCCCACTCCCCCGGCCAGCCGGGGCGCCCGCTCACCGCGATCGTCCGGGAGTCGGCCGTACTGGTGGCGAGCAGGCGTTTCGCGCCGCTGGTGGCCCTGTCGGCGGCGTCGGTGTCGGGGCTGACCGCCCTCGTGCTCTCCTGGCAGCCGTTGCTCGCGGCCGAGCACGGCGCGGACGTGCGGCTCAACGGCCTGGTGCTGCTGCTGATGATGGCGGCCATGGCTGCGGGTTCGGCGTGCTCGCGGTTCGTGGGGCGCGGTCGGCCGCACGTGTGGGGGCCCGTCTTCGCGGCCGCCTCGGGCCTGCCCCTGGGGCTGGCGGCGCACGGGGCCGTGCCGCTGGTGGCGGGGCTGGTGGCGGCGGAGTTCCTGCTGGGGCTGGCCGTGGTGCTGTCGCACGTGTGGCAGCAGACGATGTTCTCCGACGCCAACCGCAACACCATGTCCGCGATGCTGGGGATGGTGGGCAACGCGGCGAGGATGCTGACCGTGCTGGCGTTCGGGTGGTTGTGGGAGTTGTTCGGGCTGGCCTGGACGGTGACGGCGGTGGTCGGGTTCGGGGTGGCCGCGGCGCTGGCGACCGTTCTGCTGTCCCGGCGGTTCCCGGAGTCGACGCGGTTGGTCGAGGGCTCGGACGAGAGCGAGGGGTCCCCGGACGAACCGGAACTGGACGGGACGGGCGGATAACGGTCGGGAAAGGCGGCCGGTGGACGGGAGGGGCGGACAGCGGACGGAAAGGGCAGGCGGCGGACGCGCTGTCCGGGTGGCGGAGGCGCCGTTCTCCCGCCTTTCCCAGTGGAGGGGAACCGGGAAAGTCCCTCTTCCTTTGGCGCACCCCAGGGAATTCTCGTGCCCCATGTCACAGAAAGAGTCGGCTGAACCGCGATATCGCATTTCGGGGCGGGTGCGGTCGAACCCCGGAAAACGTGCGTCGGTAGCATTCCCTGGACATGGGAGGCGTGGTCCGCGCAGCGCTCCGCTCGCGGGTTCCACGGGGGAGCCGGACCCCGCACGGAGCCGTCGGGGCGGGGACTCCGCCGCGCCTTCGCCGGACCGGCCGAGGACGAGGAGAGGGACCATGAGCTTGGCGGAGCTGCTGCGGGAGCGCCCGATCGTACAGGCGCCCATGGCGGGCGGGGCCGCCACGCCCGCGCTGGTGGCGGCCGTGGCGGGAGCGGGCGGAACGGGTTTCCTCGCCGCCGGGTACCTGGCCCCCGAGGTCCTCGCCGACCAGCTCGGGGCGGTGCGCGACGCCGGGGTCGGCGCGTTCGGGGTGAACGTGTTCGTGCCGGGCCCGCCCTCCGACCCCGACGTGGCGGCGTCCTACCGTTGCGACCTGGAGTCCGAGGCCGAGCGGTACGGGACGCCGGTCGGCGCCCCGGTGCACGACGACGACGCGTGGGCGGCCAAGATCGACCTGCTGGCGCGGGCGGCCGTGCCGGTGGTGAGCTTCACCTTCGGCTGCCCGGAGGCCGCCGTGTTGGAGCGGCTGCGCGCGGCGGGCAGTGCCACGGTGGTCACCGTGACCACGGTCGGGGAGGCGCGCGAGGCCGTGGCCCGCGGAGCCGACGGGGTGTGCGCGCAGGGTACGGAGGCCGGGGGCCACCGCGGCGCGTTCGACCCGGTCGGGAACGGAGGTCTGCCGCTGCGGGAGCTGCTGGCGGACGTGGTCGGCGCGGTGGAGGTACCGGTGATCGCCGCCGGGGGGATCATGACCGGGGCCGACGTGGCCGGGGCCCTGGACGCGGGTGCCGCCGCTGTGCAGCTGGGCACGGCGTTCCTGCGCTGTCCCGAGAGCGGCGCCAACCCGGTCCACAAGGCCGCGCTGGCCGATCCCGCGTACACCGGGACGGCCGTGACGTGGGCTTTCACCGGCCGTCCGGCGCGGGGCCTGGCCAACAGGTTCATCGCCGAGCACCCGCGGAGGCCCTTCGCCTACCCCGAGATCCACCACATGACGAAGCCGCTGCGCGCGGCCGCCGCCCGGGCCGGAGACCCCGGCGGCATGGCGCTGTGGGCGGGAGAGGGGTTCCGGGCGGCCAGCGACGATCCCGCGGCGCTGGTCGTGGAGCGGTTGCGCCGCGAGGCCGCGGAGGCGGGCCGGAAGGTCTGAGGGACGAGGGGTTCGAGGGGCGCGGGGGCTGGCCGGAAGGCCCGGGGATCGCGGGGCTTCGAGGGTTGCGGAGGCTGGCCGGAGGGTCTGAGGTTCGCAACGACGGCCCGAACGGTGGACCCGAACACGGAACCGGCCCCGGGCGTGGCGCCCGGGGCCGCGGAGTGAGCCGGTGCGCGGCGCCGTTCAGGCGGGCGCGCGACCTCCCTCGCACGGACCTCCGCCCGCGCGGGGCTTTCGCCCGCGTCGCCCGACCCTCGTCAGGCGGGCGCGTAGGTGAGGCAGTCGGCCTGCTGGTGCACGTACCCGACGGAGATGGCCGGGGCCTGGCACTCCAACTGGACGTTGTGCGCGCAGTTCGACATCTTGCAGGCGCCGACCTGGCCCGTGGCGACGGGGTCGCCACCCCGGTCATCGGCACCGAAGAAGGTGTCGCACTGGGCGTGGGAGGAGTTCCCCACGGTGATGGCCAGTGCGTGGCAGGAGTGGTCGGTGTTGTAGGCGCAGGCGTCCACCTGGCACGAATTCACCACGGGCATGTCCATCGCGTTTCCCCCCAGAGCATCGACGGCGCGTTCGAGGCTGCCAGACGGGACGTCCGGCTTCCAGGACACCGCCTCGTGTCACCGCGAGCAAGACGGAGTGTTGACGAAGGCTTGGCGCGGAGGCGACCCGGAGCACGGTTCCGTGGGCCCATCCGACTTCTCCACCGCCATCGTCCCAAGCGTGCTAACCGAGGACGACGGTTTCTTCGCTCAGCGGGCCGAGGTCGCCGACGGGTGGGGCGTGCGGCCGATGGCTGGTCCGGAGGTGACCACCGAGCGCGCCTCGGACTTCGGCGACAACACGCTGCTGTTCGTCAACACCCAGGGCCAGGAGCCCGAGGACTACCTGAAGACGGCCCCAGTCCTGGAGAACCTTCCGGCGTGGGAGGACGGCCGCGTGCCCACGCTGGGCGCGACCTCGTTCCGGATGGACTACTACAGCGTGCCGCTCGCGACCTGATCACCTGACCGAGATCCTCGGCTCCTGGCCACGCCTGGAGCCGCGGACATCCTGTCAGAGGTGGCACGTATGATCGAGAAAAACTAGCGTTCTCGGTGTGTCGGCTTCCCGAGACGGATACCTTCTCACTAGGCACATCTCCTCCTAGGAGGCACTTCAAGAACATCTTTACTCAGGCCGTTCAGCGCCTTCAGCACGGCAAGGATCTATTTTGTCTAAGGTTTCAACGACCAAGTAACTGTATCGAAGACTCAACTTGATCTGCTATCCAAACTGGATCCTCATGTTCCCAGAAACGCAAGACAACCCATCCTTCCGAAGTTAGGTCATTCGTCGTCCTGACGTCGCGTTCAGAATTACGTCGAACTTTGTTATGCCAGTAAGAAACATTCGAAGCCGGTGCACGGTAGTGCTCAGGACACCCATGCCAGAAACAACCATCTATGAGAACGGCAACCCGGGCTCGAGTAAAAGCGACATCCACTGTGCGACGGTCACCCTCAAAGGGGCGAAAATCGACACGGTAACGCATACCTCGTCTGTGCAACTCTTGCCGCACAGCGATCTCAGGTTTAGTGTCGCGACTGCGGTTGCTTCGCATGGCGCGCCGAACCTCTGGTGACGAGGCCCACGATTTAGGCTCAGACATGTCACCCAATATAGGCCACTTCCAACCGATTCGATACACCAACCGCAACGTAAGATTTGGTAGTGTTACCGCATGTTCACGCCTTCACCGCCTCCCAACCAACAGCCCCAGGTCCTCGAGTTCTTCGCGGGGATCGGCTTGGCCAGAATCGGACTCGAAGCAGCGGGTCTCAGGGTCTCGTGGTCCAACGATTACGAGACGAGCAAGAAGAACATGTACGAAGGTCACTTTGGGACATCCAGCGACCACACATATGTGCTCCGCGATATTCGGAAAGTCTACGCTGACCAGCTCCCGGCTGGCGCATCCGTGGCATGGGCTTCATCACCTTGCACAGACCTGTCACTCGCAGGAGCCAGGGCCGGCCTGGCAGGGGCAGAGTCAGGAACCTTCTGGGAATTCATTAGAATCCTTAAAGATTTCAATGAATCACGCCCTCCTATCGCCGTCCTTGAAAATGTTGTTGGACTAGCGACTTCACATGCAGGCGAAGATCTAGCTGCCGCAGTAAAGGCATTCAATGAGCTCGGTTACTCAGTCGACGTCCTAGTGATCGACGCGCGCCGCTTCATTCCACAGTCACGACCGCGTCTTTTTCTTGTAGCCGCCCAAAACCCTCCAAATGGCCGCCCTCAGACAGATTCCACACTACGCCCCGACTTTCTTCAGCCAGTCTTTGGGGATCCAACACTCACAACGCATAGGGCACATCTTCCTGAACCTCCGGCACTCCTAACGTCCGGTTTTGGGATGTGCGTCGAAGAGATGCCCTTGAATGACGAGCGATGGTGGGATGAAGAACGAACAGAGGCATTCATGTCCTCGCTATCACCCACACAATACCAGCGCGTGATGCAGATGCATTCCTCACCGGGCGTTAAGTACCGAACAGCATATAGGCGAACTCGTAAGGGAATCCCCGTATGGGAGGTTCGCCCTGATGACGTATCGGGGTGCTTGCGAACTGCACGCGGTGGCTCTTCCAAGCAAGCTGTTCTAAGGGTCGATAACTCATCGCTTCATGTCAGGTGGATGACCCCTCGAGAATATGCCCGCTTGATGGGAGCAGGCGAGTATAAGCTTGACGGGATCCGAGCCAATAAGGCATTGTTCGGCTTCGGCGACGCTGTCGCCGCACCTGTCGTGCAGTGGCTAAGCGAGAAATATCTTTTGCCTCTCCTTCGAGAAGAAAATTTTACCGAGCCCGAGATGATGGAGATCCCTCTTGGCCAGTAGAGGCAGCGGAACCCGCCCCAACAAGACTGGAGCACCGAGTAAAAGTGATCTCCCCGCTCCAGACGTTCGCGATTTTCGAACCAGGCTAAAGGAGGCCCTACGTCGCACCGACACCCAGGGACGAATGTGGGGCGAATCCAAATGGGGCGTTTATGCTTTTTATGATTATGACGGCGAACCGATCTATGTGGGGCAAACGAATGAAAAGCTATCATCTCGCGTACGAAGACATCTAACAAATCAACGCACCGACGCCGTAGCTATGCGAGTTTTGGACGTACTCGAAGTAGCAGAAATTGAGCTTTGGCCGCTATGGGAAATACCAAATAAGCTAAAGAATGGAGACCTGAGCAAAGAAGAAGCAGGAAAACTTCTGGATGCCACGGAATATTCTGCATACATAAAAGCTATTAACTCGTCAAAATTCAAAGCAATTTTGAATGAGAAAATCCCCCCAAAATCTAATCTAATCAGCCTCCCTGAATCCCTGCGTGTTGAACTTGTAGACAATGATACACGCGTCAACCAAGGGCACGCTGACATCCGGATTTCTAGACGGGCTGAAACCATCTCTCGCTTGGCCGACGTGATTAGAGAACGCGGAGAAGTGTCAGACGGCCTTCGTCGCGTACTCGTAATTCAAGCTATCCGCCTCACATATATTTCGGCAGAAAGACTTGCTTACGCTGAAGGAAGGCCCCAGCCAGATGCATCGACAATCAACTCAGATGAGCTCGTAGGATCCGTTCTCGCCGAACATCCCGAACCTCCCATGGAAGACGAAGACTTAGAAGACTAAGAGGTCCTAACACAAGGTACGTACTCGCCTGCGCAAGATCATGCAGGCAGCTACTGAGTTTTTCGTTAGTTCTGCGCGCGTGAGGGTCTTGGTCGTGCGGGTATCCGGGCATACCCTTCACCGCTGAGCCCCCTGCCACTGAGGAAGCCGTCCCCTCGCTGACCCACCCTCAGTTGGCCGAGGCCCGATGCCTACGCGCGTCTGAACTCTTCGACCGGGGCCACCACTCTCATACCGAGATCGCCCGCATGCTCGGCGTGTGCTCAGACAGGGTGCGACGCTGGAAACACCCGTGGGAACAGGAAGAAACTGCGGCGCTGTGGTGCCGACCCGCCACCCAAACTGACCGAAAAACAGGCCGAACAGGTACACACTGCCCTGGAAGAGAACACCTAAGCCCACGTCTTCGCCTCCGATTTATGGACCCTGGAGCGTGTTGGCACGTGGTCGAGCGTGCGAGTGAGGTGAAACTGTCCTTCTCAACGGTGTGGCGGTTGCTGACCGTGCCGTTGGACTGGAGCCTGAAACGGCCTCAGCGCAAGGCTGTGGAGCGCGATGAGACCGAAATCGCGCGGTGGGTGGCCCACGAGTTGCCGCTCATCAAAAGTGGGCCGTGAAAAATGGGTACCGATCGTCTTTGCCGACGAATAGGTGTCTCACTGGTGTCCCAGGTGCACCGTACCTACGTCCCCCGCGACCGCACCCTTACCTTGGCCCACCCCGGCTGAGCTAGAAACGGGCATAGATGGCCACCGCCCTGGGCTACCAACCCGCCGCCCTGGGCGTGGGGCCTGCTTGTGCTTTGATCTGCTTCCGGGCAGCTATGACACCGATGCGTTCGAACAGTTCAAACCCTTCTGAGAAGGCGACAAGGTGGTGTTGATCTGTAATGGATCCGGCCCATGCGCGCCTGAGCGAAGGTGCAGGATCGGCTCATCCTGGAGCGGCTGCCTGCCTATGCCCCCGAGCTCAATCTCGTGGAGACGCTGTGGTGGCCCATCAAGGCATGGGAGTTGGAAAATCTCGCTGATGACCCGACGCAGCCGAGCGAGACATCAATCAGGTCTGCGAAGACGATCGGCTCCTTTGGTCCTTCTTGATCCACGTGGGACTGGAGATTCATTCTCCAATCCCACACAACCAACGAAAAACTCAGTAGCTGGAGAAAAACGTCGTGGACGTCGTCGCCGGGTTTCACACTCTCATGGAGATTTGATTATCTGTTTCAGGGGGGTAGGACTTCTGCCAGCAACAGTTTCGGGAGCTCACCGACAAACAGCACTGCCGGATAACCGCCGCCACCCTGTTCGAGCAGGGCCAGATCCGCTACAGCCAGATCGCCCAGTTACAAGGATAATCATGTCCTCACCTTGTCCGAGACTCTGGAACATCTACTACAGAGCGCAGCCAACCGAGCAGCGAGGCCAGGATTAGGACTATAAGAGCTGAGACAGACATTCCCCAGGTAAGGTGAGAGTTGCTGATCCATCTTCGATCAGTGCTGTTTATGCGGAGATAATGACGCCGCGTAGGTGCTCGCCCTTCAGTTCACCGGCCAGGGCGCCCGCGTGGAAGGCGTCCCATTCGGCCTTGGTGTAGGTCAGGGTGGGGGAGTTGGGGATGGCGGTGTCGGTGAGGGTGAAGCCGCCGTCGGGGAGGAACACGGCGCGCAGGCGTCTGAAGATGGTTCCTCCTGTCGCGATCTGGTCGAGGAAGTACTCCCAGTCGGCGTGAGGAACGGTGAGCGTGGGCCCGGTGAGGTTCTTGGTGTCCCCGATCTCGATCACGCCGCCTCGCAACGAACGGACCTGGACACAAGTCGCCCCGGTGCTGCTGTAGCTCGACTTCGTCCATTTCATCGTGACTCCTCCAGAACCGCCGTGATCATTGAGGCCGACTGTACCGGGGAGAGCGCGGCGGACTGGATCTGGTCGTAGGTTGCCTTGTAGGCCGCCAGGTCGGTGACGCCCTCGACGTAGGTGTTCATTCCTCGGCTGTCGATGTAGACCACGGGTGGCAGGTGGACCCCGGCGTCGAGGATGGCGAAGGCTCCGTCCAGTCCCGCGTGGGCGCCCGCCGATTCGGGGATGACCTGGACGTTGATGTTCGGCTTCTGGCCCATCGTGAGCAGGTGGCGCAGCTGGTCGTCGCGTGTCTGTCTGTCCCCGATGACGCGGCGGAGCGCGTACTCCTCCACTATCGACCACAGGTGCAGGGGTTCGCTCTCCCGACGCAGGGCGCGCTGTCGTTCCATGCGGAGTTGGACCAGGTGCTTCACTTGGTCGGGTAGGAGTAGCGGGTTCGCGGAGATCAGGGCGTGGGCGTACTCGGGGGTCTGTAGAAGACCGGGGATCAGATACGGGTGCCAGTCCTTGATGCCGACCGCGATCTCTTCGAGTCCCAAGTACCTCTCGAAGTTCTTGCCCGGTAGCTCCTGTTCGAAGGTGTTGGTGCGGTTGCGCCGTGGCCTGCGGGACTGTGCTCCGAGTTCGAGCAGGGTGGGGCGCACGTCCTCGCTGACCTTGAGCACCTCGAAGAACAGGTGGAGGTCGGCTTTGGTGATGGGGGCCTGACCGCGCTCGATCTTGGAGAGCTTGGCGGCTCCGAAGCCCATCTCCTTGGCGACCTCGGCCCCACTCATGCCGACTTCGTTTCGCAGTTGCTGTAGGGCCTTGCCGAGGAGAAGGCGGCTGGCGATCGGGCCGTGCTGCTCCTGCGGCATGGGGTGGATCCTCCCTCAGTGGTGTGCGTGTTCAACCAGTATCCCGCTCATGGGTATCCACGAGCCTCATCTGAAGATATTTCCTGGAAACAGTTGCCAGGAAATTTCCTGTAGAGCATCATCGAGGGAGTGCACGGTGTACTCGGATCATCACTTTCGGTGCAGTGGTCTCCGTGTGGGTGGTCATGGGCGCTGGAGCGGGGACGACCCTGCTCTGGACTTCGTCTCTGAGGAGGTACAGGTATGAGGAGTTCGAACGGCTCACCCCTGGGTTGGCCCTCGGCTGAGGGTCGTGGGTACAACATTCCGCGTCCGAGGCGGGCGATGGGCGCGATGGGGGGCGAGCTGCCACGTCGGTGTGGAGCGGGCATTGGGACCGGGGTTCGCACGGCGTTCTTCGGGTCCGAGGTGACCCAGGCGGCGCAGATCCGCAGCTGGTGCCAGCGAGGTGCGCGGGTGCAGGCCCACCTGGCCTTTCCCCTAGTGCTCGTGGTCAGTGAGCTGGTGACCAACGCCTGGCTGCACACCGCATCCGGAGCTCCCGGTGGCCGGGTGAAGATCCAGATGCGGCATCTTCCCGCCCGTCTCATCCACCTGGCGGTCACCGACGACGGCCCGCGACCGGAACGGCCCGCATGCCTGCCCCGCCTGTCACCGCACAGCGACGACTTTCGCGTCGGTGGACGAGGTCTGCGCCTGGTGGACCGCCTGTCTGTGCGGTGGGGCTGGACTGGCGAGCTCGGAACACCCCTGACGGTATGGGCGCACATCAACCCCTACGCGCCCGTCTCTGACCACGACGACACCGTCGCGGTCTGAGAAAACACCGCCACCGGAGCAGGAGACACAGCCTCGCCGGGACCCAGGACACCCGTCCCAAAGCAACAGGAAGCAAGGTGCCCCGACCGGTGCGCCAACACCGGGCCGGGGCTCGATCAACCACCTGAACCAACCAGGAGGAAGACCATGGAAAACCCTACCGGCCGACACCGCAGGCCCCGCCAGAGCCTGGCCGGACGCGTGTGGGCGCTGACCGCCGCCGTGCTGGCCGTAGCCCTGGCCTACGTGTTCGTCCCCTTGAGCCCCCACCGCGAGAGGGTCGCGCTCACGCCGCCGCCCCGGCGCCGGGAGCTACCGCCCACGCCCCTGACCAGCGAGCGACGTGCCCACGCGCAGCGCGGCTCCCAGCTCACACGAGCGCTCGCCCCTCACACCGATGGGATCCGCGTCCCCCTTCCCCGTCCCCGTGACGACGAGGCCCCCGGCGCGCTCGTCCGCCCCTACATGCCCCCGCTCCCCAGCGTGCCGGGCGGCGACCTGCTGGCCGATCCCATCCAACCGGTCCAGCTCGCCCAGACCGCCCATGAGCCGACCGACGACCTCGCGGACCTGGCCGCCGTCATACGCGTCTACCTCGACACGGTGGGCTGAGTCGCGCGGGGGCATGCCACGGGCGGTGTCCCCACGGGCACCGCCCGGTGCCGCGCGGCGGGCACGACCTGTGCCGCGCGGCGGACGCGACCGGTTGCGGACAGCACGGATCCCACCGGGCGGCTGTCCGCTTCTGACCAGGTGGTTCGTGTCAGCCGACGTTCGGCCCCCCGTCACCTACCAGTTGGTAACAATTGGGTCCGTGCGGCACTCCGGCCCTGGAGACTGTGACCGCGGACACCCTAGGGTTCCGCTATGGGTGTAATGCGTAAGCGTGTCCTTGTTCGCGTACTTCTGGGCTTCCTCGCTGCGGTCGTGGTGCTGGCCCTGGTCGGCGCGCTCCTGGGGATATGGACCGTCCGGAGGTCGTTCCCGGAGACATCAGGAGAACTCCCGCTCCCGGGGCTGGAGTCCTCCGTCACCGTGCTGCGCGACGAGCACGGCGTCCCCCACGTCTACGCGGACAACACCCACGACCTGTTCATGGCGCAGGGCTTCACGCACGCCCAGGACCGCTTCTGGGAGATGGACTTCCGCCGCCACGTCACGGCCGGGCGCACCGCCGAACTGTTCGGCCCCGACCAGGTGGACACCGACGTCTACCTGCGCACCATGGGCTGGCGGCACGTGGCCGAGCAGGAGTACGAGCTGCTCGCCCCGGAGACGCAGGCCCACCTCGACTCCTACGCGGCCGGGGTCAACGCCTGGCTGGCCGAGAACGACGGCACCAAGGCCAGCCTGGAGTACGGGCTGCTCTCCGTGCTCAACGGCGGCCACGAGATCGAGGAGTGGACGCCGGTCGACAGCCTCGCCTGGCTCAAGGCCATGGCCTGGGACCTGGGCGGCAACATGACGGAGGAGACCGAGCGCGCCCAGCTGCTCGACGCCGGGATGACCCGCGAGCAGATCGAGGAGCTGTACCCGGCCTACCCCCACGAGGAGCACCTGCCCATCACCGACACCGACGAGCACGGTCAGGCCGGGGCCGACGGGGAGTCCGGGGGTTCCGAGGACTCCGACGAGGCTGACCTGCGGGAGGCCGACGAACGGCGCACCCCCGAGCTGCCGGAGGAGGCCGTCACCGCGCTGACCGGGGTGGCCGCCACCGCGGCGTCACTGCCCTCGATGCTCGGTCCCAGCACCAGCCCCGACCTGGGGTCCAACTCGTGGGTGGTCGGAGGCGAGCACACCGAGAGCGGGCTGCCCCTCCTCGCCAACGACCCCCACCTGGGCGCGTCGATGCCCTCCACCTGGTACCAGATCGGCCTGCACTGCACCGAGCTCACCGAGGCGTGCCCCTACGATGTCAGCGGCTTCAGCTTCTCCGGCCTGCCCGGTGTGATCATCGGGCAGAACGAGTCGATCGCGTGGGGGTTCACCAACCTCAACCCCGACGTCATGGACCTGTACGTGGAACGGATCGAAGGCGACGGCTACGTGGTCGACGGCCGGACCAGGCCGCTGGAGACCCGTGAGGAGACCGTCCGGGTCGCGGGCGGCGAGGACGTCGACATCGTCGTGCGCTCCACCCACCACGGGCCGCTGCTGTCCGACACCGCCGCGGGCGCGAACCTGGAGGCGCTGGCGGAGGAACCGGAGCTGGAGGGCGCGGAGGAGGGCGAGTACGCCGTCGCCCTGCGGTGGACCGCGCTCCAGCCGGGCAGGACCGCGGACTCGATCTTCGCGCTGAACCGGGCCCGGGACTGGGGCGATTTCCGTGAGGCGGCCAGCCGGTTCGAGGCCCCCGCGCAGAACCTCGTCTACGCGGACGAGGAGGGGAACATCGGCTACCAGGCCCCCGGCCTGGTGCCGGTGCGCGGCGAGGGCGACGGCCGCTACCCGGCGCCCGGCTGGGACTCCGCCTACGACTGGGAGGAGTACCTCCCCTTCGAGGAGCTGCCGAGCGTGTACAACCCCGAGTCGGGCGTCATCGTCACCGCCAACCAGTCGGTCGTGGACGCCGACTACGAGCACATGCTCACGAGTGACTGGGACTACGGGTACCGGTCCCAGCGGATCAACGACCTGCTCACCGAGGCGATCGGCGAGGGGCCGGTGACCGGTGAGGACATGTCGCGCATCCACATGGACTCCTTCCACGGCGGCGCGGTCGAGGTCGTGCCGCACCTGTTGGAGGCGGACGTCGACGGGGTCACGGCCCAGGCCCAGGAACAGCTGCGGGAGTGGGACCTGTTCACCGGGACCGACTCCGCCGGGGCCGCGTTCTACCAGGCCACCTGGCGCCACCTGCTGCCGCTGCTGTTCGACGAACTGGAGCCGCTGACCATGAGCGGCAGCTCGCGCGGGATGTACGTGGTGGGCCGGCTGCTGGAGGACCCCGATTCGGACTGGTGGCGGGGCACCGAGGCCAGCGGGCGCGAGGAGGTGCTGGCCGCGGCGATGGACGCCGCCGCCCAGGAGCTGACCGAGCTGCTGGGAGGGGACCCCGCCGACTGGCGCTGGGGGGACCTGCACACCCTGACCGCGACCCACGAGTCGTTCGGAACGTCGGGCATCGGTCCGGTCGAGTGGCTGTTCAACCGGGGCCCGGTGGAGAGCTCGGGCGGGGCCAGCATCGTCAACGCCACGGGCTGGGACCCGACCGCGGGGTACGCGATCACGGCGGTGCCGTCGATGCGGATGGTGGTGGACCTGGCCGACCGCGACGCGTCGACCTGGGTCCACCTGACCGGCAACTCCGGACACGCCTTCCACCCCAACTACGACGACCAGCTGGAGCCGTGGAGCCGGGGTGAGACCCTGCCGTTCGCGGTCACCGAGGAGGCCGTGCGCGCGGCCGCCACGGACGAACTGGTCCTCAACCCGTAGAGGAAGTCGTCCGGAACCGGCGCGGGTGGGAACCATGGGGTTCCCACCCGCGCCGGTCTCGTGCTCACGGTGCTCGTCGGCGGGTACCGGGTCCGGGCTGAACGCACGCCCTGCCGGTGTGACGCGGGTGGGCGGGGCGGACGGGGACGGCGGTACCGGCGCGCACCCCGGGACGGGTGTGCCCTTCCGGTCGAAAGCCGAGCGGTACCGTCGCGCGTCCCGAGGCAGGCGTGCCGTTCCAGACCGAAGCCGAGCGGTACCGTCGCACGCCCCGGGGCAGACGTGCCGCTCCAGAACGAGGCCGAGTGGCACGGGCGCACATCCTGGGACAGGCGTGCCGTTCAGATCCGAAGCCGAGCAGGACCGGCGCGCACCACCGCCGGTCAGACCGGGTCGGACGACCGCAGCGGGAAGCTCACCCCGGTCATCTCCTCCGACAGCGTCCACAGGCGCTTGGCGGCGCGACCGTCCCAGGCGGCCTCGCTCCGGCTGGACAGGGCGGGGGCGCCGCGCGTGCCGCCCATGGCCTTGGGTCCGGCGAAGGCCGCGCCGGGCACGTCCTGGGTGGCGGCGTAGATCGTGGGGAGGGCGCCGTTGGCGGCGCTCTGGGCGAAGACCCTGTTGCCGAGCATGAGGGCCGCCCTGGAGATCGGGTTGGCCCCGTGGCTCTGGAGGTTGGTGGCCGCGTAGCCGGGGTGGGCGGCGGTGGAGAGCACGGGGGAGCCCACCGCGTCCAGGCGGCGCTGGAGCTCCAGTGTGAACAGCAGGTTGGCGAGCTTGGACTGGTTGTAGGCCCGGTAGGGCGTGTAGCCGCGGTCCAGGTTGACGTCGTCGAAGTCGATGCCCCGGGCCATGCGGTGCATTCCGGAGGAGAGGGTGACCACCCGTCCGGTGACGTGTTCCAGGAGCAGGTTGGTCAGGGCGAAGTGGCCGAGGTGGTTGACGCCGAACTGTGTCTCGAACCCGTCCTTGGTCACGCCCTTGGCGACCGCCATGACACCCGCGTTGTTGATGAGCAGGTGGAGGTCGCCGTTCCAGGCCTCGGCGAAGGCGCGCACGGACGCCAGGTCCGCCAGGTCCAGGTGGCGCACCTCGGTGTCACCCCGCACCCCGGCGGCCTCGGCGCGCCCCTTGGCCACGTCGCGCACGGCCATCACGACGCGCGCGCCCGCACGGGCCAGGACGCGTGTGGTCTCGATGCCCAGGCCGCTGTTGGCTCCGGTGACGACCGCCGTACGGCCGCTCAGGTCGGGGATGCTGACCGCTGTGGTGTCCATTGCGCCACGGTAGGCGAGCGCACCCGGGCTGTCCACGGCGGCCACGGAGAGCGTGACACCCCGGGCTGTCCGCAGTATTCACAGCAGTCACAGACACCACGTCGGCCACAACACCCCGGGCTGTCCCTGGTGCCCCGGGCCGTCCCTGGCGCCCCGGCTCCCCCGGGCTGTTCCCGGCTTCCCGGCTCCCCCGGGCCGCCCCCAGCCCGCCCGGGCTGTCCACGGCGGCCACGAGGACCGCGGGGGCGTCGGTCTATCCTGGTTTCCATGGCCGACCGCCCCTACCACCACGGAGACCTGCGCGCCGTCCTGCTCGCCAACGCCGAACGCGCCCTGGCCGAACGGGGGCAGGCCGCGCTGTCCCTGCGCGAGATCGCCCGCGAGGCGGGGGTCAGCCACGCCGCGCCGGGCCGCCACTTCCGGGACAAGCAGGCGCTGCTGGACGCGCTCGCGCTCAGCGGTTTCGAGCGCCTGACCGAGCGGTTGGAGGCGGCGGAACCCGAGGCGGGTGACGCGCGGACCCGTGTTCTCGCCCTGGCCAGGGCCTACGTGGGGTTCGCGGGGGAGCACGCCGCACTGCTCGACCTCATGTACGCGCGCAAGCACGACCCGGACGTCTCCGAGCAGCTGTACGCCGCCGTGGGGCGGCTGCTCGAACGGGTGATGCGCCCCATCCTCGACGCCCAGGCCGCCGGGGAGATCGCGGGCGGCACCCCGGAAGCCGTCACGATGACCGTGTCCGCCGCGATGCACGGCCTGGTCGCGCTCACGGCCACGTCCTCCCCCGAGGAGATCGACGCCAAGCTCGCGGACATGGTCGGGGTGCTCTTCGAGGGCCTCGGGCCGCGCTGACACCCGGGTCCCGAACCGGACGGCCGCCCCATACGTCCCACGGGCGAGGTACCCCCGGGGCGTAAGGCCCCCGAGACAGAAGAAGGCCCCCGATGGAGTTCTCCGGTGACTTCGAGACCCACCTGACCCTGGACGCGACCGCCCCCGGGCGCGTCGCGGAGGCGTCGGAGTGGGCGCGCGAGCACGGGCTCAAGTTCACCCACATCGAGCTGGACCGGGGCGAGTCCCCGTCACAGCCGATGGTCACCTACCACTCCGACGGGAGCACCCTGGCGCGGGAGCTGGCCGTGGCGGAGCGCTGGGCGGCCCTGCTGGCAGGGGCCGGGTTCGCGGTCACCCGCACCAAGCTGGAGGTGTCCCGCCGGGCCGCCGGGGTGCCCTGGGACCGGGAGGAGGCCGAGCTGTTGCCGGAGTCGTGCTACTTCGAGACGCACGTCAAACTCCTGCTCCCCGCGTCGGCCGACCTGGCGGCGCTGTCCGCGATCGTGGAACCCCACCGCGCCCGGTTGTCGCGCAACGCGCGCAGGGTCCGCGACGACGGCTTCCAGGAACGGTTCGTCACCCAGCGGTGCTCACGTGTGGGCCACAGGGAGGCCGCCCGGTTCGAACACGCGCTGTTGAAGGCCCTGGAGAGGGCCGGGGTGACCTTCGAGGACAAGGAGGGGTGGCAGCCCAGGGTCCTGTCCGTCGAGCGGGAGTTCGTCGTCCACGACACCGCCCTGTCCGTGGACGCGGGGTGGATGGACGCCGCCCCGGTCCGCGACGCCGACGAGGTTCAGCCGAGCGTGTACGCGCCGGACGGCTACCGGCAGCGCCCGCCCGGCACCTACGTGCCCAACACCGACGGCCCCGAGGCGAGTCAGGGCAAGGTGTTCGACCCCGCGCTCAAGCACCTGGACGACGCCTACCGGGCGGGTGAGCCGGTGTTCACCGACCCCGGCCTGGGCTCCCGCTGGTGGGAGGCCAACCGGCGGGCGATGGAGCTGGCCCTGCGCGCGATCTCGGGTACACCGTGGCGGGACGGCCTCATGCTGCGCGGCAGCATGCTCATGCCGGTGTGGGTGGGTGACGCCGCCCGGCGCCCCCGAGACCTGGACTTCGTGGTGGTCCCGGCCGAGACCGCCCCGTTCGGGGACCCGGCCGACCGCATGTTCGCGGACGTGGTCGGGGCCGTCACGGACGCTTCCGCGCAGGGGATCTCCTTCGACGCCGAGGGCGTGCGGCTGGAGAGCATCTGGACCTACGAGCGGGCCCCGGGTCGCCGCGTGGTCGTCCCGTGGCGGGCCGGGGGCCTGCCCCCGGGCACCGTGCAGATCGACGTGGTGTTCAACGAGTCGCTGCCCGAGCCGCCGGTGGCGGTGTCGGTGGCGGGGTCGGACGTGCTGGCGGCCGGGGCGGAGCTGTCCCTGGCCTGGAAGGTGCTGTGGCTGTACACGGACACCTACCCGCAGGGCAAGGACCTCTACGACGCGGTCCTGCTGGCCGAGAGCGCGCGGCCCTCGCGTGAGCTGCTGGTCGGTGTGCTGCGCCCCGAACTGGGCGACCGGGCCGAGACCGTGGACGAGCGCTTCCTGCGGGAGGAGGGCAGCCTCGACTCCGACGAGTGGGACGACTTCGTCAGCGACTGCCCGTGGGTGGAGGGCGACGCCGGGGAGTGGGTGGACCGCTTCGAGGCGGCGATGGCCCCCGTGTTCCGGGGGGAGTGAGCGGGTTCCGGAAGGAGCGAGCGGGCTCCGGAATGGAGTACGCGGACTTCGGGAGGAGCGAGCGGGCTCCGCGAGGAATGAGCGGACCGCCCCCCTTTTTTTGCGGGGGGCGGTCCGTGTGTCCGCGGGCAGGGCGCGGGGTGAGACGGTGTGCGGGCACGTCGAGATGGGCGGGCCCGGGGGACCCCCCGCTTTCCAGCAAACCGCGATCGGCCCTCACTCCGCCAGCCCTGTTCCGTGCCTGTGCACAACCTCCGGCCGGGGTGGAACGCGTGCCGTGCCCGGGGCGCGGACCGACCAGGCACGGGCCGGTCAGGCACGGACCAACCGGTCAGGCACGGACCGGTCAGGCCGGACGGACGAACGGGTCGGCGGGCGGGTCGTAGGCGGTCTCCTCGTCCAGCAGCCACACCCACTCCGGGCGCCACTCGGGGGTACGGCCGGCCATCTCCGCGGCGACGTCCCCGACCCACACACCGACGCCGAGGGCGGACTCCGTCGACCACTCCGGCCGGTGGTCGTAGGCCCGGTCGACCTCCACCGCGTCGGGAGTCGCCCGGGCGCGCAGGAAGAACCACGTGCCGTGCTCGGGGTGGCCTTCGACCCGGCGCAGTTCGTAGTCGTGGTGGCCGCGCGGTTCCTGCTGGATCCGGTTGCCCCCGGCGTCCACCAGCGTGGACTGGCTCTGGCTGTTCCCGCCGGTGATCGTGTAGGTCACTTCGCCTCCGTGCTCGGCGGCCAGGCCGCGCAGGAGGTCGCACAGCTCGCGCAGCGGTCCGGTTTCCCGGGGCGCGGGTCGCGGCCTCTCCGCGGCCGTCCGCATCACGGACTCCACCAGGACCGACCACTCCTGGTCGCTGAGTACGCGGGTCCGGCCGCGTTGGGCCGGTTTCTCCGTCCCGGCGGGAAGCGGGGCGGCGGGGCGACCGCCCCCGGAGATCCCGGCGGCGCGGAGGACGCTGGTGGCCGCGGCGGTGTCGAAGGGCATCGGGTCCAGGAAGCCGAAGTCGACCGCTCCTCCCTCGACGGTGTGCTTCACCCGGGTGTAGAGCCGCTCCCCCAGGTCGTCGAAGGGGTCGTCACCCTCGTCGGGACGCGGGCCCCCGGTCACCGACACCACCTCGTTGACGAGGGCCAGGAGGTGGTGGGTGGCCTCCTCCGGGCCGACGAAGGCGGACAGGCGCATCCCCAAACCGTCCTCGTCCACCTGGTCGTGGTAGGTCGAGCGCGCCCACGTCCCGTCCTCCCACCAGTACACGAAGCCGACGGGGACGCCGCCCTCCAGCCGGGAGATCCACTCCCAGGGGAGCCACTCCGGGGCGTCCGCGTACGGATTGACCGGGGGCCGGAAGGCACTGTCGGTCCTCCCCGCCCGGTCCCAGCCGATGATCAGGTACCGACCGCCCTCGACACGGGCCATCCGCCACCAGTTGCCGCCGCCGTCCTGGAGGAGCAGGACACCGTCGTCCTCGACCCGGTGCCCCTCCGACCAGACGGGGCCGAAGCCGGCGGACAGCGCGATCCTCAGCGCGCCGAGCGTCCAGAGCACCTCGGGGCGCGGCAGGTCATCGGGGCGACCGGGGCTGTGGAATCCGGATGGCACGGGCTCTCTCCTGGTGTCGGGGGTGATCAGGACTTTGTCGCATGTACCTCCGACACTCCGCGCGGCGGGAAGGTTCGGCGCGGCTCCGGAGACACCGCCCGACGGGAGTGCTGGCAGGGGTACTGACGGCAGGGCTGACTAACCTGTGGCCATGCGGGAGATCCGGAGAGAACCGCGCGGGTGGGCCCGTCCGGCCTTCGAGGCCGCGCTGTGGGCCCTTCTGGGCGCGCTGATCGTGATCGAGCTCTCCGGGGTCCGCGACCGGCCGCCGGTCCTCGAAGCGTGCCTCCTGCTGGCCGCCCTGGCCGTCGCGGCGGCCCTGTCCCGTCCCCTGCCGTTCGTCTCCCTGGGCGTCATGCTCAGCGGGGCGGTCCTGCAGACGTCCGCCTCGGGGTTCCTGGTGGTGGAGACCACCGTGATCTCGCCCTGGCTGGCCGTGGCTGTGCTGGCGCTGCTCACCGGCCTGCGCTCGGAACGGGTGCGCCCGGTGGTGACGATGGTGGTCGTGGCGTGCTCGTTCACCCTCGTCCTGCACCTGTCGGCGGGGCTCGTGTTCGGTGCGGGCGTCCGCGCGTTCCTGTCCGACTCCGTGGACTGGCTGGGCGTCGTCCTCGTCATCGCGCTGAGCACGCTCACCCCGTGGCTGTTCGGCCGCTACCAGCGCCTGCGCCGCCGGGTGTGGCGGGGCGGCTGGGAGATCGCCGAACGCATGGAGCGGACCCGCGCGGCCGAGGCCGACCGCGCCCGTCTGCGGGAGCGCGCCCGGATCGCGACCCGGATGCACGACTCCCTCGGCCACGACCTCGCGCTGATCGCGGTGCGCGCGGCGGCCCTGGAGATGACCGCTCTTGAGGACTCCGAGCAGGGCCGGGCAGCCGGTGAGCTGCGCACGGCGGCGCACGAGGCCAACCTGCGGCTGCGGGAGATCATCGGGGTGCTGCGCGAGGACGACGGTGGCGACGGCCACGGTGAAGCCGCTTCCGGACCGGGCGCGGGCGGTCCGAAGGCAGGCGCGCTGAACACGGACGATCCGGGCACGGGCGAGTCGGTGGCGGCCCTGGTGCAGCGCGCCTCGGACGCCGGTATGCGGGTCCGGCTGCTGCGGGAGGGCCCCGATCCGGATCCCGCCGCCCCGGGTGGCGGCGCCGTGCACCGGGTGGTCCAGGAGGCGCTGACCAACGCGGCCAAGTACGCGCCGGAGGCGGAGGTGACCGTGCGGGTGGTCCGCGAGTCCGACCGGACCCGGGTGTCGGTCAGCGACACCGGACCGCCCGGGGCCGTGCGGACGGTCCTGCCCGCGCGGAGCGGGGGCGGGTCCGGCCTGGCCGGGCTGCGTGCGCTGGTGGAGGAGCTCGACGGGAGCTTCGCCGTGGGCCGGGGGGAGGGCGCGGGGTTCACCGTCCGGGCGACCGTGCCCGACCCCGGCGCCGAGGGCGGGGCGGAGGAACTCGGGGAGTCGGAGACGCACCGCGCTCACAGCGAGGCCCGCGCCCGCGCGCGGCGCCGACTGGTGGCCGCCGTGGCCGTTCCGGCCGCGCTGGGCCTGGGGCTGGCGGCGGTCGGCCTGGGCCTGCTGTCCTGGGTGGGCGTCAACACCGTCCTGTCTCCGGAGCGGTACGGGCGGTTGACCGTGGGGGACGACCGGGAGCGGGTGGAGGAGGTGCTCCCCCGGTTCTCCTACCCCGAGCACTCGGTGTCGGCCCGGGCCTCCGAACCGCCCGCGCCGCCCGGTGCCCGGTGCCTCTTCTACCTGTCCCGGTACGAGAACGGGCTGCCGCCGGTGTACCGGCTGTGCTTCGAGGACGGTGTCCTGGTCGCCAAGGACGAGCTCCAGCGGACCGACTGACCGGGCGTCCCAGTAGGGTGTCGGCGTGAACGCGACAGACGGTGCCGGGGTGCTGCGCCTCGTCCTCGCCGACGACGAGGCCATGATGCGCGCCGGGCTGCGCGCGATCCTGTCGGCGGCGCCGGGGATCGAGGTGGTGGGCGAGGCCGGGGACGGTGCCGCCGCCGTGGCCCTGGTCGCCGAGCACCGTCCCGACATCGCCCTGCTGGACGTGCAGATGCCCGGCACGGACGGCCTGACCGCGACGGAGGTCATCTCCCGGGAGCACCCGGGGACGGCGGTGGTCATCCTCACCACGTTCTCCGAGGACGCCTACATCGCGCGGGCCCTGTCCGGGGGCGCCAGCGGGTTCGTGCTCAAGAGCGGGGACCCCCGGCAGCTGGTGGAGGGGTTGCGCGCGGTCGCGGAGGGCGGGGCGTACCTGTCGCCGGAGGTGGCGCGCCGGGTGATCGACGAGCTGGACGCCTCCGGGGGGCGGCTGTCCCGCGCGTCGGCGGCGCGCGAACGCGTCGGGCGGCTCACCGAACGCGAACGCGGGGTGCTGGCGCTGGTCGGCCAGGGGTGCTCCAACGACGAGATCGCCCGTCGCCTGGCCATCGCCCCGGGCACGGTCAAGGTGCACGTGGGGTCGATCCTCACCCGGCTCGACGTGCGCAACCGGGTGCAGGCCGCCGTCGTGGCCTACGAGGCCGGACTGGTCTGAGCCGGACCGGCCTGAGGCCGCGGTCCGGTCCGCTCCCGGACCCAGCCCGCTCCTGATCCGGCCCCGGCCCGGCCCAGTCCGCTCCCGTTCCAGTCCCGGTCCGGTCCCGGCGCGCTGGACGAGAAGCCCGCCGGTGGAAGCCGTCCGCGGGCACCGGTCGGCCCGGGGACACGGGCCCACGGACGCGGGTTCGCGGGTTGTCCACAGGCGGGGATCGGGGCTGGCGGTGGGGGTGGCCGCTGCGGTTCGATGGAATCGGGGGGGTCCCCAGGGCCCCCTCCGTCGGCGTGCCCTCACCCCGTTCCCCACGCCCCCACGCCCCGCTCCCACCGCCCGCCCTACCCCTTTGTGCCTACCCGGCCGCTGCCGTCCAGGCGATGTGCGCCGGGCGCCCCGGCCCCGAGCATGGTCGGCATGAACACCACCAACTCCGTCCGCGCCAGGCGCGCGACCGCCTACGGGTCGGCCGCCCTCGTCCTCGCCGCGGCGTTCTCGATCCCCGCCGCCCTCAACGCGGCCACCGACTCCGGGAGCGTGGTCCTCACCCCGCCCGAACCCACCGGCCCGCACGCCGTCGGCCGGACCGAACTGCACCTGGTCGACCCCGACCGCGGCCACCCCTGGGTGGAGGAGGCCACCGAACGGGACGTCATGGTCAGCGTCTGGTACCCGGCCGGAGAAGGCACCGGCGCAGGCGGGGAGGGCGGCACCTCCGCCGGGGACGGCACGGGCACCGGAGAACCCGCGCCCTACGTCACGCCCTCCGTCGCCGGGGTCCTCAGGAGCGAGCTGGAGCAGGGAGGGCTCCACCGCGACAGCGTCGACTTCGACGCCTTCCGGGTCAACGCCCTCCAGCACGTCCCGGCCGCCGGCACCGGCCCGTTCCCCGTGGTCCTCTACTCCCCGGGGATGGAGCAGTCCCGGTTCCTCAACACCCTGCACCTGGAGGAACTCGCCTCCCACGGGTACGTGGTGGCCGCCATGGACCACCCCTACGAGACGCTCGCCGTGGACATGCCCGACGGCCGGGTACTGCGCACGAGCGCCCCCTCCTTCAGCACCGAGGCCCTCAAGGAGGCCGTCGCGGTCCGGCGCGCGGACACCCGCCTGGTCCTGGACGGGCTGACCGCGCTCGCGGAGGGCGGCAGCCCCGACGCGGGCGGCCAGGAGCCCCCCGAGGGCCTGGGCGGGGCGCTGGACCTGGACGCGGTGGGCATGTTCGGCCACTCCGCCGGAGGGCTCACCGCCGCCGAGGTGATGCTGGAGGACGACCGCGTCGACGCGGGGCTGGACCTGGACGGCACCATCGGCTACCACGTCGGCGACGAGGTGTGGTCGGAGGCCAATCTGCGGGGCGCCGACCGCCCCTTCGCGCTCCTGACGGCGGGGAGGGCCGGGGTCGGGCTCGAACCGCACCACAGCGGGTACAGCGCCGGGTTCCGGACCTTCGTCGAGGCCTCCTCAGTGGACGTCCTGGAGCTGTACATGGCCGAGGGCGAGCACTTCAGCTACACCGACCACCAGTGGGTCCTGCCCGGCGTCGACGAGGCCCTCCAGCCGGGCAGCCGCGCCTGGCCCGACCTGGTGGAGGGGGCGATCGGCACCGTCGACCCCGAGGAGTCGGTCCGGGCGCAGCGCGCCTACGTCACGGCCTTCTTCGACGCCCACCTGCGCGGTGAGCGGGAGCCGATCCTGGACGGCCCCTCGCCGGACCTGCCCGCGATGGAGTTCGTCGGCGAGGACTAGTCCCCGGGCGGGCGCCGGGAGGGCTCGGGCTAGGTACCCGCACCCGGCACCGCGGAGGCCCGGGACGCGCAAGGCGCGTCCCGGGCCTCCGGCCACCGGTAGGGCCCCGTCAGGCTCCTCCGGTCCCTTACACGTCGCGCACGCGCAGTTCGGTGTGGGCCACGATCTGCGCGGCCAGGGCCCAGCCCGCGACCGCGGCGATGTTCACCGGCCCGTCGTGCGGAGCCGTGTAGAAGCCCACGTCACCGCCCGCGTAGAACTCGATCCCGGCCGTTCCCGGCATCAGCGCCGCGAAGTCGCTGATCATCTGCACCTGGGAGAGC
Organism: Nocardiopsis dassonvillei subsp. dassonvillei DSM 43111; assembly: GCF_000092985.1. GTDB lineage: Bacteria > Actinomycetota > Actinomycetes > Streptosporangiales > Streptosporangiaceae > Nocardiopsis > Nocardiopsis dassonvillei. The sequence continues at coordinate 5,075,230 of NC_014210.1, forward strand.
TGCATGACCATCGGCAGCCCCATGAGCAGCAGGAACCCCACGATGAACGTGCCCGGCATGCTCCGCGTCGCCGTGCCGATCCCGACGAACAGCACCGCGAACAGCGCCATGCACACGCCCGCGTTCAGCGACGTCACCAGGGTCTCGGCGACGTCGGCGGAGGCGTACCGGCCGACGAACACGCTCAGCACCGCGACCGCCGTCAGCGTGGCGAGCACGCCCGCCGCGAAGGCCAGTCCGGCGGACACCAGCGTGCGCGCGACCAGCACGGTCCCCCGGGCGGGCCGCCACAGCAGCGTGCTGGTGACGCTGCGGTTGCCGAACTCCCCGGTCGCGGTCAGCGCGGCCATCACCAGCACGGCGGTCTGCACCAGGTAGAAGTGCCCCTGCGAGGTGAGCCGCATGAACGCGGCGCCGTCCGCCTCGTCCGGGTTCTCCATGATCCGGGTCCACTCGGTGTAGCCCATGAGCGCGGCGAACACGGCCATGCCCGCCAGCGCGGCGCCGAACGCCCACCACGTGGAGCGCAGGGACGACTGCCGGATCCACTCGGCGGCGACCTCCCGGAACAGGTCCGTCCGGGGGCGGCCCCCGGAGCGGTCGGCCGCCGTCGCCGTCCCCGCCGCCCGCCGCGTTCCCTCGGCGCTCACGGGGGTTTCGGAACCCTCCTTCGCACCCGTGGCACCGGACACCCTCGACACACCCGTCATGCTCTCCTCACCCCTGTCGTCCCGCCCGCTTCGGCTCCCGCCAAGGGCTCGCGCCCCTTCCTTCCGCCACCGGTTCACCGGGACCCCCTGCGTCCCACGCGGCGCAGTGGCCCGGCCGGTCCCGCGGTGCTCCCGGAAGACGCCGCGTTCCCCGCAGCGTCCCGGCCGGAGGCAGCGGGCCCGGAGCGGGCGCCGTACTCGACGGAGTCCCCGGTCAATTCCAGGTAGGCCTCCTCCAGCGAGGCCTCCTCCAGCCGGAGCCCGTGGATCCGCGCTCCCACGGCGTGCGCGTGGTCGCCGACCTCCGTCACCCCGAGCCCGAACACCCTCAGGCCGGTGCTCCGGTCGCTGCTCCGGTCCCGGCCGTCACCCCGGTCCTGACGACCGTCTCGGCCCCGTCCGCCACCGGCACCCCGTGCTGATCGCTCGGCACCGGAGTCACCGCTGTCCCGGACATCACCGCCATCACGGGCGTCACCGGCCTCCCCGACTCCCCGAACACCCCTGTCGTCCCAGGTGTCCTCCATCGCCTCGACCCGCACCGACGGCCCCAGCCGCTCCAGCCCCTCCCGCAGCCTCGCGGCGTCCGGGCTGCGCACCAGCACGTGCGTGCGCGACCAGGCCGCGATCACGTCGGAGATCGGCGCGTCCGCGATCAGCCGCCCCCGCCCCACCACGACCAGGTGGTCGGCCACCATCTCCATCTCGCTCATCAGGTGGCTGGAGACGAACACGGTGCGCCCCTCGTCGGCGAGCCGCCGCGTCAGGTCGCGCATCCACCGCACGCCGTCCAGGTCGAGCCCGTTCACCGGCTCGTCGAACAGGAGCACCCCCGGATCCCCCAGCAGCGCGTCCGCGACGCCCAACCGCTGGCGCATGCCCAGGGAGTACTCGTGGACCCGCTGGCGGGCGACGCCGGTCAGGCCGACCTCCTCCAGCACCTCGTCCACCCGGCTCCTCGGGATACCGCCGCCCGCGGCCTTCGCGGTCAGGTGGGCGCGGGCGCTGCGCCCGGGGTGGGCGGCGTCCGGAGACAGCAGGGCGCCGACCCGCCGCGTCGGCCGGTCCAGCCGCCCGTACTCCCGGCCGTTGACCAGCGCCTCTCCCGACGTGGGCCGGGCCAGGCCCAGCATCATCCGCATGGTCGTGGACTTCCCCGCGCCGTTGGGTCCCAGGAAGCCCGTCACCCGCCCGGGTTCGACGGTGAAGGTGAGTCCGTCCACCGCCGTCCTCCCCCCGTAGCGTTTGGTCAGTTCGCGCACCGTGAGCACGGTTTCCCCTCTCTTCCGCTCTCGTGGTGCACCACGCTAGGAAGAGGGGCCCCGGCCCCACATCTGTGGTTCGTCGGGGACCGGATACGCACTTGTGCCTACCCGGTGCCGCCGGGAGCCGCCTCGCCGGGAGCCGTCTCGCCGGGGGCCGTTTCGCCGGACCGGCGTTTCGGGTAGGTCCCGTGGGTGACGGCCAACCGGTCGAACGGGGGGAGAGGTCATGCGGGCGTCCATCGGCGACTACGTGCGTACGCACGGGGTCGTGAGCACCGAGGGTCAGCACGTCGGGGAGATCGTGGAGGTACGCGGCGCCGACGACGGGCCGCCGTACGTGGTGCGGTTCCCCGACGGGGAGGAACGGCTCGTCTACCCCGGGCCGGAGACGGTGGTGGAGCCCCGGCACCCGGTGGACTGAGGGGCACCGGAGGGGCGGCTGGGTCACCCGGAACGGATGAGCCGCGGGGGAAGCACGCCGGGCTGAGGGGCACCGGAGGAGCTGACCGGACCACCAGGGACGCCCCGGCATCCGGCCAAACGGGACGGCCCGCCCGTCGGCCCCCCGGGAGCGACCGGGGGCGGACGGGACGGACGGGGCGGTCAGGGCCGCCGGGACAGCACAGACGCCCCGGTTCTCGGGGCCGGACCCGGTGACGGCCCGCGACACGGCGGGCACACAGGACGGCGGCGGGCGTGACGCCCGCCGCCGTGGTGTCCGTGGCCGTGGTGTCCGGGGTCTACGCGCTGGTCAGGCCGACAACCGGTCCAGGAAGCCGCCCAGGTTGGTCGAGGCGCGGGCGATCTGCTCGTCCACGGTGAGGGACTCCTCGAACCGCCCGCCCGGCTCCGGCTGCTTCTTCCCGCGGATGTACAGCGAGCAGGCGAAGTCGGTGCACATGTACAGCCCCACCGTGCTGCCGTCCTGACCGGCGCGCCTGGCCTTGGGCGCGGCCAGCAGGGCCACGCCCCGCCCGGGGTGGGTGGTCAGGCACACCGAGCACACGCTCCGGCGCAGCCCGACGCGGGCGTTCGACAGCCGGAAGGCCACGCCGACGAGCCGGTCGCCGCGCTCGGTGACCAGGTAGGCGCGTTCGTGCGCGGTGTGGTCGCGCCAGCCGAGGAAGTCCAGGTCCTCCCACGGACGCCGGTCCAGGTCGCGCGGCAGCGAGAGCCGCTGTGCCTCCCCCTTCGAGCAGTTCACGAACGACGTGCGGATGTCCCGCTCAGTCAAAGCTCTCATGAGGGGGACGCTAACGCCGCAGGTCGGACCCGGGCAACGTTTTTACGGCGCGGCGTACCGCCCCCGCGCGGACCGGAACTCCCACGCCGCCGGGCGTCCGGCACGCTCCGCCCCGACCGGCCCGTGCCCCGTGTGACCCACCCCACCCGCGCCGACCGCTCCCCGGCGCGGGTCGGCCGCCCCGCGCCCACGGCCCGTGGGCCGACGCCTCGCGCACCCGCCGCCTCAGGGGCGCCTGATCAGGTAGAGCGCGAAGGGCTCTCCCCCGTGGCGGATCTCGCGCGCGTAGCCGAAACCGAGCCGTTCCATGACCGCGCGGGAACGGAGGTTGTGCACCTCGGTGAAGGAGACCACCTCGTCCGCGCCGAGGTGGTCGAAGGCGAACTCCAGCCCCGCGCGGCCGATCTCGCTGGCGTAGCCGAGCCCCCAGAAGCACTCGCGGACCGCCCAGCCGACCTCCAGGCACCACAGGGAGTCCACCACGGCGCGGGACAGGCCGCCGCGCCCCACCAGCTCGCCGGTCCACCGGTCGTGCGCGATCCACTTGTGGACGCCGTCGGTCTCCCAGGCGCGTTCCATGTGCAGGGCGCTCTCCCAGGCCTCCCCACGCGTCCACCTGCCGCCGTACCAGCGGGCGACGCCGGGGTCCCGGTGCAGCCGCCACAGCTCGCGGGCGTGCTCGGGGCCGATGGGGTCCAGGCGCAGCCTCCGCGTGAGGCGGACACCGGACGGCCCCCGAGGACCGGCCTGGTCGGCCGGGGTTCCCGGTGCGGCGCCGCGGCGGTGTCCGCGGCCGGAGCCGGTCACGGGAGTTCCCGCCGGGCGCGGGCGCCGGAGGGGGCGGCGGGGTTTCGTTCTCCGGGTCGGTCACCGGGCGCGTGGAGGAGGCCCCCGTGCGCACCGGGCGTCCTCGCGGCCGTACCGCGTGCGTCCCGGTGCACGTCGCAGGGGCTGTCCGCCGCACCGCGCACGTCCCCGTGCACCCTCTCCGCTCCCACACGGGAAAGTCTAGGTTCCGACCCTCCCGTACGGCCGTCACCGCCGTGTACTGGGACTTTCCCGTTATCCGCGGGCACTCGGCGCGTGATGTCCCCTCCCGGCGCCGACCGGACGTCAGTCCCGCTGGAAGAGGCGCGCCGTGTACAGGACCGCGCCGGAGGCAAGCCCGGCCAGGGCCAGCGAGGCCGCGAACGAGGCGGCTTCGAGCACGAAGCCGGAGAGTTCGACCGTCTCGGCCAGGAATCGGCGTGAGGCCTGGCGTGAGAGGACGAACACGGCCACGAAGACGACGAAGGAGACGACCGAGGAGACCTTCACCGGAGTGTTCCGGGGCGTTGGAGAGGAGGCATGCGGGCCATCCTAGGACGCGCCGCCCCCGGTCACTCCCCTGGCCCGGGGGTCGGCCCCGCGGCGGCCCGCTCCCCCTCCTCCCGCCCGCCCATCTGGAGGAACGCCGTGCCGACGGTCACCAGCAGCAGACCGCCCACCCGCGGCCAGGTGAGCGCCTCCCCGAGCAGGGCGACGCCCAGGGCCGCCACGGCGGCCACGCCCAGCGCCGTCCACAGGCCGTAGGCCACCCCGACGGGCATCCCGTGCCGCAGCGCGAGGGAGAAGAGGTAGTAGGCCGCCACCACGCTGACGACCGCCAGCACCGTGGGGACCGGGGCGGTGAAGCCGTCCGAGGCACGGGTCGCGAACGCCCCGAGTACCTCGGTCACGACGGTCGCGACCAGGAAGAACCAGGCCATGGCGTACCCCTCCGCATCACGGGACACATACGCCCCGAACCTATATGAACGATAGTTCAACTTATATCCCATGGACCAGAACTGGAGCAATGATGCCTTGACCAGAACTAGTTGAACTATCGTTCGTTTTGTGTGAGGCTCTGCTCCGACGCGAAACATCTGGGAGGAAGCATGCTGCTCGCCTACGCCCTCCTCGCCGGGACCGTGGCCCTGGAGGTGGTCGGAGCCCTCGCCACGCGCTACTCCGACGGGTTCACCCGGCTGATGCCGACGGCGCTGACGGTCGCCTCTGTCCTGGGCGCCTACTACCTGTTCTCACTGGCCCTCCTCGAAGGGCTCGACCTCGGGTTCGCCTACGCCGTCTGGGCCGCCGCGGGCGTCATCGCCGTCACGCTGGCCGGCTCCCTCCTCCTCGGCGACCGGCTGACGCGCGCCCAGTCCGCGGGCATCGGACTCGCGACCCTGGGGGTGGTGTTGTTGCAGCTCGGAGCGGCCTGAGGCCCGTCGCCCGCCCGCACGCCGGGAGCGCGCGCTGCTAGACTCCAGCGAGCCGAGCAGCACGCGGCCCTGGAGGCGGAGATGACGCGAACGACCGGTGCGCGGGTCGACGGACGCCGCGCCCGGGGCGAACGCAAGCGGGAGGCGATCATCGCCGCGGCCCTGCGCGTCATCGAACGCGACGGGGTCTCCGGGGCCACCCACCGCACGGTCGCCGGGGAGGCCGGGGTGCCCGCGAGTTCGGTGGCCTACTACTTCGCCACCCTGGACGACCTGCTCGTGGCCGCCCTGACCGTGGCCTCGGACTCCTACATCGCCCAGCTGCGCCGGGTCATGGACGCCGACGGCGACGACCTCGCGACCCTGGCCCAGCTCATCGCCGAGGCCGCCGGGCCCGACCGCCGCCGCGCCCTGGCCGAGCGGGAGCTGACCCTGCTCGCCGCGCGCCGTCCCGCGCTGCGCCCCATGGCCCTGCGCTGGCGGCAGACCCTCACCGAGATCGCCCGGCGCCACACCGACGACCCGGTCGCGGTGGAGGCCTTCCCCTCGGTGTCGGACGGGTTGTGCGCGCGCGTGCTGCTGGGAGGGGACACCCCCACCGTGGGCGAGATCGAGGCCGTCCTGCGCCACACCCTGGGCGTCCGGCGCTGACCGCGCGACCCGAACACCACGCGCCCCGGCGCCCCGATTCCGCCTTGGGCGCCACACGCACCCGAAACCGCCCGCCCGCCTCGGGCACCGCACCCCGGCGCCGTTCCGGAAGACCCCGGTCCCGGGCCGTGTCACACACCGGCACGCACGGGGCACAGGCAGCAGACTGGGCCCGTCCGGGACCCTCCGGGCACGCGTCGAGGAGGACACGCATGGAACTCGGTATGCACGTCGCCGACTTCACCTGGGACGGCGGAACGCCCGCCATCGGCCCCGCGCTCGCCGACACCGCCCGCGCCGCCGAGGCCGCGGGCGTCTCGCGGCTCACGGTGATGGACCACTTCTGGCAGATGGGCGGGGACATCGGCCCGCAGGAGAACGCCATGCTGGAGGCGTACACCACCCTGGGCTTCCTGGCCGCGCACACCGACCGGGTCCTCCTGCACACCCTGGTCACGGGGACCGTGTACCGCGAACCGGGTGTGCTGGCCAAGCAGATCAGCACCCTGGACACGCTGTCCGGCGGACGCGCCGGGCTGGGCATCGGGGCCGCCTGGTACGCCGACGAGGCGCACGGCCTGGGTATCCCGTTCCCGTCCACGGCGGAGCGGTTCGAGCGCCTGGAGGAGACGGTCCAGATCTGCCTCCAGATGTGGGGCGGGGATGAGGGCCCCTACCGGGGCAGGCACCACACGCTGGAGCGCACCCTCAACTCGCCGCAGAACATCTCCACACCGCACCCGTACCTGATGATCGGCGGCGGCGGGGAGCGCAAGACGCTGCGCATGGTCGCCCAGTACGCGGACGCGTGCAACATCTTCGGCGGCCCGGACGCGGCGCACAAGCTCGACGTGCTCCGGCGGCACTGCGAGGACCTGGGGCGCGACTACGACCGGATCGAGAGGACCACGACCTTCTCCGTCACCCCCGACACCACGCGGGACGCGCTGGTCCGTCGGTTGCTGGAGCTGGCCGCGACCGGGTTCTCGGTCGCCTACGTGTACGGCCAGGGGTTCTCCGACCCCCGCCGCGCGGTCGAGCTGCTCGGCTCCGTCCTGCCGGAGGTCGCGGAGGCCTGAACCGGGCGGTTCCGGCACCCGTGCCGGAAATCCGCGTGCGGAGCGGGGCCGCGGCGCGTACCGTCGGGGGCTCGACCACAGGGGGTGGCACATGGCGGACGGACCGCGCGTCTTCGAGGTCCTGGTGCCCGGATACGACAGCCTCGACGAGGTGCTCGCGCTCCAGGAGCCGGTGGCGCGGCTCCTGTGCCCCGACCCGTCGCACACGGGTCCGTGCGAGGTGCCCTGGAGCCTGGGTGCGCGCACGGAAGAGGAGCAGGACGACCCCGTGGGGACCGGCCACACGGTCGTCGCGGGCCTCCACGCCACCCGGGCCGGGGCGGAGGAGATCGCGGCGCGGATCGGGGCGGAGCTGGGGCGCACCGCCCATCTGGTCGAGGCCGATCCGGGCGACCACGAGGAACTCGTCGAGCAGTACCGGGCCCGGGGCCGCCGTTGAGCGCAGGGGCCGCGACGGCCCCGGCGGCGCGCCCTGCCCCGAAGGCCGCGACGCGCCCCCCACGGGCGGCCCGGCCCGCCGTCCGGACGGTCCGGAACCGCCTTCCGGGCAGGGGTCAGAGCGTGTCGATCAGCTCACGGCACGCCCGCTCGCAGCGTCGGCACGCCTCCGCGCACACCCGGCAGTGGTCGTGCATCGAGGCGTGCTGTTCGCACTCGTCGGCGCAGGTCTTGCAGGCCTGCGCGCAGGCCTCCAGGACCGCGCGGGTCAGATTGGCGTCGTAACCGGTGTGACGCGAGAGCACCCGGCCGGTGGTCTCGCACTGGTCGGCGCAGTCGAGGTCGGTGCGGACGCACTTGACGAGGTCGGCGACCCCGTCCTCGCTCAGACAGGCGTCCGCGCAGGCGGTACAGGCCTGGGCGCACTCGAAGCACGCCTCGATGCAGGCCCGCAGCCTCTCGCGGTCCACCCCGCCCAGGTCCTTGGGATAGGTCTCCAGCATCCGGCTCGCCACGCTCATGGCGTTCCCCCTCGGCGTCGTGCGGCGCCGGGGGCGGGCGCCCCCGGCCCTGGTCCGCACTCCCACTAACCGACGGGCGTCGGGGCAAACCCGGGGGGGCCGGTGCGGGCGCCGGGTGGTCCCGGCGCCCGCCGCGGGTCGGGCCGGGTCAGTGACCGCCGTGGTCCCCCTCGGCGTCCTGTCCGGAACCGCCCTGTCCGGTGCCGTCCTCCCCGGAGCCGCCACCTCGGCCGAGCATCGCCTCCATCTCCTCGATCTCGGCCTCCTGGGTGTCGACGACCTCCCGGGCCAGCTCACCGGCCTCGGGGTCAACGCCGTTCTCCAGCTGGTCCTCGGCCATCCGGACCGCGCCCCGGTGGTGGGCGATCATCAACTCCAGGAACAGCGTGTCGAAGGCCTCCCCCTCGGCCCGCTCCAGCTCCGCCATCTGCTCCTCGGTCATCATCCCGGACATGCCGTGGTGCTCCCCGTCGCCCTCGGGCTCGACCCCCCAGGCGTCCAGCATCCCCCGGAGCTGTTCGATCTCGGGCCCCTGGGCGGCCTCGATCTCGGCCGCGAGGGCCGCGACCTCCTCCCCCGCCCGGTCCTCGGCGAGCCGGGACATCTCCACGGCCTGCTCGTGGTGGGGGATCATCATCCGGGCGAACACGACGTCGGCGTCGTTGAACTCGGCCGTCGGCTGCTCGGCCGTCGACTGCTCGGCCGTCGACTGCTCGGCGGACCCGGGCGCGGGGTCGGGGGCCTCCCCGCCGCCGCAGGAGGCGAGGAACAGGGCGGCGGCCAGTGCCGCCGGAGCCGCCGGGAACGCGCGGGTACGGAACTGCGTGGTCATCGTCGGTCCTTCTTCATGGCTTCTTCGCGCATGGCGCGGGGCGCCACGGCGAGGTGAACAGGGCTCGGGACCGGGTGTCGGGGCGCGTGGGGCCACCGCACCACCCGGGAGGGGCGTCTACACCCTCAGCACCTGTAACTTCGCCAGACACGGGGGTTCGGGCGGCGCGACGCGCACCGCCCGCCGGAGCGTCGGGGACGGCGGCCTCGGCAGCGCTCCCGGCCAGGGGAGGAAGACCACGGCGGCCAGCCCGACGAGGGCGGCCACCAGGGCGGCCACCGCCAGGCACATCGTCGTCGGGTCGGTGACGGGGGAGGCGGCGTGCGCGTCCGGGTCGGAGTACCCGCCCGCGGCGGCGTGCGCCTCCGGAACGGGGGCGGCGTGCGCACCGGCCTCGGACGCGGCGTGGGCCGCAGGAGCGGCCCGCTCCTCCGGAACGGGATCGGCGTGCGCCACGACCGAGGCGGTGGAGACGGGAGAGGCGTGCTCCGTGTCCGTGGACGCGTGCCCCAGGGTGTGCATTCCCGCCACACCGAGCAGCACGGACACCAGGAGCAGCATCCGCACCCAGGCCAGGCCGGGGTGCGCGGAGCGCCCGCGCGCGGCCCTGCCCACGGCTCCCACCGTGGGCGCCGCGCCACGCGGAAGGAGCGGTGGGACAAGGGCGTACGTGCTCGCCACCAGCGTCTCCTCCCCTTGCCTCCGCCGCGCACGGCGGGTTCCGTCCGGGGTCCGGGATCCCGTCCGGACCGACTCCACCAGGGTAGGGCCGCCCTCCGGAGGTCCCCGACCGCCCCCGCCCTACCCCCTACCCCTAACGGGTGAAGGCGACCGCGGCCGCCCCCGAGCGCTGCGCACGGGGGCGACCGCGATCACGGCGGGCACCGGTCAGCGGGCGCCGCTCAGGTGGTGACCTCCTCCATCCGGGCCCGCGCCGCCGCCTCGACGTTCCTCTTGATGTGCTCCATCTCGGTCGGAACGTTCTGGTTGTACTTGACGGTCATCTGCTCGTCGTCGAAGGGCGCGTCGGGCCTCATGGCGAACTGGTAGCTCCAGGTCAGCCGCACGCCCTCCGGAACCTGCTCGTAGTTCCAGTGGATCCGCACGTACTCGAAGCCCTCGGTCTGGACGCGGTGGGACCACGCCTCCCCCGCCTCGCGGTCCACGGTGCGCTCGGACACCCAGCTCCACACGCGCCCCTGCTTGTCGGGTTGCTTGGTGACGCGGAAGCGCGTGGTGTCGCCGTCCTGCTCCAGGATCTCCACCGAGGAGTGCCAGGTGAAGATCTGGGGCCAGGAGGCGACGTCGTTGGTCAGCTCCCAGACGAAGTCGTAGGGCGCGTCGATGACGACGCTGTGCTCGATGCTTCCGGGCACGGGATCACATTCCTTTCGCGGGGGCCGCGACGCCCCCGTTGACGAGGGTGGACAGCACTGCAGGGGAGGGTGACGCCTCGGCGTCCGCCCCGAGCTTGCGGCCGACACGGCGCTCGATCTCGGCGACGATGCCCATGACGCCCAGGGAGTCGATCCCCAGTTCGTCGAAGGTGCTCGCGGAGGCGGTGGCGGCGTCGGTCCGGACACCGGCGCAGGCGGACATGAGTTCCACCAGCTCCTCCATCTCGATGTGTCTGTCGGGCATGGGTCTCCTCGGAATCTCGTGTGTCGGTTCGGGTCCCGGTGCGCGTGCCGTGTCAGGTGCCGGTCCGCGTGCCGGGTGCGGGTCTGTTCGTCGGCCTGGCTCGGGTCAGACCGACGCGGGTCAGACCGGGTCGGGGCGGGTCAGGACGACGGCGGAGTTGCCGCCGCCCAGGCCGCGCGACAGGACCAGCGCGGTGCGCAGGCGCGCGGCGCGCGGCACCCGCACGACCAGGTCCAGTCCGCTGGGCGCGTCGGGGACGTTGGGTGTGGGCGGTACGACCTGGTGTTCCAGGCTCAGGACGGCGGCGGCCACGTCCAGCGCGCCCGACCCGGCGTAGGCGCGTCCGAAGCCGGTCTTGGGCGCGGTGACGGCCACCCCGCCGGGGAACAGCTCGCGCAGCACGGCGGCCTCGTCGGCGTCGGCCTTGGGCGTGCCCACCGCGTCGGCGAAGACCACGTCCACGTCCTCGGGGGCGACGGCGGCCCGGCGCATCGCCTCCCGGGCCGCGTGCAGGAGTCCGGCACCGCCCGGGTCGAACGATCCGACCCCGCCGAAGGTGCTCGCGTGCCCCGCGACCCGGGCCCGGATCCTGGCGCCGCGCGCCCGCGCGGCGGCCTCGTCCTCCACCACGGCGACGGCCGCGCCCTCGGCCGGGACGTGGCCGGCCGCCCCCTCGGTGAAGGGGAGGTAGGCCGTGCGGGGGTCCTCGCCGCGGCTGAGGACCTCGGCGCCCGCGTGGCAGGCCAGTGCGAACGGGGAGCCGATCGGGGCCTCGCTTCCGCCGACCAGCATCGCGGAGGTCCCGCGCCGCAGGGCCCGTTCGCTCTGGCCCAGGGCGTCGAGCATGCCCGGCTCGTCGGTGACCAGCACCCCGCACATGCCCTTGAGGCCGTTGCTGATGGAGATCTGTCCGGTGCTCGCCGCGTAGAACCAGGCGATGGACTGGTAGGGGCCGACGTGGTCGGGGCCCCTGCTCCACAGGGCCTCGATCTCGCGCTGGCCGAACTCCACGCCGCCCGTGCAGCTGCAGATCAGCACGCCGACCGCGTAGGGGTCGGCGGCGGGGTCCAGCCCCGAGTCGCGCAGGGCCTCGCCGGCCGCGACCATCGCGAACCAGCTGAAGGCGTCGGTCTGGACGACGTAGCGGCCGTCGAGGTGGTCGTGCGGGTCGAAGCCGGGGATCTTCCCGCCCACGCGCACGTGGAAGCCGTCGGTGTCGAAGTCGGGGATCGGCGCGAGGAGCGATCGCCCCTCCCGGACCGCCTCCCAGTACTCCGGGACGCCCACCCCGGCGGGTGAGACCGTGCCGAGTCCGGTGATGACCGTGCTCATACGCGCACCTCGCTGCCCCGGTCGAGGACGACGGCGGACTGGAAGCCGCCGAAGCCGCTGCCCACGGAGAGCACCACGTCGGTGCGCCGCTCGCGCGCGGTCACCGGCACGTAGTCCAGGTCGCACTCGGGGTCGGGCGTGCTCAGGTTGGCGGTCGGCGGCACGACGCCGGTGTCCATGGCCAGCACGCAGGCGGCCAGTTCGATGGAGCCGATCGCGCCCAGCGAGTGCCCCACCATCGACTTGATGGAGGACATGGTCACCCGCCGCGCGTGCTCGCCCAGGGAGCGCTTGACGGCGTCGGTCTCGTGGCGGTCGTTCTGCACGGTGCCCGATCCGTGGGCGTTGACGTAGTCCACGTCGGTGGCCGGGCGCCGCGCCTGGTCCAGGGCGGTGGTGATGGCCCGCGCCATCTCCTGCCCCTCGCGGCGCAGGCCGGTCATGTGGAAGGCGTTGCCGTGGTTGGCGAAGCCCGCCACCCGGCAGCGGATCCGCGCGCCCCGGCGGCGGGCGATCGAGGCCTCCTCCAGGATGAGGACGGCCGCGCCCTCGCCCATGACGAAGCCGTTGCGCTCGCGGTCGAAGGGCCGGGAGGCCCGCGCGGGGTCGTCGTTGCTGTCCGAGGTCGCCCTGATGGCGTCGAAGCAGGCCATGGCGATGGGCGAGATCGGCGACTCGGCCGCTCCCGCGACGACCACGTCGGCGAGGTCGTCCTCGATGGCCTGGGCGGCGTAGCCGACGGCGTCCAGGCCGGACGTGCAGCCGGTGGAGACCGTGCGCACCGGTCCGCGCGCGCCGACCAGTTCGGCGATCTCCCCGGACAGGGCGCTGGGCGTCACCGCCCGGTACAGGTGGGGCGAGGCGGCCTCGGGGTCGACGACCCAGTCGGCGCCGCCCCGGCTCATCTGGACGTAGTCCCTCTCCAGGCGGGTGGTGCCGCCGACCGCCGTCCCCATGCTCACGCCCACGCGCCAGGGCGAGACCTCGGACAGGGGCGGGGCGCTGTCGGCCAGCGCCTCGGCGGTGGCGACGGCGGCGAACTGCACGTACCTGTCCATGCGTTCGGCCTGGTGCTCGTCCAGTCCGTGCGCGGCGGGGTCGAAGTCGACCTCGGCGGCGATCCGGGAGCGGAAGTCGGACGCGTCGAACAGGGTGACGTGGCGGGTGGCTGTGCGTCCCGCGGTGAGCATCTCCCAGAACGCGGACGCGCCGATCGCTCCGGGCGCCACCACGCCGATGCCGGTGACGACGGCCTCGCGTCTCACTGCGCCTCCCCGGGGAGGTCGCGGGCCCGGCTCAGGTCCAGGGCGGAGGCCGCTCGCGCGGCCGCCGCGGGGTTGTGACAGGGCAGGGTCATGCGGTGTTTCCTCCACATGGTCTGAGGGATGCAGAGAACGCGGCTTTCCTTTTCACGTTCGGTAGCGTGTGTATCACGCTGAGCCAACCCTCTCGGCGATGAACGCGCTCCCACGCGCCACCTGGCCAGCCAGCTTCCGTCTCCCGGGCGCGCCCCGGCCCGGGCGCGCTCCGCCGGACCCCGCGCTGGCCGCCTCCGCCCCGGGCGGGTCAGGCCGCCTCCGCCTCGACCACGGCGTCGGGGCACTCCGCGGCGAGGGCGACGAGCGCCTCGTGCTCGGCCGGGTCCACCGTCAGGGCCCAGCGGACCTTGACCGTGGTCCACTCGGTGACGTACCGGCAGTGCGCCTCCGCCGAGGCGGGCAGCCACTGCGCGGGGTCCTTGTCGGCCTTGGAGCGGTTCTGCGCCGCGGTGACCGCCACCAGGGCGACCGGTTCGCCCATGTCGTTGGCGTAGTCGCGGCGGCGGTCGGTGGTCCACTCCGAGGCGCCCGAGTCCCAGGCCTCGGCCAGGGGCACCATGTGGTCGATGTCCAGGGCGCGGGCCTCGGTGTGCGCGCGCCCGTCGTAGTAGGACTCCCACTGTCCGCCGCTCAGGCGGCACCGCTCATCGACCTCGGGCATGACGACGGCCTCCTCGATCAGGACCTCGGCGCGGGTGTTGCAGCCGTCGCGGTCGGTGTCGGCCCAGTGCGGGAACAGGGAGCGGTCGTATCCCTGCCGGTTCTCGTCGGTGACGGGCAGGCCGGCGACGGCGACGGCGAGCGGGACCGCCTCGGCGGCGTGCGCGGCGGCGGGCGCCGGTGCGGTGACGGGCGCCAGCACGGCGGCGGACAGGACGGCGGCGGCGGTGCCCACGGTGGCGCGCACGCGAGCCTCCTTCGGGTTCGACTACGGTTCGCAATCGTTCGTTTCCGGAGAGTGCACACGGGTAACCCGCGGGCGACCCGTCCCGCCGCTGACCGCGGGGCGCACCAGGGCGATACGGGAGAGTCCGGCGCATCGGCGCACCGGAATCGGCTCTGCCGTCCACAGCCTTCCGGTCAGGCGCTATCGACCGAACCCGAGGCGGGGGCCATTGCCGCCCGTTCCGGCCCGCGACCGGCGGCGGGACGCCCTCCGCCCACGTCGGGGCCCCGCGATCCCGCGGAGACGTCCGCAGCGCGCACCCGCCCCGGAGGACGGCCCCGCGCGCACGCCCGAACCGGTTTCGGACAAAGGGGTCGCCGTGTGCACACATCCGCCCCCGGCCGTTCCGACGGAACCGACTTTGCCCTAATATGAAAACCATTATCGTTTTTGCTGACCCAGCGGGAGGAGAAACCAGGTGAGGCACGTGTCCCTCCCGCCTGGCAGGACGCGCCCGATGCCCGACGACGCGGCACCCGACGGCGCGGCGTCCGGGCGGACCGGCCCGGCCGGGGTCAGATGGCTGGCCACACGGGCGGGCACGGCCACCGCCGCGGTCGTCCTCGGCGTCCTCCTCGCGGTCTCCGCGGTGCTGGCCATCGGCCTGGGATCGGCGGTGGTCCCCCCGGCCGAGACGGTGCGCTACCTGTGGGCGGCCCTGAGCGGCGGCGTGATCCAGGCAGACGAGGTGGTCCGCTACCAGATCATCTGGCAGATCCGCACCCCCCGGGTCCTGCTCGCCGCCGTCGTCGGGGCCGGTCTGGGGGTCGTGGGCGTGGCCGTCCAGGCCATGGTCCGCAACGCCCTCGCCGACCCCTACATCCTGGGGGTCTCCTCGGGCGCCTCCGTCGGCGCGGTACTGGTCAGCGTGCTGGGCGCACTGTCCGCGCTCGGTATCCACGCGGTCTCCGCCGGGGCCTTCCTGGGCGCGCTGGGCGCGACGCTGCTCGTCCACCTCGTCGCCCGCTCCCCCACGGGGGTCACCCCCCTGCGCCTGGTGCTCACCGGGGTGGCGCTCTCCTTCGGCTTCCAGGCCGTGATGAGCGTGATCGTCTACCTGGCGCCGAGCAGCGAGGCCACCGCCACCGTGCTCTTCTGGACCATGGGGAGCTTCGGCGCGGCCACCTGGAGCTCCCTGCCCGTGGTGGCCGTCGTGGTGGTCCTGGGCATCCTCGTGCTGCGCGGCCTCGCGCGCCCGCTCGACGTGCTGGCCCTGGGCGACGAGACCTCGGCGAGCCTGGGAGTGGACGCGGCCGGGCAGCGCAGGGTCCTGTTCGCGGTGACCGCGGTCATGACCGGGGCCATGGTCGCCGTCAGCGGCGCGATCGGCTTCGTCGGCCTGGTCATCCCCCACATCGTGCGGATCGCGGTGGGCGCCGACCACCGGCGCGTGCTCACCGTCGCCCCGCTGCTGGGCGCGCTCCTCATGGTCTGGGTGGACCTCTTCTCCCGCGTGGTGGTGGCCCCGCGCGAACTCCCCCTGGGCGTCATCACCGCCCTGATCGGCGTACCGGTGTTCCTCGGTCTCATGCGCCGCCGCGGCTACCTGTTCGGAGGACGATGATGGACCTGCGCCTGGACGGGCTGTCCGTCGAGCTCGGCGGCGCCCGGATCGTGGAGAGCCTCTCCCTGGACGTGCCCGCGGGACAGGTCGTGGGGCTGGTGGGCCCCAACGGCTCGGGCAAGTCCACGGCCCTGCGCTGCGTCTACCGGGCGCTGCGCCCCAGCGGCGGGACCGTGTGGGTCGGGGACGAGGACCTGTCCTCCCTGAGCCTGCGCCGGAGCGCCCAGCGGGTGGCCGCCCTGACCCAGGAGAGCGGCAGCGACCTCGACTTCACGGTGCAGGAGGTCGTCGCCCTGGGGCGCGCCCCGCACCTGCGCGGCAACCAGCCGCTCGACGCGCGCGAGCGCGACCTGTGCCGCCGGGCCATGGAGCGCCTGGAGGTGGCCCACCTGGCCCACAGGGGCGTCATGGAGCTGTCCGGGGGCGAGCGCCAGCGGGTGCTGGTGGCCCGCGCCCTGGTCCAGGAGCCCAGCGTGCTGGTCCTGGACGAGCCCACCAACCACCTGGACATCCGCCACCAGATCGCGCTGCTGTCCCTGCTCCGGGACTCGGGGCTCACCGTCCTGGTGGTCCTGCACGACCTCAACCTGGCCGCGGCGGCCTGCGACCGGATCGGTGTGCTCCACGAGGGCCGACTGGTGGCCGCGGGCGCTCCCGACCAGGTCCTGACCCCCGCCCTGCTCCTGGAGGTCTTCGGCATCGAGGCCTCCGTCGTCCCCCATCCCCTGACCGGGGACCCCCAGCTGCTGTACCGGCTGCTCCCCGCCGTCGAGAAAGGCCTCCAGTGACACACCGGACACCCCTCGGGACCCGCGCGTCCCACCGCTCGCTGCTGCCCCTGACCGCTGTGGCCGTCCTGGTCGCCGGGTGCGGAGCCCAGGTCGAGGAAGGGCAGGAGGCCTCGGCCGCGAGCACGGTCACCGTGCAGCGGTGCGGCGAGGAGGTGGAGTACACCACCCCGCAGCGCGTCGTGGCCTACGAGGCCGGGAGCGCCGACAAGCTGTTCGCCCTCGGCCTCACCGACCACGTGCACGGGTACGTGATGCCCCCCGCCAACCCGCCGGTGGAGGAGTCGCCCTGGGCCGAGGAGTACGCCCGGGTGGAGTTCCTCAGCGACGACCTGCTCAACCGGGAGCTCGTCGTGGACGCCGGGGCCGACCTCGTCGTCGCCGGGTGGAACTCCGGGTTCAGCGAGGAGCGGGGCATCACCCCCGAGATCCTGGACGGTCTCGGCATCCAGAGCTTCATGCACACCGAGTCCTGCTTCAACTACCCGGGACACCCCGAGGAGGTCACCCCCTTCGAGGGCCTGTACACCGACCTGGAGCGGCTGGGCCGGATCTTCGGGGTCGAGGACCGCGCCGGGGAGCTCGTCACCGACTACCGGGCGCGGGTGGCCGCCGTGGAGGAGCAGGCCCCCGCCGGCGACCCGGTCCCCGTGTTCCTCTACGACTCGGGCACCGACCAGCCCTTCACCGCGGGCGGCCAGGTCCCGCCCAACGACATCATCAGCCGCGCGGGCGGTGAGAACATCTTCGCCGGCCTCGACGAGCGCTGGACCCAGGTCGGCTGGGAGGCGGTGGTGGAGGCCGAGCCGGAGGTCATCATCATCCTCGACTACGGCGACCAGCCCGCGCAGGAGAAGATCGACTTCCTGACCTCGTTCCCCGCGATGGCCGAGGTCCCGGCGGTGGTCGAGGAGAACTTCTTCGTCCTGGACTACAACGAGGGCATCTCCGGTCCGCGCAACATCGACGGCCTGGAGAAGTTCGCCGAGTACCTGCGCGGTCTGGAACAGGGCTGATCCGCGCCCGCCCGCGCCGCTCCCCCTGTCCCGGGACGGCGCGGGCGGGCGCGCATCGGTCTGCGGGGACCGTCTGGAGGACCTCCGCGCCCGGGGACGGCGCGGGCGGGCACGGGTCACTCAGCGGAGGCCGCGGCGGACCGGGGCCCGGCCGGAGCCCCCGGACGCGGCGGGTCAGTCCGCGCTCTGGGTCCGGCGCACCGCCTCCCCCGCGGCGGACGTGAGGCCGCGCGGGGTGAACGCCACCTCCCGGGCGCGGGCCGGGGTGACCACCTCGCGCAGCGCGGGGTCGGTGAGCAGGACCACCGGGGCGATCCGGTTCGGCTCCAGGGGGTACCACCCGGGCAGGGCCCCCTCGACGGCGGCCCAGGCCTCGTCGGTGGCGCCGCGGGCGGCCAGCTCGCGGGCCGTGTCCAGGGCGCGCTCGAAGGCGGGCGGCTCCGGCAGCCGACGGGAGGCCAGCCACTCCCGCCGCTCGGTCCCGCCGGAGGGGATGTCGAGGCCGGGCACGGCCCCGGCCAGGGCGCGGTCGGCGTAGGCCGCGCCGCCGGGGGTGTCCAGACCGGCGCTGTGCAGGTA
This sequence comes from Nocardiopsis dassonvillei subsp. dassonvillei DSM 43111, assembly GCF_000092985.1. GTDB lineage: Bacteria > Actinomycetota > Actinomycetes > Streptosporangiales > Streptosporangiaceae > Nocardiopsis > Nocardiopsis dassonvillei. The sequence goes on from NC_014210.1 coordinate 5,093,400, forward strand.
GAGCGGCACCGCCTCGGCCTCGATCCGCCCGGTGCCGACCTCGGCGACCACGTGGGGGCGGTGCAGCAGGCCGCGCAGCCTGTGGTGCGCCCCCCGCACGTCGAGGAAGGCCGCGAGGACGACTTCGAGGTAGGCGGCGGCGCCCGATCCCTTCTCCTTGGCCCGGCGCAGGGCGTTCAGCGCCTCCTCCACCCGGCCCTCCAGCGCGGCGCGGCGGCCCCTCGCCAGGAGTTCGAGCGCTCCCTCCGGGTGCACCGGGCGCCCCTCCGCACCGAGCAGCTCCTCGAACGAGGCGCGTTCGGCGGCCACGAGGTCGGCGAAGGAGCGGTGGCGCTCCCCCGGGCCGGGGTTCCAGCTCGACCAGGTGTAGGCGGCCCACTCCCCGTCGGGGGAGACGTCGCCCGCGTCCAGCACCCAGTCCTGGGCGTCCCCTTCGGCCGAGACCAGCAGCAGCGGTCCGACGGGGCCGCCCTCCCCCGCCACGAGGGACTCGTCCACACCGCACTCGTCCTCCAGGTCGGCCGCCCAGCCGACGGCGGCGGTGGAGCGCAGGCCGTACACGAACGCGCTCGCGGGCCCCCAGCCGTCGGAGGCCTCCAGGAAGGCGCGGTAACCGGGCGGGAGCCGCCTGCCGAGCCGCTCCTCCAGCTCCGCGATCCGCTCCTCGGGTGCGCCGTCGCAGCCCAGCCAGGAGGCGGCGCGCTGCTCCGCGGTGGTCCCGGGGAGTTCCTCCTCGGTCAGGACCCGCAGCATGTCCGCGCTGTACCCGGCCAGGTAGGCCCGCCACTGCTCGGCGGTGGCCGGGACGCGGGCCGGCAGGTCCTGAGCTATCCCCCCGTACGGGGAGGGCGCGCCGCCCGCCGTGTAGCGGTGTCCGTCGAACGCCTCGTAGGTGCGGCCCTCGGAGAAGAAGCGCACCCGGTTGAGCTGGATCTCGGAGCCGCCGCAGTTGCCGGTGATCTCCAGCCGCAGGTGCCGGTAGGGGGTGTCCGCGGCCGGGTCGGTGACGTGGAAGTCGCGGGCGTGGTGGCGGCCGGGGAAGAACTCGTCGGAACGGGTGTCGAGCGTGACCCAGGTCCGGCCGTCCGCCGACCCCTTGAGCGCCCAGTTCCGGGGGTCGCGGTCGGCGAAGTCGTTGGCGGAGACCAGGACGTAGTGCCGGACGCTGACGGGTTCGGCCATGGTGAACTCCAGCCAGTCGGCGTCGCGCCAGCTCAGCCACTTGGAGGAGGTGTCGTCGAGGAGGTTGGCGGCGACCTCGCCCGCCCGCGTGTGCTCGTTGCCCGCCCGCACCTCGCGCACCCCGCCGGTGACCTCCTCCCCGCTACCGGCCTCCTCCAGGGCGATGGTGCGCAGGGCGACCGCACCGCCGCCGCCCTCGCGGTCGGCCCAGGTGACCCGCGCGGCCGGGGAGCCGCCGTCCTCGATGAGCAGCCGCAGTTCCTCCTCCCCGTCCGCGCCCTCGACGCCGAACCTGTGGACGGGGCGGTCGGTGAGCCGCTCCACCAGCCGTCCCCGCCAGGCGTGGGACGCGCCGTCCGCGGTGGTCCGCGTGCCGGTGAACGCGGTCATGCCGGGTTCGAACCCGACCACCGCCTCCGCGCCGTCGAGGTCGCGCCAGCCGAGCTGGGCCAACGGTACGGCCCCGCCGGGTTCGAACCCGACCACCAGCCGGTGGTCGGCCAGCCACTCCCCCGTCCGGGCCCGCTGCCGTTCGGTGCGGAAGACGCGGACGGTCGGGTGCTCGTGCATGAAGGCTCCTACGGTGAGGGGGTTCGGGGAGGGCGGCCGGGGCGCCGCCCGCGGATCCGCGACGAGGCTACGCGCGCGGCCCGACATTTCGGATGTCACTCGGACGCCTCCCGGATACCGCTCCCAGCCGTGCGGCCCGCCCCGTCCGTCGTGGTCTCGCGCCCGTGGCGGGGTCCGACCGCCCGGACTCGCTACAGGCACAGGATCACCGCAGGTCAAAACCCTTGCGTCACACCAGCTGTGCCACACCGGCGACGCTTCCGGCCGGACCGGATCCGTTACCCGTCGGCGAACGCTCTCAGCGCTCCTCGGTGTCCTGGACGTCGGCGGTGCCCGGCCCGTGGTCGGGAAGCGCGGAGCCCGAGGTCGCCTCCCGGTGCAGCCGCAGGAACTCCAGGTGCCGCTCGTACTCGTCGAGGATGTTGCCGATGAGCTGCTCCTTGGTGTAGCCCATCACGTCGTAGCCCTGGCTGCCCTCGGTGAGGTAGACCTCGAAGCGCACGTAGGTGTCGTGCTCGGCGAGCGAGCGCATGGCGAACGCGGGGGTGGGCACCTCCATCGGCCACACCCGGTAGCTGAACTCCTCCTCCTCGCCCATCGGCGCCCGCAGCTCCAGGTAGGCGATGCCGACGGCCTCGTCCACCCCCTCGCTCACCGACGCCTCCGCGCCGTGTTCGCGCAGCTCCTCGGCGACGTCCCGGAACGCCGGGCGGCACACGTCGCGGACGAACCGCTCGGCCGCCCGCCTGCCGGGGAAGCTCACCGCCCGCTTGATCCGCTGCCGCCAGTTGCGTTCGGGCCCCCGCCGGTCGGCCGCGGTCCGGTCCGACAGCGACGAGGACAGGGTGGTCCGGAAGGCGTCCTTGCGGAACTTCTCGATCCGCAGCGCCTTGAACAGGCCCCACATGATCACGAACATCACGAACGAGAACGGCAGGCCCATGATGATGGTCGCGCTGGTCAGCGTGTCCACCCCGCCGACCAGGAGCATGGCGAGGGTGAGCAGGCCGGTCGCCGCCGACCAGAAGACGCGCAGCCACGGGGAGGCGTCGGTGAGCGGCGTCGGCAGGTGGGAGCTGAGGTTGCCCATCACCAGCGCGCCGGAGTCGGCGGAGGTGACGTAGAAGAGCAGTCCGACGACCGTGGCCAGCCCGGCGCTGAACAGCACCCCCGGGTACTGCGCGAGCAGCGCGTAGAAGCCCTGTTCGGGGTGGTTCATGGTGGTCTGGCCGAACGCGGCGCCGCCCTCGCGCACGACGCTCAGCGCGCTGTTGCCGAAGAAGGACAGGAAGGTCAGCGTGAACAGGAGCGGGACCACCAGCGTCGCCGCCACGAACTGCCGGATGGTGCGGCCGCGCGAGATCCGGGCGAGGAACATCCCCACGAACGGCGCCCAGGCGATCCACCAGGCCCAGAAGAACAGCGTCCAGGCGTTGAGCCAGTCGGTCGGCGGGTCGTAGGCGAAGGTGTTCAGCGTCATGGAGGGGAAGCGGCTGAGGTAGTCGCCGATGTTGAGGACGAGGGCGTTGAGCAGGTAGAGGGGGTCCTCGAAGACCAGCACGTAGAGCATCAGGACGACGGCTAGCACGACGTTGATCTCGGACAGCCGCCGGATACCCCGGTCCACGCCCGCCACCGCCGACATCGTGGCCACGAGCACGGCGACGATGATCAGGCCGAGCTGGGCCGCGACGCCCTCGGGGACGCCGAAGAGGAAGTTGAGCCCGTAGTTGAGCTGCACGACGCCGATGCCGAGCGACACGGAGATGCCGAAGATCGTGCCGATGACGGCCGCCAGGTCGACCGCGTCGCCGACCGGGCCGTGGATGCGCCTGCCGATCAGCGGGTACAGGGCCGACCGGATGGCCAGGGGCAGGTGGTAGCGGAAGGAGAAGTAGCCCAGGGCCATGCCCATCAGCGCGTACATCGCCCACCCGGTCACGCCGTAGTGGAAGAGCGTCCACACCACGGCCTGCCGCGCCGCCTCGACGGTCTGCGCGTCGCCCTCGGGCGGCGCCAGGTAGTGGCTGACCGGCCCGGAGACGGAGAAGAACAGCAGGTCGATGCCGATGCCCGCCGCGAACAGCATGGCCGCCCAGGCGAACACCCCGTAGTCGGGCTTGGAGTGCTGGGGGCCGAGCTTGACCCTGCCGTAGCGGGAGAGCGCGATGACCACCACGAACCCGAGGTAGAGGGTGGTGGCGAGGAAGTAGTACCAGCCGAACACCTCGGTGATCCACGTCACGACGGCGCCGATGGTGTTCCCGGCGTGCGTGGGCGCGACGATCGCCCAGACCGAGAGCGCGACGATCAGCGCGGACGAGCCGTAGAACACGACCGGTTTGAGGCGGCTCGGACCGCGCTCCGCCTCCTCGGGGGTCTCCGGTCCGGTTTCCGGCTCCGGCTCGGCTTCCGGCTCCGGTTCGCGGTCCGGACGGTGCTGCCCTCCGTCGGTGGCCACCGTTTCACCTCTCGTTCGTGCGGTACCGGAAGCGGCTCCCCGGGGGCGGTGCCGACGGGACGCGGATCACCGGATTACGGGATTCGGACATTCCACGGCGCCATCTTCACGGATCGTCCGTCCGTGGGCGGGCACCCCACCAACGGCGGCGTGGCGCGGGCGCGGCGGCGCGCGGACGGCTGGCCGGAGGAGTCGGCGGCGGTCGGGGCGCAGGCCGACGGCGGCGGGCGGGCCCGGGAACCGAGTCGAACGCGGTGCCGAAACCCGTGGGCGGACCCGGTTCCGGGCAAGGAAAGGGAAGGAGAGGGAAGGAAACAGTGGCCTCCAGGTGAGGTCTAATGCCGCCTCCCCGCCGCACCGGGATTGGTCCACCTCCGGCCGGTGCGGACCACACACGCGGCGGGGCCGGGTCCTTCCAGCTCCCGTCCCCCCGTGTTCGGCGGCCCCTCCCGTACCGCCCGCCGAACGGCCCCGACCGGTCCTGCGGCCGGTCCGGTCGGCCCCCGCACCCGGCCGCGGCCGGGGGACCCGACTCCTCGTCACGGTCCGCTTACCGGCTTCCCCTAGCGGGAAACCCCTGTTCCAGAGGGACTCCGGACGCCGCGTCCCCAGGGACTCGACGCCCGCGGCCCTCCCCCGCAGTCACGAGCGCTCGCCTTCGCCCCGGGCAGGTACCGGCCCGGGTCTCCCCCGACGGATTCCCGCTACCGTCCCGGCCCTGCGCGCCGGGGCGCGATCCATGACCGAAGGACCCGCACATGCTGAACCGCAAGTCCGACACCCCCCGCCCCCGCAACCGGCACCGGCTCCGCACCGCGGCGGCGCTGGCCGCCGCCACCACCCTGTTCCTCGGCCTCATGCCCGCGGGCACGGCCAACGCCCACGGCTACATCTCCAACCCGATGAGCCGCCAGGCCCAGTGCGCCGCGGGCATCGTCCAGTGCGGCGGCATCCAGTGGGAGCCGCAGAGCGTGGAGGGCCCCAAGGGGCTCATGCAGTGCAACGGCGGCGTCGGCCGCTTCGCCGAGCTGAACGACAACAGCCGGGGCTGGCGGGTGACCGACGTCGGCCGCGTCCAGACCTTCGAGTGGACCATCACGGCCGCGCACTCCACCTCCACCTGGGAGTACTTCATCGGTAACCACCGTGTGGCCGTGTTCAACGACCACGGCGCCCGTCCGCCGTGGTCGTTCAGCCACACCGTGGACCTGTCGGGGTACAGCGGACGGCACACGCTGCTGGCCAGGTGGAACGTCGCCGACACCGGTAACGCCTTCTACGCCTGCGTGGACGTCAACATCCGCGCCTAGCGGCGCGGAGGCCGGTGGGCCCGCCCGGTCCGGCGGATCGCACGGCGTCCGCGACGCCGCCGCCGGGCCCGGGCGGGCCGCGTTCCCCCGGTCCCGGCGGGCGGCTCAGAACCGGTGGGCCCCTTGCCGGGCGCGGTCGCGGGCCCTCTCCACCCCCGGACCGGCGTCCGGGCCGTGCCTCAGGCGGCGGGTGAGTCCCGGGCGGACAGTTCCCCGGCCAGTTCCATACAGCGCTGCCGGGCCGGGGAGAAGTCGTAGGGCATCTTGCCGAAGGCTTCGAACGCGCTCATGGAGCCCGGCTCCCGACTGCCGGAGCCGGGGTCGGCCTCGTCATCGGCGGGAGCGGGGTGCAGAGCGTCCCAGGCGTCGAAGAGGGCGTCGTCCTCCTCCCCCAGGCCCGACTCCTCGATGACGGCGTGCAGGGTGCTTTCGAAGGCGTGCCGTTCGGCGGCCACCCGGGCCACCCGCGGATCATCGACGGCGACGCTGTCGTCGAGCGCCTCCTCGGCGTCATCGAGGCGGTCGGACTCCTCCCGCAGAGCGGGACGCGTGGCCAGGGCGATGAAGCGGCCGGCCCGGACGGCCGCGCCGAGCGGGCCGAAGACCCGCTCGGTGACCAGCAGATCGTCCAGGTCCGCCTGGCGCAGGGAGCCCTCGGGCAGGCTCTTGAGGCGCTGGGTGACGAAGTCGGAGAGCAGGCCCATACGGCTGCCTTCGGTGCGCATCCGCCGCACGGCGGCCCGCTGCCGCCGCAGTTCCGCCTCCTGATCGGCGAGGCTCTCCTCCAACCGCTCCAGGATGCCCGCGATACCGTCTGCGCCGTCGGCGTCGGCGTCGGCGTCGGCGTCGGCGTCGGCGGAAGCCGTGCCGGTGGTGAAGGAGTCGCGGATGTCGTCCAGGGCGATCCCGGCGTCGGCCATCCTGCGGATCCACAGCAGGCGGATCATGTCCTCGTACCCGTAGCGGCGGCGGCCGTCGACGCCCCGCTCGGGCTCGGGGAGCAGGCCGATCTCGTGGTAGTGGCGGATCGCCCGCGGCGTGCTGCCGACGAAGGCCGCCGCGTCGCCGATCTTGACCCGGCGGGGCGGCGTGAAGGACAGGGGCATGAGCAGGGTGGCTTTCCTCAGGGGACCGGGACGTGGGTCCACCAGACCACATGCCGCTACGGAAGGTGCAACCCCGCGCACCGCCCGCGCCGGTGCCGGGAGACACGCCCCTCCTCCGTGACGAGCGCGGGGCCGTTCGGTCACCACCGTGCGGGGCGCGCACGGGAACCCGAACCGGGAAACGGGCCTGGCTGTCGAAGAGCCGCGCCTACTTCCGCACGCGGAAGCGCAGCGTCGTGACGGCGCCCGACTGGGTGTTGCCGAAGGGCTCCAGGTCGATCCTGCCGAGGCCCGGGGGCGTGAAGCGGACACCGTCACCGAGCAGCACCGGTAGGACGTACACCAGGATCTCGTCGACGAGCCCGCGCCGCAGGCACTGGGCGGCCACGTCGGCGCCGAGGATCTCCAGGTTCCTGTCGCCCGCGGCGCCGCGTGCCGTGGCGACGGCCTCTTCGAGTCCGCAGGTGAGGAAGGTGACGGTGGGGTCCGGCTCTTCGGGGGGCTCGTGGGTGAGGACGAACTGCGGTCCCCCGTCGTAGGCGGTGCCCTGGTCGGGCATGCGTTTGGCGACCTCGTAGGTCCTCCGGCCGACGAGCATGGCGCCCGTGGCAGCCATGACCTCCGGGACCGCGTCCGCGGTCAGGTACTCCGAGATCCAGTCCATCGCGTGGCCGGGACCGGCGATGAAGCCGTCCAGTGACATCGCCCTGTTCACGACCACTCTGCCGGTGCCGATGCCCACGTCACTCATCCGTCTTCTCCCAGGATTCCGGCGGCCCGGAGCCGAATCCTAGCCCGGGCGGCGGGAGGGGCGAGGGCGGAAGCCGCACGCGTGTCCGCGGCGGTCCGACGCGAACGGCCGGCGTCCGGCCGCGCGGCGTCGGGGACGCGCCCGGGTACGGAGCGGACGGCACGCCGGGGCGTCCCCGGTCCCGGGCCGCGTGACCGGCCCGGCGGCCGTCCGCGGCCACCGCGCTAGGACCCGCGCCGCGCCCTGATGCCCGCCAGGATCAGGTCCAGCGTCTGGTCGAAGTAGGTGTTCTCCACGGCCAGGGCGTCCGCCTCCGAGACCGCGGCGGCGACGGCCTCCTCGTGCTCCTGTTCGCGGTCGGACTTCATCGCGCGCATGGCGACGGCGGAGGTGGCCGCGCCGAGGATCTGGTTCGACACCGCCCGGATGGCGACCGCCTGCGCCTCCCCGCCCCCGCCGTACTCGCCCAGCGCCTCGATGATGCGCCTCGACAGGGCGACGGCGTTCGGGCCGATCAGCGGCCGGGAGCCCGCGAACTCGGCCGCCCAGGTGTGCGCGGTCAGGGCCGCGTAGAACCGCAGGGCGGTCTCCTTGAGCGCCTCGTCCCAGGGGGCGTCCGGGGGCGGCGGCACGGAGGCGGCCCCGGCCAGGATCTCGTCCACGGCCAGGTCCACCAGGTCCTCCCGGCGTTCCACGTACCAGTACAGGCTGGTGGCGTGCACCCCGAGTTCGGCGGCGACCTTGCGCATGGTCAGCGAGGACGCCCCCTCGCGGTCGAGCAGGTCGATGGTCGCGGCGACGATGCGTTCGCGGCTGAGGGCGGGCTGGGACCGGCGTCGGCGCTGCGGGCGGTGGAAGACGCTGTCGAACTGCTGGTCGGATCCTGAGGTTGCCATGTCCAACAGGATACTGGAAATCCTACGTTGTAGGTTTCTCTCCAACAGTGTATGTTTCTCGGCATGGCTACCGACAGCTCCCTCACGAGCCCCCAGACCTGCGCCCCCTCCGAGTTCCACGCCGAGGCCCCCGACCAGTCCCGCACGACGGTCACCGACCCCCGCGGCCTCACCGCCTTCCTCGTGATCGCCTTCGCTTTCTCCTGGACCGCCTGGTGGCTCGGCACGCGCCTGCTCGGCGGCGCCGACCCGATGCCCGCCGTGATCGTCGGCAGCTTCGGGCCGATGGTGGCCGCGGCCGTCGTCACCGCGGCCACCCAGGGCCGCAAGGGCGTGGGCGCGCTCTTCCGGCGCCACTCCCTCCGGCGCAGGGGCGGCGTCATGCCCTACCTGATCACCGTGCTGGTGGTCCTGGCCCTCGCGGGCTCCGCCGCGATCCAGGTGTACCTGGGCCAGTCGACCCTGGACGAGGCCCAGCTGTGGGCGGCGCTGCCGACCCTGCCCGTCCAGTTCCTGGTCATCGCGCTGGTCGGCGGCGGCAACGAGGAGCTGGGCTGGCGGGGCTTCGCGCTGCCCCGCCTCCAGGGCGTGCTCTCCCCGCTGGCCGCGAACGTCCTGCTCGGCGCGGTCTGGGCGATGTGGCACGCCCCCTTGTTCGCCATGCCCGGCACGCTCCAGGCGCAGATGTACTTCCCCGCCTACGCCCTGCTCTGCGTCGGGTTCACGGTGGTCCTCGGCCACGTCTTCAACTCCGCCCGCGGCGGTGTGGTCGCCGCGATCATCACCCACGCCGCGATCAACGTCGTCTCGGGCGTCAAGGCGGTGGCCGTGGGTGATCCGGCGAGCGCGCCCGAGGTCGCCATGGTCGCCCTGCTCGCGGTGCTCCTCGCGGTCTGCACCCGCGGCCGCCTGGGGCTGCGCCGTTCCGACAGCGCCCGGGGTTAGCGCCGACGGGAGTCCCAGCGCACCTCAGGAACCCGGACGAACGCCGCCCGGGGCCGCCGAGAACACGGATCACGTGGTCGGCGGCCCCGGGCGGGCTCGGTGTCGGGGCGGTCGGTGATGACCGGGGCCCTCAGCGCGCGGCGAGCGCCCGACCGGCCTCGCTGGCGCTGACCAGGGCCCGGTCGTGCTCCTGCTGGGCGAGGTCCTTGAGGGACTCCATGCCCGGCGTGGTCGCGGCCAGGGTGAGTTCGCGCTTGATGAGGGTCAGGTCCGCCTGCCAGATGTCGCCGACGACGCGCTCCAGGTAGGGGGTGGAGTGGTCCCAGCCCTCGCGGGGGGTGCCGGGGCCGTAGCCGCCGCCCAGGGTGGTGGCCAGCACGGTGGGGGTGTCCTTCAGCAGCGGGGTGGTGGCGCCCGCGCCCGCGATGACCAGGTCGGCCCAGGCCTTGAAGTGCTGGGAGACGCCGAAGTTGTACAGCGGCACGGCCAGGACCACCGCGTCGGCCTCCTGGAGTTCGGCGGCCAGTTCGGCCGCCAGGGCCAGAGCCCGGACCTGTTCGGGCGTGCGGTCGGCCTCGTCCGTTCCGGCGCCGATGGTGGCCAGGGCCCAGGCGTCGGCGGGCAGCGGGTCGGTGCCCAGGTGGCGGCGGTTGACGGCGCCCCGCGGGTGGGCGGCGGCCCATTCGGCCTCGACCCGGTCGGCGATCTCGGCGCTGCAGGAGACGGTCGGCAGGATGCTGGCGTCCAGACGGAACAGGTTCATCGGGCTCTTCCCCCAAGGGTGTTCGGGTTCGCGGTATGCGGAGCACGGCCACACGGCCGGACGGTCCAGCTGTCCGGGTGACCCTCGCACCACTATAAACGGACTTTACCCCGCTTAGTGTTCCCGGGGTAGATTGTCCGTGTGACTTCGCCCCTGGTGCCCTTCGGGAAGGAGCGCGGCGAACGCGCGGACGCCGCGCGCAACCGCGAACGCCTGCTGGAGACAGCCCGCGCGATGATCGCCGAACACGGAACACGGCAGGTGACCATGGACGGCCTCGCCGAACGCGCGGGGCTGGGCAAGGGCACCGTCTTCCGCCGCTTCGGCAGTCGCGCGGGCATCTTCGTGGCCCTGCTCGAAGACGCCGAGCACCGCTTCCAGGAACAGGTGCTGTCCGGACCGCCGCCGCTGGGACCGGGCGCCGACCCCGCCGAGCGCCTGGTCGCCTACGGGTGCGCCCGCATCCCCTTCCTGCTGGAGCACCACGCGATCGCCCGGGCCGCCGTGGACCGCTCCCTGCCGGTACCGGCGGGCGCGGTCGGTATGACCCAGCCCCACATCCGCATGCTCCTGGGCCTGGCCGGTCTGCCCGCGGACCGGGTGTACGGCCTCTCCGTGCAGCTGACCGCCGCGTTGGAGGGTCCTCTCGTGCTGTACATGTCGACGGACGAGGTCGCCGCCCCTCCTCCGGAGCCGGACGCCCCCAACCCCCTGATCGACGGCTGGAGGTTCCTCGTCGAACGCCTCCTCGGGGACTGACCGGCCACTCCTCACCTCACGGTTGGGACCCACCCGGGCCGCGCGTCCGGCTGGACCCGGGCGGACCGCGTGTCCGGCTGGGTTCGCAAGGGCCCGGGGGTCAGGGCCGGTCCCGTCCGGCGCGTACGCAGGAACACCACGAGCGCGATCACGACGGCGGTGACGGCGGGCACGAGCATGATGGGCGACCCGGTGCCCGCCGACCGGTCCATGACGGAGGCGCCGAGGTCGATCTGCAGGACGATGCAGATGAGGAAGGTGAGCGTGTTGAGCAGCCCGTGGATGACGATCGGGATCTCGATCCCGCCGGTGCGCCAGGTGATGACGGCCAGGCTGAGGGAGAGCAGGAAGTACCAGATGTTGATCCACGGGTCACCCGCGCCGTGGATGGTCGTGAACAGCAGGCTGGAGACGACGACGGCGAGGACCAGTCCCACCCGCGGCCCGCGGCTCCAGCTCCCGGCGACCTGGAAGGCCAGCCCGCGCAGGCCGTACTCCTCACCGGCCGCCTGGAGGGGGACCAGCAGCAGGGTGAGGACGAACATGGCGACCAGATCGGCGAGGGGCCAGTCCTTCTGAACGGGGGGTGTCCAGACGTTCATGACGGTGACGGCGATCAGCCAGAAGGGGCCGATGAACAGCAGCGCCCGGCCGAGCACTCCGAATCGGAAGCGCGAGAGCACCGAGTGCTGGGAGGCCCCCCTGACTCCGTAGAGCAGCCGCTGGATGAGCATGCTCAACGGGATGAGCATGGCGAGTCCGAGCATGCCCGAGGCGTGGTAGACCGGCGTGTAGTCGGTGCCGCCCGCCGCCGGGTTGGTCCTGCCCATCTGCCCGTCCACGAACGCGGAGGCCTCGGCGAAGGCGTAGCTGATGGCGAACAGCCCCACGAGCAGGAGCACGATCGCGAGGACGCCGCGCAGGACGCGGCGCTTGTCCCCGGCGAGCATGCGGTGGTACTCCACCCCCGGCGGGACGGGACGCGGGCCCCGGCGGCGCGAACGGTGCCCGGACGGACCAGCTGACGGGTCCGCGTCCGGAGCGGGAAGGAAGGCGTCGGTCGGCGGAGGGGCCGACCAGGCGTGGTGACGGTCGTCGTTGGGGTTCATGCTCCCGAACCTAGGCCGGAGCAGTTCTGTCACTGAGTGTCACCGGTCACGGGTTTTCCGCGCACTCCGCACGGGACGGGCATGACGGATGTCATGCGCCGACGGAGTCCGTGACCCGACCAGGCGACCGGTGACGGGCGCACAGGCCCGACGGCCGCCCCGCCAAGGTCCGTCACCGTCGCGGAGCCGGGCGGTCGGGCGACTGGGCACCGGGCCAGTCGGGCGCGGGACAGCCGGACACGGGGACGGCCGGGGACAGGATCAGCCGCCCAGTGCCGGGTAGTCCGTGTAGCCGGTGGCCCCGCCCACGTACATCAGGTACCTGTCGCGCACCGGGTTGACCGGCGCCCCGGTGCGGATGCGCTCGACCAGGTCGGGGTTGGCCAGGAAGGGCCGGCCCAGGGCGACCAGGTCGGCCCCGGCCCGGAGCATGCGCTCGGCGGCGTCCCGACCGCCGTCCGCGGGAATCTCCCCGCCGGGCAGCACCGGGTTGCCGATCAGGGTGCGCGACCAGCGTGAGCGGATCCGCTTCCACACGGAACTGTCGGGGTCGGCGAAGGCCACGTGCAGGTACACGGGCCCCAACGCGTCCAGGCGGGTGGTCAGTTCCGGGTAGAGGGCGGCGATGTCCTCGTCGGTCTCCGCGATGCCGTTGGCGGTGTTGCCCGGGGAGACGCGCACGCCGACGCGGTCGGGACCGACCTCCGCGACGACGGCTTGGACCACCTCCAGGACGAAGCGCATCCGGTTCTCGGGAGCGCCGCCGTAGGCGTCCCGGCGCCGGTTGGTGCCCGGGGTCAGGAACTGGTGGAGGAGGTAGCCGTTGGCGGCGTGCACCTCCACGCCCAGGAACCCGGCCTCCACGGCCCGGCGGGCGGCGGAGGCGAAGTCGGCGACGGTGGTGGCGATGTCGTCCCGGCCCATCTGCCGGGGCGTCACCGCGGGCTGGCGTCCGCCGGGGGTGTGGATGGTCCCGGGCAGGGCGATCGGTGAGGGCGCCAGCGGGGTCAGGCCGCTGGTGTCGGGGTGGCCGACGCGGCCGCCGTGCTGGATCTGGGCGAACATGCGCCCGCCCGCCTCGGCCACGCGTCGGTTGACCCGCCGCCAGCCCTCGGTGTGCTCGGGGCGGTACAGGGCGGCGATGTCGGGGTAGGTGCGCCCGACCCTGCTGGGGGTGGAGGCCTCGGCGATGATCAGACCGGCCGAGGCCCGCTGGGCGTAGTACTCGGCCATGAGCTCGCTCGGAGTACCCGAGGGCTCGGCGCGGTTGCGGGTCATGGGGGCGATCACGAGCCGGTTGGGCAGGTCGGTGTCGGCGAGGCGCGCGGGGCTGAGAAGCGGAGACTCTGTTTCCTTGGCGTTCATGCGGATACCGTAGGAGTTGACACCAATGTCAGATTCAAGCGCGAGGAAGGTGAGGTGCGTCATGCGCATCGGTGAGCTGGCCCGGCGCAGCGGGGTGAGCCCGCGTTCGCTGCGCTACTACGAGCAGCAGGGCCTGCTGGCCTCCGAGCGCACCCCGGGCGGGCACCGCGAGTACGCCGAGACCGCGGTGGACCGGGTGGTGCGCATCCAGGAGCTGTATGCGGCGGGGCTGTGCAGCGCCAAGATCGTGACGCTGCTGCCGTGCATGCGCGACGCCGACGGCGGGCCAGCGGCCACGGCCGACGCCCACCTGGTCCGCGAGCTGAGGACCGAGCGCGAGCGCATCGACCGGATGATCGCGGACCTGCGGCGTTCCCGGGAGCTGCTCGACGACGTCATCGCCTCCGCCGAGGGCGACGAGACCGAGGAGGGTTCCCTCACCGGCCGCCGCTGACTGAACCTCCCGCCCGCGGACACCGGAAGCTCGGCGGGGGAGCCCGGCCCGTCGCGGTCACGGCCCACCGGTGACGAACCCGCACGCGCTTCCCGGGGGCTCGGCGAAGTGCTCCCCCGGCCACGTGTTGGAGGCGGTTCCCGTTCCCGGTGCCGGACCCCGCTCCGGCCGGTCAGCGGTGGTCGCGGCTCATCAGCGCGACGACCTCCCCGGCAGCCCGGCGCAGCGGCCTCCTGCGCAGCCACACCAGGTGCACCGGCATCGCCAACCCGTTCTTGAGGTTGACGAACTCCAGCACCCTCACCCTCCCGGTCGCGACCGCCTCCCGCACCTTCCCCAAGGGCAGGTTGGCCCATCCCGCGCCGCGTTCCACGAGCCCCAGCGCGGCCTCCACCGAGTCCACGTGCCACCGGGCGTCGGAGACCAGGAGCCGACGATCGGCGACCGCGTCGTCGGGACCGGCGACCACGATCTGGCGGCTGGCGCCGAGGTCCTCCAGGCGCCGCAGGTCGGCGGGCAGGCCGGGTGTGTCCGCGGTGGCCGAGACCACCGCCACGAAGACCTCGTCGGTCACGTTGGTGAAGACCTCCTCCCGGTCCACGTCCGGAGCCGCGGCCAGCAGCGCCAGGTCGGCCCGCTCCCGGTGCAGCATCTCCCGGACCCCGTCCTGGGGCGCCCGGAGCAGGTTCACGCGCAGCAGGGGGTAGCGACCGCCGACCCGGGCCAGGGCGTCCAGCAGGTCCCGGTCCGGAACACCGGCGGCCACGGCGACGGTGAGCGTGCTCTCCAGGTCCCGCGACAGCTCCACGGCGTGGACCTGCAGCAGCCGCAGCCTGCTGGCGACCGACCGTGCGTGGGGCACCAGGGCCAGGGCCCGCGGGGTGGGCACCGCCTCGCGGCGCGACCGGTCGAACAGGGGGTAGCCGAGTTCGGCCTCGATGTTGGCGATGCCCATGCTCACGGCGGAGGGCACCCGGCGCAGCGCGCGGGCCGCGCCGGAGAAGGAGCCGTGGTCGACCACGGCCAGGAACAGCTTGATGCCGTCACTGGAGAGAGCCATACAACTGTCAGCTTTTCTGAAGGGACCTGACTTTTCTGTTCAGTAGCCCTGAATATAACGTCTTCCCCCGTTGACCGACGGAACGGGAGTGTGTGCTGTGCAAGGTGTGAAGCGCAAGCTGGTCTACGTGGGCGGATACGAGATCCTGGGGCTCGCGGTGGGCACCGCGGTGATGTCCCTGCTGACGGGCGAGTCACCGGCCACCACCGGACCCCTGGCGCTCATGATCACCTGCGTGGCGACGGTGTGGAACCTGGCCTTCAACTACCTGTTCGAGGCGTGGGAGCGGCGCCAGCGCGACCGCACGCGCACCGTGCGCCGGCGCGTCCTGCACGCGGTGGGCTTCCAGCTGACCCTGGTGTGCTTCCTGATCCCGCTCATCGCGTGGTGGCTGGAGATCACGCTGTTGCAGGCGTTCGTGCTGGACCTGGTGTTCATCGTCTATATCCCGTTCTACACCTTCGCCTACAACTGGGCCTTCGACAGGATCTTCGGCGTCCCCAGCTCGGCGGTGAACGAGGTCGGGCAGGAGGAGCCGGTCGGTTCCGGGCGTTCCGCCTGAGGCGCGCGCCGTCGAACGCGCGCCCGCGGAACCCGTACCGGTGGCCTCCGCCCGGCGGGCCGCCCCCGCAGCCGTCGCCACCGCTGCGGGCCGGTCGGAGGAGGAATCCGCCGACCGGCCCCGCCCGGGAGGACCGGACGGTTCAGCGCGACGGCCCGTAGGTGAGGCGGCGCAGCACCACCTCGGCGGGTCCGCGCACGCCCCGGCGGCGCATGAGGTCGGCGAGCAGCACCGTGGCCAGCCACACGGCCACCGCGACGCCCGCGCCGACGGCGGGCGACGTCATGTGCAGGTCGAGCGTGTAGGAGGAGAACAGCACGGCCCAGGCCATGGACTGGGCCAGGTAGAAGGTCATGGAGCGCTGTCCGAGCGCGGCCAGGGCGTCGGTCACCGGCCCCTCTCGGCCCGTGAGGCGGACCGCGACCAGGGCGATGAGCGCGGCGTAGCCCAGCGCGCCCGCGTAGCCGCTCACCTGGTGCAGTGCCGTGGCGGCGACGAGGTCCCCGGTCGTGGCGCCGGTCCACACCTCCGCCTTGTCCAGGGCCAGGGGGAGGCCGCCCAGCGCCGCCAGGGGGATGCCCGCGAACGCGGTGGCGCGCAGCAGTCGCAGGTGCTCGTGGGGCCGCTCCAGGATCCGGTGCCGGGCCGCCAGGACACCGATCAGGAACGGGACGAGCGTGCTGGCGAACATCACCACGGCCAGGACCGAGAACAGGGTCACCCGGAAGAGGAGTTCGTCCGCGAACCCGTCGGGCATCAGCGGCATGCCCTGTCCTGTCACGGTGTCCTCGGCGGCGATCAGGGCGTGCACGGCCGCGGCCACGGGCAGCCAGGCCGCCGCCAGGATCACCAGGGTCCGGTCGCGCAACCGCAGGACGCCCACCAGGGCCAGCGTCACCAGGCCGTAGACGGCCAGGATGTCGGCGGGGAAGAGCAGCACCGTGTGCGCCAGACCGAAGGCGACCATCCACAGGCCGCGTCGGCGCAGCAGGCCGCGGGTCCGGGGCCAGTCCTGCCCCTGTTGGCCGCGGCGGCGGTGGATCTGAGCCAGGCCGTACCCGAACAGGGCAGCGAACATGGGGTAGCTGCGCAGGTCGACGAACATGACCGTGGCCGCGGTGGTGAGCTGGTCGGCGGGGTTGGGAGCGCCCTGCGGGCCGCCGATGAACACGGTGAACAGGTGCGTGTGGGCGAGCGCGATGAACAGCAGCATGACGCCGCGGGCCAGGTCCGGGGCCAGGGAGCGGCGGCCGAGCGGGAGCGGTTGGTCGGGGACCGGAGCCGTGCGGGGCTCCGGGGTGGACGTATGGGACATGGTGGCCTCCGAAAGGGCCGTGGGCTCCGATGGACGGCGTACGCGCCGAGGCGCGCACCGGGGCGCACGTCGGAGCGACGCACTGCGCGTACAACGTATACACAGCACACCCCTTGCCGCAAACCCTTCAAAATGGGATTTTGAGGCCAACAGCACTAGTGCACATGCCTAGTGCACCAGGGATCGAAAGGGGCTCCCCCGGGTCACCCCAGCGCCTTCGACGAGGCAGCCTGGACCCCGCCGTGCACTAGTACACTCGGAGTAGCCCGACAGGAGCGGAAGGGGTCCGTGGTGTCCACGACCGGAAAAAAGGAACTGCCGCCCTACGCGCGGGTCGTCACCGACATCCGCGCGCGCATCGGCTCCGGGGAGTTGCGACCGGGCGAACGGGTGCCCTCCACCCGGGAGATCATGCGCGAGTGGGGGGTGGCCATGGCCACCGCCACCAAGGCGCTGGCCGCCCTGCGCCAGGAGGGCCTGGTCGAGGCGGTGCGCGGAGTGGGCACCCTCGTGCGCGGTGCACCCGCCTCCGCACCGGAGCCGCAGGGACCACAGCGCCAGCGGGAACGCCCGCGTCCGGCGCGGACGGAAGACCCGGGAAGCCACCGTCCGGCCGCCGAGACCGGCGGCCTCGCCCGGGAGGCCATCGTCCGGGCCGCGATCACCATCGCCGACGCCGAGGGGATCGACGGCCTGTCCATGCGCAGGGTCGCCACCCAGCTGGGGGTGAGCACCATGGCCCTGTACCGCCACGTCGCGAACAAGGACGCGCTGGTGACGGCGATGATCGACCAGGTCTACACCGAGCACGCCCTGCCCGACCCGCCGCCCGCCGACTGGCGCGAGGCGCTCGAACTGGCCCTGCTGACGGAGTGGGGCATCTACCGGGCGCACCCCTGGGCCGTCCAGCTCACTCCGCTCGCCGGAGCGGTTCAGTCGCCCGGGCTGGTGCAGAACGCCGAGTGGATGATGCGGGTGATCACCGGCCAGGGGCGCTCGCCGGACGAGGCCATGGCGATCCTCACCTTCGTGTCCGCCTACACCTCCGGCATGGCCCTCCAGGGCACGCGCGCGGTGGTGGAGGGGTACGAGGCCGGGATGGACGCCGAGCACTGGTGGAGGTCCCGGGGCGAGGAGTTCCTGCGGATCGCCGAGCAGGGCAGGTTCCCCCTGACGTTCAGCGTCTCGGGGCCGACCGACGTGCACGCGATCTTCGGCCTCGGCATGAAACACCTGCTGGACGGGCTCGCGCCGCTGATCGAACCGGGAGGCCGACCCGTGGACGGGGGCCTCGCGGGCCCCACGGACACAACCCGGTGAGCCCGCGAAGGGGTCCCGGCGGGCGTCCCGCGCGCGCCACGGGGTACACCTGAACACGGGGGGTTCCTACCTGTGCGACACCGTGGACGACCGCTTCCGCCCGGCCTGCGGCGGGAACCCGGCCGACGAGGGGAACCGGAGGCGTTCCGAGGTGGCGGCATCACTACAATCACCACCGGTTCCACAACGCGATCGGCGGTCCTCCCGCCCTCCGCGGCACCCACCTCTCAAGTAAGTGCACAGCAGCGCCATGACGTCGGTGACGCGGCCGCTGTGGAGCCGCACCCCACCGGCGCCCAGGTCGGCTTTGAGGAGCTACCGAAGATGTCCCAGGGTCTGGTGCGGTACGCGCCCTCGGTGAACGACGCGAGGGTGCGCGGGGCGGTCTACCCCCGACGCTCCCTGGTGGTGGTCACCGGGGTGCCCGGCGCCGGCAAGAGCACCCTGCTGCGGCGGCTGTTCGGTCTGCGCGGGGACGAGGACCGGACCGTAATCGCCGCGGACGGTGTGCGGGTGATCGACTCGCTGCAGTCGCGCTACCGGCTCCGGGCGCTGCTCGGCCGCGTCCCCTACCCGCTGTGGCGCTGGGTGGTGCACGTACTGCACCTGGCCCGGGTGGCCGCGGCGCTGCGCGGCGGCCCCGTGGTGGTGCACGAGTGCGGGACCCGGCGCTCGGTCCGCGTGCTGCTCGCCCTGCTCTGCCGACTGCGCCGGTACGAGGTCCACGTTCTGATGATCGACGCCACCCCGCAGGAGGCCCGGAGCGGGCAGGCCGCCCGGGGTCGGCGGGTGACCGCGCGCAGCCACCGGACGCACTCGCGGCGCTGGCGGCGGCTGCGCGCGGCCACCCGGCGCGGGCCGAGGGCGTTCGCGCCGGGCGCGCGCAGCCTGCTCGCGCTCGACCGGCGCCGGGCGCGGGAGCTGGCCTGGATCCGCTTCGGTTCCGGCCCGGTCGCCCGCGGTCCCCTACGCACCGCGGAAGAACCACCACCCGCCCGGATCGAACGCATGATGTCCGGTACCCCGTAACCCCGGCCGGTCGGCTTCGCCTCAGCGCGTGCGTGGTCCGGAGGGGCGGAGCGTCCCCCGCCCCGGCCGTCACGGAAAAGCGCTTGCGGCGGTGGTTGCACCGTAGTACCTGTGGGAGCGTCCCGGAGGCAGGTTCGTTCCCACCTGGAGTCGTCGATGGCCGTTCGCCGCGTGGTGCCCGACATTCGGTCGGAGGCGCTGCGGGAGAGCCGGGAGTTCTACGGCCTGCTGGGCTTCGAGGAGGTCATGAACCACGGTTGGATCATGACGCTCGCCTCCCCGTCCTCTCCGGCCGCACAGGTCAGCTTCGTGACCGATGACAAGACCGGCCCGGTCGTCCCCGACATGAGTGTCGAGGTGGACGACGTGGACGCGGCCTACGCGGCCGTGCGGGACAGCGGCGCGGAGATCATCCACCCTCTGCAGGACGAGGAGTGGGGCGTGCGACGGTTCTTCGTCCGCGACCCCAACGGCCGGGTGGTCAACGTCCTGGACCACCGCTGACAGCACCCCACACACCCGTCCGCCAGTACGGCACGCCCCGCTCCCGGGCGACCGTGGCCAGGGAGACGCCCTCCAGGCGGGTGCGGCCGATGATCTCGGCCTCGTCCGGGATGATCACCTCGTGGCGGGCGGCCCGGCAGAGGACCGTGTCCGGCGTTCCGGTGGGGACGACGGCGGTGACGGGTGGCTCGGCCATGAGGAGCGGCTGGCGCAGCGCGGCGGTCCGGGCCCGAAGGCCCGCGCGCTGGGCGCGGCAGCGCAGCGCCCAGTGCAGGCGGTGCCAGGCGGTGTCGGCCTCACGGACGGCGTGGACGAAGCCCGCGAGGAGCTCCTCCTCCACCTCCTCGACGGTGCGCGGGTCCAGGCCCCGGCACAGGCCGCGGGCGCAGGTGCGCAGCGCGGGCATGGCGAAGCCGATCGCGGCGACCATCCACTCCTCGCGGTCCTGTGCGCGCACGACCAGGCTCCGCCAGACGTCGTCGCGCGAGCGGCGGTCGGTGGTGCGGTCCAGGAGTGCGGCGCGCAGCTCGACCGGGGTGGTGGGAGGGGTGTCGGTGGCGGGGACGAGCTGCGCCGCGAGGTCGGCGACATCGATGTCGAGGAGCTGGAACTCCCTCTCGGCGCGGTTGAGCGGTTCGGTCGTCATGGATCTGTTCCCTTCGCGGGCCGTGTCGGTGATGACGCGGACCAGGAAAGGAAGCCCGGCTGACGGCGGGCGCACGGAGGGCTCACGGTCGGCGAGCGGAAGGCGGGCGGGGTGCTGGCGGGGAGCTGACACGAGGCGCGCGGATGCGGGGGTGGGGCGGGCGGACTCTTCTCAGCGGCTGTCCGCTGACAGCACCGGAAACAGGCTCCGGCCAGGGATGACAGCGTTGGCGGGAGTGCTGACAGCGGGAGCGGCAGGTGCTGTCAGCGTCCGCCTTGGCCGAACCATGACCGAATTTCCGAGAGCGGCGAATGGGCGATGCGCTGACAAGGGCACCCTGTTCTCGCCCGTGGCTGGCGCCGCGTAGCCACGTCTACTGGAGACGCTCCGGGCGCACCTCGTAAGGGGGCGGCATCGCTCAGGCCTCCCGCAACTGGTCGATCTCTCCCTGGAGTTGCTGAATCAAGGCGATCATTTCGCCGCGGCTCAGGTCGTAATTGCTCTTGATCCTCCAGGTTCGTTTCATCTGCTGCTTCGCGTCCTCCTTGGCCTCGGGGGTGGTGGCGGCTTCAGCCGCCCGCATGTATGCGGCCGCGGCGCGGTTGGCGGTCCCTCGAAGGGTCTCGAAGATCACTACCTCAGGGGTTTCCGGGTCGTTCAGGGTGGTGTTGTCCACGGTCGTCTCCTCTTGTCGGGGGGCGCGGACGCGCAGGGTCTTCCCGTCATGTGCCGCGTACTCTCCGGGCGCGATGAGTTCGCCGTCGGCCAGGGCGATGCCGGTCAGGTCGAGTTCGGTGAACGCCAGCACCGGCAGGCGGCGGATGAGGGCGGCTGCTGTGGTCTGGTCCACCAACACCGCCAGCAGGTTCTTGTGGTGCGTCAGCCCCTGGGGGCCCTCGACGGCAGCACGGGTGCGGGTCACTCCCCAATGGGCGCGAGCTTCGCGCACCCCCTGCCCTCTCACAGGTGCCAGTCCGGCCTCGGCCAGGAGGCCGGGTGGAACCAAAGCTCCGTCGGGATTCCCGCTGTCGGTGATGACGAGGATGCCGCCGGTGTCGTGCACCCATGCCATGCGGCGTCCCAGGGTGTCGCGGACTCGGTCCGACGGCAGGTACTGCGTTCGGGTGTCCATCCCGCCCCTCTATTGTGTCCCTAGCCCTACACAAAAAGTGTAGGCCCATGTACACAATTCGTCGAGGGGGAATCAACTCCGTTCTGGACCTTCGGGCTCCAGGCCACTGCGGGCGCGGTTCTGCTCTTCTGGGACCGAGCCGCCACCGGCCGGGGCCCCGACCGCGAGGCCTGCGTTGCCCGGTGAGCCGCTGGGTCCAACGCCCACTGCGGAAGCCGCTCAGCGTCCCCCCGAGATCCACAGCTCGGTCGCGGCACCTGCTGCTCGTGAGCAGCACACTCGATCTCCGCCTGCTCCGCGCGGGCCTGGGCCACGTCGGCCTCGATCGCCTCTTGCTGCACACGCGCGGCCGCCGCCTGCACCCGCTCCTGCTGGGCCGGCACCTGGACCAGCTCAGAGCTCGCGCACGCCCACTGCTACTCGACAGCCCCGCGGCTGCTGCCCCGGCGCAGCAGCACCCCCGGGAAGCCTGTCGCAACCAGTCGACGACTCCAGCTCCCGGCGCAGCTCCTGCGCGCGCTGGCCCGCTTCGGCCGGTGCGGCGTGCGGGTGCGGCCGCCGCCGGACTTCCGGGCCGCCCGCCGGCGGGAGCGAACGGCGGGCGGCCCGGTCGGGTGAGGTCAGCGAACGAGCACGACGGTCTTACCGGGCAGCCGCCCGGTGGCCGCGTCCTCGTGCACGGCGGCCAGCTCGCCCATCGGGCGGTGCGCGGCGACGTGGAGCCGGAGCCTCCCGGCGTCCACCTTGGCGACGAGGTCGGCCAGCTGGACCCCGTCGCCGCGGACCCACAGGCTCGCGCTGCGCACCTTCCGGTCGGGGTCCTCGGGAACCGGGCCGGCAGTGCTGGCGGCGACCCCGCCGTCGGCGACGTAGTCCGTCAGCCGCGCGAGCTCCTCCGGGGAGAGGCGCACGTGGTTCACCACGACCTGGAACGGACCACCCGCGGCGGCCGGGCCCGCGGCGAGGTCGAGGGGGCCGACGACCCGGTCCGCGCCGTAGCTCCGAAGACGGTCGGCGTGCCGCGGCGCGTCCACCGCGGTCACGTGCGCTCCGGCGTCGACCGCGAGCTGCACCACCAGGCTGCCCACCGCACCCCCCGCCCCGTTGACCAGGACGCTCTGGCCGGGCTTGAGCTCGGCGAGTTCGAAGGCGGTCTGCCAGGCCGCCAGGCCGGTCAGCGGCAGTGTCGCGGCGTCGACCAGCTCGATCGTCCGGGGCGCCGGGGCCAGGGACCCGGCAGGGGCGAGGGCGTACTCGGCGGCCCCGCCTGCGGAGTCGAGGGGCAGCATCGCCACGACTCGGTCGCCGACCTCCAGGCCCGTCACGTCCGCGCCGAGTTCGGCGACGGTGCCCGCCAGGTCGATCCCCGGCACGTACGGGAGGGTCATCGGGATCATCTCGGCCAGGATGCCGGCGCGGATGTGGTCGTCGACCGGGTTGAACGACGTGGCCGCCACCCGCACCAGCACCTGCCCGGGGCCGGGGACCGGACGGTCGACGTCCTCGTGGCGCAGGACATCGCTGCCGCCGAACTCGTGGAAACGGATTGCCTTCATGACACTTTCCTCCAGGGTGTGTTGAACGCCGTCGCCCGGGGACGGGCGGACGGGGGCGAGGGTGGAGCGCGGCTGAGCGCTCAGGTCAGGCGCACCGACCGGGTGGAGTTGCCCATCACCATGCGGTCGATGGCGCTCACGGCGCTGCCGGGGTCGTCGGCGGCGCCGACGGCGCACAGCAGAGGGACGAAGTGGTCGGCCGTCGGATGGGCGACCGCGGCGCCGGGTGCCTTGACGCGGTAGTCGACGAGGGCGTCGGCGTCGCCCCGGGAGAGGGCGTCGACGGCCCATGCGTCGAAGGCCGCGGTGGCGGCGACGAGCTCCGGCTGGCGGAAGACGGCGAAACTGTGCGTCATGAAGCCCGAGCCGAGGACGAGGACGCCTTCTTCTCGCAGGGGCCGCAGGCGTGATCCGAGTTCGAGCAGGGTGCCGGGGTCCAGGCCGGGCATCGACAGCTGCACGACCGGGACGTCGGCGGCGGGGTACATGGCCATGAGCGGGATGAAGGCGCCGTGGTCGAGGCCGCGGTCGGCGGACTCGTGTACCGGTGTCGTGCCCAGCAGGCCCGTGAGCCGCCGGGCCAGGTCGGTGGCGTCCGGGGTCGCGTAGGGCAGGGTCTTGTAGCGGGGGTGGAAGCCGCTGAAGTCGTAGTGGAGCGGGACGCCCGCCGCGGCTCCGGATATCGCGACCGGTGCCTGTTCCCAGTGGGCCGAGACGACGACGATGGCCCGGGGTTTGGGCATCGACTGGGCCCAGTCGAAGAGGTTGCCAAGCCACTGCGGATCGTCGAGGGTGAACGGTGCGCCGTGGCTGACGAAGAGGCTGGGCATGGGCCCGTCGGAGGGGGTCCACACCCGCTGCCCGCGCGCCTGCGGCAGGACCCGGGCGAGGAGGTCGTCGTAGGCCGCGGCCGGTGCGCGCGCCGGGGAGGGGGGACCCAGGCTGCTCGTGGTGGTCATCAGAACCAGCTCCTTCACTTGCCCAAGCAAGTGTTTTTACTTGCCTTGGCAAGTGAAAGGTAGCCCATATTGAGTTGCCTGGGCAAGTGATCCGAGTTGCCCTGGCAAGTATGATGAAGCCCATGGACACTCAACCCTGGCTCGACGACGACCAGCAGGACCTGTGGCAGGCGCTGCTCACGGTCGTCATCGCCCTCCCAGCGGCCCTCGACCGCCAACTGCAGCGGGAGGCGGGCATCTCCAACTTCGAGTACGGGGTTCTGGCCCGGCTGTCCATGGCCGACGAGGCCACCATGCGGCTCAGCGACCTGGCCCGGCTCTGCGACAGCACCCTGCCCCGCCTGTCGAAGGTGATGGACCGGTTCGAGGCACGTGACTGGGTCGTGCGCCGGTCCGACCCCGGCGACGGCCGGTACACCCTCGCCACCCTGACCGGCGCCGGTCGGCAGAAGCTGGTCGAAAGCGCACCGGAACACGTCGCGCAGGTGAAGCGGCTCGTGTTCGATCCGCTCAGCGCCGCCCAGCGCCGCCACCTCGGGACCGCGCTCACCCGCATCGCCGCCACCGTGCGCCGGGAGCTCGAAGGAGGCTGAGCGTCCTCCTCGGGCGGGCCCCCGTCAGCTCCGCGACGCCGTGATGCGGTGCTCGGGGAAGGTACGGCCGTCCATAGCAGGGCGCGAATCTCGGCGGGGGCGGTGCGCGCCAGCGCGCCGGAAGCGGGCCCGTCCGCCGGACGCACGGGGGCGGGCGCCAGCTCCTGGAGCATGTCAGCGCTCTTGTCAGCGTCGTTGTCGAAGCGGACATGGATGCCCGTGGGTTGATCGCCTGTCAGCAGGTGATCGGTGGCGAACCGGAGCACGGCGCCGGTGTACGACACGAGGGGGGCGCCGTCGCGCCCGTCCTCGGACGGACGGAGGTCTGCGTGTAGGCGATCGCTCTCGGGGCGGGCAGGCCGCCCCGGCGACGCGGCTGACCGGACATCTCCCCAGGTCAGAACGCGTGAGAGCCAGCGAGGGGACTTGAACCCCTAACCTATCGCTTACAAGGCGATTGCTCTGCCAATTGAGCTACGCTGGCGGGCTGCCGCGACCGTGGTCCCGGCTGCGTCCCTGGGAAATGGTACCGGTTCAGATACCGCCCGGCCTACTCGGATACGCCGGTGCGGACGAATCGCCGCCCCGGCCGCCGCTCCGCCGGCCGACGACCCCCTCCCCCGCGCTGACTGCGCACCCCGATCCGGCAAAGAAGTCCGGATGCGGTCCGGCGCCCGGTTACCGCCCGCCCCGACCGGAAACCACAGGGGAAAGTGCCCCCTCCCGGGGGCGGAGAGGTGGGAAGGACATGACCGGCAACAGGGGTGTGGTGTACAGGGGAGCGGGCCGGGTCGAGGTCGAGGACGTCGACTACCCCGAGTTCGTCATCAAGGACGGCCCCGGGGTCAACCCGGCGAACGTCGGACGCAAGGTGCCGCACGGGGCGATCCTGAAGGTCGTCGCCACCAACATCTGCGGAAGCGACCAGCACATGGTGCGGGGGCGCACCACCGCGCCGGAAGGGCTGGTCCTGGGCCACGAGATCACCGGCGAGGTGGTCGAGACCGGACCCGGCGTGGAGTTCGTCAAGGTCGGCGACCTCGTCTCGGTCCCGTTCAACATCTCCTGCGGGCGCTGCCGCAACTGCAAGGCGCGGCGCACGGAGATCTGCCTGAACGTGAACCCGGACCGGCCGGGCTCGGCCTACGGCTACGTCGACATGGGCGGCTGGGTCGGCGGGCAGGCCAGGTACGCGCTCGTGCCCTACGCGGACTGGAACCTCCTCGTGTTCCCCGACCGCGACCAGGCGTTGGAGAAGATCCTGGACCTGACGATGCTCTCGGACATCTTCCCGACCGGCTACCACGGCTGCGTCACCGCGGGCGTGGGCGTGGGGTCGAGCGTCTACGTCGCGGGGGCCGGGCCCGTCGGGCTGGCCGCCGCCGCGTCGGCCCGACTGCTCGGCGCGGCGGTGGTGATCGTCGCGGACATGAAGGAGGAGCGGCTGGCGCAGGCCCGCAGCTTCGGGTGCGAGACGGTGAACGTGGCCGAGGGTGACCTGGCCGGGCAGATCGAGCGGATCCTGGGCGTCCCCGAGGTGGACTGCGCGGTGGACGCGGTCGGCTTCGAGGCGCACGGGACGGGAGAGGGAGCCTCGAAGGAGGCGCCCGCCAGCGTGCTCAACACCGCGATGGACGTGACCAGGGCCGGGGGGTCCATCGGGATTCCGGGCCTGTACGTGACCGGCGACCCAGGCGCGTCCGACGAGGCCGCCAAGGAGGGTTCCCTGTCGGTCCGGATCGGGCTGGGCTGGTCGAAGTCGCACGCCTTCTTCACCGGCCAGTGCCCGGTCATGAAGTACCACCGGGAGCTGATGGAGGCGATCCTCCACGACCGGGTGCGGATCGCCGAGGCCGTCAACGCCGTGGCGATCCCGCTGGAGGAGGCGCCCGAGGGGTACCGGGCCTTCGACGAGGGTGCGGCCAGCAAGTACGTGCTCGACCCGAACAACTACCTCGGCACGCGCTGACGCGCCGGGAGGTTCAGGGCCCGCGGGCAACGAGCGGGGTGAGGCCGCGCGGGCGGCGAGCGGGGCGGAGGCGGGCTCAGGCCCGTCCTGCCTCCGCACCACCCTGCCCGGCCTCCGCGCCGCCCCGATCGGTCCCCGCACCACTCCCCTCGGCTTCCGTACCGCCCCTTCCGGTTCCAGCACTGTCCTCTTCGGCCCGCGCGCCCGCCGCCCGGCGCGGACGGGCCGCCGGGCTGAGGAACCCGGCGAACGCCACGAGGAGCAGGGGCACGACCAGGGCCGTACGCAACCCGTACGCCTCCCCCAGCAGGCCGAGCACGGGCGGCCCGACCAGGAACGCGACGTAGCCGAGCGTCGCCACCAGGGAGACCCGGGCCGCGGAGTCGGGCCCGGAGTCCCCGGCCGCCGACAGTGCCACGGGGAAGCCCAGCGAGGCGCCCAGTCCCCACAGGACCACGGCCGCCGCCGCCAGGGCCGGGCTGTCCGCACCGGCCACCAGCCCCATGCCCGCCACCCCGGCCAGCGCGCTCGCCCCGAGCACGCGGGCCCTGCCGAAGCGCGCCAGGAAGTAGCCCCCGGCGAAGCGCCCGACCGTCATCGACGCGGCGAAGACGGCGTAGACCATCGACCCCAGGGCCGGGTCGAAGCCGTGGCCGTCGACCATGATCAGCGGGAGCCAGTCGTTGGCGGTGCCCTCGGCCAGGGCCATCGCGAGCACGATGAGGCCGATCAGCACCAGGCGCGCGTCCTTCCACAGCGCGCGTCCGCCGCCCGCGCTCCCCTGGCCGGAGGCGCGCGGGAGCGCCCTGCCGGTGCCGGGGGGCAGGGAGCCGAAGAGCGTCGCCGCCACCGCCAGGGTCAGGACGCCCATCGCCGCCAGGTGCCACGCCACGGGGAACCCGACTGCGGTGAGCGCCATGCCGACGAGGGCGCCGATCACGGTCCCCAGGCTGAAGAAGCCGTGCATGCGCGGCAGCAGCGGCTCGGCCATGACCCGCTCGACGTCGGCTCCCTCGATGTTCATCGCGATCTCCCCAGCGCCCATGCCCAGCCCGAAGAGGAACAGGCCGAACGCGACGACGAGGGCGGACGAGAGGCCCGCGCCAAGACCGATGACGGGCAGGCTCCCCAGCATCGCGGCGGTCCCGGCCACGATGACCGGCCGTGCGCCCAGGCGGGCGACGACCGCCCCCGACCCGAGGACGCCGATCATGGAACCGATCGAGAGGCCGAACAGGACGAACCCCATCTCGGCGGTGGAGGCGCCCAGCGCGTCGCGGATGGCGGGCGTACGGGTGACCCAGGACGAGATCCCCAGCCCGGGCAGGAGGAACAGGACGCACAGCGCGAGGCGCCGACGGCCCACGGCGGTTCCCATGAAGGGCTCCCAGTGGAGTGGCGGTCAGTAGTGTGTACAAAAGTACACACTTGTGGACGCGGACGCCACGGGCGCGGACGGGGGCGGCCGCGTACCAGAATGGCCGTGGACGCAGGGCTCCGAGGCCGGAAGGGGAACATGGCCGGAACCAGGCGGGTGGCCAACGACCCGCGACGCAAGGAGCGCATCCTCGCCGCGGCGCTGGAGGTGATCGCCGAGCGCGGTGTGCACAGGACCACGCACCGGGCGATCGCCGAGCGCGCCTCGGTGCCCCTGGGCTCGCTCACCTACCACTTCGACGGCCTGTCCGCGATCCTGGAGCAGGCGTTCACGCACCTGGCGGGGACCATGTCGGAGTACTACGCACACCGGCTCGCGGCGGCGCGCGACCGCGCCGAGGCGTGCGAGGCCGTGGCCGACCTCATCTGCGGACCCGAGTACGCCACGCCCCACCAGTTCGCGCTGCTCTTCGAGATGTACTCCTACGCCAACCACGACGAGGCGGTCCGCAGGGCCGCGCGCGCGTGGATGGACGTCAGCCGCGCCTCCCTGTCCGCGCACTTTCCCCCCGAGGCGTGCCGCGCGCTGGACGCCCTGGTCGAGGGGTGGTCGCTGCACCGCCACTTCGAGCGTGACGAGGGCGGCCCGGACCGCGCGGTGGTCCTGGCGGCGGTGACCGCCGTCGCCGACCGGCTCGGCTGACCGGCGCCCCGGTCCTTCGGGTCGGGCGGGTGAAGGCGATGGCCTCCTCACCCGCGCCGGTGGGAGCGCGGCGGTCCGCGGTTACGGAACAGGCGGGACAGCGACTGGCGCACACCCCACTTGTAAAGCTATAGTTTACGAATGCAAGCTAGCTTGACAGAGGCGTTGCGGGTGTTGAAAGCGCGCACGGAGGCGTTCCTCGCGTCGCGTGTCCTGACGAGGGACGACGACTGGACCGACTCGATCAGGCGCGCCGTGAGCATGCAGACGGCCGCCGATGACGTCGTGCGTGCCGTCGTACAGCAGGCCCGGCAGAACGGTGCCACGTGGCAGGTCGTCGGTGACGCGCTCGGCGTGAGCCGACAGGCAGCGTTCCAGCGCTACGGCAAACCGATCGATCCAAGGACAGGAGAACCGATGAACACCACGCCGCTACCCGGCGTCGCCGAACTGGCCGCCTCGGTGATCGAGGACCTCGCGTCCGGGCGATGGTCGCGTGTCACCGAGCGGTTCGATCCGACCATGCGCGATGGCCTGTCAGAGGACGCGCTCGCCGCCGCGTGGGCGCAGATCGTCGGCCTGGCGGGAGCTTTCGAGGGGCATGGGGAGCCGGAGGTCACCCGGGCCGGCGACGTGACGATAACGAACACGCCGCTCTCGTTGGAGGCGGGCGACTACACGGCACGGATCGCGTTCCGCGACGACCGGACCATCGCCGGTCTGCACATCCTCGAAGGGCGGACGCCGTGACCGCCGCGTCCCCGCGCGGACCGAACACGCCCACGGCCCGGGGCGGAACCCGCATGAGCGGCCGCGACCTGCGGTCCATCGGGGTGTTCACCGCCCTGGCGTTCGCACTCGCCTGGCTCTTCGCGCTCCCGCTCTGGTTCGGTGACGGGCTCGCCGAACCCTGGTTCCCGCTCGTGGCCACCGCCACGATGACGACCCCCGCGATCGCCGCCCTCGTCGTCGTGTTCTTCGTGGAGCGGCCCCGGCGGAAGGCGTGGACGCTCGGGCTGTGGCCGTTGACGCCGGTCCGCGGACTGCTCGGCTACGCCGCGCTGGGGATCGTCGTGCCCATCGCTCTCGTCCTGGCGGCGCTCCCTGTCGGCGCGCTGCTCGGGGTCTATCCGGCCGACTTCGCGCACTTCTCGGCGTTCCGGCAGGTCCTCGACGAGCAGGCCGGAACGGCCGGAATCCCGATACCGGTCGGCGCGCTCATCGCCATCCAGCTCGCCGCACTCCCCATGGCCGCGTTCATCAACCTCATCCCGGCGCTCGGGGAGGAACTCGGATGGCGCGGATGGCTGCTCCCGAAACTGATGCCGCTCGGTACGCTCCCCGCCCTCCTGGTCATGGGAGTCGTCTGGGGCCTCTGGCACGCTCCGCTCATCCTCCTGGGATACAACTACCCGGACGCGCCGGGCTGGGTCGGCGTGGCCGCGATGGTCGCCATGTGCGTCCTGGTCGGCGCGGTCTTCGGCTGGCTGCGGCTGCGATCGGGATCGGTGTGGCCCGCGGCCCTCGCCCACGCCGCGTTCAACGGGGCGGGCGGGACCTACCTCCTCTTCGCCGAGGCGGGCGAGCACGTCGACACCACGCAGGCCACGATCCTGGGCTGGAGCGGGTGGATCGTGCCGCTCGTACTCGTCGCGGTCCTGATCGCCACGGGACAGTTCTCCTCCGCGAAGCACCCGTCCGCCCCGCCGCCGAGGTAGCGGGCCCCCGCCGGACCGAGCCGCGCACCGGGCGACCCCGTCAGCCGAGGGACCGCGCGGGCGCCGCCGACCGGCGGCGCCCGGGCCCCGCGTCACATCTGTTCCAGCAGCACGTCCTCCACCGCCTCGGCGTAGGCGCGCACCGTCTGGTGGTCGAACAGCAACCGGGTGGGCACCGTGACGTCCAGCAGGCGTTCGACCTCGCGCACCACCTGGAGGCTGCGCACCGAGTCACCGCCGATGTCGAAGAAGTTGTCGTCGCGCCCGATGCGCTCCAGCCCCAGGGTGCGCCCCCACACCTCGGCCACGGCCTCCTCGGTGGGGGTGCTCGGCTCGACGTGGACGGGCGCGGCGGCGCGCGCCCAGGCGGGTTCGGGCAGGCGGGCGCGGTCCACCTTGCCGTTGGCGTTGAGCGGCAGCGCCTCCAGCACGGTGACGGCCGCGGGCACCATGTAGGCGGGCAGCTCGCGGGCCAGGCGCTCGCGCACCAGCTCCGCGTCCACCTCCCCTCCGGTGACGTAGGCGACGAGCTGGCGTCCGCCGGTGGGCGCCTCGGCCACGAGCACCACGGCCTGGGCGACCCCGGGCCCACGGAGCAGGGCGGCCTCCACCTCGCCCGTCTCGATGCGGAACCCGCGCAGCTTCACCTGGCCGTCCGCGCGGCCCACGAAGACCAGGCGTCCCTCGGCGGACCAGCGCACCAGGTCGCCGGTGCGGTAGAGCCGCCCTCCGTCGTCGAAGGGGTCGGCCACGAAGCGCTCGGCGGTCAGGCCGGGCTGGCCGTCGTAGCCGCGCGCCGTCCCCGGCCCGGACAGGTACAGCTCGCCCACCGCGCCGGGCGGGACCGGGCGCAGTGCCCCGTCCAGGACGTGGGCGCCGGTGGCGTCCATGGGACGGCCGATCGGGCAGTGCCCGGCGTCGGCCTCCTCCGCGCTCAGCGGGGTGCACGTGGCGAAGGTGGTGGCCTCGGTGGGCCCGTACACGTGCACCAGCTTTGTGTCGGGGCACGTCCGGCGCACGCGGGCGAGGGAGGCCGGGTCGGCGGCCTCCCCGCCGGTCCATAGCTCGCGCAGCCCCGCGAAGCACTCCGGGTCCTGCTGGGCGAAGAGGTTGAACAGGGCGGTGGTGAGGAAGACCGCGCTGACCCCGTGCCGGGCGGTGTGCTCGCGCAGGGCGTCGGCGGAGACCGGCCCGTCCGCCACCACCGCGGTTCCGCCGTTGAGCAGCGGCACCCAGACCTCGTAGGTGGCGGCGTCGAAGGCGTGCGGGGAGTGGAACAGCACCCTGTCGTGGCCCTCGCGCCAGCGGGAGTCGGCGCTGAGGGCGACCACGGCCCGGTGGTCGACCACCACGCCCTTGGGCGTGCCCGTGGAGCCCGAGGTGAACATGACGTAGGCGGCGGT
The DNA here is from genome assembly GCF_000092985.1 of Nocardiopsis dassonvillei subsp. dassonvillei DSM 43111. Taxonomy (GTDB): domain Bacteria; phylum Actinomycetota; class Actinomycetes; order Streptosporangiales; family Streptosporangiaceae; genus Nocardiopsis; species Nocardiopsis dassonvillei. Next base: position 5,124,917 of record NC_014210.1, read on the forward strand.
GTGCCCGTGCACCGGACCCCGGCGGGCACCGGCCCTGCCCCCGCCCCCGCCCCCGGCGGTCGTACTCGCACCGGCTCCGGTCCCTGCGTCGACACCAGGACCCGAGCCCCCACCGACATCAGCGTTCGCACCGGCCCCGGCTACCGATCCAGGGGTCACACCCGGGCCGCCGTCCGCACCACCGACAGCATCAGCCCCGGCACCAGCACCAGCACCAGCACCAGCACCAGACAGCGTGCCGTCCGCGGCGTAGCCCACCACCATCTCCATGTCCGCGCAGCGGTCGGCCATGCCGGGATCGGCCACGGCCACGCGCGCGCCCAGCGCGCGGGCCAGGGAGGCGACCCGCTCCGCCGGAACGGTCTCGTGCAGCGGCGCGTAGGCCGCCCCCGTGCGCAGGACGCCGAGCATGGCGGCCACCACCCGCGGCGAACGCGGCATGAGCAGCAGCACCCGGGACTCCGCGCCCACGCCCAGCGCGGCCAGGCGGTCGGCGACCCGGTCGGCCTCGGCGTCCAGTTCGGCGTAGGACCACTCGCCGTCCGCGCCGACCAGGGCGGTCGCCTCGGGGTGGCGGGCGGCCCGCTCGGCGAACAGGCCGGTGACGGTAGCGGCGGGCGGCTCCTCACCGCCCCCGTCGGCCAGGGCCAGCGACCGGGCCGGGTCGGCCCCGGCCACCCGGCCCAGGGGGCGGTCGGGGTCCTCGGTGAGCGAGACCAGGATGCGCTCCAGGTCGCCCAGCAGGCGATCCGCGGTCCCGGCGTCGAAGCACGCCGGGTCGTGCCCCAAGACCAGGCGCAGCCCGTCGGAGGCGTAGGCGCTCAGCGCGAGCGGGTAGTTGGTGGCCTCCACCGCGTTGACGAATCGGACCCGCAGCCCGTGTTCGGCGGCGGCGGCCTCGTCCACGGGGTAGTTCTCGAACACCACGACGCTGTCGAAGAGCGGGGTGTCCCCGGGCAGGCCCGCCTCGGCCTGCACGCGCGCCAGCGACAGGTGGTCCTGGGCCCGCGAGCGCGCCTGGTCCTCCTGGAGGCGGCGCAACCACCGCGCCACGGGCTCGGCGGGGTCCACGGCCACGCGCACCGGCAGGGTGTTGATGAACAGGCCCACCGCGGCCTCGACCCCGGGCATGTCGTCGGGGCGTCCCGAGGTGGTCGCGCCGAAGACCACGTCGGCCCGCCCCGAGTACGCGGACAGGAGCAGGGCCCACGCGCCCTGGACCACGGCGTTGACGGTCAGGCCGTGGGCGCGGGCGAAGGCGTGCACGGCCCCGGCCCGCTCCGGTGCGAGGGCGGCCTGGCTCCGGGCGCTGGAGCGGGCGGCGCGCAGGGCGGCGGGCGGCCGGTCGTAGGGCAGCGGCGTGGGCTCCGTGACGCCCTCCAGCACGCCCCGCCAGAAGGCGTGCCCCTCCTCCGCGTCGCGTCCGGCCAGGCGGCGCAGGTACTCCCGGTAGTCGGGGCGCGCGGCCGGGACGCCGCCCCGGTAGGCGGCCAGGACGTCCTCCATGACCAGGGGCAGGCTCCACCCGTCCAGGACGAGGTGGTGGAAGGTCCACACCAGGCGCACGGAGGCGTCGCCGGTGCGCAGCAGGGCCACCCGCAGGAGCGGGTCGCGGACGGGGTCCACGCCCCGGGCGGCGTCCTCGGCCAGATGGTCGGCCAGGGCACGCTCGCGCTCCTCCTCCGCCGCGCCGCGCAGGTCCAGGTGTGCCACCTCGACGGGGACGGCGCGGTGCACGAGCAGGACCGGTTCGGACAACCCCTCCCAGGCCACGCGGGCGCGCAGGACGGGGGTGGCCGCGACCACCCGCCGCCAGGCGCGGCCCAGGGCCCCGGGGTCGTCCACGCCGTCCAGGTCCACGACGACCTGCTCCAGGTAGGAGCCGGAGTCGGGCTCCAGGGCGGAGTGGAAGAACATGCCCTGCTGCATGGGGGTGAGCGGCCACACGTCCTGGACGTCGCGGCCGTCGCCGACGAGGCGGTCGACCTCGTCCTGCTCCAGGCGCACGAGCGGGAAGTCGGAGGGGGTGGCCCCGCCGTGGGCGGGGTCCAGGCAGTGCTCCACCAACGCGGCGAGTTCGGCGGCCATGGCCTCGGCGAGGCGGCGCACGGTGGCCGTGTCGTGGACGGTGGTGGCGTGGTACCAGTCGAAGACCAGGCGTTCGCCCTCGAAGCGGCCCACCACCTCGACCAGGTGGGCGCGCTCCTCGTCCGGGGAGTGCTCGCCGCCGGGGTTGAGCCGCATCGCGGTGTGCAGGGCGCCCCGGCCGGGGTCGGTGTCGAAGCGGCCCAGGTAGTTGAAGCTCACGCCGGGCGCGGGGTCGCGTTCCAGACGGGCCCGCTGTTCGGGCGTGCCCAGGTGGCGCAGGGCGCCGTAGCCCAGGCCGTTGCCGGGGACCGCGCGCAGCATCTCCTTGGTGGCGCGGATCCGCTCGGTCCGGTCGGGTCGGCCGGTGAGCACGACGGGGAACACGGTGGTGAACCAGCCCACGGTGCGTGAGGTGTCCAGGTCCTCGAACAGGTCCTCGCGGCCGTGCCCCTCCAGGTCCACGGGCACGCGCGCGGAGCCGGTCCACTCGCACAGCACCCGGCCCAGGGCGGACAGCAGCAGGTCGTTGACGCGGGTGCGGAAGGCCGCGGGCGCCTCGGCCAGCAGGCGGCGGGTGTCCTCCTCGGACAGCCCGGCGGTGACCACCTCCTGGTCGCGCACCAGGCCGTTGCCCCGGCCGGGGTGGTCGCGGGGCGGTTCGGCGCGGGTGGCGGCGACCTCGGCCCAGGTGTCGAGTTCGGCGTCGAAGGCCCCCTCGGCGGTGTGCCGGGCCAGGCGGTCGGCCCACACGGAGAAGGGTGTGGTGCGCGGCCCCGGGTCCACTGGCTCGCCCTCGGCGGCCTGGCGGTAGGCGGTGGCCAGGTCCTCCAGCAGCACCCTCCAGGACACCCCGTCCACGACGAGGTGGTGGGCGGTCAGCAGCAGCCGGGAGCCCTCGGGGCCGGAGTCGAGCAGGACGGCGGCGAAGACGGGGCCTCGGGCCAGGTCGAGGCCGCGGTGGGCGGCCCGAATGCTCTCCTCGGCCAGGTCGCGAGCCCGTCCGGGTTCGTGCCCGGACAGGTCGACCACGCTCAGCGGCGGGGCGGCCGTGCCGGGTTCGGCCACGCGCGGGCCGTCGCCGTCGCGGCGCAGCCGCAGCATGTCGTGGTGGTCGGCGAGGGCGGCCAGGGCGGTGCGCAGGGCGCGCGGCTCCAGGGGCCGGGCGAGGTCGAGCAGCACGGACATGGCGAAGTGGTCGGGGGCCACGGGGTGGGTGCGGTCGAACCAGCCCATGACGGGCGTGGCGGTGATCGGGCCGCTCACCGGCCCGGCGCCGGACGCGCCGGGCCGCCGCACCCGCGCCACCTCGGCCAGGGCGGCGACGCTGGGGTGGGAGAAGACGTCGCGGCTGCTCAGCTCCACACCGGCCAGGCGGGCCCGGGAGACCATCTGGATGCTGAGGATGGAGTCGCCGCCCAGGGCGAAGAAGTCGTCGTGCACGCCCACGCGCTCCACGGCCAGGACGGAGGCGAACACCTCGGCGAGGATCCGTTCGGTGTCGGTGCGGGGGGCGGTGTGCTCCCCGCCGTGCCCGGGGTCGGGCAGGGCGCGGCGGTCGACCTTGCCGTTGGCGGTCAGGGGCAGGGCGTCCAGGGCCACGACGGCGGCGGGAACCATGTAGCCGGGCAGGACGCGGGCCAGGGCGCGGCGCCACTCCTCGGCGGTCTCCTCGTCCGCCTCCCCGGTCGAGGGCACGGCGTAGGCGAGGAGTCTGCGCCCGCCGCCGGGTGCGGCGCGCACGAGGGCGACGGCCTCGGCGACGCCCTCCAGGGCGAGCAGGGCGGCCTCGACCTCGCCGGGTTCGATCCGAAAGCCCCGGATCTTGACCTGGGAGTCGGCGCGGCCGACGTACTCCAGCTCCCCGGAGCCGTTCCACAGCACGAGGTCGCCGGTGCGGTAGAGCCGTTCGCCGTCTCCCGCGGGGTCGGCCACGAAGCGCTCGGCGGTCAGTCCGGGGCGGCCCAGGTAGCCGCGGGCCACTCCGGCCCCGCCCACGTAGAGCTCCCCGACCGCGCCCGGGGGCACCGGGCGCAGGAGGGTGTCGAGCACCCGCGCGCGCATGCCGTCCAGGGGCGTGCCGACGGGCACGGTGCGCACCGGTTCCGCGGTGCGAGCGGCGGTGTGGTGGGCGGCGAAGGTGGTGGTCTCGGTGGGCCCGTAGCCGTTGGCGACCGCGGTGCCGGGGCAGGCCCGCAGCACCCGGTGCACGCTCGCCGGGCTGGCGGCCTCGCCCCCCGTGATGACCTCGCGCAGCGGGGCGAAGCAGGAGGGGTCCTGGGCGGCGTAGAGGTTGAACAGCGCGGCGGTGACGAAGGTCGAGGTGATCCGGTGGCGACGGACCAGCGCGCCGAACTCCTCGGCGCTCATGCGTCCGGGCGGCGCGACGACCACGGCCCCGCCGCGCAGCAGCGGCGTCCAGATCTCGTAGGTGGCGGCGTCGAAGGCGTGTGAGGAGTGGAACAGCACGCGCTCGTCGCGGCTCCCGCCCCACCGGGAGTCGCGCGCCAGGGCCACCACGTCGGCGTGCGTGACCGCCACGCCCTTGGGCTCTCCGGTGGAGCCGGAGGTGTGCATGACGTAGGCCAGCGCGCGCGGGTCTGCCTCGGGCAGGGGGTCCTCGGTCCGCACGGTCGGGTAGGGGCCGTGCCCGTCCAGGACCAGCACGCGCGCGTCGGTGCCCCCGGGCAGGCGGGAGCGCGAGGCGGTGTCGGTGACGATGACGCGCGCGCCGGTGCGTTCGACCGTCCAGGCCACGCGTTCGGCGGGGTCGTCGGGGTGGACGGGCACGTAGGCGCCCCCGGCGCGCAGCACCGCGAGCATCGCGGTGACCACGTGCGGCCCCCGCTCCAGCAGCAGCGGCACGGCGTCCTCCGTGCCGACCCCCCAGGCCCGCAGCAGGCGGGCCAGGTCGGCGGAGCGGGCGTCGAGTTCGGCGTAGGTCAGCGCCGGGAAGTCGCCGACCAGGGCCGGGGCGCGGGGGGTGCGGGCGGCCTGCTCGGCGAACGCGGCGGTCACGGAGGCGGGCGCGCCCTGGGCGGGGGCGTGCTCCCAGGAGTCCAGGAGGGCGCGTTCGGCCTCGGGCCGCAGGTCCAGGGCGGCCAGGTCCAGGCCGGGGTCGGCGACGACGGCGTCGGCCAGCCGGGACAGGGTGTCGGCCAGGGCCGCCACGCGCCCGGCGTCGTACAGGTCGGTGTTGTACTCCACCGACAGGCGCAGGGCGCCGTCGCGTTCGGCGTACTCGAAGACCAGGTCGGCCAGGGCGGCGGTGCGCGGCAGGTCGACCTCCTCGGCGCGCAGGCCCTCCAGTTCCAGCCCACCGGTGTGGGCGTTCTGGAGGACCATCAGCGCCTGGAACAGGGGGCCGCGGGAGGGGTCGCGCTCGGTGACCAGGGCGTCGACGACGCGGTCGAAGGGCATCTCGTGGGCGAGGGCGGCGTCGGCCTCGGCGCGCACCTGCCCGACGAACTCGGCAGCGGTGGTGCCCGGCCTCAGGCGCGAGCGGAGCACGACCGGGTTGACGAAGAAGCCGACCACGTCCTCCAACTGGGGGTGGTCGCGTCCGGCGGAGGCCGCGCCCAGGGCGACGTCGGCCGAGCCCGACGCGGCCGAGAGCACGGCCTGGGTCAGGGCGGCCAGGGTCGCGAAGAGCGTGGCGCCGCACGCCCCGCCCAGCGCGCGCAGGCCCCGGAGCTGGTCGGGGGTCAGGCGGGTGCGGTGCACGGCGCCGGCTGTGGTGCGCCGGGCGGGCCGGGGCCGGTCGGTGGGCACGGCCAGCGGGGGCACGTCCTCCAGGACGCGCGCCCAGTACTCCAGGCGGTGCCGGGCCTCGGGCCCCTCCCAGCGGCCCTGCTCCCAGACGGCGAAGTCGGCGTAGTCGGTCTCCGCGCGGGTGTCGGGCTCCTCGCCGCGCACGGCGGCCCGGTAGTACGCGGCGAGGTCGCGGTGGAGCAGGTCGACCGACCAGCCGTCGCAGGCGATGTGGTGGGTGCTCAGGACCAGGACGTGGTCCCGCTCGTCCAGGCGCAGCAGCAGGGCGCGGGTGGGCGGCCCCGCCACGAGGTCGAAGGGGGTGTCCACCTCGCGCAGCAGGTGCCGGTGCAGCTCCCGCTCGCGGTCGGCCGGGTCGGCGGAGGGGATCTCGCGCACGGTGAGCAGGTAGGCGCGGGGTTCGCGCACGTACTGGACGGGCTCGCCGTCGACGGTGTCGTAGGTGGTGCGCAGGGCCTCGTGGCGCTGCTGGAGCAGTTCCAGGGCGCGGCCGAGCGCGGACACGTCGAGCGGTCCGCGCAGGCGGAAGGCGCTTCCGGTGTGGTACTCGGCGCTGTCGCCGTCGAGCTGGTGCAGGAACCACAGGCGGCGCTGGGCGGCCGACAGCGGCAGCGGTCGGCCGCGCCCGGCCGGGGCGATGGGTTCCTCGCGGCGCCCGGCGTCCTCGGCCGCGGCGATGCCCTCGGGGGTGGGGTGGCGGAACAGCGCGCGCGGGTCGAGGCCGGTGCCCAGGCGCTCGCCCAGGCGCCAGGCCACGCGGGCGGCGAGGATGGAGTCGCCGCCCAGGGCGAAGAAGTCGTCGCGGGCGCCGACGCGCTCCAGGCCCAGGGCCGCGGCGAACTCCTCGGCGGCGGCGCGTTCGGCGCCCTCGCGCGGCTCGACGTGGTCGGCGGCGGAGCGGACGGCGGGCGCGGGCAGGGCGCGGTGGTCGACCTTGCCGTTGGCGGTCAGGGGCAGCGCGTCCAGGGCCACGACGGCGGTGGGAACCATGTAGCCGGGCAGGCGGTCGGCCAGGCGTTCGCGCAGGGCGCCGGTGTCGGCGGTCCCGACGACGTAGCCGACCAGGACGCGCGCGCCCGGGGCGTCCTCGCGGACGGTGACCAGGGCCTGGGAGACGCCGTCCTGGGCCAGTAGCGCGGCCTCGATCTCCCCGGGTTCGATCCGGAAGCCCCGGATCTTGACCTGGGAGTCGGCGCGGCCGACGTACTCCAGCAGGCCGTCGGCGTCGCGGCGCACCAGGTCGCCGGTGCGGTAGAGCCGCTCGCCGCCGCCGAGGGGGTCGGCCACGAAGCGTTCGGCGGTCAGTCCGGGGCGGCCCAGGTAGCCGCGGGCCACCCCGGCCCCGCCCACGTAGAGCTCCCCGACCGCGCCCGGCGCGACCGGAACCAGCCGGTCGTCGAGCACCCGGGCGCGCATCCCGTCGAGGGGCGTGCCTATGGGCACCGACAGCAGCGGGGGCCGGTCGCGGTCCACGGCGAAGTGCGTGGCGAAGGTGGTGGTCTCGGTGGGCCCGTAGCCGTTGGCGACCGCCGTGCCGGGGCAGGCGTCCAGCACGGCGCGGACCGCGCCGGGCGGGACGGCCTCTCCCCCGGCGATGACCTCGCGCAGCGGGGCGAAGCAGGAGGGGTCCTGGGCGGCGAACAGGTCGAACAGGGCGGCGGTGACGAAGGTGGAGGTGATCCGGTGGCGGCGGGCCAGCGCGCCGAACTCCCCGGCGGTGAGCCGCTGCGGCGGAGCGACGACCACGGCGCCGCCGCGCAGCAGCGGTACCCAGATCTCGTAGGTGGCGGCGTCGAAGGCGTGCGAGGAGTGCAGCAGCACGCGCCGGTCACGGCCGCCGCCCCAGCGGGGGTCGCGCGCCAGCGCCACCACGTCGGCGTGCGTGACCGCCACTCCCTTGGGCTCTCCGGTGGAGCCGGACGTGTGCATGACGTAGGCCAGCGCGCGGGGGTGGGGGGCGGGCAGCTCCGGTCCGGTGACCCCGTTGGCGGAGCCGTCCCCGGTGGCACGGTCCCCGGTTGAGCCGCCCCCGGCGGAGTCGCCCCTGGTGGAACCGCCCACGGCCGTGCCCTCCCCGGCGGCACCGTCCTGGGCCGTGCCGCCCCGTCCGTCCACTCCGGTCTCCGGGCCGCCCTCCGCGTCCAGGTCGATGATCCGGGCCAGGTCGGCCAGGCGGGCGGGCAGGCGGGGGCCGAGCGCGCGGTCGGTGAGCACCAGGCGCGCGCCGGTGCGCTCGGCGGCGGCGAGCACCCGCTCGGCGGGTTCGTCGGGGTGGACGGGCACGTAGGCGCCCCCGGCGCGCAGCACCGCGAGCATCGCGGTGACCACGTGCGGCCCCCGCTCCAGCGCGAGCAGGACGGTGCCCTCGGGTGCGAGCCCGCGGGCCAGCAGCAGGCGCGCCAGGTCGGCGGAGCGGGCGTCGAGCTCGGCGTAGGTCACCGTGGGGAAGCCGCCGAGCAGGGCCGGGGCGTCGGGGGTGCGGGCCGCCTGCGCGGCGAAGGCATCCGGGACCGAGGAGGGCGGGGCCGTGTCCGCGGGGTCGGGGGCGGGACGGGTGGACTCCTGGGAGGACAGCACGTGACGGCTCCTGGCGCGTGTTCGGGAGGGAGGACGGCGGAGGGTCGGGTGTGGGGGCGGTGTGGGGGTCCGGCCGCCCGCCGCCTCGGTGGTGACGTGGCCGTCCGGCGGCGGGCGGGCGGACGCGAATCGGACCGCCATTCCCAGCGGACCGCCGGACGTCAACAGAGCGTGCCATACCGGCTTATCCAACCGGGCACTTTACCAAAAACACCTTCATCCAGATATTCCCTTCGGCGACAGATAACCCCAGACCGAGCACCTTGCACCACACGGAATACTCAAGCCCCAAATCAGACAAAATAGAGTAAAAGCCATATTCAACATATCGCGCCAGCACAAAGCCATGTAAAGCGAACAAAAGCCACACAAGAGCGGAAGGTTTGGATACCGTACGGAGTGGTTAAATTACTCAAAGTAAAGGATCGGGCAATACCTGTCCACATGCGGCCATCAGGGAAATCCCTCCTCCGCCCGCAGGTCAGCCCCGTACGCACGCCCCCGACGTACGACACCGCCGAAACCACACCCCCACCCCGGGCCCCGACGGCCGCACCCCGAGGCCGCCCCACGGGAGCACACCCGCCCGGGCGGGCACATCACCGCCGCTCAGGACCTCGACAAGGCCCATACCACACCCCGGAACCCAGTACACGGGTTACTCCACAAAAGACCGAACCGCGTTCACCCGACGATCCCTTCGGCCCCGCTCCCGCAGAAGAACCGCCGTTTCAGCGACCAAAACAGCGCATACGCGAACAGGAGCACTATTGACCGCAATCCCCTCTTCACCAGCACGAACGGGTGACAAGGAACACAATCACGCGGGTAAACCCAGGCCGTTGTCGACCGACGTCCACAACGCGACACGACCCTCCCATCCAAGCCTTCACCGTCCCGACCGGAAGGCGAACCCCCTGCTAACGGCGGGGATACACCGGGAAAAACACGAAGGCCTCGGTACGGGGCTAATGTCTTCACACCCCGGAAATCTCCTGGAAGGCCCGGACCGTATTCCCCGTCACCTGGTTCCCGACATATCCGAAACCCTTGCCAAGATTCGAAGCGATATGTGAGTATCCGTGGCACGTGCGGTGTACCGCCCCGTCCCCACCGAAGCGACCGGCCGCTCCCGTCCCGAGCGCCGGCCTTTCGGGTGCCCTCCGACTCCCACGAGGAGAACGTCGTGCGCGACGCCCTGTCCGACCTGCTCCGCCGGACCTCTCACCAGGCCGGCGTCCCCGGAGCCCAACTGGCGGTCTACCACCGCGGTGAGCTGCACACCTGCGCCACCGGGGTGGAGAACATCCAGACGGGGCGCCCCGTGGCGCCCGACTCGCTCTTCCCGATGGGGTCGGTGACCAAGACCGTCACCGCCGCCCTGGTCATGCAACTGGTGGAGGACGGAGACGTCGACCTCGACGCCCCGGTCCTGGACCACCTGGGCGGGTCCTCCCCCGACCACCCGCTGCGGGGCGCCACCCCCCGCCAGCTGCTCAGCCACACCGCCGGGCTGGTCTCGGAGCGCTCCGAGACCGCGCCCGCGCCCTCCCTGCGCCGCTACGTCTCCTCGCTCGCGCCCGAGGACCGCGTCGCCGAGCCGGGCACGCTGTTCTCCTACTCCAACACCGGCTACGCCGTGGCGGGCCGGCTCGTGGAGACCGTCACCGGGCAGAGCTGGTGGGAGACCGTGGAGTCGCACCTGTGCGGCTCCACCGGCATGGAACTGGCGCCGGTCCTGGCGCCGCGCCCCTTCCCCACCGCCGACCTGGTCACCGGACACGCCGTCGACGGCGCGGGCCGGGCCCACCCGGTGGGCTTCCACATCGAACCGGCGCTCGCCCCGGCCGGGGGCCTGGCCGCCAGCGCCACCGCCCTGGCCGCCTTCGGCCGCGCCTTCCTCGACCCCGAGCACGCCGCCCTGGACGGCGAGGTCGCCGCACCAGACGTGCTGCGCGAGATGGGCCGCTCGGTGAGCGTGGCCGACCCCTTCGGCCTGGCCGACGGCTGGGGCGCCGGGTGGTCGCTGCACCTGGCCGGTGACCGCCTGTGGTACGGCCACGACGGCACCCTGGACGGCGCCACCTGCAACCTGCGTGTGGACCCCGAGGGCGGCTCGGTGGTGGCGCTGACCACCAACGCCACCACCGGCGTGACCGCCTGGGAGCACGTGGTCCGCGGCCTGCGCGAGCTGGGGGTGGACGTGGGCCACTACCGCCAGCCCGACGCCGCGGCCGAGGGCACCGCCACCGGGCCCGGCCCGGGCCGCGTCACGGGGCGCTACGGCAACGGCGGCCTGGTCGCCGAGGTCGTCCCGGGCCGGGACGGGTACCGGCTGGTCATGTCCAACGGCTTCGAGGGCGCGCTGTCCACCGGCCCGGGCGGCGCCTTCCGCGTCGTCTCCGAGCGCCACGGCGGGATCGCGCTCAGCGGGCGTTTCCTGGCCGACCCCGCCGAGCCCCGGCGCGCCACGGCGCTCCAGTACAACGGGCGCACCCTGCGCCTGAGCGGGCTCGCCGTGGGCCCCAACGCCTGATCCACACCCTGCGCAGACGAGGACCGGCACAGCCACCATGAGCAGCGAAGCCACCGCCGACCCCACCACCGACGCCGCCCGGGCCAGGGCGCGCGAGGAGGTCCTGCGCCGCCTGCGCTCGCGCGGCGGGAGCGGCCAGGACATCCCGAGCGTGCCCCGCGACCGCCCGGCCGCGCTGTCCTTCGCCCAGCAGCGGCTGTGGGTCCTGGAGCAGATGGCTCCCGGCCGCACCGACTACAACTCCGCCCTGGTGCTGAGGCTGACCGGGGACCTGGACGCCGGGGCGCTGCGGCGCTCCCTGACCGCGCTCGTGCACCGGCACGAGTCCCTGCGCACGACCTTCACCGAGGTGGACGGCGAGGGGCGCCAGGTCATCGGCGCCCCCCGCGAGGTGGAGCTGCCGGTGACCGCCGCCGGGAGCCGCGAGGAGGCCGCCGAACTGGCGGCCCGCGAGTACGCCCTGCCCTTCGACCTGGAGCGCGGCCCCCTGATGCGGGCCAGGCTGCTGGCCGAGGGGCCCGGCGTCCACGTGCTGGTGCTGTGCCTGCACCACATCGTCACCGACGGCTGGTCCCTGGACCTGCTGCGCACCGAACTGGACACCCTCTACCGCGCCGCCACCGCCGACCCCGGACGCGCGCCGGAATCCCTGGCCGAGGAGCTGGGCGCGCCGCCCCTCCAGTACGCCGACTACGCCGCGTGGCAGCGCACGCGCCTGGACGGCCCCGCCCTGGACCGCTCGCTGGAGTACTGGCGCCGCAGGCTCGCCGACCCGCCCGTGCTCGAACTGCCCGCCGACCGCCCGCGCCCGGCCGTGCGCGAGGGAGCGGGAGACACCCTGCCCTTCGCGCTGTCCGCACCTCTGACGGAGCGCCTCGAACGCCTGGCCGCCGACCACGGCACCCACCTGTCCACGGTGCTGCTGGCCGCGGCCCAGGTGACCGCGGCCCGCTGGAGCCGCAACCCCGACGTGGTGCTGGGCACCGTCGCCTCCGGCCGCGAGGACCGGCGGCTGCACGCGACGGCGGGCTTCTTCGTCAACACCCTGGCCGTGCGCCAGCACGTGGACGAGGAGCTGTCCTTCGGCGCGCTGCTCGACCGGACGCGCGCCGGGTTCCTCGCCGACCTCGACCACGGTGAGGTCCCCTTCGACACGGTCGTGGACGCCGTCCTGACCGAACGCGACCCCGCCGTGCCACCGCTGGTACAGGCCGCCGTGGTCTTCCAGAGCGCCCAGGGGCCCGCGACGGGGCTGGGCGGCCTGGAGGCCGAGCCCGTGCCGGTGCGGCGCGGCCAGTCGGTCTTCGACCTGACCCTGGAGTTCCGTCCCGGCCCCGGCGGCGTCGCCGGTTCGGCCGAGTTCGACACCGCGCTCTTCGACCGCGCCACCGTGGAGCGCCTGGTCGGAGACCTGGTGCGGGTGCTGGAGAACGCCGAGGACCCCCGGCCGCTGCGCGCCGTGGCGCTGGTCGGCCCCGAGCGGGCCGGGGAGCTGGAGCGCTCCTGGACCGGGGAGCCCGGGCCCCGGCCGCGGAGCCTGCCCGAGCTGTTCGCCGAGCGGGCGCGCCTGCGCCCCGACGACCCCGCCCTGGTCGGCGCGGACCGCACCGTCTCCTTCGCCGAGGCGGACGGGCGGGCCGCGCGCCTGGCCCGGCGGCTGCGCGAACTCGGCGTGGCGCGGGGCGACCGCGTCGGCGTGTGCGTGGAGCGCGGCCCGGCCCTGGCCGAGGCCCTGCTGGGAGTGGTGTACGCGGGGGCGGTCTACGTCCCCCTGGACCCGGAGTACCCGAAGGAGCGCCTGGCCGCGATCCTCGACGACGCCGAGCCGCGCGCGGTGGTCGCCGACGCCGCGGGCGCCCGTCGCCTCCCCGGGGGCGGTCCGCTGGTGGACGCGGCCGACCCCGACGTGGACCGCGCGGAGCCGCTGCGCGAGCGCGTCCTCCCCGAGGACCCCGCCTACCTCATCTACACCTCCGGCTCCACCGGAAGGCCCAAGGGCGTCCTGGTGGCGCACCGCGGCCTGGCCGCCCTGGCCGCCTTCCAGGGCGAGCGCATGCGCGTGGGCCCCGGCTCGCGGTTGCTCCAGTTCGCCTCCCCCAGCTTCGACGCGGCCATCGCCGAGCTGGTGGTGGCGCTGCTCAACGGCGCGGCCGCCGTGCTGCTGCCGCGGCCGTCCCTGGCGGGCGAGGGCCTGCCCCGCGCCCTGCGCGAGCACCGCGTCACCCACGTGACCCTGCCGCCCGCGCTGCTGCCCGGCCTGTCCCCCGACGAGCTGGGCCCGGTGGAGCACCTGCTCGTTGCGGGCGAGGCCTGCCCCGGCGAGCAGGTCGCCCGCTTCTGCGGCGACCGGGCCGTGTACAACGGCTACGGCCCCACCGAGTCCACCGTGTGCACCACCCTCAGCGCGCCGCTGACGGACGGCGGCATCCCTCCCCTGGGCGACCCCGCGACGGGCACCCGCGTACGGGTCCTGGACCGCTGGCTGCGCCCGGTGCCCGACGGCGTCCCCGGCGAGCTCTACATCAGCGGCGACGGGCTGGCCCACGGCTACCTCAACCTGCCCGGCACCACCGCCGCGCGCTTCGTCGCCGACCCGGACGCCGAGGGCGGGCGCATGTACCGCTCCGGCGACCTGGTCCGCCGCGTCGGCGGGCGGCTGGAGTTCCTCGGCCGCACCGACGACCAGGTCAAGATCCGCGGCCACCGCGTGGAGCCGGGCGAGGTCGAGCACGCCCTCACCCGCCTGCCCGGGGTCGAACGGGCCGTGGTCGTGGTCGACGGCACCGGAGCCTCGCGCCGCCTGGTCGCCTACGCCGTCCCCTCCCCCGGGCACGCCCCGACCCCCGCCGACCTGGAGCGGGCCGCCCGTGTGCTCCCCGCCTACATGGTCCCGGCGGCCTTCGTCGTGTTGGAGAGCGTCCCGGTCACCGCCAACGGCAAGACCGACCGGCGCGCCCTGCCCGCCGTGGACTGGGCCGCGCGCTCCGGCGCCGGGCACACGGCCCCGCGCAACCGCGCGGAGCGGGAGCTGGCCCGGGTGTGGTGCTCCCTGCTGGGCCTGGAGCGCGTCGGCGTGCACGACGACTTCTTCCGCGTGGGCGGCGACTCCGTCACCGGCGTGCGCGTGCTCGCCCGCGCCGCCGAGCGGCTGGGCTACCGGCCCCCGCTGCGCGCGCTGTTCGAGCGGCCCACCATCGCGGCGCTGGCCGAGCTCTACGACGGCTCCGGCGACCGCCGCGACGCGCCCGCGCGGACGGAGCGCCAGGGCCCCGCGCCCCTGTCCGCCGCCCAGCGCCGGATGTGGTTCCTGGACCAGTACTCGCCCGGAGGGTCCGGGTACAACTCCGGCGGCGCGCTGCGCCTGACCGGTGAACTGGACACCGCGGCGCTGGAGCGGGCCCTGCACGCCCTGTCCGCGCGCCACGAGGCGCTGCGCACGGTCTTCCCCTCCCGGGACGGCACGCCGCACCAGGTCGTGCTCCCCGATTCCGGTCTGCCCGTGGAGACGGTCGAGCTGGACGGCCCGCCCGGCGCCGGACGCGAGGAGCGGCTGGACGCTCTGCTGGAGGAGTTCGCCGCGCGTCCCTTCGACCTGGCCGGTGGACCCCTGACCCGGGTCCTGCTGGTGCGCGTGGACGAGGGCGACCACGTCCTCTCCGTCGCCATGCACCACATCGTCACCGACGCCTGGTCGATGTCGGTGCTCTTCGGGGACCTGGGCGCGCTCTACGAGGCCGCCCGCGAGCGGCCCGGCGTCCCGGCCGACGCGCTGCCCGGCGCCGCGGACCTGGAGCCGGTGGGCCTGCGCGCCACCGACGTGGCCGTGTGGCAGGAGGAACGGGCCCGCTCGGGCGCCTTCGAGGAACACCTGCGGTACTGGCGCGAGCAGCTCGCCGGGGTGGAGCCCCTGGCGCTGCCGACCGACCGGCCCCGGCCCGCCCGGCGGCGCGGCCTCGGCGCCGCGCGCGCCTTCGAGGTCCCCGCGCGGGTGCGCGAGGGCGTCCGCGCGCTGGAGTCCGAGCACGGCCTGACGCTGTTCATGGTGCTGGCCGCCGCCACCGCGGTGACCCTCGCACGCCACAGCGGCCAGCGCGACCTCGTGCTGGGCACGGTGACCTCCGGGCGCGACGACGCGGCCCTGGAGAACACGGTCGGGTTCTTCGTCGACACCGTGGCCCTGCGCCTGCGGGTGGACCCCGACGCGAGCGCGGCCTCGCTGCTCGCCGACGTGCGCGAGACCGTCCTGGCCGCGTTCGAGCACGGCGAGGTGCCCTTCGACGGCGTCGTGGACGCGACCGGGCAGGAACGCGACCCCTCCCGCCCCACCCTGGTCCAGGCGCTGGTCACCCTGCGCAACACACCGGGCGCCCCCTGGAGGGTCGGCGGACTCCGCGCGCGCCCGCACGACGTCGTCCACCGGCACACCCAGTTCGACCTGACGGTGGAGTTCGCGGAGGAGGACGGGCGGCTGCTGGGCGCGGTGGAGTACGACACCGACCTGTTCGACGCCCGAACCGCCGACCGGATCGCCCACCACCTGACCGCCGTCCTCGACCTGCTCTCCCGCGCGCCCGGGGCGCCCGTGCGCTCCCTGGCCCCCGCGCCCGCCCCGGAGGAGGCCGAGGCCCTGCGGTCCTGGGGCACCGGCACGCCCGGCCACCCCCCGGCCTCGGTGCCCGGCGTGTTCGGCGAGCGGGCGCGCGAGAACCCCGACCACCCGGCCCTGGCGGGCCCCGGCACGGCGGTGACCTACGCCGAACTGGACCGCGCCTCCGCCGCCCTGGCGGCGCGGCTGCGCTCGCTGGGGGTGGGGGCCGAGACGCCCGTGCCCCTGCTGCTGGAGCGGGGGCCGCACGTGGTCACCGCGATGCTCGCGGTGCTGCGCGCCGGGGGCGCCTACGTCCCCGTCCACCCCGACGACCCCGCCGAACGCGTCCGCCTGCTGGTCGCCGAGACGGGGGCGCCCTGCGCGATCACCGACACCGCCTCCGCCGACCGGGTGCCGCCGACCTGCACGGCGGTGCTGGTCGACGCCGCCGACGCCGCACCGGCCACGGACGTCGGGGCGCGTGGACTGGACGGCGCCCGCCCCGACCAGCTCGCCTACGTCATGTACACCTCCGGTTCCAGCGGCGCGCCCAAGGGCGTGGCGGTGACCCACGCCGACGTGGTGCGCCTGGCCGCGGACCGGCGCTGGTCCGGCGGGCACGCCCGGCGCACGCTCTTCCACTCCTCACACGCCTTCGACGCCGCCACCTACGAGATCTGGGCGGCGCTGCTGACCGGCGGCACCGTCGTGGTGGCCCCGCCGGGGCGCCTGGACGCGGACGGCTTCGCCGCCCTGGTGTCGGAGCACCGGGTCAGCGCCACCTTCGTCACCGCGGCGCTGTTCAACCTCTACGCCGCGCAGGACCCCTCCTGCTTCACCGGGATGGAGCAGGTCATCACCGGGGGCGAGGCGGCCAGCCCGCACGCGGTGGAGCGGGTGCGCCGCGCCTGCCCGGACACGATCGTGGCCAACGGCTACGGGCCCACCGAGACCACCACCTTCGCCGCCCACCACGCGCTGCCCCGGGAGGGCGCCACGCCCGAACCGGTGCCGATCGGCCGCCCCCTGGACGGCACCCGGCTGCACGTGCTGGACGAGCGGCTGCGGCCGGTCCCGGTGGGCGCGGTCGGCGAGCTGTACGTGGGCGGCCGGGTCACCCGCGGCTACCACGGCCGCCCCGGGCTGACCGCCGAGCGCTTCGTGGCCGACCCCTTCGGCGACGGCGGGCGGCTCTACCGCACCGGTGACCTGGTGCGCTGGAACAACTCCGGCGAACTGGAGTACACCGGCCGCGCCGACTCCCAGGTCAAGCTGCGGGGCTTTCGCATCGAACCCGGGGAGGTGGAGGCGGCCCTGCTGCGCCTGCCCGACGTGGCGCAGGCCACCGTCCAGGTGCACCGCTCCGCCTCCGGAGCGCGCGGCCTGGTCGCCTACGCGGTCCGCGCTCCGGGAGCGGACGCGGACCTGCCGGACCTGCGCGAGCGGCTGCGCCGGACCCTGCCCGACTACATGGTCCCGGGCGCCGTGGTGTTCCTGGACGCCATCCCCCTCAACGCCAACGGCAAGGTGGACCGGGCCGCCCTGCCCGAGCCCGCCGAGCCCGGGGAGCGCGCCGCCCCGGACGCGGCCCCCCGCGGCGCCGTCGAGGAGGCGCTCGCGGATATCTGGGCGGAGCTGCTGCGGGTCGCGGACGTGGGCCGCCACGACAACTTCTTCTCGCTGGGCGGCGACTCGATCCTGAGCATCCAGATGGTCTCGCGGGTGCGCGAGGCCGGATGGAACATCACCACGCGCGACGCCTTCCTGCACCAAACCGTCGCCGACCTGGCCGCCGCGGCCGAGCGGGGCGGGGCCGCGGACGGCGCGCCCGTGCGGATCCCGGTCACCGGAACCGTCCCGCCCACGCCGGTGGAGCGCTGGTTCCTGCGCACCCGCACGCGCCGCCCCGAGCACTTCGACATGTCACTGCTGTTCGAGGCGGCCGAGGGCACCGACCCCCGGCTGTGGGCGCGGGCCGCCGACAGCCTGCCCGCGCACCACGACATGCTGCGGCTGCGGGTCACCGACACCGCGGACGGCCCGCGCGGGCACCTGGACGCCGACGCGGCGCCCGGCGCCAGGGTGGTGCGCGTGGACGGCGGCGACGGGGAGCTGGAGCGGGCGGTGGAGCGCGAGGCCCTGCGCGAGCGCCCCGCCAAGCGGCTCGCGGAGGGGCCCCTGTTCGAGGCGGTGGTGTTCGACCCGGGCGGGCGCCGGGCTCCGCGCGTGCTGCTGTCGGCGCACCACCTGGTGGTCGACGCCGTGTCCTGGCGGGTGCTGCTGGAGGACCTGGCCACCGCCTACGGTCAGCTGGAGCGCGGGGAGGCGGTGGACCTGGGAGCGCCCACCACCCCCTTCCCCGAGTGGGCGCGCCGCCTCGGGGACCACACCGCCCGGGGCGCCTTCGACGGGGACGCCGGGTACTGGGCCGACCTCGCGACCCGGGCCGCGGACGCCCGCCTGCCGGTGGAGCTGGACTCGGGCCCCAACGACGTGGCCTCCCAGCGGATCGTCACGGCCTCCCTGTCGGCGGAGGAGACCGAGGCGCTGCTGCGCCGGGTGCCCGGCACGCTGCGCAGCAGCATCGACGACGTGCTGCTCGGCGCGCTGGGCCGGGTGCTGACCGACTGGAGCGGCGACCCCCGCCTGCTGGTGGCCAAGGAGGGCCACGGCCGCGAGGACCTGTTCGACGACGTGGACCTGTCCCGCACGGTGGGCTGGTTCACCGCCATCCACCCGGTGCTGCTGGAGGTCCCCCCGGGCACCGGCACGGCCGAGGCGGTGGCCGCCGCCCGGGCCCAGCGGCGGGCGGCGCCGGAGGCGATCGGGTTCGGGGCGCTGCGCGAGCTGGGCGGCGACGGGGTTCCGGCTCCGCTGGCCGCGATGCCCGAACCCCGGGTGGCCTTCAACTACCTGGGGCGGTTCGGCGACCGGGACGGCGGCCCCGTGGGGCGTCTGCTGCCCCTGCCGCCGTGCGACCACGCCCCCCAGGAGGAGCGCACCGGCCTGTTCGACGTGACCGGCGGCGTCACCGGCGGGCGGCTGGAGTTCTCCTGGACCTACTCGGCCAACCGGCACCGGCCCGAGACGGTGCGGGCCCTGGCCGACGAGTACACCGAACGGCTGCGCGGCCTCGTGCGCGAGGC
The DNA here is from genome assembly GCF_000092985.1 of Nocardiopsis dassonvillei subsp. dassonvillei DSM 43111. Taxonomy (GTDB): domain Bacteria; phylum Actinomycetota; class Actinomycetes; order Streptosporangiales; family Streptosporangiaceae; genus Nocardiopsis; species Nocardiopsis dassonvillei. The sequence continues at coordinate 5,143,620 of NC_014210.1, forward strand.
CGGGCGGGGGCGCGCGCGGAACCGCCGGGCGCGCTGACCGTGCCGCGCGAACGGTGCGCGGCACCCACGACGACAAGGAGACGGAACGACGTGAGCAACCCCTTCGACGACGAGGACGCCCGCTTCCTCGTGCTGGTCAACGACGAGGGCCAGCACTCCCTGTGGCCCGCGTTCGCCGAGGTGCCCCGGGGCTGGCGGGTGGCGCAGGGCGAGACCTCCCGGGCCGAGGCACTGGAGTACGTGGAGCGCGAGTGGACCGACCTGCGCCCGGCGAGCCTGATCGCCGCGCAGGAGGGCTGAACCCGCCGGGGGCGCGCGGGTCCGGCGCGCCCCCGGCCCTCAGGCGTCGCCGTTGTCGCGCAGCATGCGCAGCACCGCCTCCTCCACCCCGCCCTGGGTGGCGAGTTCGCCCGCGGACGCCTCACCGCCCAGTTCGGGCAGCGCCCCGGCGATCGTCACACCCCGCTCGTGCAGCCGGAAGACGCGGGGGTCGATGTAGGAGTCCCGGGCCACCGCCTCGGTGTTGCCCAGGTAGTCGGCCACCTCGCGGACCACGTGGGTCCTCAGCCGGGCCAGGGCCCTGTCGTCCTCGGGCGGCACGGCCACCGCCACCCCGACCGCGGCCAGGACCGTCGCGTGCCAGGTGCGGAACTCCTTGACCGTGTGCTCCTCCCCGGCGACCTCGCGCAGGTAGGAGTTGAGGTCGTCGGTGTTCACGTCGTGCCAGTCGTCGCCGACGCGGTAGGCGAACAGGTCCTGCCCCGGTGAGCGGACGCGCTGGAGGCCGGAGACCACCCGGCAGATCTCGGGTTCGGCGCACTCGACGCGCTGGTCCTGGCCGGACTTTCCGGGGAACTCGAACACCACCGTGCCGCGTCTGCGGTGGACGTGCTCGCGCAGCAGGCTCGCCACCCCGTAGGAGTCGTTGCGGGCGGCGTAGGCGTCGCCCCCCGCCCGCAGGAAGCCGAGGTCGATCAGGCGGACGGCCGCGGCCAGGACGCGCTCGCGCCGCAGTCCGCGGCGGCCCAGGTGCTCGGCCAGCGTGCCGCGGATCCTGGGGAGCAGTTCGGCGAAGTCGAGCATCCGGTCGTACTTGGCCTCCTCGCTCCGGCGCCGCCACTCGGCGTGGTAGAGGTACTGGCGGCGGCCCGCGTCGTCGGTGCCGCACGCCTGGATGTGCCCCTCGGGCGAGGGGCAGATCCACACGTCGTGCCAGCCCGGGGGCACGACGAGTTCCTTGATGCGCCGGATCTGGTCGGGGTCGGTGACCGGCTTGCCGTCCGGGCCGTGGTAGCTGTGTCCGCGACCGCGACGACGCCTGGTGATCCCCGGCTCGGCCGGGTCGCTGCGCCGCAGGCTCATACCGGGGCCTCCTCACGGACGACCATGCGCGTTCCCCGGACCGTTCGCCCGGTCAGGACGGGTCCCGGCCGGGCGGGCGCTCCGGGCTCTCGGGCACCGCCCGCGCGTCGGCGGCGTCGGCGGCGTCCTCCCCGCCCTCGGGCCCGGGGTCCCGGTGCGCCTCGTCGCCTCCCTCGGCCGAGTGCAGGCGGTCCTTCAGCAGCTCCAGCACCCGCATCCGGCCGGAGTGGCTCTCCTCGTAGGCGATCAGCTCGCGCACCCGCTCCGCGGAGAGGGAGCGGACGCGTTCGTCCAGGTCCCGGAGCGAGAGGTCCTCGTAGCCGGGGACAGGAGGAGTCGCCATGCCGCCCACCCGCTTCCTCTGCGATGGTCAGGTGCAGCAGCACAGCTACCCGCGGGGCCGGAGCGGAAAACGAAAGCGCGGACCCGCCCTTCTCCGCGTGCGCGGAGCGGGACGGGTCCGGCGCGGGGCGCTGCTACCCCTTCGCGGCGGAGCGGCGGCGGGCCACCTCGTAGAGGGACACCCCGGCGGCCACGGAGGCGTTCAGCGACTCCGCGTTGCCGATCGGGATGCTCGCGACCACGTCGCAGGCCTCGCGCACCAGGCGGGACAGGCCCTTGCCCTCGGAGCCGATCACGATGACCAGCGGGCCGGTGGCCAGCTCCAGGTCCGGGATGGGGGTGTCGCCGCCGGCGTCGAGGCCGACGACGAACACGCCCTCCTTCTTGTAGCCCTCCAGCGCGCGGGTCAGGTTGGTGGCCTGGGCCACGGGCAGCCGGGCGAGGGTGCCCGCGGAGGTCTTCCAGGCGGTGAGGTTGACCCCGGCCGAGCGGCGCTCGGGGATGAGCAGGCCGTGCGCGTTGAACGCGGCGGCCGAACGCGCGATGGCGCCGAGGTTGTGCGGGTCGGTCACCCCGTCCAGGGCCACGATCAGCGCCGGGGTGTCGGACTCCAGCGCCGTGTCCAGCAGGGCCTCGGGCGCGCGGTACTGGTAGGGGCGCACCTGGAGCGCGAGCCCCTGGTGGGCCGCGCCGGGCTGGCCGTTGCTCTCGCAGCGGCGGTCGAGCTCGGTCTTGGTGACCTCCAGCACGTCCAGGCCGCGCTCACCGGCGATCCGGGCCGCCTCGTTGACGCGCTCGTCCGGGTCGAGGCTGTTGGCCAGGAACAGGCGGGTGGCGGGCATGCCGGCGCGCAGCGCCTCCACCACCGGGTTGCGCCCCACCAGCAGGTCGGAGGCGTCCGCACGGCGGCGCTCCCCCTGCTGCGGGCCCCGGGCACCGCCTCCGGAGTCGGGGCGGCGGGCGGCCCTGGCCCGCTGCTTGCCCTCGTACCAGTGCCGCTGCTCGGCGGGCAGGGTGCCGCTCTTGCCCTCCAGCGAGCGGCGGCCCTTGCCTCCGCTGCCCTTGGTCGGGCCCTTCTTGCTCTTCTTCGCCGGCATGGTCGCCGCCTCCCCGTCAGTGTCGCGGGCATGCCGGAGGCGCGTGGCATCCGGCTGGTGGAATATGGCCTGCCAACGTGAACGCGGCGGCAAACTCCCAGACTAACGCCGCCGCGCCACCGCCCGGGCCGCCTCAGTCGCGGCGCAGGTCCCAGCGCGGGCCCTCGGGGGTGTCCTCGACCACGACGCCCGCCCCCGCGAGCTGGTCGCGGATCGCGTCGGCCGCCGCGTAGTCCTTGCGGCCGCGGGCGGCCTGGCGCTGCTCCAGGGCGACCGCCACCAGGGCGTCCACGACCTCGCGCAGCCCCTGGTCCCCGCCGGTGGCCCACTGCTCCCCGAGCGGGTCCAGGCCCAGGACGCCGAGCATGGTGCGCAGCTCACCGGCGATCTCGGCGGCCTGCTCCTTGCCGCCCGCCGCCAGCGCCGTGTTGCCCTCGCGGACGTGGCCGTGCACGACGGCGAGCGCCTGGGAGACCCCGAGGTCGTCGTTGAGCGCGGACGCGAACTCCGCGGGGACGTCCGCTGCCGGGGCGACCTCGCCCAGCACCTCGACGGCGCGGGTGAGGAAGCCCTCGATGCGCTGGTAGGCGGTGGCCGCCTCCTGGAGGGCGGCGTCGGAGTAGTCGATGACCGAGCGGTAGTGCACCTGGCCCAGGTAGTACCGCAGCTCGACCGGGCGCACCTTGCGCACCATCTGCGGGATGAGCAGGGAGTTGCCCAGCGACTTGCTCATCTTCTCGCCGCCGACGACGAGGAGCCCGTTGTGCAGCCAGTACTGGGCGAAGCCGTCCCCGGCCGCGCGGGACTGGGCGAGCTCGTTCTCGTGGTGCGGGAAGACCAGGTCCAGGCCGCCGCCGTGGATGTCGAAGCTGGGGCCCAGGTACTTGGTGGCCATGGCCGAGCACTCCAGGTGCCAGCCGGGGCGTCCGCGCCCCCACGGCGTGTGCCAGCTGGGCTCGCCCGGCTTGGCGCCCTTCCACAGGGCGAAGTCGCGGGGGTCGCGCTTGTCGCGGTCCGCGTCGCAGTCGGCCGACTCCACGACCTGGTCCAGGCGCTGGTTGGACAGGCCCCCGTAGGGCGGGTAGGAGCGCACGTCGAAGTAGACGTCGCCGGAGCCGTCGGAGGCGGCGTAGGCGTGGCCCGCGTCGATGAGGCGGTGCATGAGGTCGATCATCTCGGGCACGTGCCCGGTGGCCCGCGGCTCGACGGTGGGCGGCAGGCAGCCCAGGATCTCGTACGCGTGCGTGAAGGCGCGCTGGTTGCGCTCGCTGACCTGCCACCACGGCACGCCCTCGTCCGACGCGACCCGGATGATCTTGTCGTCGATGTCGGTGACGTTGCGGCAGAAGGTGACGTCGTACCCCAGGTGCGTCAACCAGCGGCGCAGGATGTCGAAGTTCACCCCGGAGCGGATGTGCCCGATGTGCGGGGGTGCCTGCACCGTGGCACCACACAGGTACAGGGAGGCGGCCCCCTCGCGCAGCGGGACGAACTCGCGGACCTGTCGGGCACTGGTGTCGTAGAAGCGCAGACTCACGTTGTCAAGCGTATCCCCTTTCCCCTCGCGACGACGTCACAAACCAGGGACTCCCAGGTGGGAGAAGCCCTCCCGGACATCCCCAAGTGCGTATATGTGATTGGCCGTATTCGGACACACGAGGTGTGAGATAACCCTGACCGGAAGTCCGTTCCCAGGGTTCTCCCGAGCGCCACTCCCTGCATATTCCGACAGAACGACACAGAACGCCTGGGGACGGCCCGTCTGGTAGCGACCATAATCAGCCGGAATCTCGTGTTCGCGGCACCGCCTGGACTACGCTGCGAAGGCGATGGCCCCTTACAACAACGCCCCCGAGTCAGGGACACGGAACGGTAGGCCCGCAGCAGGTCGCGGCGCGGGAGCCGGTGCTCTCGTCGGCGGCGGCCTGTTCGTCGGCCTCATCGCCCTGTGCGCCCTCGTCATCTCCTACAACGGCATCTTCCAGTTCGCCGAGTACGGCGGCCACGAGGGCAGCCCCCTCGCCCACGTGTTCCCGGTGACCTACACCCTGCTGCTGATGATGGCGTGCTGGGTGAGCTACCTGCTGCGCGGAGCGCCTCCGCGCGAGCGGCTCTGGGTCGACCTGGTGCTGATCCCGGTGCTGGTCCTGTTCGCCGCGACGGCGATGCTGATGAGCAGCCTGGAACTCGTCGAGCGGGTGCACCAGGGGGTCGCCAACGTGATCGTGGCGGTGGCGCCGCTCGCGGCGCTGCTGGTGGCCTTCCTGCTGTGGATGACCCTGCGCGCGCACATGCGCAGGCGCCGCCGCTCACGGATGGCGAGGCCGCGTCCGGCGGACGACCCCACGACCGTGCTGCACGCCCGCACCGCGGTCCCCCCGCGCGGGGACACCGCTCCCCTGTCCGTCCCGGAGGGCGGCACGCTCCGGACGCGGCTGCTGCGCCTGGGCTCCGACGACCGGGACGAGGACGAGAAGGAGACCGAGGCGTTCGCGCCCGTCGGCCGCCCCGGCCGGGACGAGGGCCGCGGGGCCGGGGACGACCGGGACGAGGACAGGTGGGACCAGGACCGCCGGGACGACGAGGGCCCGGGGTCCGCCGGGGTCCCGGAGACCTCGGGAGGGTCCGGGGCGTTCGCGCGGTCGGAGGACTCCGGGGAGCGGCGGGAGCGCCGGAGGGACCCCGAACCCGACGCCGCCTGGGACCGGGACGAGGCGGGCCGAGACGGGGACGGCTGGGACGACGAGGAGTTCGCCGCCGAGCCGCTGCCCGCGGCCGGGACCGACGCACCGCGTTCCGGCACCGGGAACGACCGGGACGACTGGGACGACGGGGACGGGATCGAGGCGTCCGTGCCGACGGTGCGCCTGCCCCGGCGCTCGCGGGACGGGCACAACCCGATCAAGCGGGCGGCCGAGGAGACCCCGGTGGTGCCCGGCGCGGCCGCACCCGCCGACGACGAACCGGAACCGGAAACGGCGCCGGAGCCGGTCGCGGTGGGCCCCGACCACCTGGCCGACGAGGGTTTCGAGCACGAGCCGCCCTTCGGCGACCCGGTGTCGGACGAGGCCGACGCCCCGCCGGTGGCCGCGGAGCACGAGCCGGAGCCGCACGTGGAGCCCGAGCGCCGCGTGCGGCCGGAGCCGGAGACCGGGGCCGCCACGGTCTTCGAACCGGAGCCCGAACCGGTGGAGGAGCCCGCGGAACCCCGGCGGGAGCCCGCCCCCGCCGTGGCGCCCGAGCCGGTGGCGGACGCACCGTCCGAGCCGGACCCCGTGGCGGGGACCGAGGACGCGCGGGCCGGGTCCGTGCCGGAGTCCGCGCCCGTGTCGGACCCGCGGAGTACGCCGTCCGGGCCGGAGCCCGACACCGAGCCCGCGGTGGAAGCCGGACCCTCGGCGGAGCCCGCCCCCGAGGACACAGCGCACTGGGAGCCGCCCGCGGACGACTCGGGCGCCCACGTCCTCGCGGACTACGTGCCGCCGGTGTGGACGCCGCCGGAGGACGACGCCTCCCCCTTCGCGGAGGAGTCCCGGGAGCCGGAGCCGACCCCCGTGCTGGACCACGACACCGGCCCCACGGTGCGGGCGGCGTTCCGGATCGGCGAGGCCCCGGTGGAGGCGGCGCCCCCCTCGGACGCACCCGTGGAGCCCGCGCCGAGGCTGGAGGAGGCCTGGGCCTGGTACGAGTCCGACGAGGACCGGTTCCCTGAGAAGGATCCGCTCCAGGAGCCGGAACCGCTCGGGGATCCCGAACCCTCCGCGACCGACGCCGACCTCCCGCCCGAGGCGGAGGAGCTTCCCCCGGCGGTCCGGGAGGAGGACGAGGACGGGCGGCTCCCCTCCTCCCCGGAGCCCCCGGCCGGGCCCGCGCCCGGTGCCGGGCGTCCCGCTCCGGAGCGGCGCAGACCCCACACACCGGTGGAGAAGCGCCCCATGGTGCTCAAGCCGCCGCGTCCGCCGCTGCCGGACTTCACGTCGGGTCCGCCCTCGCGGCGCGTGCGCAGCGAACCGCTCCGCCCGGACGAGTAGGAACGGCGGGTAGGCGCGCCCGGCGGACGGGTCGGGCAGACACACGACGGGGCTGTGCACAGGTTGTGCACAGCCCCGAAGCCGTTCTGGTGCCCCCTGGCCGCCACAGCCTGGCCTGAAGACAAGGGGGCCCTCGGAGACCGCCGACACCGTGCTGCCCCGGATCACTCCGGCCCCTCCGGGCCCCGGACCCAAGCCCTCGAAGCCCACCGGGGCACCCGACGGCGGCACACCCGACCACGGCGCACCTCCCCCGCCACCGAGGGCGCCCGCCCTCAGATGATCTGCTCGGTCGGCAGGATCGTGATCTCGGTCAGGTTCACGTGCCTGGGCACGGACGCCACGAAGGAGACCGTCTCGGCGACGTCCTCGGACCGCAGCACGTCGATCTGCTCGATGAGGTCCGCCATGAGCTTCGAGGCGTCCGGGTCGGTGACGTGGTCGGGCAGCTCGGTGTCCACCATGCCGGGCTCGATGGTGCACACGCGGACCCGCTTGCGCCCCAGCTCCGTGCGCAGCAGCCGCGACAGCTGGGTGACGTAGGCCTTGGTCGCCGAGTAGACCTGGAACTTCTCCAGGACCCGCACCGCGGCGATCGAGGAGGTCGTGATCAGGTCGGCGGGCCGTCCCGCCGCGGCCGCGGCCTCCAACGAGCCGACGAAGGCCTGGACGGTGTTCATGACGCCGACCACGTTGGTGTTGAGCTGGGTGTCCCAGTCGTCCACCGCCAGGTCGGTGATCCCCGAGATGAGCTGGACCCCCGCGTTGGCGAAGACCAGGTCGACGGGGCCGAGCCCGTCCTCGATCCGCCGGGCGGCGGCCAGGACGGCCTCGCGGTCCGTGACGTCGGTCGGCAGCGCCAGGGCCGTGCCGCCGTTCGCGCGGATCCGCTCCTGGAGCGCTTCGAGCCGGTCGCCCCGGCGGGCGATCAGCGCGACCTTCGCTCCCAACTCGGCGAACCGGAGCGCGGTCGCCTCGCCGATGCCGCTGGAGGCACCCGTGACGACGGCGATCCGGCCGGTGAGCGGCGTGCCGGAGACGACCTGTGCGGTGGGCTGAGTGTTCGCTGTGGTGTTCATGTCCACCATGCTCGGACCGCGGCGCCGGATGAGGGAGGCTGCGACGCGGCCCCCCTCATCCGGCGCCCGGCTCCTAGACTCCACCCATGGCGAAGACGGAATTGGGCGAGTTCCTGCGCACTCGCCGCGCGAAGGTCACGCCGGACGCCCTCGGTCTCCCCTCGGGCGGCCACCGCCGGGTTCCGGGACTGCGGCGTGAGGAGGTCGCCCAGGACGCCGGGCTCAGCGTCGACTACTACCGGCGCCTCGAACAGGGCAGGGAACCCCGTCCCTCGGAGCCGGTGCTGGCGGCGCTGTCGGCGACCCTGCGGCTGAGCCGGGCCGAGGAGGGGCACCTGTACGCGCTCGCCGGTGTGGCGCGGCGGCTGGACGAGGAGGCGACGGTGCGCCCCGTCCCGACCGAGCTGCTCACCCTCCTCGACTCCTGGCAGGAGGCCGGGGCCATCGTGCTCGACCCCGTGCTCGACGTCATCGCCATGAACCACCGGGCGCGGGACCTGTTCCGCGGGTTCGCCGACACCGCGAACCTGCTGGAGATGGTCATGCTCGACCCCGAGGGGCCGCGGTTCTTCGTGGAGTGGGAGGCGGCGGCGGAGGCCACCGTGGCGAACCTGCGCGCCAGCGCCGACTTCAGCCGCACACCGGCGAGGCTCACCGAACTCCTGGAGACGCTCCGCAGCGGCAGCCCCGCGTTTCCCGGCCTCTGGGCCAGGCACGACGTACAGCCCAAGACCCACGAGACCAAACTGCTGCGCCACCCGGAGCGGGGACCGCTGACGGTGGACTTCCACGCCTTCAACGTCGCCAGCGCCCCCGGTTACCAGCTGCTCGTCTACCAGGAGCGCGGACGCGCGTCGTGACGGGGCCGCCCGGGCCTCAGCCCGCGGCCACGCACAGGGCCGTGGCCACGGCCGCGATGCCCTCTCCGCGGCCGGTGAGGCCCAGACCGTCGGTCGTGGTCGCCGAGATGCTCACGGGCGCTCCCACGACCTCCGAGAGCGTCTTTTCGGCCTCCGCGCGGCGCGGCGCGAACTTGGGGCGGTTGCTGATGATCTGGACGGCCACGTTGCCGATCTCGAAACCGGCCGCGCGCACGCGCGCCGCGGTCTCGGTGAGCAGGGCCGCTCCGGAGGCGCCTTTCCAGCGCGGTTCCGAAGTGCCGAAGTTGGATCCCAGATCGCCGAGTCCGCAGGCGGACAACAGCGCGTCACACGCCGCGTGGGCGGCGACATCGCCGTCGGAATGGCCGCTGACGCCATCCTCTCCCGGCCATTCCAAACCGGCCAGAAAAAGGGTGCGCCCAGGAGAAAACGGGTGGACGTCTGTTCCGACGCCCACCCGAGGCATATTCGTCATCAATTACGTGATTTCAGAACCGGTTCAGGTAGTGAGAACCTCGTCGAGGAGGGCCTCGGCCTTGTCCTCGTTGGTCTTTTCCGCGAGGGCGAGTTCGCTGACGAGGATCTGCCGCGCCTTGGCCAGCATCCGCTTCTCGCCGGCGGACAGGCCGCGCTCCTTGTCCCGGCGCCAGAGGTCCCGAACCACCTCGGCGACCTTGTTCACGTCACCCGAGGCCAGCTTCTCCAGGTTGGCCTTGTAGCGCCTGGACCAGTTGGTGGGCTCCTCGGTGTGCGGCGCGCGAAGCACCTCGAAGACCTTGTCCAGGCCCTCCTGCCCCACCACGTCGCGAACGCCGACGTCCTCGGCATTCGCGGCGGGCACGCGCACCGTCAGATCGCCCTTGTCGACCCTCAGAACGAGGTAGATTCTGTCCTCGCCCTTAATGTTGCGCGTCTCGATCGCTTCAATACGAGCAGCCCCATGATGGGGGTAGACAACAGTGTCGCCGACCTTGAAAGCCATGTGACAGGTACCCCTTCCGCTACCACAAGGATACCACGAATCTGTGACTTAACGTACCTATTAGGTTTGCGAACACGCAGGTCAGGCCCCACTTTTCAGGGCTTGACAAAGTGTACCCGAGGCCTGCTGCGCACCTGGTCAGACCCTGTACGGAAGGGCTTGCGGACGCCGTGTCCGCCCCTTCACCGGAGCCTGGGAAGGGCGTTACGGACACGCCCGAGAAGCCTTCCGGGAGGGGCCGGAGCGACGGATCTCACGGTGCCGGGTCGACTGGCGCACGTCGTCCGCGAGAGCCCCCGACGACCCGCCGGAACGGCCGCCGCGGGGTCCGCCTCCGGCCGCCGCGCAGCCCGTTCGGGCCGGTCGGCCGCCCGTGTCCCCGCCCCGGCCAGGCACCGCGCGCTCCGGCGCGGCGCCGGGGGCACCCGCGGTTCGGACGCCCGAGGGGGACGCGTCCGCGTGGCGAAGAGGCGGGCCCGGCCCGCGAGCGGCGTACGGCCCGGCAGGCCCGGGCCCGCGCGACCGCCCCGGGCGTACGGAGTGACCGTCGAGGGAACCGCGGCCGGCTTCCCGGAGGGCTCCTCTCCGGGCTCAGCCCTCGGGGTCGTAGTCCTCGCGCTTCTCCCCCGTCACCATGTAGACGAGGTTGTCGGCGACGTGCACCGCGTGGTCGCCGAAGCGCTCGTAGAACCGGCCGACCAGGGTGACGTCCATGGTGGCCTCCACCCCGTACTCCCACCCGGGGGCGAGGATGCGCTGCAGCAGCTTGCGCCGCAGCCGGTCCATCGTGTCGTCGTCCTTGTCCAGCTCCAGGGCGGTGTCGGGGTCGCGGTCCATGATGACCTCGCCCGCCTTGGTGACCAGCAGTTCCGCCTGGTGACCCATCTCCAGCACGATCGACCGCACCGGCTTGGGGATCGCCGAGTCGGGGTGGCGGCGCCGCGCGATCTTGGCCAGGTGGACGGCGTGGTCGCCCATCCGCTCCAGGTCGCCGCGCATGTACAGGGAGGTGATGATGGTGCGCAGGTCGGAGGCGACCGGCTGCTGCCGGGCCATCAGGCTGAACGCGGTGTCCTCGATCTCCTGGTCGAGCCGGTTGATCTGCTCGTCACCGGAGATGACCTCCTGCGCCGCGTTGATGTCACTGTCCAGCAGCGCCGTGGTCGCACGAGCGACGGCGTGCCGGGCGAGCCGCGTCATCTCGACGAGGCGTTCACTCAGGCTGTCAAGGTCCTCGTGGTAGGTATCGCGCATGGCGTCAATGCTCCCAGTGGTTGATTGAAGAGTCGGCCAAGAGTTGGTGAACGATGCAAGAACCTCGGTTGTGTCGCATGCCCTGGCCGGGTAAAGCCCCAGCCAGCACGTTTACGATCGAATCGTGCAAGGGGAACTTCTCGCCGCGGTGACCGGCATCATCGGACTCGTCACGGGCGTCGTCATCGGCGTCCTGGCCGGTCCTTTCTTCCGTACGGGTACCGCCGCACGGCAACGGCAGGCTCCGGAGCCCGCGAACCGCGACGGCGGCGTACTGCCCTCAGGCATAGCCGAGGTGCTCTCCGCGATCCCCTCCTCCGCCGTCGTGCTGGACTCCGCCGACAGGGTCCTGCGCGCCTCCTCCGCCGCACGCGCCTTCGGCATCGTGCGGGGCGAGGAACTGGTCATAGGCGAACTCCTCACCCTGGCCCGGCAGGTACGGCGGGACGGCGTCATCCGGGAGACGGACATCGAGGTCGCCGTGCGCAAGTTCGGCCCCGACGCCACGTCCTTCGCCGTGCGGGTGGCCCCCCTGGGAGGGACCGGGCTGGTGCTGGTGCTGGCCGAGGACCAGACCGAGCACCGGCGCCTGGAGGCGGTCCGCCGCGACTTCGTCGCGAACATCTCGCACGAGCTGAAGACCCCGGTGGGCGCTTTGTCCCTGTTGGCGGAAACCGTACAGGACGCCAGTGACGACCCGGAAGCGGTGCGTCGCTTCACCGAGCGCATGCAGATCGAGGCCTCCCGGCTGACCGCGGTGATCCAGGACCTCATCACGCTCTCGCGCATCCAGGGCGCCGAGCCGATGGCCGAACCCGCCCGGGTCGACCTCGGCCCCGTCGTCGAGGAGGCGCTGGACTCGGTGCGCATGCCCGCGGACGCCAAGGGGATCGAGCTGGTCGGCAGCGGAGCCGAGGGCGTCGTGGTCATGGGCGACGAGGGGCTGCTGGGCACGGCCCTGCGCAACCTGGTCGCCAACGCCGTGGCCTACAGCCCCAAGAACACCCGGGTCGCCGTGTCCGTGGTGTTGTCCAGGTCCAGCGTGGACGTCAGCGTCGCCGACCAGGGCATAGGGATCCCGCAGCAGGACCTTGAAAGGATCTTCGAGCGGTTCTACCGTGTGGACGCCGCTCGGAGCCGGGCCACCGGAGGTACCGGTCTGGGCCTGGCGATCGTCAAGCACATCATGACCCACCACCGTGGAGAAGTGACCGTGTGGAGCAAGGAGGGGTCGGGGTCGACGTTCACTCTGCGTCTGCCCCGTTCCGAGAGCCGGGGGCCCGAGGCCGCCCGGAACACCGACCGTCAGGAGGCGGCACAGTGACGCGCGTACTCGTTGTCGAGGACGAGGAATCCTACAGCGACGCCCTGTCGTACATGCTGCGCAAGGAGGGCTTCGAGGTCGCCGTGGCGCCCACCGGGACCGTGGCGTTGGAGACCTTCGACCGTACCGGGGCCGACCTGGTGCTGCTGGACCTGATGCTGCCGGGGCTGTCGGGCACCGAGGTGTGCCGGACGCTGCGGCAGAAGTCCAACGTCCCCGTGATCATGCTCACCGCCAAGGACTCCGAGATCGACAAGGTCGTCGGTCTGGAGCTGGGCGCCGACGACTACGTGACCAAGCCCTTCTCCTCCCGCGAGCTGGTGGCCCGCATCCGCGCGGTGCTGCGCCGCCGGGGCGAGGACGAGGTCGTGCTGCCCGCCGCCCTGGAGGCCGGTCCCGTCCGGATGGACGTGGAGCGGCACGTGGTGACGGTGCGCGGCGACAACGTGCAGCTCCCCCTCAAGGAGTTCGAGCTGCTGGAGGTGCTCCTGCGCAACGCCGGGCGGGTGCTCACCAGGATGCAGCTCATCGACCGCGTGTGGGGCGCCGACTACGTCGGTGACACCAAGACCCTCGACGTGCACGTCAAGAGGCTGCGCGCCAAGATCGAGGAGGACCCCGGCAGCCCGCGCTACATCGTGACCGTCCGCGGTCTGGGCTACAAGTTCGAGCCGGTGACCGTCGACGTCTGAGGGGCACGGGATCTCTCCGGGGATTCCCCCTCCTGCGTCCTTCCCGTGTCCCGGGCCGTGGCGGCGTCCACAGCCCGGGCCCCTTCATGCCTCCAGGACGACCGTGAACGGCCCCTCGTTGGTGAGGGAGACCGACATCTTCGCGCCGAACACCCCCGTGGCCACCACGGCGCCGAGTGAGCGCAGCTCCTCGACGACCGCGTCCACGAGGGGTTCGGCGACGGGGCCGGGCGCCGCGGCCTGCCACGTGGGGCGGCGGCCCTTGCGCGCGTCGCCGTAGAGCGTGAACTGGCTGACGACGAGCAGCGGGGCGCCGGTGTCGGAGCACGACCGCTCGTCCTCCAGGATCCGCAGCGTCCACAGCTTCCTGGCGATCCTGACCGCCTCGGCGGCGGTGTCGGTGTGGGTGACCCCCACCAGCGCCATCAGGCCCGGTTCGGTGACCTGCCCGACCACCTCGCCGTCCACCGTCACCGACGCGTGCGACACGCGCTGCACGACCGCGCGCATGGTGCCTCCCCCTCGTGGTCTGCGGCGGCCTACCGCCGCTGGAACTGGTTGAGCGCCCGCAGCCGCCGGGCGTTGGTGATGATGCCGGTCAGCGTCACCACGAACGTGGTGATGGAGTCCGCGAAGTCCTCGATCCGCCACTCCCTCGGCCCCGTGTACCAGGCCAGGCCGTCACCGGTCAGCTCCTCGGGGGTCAGGTCGGTGAGCGCGGCCGAGGCCAGGATGTTGGCCCAGTGGTCGACGTCGTCGAAGATCACCGCGTAGGGCAGGTAGCGCGAGTACAGCTCCACCCGCTGCCCCGGGGGAGCGGTCGCCGAGCGCGGGCTCAGCAGGTAGTCGCGGAAGCCCACCGTGTGCGCGTACACCGAGCTGCCCAGGGCGGTCTTGGCGGGCATGTACTGCGCGCCCGCCGTGACGGCGGCGCCCGCGATGATGACGGCCAGCCCGGTGAACGCCGCGCTGGTGAAGACCGCCAGGACGCCGGTCAGGAGCACGCCCGCGGCCGTCACCGCCATGCCGACGGCGCTCCAGCGGCCGCGCACCTGGCTGGGCGAGCGGGCGAACCACTTCAGCCGCACCATGTCCCGGTACAGCTCCTCGCGCACGCGGTCGATGCGCGCCGGGAAGTCCGGGGAGGTGCGGGGCGAGCCGACCTGGGACAGGCGCACGGTCGGGCGCCCGCCGAAGAGCGCGTCCAGCAGAAGCCACTCGTAGGAGCGGAGGGTGTCCTCCGGGGGGCCGTCCAGGCGCACCAGCCGCCAGTCCACGGACGTGAAGTGCTCGTGCGGCAGTTCCTCCAGGCGCACGTAGCCGCGCACCGCGAGGTCGACCACGGCACCGGTGAGGTCGGTGATGTCCACGGTCTCGTTGACGAGCGTGCCGATCTGTCCGGGGTGCACGTCGTCGGGCGGGGCGAACCGCAGGCGTCCGTGCTCGCCCTCGGCCACCGGGGCGTGGTCTCCGGCCGAGGCCTCGTCGCGCAGGACGCGCTCGTCGCGGCCCCGGACGCGGATCAGCACCACCAGGCCGCCCAGGAGCACCGCCAGCAGCAGTCCGAACACGCTGGCGGTGGCCGGGGTGACCGCGAACGCGGAGGCCAGGGACCAGCGGCGGGTGAGGATGGGTTCGCCCTCGGCGGTGCCGGGCGGGTAGTTGACGACGATGTCGAGCCGGTCGCTGGGCTCCATGTCGGCCTGGAGGAAGTGGGCCACGCCCGCGTCGGCGCCCATGTCGGAGGCCGTGCAGTACATGGCGCTGCGCGGCTCCCCGGCCAGGCAGGACAGCGCCCCGGGCGGCAGGGGCGCGGTGACGGTCACGTCGGTGGTCTCCACGGTGTGGCTGTAGGCGCCCACGGCCCGCCACTCCATCTGGACGCCCTGGGAGACCTCGCTCACGGTTCCGCTCACCCGGTAGGAGAGCACGACCCCGGAGGTGGCCTCGGTGGGGATCTCCACGGACAGGGAGCCGTCGTCCCTGCTCACCCGGGCGTCCAGGGCGTCGCCGTCCAGGTCGGTGGCCCGCACACCGGTGACCTCGAACTTCCGGTCGTACTCGGTGTCGTAGAGCATCGTCTCGGTCAGGGAGCGGGTGAAGGTGGCCGGGGCGCCGCCGGAGAAGGAGATGGTCTCCTCGCCGTGGAGGACGCCCGCGTGGTCGAGTTCGAGGCGGACGTCGTTGGTGATGACCGGGGCCGACCGGTCGCTGGCCGCCGCCACGGAGCCCCCCGGTACTGTGGGAGCCGGTGCCGCTGGCGTCGCGGCGTGGGCCTCCCCACCCGGCCACGCGACGACAAGCGCCGTGACCAGTGAGGACAACACGAAGACGGCCGTCGCGACCGCGACGGCCGGGCGCCAGGAGCCAACCCACCACATGTCGCGAGAGCCTATCCGGTCCCCCGGTGCACCGTTCCCCCCGGGCACGGCGGCCGACGTCGTGCCCAGGCGCCGCGGGGAGCCGCCGTGGTGAGCCGCAGACCCGTCCGGGGACCGGACTTCTGGCCCGAGGACCCCGGGTTCCTCCAGCGGATGGGCCTCGGGGTCACGCTCACGCTGGGCACCGGGGCGGCCGCGGTGGGGTTCACCGGTTTCCTGGCGATCTCCGCCGCCCTGCACCCCTCCGAGCCCGCGTGGTCGCACCCGGTGGCGTCCGCGGACCTGGCGACGGGCGGGTCGGGCGGGGCCTCGGCGGCCGAGGAGCCGCTGACCGCCTCCGGCCAGGGCGACCCGCTCACCGACAACCCGCTGTACCGGATCGGCGAGCTGGGCGAGATCACCTGCGAGGTGCCCGAGTTGGACGAGAAGGACGCGGAGTCGGTGGAGGCGTTCGTCCACGAGATCGCCGACTGCCTGGACACGGCGTGGGGCTCCTACTTCGCCGAGGCGGGCCTGGAGTTCACCTCCCCCAACCGCGTGTACTGGCACACCGCCGGGAACAGCCCGTGCGGCGCGTTCCCCAGCGAGGGCACCGCGGCCTTCTACTGCCAGGCCAACCAGGGCCTGTACCTGGGCGTGGAGGACATCGTGGCGGCCTCCGGCGGCAGCGACAAGCCCGAGGCGTACACGTTCCTGCTCAGCCACGAGTACGGGCACCACGTGCAGGGGCAGTCGCGCATCCTGGCGCGGTTCCACAGCGAGCGGGCGGGCGCCGACGAGGCGGAGGCCGACGAGCTGACCAGGCGCAACGAGCTCCAGGCCAACTGCCTGGGCGGGGTCTTCCTGGGCGCCTCGCGCGAGGACCTGGGCCTCGGCGGGTCCGAACGGGAGAATATCCTCGACGACGTCGGGCTGCGCTCCGACTGGGGTGACGAGCACACCCACGGTTCGGCCGCCAACGGCCGCCTGTGGACGGCGCACGGCATGGACCGCAGGGATCCGGCCGCGTGCAACACGTGGAACGCTCCCGAGGAGCTGGTGCGGTGAGGCGCTCCGGGGGGCACGGTCAGGTGCCGGGCGGGTCCGGCCCGGCCACGGTGACGACAGGGCGGGCGGACAGGGGTGTACGCAGGGTTCGGTAGGTCGCCGGCGTCCGCGGCTCGCCGCGCCGACCGCCGGGTGTTCGGTCTGGTGACCGCCCTCATGGTGGTGCTGCTGGCGCTGGCGCTGTTGTCGTGGACCACCGCCGGCGAGGACGGTCCCCCGCCCGGGGCCGCGCCGGACGCGACCGTCCCGCAGACGGACGCCGACTCCGACGACAAGCCCGGTCAGGCCCCCTCCGGCATGGCGGGCGGGCAGGGGCTTTCGGAGCGGTTCGGCGCCCAGGAGCGTCCGTCGGGGTACCAGGCCCTGGTCGCCAACCCGCTGTACGAGACCGGGCGGCTGAGCCCGCGCCCGTGTCCGGTGCCGGAGCTGGACGTGGAGGACCCCGAGTCGATGGAGGGCTTCCTGCACACGGTCGCGGACTGCCTGGACGACGCCTGGCGGACCCAGTTCCTGCGCGCGGGCATTCCCTTCACCCCTCCGGAGCGGGTGTTCTGGGACGAACCCGGGATCAGCCCGTGCCGCGCCTACCCGTCGCGCGCGGGCGCGTTCTACTGCCGGGCGAGCACGAGCATCTACATCGGCACCGCGGACGTGGTGGACAAGTGGAACGGCGCCACGGACAGCGTGGTGTACGCGTCCCTGCTGGCCCACGAGTACGGCCACCACGTGCAGGGGGAGTCGGGACTGCTGGAGTACTACCACGGGCAGCGCCAGCTGGAGGACGGCGTACTGGAGCGCAACGCGTGGACGCGCCGCGGCGAGCTCCAGGCGAACTGCCTGGCGGGCGTGTTCATGGGGTCGGTCCGGGTGAGCTACCCCCTGGACGAGGGGGACGTGGAGACGCTGCTGGACGACGCCGCCGCCACCGCCGACCGCGAGGACGGCGAGGAGGATGAGCGCACGCACGGGTCGGTGGACAACAGCGTGGCGTGGACCCGGACCGGTCTGGAGGAGCAGAGGCCGGGGGCGTGCAACACCTGGGACGTGGCGGACGAGTCGCTGGTGCACTGAGGAGGGTCCGGCCCGACGGCCGCACGAGGCCGTACGCGCCGCGCAGGAACGGGGCCGCGGACTGCGCCCTCCGGGCCCGGGCGGATACGGCGGCCGGGGCCGCCGGGGCCCCGGCGCGCGTGATCCGCGCCCGGACGGCCGACCACGCGCGCGTTCGACCCCACCGCGGCACGCACGGGTGCCGGGGCGAGACCCCCGGGACGCGACCCGGCCGGGCCTACCGGGACTCGACCCTTCCGAGCGGGTCGGGGCCGCCCGTCAGCGCGTCGCACGCCGCAGGCCAGGCGGGGTCCCCGGGGTGGAACCGGTCGCGCAGGTAGGCCCAGGTGAGCCGCTGGACCGCGGACACCCGCTCGGGGTTCTCGTCCGTGGTCTCGGCGACGTCGTACCCGGAGACCCCGCCGAGCCCGTGCTCCGCGCCGAACAGGGTGAACAGGGTCTTGGGGCCGGGGGCGAGGAGGTAGGGGTCGACGTGCCACTCCGGGCCGCGGACGGTCAGGTGGGCGGAGTCGTCCCTGTCCCCGGCGACCACGAGCGCGGGTGTGGTCATCGTGGAGAAGTCCGTGGTCAGGAAGAAGGGCCAGTCCCGGGCCGTGGATTCGGTGAGGGAGCCGCCGCCCCCGCCGGGCGCGGCGAGGAGCACGCCCGCCGTGATCCGGGGTTCGGACAGGTCCACCACCTTTCCGTCGTGCGGGTCGGTGAGCCGGGCGCCCAGCAGCAGGCTCGCGGTGTGCCCACCCATCGAGTGCCCGGCCACGGCGACCCTGCTCCGGTCCAGGCGTCCGGAGAGCCCGGGGACGGCGGCCTCGATCTCGTCGAGCCGGTCCAGGACGCGCGTCATGTCCTCGGCCCGCGACCGCCAGTACAGCGGCGCCTCGGGGGTGTCGGGGTCCAGGTCCAGCGTCCTCGAACTCAGGTGGGTGGGCTGGATCACCGCGAATCCGTGGGCCGCCCAGAAGTTGGCGAGGGGCGCGTAGCCGTTCAGCGAGGACAGGTGGTGGGAGGGGCCGTGGCCGTGTGAGAGGAGGACGATCGGCAGCTCGCCGCCGGTCACGGGCACGGAGACCCGCACCTCCAGGTCCACGGCGCGGTCGGGCGTCGGCAGCACGACCGGACTGACCGAGAGGACGGGTGCGGCGGGGCTGACGGCGTCGGCCGTGCGCGTCGGTGCGCTCATGGTGCGTTTTCCCTTCGGCGGCCCGCGCGGCCGGTCCTCTCGGATCGGCGGCGGGCAGGGCGGGCGGAAGTGTCCCGTCGCAGCTAGACTGCAAGCGGAGCACTGTTCCTCTTAATATACGGAGCATTGTTCCGTTTTGCAACGGCCACCGGAAGGAGAGCGTGTATGCCCAGCACAGGGGGGTCGGGAGAGGTGCCGGCCCGCGGCAGGCGGGCCGACGCGGTGCGCAACCAGCAGAAGCTGCTCACCGCCGCCGCCGCGGTGTTCGTCACCTCCGGAGTCGACGCGCCGATCCGGGAGATCGCGGCCCGGGCGGGGGTCGGGATGGGGACGATCTACCGCCACTTCCCCACGCGGGCGGACCTGGTCGTCGCCGTCTACCGCCACCAGGTCGAGGCCTGCGCCGAGGCCGGCCCGAGGCTACTGGACGAGGCCGCCTCCCCGTTCGCCGCGCTCCGCGCGTGGGTGGACCTGTTCGTCGACTTCCTGGTCACCAAGCACGGGCTGGCAGGTGCGATGCGGTCGGACAGCGGCGGTTTCGAGGCCCTGCACGCCTACTTCCTCGACCGCCTGGTGCCCGTCTGCACGCGGTTGCTCGACGCCGCGGTCGAGGCCGGGGAGATCGGGCCCGGCACGCGGGCCTACGAGCTGATGCGCGGGATCGGCAACCTCTGCGTCGGGAGCGACCCCCGCTACGACCCGCGCCGACTGGTCGAACTGCTCCTGCGGGGACTGCGGCAGCCACAGCCCTCCTGACGTCGGCGGACAGCGCGTGCCGGCACCCGTGGGCGCCGCGCCCCGTACGCGGCGTGTCCTCACGTGCGGGTCCTCCGCGCGCCCGGGGGAGGCGCCTCCCCGGGGTGCCGCCTCCCCAGGGCGGAGTTCCCCCGGCGTTGTCCACAGGTTCGAAGTACCGCTGTCGCGCGGATACGGAGCGTGGCAGGATGCTTCGTATGTCGGACCTCGCCGAACCCCTCAGCCCGTACGAGCCCGAACCGACCTCCCCCGCTCCCCACTCCCCCGAGCCCTCCCCCGACGACGCCACTCCACCGCCCGTCCCGACCGGCCCCGGCTCCCCCGCGTGCGAGCGGGTCGAGCTGCGCGTACACGGCGTCAGCGGCGGCCAGGCCGAGGAACTGCTGGACGTCGAACCCGCGATGCGCGTGGGCGGCGACCGCCTGGCGGGGTTCTTCCGCTGGCGCCGCGAGTCCGACACCAAGACCCTTCCGGGCGTGCGCCGGGAGATCTTCGCCTGGGGCAACCTCACCTCCGGACGTTCCTCCCGGGCGTTCTGGCTGCTGCTGCTGCCGTTCATGCTCGTCAACGTGGCGTACTGGATGCGGCCCGGGCGGATGGACCGCGACCCCGCGGGGGCGCGGCTGCTGGCCAACAACGCCTACGGCGGGAGCGTGCGGCTGCTGGCGCTGTCCCTGACGGTGCTCATCACCCTGGCCGCGGCGGGGATCGGCATGGACCTGGTGGCCTGGCAGTGCGCCTCCGGCCAGGGCGAGGAGTGCGTGCGGGCCCGCCCCTGGCTGGCCTTCCTGGGCTCACCCTCCTCGGTGCTGTCCGCGCCGGGCCCGGCCCTGCTGGTGGGCACGGTGCTGCCGGTGGCGCTGATCGTGGTGCTGTGGCTGCTGTCGCGGCGCACGGCCGCCGACTACGAGGTCGTGGAGAGCCCGATACCGCCCCGCCCCAGCGCCGCCGCCCCGCTGAGCCACAAGGGTTTCTGGCGCAACAGCGAGACCATGGCCCGGCTGCGCTCGGCGCACATCTCGGCGGCCCTGGGCACGGTGGCCGCCCTGCTGGTCGTACCGGCGCTGCGGCACGACCTGGGCCCGGCGACGGCGGGTCCGCCCGACGGGTCGGGGCCGTGGATCGTCGGCACCCTCCTGGCCGCCCTGCTGGCGGCGGTGGTCACCCTGAGCACCCTGAGCGTGCTGGTCCCGGGCACCGACCCGCGCTGGAACGCCCGGGCCGACCGGATCTGCCGCCTGCTGCGCGACGCCACCCTGGTCCTGGGGCTGGCGGTGGCCGCGTACGCGCTCTGGCCCCGCCCGGAGTGGACGGCGTCGGGGCGGCTGCCCGGCAACGGGGCGATCCTCAACACGCTGTTCGCGGTCCAGGCGGCCCTGGTGCTGGTGATGCTGGCGGCGGCGCTGTTCCTGTTCGCCGCCGACCGCTCCCACGGCGGCGCGGCGATGCGCGGCCTCGCGGGCCCGGCCACGGCGGCCCTGGGCGCCCTGCTCGGCGGCGGTTTCTCGGCCGCGCTCGTCTACCAGGGGTCGCTGGCACTGAGCGGCTGCGGTTCCCTGGCCACCCCCGAGGTGGACTGCCTGCCGCTGTCGGTACCGGCCGCCTACTCCTGGCTCCAGCTGGCGTTCGCGTTGGAGGCGGCCATCGCGCTGGTCGTGGTGGGGGTGCTGGCGCTGCTGCTGCGCCGCGACACCCGGTCGCACCTGGCGGGGGTCACCGAGGACTACGCGCGCAGCGTGCGCGACCGCCGCACCTGGGACATCGCCCACGCGCGGGCGATGGGCCGGATGACGGAGGTGCTGCCGTGGGTGCTGGCGGCCTTCCTGCTCCCGGTGGTGGCGCTGGGCGTGCTCGTGCTGTCCTCCACGCTCTCGGGGCACCTGGCGGCGGGTCCGGCCTCGGTGACGACGGCCGTGTCGGACGCGGCCGCCGTGCCCGGCGAGGTACGGGGGTTCGCCCAGGGGACGGTGTCGGGGCTGATCGGCGTCGGCTCCCTGCTGGGCGGCGCCGCCCTGGTGGCGCTGGCGTGGATCGGACGCAGCGCCTACCGCGACCGGCCCACGCGGCAGGCGGTCGGCTCGGTGTGGGACGTGGGCACGTTCTGGCCCCGGGCGGCCCACCCGCTGGCGCCGCCCTCCTACGCGGAGCGGGCCGTGCCCCAGCTGTGCGCCCGGGTGGCCCTGCTGTGCCGGGAGGGCACGGACGTGGTGCTGTCGGGACACTCGCAGGGCTCGGTGCTGGCGGCGGCCACGGTCTGGCAGCTGCCCACCGACTGCCTGGGCCGGATCGCGCTCATCACGCACGGCTCACCGCTGGACCGCCTGTACGCCCGCTACTTCCCGGCCTACTTCGGGCCGGGACCGTTCGCGGACCTGCGGGAGCGGGTGACGGACTGGCGCAACCTGTGGCGGGTCACCGACGCGATCGCCGGGCCGGTCCGGACGCTCGACTCCTCCGGCGGATCCCGGAGCACGCGCGTGGTGGAGCGGGCCGAGCCCCTGCCGGACCCGCGCTCCTACGACGCCCTGCCCGGCGAGGCCAGACGCCCGGAGATCCTGGGCCACTCCTACTACACGGGCGACCCCGCCTACTCCGCGGAGCTGCGGCGGGTGCTGGACGGCATGGAGGCGCAGGCACGGCGTGAGGCCTCCTCCGGGAGCACGGGGCACGAGGCCCCGGCCGGAAGCACGGGATGAGACCTGGGGAGGCCTACCAGGGGCCGTAGGGGCCGTTGTTGCTGTTGCCGCCCACGCCCTTGACCGCCGGACGCACGTCCAGCAGGAAGACGAGGGTGGCGACCAGGCCGAGGATGACGAACATCCCGCGGCCGGAGAACACGGCCAGCAGCGAGAGCGCCGTGGCGACACCGGTGAGGATGACCCACAGCTTCTTGGTCTGCTTGTCCATCAGTTCGAAGGCCGCGGCCGGCGTGCGGACCGCCTCGATCAGCGCGTACAGACTCGCCACGAAGGTGACTAGATAGATGGCGTGCCAGATCAGTCCGAACAAAACGCACACTCCCGACGACGTTCCGAGCGGGGAGTCCGCCCGCTCTCCACCGTAAACGGATGGGACGCGTTGATCGTGCCCGCGGAGGCGGGTGTCACACACGCGCCGGGATCGCGGTCGGCGGCGGCAGCGGGCCGCGCGCGGGCGCGACCGGCGGCCGGGAGGGTCACAGCGGGATGTGCCAGAGGCAGGTGACCGCGGCCAGCAGGAAGGCGGAACCGCCCATGATGAAGGCGCCCGCGTGGTAGGGCAGTTCGTTGTCGGGGTGCAGGAGGCGGTTGACCCGCCGCATCACCCCGGGTTCGGCGTCGGGCACGGCCGCCATCGCCCCGGCGGGCACCGGGGCCGGTCCGGCGGCGCCGAAGCGCAGCAGCGCCATGGCCAGCTCGCGCGAGGAGCTCTTGCGCCGGGCCTGGTCGTCGGCGCACATCTCGATGAGCAGCGCCACGCTCTCGTAGTAGGTGCGGACCAGGCGGAACCGCGGGAAGGCGCGCTTGAGCGAGGAGAAGGGCAGCAGCACGAGGTCGTGGCGCTGGCGCAGGTGGGCGTGCTCGTGGGCCAGGACGGCGGCCAGCTCGCGGTTGTCCAGGACCGCCAGGGCCCCGGCGCTGATGACCACCTGCGAGCGCAGCACGCCAGGAAGGCAGTACGCGGCGGCGGCCGGGTGGTCGAGCACGCGGGCGCCGGGCACGTCGGGGTGCTCGCTGGCGATGAGTTCGAGGAGGTCGTGGTGGCGTCGGCGGACGCGGACCACGTGCAGGAAGGAGGAGACCAGGCCGTAGAAGAGCACCAGGGTCAGCACGACGGCCAGGACCACGGCCACGATGTGGCTGACGCCCTCAAGTCCCTGGGAGAGTTCGGCGAGCAGCAGCTCACCGGTCACGATGTCCGTGGCCAGGGCCATGGAGCCCCCGGCCGCGCCGAGCTGGTAGGAGGAGAGCCCGAAGGCCAGCAGCGCGCCGATGGTGGACACGCCCCAGGCGAGCCCGAGTGCCTGCCAGGTGATCACGGCCGTGTAGGGCCCCCGCGAGGGCCACTTGGCCCGGTGGAGGCCTTCCATCGCGATGAGACAGCAGACCGCGACGAGGGTGAGAAGTGCGGCACTGACCATACGGACTAGTTCCTTGGCTGCTCGGTTTCCGCGAGTGCGCGCCGGAGCGCTTCAGCCTGCTCGCCGTCCATGGACTGGACGAAGGCGGCCAGGGCGGCGTCGCGGTCCCCGGTCTGTCCGAGAGCGTCGAACATCAACTCGGAGACGTATGCCTCACGGCTGGCTGCCGGGCGGTAGCGCCACGCGCGACCCTCACGTGCCCGGGTGACGACCTTCTTCTTGGCGAGCCTGTCGAGCACGGTCATGACGGTCGTGTGCGCCAGGTCGCGCTCGGCCAGAGCCTTGCCGACCTCACGAACCGTCATTGGTTCGTTCCGTGACCACAGTACATCCATCACCGCGCGCTCAAGTTCGCCAAGCCGATTCATACCCGTGATTCTACTTGGAGTCGTACTACCCGTTGTCGTACCCCCAGGTTAAATCCTCATCGCCTACGGGACAAGGGATACCGGCCCCGGAACGGGGTGGGATCGGCCTCCCCCGCACCCGGCCCGAGGCCCCTTGGGCGACGGCCCCGGAGGGTGCTCCCCGAGACCGGAGCGGCCCTGGTCACGCGCCCGCGCGCGCCCGGGTTCCGGCGGACCGACGGCCGATCCGGCGGGACACGTGTCCGCGCCGGGTCCGGCGGCGGGTCAGCCCCAGTGGCCGGGGTCGGCGATCGGCGCCGGATATCCGGGGGGCGGGTGCTCCTCCCGCCAGGGCGTGTGCGCGCGCCCGCCCGGGAGATCGGCCAGTTCGGGCAGGTAGCGGCGGACGTACACGCCCTCGGGGTCGAACCTGCGGGCCTGGCGCAGCGGGTTGAACGCCCTGTTGGGCCGGGTGTCGTTGCCCGTGCCCGCGACCCACTGCCAGTTGCCGTAGTTGTTGGCCACGTCCCCGTCCACGAGGTGGGCGTGGAAGTGGTCGGCGCCCTCGCGCCAGTGCACGCGCAGGGTCCGGGTGAGGAACGCCGCGGTGATCATGCGCGCCCGGTTGTGCACGAACCCCTCGCGCAGCAGCTGGCGCATTCCTGCGTCCACGACCGGAACGCCGGTCCGCCCCCGCTTCCAGGCGTCCAAGGCGTCGGGGTCCTCGCGCCATTTCCTGTCCCGGGGCCGGTAGTCGCGGACGTTCACCGCCGGGAAGGCCGCGGTGACCTGGTGGTGGAAGTCGCGCCAGGCGAGCTGGCGGACGAACGCCTCTCCCCCGGCCAGGGGTGAGGCGGCCAGGGCGGCCTCCAACGGCGACAGGCAGCCCAGGCGCAGGTCGGCGGACAGGTGAGAGGTGGCCGCGCCCGGCAGGTCGTCGTGCCGGTCGGGGTAGGCCGCCAGCCCGGACGACAGCCAGGCGTCCAGGCGCTCGCGGGCCGCGCGCTCCCCTCCCCGCGGCAGGTCCTCAGCGAGCGCGCCCAGACCGTCCGTCCCGCGTCCGGGCAGCTCGCCGGGCCGGACCCCCTCGGGCAGGACCACACGGTCCGGCGGCGCGACCGGATCGCGCCACGCGGCGGCCTCCCAGGCCTTCCAGTAGGGCGTGAACACCTTGTAGTGGTCGCCGCCCGCCGGGGTGACCTCCCCCGGCGGGACCACGGTGAGCCCCGGGAAGGCCCGCACGGTCAGGCCGGTCGCGCGCAGGCGTCGCGCGCGCCGCGCGGCGAGGGAGCTGACGCCGTCGGTGACGTGGACGGTGTCGGCCCCGCTGGCCCGGGCCAGGGCGGCGACCTCACGGACGGTGTCGCCCCGGAGGAGGACCAGGTCGGCGCCGCGCTCGCGCAGTGCGGCCCTCAGGTCGGCGAGGGCGTCGGCGAGCAGGGCGGCTCGGTTGCGGACGGACCGGCCGGCCACCGCGGGGTCCAGCACGAAGACCGGCAGGGTCGGGCCGGGGCGCTCGACCGCGGCGGCCAGGGCGGGGTGGTCGTGGACGCGGAGGTCCTGTGTGAACAGGACGATGGTGGCGGACGCCAACCGGCACTCCTTCACTGGACGTGTTCGCGTGGACACTCTAGATCCTTCGGGGAAAAGCCGGTGCTCAGGGCGCTGACCGGGTAGGAAGGTCGCATGACCACACGGCTTCCTCCGCTGCCCGACACGCCGGTCCGCCCCAGGGTCGGGGTGTCCAGCTGCCTGCTCGGCGCTCCGGTCCGCTACAACGGCGGGCACTCACGTTCGCGTTTCCTCACCGACGAGCTCGACCGGCACGTGGACTGGCTGCCGGTCTGCCCGGAGGCGGAGATCGGCCTGGGCGTCCCGCGCCCCACCCTGCGCCTGCAGCGCCGGGAGGGGCTGGACCGGGTGGTCTCCAGCGCGGACGGCGCCGACCGCACCGAGGAGCTGGCCGAGGTCGCCGACCACCACCTGGCCCAGCTGCGCCACCTGGACGGGTACGTGCTCAAGAACAAGTCGCCCAGTTGCGGCCTGTTCGCCCTGCCCGTGTTCGACCAGGGCGGCGGCCGGGTGGACGGCAGGGGCCGTGGCGCCTTCGCCCAGCGGCTCACCGAGCTGCTGCCCTCCCTTCCGGTGGAGGAGCAGGGCCGCCTGATGGACCCCGTGCTGCGTGAGCTGTTCGCCCAGCGCGTCTTCGCGCACGCGCGGCTGCGCCACCTGTGGGAGTCGGACTGGCGTCCGCGCGACCTGGTGGCGTTCCACAGCCGCCAGAAGCTCCAGCTGATGTCGCACTCCCCGGAGGGCTACCGGGAGACGGGAAGGATCGTGGCCCGCGCGGGCGCAGACGACCCCGAGGAGGTCCGGGCGGCCTACACCGACGCCTTCCACCGGGCGATGGCCGTGCGGCCGAGCCGGGGCAAGCACGTCAACGCCCTCCAGCACGCCTTCGGGATGCTGAGCGCGCTGCTGGACGACGCCCGCAGGCACGACCTGCTGGGGGCGATCGAGGACTACCGGCGGGAGCAGGTGCCGCTGAGCGTCCCGGTGGCGCTGCTGCGCCACCACTGCGCGGCGGAGGACGTCGAGTGGGCCCGCGACCAGACCTACCTGCGCCCGTACCCGGACGACCTCCGGCTGCGGCACGCCGTCACGGTCTGATCACGGGGAGAGGGGCGTTTTCCCCCCGAGTTGTGCCCGAAGACACATGACCGGTTACACTCAGTGATATTCCTCCGGTCCCCCGACAGGGTGCCACTGACCCGACCCTGAGGTTTCGGTGTGTTCGCGTCCTTCTTCCGGCGGGTCTTCGTGCTCGTCTCCTCCTGCGTGGTCGCCACGGCAGCCGCCACGCTGGCCACGGTCCCGCCCGAGGAACTGACGGAGCGGCTCGAACCCGACCCGGGCCCCGAGCCCCGACTGGCCCACAGCAGGACGCTGCTCTCCCCGATCCAGGGGCCCTCCGCGCCCCTGCCGCGTCCCGGTCAGGTCTCGGCCTGCGCCGCACCCGGCAGGGACGAGGTCGTCACCCTGCCCGACACCGGCGCCCCCGAGGGCGGCCGTCCCCTGTGGATCCGGCGCCCCTCGGGCCCCGACAGCGCGGACCTGCCCGTGCTCTACCTGCTGCACGGGTCGGCCTCCACCCACGAGACGCTCATGGACGAGGACGTCGGCGCGCTCCTGGACCGGCAGATGTGCCGTTCGGGGGTCGAGTTCGTCATCGCCGCCCCCTACGGCCAGGAGAGCGGGGGAGCCACCACCGAGTGGGGCGACGCCGCCGACGGGGGGTTCGCGCTGGAGAGCTTCGTCACCGGCGCGGCCGTGGAGGCCGTCGAGGGCGAGCACACGCGCCCCCGTGCGCTGCGCGCCGTCGGCGGGTTCTCCATGGGCGGGTACGGGGCGGCGGCGCTGGCGCTGCGCCACCCCGACCTCTACACCCAGGTGGTGTCCTGGGCCGGGTACTTCCGGGTGGACGACCCGTACGGCGTCTTCGGCGGCGACACCGGGCCGCACTCCCCCGACCGGCTGCTCGGTTCGCAGGGGGTGCGCGACCTCAGGTTCATGCTGGTGGAGGGCACCGAGGACCACACACCGCTCCAGCGGGGCAGCATCCACGGGGAGGCCGAGCGCTTCGCCGGCCTGCTCACCGAACGCGGTATGACGGTCGCCACGCTCCACCCGCACGGGGGCCACGACTTCACGACCTGGAAGCGCTCCTTCCCCGACGCCGTGGACTTCCTGGTCTCGGGCTGGAGTTCCGCACCGTAGGTCACGCGGTGTGCGCACCCGGCCCCCTCGGACGGAGCGGCGGGGAACAGTGTGTACCTTCGTCGCTGTTGACGACAGCGGCTGCGCACACGACCTGAAGGGACCCCCGGTGTCTGGAATCGTTGAGCAGACGGCGGTCCCGTCCCGGGTGGCTACCGTCAGTCTGCACACCTCCCCGCTCGACCAGCCCGGCACCGGCGACGCCGGAGGCATGAACGTGTACGTGGTCGAGGTGGCCCGGCGCATGGCCGAACGCGGCGTGGCCGTGGACGTGTTCACCCGCGCGACCCGGGCCGACCTTCCGCCGGTGGTGGAGCTGGCCCCGGGCGTGAACGTGCGGCACGTGCCCGCGGGGCCCTACGGCCGCCTGGACAAGAACACCCTCGCCGAGCACCTGTGTCCGTTCATCTTCGGGATGCTGCGGGCCGAGGCGCAGAACGAACCCGACCACTACGACCTCGTGCACGGGCACTACTGGCTGTCCGGCCAGGCCGGTGTGGTGGCCGCCCGCCGCTGGGGCGTGCCCCTGGTGCAGTCCATGCACACCATGGCCCGGGTGAAGAACGCCTCCCTGGCCGACGGCGACGAGCCCGAGCCCGAGGCCCGGTTGCGCGGGGAGGACCAGCTGGTCCGCCAGGCCGACCGGCTCATCGCCAACACCGACGACGAGGCCCGCCAGCTCCGGGAGCACTACGGCGCCCGCGACGGCCAGATCAGCGTCATCCCCCCGGGTGTGGACCTGGAGGTGTTCAGCCCCGGTTCGCGCCGGGACGCGCTGGCGCGGATCGGACTGCCCGCGGGCACCGAACTCCTGCTGTTCGTGGGGCGCGTGCAGCGGTTGAAGGCCCCCGACGTGCTCATCCGGGCCGCCGCCGCGCTGCTGGAGCGCGACCCCTCACTGCGTTCGCGCCTGGTGGTGGGCGTGGTCGGCGGCCTGTCGGGCGGCGGGATGCGCGAGCCCGGCCTGCTCACCGACCTGGCCCGCTCCCTGGGCGTGGCGGACGTGGTGCGGATCGAGCCGCCGCAGACCCGCGAGCGTCTGGCCGACTACTACCGCGCGGCCGCGGTGACCGTGGTGCCGTCCTACTCCGAGTCGTTCGGCCTGGTGGCGGTGGAGTCCCAGGCGTGCGGCACCCCGGTCCTGGCCGCGCGCGTGGGCGGCCTGACCACGGCCGTGGCCGACGGGGTGTCCGGTGTCCTGGTACGGGGGCACAACCCGGACGACTACGCGGCCGAACTGCACCGGATGATCGCCGAACCGGCGTGGCGTGCCAAGCTGGCGATGGCGGCGCCCGAGCACGCCGCCACCCTGGGCTGGTCGCGGACCGTCGACGAACTGCTGGACGTGTACCGGGCGTGCACCGCCCCCCGGGCGCTGCCCCTGGCGGCGTGCCGGTGACCGAGGAGGAGGGGAAGTACGAGGTGGACAGGGACGCTGCCCGCGACGCCGCGGCCAAGGCGGTCTCCTCGGCCGTGGCGGAGGCCGAGCTGGAGGTGGAGCGCCCCCGCGAGGGGTCGTTCCTGGTCACCCTGCCGGGGAAGGCCAAGCTCAAGACCCTGGTGTGGCTGGAGGTGGGGCCGCACAGCCTCACCCTGACGTCGTTCTTCTGCCGTCAGCCCGACGAGAACCACGCCGACTTCTACCTGTGGCTGATGCGCCGCAGCGCCGACATGTACGGGATGGCCTTCGTCGCGGACGAGGTCGGCGACGTCTACATCCGCGGCCGCCTGCCGCTGGAGGGCGTCACCCCCGACGAGGTCGACCGGCTGCTGGGGTGCGTGCTCACCTACTCGGACGAGAACTTCAACGGCGCGCTGGAGCGCGGGTTCGCGTCGGCCATCCGCAAGGAGTGGCGCTGGCGTGCCGAGCGCGGCCACGACATGCGCAATCTGCGGGCGTTCGCGCACCTGGTCGAGCCCCGGGACGAGGGATAGGGCGGCCCGGTCGCGGCCGCTCCCCCGCAAGGGGCGGGCGGACGCCCGAGCGCGGTGCCCGGGTGGCTAGGCTTGCCCCCATGGGAACTCTGGTACTGCTGCGACACGGTGAGAGCGTCTGGAACGCGAAGGGCCTGTTCACCGGCTGGGTGGACGTGGACCTGTCCGCGACGGGCGAGGAGGAGGCCCGCCGGGGCGGCGAGCTGCTCAAGGAGGCCGGCGTACGGCCGGACGTGGTCTACACCTCCCTGCTCAAGCGCGCGATCCGCACCGCGAACCTCGCCCTGGAGACCGCCGACCTGCACTGGCTGCCGGTCGAGCGCACCTGGCGCCTCAACGAGCGCCACTACGGCGCACTGCAGGGCAAGGACAAGGCGCAGACGCGCGAGGAGTACGGCGAAGAGCAGTTCATGATCTGGCGCCGCTCCTACGACACCCCGCCGCCGCCCATCGCGGACGACGACACCTACTCGCAGGCCGGTGACGCCCGCTACGGCGAGCTGCCGCCGGAGCTGCTGCCGCGCACCGAGTGCCTCAAGGACGTGCTGGACCGCGCCCTGCCGTACTGGTACGACTCGATCGTGCCGGACCTGGCCGCGGGCAAGACCGTGCTGGTCGCCGCGCACGGCAACTCGCTGCGCGCGCTGGTCAAGCACCTGGACGGCGTCAGCGACGCCGACATCGCCGGGCTGAACATCCCGACGGGCATCCCGCTGCGCTACGACCTGGACGACCAGTTCAAGCCGACCAACCCCGGCGGCACCTACCTCGACCCGGAGGCGGCCAAGTCCGCCATCGAGGCCGTCGCCAACCAGGGCAAGAAGTAACGCCCGCCCGATCCCGTCGCCGTGCCCGCGCCGCCTTTGGCGGTGCGGGCACTGTGCTGTCGGGGGCCGGGCAGGACGTGGGCGAGGAGCGTGTGGGGCGCCGTCGGGAGTCGCGCGGGGTGCGGGCGAGTGCCGCGTGGGGAGCGGACGAGTGCCGGGCGGGGCTCCGTCGGAGGCCGCGTGGGGAGCGGGCCGCGTGAGGGCATGGCGGTGCGGGCGGAGGCGCGGCCTCCCCCTTTACCACGCTAGGTCTCGGAGGAGGGGCCGCGCCAGGGCCGTTCGCGGCCTGTGGACAACGCTCCCCGCCTCAGTAGACGAGGGCCTGCGCGCCGTCCTGGACTGCCTCCTCGACGAAGGACGGCGCCCCGGCGATGCGCACGCCCCGGATCAGGTCGTCCACGGTCAGGTCGCGTCGGGCGGCGCACTGGGTGCACACCGTCACCCGGCCCGCGGCGAGCACCGCGTCGAGCAGGTCCTTGAGGGGGGCCGCGTGCGGGAGGGAGAACCGCTCGGCGCGGCCGGGGACCGCGAACCACGCCGACTCACCGGTCAGCCAGAGGGAGACCCCGACGCCGCTGGCCAGGGCGGCGGCGGCCACCGTGAACGCCTGGTTGCACCGCTCGGGGTCGTCCTCCCCGGCGGTGACCTTGATTACCAAGGAACGAGACATGCCCGTCAGCCTACTCAGAGCGCCGCGGCGGTCAGCACGGCGCCCGCGATCGAGCAGACCGCGAGGGCGATGGTGAGCGCGAGGGCCTCGGTGCGGCGCGGGGAGACCCGCACCGGCTGGTCTTCCACACCGTGCTCGATGCTGAACGTCCCGTCCTCGGGGGCGGCCAGGACCACGCGGCCCTCGCGCACCTGGACCCGGCCCGTGACACGGATGCGGGCGCCCGGCCGGATCACCCACTCGCGGTACTCGAACTCGATGGTCTCGCCCCGGAAGACGCCCGAGATGCGGCCGCGCACGCGGGGTAGCAGGTCGTCCGCGGGTGAGGCCACACCCGGCTGCGGACGCCCCACCACGCGCTTGAGGCACAGCTCGGCGCCGCGCGGCTCGGTGTCGCCCGGGTCGACGAAGATCCGGTCGCCGTCGCCGGGGCGACCCTCGGCGACGATGCCGAACAGGTCCTCGGAACCGTAGTCGGCGATGGAGTCGCAGGCCCGTTCGCGGACCGCGCCCTCGGACGGGTCGCGGTTGAGCGGCCAGTAGTGGCGCAGCACCTCGTGGCCGTGCCAGACGCACTCGGCACCGGCCAGGCCGGAGGAGATGGGACCGTCGGGACCGGGAGCGGCGACACCGGTGAGCGTGACCCGCTGCCCCTCCCTGGCCGCCAGCACGCCCGGGCGCAGCTGGGCCAGTCCCCGCTGACGCAGCCAGCGCCGCAGGGCGATCAGGGTCAGGGGGAGGAGGACCACCGCGGCCACGAGCAGCGCCGAACCGATCACCAGTAACACAGGCCGCCCCTTTGGAGAACACGTCGGAGGTCTAGGCGCGGTCGGCAGAACACGCCCCGTGGCCGCACCGCGCTGCTGACAATCTTTACCAGTTCTCCGGGAAAGCGGGGCCAATTGGGCATGTCCAGACCGGGGCCGGGGAGTGGCGGAGGCCACGGTGCGCCGTCGGCGGTCACCGCCGCCTCCAGCCGCCGCTACGCTCTGGGGATATGGACGCTGAGGTACACCCCGATCTGGCGAAACTGTCCTTCCTGCTCGGCCGTTGGGAGGGCGTGGGCGTCGCCGGTTACGCCGACGTGGAGGAGTTCCAGTTCGGCCAGGAGATCGAGTTCGCGCACAACGCGGGCCTGCCCTACCTGACCTTCACGAGCCGGGCCTGGCGGATGAACCCGGAGGGCACCCGCGGTGAGCTGGTCACCGAGGAGTCGGGCTACTGGCGGGTGCGGCCCGAGACGGGCGCGGAGCCCAAGGAGGGTGAGCCCGTCGTGCACCTGGAGGTGCTGATCGCGCACCCCGAGGGCTTCAACGAGGTCTACCTGGGCAACGTGTTCGCGAACCGGGTGGAGATGTCCACCGACGCGGTGGTGCACACCGAGACCGGAATCGACGCGACCGCCTCGCACCGGCTGTACGGCCTGTTCGGCGACAACCGGGAGACGCTGGGGTACGCCTGGGACCTGGCGGCGCGCGGCCACGGCCTGCGCTCGTACATGTCGGCCCAGCTCAAGAGGGTCGGCTCGAAGTAGTCGGGGCCGAGTGGCCGGGGCCGGTCCGGGCATGGGCAGACCCCGGGCTGCTCCCGCCGCTGGGGCGGGGCCGGTCGGACGAGTTCCGGCGGCCCGGGGTCCGGGTGTCCGTCTGGGATTCGCTGCGAACGACGTCGCGCGAACGCGAGCGTCGTCCTAGCGGACGGCCACCTCGCCAGTCCTAAGATCAACCATCTCTTGGACCACCTCCTTTCTTGCGTGCCTCCGACACTACGTCCCGTTCCGGAGGCGGGGCAAATGTTTTTTCTGTGCGCGAAACCGCAGGTGGGGACGGCGTTTCCGCTCCCTTGGCAGGCCGACTAGTCTCGCTGGTATGACTTCGCCGCTGCTGAGCACACCGGGCGCCGTGAGCGCCGAGTCCCCCGACACCGGAGTCGCCGCGCACTACGGCGACCCCGCGCACGAGGGACGCGCCGCCGAACGTTCGAGCGCGTGGGTCGACCGGAGCAACCGGGGCGTGGTGCGGGTGACCGGCCCCGACCGCCTGGGCTGGCTCAACGACCTCACCAGCCAGCTGACCCGGGGCCTGGCCCCGGGCACCGCCACCGAGGCGCTGGTCCTGGACACCAAGGGACACCTGCGGCACCACCTGTCGCTGGTGGACGACGGCGAGGCCACCTGGATCCACACCGAGCCGGGGGACGGCCCGGAGCTGGCGGGGTTCCTCGACTCGATGCGGTTCATGCTGCGTGTCGAGGTGGAGGACCTGAGCGGTTCCCACGCGGTGCTGAGCGTGCTCGGTCCGGACCGCGCCAAGGCCGTGGAGGCCGCGTCGCTCGGTGACGTGACCGCGCGCGCGGTCGAGGGCGAGACCGACCTGTTCGTGCCCGCCGAACGGCTCGTCGGGGCCGCGGAGGCGCTCACGGCGGCCGGGGCGCGCCCGGCGGGCATGTGGGCCTACGAGGCGAACCGGATCGCGGAGCACCGGGTGCGCGCGGGTCTGGACACCGACGACCGCACCATCCCGCACGAGGTGGACTGGGTGGGCCGCGCGGTGCACCTGGAGAAGGGCTGCTACCCGGGCCAGGAGACGGTGGCGCGGGTGCACAACCTGGGCCGTCCGCCGCGCCGTCTGGTCATGCTGCACCTGGACGGCACCGCCGAGCGCCTGCCGCAGGTGGGGGCCGCCATCGAGCTGGACGGGCGCTCCGTGGGCCGGGTGGGCACGTCGGCCCGCCACCACGAGCTGGGGCCGATCGCCCTGGGCGTGGTCAAGCGCTCGGCCCCCACCGACGCCGACCTGGTGGTGGACGGCATCGCCGCCGGTCAGGAGGTCGTGGTCGACCCGGACACGGGCGCCAACGCCAAGATCGAGCTGCGCCGCCGTCCGCGTTAATTCGGTTCGAGGAGGCTACGTCCGCCGATGTGGACCTCGGCGAACTCGGTCCCGGTCGGCGCCAGGAACAGGATGTGGGTGGTGACGCTCTCCCCGGGGTTGATCTCGTCCCAGAAGTAGTCCCACGCCACGACGATCTCGGCGTCGACGTCGTTGGCGTACTCCAGGCCCTCGGTGGTCACGCCGATGGTCCCGTAGGTGTCGAAGACCGCGGGCTCGGAGCCCTGGTTGGTGACGTCGAGCCGGTAGACGTGGTACTCGGAGTCCGGGGGCGCGACGGCGGAGGCCCCCATCCCGTCGGTGACGGTGGTGTCGGTGTAGGCCGTCTCCACCTCCACCAGGAAGGTGTCGAAGACGGCGGAGGCCCCGGTGTAGGACTCCGGCGGCACCGGCTGCGGATCGGACTCCGCCCCGCCCCCGGGCGGCTCCTCCTGCTCGGGTCCCGGGTCCGGCGGGGCCGAGTCCGGCACGGAGGGACCCGGCGCTGAGGGATCCGGTGTGGCGGGCTCCTGGGCGGTACTGGGCTCTGGTTCCGACTGTTCCAGCACCAGCCGGGCCTCGGGGAGCGGGGCGCGCTCCAGCGAGACCACGGTGACCACGCACCCGGCTCCGGCCAGGAGGACGGCGACGGGTGCGGCCAGGGCCCGTACGACGGAGCCGGGCCCTCTGGACGGTGGTGGGTGACGGCCTCTGCTGCTCATGCTGGTGTGACGCACGGCACCCGTGGTTCATTCCACCCCGAGGCGCCTTCTCCCTGGTCAGCCGCCAGGCAGCCCTGCCCAGTCAGCACTTTTCCCGTTCCACCCCACTGGACATAAGAACATCATTATGTTCTCCTGTATGTGGGAAATCTTGATGTTGGAGCCCGTTGAGGAGTGGTACCTCAAACTCCGGGCTGATGACCCGGTCACCGCGACGCGGTTTGACGCTGCTCTCAGCCAACTGGAAAGCCACGGTCCTGACCTGACACGTCCGCTAGCCGACAGGGTTAAAGGCAGTCGGATACACAACCTCAAGGAACTTCGCCCTGGCTCCTCAGGAAGAAGCGAGATCCGTGTGCTTTTCGTGTTCGATCCAGAGCGGCAGGCGGTGCTCTTGGTGGCCGGTGACAAGTCCGGGCAGTGGAACAGGTGGTATCAGAAGAACATCCCGGTGGCAGAACAGCGCTATCTGGAACATCTGAGGCGGCGAAAGGATGAGCAGGCATGAAGGCGCGTAGTTGGCGAGAGATCCAAGCGGAGTCCGAAAAGCAGGACCCCTGGTTCGCCTCTGAGGAAGCCCAGGCTGTCTTCGATGCGGAAACCGCCCGTATCGAAGCCGAGCGTCAGGGTTACGCGCTCTCCTCCCTGCGCAAGGAGAGCGGAAGGACCCAGAAGGAGGTCGCCCAGATCATGGGAGTGAGCCAGGCGCGGATCTCCCAGATCGAGCACGGGCGGATCGACAGCCTGGAACTCCTGCGGTCCTACATCAGCGCCATCGGCGGCGAACTGCACCTGAGGGTTGATCAGGGTCCGCTGAGCGTCACGCTCGACATCCCCGGAAGCGACGCCGCTGCCGCGACCGGAACCGCGGAGGAGGCCGACGCCTCCGCGGACAAGCGAGACGCCGCGTGAGAACGACGGGCCCGGCCGGTGCGGCCGGGCCCGTCGGGGGCTGGTCAGACGGTGAGGACGATCTTTCCCCGGGTGCGTCCGGCCTGGCTCAGGCGCCAGGCCTCGGCCGCCTCGGACAGCGGGAACTCGCGGTCCACGTGCACGGTGAGCCTGCCGTCGTCGGCCAGGCGTGCCAGCTCGGCGAGGTCCTCGGAGTCAGGGCGCACCCACAGCCAGTGCCCGCCCAGTTCCTGGACGCTCGGGTCCGCGATGGACACGATCCGCGTGGGGCCGCCCGTCAGCGGCACCGGCTCCTGGACCACTCCCCCGCCGACGAAGTCGAGCACCGCGTCGACGCCGTCCGGGGCCAGTGCCCGGACGCGGTCGACGAGGCCGTCCCCGTAGACCACGGGTTCGGCGCCCAGGGACCGCAGGAAGTCGTGGTTGCGCTCGCTGGCGGTACCGATGACGCGTGCGCCGCGGGCGACGGCGATCTGGACGCCGAACGCTCCGACGCCGCCCGCCGCGGCGTGGACGAGCACCGTGTCACCGGAGCCGACCCCCGCCCGTTCGACGGACTGGAGGGCGGTGAGGCCCGCCAGCGGGACACCGGCGCTCTCCTGCCAGCTCAGCGACCGCGGCTTGGGTGCGAGCATGCGCACGCTGGCCGACACCAGCTCGGCGTAGGTGCCGTTCTTGGCCCAGTCCTTGCGGGCGTAGCCGTAGACCTCGTCACCGACCTGGTACTCGTGCGCGTCGGGTCCGACCGCCTCGACGACACCGGCGACGTCCCAGCCGGGGATGAGCGGGAAGTCCGTCTCGAAGAGGGCGTCCAGGCCGCCCGCCGCGAGCTTCCAGTCCACGGGGTTGACCCCCGCGGCCCGTACCCGGATGAGGACCTCGCTCGGGGCGACCTTCGGGTCGGGAAGGTCCACCAGGGCGAGGTCGTCGGCCGATCCGTACTGCTGTAGTGCGATTGCCTTCATGCACACAACAGCGGTCGCGTCCCGGAGTTCATTCCGTGCGAAAGGACACGGAGGGCCCGACGGGACTCACCCGTCGGGCCCTCCGGGACGCGGTGTCAGCGCATCGCGGCGGCGAGGCGCTCGTCGTGCAGGCGCTCCCCCCAGGAGGGGGCGAGCGGGGCCACCTGGCCCACGCGCCAGCGCAGCAGGAGGTCGGCCAGCTGCGGGTTGCGCGGCAGGGCGGGGCCGTGCAGGTAGGTGCCCAGCACCTGGCCCTGGTAGGCGCCCTCGGTGCGGTCGTCGTTGCCGATGCCGCGCACCGTGGTGGACAGCGGCCGGGCCGAGGGGCCGATGGCCGTGCGGCCCTGGTGGTTCTCGAAGCCGGTGATCCGGCCCACACCCAGGGCCGGGTCCACGTCCGCGACGATCTCGCCGACCGCGCGGGTCTGGCCGCGGCCGCTGCGGATGTCGAGGATGCCCACGCCGGGGAGCGGATTGGCCTCGTCGTCGCCGTAGGTCTCGCCGATGATCTGGTACCCGGCGCACACCGCGAAGACGCAGGCGCCGCGGGCGGCGGCGCGGGCGAGGCCGCCGTCGGCGCGCAGGCGCTCGGCGGCCAGGATCTGCGGCCGGTCCTCGCCGCCGCCGAGCAGGTAGATGTCGCCCTGCTCGGGGACGGAGTCGCTGGAGTGGACGTGCACGATCTCGGTGGGGATGCCGCGCAGTTCGGCGCGGCGCTTGAGGATCAGGACGTTGCCCTGGTCCCCGTAGGTGCTCAGCAGATCGGGGTAGATCCACACGATCCGCAGGGCGCTGGTGTTCGTCATGGGTGTCTCCCTACTGGACGCGGCCGTACGCCGTGCGGATCTGCTGGAAGGCGGTGTAGTTGGCGATGAGGTCGACCTTGGTGATGCCCGGCTGGTCGGCCTTGATGCGGCCCAGGACCTCGTCGACCCGGTCGGCCACCTCGAACCGCACGCCGTCGGTCTCCAGGCGCAGCGCGAGATCGGTGCGGCGCTCGCCCATGACGAACACGCGGCGTCCGCGCAGGACGGTGTAGTCCACGTCCCACAGCCAGGAGGTGTCCTTGCCGTCGGGGACCTGCGCGTTGACCGAGAGGATCACCGGGGTGTGGGGCGGGTCGAGGACGGCGAAGGACTCCAGCCATCCGGCGGGGTTCTTGGAGAGCAGCAGCCGCACCTCGACGCCCATGGTCACCACGGAGGTGTAGCGGCCCGCGACGGAGGTGATCTCGCGCAGCCGCTCCACGGTGCGCTCGGGGTGGATGCCGTACCCGGCGGCGGTGGCCGCGGCGATCGCGGCGTTGGAGCGGTTGGCGTCACCGGGCAGGTTCAGCCGCAGCTTGATGCTCTGGCCCTCCGGGGTGAGGAGGGAGTCGGAGGCGTTGTCCACCGCCCAGGTGGTCGCGGGGCGGGCCAGCCCGCACTCGGGGCAGGCCCAGTGCGGGTCCACGTCGCGCTTGAGGTGGCCGCCGCACTCGGGGCAGCACCAGGAGTCCTCCTTCCAGCGCTGACCCGCGGACACCCAGGTGGCGTTGGGCGCGCCCAGGCCCGCCCAGGCCACGAGCGGGTCGTCGGCGTTGGCGATGACGTGGGCGTTGCTCTTGCCCAGCGCGAGGCGCCACTTCTTGGCGAGCAGGTTGATCTCGGAGGCGCGGTCCATCTGGTCGCGGCTGAGGTTCATCAGCACCACGAACGCGGGCTGCGTGGCGAGCAGCACCTGCGGGAGGTACTTCTCGTCCACCTCCAGCACGCCGTTGACGGCGGACTGGTTGTTCGACAGAGCCGTGATGTGCCCGGTGGGCATGTTCGCGCCGTGCTCGTTGGTGGCCACGTCGCCGAACTCGCGCAGGGCGTGCGAGATGAGCCTGGTGGTGGTGGTCTTGCCGTTGGTGGCGCTGACCAGGGCGAGCCTGCGGCCCCGGGCGAGCTTGGCGAGCAGGTCGGGTTCGACCTTGAGCGCCACCCGGCCGCCGATGACGGAGCCGTCTCCGCGTCCGGTGGCACGGGACAGGCTGGCCGCGCTCCTTCCCAGAACCGATGCCAGTTGGGCGCGCAGGGGAAGCTCGCTCATCTACTCTCCAGTAAGTGCTGGACCACCCGCGCCGTTCGCTCCTGGGAGGCGGCGGGCGGTGTGTCGGGCCAAGCCTAGTGTCCACCCGGGGTCAGACCCGCCAGTCCAACCTCTCGGGCGGCGGTCCCAGGTTGGGCGGCACCCCGTCCTCCACTGCCCCCGTGGGCGCGGGAGCCCCGCCCGCGGCGGCGGTGCCGTCGGGTGTGTCGGTCAGGGCGTCGGGGTCCGCGGTCGGGACCCGGGGGCGGACGCCTCCGGTACCGCGCCCCCTCGCGGCCGCGGCCGCGGCGCCACCGCCTCCAACGCCCGGTGTGTCACCGGTGTTCCGGGAGTCGTCCACCGTGGCGAGTGTGGCTGTGGACAGGGTGAGGATACCCGGGTTGGTGTCGGCCAGCACGGGACCGTCGGCGGTCAGGACCACGGCCGCCGTGGCGGGGAGTCCGCGCAGCGACTCGGCGTCCAGGCCGCAGGGGCGCCCGGGTGCCGCGCCGTCGTCCCCGGTACCGGCGGACCCGCCGGTGCCGGCCTCCTGAAGGGTGGCCCGCCCCCACGCGGTGGCGGATCTCACATGGCGGACGAGGTCCAGGGGCGCGACCGCCGCCGCGGCGTTGCGGATCACCGCGCCGGACTCGGTGTGCGGGGAGGGGAAGAACCGGTCGTCGGCCTCCACCTCGGCGTCGGGGTCCTCCGGCTCGCCCGTGGCCGCGCCGCCCACGGCCCCGCCGACCGCCTCGGTGAGGCGGTGCACCCGCAGCCCGCCGGGGTCGTGCCCGGCGACACCGGGCGCCGCGGCCACGGAGCGTTCGACGGCCTCCGCCGAACCCCCGTCCTGACGCATCACCACCGGCAGGCAGGCGGGGTCGGCGAACCGGGCGAGCGCGGCGGGGACGGCCGTGCGGAACATCAGGACGACCTCCACCCCGCCGTCGGCCGCCGCGGCGAGGACCTGGTCGATCTCCCCCTCGGGGAGGGACTCGGCGCCGCAGACCACGACGGTGCGGGTGCGGTCCGGGCGCACGCGGGGGCGTCTGCCGTCGGCGTTCCTGGGCTCGGGCGCCTCCAGCAGCTCGCTGAGCGCGGACACGGCGTAGGTGCCGTAGACGCGCGCGGCGGTCTCACCGGAGGCCCGGTCGGTGGAGATGATCTTGACCTGCGCGTAGTCGTTGTCGTCCGCCCGGGTGCCGACGGCCTCGAAGGGGCTCAGGCGGCGCTCCAGCTCCCAGGCCCGCTCCCCGATGCGCGGCCCGTCGCCGCAGCGCTCGCGCACCCGGGCCCGCTGCCCCGGCGTGAGCAGGGCGAGCGCGGGGTCGTCCTCGGCCGCGTCCTCCTCCGGGGTGAGCAGGGCGCGCAGGCCGCCGATGAGTTCGGCGATCCCCGCGTGCGGCCCCAGGACCTCCAGGAGGCGCAGCAGGAGCGTCTCGTCGGCGTCGGCCTCCGCGGTGCCGCCGGAGGCGGACGCGACCGCGGAGAGGATGCGCGCGCGCTGGCCCGCGTCCAGGTTGGTGCCCAGGGTCATCCGGGGCAGGTCGGCGGGGAGCACCCACCTGCGCGGGGCGACGGCGCAGCGGCGGGCCAACCGGACGAGTTCGCGGGCCACGGAGTGCCCGGTGAGGTCGACCACGGTGAGGTCGCCGCCCTCGCGCAGCCGGGAGACCCCGACGGTGGCGAGCAGCGCCGACCATCCGGCGTCGTCGCCGCCCACCACGACGACGGTGCCCCTGTCGGCGGGGACGGTCACCCCGTACCAGAGCGGCTGCGCCTCGTAGGCCCGCGAGGCCGCCTGCCACTCGGTGTACCTGCGGGCGTGCTCGTGCTGTTGTTCGCGCAGGATCCGGTCGCGCTCGTCGCGTTCGGCGGCCAGGCGCTCCCTGGCCCTTTCCAACCGGGCTGCGACGACCTGGCGGCTCTGGACGAGGGCGAAGGCGATCGGCGCGGCGATGGCGGCGCAGGCGAACACGCCGCCGAGGGCGAAGCTGCCGGGAAGGATGCGCAGGGTCCACAGCAGCGGCAGCAGCAGGGTAAGGAGGCAGAGCCCGGCCAGGGCGAAGTACAGGGGCCGGTTGGTCTGGGCCTCGCTGTCGCGCTGGGCGGCGATCCACTCCTCGCTGACGGTCTCGGCGTCGGCCGGGGTCGGCCGCCGCGGGGCCGGCCCGGGAGGCGGCAGGAGCACGGCGTGCCGCCAGCCGACGTAGGTACGTCCGGCCTCTCCTCGGGACGCTCCTCCCGAACGGGGGTTGGGCACCGTCCGAACACCTCCTGACCGGCCGTCGCGGGGGGCGGCCGGGGATTCGATCACGCGGGGCTCCGGGCCGGGCCGGAGCGTGGGCGGAATGCCGTCACCCGCCCGCCGCGCTCGTCACGGCCCCGCCGGAACCGGTCACGGGCACGGGAGGGTGCCGGTGGGCGCGGGTGGAGTGGCCGTCGATCTCAGTCAAGCAGCAGCGCGCACCGCTTTCCAGCCCCGCCCCGGACCTGTGGAAAACGCGTCGCGAACCCGGTGGAGGCTGAGGGGTCACGCGACCCGGCTCCTGCTCCCGGAGGGCCGCGCGACGAGGGGCGCACGGACGGTGCGCGCCCGTTCCCGGCGCCGGTGGCGGGGGCCGCCGTGTCAGCGCCTCCCCCGGGGGCAGGGGAAGGGGGACAGAAGAAGAGAGGACGCCCCCCTTCCGAGGAGTGACCCCCCATTCCCGAGGTCTACCTGTACGCCGCGCTTCTCGCCCTGATGGTCGTCGTCCTGGCCATGTTGATCGTGTCCGCGGTCATGAGCCAACGGTGGCGCCGCCGCAACGGACGCCCGCTCTGGCCGCCCTCCGCCTCGTGCGCGGAGGAGGGGATGTGGTCCGGGGCGGACCGGGAGCAGCGGCGCAGGGTCGCAAGAGCGGTGCGGCGGGGCCCCGGCCCACTCCCCCGCCCCGTCCTCCGTCAGCCCCGTGCCCGCCTCGGGAACCCGAGGGCCGCCCCCGGGACGGACGGGGTCCGCAACGGCGCGGGGCGCCGGTGCCGGACGGTCTCCCGTCGGCACCGGCGCCCCGTACGCCTGAGGTCGCCCGGCCGTCTAGGCCTGCACCTGGAGGTCGATGACCTTGCCCACCTCGGCCTGCACCGCGTACTCGCCGGTGAAGCCCTTCGAGGCGAGCACGCGCACCTTCCAGGAGCCGTCGGCGGCGAAGAAGCGGAACGTGCCCTCCTCGCCGGTGGCCACCTCTCCGACGAAGTCGTCGGAGTCGTTCAGCAGGCGGGCGTAGGCCCCGCTCAGCGGCTGTCCGTCACGGGTGACCGTGCCCTGGATGACCGCCTGGTTCCCGGCGTCGACGTCGGCGAGGGCGACCCCGCCGACCGGCGCTCCGCAGCTGTCGCTCACTTGGCCTCGGCCTCCCCCAGCTCGACCGGGACGCCCACGAGGGAGCCGTACTCGGTCCACGAGCCGTCGTAGTTCTTGACGTTCTCCAGGCCCAGGATCTCGTGCAGGGCGAACCAGGTGTGCGAGGAGCGCTCGCCGATCCGGCAGTAGGCGATGATGTCCTTGTCCAGGTCCACGCCCGCGCCGGTGTAGAGCTCGCGCAGCTCGTCGGCGGTCTTGAAGGTGCCGTCCTCGTTGGCCGTCTTGGCCCACGGGATGTTGCGCGCGGTCGGGATGTGGCCCGGGCGCTGCGAGGTCTCCTGCGGCAGGTGCGCGGGAGCGAGCAGCTTGCCGGTGAACTCGTCGGGCGAGCGCACGTCGACCAGGTCCTTGGTGCCGATGGCCTGCACGACCTCGTCGCGGAAGGCGCGGATCGAGGCGTCCTGCTCCTGGGCGGTGTACTGGGTGGCGGCCCGCTCGGGGACCTCCTTGACGAGCTCGCGGGAGTCGAGCTCCCACTTCTTGCGGCCGCCGTCCAGCAGGCGGACGTTGGTGTGGCCGTAGAGCTTGAAGTACCAGTACGCGTAGGCGGCGAACCAGTTGTTGTTGCCGCCGTACAGGATGACCTGGTCGTCGTTGCCGATGCCCTTGGCGGACAGCAGCTTCTCGAAACCGGTGCGGTCCACGAAGTCGCGGCGGACCGGGTCCTGGAGGTCCGTCTTCCAGTCGATCTTGACGGCGCCGGGGATGTGGCCCTTGTCGTACGCGGACGTGTCCTCGTCGACCTCGACCAGGACCACGTCGGCGTCGTCCAGGTGAGCCTCCACCCAGTCGGCGTCCACGAGGACGTCGGAGCGGCTCATGGGGAACCTCCTGTGTTTCTTGTGCGGTGTCGCGTGTGCGGGTCGGTGCTCCCGGGGGCTGCCGTCCCGGGAGCGGGGGATGTGGAAAGTCTGCGGAGTGGTGCGGGACTCCCGGTTCCGGCACGGGCCGGGGCCGCCGGACGTGCTCCCACGGGTCGGGGCACGCCGGATCCCGGGCGTACGGGGAACGCGGACAGCGGGCTGCGGAGCGGTTGCCGGACCCTCCCGACCACCGCGCCCGCGCGGGACGGAGGACGGCGGCCGAGGACGCGAAGGTCGGCGGCTGCCGGGGCTCCGGCTGGTACGGAAGTGGTCAGGGCAGGCGCGAGGCGCTGCCCGTGAGGGTCGACCCGCATGTGTGCTGTCCCCAGATGCGTACACGGAAGAGGAGAACCAGTCGCACGGAGGGGGCGTGGGCTCCGGGGCCCGTCCGCCCTA
This sequence comes from Nocardiopsis dassonvillei subsp. dassonvillei DSM 43111, assembly GCF_000092985.1. GTDB lineage: Bacteria > Actinomycetota > Actinomycetes > Streptosporangiales > Streptosporangiaceae > Nocardiopsis > Nocardiopsis dassonvillei. The sequence goes on from NC_014210.1 coordinate 5,186,955, forward strand.
GGGACACAGACAGAGCGCGGTGGCGACGCGGCAGAAGTCCACTGCCCGTCGCTTCGTCAGATACGCGCTCGTCAAAGAGGTCACACCGGAGACGCTACAGGCCCCGTTACGCGTTTGTCACTGGTGGCCTGGATCACAGAGATGTCGTCCGCGTCGGTGCGGCGTCCTCGGGGAGGCCGTTCAGAGGACGGCAGCGCCGATCGCGGCGATCACGTCCGCCTTGCGGGGCTGGCCCGCCGCCCGGCGCACCACGCGGCCGGAGGCGTCCAGGACCAGGACGGTGGGGGTGCCCGTGACGTCCAGGCGGCGGACGAGGTCGAGACGGGACTCGGCGTCCACCTCCACGTGCGCGACGCCGCCGACCATGCCCGCGACCTCGTCGAGGACGCGCCGGGTGGCCCGGCAGGGCTGGCAGAAGGCGGTGGAGAACTGCACGAGGGTGGCCCGCTCCCCCAACGGGGCGCCGACCTCCTCCGCGGTGAGCACGTCGCCCGCCGCGTCCGCGTCCTGTCGCGCCATGACGCTTCCCCTCCCCTTGCGTGTCCTCTTCCCCGGTCCTCCTGCTGCCGCTCCCGGTGCACGGGCCGCCCGTCGGCCCGGCGCGGTCCGCGCCCCGGTGGCGGGCGTGCGCTCCGGCCCCGCGGCCGTACCGTCCGGCGAGAACCGCGGCGGCGCCGCCGCGGGGCGGCCGGGGCCGGCCTCAGACCGCGTCGGCGCCCATGAGCGGAACGTCCGAGCCGGTACCGGTGACCCGCAGGCCGCTGGAGGTGGCCTCCATCTCGGTGACGGTCAGGCCGAACGGCAGCTGCGGGGCCTGGGCGCTGAAGGTGAGCATGGTCGCGGCCATGCCGCTGAGGTCGACGGGGGCGTCGCCCACCTGGACGTCGACGGGGGTGACGGTCACGGTGTCGCCCTCGACGGAGAACTCGCCGCCCGCGTTGACGGAGGTGCTGATGCCGAACTCGGGGAACGCCAGCTCACCGGTGATACGGGGCTGGCCGCCCTCGGTCGTGATGGTGATGCCCTCGGGGAGGTAGGCGTTGAAGAAGGAGTAGGGGACGGTGAAGGAGCCGTCCAGCTGCCCCGCCACCACGGTCGGCTGGTTGAGCAGGTCTGCGGGGGGCGCGTCGACCTCGGTGGCGGTGACGTCGATCTGCTCGACGGTGATGCTGTCCATGGTGGCCGAGGCGGCGGTGATGTTGACCTCGGAGTAGGTGCCGCCGACGGCCTGAGGCAGGAAGGCCCAGCCCTCGATGGACACCTCCGGCTCCTCGGCCATCTGGAGCCGCTGGGCCAGCTGGCTCGCGACCATGTTCTGCGCGAAGCTGCGTGCCCCGATGTCGGCCGCAACCACCGCGACCGCCAGGAGGATCAGGAGAACGACGAGAAACTTACGCATCGGAGATCCCAGCACACTTTCTTTCGTTCCGGCGCGCTCTCGGCTGGGTCATCCCGCCGGTCGTGGTCACACGCCATCGGCGCCCGACGGGCGCCGGTCATGGAAACCTGTCGGAAAGGCTACTTCACCACAGGTTGGACGCCCGGGGCCTTCCACCGGTTTGTCCCGACTGGACAACTAGACCGGTTCGAGACCTCTCGCGGGGCGAAAAGGGGCGCCACGGCCCCGTCCACGGGCCTTGCGGGCCCTGCTCAGCGGGGCATCAGCATGGCGGCGAGGCCGTCGCTGGCCGCCGCGCCCGCGAGGGAGAGTTCGATCACGTTGGTGGCGACCACGTGCTGGGGGCTGAGGCGGGCGAACTCCAGGACGTGCGGCTGCTGCTCGTGCTCCTCCTGCGCCAGCTCGTCGCGGTACATCGCGTAGACGATGCGCTGGAGCGGCGCGCTGGGCACCGTGTGGCAGGCGAACAGCAGGGTGTCCGGCTCGCTGTGGGAGACCTGGGCGACGAGGGCGTCGGCGATGCGGTCGAAACCCGGGCCCTGGCCGTCGGCGAGCGTGTAGATGGTGATGACGCCGCGCAGTTTGCTGGGCGGCGCCTGGCGGACCGGCGGACCGTCGTAGTAGTCGTCGTAGGGGTCGGCTTGGCGACGCTTGCGGCGCACGGGCTCCTCCGGGAGTTCGTCGTCGGGGTCCGCGCCCCCGTCGTCGTAGTCGTCGTAGTAGTCGTCATCGTCGTAGGGGTCGCGGCGCGGGCGCGCGGCCATGGCGACGGCCCCCCACAGCGCGGCGACGGAGCCGAGCATCAGCAGCGGCCCCCCGAAGCCGAGTCCGAAGCGGCCGACCACGACGGAGAGCAGCGCGGCCAAGCCGACCAGCCCCAGCACCGTCAGGTCGGTGCTGCGGTGGTCGGAGGCGCGCCGGGCGACCGCGACGAGCGCCGTGACGAGGAAGACCGCGACGAGGACCTGCGCGAGGTTGACGAGCGAGCGCGGGATGAGGTCGTAGTGGTCGCCCATGGCGGGGTAGGAGGCGTCGAAACGGGTGCCCACCCGGTCGACGGACAGCACCACCAGGGGGACGATGGTGAACGCGCTGAGGAACAGCCGCGAGGTGAACCGGCCGCGGGGCGAGCGGACGCCGTACTCCAGCGCGCCCCAGGCCATGTAGAGCGGGCCCAGGAGGCTGATGCCGATATGCAGCAGCCGGAAGGTGATCCCGCCGAAGTCGAACATCGCGCCGATCACGGCCGCGCTGAGGCCGACCGTCGTACCCAGTGCGGCGACGAGCCATCCGACCGTGGCCACACTGGGACGGCGCTGGGCGTACGCGGCGAGCGCGGCGGTGGCGCCCCAGCCCACCAACGCGCTTATGAATGCCAGTCCTACCGTCACCATCCCGACAATGATGCTGCACGTTAGCGGGTGGATGTGCACTAGATGCAGATTCGGGGGGCCAGTGCGGGCGGCGATCCCGCAGAGTGGAGGCCACAACGGGGATTTACACTGTGATCTTCATCACCGGGTTTGCCGCCGCATCCCAGGGGCCCCACCCTGCCCGCGGGTGGCCGTAGGCTCGCACTACGCGGGGAGCGCCGCCCCGACACCGAAGGGCCGCTTCCCCCACCCAAGCCAGGAGAGAACCGTGTCACACGACGCCGTGTCCCCGAACGCGCGCGGGGCCGCCTTCTTCGACGTGGACAACACCCTGATGCGGGGTGCGTCGATCTACCACTTCGCCCGGGGCCTGGCCTCCCGGGACCTGTTCACCACCCGCGACCTGATGCGGTTCGCGTGGGGGCAGACGGTGTTCCGGGTGACCGGCAGCGAGCAGCCCGAGCACATCAACGCCGCGCGTGAGGCCGCGCTGGCGTTCGTGGCCGGACACGACGTGAACGATCTGGTGGCGCTCTGCGAGGAGATCTACGACGACACCATGGCCGACAGGATCTGGGAGGGCACCCGGGCGCTCGTCCAGGGGCACCTGGACGCCGGGCGGCCGGTGTGGCTGGTGACCGCGACGCCGGTGGAGCTGGCCCAGATCATCCGGCGGCGGCTGGGCCTGACCGGTGCTCTGGGCACCGAGGCCGAGTGCGTCGACGGGGTGTACACGGGACGGTTGAACGGGGACCTGCTGCACGGTCCGGCCAAGGCCGTGGCGGTGCGCGCCCTCGCCCACAGGGAGGGGTGGGACCTGGCGTCCTGCTCCGCCTACAGCGACTCCTCCAACGACCTGCCGCTGCTGTCCCTGGTGGGGCGTCCGCACGCGGTCAACCCGGACACCGACCTGCGCAGGTACGCCCGCACGCACGGGTGGCCGGTGCACGACTTCCGGCGGCACCGGAACGCGCTGCGGGTGGCCGTCCCGGCCGCCGTGGGCGCGGTCGCCGGTGCCGTGGCGCTGCGCGCGGTCAGACAGAGACGGACCGGCTGAACCGGGCCGGAAGGGCTGGACACCGGAACCGAACGGCCGGGGCGCCCGGTCGGGTCGGGTGACCGCACGGGCGGGGCGCCAGTGCCGTCGAGGGGCCGCCACATGGGGCGGGCCCGGGACCGGGGTTGTCCACAGGCCACGCGCGGGCGTGGCGCCGGCGGGCGACCGCCTGATGGAATGGATCAAGGGGCCCAGGGGCCCGGAACGCCTCATGCTGCCCGCAAAGCCCTCAGATGCGCTTTCCGGGCGTTTTGCACTGTGGGCCGCACCCAGGGCCGACCGGAGACCCCTCAGCGTCCCAGCGTGGCCCTGGCGAGGGCGAGCACGTGGACGGGCCGCAGACCGCCTCCGCGCGAGGACGTACCGCGGCGGCTGCCCGCGTAGGTCTCGAAGGCCTCCACCGAGCTGTAGGCGGGCGACCAGTCCAGCACCCGCTCCAGGGAGTCGGTGCGCATACCCGAGGTGTTGAGGCCCGCGCGCACGGCGCGGGAGGTGCTGGAGCTCGCGTAGTCGATCCGGCCGTGCTTGGCCAGGCCGCGCAGCACCCGCAGGCCGCGCGCCGGGACGGGGAGCCGCTGGCCGCCGACGCGGCGCAGGCAGTGCGAGAGGCGGACCGAGTCCTCGCCCGCCACGTCGAAGAACCCGGTGCCGTCGCTGAGCGCCATGCGCACCAGCGCCTCGGCGCCGTCGTCCTCGTGCAGGAACTGCACGTCGGGGTCGCTGCCGAGCACGGTGGGCACGAACCGCGAGTCCAGGTAACGCGTGAGCGGGGTGCTCACGGAGGGGCCGATGAGGTTGGCGAACCGCAGAACGGCCACCGACAGGTCGGGGCGGCGGCGCTGGAGGCCGCGGGTGTGCCGCTCGACCTCGGCCGCGTCGTCGGCGTCCAGGGTGGCGCTGGACCGCACCACCAGGCGCCGGACGGTGGTGGAGCGCTGGGCCGCGCCGAGCACCCGCATGGTGCCCAGGACGTTGTCCTCGCGGTTGGGACGGCCCGCGGTGTCCAGGCCCAGGTGCAGGACGAGTTCGGCGCCGGAGTCGGCGACGATCCTGTCCAGGCTCCCGTCGTGCAGGTCGACATGGGCGTACTCGACCCCCGGCGTGTCCGTGGGCGGCGGCGAGGAGTCGGCGCCGATCACCCGGCGGACCCCGGGCTCCTCGCTCAGGGTCTGCGCGACCCTGGCGGCCAGGGGTGTGGAAACCCCGGTGACGAGTACGACACGAACCATGGCGACACGTTCCTTGGGAGGAGACGGGAGCTGTTCCGGCAGGCCCGCGGACCGTTCACCCCCGGGGGTGAACCGGCGACCGCGACCCGTGAGACACAACAGCGCCTCACCCAGAAAATTCCATTGCTCCGGCAAAGGCCGGGCAAGGACGGCGGTGTCTCCGCGTCCGGGGCGTGCCTGGAGCGCGCCCGCGCCCGCGGAGAGACGACGTTCGCCGCTACCGGTCCTACTTCTTGTTGCGACGCGCGACACGCGTGCGCTTGAGCAGCTTGCGGTGCTTCTTCTTCGCCATCCGCTTGCGGCGCTTCTTGATGACGGAACCCATGGGATCACCTTCTCGCTGACGGAGGTTACGGACATGCCGCACCGCTGGGCGGTGGAAACCGGCAAGGGGCTCGGATGCGGTCACCGGAGCCGTTCGGACACCGGCGTGCCCGGGCCCGGATCGGCCGGTGCGACCGGGGTGGTGTCCCCCGGGTCCGGCGCTGGAGAGCGCGCACCTACCGCACCCGAAGGCCCAGCTTACCGTTACGGGTGCGCGCTCCGGGTCACGCCCCGGGAAGTGCGGGCTCGTCCTTGTAGAGGACGGCGGCGGGTTCCGCGTAGCTGACGCTGGTCAGCCGCTGGTCGCTGAAGGTCAGCGACGTCACGCTCGCCAGGTTGCACTCGCGCAGGTCGGGACGGTGCCAGAGGCGTTTGCCCTCGGCCGCGCGGCGGGTCATCCAGATCGGCAGCTGGTGGCTGACGCACACGGCCTCGCGGCCCCACGCCGCCCGGCGGGCGATCTTGACGGCCTCCACCATGCGCGTGACGATCTCGGAGTAGGGCTCGCCCCAGGACGGCAGGAACGGGTTGTACACCCGGCTGAACACGCGGGGATCGCGCACCGACCGCCGCGACAGGCTCATCCCCTCGAACTTGTTGGCCGCCTCGATGAGCCGGTCGTCCAGGGTGACGGGCAGGTCCGTCGCCTTCTGGAGGGGTACGGCGGTCTCCTGGGTGCGGTCCAGCGGCGAGGAGAACAGCGCCGCGATGTCGTGGCCCTCGAACCACTCCGCGGTCATCTCCGCCATCCGCTGGCCCCGGTCGCTGAGGTGGAAGCCGGGGAGCCTTCCGTAGAGCACCTTGCCGGGGTTGTACACCTCTCCGTGTCGCAGCAGGTGCACGACGGTGGTCGTCGTCATCGTGAGTGTCTTTCCTTCGGGGTCGTGGGCGTCGGGGCTGTACCGGCCCTGGGCGTCAGCCCTGGGCCTCGGCCGCGGCGCGGGCCGCCCTGGGCAGCGCCGAGACCACCCGGTCCACGGCGGCGTCGTCGTGCGCGGCGGAGAAGAACCAGGCCTCGAAGGCGGCGGGCGGCAGGTACACGCCCTGGTCGAGCATGGCGTGGAAGAACGCGGAGAAGACCGCGGTGTCGGTGGTGCGCGCGGTGTCGAAGTCGACGGCCTCCTGGCCGGTGAAGAACACCGTGAAGAGGTTGCCGCCGTTCTGGAGCCGGTGGACGACCCCGGCCTCGCCGAGCGCCTTGGAGACCTCGGCCGCCACCCGGGCGGAGACCTCGTCGATGCGGGCGTAGACCTCGGGGGTGGCCCCCCGCAGTGTGGCCAGGCCGGCGGCGGTGGCAAGCGGGTTCCCGGACAGGGTGCCCGCCTGGTAGACGGGACCGTTCGGCGCGAGGCGGTCCATGATCTCGGCGCGTCCGCCGAACGCGGCGGCGGGCAGGCCGCCGCCCATGACCTTGCCGAAGGTCATGAGGTCGGGGGCGACGCCCTCCAGGCCGAACCAGCCCGAGGCGCTGACGCGGAAGCCGGTGAGGACCTCGTCGAGGATGAGGAGGGCGCCGTTGGCGTGCGCGATCTCCTTGATCCGGGCGTTGAACCCGTCCCGGGGTGCGACGACGCCCATGTTGGCGGGGCAGGCCTCGGCGATCACGCAGGCGATCTCGTCGCCGTGCTCGGCGAAGGCTCGCTCGACGGCCTCGGGGTCGTTGTAGGGCAGCACGAGGGTGTCGGCGGCGCTGGCCCCGGTCACGCCCGGGGAGTCGGGCAGGGCGAAGGTGGCCAGGCCCGAACCGGCGGAGGCCAGGAGGGCGTCGACGTGGCCGTGGTAGTTGCCCGCGAACTTGACGATCTTGCTGCGCCCGGTGAAGCCGCGCGCGAGGCGGATCGCGGACATGGTGGCCTCGGTGCCGGAGTTGACGAGGCGGACCTTCTCCACCGGGGTGCGCTCGACGATCAGCTCGGCCAGCTCGACCTCGCCGGGGGTCGGCGCGCCGTAGGAGGTCCCGGCGTCGACCGCGCCGTGGAGGGCCTCGACGACGGCGGGGGCCGCGTGGCCGAGGATCAACGGCCCCCACGAGCACACGAGGTCGACGTACTGGCGGCCGTCGGCGTCGGTGAGGTAGGGGCCCTCACCCTTGACGAAGAAGGGCGGGGTGCCGCCGACGGCGCCGAAGGCGCGGACGGGGGAGTTCACGCCACCCGGCACGACGGCGGAGGCACGCTGGAAAAGCTCTGCTGAAGTCTGTTGAGTACCCACCTCACCAGTGTGTCAGCTGTGTCCGGTACCAGGACCATGACCCGCCCCGCGTCGGCCGAGGACCCGGCGTCGGCGCCTGGACCGGTGTCGGGGTCAGGGGCGGATCAGAGCATGGACCAGCTGGTGGATCCGTGTGCTGGGGTCGCCCGTCGGCGGCAGGCGCTCGGCGCGCTCGCAGGCCTCCTGGAGGCCGTGGGCGAAGTCCTCGAAGCGGGTCCCGCCCTTGTTCCACCTCGGCGGGAGCGCCCTGAGCTCCTTCTCGGCCCTGGCCCCGGTGACGAGTGCGGACCGGTGGTCCCTGAGGTGGAGGATGAGCCAGGTCTCGAAGGTGGGGGTGGAGGGAGCGGCCTCGATCCCCTCCCGCGCGGCGGACGCCACGAGCGCGGCGACGTCCTCTCCGTCGGTGTCGAACACCGCCCAGCGCTCGGTGTAGTCGTCCCGCTCCGCCTCGGCCGCGCTCCTGACCACGATCTCGCGCTGGGGATGTTTGGCCTTGCGGGCGTGAACGGTGTGCAGGCGCACGTCCGGGTGCTTCTTCATCGTGTCGAAGTAGCGCTTCTCGGTCTCGCCCTCGCAGACCACGAGGTAGACGCGCCTCTCCTCGCGGTGCGGCCTGCGGCGGTCGAGACTCGTCTCCCTCCGCTCCCTCTTGCGCCTCTTGCTCACGGGGCGGCTTCCTCCGACTCCCGTGACTGCTCGCGCCGGTGCAGGGCGTCCCGGAACAGTTCGTCGTCCACGTCCGGAACCGCGCCGTAGCGGCCCGTGAGGTAGCGCCGGGCGCGGTTGTCGTCCCCCCGGGGCTTGAAGTCGCTGAGCGGATAGAGCGAGGTCCGTCCACGGTCGTCCTTGTCCACGAACCAGATGTGGTCGCGTTTGAGGACCTCCTCACCGCGTACGCGTCCGAGCAGGGCCGCGTCGTGGCTGGTGAAGATCAGTTGGGCGCCCTTGGGGTTGTGTTCTTCATCCTGGAAGAGGGAGATGACCTTGGCGGAGAGGTAGGGGTGGAGGCTGGCGTCGATCTCGTCGACCACGAGGACACCGCCTGCTTCCAGGGCGCGTTGGGCGTCGAAGCCGATCGTGGTGAACGCTCGGGTGCCCAGTGACTCCTCCTCCCACAGGAGCGGGGTCGCGGACTCGTCTCCTCGGTGGTGGAAGAGGAGCGTGGTGCGTTCGCGGATCAGGTCTGCGAGGAGCGCCACATAGGACGACTTACCGCTGCCCGTCGCGAGGTGGACGACACCGGATCCGCGGTCGTCCCGCCGCTCCTGTGAGGACTGCTTCCTAGCCCACAGACGGGGCCATTCCCCTGCGGCCAGCACTGCTTTGGAGGTTGCCGTCCCGGGCCCGGAACCGGAACCCTGCTCATGCAGTTCCACGGCCTCGATGCCGGTGTCAGCGGACTTCAGCAGGCGACCGAGAGCGGTCATGCGCTCCTCGGAGGCCGCTCCTCCACGCAACCAGGCCGGGTGGTCCGGGCTGCGTTCAGTGGCGGACACCAGGCCCTCGGAGAACCAGCGGTAGACCGGTTCCACCTCCGCGTTCGAGGCGCGGGCGGCGACGGTGAGGAAGAGGACGTTCCGACCGGTGATCTCCTTGACCTGGCGCAGTTTCCCCGAGGTCTGGTCACCGAAGGAGAACTCCTCCCCCTCACGCTCGAACACGACGCGTCTGCGCTGTCTGGGGTAGCTGTACAACCACTCCTCCACGACCCGCTCGTCATCGACCCCGAATCCGTAGGTGTGGCGGACACCGTCGATCACGAGGTCGACCACGAACGTGGAGGGCTCCTCCCGGGCGTCCGCGCTCAACTTGAAGGGGTGGCGCTGGATTCCGCTCCCCGGCTCGTTGTGGCTCATCGACCACCGGACGGTGTCCCGCATGAAGGAGAGCGCGTCCAGCAGGTTCGACTTGCCCGAGGCGTTGGCCCCGAAGACCCCCGCGACCGTGGTGGCCTCCCAGCCGGCCTCCTGCGGGCGGGCGTCGTCGTAGACGGGAGTGAGCAGGAGCTGTTGCTCCTCCCGGATGGACTTGTGGTTCTCGACGCGGAAACCCAGCAGCATCGCGGCACTCTCCCCGGAAGTTGAGCGGCTTCACCGCGTTTCGCGCGGGAAAACCACACACGACAAGCATGCCATGAGGCCCTGCCCCGCACACGCGTGTGCCCCGCCCCCGGGGACAGGGACGGGGCACACGGAAGCTGGCTCAGTGCCGGGCGGCGTAACCGTCCCGGGCGGGGGCGTCGGGCGGGGGCGGCGCGCCCGCGTCCGAGGCGGCCGGGGTGTCCGGCCGCTCGGCGCGCACCAGCGGGCGCAGGCGGTCGTTGCGGGCGATCAGCTCCACGAGGGCGGTCATCGGGCGGGAGGCGGCCAGGGAGACCAGGGCCGCGACGGTGGCGCCGACGAGGAGGCCGACCGTGACGTCGTGCGGGTAGTGGGCGCCGACGAAGACCCGGGAGAAGGCCTCCAGGACGGCGAGCAGCACGGCGAGGACGGCGATGCGGCGCCAGGCCAGGATGAGCGCCGCGGCGGCGGCGCCCGCGATCGCGGCGTGGTTGCTCGGGAAGGACCAGTCGCCGAGCGGGTCGCAGGTGGCGATCGTGGTCAGGTCGGTCATGGCCTGGCAGGGGCGCATCTGCTCGAAGAACGTCTTCACCGTGCGGCTGACCGTGTAGGCGACGACGGTGGCGACGGGAGCGAACAGGGCCAGGCCGACCAGGCGGGAGTCCACGGAGCGGGCGCGCCACCAGGCGGCGAGGAAGAGGACGGCGAACACTCCGAGGAAGAGGTCGGTGCCCACGTAGGCGACGCTCTGCACCCAGGGGTCCAGGTCCGCCGTGAACTCGATCAGGGCCCGGGACCAGGCAGCGCTGACGGCGAGGATCTCAGAGACCATCTCTCTCCATTGGGTCGTTCAGGGGGGAGGGTCGCGCGCAGGGGGGAGGTTCTGGGCGACGCCCCGTCCGAAGGTGACGGGGATCCCATGATTCGGTGACAGGAAAGGCTTCATCCTGTCATCAACCGGGGCTTTCCGGGCCCGCGAAACGGCCGTATCGACGAAAGAGACGGAGGGCACCGACGAAGGAGACGCCGTGCCGCCCGAGAGGTCTGGCGTACCGATGAGTAGCTTGGGGGTGTCCACCCTCCCGGCGGCACCTATCCGCCCTCCCGAGACGGAGCCCCGATGACCTCGCACTTCACCACCGCGGACCTCATCGACGACCACGGCGACACCCTGCGCAGCTGCTCCACGCAGTTCCGCCAGTTCGGGGGGCGCGCGGTGTTCTCCGGCCGGATCCGCACCGTCCGCTGCCACGAGGACAACGGCCTCGTCAAGCAGGTCCTCAACACCCCGGGCGACGGCGCGGTCCTGGTGGTGGACGGCGGCGGCTCGCTGCGGTCGGCCCTGATGGGCGACATGATCGCCGAGGCGGCCGTGGCCAACGGCTGGGCCGGAACCGTGATCTTCGGCGCGGTCCGCGACACCCGCGCCCTGGGCGGGCTGGACCTGGGCGTGAAGGCGCTGGGCTCCAACCCCCGCAAGTCCCTCAAGGACGCCGCCGGTCGCCTTGACGTGCCCGTGACCTTCGGCGACGTCACGTTCGTACCGGGAGAGTGGCTCTACAGCGACGAGGACGGCGTGGTGGTGAACGCCGAGGAGATCGGGCTCTGACGCGGGGCCAAGCGGAGGAGAACGGAGGAGGTCGCGGGGATGACCTCCCCGGCGACATCCCCGGAGCCTCCCCAGTGCGCCTCCGGCACCTCCCGCCGAACCCTCGGACACCCCCGCGGGCTCCGAGGCCTTCCGCGTGCCCGGCCGCACCCGCCCCTGCCCGCCCTGCGCCTCAGGCCCGACCGCGCAGGAGCGGAAGCACCACGGCCGCGCACATCGCGGGGAGCAGCAGCAGCGGGACGAGGAGCCACGCCAGCGTGTGGTCGACGAACAGGACGACCGCCGCCTGCGCCGAACCGACCAGCACGAACCCGGTTCTCATGAGGCGGTGCGCGGCCGACCACCAGCGGACGAGGGGCCTGTCGTGGTCCGCCCCGGGCTCCGGCGCGGGCAGGACGACACCGACACCGACCAGGAACAGGCCGGTCGCCACGCCCAGCACCCGGCTGATCGGGAGGTCCCACCCGGCCTGGCCCAGGACGAGCACTCCGTGCGTCACGAGCAGGAACAGGGACAGCAGGCCCAGGAGGGCGCTCATGCCCCGCGCGGCGTTCCGTGCCTTCGGCGCCGCCGGTAGACCCAGCGCGTCCTGGAGGCCGTTCTGGAGACGGGTTCCGAAGACCACCGCGGCCGACAGCACGACCGCCAGGAGGCCGGTCGTCAGGGGCAGGGCCAGCGCGAGCACCGCCCGGGGGACCGTGTCGGGGGTGCCGTCCAGGTTGGTCCGTCCGCTGAGCACCGTCCCCGGCAGATCGGGCCAGGCCGTCCAGGAGACGAGGGCCATGAGGACGACCGAGGCCGCCGTGACGAGAATTCCCGCGAGGGGAATGCGGGGCCTTTCCACATTCTCCTCCACCGGGTTGTCCGTGCCGTTCATTCCGTTTCTTCCTCTCCCTCGCCGTTCTCGTGGCACAACAGTAGGAAAAGGAGTTTCGGAACCGCATCGACCGCGAGGCACGGTGCGGTCACTCGGTTCGCGGACACCGGACATGCCTGAGGTCATGGCGCGAACATGCCACTGACCATGACCTCCTCCGGCGGTCCGCGCGGAACCGTTCCGACTACGCTCGGAAGAATGCGCACCCCCGGCTCCCCGACCGACCCGTCCTCCTGGGTCACGCTGCACGAGAACCGTCCGCCCCGCGTTCTGGAACTGCTGTTCTGGGGCGCGGTGGCACTCACCCTCGGCCTTTACGCGCTGCTGTTCCTGAGCGGCCAGATGCGTTTCCACGGCGGCGACCCGGTCGCCAACACCGCCGTGCTCGTCAGCGTCGGCGTCCTGCTGCTCTGCTGCGCGCTGTGGCCGTTCCTGGCGTGGTCCCCGGTGTCCCCGTGGCCGCGCAGGGCCGTCAGCGCCGTCTTCCTCGCCCTCACCGTGCTCTGCATGCTCAGCAGCAACCACACGACCTTCCTGCTGTTGTGCGTGGGCACCATGAACGCGGTGGCCGTGTTCGGGCTTCCGGGCGGCGTCGGCTACGGCTCCGCCGTGCTCGTGTTCAGCGTCGGTCTGACCCTGGTGGTCCCCGACCTGCCGTTCGCGGTGGGGCTGTTCGCCGGGGTGATCCTGCTGTTCATCGTGGCGGCGTCGGGAACGGTGTTCCTCGGCCTGACCGTGGCCGCGCGGCGGGCCGAGCACACACGGGAGCTCCTGGCCGCGCTGGAGGAGGCCCACGGGGAGCTGCGACGCCGCTCCGATCGCATCCGCGAGCTCACCGTGGCGGAGGAGCGCGCCCGCATGTCCCGGGAGATGCACGACAGCACCGGCCACTACCTGACCGCGCTCACCATGTCGCTGTCGAACGCGCTGCGCTTTCGCACCGCACGGCCCGACTCGGCGTGGGAGGAGGTGCGACAGGCCCGCGAACTCGCCCGGGAGGCGCTCACCGACACCCGGCGCTGGGTGCGCGCGCTGCGCCCCCTGGGGTTGGAGGGGCGCGCGGGGCTGGCCGCGATGCGGGCGATGGCGGCCTCCTTCGACGGCGGGGGCGTCCGGATCAGGTTCGCCGTCACCGGCGACGGGGTCTGGCCCGACCTGTCGGAGGAGGCCGAGCTGGTCTGCTACCGGGCGCTCCAGGAGGGCCTGACCAACGCCATGCGCCACTCGGGCGCCGACCTGATCGAGGTGGAGGTGCTGACCCGCGCCGAGGGGGTCGCGGTCACGGTGACCGACAACGGCGGCGGCGCGGGGAAGGAGGCGGTGCGCGCGGGGTTCGGGCTGCGGGGTCTGTCCGAACGGGTCGCGGCCGTCGGCGGGACGATGCTCAGCGGCAACGTGTGCGCGGCCGACCGGGCGCGGGAGGCCGCGACACCGGGGAGCACGCCCCCGGCGGATACCCTCGGCTTCCGGCTCCGCGCGGAGGTCCCCGCGCGCGCCGGTACGCGGGAGACTGTTCCCGGCACGGCGGGGGGCACCACATGACCACTGTTTCGGTCCTGATCGTCGACGACCAGATCCTGATGCGGCAGGGCCTGCGCAAACTGCTGGAGATCGAGGAGGGCGTCGACGTCGTCGGCGACGCCGCGGACGGCGTCGAGGCCCTGGAGTTCCTCTCGGCCGCCGACCCGCTCCCGGACGTGGCCCTGGTGGACGCCCGCATGCCGCGCATGGACGGGGTGGCCCTCATCGGGCGGATGCGCGCGGAGTACCCGGACGTGCCCGCCCTGGTGCTGACCACGTTCGACGACGACGAACTGGTCTTCGGCGGTCTGCGGGCCGGAGCGCGCGGCTACCTGCTCAAGGACGTGCCGCCGGAGGAACTGGTGGCGGCGATCCGCCGCGTCGCCCGGGGTGAGACCGTTCTCGGCGGTCCGGCGGCCGAGCTCCTGGTCGCCGCGCTCGGCGAAGGCCCCTCCACCGTCCCCGCGGCGGACCCGCCCCGCCCGCCAGGGCACGGGGAGGCGCCCCGGTTGTCGGAGCGCGAGGAGGAGGTGGCCCGCCTCGTCGGCACGGGCGCCACCAACCGGGAGGTCGCGCGTGCCCTGTTCATCACCGAGGGCACCGCCAAGAACCACGTCACGAGCATCCTGCGCAAGCTGGGGCTGCGCGACCGCACCCGGCTCGCCCTGTGGGTACGGGAGCGCCGGGGCGGCTAGGGCCCGTTCCCGAACGCCGAACGGACCCGGTCCCTTGAAGGCCCTCCGACGCGTGCGCCGGGCGCGGCCCGGACGTGGAGCGCCCCTCGCGGGCGCGGAAGGCCGCCGGAACGCTGTCCGCGCTCGTCCTCCGGCGAAGTGACCGGCGGTCCGGCCGTGACCCCACCCCCAGAACCGGTATAGTATGGCCGGTATAGTTATTGGTTGCGTGAGAGGCCGCCGCATGATCGAGATCCTGAAACCCGCCGAACTCGCCCGAGCCAAGGACGCGGGCGCCCTGGTCGCCCACATCCTCCGGACGGCACGGAGCCGCGCCACGGTCGGCACCAACCTCCTGGACATCGACCGGTGGGCCCGGGAGATGATCGCCGAGGCCGGAGCGCAGTCCTGCTACGTCGACTACGCGCCGTCCTTCGGGCGCGGGCCGTTCGGCCACTACATCTGCACGGCCGTCAACGACGCCGTGCTCCACGGACTGCCCCACGACTACGCGCTCGCCGACGGCGACCTGCTCACACTCGACCTCGCCGTCTCCCTGGGCGGGGTCGCCGCGGACTCCGCCGTCAGCTTCGTCGTGGGTGAGTCGAGGCCCGCCGAGAGCGTCGCGATGATCCGTGCGACCGAACGCGCGCTGGAGGCGGGGATCGCCGCCGCCCGGCCCGGGGCCCGCGTCGGCGACATCTCCCACGCCATCGGCTCGGTCCTCAGCGCGGCGGGGTACCCGATCAACACCGAGTTCGGCGGTCACGGCATCGGGTCGACGATGCACCAGGACCCGCACGTGGCCAACACCGGACAGCCCGGACGCGGCTACAAGCTGCGCCCCGGCCTGATGCTCGCCCTGGAGCCGTGGGTCATGGCGGACACCGACGAGCTGGTCACCGACGCCGACGGGTGGACGCTGCGCAGCGCGACGGGCTGCCGGACGGCGCACAGCGAGCACACGATCGCCATCACCCACGAGGGGGCCGAGATCCTCACCCTGCCCAGGTAGGAGTCCGACCGCCGCTCGCTCGCCCGAGCGGTACCGCCACCGGTACGCCCGGCGCGCCCCGGGGTCAGGCGGGGAACTCCTCGCTCGCGTCGGCGAGGATGTCGAGCACCACGATCGGGTCGGGCAGCACCACGGCCCCGTCCTCGGCGCGCGGCGGGCGGATCCAGGTGACCCGGTCGCCGGAGGGCAGCAGCGAGGGGGCTCCGAGCACGAAGCTGTCCCGGCAGTGCCAGCGCAGCCCCGGCATCTCCTCCACGGCCTCGGGCACGCAGTCCAGGTGGCAGGACCACCACTCGTCCTCGTCCACCGGCGAACGGGTGGCCACGAAGAACAGGTAGCGCGAGGACTCCACCGCCGCGACCGGGCCCGCGGGAACGCCCGAGCGGCCCATGCGCGCCAGCGCCATCACACCCGCCTCACGGGGGACGTCGAACACGTCGAAGACCCGCCCCGTGGGCAGGATGATGTTCGCGTCGGGGGTGGCCGTCCACCACCGCCGGATGGTGTCGGTGTCGGTGCTGGCCTCCACGCCCCAGGCCATCGTCACCGGGTGCGCCGCCGGGTCCGGGCAGCCCATCCGGTCGCAGCTGCACGCGCGGTCCTGCCCCGGTGAGGTGCCGCGCGCCACCGGCCAGCCCAGCTCGGCGTAGCCCAGAGCGGCGTCCAGCATGCTGGCCGCCGCATGGCGGCGCTTACGTCGGTACAGAACCTCGGCCATGGAGCCTCCCCGGTGTTCGCTCGTGTTCCAGGCGCGGCCTCGCCGTCGTGGGAGGCCCGGGGACCGCGACCGGGGCGAGGGGCCTGGTCGCGCTACCGCAGCAGGCGGGCGGCCTCGGTCGCCCAGTAGGTGAGGATCTGCTCGGCCCCGGCCCTGCGGTAGGAGGTCAGTGTCTCCACGATGGCCCGCTCGCGGTCGATCCAGCCCCGCTCCGCGGCCGCCTCGATCATCGCGTACTCGCCGCTGACCTGGTAGGCCGACACGGGTACCGGGGAGGCCTCGGCCACCTTGGCCACGATGTCGAGGTAGGCCAGGCCGGGTTTGACCATCACCATGTCCGCGCCCTCGGCGACGTCCAGTGCCACCTCGCGCAGCGCCTCGCGCGCGTTGGCGGGGTCCTGCTGGTAGCCGGAGCGGTCGCCGAACTGCGGCGCGCCCTCCGCGGCCTCGCGGAAGGGGCCGTAGAACGCCGACGCGTACTTGGCGGCGTAGGCCAGGATGGGCACCTGCTGGTGCCCGGTGCGGTCCAGCCCGGCGCGGATCGCCGCGACCTGGCCGTCCATCATGCCGCTGGGCGCCACCACGGCGGCGCCCGCCTCGGCCTGGGCGGCGGCCACGGACGCGTACCGCTCCAGGGTGAGGTCGTTGTCGACGTGCCCGTCCACCTCCAGCGGGCCGCAGTGGCCGTGGTCGGTGTACTCGCACAGGCACAGGTCGGCCATCACCACGAGGTCGTCGCCGACCTCGGCGGACAGGTCGCGCAGGGCGGCCTGGACGATCCCCTCGGGGTCGTCGGCGGCCGAGCCGTGCGCGTCCTTGTGCGCGGGGATGCCGAACAGCATCAGCCCGCCCACTCCGGCGGCGGCCGCCTCGTGGGCCGCCTTGCGCAGGCTGTCACGCGTGTGCTGCACCTGGCCGGGCATCGAGGAGACGGCGACCGGCTCGGTGATGCCCTCCTTGACGAACATCGGCAGGACGAGGTTCTCGGGGCGGACCCGGGTCTCGGCGACCAGGCGGCGCAGCGCCGGACCGCGGCGCAGGCGGCGCGGCCGGACCACGGGGAAGGCGGCGTCGTTGCTGGAGGCGTTCATCACGGGGCTCCCGGGAAAGGTTCGTGCGTCGGTGGCGGTGTGGTCTCTCAGAGCTTGCGGCGGCGACCGCGTCTCTTCTGACTGGGCTTGAGGACGGGCTTGCCCGCCTCGACCGCCTCGCGCCTCTTCTCGGCACCGTACTCCGAAAGGGCCTGTGCGAGGGCGGAAACCGAGGCTTTGGGCGCCACGACGTCGACGCGCAGGCCGAACTCGATCGCGGTCCTCTCCGTCTCGGGACCGATGACGGCGATGACGGTGGTGTTGTGCGGCTTGCCCGCGATCCCCACCAGGTTGCGCACCGTGGAGGAGGACGTGAACAGCACCGCGTCGAAGCCGCCGCCCTTGATCGCCTCCCGGACGGGCGCGGGCGGGGGCGCGGCGCGCACGGTGCGGTAGGCGGTGACGTCGTCGACCTCCCAGCCGAGCTTGTCCAGCCCGGCGGACAGGGTCTCGGTGGCGATGTCGGCGCGCGGCAGCAGGACCCGCTCGATCGGGTCGATCTCGGCGTCGTAGGGCGGCCACACCGAGACCAGGCCCGAGCTGGACTGCTCCTCCTCGGGCGGGGCCAGGTCGGGCTGGATGCCGAACTCGCGCACGGCGCGCGCGGTGGCCTCGCCGACGACGGCGACCTTGACCCCGGCGAACGCGCGCGCGTCCAGGCCGTAGGACTCCAGGCGCTCCCGGATGGCGCGGACCGCGTTGACGGAGGTGAAGGCCACCCACTGGTAGCGGCCGGTGACCAGGCCGCGGACGGCGCGCTCCATCTGCTGCGGGGTGCGCGGCGGCTCCACGGAGATGGTGGGCACCTCCTCGGGCACCGCGCCGTAGCCGCGCAGCTGGTCGGACAGGGCCGCGGCCTGCTCCTTGGTGCGGGGCACCAGGACGCGCCAGCCGAACAGCGGACGGCTCTCGTACCAGGACAGCTCGGGGTGGCGGCCCGCGGCGGGGCCGACGACCATCAGCGCGGGCGCGGTGACGTGGTGGCCCTTGGCGTCCTTGGACTTGAGGTCGGCGACGAGCCGCCCCAGGGTCGAGGAGACCGTGGTCTGACGGGTGGTGCCGCCCGCGCGCACGACCGCGACCGGGGTCGAGGCGGGCCGCCCTCCGGCGATGAGGGTCTTGCACAGCACGTCGAAGCCGGGTCCCTGGTGCTCGACCGGCTCACCGGCGGGCGCGTCGCCGCCCATGACGACCAGGGTGGCGCCGCTGGCGGCGGCCTCGTGCCAGTCGACCCCTCCCCCGCCGTGCGCGCGGGCGTTGAGCACGCGCACCTCGGGGCTGTCCGCGTCCAGCAGCGGCACGCCCGCGAAGGTCGGCACGGAGGTGATCGCGGAGACGCCGGGGGCGACCTCGACCTCGACCCCGGCCTCGTGGCAGGCGGAGACCAGTTCGGCGCCGCGGCAGCCGAAGAACGGGTCGCCGGAGTAGAGGCGGACCACCCGCTGCCCGTCGCGGGCGCGCGCCACCGCCAGGGCGTTGACGTCGCCGCCGCACTCGCCCGCCTCGATCACGGAGACGTCCTCGGAGCAGTGGGAGAGGAGTTCGGCGCGAAAGCCCGAGAGCTCCTCGGCGGCGGGCTCGCGCAGGGTGATGACCACGTCGGCGTGGCTCAGCAGCTCGGCGCCGCGCAGGGTGAGCAGGTCGGCGCCGCCCGGACCGGAACCGACCAGGGCGACGTGCCCGGCCCGCGCTGCGGCGCGCGGCTCCTCCGGCTGGGGGTTGGCGTTGGCGTTCACGTACTGGCTCCTCTGTGTGGGTCGCCGCGCCCCGGTGTGCGGCGCCGGGGGCGGCGGTACGGCGGGCCCAGGCCGAGGAGGCCCGCCGACTGCTCCTGCTTAGGGCGTGTCCCTCTCGGCGAAGGCCTCGGCCACGATGCGGTCGGCTCCCTCGGCGATCATCTGGCGGGCCAGGTCCCGGCCGAGCGCGGTGGCGGCGGCCAGGTCCCCGGGTGAGGCGAGGTCGGCGGCGCGCTCGCGGCGCACGGCCTCGGCCCCGTCGGTGGCGACCACGGCGGCGCGCAGGCGCAGGCGGCCCGTCTCGGCGTCGTACTGGGCGTAGGCGCCGACCGGGGCGGCGCAACCGGCCTCCAGTTCGGAGAGCACGGTGCGCTCGGCGACGACCTCGGCGCGGGTGGCGGGGTGGTCGACCGAGGCCAGGTAGGCGAGGTCGCCGTCGAGGCGCTCGACGGAGCACTCGACGGCGAGGGCGCCCTGGCCGGGCGCGGGCAGCATCTGCTCGGGCTCGAAGACCTCGGTGACGTCCTCGGTGCGTCCCACGCGGCCGAGTCCGGCGTAGGCCAGGACGACGGCGTCCAGCTCTCCGGAGGCGACCTTGCCCAGGCGGGTCTCGGCGTTGCCGCGGATCGGGACGTAGACCAGGTCCGGGCGCAGCGCGGCGAGCTGGGCGACCCGGCGCGGGGAGCCGGTGCCGATCCTGGCCCCCGCGGGCAGGTCGGCGAACTTCAGCCCGTCGCGCGCGCACAGGGCGTCGCGCGGGTCGTCGCGCTCGGGGATCGCGGCCAGCACGAGCCCCTCGGCGGGCGTGGTGGGCAGGTCCTTGAGCGAGTGGACGGCGAAGTCGACGGTGCCCGCGTGGAGCTCGTCGCGCAGGGCGTTGACGAACACGCCGGTGCCGCCGAGCTGGGTCAGGTGCGCCTTGGTGACGTCGCCGAAGCTGGTGATCAGCTCCAGCTCGATCACCCTGCCGGTGCGCGCGGTGATGGCGTCGGCGACCATGCGCGACTGGCTGGTGGCCATGGTGCTGCGGCGGGTGCCGAGCCTGGCCGGGGCGCCGTGGTCGGGTGCTCCGTCGGCCGTCGTGCCGTGGGAGGGCGTGCCGGTCATGACTTCTCCTGTGCGGTCCGTGCCGCGGTGGCGGTGCCCTCGGGGGCGGTGAGCGCCTCGGGGCTTCCGGGGTCGAGTGCGAAGAGTTCTCTCAGTGCCGCCTCGTAGGACTCCCCGTCCGGTGCGGCGGCCAGTTCCTTGACGCGCACGGTCGGTCTGTGCAGGAGCTTGTCGGCGACGCGGCGCATGGCGCGGCTGATCTCCTCGCGCGTGCGGTCGTCGAGGTCGGCGGGCAGGCGGCCGTGCAGGCGCGACAGCTCGGCGTCCACCACGTCCCTGGCCTGGGCGCGCAGGGCGACGACGGTGGGGGTCACCTGGTGGGCGCGGCGGACCGCGCGGAACTCGGTGACCTCCTCGTCGACGATGCCGCGCACGAGGGTGAGGGCGCTGTCGCGGCCGGTGTCGGCTCCGGGAGCGGTGGCGGCGGCCTGGCGCAGGTCCTCGATGTCGACCAGGCGCACGCCGGGCAGCTCGCGCACGGCCGGGTCGATGTCGCGGGGCAGCGCGAGGTCGAGGAAGACCAGGGGCCGCGTGCGCCCGGCGGTGGCGGCGGCCACGGCCTCGGCGGTCAGGACCAGGCCCTGGGCTCCGGTGCAGGAGATGACGAGGTCCACCTCGGCCAGGACCCCGGCGGCGTCGGCGAAGGGGACGGCGCGGGCCTCGACGGTGTCGTAGGCCTCGGTGAGGCACTCGGCCAGGCGCGCGGCCCGGTCGAAGGTGCGGTTGGCCACGACGACCGCCTCGGCGCCCTGGCGGGAGACGGTGTTGGCGGACAGGGCGCTCATGGATCCGGCGCCGAGGACGAGGACGCGCACGCCCGTGAGGGGGCCGTGCGCGGGCCGGGCGAGCCCGGGCGCGTCGGCGGTGTCGCCCGGGACCGCGGACATGGGGCAGCCCGCGGGGGGCAGCGAACCCACGGTCTGGGCGGTCTGGAGGGCGGTGGTCTGGGGAGCGCCGGTCGGGCCGAGCCCGAGGCCGCCGGAGGCGACGGTGAGGCCGAAGCTGACCATGTCGGCGCCCGCGTGGTCGAGGTGGGTCTCGGTGTGGGCGCGCTTGCCCACGCGCAGGGCGCGCTGGCCGAGGTCGTTGAGGACGCGGCCGACGGAACCGGTCTCCTGGCCCTCCTTGAGGGCGTCGCGCACCTGGCCGAGGATCTGTCCCTCGCCGAGGACCATGGAGTCGAGCCCGCAGGTGACGGAGAACAGGTGCTGGACCGCGCGGTCCTCGTAGTGGACGTAGAGGTGCTCGGAGAGCTCTCCGAGGGGGACGCCGGTGTGCCAGGAGAGGAGTTCGGTGATGGCCGAGACGCCGCCGTGGAAGGCCGAGACGTCGGCGTAGACCTCGGTGCGGTTGCAGGTGGAGACCACCATGACCTCGTTGACGGGCTCGGAGCCGACCATCTCGGCGACCGCGTTGGCGCGGGTCTCCCCGTTCAGCGCGACACGTTCGAGGAGCGCCACCGGCGAACTCCGATGGCTCAACCCCACGGCCAGGACACTCATCCGCACTACTCCTATGCAGGCACCACACAGCGTCTTCGTATGCCCCGGCGGCGGCCAGACCGCCGGAGGCGCGGCGCACGCTCGCTCATCGCCCACCGCTCATGCGGGCCTCGCGGCCCGGATCGTCCATCCCTCAGGTCACGTCAGCTCCAGTCCCGCGCGTTCCGCGCCGCGGCCGTCGCCATCGGCCCTGCGCTGCGCGTGGAAGGCGAGGATCTGGAGTTCGATGGACAAGTCGACCTTACGCACATCGACTCCGTCCGGCACATTGAGTACGACCGGCGCGAAGTTGAGGATGCTGGCCACCCCCGCCTCGACGAAGCGCGTCGCCACGCCCTGCGCGGAGACCGCCGGTGTCGTGATGACACCGATGGAAACCCGCTCTGAACGGACAACCTCCTCCAGGTTGTCAATATGCCTCACGTCCAGGGAGGCGACACTCTGCCCCACCATCGCCGGGTCCGCGTCGAGCAGCGCCGCGATACGGAACCCGCGGGTCCCGAACCCCCCGTAGTTGGCCAGTGCGCGGCCCAGGTTGCCTATCCCGGCGATGGCCACGGCCCAGTCCTGGGTGAGACCAAGCTCACGCGAGATCTGGTAGACGAGGTACTCCACCTCGTAACCCACGCCACGCGTCCCGTAGGACCCGAGGTGGGACAGATCCTTGCGCAGCTTGGCGGAGTTCACACCGGCGGCGGAGGCGAGGTCCTCGGAGGAGACGGTGAGGGTGCCGCGGTCCTGGAGGGTCTGGAGGGCCCGCAGGTAGACGGGGAGCCGGGCCACGGTGGCCTCCGGGATGCCCCTCTCCCGGGGCCGTGGTGGACGACTGGTCACAGGCGGGCGCTCCTGGTCGGCGGGCGGGCGCGGGAGGCGGTCCGGGCGGGAGGCGGGCCGCCGGGACCGGCGCGGGGAGCGGACGGGCTGCTGCCGCCGCGCCCCTCGGGCGTGTCTTGGAGTACCTAGATTACGCGCTTGTGAAAGCACGCACAAAGTGGGGCCCGCTGTGACGGCGGGCTCATAAGTTCCCACCGGCAAGGGCCTTGGCGCCCCCGTGGAAACCTCCGGTGCGTACGCCGGCAATTCGGGACAACCAAAGACCGTCATATGTGCATATTTGTGGGCACAGTCGTAGTTTTCGGGCTTACTCAGCTCTCCGGAGGAGCCGTCCCGTGAGAGCGGCCGGAAACGTTTTCGCCCATCGCCCGGGCCGCTGACCGCACATCCCCCGGAGAACCGACGAAAACCCCTTCAGCCGCCCAGGGCGGAGCGCAGGCGGTCCTCGCCCACCCTCCAGAAGTCGTGGCGCCGCCCGTCCACGAACGTCACCGGGATCTTGTCCCAGTACTCCTCGCGCTCGTCCGCGCCGACCTCGTCGAGCTGGCGCACCGCCCGGCTGGCGCCGAGTTCGTCCGTGACCCGCTCGATGACCCCCCAGGCGTCCTCGCACAGGTGGCATCCCGGCTTGCCGAGCATCACCACGCGCGCCTGGCCCGCCCACTGGGGTGTTTCCGCCATGTTCCCCTCCTGTTTCCGGAGCCGTACGGCCCCTCAGCCTCCCGCGAAGGGCGGTAGGACCTCGATCACAGTGCCGTCCGCGACCGGCACGTCACCGTGCGCTCTGCGCCCGACCGGCCGCTCGTCGACCAGCAGCGAGGAGGATCCGAGTACGCGCTGGAAGCGGTCGTCCGGGTGCAGCCGACACGCCGCCTCCAGAGCCTCCGCGAGCGTGGCGGCCCCGACCGTTTCCTCGGCGGTTCCGGCGGCCTCCTTGGCCGCCGCCCAGTACCTGATAGTGCACTTCGCCATCCGTTGATTATCCTTGGTGTTGCTCGGAGGCGACGAATTGGACATCTTCACCGGGGGCAATGGCGCCTTCGATCGCCCGCACAGAGCGGGGTGACGAGAAGAGACGCATGAGCCATCTGCTGCTGTTGACGAACTCGAACGAACCGTCCGACCACGTACTGCCCGCCCTCGGTCTCCTTCTGCACTCGGTGCGGGTGGCGCCGGCGGAGGCGGGGGCCCTACTGGCGTCGAACGCGGGCGGCGGCTCCGGCGCGCCGGTCGACGCCATCCTGGTGGACGCGCGGACCGACCTCGCCGCGGCCCGCAACTTCTGCCGCCTGCTCGACACCACGGGCCTGGACTGCCCGCTGATGGTGATCCTGACCGAGGGCGGCGTCGCGGCGCTGACCCCCGACTGGCAGGTGAACGACTTCATCCTGTCCACCGCCGGTCCCGCGGAGGTCGAGGCGCGCCTGCGGCTGGCCGTGGGGTCGGCCGAGGCCGGGACGGACGACCCCGACGAGATCCGCAGGGGCGATCTCGTCATCGACGAGGCCACCTACATCGCGCGGCTGCGCGGCCGCATCCTCGACCTCACCTTCAAGGAGTTCGAACTGCTCAAGTTCCTGGCGCAGCACCCCGGCCGGGTGTTCACCCGGGCGCAGCTGCTCCAGGAGGTGTGGGGCTACGACTACTTCGGCGGCACCCGCACCATCGACGTCCACGTGCGGCGCCTGCGCGCCAAGCTGGGCTCGGAGTACGAGTCGCTGATCGGCACGGTGCGCAACGTGGGCTACCGCTTCGTGCCCGACCCGGTCGCCAAGGCGCCCTCGGCCGTGCCGGAGGGGGTCGACGCGCCGCCCGCCGCGCGCTCCGCCGAGCCCAGCGCGACCTAGGGCGGCACGCGGGGAGCCGCCTCCCTCCGCCCGAGGACCACCCCGGGGCGCCCGCGCGGGCGCCCCGGAGTCGTTTCCGGACACCCGGGGACCCGGCGCTTCCGCGTCCACCGCCGCGGGCCCCACCCACCGCGTTCCAGGGGCCGACCGTCCCGCGGGCGAACGGTGTGAGAACGGGCGTCCGAACACTCGTGTTCGACGGCCCCAGGTCCTAAGATCGTGTGGGCACCCCCACGCCGGGACGTCAGGCGCGGCGAAACTCCCCGCGAGCGGGTGCGCAGAAGCTGCCTTGGCGCGCCATCCGCGAGGAGGAGAACGCCCCGATGCCCACGAACGCCGCGAGACCCCCGCTCACCCCCGGACGCCGTCGCACGGCCATCGCCCTGGGGGCCGTCTTCGTCGGTTCCAGCCTGGTCGCCGCCATGTCCCCGGCCCACGCCGAGCCGAGCCCCTCCGCGTCCGCCTCCCCGGCGCCCTCCACACCGCCGTCCTCCCCGGAGCCGGACCCGTCTGCTGTCGTCTCCTTCGAGCGGGACTCCGACGAGGTGAAGTTGGGCGACTCCGCGGTCAACCCCCTCACCGCGACCAACACCGGCGACGCCAGCGTCTGCCTGCTGGCGATGAGCGTGGACACCGGCGGGTTCGGCGTCAGGGGGTTCACGCCCCAGGAGGTCGCCCCCGGTCAGGAGGCGTCCGCCGGAGAGGTCACCGGCGCGACCCGCGAGCGGGCCGAGGTCACGGCCACCCTCACCTACGCGCTCGCGCAGGAGGGCGTCGCGTGCGCGGCCCTGGAGCCCGCGAGCACGCACACCGTCGCCACCGGCACGTGGACGGTCTCGATCGCCAGGCCCGAGCCCACCACTCCCCCGGAGCAGACCGGGGAACCCACGGACGAGCCCACCGAGACCGAGGAGCCGGACGACACCACGAGCCCCTCCGACACGCCCCGCCCCGACCCCACCCGTGACGACGACCGCGGGGGGAACTCCGGCGGCGGTTCGGGCGGTTCGGGCGGTTCGGGCGGCGGCGGGTCCGGCGGCTCCGATGGCGCGCCCCGCTCCTCCGGCCGTGTGGACGACGTGCCCACCAGCGACGTGCCCACCACCCGCGACAGCTTCCCGGACCTGCCCAGCGACGAGGCGGCCCTGCCCGGGGTCGTGCCCGGCGCGGAGAACCTCGCCGAGCTGCCCACGGTGACCCCCGGCGCGCAGGACGACGACCTCGACGGGACCGAGGTGGCCGCCGACCACAGCGACCTGGGGCCGAACATGGCCCCGGCGGTGCTGCTCGCCGCGTTCCTCCTCGCTCTGCTGCTCGCGGCCCCGCTCGCACCGGTGCGGCGCGTCCGCGTCGGCGGCGGCTACCAGGGCAGGCGCCGCAGGAAGTAGGACGTCCCGGAGCCGTTCCCCAGCGGCCCCGCCACCGGGGACGGCACCGGCGACACGTGGATCAGGGCAGCTACCAGGACAAACATCTCACCTGCCGTGGCTGACAGAAGTCTTGCCGTCGCCCCGTCGTAGGCTTTCGGTCCATGGACACCCCGCTAGTCACCGATGACCTGGACCGGACCCTGGCCGAACAGGTGCTGACGCTCGCCGAGGCCGCGCGCGCGGCCGACGGCGTCGCACCGCTGTCGGAGCACACCCTGCTCCGCGTCAGACACGGCGCCCCCTCGGGGAGCAGCCGCTTCCACCTGGCCCTGGAGGACGGGCGCGCGGTCGGCTTCGCCTTCGTGGAGCGCGTCGCGGGCGAGCCCGACTCCGGAGAGGTCGTCGTCCACCCCGACCACCGCGGCCGCGGGCACGGAACCGCCCTGCTGCACTCGGTGGACCGGGACGCCGGGCCGGACGGGGTCCGCGTGTGGGCGCACGGGCGCACCCCGCAGGCGGTGTCGGTGGCGCGGGAGGACGGCTGGACCGCCGTCCGCGAACTCCACAAGATGCGGATGCCGCTGCGCGACATCGCCGGGGACGAGCCGGGCGGCCCCTGGGAGGCGCCCGAGCTGCCCGAGCCCGAGCTTCGGCCCGAGGTGGCCGAACGGGTCCGGCTGCGCCCCTTCGTCGTGGGCCAGGACGAGCAGGCGTGGCTGGCCGCCAACGCGCGGGCGTTCGCCGACCACCCCGAGCAGGGCCAGCTCACCCTGGACGACCTGCTCCAGCGCGAGGTGGAGGACTGGTTCGACCCGGACGGCTTCTTCCTGGCCACCGCCAAGGACGGCGGGGTGGCCGCGTTCCACTGGACCAAGACCCACGCCGACGGCGCCGGGCTCACCGACGGCGAGCCGGTGGGCGAGGTCTACGTGGTGGGCGTGGACCCCGAGTGGCAGGGCAGCGGACTCGGCCGGGCCCTGACCCTGGCGGGTCTGCGGCACCTGCGCGACGCCGGTCTGCCGTGGGTCCACCTGTACGTGGACGGCGACAACGAGGCGGCGGTGCGGCTGTACGAGTCGCTCGGATTCGCCATGTGGGACACCGACGTGATGTACGCGCCGCCGAGGGACGACGCCCCCCGCCCGAACGTGTGACCTGTCACATTCACCGGGCAATCCCCGGGCCGCCACGGGAGTGCGACACCTCGTTCATCTTCCGTTCATCTTGTTTGGGACAACTGGTCACCTGTTGCACCTACCTTCACATTCGGCGCAGCACGGCCACCCTCCACCACGGACCGTGGCGCGGTGACCGGCGATCGCCCCAGTACGGGACGCGGAGGGGACCTCGGCGGGGAGACATCCCCCGACCGGCGGGAGAACCACGCGTCGCAGGGAACACACCAGGCACGCAGAAGGTGCACGGAACGCACCGCACCATCCGGGCGACCCGCCCCGAAACCTTCCGAACCGGAGCCAACCCATGACGACCACGGACGCCCCCGAGGCGGCACCGCCGCCCACGGGCAAGCGCCGGATCGGCGACGTCGCCTTCGCCGGGCTCGCCCGAGGCTCGGGCATCCTGATCCTGCTGATCCTCGCCGGTGTCGCCGCCTTCCTGCTCGTGCAGGCCTGGCCGTCCCTGACCGCGAACACGGTGAACTTCCTCACCAGCACGGAGTGGGACCCCAACGTCCGCGAGGAACCCGCGTTCGGTGTCGCCGCCCTGGCGTTCGGCACCGTCCTGGCCGCGGCCATCGCGCTGCTGCTGGCCACCCCGGTGGCGATCGGGATCGCGCTGTTCATCGTCTTCTACGCGCCGCGCAGGCTCGCCTCGGTACTCGGCTACCTGGTGGACCTGCTGGCCGCCATCCCCAGCGTCGTCTACGGCCTGTGGGGCATCGGCTTCCTCGCGCCGGAACTGGTCCCCGTCTACCAGGCGCTGACGCGCTACCTGGGCTGGATCCCGCTGTTCCAGGGCCCCGCCTCCACCTCGGCCCGCACCATCCTCACCGCGGGCGTGGTGCTGGCCGTCATGATCCTGCCGATCATCACCGCTATGGCGCGCGACGTGTTCCACCAGACCCCGCAGGGGCACCGCGAGGCCGCCCTGGCCATGGGCGCCACCCGCTGGGAGATGATCCGCCTGGCCGTGCTGCCCTTCGGCAGATCCGGCGTGGTGGGCGGCGCCATGCTCGGCCTGGGCCGCGCCCTGGGCGAGACCATGGCCGTCGCGATGATCCTGTCCCCCTCCCTCATCGTCTCCTGGAACCTGTTGCAGAGCGGCAACCAGACCATCGCCGCGCACATCGCCCTCCAGTACCCCGAGGCCACCGGGTACGGCGTCTCCGCGCTGATCGCCGCCGGGCTGGTCCTGTTCGCGATCACCCTCGTCGTCAACATGGGCGCGCGCTACGTCGTGACCCGGGGGAGCAAGGAGTCTTGATGGACACGACGACCACGCAGCCTCCCGGCCCCGAAGCGGGCTCCACCGCGACCGACCTGCGCCGCGGCTCCCTGCCACAGCACTTCCCCGCCGCCCTGCTGGCCTCCTCCGCCGCCGTGGTGGCCGGGGTCCTGCTGGCCTTCTCGTCCTTCGGGTTCCTGCTGTGGGGCCTGCTCACCGCCGCCGCGTACGTGGTGATCGTCGTGACGGCCTCCGCCCGCGTCGAGGGCGGCCGCAAGGCCAAGGACCGGCTGGTCACCTCGCTGGTCTACCTGTGCTTCCTGCTGGCGATGCTGCCGCTGGTGTCGGTGCTGTGGACGGTGCTGAGCAACGGCATCGTCCGGTTCGACGCCTACTTCCTCACGGTGTCCATGAACGGCGTCCTGCCGAGCATGGACGCGGGAGGCGTGTACCACGCGATCGTGGGCACCCTGGCGATCACCGGCATGGCCACGCTCATCTCGGTGCCCATCGGCGTGATGACCGCCGTGTACCTCGTGGAGTACGCCGAGGGCCGCATGAAGCGGATCATCGTGTTCTTCGTCGACGTCATGACGGGCATCCCGTCGATCGTCGCCGGACTGTTCGTGGTGGCGCTGTGGATGATCCTGTTCGGCCCGGGCCGGACCAACGGCGCGGCGGGCGCGATCGCGCTGGCGGTGCTGATGATCCCGGTCGTGGTGCGCTCCAGCGAGGAGATGCTGCGGCTGGTGCCGCAGGACCTGCGTGAGGCCTCCTACGCCCTGGGGGTGCCCAAGTGGCGGACGATCACCAAGGTGGTGCTGCCCACCTCCGCGGCCGGCCTGACCACAGGAATCATGCTCGCCATCGCCCGCGTTATCGGAGAGACGGCTCCCCTGATCCTCACCACGGGGTCGTCCGCGGTGTCGATCAACTGGAACCTGTTCGACGGGCAGATGATGAACCTCCCGGTGTTCATCTACTCGCAGGTCCGCATGGGCGGCGCCGTCAACTACGAGAGGGCCTGGGCGGCGGCGCTGACCCTGATCCTGGTGGTGATGCTGCTGTTCTTCCTGGCCCGCATGATCGGCCGCCTGTTCGCGCCGAAGGCCCGTTGACCCCTACACACACCGCCCACGCCCCGCGCGCGGAGCAGATTCACGAGGAACTTCCAGTGGCGAAACGTATCGACGTCTCCGGTCTCCACGTCTACTACGGCGACTTCAAGGCCGTGGAGGACGTGTCGATGACCATCGAGCCGCGGTCGGTGACGGCGTTCATCGGATCGTCGGGCTGCGGCAAGTCCACCTTCCTGCGGACCCTCAACCGGATGCACGAGGTGACCCCGGGAGCCCGCGTCCAGGGCAAGGTGCTCCTGGACGACCTGGACATCTACGGGCCCGACGTGGACCCGGTCATGGTGCGCAGCGAGGTCGGGATGGTCTTCCAGAAGGCCAACCCGTTCCCGACGATGTCGATCTACGACAACGTCATCGCCGGTGCCCGCCTCAACAACCGGCGGATGAGCAAGTCCGAGGCGGACGAGCTGGTGGAGGGTTCGCTGCGCGGCGCGAACCTGTGGGAGGAGGTCAAGGACCGGCTGAACAAGCCCGGTTCGGGCCTCTCCGGCGGGCAGCAGCAGCGGCTGTGCATCGCCCGCGCCACCGCGGTCAAGCCGTCGGTGCTGCTGATGGACGAGCCGTGCTCGGCGCTGGACCCGATCTCGACCCTGGCGATCGAGGACCTCATCCACCAGCTCAAGGAGAACTACACGATCGTCATCGTGACGCACAACATGCAGCAGGCCGCGCGTGTGTCCGACCGGACGGCGTTCTTCAACCTGTCGGCTCCGGGCAAGCCGGGCAAGCTCATCGAGATGGGCGAGACGAACCAGATGTTCACCCGGCCGGAGAAGAAGGAGACCGAGAACTATATCACCGGTCGGTTCGGCTAAACCGCTGCTGATACCCCTCTGACCAGGGACGACCGGTGATCGGGTGGTCGCTTCGGCTGATCCGTCACCCGGACCCTTCCCGACCAGGGACGACCGGTGATCGGGTGGTCGCTTCGGCTAAACCGTCACCCGGACCCTTCCCGACCAGGGACGACCGGTGATCGGGTGGTCGCTTCGGCTAAACCGTCACCCGGACCCTTCCCGACCAGGGACGACCGGTGATCGGGTGGTCGCTTCGGCTAAACCGCTGCTGATACCCCTCTGACCAGGGGCGACCGGTGATCGGGTGGTCGCTTCGGCTAAGCCGCTCCATCCACCCCTCCCCACCAGGGACGACCGGTGATGGGGTGGTCGCTTCGGTTAGACCGCTGCTAGTACCCCTGGGATGACCGGTGGGCGAGTGACCGCGGGAGGCCCCCGCGGACGAGAGAACACGAGGACAGGCGTGACCACACCGCTGGTGATCGACACCGACACCGCGCAGGACGACTGCGTGGCCCTCCTCATCGGGCTGCTGGACCCTGAGGCGGACCTGCGCGCCATCACCATGGTCGCGGGGAACGTCGGCTTCGACCAGCAGGTGCGCAACGCCTTCCTGACCCTCAGCGTGGCCGGTCGCCTGGGCGAGGTGCCGGTGTACCTGGGCTGCCGCCGTCCGCTCGTGCGCCCGTGGGTGAGCGCGGAGAACGTGCACGGCGACGGGTCGGGGGGCCTGTCCATGGACGTCTCCGGGCTGGAGACCGAGCGCGAGCACGCGGCGGACGCCCTGGTCCGGCTGGCCGCGGAGAACCCCGGCGAGCTGTCGATCGTGGCGATCGGGCCGCTGACCAACATCGCGATGGCGGCCGCCAAGGACCCCGACTTCGCCCGCAACGTCGGCGCCCTCTACGTCATGGGCGGGTCCAACAACGGCCGCGGCAACATCACCGCCGCCGCGGAGTTCAACTTCTACGTGGACCCGGAGTCGGCCAAGGCCGTGTTCGCGGCGGGCTTCGAGATCACCGTGGTCCCCTGGGACCCTCTGACGCTGCGCCAGGCGGTGTTCGGCCAGGAGCGGCTGGACGCCCTCGCCGCCCTCGGCACGCCGCTGTCGGACTTCTTCGGGCGCGTGTGCGCGGCGACGCTGGAGTTCGACCGCAGCGTGGGCATCGACGGCACCACCCACCCCGACTCCCTGACCGCCGCGGTGCTGCTCCACCCGGAGCTGGTGCGCCGCTCCGCGCGCTACCACGTGGACGTGGAGACCGCCGGGGAACTGACCCGCGGCTACTCGGCCATGTCCTGGGGCGTGCACGGGCTGGAGGCGAACGCGACGGTGATCGAGGAGATCGACGCCGACGGGTTCTTCGACCACCTCGCCGGGCTGCTGTCCCGACGCACCGTTCCGAACCGGACCGTCACCGGCCTGTAGCTTCCGACCTCCGGCTGCCCGGCACCTGACGGACACCTTCTCCATGCCATGTGCCACGGATCCATAACATCCGCACGAACGCGGAACACCGCACCGCCACGCTCATAGCATCGATGCTATGAGCTGGGGTAGCATCGAACTGGAGCCGGAAGTCGAGCTATGGCTGGAGGCGCTGTCTGACGAGGAATGGGCGCAGGCCATGTTCCACCTGGACCTCCTTGAGTCCCGCGGAGTCGGCTTGGGGTTCCCCTACACGAGCCAACTGGACGGCAAACTGCGGGAACTGCGCTTCTACTGCGGTGGGCAGCGGGTGCGCGTCACCTACTACATCGCGGGCGAGCGACGCATCATCATGCTGACCGTGTTCCGCAAGACCCGGGCGCGCGAGTCAGCCGAGGTCAGGCGGGCGACGAGGGCCATGAACGAGTGTCTGCGCGCCGGTCACACCGTCGACGGCGAGGAGGAATGATGAGTACCTCACCGAGAAGGACCCTGTCCGAACTGAAGTCGTCCGAGCGCTTCGACCGGCCCGGAGTCCGAGAGGCCTACGAACTCACCCGGCTGCGTTTCGAACTGGCTGAGACCGTCCGGCTGCGGCGGGAGCAGCTCGGCTGGTCCCAAGCCGAACTCGGGCGCCGGGCGGGCATGCCCCAGTCCAGCATCGCCCGTTTCGAGCACGGTGGCACGGAGCCGACACTGCCCACACTGGAGCGCATCGCCGAAGCCCTGGGGCTGGTTCTGCGGGTACGGATGGAAACCCCTACGGAACAGGAACCCGACTCCAGCGCCGCGTAGATCGTTCACACCACCGGGCACCGTCCCGAACCGGACCGTCACCGGCCTGTGAACCCGTCCCCTCGGCCCCGGCCGGGACGAGGGGTGTGCGCGGCAGGGCGACGGGACGCTCCAGCGGCCCCCGGGGGCTTCGGCGTGCGAGGGGGCACGCCCGCCCGCCTCCGGCCCCCACGGGGCGGTCCGGGGAGCCTCAGCCGTTCTTGACGACGATGGTCTCCACCGTGTTCGCGACGTGCTCGAACGCGTCCGCGGCGGTCTCCAGCTCCTCGATGACGTCCTTGAGCTTGAGGACCGTCAGGGCGTCGTACTCCCCGCTGAAGAGGCGGGCCAGGAGCTTGCGGTAGATGCGGTCGGCCTGGTTCTCCAGCTGGTTGATCTCGATCCAGTACCGGGTCAGGTCCTCCAGCGTGCGCAGGCGGGGCATCGCCTCGGCGGTCAGCTCGGCGGCGCGCTCCAGCACCTCGATCTGGTCGATGATCCCCTTGGGGAGGCGCTCCAGGCCGTACAGGCCGATGAGGTCGACGGCGGCCTCCATGGAATCCATCACGTCGTCCAGGTTCGAGGCCAGACGGTAGATGTCCTCCCGGTGGATGGGTGTCCCCGAGCTCTTGTTGAGGCGTCGCATGATCGCGTGGGTGGCGTCGTCACCCGCGTGCTCGCAGGCGCGCATCTTCTCGGTGATGGCCTCGCGGTCGGCTCCGTCACTCATCAGCTCCACCAGCAGGCGAGCCGCGATGACCAGGTTGTTCGCCGAGTCGGTGAACATCTCGTAGTAACTGTCATCACGCGGGCGCAAGCGCAGGCGCACGTCGTTCTCCCGATGGTGCGGTGGTATTCCTTGGTGGATGTTAAGCGCGTCGGCCAGTTGGTCCGGCGCGGCCGGGCTGGGCGGCGCCGGTCCGGCGCCGAGGGGTTGGGCTGGCACGGGCTTAGTCACCGCTTATTCATCTGGTGGTGCCGCCGCGTGGAACACCCTGGGGGTGCGGGGTCCATCGCAATCCTCCCAATCTCGACAACACCGGGACGGTTCGGGACGCTACCGTGTCCCGCTCCCGCTGGCCAGCGTCGCGCTGAGACAGGAATCACCCAATCGAGCGGAGACCGGTGGACAGTTCCACCGGGGTTCTTCGATGTCCACCTTCGGTCTATTTGGCCGCAATAACAAGTACCCCCTCCGTTCAACGGGCCGATCACCCGGCCACGCCGCGGTTCGGGCCCGTAGGCTCACCTCCATGCCTTCCGCCCTGAGCGCGAGCGCCGTGCGGCGCCTCCGCGCGTCCCTGGACGAACAGCTCTCCGAACTGGGAGAGGCCCCCTTCGAGGGGAACGACGAGGCCGCAGTGGCCGCCTGCGCCGAGGCCGTGCTGCGCGCCGGGGAGCCCGTGCGCGCGGCCCTCAAGGCCGCGGTGCGGGGCACCCTGGCGGTGCTCGCGGACCGTGCTCCCGGTCACAGCCTGGAGGTGCGCGTACCGCCGTACGGCGCCGTGCAGGCCGTCGAGGGGCCCCGCCACACCCGCGGCACACCGCCGGGCGTCGTCGAGACCGACCCTCTCACCTGGCTGCGCGTGGCCACCGGCCGCACCCCCTGGGAACAGGCGGTGTCGGAGCACCTGGTGCGGGCCAGCGGCGTGCGCTCCGACCTGTCCGGACACCTGCCCCTGTGGCCGGTACCTCCCCCGGGTGGTGCCCGGCCGACGGCCAGGCACTAAGCTGTGGGTGTGTCGTACTCCGACGGCCGGCTCACCATGGATCTCGATCCGCTCGAACGCGGCCCGCAGGACGCCTGCGGTGTCTTCGGGGTCTGGGCGCCCGGCGAAGAAGTCAGCAAGCTCACCTACTTCGGCCTCTACGCTCTGCAACACCGCGGTCAGGAGTCCGCGGGCATAGCGTTGAGCGACGGGGAACGGATCGTCGTCTACAAGGACATGGGACTCGTCTCCCAGGTCTTCAACGAGGCGACCCTGGACTCCCTGCGCGGCCACCTCGCGATCGGCCACTGCCGCTACTCCACCACCGGGTCGCCGGTGTGGGAGAACGCGCAGCCGACCTTCTACACGGCGCGCGAGGGGGGTCTGGCGCTCGGCCACAACGGCAACCTGATCAACACCCCGGAACTGGCGGCGATGCTGCCCGACACGCGCCGGGGGGCCACCACCGACACCGAGGTCCTCACCAACCTGCTGGCCGAGCGGGCCAGGAGCGGCAGTTCCGTGGAGGACGCCGCCCTCGAACTGCTCCCGCAGGTCAGGGGAGCCTTCTCCCTGGTGTTCATGGACGAGGGCACCCTGTACGCGGCGCGCGATCCCCAGGGCATCCGCCCGTTCGTGCTGGGCCGCCTGGGCGAGACCTCCGGCGCGGGCGGCTGGGTGGTCGCCAGCGAGACCGCCGCCCTGGACATCGTGGGCGCCAAGGTCGTGCGCGAGATCGAACCGGGCGAGCTCCTCACCATCGACGAGCGCGGGGTCCGTTCGCGGCGCTTCGCGCCCGCCCGCCGCAAGGGCTGCCTGTTCGAGTACGTCTACCTGGCCCGTCCCGACACCACCATCGCGGGCCGCAACGTCAACTCCACCCGTGTGGAGGTGGGCCGCCGCCTGGCCAAGGAGCACCCGGTGGAGGCCGACCTGGTCATCCCGGTGCCCGAGTCCGGCACGCCCGCCGCGGTCGGCTACGCCGAGGCCAGCGGCATCCCCTTCGCCCAGGGCCTGGTGAAGAACTCCTACGTGGGGCGCACCTTCATCCAGCCCAGCCAGACCCTGCGCCAGCTGGGCATCCGGCTCAAGCTCAACCCGCTGCGCGACGTCATCGAGGGCCGCCGCCTGGTGGTCGTGGACGACTCCATCGTGCGCGGCAACACCCAGCGGGCCCTGGTGCGGATGCTGCGCGACGCGGGCGCCGCCGAGGTGCACGTGCGCATCTCCAGCCCGCCCGTGCTGTGGCCCTGCTACTACGGCATCGACTTCGCCACGCGCGCCGAGCTCATCGCGGCGAACATGTCCGTGGACGAGATCGCCGCCTCGGTCAACGCCGACTCCCTGGCCTACGTGGACCTCGACGAGCTCATCGCCGCGTCGGAGGTGCCCAAGGACAACCTGTGCCGGGCCTGTTTCGACGGCGTGTACCCGATCGAGGTGCGCGACGACGCCCGGGGCAAGTACCTGCTGGAGAAGTCCTGCGGCACGCCCGAGGGATCGACGCTGGCCACCAGCGACAAGTAGTCCGCCGCCGGGCCCGCACGGGCCCGCGCGGCGGCTCCGCCGTGCCCTGGGAGGGGAGGCGGGGACCGCACCACCAAGCGACACAGCACGAGGAGAACTGGCGTGGCAGCCGAAAGCACGGGGACGTCGGGCGCGTACGCGGCCGCCGGGGTGGACATCGCCGCCGGCGAACGCGCCGTCGACCTGATGAAGCGCCACGTGGCGCGCACCCGCAGGCCCGAGCAGGTGACCGACGCCAGCGGCTTCGCGGGCCTGTTCCGGCTCGACACGAACAAGTACAAGGACCCGGTCCTGGCGACCTCCACCGACGGCGTGGGCACCAAGGTGATGCTCGCCCAGCAGATGGACCGGCACGACACGATCGGCATCGACCTGGTGGCGATGGTCGTCGACGACCTCGTGGTCAGCGGCGCCGAGCCCCTGTTCATGACCGACTACGTCGCCTGCGGCGCGGTGGTGCCCGAGCGCATCGCCGAGATCGTCGGCGGCATCGCCGAGGGCTGCCACCAGGCGGGCTGCGCGCTGGTCGGCGGTGAGACCGCCGAGCACCCGGGCGCCATGGAGCCGGACGAGTACGACCTGGCCGGTGCGGGCACCGGCGTGGTGGAGGGCGACGCGATCCTGGGCCAGGACCGGGTCCGCGAGGGCGACGCCGTCATCGCGATGGGCTCCTCGGGCCCGCACTCCAACGGCTACTCGCTCGTCCGCAGCATCGTGGACCGGGCGGACCTGGACCTGTTCGCGCACGTCCCTGAGCTGGACGGGGTGCTGGGCGAAGTGCTGCTCACCCCGACCCGGGTGTACGCCAAGGACTGCGTGGCGCTGACCGCGGCAGTGGAGGTGCACGCCTACGCGCACATCACCGGCGGCGGGCTGGCGGCCAACCTGGCGCGCTCACTGCCCGACCACCTGGACGCGGAGCTGGACCGCTCCACCTGGGCACCCGCCCCCGTGTTCGGCTACCTGGCCGACAAGGGGGGCGTGGGCCGGGAGGACATGGAGGCCACGTTCAACATGGGTGTGGGCATGGCGGCGATCGTCGCGGCGGACGACGCCGAGCGCGCCCTGCGGGTACTGTCCGACCGCGGCGTCCCGGCCTGGCGGCTGGGCACGGTGACGGCCGGTTCGGGACGGGCCGTCCTGACCGGCGAGTACCGCGGCGCGTGAGGAGCGGACGCGAACATAGCCGGTGCGAACCACCGCAGTGGTTCGCACCGGCTATATCCACCTGTCCGCTACGGCTCCCGGGTGCGGGAGCCGTGACCGCCACAGGTCAGCGGTTGTTGTCCGAGCGACCTGAAGGTCTCGGTCTGCCGGGTACCGGCCCTACCGGGTACCGGTCCTGCTGGATACCGGTGCTGCCGGGTACTCCGGGTACTACTTGTCCGAGTCCGAGTACTTGTCGGCAAGATCCGCGTAGCGGTCGACCAGGTCGTCGTGAGAATCCGCGTAGGAATCATCCGGACCCGACGGCCCGGAGGGAGACCCCTCGTCCTCAGCGACACCCAGCTCCGACCGCAGCCGCTCAAGGTCGGTCCCGCCGGAGCTGTACTTGAGCTTCCGGGCGACCTTCTGCTGCTTGGCCTTGGCTCGGCCGCGCCCCATTGGCTCGACCCCCTCAACGATTGGGTTCCGACGAACCCCAGATCACTTACAAACCCGCACTATCGGGCTGACGGCCGTCAAACGCGACTGACGACAGGCGCCAGCTTACGTACACACACAACCGTACCTGGTCGGCCCCCGTCGTGCCTACGCCACCCGGGTGTGACGGATGTGGTGAGCGCACGTAACGGCGGCCGCACAGGCTACCCGTGGTGAGTGCCACAGACAACGATATGTGCCACGATGCGTTCGTGCTGCCCTACACCGCCTATCTCCGCGTCTACCAGCCGATCAACGCCTTCTCTCCGTACGAGCGCGGTTACTGGGAGGAGTACGCCGCCTCCCCCGACCGGCCCCGGCGGATCAACGCGCTGGCGGCGGAGCACGCCGAGAGCCTGAGCCGCCTGGTGGCCACGCCCCCGGTGGTGGCGCCGGCGGAGGAGAGCCGCAACGCCTACCTGCGGCGGGTGAACGAGCGGCTGTACGTCTGCCCCTGGCAGACCCGGCTGCGCTCGTGGCGGGCCTTCACGGAGTTCACCAGCACGATGCCGGTGGGGGTGAGCACGGCGTTCGTGCCCGTGGACGAGGCGGAGCGGGCGGAGGAGGAGTACCGCGAGTGGCGGGACTCGGGCGCGCTGGTGCGGCCGGGGATCCTGTCGAGCAACTGGACCGTGCCGATCCCCTGGTTCGTGCCCTTCGAGGCCCAGGAGCGGTGCCTGGTGCTGTCGGCGAACTCCACCCGGACCCTGCTGTACCTGACACGGACCTCGCTGGCCCTGAGGCGGCTGGAGCAGACGGCGGCGGTGCTGCGCGAGCACATCGGCGAGCACGCGGTGTCGGCCGCCACCGAGCAGCTGACGGACTGGCTGACGCTGACCGCGCACCCCGACTCGCTGCTGGAGCTGGACTACGGCGGGCTGCCGCACCTCCTCAGCGACGACCACCTCGGCGAGGACCACTCGGTGGCGGAGGTGGCCGGGGCGATCGAGGCCCTGGCGACGGGGGACGGTCGGCGCGTGGTGGAGCTGCGCGAGAGGCTCACGCGGCGCTGGAGGTCGGTACGCGCACTGGAGCACGCCAACTGAGGGTTACGGTGTCACCACGTTTTCGTGGACACCCACCGCCTTCTGTCGTCATCCGAAAGGGCGGACAGGTGCGCGCCACGCCGGTTACCAACCTGGTACACCAGGTTTCTCGCTCTTCCTCCGCCATCTTTTCGCACGTGACAAGGGTGCGAGCCCGGACGTCGTCCGCGCACGACATCAAGAGTCGTGAAACTGGGCATAACGCCCGATAGGGATCGGCGTAGACTGTAGCCAAACGATCACAGAGCGCACCCTCAGTAATTAGGAAACCCTTGTCACGCGGGGAATCCGCGCGACCCGACCGTCAGCCGAAGCACACGGCGCCCCTCCCCCGCCGGTCCGCCTTCTCCCCCGCACGCGAACCGCCCACCGAGGGCCAAAGGCGCCGCCACGCTCCACGGAGCCGGGTTTCGGTCAGGCAGCCGTAGCACTTCGGGCACTCCGCATCGAGAAAAACGAGGCCGGAGAACGAAGTTTTGACCGAATACGCCACATGCCACTAAACGTGTCGCTAGAATCACTTAGCGTGACGCGGCCACGGGCGGCTTTCTTTGGCCTCCCACGTGCAAAGTTGCTTGGAGTGGTCGTACAATCACCTCGGGTGATGCCAATATAGACCTAGAGGGAATATTGGACATCCGGGCCAAGTGCCAGGATTAAGGCTCAAGGATCGGCACACAGATCCAGGAGGAGAGGCCGTACACATGTCAACTCGCACGCCCGAGGCGGAGCCCCTGTTGACCCCCGCCGAGGTTGCCACCATGTTCCGTGTGGACCCCAAGACCGTGACACGCTGGGCGAAGGCGGGCAAGCTGACCTCGATCCGCACCTTGGGCGGACACCGCCGCTACCGCGAGACCGAAGTCCGCGCCCTGCTGGCCGGAATCCCCAGCCAGCGTACGGAGTGATCTCCCCTGTCTGCGCCGATTCCGGGGGGAACGGTCGGACGGGCTCCGGCCGCTGACAGCGGCTGACAAAGGTCGAGGGCGGGTCTTCCCACAGGAGGCCCGCCTTCCGCGTGTCCGGGCGCCGAGGGGCGGCGGGCCCGGACGTTCCCACCGGACGGGCCCTCCGCCCGGGGCCGTGTGAGGACATCCAGCGAAGCCGGGCACACGGATGCCCGGGCACGCGGTGGAGCCGGGCGGCGGGTCCCGGAGGGCGCCGGCTAGAAGTCCTCGATCCGGTCGTCCATGGCGGTGGTGCGGTCGCGGGCCAGGAAGGTGGCGGCCGCGCCGCCGCCGACCGCCACCACCGCGGCGGTGATCAGCGCGGCGAGCGAGCTGCCCGTGGTCGCCAGGCGGTCGTCGTCCCCGGCGGCCTCCTCCGGCCGCGGCGACTCCTCCTCGGGGTCGCCCTTGTCGCCCGGGGAGGGCGGGGTGGTCGCGGCGTAGGTGGACCCGAGCGCCCACGCGTCGGCGAAGTCCACCGCGAAGCCCCTCTCCTGGCCGACCTCTCCGACCTGCACCCACACGGTCATCCAGCTTCGGCTCCCCCGCCCGTCCCAGTCCTCGTCCTGGTCCCGGAAGGTGGTCTCGTTGGCCTCGAAGCGGATGCGGACCGGCACCTCCAGGGCCACGTCCCCGTCCTCGTCGAAGACCTCCAGGACCTCCGCCACCACGGTCCCGTCGGCGTTCTTGCCCAGCGGCCCGGCGGAGACGCCGAACGCGGTCAGGTCGCCGTGCGCGAAGGTCGTCTCGGTCACGCCGTCGTACCCGGCGGTGGCCGTGGCGGTCACGTCCGCGAGGGTGAACTCCACGGCGTTGCCGTCGGTGGACACCGTCTCGGCGGCGGCCCCGTCGAGGAGGAGCACGTCCCCGGCCGCGCTCGGGGAGGAGCCGGAGGGACTGGGGGACGCGCCCTCCTGCGGTTCGTGCCGGGGGGCGTCGGAGGGCTCCTCGCTCGCCTGGGCCGCGTCCTGGTCCCCCGTGTCCGCGGGGGTGTCCCCGTCGCCCCCCGAGCCCCCGTTCGCGGTTCCCCCGTCGGCGGGGTCCCCGCCCGAGGGGGTTTTGTCGTCCGCTCCGCCACCCGTGTCGCCGCCCGTGCTGCCCGCGCCGTCCGTGCCGTCGCCGCCGGTGCCGTCCGGCGAGGGCTCGTCCCGGAAGGGGGTGCCCTCCGAGGACGGTTCGGCCTCCGGGGAGGGGGACGGCTGCGCGGAGGGCTCGGGCAGGTCCACCTCCGGCGGCACGTCGATCAGCCCCTGGGCGGCGAGGTCGGCGACCTCCATCCGGAAGGAGGCGGTCCGCACGGTGGAGGCGGCGCGCGCGCTGTCGGCGTCGACCACGGTGTGGCTCTCGCCGTCGATCTCCAGGTAGGCGGCCATCGGCCCGAAGAGGTCCTCCGCCGCGGCGCTGCCCTCGGTCTCGCCGCCGAATCCGGTGGCGGTGGAGTAGCCGGTGACCACGTCGCCGTCGGCCACCCAGGCCTGTGCGTTGCCCCAGACGAGCTGGTCGGCGGCGGCCGGGAGCGCGGGCACGGCGCCCAGCACTCCGAGAGCGACGAACAGGACGCCGCCGCGGACGAGGCGGCGCGCGGTCAGCTTGGCGGGAGACACCACAACACTCCTGTTGTATGCGGGGGATGTCCGACCCTGGGGTCGGCCCGTGACCGCCGCGAACGGCGGACAGGGTTGCCCGGCCGGCCTGAGACGGCCGGTCGCGGTGTGCGGGGCGGATCGTGTCGGGGCCTTCCCGCCCCGGGAAGGTGACTCTGTGTCGGGCGGTGTGTGCGGGCGCCCTACGGCGAGCCTAACCTCTGGATCACGAAACGGAAACCGTTCGCCGTGGGCCGATCGGCCGGTGCGCGGGCGCCGACCACCGGTCAACGGAGGCCGCCGCCGCGAAGTTCCGGACGCCCCGGGATGCAGCGGAAGCGGTGCCGGGCGGAAGGCTCCGGGCAACGGAAACGGCCCCGGGGAACGTGTCCCCGGGGCCGGATCGGCTCAGCCGACGCCAAGCGCGTGCCTAGCCCTCGCTGGTCTCCGCGGCGGAGTCAGCGGTGTTCTTCCTGCGGCGCGCGAAGTACGCGGCCAGACCGCCACCGGCGGCGATCGCGGCACCGGCCGCGATCAGACCGGCGATCGGGCTGCCGGTCTGGGCCAGGGACTCGGCGTTCTCCAGCTTCTCCGGCTGCGGCTTCTTCTCGGTCTTGTCCTCGGGGTGGGTGGGCGCGGGCTTGTCGTCGCCGTCGTCACCGCCGTTGTCACCGTTGCCCTGCTCGAAGACACCGACGCTGGCGAGGCTCTCGGCCAGGTCCACGTAGTGGAAGGGGGCCTCGGCGCCGTCGACGGTGAAGGACACCGCGAAGCCGGTGTAGGCGTCGTTCCAGGTGACGCCGTTCTCCTCGTCGCTGTACTCCTCGACGTGCTCGTACGACTGGATGTCGATCAGAACGGTGATCTGCTCACCGCTGTCGAGGGTGACGACCTCCGGGTAGGAGATATCGGCGACGTCGGCGCTGTGGGAGACCTCGCCGTCCCAGCTCTGGGTGGTCGTGGTGGTCACACCGGACAGGGTGGCGTCGAGGACGATCTCGTCCGAGCCGCTGACCAGCTCGGTGCTCTCCTCGTCCAGAACCAGGGTCTCGGGCTCGGAGACGGTCGCGGGGTCGGTTTCGGGGGCCGGGCTGGTCTCCGGCGCCTCCGGGGCGTCGGTCCCGCCGCCTGTGTCCTCGCCGCCGGTCTCACCGCCACCGGTGTTCTCGTCACCGCCGGTCTCACCGCCCTCGCCGCCGGTACCGCCGTCCTCGGGCTGGCCGTCGTCGACGCCGGGCTCGGTCTCCTCGCCCTCGGGGGCCGGGGACTCCTCGGCCTCGGTCTCCTCGGTCTCCTCCGTGACCTCGGACTCCTCGTCGAGGTTCTCCTCGACGATTTCCTCGACATCGGAGACGGTGAGCTGGACGCGGGCGGTGTCCACGGTGGCCGTGGCGGTGACGCCGTCACCGCCGACCGTGGCGCTGCTGGTGCCGGAGAAGGTCAGCCAGCTGCCGATGGAACCGGAGTAGCTGTTGGTGGTCGTGCCGTCGTAGCTGACGGCGACGCCCTCCCAGTTGCCGACGGAGGCGTAGGCCCAGCCGTAGTACTCGGTCTCGGCCGCGGCGGGGAGAGCCGTGGCGATGCTGAGCGCGCCGAGAGCGGCGAAAGCCGCTCCGCCCTGGAGAATGCGGCGCGCGGTAACGCGAGTGTTCTTCAAATCAATCCTCTTCGGATCGGCCGCAGTCCGCACTGGTCAGACTGCTCTGGATACGCGCGCCACCGGCCGACCGTGGGGGAAGTCGTGGGAACACAGGGCGCGAACCAGGATCGGATGGGGGATGGCGGGAGCACACAGAAAGCTCACTGCCAGCGGAAACAGGAGGGCGCGGTCGCGACCACCGGACGGAGGAGGCGCGGGAACCGGGCCGTGGAGTACTTCCGATTTCCTAACCCAGACCTTACATCCCCACAAAGGACGAATTCTCCCGAAGCCCATCACGAAAAGATCACAGAGAAAGAACCCCTCACTCTGAGCGACACCACAATTCTCTGCGGAAGTTTTTCTCGGAACCGGTAAACCGAACACCGTATGTCGCGTCTCACAAAGGAAGCGCGTCCCCGAGGAATGCCTTTGACCCGCCCGGGGCCGCGCCCCGGGTGACGGGCGGCACACCCCCGGGCGGGGCCCGCTCCCGTCAGCCGCGGCCTC
The DNA here is from genome assembly GCF_000092985.1 of Nocardiopsis dassonvillei subsp. dassonvillei DSM 43111. GTDB lineage: Bacteria > Actinomycetota > Actinomycetes > Streptosporangiales > Streptosporangiaceae > Nocardiopsis > Nocardiopsis dassonvillei. Next base: position 5,229,659 of record NC_014210.1, read on the forward strand.
CCCCCGCGCCCCACCGCCGCACGTCCGGGGTGACGCCCGGGCCCCCGGAGCGGCTAGGTTGTGGGCATGCCCGTCTCCGCACCGTCAGGGCCCCGGAGCCGCGCCACCCGCGCCCTGTCACTCGCCTCCGTCCTCCTCCTCACCGCCGTCGCCTGCTCGACGACGCCCGGGGCGCCCCCCGGCAGCGACCCCACCGCCGCCCTCCCCCTCCCCGGACCGCAGGACGGCGCCGACGGTGACGACCGCGAGGCACCCGGGGGCGGGGAGCAGGAGGGCCCGCCTCCGGGCCAGGGCCCCCTCGGCGACAGCGTCGTGGTCATCGACCCCGGCCACAACGGCGGCAACGCCGCCGCCCCCGACGAGATCAACGCGATGGTCCCCGCCGGACCGAACGAGAAGGCCTGCGACACCGTCGGCACCGAGACCGCGAGCGGCTACGCCGAGCACGAGTTCAACTGGCAGCTGTCCGTGCTGGTCAAGGAGAGGCTGGAGGCCGACGGCGCCACGGTCGTCCTCACCCGCGAGGACAACGGCGGGGTCGGGCCGTGCATCGACGAGCGCGCGGGCATCGGTAACGAGGAGGGGGCCGACGCGGCCGTGTCCCTGCACGCCGACGGCGGCCCCGAGACCGGTCGCGGGTTCCACGTGATCATGCCGGGCGAGGTCGAGGGCTTCACCGACGACATCACCGAGTCCTCCCGGCTGCTCGGTGAGGACATCCACCGCGCGTACCTGGAGGGGAGCGGCGTCCCCACCGCCGACTACCTCGCGGACGAGGGCCTGGACGTGCGCACCGACCTGGGCGGGCTGAACATGTCCGACGTGCCCAAGGTGTTCCTGGAGACGGGCAACATGCGCAACCCCGAGGACGCGGCGCTCATGGAGGATCCCGCGTGGCGGGAGCGGGCCGCCGACGCCATCGCGCAGGGCCTGGCCCTCTACCTCATGCGGGGCTGAGGGAGGGCGGACGGCGCGACGGCCCGCCCCGGGCGTCCACACCCGGCCACAACTCCCGCCGCTGTGGCGGAGGCCGCTCCCCCGCGGGCATAATGCGCCCATGACGTCCCCCGCCCCGCGCCCCCTCCCCTTCCCCGGTTTCGACATCGTCCTGCGCGGCTTCGACCGCCACCAGGTGGACGACCTCGTCCACCGGGCCTCCTCCACGCTGACCGCCCTCACCGGCGGCCCCGTCCTCACCGACGAGGACGGGCGGGCCCTCGACCGGCCCTCCGCGCCGGCGCCCGACCCCATCACCTCCGCGGAACTGGCCGACGCCCCGGTGGACCTGGTCCTGCGCGGGTACGACCGCTCCCAGGTGAAGGACCTCCTGTCCCGCCTCGTGGAGCTGCTGGCCGAGGCCGAATCACACACGACCCGGGGATAAGACAGCCCTGCGAACCTCGTCAACTGCACAATGGGGACCATGCCTCTGACACCGGCGGACATCCGCGAAAAGAAGTTCCACACGGTGCGTCTGCGCCCGGGGTACAACGAGGAGGACGTCGACGCGCTCCTCGACCGGATCGAGGCGACGCTCGTCGCCCTGGAGGGCGGCCCGAGCACGGGCGCGCTCATCACGGCCGACGAGGTGCGCAACTCGCGGTTCCGCACCACGAGACTCAGCCCGGGCTACCGGGAGGACGAGGTCGACGACTTCCTCGACCTCGTGGTCGCCGACCTGGCCGGCCGCGGCCTCGGCCGCGCCCGGGACCAGTCGCCGCCCCGCCCCGGCGCGGCGGGCGCCTCCGCGCGGCCGCGGCACCAGCGGCCCGGTCCCGACGCGGGCCCGGACGCGCCGTGGCGGCAGGAGGGCCCGCCCCGGCCGCCGCGGCGTTCCGGGATGACCCCGAGGGACGTCCGGGAGAAGCAGTTCGCCACCACCCGGCTGACCACGGGTTACAACGAGCAGGAGGTCGACGACTTCCTGGACCGGGCCGAGTTCACGCTGGACGTCCTCCAGCAGGGGCGGCCGGACCGGGCCACGCTCACCGCCGCCGAGGTGGAGCGGATCCAGTTCAGCACCACGCGCGCGCGGCCGGGGTACGACCCGGCGCAGGTGGACCACTTCCTGGACCTGCTCGCCGAGGAGCTGCGCGGGTACGAGCAGCCGCACTGACGGTGACTCCGGGTGAGGGACCCGGTCTGAACGGACGACCGCGGGCCGCGTACGAACCGGGCCTCGGCGACGGCCCCGGACGCGTTCGCGCCTGTCGGGCCGGGGTGGAGGGGCCACCGGCCACGGACACGCCGTAGCGCACACTCCCCATTTTCAGGACAGCGGAAAGTAATATTTGGACACAGGAAGTAGTCATCCCCCCGCTGTCCCGCAGACCGCGCCCCGAGGGGAGGCAGGATGTCCCACGCGATGCCGCCGGAGGGGCGCGCCACCGCATGTCCGGCGCACGGCGCGCCCGACCGCTGCTCCGACGCCGACGGCGGCCCCAGAACCCGTTCCAGGGAGGGGCTGCGGGTGCTCGGCGCCGACGAGGAGGTCGTCCCGGCCTCCGCCCACCCGTGGGAGGCCCCGCTCCTGGCCGCGTGCGTGGGCGCCACTCTGCTGACGGCGGCGGGACTGGCCCACGCGGTGTGGTCGCTGACGGGGTCGTGGCTGTGGGCGGCCGCCGCCCTGGCGGTGGTGCCCGCCGTGTACTGGCAGGCGCGGGGGCTGCTGTACGCCCGGCGCAGGGCGGAGTCGGTGAAGATCTCGCCCACGCAGTTCCCCGAGGCGCACCGGATGGTGGTGGCGCTGGCCGCCGAGACGGGGCTGCCCCGGACGCCGGAGGCCTACGTGCGGGTGGGGCCGCGCCGCTGGGGGACCGACGCCGCCGGGCACGGGCTGCGCCGGTACCTGGTGCTGTCGGACGACCTGTTCGGCCCGTGCGGCCGGGTCCGCGACCCCGAGGCGCTGGCCTTCCTGGTCGCGCACCAGTTGGGGCACGTGGCGGCCGGGCACACCGGTTTCTGGCGGCGGACGGCGGCGCTGGGAGGGGAACTGGTCCCGGGGCTGGGGGCCGCGCTGTCGCGGGCCATGGAGTACACGGCCGACAACCACGCCTACGCGCACGTCCCCGAGGGCGCCCACTCGGTGCGCGTCCTCGCCGGGGGCGGCAACCTGTACACGCGGGTGAACATGGGCGAGATGGCGGACCGCGCGCGCACCGACCGGGGCTGCTCGCTGCTGCTCTACCACCTGCTGACCCGCCGACCGGGCAACACCCGCCGCATGGCCGCCCTGCGCGACCGCACCCGGCGCGGCCGGGTCTTCCTCTAGACCACCCCTCCGGGCACCGGCTCCCGCCCGCCCGGCGGGGTCCGCTCGACGGCGCCGGGCGGGCTCCGGATCAGTTCCAGTGGCGGCGCATGGTCCAGCGGTCGGAGGCGAGGTCGCGGGTGATGTCGATGATGCTCGGCTCCCCCGTGTCGGACTCGGCCGAGACGCGGAGCAGGTGGATCTGCGTGGCCGGGACGCCGGGCGTGCCCGGGCGGGCGGGCCAGTCCCCGATGACCCTGCGGACCCGGTAGGCGCGGCCGCGCCAGGTGAACTGGGCGGGGGTCCCGCCCTCGGTGGAACGGACGTCGATCTGCTCGTTCAGAAGACTCACCCCGCCAGCTTATCGAACACCAGTTCGAACAAGTCAAGCGTCGGCGGCCCGTGTCGGGGACCCCGCCGGCGACAGGCGGGTCAGTCCGCCCAGGACCGGTCGTACTCGGGGTGGTTCCGGTACACACCGGCGAGGTACTTGACCGCCAGCCGCCAGGCCAGCAGCTCCGACCAGGGGTCGCCGCCGGCGCCGCGCCGGGCCTCGGGGAGGGGGCCCGCGCCGCCGGGGGCCACGAGGGGTTCGAGGTCGCGCATACCCGCCCGGTGCGCCTCGGCGTACCCGCGGACGATCTTGCGTTTGGCCGCGACCTCCGCCAGCGCACGGTCACGGCCGCGGGTTCCCGCGGGGACGGCCTCCGACGCGCGCTCGTCCTCGTCCAGACGCGCGTTGAGGAACTCGACGATGGTCAACGGACAACTCCCATCCTGTCCACCACTGCCCCGGTACTGGGTGCAGGACCCGTACCCGCGCCGGGCCGCCCCGGCGACGGCCCGGCGCGGAGCGGGGCTCCTCCGTCCGGTTCCGGCCACGGGCCCCCGCTCCGGCCGTTCGCCCCCCGCGCCCCCGCACCCGCCCGCGGGCGCACCACGTTCCCGGACCTCACGTCGGATCGCAGCCCTCGAACTGGGGCACGCTCGTCACCACGAGCTGGGGGTTGATCCCGCCGAACCAGTGCTCCAGCAGCTCCTCGGCGGTGCCGTCCTGGTACATCTGGCTGATGGCCCTGTTGACGGCCTCACAGGCGCGCACGTCGCCGTGGGGCAGGCCGACGCCGTACTTCTCGTCGGTGAAGGGGTTGTTGACGAACCGGAAGGCGTCGGGCTCCTCGGCCAGGAACCCGGCCAGGATCAGGTTGTCGGTGGAGACGGCGTCCACCTCCCCCGCGCGCAGGGCGTCGATGCAGGCGCTGTAGCTGGGCGCCTCCCTCTGCTCGATGCCGATGCCCAGGCCCTCGCTGATGCGGACGGCGGAGTAGGAGCCCTCCCCCTGGCAGACGCTGCGGTCCTCCAGGTCGCGCACCCCCCGGACGTCGGTGTCCTCGGCGCGCACCAGCACGTCCTGCTTGGCGACGTAGTAGGGGCCGCCGAAGGTGACCTGGGTCTTGCGGGCGGGGGTGATGGAGTAGGTGGCCACGACCATGTCCACCTCGCCGCTGATCAGCTTCTCCTCGCGGTCGGCGGAGGTGACGCCGGTCACCTCCACGTCCTCGGCGGCGAAGCCGAGCCTGTCGGCGATGTAGAACGCCACGTCCACGTCGAAGCCGGTGATGCCGCCGCTGCCGTCCTCCAGCCCCAGGTTGGGCTGGTCGGTCTTGACGCCGACGGTCAGCGTGTCGGCGTCCAGGAGCGACTCCTCCTCGCCCAGCACCGCTGAGCAGGCGGGCAGCCCGATCACCGCCGCGGCGGCCAGGGCGGCCGCGGCGGCGCGCCCGTGTCGAAACCTCATCGGCCTGTTCCTCGTCTCTCGGGGGGTGCGGATCCGGGTGGGGGTGGACTCGGGGCGGGAGGCCGGACTCAGCGGTACTCGGCCAGACGGGGGCGGACCCCGAGGACGAGCAGGACCAGCAGCAGGGCCGTCGCGGCGGGCAGCAGCCACGTCCAGGGGGTGAGCGCCGCGTCAGCGCGTCCGATGCCCGCGTCGAACGCCTCCTCGTGCAGGTCGGTCAGCTCCGCCAGCGCGGCCTCGTAGGTCTGGAAGGCGCCGTCCTCGGAGTGCGCGACGCCCATGCGGACCCCGACGGCCCCCGCCAGGTCCCCCTCCTCGGCGGCCGAACGCAGCGCCCGGTCCTCCGCCTGGAGGGCGTTGTAGGACTCCAGCACCTCGGCGAGCGCGCCCTCCTGCCCCGGCAGCAGCGTGTCCTGGGCCCGCTGGCCCAGGTAGCCGAGCGTGCCCGGGTCCTCGGGGTCGGAGCCGTCCGATCCCGGCAGCTCCGGGTAGGCGGCGACCACGCCCTCGATCTGACCGTAGTACGCGTCCAGGTTGCTGGCCGGGCGGTACAGCACCTGCTGCGCCCGCTCCAGGTACACCAGTTCGTAGTTGTCGGCCATGTCCCGGTCGAGCAGGTAGCGGCTCTGGTCCGCCTGCATGTCGGTGGAGATGGCCCCGGCCCGGGACAGCGCCATGGCCGCGTCCAGCCCCTCCTCCTTGGCGTCGCGTTGGTGCCCGCCGCTGACGGTCAGGACGAGGACCACCCCGCCGGTGAGCAGGACTGCGACCGCCGTGGCGGCCAGCAGCGGCGCGCTGAACCGGCGCCGGAACCGCACGCGCAGGTACAGCTGGAGGCCGAGCAGCGCGGCGACGGTGACCGTGCCGACCGCGCCCACCCAGAGCATGCCGAGCGCGACGGAGGACTGCCCCTCCTCGTGGTTGGCGCGCACGTTCGCCGACGCGTCCAGCCCCAGGTTGAACGCCTTGGGCAGCAGTTCGGCGTGCATCAGCCGCGTGGCCTCGCCGTAGGCCTCCAGGGCCGCCCCGTCCACCCGGCCGGGCGGGGCCTGTGCCTCGTCGTTGAGCAGCCGCGCCTCTCTGGCGAGCTGCTCGTAGGCGCCCATCCCGTTCAGGACCGCCTCGACGTTGCGCTCCTCCACGCTGTCGCCCTCGGTCAGCGATGCCGCTTCGAGCAGGGCCTCGTTGGCCCGTGCCCGGCTCGCCTCGTACCCTTCCAGGGCGTCCTCGCGGCCCGGGCCCAGGCCGTGGTCGGTGCCCATGAGCAGCACGTCGGCCACGCGGGCGTCCATGTCCGCGAGCGCCAGGTACAGGTCGGTGGTGGCCAGTGCCTGGGGACCGGCGTCGTCCCCGAGCACGCGCAGGCCGTCGCGGGCCTGGCCGAGGGTGGCGGTCGCCGAGCCGAGCAGTCCGAGGACGGCCAGCACGCACACCGAGGACAGCAGCCACACCCGAGCCGGGGTGGTGCCGGCCCAGCGGCGGAGCCCGGAGACCCGTTCACGGGCGCCGTGCCCGCTCCGCCCGCGTCGGGGCGGGCGGGCGCCCTCGCGGTCGGGCGCCGGGGCCCGCGGGGGCTGGCCGCCCGGCACCGCCGGGAGCGCGCCGTGCGGGGCCTCCGGCGGCCTGGTCCCGGTCCCGTGCGGGGCCCGGTCGGGGGTGGGGGGCGTCAACGGGGTTCACCCCTTCTGGAGGATGATGACGGTCCATGCGCCGACGTAGATCCGGTCGCTGTCATTCAGGGGAACCTCCACGTTGGGGGCGATGGGGTTGGCGGTCCCGTTGACCGTGGTGCCGTTGGTCGAGCCCGGGTCGAGGATGGCCCAGGTGCCGCCGGGTTTGGCGACGAGGATCGCGTGGACGTGGGAGATGGCCGGGTCGCCGCCGGGACCGCCCAGGTCGATCTCGGGTGTGAAGCCGCGCGTGGCGCTGCGCCGTCCGATGTGCACCCTGTCCCCGGTGAGCGGCACCCGGCGCTGCGCGCTGCCCTTGGGGAAGGAGATCTGGTCGGGGTCGAGCATGCCCTGGTGGACCATGTACTGGTAGTAGGCGGGGTCGGCGACGACGACCGCGCGCCAGCGCGCTCCCGCCCGCCCTTCGTCGGCGCGGGCGCGCCGGTGGTCCTCGGAGCGCGAGGCGAAGTCGTATCCGCACTCCTCGCAGAACCGGCCCGCGCGGTAGGTGCCGCACTCGGGGCAGGGGCCTCCCCTGGGAGGGGTCACCGGGCGCGGCGGCGCGGGGGGCCGCGACGGGGCCACGGGGGGTGTGGGCGGTGTCGGATGGCGCTGCGACGGGGGCCGCGACGCGGGGGAGTAGGCCTGGAGGCGCAGCCCGCAGACGTCGCAGAAGTCGGTCGCCGTGGAGCGGTGCCCGGAAGGGCAACTCGGCATGGGTCCCTCCTACCCGGGTGTGGGGGCACCGCCGGCGTCCGGCCCGCTCTGCCGCGGCCGGGTCCGTACGGTCCGGGTCGAGTTGGTGTCCAGGGTCATCTCGTCGACCTTGCTGACACCGGGCTTGAGCCGGACGGTTCCGGTGACGGGGTCGACCACGTCGACGACCCTGCCGAGGAGCCTCGCGGTCTCCTCGTTGCCCGACTCGTGGGCGAGTGCGACGGCGCGGCCGAGCCGCGTGGTGGCGGTGTCGTCGTCGCCGTCGCGACGGGCCGCGAGCCCGTCCTGGATGGCCCTGGCCAGTTCGACCTGGCCGGTGTAGTGGGCCACGCGGGGGTTGATCTCGGTGGCGCGGGCCTCGTCGGCGGTCCACTCCGCGAGGATGTTGCCCGAGGCCAGGACCTGGTCCTCGGCTCCGGCGGTCCCGGGGAGCACCACGCGCACCCATCCGGCGCGCAGCTGGCGGCCGGGGACGCCGGGCGGCACCTGGACGCACACGTGGTAGTCGCGGCTCTCGGTGCCCCAGGACCCCGTGGGGTAGTCGCCCGACTGGGGCACGCGCTCCACGCCGCGGCCGGTGAGGTCGCTGACGGTGGGGGCGACCTGCTTGACGTGGCGGACGACGGCGTTCTGGGGCGTCCACAGCCGCAGCACCACGTCGGCGACGGTCTTGCCCATGGAGGCCTGCGCCATCGCCCGGAAGTCGGCCACCATGTCGGCGGGGTCGGCGATGATGCCTGGGCCTCCGCCGAGCAGGGCGGAGTCGATCCGGCGCAGCTCCTCGACCCTCCAGTCGGTGCCCACGCCCCGGCAGTCGCAGACGAAGGAGCCCGCGACGCGGTCGAGCGCCTGCCCGAAGACCGCGGCGGGCTCGTTGTTCTGGCCGTCGGTGAGCAGGATGGCGTGCTTGATGCCGCCCTCCACGGTCGCGAACAGCTCGGCGGCCCGGACGAGCCAGGAACCCATGCGGGTGCCGCCGTCGGCGCGCAGTCCGCCGATCGCCTCCGCGGCCTCGGCGCGGGTGACGGCGTCGGCCCGCACCATCCGCCCGCCTCCCTCGGGGAAGAGCACGGAGGCGTCGCTGTGCCCGGCGACCACCGCGAAGTGGACGCCCTCGCGCAGGACGCCCACGGCGGCGCGGGCGGCCTGCTTGGCCGCGTCGATCTTGGCGCCGTGCATCGAGCCGGAGGTGTCCACGATGATCACCTCGGCGGCGCGCACCGAGTCCCCCACCACCACGGAGCCGGTGGAGGTGACGCTGACGATCGCGTGCACCTCGCGTCCGCCCACCGGCAGGAGGACGTTCTGGTCGACCTCGATCCGGAAGCCCGGTTCGGCCGCGCGCTCAGTCGTGTCGGGCACGGGGACCCCCAGCGGGCACGGGAACGATCACGACGGTGATGTTGTCCTTGCCGCCCGCCTCCAGGGCGAGGTCGACGTAGGCGCGCGCGGCCTCGTGGGGTCTGGCCCCCGCCCCCGGGACGGCGTCGGTGAGCGCCTGCGCCTCGGGGAAGTAGTTCCACAGGCCGTCGCTGCACAGCACGACCGCGCCGGGGCCGGTCGGGGTCACGGTGGAGATGTGGGCGTCGATCTCGCCGGAGTCGGCGCCCATCCACGCGACGAGGGCGTGGGCGTTGGAGGAGCGCATCGCCTCCTCGCGGGAGAGCGCCCCCATCTGCACCATCGCCTCGCTCCAGGAGTCGTCCCTGGTCAGCAGGGCCGAAGCGCTGGAAGTGGGGCCTCCGGAGAGCCAGTAGGCGCGGCTGTCGCCGACCCAGCCGACGGTGACGGTGCCCGCGGCGGGGTCGTAGACCGCCGACACGAAGGTGCACGCGGGCGCGGAGCGGGGCGAGTCGGCGATCCCGGCGACCGCCTCGGCGGCCCGGATCATCGCCGCGCCGGTGGCCTCGCGGGGGTCGGCGCCCTGGCTGACGCGCTCGGCGAGGACGGCCACTCCGGTCTCGGCGGTGACGCGGGAGGCCTCGTCCGAGCGCGGCGAGCTGGACACCCCGTCGCAGACCACGGCGCAGACCACGCCGGGTGCGCGGGGGTGGTCGGCGTCGATCACACGGATCGCCATGGCGTCCTCGTTGCGCCTGTGCCGCAGCCCGCGGTCGCTGACGCCGACGGCGGCGCGCGTGCGCACCTCGACGTGGTCGCGCCCGGTGGGCTGGAGGAGGCCGCACCGCTCGCAGTAGCCGTCGCTGACCGCTCCGGGGCACCACGCGCACAGGCCGGGGTTGGCGGGCCGCACCGGGTTGCTCCCGGTGGCGGGCGGCGGCCAGTCGGGGACGGCCTCCGGCTGGGCGGCCGGGGGCGCGGAGGACGCGAACGAGGGCAGGCTGTCCCGGCGTATCGGCTGGGTGACCATGGAGTCGGCCGCGTGCGGGGCGGAGTCGGGCAGCGCCTGCGGCGCGGGCGCGTCCCGCCCGCCCGTGTCGAGGGACCGCAGGCTCACCTGCGGAGCCGTGGGTGCGCCGTCGTCGGGCACCAGGCCGGGACGCGCGTCGGCGCCGGGCGACACGGCACCGGACGGACCCGGGGCTCCCCCGTTCCGCGCGCCGCCGTCGGCCCCGTCCCGGGACCACCCGCCGGGCGGTACCGCACCGGCCAGGCTCGCCTGCGGGGCGGTGGGCATGCTGTCGGGGTGCCCCGCGTTCTCCGCGCCCTCGGGGAGGGGGCGTCCGCACCCCTCGCAGAAGGCGTCCTCCGTGGACACCCTGTCCGAGCAGGCGGGGCAGGTCCGCACCTTGGTCATCGCCGTTCCCTCGTTCCTCACAGCAGCGTCACGGGGCGTAGGGAGTTGGCCCTGTCGACGAGCTCATAGCGTTCCGACGGCGCGACGGCGCGCTGGGCAAGCGCGCGGTAGCGGCGCTCCAGGTTGGCCCGCACACCGTTCTCGGTGAACGGGGCGCCGAGGAGCTCCTCCCCCGCCGACGCCCCCGCACCCGCGCCGAACCAGCCCAGGGCCGACTCCAGGACCCGTACCGCCAGGCGGTCGGCGGACTCGCCGTCCAGGCCGATCCGCTCCAGGCGCCGTCCGGCCTGCACGAAGTCGGCGGCCCCGGTGCCCTGGTGGTGCGCCGCGAGCACGGCGATCAGCGCGGTCTGGGCGTGGACGTGCAGCCGCGACAGCTCCGGGACCGTGTCCAGGACGGCGGTGGCAGCGGCACGGTCCCCCTGGACCAGGCGGATGCGGGCCAGGCCGAACGCGGCGCTGACGAAGGAGCGGTCGGTGTTCCAGACCGCCCGGAACAGGCGGGCGGCGGTCTCGTGCTCGCCGGTCCGTTCGCAGGCCAGGGCCAGTGCGAGCTTGGGCGCGAGTTCCCCGGGCAGGTGGTCGTACAGCTCGTCGAAGTGGTCGCGGGCGTCGCGGAACCGGCCGGTGCTCAGCTCGGCGACGGCCAGGTACCACATGGTGCGCCAGTCGCCCGGGACCACTTCGCTGAACCGCTGGAGGACGTCCATGGCCTCGCCCTGGCGTCCGACGGTGACGAGCGCGCGGACCAGCATCAGCAGGGTCTCGGGGGTGGGCGAGGGCATGGCGCGCAGCGCGGGGACGAGTTCCTCGGGCGGCAGGGTCTGGAAACCGCGCAGGTGCTGGGCGGCCGGGTCGGACTGGTCGATGAGGGGCGCGGGCAGCAGCGCCGCCGCGTCGGTGGGCGGGGGCGCGAGGAGCATGCGGTCGGCGTTGTGGGCGCCGGGGTCGGGTCGGGCGGCGGGGTTCTCCGCGCCGAACAGGGTCGAGGGGGCCGGGTGCGGCGTTCCCTCCAGGTCGGAGAGCACCTCGCGCAGGACGCCGGTGAGCTGGTCGGCCATGTCCTCGGCGTCGTGGAAGCGCAGTTCGGGTTCGCTGTGCGTGGCGCGGCGCAGCAGCCGGTCGAAGGACGGGTGGCGCTGGAGCAGCGGCACGGTCTCCCTCGGCGGGATGCTGTGCGGGTGGTCGCGCATGAAGCTGAAGCGGAAGCTGAGCACGGCCAGGGCGCGGCCGACCGAGTACAGGTCGGCGCTGACCGTGGGGCCGGGGCCGCGCAGCTCCTCCTCGGGCACCCGGTACCCGGGCGTGGTGTAGACGGGGCTGACGGTGTCGTCCATGCGCCGCACGCCGCCCAGGTCGATCAGCTTGATCTGCTCCTCGCTCTGGATGACGTTGTCGGGTTTGAAGTCGCAGTAGAGCAGGCCCCTGGAGTGCAGGTAGCCCAGCGCCCGCAGGACCTCCAGGCCGTAGGCGATGACCTGGTCCGGGGGCAGGACGGCGTCGGGGTCGTCCTCCCGGCGCTCGATGAGCAGCTCGCGCAGGGACTTGCCGCCCACGTACTCCATGACGATGTGGCCGCCGGGGATGCCGGTGCGCGGGTCGGGGTGCTGGGAGAAGTTGATGATCTTGACGATGTTGGGGTGCTCGACCTCGGAGAGGAACGCGCGCTCGGCGGCGGCCGCCTTGTGCGCCTCGGCGTCACCGGCGTTGAGCAGGCCCTTGAGGACCACCCAGCGGTCGTTGACGTTGCGGTCCCGGGCCAGGTAGATCCAGCCGAGGCCGCCGTGGGCCAGACAGCCGAGCACCTCGTACTGGCCGCCGACCAGGTCCCCGGGGGAGAGCTTGGGCGTGAAGGAGAACTGGGTCCCGCACTTGCGGCAGAAGCCCTCGGTGCGCCCGGGCTGGTCGCCCTGGGTGCGGCCGACCCGCTCCCCGCAGTTGCCGCAGAAGCGGTTCTTCTCCGCGACGACGGGGTTGTCCATGACGGCTTCGGAGGGGTCCCGGTAGGGGACGAGGGGCACCTGGACCATGCCCATGCCGAGCATGCCGCGGGAGGATCGGCGGCTGCCGCGTCCGGCGCCGCTGACGCTGGCGCCCGAGGTCGCGGAGACACTGCCGGGACCGGAGCGCCCCGAGAGCCTGACGTTGCCGGAGAGGGGGTGGGAGTGGACGGGGTCGCCGCTGAGGGGGTTGGCGGAGGAGTTCGCGCCGAGGGAGGGCTGCGGGCCGGAGGTCGGCGGCACGGGCCGCTGCCGGGGGGCGGGGCCGTCCGGAGGCCGTACGTCCGCGGGGGCCATGCCGCACACGCCGCAGAAACCGTCCTCGACCCGGCCGGGGCAGCCGGGGACCGTGCACTTCGTCATCTGTTCACACCACCATCGCTCTCGCCCTCTGACGCGTCCGGGCCCGGTGTGGTTCTGTTCACAGCGGAATCGGTTCCGCCGAGTTCCTGGAGCGCGCGCTGGTACGCGGAGAGGGCGACCGTGGCCGCGCGCAGGTCGCAGGGCGCGGTCCACAGCTCCCAGTGCGCCGTGCTGTGGAGACGGGTCAGCCGCGGGTCCTCGGCGACGCCGATCCGGACCGAGCGGGAGCGGTAGGCGTCCAGGCGTCCGCGCAGTTCGGCTCGGCGCTCCAGGAGGCCGGTGAGGTTGGCCTCGCGTTCCCGGGCGTCGTCGGCCGCCTCGCGGACGGCGCGCTGGACCTCGCCCAGGCGGGCGCCGAGTTCGCGCCACCGGCCCCGGCCGCGCAGGTCGTCCATGGCGTCGATGTGCGCCCGCAGCGCGGGGACGGGGTCGGGCACGTCGACCGCGGCGGGCGAGGAGACCTTGGCGACCACCTGTTCGCGCAGCGCGCGGGCGCGCTCCACGGCCTTGCCGACGTCGTCGATGGCGAAGCCGAGCCGCTCGACGCTCTCGCCGTAGGAGTCGCGCATGCGCAGGGCGTCGCGGAGCTCGCCGCGCACGCGTTCCAGCCGCAGGCGCAGCCGTTCGAGGGAGGACGTGTCCACACGGCCGTCCTCGACGAGCGCGAGGGGGTCGCGGCGGACGGTGGCGCCGACCGCGGCCAGGTCCACGCGCAGTGACTCGTACTCGTCCTCGGCGAGCTCCACCATGTCGGAGAGGGTGCCGATCTCGTGCCACATGGCGTCGAGTTCGCCCAGGCGCGGGTGGAGGGCGTCCCAGGCCGTCTCGGCGGCCGAGATGACCTCGGTGGCCTCCTCGTAGTCGGCGGACATGCGGGCGACGGCGGCGGCGAGGGTGCCCGACTCCCGTCCGGTGTGGAGCAGCCCGCGCTCGTGCAGCGGGACCTCGCCGGCGGGCAGGGGTACGGAGTCGCCGTTGAGCAGGGAGGTCAGGGCGGCCTGGTCCTCGGGGCCCTCCGCGCGGTCCCGGATCCGACCCGCCCTGTCGACGACGCGGCGGAAGGCATCGTAGACCGTCCACAGGCTGCGGATGCGCCCGCTGGCGTGCTCCCAGCGCCGCCGGGTGCGCCCGACGAGGTCGGCCCCCTGGAGCATGCGGTGGCTGACGTGGCCGTCCAGGTCAGCGAGGTTGAGGGAGATCCTGTCGGCCTCACCGCGCACACGGTTGAGCGCGTGGTCGATGCCCTCCCAGCTCATGGGCGGCATGCTCGCCCCGGACGCCCTGGCCACCTGCCGCCTTCCTCCCCGGCGTCCACGCACGCTCCCCGCAGCCGTCTGGGGCGTGGACGGTCAATGGTCCTTTACCTAGACAAGAGTCTGGCCCCCGCTTTCGCGAACTACAAGAGAAAGCCCGGTTTACGGCCATGAACGGCCACTGGCGCCCCGTTTGCGGTCCACAGGGCGCATCACATGACAGAAGCTTCCTTCCGTCACACCCGTCGCTCCGTGCGCTCCCGTCACGGTTTCGGATGCCTGTGCCCGCCCAGGACCTCCAGGACGAAGCGGGCCCGCTCGGCGACCGGCACGCGCGGCAGCTCCACCAGTTCGTAGCCGCACGCCGGGTAGGCCTCGGTCATCGCCCGGTGGGTGCGCTCGGCCTCCTCCGGGGACTGGTGGCGCTCGGCGTCTCCGGTGAAGATCTCCGGCCAGGGCGGGGCCACGAAGACCCGGCGGTGGTAGCGGAACCGGCGGACCGCCTCGGTGACGTGTCCGGGGACCGGCAGGCCGCGCAGGCGGAGGTAGCCCACCAGGTCGGGGACGCCGCGGTCGCAGAAGACGGGGCCGGGCAGGGACGAGGCCTCGCGGTGCGAGCGCATCTCCCACGAGAGCATGAGTTCGGCGAACAGGGCGTCGTCGCGCCAGGCCAGGCCCCGGCCGCCTATCTCGCGCTGGTCGCGGATGACGGCGCGCCCCGCCTCCGGGGTGCGCGCGTACCCGAGCGAGGCCAGGTGGTCGATCAGGGTGGTCTTGCCCGATCCCGGGCCTCCGGTGACGACGACGAGGTGGTCCATGGTGCTCCGTTCGGGGACGGGGCCGGACGGGGCCTGCCGTGTCGGCCCCGCCCGGGCCGGTGGTCGCGACGCGTCGCCGCGGTACGGGGGTGCCGGTCCCCGGGAAGGGGACCGGCCACGGCCTCGGCGTCCGCGCCTCCGCGGCCCGGGTGCGCCGGGCCGCTTCCGGCGGATCGGCGGGGCTCCCGGCCGGGATGTCCCGGCCGGGAGCCCTCCGGGACTGGGCGTCGGCCGGACCCGGCTCAGGCGGGCAGTTCCGCCTCGACCAGGTCGGCCGCGTAGGAGGTACCGCTGGCCTGGAGCCGGGCGCTGACCTCGGCGAGGCGGCGGGCGACCCCGGGGTCGGCGGTCAGCTCCAGCAGGGCCGAGCGCAGCCGCTCCGCGCTGGCCTCCCCGGTGTCGATCCTCCGGGCGACGCCGAGTTCCACCAGTCGGTCGGCGTTGTCGAACTGGTCGACGGCCTGCGGGACGGCGATCATCGGCACCCCCGTGTAGAGGCCCTCGCTGGAGCCGCCCATACCGGCGTGGGTGACGAAGGCGTCGGCCTGGCGCAGGACGGCCAGCTGCGGCACCCACGTGTGCACCTCGACGTTGCCCGGCACCTCCCCCAGCTCGGCGGGGTCCACGTACTTGCCGATCTGGAGCACCACGTGCCAGCCGGGCAGGTCCCCGAAGGCCTCCAGGCAGGCGCGGTAGAACCCCGGCTGGTTGGTGAACGCCGACCCCAGGGAGACCAGCAGGACGTTGTCGGCGTCCGCCGGACGGGTCCATTCGCCCTGGTCGGCCCGGTCACCCAGGCACGGCCCCACGAAGGTCACCGTCTCGGCCACGGTGTCGGCGAAGGGCTGCATCTCGCGTGGGATCAGCGCCAGCGCCCGCTCCGGCACCCCGGCGAAGGAGGAGTGGTCGAGGCCGGTGACGCCGTTGTCGGCGAGCCAGGCGTCGAGCTTGGCGTAGTGCTCCTCGGCCCCGGGCTGGGCGCGCAGCCACTTCAGGACGGTGTCCTCGTAGTCGGCCCAGGCCACGTAGGTGGGCGAGAGCTGCACGGAGGGGATGTCCCAGTTGACGGAGAGGACCCGGGCGGCGAACCCCGAGATGTCGTACAGGAACAGGTCGGGACGGTCTCCGTCGTAGGCGGCGCGCAGGGCGGGCAGCTGGTTGATCGCCTCGTCCAGGAAGATGTCCATGCCCTTGACCGGGTCGTCCGGCCAGGTGCCGTCGCCGGTGGGCAGGATGGTGGAGTAGGGGACGAGTTCGGCCCCGACGCCGGTGATGGTGTCGGCCAGCAGGGGGTCGTTGGCGTAGGTGACCCGGTGGCCCCGGTCCACCAGCTCGCGGATGACCTCCAGGCTGGGCAGGACGTGGCTCACGGTGGGGGTGCCGACCATGGCGATGTGGGCGCGGCGGTTCAAGGTGTTTCTCCAGACGGGGGTGTTCACGGGTAGGGCGGAGGGCACCGGGCCCCGTGGCGGGGCGGGTGCGCCGCGGCGGCGGTGACGCCTGTCGCTAGCCGTAGATCTGGAGGTGCATGCGCGCCATGGTAGCCAGGCGTCGAGGGATCGCGCACCTGCTTTTCGGCGCGGTCCCGTGGCCCCGGCGAAGCACTCCTTTCCACGCGGTCCCGTGGATCCGGAGAAGCGCCCCGTGGCCTTGGGGCGGCTAGCGTGGCCGTCTCCGTCAGCGCCGTCCGCCTCACAGGCCCGGCGCCGAACCGCCCCGGCGGCCGGGAAGCCGCGGCCCGCCCGCGCCCGCACCGGGTCCGGCCCGACCACCCCGTGGACGCGGTTCCGCCTGCGGCGCCCGGTACCCGCGCGGGACCCGGCGCCCGTCCGGTGGGCCGAGGGGCCTCAGCGGAGCTCGTCGGGGCCGCCCTCGTCACCCGGGGCTCGGTGTCTGCCGCCCGGCCGGTCGTCCCAGCCGCCGCGGTCGTCCCTGTCGTCCCACCGGCCCTGATCGTCCCCCCGGTCCGCGGAGTCGCGCTCACCCCAGCGGTCCAGGTCGTCGTCGTGGGAGGCGCGGTCGGCCCGGTCGGCGCGGTCCTCCAGGAGGTCGCCGGGGCGGGTTCCGCGGTCGTACGGCTCCTCGGGTTCCTCGGGCTCGCCGAGACCGGCGAAGGCGGGCGAGTCCTCCGGGGGCAGGAAGGCCTCGGCCGCGCCCCGGAGACGGAACCCGGCCACGGCCATGACCGCGCCGAAGATGACCGCGTACATCGCGATCACGAACATGATGGCCTGCGCGCCCTCCAGCGGCCAGAACCACAGCAGGAGCCCGAAGACGACCGAGAGCGCCCCGACGAAGACCAGCAGCCACTCGGAGCTGATGTGCGCCCGCAGGCGGATGGCGGTGACGATCTCGGCCACACCCGTGACCACGGCCCAGACGCCGACGACGAACACGAGCGCGACGATCGCCGCGACCGGCCAGAAGAGGGCGATCACCCCCAGGACGGCGCTGAGGACCGCCTGGACGACCAGCGGCAGCCGGGCGCCGACCGACGAGCGGTAGGCCGCGTACCCGAGGGCCGCGGCGTCGACCAGCGCGTAGACGCCGAAGACGATCGCCAGGACCACCAGCGTCTTGCCCGGCCAGACCAGCGCGACCAGACCGAAGAGGACCGCGGCGACCCCCCGTAGGACCACCAGCCACCAGTTCCGGCTCAGCTCACCGAGCAGGTCACCGGCCCACGCGTACCTGACCATCGTCGCCCCCTCCCGCACACGGCCCCGTCCGGTAACCGCACCCTGCCCCTTCCCCCGATGTCGCACACGGACGACAGCGATCCGCAAAATGCGGGAAAAGGCAGCCCGTAGCGGTCATACCCGGGCGTGCGGAGGGCCGAACAGCGCGGACACGGCTGTGGAGAACGCACGGGAGCGCCCGCCCCGTCTGACGCGGGCGGGCGCTCCTGTGTGCTCCGGGGGTGTGCCTGCTTACCCCTGGCCGGGGAGCCGGCGCTCGGCGGAGCCGACGTAGTGCTGGCGCGGGCGCGCGATCCGGAAGGCCGGGTCGCGCAGCTGCTCGCGGTAGTGGGCGATCCAGCCGGGCAGGCGGCCGATGGCGAACAACACGGTGAACATGTTGGTCGGGAAGCCCATGGTGCGGTAGATGACGCCGGTGTAGAAGTCGACGTTCGGGTAGAGCTTGCGCTCGGTGAAGTAGGAGTCGGCGAGCGCGGCGGCCTCGAGCTTGAGGGCGAGCGCGAACAGCTCGTCCGGGTTCTCGTCGCGGTCGAGGATCTGGCTGGCCAGAACCTTGATCTCCTTGCTGCGCGGGTCGAAGTTCTTGTAGACCCGGTGCCCGAAGCCCATGAGGCGCATCTCGCGGGCCTTGACCTTCTCCAGGAAGTCCTCGATGGAGATGCCCGAGTCGCGGATCTCCTCCAGCATCTCCAGGACGGCCTGGTTGGCGCCGCCGTGGGACGGGCCGGAGAGGGCGTTGATGCCCGAGGCCACGCTGGCGTAGATGTCGGCCTTCGAGGAGCCGACGACGCGTACGGTGGCGGTGGAGCAGTTGAGCTCGTGGTCGGCGTGCAGCACCAGCAGCATACCGACGGCCTGGTTGAACAGGTCGCCCAGCTCGCTGTCGGCGTGGACGTCGCCGAAGGTCATCCGGATGAAGTTGTCGACGTAGTCGAGCGAGCTGTCCGGGCCGATCGGCTTCTCGCCGATCGAGTTGCGGTAGATGCGGGCCGCGATCGTCGGCAGCTTGGCCAACAGCCGGATCGTGGCGAGCTCCACCTGGTCCTCGTCGCCGGGGTCGACGCTGTCGTCGTAGTAGGCGGCGAGGGTGTTCACGGCGCTGGCCATGAGGGACATGGGGTGGCCGTTGCGGGGCATCGCGTCGATGAGCGCGCCCATGTCGGCCGGGATGTCGGCGTTGTCGCGCAGCTTGTCGGCGAACTCCTTGAGCTGGTCCGCGTCGGGCAGCTCGCCGTAGATCACCAGGTAGGCGACCTCGATGAAGGTCGCGCCCACGGCGAGGTCCTCGATCGGGTACCCGCGATAGCGCAGGATCCCGGCGGCCCCGTCGATGTAGGTGATCTCCGAGCTACACGAAGCGGTGTTGCCGAACCCCGGGTCCAGGGTCGTCATCCCCGTCGACCCCAGCAGGGTCTTCAGCTCGATGGTGCGCTCACCCTCGGTACCGGTGAACACCGGCAGCTTCAGCACGCCGCCCTCGTAGTGGAGCTCCACCGTGCGCTCTTTGTCGTCTTCGCTCATGCCCGAGGTCAACCTTTCCAGGCGGGGGATACGTGAGGTGCGTCATACGCGGGGCGGTCCGCCGCCACGTTCCTGCTTCACTCGTTATTGTTCTGTTTTGTTAAACGACAGTTAAGCAAAAGCATATAAGTTTCACCGATTCACGAACAGGTGACATGCAACACATACCCACACGTGCACTGAATTACCGCCAGGTGAAGATTTACAAACTTTGCCAGCCGTCGATTACTTCGTGATCGCCCTGAGACGTCGCAGACGGAACCGGGAGGTCCTCCCGGCGCCCCGCTGCCTCCTTGTACCGGTCCCCTGGGCGGTCCGACATCCGCCCGAACCCTCCCCCTTCGGCCTGTCCTTCACAGAAGTGGACAGAGCCGGACGAAGCTCGGTGCGGCCGGGTGTCCGAACACGCCCTAGTGGCCTTCCCTCAGGGTACCTTCGCGCTGTTCACGGGGCCTGAGGCGGGGTGCCCGCGCGCTGGTGATCTTGGCCTCTGCCTGGGCCCCGGGGATCACGGCGACCCCGCCGACCGCGGCGAAGCGGGCCCGTCGTGGCAACGGACTGTGCGTGCGCCACGGGAGTTCACACCCGGCGGGCGCACAGCTCCTCCGCACCGCCGGGACGCCCTCCGGGAGGCGTTCCGCGAAGCGCCCAATTTCCCCGGGATCCGGACCCCGGTAACGACAGCGGGTAACCGATATTCACCCGGGGTAAACGGCCCGGGCGTGCTTTGCCGTAAAGGGCGGCGGCCCGGACCGAAGGAACCGGTCCGGGCCGCGGCGCGGCCGGGGGGCCTCGCCGCCCGGGGCCTCACTCGGCCTCGTCGACGCCTCCGGCCAGCAACGGCTCCATGAACAGCGTCGGGTGGTCGCGCTCGATCACCCTCAGACGCCACTTGTTGTGCACCAGCACCAGAAGCTCGCCGTCGCCCCGTCGCCGCAGCACCTCCGCGCCCGACAGGGCGTGCAGGGCGGGAGCCGACTCGGCGTCGGTGCGCCGCGCCACGGAGTAGTCCAGCGGCGAGGCCTCGATCGGGGCCCGGAACTCGTGCTCCATGCGGTGCTTGACCACGTCGAACTGGAGGGGGCCCACCGCCGCGAGCACCGGCGCCTGCTCACCGCGCACGTCCGAGGACAGCACCTGCACCACGCCCTCGGCGTCCATCTGGGCGATGCCGCGCTGGAACTGCTTGTACTTGCTCGCGTCCTTGGCCCGCGCCACCACGAAGTGCTCGGGGGCGAAGCTCGGGATCGGCGGGTAGGACACCTTGGGGCCGTCGTAGAGGGTGTCGCCCACGGCCAGCGCCTGGGCGTTGACCAGCGCGATCACGTCTCCGGGGTAGGCCGTCTCGATGGTGGTGCGGTCGGATCCGAACACCGCCTGGGTGTACTTGGTGGCGAACGGACGCCCCGTGGGCGCGTGGGTGAGCACCATGCCGCGGTCGAAGCGGCCCGAGCTGATGCGCACGAAGGCCATCCGGTCCCGGTGGTTCTTGTCCATGTTGGCCTGCATCTTGAACACCTGGCCCGAGAACGGGTCGGCCACGGCGCGCGGGCGCTCGCGGTCGTCCTCCTTGGGCCCGGGGGCCGGGGCCAGGCCCACCACGGCCTCCAGCAGCTGACCGACCCCGAAGTTGGGCAGCGCGGCGCCGAAGAGCACCGGGGAGGACTCCCCCGCCAGGAAGGACTCGGCGTCGAAGTCGGCGCCCAGCGCCTCCAGCAGCTCGATCTCCTCCTGGGCCTGGACCCAGGCGTCGGCCTCCACCTCGGCGGCGCGCTCGGGCTCCAGCACCTCCTCGATGGCCTTGTGGGCCCCTCCCGGGGTGCGCGACATCTTGGTGTAGACGCCCTCACGGCGGTCGATGAGGCCGCGGAAGTCCCCGGCGATGCCCACCGGCCAGTTCATCGGGGTGGGGCGCAGCCCGATGCGCTGCTCGATCTCGTCCAGCAGCTCCAGGGGCTCGCGGCCGGGGCGGTCCCACTTGTTGACGAAGGTGATGACCGGCATCTTCCGGGCCCGGCACACGTCGAAGAGCTTGAGCGTCTGCGGCTCCAGGCCCTTGGCCGAGTCCAGCAGCATGATCGCGCAGTCCACCGCGGACAGCACCCGGTAGGTGTCCTCGGAGAAGTCGGCGTGGCCGGGGGTGTCCACCAGGTTGAGCACCCGGTCGTCGTAGTCGATGCGCAGCGCGGCGGAGGTGATGGAGATGCCGCGGTCCTGCTCCATCTCCATCCAGTCCGAGGTCACGCCCTTGCGGTCGCCCTTGCCGTGCACGGCGCCCGCCGAGGAGATCGCGGCGGCGTGCAGCGCCAGGGCCTCGGTCAGGGTGGACTTTCCGGCGTCGGGGTGGGAGATCACCGCGAACGTCCGCCGCCGGGAGGCCTCGCGTACGACCTCAGACTCCTGCTTGGTGGCGCCCGCCGTGTCCACGCTCATTTCCGCTGTCCGATCCGCCTCGTGTGACTACCCGTTTCCCGGCCCACCAGCCTACGCTCGTCGGAGCGCCGCCCCGACCGCGCGGGCCCGGCCCCTCGGACTCCCTACGCCTTCGCGGGTCCCTCGGCCCCTTCCACCCTCTCCGGTCCCTCGGTCCCCTCGGACTCCCGGACGGCCTCGGCGACACGGCGGAGCAGCTCCTCGCGGCCGGTGCCACCGGGGTAGACCGCCACGAGCACCCGGTCGCGCCGAGGCTCCGGCGCGGTGCGCAGCATCGGCTCGGCGGCCCGGCGGACGAACTCCATGGCCTCGTCGAAGCGCGCCCACACCTCTCGGACGTCCTGTTCCGGGCCGCGCAGCCACCCGCGCAGGACGTGGTTGTGCGCCGCGATGAGCGACGCCGCCACCACCCCGGCGGCCAGCGAGCGGTCAGCGCCTCCCCCGCGCCGCGCCAGGTAGCGGCTGAAGGCGGCCTGGTAGCGGGCGGTCATCGCCACCTCCCGGTCGCGCAGGCGGGCGTGGGCGCGGACCAGGCGGTAGCGGGGCACGGTGATCTCCGGATCGCCCAGGTACCCCTGGAGCACCAGCCGGGTGGCGGAGAGGACCGACGTCAGCGGGTCGTCCGGGGAGGCCTCCAGGAAGCCCTCGACCGTGGCGAACAACTCGTCGTGCTCGGCGAAGAGGATGTCCTCCTTCGAGCCGAAGCGGCGGAACAGGCTGCGTCGGCTCACGCCCGTGGCCGCGGCGATCTGGTCCATCGTCGTGGCCTCGAAGCCGTCCCCGGTGAACAGCCGCACCGCGGCCAGCACCACAGCGCGGGTGTCCCCGCGCGCCTGACCACCCCGGCCTCCCGAGTTCTCCATGGGCCCCACCCCCTTCGTCCGGTGTCTGGGAGGGCTGTGCGCCCCCATCTGTGTACTTCATCCCTTCCACCCCCTATCCTGGCACTGGATGCCAACGAATGGCACGCGGTGCCATCTCCCGGGACCGCCGCCAGGGGAGGAATGCAGATGAGCGACTTCGACCTGTTCAGGACCACCGAGGAGCACGAGGAGCTGCGCGAGGCCGTACGCTCCGTCGCCGAGGACAAGATCGCCCCGCACGCGGCGGAGGTGGACGAGAGGAGCGCCTTCCCCCAGGACGCCCTCGACGCGCTGGTGGCCACGGACTTCCACGCCCCGCACATCGCCGAGGAGTACGACGGTGTGGGCGCCGACGCCCTGGCCACCTGCATCGTCATCGAGGAGGTCGCCCGCGTGTGCGCCTCCTCCTCCCTGATCCCCGCCGTCAACAAGCTCGGCACCATGCCGCTGATCCTGGGCGCCTCCGAGGAGGTCAAGCGGCGCTACCTGCCCGAGGTGGCCAGCGGCGAGGCGATGTTCTCCTACGGCCTGTCCGAGCGCGAGGCCGGTTCCGACACCGCGAGCATGCGCACCCAGGCCGTCGCCGACGGCGACGGCTGGATCCTCAACGGCCAGAAGTCCTGGATCACCAACGCCGGGGTCAGCAAGTACTACACGGTGCTGGCGGTGACCGACCCCGAGGGCGCGCGCGGCCGCAACGTCTCCGCCTTCGTGCTGCACGCCGACGACGAGGGCTTCACGCTGGGCGAGCCCGAGCGCAAGCTCGGCATCAAGGGCTCCCCCACCCGCGAGCTGTTCTTCGACAACGTGCGCGTCCCCGGCGACCGCATCGTCGGCGCCCCGGGCGAGGGCCTCAAGATCGCGCTGCGCACCCTGGACCACACCCGCGTCACCATCGGCGCGCAGGCCGTCGGCATCGCGCAGGGCGCGCTGGACCAGGCGGTGGCCTACGTCAAGGAGCGCAAGCAGTTCGGCAGGCACATCGCCGACTTCCAGGGCGTGCAGTTCATGCTCGCCGACATGGCGATGAAGCTGGAGACCGCGCGGCAGATGGTCTACGTGGCCGCCGCCAAGTCCGAGCGCGGCGACGACGACCTGCCGTTCTACGGCGCCGCCGCCAAGTGCTTCGCCTCCGACGCCGCCATGGAGATCACCACCGACGCCGTGCAGCTCCTGGGCGGCGCGGGCTACGTGAAGGACTTCCCCCTGGAACGCATGATGCGCGACGCCAAGATCACCCAGATCTACGAGGGCACCAACCAGATCCAGCGCATGGTGATGGCCCGCCAGCTGCTCAAGTAGAGGCCCGGGAACACGGGAAGACCCTGCTCACGGCCGGTCTCCGCGGAGACGCGGGCCGTGGGGCGGGGTCTTTCCGTGCGGTGCGCCGTGCCCTCGCGCGAGCCCGCCGGAAGCGGGCTGTTCCGGCCGTGCTCCGCCGGGAGCGCGCGGGCCCCGTCCCACCGCGCGCCGGTCGCCCGGCGCGCGGCCGGGGCCGCGTGGGGGCCCGGCTCTCAGGAGCGGGAGGTCAGAGCGTGGCCTCGCGGACGAAGCGGCCCAGCGGGATGGGGTCGCGGCCGAGCGCCGCGCGCACGTCCTCGGTGACCTCGGCCGCCCTGCCCCGGACCGCGGCGGCGAAGCGCTCGTTGAGGGTGTCGATGAAGCGGTCGTTCCACCCCCGGTCCGCGGCGCGGAAGTAGAAGCCCGCCTCGTCGACGGCCTTGAACCGCCACACCGGGCTCTCGGTGCCCCGGGTCTGCTTGACCACCTCGCGGAAGGTGAGCGGCTGCGGTCCCGTGAGCGTGTACTCCCTGCCGCTGTGGTCGTCCAGCAGGGCCGCGACGGCGGCGTCGGCCACGTCGCGGGCGTCCACGAAGCTGACCTCGGTCCTCTTCTTGACCGGCAGTTCGAGGCGGCCGTTGCGCGAGCGCGCCAGACCGGCGAACATCCCCTCGGTGAAGTCCTGGAAGAGCCAGTTGGACCGCAGCACGGTCCACCGGCCGAACAGGTCCCTGGCCCGCAGCTCGGCGACGCGCTGGTCGGAGTCCGACGGCGCGTACTCGCTGCCCATGGCGGTCAGGACCACGGCGTTGACGGCCCCGGCCGCGGCGGCCCTCTCCAGGAACCCGGCGACCCGGTCGCCCAGCGCGCTCCCGACCGGTGTCACCACGAGGACGTTCTTGACGCCGTCGAGGATCTCGTCCCAGTTGGAGGTGTCGGTCCAGTCCAGACGGGTCTTCGAGGTGCGGGACGCGCCCGTCGCGGGCAGGCCGCGACTCCTCAGCTGGGTGAGGACGCGGCGGCCCACCATTCCGGTGGCTCCGGTGACCAGAGTGCTCATCGTCTACAAGGTACCGACGCGCGGACCGGACGCGAACCGTCCTCGCCGCGTCGGGCCCGGCGCGGACCCGCGCGGACCGGTCCCGTCCTCAGGCCCGGCTCCGCGGCCGCCGCGCCTCCATCCCCAGGGCCAGGACGGCGCCGACGGCGGCCACGGCCAGGTTGGCGAGCACCTCGTGGCCCTCGAAGGCCGCCACGCGGGGCACGACGAAGCGGTTGAACGAGTTGAGGACCACACCCAGGAACGGCTGGTACCAGAGGTGGTCGACGGCGCCGCTGACACCGACGAGGACGAGCAGGACGCCGACGCCCTGGATGACCTTGCGCATACCCCCGACGCTAGAGCCAGGGCGCGCGCGGCGCATCGGCCGACCGTCCAGCCCCGACCGGGCGCGCGTCGGCCGAACGGCCGAGGGCGCTCGTCCCGCGCCCCGCCCGCTCCCGCCCTCCGGGAACGGTCCCGAACGTAGACTGCACGGCGATGAACGCTATGGCCGGGCGGTGCGGCGCGCGCGACTGGATCGTGGACTCCTCCATCTTCCTGATCGCCCTCCTCTCCGTACTGATGAACGCCGCCGAGTTCCCCCACCTGCCCGTCCGGGAACCGGTCCTGCCCGTGTGGCTCAAGGCCGCCGACGCGGCCCTCTCCCTGCTGGCCTGCCTGGCGCTGTGGTGGCGGCGGCGCTGGCCGGTCCAGATCGCCGTCGTGCTCGTCCTGTACTCCGCCGTCTCCGGTCTGGCCTCGGGCGCGATGCTCATCGCCCTGTTCTCCCTGGCCGTGCGCCGTCCGCCCCGCACCAGCCTGGCGGTGTACGGGCTGAGCGTGGGCGCCTCGCTCGTGCACGCCGCGCTGTGGCCCGACCCGCACGCCCCGTTCCTGGTGATCCTCCTGCTGGGGGCCGCCCTCCAGGGCGCCGTGACCGGCTGGGGGCTCACCGTCCAGCACCGGCGCGAGCTGGTGGAGTCGCTGCGCGACCGGGCCCTGCACGCCGAGACGGAGGCGCAGCTGCGCGCCGAGCACGCCCAGCACCAGGTCCGCGAGGCCATGGCCCGCGAGATCCACGACGTGCTCGGGCACCGGCTGTCGCTGCTGAGCGTGCACGCGGGCGCCCTGGAGTACCGGCCCGACGCCCCCGCCGAGGAGGTGGCCCGGTCGGCGAAGGTGATCCGCGAGAGCGCCCACCAGGCCCTCCAGGACCTGCGGGAGGTGATCGGCGTGCTGCGCGCGCCCGTCGGGGAGCTGCCGCAGCCGACCATGGCCGACCTGCGGCAGCTGGTGGAGGAGGCCGACGAGGCCGGGACCCGGGTGGAGTTCGTGCAGGAGTGCGCCGGGACGGTCCCCGAGCGCACCGGGCGCACCGCCTACCGGATCGTCCAGGAGGGGCTGACGAACGTGCGCAAGCACGCCCCGGGCGCCACCACGCGCGTACTGGTCCGGGGAGCCCCGGGCGACGGCCTGCTGGTGGAGGTGGGCAACGACCCCTCCCCCGGCGCCCCTCCCGCGGCGTCGGGCGGGGACGGCGACGGCCAGGGCCTGGTCGGGCTCGCCGAGCGGGTGTCCCTGGCCTCGGGGCGGCTGGAGCACGGCCCGGACGGTCGGGGTGGCTGGCGGCTGGCGGCATGGCTACCGTGGCCGACATGAGCGAGACGGAGCGGGAGATCGGGGTCGTGCTCGTCGATGACGACGCGCTGGTCCGGGTCGGCCTGGTGATGATGATGGGCGGCGCGCCCGACATCCGGGTGCTGGCCGAGGCCGAGGACGGGAGCGCGGTGGTCGACCTGGTGGCGCGCCACTCCCCCGACGTGGTCCTGATGGACATCCGGATGCCGACGGTGGACGGGCTGACCGCCACCGAGCGGCTGCGGGCCCTGGAGGACCCGCCGGAGGTGCTGGTGCTGACCACCTTCGACGCCGACGAGCACGTGCTGCGCGCGCTGCGGGCCGGCGCGGCCGGGTTCCTGCTCAAGGACACCCCTCCGGCGGAGATCGTGGAGTCGGTGCGCCAGGTGTCCCGGGGCATGTCGGTGCTCTCCCCGGCGGTGACGCGGCGGCTGGTCGAACGGGTGGGCGCCAACGACCGCGGCGAGCGGGCCCTGCGTGCGCGCGAGCGGCTCTCGGCGCTCAACGGCCGGGAGTTGGAGGTGGCCGTGGCGGTCGGCGAGGGCCGGTCCAACGCCGACATCGCCTCGGCCCTGTTCCTGAGCGTGCCGACGGTCAAGACGCACGTGTCGAGCATCCTCACCAAGCTCGGGCTCAACAACCGCGTCCAGGTGGCGCTGCTCGTGCACGACGCCCAGCTCCTGGACGGGAGGGGCTGACCCGCCTTCCGCCGCCTCCGCGGCCGTCCAGCGCCGCCTCACGGCCCCTTCCCGCCCCTCCGCGGCCGTCCCGAGCCATGCCCGGGCCCGTCCTGGGTAGCCGGGGGGTGAAGGGACACCGACACGGAAGGGGGCTGCGGCCGAGGTGAGTGACCGCGACGACTACGCAGAGGTGCTCGACGCCGTCATGGAGAGGGTGCGGTCGCACATCGGCGAGGGCCGGGTCGCCGACTACATCCCCGAACTGGCCAACGTGGACCCGGACGAGTTCGGGTTCGCCGTGGCCACGGTGGACGGCGACCTGTACAGCGTCGGCGACCACTCCCGCACGCGCTTCTCCATGCAGAGCATCACCAAGGTGTTCACCCTGGCGCTGGTGATGAGCAGGTCCGGGGACAGCGTGTGGAAGCGGGTCCACCGGGAGCCCTCGGGCAACTCCTTCAACTCCCTGTACCAGCTGGAGTTCGAGAGCGGTGTGCCCCGCAACCCGATGATCAACCCGGGCGCGCTCATCGTCACCGACCAGCTGCTGTCCGACACCGGGGACGCCGTCGGCGCCCTGGGGGAGCTGCTGTGCGCGGAGACGGGCGACCCCGACCTGCACACGGACAACCTGGTGGCGCGCTCGGAGGACGAGCACGGCGACCGCAACCGGTCGCTGGCCTACCTCATGTCGAGCTTCGGCAACATGCGCAACCCGGTGCCGGAGGTTCTGGACCACTACTTCCGGCAGTGCGCGATCACCGTCAGCTGTGAGGAGCTGGCCCGGGTGGGGCTGCTGCTGGCGCGCCACGGCAGGCGGGCGGACGGCTCCCAGCTGCTCAGCCGCTCCGACGCGCGCCGCGTCATGGCGGTGATGCTCACCTGCGGCACCTACGACGCCGCGGGTGAGTTCGCCTACCGTGTCGGCCTGCCCTGCAAGAGCGGGGTGGGCGGCGGCATCCTCGCGATCGTGCCGGGGCGCTGCTCCGTGGCGGCGTGGGGACCCGGCCTGGACGCCAAGGGCAACTCGGTGACGGCGGCGCTGGCCCTGGAGGCCTTCACCGACATCACCAACTGCTCCGTGTTCTGAGCGCTCCGACCGCTCAGTCGTCCCGGTCGGCCGGTTCGAAGCTGCGGGACATGTGGTCCAGCAGCGCCCGGTTCTGCTCGGGGTCGTCGTTGTCGGCGACCAGGAACAGGGCGTAGCCGATGTCCTCGGTGTGGAAGCCGCGGTTGACGGCGTGCATGTCGCCGTTGCCGAAGGTGAACTCCCAGTCGGCGGCGCTGACGTAGTCCTCCGCCCAGTCGGCCTCCACGTCCTCGATGCCGATCAACTCGTAGCCGCTGAAGTTGTTGCTGCCGACGGGCTCGAACTCGCGCCAGTCGTCCCCGGCGTCGGGGTTGGGGTCGTCGGTCTGGTCCACCAGCAGGTAGCCGCCGTCGGGGTTGCGGAAGTAGACCATGTGGCCCTCGCGCTCGACGTTCCAGCCCTCGGGGACGTCCACGGAGAAGCCGCTGGGGTCCTCGTGGCGGGTGAGGGGCCCCCAGACCTCCTCCACGCCGCCCTCGTCCCGCTCTTCCTCCGACTCCTCGTCCGAGGGCTGCGCGGACTCCCGCGGCGTCTCCTCGGCAGCGGACGCGCTCTCCTCGGCGGGGGGCTCCGACGCCTCCTCGCCGGGGTCGGCGGCGGCCTCCTGGCCCGAGCCGTCGACCAGCCCGGTGTCGGCCCCGCCCGAGCGGTTCATGCTCACCAGGAGGCTGGTGGTGGCGCCCGCGACGAGGAGCACGAACACGGCGGCGGCGACCAGCAGCGTCCGCCGGACGGAACCGGGGCGCCCCTCACGGCGGGGGGCGGCCGGGCCGGGGGCCAGCGGTTCGGCGCGGACGGCCGCCTCCGCGACCTCCTCCGGCTCCGGCGCGGGCACGGTGGCGACCATCGTGGGGGCGACCGTCTCGGGGGTGTCGTCCGCGTCCCGGATCTCGCGCAGCAGGGCGCGCACCTCGCCGACCGACGGCCGGTCCTCCGGGCGCTTCTCGCACAGGGCCTCCAGGACCGGGCGCAGCGGACCGGCGTTGACCGGCTCGGGCAGGTCCTGGGTGACGATGGCGGTCAGCGTCGCCATCGGGGTCGGCCGCTCGAAGGGCAGGGTGCCCTCGACCGCCTGGTAGAGGGTGACGCCCAGGGCCCACATGTCCGAGGCCGGGGTGGCCGAGTGCCCGTGCGCGACCTCCGGGGCCAGGTAGCTCGGCGAGCCGATCAGCAGCCCGGTGCTGGTCAGGTGGGTGGCGCCGTCCAGGTGGGCGATGCCGAAGTCGGTCAGGACCGCGCGGTCGTTGCCCGCGATGAGCACGTTGCCCGGCTTGATGTCGCGGTGCACGATGCCGCGGGCGTGCGCCTCGGCCAGCCCCGCCGCCATCTGCTCGCCGATCCCGGCGGCCCGCCGGACCGGCAGCGCGCCCTCGTCGCGGACGAGGTCGCCCAGGGAGGGGCCGCGGACCAGCTCCATGACGATCCACGGACGGCCGTCCTCCTCGGCCACGTCGAACACCGTGATGATGGCGGGGTGGCTGAGCTGCGCCGCGCTGCGCGCCTCGCGCAGCATGCGGGTGCGCAGCACCTCGACCTCGTGCGGGGGCAGGTTCGGCGGTGTGGTCAGCTCCTTGACGGCGACCGGCCGGTCCAGGAGGGTGTCGGTGCCCTGCCAGACCCGCCCCATGCCTCCGGAGCCGATGACCTCGTCCAGACGGTACCGGTTGACCAGGAGGCGACGGGGGTCGGCTTCGGAACTGTTCATGAAGGCGCTGTTCCTCTGTGCGGAGGGGCGGTGCGGGGAGTACGGGGCGCGGCTGAGGAGGGGCCCCTGGGCGTTAGCGAGTCTAGGATCCCCCGGCCACTGTTGGCGCTCCCCGCCACGGTGTCATGTGTCTTCCCCGGGTGCGGGGCGTTCGGGCGCACGCCCCTGACATGGGCGGATTCCGCCGGGGGCTCCGCGCCGCGCCGGAGCGGCGGGACGGGGATCACCGGGCGTGTCCGTCCGACCCGCGCCGCACGGACGCGTGCGGGGGGCGGCGTCGGCCCTCGCCGCCCCCGGGTCGTCGGGCGACACGGGCGTGCGGGGGCCGCCTCAGGACCCGCGCAGCAGCCGCGCCAGGAGGTTCGGCAGGGACGACCGGCCGCCGGGGGCCCGATGACCGGGCCCGGGCGCGTCGGCCGGGAGCGCCGCCGCCCCGGGCCCGCGGGGCGGGGGCTCCTGCGGGGGGAACTCCACGGGGAGCCGGACGGGGGACCAGGACAGGGCCGACAGCCGCCAGCGCAGCTGGTCGGGCGGGACGGCCAGGCGCAGTCCGGGCAGGCGGGTGAGCAGGACGCGCACCGCGACGCCGGCGACGGTGGTCGCCTCCTCGATGGCGGGGCACCGGTGCGGCCCCGCGCCCCAGGCCACGTGCGCCCGGTTGGCGGTCTCCTCCATCCGCTCGGCGTTCTCCCGGGCGAAGAAGTGGTTCGCCGCGGCGAAGGCCATCAGCACGGGGGACCCGGCCCCGATCACCCGGCCGTCGTCCAGGGGCACGTCCACACGCGGGTAGAGGACGGGGAAGTTGGTGATCGGCGGGTCCCGCCACAGCACGCGGTCGAGGGTCTCGGCCAGGGAGGCGTCGGAGGGCGGGGGCGCGCCGGGCCCGGAGGGTCCGGTCAGGCAGGCGCGCAGGACCGCGTCGATCAGGTGCGCGGTCGGCTCGTTGGCGGCGGCGACCAGCAGGAGCTGCATGACCGCCTCCTCGTCGCTGAGGGCGGCGCGGTGCCGGATCATCCGCGTGGTGAGGTCGTCGGCGGGTTCGCGGCGCCTGGCCGCCACCGCCTCCGACAGCACCCGCTCGGCCTCCGCCCCGGACCTCTGCGCGTCCACGCCGAGCCACAGGTCGCGCACGGCGGCGGCCAAGCGCGTGCCCTGCTCCTCGTCGAGGCCGAGGAGGTCGTTCATGACCAGCGGCGGCAGCACGCGCGCGTACTCGCCGAGGAGTTCGGCCCGCCCCCGCGCGCGGAACTGGTCGATGAGCCGGTCGGCGTAGCGGCTGGTGGTCCGGCGCAGGCGTTCGGCGCCGACGCCGCCGAGGACGTCGGTGAGGACCCCGCGGTAGCGCTCGTGCTCCGCGCCGTCCACGTACAGGGCGCTGGCGCGGGGGGCCAGCATCGGTGTCAGCGCGGAGCCCGGGCCGACCCGCCCCTCGCTGAGGTCGCGCCACAACCTGGAGTCGTGGCTGAACGCGGTGGTGTCCCGGGACCAGGAGATGAGGGTGGCGTAGTCGGTGACCAGCCATCCGTGCACGCCGGGTTCGATCTCGACCGGGACCACGGGCCCGTGGTCGGCGCGCATCCCGGCGTACACGGAGTAGGGGTCGGGGTGCGGCTCGTTGCGGTGCAGCGCGGCTCGGGGACATCCAGAGGACACGGGTACCTCGGTTGGGGGGATCGGGTACGGGCTGGTCCGCGCCCCCCCACGCGGGAGGTCGGGGGCGGGGGGACTCGGCGGCCGGGGCGGGGACCGCGCGTGCGGGAGCGTACGGGCACGGCGTCGCGCGGGCACGCCCGGACCGTGCGGCCTCGCGCAACCCTAGCGGCCCGCCCCGGACGGGCGCGAGACCCGCCCCCGCGTCCTCCGCAGAGGCGGAGGGCCCCTCGGGACCGAGACGGCCCCCACGACCGGGGGGAGGGACGCGGATGCTCCCCGCGCCCCTCCCCCCTCCGTCCTCCGGTACGCCGGTCAGACGCGGATGCTCCCCGCGCCCCTCCCCCCTCCGTCCTCCGGTACGCCGGTCAGGAGTCGGCGGCCCCGTCCCGCGCCAGCGGGCGGAACCGGCGCAGCCGCTGGCTGTTGCTGACGACGAAGACGCTGGAGAAGGCCATGGCGGCTCCGGCGATCATGGGGTTGAGCAGCCCCGCCGCCGCCAGCGGGATCGCGGCGGCGTTGTAGGCGAAGGCCCAGAACAGGTTGCCCTTGATGGTGCTGAGGGTCCTGCGGGAGAGGCGGATGGCGTCGGCGGCGGCGCGCAGGTCGCCGCGCACCAGGGTCAGGTCGCTGGCCTCGATGGCCACGTCCGTCCCCGTGCCCATCGCCAGCCCCAGGTCCGCCTGGGCCAGGGCGGCGGCGTCGTTGACCCCGTCGCCGACCATCGCCACCGTGCGCCCCTCGCCCTGCAACCGCTGCACGACCTCGACCTTGTCGCGGGGCAAGACCTCGGCGACCACCTCGTCGATGCCGACCTGGTCAGCCACCGCACGGGCCACCGCACGGTTGTCCCCGGTGAGCAGGATCGGGGTGAGCCCCAGCTCGCGGAACCTGCGCACGGCCTCGGCGCTGGTGGGCTTGACCGTGTCGGCGACCACCAGCACGCCCCGGACGCGGCCCTCCCAGCCCACCGCCACGGCGGTGCGGCCCTCCGCCTCGGCGTCGGCGAGGGCGGCGGCCAGCCGCTCGGGCAGAACGGCGCCGTCCTCCTCCAGCAGCGCGACCCGGCCGACGGCCACGGCGCGGCCCCCGACGGTCCCCCGGACTCCCAGGCCCTCGGCGTTGGCGAAGTCCCCGGGGGACGGGAGCGCGCCCACGCGGTCGGCGGCCCCGGCGGCGACCGCCCGCGCGATGGGGTGCTCGGAGGCGTTCTCCAGCGCCCCGGCCAGGCGCAGGACCTCGTCCTCGTCCTCGCCCTCGGCGGTGAACACGCCGGTCAGGGTCATCCGGCCGGTGGTGACGGTGCCGGTCTTGTCCAGCACGACCGTGTCCACGCGCCGGGTGTCCTCCAGCACCTCGGGGCCCTTGATGAGGATGCCCAGCTGGGCGCCGCGCCCGGTGCCCACCATCAGGGCCATGGGCGTGGCCAGGCCCAGGGCGCACGGGCAGGCGATGATGAGCACCGCGACCGCGGCGGTGAAGGCGGTCGGGGCGGACGCCCCCAGCACGAGCCAGACGACGAGCGTGGCGAGCGCGACGAGGATGGCGATCGGGACGAAGACCCCGGAGACGCGGTCGGCCAGGCGCTGGACCTCGGCCTTGCCGTTCTGGGCCTCCTCCACCAGGCGCGCCATCTGGGCGAGCTGGGTGTCCGAGCCGACCCGGGTGGCGCGCACGACGAGGCGCCCGCCCGCGTTGACGGTCGCGCCGACCACGGAGTCGCCGGGGGCGACCTCCACCGGCACCGACTCACCGGTGAGCATGCTCATGTCCACGGCGGAGGTGCCCTCCTCCACCACGCCGTCGGTGGCCACCTTCTCCCCCGGCCGGACGAGGAAGCGGTCGCCGACGACGAGCCGGTCCACGGGCACCGACTCCTGTCGGGAGTCCGCGCCGCGCAGGACGGTGGCCTCCCTGACCCCGAGTTCGAGCAGGGCGCGCAGGGCGGCGCCCGCGCGCCTCTTGGAGCGGGCCTCGAAGTACTTGCCGAGGAGGATGAAGGTGGTGACCCCGGCGGCCACCTCCAGGTAGATGTTGCCCGACCCGTCGCCGCGGGCGACGGTGAACTCGAAGGGGTGGGTCATCCCCGGCATGCCCGCGGTCCCGAGGAACAGCGCGTACAGCGACCACAGGAACGCCGCCGACACCCCGAGGGAGACCAGCGTGTCCATGGTGGCGCTGCCCAGCCTGAGGTTCTTCCAGGCGGCGACGTGGAAGGGCAGCGCGCCCCAGACGACCACGGGCGCGGCCAGGGTCAGCGAGGCCCACTGCCAGTGGGTGAACTGCAGGGCGGGGATCATCGCCATCGCGATGACCGGTACCGACAGGACCGCGCTGACGATCACCCGGTCGCGCAGCGCGCGGGTGGGGTCGGCGGGTTCCGCGGCGTCCTCGGCCGTCTCGGGTTCGGCCCGGGGGACGGTGGCGGTGTAGCCCGCCTTCTCGACCTGGGCGACGAGGTCCTCCACCGGGGTGGGCGTGCCGTCGAAGGA
This sequence comes from Nocardiopsis dassonvillei subsp. dassonvillei DSM 43111, assembly GCF_000092985.1. Taxonomy (GTDB): domain Bacteria; phylum Actinomycetota; class Actinomycetes; order Streptosporangiales; family Streptosporangiaceae; genus Nocardiopsis; species Nocardiopsis dassonvillei. The sequence goes on from NC_014210.1 coordinate 5,263,380, forward strand.
GACGCGGGCCCTCTCGGTGGCGAAGTTGACGGTGGCGGTGACCCCGTCGAGCTTGTTGAGCCGTTTCTCGACCCGGTTGGCGCAGGCGGCACAGGTCATGCCGCCGATGTCCAGTTCGACCGGTGCGGTGTCGGCCCGGCCCGCCGCGGCTGCGCTGCTGCTCATAGCCCTTCCTCGGTCCTCCGTGACGTCCCCGTGCTCTCGTGGACGGTCCTGCGCTCCGGGGCCGGGCGGCCCCGGAGCCCGGTGCGGGCGGACGTCCCGCCCGCGCGCCGGAACTCCCCCGCGGGCCGGGGTCGGCGGTGCGCCGTTCCCGTCCGGACCGCGGGGTCCGGTGTGCGCGTCAGCCGCGCACCTCGTACCCGGCCTCGTCGATGGCGGCGCGGACCGACGCGTCGTCGACCGGGCCGTCGCTGGTGACGGTCACCTTCTTGCTGTCGAGGTCGACCTTGACGTCGGTGACCCCCGCGACCCCGCTGACCTCCTCGGTGACGGAGTTGACGCAGTGTCCGCAGCTCATGCCGTCAACGGTGTAAACAGCGGTGCTGGTGGCAGCCATTTCGCCTCCTGGGGCATGTGTGCTGTACCGGTCCTGCTGGGACCGGTCTCCGATGCACTCAACATACCCCTTGGGGGTATGGTGCTGTCAAATGTCCGCCGAGCGCGCCGCCCCCGGAAACGACGAAGGCCCCCGCACGCGACGTGCGGGGACCTCGGGCGGCGGCCACGGGGACCGGGGAGGCGTTCGGCGCCCCGGCGGGCGGTCCGGATACCCTCCCCCCGTTCTCCGGGGGCGGCCCGTGTTCGGACCGGAGAGCGGGGCGGCGGGTGGACCGGACTGCGCGCGGCGGGGCGGCCGGAAGCTGGAAGGGGGGACGGGGGGTCGGGGGCGGGACGCGGATCAGGAAAAGGGGAAAGAGGAGACGGGGACTACTCGGTTTTGAGTTCCAGGCGGGCGACCACGCGTTCGCTCACGTGGTGGTTGTTCAGCGTGAACCCCGCCCTGCGGAACATCTCCACCGTCCCCGTGTAGACCTCGGCGCTGGGCGCCCGCCCTCCGGCGGTGTCCACCGGATAGGCCTCCAGGACGCGCGCGCCGTTGGCCCGGGCGTACTCGATCGCCCCGTCCAGCAGGCGGCTGCCCAGGCCGCGCCTGCGCCGACGGGGCGGGAGCCAGAAGCAGACCAGCGACCACACGCCGGGCTCACGGGGATCGGCCGGGCGCAGGGACCGCGACCGCGACAACCGGATGAAGTCCTCCCGGGGCGCCACGGACACCCACCCGCAGGGGCCGTCCTCGTCGTAGGCGAGCAGGCCGGGCACCCGCCCGTCCAGGGTCAGGCGCCGCAGCTCCTCCTTGTTGTCCACACCGCGCTGGGAGCGGTCGCAGGAGGTGCTCGCCGTGTGGTCCTTGGCCCGCCTCCGGAAGAAGGTGCACCAGCAGTGCCCGTAGGCTCCGGTCGGTCCGAACAGGTTCTCCAGGTCTTCCCACCGCTCGGCGGTGGCGGGCTCGATTGAGACGATGGACATCGGACTCCCTCGACGAGACACACGGGCCGCCACAACTGTGATCCAGCACACTAGCGATTATTCGCCGTGACCGAAAGAACACAGATGCACTGAAAAGCCTTACCTGGTGGGTTCTGTCATCTAATGACCCGTTGAAGACGCCGGTGGGGCGGGGGATGCGTTCTCCCCCGCCCCACCGGCGAACGGACCGGAACCCCGTCCGGGGCACGGGACGGCTCGGGGCCCGTGCGGCGCGGGCCCCGACCAGCGGCCCTCAGACCTTGTCGGTCTCGGCCGCAGCCTCCCTCTCCCTGGGCTCCCAGCACTCCACTCCGCGCAGGTCGGGCAGCCGGTCCCGCGTGAACACGGGGTCGATGCCCTGGCGCCGCTGGTCGTTGTAGTCCTTGAGCACCCGTGCCGCGATCGCGGCCAGCGGTGTGATGGCCACGAGGTTGATCAGCGCCATCATGCCCATGGTCGTGTCCGCCAGCGTCCAGACCAGGTCGATCGAGCCCAGCGAGCCGAGGAAGCTGGCCACGAGGAAGACGATCTTGTAGCCGAGCATGACGCGCCGGTCGGCGGTCAGGTACTCCAGGTTCGATTCGCCGTAGTAGTAGTTGCCCAGCACCGACGTGAACGCGACCAGGAGGATGATCAGCGTCATCAGGTGCAGCGCCCAGGGGCCCAGGGCCTCGGTGACCGCGATCTGGGTGAGGTCGCCCTCCAGCTCGCGCTCGGAGCCGCCCTCGTAGCCGATGAGGATGATGAAGGCCGTGATGGAGCAGACCACGAGGGTGTCGAAGTAGACGCCGAGGGTCTGCACCAGGCCCTGCTTGGCGGGGTGGGTGACGGCGGCGCTGGCCGCGGCGTTGGGAGCCGATCCCAGGCCCGCCTCGTTGGAGAACATGCCCCGGCGCACGCCCTGGATGATCACCGTGCCCAGACCGGCGGCGGCGAACTCGCGGATGCCGAAGGCGTGCTCGAAGATGAGCGCGAACATCCCGGGGACGCGCTCGAAGTTCATCCCCACGATGATGACGCCCATGATCAGGTAGATCAGCGCGAAGGCCGGGATCAGCGCCTGCGCGGTGTTGGCGATCCTGCGCACACCGCCGAAGATCACCATCGCGGTGACCGCCACGAGCACGACCCCGACCGCGGCCGACAGCCCCAGGCCCGCGTCCACGTTCATGTTCTGGGCGGAGTTGGTGACGGCCCCGGCGATGGTGTTGCTCTGCACGGCGTTGAAGACCATCGGGAAGGTCAGAATGAGGACGATGGCGAAGAGCACGCCCATCCAGCGCTGGCCCAGGCCCTTCTCCATGTAGTAGGCCGGTCCGCCCCGGTAGCCGGTGGAGTCCCTGACCTTGTAGAGCTGGGCCAGGGTGGACTCGACGAAGCTGGCCGCGCAGACCACGATCGCCATCGTCCACATCCAGAAGACGGCGCCCGGGCCGCCCAGGGAGATGGCGACGGCCACGCCGACGATGTTGCCCGTGCCGATGCGGGCCGCGGCCGAGATCATGAACGCCTGGATGGAGGAGACCGCCTTGCCCCCGTCAGGAGCGGTCTCGGGCTTGCTCTTGAGCACCCGGAACATCTCCGGGAGCATCCGGATCTGGACGGCGCCCGTCCGGACGGTGAGGTAGAGGCTCACCACCACGAGGAGCGGGATCAGGATCCAGGACCAGAAGAAGTCGTTGTTGAACGTCGCGATGGCGTCTGTCAGACGCGCGTCCAGGGTTGGCGCTTGGTCGGCAGGCAACACGGGGAGGGGCTCCTTCGCTCCATAAAAGGACAACCGCTCCCACATACCCCTGAAGTACGCAGAATCACCATCCGGGACACGCCGTGCCCGGATGGTGATGTCCCCGTTATCCGCCTCCGGTCCGCGGAGCCGCCCCGGAGGACCCCGCGCGCGGCCGCGGGCTCAGCCCTCGTGGACCAGGTCGGCGTAGGACGGGTTCTTCTTGAGGTAGGCCCGCGCGAAGGGGCAGATCGGCACGATCTTGAGCCCCCGCGACCGGATGTGGTCCAGGGAGTCGCGCATGAGGCGGCTCGCCACACCCTTGCCCTCGAAGGAGGGGTCGACCTCCACGTGCGGCAGGGCGTACACGCCCTTGTCGATCAGGTGGTAGGCGGAGAACCCCACCACCGCCCCGTCCGCGCTCACCTCGTAGCGCGAGCGCTCCGGAACGTCGACGACCGTCAGGTCCATGGCACTCTCTCCCACTCCCCGTGTTCGCGCACGCGGTGTGCGCGGGCCAATGACCACGTTCCCACACATAACCGCCGCGCACACCCCGGTCACGCGGTGACCGTCCGTGACCGGGACGGGCCGCGGTCCGCCCGGACCGCCCCGGCCGGACGGGCGGCCCGGGCCATACGGGGCCCGAGCCACACAGGCGGCCGGGTCACACGGCGGGCCGCACGGACGGCCTCGGCGTCACGGGAGACCGGACCGCACGAGAGACCGGGCCTCACTGGCGGGCCGCACGGGCGGCCGGGTCACCAGCCCCGGCGGGCGGGCCGCTCCGCCTGCCCCGAGGCGGTCGGGTACCGGTCCCGCGTGCGGTAGACGACGTAGGGACGGAAGAGGTAGCCGATCGGCGCGCTGAACGCGTGCACCAGGCGGGTGAAGGGCAGCAGGGCGAACAGCCCCAGGCCGACGAGGGCGTGCAGCTTGTACGGGGCCTCGGCGGCGGACATCGCCGCGACGTCGGGCTGGAGCACCCAGATGGAGCGGAACCACGGCGACACCGTCCGCCGGTAGTCCTGGGTGTGCCCGCCCGCCACCTCCACCCCGGCGAAGTAGGCGGTCATGCCCAGCCCGGTGACGATGGCCAGGACCAGCACCAGGTACATGAGCTTGTCGTTGCGCGTGGTGGCGCTGAACACCGGCCCCGTCGTGCGGCGGCGCCAGATCAGCAGGACGATCCCGCCGAGCGTGCACACCCCCGCCACCAGCCCGAGCGACAGGGCGGTGACGTGGTAGACGGTGTCGGACACCCCGAGCGCCCGGGTCCAGCCCTCGGGCACGAGCAGCCCCACCGCGTGGCCGCCGATCACCAGGAGCAGGCCGATGTGGAACAGCGGGCTGCCGATCCGCAGCAGCCTGGACTCGTACAGCTCCGACGAACGGGTGGTCCAGCCGAACCGGTCGTACCGGTACCGCCAGACGAGGCCGCCCACCACCAGGACGAGGACCGCGTAGGGCAGGACGCCCCACAGCAGCAGGTCGAGCGCGCCGTACCCGTTCACCGCTCCTCCCGGTCGTACCCGGGGGCCTCGGTCCGCGGCAGCGGCGCCCGCACCCCGTACGGTTCCAGGCCCACGTCCTCGGCGGGCGGCCCCTGGGCCGCGAGCCTGCGCACGGCTTCCAGGTCCCCGCGCTCCTGGGCGGGCAGGGTCATGCGGACCGCGTCCACGATCCGCGCGTAGGGCGTGCCGTGGTCGTGCAGGGTCCGGGCCATCAGCTCCAGACCCGGCCGGAAGCGCAGCAGCAGGGCCTCGCCCGCGCGCGCGTCGCCCCGGGCCGCGAACTCCAGGACCACCGCCAGGTGGTCGGGCAGCTCGCGGTTCTCCACCCGCCACCCGGCCTCGGCGTAGACGCGCTTGATCTCGGCCAGGGCGTGCCCCCTGCGGCGGGTGTCGCCGTCGGTGTAGTAGGTCATGTGCAGGGTCCTGCGCCTGCGCAGGTCGAACACGTCCACGTAGTGCTCGCACAGCTCCAGTTCGGAGACGGTGGAGGCGTGGTCGCAGAACTCCTGGAGCGCCGCGCGCACCCCTCCCCTCGGCAGCTCGGCGACCGCGCGGGCCACCAGCGGCAGGCGTTCGAAGAAGGCCTGGTCGGGGTAGCCGAGCAGGACCGAGGCGGCCTGGTGGGTGACCGCCACGCGGTGCGCCCGGCGGATGGCGCGCGCCTCCCCCAACCAGCCCGTACCGCTCCGTACCGTCCCGTCCGCTCCCCCTGCGTCAGCGGTGGTGCTCATCCTCTCCCCCTCCTCGGCGGCGCGGTCTCGCCGCCACCGCCGCCTTCGTCGTCACCACCCCGTCGGGGTGGGAAGAGCCCTGCGGGTCGGCCGTTGCCGTCCCAGTTGAGGAGGTTGACCCGGCCGCTCGTGTCCGCCTGGGAGTCGCTGGTCTGGCGGGTGCGCAGGGCGTGGAAGTTCTCCACGGTCGCCGCCTGGGGCTGCCCGGAGGCCTCGCCGAAGGGCACGCCCCCGCCCATGCCGCCCATGCCCGGCCCGCCCTCGAAGTCGAGGCTGCACCCGATCTCGTCGATGACCCCGCGGTCGGCCTCGTCCACCCCGTAGGCGGTGGGGATGACGTAGCGCTCGTCGTACTTGGCCAGGGCCAGGAGCCGGTACATGTCCTCGATCTCGGTGCCGGTCATCCCGACGGAGGCGGCGATGGAGTCGTCGCGCTCCCGGCCCAGGTTGATCCGGCGCATGTGGGAGCGCATGGCCGCGAGCCGCCGCAGGACCAGGTCCACGGGGCCGGTGTCGCCCGCGGTGAACAGCTCGGCCAGGTACTCCACGGGGATGCGCAGGGTGTCGATGGCGGCGAAGAGGTTGTCGGCGTCCTCGCCGTCGTGCCCGGTGGAGGAGAGCGCGTCCACCACCGGCGACAGCGGCGGGATGTACCAGACCATCGGCATCGTGCGGTACTCCGGGTGCAGCGGCAGCGCCACCCGGAAGCGCTTGGCCAGCGCGTAGACCGGGGAGCGGGCGGCCGACTCCACCCAGCGGTCGGGGATGCCGTCGCGTCGGGCCGCGGCGCGCACGGCCGGGTCGGTGGGATCGAGGAACACGTCGAGCTGGGCGCGGTACAGGTCCCTCTCGTCCGCCACCGACGCCGCCTCGCGGACCCGGTCGGCGTCGTAGAGGACCACGCCCAGGTAGCGCAGCCGCCCCACACACGTCTCGGAGCAGACGGTGGGCATGCCCACCTCCACCCGCGGGTAGCAGAACGTGCACTTCTCGGCCTTGCCCGTCTTGTGGTTGAAGTAGACCTTCTTGTACGGGCAGCCGGTGACGCACATGCGCCAGCCCCGGCAGCGGTCCTGGTCGACCAGGACGATGCCGTCCTCGACCCGCTTGTACAGGGCGCCGCTGGGGCAGGCGGCCACGCACGACGGGTTGAGGCAGTGCTCGCAGATGCGCGGCAGGTAGAACATGAAGGTCTCCTCGAAGGAGAACCGCACCTTGTCGCCGAGCCTGCGCACGATCGGGTCCCGCCGGGTCAGCTCCGGTCCGCCGCCGAGGTCGTCGTCCCAGTTGGCGCTCCAGCTGACCTTCATGGGCTCGCCGGTGAGCGCCGACCGGGGCTCGGCCACCGGGAAGTCGTCGCCCAGGGGCGCGTTGGTCAGCGTCTCGTAGTCGTAGGTCCAGGGCTCGTAGTAGTCCTGGAGGGAGGGCATCACCGGGTTGGCGAAGATGGTGGCCAGCCGTTTGAGCCGCCCGCCCGCGCGGGGCTTGAGCCGCCCCCTGGCGTCGAGGACCCAGCCGCCCTTCCAGCGCTCCTGGTCCTGGTAGGTGCGCGGGTAGCCCTGCCCGGGCCGAGTCTCGACGTTGTTGAACCACACGTACTCGACGCCGCTGCGGTTGGTCCAGGCCTGCTTGCAGGTGACCGAGCACGTGTGGCAGCCGATGCACTTGTCCAGGTTCATCACCATGGCGACCTGCGCCATGACCCTGCCGACCGGCCGCTCCCCTCCGGAGCCGCCGGTCCCGCCGCCGTGGGCCTGTGCCATCAGTAACGCACCTCCGTGGTCCGCTTGCGCACGACGGTGACCTCGTCGCGCTGGTTGCCGGTCGGGCCGAGGTAGTTGAAGGCGTAGGAGAGCTGCGCGTAGCCGCCGATGAGGTGGGTGGGCTTGACCAGCAGGCGCGTGAGCGAGTTGTGGATGCCGCCGCGCCTGCCGGTGGTCTCGGACTTGGGCACGTCGATGGTGCGCTCCTGGACGTGGTACATGTACACGGTTCCGGCGGGCATCCGGTGCGAGACCACCAGCCGCGCCACCACCACGCCGTTGCGGTTGACCGCCTCCACCCAGTCGTTGTCGGCGGCGCCGATCGCCTCGGCGTCGGCGGGGCTCATCCAGATCGTGGGGCCGCCGCGGGAGAGGGTCTGGAGCAGCAGGTTGTCCTGGTACTCGGAGTGGATCGACCACTTGGAGTGCGGGGTCAGGTAGCGCACGACCACCTCGCGCTGGCCGGTCGGGCCGAGGCGGGGCTCGCCGAACAGGCGGCTGATGTCGAGCGGCGGCCGGTAGACGGGCAGGGCCTCGCCGAACTCGTGCATCCAGTCGTGGTCGAGGTAGAAGTGCTGGCGGCCGGTGAGGGTGTGCCAGGGCTTGTCGTGCTCGACGTTGATGGTGAACGGCGAGTACCGGCGGTCGGGGGCCTCCTTGCCCGACCACTCCGGGCTGGAACCCACCGCCGTGGGACCCCGGCTCGCGTCGGAGAAGACCACCCGGCGCTCGGCGGCCTGGTGGATCAGCTCGTCCATGTCGGTGCCGGTGCGCTCGGCCAGGAGGCGGAAGCCCTGCGCGGCCAGGCGGCCGTTGCTGGTGCCGGACAGCGCCAGGATCATCTCGCAGGCCTTGACGTCGGTGTCCAGGGAGGGGCGTCCGTCGGCGACCCCGCCCCGGACGGCGCCGTTGCGCTGGCGCAGCCACTCCACCTCCCGGTCCGGGGTGAAGGACACGCCCTTGACCGGCAGCCCCTTGGACTCGGCCAGAGGTCCCAGGGCGGCCAGCTTCTGCGCGACCTCGGAGTAGTTGCGGCGCACGGGCACGACGGCGGGCATGGTCCGGCCGGGGACGGGCCGCACGCCCTCCGCCTTCCAGTCCGGCGGGACGCCGTGCGGCTGGGCCAGCTCGCCGGGGGTGTCGTGCTGGTGGGGTACGGCCACCAGGTCGGTGACCTCGTCCAGGTGGTCGGCGGCCAGCGCGCTGAACGCCTTCGCCAGGGCGTGGAAGGCGTCGAAGTCGGTGCGGGTCTCCCAGGGCGGGTCGATGGCCGGGTTGAACGAGTGCACGTAGGGGTGCATGTCCGTGGTGGACAGGTCGTACTTCTCGTACCAGGTCGCGGCGGGCAGCACGATGTCGGACAGCAGGGTCGTGCTGGTCATCCGGAAGTCGATGGACAGCAGCAGGTCGAGCTTGCCCTCGGGGACCTCCTCGCGCCAGGTGACGTCGGCGGGCCGGTCCGCGGGCCCGGCGGGTTCGGCCAGCAGGTTGGAGCGGGTGCCGAGCAGGTGCTTGAGGAAGTACTCGTTGCCCTTGGCCGAGGAGCCGAACAGGTTGGACCGCCACACGGTGAGGACCCGGGGCCAGTTGGCGGGGGCGTCGGGGTCCTCGGCGGCGAAGCGCAGGTCACCGCTGTGGAGCTGGTCGGCGACGTACTCCGCGGGGTCCTGCCCGCGCTCGCGCGCCTCGCGTCCCAGGTCGATCGGGTTGCGGTCGAAGGTCGGGTAGGAGGGCATCCACCCCATGCGGGCCGATGCGGCGACCAGGTCGGCGGTGTGCTGGCCGCGCACCCGCCCCGGGCCGAGCGGCGAGGCGAGGGCGTCGGCGCGGTAGGTGTCGTAGCGCCACTGGTCGGTGTGCAGGTACCAGTAGGAGGTTCCGGCCATGAAGCGCTGCGGCCGGGTCCAGTCCGCGGCGGAGGCGAACGCGGCCCACCCCGCGGAGGTGCGGCACTTCTCCTGGCCGACGTAGTGGGCCCAGCCGCCGCCGTTGACGCCCTGGCAGCCGGTGAGCAGCAGCAGGGACAGGAAGGCGCGGTAGGCGTTCTCGCCGTGGAACCACTGGTTGGTGCCCGCGCCGAGGATGATCATGGCCCGGCCGCCGGACTCCTCGGCGGTGGCGGCGAACTCGCGGGCGATGCGGGCCGCCCGGTCGGCGGGTACCCCGGTGAGTTCGGCCTGCCAGGCGGGCGTGCAGGGCTCGGCGGCGTCGTCGTATCCAGTGGGCCAGGTGCCGGGCAGGTCGTGCCGGTGCACCCCGTAGTGGGCCAGGACCAGGTCGAAGACGGTGGTGACGAGGCGTCCGCCGACCCTGCGGACCGGGACGCCGCGGGTGAGTACCCCGGCCGTGCCGCCGGGGGTGTCGAAGCGGTTCAGGGCGACCTCGGCGGCCTCCCCGCCCTCCGCGTAGAGGGTGAGGGCGGGGACGCGGCCCTCCAGGTCCAGGTTCCACCGTCCGGTCCCGGCCTCGCCCCAGCGGTGGCCGACGGTGCCGTTGGGCGCGACGGGGGCGTCCTCGCCCTCCGGCCAGAACACCGGCTTCCACTCGGCGTTCTCCCCCGTGTCCCCCAGGTCGGCTGCGGTGAGGAACTTGCCGGGGACGAGGCGGCCGTCGCGGCTGTCCAGGGCCACCAGGAACGGCAGGTCGGTGTAGCGGCGCACGTAGTCGTCGAAGCGCGGCGTGGTGCGGTCGACGAACCGCTCCTTGAGGATCACGTGCCCCATGGCCATCGCCAGGGCCCCGTCCGTGCCCGGGTGGGGCGCCAGCCACTCGTCGGCGAACTTGGTGGCGTCGCTGTAGTCCGGGGAGACGACCACCACCTTCTGGCCCCGGTAGCGGGCCTCGGCCATCCAGTGGGCGTCGGGGGTGCGGGTGACGGGGACGTTGGAGCCCCACAGCACCAGGTAGGCGGCGTCCCACCAGTCACCGGACTCGGGGACGTCGGTCTGGTCGCCGAACACCTGCGGCGAGGCCACGGGCAGATCGGCGTACCAGTCGTAGAAGGACAGCATGGAGCCGCCGAGCAGGTTCACGAAGCGCGCGCCCACGCCGTGGGAGACCATCGACATCGCGGGGATCGGCGAGAACCCGGCGACGCGGTCCGGTCCGTACCTGCGGATGGTGAGCACGTGCGCGGCGGCGGCGATCTCCAGGGCCTCGTCCCAGGTGATCCGGACCAGCCCGCCCTTGCCCCGGGCCCGCTGGTAGCGGGCCCGCCGGTCGGGGTCGGTGGTGATCTCCTCCCAGGCCGCCACCGGGTCGCCCAGACGGGCGCGCGCCTCGCGGTACATCCGCACGAGAACGCCGCGCGCGTAGGGATAGCGGACACGGGTGGGCGAATAGGTGTACCAGGAGAAGGCGGCGCCGCGCGGACATCCGCGCGGTTCGTATTCGGGGCGGTCCGGGCCGACCGATGGATAGTCGGTGGCCTGCGTTTCCCAGGTGATGATTCCGTCCTTGACGTAGACGTCCCAGGAACACGAGCCCGTGCAGTTCACGCCGTGCGTGGAACGGACCACGCGGTCGTGGCTCCACCGGTCGCGGTAGAAGGAGTCGCCCTGGCGGCCACCCTTCCTGACCTGGGCGCGGTCGCCGTCCAGCGGCTCGGAGCGGGTGAGGTGGTTGCCCAGCGCCAGAAGGGCGTTCCCCGCTCCGCCTTTTTTGCTTTTCGCCGCCATACGGACAACACCCCATTTACCGTTCCTTGGCCCCCAGCGGGGACGCCGGGCCAGAACCCACTGCATTCCGCCAACAAATATGCCTTCTCCGGCGTGAAAAAGGCGCATCCCACACCGGATCGGGTGACAATCGCCTGGAACGGCGGAGGAAGGAATGCGCATATGCGTACGGAATCGGGAAAAAGGGTGTCGCGCCGCGGCACGGCCGGCGGCAACCTCGCGTTGGCCACGGCGGCGTTCACGCTCACCTTCTGGGCGTGGAACCTCATCGGCCCCCTGTCGCGCACCTACACCGAGAACCTGGGGCTGACACCCACGCAGACCTCGATCCTGGTGGCCTTCCCGGTGCTGGTGGGGGCGTTGGGGCGCATCCCCGTGGGCGCGCTGACCGACCGCTACGGCGGGCGGCTGATGTTCACGGCCCTGTGCTTCGCGAGCATCGTGCCGACGTTCCTGGTGGGGGTCTCGGGCGACTCCTACGGGATGCTGCTGCTGTGGGGATTCGTCCTCGGCGTCGCCGGGACGTCGTTCGCGGTCGGCATCCCGTTCGTGAACGCGTGGTACCCGGCGAACCGGCGCGGGTTCGCGACGGGCGTGTTCGGCGCGGGGATGGGCGGCACCGCCCTGTCGTCCTTCCTCACCCCCCGGCTGGTGGGCGCGGTGGGGCTGTTCACCACCCACCTGCTGCTGTGCGCGGCGCTGGCGGTCATGGGCGTGGTGATGTGGCTGATGTGCCGGGACTCGCCGGACTGGCGGCCGCGCACGGAGCCCGCGCTGCCGCGCATGGGGGAGGCCGTGCGGCTGCGGGCGACCTGGCAGGCGTCGCTGCTGTACGCGGTCGCCTTCGGCGGTTTCGTGGCCTTCTCGACCTACCTGCCGACGCTGCTGACGCTGGCCTACGACTACGCGCAGACCGCCGCGGGTCTGCGCACCGCCGGGTTCGCGGTGGCGGCCGTGGCGGCCCGGCCGGTCGGCGGCGTCCTGTCGGACCGGATCGGCCCGGTGCGGGTGTGCCTGATCTCGTTCCTCGGCACCTGCGTGTTCGCGGTCGTGCTGGCCCTGCACCCGCCCGCGGAGTTCCCGGCCGGTGCCGCGTTCGTGCTGATCGCGCTGTCGCTGGGTTTGGGCACCGGTGCCATGTTCGCGCTGGTGGCCAAGCTGGTGGAGCCGTCGAGGGTGGGCACGGTCACGGGCCTGGTCGGTGCGGCCGGCGGGCTGGGCGGCTACTTCCCGCCGCTGCTCATGGGGGCGGTGTACCAGGCGACCGGGGCCTACACGCTGGGCTTCGTACTGTTGGCGGCGGTCGCCCTGGCGGTGGCCCTGTACACCTGGCGGGCCTTCGCCCACGTGCGGGGATGAGGCGGCCGGAAGCGACCCCGGTCGTCAGGACGCCCCGCGCCGCGCCGGGGAGCCGCCCCACGAGACCGGGAAGCGGAGGCCGCGCGCGGAAGCGGGTGGGCCCGCGCGCAAGCGGTCAGGGAGCCGCACGGAAGCGATGGGCACCGCACGGGAGCGAGCGGGCCCCGCGTGGAATCGGGTGGGCACCGCGGCGTTCGTCCACAGCCTGTGGACGAACGCCGCGACCGGAAGGGACGGGGCCCGGGTGACCGCGAAGACTCGCAGGCCCCGACCAGCCGCCACCGCGGGTCGGGAACCCCGTGTCACCCCAGCGACGGTTCCGGCGGTCCGGCTCAGGGCGCGATGTCGCGGGCGCGCACCAGCACCGCGGCCCGGTTGCCCACCTTCACCCGCTCCAACGCGCGCACGCCCTCGGGCAGGGAGACCCGCCGGGTGCGGGCGGTCACCACCACGACGGCGTGCTCGGGCAGCACCCGGCCCAGGGAGGCCAGCAGCCCCCGCATCGGCTCACCGGCGCCGCCGGGAACGTTCCCCTCCCACCGCGTCATCTCGCCGTAGGGCACGTCCGTCACCACCAGGTCGGCTTCCACGCCCTCCTCCAGGGAGAACACGTCGGCCACGGCCGCCTCGTGGGGCAGGTCGCCGCCCTGCGCGGCCAGCCCCGCCGCCAGATCGCGGGCGGCCTCGGCGCGCTCCACGAAGGCCACGCGGCCGAAGTCCCGGGCGGAGCGGCGCAGCTCCTCCTCGCGTTCGGCGAGCCCCTCGGCGGTCAGCAGCCGGAGGTTGCGCGCGGCCAGGGCGACCGCGTCGGCGTCCACGTCGGTGGCCCGGACACCGGTGAGCAGGTCGCGGTGGAGCAGGCCCAGCACCGTCGCCAGGTACCCGCTGCCGCAGCACGGGTCCCACAGGCGGACGGGCTCCCCTCCGGTGTGCACCATCGCGCGCTGGAACAGCTCACTGGCCAGCCGCACCGGAAAACCCGGAAAGCCCGGCGCGGACCGCAGCACGTGTCCGCCCGCCAGGGCCGAATGGTCGGTCCGCTCGACGGCGTACCGGTAACCCAAGGTCCCTCATGCCCTTCTGTGTCCGTGTCGGCCGCAGAACGCCGAAGGCCCGGTGTCTGATCGACACCGGGCCTCCATCATGCGGTCCTGACGGGATTTGAACCCGCGGCCTCCACCTTGACAGGGTGGCGAGCACTCCTAACTGCTCCACAGGACCTCGCTGCATGAACAACTCTAGCGCGACTTCGGAGTGCTTCGTACCGGCGGCCGCCTAGAGTGGCGGGAAACGCCCCGGAGAGTGGAAGGAACCGGCGTGAACGAGTTCTCGGCACCCCTGCCGTCGGGCCCGGAGAGCACCCGGGTCGACCGCTGGCTGTGGGCGGTACGCCTCACGAAGACGCGCTCGGACGCGGCCCAGGCCTGCCGGGGCGGGCACGTGCGGGTCAACGACCGCCCGGCCAAACCCGCCACCACGGTCAAGGCCGGCGACGAGGTGCGCGTCCGGCTGCACGGGACCACGCGCACGGTCGATGTGGGCCATGTCATCGAGAAGCGCGTGAGCGCGCCGATCGCCGCGCGCTGCTACACCGACAGGACGCCGACGCCTCCGCCGCAGGCGACCACGCCCGTCATCAGGCGCGACCGGGGAGCCGGACGGCCGACCAAGCGCGACCGCCGCATGCTGGACAGGCTGCGCAGCGACTTCCCGCCGGGTCCGCCCGCTCCGTAGCGCACGGTCGGCGAATGCGGTCGGCGGCCCTGGTCGGCGGAAACGGGCGCGGTCGGCGGGAACGGCCGCGCCCGGGGTCCGGACCCCGCCGACCGGTCCCACCGGTCAGTCCCGCGCGGGAAGCGGGTGCTCCGCCAGGAAGTCCAGCACCTCGCGCGTGGCCTTGGCCGCGTCCTCGTGCAGGTAGCCGTGGCGCATGCCGGGCAGGACCAGCAGCCGGGCGTCGGGGACGCGCTCCGCCAGCAGGGCGGCGTTGCCGACCGGGGTGAGGACGTCGTCCTCACCGTGCACGACCAGCGTCGGCGCCTGGATGGAGGGCAGCAGGTCCCAGCCGTCGTAGCCCGAGCTGGCGCCGAAGTGCAGGCGCTGGGCGCGCAGCGGTCCGCGAGGCAGGACGCGGGTGACCGTGTCGGGGTGGGCGGCGGCCCACTCGGGGCCGTAGAAGAGTTCGGCGATCAGGTCGCGCCCCTCGGCCGTACTGGCCCGGCGCAGCGCGAGGGTGGCCGACCTCGGGCGTTCCACCTCGTTGCTCCCGCCCGGCGCCGTGGAGCCCAGCACGAGCGCGCCGAGGCGTCCGGGCCGGGTGGCCGCGAAGGTCTGGGCGACCTTCCCGCCCATGGAGAACCCGTAGACGTGCGTGCGGGGGATGTCCAGGGCGTCCAGGACGGTGAGGGCGTCGTCCACGAACAGGCCGAAGGTGTAGGGCTCGTCCAGGGGCGCGTCGCTGCCGCCGGTCCCCCGGAAGTCCATCCGCACGACCCTGTGGCGCCGGGCCAGGTCGGCGTGCACCCCGTCCCACATCTCGTGGTCGAGGGACTGCCCGTTGAGGAGCAGGAGCGGGTCGCCCTGCCCGAGGACGTCGTACCAGATCCGGGTTCCGTCAGCTGCGGTCACGTGGCTCACGGGTCCGGACACTACCCGAGGAGCCCCGCGCACGCCGTGGTCGGCGTCACCCCGCCGCAAGGGCGTTCCGTGCGCTCGGGGCGCGGTGCCCGGGACGGTCCCGGCCGTCCGCCGCCCCCGAGCACGGGACCGGGCGCTGTGCGGGTCAGTCGAAGGTCAGAGGCCGGGGTGTGAAGGAGAAGGTGTGCGGGTCCGGGTCCGCGTCCGGGTACTGCGGCTTGTCCTCCCCGAAGAAGGACGCGAAACGCAGGACCCCTCCCGGCGCCTCGTGCGCGCCCCGAGCGAAGTCGGCCACGTCGGTGTTGCCCGTGGAGAGGTTGGCGTCGACGTAGTAGACCATGTCCAGGCCCGTACGGAACACCGTCTCCTCACGGGGACGGGGGTTCCTTTCTACGCACTGCCTGCGACGCTCTGGGGTCGCGAACCCTGGAAATCAGGAAGCCCCGTACTTCGGAACTCCCGGAGTACGGGGCTTCGCGGGAGGGCACGAGCATGCGGCGGGCAGCCGCCGGGGACCGCCGCCGTCCACCGACGACCACCGACCAACGCAAAGGCCCCGCCGCCTGCTTCCGCAGGTGGCGGGGCCTTCGTGCATGTCTGCCTGGAGTGGCTAGGGGCGGGGTCGAACCGCCGACCTTCCGCTTTTCAGTAGGTCACGCTGAGTCCAGCGGGACCCACTCTGACCTGCACTAACAGTTCCGCAGGCTCAGTTCTGTCGGAACGTGGCCGTACATTGGTCGCTGCCAGCCTCGGAGCGGTTCGAGGACGCGACACCGAACTACGTTCTGAATTCAATTGATCACAGGACGAATCCAACTCCTTGAGCGTCACGGCGACAGCTTTCCTTGAACAGGGGCCGTGATACTTTCCGACCCGATTTGCCAGCGCTGAAGAGGAAAAGATGCAAGAGTGGAGGTGGAGACCTTCCGTCTTCAGGGGCCTTCACCTCAATGATCCGCAAGGAGAACCAGAGTATGACCGAGGTAGACGTTGACGAGCTACTTGACGCGCTCGACGATAACGTCAAGAACCAGATTGCATCCATGCCCGCTGTTGTGGACAAGGGCGACAGCCTGGATGTAGAGAAGCTACCGATCGAGGCTCGCCAGTGGTATAAACTGACCGATGTCGTGGCTGTGGTAGCTGACCTTAAGAACTCAACAAAGCTAGGGACAGGCAAGCGCGCCGCCTCTACGGCCAGTATTTACGATGCAAGCACCGGCAGCGTCGTCAAAGTCTTCAACAAATTCGATGCCGACTTTCTTGCCATTCAAGGCGACGGAGCTTTCGCTCTCTACTGGGGAGACAAAAGGTACGAGCGCGCTATGTGCTCAGCCATCACCATCAAGACATTTAGCGACAGCATGGTAAGTCGCCTCAAGGATAAATGGAACAGTCTCCCTGAGACGGGGTTCAAGGTCGGAGTTGCGAGTAGCCGCCTGTTGGTGAAGCGAATTGGAACACCCCGAAACCACGCCCAGCAAGAGCCGGTCTGGGCGGGAAAGGCAGTTAACTATGCAGCCAAGGCCGCCCAGGGCGCCAACTGTGGTGAAATAGTCGTCACCGGCAGCGTGTGGGATTCTGTCGAGAAGAACGACTTTTTGGCTATCAGTTGCCCCTGCCACGGTGGACCGGGGCTGAACATCTGGTCTGACATTGAGATCGATCGCCTTCCTGACGGAGACCCCGAGGCCAAAGGACGCATGCTAACCGCGGGCTGGTGCGTGACCCACGGCGAAGAGTACTGCACTGCCATCCTAGAAGGCCGCAAAAAGCGAGAGGATGCCAAGGATCTACGCGAAGCCCTCCAGAAGAGCAAGATGCGGAATGCAGTTCGACTCAAGGCCCAGCGTGACCGTCAGTTCCTTCGTGATCGGCGCAGGGGGTTGACATCGTGATATGGCGACTCTTCAAAAAAGACGAACCGGAACAGGAAGTAGCGCCTACCGCTGATCCCGAACAGGCATGGAAGACTCTCGCCTTAGTGAACGAATGGCTGAGGCATGCCGAAACCAAGCTGGGATTCGTTCTTGCAGCAACAGGAGTTAGTGGAGGAGTCCTCTTTAATCTTGTCAAGGATCAACAGAATACAAGCCTCGTTTTCAACATATTCGCCACCATTTGCTGCCTTTCCGCAGTAGCAGCTGGCACGTTCGCTATTGTTGGGTTATACCCGAAGACAAGCATCGACAAGAGCAACCCGGGAAGCAATCCCCTCTTCTTCGGCGACATCGCTCGCATATATGAAAAGAACGGGGCAGGATACGTTGTTCGACTTCAGTCAACCATCAAAGATTCGGTCGAGATCGTAGATCTCATTGGCCACCAAATCCATGCAAACTCCGTTATCGCTCGGAGAAAATACCGATGGGCCGACCGAGCCTTGAAGGTTCTATTTGCAGACGTGACATTACTCGGGATTGTCGCTTTTCTTATCGCCATGAATTGGTAACTCTGAAATATTAGCAATAAATTGGGAGTCCGAGTTTCCACTCAGACTCCCCAACCCCTTCTACTCAGGGTTCAATACGTAGATCGATCGTCGTCTGCATCTTCCCAGGTACGGTCCATTGACCCCTTGAGCATGTCCACGTGGTCGACGACCGGCGCGACTCCGAAGGAACGCAGCATCAGCATGGCGGCCTGCTCAGGCTTCGGGTCGTCCTGGGCGATCGGTTCGAGACCTTCGCTCTCCAGGAGTTCCCTCACCTGTCGCACGAGTTTGTTGCGGTCGTAGCTCTGATACATGCTCACGCCTCCCAGCGCTTGCCGGTGATCCGCTCGTAGACCTCGATGTACCGGGCCTGGGTCGCCTCCACGATCTCATCCGGGATCTCGGGGCCGGGAGGGGTCCGGTCCCAATCGGTGACGGTGCTGGACCAGTCACGGACGAACTGCTTGTCGAACGCGTGCTGGGGCCTGCCCGGCTGCCAGTCGTCCGCGGGCCAGAACCGCGAGGAGTCGGAGGTCAGCACTTCGTCGGCGAGCACGAGCGTGCCGTCCGCCGCGCGGCCGAACTCCAGCTTGGTGTCGGCGATGATGATGCCGCGCTCAGCCGCGATCTCAGCGCCGCGCTTGTACACGTCCAGCGTCACCGTGCGCAGGCGGTCGGCGGTCTCCTGGCCGATCTCCTCGACCACGTCCGCGAAGGTGATGAACTCGTCGTGGCCCTCAGTCGCCTTGGTCGTCGGGGTGAAGATCGGCTCCGGAAGCTTGGACGCCTCCACCAGGCCCTCAGAAAGCTTGATCCCCGAGACCGTGCCCTGCTTCTCGTACTCCTTGAGCCCGAGGCCCGCGAGGTAGCCGCGGGCGATCCACTCGACCGGGAGCATGGTGAGCTTCTGGCAGCGCACGGCCCGCCCGGCCCACTCCTCCGGGACGTCCGTCGCGGAGATGATGTGGTTGGGCACCACGTCGGCGAGCTGCTCGAACCACCACAGCGAGAGCTGGGTGAGGACCTTGCCCTTGTCGGGGATGGGGGTGGGCAGCACGACGTCGTAGACGCTCACGCGGTCCGAGGCCACCAGGATGAGGTCGTCACCGTCGGCGTAGACGTCGCGCACCTTGCCCGAGTGCAGCAGTTCCATGTCGCTCCTACCTGGAGATCTCGTAGTTGTAGGTGGCCCAGCGGCGGGCCACGGAGACGGACTGGCCGAACTCGATCACGTCGCCGTCGGCGTTGAACACCCAGTTCTGCTTGCGCAGCACGGGGGAACCCAGCGGGATACCCAGCGCTGCGGAGTCCTCTTCCGAGGCGATGTCGGCGCGGAGCTGGTCCTTGCCGGTGGCGGGTGTGAGCCCTGTCTTCTCCTGGACGTACTTCGGGGTGCCCTGGGGCAACCGCTTCGCCTCCAGGAGCAGCGGAGCGCTTTCGGCCAGCTCTCCGTTGAACCAGGACGTGCTGGCCGAGGAGGGCACGTCATCCCGGAGGGTGACCCGCTGGCGTCGGATGACGTTCGTGCCCGCGGGCACACCGAGGGCGTCCGCGACGTCCTCGGGTGCCGACACCAGTTCGGCCGCGCGGATCTCCGCACGCTCGTTCGCCGCGTAGATCCGGCCTTCCAGGCTGCGGACCACACGGTCCTTGGCGCTGTCCGCCGCCTGGTCGCGGGTGACGATGCTGCCCCGGCCGGGTTCGCTGCGCACCAGGCCCTCCGCCTTGAGCGTCCCGACGACCTTGGTCGCGGTCGCCAGCGAGATCTTCCACTTCGCGGCGATGGTGCGCACCGAGTCGATCTTTTTCCCATCAGGGAGGACACCGGACTCGATCTCGGCCTTGATGTGCTTGACGACCTGCATGTAGGGCGGGTCGGTGCGTTGGACCTGAGGGGACACGTGTGGCTCCTTCGTGGTGAACATGATCAGTGTACTAGTACGCATATATGTCGGCCATGTGAGCTGGGGCTCTATGACCTGCAACATGCGCGTACCCAATGAATATGCCAACTGTACTAGTACGCCAAACGATCGCGTGCTATAACAGTTGCACGGCCACAGGCCGCAGCCCGGAAGAGGACTCCGGTGACCAGGGCAGAGCCCTGTCCACCGCGTGGAATCCCGGAGCGCACGAGCTTTCACAAGCCCTTGAGGCACATAGCGCGCACGCCCTGACCCCATCCCGAGCTTTCAAGGGACGGCGAAGGGAAGACGTGGCCACGGCACCCCAACAAGGGTGCGCCGCCCCGAACGATCGGGGCCGCGAGGAATGGCCGCGCCGCACCCCTGGGGTGCCTGTCCTGCCCCTCCCCGGCACAACACGGATGAGGGACACGGCAGGGACCACCCGGGTCCACACACAACAAACCGCACGTCACGAAACAGGGAGCCCCGCACCGGATGCGACCCGGGCGGGGCTCTGGCACACCCACACAACGGGAGTCCTGCAGATGCGCACCACCATGATGCCGCCCCGCGAGCGGGCCGACACCCCCGACGCCCTGGACGTGGCCGCCCTGGCACACGTCATCGACCACACCACCGACCCCGACCTGTTCGCCCCGGCCCTGCCGGGCGAGACCACCGAGGAGCTGGCGGCCCGCCGGGCGGCCGCCGCCGACATCCTGGACGACCTCCTGACGGAGGCCGCCGACGAGTTCGCCGTCACGGGGTGGTTCATGTGACCCCCGAGACGCTGCCCGCGGTCATCGTGACCGCCGTCGTGGTCTTGGTGCTCGTGCTGGGCCTTCTCCGGCTCCGCGCCGCCTACCGCAAGGTCCGCCGCACGCTCCGTCGTTGGGGCCGCACCCGCCTGGTACTCGCCCAGGTCACGCACCGCCGAAAGGGGAACCACCGCCGTGGCTGAGCTGATCTCGCTGTTCGCCTTGCTCCTGACCGGCGCGCTGGTCTGGCTGATGATCGGCGTTCCGATCGTGGAGCGCCGCGCGGACCTGGAAACCCTGCGCAAGCTGACCGGTAAGGGGGCCCGTCGTGGCTGAGGACCGTGTCCCGCTGACCGACTACATCGACGAGACCCGCGCCGAACTGGCCCGCGCGGACGCCAAGGCGTCCATGCTCGCCGCGCTCGGGGGTGCCTCGCTGGCCGTGCTCGCGGCCGGACCGCTGCTGACCGGCGACAGTGCCGCGCACTGGTTCACCCGGGCCGGAGCGCTGCTGCTCGTGCTCGCCCTGGTGGTGCTGCTGACCGTGGTCCGCCCCCGCATCCCCGGCGCTCCGTTCACCCGGATCACCGCCGACCCCGAGGGCTGGAAGCCCGAAAGCACCCGCGACCGCCTGATCAACCTCGCGGGGGTCGCTGCGACGAAGTTCGTCCGCATCCGCCTCGCCGTCGACCTGCTCATCACCGCCGCCCTCGTGATCGGGGCCGGTCTCGTCTGGATGGGAGCCACCTCGTGAACCTGCGCAAGAAGAACCCCGACACCCCGACCACGGACGTGGTCGCCACCCTGCAGGAACGGGTCCGACAGGCCCAGGCGCTCGCGTCCGTGCCCCACCAGGAGCTGTTGGCCGATCCGCGGCTGAACCCGGCGACCCGCTCGCAGGCCGACTCGCTGGAGTCGGACCGGCTCCGTACCCGCTTGGACCTGGAACACCGCCGCTTCCTGCGCACCGAGCGCGAGGCCGACCGCCGCGCGGACGAGGCCATCCGGGCCGCTCAGGCCGTCGATCAGGCCCGTGCCGCGACCGACCCGGCCTACACCGTCCTGGCGCTGGTACGCAACCGGTCCCGGTTCGCCGCCCTGTCGTTGGGGGCCTCGCTCGTGCTGAGCGTGGGGTCCGCGATGGGGTTGGAGGCGGGCGTGGTCGCGCACTACCCCGCCGCCCCGACCGGCATCGGCTACCTGGGCGAGGTCGCCCTGAGCGGCATGTCGACGGCCGCGATCATCTGGGCCGGGTTGCTGGCCCGCTCCGGCACGTTCCCCACTGGTGGTCGCCGCGCCGCGCTGCTGGGGCTGATCGTCGTTCCGCTGCTGGTGTCCATCGTGGGGTCCACGATCGGGTCCGGCCCGGCCGGGGCCGTCGCCTCGATCGGTAGCGCCGCGTTCTCCTGGTTCGCGTACCTGATCGCGGTCACCTCCGCCGACGCCATCGCCCAACTCGTCAAGCCCCTGAGCGCGACCACCACGGCGACCGAGGCCCCCGCCGACCACGAGGAGCCGACCGTCCCGCTGCCCCACCGCACCGCCGGAGAGGCCCTTCAGGTGGTCGGGGAGGAGATCGCGGAACAGGCCGCGGACTACCTGCGCTCGCACGGGAATCCGCCTGAGCGCTCGCACGGCCAGGACCGCTCGCACGGGACCGGCCCGGAGCGCTCGCACGAGGACACCGACCCCGACGACGACGGCCACGACATCGAGTCTGGGCAGGTCATTCCGTCTGAGCGCCCGTGCGAGCGGTCGCGCTCGCACGGCGACGACGAGGCAACCGAACGGGCGCTGACCGCACAGGAGCGCCGCCGCCTGGAGGGCATCCAGAACCGGCGCAGGGTCGCGGACTTCCTGTACGAGCGCCCCGACGCTCACACGGCCCAGATCGCTGAGGAGCTGGGGTTGGGAGAGTCCACCGTCCGCCGGATCCGCAAGGAACTGGAGAGCGGGGGCGAGTCGTGAAGCCCGTCAAGCACCGCCCGAAGGTGCGCCGCTGGCGCGAGGAGACCAGTCAGGGAGAGGCGTGGTGCTACGCCGTGTCCTGCCCGTGCGGCGAGGAGTTCGACGAGCACTACACCAAGCGGCTCGCGGAGTCGGACAAGGCCCGTCACCTCATCGACGTGGCCCCGCCCGTGAGCGAGCGGTGCCGCGACCCCAAGAAGCACCGGATGCAGGCGCACGACCGGTGCCCCGTCTGCGCTGACCAGCTCGTGCTGCCCGGCTTCGAGGAGATCGCATGAACCACCCCCGCATGTTGATCCAGTTCCGTCTGCCCGTCCTGCTAGCCCGGGTCGCCCACGGCACCCGCCACATGAACCCGATCGACCTGACCGTCCGCGCGGTGCTGCTCGCGGCCTGCCTGGTGGTGACCACTTGGATGATCCACCGCGGCGCGCTGGCCTGGCCCCTGGTGGTCGGCGTCGTCGGCTCGCTCAGCCTCGCGCTCGACGCCGTGGAGCTCTACGCCGCCGGTGCGCTGTGCGACGACCTGGCGGAGCAGGAGGACGACCGGTGAACCGCCGCACTGACTGGCGCACCCGCCTCGCAGCGGGTCTCGCCTTCCTCGATCACCTGCTCTGCCAGACCGACTCGCTGGTCTCCGCGTGGTTGGACATCCGCCCGGTGCGCCACACGCTGGCCGACGCCGCCGCGTGGACCGGGCGCACCTGGCGGACGCACCTGGACCGCGCACACATCCGCAAGTACGGCCCCGGCAGGGGCCTGATCGCTGTCGTCATCAACCGCCCGACCACCGAAACCACCGAGGAGACCCGTTGAGCGACTCGCAGGCATCCGAAGCCCGCCGGATCATCGCTGAACTGGACGCGATCGAGCTGGACACCGGCTCCGACATCCGCAAGTACACCGAGACCGTGCGCAAGCTCGCCCGCGCGCTGGCGATGGAGCTGGAGTTCACCGCTCAGGAGCTGGAGGCCGCCCTGGCCGAACTGCCGCCTGCGCAGGGCGAGTCCCGTCTGGCCGTGCGCCGCAAGGCCCGCTCGGTCGCCCGGCACCTGCGCCGCGCCGCTGAGGCCCAGCGGGCGGTCGGCATCGAAGGCGTGCGCACCTGGGGCTCGCTGCGCAAGCACTTCGAGCACCTGGTCAAGAAGCGCCCCAAGCGCAAGCCCCTCGACCTGACCACCTGACCTCACCGAACCCGCGGGGGCCGCCCGGTGCGGCCCCCGCCCCACCACGAAGGAGCAGAACGATGGCTCGCAACGAGCTGGTGTACCGGGGCCGGGACGAGGACACCGACAAGAAGCGCAAGGGCGCGACGTGGGGCGACTACCTGCGGCCGTGGGCCGCCGCCCCGGCGCTCATCCCGGCCGGGTTCCTCACACACTGGATGTGGGGCGACCTCGGATGGGGCACCGGCCTGGCCGCCGCCGCCATCGCGGCCGCGGGCGGGGTGGTCACCTACGCCGCGCACCGCCTGACCGGAGCGCGCACCTGGTACGCCCACCACATCTCCACCGCCATGACCGGCGGGGCCGGGGCGTGGCTGGCACTGGCGACCGCGTTCGGCCCCGGACGTCCGCTCATGGACGTGCTGCTCATCGGCGGAGCGGCCGGGGCCGCGATCGCGAACGTGCACCTGTGGGCCCGCTCGCAGGGGGCCGGGGAGACCGCGCCAAAGAAGGGCGCCGGCCGGATCCTGGCGACCTTCGAGGAGGTCGCGGCCAAGCTCGACTTGCGCAACATCAGGGCGCGCCTGCTCAGCGACACCGAGATGCAGCAGCGCCACGAGCTGACCCTGGAGAACGGCGAGACCGCCGAGTCCTTGCAGAACCGCGCGAAGGAGCTGGCGTCCGCGTACGGGGTCGCCCCCGGCGCGATCCGGGTGATCGAGGACCAGGGCCGCGCCGACAAGGCGGAGCTGGTCATCACCAAGCAGGACGTCATGGGCAAGCTCATCCCGTGGCCGGGGCTGAACCCGGCGCACGTGGGCACCTCGATCGCGGACCACCCGCTGCACCTGGGGACCTACGAGGACGGCGAGCCCTTCCACAACCAGATCACCAACCGGCACTCGCTCACGGTCGGCATGGCCGGGGCCGGGAAGTCGGTCTACGGCAAGGTCAAGATGGTGCAGGTCGCCGCGAGGAAGGACACCTTCACGCTCGCCATCGACCTGGCCAAAGGCCGCCAGACGCTCGGACCGATCGAGGGCGCGATCGGCTGGCCCGCCTACGACAAGAAGGCCGCCCGCGGCCAACTGGCCGCGATCAAGCGCGCGATCAAGGCCCGCGCGAACCACCTGGCCGACCAGGGGAACTCGCAGTGGGTGCCCGGGTGCGGGCTGACCTTCCTGCACATCCTGGTAGAGGAAGCCGCTGAGGTGGTCGACTTCGACGAGATCGTGGAGGTGGCCCGGGTCTCCCGGTCGGTCGGCATGCACCTGGACCTGTCGTTGCAGCGGGCCACGTGGGGCAACCTCGACACGGACACGCGCGCGAACCTGGGTGATGGGCTGTGCTTCGGCGTCCGCGACTTCGCCGACGCCAGCTTCGTCCTGCCGGACTACGTCACCGACGCCGGGTGCGACCCCTCGCGGTGGCGCAAGTCCAAGCCGGGCGCCGCGTACGCCGCGATCGAGCACGTGGACCCCGACCGGCACGTCGTGGCCGCCAAGATGTTCGGTCCGCCGACCACCGACCCCAAAGACGAGAACAAGGTCCTCACAGCCGAAGCCAACTCGCTCCCATCCCAGGACGAGAAGCTGGACGCCATCACGCGGGCCGCGTTCGGTGCCGAGTACGCCGAGTACCTCGCGACCCGCCCTGGTGGGTCCTCCACTCCGGCCGCGCCCGCGGTTCAGGTGCCTTCCCCCGCCGTGACGGTGGCCACGACCACCGACATGGACGACACCGTGACCGAGGAGGAGCTGATCGTGGACCCCGACATCGAGCCGGTCGTGCTCACCACCCCGGACGACGACCCCGAGATCCAGGGCGACATCGACGCGGAGATCCCGCCCCTGGACCCTGAGGACGATTTCGTTCTGCCGACCCGCAAGAAGGGCACCAAGGCCAGCGCGGAGGAAGCGCGCGCTGCCCTGGAGGGCGTCCTGGAGGGGTGGGGGCCGGGCCACCAGTTCACGGTCTGGGACGCCACGGTGGCCATGCAGGAGCGGGGCGCGGAGCGCAAGAAGAGCTGGTTCTACAACAAGCTCACGGCCCTGGCGGAAGACGGACGCCTGCGCCACGAGGATGACGGCTCCTGGACGATCCTGGAGTCCCGCGAGTTGATCGACGCCTGACGCCGAACAGGAAGGCCCGCCCCGAGGCGGGCCTTCCTGCGTTCCAGACCGGCTTCCAAACCCATTCCAGACCGGCTTCCAAACCTCGGTTCCAACCCCGTTCCAAACCGGTTTGGAAGGGTCCTGACCTGTAACACCGCGCCGGGGCGTCCAGACCGGCGTCCGCACCGACCCCGACGCCCGGGTGATGGCTCTGCCTGCCGACCTCCACTGAGGAGATCGGCAGGCGGGGGGACCACCCGGTCCACCACACGACGACGGCCCCACCCTCAGCTTGCAGGCACAGGGTGGGGCCATCTCTCTCCCATCAGAGAGGTGTCACCAGTATGACCGCTCAGCCCACCGAACCCACGACCGCCACCACCACCCGAGACCTGCGCTGCCAGGCTGTGCAGATCCTCGCGCGATTGCTCTCGGAGGACCTGCCCGAGATCACCTGGCAGGTGTACGAGGTCAGCAGGTTCCTGGACCTGTACACCGGCCGCCCCCAAGACCACGAGGTTCTGAACGGTCACGCCGACTCCCAACAGGCCGTACGCGCGTGGGCCGACTACCTGGGCACCTCGGTGAGCCTCCGGCACGGCGACACCCCTCAGGCCAGTGCGGTGATCGACGGCGTCGGAGTGCGTGTGTGGTGCGCCCCCGAACACCGCGACGACCTGGCCGAGGGGCAGGTGTGATGACGCGCCGCCCCCGTCTGCTGGATCTGTACTCCGGTGCAGGAGGCGCCGCGATGGGCTACCACCTGGCCGGATTCGATGTGGTCGGCGTGGATATCCATCACCAGCCGAACTATCCGTTCGAACACCACGTGGCCGACGCCTTGGAGTACGTCACCGAACACGGGCACGAGTTCGACGCGCTTCACGGATCGCCGACCTGTCAGACGTTCGCCAACGTCACCTCCTGGCGTGGCGACCAGTCCAAGTATCCCGACCTGCTGACCCCCACAAGGACTGCCTTCCAAGCCACTGGCCTGCCCTGGGTGATCGAGAACGTCCCGGAGGCCCCTCTGCGACACGACCTGCTCCTGTGCGGGTCCATGTTCGGGCTGCACGTGCGTCGCCACCGGGCTTTCGAGACGTCCTGGGGTGCGTTCCAGCTCACCGCACCGTGCTTCCACCATCCGGGTCTGCTGCCGTTCGAGCACAAGGGTGAGCGCGCTTACGCGGACGCGATGGGGTGCACCTGGATGACCAACATCGAAGGTCGTCAGGCGATCCCTCCTGCCTACACGGAGCACATCGGCATGTACCTCAGGAGTCTGGTGGGCTCTCCCAGCCATGCGAATCGGAGTAGCGGTGATCCCGGCTGATCCTGGCACGGTACGCGGGCGGTGGCTGCGCTGTGTCTACGCCACCGCCCGCGTCCCCGACAGCGTGCGCGTACTGCTGCTCGTTCTGGCGGAGCACATGGACGACGACGGCCGTGTCGAGGTCGGTCGGGACGAACTCGCGACGCTGCTCTCGAGATCACCGCAGCGGGTCTCCACACGCCTCTCCGACGCAGTAGGAGCCGGGCTCCTGCACCAGGTGCGTCGGGGCAACCGAGGGGCGAAGTCCGCCTTCCAGGCGCTCATCCCGGAAGAAGAATCGGTCACCCCCGGGGGTGACACGTTTCCGAGGAAACAGGTCTCGATCTCAAGACCCCTTTCCGAGGAAACGAGTCTCCCCCGAGGGGGACCTGTTTCCCAGGAAACGGATCGCCCCCGGGGGAGACTAGAAGGCCCGTCTTCGTCACCCCCGGGGGTGACGAAGACAGCCGCCCCTATAGGGGAAGGTGCGCGGGAACATCCGCCACAGACCACTCCCGCCGACTCCCCCGAACGACCGGACACGCCCGCTCCGATCGGCCACAAGCGCGTCAACGCGCTCGCGACCGTTTACCACCGGGCCACCAACGGCATGGGCGACTGGAACAAGATCCGCGCCGTCGTCAAGAAGGCCCTGAACAGCGGCTACTCGGACGCCGAGATCACCCGAGGACTCGAACACGTCGCGGCGGAAGGCCGCTTCGCCCTCACCGCCGACACCCTGCGCATCGCGATCAACCGCACGGCACCGCGCCCACACCTGCGCGTCGTGGGCGACCACACGCCCTACCGCAACCCGACCGACTACGGAGACGACCCCGACCCCTGGTCCTGAGGAGGAACCGTGAACACGGCCACCGCAACACCGCTTCTCACACGCCTTGCCCGGATCGCCCACGAACGAGGCCTGGACACCACACCCGGCCCCGTGGACGACGACCCGCACCCCGACCTGCCCGGCCACCCCGCCTACCACCACAGGCAGCGGGTCAACGCGGCCCTGACCAAGTTCGAGCGCGCCACCCCGCCCCGGTACCTGACCGCCTCGACCGAACATCCCCGCGTGTGCGACTGGGCCGACCAGGTCGCCGCCGACGTGACGCAGGCGCCCTCCCTCATGCTGTGGGGCGGCACCGGGACGGGCAAGACGCACGCCGCGTTCGGCGCGGTGCGCAGGATCGCGTTGACCGGACCCATCCGGTTCGGCTTCCTGGCGACCACGTTTCCGGACCTGTACGCCGCGCTCCGTCCGGGAGCGGGCAACGACGAGGAGCGGGAACGGCTCATGCGCCGCGTGCTCAGCGTCCCCGTCCTGCTGCTCGACGACCTCGGTACGACGAAGTCCTCGCTGTGGACGGAGGAGACGACGTACCGGATCGTCAACCACCGCTACAACCGCATGCTCCCGGTCGTCATCACGAGCAACGAGCCGCCCGCGGCTCTGCCGGAGCTGCTGGGCGACCGGATCGCGTCCCGCCTGATCGAGATGACGACGCGGGTCGAGATGACCGGCACCGACCGGCGCCTGAGCCGATGAACACCGCTGCACGAACCCACGGAAGCGGCTCCGGCCTGTACCGCCAAGCACCGCCGGAGCCGCACTCCTCCACCCGCGAAAGGCAAGGAGCACTGCCCATCATGACCGACCGCCGCAAGCCGCGCCCGGAACTGGCCAAA
Source organism: Nocardiopsis dassonvillei subsp. dassonvillei DSM 43111 (assembly GCF_000092985.1). Lineage (GTDB taxonomy): Bacteria > Actinomycetota > Actinomycetes > Streptosporangiales > Streptosporangiaceae > Nocardiopsis > Nocardiopsis dassonvillei. The sequence continues at coordinate 5,291,671 of NC_014210.1, forward strand.
GCCCCCAAGATCCCGGCTCAGCGCTCCCAGAGCTGGCTGACCGTGGAGGAGTTCTGCGGAGAACTGCTGATCAGCCGCGACACCTTCTACGACTGGCGCAAGAAGGGCCGCGCGCCCAAGTGCGCCAAGCTCCCCAACGGAAGCCTGCGCATCCGGCGGACCGAGTTCGAGAAGTTCATGAGCATGGCTGAGGACAACGCCTGATGACCGGTACCGACGACCTGAGCTACAAGGTCTCCGTCTGGAAGATCACCACCTACAAGGGCTCCCGGGGGACGACCTACCGCGTGCGCTGGAAGGTGGGCACCGAGGAGTTCAAGGAGCCCTTCAAGAACAAGGCCCAGGCGGACGCCTTCCGCTCCCAGCTCGTGCAGGCGCAGAGCCGGGGCGAGGCGTTCAGCGCCGACCGCGGGCTGCCCGTGAGCATGCTCCGCGAGGAGGAGCACGGTCGCAGGCAGCGGTCCTGGTACGACTTCGCCGTCTCCTACGTGGACCACAAGTGGCCCGACATCTCCGCCAAGCACCGGGGGAACATCGCCTTCGCCCTCATGATGGTGACGACCGCGCTGTTCACCACGAACAAGGGCATGCCGGAACCGGCCCTCATGCGCGCGGCGCTCCGGCGCTACGCCTTCAGCAAGACCTACCGGGGGTCGGACCGCCCGCATGAGGTCGAGGAGGCCCTGCGGTGGGCCGCGAACCACTCCCGGCCGGTCTCGGACCTGGAGGACCCGAAGGTGGTCGAGGCGGCCGTGCGCGCCGCGACGCGGGACCTGAACGGCAGGAAGCTGGTGATCGGCTCACAGCGGCGCAACCACGGCATCATCAAGGCGGCTCTGGCGCACGCGGTCGCTGAGGGCTTCCTGACGCGCAACCCCGTCAAGGAGCTGGAGGCGACCGGTTCCCGCTCCATCCACCAGGTTGACCGGCGGTGCGTGGTCAACCCCCGGCAGGCCGCGCGGCTGCTCGACGCCGTGCGGGAGTACGGCTACGAGGAGACCGAGCGCAGGCAGGGGATGAAGTCCGGCCCGCGGCTGGTGGCCTTCTTCGGAGCGATGTACTACGCGGCGCTGCGGCCGGAAGAGGCGGTCAATCTGCGCAAGCACAACCTGTCCCTGCCCGCCCCGGAGAACGGTCGGCACGGGTGGGGGACGATCTATGTGGAGGAGGTCACCCCCGACGCACGGCCGGAGTTCACCGACGACGGCACCAGCCGCGACACCCGACGCGGTCCCAAGCAGCGCGAGGCCGGAGAGGTCCGGCCGGTCCCCTGCGATCCAGCCCTGACCGCCCTGCTGTGGGAACACCTGGAGATCTTCGGCACCGATCCGCAGGGGCGCCTCTTCACCGGGGTGCGCGGCGGTCCGCTGGCCACGATCACCTACCGGCGCGCGTGGGCGTGGGCACGACAGGAAGCGCTGAGCGAGCATGAGGCCGCCTCAGCGCTCGCCAGGCGTCCGTACGACCTGCGACACACCTGCGTGTCCACGTGGCTCAACGCGGGCGTCTCGGAGACGCTCGTGGCCCGTTGGGCGGGACACAGCGTGGGAGTGCTGAAGACGATCTACGCCAAGTGCCTCGTGGGAGAGGAGGAGCGCGCCAAGCAGCAGATCGAGGAGGCGCATCGACGCTACTGAGCCGCTGGCACGACGGCCGCGAACGTGGCCGCGGGCAATCACCGAGACCCGCCACTGTCCAACGACAACCACTGACGCACAAAAAGGCCCCGCCACCTGCGAAGACAGGTGACGGGGCCTTTTTGCATGACTGCTCGGAGTGGCTAGGGCAAGACCGAACCACCGACCTTCCGCTTGTCAGGCGTGGTAAAGGGTGGGTCACTCTGCCTGCCAGCGGTATAGACATCTGCTCGGGTCCGGGCGAGTCCAGCCCTGGTTGATGTCGCTGCTGAGAGGCCACGGCGCGCCAAACCTGCTCGGACGGAGCCACCAGCCGCCCGCCACTGTGATGCCACGCACGCGTTCCCTCCCACCATCGCTCGATCAACCACAGGACGCCGGTCGCCACGCCTCCATGCCGAGACGCCCGATAGCGCCGGAGCTGGCCACCCCAGACAGTCGTACTTTGCTATCAAGTTCCTCGGAATCTAGGCACGCCATCGACCTTTGGGACCAAATGCCCTGACAGGCGTGTATGCGCTACGTCACCATAGAGGGGTCAGGCAGCTCTGGCCCGGCTCGCTGTTCGGGCCTGTCTGACAGACGTTGAGTGCGTGCAGCCGAGGGCCGCCGCGACAGCGCTCGCGCCGTCGCCTTGATCTGATCAAGCCCAGATCGGCAACAAGGAAGGAAGCTAGTGACAGAGGAAGCTGCCACACAGGAACCTTGGTTCGCTGGGAAGCCTGGAACTATTCTATTTTTCCGGATTAACCGACGCCCACTAGAAAATCCACCACTCATGGAAGATCGACCGGATTCAGTGATGGACCACATCGCTGAAACTCTGCTTTTTGGAGAGAAGGTCAAAACCCTAGGACGAGGCAAGAGAGAATGGATTCTTGGAAACAGGGTAATTGAAACAAATGAAGAGACAATGACAGGACTAGTGGGGTGGATTAGGGAAGGAACAGAAACACATGGGGAATATGATCAAGAAAACAAGGTTTGGCGTGATGTCACTCGAGGGCGCGACGTGTCAGCCAGCACCCCTTTCTGCTTCGAGTCAAAAGCTAGAATATTGGCGATCGTAAAGCACAGTAGCATTAATGAAAAAGTACTCCCGGTTGTTTTTGAGCAAATCCTTAACACAGGAGAGTCTCGACGTCATTGGCCATCAGTCAAGTGGGAGGTAGACCCCATCCTTGATCCAAAGACTTTCTCCACCTGGCTTGGAGAAGTCGATGTTGTCCAGCACGTAGAGCTCGTAGCCAAGCTTCCAAATCCGGATGGCATCCATCTTTTTGGCGAACTCTGGGACGACATTCAAGAAATGAATGCCAGCCAGATAAAGACCACCCTAGACGCCGCCAACCCTTCCGGACTGACAAATATCCAAGAGAATGATCGTGTAAAGAACCATATTTCCATGAGCCAGAACGGATACGGCTACGTAACAGCAAAGGGAAAGAAGGACGGGAGGAAGTCTACGTACGACCAGAGAAAAAACGTCGACCGAGCGAACATCGACACGATGCCTTCTCAGTGGGAGCAGGCTTGGGGAGTTCTAAAGAGCCGAGCCCTGGCCCGAGCAGAGAGATTTATACGAGAAAATACGAGTACCGAAGATGCCTAAGCCTCACCCTAAAGACTTCAGCTTCTGGGGAAACCTGACACGCTCCACCCTGATCCATGCGTTTGGCCTTGAAGGCCTGATCGCGCTCATTATTTCGATCCCTGCAATTTACTTATCTCATGAACACTTAAGCACTAGCGACCGGGTATCTGTTGCCAACGACATGCTCGCCACAACAACTGGCATACTCGGCGTCATATTTGCCTCCTTTGCCATTGTGGCCGCCCTAATGTCGGACAACTACGTTCGCCTACTAAACAAAAAAGAAGGAAGACTCAAGCAGTTCTATTCTATATTTATTATTGTCATCGGCTTTGCCGTTTGCTCGATTGCTTTGGCGATGTCATACAAAGCAACGGCAGAGCACTTGCCAGTACAGTACGAGATACCTCTTTTTTTCACTTCCATTTTCTGTTTCCTGTACACTCTTTTTAATGTTGTCGCCCTGGCTCGGAATATTTTTGGACATGGAATCACGAGAGCAATGCTTCTCCAAAAAGAAGACGAGCTGAGGAAGGAGATAGATTAATCAACTCAGCCAAGTTTTCGATGCCCTTAAACATTCCCTCTCATGCAAGCCTTCTTGCTAGATGCAGTAGCCCTTCACTGCTGCTGATTGTCTTTTGAAGAAATTAGGATACAGGTTACGCGAGACACGCAAGCGTGAGCGCCGTTGGGTTGCTGCGCTACATCATGAATCGGTGTCTCGCGACCGACGGTGCCACGGCCGGAGAGCAGTCAGCGGTTCTCCAGCGTAGAGGCGCTGGAGACTGATCGCGGTTCTACATCTCGTGGCCGAACTCGCCCTCGGGTTCGGCGCTACGTCCTGCCGTGTGATGGTGAGGCCACGCAAGATCGCTTTGCAGTTCCCCGCCACGACACCTTCGCCCCCTTCGGAGCTGCCAGACTGGGCCGACCTTGCAGCGCTGCCCGTGAAGGTGAAGACGGATCTGAATGGCGTCTTCGCTTACACGGGGCCTAGGTGTGGGCGATCGATCTCAGGTATATGGAATTGGCCTACGAGCGAGACCTGCTCGCGCACTATGCCCACACAGGTAAATCTGCGGTGACCTTGCTCAAACGTGCGGTGGTCTCGATGCAGAAGAAGGCCGAATGACAGTGCAAGGACGGCCGCTGGTCCTTCGACGAGTATGTGCTAACCATCGACGGCACGCACACACGTGACAGGGCTGCGGCCGCGGCCAGGCAGACACCCGGAACCAACTGAGCAAGCTTCTAGCCGACTCCGGCCAGGGCATCCCCATCACCTCGTAGAACTGGACTGTGGTCAAGTACCTGGGCTACTGGCTGGAACACGTCGTGCGCGGCGGTCCGCTGGCCACGATCACCTACCGGCGCGCGTGGGCGTGGGCACAGCAGGAAGCGCTGAGCGAGCATGAGGCCGCCTCAGCGCTCGCCAGGCGTCCGTACGACCTGCGACACACCTGCGTGTCCACGTGGCTCAACGCGGGCGTCTCGGAGACGCTCGTGGCCCGTTGTGCGGGACACAGCGTGGGAGTGCTGAAGACGATCTACGCCAAGTGCCTCGTGGGAGAGGAGGAGCGCGCCAAACAGCAGATCGAGGAGGCGCACCGGCGCTACTGAGGCACCACCCGTCAGCGTCGCCAGTCGGCTTCCCCGCCCGAACCTACCAGGACGGGGTCGAGTCCGACGCCGGTGAGACCCCACGACTCGTAGTCCGGGTCAGGGGCGACGCTCAGCCACGTACCGTCGTCGAAGACAAGGCGCAGGGTCCCGCGCCCGGTAATCTCGACTTCGGCGACGGTCCTGGCGAACAGGCCGAGCAACGGAGCCAGACAGGTACCGGTCCCCGGGGTCAGGACGACCTGCCTTCCACCCGCGTCCGTCAGGGACAGCGTGGTTTCGATGACGAGTTCGCCGTCGAGACGGACCCGGCCGCCGGGGCCGTGACCGGTGAAGGTGATCCTGACCTGGTGGTCGAAGGCCGTTCGCGTGACCTGGGTACCTACTAGCTCCACAGGGATCTTCACCGTGCCTCCGGCAGTGTGGGCAGGCGCTCGAACGTGGCCGCGCATTGGCCGTGGGCGCCCACCGAGACCCGCCGCCGTCCACCGACACCCACCGACCAACGCAAAGGCCCCGCCGCCTGCTTCCGCAGGTGGCGGGGCCTTCGTGCATGTCTGCTGGTTGTGGCTAGGGGCGGGGTCGAACCGCCGACCTTCCGCTTTTCAGGCGGACGCTCGTACCAACTGAGCTACCTAGCCGCACTCGCCGATCTCTCGGCGACGGCGGTCCTGACGGGATTTGAACCCGCGGCCTCCACCTTGACAGGGTGGCGAGCACTCCTAACTGCTCCACAGGACCTTGTTCAGTTGTCGCACCGGGCCTGGGCCCCGTGCTCTCGCTGCGGTTCTCATTCTGCCAGATGTCCGGGAGTGCTCGAACCGCCTCGTACCCCCAACGGGATTCGAACCCGCGCTACCGCCTTGAAAGGGCGGCGTCCTAGGCCGCTAGACGATGGGGGCCCGTGTGACACGTCAAGCATAGGGGAGATTCGCAACCAACACCAAAGTGATAAGCACGGCCAGTCGTCACCTCCTCCACCTGCGCTGACGCGCGGGTCAGGGAGTCCGCTGCCCGTCGCCGGCCTCCTCCGCGGGTTCCTCCTCCGGTTCCTCGGAGGGTTCGCCCACCGGGCGCTGCGGGTCGGTCTCGATGTGCCGCTCGACCTGTGCCGACGTCAGCCCGATGCCGCCCAGGTCGATGTCGTCGCGGGCCTGGAGGCGCCCGGTCTCGGCGTCGAAGTACAGCACCGACGCCTGGTAGGGGGTCGGGCGGCCGGGCCCGTGGTCCAGCCCGCGCAGACCGGCCCCTCCGGTGGACCCCTGCACGAGGAACCTGGTGCCCAGGTCGGTCAGCTCGGTGGACCTCAGGTGGTCGTCGCCCGTCAGCACCAGCGGCACCACCCCGTCGAAGGCCTCCGCCTGCGTGCGCGTGTGCATGACGACCACGTCCACGTCCTCGCGGGAGTCGACCACCTCCCCGGCCTCCTCCTCGCCCCGGGCGGCCACCTCGGAGGCGTCGGGGTTGAGCCGGGTCGCGTCCGGGACGTAGCGGGGGTCCCCCGACCCGTAGAAGGTCAGGCCACCCACCTCCTGGACCTCGCCGTCCAGCACGACGGCGTTCTCCTGCGCCGCGACCGCGCGCTGCGTCCCCATGGAGTCGTGTCGGCCGCGCACCCACACGTACGGCACGTCCAGTTCGCCGATCTCGTCGGCGAAGGCGTCCTCGGCCGCGCTCCCCCGGTCGGTGAGGTCGCCCGAGTCCACGACCATGTCCGCCCCGTACTGCTCCCGGAGCGTGCGGATGATGCTCCACGAGGCCGGGTTCAGCTGGATGTCGGACACGTGCAGCACGGTGATGACCGACTCGTCCTTCTCGTACACGGGGAGGGTGGAGGTCGCCTCGTAGATCATCGCGACGTTGCCGACCAGTCCGGCCAGCTGTTCCTGGTACTGGCTGAACCGGCCCACCACCTCCTCCGCGCTGCCCACCACCTGCGGGGCACCCGCGATCAGCCCGGTGTAACGGGGCTCGGCGATGGCGCTGGGGTTGAAGGTGTTGGCGGCCACGGCCCCGGAGGCCACGAGCACGCCCAGCGACACCAGGGCGCTGGCCAGGGCCCGCCACACGTCGCGGAAGAGCAGCAGCCCCACCACGGCGGCCCCCAGGGCCGCGGCGAGCACCGCGCGCACCAGCAGGCCGATCACACCGGCGCGCAGGTCGGAACCGATCCCCGCGGCCATGCGGTTGATCGCCTCGGGGTCGGCGAACACCTCCTCGGCCGCGGACAACCGGATGTTGGAGATCCTCGCCTCCAGCTTGATCGGGGCGCTGTGGGTGTCGAAGGCCAGCTGCCCCAGCGGGGCCACGTCGACGACCGTCTCACCCCGCCACTGGGGGCTCAGGCTCATCGTGACGTCCGCGGGACCGATGGGGGTGACCACCTGGCCGCCCAGGGCCAGACCCAGCCAGCCGCCGACCAGGCCCGCGACGACGACGCACCCCCACCGCCACGCGCGGCCGGAGCGCAGCCGGTCGAAGGTGCCGCGGAGCCGTCGGAGGGCTCCGCGAAGGTCGTATCCGCGGATCGCTTCCCAAGACAACACACCCCCATCATGCCCCTCCCGGGGAGACGTTCCCGTGTTTCATCCCCTTCGAGAGTGTTATGTCGCTTCCGGCGCGTCGCGGGGAGGCAGCACAATGGCAGGTGTGGTGGAACTGACGCGCAGGGACTTCGAGGAACTGGTCGCCGACGCCCTCGACCAGATCCCGCCCGAGCTGGCGCAGCTCATGGACAACGTGGTGATCACCGTCGAGGACGAGTCGCCGGAGGGGCTGCTCGGCCTGTACGAGGGCATCCCGTTGACCGAGCGGGGCGACTCCTACTTCGGTGTGCTCCCGGACCAGATCTTCATCTACCGGCGCAACATCTGCGCCTTCTGCGAGACCCCCGAGCAGGTGGTGGAGGAGGTGCTCGTGACAGTGGTCCACGAGATCGCCCACCACTTCGGGATCGACGACTCCCGTCTGACCGAGCTCGGCTGGGGCTGAGCCCGGGACTCCCCCGGCCCCCAGCCCCCGGGTCGCGGTCTCCTTCGAATCACGCTTTTCGTCACTCTTCGCACATGTGAATCCACATTATGCTCATCAACAACATTCCGGCACAGCGGTACGTCTCCGCGCGCACGCGCCGCGAGCAGTGGAAACAATCCGTCCAAGGCGACCTGACAACACGGACGAATCCACCCGGCATTCCTTACCCACAGCAACGAATCAGACACGAATTTCCCCAAACGGCTTGCGACGAAGCTCACCATCCGGAACTGTTGGTTATTGGGACACGACACAGCGTGATTACAACCCTGTAACAGTAAGGGAGTGCCGGGTGGCCAATCCGCGCCTCGACAACACACCTGACAACGGAGACCACGAGTCTTCGAGCGCCCCCAACAACGACGACTGGCGGAGCAGCTACCGCGACGTCATGGCGATCGCCGAGTTCCGGTCCGTCTGGCTCGCCCACGCGCTCTCGGTGATCGGCACGAACCTGCTGAACATCGCCACCAGCGTGCTCGTCTTCCAGATCACCGGCTCCGCGCTGGCCGCGGGCGTCACCCTTGCCCTGACCTTCCTGCCCCCGGTCATCAGCCCCCTCATCTCCGGACTCGCCGACCTCCTGCCGCGCCGCCGCGTCATGATCGCCTGCGACCTCGCGCGCGCGGCCGTGATCGTGCTCATCGGCATCCCCGGCATGCCGATCTGGGCCGTCTGGATACTGCTCTTCTGCTCGGTGGTGCCGTCGGTCCCCTTCGCCGCGGCCCGCGCCGCGATGATGGCCGAGATCGTCCAGGGCGAGCGCTACGTCGCCAGCACGGCCATCATCCAGCTCACCTCGCAGCTGGGCATGCTCGCCGGTCTGGTCGCCGGCGGCCTGATCGTCGCCGCCATCGGCCCCAACATCGCCGTGATGTCGACCGGCGTCCTCTTCGTGCTGTCCGCGCTCGTCGTGCTGCTGGGTGTGGCCGCGCGTCCGGCTCCCCGCGGGGAGCGGTCGGAACGCCCGGGGTTCGTCGCCATGACCCGCGACGGGGCCAAGCTGGTCTTCGCCGACCGCAGGCTGCGCACCCTGGCGCTGCTCGCCTGGCTCGCCGGCCTGTACGGCATCCCCTACGGGCTCGCCAACCCGATGGCCGAGGAGATCGGCGCCGGAGCGGCGGCGGCCGGGTTCATCATGGCGGGCTCGGCGATCGGCGGGTTCGTCGGCGGGTTCGTCCTGACCCGGTTCGTCCCGCCGCCCGTCCGCATGCGCCTGCTCGGCCCGCTGGCCGTCCTGGCCTCGGCGCCGCTGCTGCTGTGGCTGACCGAACCGCCGCTGTGGCTGATGGTGTCCGCCCTCGCGCTCTGCGGCGTCGCGGGCTCCTACCAGTTCGTGGCCAACGCGGCGTTCGTGCTGTGCGTGCCCAAGGAGGGCCGCAGTCTGGCCTTCGGGCTGGTCGCGGCCGGGCTCCAGGCCGCCCAGGGCGTGGGCATCCTGGTCGCCGGGTTCTTCGCCGAGAAGTTCGGCACCGGTGTCGTCATCGCCGCGGCCGGCGCCCTCGGCGTGGTCTGCGCGCTGCTCCTGGCCCTGCCGTGGTCGCGGATGGCCGGCGAGACCATCGACCGGATGAACGCGACCGGGGGCGGCGCCTAGGACCCCCAGCGCACCGTGTCCCTAGCGCTCCTCGCCGCGCTCCGCGGGGGCTTCGCGGGTCTGCTCGACCTCGCGCTCCTCCCGCGGGGTGCGCAGCTCGCGTCGCTTCCAACCCGGTTGTGCTCTGAGGGTCCACATCAGCTCTGGCTCGGCTTTCCCTGGAAGTTGCGGATGATCTGCTCCAGCAAGGAGCGCTTCTCGTTCTCGGCCGGCATGATCAGCCAGGCCAGGATGTAGACGAAGACGCCGCTGAACCCGAGGACCGTCAGGACCACGAAGACCAGGCGGACCAGCGTGGAGTCGACGTTGAGGAACTCGGCGATCCCCCCGCAGACGCCGGCGAGGTAGCGGTCGCTCCCACTGCGTCGGAAGCGCTTGCTCTGGAAGTTCTGGTTCATGTCTCCACCCTGCCCCCTCGTGACGACGATTCCCATCCGGGACAGCCCTGGGCGTCCCCTGACATCCCCCCGAGCCCCCGGAAGGGGCCGGGCACGGGGTGCCGGCCCGCCCCGCAGGGGTTGGACGCGGACCGGGGCGCACGGCGTTCCGGCCGGGCGCTGAGGCGTGGGGCACACCGCGGGCGCGGACCGTGCCGCCGGAGGGGTCGGGCCCGGATCCCGGATCGGGGTCCGGCCCCGGGATCCGGGCGCGGAGCCGGGCGACGCGGGGTTCGGGCGAGGGCCCCGATCAGTCAGCGGTCCCGGACCGCCCGTAGACCTCGCCCAGGAAGCGGAAGTCGGTGCGAAGGCTGGCGCGGACGTCCGACGCCTCCTCGTTCTCCGAGAAGCGCAGACGCCTCATGGTGTGGCGCATCACCGCCATGGCCGCCGCCGCGACCACGACCGAGCGGTCGTCCTCGGCGGGGACGCCGGTCCGCTCGGCGATGGTGGCGGCGAGCTCCGTCTCCACGGTGTGGAAGCGGGCGAGCACCCTGGGGACGAGCTGGGGCTCGCGGTCCATGAGCTGTTTGCGCAGGCGCATGTCGTCGCGCTGGGTGTCGAGGTCGTCGGTGCTGACCAGGAACGCGATCAGCATGGTGATGAGGTCCTCGACGAAGTCACCGGTGGGGCCGCCCTCCGCGAACTGCCTGCGCATGTCCTCGTCGGGGCACCGCGGGACCTCGCCCAGGAGGGCGTCCTCCTTGGTGGCGAAGTAGTTGAAGAACGTCCGGGTGGAGACGTCGGCCTCGGCAGCGATCTCCTCGACGGTCACGTTCTCCAGGCCGCGCTCCAGCGTGAGGCGGACGGCCGCGTCCTGGAGGGCACGGCGCGTGGCCTGCTTCTTGCGTTCGCGAAGCCCCAATGGTCCTCTCCCGTACAAGGTAGATCCTTGCAGTCCATGCAAAGTTTCCCACAAGTATCCCCCAGGAACGGCGAACACGCGCGCCGGAGGGCGCGCCCCCGCCGGGGGGCGGGGCCGCGCCCGTGTCCGGGGGCGTGTTCGGGGGTGCCGCCCGTCGCGCAGCAGGGTACGCGTCCGCCGAGCACGCCCTAGCGGCCGACGAAGCGCTCCGGCCGGACGTAGACGATGACACGCTCCTCGTCGGGGCTGTCCCACGGGTAGGGGGTTCCGAGGTACTTCTGCGCCATCTCGTTGATGAAGGCCTTGTCCGGGTCCTCCTCCACCCGGTCGACCACGCCGCGGACCTCGACGTACATGTAGGGGTCGTCGGGGTCGGTGGCCGAGACCGAGATCCGGCCGTCGCGCCTGAGGTTCTGGAGCTTCTGCCGCGTCGTGGTCTGGCTGAACCTGAGGAACTCGCCGTCCCAGTCGATCCACACGGGGCTGGACTGGGGGGAGCCGTCCGGGCCGAGCGTGGCCACGTGTCCGAACGCCGGTTTGCGCAGGACCGCCTGCTGCTTCTCCGAGAACGCCATGTCACTCCTTGTCGTCGGTTGACGCCGATGGTCTCGAGTACACCAACACGCCCCGCGGCGGACGCGGAGACGCGCCCGAGTCGGACGGACCGTATCGGAGAACGCCCCGGGGCCCGGGGACCGACCGGTGTCCCGACGGCTCGGGACCGCCGGGAGGGCCCGCGGTCCCGGCCGCTTCCGCGCTCCCCCGCAGGGCCGCGGCCCGTCGCGACCGCGCCCTCGCGGCATCCTTTCATTGCAGTTGTTACTGCAATGACTGTAATATCGTCGTATGAGCGAACCCCCGGGCGAACCCCCAGAGGACGAACTGGCCTTCGTCGACGAGGTCGCCGTGTTCTTCGAGCACGAGGGCCTTCCCCTCATCGCCGGGCGCGTCGTCGGCTGGCTGCTGATCTGCGATCCACCGGAACAGAGCGCCGCCCAGCTCGCACAGACCCTCCAGGTCAGCCGCAGCTCCATCAGCAGCGCCACGCGCCTGCTCACCCCCAGCGGCCTGGTCGAGGGAGTGCGCAGGCGCGGGCAGCGTCAGGAGTACTTCCGCATCGCCGCGAACGGCTGGAGCCGGATGCTGGAGCGCAGGTACGCCCAGACGGCCGCTTTTCGCGAGGTCACCGAGCGCGGTCTCAGCATGCTCCGGGAGGCCCCGGACGAGCGCCGCGAACGCCTGGCCAACGTCCACGAACTCTACGGATTCCTGGAGTCCGAGCTGCCCCCGCTCTTCTCGCGGTGGCGGAGCGAACGCGAGAGGAGCGATCGGCACCCGTGAACCCTCCGCCGTCGGACCCCTTCCCCCGCGTCAGCGTCGAGCAGCCCGAGGGCGCCCTCAGCGTCATCACCGCGGGGCGGGGCACGAGCACCGTTCTGCTGCTGAGCGGCGCCGGCCTGGACAACGCCCTGCTGAGCTGGCGCCACATGATCCCGGCCCTGGCCCCCGACCACAGGGTCCTCGCCCTGGACTGGCCCAAGCAGGGGCACAGCAGGCCCTGGAACGGCACCGCCGACCACACCCGGATGCTCGCATGCGTCACCGCGGTCCTGGACCGCTTCGAGGTCGAACGAGCCTCCCTGGTGGGCCTGTCGCAGGGCGGCGCGATCGCCCTGGCCTACGCCATCGACCACTCCGAACGGGTGGACCGGCTCGTCGCCCTGGCTCCGGCCGGGATCATCTCGTTCCCTCCCCTGGCGCACCAGCTGCTGTGGCTGACCGCCAGGAGCCGCCTGCTCAACCGCACACTGCCCACGTGGCTGTTCCGCAGCCGCGAGAGGGTGGCCCGGTTCGCGCGCACCAGCCTGTTCGCGGGTCCGGTCGACGACTTCGACGACATCGTCGGGGAGATCATGCCCGAGGTCCGGGCCAACGGCGCGGGCTCCTCCGACTGGCAGAACGCCTCCATCGGCCCGTGGCGGATGAACGTGGACCTGCGCCCCCGTCTGGGCGAGATCCGCTGCCCCACCCTGTTCGTCCAGGGGGACCGGGACGTCGGCGTGCACCCCAGGCACACCGTGGCCGCCGCGAAACGGGTTCCCCGTTCCCGCCTGGAGATGCTGGAGGGCCACGGGCACTGGGTCAACCGTCAGTCGCCCGAGCGGGTCAACGCGCTGGTGCGCGACTTCCTCACCGGACCGGGAGCCTGAACGTACCGGCCACGCCGACGCCCGTTCCGCACGGTACGCCTGCCAGCCCGCGGGCTCCCGGCCCCGGCCCCGGGGCGGCGGCGCGAGCGCCCGAAGCGCCCCGCCGCCGAACCCCGCGGGGGCCGCCGGGGCCCGCCGGAGCGCCGTGTCCGGCTACGGGACGGCCGGGCCCCCAACGGACGACGCGGTGGTGGGAGCGCGCCGGGGAAGGCCCGCTCCCCGGGCCTCACCCGCGGACGGCGGCCGCGACGATGTCCTCGACCTGACCGACGATCGCCGCGCGGTTCCGCTCGAACTCGGGGTCGGTGACGCCGTCGCCGGGACCGAAGTCCAGGACCGGGGTGTGCACGTGACCGGCGGGGATGTCCAGGCCGGTGGCGTCGCGCAGCAGGGTGTTGCGGTAGGCGATCTCGTTGGAGAGGTAGTCGCCTCCGCCTCCGGCCCGCGCCTCGGAGCCGGGCGTGGGCCCGTCCACGCGCACCACCGGTTCGGTCCCGCCCTCGGGGATCTCGGTCACCGTGGTGTTGTCGACCACGGGGAACGGCGCGCCGCTGGTCTGCTCGACGATCGCGGGGTGGTCGAGGGAGGAGTCCGACCACTGCGGCTGCGGCGTGACGGTGGGGACGCCGTCGGGGACGGGGACCATCTCCTCCGTGCCGACCGACTCGTTGTCCGCGGCGCCACCGCGCCAGGCGCCGTTGTGGGCCTCCAGGTCGAACCGGCCCGGTCGGCCCTGGCTGACGGTGATGACCGTGTCGGCCGGCCGGTCGCCGGTGTAGTGCGGCAGGAGGGCCTCCTCGACCATGCCGTCGGTGAAGTCGCGCCAGCGCACCGGGAAGAGCATGGTCTCCACGACCGCGACCCCGGCGTCGGTCTCGATCACCGCCCCGTCCAGGGCGAGGGCGGCCGCGCCGGAGGGGTTGGCCTGGCGGATGTCGTTGTCGAGGCGGAACGGGTCGAACCCGGTCACGACGACGTGGAGGGCCTCGGGCTCCCCGGGGACCTCGGCGAAGTGGGTGTCGTCGTGGCCGCGGGAGCGGCGGTCCATGTCGGCCACGAGCCCGGCGCGGTCGGCCTCGCTCAGCTCGAAGTCCGGCTGCCAGCGGTTGAGGGCCGAGGTCATGGCGAGCCGGGCCCAGTAGACCGGACGGTCGTCCCCGGCGCTCAGGCTCCCCTCGACCCTCGCGTTGCCCTGGACCCGGTCCACCGCCTCGCGCCAGAGCGCGTCGCCGTGGCGTTCGACGACCGCGCTCGCCTCCTCCGGGCCCGACGCCGCGCACAGTTCCCGCGTGAAGCGGTCCACGGTCATGACGAACCCGGATCTGCGCAGGATCTCCTGCGGGACCTCCTCGGTGACCCGCGCCTCCTCGACGGTGGCGCCGTCCCGGCTGAGGCAGCCGGTCGTCTGCTCGGCCTGGGCCGGGGCGCCCAGGGCGAGGACGGGGGCGGCGATGAGCGCCGACGCCGCGATGCGGGGGATGGTCTGGTAGATGCGCACGCTGGCTTCACTCCGTAGTTCGATGTGTTGGACGAGAGGGGGGAAGTAGGAGGTTCCCTGTTTCACAGGAGTCACACCGCCCCCACGTCTCGGACAGGACCGGTCGGCGGCGCCTGCCGCGTCCGTGCGCGGGTCGGGGCGGGTCAGGTCGGAGCGCGCGCGGGACACCGGTCCGGGCGGCTGGAGCGCGCCGTTCACGCCCACGGTCAGCGGGGCGGGTCCGGCCCGGGGCGCGACGGAGGAGCGGGGTTACTCCAGGAGCAGGTCCGTCGCCTGTTTCCGCCGGGAGTAGGAGAGCGCCGTGGCCATCTCGTCCATGGCCAGCCGGACCCGCTCCAGCACCGCCGGATCACGGAACTCACCACGGGAGTCCACCCGGCTGGGGGCCCCGGAGACCGTGACCGAGTCGACCAGGACGCTCCCCATCAGGGTCAGCGTGGGAATCAGCGCGAGGTGGCCGCGCATACCGCCCGCCTGTCCCGGTGACGCGCTCATGAGGAGGGTCGGCTTCCCGGCGAGCCCTCCGGAGCCGACCAGCCAGTCCATGGCGTTCTTGGTGGCCCCGGAGGGGCCGTGCGCGTACTCGGGGGTCGCGATGATCACGCCTTCGGCCCGGTCGGCGCAGGACCGGAACCTCGTGACGACCTCCGGCAGGTCCCCGTCGTCGTCCAGGTCGGGGTTGAACAGGGGCAGGCGTCCGGCCAGGTCACCGCCGACCACGGAGACGTCGGGGTTGCTGCGGCCCGCCAGGCGCAGCAGTGCGGCGTTGTGGGAGTTCCGGCGCAGGCTGCCGCAGATACCCAGTACCGCCCACATGGCCGCTCCCCCGATCCGAAGTCATCCGCACAGTACCTCCCGAAGCCCCGGCGTGTGCGCGGAAGCCACCGGAGACGGCGGATCGGGGAACCGGCCCTCCCCGCCGCCCCGGGCCGGTCGCGCGCCTCAGCCGTGCGGGGCCGTGGCGCGGATACCGGCGAGGACCACGGCGACGATGCGCTCGGCGTCCGCGCGGGTGAACGCGCGCAGGCCGCGGTTGAGGATGAGGTGCACCGGGCCGGAGATCATCTCGCCGAGGAAGGCGCTGTCGACCGGGGGCAGCTCACCCCGCTCGACCGCGGTGTCCACCCGCCGCCGCATGACGGCCACGCGCTGGTCGAGGACCCTGGACAGCGCCTGCCGGACGGCGGGGCTCTGGTGGGCGGGCTGGACGGCCTGTTCGAGCGTCCGGCCGAAAGGCGTCTCCAGGCCACCGGCGAGGCCCATCAGGAAGTCCGCCAGGTCCCGGTGGAGGTCACCGGTGTCGGCGACCGACGCGAGGTTCTCGGCGTAGCTCAGTACGGCGTCGACGACCAGCTCCTCGCGGTCGGGCCAGTTGCGGTAGACGCTGGTCTTGTGCACACCGGCGCGCTCGGCGACCTCCTCGTAGCGGAAGCCCACGACGCCGTCGCGCGCGACGAGCTCGGCGGTCGCGGTGAGGACCCGCGCACGCACCCGCGCGTTGCGGCCGCCGGGGCGCCGTGCGGGCGGCCGGTCAGCGGTCCCGTCGGCCATCTCCACGCCCACCTCCTGTTCTCTGCTCGGGTGCCGATTGTCGCCAGGCGCGGCATTGCGGTGCAAGCCGACCGCGGGTAGGCTTTCTTAAAGCAACAAATAGTTGCTTTAGTTGCCAGGTACCGCGACCCTTGCGCCGACCGCGCTGCCGCGCCCCCTCCCCTGCTCCGGAGCACCGCCACCCATCCGACCGGCACGTCCGCCCAGACCCACCTGGAGCACATCCCGTGAACATCCTCGTCTCCGGAGCCGGTATCGCCGGCCTCGCCGCCGCGCGTGAACTCGGCACCCGCGGCCACGACGTCACCGTCGTCGAGTACGACCACGGCCTCCGCCTCGCGGGCACACCCATCGACATCCGCGGTGACGCGGTCCGAACCGTGGAGAGGATGGGCCTGCTCGCCGAGATCCGGAAGCGACGGCTGCGGATGACCGAGTCCACCTGGTTCGTCGACGGCGACGGCGAACCGGTGGGCCGCATCCCCATCGCCCAGATCAGCGACTCCGACGACGACATCGAGATCCTCCGCGAGGACCTCGTGCGCGTCCTCGCCGACGCGCTCCCCGGCACCGCGGCGATCCGTTTCGGCGACTCGATCGCGGAGCTGGCCGACGGCGGCGACGGTGTCGGAGTGCGCTTCGCCTCCGGTCGAACCGGGCGGTACGACCTCGTGCTCGGTGCCGACGGCCAGCACTCCGCGGTACGCAGGCTGGTGTTCGGGCCCGAGGAGGACTACCTCCGCCACCTCGGTGTCTACATCGCGCTCGCCGCCCTGCCCGGCGAGGCCCGGTCCGAGGGCGTCAACTCGATACACAACGTCCCCAGCCGAATGGCGGGCACCTTCTGGTACAAGGACAGGGCCGTCGCGGTCTTCCAGTTCCGCTCGGAACCGCTCGACTACGACCGCCACGACCTGGACGCCCAGAAGAAGATCGTCATCGACGCCTTCGCCGGGCACCGGTCGTGGAGAATCCCGGAGCTGCTCGACGCGGTCCGAGCCGACCCCGGCTTCTTCTTCGACTCCGCGAGCCAGATCCACCTGCCCTCCTGGCACCGCGGCCGCGTCGCCCTCGTCGGCGACGCCGGGTACAGCCCGGCCTTCCTCTCCGGCCGGGGCACCTCACTCGCGCTCACCGGCGCGCACATCCTCGCCGAGGAACTCGACCGGTGCGGCGGCGACCACACCGCCGCGTTCGAGCGGTACGAGGTCCGGCAGCGCCCCTACGTCACCTTCGCCCAGGCCAGCGTCGACCGCGGCCGCGACCGCATACTGCCGACCAGCTGGGCCGCCATCGCCGCCCGCGACGAGGCCCTGCGGGCAGCGGACACCGGCACACGCTGAACCCCGACGCGAGGAGTTCCCGACCCCTGACGCGCCGGAAAGGCGCGCCGGAGAGGATAGATGTGAAGGACACGCCGGAAGAGTCCGCTGCCGACACCCCGGAGCACCGATGGAGCGGGCGACTCGTCCTCTGGGTCGCCGTTCTCATCCTCGCCAACGTCCTGGCCGACGTGGCCATCGCCTCCCCCCTGCTGGTCCTGCCCCAACTGCTGGAGCACTTCGACACCGACCAGGCCGCGTGGCTGAACGCGAGCGCGATGCTGGCCGGGGCCATCTGGTCGCCGCTGCTCGCGAAGAGCTCCGACGTCTTCGGCAAGCGGCGGCTGCTCGTCGTCACGCTGGTGACCGCGTGCGCGGGCGCGCTGGTCTGCCTCGTCGCCCCCAACGTCTGGATCTTCCTGGTGGGGCGCTTCCTCCAGGGGGCAGCCCTGGCCGCGATCTTCATCACGGTCGCCCTCGTACTCCAGATCTGCGCCCCGCGGGTGGCCATGCCCGTGATCGGGCTCGTGACGTCGGGATCGGCGATCGTCGGGATCATCGAACCGTTCGTGATGGTGCCGGTCATCGACCTGTTCGGCTACCGCAGCGTGTTCGTCGTGGCGGCGCTGCTCGCCGCGGCGGCCGCGCTCTGCGTGCGTGCCCTCATCCCGGAGTCGCCGGTCCGCGGCGCCGGCCGGATCGACGTGGGCGGGGCGCTCCTGCTGGGCGGCGGCCTCGGCTCCGTGCTCGCCTACGTCAGCCTCGGCGGAGACGCCGGGTGGCTGTCCGCGGGCATGGTCGTGCTGCTGGCGGCCGGTGTCGCCGCGTTGGCCGGTTGGGCGGTCCTGGCCCTGCGGATCGCCGAACCCATCATCGACATCCGGGCCCTCAGCCGACCGGTCCTGCTGACGCTGCTGGCCCTGGTCCTGGCCGCGGGCTCCTTCCGGAGCATGCTCCAACTGACGAGCATCGTCGCCCAGGTGCCTCCCGAGCTGGGACTCGGCTACGGGTTGGGCGACGGAGGCGCGGTGGCGGTCCTGCTCGCCGCGCCCTCGCTCGGCATCATGGTCGGCGGCACCCTCGCCGGATGGGTCGCGGGGCGGTTCGGCGCCGCACGGCCCCTCCTCGCCGCCATCGCCGTCGGTGCGGCGGCGACCCTCATGATGCTCGTCGGCGTGTCGGTCCTGCCGCTGGCGGTCGCCTGCGGGGCCCTGGTCGGCATGGCCGCCGGCGCGATCTCGACGTCCGGCTACAACCTGGCGACCAGCCTGGCACCGCCGGAACGGCAGGGCACGGTCTCCGGCCTGGTGTCGGTCATGTTCGCCCTCGGCTCGGTCGTCTTCAGCTTCGCCGGAGGCGAACTCCTCAAGGCCACCCAGATCCCCGGGGTCGTGGCCGACGGCGCCCCGGTGAGCACGGCGACCGGCGTGTACCTCTACGTCCTGACGGCCGGGGTGCTCTTCGTCCTCGCCGCGGTGCCCGCGGGCATGGTGGTGCGCGGCGGGCGCGCGACGCCCGCGCCGGTCACGGCCGGGGCGCCGTCGTAGCGTCCGGGCGCCCTGTCCGGTCCCCGGGTGGCCGGGGACCGGACAGGGCCGGGTGGAGCCGGGCAGGACCGAGCGGGGCCGGTTGGGGGCCGGATGGGGCCGTGCCCCGGTGCGGGCGGGCCGACTCGCCGCCCCCCCGCACGGGCCCGACCGTCCCGGGTCGTGGCACGGGAACGGCTGTCAGCCGAGGCCGTCGGGGACGATGCCGAGTTTTTCCGCGATGCGGGCGAGGGCCTTCAGGTCGGTCGTGTTGAGCGGGTCGAGGACGGTGCGGCGCACGGAGCGCAGGTGCGTGGGCGCCGCCGAGCGCACGAGGTCGAGGCCGACGTCGGTGAGTTCGGCGAGGGTGTAGCGGCCGTCGTCCGGGTCGGGTGTCCGCACGACCCAGCCGCGCTGTTCACAGCGTTTGACGACGTTGGACAGACGGGAGAGCGAACCGCTGGCGAGAAAGGCGAGCTCCCCCATCCGCAGCCTGCGCCCCGGGGCCTCGGAGAGGTGGCTGAGCGCGAGGTACTCGAACAGGGTGAGGCCGTTCTCCTGCCGCAGCGGTGACTCCAGCTTGCCGGGCAGCAGCAGGACGAGGGAGACCAGGCCCGTCCACGCCGCCTTCTCCTGTTCGTCGAGCCACCGCGGCTCCTCGCCGTCCCCGTGCCCGTGTGTTCCGCTCATGGACCCTTCCGTGTCGCTCATGGAGCCGTCCCGCCCTTCCGGCGAATCCCGCCATCACTTGACGCTTGAAGTCATTGCTTGCTACTGTCACTTTACGCTTGAAGTCATCGAAGGGGAAACGCACCCCTGCGGCAAGGAAGAAGGAGCATCATGAGCACCGTCACCTTCGGCATCGCTCCGGGCTACGGCGAGAAGCTGCACGCGGCCCTCGGCTACAGCGGGGCCGTCCGCGTCGGCGACCGGGTCGAGATCTCAGGCCAGGCCGGAGTGGACGACGACCTGGCCGTCCCCGACTCGCTGGAGGACGAGATCGTCCAGGCCTTCGACAACGTGGAGAGCACGCTCGCCACGGTCGGCGCGACCTGGAAGGACGTCATCCACGTCAACTCGTACCACAAGGTCGCGCCGGGGGACGACGTCATCGGCGACGACCACAACAGGGTCATGGCCGAGCAGTTCCGCCGCCGCCTCGGCGGCCGTGCGCCGATCTGGACCGAGACCGGCGTCACCGTCCTCGGCCTCGCCGCGATGCGCGTGGAGATCCGCGTCACCGCCATCGTCGGCTCCGGGAGCTGAACCACCACTGTTCCGTGGCGGTCTCATCGCAGGTCGGCGAGGCACGGACCGAGTCCGGCATGTACCGGCTCCGGTGGTGACAGCCAGGTGAATGGCCTGGGTGGCGTTCCGGCCGCCCGGGAGGCAGGACCGCGCATCGGTCCCAGAGCGGCTCGGCCGGCCATGATGGGAGCACGGGCACGGGCCTCCTCGGCGATCACGGGGTGCCAGCGGCTCCATGGTCGACGGGACCCGTGCCCGCTCGGCCGCCCGCCTTCCCGACCGCGCCAGTTCGCGCGGCCGACAGCGCTTCCGAACCTACGGCTGCTTACGCCGTCCGCTCCCCTGCCCGCCGTTTCCGGCGCTTCGGCCGGTCGTGTTCCCGACAGTGCCCGGTGAACCGGGGCGGTCGGCCCGACCACTCGGGAACACGCGTGCCGGCAACGGCTGAGGAGCTCCTCTCACGGGGCCTCTGCGCACGGATGGCGAGAGCTTGGGCGCTCAGATGCTGTTGGCGATGCGCTCGTGGTCCCGTTCGCCCTCGCGGGTCTGGATACCAGCGGCGAGCAGCTTGTGGGCGAGCTCGGTGACCTCATCGCCGAACGCGGCGACCAGACCCTCGTTCTCAACGGCGTAGGCCGCACGCGGAATCGGCTGCGCGACCGCGTCGACCGCAGCCTTCGTCATGGGGATCACCTCCGCCCGGAGGCCGGCGATCCGTCGGGCGAGGGTGTCCACGAAGGGATCGAGTTCTGCGGCGGGCAGGGCACGGTTGATCAGGCCGTACCGTTCCGCGAGCTCCGCGCCCACGAGCTCTGCGCCGAGGATGAGCTCCAGCGCGCGGGCCCTTCCCGCCAGCCGCGTCATGTTCACCGTGCCACCGCCTCCGGGGAGGATCCCCATCAAGGACTCCGGCTGGCCCTGACCCGACTCGCCGATCGCCGCGAACCGCATGTCCAGGTACATGAAGAACTCGTTGCCCGCGCCGCGCGCGAAGCCCGCGAGCTTGCCGATAGTGACCTGCGGCAGCGAGCGGACCTCCTCGCTCATCGCCTGGAGGATGTTCAGGCCTTCCGGGACGGTCGAGCCCGGTGCGGCCGCGATCGCGGCGCGGGTGGCTGCGGGCAGCGCGTCGGGGTCGGTGAGGTAGGCCATGTCACCGTGCGCGACGAAGAACTCCGGGTCAGCGCTCTCGAAGACGATGACGCGGACGTCGGCGTCATCCCGCACACGCGCGACGAACGCCCGGAGTGACGACAGGAGGACCGCGTCCATCAGGTTGAGCGGCGGGTGATCGATTTTCACCGTCGCGACCCCGTCCGAGACGTCGATCGTCAGGGCGGGAAGGTCCTTGTAGCTCATGAAGTGGCTCCATGTACGCGTGTAAGGGACGGCCTGCGGCCAGGCCGCCGACCGGGGACCGCGTCGCGAATCCCAGTATCGAGGGTGACACTGGGTGTCAGACTAGAAACCTGGATTCAAAGAAGCAAGCGAGTGTGTCGGAGTACACTCGTCCCCATGAGCGCAGCGCCAAGCGGTACCCGTGAGATCAGCCGCCACGCGGTGCGAGCAGAGCTGGCTCGCGTCGCGTTCAACCGCTTCTGCCTCACCGGCTTCGACCAGGTCACCTTCACCGACCTCTCCGAAGCCGCCGGGGTGTCGCGGAGCACCTTCCTGCGCTACTTCGGCACCAAGGAAGACGTGGTCCTGTTCGTCTTCGACCCTGTCGGTGGCGTCATCGCCGACGCACTCGATGCCGAACGGGCCGACCGGAACGACTGGAGCAGATTGCGCAACGCCCTGGAGTCAGCCGTGAGGTTCCTCGTGCGCGACGTCCAGGAGCTCGTGACGATCCTCGGCCTCATCGAGCGGACCCCGGCCCTGTGCGCGCGCCTCCGCGAGAAGCAGGCTGCATGGCGCCCGGAGATCGTCGCCCGACTGCAGAAGACGACCTCCTCGGCCGACGGGTCGTCGGTCGTCGCCGAAGTGCGCGTGGCGGCGGCGCTCGAGATCCTGTGGATCGTCCTCGGGCAGTGGAGCGCGAGCGAAGGCCGAGAGGACCTCGGCAACCTGCTGGACACCGCGTTCGCCGCCTTCTCGGCCCCGGCACGCCAGCAGACGGACACTCCGTCGTAAAGGGCCGAAGCGGCGGCTTTCCCGGCGGTGCCGAAGCAGCCGAAAGGAGTGATCGGCCCGGCGGCAGTGATCGCGTCGTCGGAGCCCAGCCCAGGCCGCGGGCGCAGGAGACCGCCCCGTGCCCCCCTGTCCCGGAACAGCCGAGCAACCACTGGGCACCTCCTGCGAACGGCGGGGCGCGGGTCGAATCCGCCGGTTCTCAGCACCGCCCGTTTCCGGCTGCCTCAGAATCCGGGAACCCGATTCCGAAGAACGCGGCACACCGGCGGTGACGGCGGGGACGCGGTGCGGCCCACACGACCCCGGGGCAGGGACCAGCCTTTTTCCGGACGTGGGCGGGCATCCGCGACTTGGAGAACCAGCACGACGGGGCCCGGGAGCGTCCTACTCCCGGGCCCCGTCGTGGTCGGGTCAGCGGCGCGGTCGGCGTGCCGCGGCACCACGGTGCCGCCGCTCCCGCGAGCCCCCGGCAGGCACGGCGACCGGTACGCCCGAGGGCTCACGCGCTCCGGTCACCCTGGTCAGCTCCACGTCCTGGGCGTCCACCCGCGCGGTGTGCGCGTCGATCCGGGCCCGGCTCATCAGCCGGGTCATGTCGCGCCGCTGGCTGGGCAGCACGAGCGTGACCACGCTGCCCGCCTCGCCCGCGCGCGCGGTGCGTCCGCCCCGGTGCAGGTAGTCCTTGTGGTCGGTGGGCGGGTCGATGTTGACCACCAGGTCCAGCCCGTCCACGTGGATGCCGCGCGCGGCGACGTTGGTGGCGACCAGCGCGGTCACGGCGCCCCTCTTGAACTGGTCGAGGGTGCGGGTGCGCTGGGGCTGGGACCGCCCGCCGTGCAGCGGCGCGGCGAGGACCCCGTTGGCCAGCAGGTGCTCGGCCATCCGGTCCACGGCGCGCTTGGTGTCCAGGAACATGATCACCCGACCGTCGCGGGCCGCGATCCGGGTCACGACGTCCTGCTTGTCGGCGTGCGACACGTGCATGACGTGGTGCTCCATGGTGGAGACCGCGCCCTCGGACAGGTCGACCGAGTGGACCACCGGGTCGTTCAGGAACCGGCGGACCAGGGTGTCGACGTTGCGGTCCAGGGTGGCCGAGAACAGCATGCGTCGACCGTCGGCCGGAACCTGCTGGAGAATCGCGGTGACCTGCGGCATGAAGCCCATGTCGGTCATCTGGTCGGCCTCGTCCAGGACGGTGACCTCAACCTGGTCCAGAACACAGTCGCCGCGCTCCATCAGGTCGCGCAGGCGGCCCGGGGTGGCCACGACCAGCTCCACGCCCTGACGCAGGGCGCGGGACTGGCGGCTGATGGGCATGCCGCCCACCACGGTCGTCGCGTGCACCCCCACCGACCGCGCGTAGGGCGCCAGTGCGTCGGCCACCTGCTGGGCCAGCTCACGGGTGGGTGCGAGCACCACGGCCAGGGGGCGCCGGGGCTCGGCCTTGCGCCCGTCGAGCTGGGCGAGCAGAGCCAGTCCGAAGGCCAGGGTCTTGCCCGAACCGGTCCGGCTGCGGCCCAGGACGTCGCGTCCGGCCAGGGAGTTCGGCAGGGTGGCCGCCTGGATCTCGGACGGGACCGTCAGCCCCTGCCGGGTCAGGGTCCGCTTCAACGGTGCGGGCATGTCCAGCGCCTCGAAGGACTCCACCGGCGGGAGCGCTGGGGTGATGCTGACCGGGAGGGCGAACTCCCCGGAAGGACCGCCGGACCGGGGGTGTCCGGGCGTGCGGGGGCGCTGACGGCCGTATCCCCGGGAGGGACGACCGCGGCTGGTGTCGGTGCGGTGCGGATAACTCATGTGAGGCCTTTCGCCAGCGGCGCTCGCCGGGCGGGAGGCCTTTCGACCTCGCAGGGGGAAACCGGAGTACGCCGGATAAGTAATGCGGGTTTCCGCGCTCGTCCGGAGGACTCCGGGGCGCGGTGGACGCCGGTGCCGTTCGGGGGGTGACGGCTGGAAAACCGGGCGGAGAAAAAGGAAAAGCGGCAGGGGCCCAGCGCCCTGAGGGCGGGCCCCTGCCGCAGGAGGAGCGTCGGCTCCCCTAGACCAGGGTGATGTTCTCGGCCTGGGGACCCTTGGCCCCCGCCACGGCGTCGAACTGCACGGCCTGGCCCTCGGCCAGCTCGCGGTAGCCCGTGGCCTGGATGTTCGAGTAGTGGGCGAAGACGTCGGGGCCGCCGCCGTCCTGCTCGATGAAGCCGAAGCCCTTTTCGCCGTTGAACCACTTGACCGTACCGGTCGCCATAGGGATACCTCTCGTTCGGAGCATGAAGAAAACCGCGGATGACGATTTTCCCGTCACCGCGGTGATCGCCCGAAGAGATGGAGTCCATCGGGGTTCACGACTGCAACTCCTTAGAACCTATCACACAGGAATCCCCCTGCCCCGGAAAAGCGGTGTGCCGCAGGACACCGAAATGCGTAGTACAGGGGTTAGAGGAAATGTGTTGTGGCCGAAGTATTTTTTCTAGGCCGGGAAAACTCAGATCCTGTTTTCGGGAAATCCCCAGGCCGCCCCGCCCGACCCGGCGCCGGGTGGCCGCCCGTCGGGCACGGGAGTTGGGCACAGGCCACGGCCAGATCCGCCCGTTTTTCCGCGATCACCACCGCGCCCCTCTTCGCCCCCGGCGTTCGTCGCGGTGCCGGTCCGGTCGGAGCAACGTTGCCGACCCGCCGACCGGCCTTCACGCGCCGCGCACGGCTGCTTCAGCCGGTGGTGTTC
The DNA here is from genome assembly GCF_000092985.1 of Nocardiopsis dassonvillei subsp. dassonvillei DSM 43111. Taxonomy (GTDB): domain Bacteria; phylum Actinomycetota; class Actinomycetes; order Streptosporangiales; family Streptosporangiaceae; genus Nocardiopsis; species Nocardiopsis dassonvillei. The sequence continues at coordinate 5,316,667 of NC_014210.1, forward strand.
GCCGCGCCGTATCTGGCCTCCATCATCAGTACGGCCTCGTCCACGACGCGTGCCATCGATGCGTCGTCAGGCGACCAGTCGATGAGCAGCATCCGGGGCCAGAAGACGTAGTTGGAGATCATCCCGAGGAACTGGGTCGCCGCCAGTTCCGTGTCGTCCAGCTTGGCCGTGCCCAGGGCGTTCTCGGCGTCGAGATAGCGGCGCACCGAGTCGAAGTAGGGCATCTTGCCGCGCTCGAAGTGGGCTTCGCCCAACTCGGGGAAGCGCGGCAGTTCGGCGATGACGATGCGGAAGAGGGCCGCCATGCCGGGCTGGGCGAGGAGGGTGACGTACCGGCGGCCGATCGCCGTCAGGCCCGCCCGCAGGTCGCCCGTCGGCGGGCGGAGGTCTCCGTCGTCCTCAACCGTCCAGGACTCCGTCACGATCGCGTCGAACAGAGCCGCCTTGGTCGGGAACTGCTTGAACAGAGTCGCCTTCGACACCCCGGCCGCCTCGGCGACCTTGGCCAGTGAGGTGCCGGCGTACCCGGCGTCGAGGAACAGTCGGGTGGCGGCCTTGATGATGGCCGCCCGCTTCTGCTCGGCGACGCGCCGGTGGTAGGGCGAGGGCTCCGTCGTCATGGGCGCCACTCTACGCGAGGCGAGCCACTTGACTCACCACCCGTCATGTACGTAGCTTTGGCGAGGCGAGTCACTCGACTCACCATTGTTTCGCAGGGAGGACCGCGTCATGGGACGCTTCGACAAGCAGACCGTTCTCGTCACCGGCGGCACTGGCGGGCAGGGGGCCAGCCACGTTCGGGCCTACCACGAGGAGGGGGCGAACGTTGTCATCGCCGCGCTCTCCGAAGGGCCTGGCAAGGAGCTCGCCGCCGAACTCGGCGAGCGGGCACTGTTCGTTCGTCTGGACGTCACCGACGAGGACGCCTGGGCGGCGGCGGTCACCGAGACCGAACGCCGGTTCGGTCCGATCGGGATCCTGGTCAACAACGCCGGCGTCCAGAACCCCGCGGTGCCGATCGAGGCCACCGAACGGCGGGTCTGGGACCGCGTACTCGACGTCAACCTCACCGGCACGTTTCTCGGCACCAAGACCGTGACCCCGTCACTGCGCCGCAACGGCGGCGGAGTGATCGTCAACATCGCCTCCACGATGGCCCACGCCGGCACCTCGCTCTACGCGCCGTACGTCGCCAGCAAGTGGGCGTTGCGCGGGCTCACCAGGACCGCCGCGCTGGAGCTGGGTCGAGACGGCATCCGGGTCAACTCCATCCACCCCGGCGTCATCTCCACCCCGTTGGTCAACGAACCGATCGCCGGTCAGCCGCCCATCGCCGACTTCTACTCGCCCGAGCCGTACGCCATCCCCCGAATGGGAACCCCGGCCGACATCACCGCACTCCTCCTCTACCTCACCTCGGCCGACGCCTCGTTCGTCACGGGCTCGGAGTTCGTCGCGGACGGCGGGCTCCTGCTCGGCCCCGCCCTGCAACCCGACACGGCGGCAGCCTGACCGGATCGCCAGCCGCCCTGAACGGCACCGCCTCCTCAGCGACGCCACGGCGAGGCGCAGACTACGCCTTCCACGTGACCAACCTGAGGTGCGTGTACCTGACCGTCATCGAGCCCAACGCCGGGGCGATCCGCGCCTACGAGAAGGCGGGGTTCAAGCGGCAGGGGATGCGGCGCAACTCCAACCAGTGGCTGGGCGAGACCGTCAACGAGGTGCTGATGGACGCCGTCCCCGAGGAGTTCGAGGGTCCCTCACTCGTCAAGGCCCAGTTCCGGATGCGAACCTCCGGTGCCCGCTGTGCTCGGCGAGCGTATGCGTCCGTGGGGCGCGGGCCGTGGCCAGCGGACTTCGGACCGGCCGAGGCGTTAGGGATCGGTCTGAGTGGGTTCGGGCGCGCTGTTGCTCCGGTGTGCTCCGTCGAGGTGGAGGCGCGGCCGAGGCTGGAGGGCACACACGGAGCGACCAGACGGCCCCAGACGCACGAAAACCCCAGGGCGAGGACCTCGAAAACAGCCTCTGGCCTGGGGTTTTGCGGGTAGGCCCCCAGGGGCTCGAACCCTGAACCCACGGATTAAAAGTCCGCGTGTGCGCGGGCGAAACGCCCCGATATGCGGTGTTTCGTTCCGACTCATCTGGGCGGCGCCGTCCCGCTACATGCCGCCGAAGACCACCCCATGTCATCGCGTTCCGGAACAGCGGAGCAATCCCCGAGCATTTCGTCGGCCTGCGAGGTTCGGATCAAATCCGTTGGCGACTCGAGTTGGTCTCACAACAGGCAGTCGCTTAAACGCGTATGTACGATAAGCGAGCCTTGCCGGGCATACAACAGAGTATCTTGCCAATCGGGCAGGCGAGAGGTCCGCCCTGGGCTTGCGCCAGGGCGGACTTGAGATAGGTCAGGCAGTGTTGTGTACCTGGCTGGCGTGGTCGATGAACTCGAAGATCTGCACCGCTGCCCAGGGGCCCGAACTGGGGATCGCGCCTTCCCGCTTGCGCAGTTTGCGCCAAGCCGTAGCCCAGCGCCGCACGTCATCTCGGTCGCCGCCGCATCCTTCGATGAAGGCTTCCACGATATGGAGCTTGGGCAGGCGGCCACCGTTGAGTGCGGTGTTGAGCGTCGAGTACGCGATCTTATGCCTGCAGTTGTCGCTCATCTTCCGGAAGGAGGGTTCACCTGCCCAGATCCGGTACTCACGCAGCGCCTCCAAGAACTCCTCGGCAGAGGAGGTCTGAAGCGGATCGGGACGTTCGTCGTACTCGCCGAAATCTTCGATAGCCTTCCGGGCCGGAACCCCACGCTCAACCACGACCCGAGGTCCTCGAAGACGTTCCTTTGGCTGATCCACCGTAGGAGAAGGCTTGATTTCTCCCAAAGGAGAAGAGGAGCGATAGTTCCTAAGATTCTGTCCGCTGTTTCGGAGCGAGGCCATCGACCTCTGCCTATGCTTCCTCAACTCGGTAAGCACGCCATCCCGGAGGATCACCGGCATTACGTCGCGTTCTGAGACGGACGTCACCCCGTACTCGGGCTCGCCGAACAGGTCCTGGCTGTCGAGCGTGCGGCGGATGTAGGGACGGTGCGTTTCCGGGTCGCGCCAGACCCGGAGGTAGGTCCCATTGTGGACAGGCATACCTTCGTAAAGGACGCCCTCCTTCATCTTGCGGGGGACCAGCTCCTCATCGAAACCCGACAGCTTCATCAGACGCCTTCCTGGGTCCGCACCAGGCGGGAAGACAGGTCGGCCGCGACAATCACGACGATGGCAACCAGTCCCAGCGAGCCGAGCAGGCCGTACCCGGAAACAGTGAGCACGCAGACCAGCGCGAGAATGAGGAGGGAGAGGAGAAGGCGCCCGGCCATCGAGTGTCCGCAAAAAGAGAAACTGAACATAGGTGTCCTGTCTTTCGAAAATTGCCCTTGACGGAGACCGTCATCGATCTGCCTACGGGTGGTTAGTCCGCGTAACGGGCGGGGATCGATTTCACCAAGTTACCGCATTCTTGAGGGGTGTGCACCCTCTCTCGCAAGTGTGTTGTAGATCATATTATGGCTTGGCTTGATCCAATGGCAGCGCACTGGGCTGGTGCGATGCCATCTCCCGTTTCCCAGAGTCCTCTTCTGCTTCTCACAGTTCGACTCTGTTTCGAGGTGTTTAGAAACGTTAATATCTGTTCAGATTAGTTCTTATCTTTTTCGTAGAAGCTTTTCATTGGAAATCCGAGTTAGGATCGCCAACAAGTTCGCGGATGAACCAGACGCCACGCGTTTGGTTTCTGATTGCCGAGCTAGAGAGATCCCCGAAGAGCTTGCCTGTCGTTGCCCTTGACGGAGCTTGGGGAACCAGAGTGTTGACCCTGTGGTGGGGTCGACTGCGCCGCCAGCGGCCTCTGGATGCATCGCCTGGGGAGAGCGGATTGCATCGCTCTTCCCAGGCGCGCCTGTGTCGTATACGAGATGATCTGTCTCGACCAGACCATGAACTCCCCATGGGAATCGTTCGGGAGCGCTCTGGGTCACCCACCTCTGGCGGCCCTGACTACCGATAAGCCCCATGTAGTGATGGCCGCACCGGCACAGCGCTGTCCTAGGGTGCCGGTGTGAGCACTCAATGGACGATCCACGGCGAGAAGCTCGTGGACCAGAACCGGCACATCCGCCTCTCCACCGTCGACGTCACCCTCCCGGACGGGGTGTCCTTCACCCAGTACGTCGTGACGATGCCCCCCGCCGCGATGACGCTCGTGGTCAACGACCAGCGCGAAGCCCTGCTGATGCGGCGACACCGATTCATCATCGACCGATGGGTGTGGGAACTGCCCGGCGGTTACGTCGACGGTGCCGAGGACATCGAGGCCGCGGCGGCACGTGAGGTCGAGGAGGAGACCGGGTGGCGGCCCCGCTCGATGGAGCACATGGTGACCTTCCAGCCCGCCATCGGATCGGTGGACCAGCCCCAGATCATCTACCTGGCCCGAGGTGCCGACCTCACCGACACCCCTCCAGACGTCAACGAAGCCCAGGAGATCCGCTGGTGGCCCCTGGAGGAGGCGGTAGAGATGATCGCCCGGGGAGAGATCGTCGGCGCCTCCACCGTGGTCGCCCTGTACCGGGCACTCACCCTGGTATGACCTCCCTGACCCGTGCCGTGAACTCCTCCACCTCGGGCAGGTTCTCGTGAGGCCGGAGCCGGTGCCGCAGACGGCGCAGGTAGGACAACACACGTTGTGACTGCAACCCCTCCACCAGGTTCAGAGCCACTCCACCGACCCGCACCGCTTCCTCCGGTTCGTCGGTGGCGTGGGCGGTGGCGAGCATCAGGAGGTTGAACGTCCTGCCGCGTACGTAGTCGGTGTTCATCTTCAGGGACTGCTCGGCGTACACAGCCGTCTGGGCGTCATTGCCCAGAGCGAGGAAGCAGTGCGCGACCTTGGCCGCGAGGTAGGCGTTGTCGAAGTAGGCCAGCCACTCCGGCGGGCTGGGGTCGTCCGCTTCGAAGGCCTTCACCCCCGCCCGCAGGGAGCGGGACGTGGCCCGTGGGTCTGAGAGTCCGGCGTGCCCGTGGGCTTCGATGAGGTGGCACTCCGCCGCGAGCGCGGGGTGCCCGGCCCGGTGGGCGGCGGATTGCGCCGCCCTCGCCAGGTCCACGGCTTCTGCCGACCGCCCGATATAGGTGGCCTGGTGGCCCATCGCCGCGAGGATCTCGGCGCACAACCCGTCATCCCCGGATGTCTGAGCCATGCGCAGGGCCTGGATCAGGTACCGCTGGGCGAGTCCGTGCTCCTCGCAGTCGTAGGCCATCCATCCCACGGCCTTGGTGAGTTCGGCGGCTGCCGAGAACAGATCCCGGCCGACCTCCTCCGTGTAGCTGCCCCGCAGCAGCGGGGCGACGTTGGCGTCGAGGTACTGCACGACGGTGCTGCGGATGCGGCCCCCGCCAACGCGGTTGTCCAAGTCCCGGAAGGCACGCGTCATCTGCCGGATGGCCGAGATCTCGGGCCGTCCGACACGGATCCGGCCGCGATGGGCGGGTCCGGACGCAGGAGGCTGGGTGAGCCACCGTACGGTCGCGCTGGGGTAGGCCGCCGTCGAGTATCCGCCGAGGACATCGCGACGGCGTTCGCCGTCAGCCCGGTAGAGCTGACCGACAGTGGTGATCCCTGTCGTCCAGGACAGCGGAAACTCCAGGGTCCGTGCCTCGTCGTCGGGAAGACCGCAGTCCTCCGGAAGTACGAGGCGCCCCAGCGCCTCGGAGAGGACGGCCGCGATGATTCCGGGGACTGGCCGCTGCGGACGTTCGCCCGACATCCAGCGACGGACGCTGTTGTGGTCGTAGGAGAGCGACAACCCCTGCTCTCTGCCCCGATCCACGACCCTGCGGGCAAGCCCCTTGGCGGGCATTCCAGCCTCGTCCAGGAGTTCCACGAGCTGGACGTTCGGCTGCTTGGGGGTACGCGCCACAGCTTCTCCACGAGTTCGGGTCGAAGGCAGTGTGCCACGGCTGCCGGTGCGCGAGTGGGGATCCCGCGAAACGCACTCCCCCCTCGCGCTCCTTTGCGGGGGCGCACACGTCCATCTCCCGAGGTCACGCCTTCACCGAAGCCGTCAGGAAATGGAGGGTGGGACCGACAAGCGCCTCGGTGGCGGAATCGGTTGTGAGAGGGAAGAGGACGGATGGACAACACGAAGGCTGAGGATCAGGAGACTCACGAGGAGCTGCTGGTCGAACTCGGGGACGCGGCAGACCTGACGCTCGGCCAGGGCCGGGCCCAGAACGAGAACAAGCGCAACCCCTACAACTGACCGCTGACGGGGCGCCCGGACACAGGTTCGGGTGCCCCGTTCATGAAGCAGGAGGAAACTCCCATGTGGTTCGGCGGTTCTACCGGCCCACCCTTCCACCGGCCGGTCGGTGCGCTACCGGTCTCACCGCGGCTTCCCCAGGTGTGGGCGAGCGCCGACTGGCCAGAACACGAACGAATGCTCGTCTCCCACGGTGATCGGCACATCGTGGTGTTCGGTCCGTGCGGCGCCACGGTCGAGCAAATCCACCGCGCCACGGAACACGCCGTCCCGGACGACGCGGTCTGGAGGTGGTCCGGCAGCTACGTCGTGATCCAGATCGAGTCCTCCACGACCACCGTCTGGACCGATCTCAGCTCGGCCGTTCCCGTCTACACCCGCTCCACCCGGCAGGGAACGGTGTGGGCCTCCAGCTCCCGCCTCCTGTCCTGCCTGGACGGCCCTCCCCAGGTGAACACCGCGATGGTGGCCGCCAGGCTGATCAGTCCGGACAGCGCCGAAGGTGAGCAGGGCTCGTTCTTTCACGGGGTGAAGAGGATGCCCGCCGGACACCGTGTCCGGATGTCCGGTGAGGGCGAGCCCACCATGAACCCGGTATGGGGACCGACGCCGTACCCCGATGGGCACGCGCGCCGTCTGCGGTCCGCACTCGAAGGAGCGGTGGCCGTTCGTGTGGACCGCTCGGCTCGGCCGAGCACGGACTTCTCCGGCGGTTTCGACTCCACAGCCCTCGGTCTCCTGGCCGCCGAACGGCTGGCTCCGCGAAAGCGACGGATCACGGGGGTCACCGTCCATCCCGCAGGAGTACACCAGGGTGGAGATCTGGACTACGCCCGTGAGGCCGCCGACCATCCCGGACTCCGTCACCGGTGGATGCCCTTGACCGAGGAACACTCGCCCTACGGTGGTCTCGGGTTCGTCCCCGCCACGGACGAACCGGCACCCTCTACGGTCTCCTACGCCTACTTCTCCGGACAGTTGGTGTGGCTCGCCGAACATGTGGGCTCGGACCTGCACATGACCGGTGACGGAGGCGATGCCCTCCTCCTGACGTCTCCGTACCACCTGGTCGAGCTGCTGTGGCGTGGCAGGTTCGCGCGGGCCCTCGGTGAGGCCGCCCGGTGGGCGCATGTTCGCCGGATGTCGATCCTGGACGCCTTGCGTGCCGCGAACTCCAGGAACGGTCCTGATCCGGTGCCCTCCTGGGTGCACGCGAAGACTCCGACCGGGCGTGGACCCGGCGGTCTCTCCCTGGAGAGCCGGACCCAACGAATGTTGATGCGGATCATGGCGCAGGCCGGGCGCACGGCCCGCGCTGACGCCCAGATCGCCGAGGCCTTCGGTGTGGCGCTGCACAACCCCTACTTCGACTCCCAGGTCATCGACGCTTACCTGTCAGTACCCGTCGACAGCCTGCCCGGGCCAGCGCGCTACAAACCGATCATGGCCGAGGCTATGCGGGACCTGTTCCCCGCCAGGCTCGTTCGGCGCACCACCAAGGGGGATGCGTCCAGTGACCATCACCAGGGGCTGAGAAGGGCGCTGCCGGAACTGCTCGACCTCGTGGACGGTCGTCTGGCCGAAGCCGGTCTGGTGGACGTCACTCTGCTGCGCGGTGCACTGCGACGTGCCGCGATGGGCATCGGGGACGAGTTGGCCCAGATCGAGTCCACGGTGGCAACGGAAGTCTGGCTGCGGTCAGTACGAGCTTCTCCCGTGATCGCGTGGGAGACAGAGGAACGGGTGGAGGCGGTATGACGGGCTTTCTGATGCCTTCCCCAGGGGTACGCGCCTGTGACTTGGGATCAGCGACGGTGCTGGTGCACTACGGGACAGGAGCTGTTCAGGCTCTCTCCCCAGGAGCCGGAAAGTGGTGGGAACTGGCGGGAGAGGACACCGCACTGGCCGCGCTCCTGCGCAGGACCGGGATGGTGGTGGTGTCCGCGAACCCGGTCCCCGGTTCACCGCCCGTCCCGGGGCGGCGTTGGGAGGCGAGCTGGGGTGTGCAGGAACTCCCGATGGGATTCACCGAGTTCCCCAGGGTCGCGTTCTCCCGGATGATCGTCGCTTCTGGAGCGCTGCTCATGGTCCTCACGAACGCGCGGATCGGACCACGTCGCTCTCGCATGAACCGTATGGTCCGCCTCGCGCAGAACGTCTCGAAGTTCGGCCGTCGTCCTGCCACCACGGCCGAAGCCGCCGAAGTCGTCCACGCCGTGCGGCGGCTCGGCCTGTTCTCGCCCGTACGGGTCGCCTGCTTGGAAGAATCGGTGGCCGCGGCATTGGCCCTGGCCGCCCTCGGACGCGGCGTGCGCTGGTGCCACGGCGTGATCGCCGACCCCATTCGTCTGCACGCCTGGATCGAGGCGGAGGGGCGCCCGGTGGCCGAACCCGACAGCACACGGCGGTGCACGGCACTGCTGACCATCCCAACAGCGGAGGAGACCACGTGAGCGACCCCCTGATCTGGCTGCGCGGCGACAAAGCCGGAATCGGCCCGCTGCGCGCCGACCTCGTGGAGGAGTACTGGAAGTGGGAGCAGTCGATCCCCACCATCGTCGGCTACAACCGGCAAACTCCGCAGCCGTTGGAGTCCACGCGGGAGATCCTCGTGGAGGGCTACGGTCGCGCCTCGGATAGGGAACTGCGGTTCACCGTCTACGACCTGACCGGGGAGAGCCCGTGCCCGGTTGGCCTGGCCCAGGTCTACATCGACCAGATGCGGCGCAACGGCGAGTACGTGGTGGCCCTGGGCGAGTCCCGGGGCAGGGGCGTGGGCACCGAGGCCACTCGGCTGGTGCTGGACTACGCCTTCCACGTGACCAACCTGAGATGCGTGTACCTGACCGTCATCGAGCCCAACGCCGGGGCGATCCGCGCCTACGAGAAGGCGGGGTTCAAGCGGCAGGGGATGCGGCGCAACTCCAACCAGTGGCTGGGCGAGACCGTCAACGAGGTGCTGATGGACGCCGTCCCCGAGGAGTTCGAGGGTCCCTCACTCGTCAAGGCCCAGTTCCAGATGTGAACCTCCGGTGCCCACCGAGCACGGTGGGCACCGGAGGTCAGCCCGTGTGCAGGCCGCCGAGGAAGCGAGCCCACGCGCCCGGGGTGAAGTCCAGCGGCTCCAGGTTGGGGTTCTGGTTGTCCCGGATCCCGGTCACGGGCCCTTCGGAGACCTCCACGCAGGTGCCGGCCTCGTTGCTGTAGCTGGACTTGTGCCACGGCGTGGTCTGGATGCTCATGTGGGGAACCCTTTTCAGTCGAGTGCGGCGATCCGGTCCCGGACCAGGTCGCGGGAACGCTCGGGAGACAGCGCCGCCGCCCTCAGGTGGTGGGACCTCAGTTCATGGTGCTGCATGTCCTCGGAGGCGTCGAACAGCAGCCCCTGGGGCGGCACGTCCACGTGCCCGACACGGTCGTCCCCGATCCACAGCAGACAGAACCCGTAGTTCAGGCTCATGCCCTCGGACTGGGGAAGGATCTGGAGGTCGATGCTGGGATGGTCGCTCAGCTCCAGCAGGTGTTCGAGCTGGGCGCGCATCACCCTGGGACCGCCGACCTGGCAGGTGAGGACGGGCTCGTCGACCACCCACCACATCCGAGGCGGGTGGTCGCGGTACAGGATGCTGCGGGACCGCTCCAACCGGGCCTCCAGCCTGCGTTCGCGCTCGGCCTCGTCCGGGACCGCGCCGCGCCCCATCAGCGCCCGGATGTAGTCGGGATGCTGGGCCAGGCCGCTGAAGAGGCCGAGGGTGTACTCGAAGATCTGGTCAGCCTCGTACTCCAACGGGTAGTACGCCCCGCCGGGAACGTCCTCGTAGGCGTTCCACCAGGCGGAGGAGCGGTTGCGACTGGCGGCCTTGGCGATGTGGGCGAGCTCTTCCCTCAGTTCGTCGGAAGCCTTGTAGAAGCGGCAGAGCGCGTCGATCTCCGGACCGCTCAGGCGCTTCCACTTGCCGTTCTCGATCCGGGAGACCTTGGACTTGTGCCAGCCCATCTCCTCAGCGGCCTCCTCCTGGGACAGGCCGGTCTGGGCGCGTAGCCGCTTGAGCTGGCTGACCAGGTAGTGCCGCCGGGCGGGAGAACCCTGGACCGGAGAGCCCTCGGGCATCTCCACCTCCTGTCTTCGCTGCGCGGGCATGGTCATCTTCCCACCCGCATGAAACACACATCGTTACTCATTGTACTCATAGCGACTTGCTTTGCTTGTAATTTGCGTTGTTGCAAATCATGATGGACGTACAGCGGGCCGGAAGTGAGCGGTTGCCCGGCCTGCTTCGCATCAGTGACGACAGCGAGGTGATGTGCGGTGAACGGAGTCATGTGCGTCTGGAGGCGTCCGGGGCCGGAGGACGTGGGACTGGCCAGGTGCCTGGTGGACGGGGCACTGGCGGCGGCCGAGGTGGACGAGGCCGGTCTGGGCGTGGCCCGGCTGGCGGTGAGCGAGGCATTCACCAACGCCTTGGTCCACGGTCGTCCCGAGGTCGGCGTGGAGGTCTGGACGCGGCCGGGCCGCTGCGGGGTGGTCGAGGTGTACGACACGGGGTCGACCCTCCCTGTGTTTCCACAGCCGGAGGAGCTGGCCCGGGTGATCGACGACCACGGGCGCGGACTCGGGCTCATCCGGGCGTTCGCCCGAGAGGTGTGCGGGGTCTACCGCTGTGGCGTGGGCAAGCGGGTGTGGTTCGCGGTGGCGATGGACGGGAGCGCCCTGGACATGAGCCGAACCCGCGCGCTGGTCGAGGAGCACGCGCGTCTGCGGGCACCACGGTCCGCGGCGCTCATGGCCTGAGCACGCCTCATGGAGCTGGAAGCGAGACGCCCCGGCTGGTGCGGGCACACCCGCCGGGGCCTGATCACCACCCGGATGAGCAGGAGGAAACCGTGAGGAAGTGTAGTGCTCGGCGTCGGCGGCATCGAGGAGCCCGGCCCTACCTGGCGCGCTACGAGCTGCTCGTGGAGGCGGCCGGTGCGGTCACGGCACGCCACCTGGCCAGGTGGCGACCCGCGGAACTCGACGCCCTGATCGAGCTGGTCAGCGTCTGGCGCAGCTAAGGAGACACGGCCCGTGCCCCTCACCTGGGAAGACCGAGCAAGGGATTGTGCGTCCGTGGGGTGCGGGCCGTGACCAGCGGACTTCGGACCGACCGAGGAGATAGGGACCGGTCTGAGTGGGTTCGGGCGCGCTGTTGCTCCGGGCTGCTCGTCAAGGTGGAGGCACGGCCGAGGCCGAAGAGCACACATGGAGCAACCAGACGGCCCCGAGAACGGGAAAACCCCAGGGCGAGGACCTCGAAAACAGCCTCTGACCTGGGGTTTTGCGGGTAGGCCCCCAGGGGCTCGAACCCTGAACCCACGGATTAAAAGTCCGTTGCTCTGCCAATTGAGCTAGAGGCCCGCGATACGGCTCGGAGCATGGTCCCAGCCATCGCCGGAGCCAACTCTACCGCAGCCATACGGGCTCTGGACGGCCGGTACACCCGGCGGGGCAAGGGCTTACCCCCCGATCGGCGGACCCTGGCCGACGGGTCCCCGCGACGGAACCGCGCGGTGACGTGGAGCACACCCACGCGACAGGGGAGTCCGCCGGTTTCCCGGCACCACGCGCCCCTTCCGCCCCAACACGAGCGCGGTGTCGTGCCCGAGCCCGGCCGCGACCACCTGGGCTACCGCGGCTACGGCATAGGCACGGCCCTCCGACAGGGCCCCGTGCGCCCCGTCACGGAGCGGTGGCGATCGTGCGTCTCACCCAACCGCTCTCACCGCTCCGCACTGGCGGGATCAGGCCGGCGGGCAGCCCGAACCGTCGGCGCAGGGGACCTCGCCGGGCCCGGCGCCCTCCTCCGGGCGCCGCCGCTCCAGCAGGACGGTGTCGCGCCAGATCCCGTGGTGGCGGGCGACGCGCTCGCGCACGCCCACGGTGCGGTAGCCCACCTGGTGGTGCAGGGCCAGGCTGGCGCGGTTCTCGGGGAAGATCGAGGTCTGGAGCGTCCACAGCCCCGCCGTGTCGGCCTCGGTGACCTGCCGGTACAGCAGCGCCTTGCCCACGCCCCGGCCGCGCGCGTCCTCGGCGACGTAGACCGAGGTCTCGGCCACCCCGGCGTAGACCTCGCGAGCGGAGACGGGTGAGGCGGCGGCCCAGCCGACGACGCGGCCGCCCGACTCGGCCACCCAGCGGTGCCCGGGCGTCCACCGGTCCTTCAGCGCGTCCGCTCCGGGGACCTCGGTCTCGAAGGTGGCGTGGCCGCTGGCGATGCCCTGGGCGTAGATCTCCCGGACCGCGTCCAGGTCGGCGTCGGCCATGGCGCGGGTGGTGACGTCGGCGGGCAGGTCGGTGGGGCAGCACGGGCGGGCGTTGAGCATGCCCATCACCGCGTCGGCGGCGTGCGGCAGGCCGGTGCAGCAGGCGGGGTTGACCGCGACCCGGGTGGAGGTGCCCGCCTTGGTGAGGGTCACGAACCCGACCTCGGCGAGCTTGCGCAGGTGGTGGGAGACGGTGGGCTGGCGGACCTCCACCATCTCGGCGAGCTGGCCCACGCTGACCGAGCCGGGGGTGGTGGCGATGGCGTGCAGGAGCCGGACGCGCATGGGTTCGGCCAGGCAGGCGAACCAGGCGGCGTAGGTCTCGGCGTCAGTGGCGGGGAGGAGGCCGCCTTCGCGCTCGGGCGTCGTCACAGTCATGACACCCATTATCGACGAAGATCTATGGTTGCGTCCATCGACTTCCGTCGATAGAGTCCCGATCCATAGACGCCAGTCAATGAAAGAGGAGGGCGTCATGGACGCACAACGTCCGGTCGTGGTGATCGGCGCCGGTCCGGTGGGACTCGCGGCCGCGGCGGAGCTGGTCGCGCGCGACCTGCCGGTCCTGGTCCTGGAGAAGGGCGATCGAGCCGGTGCCGCCGTGTCCGAATGGGGTCACGTGCGCCTGTTCTCGATGTGGCGCGACCTGGTGGACCCGGCCGCGGAGAAGCTGCTCACCGCCACCGGTTGGCGGCGTCCGGACGACGCGGGCTACCCGACCGGCCGCGAGTGGGTCGAGGCCTACCTCGCTCCCCTGGCCGGGGCCTTGGGCGAACGGGTCCGCTTCGGCGCCGAGGTGACCGGCGTGAGCCGCACGGGCCGGGACCGGGTCGTGGACGCCGGGCGCGGGGAGCAGCCCTTCACCGTGCGCCTTCGCACCGACCGGGGCGAGGAGCGGATCCTGGCCCGCGCGGTGGTCGACGCCTCCGGCACCTGGGGCACGCCCAACCCGGTGGGCGGTGACGGGCTGCCCGCGCTGGGCGAGTCGACGGCCGCCGAGCACGTCTCGTACCGCATTCCCGACACCGCCAGCCCAGCCGGACGGGCCCGGTACGCGGGTCGGACCACGGCGGTCGTCGGCAAGGGGCATTCGGCGCTGACCGCCCTGGTCGGCCTGGCCACGTTGGCCGGGGAGGAACCCGGCACCGAGGCGGTGTGGGTGCTGCGCCGGGAGGAGATCGGCGATGCCTTCGGCGGTGGCGCGGCCGACCAGCTGGCCGCGCGCGGCGCGCTCGGCCAGCGCGCCCGCGAGGCCGTGAAGGCCGGGCACATCCGGGTGGTCACCGGATTCCGTACCGCCGAGGTCCGCACGGAGCGGGACGGACGCCTCGTGCTGGCCGACGAGGGGGGCCGGGAGCTGGAGCCCGTGGACGAGGTGGTCGCCCTCACCGGATTCCGCCCCGACCTGTCCTTCCTGTCCGAGATCCGCCTGGGCCTGGACAGCACCCTCCAGGCGCCGGTGGAACTCGCCCCGCTCATCGACCCCAACGTGCACTCCTGCGGCACCGTCTACCCCCACGGCGCCGCCGAGCTCTCCCATCCTGAGGAGGGGTTCTTCCTGGCCGGGATGAAGTCCTACGGGCGCGCCCCGACCTTCCTGGCCCTGACCGGCTACGAACAGGTCCGCAGCATCGCCGCCCATCTGGCCGGGGACCGCGAGGCGGCCGCCCGCGTGGAGCTGGTCCTGCCCGAGACGGGGGTGTGCAGCGGCGGAGGCCTGCCCGAGGAGCCGGACGCGGCGGCCGAGAGCGGCGGCTGCTGCGGTCCCGCGCCCGAGGCCGCGCGGGAGTCCGCGGCGCAGGAGGGCGGTTGCTGCGGCGGCCTGGCCGTCTCGGAGGTGCCGGTGCTCTCCCTCGGCGACCGCCGCACCGTGCCCGTCGAGAAAACGGCTCCGTCCGCCGGGAACGGCTGCTGCTCCGACCCGTCGTCACAGCAGGTCGGCCTGGGGGAACCGGACCGGGTCTCGTGACACCTGTGTCCGGTCGGGCCTCCGGCGCGCCCGCACCCGCCGTGGTCGGTGCGCGCCGGGGCCTGGCGGTCCTGTGCGTCACCGTCACCACCGGCTACGGGGTGCTGTTCTACGCCTTCCCCGTCCTGGCGCCGAGCATCACCGCCGACACCGGATGGTCCCTGACCGCGGTGACCGCGCTGTTCTCCGCCTCCCAGGTCATGGCGGGACTGGCGGGCATCCCGGTGGGACGCTGGGTGCAGGCCCGGGGCCCGCGCCCGGCGATGACGGCGGCTGCCCTGGCCGCGGCTCCCGCCGTGGCGGCCCTCGCCCTGGCCCCGAACCTGTGGGGCTTCGCCGCCGCCTGGCTGGTGGCCGGAGCGGCGATGGCCGGACTGTTCTACCCTCCGGCCTTCGCCGCCCTGACCCAGTGGTACGGAAGGGCGAAGGTCCGGGCCCTGACCGCGCTGACCCTGGCCGCCGGTCTGGCCAGCACCGTCTTCGCTCCCCTGACCGCGTTCCTGGAAGGAGTCTGGGGGTGGCGGACCGCCTACCTGGTACTCGCGGCCGTGCTCCTGGTCGTGGTGGTGCCCCTGCACGCCTTCGCCCTGCCACAGGGCTGGGTCGCCGACGGCGCCGGGCAGCAGAGGGGCCGAGGGCAGGGCGCGCGTGCCGTGGTGCGCGGTCGGGTGTTCTGGGCTCTGACGACGGCTCTGGCCCTGGGGTCCTTCACCGTCTACGCGGTCGTGGTCAACATCGTCCCCCTGCTGGATGAACAGGGTTTCGGCACGGCGGAAGCGGCCTGGGCCCTGGGGGCGGGCGGTGTGGGGCAGGTGCTCGGCCGTCTGGTCTACGCGCCCCTGGAACGGTGGACCGACCCGGTGCCGCGCGCCGTGGCCGTGCTGGGCGCGTGTTCGGTGACCACCCTGCTTCTGGCCCTGGTGCCGGGACCCCTGGGGCCGGTCCTGGCCATCGCGGTGCTGGCGGGCATGGCACGCGGCATCCTCACCCTCCTCCAGGCCACCGCCGTGTCCGACCGGTGGGGGACGGAGCACTACGCCACCCTCAACGGCGTCATGCACACCCCGCTCATGCTGGCCGTCGCGGTCGCGCCCTGGGCGGGCGCAGCCCTGGCCGGTCCCCTGGGCGGCTATCCGGCGGCGTTCGCGGCGCTGGGAGCCCTGGCGGCGCTCGGCGCGCTGACCGCCCTGGCCACCCGCGCCGAACGGGTTCCCACCCCTTCCTGAACCTCCCCCACGGGGGAGGCGCCCTCACCAGAACGAAGGAGCCCCCGTCATGGAAGACGTCCCCCTCGCCATCATCGGCGCCGGCCAGGCGGGCCTGGCCACCGCCCGGGCCGCCAACCGGCGCGGTCTGCGCCCCCTCGTGCTGGAGGCGGCCGACCTGCCGGGCGGCTCGTGGCCGCACTACTACGACAGCCTGTCCCTGTTCTCCCCCGCCCGCTTCTCCTCCCTGCCCGGGCACGCGCTGCCCGGGGACCCCGAGCGCTATCCGCGCCGGGACGAGGTGGTGGACTACCTGCGCGACTACGCCTCACGCCTGGACACCGAACTGCGCTGCGGCCAGCGGGTGGAACGGGTCGAGCGAGACGGGCACGGGTTCACGCTCACCACCGCGGACGGATCCCGGGTGCGGGCCGCGGCGGTGGTCGCCGCCACCGGCGGCTTCACCCGGCCCCACCGCCCCGGCCTGCCGGGGCTGGCGGACTTCACCGGAACCGTCCTGCACGCCGCCGGGTACCGTGCCCCCGAGCCCTTCGCCGGGCAGCGCGTCGTGGTGGTCGGCGGCGGCAACTCCGGAGTCCAGATCGCCGCGGAGCTGGCCGGGGTGGCCAGGGTCAGCCTGGCCACCCGGACGCCGGTGGCCTGGGCGAACCAGCGGCCCCTGGGCCGGGACGTGCACTGGTGGTTCGTGCGCAGCGGGCTGGACGCCGCCCCGCTGCGCCGGATCTGGGAGAGGGCTCCGGTGCTGGTCAACGACGACGGCCGCTACCGTGCGGCCTTCGCCTCGGGCAACCCCGACCGGCGGGAGCTGTTCACCCGGTTGGAGGGGGAGAAGGCGGTGTGGGCGGACGGCACCGTGGAGGGGGTGGACACCGTCCTCCTGGCCACCGGGTACCGGCCCGCCCTGGACTACCTCTCCCCCACAACGGCTCTGGACTCCCACGGGCGTCCGCTGCACCGCGGCGGGATCTCCACCACGGTTCCCGGCCTGGGATACGTGGGGCTGGAGTTCCAGCGCAGCTTCTCCTCGGCCACCCTGCGCGGAGTCGGCCGGGACGCCCGGCACGTGGTGGGGCGGTTGCTCGGCCGGTCGCGGTGACCGCTCACGCGTCCGTTCCGGGCGGCCCGGGGCCGCAAGCGCCGGGATCCGTGCGGGCCCGCGCCCGGGGCGGGCCCGCACGCGCCGACGGCCCCTACCTCCGCTCCGGGGCGAAGCGCCTGCGCCAGGCCAGGGACACGTACACCAGGGCGATGAGCACGGGCACCTCGATCAGCGGGCCCACCACCCCGGCCAGGGCCTGGCCCGAGGTGACGCCGAAGGTCGCGATCGCGACCGCGATGGCCAGCTCGAAGTTGTTGCCCGCCGCCGTGAAGGCCAGCGTCGCGGTGCGGTCGTAGTCCATCCCGACCGCCTTGCCGAAGGCGAAGGCGCCGAACCACATGAGGGCGAAGTAGGCCAGCAGCGGCACCGCGATGCGCGCCACGTCCAGCGGTTGGCTGGTGATCCGGTCCCCCTGGAGGGCGAACAGCAGCACGATCGTGAACAGCAGCCCGTACAGCGCCCACGGGCCGATCCGGGGCAGGAAGGCCGACTCGTAGCGCTCGCGGCCCATCCTGCGCTCACCGATCCGGCGGGTGAGGAACCCCGCAGCCAGCGGGACGCCGAGGAAGATCACCACGTTGAGCGCGATGAGCCGGGGGGAGGCGTCCAGGCCGCCGGTGTCCAGGCCCAGCCACCCGGGCAGCAGGTCCAGGTAGAACCAGCCCAGCAGGCCGAAGACCAGCACCTGGAAGACCGAGTTCAGCGCGACCAGCACCGCGGCGGCCTCGCGGTTGCCACAGGCCAGGTCGTTCCAGATGATGACCATCGCGATGCAGCGCGCCAGGCCGACGATGATCAGGCCGGTGCGGTACTCGGGCAGGTCGGCCAGGAAGATCCAGGCCAGCGCGAACATCACCGCGGGGCCGACGAGCCAGTTGATCACCAGGGAGGTGACCAGCAGCCGGGTGTCGCGGGTGACGGTGTCCAGACGGTCGTAGCGGACCTTGGCCAGCACCGGGTACATCATGACCAGCAGGCCGAGCGCGATGGGCAGGGAGATCCCGCCGACCTCCATGGCGGCCAGGAGTTCGTTCAGCCCCGGGACCAGGCGTCCCAGACCCAGGCCGACGGCCATGGCGAGCAGGATCCACACCGCGAGGAACCGGTCGAGGAACGACAGTCTCGCGACGACGGACCCACCCGTACCACTGGTGGTCCTGTCGGTCGAGGCCATCAGCAGGGCCTCCTGTTCGCGGCGGCTCCGCTGGTACGGGCGGTGGCGGCGAGCCCGGCCAGGGCCCCGGAGAGGTCCTCGATCCGGTCCGGGCGCAGCCGGTAGTAGGTGAACCGGCCGCAGGGCTCGGTCTCCACCACCCCCGCCTCGCGCAGGATCCGCAGGTGGTTGGACAGGTTGGTCTGGCGCGCCCCGGTCTCCTCGACCAGGTGCGTCGTACACAGGGTCTCCCGGGCGAGCAGGGTCACGATCCGCAGCCGGAGCGGGTCTCCCAGCGCCCTCATGAGGTCAGTGTCGACTGATATCAGCATACGCTGATATTATCCTGTCGGTTGTCGCCGACAAGCCCGTCGGACGCCCTCCCCTTCTCCCGGGAACCCGTTTCTCCCGGGGAACGCGGTCCGCGTCCGGTCCGGCGCCCTCCGCCCCCGCACGGACCCGATTCCCCTCCGGCCGCGCGGAGTCCGGTTCCCCGCGGCGTCCGTCCACCACCGAAACGAAGCAGAGGCGAGTGACCGTGACCAGTTCCGACAAGCCGTCCGTCCTGTTCGTGTGCGTCCACAACGCGGGCCGCTCCCAGATGGCCGCCGCCTGGCTGTCCCATCTGGCCGGGGACCGCGTGGAGGTCCGCTCCGCCGGGTCCGCGCCCGCCGACGCGCTCAACCCCGCCGTGGTCGAGGCCATGGCCGAGGTCGGCGTGGACATCACCGACCAGCGCCCCAAGATCCTCACCACCGAGGCCGTCGAGGCCTCCGACGTGTGCGTGACCATGGGCTGCGGCGACACCTGCCCCGTCTTCCCGGGCAAGCGCTACCTGGACTGGTCCCTGCCCGACCCCGCCGGTCAGGGCGTGGCCGCCGTCCGACCCATCCGCGACGAGATCAGAAGGCGCGTCGAGGAGCTGATCGGGGAGCTCTCCCCGGGCGCGCGGCCGTAGGGTCGTTCGGCGCACCCGGCCGCCGCGGTCCGGGACTCCCCCGGGTGCGCGGCCGCAGGACGTGCCCACGCCGGGCGGTCCCGGAGGGCCGCCGACGCCCTCCTGGAAACCCCCGCCGAGCGTTCCCGAGGCACGTCGGCACCGCGTAATGAGGCGCGCACGTGAACTGCGCCCAACGGCGATCGGTACGAAGGCCAAAGGCTTGGCCGCGCTCCCCGGCCGCGCCCGGAGAGGTCGCCGTGTCCGCCACCCGTGGCCTCCCGCGGGGAAGGCGCGTTTCACCGACCGCCCTCCCGAACCGTCCGCGGGCCGGGAAACCCCCAGCGCGGTTCCCCCTCCGGTGCGCAGGGCGGTCGCCGACCGGGCGGCCCCGTGCTCCCTCCGCACGCGTGTTCGCACCCTCCCGGCAGCGGAGGCGGAACGGCGTCGCCTCGGCCCCCGGTGATGCCACGCCGACCCGGAGACCTCAGTAAGCTTCGTGGGCCACCCCCTTTTCCCCGAGCGCGCCCCCGCCGTGCCCTGTCCACCGTCGCCGTGTCCCGCCGAGGGAGGCGACCGAAGCAGCTGGAGCAGACTCTGCCGTGTCCCTCTTCGAAGCAGTCATCCTTGGCCTCGTCCAGGGACTGACCGAGTTCCTACCGATCTCCTCCAGCGGACACCTGCGCGTGGTGTCGGCCTTCTTCGGCTGGCCCGACCCCGGCGCCGCCTTCACCGCCGTCAGCCAGATCGGCACCGAGCTGGCCGTGGTGATCTACTTCCGCCAGAGGGTCTGGGCGATCCTGTCCACGTGGACCAGGTCGCTGTTCAACCGCGAACTGCGCAGCGACATCAACGCGCGCATGGGCTGGTACGTGATCCTCGGCTCCGTCCCCATCGTGGTCCTGGGCCTGCTCCTGGAGGAGCAGATCGACAGCGTCTTCCGCGACCTGCGCCTGATCGCGCTGAACCTCATCATCTTCGGCGTGGTCCTCGGCATCGTCGACCGGTACTCGCGCAAGCACCGCACCCTGGAGGACCTCAACGTCTCCCGGGGCATGACCTTCGGTCTGTTCCAGGCGCTCGCCCTCGTCCCGGGCGTCTCCCGGTCGGGCGGCACCGTCACCGGCGGGATGCTGCTCGGCTTCAAGCGCGCGGACGCGGCCGAGTACGCCTTCCTGCTGGCGCTGCCCGCCGTCTTCGGCTCGGGTCTGTACAAGCTGACCGACATCGGTGAGAACGAGTACGCCGGGTGGGGCGCCACCATCGTGGGCACGCTCATCGCGGGCGTCGTCGGCTTCATCGTCATCGCCTGGCTGATGCGCTTCATCTCCACGCACAGCTTCATGCCGTTCGTCTACTACCGCGTGGGCCTGGGCATCCTCATCCTGGCCCTGGTGAGCTGGGGCGCGCTCGACCCGCAGGGCGGCGCGGGCGCGCAGCCCGCCGAGAGCGAGATCGTCAGCGAGCAGGAGACGCCGGGGGAGGAGTCCGAACCCGAGACCGACACCGAGGCCGACGCCGGGACCGGCCCGTCCTCCGAGACGGCCACGGAACCGTCCGAGGAGCCCTCCGAGCAGGCCGTCCCGACCGTCGACCCGGTCACCGGCTGGGAGATCGACCCCGAGGTGGGGCTGCCCCGCAACCCCGAGACCGGGCTCTACCACGACTCGGATCTGGGCATGGACGTGGACTACGACCCGGTCACCGGCCTGGCCACCAACCCGGTGACCGGTGAGACCTACGACCCCAAGGCGGCCGGTTAGGGGTTTCCACCCCCGAAGGCCAGGGCACGCGGCGGAAGCAGGGCTCCGCGCCGGGGCCCGCCGCCCGGGGACACGGTGTTCCGACACCCGAAGACACAGCAGGGGACCGGCGGATGTCCGCCGGTCCCCTCCGTCATCCGCCGAGGCCCTGAACGGCGGTGTCCAGCCGCCGCGCGAGGGCCTCGGTCTCCTCCGGCCCCGGCCGCGCGCCGCCGCGCTCCTCCAACAGGTCCGCGCGGCCGATCACGCGCAGCGCCCCCGCGTAGCGCGGACCGTCGAGGTCGGCCTCCTCGACGACGTCGGCCCGGCCCTCGTGGACGACCAGCACGGGGTCTCCGTTCTGCGTGCTCAGCAGCCGAGCCACGTGCTCGGCACGGACGATCTCCACCGCCGCCTCCTCGTGCTCCTCGTGGGACGCCTGTCATCCCCGACTGCCCGGGGACGGCCGAGGTGAACATGGCGGTCGCCCAGTGCACCGCGCAAATCGCAGTCCCCGCACATATCATCATCAGGTGAACAACGGCTGACAGCGGTCCGCTGTGTGGACCCGCGCACCGCGAACTGGAGCCGTCCAACCGCGTTCTCCCGCGCAATTACCGGGATATCCCTCCCCGGCATCCGCTTCGACCAGGGGATACGTTCAGGGCCGCGCTCCCCGGGGACGGCGCGCGGACGACCGGCGCGCCGGAAGGCCCTACCGGAACGGGACTTCGGTCACGAGTTCGCTCCGGGAAAGGCCGATGTGAAGCACAACACGGGAGCTTCCCACAAAACCGCAGGTCACGGCGTCGATACTGTCTCCGACCTGGAGCGCGCCGAGGCAAGCGCGATGCCGCTGGGGCCCATGTGCACTAAAGTTTCCTTGCTATGGGGCATTCAGCGAGAAGTCCGTCATCGGGGGACATAATCCGATCGACCCGGGAGGGTAATCCCGAGCTCACCAGGGCGCTCTCCGCGTACCTGGGGGTCGAGCTCGCCCCCCGGGAGTTCACCCTCGCGGACGGGACCCGGGTCGGGGTCGACTGCGCCGACGACGGTCAGCCGACCGTCCTCGCCCAGTTCTCGCCCCTGCACGGGCCGATGAAGTCGGCCCAGCGCAACAAGGTCATCGCGGACGCCTTCAAACTGGCCTGGCTGCGGGACCAGCACTTCCCGGACGCACGTCCGCTCGTGGTGCTGGGCGAGCCCCTCGCCAAGCTCTTCGGGCGCGGCGCGTGGCTGCCCGTGGCCTTCGCCTCGCACCAGATCACGGTCGCCCTCGTTGACGACCGTCTCAGGATTCGGGCACTCGATATCAGTATGTGATCAACACTTCATAACGCGTTAATCAGCAATCCCTAACGTTTGACACGTCAAGATTCCCGCGGGCCGTCGCCATGCTTGCTTCCACCCGCTCTCCATCGAAGGTCCTCGGGCACCCGTGTCCGAGGACAGCCATCTGGAGGGTGTCCCATGGGCCTTCCCCATGCGGTCGTCGTCGCAAGCAGTGCCGTCAAAGCAAGCACTGTCGGCCCGCACACCGCCGCGTCCCCCAGCGGCTCCGCCACGCGTTCCGCGGCGCTCCCGTCGCGCTTCGCACCCCGTTCCGGCTCCGTGCCGCCCGGCCCCCTCCTCGGTCGATGACGCCACACCCCTGTGACCTGCGCGCCCGTTTTCGCCCCTCCAGCACCCATTCACCGCCAGGACACGTTGTGCAATCATCCGATCACACATCCCGAGGAGAAGGTATGGCACGTCCAGCACGGCCGGAGACGGGCCCGGGGCCTGCGGCCCGGCGCACCGAACACACGTACCGAAGGCGGGACGCCGCGTGAGCGACGACCGTATCGAAGTACGCGGACTCAGCAAGACCTACGAGGGCGGTGACCCGCACCGGCCCGCGCTCGACCGCATCGACCTGGACATCCCCCGAGGCGAGTTCGTCAGCCTCATCGGCCCCAGCGGCTGCGGCAAGTCCACGCTGCTGCGGGTGATCGCCGGGCTGGAGGGCCACGACAGCGGTGACGTCACCGTCTTCGGCTCCACGCCCAAGCGCATGTGCGAGGCCAAGGCCGTGGGCCTGGTCCCGCAGACCCCCGCCCTGCTGCCGTGGCTGAACGTGCGGCGCAACATCTCCCTGCCCTCGCGGGTCAACCGCCGGGCGGGCAGGGGCAGCGAGGACCCGGACCAGCTGCTGCGCATGGTCGGCCTGGACGACTCCGCCCGCAAGTACCCCCACGAGCTGTCCGGCGGCATGCAGCAGCGCGTGGCGATCGCCCGCGCCTTCGGTCTGCGGCCCGACCTGCTCCTGATGGACGAGCCCTTCTCCGCGCTGGACGAGTTCACGCGCGAGGCGCTCCAACTCCAGCTCCTGAACATGTGGGAGCGCATGTCCACGACGGTCGTGTTCGTCACCCACTCGGTGCGCGAGGCGGTCACGCTCTCCGACCGCATCGTCGTGATGTCGGCCCGGCCCGGCCGGGTGCACGAGGTGCTGCCCGTCGACCTGCCCCGCCCCCGCGACAAGGCCGTGGTGACCGGACCCCACATGCACGCCCTGGAGGACCGGGTCCGCGCGTCCCTCCAGTCCGCGTGGGAGGCCGGAGCCGCCCCCGACGACCTCGTTCCGCTGTGAGAGGAGGAGAGACCATGGCCACCAGCACACCCGTCCGGCCCCGCCCCGAGGGCGAGGCCTCCCCGAAGCGCGGTGCCGCGCGCCGGCGCCGCTTCGGCCTCAGGCTCAGCGTGTGGCTGCCCACCGCCGTGGCGGTGGTGATCGTCGGCTTCGCCTGGTCGGCGACCGCCGAGGACCAGCCCTACCTCCTGCCTCCGCTGGCGGAGGTCGGGGGGATCCTGGTCGAGGATCCGCTGCTGTTCGTGAACAACGCCTGGGCCACCCTCAGCATCGCCCTGACGGGCGTGGCCTTCGGCGCGGGCACCGCGTTCGTCCTGGCCCTGCTGATGTCGGAGATCCCGCTGCTGCGGCGCGCGATCATGCCGCTCGCCGTCATCCTGAACGTGACCCCGGTCATCGCGATCGCCCCCGCCCTGGTGGTGGCGTTCGGCTTCGGCATGACCCCCAAGGTCATCGTCACCGCGATCATCACGTTCTTCCCGGTGCTCATCAACGTGACCACGGGGCTGCGGTCGGTCTCCCGGCCCGTCCTGCACGTCTTCTCCACCCTGCACGCCTCCCGCCTGGAGGTGCTGCTCCGGCTGCGTATCCCCAGCAGCCTCCCCTACACCCTCGCCGCTCTGCGGGTGGTGTTCCCCCTGTCCATCGTGGGCGCCGTGGTCGCGGAGTTCGTCGCCGCCGGATCCTCAAGCGGGCTCGGCACGATGATCCGCAACTCGGCCGCGACCGCCCGGTTGGAGTACGTCTACGCGGCCGTCGCCTGTCTGGCCGTCATGGGCGTGCTGATGCTCGCACTCATCACCGTCCTCGAACGCAGACTGCTGTTCTGGCACGAGTCCCAGCAGCGCACCACCTCCTAAGGAACCCCCAATGACCAATCCGCCCCACCGCCCCAGTCCCCGGCGCCGACGCTCCCTCGCGGCGGCCGCCGCGGCATCGGTCCTCCTCCTCACCGCCGCGTGCAGCGGAGGGGATGCGGCCGAGGAGGACACCCAGGTCGCCACCGTCATCGACGAGGAGCGCTGCCAGACCAACCGCGACGCCGGCACGGTCACCTACATCACCGGTTACCAGTACCAGGCCTCGGTCTCCATCCTGGAGGCCGTCGCCGCGGACGCCCTCGGCTACTTCGAGGCCGTCTGCCTGGACGTGGAGATCCAGCCCGGCAGCGGTGACACCATCGGCAACTCCCAGCTCGTGTCGGCCGGCACCGCCCACTTCACCTCGCTGGGCAACGAGGCCGAGGTCCTCCAGGCCAACGACGCCGGACACGAGGTCATCGGCGTCTCCACCTACGGGCACGTCCCGATCGCCAGCCTGCTCACCGGCACCGGCATCGAGGAGCTCAAGGACCTGGAGGGCACCACCCTCGGCCACAAGGGCATGCTCCCCGCGCCGCTGGAGGCCATGCTCGTCGCCGACGGCGTGGACATGGACTCCATCGACATCGTCGAGGTCGGCTACGACCCCAGCGTGCTGCCGCGCGACCAGGTGCAGGCGCTCACCGCGTTCCGCTCCAACGAGCCCTTCCTCCTGTCCGACATGGGCGAGGAGTACAACGAGTGGCTCCCCGAGAACTACGGGGTCGTGGGCTCGTTCGGCGTGATGGCCACCAACCCCACGTGGGCCGAGGAGAACCCGACGGTCGTCGAGGACTACCTGCGCGCGATCGCCAAGGCCTTCGAGTACTGCCAGGACAACGGCGAGGAGTGCGTCGGCTACGCCGCCGAGCTGGCCGAGGCCGGATACGACACCGAGCACAACCTGCGGATCTGGAACTCCGAGCAGGAGCTGGTGACGGCCTCCACGCCCGACGACTCCACCCCTGGCTACATCGACCTGAGCCTGACCGAGGCCGAGGGCCAGACCCTCGTCGACAACGGCCAGCTGGACGAGCTGCCCGACGTGGAGCCCCTGTTCGACCCCCGCTACCTGGAGGCCGTGCACGTGGCGACCGAGGTGTCCTGGCCGTCCGAGTAGGACCGGGCACAGCCCACACAGCAGGACCGCGCGGACAGCGCCGCGCACCGAGCGCCCAGAGCGCCTGGGCGCGGCGCACAGACCGCGCTGCGCACGGGCGACCGCAGTGAGCGGCGCCCGAGAGTGAATGAGGAGCCAAGGATGGCAGCAGAAGGCGGGCCACAGGCCGCCGAAACCGAGTACGGCATCTTCCTGCCCATCGGCAACGGGGGGTGGATCGTCTCGGAGACCGCACCGCACCCCGAGGCGACGTACGAGTACAACAAGAAGGCCGCGGTCCTCGCCGACGCCTACGGACTCGACTTCGTCATGTCCATGGGCAAGTGGCGCGGCTACGACGGCGCGACCGACCACTGGGGGCGCACCCTGGAGTCGATCACGATGATGTCGGGACTCGCGGAGGCCACCGAGCACGTCAAGGTGTGGGCGACCGTCCACACGAACCTGTTCCACCCGGCCCTCGCCGCCAAGATGTACACCACCCTCCAGGACATCAGCGGCGGACGCGCCGGGATGAACATCGTGGTGGGCTCCTACGTGGACGAGTTCGCCCAGATGGGCCTGTGGCGCGAGGACATCGGCCACGGTGACCGCTACCGGTACACCGAGGAGTGGACCAGCGTCCTCAAGCGGTTGTGGACCGAGGACTCGGTCACCCACGACGGCGAGTTCTTCAAGCTCGACGACTGCCGCTCGCGGCCGCACCCCGCTCCGGCGCCGACCCTGATCAGCGCGGGCCGCTCCGACACGGGCCTGAACTTCCAGGCGCGCCACTGCGACGGCTCGTTCCTGACCGCGGAGGACCTGCCCGGCCTGCGCGACGCCAGCCGCGACGTCAAGGAGCGCGCCCAGAAGGAGGGGCGCAGCATCAAGACGTACTCGATGCTGACCGTCGTCATGGACGACACCGACGCCGCGGCCGAGGAGCGGCGGCTGGAGTACGGGCGCGGCGCGGACATCGACGCGCTGGTCAACATGAAGCGGTCCTGGGGCCTGCCCCTGGACAAGGCCCTGTCGCTGACCTCCGAGCGGCCCGAGGACGAGGCGTTCCAGACGCCGTTCGTGACCGGGTCCTCCGAGACGGTGGCCGGACGCATCCGCGAGATCGTGGAGTACGCCGAGCTCGACGGTCTGATGCTGATCTTCCCGGACTACCACGCCGACCTCGCGGCGTTCGGTGAGAAGGTCATGCCGCTGCTGCGCCCCGCCGGGGGAACGGCCGCGGAACAGGGCTGAGGCCCTACGCCGCGGACGCCCGCGGCGGTCGACGCGCGGTCGCTGCGGTGCGAGACGCCCCCGCTCGGGGTTTCGCACCGTGGTGACCTGGGGCCGCGGCGCCCCGCCGGACGCCGCGCCCGGCCCGGCCGCGCTCCCCCCCGCGACGATTGGGCTTCCCTCCGACCGGGTAGGCGCCCCCAGTGTCCTCGCAGGTCGGGCGGCACACCCCCGGTGACCGGGGCGCAGACGCCCGGCCCTCGCACGAGTCGGAGGGACTGACGATGAGCGTCAAGCGTGGCATCGAGGGGCTACAGGACGTCCTGGGGGAAGTGGACTTCCCGGCGGACAAGGACCGGATCGTGACGCACGCCCTGGACGCGGGCGCCGACGAGGAACTGCTCAGCGCTCTGCGGGCGATGCCGCCCGCCCAGTACAACGAGGCCAACGAGGTGCTGCGCTCGGTGCCCCTGCCCCGCTCCGAGACGGACTCGCACACCGAGTCCGCCCGCGCGCAGCTGCGCAGGGAGCACACGAAGCCCGGCATGGCCGAGTCGATGAAGGAGAGCCGCCCGGTCAACCCCATCGAGGAGGAGCTGGGCGAGAACCGCAAGTCCTGAGGCCCCGAGCCGTGGTCCCGGCGCCCTGACGGGCCCCGGGGCCCTTTCGTGCGCGGGCTGGGAGCGGTCGCGGGTCCGCGGCGTCCGGTGCTCCGGGAAAAGGCGCACAATGGTCCTACCCGTGCGAGAAGACCCCCGGAGTGCGACCGTGAGCGAGACCGGCCTGACCGTCAAGGCCCTGCTGAAGGCACTGGACAAGGCCGTCCACGGACTCGCCGCCGCGCCCCGGGGGCTCGGGGGCGTGGTCCGCTCGGTGGTCGTGGCCGGGGACGGCGCACCCGTACCCGCCGGTGCGCTGGTCGTCGTCCCGCCCGGGGAGGCCGCCGCCCTGGCCGCGCGTCCCGGGCAGCTGGCCGCCAGCGCCGTGGCGGCCGTGGACGGGGACGCCGACGGGCTGCGCGGTCTGGGCCTGCCCGTGCTCTGCGTGGACCCCGCCGTGGGCACCGGCGAGTTCGCCGCCCTGGCCCGGTCGGTCCTGGAGGCGGCCGCCACCGACACCGGCCACGGCGACCTGTTCTCCCTGGCCCAGACCGTCGCGACCCTGACCGGCGGCATCGTCAGCATCGAGGACGCCGCCGGTCAGGTCCTGGCCTACTCCGCCTCCGGCGAGGGGGCCGACGAGCTGCGCAGGCAGACCATCCTCGGCCGCGGCTGCCCGGAGTCGTTCCTGGCGCACCTGCGCGAGTGGGGCGTCAACGAGCGGATACGGGACGGCGAGGTGGTCGAGGTCGCCGAACGCCCCGACCTGGGCGCCGCGCGCCGCCTGGTGGTGGGGATACAGGCGGGCGAGCGCGCGCTCGGCACCATCTGGGTGCAGGTGGGCGGCAGGCCCCTCGCGCGGACCAGTCCCCAGGTTCTGCGCGGCGCGGCGCGCCTGGCCGCGCTGCACGTCATGCGCGCCCACAGCGAGGCGCGCAGCACCGGGCGCGACACCGAGGGGCTGGCCGTGGGCCTGCTCACCGGCGCCTTCGACACCGACGCCCTCGCCCGCCACCTGGGCGCCGACCCCACGACGCCGGTGGCGGTGGTCGCGCTCGCCCTTCGGGAGGGGGAGGTCGACCCGCCCTGGCGGCTGGACCAGGCCGCGGAGATCACGTCGGTGTACGCGGCGGCCTACCGCCGCGAGGCCCTGGTCATCCCGGCCTGCGGCCTGCTGTACGTGCTGGTCCCCGCGCCCTCCGGGCAGGCGCCCACCGCGTGGACGCGGGAGCTGGTGTCGGTGCTGCGCGAGAACCTGGGCACGCCCGTCCAGGCGGCGGTGGCGGGAGTGGCGCCGAGGATGCGCGCGGTGCCGTCGCTGAAGAAGGTCGCCAGCCGCGCCCTGGAGGTGGTCGCGGACCGCCCCGAGCGGCTGGTGACCGCGTTCGAGGAGGTCCGTTCCTCGGTGGTGCTGCGCGAGCTGTTCGACGCCCTGGCCGACCGCCCCGGGCTGCGCGACGACCGGCTCGACGCCCTCGACGACGAGCAGCGCCGCTCCCTGTCCGCCTACCTGGACGCCTTCGGCGACGTGTCCGGGGCTGCTGAGCGGCTGCACGTGCACCCCAACACGCTGCGGCACCGGATCAGGCGGATCCGCGAGCTCACCGGACTCGACCTGGACGACGCCGACCAGAGGCTCCTGGCCACGCTCACGCTGCGGGCGTGAGCCGCGGGCCGCGTCCGCCGCCGCGGCGTCCCCCCGGCGGCGGCGCTCCGCCCCGGCGCGGTCTCCGTGCGCCTCCCGTCGGCGTCGCGCCGGTCCCTCCCAGGACACCGGCCGTTCCCTCCATGGTCGCGGTACGGCTCCCGCCAGGTCTCCGGCCGGTCACGGCCACCCGGCCGACGCGCCCCGGCGGGGCCGGATTGTCCGAAGCGACACCGCTCCGCCGCCCATGTCGTCCGTTCGCACAACGGTGGCGCACGCCACCCGCGTCTAGGCTCCCGGCAATGTACGCAGGCCACGCCCCTCGGCCCGCGCGATCCCCGACACCCCACCAGGAGCCCTGCACATGAGTGTGGACACCGCACAGGCTCGGCCGCCGAGGGCCAAGGTCCTCATCGCCAGCCTGACCGGAAGCACGATCGAGTGGTTCGACTTCTTCCTCTACGGCACCGCCGCCGCCCTCGTCTTCGACGAGCTGTTCTTCCCCTCGGACGACCCGTTCGTCTCGCTGATGCTGTCGTACCTGACCTTCTCGCTGACGTTCTTCATCCGTCCGCTGGGCGGCGTGGTCTTCTCCCACATCGGTGACCGGATCGGCCGCAAGAGGACCCTGATCATCACGCTGACCCTCATGGGCGGCGCGACCATGCTCATCGGCCTGCTGCCGACCTACGACAGCGTCGGGATCCTCGCCCCGATCCTGCTCGTCGTGCTGCGGATCATCCAGGGCCTGGGCATCGGCGGCGAGTGGGGCGGCGCCCTGCTGCTCGCCTACGAGTACGCGCCCGAGAACCGGCGCGGCCTCTTCGGCAGCGTGCCGCAGATGGGCATCACCTCGGGCATGCTGCTGGCCAGCCTGGTGCTGACCCTGATGTCGCTGCTGCCCGACGACCAGTTCGCGACGTGGGGCTGGCGCGTGCCGTTCGTCGGCAGCGTCCTGCTGGTGCTGCTGGGACTGTGGATCCGCTCGGGGATCGACGAGACCCCCTCGTTCAGGAAGGCCAAGGAGGAGGGCGAGGTCGCCGAACTGCCGGTGGTGGAGACCTTCCGGTTCCACTGGCGGGCCGTGCTGGTCGCCGTCGGCGCCAAGGTCGTGGAGACCGCCCCCTTCTACATCTTCGGCACCTTCGTGGTGAGCTACGCGACGGGCACGCTGTCCTTCGACAACACCTCCGCGCTCAACGCCGTGACCGTCGGGGCGATCGTGGCCACCGTGTGCATCCCGATCGCCGGACGCCTGTCGGACACCTTCGGCAGGCAGCGGGTGTACCTGGTCGGCGCGGTGCTGCTGGCCCTGTTCATCGCGCCCTACTTCCTCATGCTGGGTACCGGCAGCACGCTGATGCTGGTCCTGGCGACCGTGATCGGGCTGGGCGTCCTGTGGGCACCGGTCACCGCCACCATCGGCACCCTGTGCTCGGAGATCTTCTCCACCCGGGTGCGCTACACGGGCGTCACCCTGGGTTACCAGATCGGCGCGGCGGCCGCGGGCGGCACCGCCCCGCTGATCGCCACCTGGCTGCTGTCGCGGTTCGACAACTCGTGGGTTCCGGTCGCGGGCTACCTGGTTCTCACCGCGGTGGTGTCCATCGTCGCCGTGGCGCTGGCCGGGCGGGCCTCCAACGCCGAGGAGAGGCACCTGGCGGCCTCCGAGAAGGGCTGACGCGCGCCCTCACCGGGCGCACGGCGTGAGGGGGCGGCGTCGACCGCCCCCTCCCCGGCCTCCTCCGCCCCGGAACGGACACATGGCCCCTGGGCTGGACATTCATCCCATCTTCCGCCAGCATGGGCGAGGCGCGCGCCCGCGCCTAGGTGTGCCGGGAAGACTGGTCGGCGAGTCCCTGTCAGTCGTACGCCCGGAAAGTTGCACATGAGCATCGACCCGATTCTGCGCTCCGAGCGCCACGGCCCGCTCTCACGGTTGGCCGACACCCTGCGCAGCGACAGCGTCGGCGGCTTCCTGCTGATCGGCGCCGCGATCCTCGCTCTCGTCTGGATCAACTCGCCCTTCGGCGAGGTCTACGAGAACCTGCGGGCGGTCACCTTCGGGCCCGAGTCGCTGCACCTGAACCTGTCCCTGGAGACCTGGGCCGCCGACGGCCTCCTGGCGGTCTTCTTCTTCGTCGTCGGCAACGAGCTCAAGCAGGAGTTCGTCCACGGGGAGCTGCGAGACCCCCGCCGGGCCATGCTGCCGATCGTCGCGGCGATCTGCGGCATGATCGTGCCCGCCGCCATCTACGCCGCGATCAACTTCACCTCGCCCGACACCCTCCACGGGTGGGGCATCCCGATGGCGACCGACATCGCCTTCGCCCTCGCGATCCTCGCGGTGATCGGCCGGGGACTGCCGCCCGCGCTGCGGACCTTCCTGCTGACGCTGGCGATCGTGGACGACCTCGGCGCGATCATCGTCATCGCGGTCTTCTACACGTCCGGCATCAACTTCGTGGCCCTGCTGGCCGCCGCCGCGGGCCTGGCGGTCTTCTGGTACCTCCAGCGCGGCAAGGGCCTGGCCGCCAGGCTCAACGCGTCGGTGGTCCCCAACTGGCTGGTCTACGTGCCCCTGGCCCTGGTGATCTGGGTCCTGGTCCACGAGAGCGGCGTGCACGCGACCATCGCGGGTGTGGCCATGGGCCTGCTGATGCGCACCAACAAGCTGCCCGGCGAGCACCACGACCCGAGCCACGGCGTGGAGCAGCTGCTGCGCCCCTGGTCCGCGGGACTGGCCCTGCCGATCTTCGCCTTCTTCTCCGCGGGCGTGGTCTTCGACGGCTTCGGCGAGGTCCTCACCGACACGGCCGCGCTGGGCATCCTCGCGGGCCTGGTCGTCGGCAAGGTGATCGGCATCGCGGGCGGCTCGTGGCTGACCACCAAGGTGACCAGGGCCGAGCTCAACCCCAGCCTGAAGTGGATCGACATCGTCGGCATGTCGCAGCTGGCCGGTATCGGGTTCACCGTGTCGCTGCTGATCAGTGAGCTGACGTTCGCCGACGACCCGGGGCACCTGGCGCACGCCAAGACGGGCGTGCTGGTGGCCTCCGCCATCGCGACGCTGCTGGCGACGGTGATCCTGGGTGCGAGGGCGCGGCACTACCGGAAGCTGGAACGCCAGAGCACGGCGGGCGCGGACTCCGAGTAGGAACACGGCGGCGGCCCGTCTCCCCCGAGCGGGGAGGCGGGCCGCCGTCGTGTGACACGGGGGCGGGCCCCGCGGCGGGGCCCGCCCCCCGGGCCGCCCGGCAACGCAGAAACGGGCGGCCCCCCAAAACCACAGGGGGCCGCCCGCGACGCGTGGTACTCCTACACGCTGACTCCCAGGAACCAGGTCACCACGGTGTACATCGCGGCCAGGATCAGGAACAGCGCGATGAGGTTGAGCCACACGCCGCCGCGCATCATCTGGCCGATCCGCACGTGGCCGGAGCCGAAGACGATCGCGTTGGGCGGTGTGGCCACCGGGAGCATGAAGGCCATGGTCGCGGCCAGGGCCACCGGGATCACCAGGGACAGGATGTCGATCTGCATGCCCACCGCGACGCCGCCGAGGATGGGCAGGAAGGTGGCCGCGGTGGCGGTGTTGCTGGTGAGTTCGGTCAGGAAGAGGACCAGCCCGGCCGCGACCAGGATCAGCACCCAGGTGGGCACGCCCTCCAGGACGGCGACCTGGCCGCCGATCCAGGTGCTCAGGCCGGACGCGGTGAACTGCCCCGAGATGGCCAGACCGCCGCCGAACAGGAGCAGGACGCCCCACGGCAGCTGCACGGCGGTCTCCCAGTCCAGCAGGCGGGTCCCGCGCTCGACCGGGATCAGGAACAGCAGGACCGCCACGGTCATCGCGATCCCGGCGTCGCTGACGCTGGACAGCCACGGGAGGAAGTTGTCGGCCAGGACCGGGACGAAGATCCAGGAGAGCGCCGCGAAGGCGAAGACCGCGAGCACGAGCTTCTCGCCGCGCGCCATCGGGCCCATCTCGGCGAGCTCGGAGCGGATGAGGGCCTGGGCGCCCTCCACCTTCTTGACCTGCGGCGGGAAGATCTTGATCAGCACGAACCAGGCGATGAGCAGGAAGACGGCGGCCAGCGGCAGGCCGACCAGCATCCACTCGCCGAAGCCGATGTGGATGTCGTGGGCGTCGGCGAGGTAGCCGACCATCAGCACGTTGGGCGGCGTGCCGATGATGGTGGCCACCGAGCCGATGGAGGACGAGTAGGCGATGCCGAGCATGAGCGCGGTGGCGAAGTTCGCGTCGGTCCTGCCGTCGCGGAACTGGGTGATCAGCGTGATCACCGACAGGCCCACGGGGAGCATCATCACGGCGGTGGCGGTGTTGGACACCCACATCGTGATGAACCCGGTGGCGATCATGAAGCCGCCGACCAGCCCCGCGGTGTTGGAGCCCACCTTGGAGACGATGACCAGGGCGATCCGCTTGTGCAGGTTCCACTTCTGCATCGCCAGGGCGAGCATGAAGCCGCCCATGAACAGGAAGATGGTGTCCGACCCGTAGGAGGAGGCGACGTCCCCGACGGGAGTGCCCTCCAGCAAGAGGGGGAAGAGCACCAGCGGCAGCAGGGAGGCGACCGGGATCGGGATCGCCTCGGTGGCCCACCAGATGGCGATGAAGGCGGTCACCGCGGCCACCGCGCGGCCGTTGGCCGACAGGACCGTCTCGCCGTCCTCGCCGTCGACGACGGGCATCGGCATGTCCGGCATGAGGAAGTAGACCAGGAGCCCGACCAGCGGGCCCGCGATCAGGCCGATCACGCGCGAGGGCGGGGTGCCCCTGGCGACTCTGCCGTCCTGCGTGGGGGATGCGGTGTCGGGCGCGTCGACACCCTTCTCGGACGCCATGGAATCCTCCTGTTGTGGGTCACCGGGAAGTGACACTGGGCTTACCGTCGGGTTTCTCCCCGATTACCCCGAATTGATACAGCGATGGTGTGGGTCTCTTTCTCGCGTGTTCAAGGTCTCAAGGAAGATTTGAGATTCCTCTGACATTTCGGAACCTTGGGTCGTCGCCTTGGCACGAAAGGTGACCACGCGCAAGGTGTGACCTGGGGGTCTGAACCGCCGTCCTCCCTCGCCTAAGCTGCGGGTATGCATGGACCGAACCGGCGCACCGCCCTGAGGGGAGCCGCCGGCGTGTTCATCACGGCCGCGCTGGGCGGCTGCTCGTGGCGCGAACCCTCCACCGCTCCGGCGTCGCTCGTCGTGGCCACGGGCCCGGCCGGGGCCGTCTACCGGGAGATCGGCTCGGAGATCGCGGGGCTGCTGGACGCCCGGTTCCCCGACATCCGGGTGGAGGCCGTCGAGACCGGCGCCTCGCACGACAACCTGCTGCTCATCGAGTCGGGCGAGGCCCACCTGGGTCTGACCAGCCTCGACGCGGTCCTGGCCGACGAGGAGGCCGACACCGGCCCCTTCCGCGCGATCGGGCGCCTCTACGACAGCTTCCTGCACCTCATGGTCCTGGACGCCTCCCCCGTGCGCTCCCTGTCCGACCTGGAGGGCCGCCGCGTCTCGGTGGGGGCGGTCAACTCCGGCACCGAGTTCACCGTCGCGCAGGCCGCCGAGGAGACCGGACTGGCCATGGAGACGGTGCGCCTGGACCAGGCGGCCTCCGCCGACGCCCTGGCCCGTGGGGAGATCGACGCGATGTTCTCCCTGACCGGACTGCCCACGCCCGCGGTCGCCGACCTGGCCCGTGAGCACGTGACGCGCCTGGTCGACCTCGGGGACGTCGCCTCCGCCATGGCCGAGGCCCACCCCGAGAGGTACTTCCCGGCCACCATCCCGGCGACCACCTACGAGGGCGTGCCCGCCTGCCCCACCCTGTCCATCCCCAACCTGCTGCTGTGCGCCGCCGACCTGCCGGACGACCTGGCCTACTCCGTCACCGACACCGTCTACACCGGCGCCGCGCGGATCGCCGACTCCCGTCCCGAGGCGGCGCAGATCAACGTGCGCACCGGCATCTCGACCGGCGTGGTCCCCCTCCACCCCGGCGCCGCGCGCTGGTACCGGGACAACAAGCCCTCCTGAGGCCCTCCCCGACGAGGGCTCAGTCCGCCGACGGCAGCGTGATGGTCACGCCGAACCCGGGCCGCTCGCCGGGCAGGCCCTCGCCCAGCGCCAGTTCCCCTCCGGCCTCGCGGACCAGGTCGGAGACGATCGCCAGCCCCATGCCGGTCCCCTCGGTGTTCTGATGACGGGGAGAGCGCCAGAAGCGGTCCAGGGCCGCGCCGCGCTCCTCCTCCGGGAGCCCCTCCCCGTCGTCGAGCACGCTGATCCGCGCGGGGTCGCCCGCCGAACCCCGCACCTGCACCCGTGTCCCCCCGGACAGGCGCAGGGCGTTGCTCACCAGTTCGTCGAGGATGCTGCCCAGGCCCCCGGCCGGGGCGCAGACCCGCAGCCCGGCGGGGACGTGCACGGTCACGGTGATCCCCCGGGCCTGGCCCAGGGCGCGCCAGCGCTCCACCCGGGTCTCCAGCAGCTCGGGGACGTCCACGGCCTCGGTGCCGGTGACGCTCTCCAGGCGCGTCGCGGCCAGCAGGGAGTTGAGCATCCGGTGCATGAACGTGGTCTCGTCCACGGCCACGGCGTGCGCCTCCCTGGCCTCCTCCGAGCCGAGGTAGGGCGCGAGGTTCTCCACCGCCAGGCGCAGGCTCGCCAGGGGGTTGCGCAGCTGGTGGGAGGCGTCGGAGACGAAGGAGCGCTGACGCTCCAGGGCCCTGCGCACCACGTCGACCATCGTGTTGAAGGACTCGGTGAGGCGGCGCAGCTCCGGAGGTCCCTGCTCGGCGTCCACCCGCACGTCCAGGTCCCCCGAGGCGACGGCGGTGGTCGCGGCGTCGAGTCGGCCGATGGGGCGCAGGACCCAGCGCGACAGCGGCAGCGAGGCCGCCACCAGGAGCGCCAGGGGCACCAGGCTGAGCAGGGCGAGCCATCCCCACGAGCCGAGGATGTCGGCGCCGAGCCGGTCGGTGGGGGCGGCGACGATGACCGCCCCCGTCACCTCGCTGTCGCGGCCGATGGGCTCGGCGACCACGAGGGGGTCGGACTCCCAGGGCCAGACCGTGGTCGGAGGGGCCGGGCGCTCCCCGGCCAGGGCGATGGTGAGGGCCTCCGGCGCGGCCAGTTCCGCGAGCACGTCGCGCTGGTGAGCCGTGCTGCCGGACCCGGCGATGATCTCTCCGTCGGGGGCCACCACGACCACCGGGATGCCGTAGAGCGCCTCGTAACGGGCCATCTCCTGGAGGAGCGCCTCCGTGCGGTCGGCCTCCAGCGCGGTGCGGGCCAGGGCGGCGAAGCGGCCCGCGTCCCCGAGGCGGTCGACGTAGACCTGCTGGGTCAGCTGCTGGGCGATGACCGCCCCCAGGGGGATGACCGCCGAGGCGACCAGGACGAACGCGGCGGGGAGCAGGATGGTGAGCAGTCTGCGGAGCACGGGCTCAGGACCGGTCGAGGAGGT
Source organism: Nocardiopsis dassonvillei subsp. dassonvillei DSM 43111 (assembly GCF_000092985.1). GTDB lineage: Bacteria > Actinomycetota > Actinomycetes > Streptosporangiales > Streptosporangiaceae > Nocardiopsis > Nocardiopsis dassonvillei. The sequence continues at coordinate 5,352,972 of NC_014210.1, forward strand.
AGCCGACACCGCGCACGGTGCGGATCTGTACGGCCCGGCCGAGCTTGGCGCGCAGCGAGCCGATGTGGGTGTCCAGGGTCCGGGAGGAGGTCTCCCAGGCCGTGCCCCACACCTGGTCGAGGATCTGGTCGCGGGCGACCACCGACGGGGAGCGGGAGGCCAGGAGTGCGAGCAGGTCGAACTCCTTGCGGGTCAACTGGAGTTCGGCGCCGCCGACGCTGGCCGCGCGGGAGCCGGGGTCCACGGTGAGCTCGCCGATCCTGACCGCGGGCTCCTCCTCCGCGGCCTCGGCCCGCGCGGCGCGGGTGCGGCGCAGGACCGCGTCGATGCGGGCGAGGAGTTCGGCGACGCCGAAGGGCTTGACCACGTAGTCGTCGGCTCCGGCCCGCAGGCCGCGCACACGGTCGCGCTCCTCGCTGCGGGCCGTGACGGCGATGATCGCGGTCTGCGGGCGGTCGCGGAGCTTGCGGAGCAGGTCGATGCCGTCGGCGTCGGGGAGGCCGAGGTCGAGGAGGACGACGTCGGCGGGCGGGGCGCTCAGGGCCCGTTCGGCGGTGGCGACCCTCTGGACGTCGAAGGACGCCGCCCGCAGGGCGGTCACCAGTCCGCGGGCGACCCGGTCGTCGTCCTCGACCACGAGAATGCGCATGTCCAGCATGTTAGGCAGTGTTCGCCCCGGTCACGGCACACCGCCGGGGCGCTCCCCGGCACCGGACGCTGCTCCCGGCCCCCGCGGGACGGGTCCGCCGCCCGTCGGCGGCGCGGCACGGAGTTCCGTGCGGGCGGGCCCGGCCGCCATTTCCACGGACATAAGCGGTCATAACGCCAGAGACGGAATTGCGTCCGCACCGGGGCACCCGCTTCCCCCGAAGCACACGGGGCGACCGCGGAGCGGTCCGCCCCGGGCACAACATCCTGACCCCGAGCCGCAACGGAAACGAAAAGGGATCGGAGTCACGAGCCGCCGACACCCGCCCTTTTCCCGCACGCGCTTTTCGGCGGGCCGGAGAGGGGGTAATCGCCTCTTCGCCACGCGGCCTCTCTCCGGCCGATCTTCTCACGCCCTTCCCGGTAGGCGTCCGCTCCCGCCCTCCGGGCGGAGCCGGGCCCGCAAAGCCCGCGGGCACGGGCTTTGCGCGCGCTGGTCCGGGAAGGGCCCGCGGCGGCGGCGCCCCGGCGGGCACAGCACGGTCCCGGCGCCCGCGAAACCGAAGTGGAACCGCTTCCCGGCATATCATTCGCGTCTTTTTCCGGGCCATCCGGAGAACGGCCGCGCCCGGACAACATGAACACCACTCCAGTGGGCATGTACAAGTCGGCGCCTGTGACCAACCGAATACATAACTGAACCGGAGTCGGACCCGATCGCACTTTCAGAACTGCTCGGGAAACAGGAGCGACCAATGGTGGAACTGGGAGAATCGAGGCCGCCGCGTGCGTAGCGACAACCAGCGGGGACAGAGCGGACGGGAGTGCCCGTGAGAGGGCTGGGACACGAACCCGGTCGGTGGCGGAAGTCGAGCTACAGCGGTGGCGGCAACGGCGACTGCGTCGAGGCCGTCCTGGGCGCGCCGCGGACGGTCGGCCTGCGCGACTCCACGCACCCCGACCGCGCGGCGCTCGCCCTGCCCGCGCACCAGTGGGCCGCGCTGCTCCGGCTCGCCGGGCACCGCTGAACGCCGCGGTCGGCCCGGGGAGCGCGGCCCCGGACCGCGACCGGTCACATCTGGGCGAGGTAGATGTCGGCGTCCCCCCGCACGGTCCTGCGGAGGCTGAGCGTGGCGGGGTGGTCCGACCCCATCACCTCGCGGTAGCCGTCCTCCACGGCGACGAACTCGGCCTCGACGTCCTCGCCCTGGGCCCTGCGGTCCACGAGCAGGTTGCGGCGGGCCAGCAGGGCCAGCGGATGCGGGGCCCCCAGCGCCTCCTCGCAGCCGCGCAGCGCCTCCTCGTCCCGTTCCCGGGCACCGGCCACGTCGCCCATGAGGAAGTGGTCGTTGGCCAGGTTCACCAGGCAGGCCAGGGTGCTGGGGTGGTGGGCGCCGAGCCGGTCCAGGAACAGCTCCAGGGAGCGCTCGTCCAGCTGGCGGGCCTCGGCCGCCCTGCCCAGGCGGCGCAGGATGATCGCCCGGTTGACGTCCGCCGCGCCCACGTAGGGGTGGCGTTCGCCCAGGAGCTTGACGTAGCGCTCCCCCGTGGTCTGGGCCAGCTCCAGCGCCTCGTCGTGCTGGTTGACCGCGCTCAGGGACATGGAGTGCACCAGAGCGGCGTACATGGTCTCGTTGTCGTCCACGCCGTGCTTGACCCGGAAGCGCTGCCAGGCGCGCTCCGACAGGGCGAGCGCCTCCCGATGGTGGCCGACGCGCCGGCGCATGACGGCCAGCGTCCGCTGGTTGCGCAGGACGCGGTTGTCGTCCTCCCCGATCAGGCCGATGGCCCGCTCGACCTGGTGGGCCTGGATCTCCTCGGCCTCCCGGTAGCGGCCCTTCTCCATCAGGGCCTCGGCGTAGCCGTTGTTGGTGCCCAGGGTGCGCGGGTGGTCCGGGCCGAAGACGGCCTCCAGACGGGCCAGCGTGTCGCGGTACTGGTCGGCGGCCGACTCCGGGTCGCCGCTGAGCAGGAGGTTGAAGGCGCGGAAGTGGGCGGTGACCAGGGTGTGCGGGTCGTCCTCGCCGAAGAGGCGCACCCGGCGGTGGTAGGCGTCGGCCGCGGCCGTCAGCGAGTCGCGGAACCGGCCCAGGAAGCGCAGGGTGCGGATGTACTCGATCTCCGCCTCCAGGGTCTCGGAGTCCCCGGGGTTCTGCGTCTCGCGCAGGGTGCCCAGGGTGGCCTCGCACAGCGCGAGGGCCTGCTCCAGGTACCCCTGCCCGCGCATCGCCGTGGAGATCTGGATCGCCATGCCCAGGGTGGAGGGGTGGTTCTCGCCCAGTTGCAGGCGCCACCACTCGTGGGCGGTCTCGCCCAGGCGGCGGGCCTCGTCGAACTCCTGGCGCAGCACGGCGACCCGGCACATCTGCACCACCAGGTTGCGCGCCCAGGGGTCGGTGCAGTTCCACAGTTCGGAGGCCCACACGTGCGGCAGCAGCTCGGTGTAGCGCTCGGAGGCGTCCACGGCCACCACCTGGAGGTCGTTGCGGCCCAGCAGCTGGTGGGCGCAGTGGCGCATCTCCTCGCGCTCCTCGTCGCTCATCGGCGCCTGGACGGCGCGCTGCACCAGCCGGTGCAGGGAGACCGTGTTGCGCTGGTGGTCGATGTGGGCGAGGCTGTTGCGCCCGATGTCGCGGATCGCCATGCCGAGCCTGGCCGGGTCCTCCAGGGCGCCGCGCAGCTCCGCGGGACCCTCGATGCCCCGGGCGAAGTTGAACAGCGTCCGGGGGATGGGCGCCGTCGACATGAAGGAGCAGAGCTGGAGCAGCTGGAGCGCCGCCGGGTTGGTGGTGGCCAGCCGGTCCAGGGACACGTTCCAGGCGGCGGCGACGGCCACCGGGTAGGCGCTGTCCACCGGGCGCAGGAGGTCGAGCATCTCCTGGCTCTTCTCGGCGAACTGGCGCAGGTACTCCTCGGTGGCCATCCCGCTCTCGTGCAGCCACACGGCGGCCTGGTTGAGGGCCAGCGGCAGGTCGCCCAGCTCGTGCGCCAGCTGGTCGGCCTCCTCGGTGGTCAGCGACGCGGGTCCGCGCCGTTTCAGCAGCTCGATGCTCTCCGCCCGGTCGAACTCGCGGACGGAGAGGTAGGCGTCGCCGCCCCGCACCGTCCAGCTGGAGTCCCGAGAAGTGATGATCACGTGGCCCTCGCCCCCGACAGGAAGATACTGATCCAGTTCGGACCGGGCCTGCGCGTTGTCGAAGACGAGGAGCCAGCGCGGATAGTCCACGCCCTGGCGCAGTGCCTCCAGGACGTTCTCCAGGACGTGTCCGCTGCCCGCGCCCGCGCTGTCCAGCCTGAGCCTGGACGCGAGGACGGAGAAGCTCTCCCTCAGCTGGTTGCTGTGGGCCGCGGGGATCCAGCAGATGAGGTCGTAGTCGGACGCGTACCGGTACAGGTACTCCTTGGCGAGCTCGGTCTTGCCGACCCCCGACATCCCGTTGAGGGCGGTGATGACCTGGCGCCGCCCCTTCAGGAGCTGTCCCCTCAGCGCGGAGAGGAGTTCCTCCCGGCCGGTGAAGGCGCTGTTGCGGCGCGGAACCTGGACCCAGACCGCGTTGAGCGGTCGGCCACTCATGGACGATCGGGACGTACGACCGCTGGACTGGCCGCCAGATTCTTGCATCATATCCTCATTTGACAGTTTTGTGGCCATATGAGTTTCTTTCCCCGACCGTTCAGAAAAGGGTGCTCTGTTCCGCGCCTTCCAGCCGTTGTTCCCACCCACACGCGCAGATCCGGAAACCTTCGGTAATACTAGACCAGCGGGCGACGGCGTACCCGCCTCATGCGTTTCTTCCGCACCGCGGGTCGCACCCGTCCCGGAGATATCGGCGTATTCCCTGATGGGCGCGGCATAACGTCGGGTGAGGGCCGCGCTCTCCACCGCCGGGAGCATGGAATTCGCCCAGTGGTGGGACAGCCGCGTCCTTTTCGGGAAGTCGTCGTTCCCGCCCCGCAGCATCAGGCGCAGGGCGTCGAACCAGGGGTCCACCCGGCGCAGGCGCTCCGCCGCCAGGCCCAGCACCCGGCGGATGTCGGAGACCCGGCCGCCCAGCGACAGCAGGGCCCTCCGGACCCCCGGGCGGAAGTCCCACCCGACCGGCCCGTCCTCCTCCCCCCCGCCGCCCCCGCGCACCAGCCCGCTGAAGAAGACCTCCGTCAGCTCCGAGGGCGTGGTGCGGCCGAGCACGTCCTCGCAGACCGCCTCCACCAGACGCGGGTCCAGCGGCACGGCGGCCAGGGCCACCGCCAGGTCGAACGCCTCGGGACTGGCCAGCTGCCGGAAGCGCCGCGCCTCCCGTTCGGCGTCGAAGGCGGGTTCCCCGGCGTCCGGAGCCTCGGCGGGGGCGGGGTCCTCTCCCGCGGGGAACCGCGCGGTGTGCGCCCACAGGCGTCCGGGGCCCCTGCCCATCGCGAAGACCGCCCAGTCGCGGATCGTCCGGGGATCCAGCGTCAGCACCGGCACGAGCACCCCCGGCTCGCGCTTGTCCTCCTCCGGGTCGGTGAGGGTGCGCTCCCGCGCGTACCGGGTGTTCGCGGCGCAGGGACCGGCGGCCCGGGGCGCGGCCAGCTCCATGGGGACGGTGGCGATGGCGCCGCGCCGCCACAGGAGGGGCTGGAGCAGGTGGAGGATCGCGACCGCGCCGCGGTCCGCGGCCTCGGCGACCCAGTCCTGGAAGCCGCGGTCGCGCCAGGCGCCGCCGAGCCCGTCGGTGAGGAACAGGACCACGTGCGCGCGGCCGCCGCCGAGGCGGCCGGGGCGTCCGTGGCCGTCGCGCAGCCTGGGGACGCCGGGGCGCGCGGAGTCGAAGTACAGGGAGGCGACCTCGCGGAAGATCCCGCCGGAGCGCGCGAGCCGGACGAACTCGGCGGCCAGGCCGCGCTGGAAGGCCATGGTGACGCCGTCGTCGACGAGGAGGGTCAGGTTGACCGCCCGTTCCCGGCGCGCGCACGGCCGCGGCACCACCGGGACGCCGGCGCCCTCGCGCTCGTCCTCGGACCAGTGGAGGCTGTCCAGGAGCGAGCGCGCGTAGTTGCGCGCGGTGCCCTCCGGGTCGACGCCGTCCGGCCGCCCACGGGGTTCGGTCAGGTGGAAGGGACCCAGTGCGGCGACCAGTTCCTGGCGCCGTTCCAGGACCGGCTGGACGAACCCGGGGGGCTCCGTCGGCGGCCCGCCGTCCCCCGGGTCCCGGTGCGGCCACGGGGGCGTCCCCTCACCGCCGTGCGGCGGGGCCGGGGCCCGCCCACGGGGCACGCGCCCGGCGGCGGAACCGCCCCCGCCGGCGGGGAGCCCCGGGGACCGGGCGGTCCCGGTGTCCGTGCCGGGCGCAGGGGAGGACCGCTCGGTCCCCGGCGCGTCCGTCCCCGTCCCGGCCTCCCTCGGGGGCGGACCGGAACCGGCGGCCTCCCCGGGCGGCGGACCGTCGGCGGGCGGCGCCGTGAAGATCGGGCGGTCGCGGCGCGCGGCCTCGGCACGCGCCTGGAGGGCCGCCAGGTGGAGCGCGTCCGCCCACTCCGTGGGCGTGAGGCCACCCGGGGAACCGCCCGACCGGTCGCCGGAGCCCCGGGGGCGGTCGTCCCCCGGCTGGTGCGCGGGGCTCATCCCGGGGTTTCCGTGAGGCGGTGCCAGAGCAGGTCGGAGAGGTGGCGGACCTGCTCGGGCCCCGGCTCGCCCCGTCCCATGGCGCCGACCAGGTGCACGGCGTTGAGCAGCTGGTCCACGGCGAGTCCGTGGCCGTCGGCGCTCCTGCGCAGGAACTCGGTGACCAGGGTCCGCGTGCCGGTGGGCGGGTCGCCGTCGAAGTGCCCGGCCACGGCGGCCACCAGCTCGTCCTCGTCCGGCAGCCCCATCCGGACCGGGATGCAGCGGCGCAGGAAGGCGGGCGGCAGGTCCCGGTCGTCGTTGCAGGTCACCACCGTGACGGGAAAGGCCGAGCACAGGACCTCGCCGCGTTCGACCGCCGCCGTACGGCCGGGGTCGTCGGTGGCCACCCGGATCCTCCCGGCCACGTTGGCCAGTCGGCCCAGCTCGGGGACGGTGTAGCCGCCGTTCTCGAACAGGTCGAGCAGGTCGCCGGGCAGGTCGAAGTCGCCCAGGTCGAAGTCGTCGACCAGGAGCACGCGGGGCAGCCGGGTGGGCAGGAAGGCGGTGCCCAGGGGTCCCAGGGTGAGGTAGCGGCCGATCGACTCGGCGCTGCTGCGCAGGTGGGCGTCGGCCTCCGTGCCGTCGGCGCTCGCGTAGCGGCGGTCCCGGGCGCCCAGGGCCCGGTTGCGGGCGTTCTCCAGGTTGAGGTCGTGGATCTGGGTGAGGGGGTCGTAGGCGTACAGGCCGTCGCGCACGGTGCTGCGGCTGGTGACGGCCCAGCGCAGGACGCGGCCCAGGCCCAGCTCGCGGGAGATCTGGTGGGCGAGGCTGGACTTGCCGATCCCGGGCGGGCCCACCAGCAGCAGGGGGCGGCGCAGGCAGATGGCCGCGTTGACCTTGTCCAGCAGCTGGCGGCGGTGCGGCCCCAGGGGAATGGGGAAGCTCCAGGGCCGGACGGGGCCCAGGTGGCGCTCGCTCTCGGCGGCGGGGCTCCCGGCCCGCGGCCCCGGGTCGTAGAACGGGGGGTCCGCGCCGGTTTCGTCGGGGTCCGGCCCGCCGCCGTAGGTGCGCCACCGGGGAGGCGGGGGGAGCTGGGCGGCGAGGTCCAGGTGCGGGCGGGGCTGACCTGTGCCGTGGAAGATCCACCACTCCGGCGCGGAGCTGGTCGATCCGGGTTCGGCTGGTGTGGTCATGGCAGGCCCTTCGAGCCGCGCCCAAGGGGGGCTGTCGGATGCTGTGGGGGGGTCATCGGTCTGGGGGCGGGCAGAACCGGAAGGGTGTCGTGGTAGAAGACGGCGACCTCGAAGCTTTCTTCGATGTACCCGGTATCGTCCGGGGAAACGCATCCGGAACGCGATTGGTGGAGCGCCTTGGGAAGCGCTCGTATTCTTTCGGGTGGCACCATTACCTCCCGCCCCACCTTCCCCAGATTGAGCCACGGACTTGCTCCAGGACCATTGTCGGTGGAACGCCAGATCACGACCGGAACCCCGATCATGAGCGCCGACCAGACCGACATGTGGCATTCATCCAGATGGGAGGGAACGGAGAGGGCGACGATCCTGTCGTCCTGGAGCCTTTCGACCAGGGGTTCGCGGTAGGTCCGTCCGCCCCTGCGCCTCCTCTGCCCGGCCTCGTGCGCGGTGTCCAGGTGCAGGACCTCGCACGCGCTCGCGAGCCCCTCCCACCGGCGGGCGCAGGTACGCCGGGCCTGCGCGGTGTCGCCGCGCGCGGGGTCCACCAGCTCCTCCGCCCGGTAGACCACCTGGGCCCGCGCGCCGAGCCTGCGGTCGCCCTCACCGGCCTCCTGCCAGCGCTCGGCCTCCAGGCGGCGGAGCAGGTCCAGCCGTGCGACCAGCTCGACCCGCACGCCCTCGTGGTACCCCGTGCGGTGGTCCACCTCCAGCAGGGTGAGCAGGCCGCCGACGTGGGCGCCGATGCGCTCGGCCTCCATGTGCGGGGTGTGGCCGTGGCCGCAGAAGTCCGGGGCCCTGCCCCGTCTCTCGCTGAGCACCGTCCAGTACTCGACGTCGTAGCGGTCCCGGCTCCGGCCCTGGGTGACGTGCACGACGAGCCGGGCCGGCGCGCGCGTGCCGGGCGGCGCGGCCGCGCCCTCGCGCCGCCCGCCGCCCCAGAGCAGGAGCAGGTCGGCGCAGTCGCGCAGCGGGACGGCGCAGGGCAGCAGGGCGCAGAAGACCCGCAGCGGGAGTTCGACGCCCTCGGGCACGGTCATCTCGGCCAGGTCCACGAGCCGGTCCCAGGCCGTGTGCGGCGGCGCCTCGGCCGGGGCGAGCTGGTCGGTCCGGGCGGTCTCGAAGGCCTCGGCGACCAGGTCCGGGGAGTGCCCCGCCAGCTCCCGGCGGACGAGGGCGACGTCGGCGTCGGTGGTTCCCTCGGGCAGGAGGCGGTACAGCTGCTCCCACTCCTCGGCGTGGACCAGCGGCTCCGCGGCCCGGGCCGCCGCCAGCGAGCTGCGGCCGCGCTCCTCCAGGTAGAGGATCCAGCGCACGAGGCAGCCCAGGCGCACCTGCTCCCGGCACAGGCGTACCAGGTGGCGGGCGAACTCGACCGGTGAACCCTCCAGGCGCAGGTTGCGGCGGACCCGCGTCGGCAGCTGGTAGGCCAACTGCTCGCGCGCGTCCGGGAGGAGGACGCACCGGAGCGCGCAGAGGGCGTCGACCAGGTCCTCCACACCGCCGTCGGCCGGGAAAGGCCGTCCGGCGCCCTCCGGGAGGAGCCGTCCGCCCTCCGATGGCGGACGCCCCCCGATCGGGGCCTGGCCCCCCGCCGTGGCCGTCGTCTCGCTCACCCGGGCGGGCTCCCCAGGAGCGGGGCCGCGGCCTCGCGGACCCGGAGCATCCCCGCGCTCCCGTCCTCCCTCGCGTCGAGGAGGGCGAGCACCTCGTCGAGGATCCCGTACTCACCGTGGGCGAGGGCGACCAGCTGCGCGGCGAAGGAGAGCAGGTCCTGGTCGGCGCGGAGCCTGCGGCGCAGGCGGGGGTCGAGCGCGACGTACAGGTCCAGGCGCAGGTCGGGCAGGAGCAGCGTGCGCAGATCGGTCATCGCCCTGGCGGTACGCGTGAGCGCCTCCCGTTCGCCGTTCGCCGCCGCGCCCGCGGCGGTCCGCTCGGTCGGCCACACCCGGGGGATCGCCTCCATCGGAATCATCCAGCCCGCCCTGCCGCTGCCGGTCGCCTCGCAGAGCAGACCGAGGAGGGCGTTCCCCCTCTCCTCTCGGACGCCGCTGCCGCTGAAGCCGGGCAGGACGGTGAACCCCGCGCGGGAGTCGACGTCGATCTGGACGTAGCCGAAGCGGCTGCCCCCGGTACCGGTGGCCCGGCCGGTCACCCACAGGCCGGTCTCGGCGCGGGGGAAGCCGAGGACGCGGACCCGGTCGCCGACGCGGTACCGGGCGGGGGCGGCGGGAGGGACCGGGGCGGGCTGGTCCAGGCGCAGCACCGCCGCGTCCCAGGGCGCGGCCTCCTCCCACCACCAGCCGTCGGCGACGACCGTGGCGGCGGCCTCCCAGCCGGGGAGGCCGCGCGGAGCGTCCAGGCGTACGGCGGCGCCGGGTCCGGCGGGGACGCCGGACCCGGCGAGGGCCTCGCGGACGACGTGCGCGCAGGTGATCGCGTATCCGGATGCGACCAGTACCGCGGCTCCGTGCAGGGCCGTGCCGCCGCGGTCGGTGACGCGCAACTGCCAGTCGGGGGCGAGGGGGCGGGGGGCCAGGTGGGACACGGCGCTCCCGTTCGGCGGGCGGGGCACACGGGACGGGCCCGAACGCGCGGTCCCGCTCAGTGTTTCGGGTGCACCGAATTCTACCTGTCGTTCATGAAAATGTGTTGTCGTGAAGGAGAGCGAAAGATTTGAGTGTTTTTCTTGAGGTATAGGTGAATTTAGATAAACAAGTTAAGAAAAGGGGGTTATGTGCGGTACCCGGGCCGTCCGCCTCCGGCGACGGACGGCCCGGACGCGCTGGTCAGGAGGCCGGTACCGGTTCAGGGGTCCGACGGCGGGGGCGACCCCACGGCATGAGGCGGTCCACGGAGAGGCGGCCGCCCGTGAACCCGAGGGCCAGGGCGACGGCGCCGAGGACGAGCACGAACTCGAAGCCGCCGACCAGCGGGTCGCCGACGTGGGCGAAGAAGTAGGCGCCGGCCATCATGAAGGCCAGGAGGATCCCGGCCAGGGGCAGGGCGAACCCGACGATGAGGGCCAGCCCGGCGCCCACCTCGATGCTCGCCCCCAGGAGGGCGGCGAACTGCGGGAAGGGGATCCCCATGGACGCGAAGCCCTGGGCGGTGCCGTCGAGGTCGGACATCTTCGGCCAACCGTGCGCGATGAAGACGACGCCGACCACGACTCTGGCGAGCAGCGCGACGACGTCCCCCACGCGGGACATGAGCGGATTCTCGGTCATAGCGGTTCCTGTTCCTGTGAGCGGGTAACCCAGGAGGAGGTCGTGGCCTCGCACCGTTGCTTGAGACTACAACCTTTTCCTGGGAAAGCAGATGATAGTACGCATCCACCCGGACACATAGAGTGCCAACGAGGGATATTTCTCCCCCGTGGCGTCCGCCCTGGTGAGAGCCGACAACAGAACGCGGCTCAGTCCCGGCGCACCGTACCGGTCGGCCCCGTGTACCGCGGCTCCTCGCCCCCGGGGTCGAGCACGCCGAGCATGGACTCCGCGATCCCCCGCAGCTGCTTGACCTGGTCGCCGGTGAGCGCGTCGAAGAGCACGCGCCGGACCTCGTGCACGTGGCCCGGCGCCGCCTCGCGCAGCACGGCCGCCCCCTCCGGGGTGAGCTCGGCCAGGGTGGTGCGCCGGTCTCCCGGGCGCTTGGACCTGCGGACCAGGCCGTCCGCCTCCAGGCGGGCGACCGCGTGCGAGAGGCGGCTGGGCGAGGAGCGCAGCCGCCTGGCCAGCTCGGTCATCGTCATCACGCGCTCGGGCGCCTCGGACAGCTTCACCAGGATCTGGTAGTAGGCGTGGGACATGCCGGAGTCCTGTCTGAGCTGCCGGTCCAGCGCCCCGTCCAGCAGGTGGACGGCGGCCAGGAAGGCCCGCCACGTCTGCTGTTCGTCCTCGTCGAGCCACCGCGTCTCGGCCATCGGGCCCGTGCCCCCAGGGGTAACTTGAGAGTTCAACTGTGTTCTGGTCAAATATCCATCTTCCAGGCATAGGAGAGCGGCCACGGCACAGCGGCCGAGGCGCGTCCCGACCCCGTGCCTCAGCCGCGGGGCGTCGCCGCCGGCGGACGACACCGGGTGGACCCGCCAGCCGGTCGACCGGTCCTGCGGCCTCACCCGCCCGAGTGGGGTCCTCCGGTGTCTGCGCACTCGAAGGACGCTCCGTCCACCGTCGGCGCCACGGCGGACGGGGGCCCTCTGACCTAAGGCTCCTGGGGTTTCCCGCAACGCTACTACGGAGTCACATACGCCGCCCCGGGTACGCACCGCCCTCGTTCGAGGCCCCCGCGCCGGGCCGCCGCACGCCCGCCCGGCGCCGCGCGTGTCGGTACCGCTTGGGACACTCTCCCTCATGACGGACACACGCGATCCCGCGGACGCGCGCACGGTCGAGGAGCTGGTGGCCTCGGCGGGCGGAGCCGAGTACCTGTGCTTCTGGGGCCACCAGCCGCCCGCCTCCGGAGGCGTGTCGGCGAGCTGCCTGTCGCAGTGGTGGCCCGCCGACTTCACGGTGGAGGGGGTCGGCTACCGCACCGCGGAGCACTACATGATGGCCGCCAAGGCCCGCCTGTTCGGCGACGCCGAGGCCGAGGAGCGGATCCTCGCGGCGGGCCACCCCCGGGACGCCAAGGTGATCGGCCGCCAGGTGCGCGGCTTCGACGAGCGCGAGTGGGAGGCGGCCCGCTTCGGGATCGTGGTCGAGGGCGGCCTCGGCAAGTTCGGCCAGAACCCGGAGCTGCGCGAGTTCCTGCTCGGCACCGGCGGACGGGTGCTGGTGGAGGCCAGCCCCCGCGACCGGGTGTGGGGCATCGGACTGGGCGCCGAGAACGACGACGCGCGGGTCCCCGAGCGCTGGCGGGGCCTCAATCTGCTGGGGTTCGCCCTGATGGAGACCCGGGCCCGCCTGGCCGCGGCCCGGTGACGCCGGGTCCGGTCTCCGCCGGACCCGCGCGGCCGGGATCGCCGCGGTCGGACCCACGAGCGGACGGGACCCGGGGCACGGGTTCGCGCTCACCACGGGCGGGAGCCGCGGGACCGGCGCCACCGCCGCGCCGCGGCTGACCCGTGAGGGCGCCGACGTCGCCCACCCGGCCGGTCCGGGCGGCCGGTTCGTCACGGGCACAAGCGTGAACGGTGGGCTCAATGCCTGAACCCGGGCCAGGGCGCGCCGGAGCCGCGTGCGTTCCGGCCCTTCGGGCTCCCGCCACCTCCGCTGGCGCGTCAAAAAAGACGTATCGTGCGTGGTGTGTAGTTATCGTGTGCTTTTTCCGAATCGCATCCCGCGATCACCGTCGGATCACCCGGATTTCATCCGCCGTATCCGCGGTTACGGCTCCGGTGTGCTCACGACAGGAGTAGAGTCCACAACGCGGACAGCATGGTGCTTCCGGCACCGCACCCGTTCTTTGGAGCACTCCGGGTCTCGGCGTTCCCGCCGCCACCCGTCAGACGCTCGCGCGGCCCGACCACGTACGCCCGCCGCACGCTCCGGGAGACCGGTTCACCCACGCGCACCCGCCGGTGCCGCGCGCGGTCCGGGAACGCACCGTCCTTCTTCCATCCAGGACGAACCACACTCCAGGGACTTCCCATGGCCTATTACCGCATCCAGTTGCGCGACGGCTCCAACCACACGCTCCAGGCGGTGCGCATGCGCACCGACGCACGCAGCCTCTACCTGGAGGAGCGCACCGCCGGGGCGTGGACCGAGGTGTTCTCGAACCCGATCACGGAGGTGGAGCGCGTCCAGCGCCGCTTCACCGAGAACGACGGCACGTGGACCTGGCTCAGCGAGCGCCTGCCCGCCCCCGTCGGCGGGGTCCGCGCCTGGTGAGGCCCCGGCCGGGCGGAGGGATCCGCCCGGCCCCGGGCCCGCCGCGGAGCGGTCGATGGCGCCCCCGGGGGATGGCGGTCCCGCCCGAACTCCGCAGGCGTCCCGGCCCTCCGCTTCCCGCTCCCTGTCGGGTCCTTCCGCTGACGTGCCCTGAACAGGCGCCCACTCCCGGTACGGCGCGCACGGGGGCCGCGCACGAGCCCACCGGCGGAAGCCGGGCGCCGCGGGTGTGAGGGTCCGAAGCCGTGGTCCCCCGGTCCCGTGGCGCACGCCCCCTGGACCGAAACCCCTCTTACTTAACATTCATTAAGGAGGGGGGAGGGGAAAGCTGGATACCGTGGACGGCGGGTCCCCGCCCCCCGCATGGGCCCGGAGTACCCGACGGGGTACAGGAAGTGGAGAGACCAGGATGAGCGAGACGACCCCGGCGCCGGACACCCGCGCCTCCTCCGGCTCCGAGGCGCCAGCGCCGCGGAGGCGGGTGAACCGGCGCGAGCAGATCCTGCGCACGGCGGCCGACGTGTTCGCCTCGCAGGGCTTCCACAACACCTCGCTGGCCGACATCGCGGCGACGCTCAACATCACCCCGGCGGGGGTCCTGCACCACTTCGGCTCCAAGACCGACCTGCTCACCGCGGTCCTGGAGCTGCGCGACGACACCGACCCGGCGCCGGAGGGCAGCCGGATGCTGGACCACCTGGTGTCGACCGCCGAGCGCAACGCCGAGCGGCCGGGGACCACGCAGCTGTACGCGGTGCTGTCGGCGGAGAGCGCCACCGACGGGCACCCGGCGCAGGACTGGTTCCGGGACCGCTACACCGTGCTGCGCGGGGAGATCGGGAACGCCGTGCTGGACCGGCTCGGGCCGGGGCACCGGGAGGCCGCGGACACCCCGGGGCCGGACGGGCACACCCCGGCGGAGGCCGCGGCGTCGGCGGTCATCGCCGTGATGGACGGGCTCCAGGTGCAGTGGCTCCTCGACCCGGGTGCCGTGGACATGGCCGCCGTCACCGAGCTGGTGATCGACTCCGTGGTGGCCCGGCTGTCCCTGCAGGACTGACCGGGCGGGCGCCCGGCGCGGGAAGGCCGTCTCCCGCGGGGACCGCGGAACGCCGAAGGGGCGCCCGGAACCGCGCGGTTCCGGGCGCCCCTTCGGCGTTGGGCGGGCGGTTACTGCTCGCCGTGGACGGAGCCGGGGGTGCCCGAACCGTCGGTCACCTGCGGCTCGCCGGTCGCGCTCTCGGCCAGCCACTCGTCCCAGGACATCTGCCAGAAGCCCCAGCCGTTGTTCCACTCCAGCTCGCGGTCGGTACCGGTGGTCTCCAGGACGTCGCCCATGAGGGTGTTCTCGAAGATCCAGCGGGCGTCGTCCATGCGCAGGTTGGTGCAGCCGTTGGAGGTGTTGGCGCTGCCGATGTTGCCGTTGTAGGAGGCCTCGTGCAGGAACTCGCCGCTGTCACTGGTGCGGACCGCGTACTGCACGTCCACGTTGTAGGCGCCGGGGGTGCCCTCGGGGATGCCCACGGTGGAGGAGTCCATGGTCATCTGCTCGTAGCGCTGCATGAGCACGTGGGTGCCGGAGGTCGTGGTGTCGAAGCGGCGGCTGGCCTTGCCGTTGCTCACCTCGATGGTGCGGTCGTGCTCACCGTCGATGTTGACGACCAGCTCGTGGTCGGGCACGTGCATGGTCATGATCAGCTCGCGGCCGACCTCGAAGTCGATGCGGTGGTTCTCCACGCCGTAGACGCCCTCGGAGGCCTCGACGCCGGCGAGGCGCAGGTCGACGCTCACGGACTGGTGGGGCTCCCAGTACTCCTCGGGCCGGAACACGGCCATCGTGTCGGTCTCCCAGTTCCAGGCGCCCTGGACGCCCTGCTCGGAGATGACCTCCATGGAGTTCTCGACCTGCGCCTTGTTGGTCACCGGCAGGTCGAAGTTGATGACGATCGGCATGCCCACGCCGACGGTGTCACCGGAGACGGGCCAGTTGGAGGCCAGTTCCAGGCGCTGTCCGGCGACCGCCTCCAGGGTGGTGAACTCCTGGACGACCTCGGTCTCCTCACCGGCGTCGTTCTCGGCGGTCGCGGTGACCACGACCTCCGCGCCGGGGCGCAGGTTCCAGTCGCTGACCCACTCGGTCGCGTCACCGTTGAGGGTGCCGGTCATGGCGTAGAGGTCGGCCTCCTGCGCCTCGCCCTCGCCCTCCGCCGCGGCCTCGGTGGCGACGACCTGCTCCACCTGGACGTCCGTGATGACACCGCTCTCCGCGGTGACCCGGATGGGGGAGTTGGGCGCGACCTCCTCGGCACCGTTCTCGGGAGTGATCACCAGCTCCGCGGGATCGGCGCTGGCCGCGTCGGTACCGCCGCCCTGGGTTTCGGCCTCACCCGACGTGCAGGCCGTGGCGGCCAGCGCCAGCGCTGCCAGTCCGATACCGAAACGACGCGCCACCGCCGGAGGTGTCTTGCCCGTCACGTCTGGTTACCTCCATGTCATGCCTGAAACGCCATCCACGCAAGTAAGACGCACACCCACCGAAAAGGTTCTGAAATCTCATGCATCGGTATAGAGCGGTTATCTGGGGCGTGGGACGTGGGGGACGCCGGAACCGAAGACGATACACCCCGGGGGTACACCTCGATTCCCTACGGGTATGAGGTTACGGCCACCCGTAACTCGCCTTGGACACCGGGTTGGCCCTGCGCCTAGAATCTTGTCCGAACGCTCAGGTTTCTTCTCCGGAGGAACCTGGTCAAACGCTCAGTTCTCCGTCGGGAGGAACGCCGTGCCGTGGCTCTGGCTGGCCGGAGCGATCATCGCCGAGGTGATCGCCACCACCTCGCTCAAGCTCTCCGAGGGCTTCAGCCGACCGCTGCCCTCGGTCGTCGTGGTGGTCGGTTACGTCGGGGCCTTCCTCATGCTCAGCCAGTCCCTCACCCGGGGCATCAACCTCGGCGTGGCCTACGGCGTGTGGGCGGCCGTGGGCATCGCGCTGGTCGCGGTGATCGGCACACTGCTCTTCGGCGAGTCGCTCACCTGGGTCCAGATCGGCGGAATCGCGCTGATCATCGCGGGGGTCATGGCCCTGGAACTGGGCGGGCGGCACTGAACGGCCACGACACGGCGGCCGTCGGCGAGGGCATCGCCGACGGGCGCAGACGCAAGGGCGAGCGGCGCCGCCGACAGCTCCTGGACGCCACCATGCGCGTCATCGAACGCGACGGTGTGGCGGCGGTCAGCCAGCGGCGCGTGGCCGCCGAGGCCGGGGTGCCGCCCAGCACCGTCACCTATTACCACGCGACCGTCGACGACCTGCTCGTGGACACCCTGACCCGGGTCAACGACACCTACGTGGCCGCGCTGGCCGCCGTGCCCGAGGACGCGGACGCGGCCCTGCGCGCCCTCGCCGGGATGATCGCGGTGGGCTCGGGCCCCGCACGGGCCCAGGTGATGGCCGAGTGCGAACTGTTCCTGCTCGCCGCGCGCCGCCCGGCCCTGCGCCCGCAGACCGAGCGCTGGAACCGGGCCGTGGACGCCTTCCTCGCGCCCTACCTCCCCCGCCCGGAGGACCGCGCGGGCGTGGGCGCCGCCGTCGACGGCCTGTTCGTGCGGGCCTGCGCCGACCCTGAGCTGACGGCCGAGGACGTGTACCGCACGCTCAGCCGCCTGGTGTCGCGCGTGCCGCGTAGCGCGCGGGAGGGGTCCCCAGAACGGCGGTGAACTCCCTGGTCAGGTGGGACTGGTCGCTGAACCCGAGTTCGGCGGCCAGGCTCCCCCAGTCGGGCGCCGCGCCCTTCCTGGCCCGCTCGGCGGCCTCGTAGAGCCGGTACCTGCGGATGACCGCCTTGGGGCTCAGGCCGACGTGGTCGGCGAAGCGGCGCTGGAGCAGCCGCACGCCCATCCCCTCGCGCCGGGCGAGCCCGGACACGTTGACCACCGAGGGGTCGGCGGCCACCCGCTCCACGACGTCGCGCGTGTCCTCGGCCGGGTGACGGTACGCGGGGAGCAGCCCGGCCAGGGCGCGGTCGACCGCAGCCATGAGGTCGAGGGGATCGGACGTCTCGGACGCCAACGCGCCGTCGGGCGCCCCGCGCCCGTCGGCACCGGGAACCCCTCCCCTGCCGGGGGCCCCGAAGACCTCCGACGCGGGGAGACCGGCGTCCACGATCGTGTTCATGGGCCTGCCGAGGAACGGACGGAACCCCGCGGGCCGGAACATCACCCCGAGCGCCCAGCCCTCGCCCTCCAGGCGGCGCTCGGTCACCTCGGTGGTCGGGCCGTACACCGTCGCGGTCCCACCGGTGAACACCAGGTTCACGACGGGGTGGGCCAGGACCCGCTGGGTGTGCGGCTCGCGGCCGGTCAGGTTCCACGAGGTCAGCCAGTAGCGGTCCACGAAGCGGGCCACCCGCTCCGAGGGAGCGTGTCGGTCCAGGCGGAACCGGGTCAGCCCGGCGTCCGGGTCGAGGATGCCGCGCGCGTCCCCCTCCACCCCCACGGAGTACGGTCTCACGGCTCCAGGGTAGTCCTCCGCCTCCGAACACACGTGCGGTTCGTCGTGTTTGTTCAAGACGGCGCCCGGTCGAGGGGGTGAGGATGGCGGACACCGAGACACACCCGAGGGGAACACGATCATGAGCGACATCTCCGAGCGCTACGCCCGCCTGTCCGAGGACTTCGCCGGGACGGTGGCGGCCGTCCCCGCCGACCGCTGGTCGTCGGCGTCCCCCTGCGAGGGGTGGGACGCCCGCGACGTGGTCCGCCACGTCGTGGACACCCAGGGCATGTTCCTCGGCCTGGTCGGCCGCGAACTGGGTGACATCCCCTCCGTGGACGAGGACCCCCGCGCCGCCTGGGACGCCGCCCGAGCGGTGGTCCAGGCCGACCTGGACGACCCGCGGCGCGCGAACACCGAATTCGACGGGTTCTTCGGCCGCACCACCTTCGCCGAGGCGGTGGACCGGTTCCTCGGCTTCGACCTCGTGGTGCACCGCTGGGACCTGGCCCGGGCCACCGGCCTGGACGAGCGCCTGGACCCCGGCGACGTCCGGTGGGCGCACGAGGCCACCGCACCCTTCGGGGAGCAGCTGCGCGGGAACAACGTCTGCGGGCCCGAGCTCACCCCGCCCGAGGGCGCCGACGACCAGACCCGGTTCCTGGCCTTCGTCGGCCGCCGCGCCTGGTAGCGGCCCCGGGCTCCCCCGCCCCGGGGACCGGTGCGGGCCCGTCCCGGGGAGGCGGCCGGGCCGGGCCGCCCCGGGCGACCCGGCCCTGGGGCGGCACACGGGCAGGGACGGCAGCCGGGCGGTTTTCCCGCTGAAGCAGGACACGATCGGAACGCTCTCCTTCCGGGGCTCCGCGCGTGCGGAGTATGCGGTCAGGGGGTGCGACGCGGATCGTGTGCTGCGGGGAGGCGGCGTCGTCCACTCCCACTATGCCGCCTTCGGAGCCGAAGCGGCGGAGTCCGTCCACACCTGTGGAAAACCCGGAGGGCCACGGGGAGTCCCCGTGGCCCTCCGGCCGGGTCTTCGCGCCTCACGCGCGGACGCCGTTGAGCGCGATCGCGCCGCCCGCGTGTCCCGCGCGACCTGTGCCTCACGCGCTGACGGCACGGCCCGGCGGCCGTGCCGTCAGCAGGTCAGCGGATCAGCAGGTCAGCTCCCAGGAGCACTCCAGCTCACCGCCGGGCTCGCTCGGCGCGCTCTGGGACCGGACGCTCACGGGCGCCTGGTGGCCCAGGTACTCGGCCAGCCGGACGGCGATCGCGTCCTGCACCGGCGTGGGGGCCGGGCCGCCGTAGCCGTTGTTGACGACGCTGAACGCCAGCCCGTCGCCGCCCCCCTGCCCGGCCACGTATCCGGACAGCGCGCTGATGCCCGTCATGGTGCCGGTCTTGGCGGAGACGACGCCCGCGGCCGCGGTGCCGCCCATGCGGAACCGCAGGGTTCCCCCGGTGAACGGGTCGCTCTCGCCCGCCAGCGGCAGCGAGTCCGCCCAGACCCCGTGCCAGGACGCGTCGCGCGTGCTCACGAGCAGGTCCACGACCGTGTCGGAGGTGACCAGGTTGCCCCGGGACAGGCCCGAGCCGTCGTTGAGGACGAGGTCGGAGGTGTCCACCCCCAGCCCGGCCAGGGACCGCTCGACACCGGTCAGCCCGGCGTCCCAGCTGCCCTCGCCCGCGACCTCCTGGCCGATGCTCTTGACGAGCATCTCGGCGTGGCCGTTGTTGCTGAACTTCATGAAGGGGACGAGGATCTCCGCCAGCTCGGGGGACTCGTGGTCTGCCACCAGCCGGGCGCCGTGGCGTCCCCGACCGGGCGCCTCGCCGAACTCCACGCCGCCCTCGACGGTGACGCCGTGCCGCTCCAGCGCCTGCGCGAAGAGGTGCCCGGCCAGGCCCGCGGGCTCGTCCACAGTGCGCAGGGCGGTCACGGGGGCGGCGTCGGCCGGGATCGTGCCGGTCACCGTGATGGTGTTGGTCCCCACGGGCCGGTCGACGACCACGCTGCTGGTGCCGCCCGGAGGGCCGGTCACGGCCTGGTTGTCGAGTTCGGCGTAGCCCTCGGCGGCGCCCAGGTCCACGGTGGCGGGCGCACCCGCCGCGCCGGGGGTGACCACGACCTCGGTCACGCCGGTGTCGTAGCGCTCCCCGTGGGCGACGGTGAGGGCCGAGATCTGCGCGGAGTAGGCGTAGGGCTCGTCCTCGGGCCACCAGTCGTCCACGAGGCGCTGGGAGTCGAACCAGGTGTCGTCGGCGAGGACGTCGCCCCGCACGGTCCTGACCCCGGAGGCGGCCACGTCGGCGGCCAGCGCGTCCAGGTCCTGCTCGGACAGGGTGGGGTCGCCGCCGCCCACCAGGTACAGGTCCTCCACGGAGCGCCGCTGCCTGTGGCCCTCGGCCACGACCTCGGTGGAGAAGGTGTGGTCGGCGCCCAGGACGTCCAGGGCGGCCGCCGCGGTGAACAGCTTCATGTTGGAGGCGGGCACCAGCTGCTCCCCGCTGTCGCGCGAGTACAGCACCGCGCCGGTGGCGGGGTCGGTGACGGTCACCCCGGACACCCCTCCCTCCAGGGACGGGTCCGCCAGGAGGGCGTCGATGTCCGCGCGCAGGTCGGTCAGGCGCTCCTCGGCTGCCGCCGGGTCGGCGTGGGCCGGGAGTGCGCCCAGCGGCGCCGCGACGAGCACGGGGACGGTCGCGAGGGCCGCGGTCCAGGCGGCGCGCCGCCGGACCGGGGCACGGCGCCTCCCGACCGGGGGTTCACTGGAAGCGGTGGGGGTTCTCAACGGTGTGTCTCCTAGCGGTCACGGACACGAAGGGGCACCGCACCCTAACCCGCTACGGATCCCCGGCACCAGCACCCCGGGCGCGGGTCGGACACGGGAGGGGCGCGTGGGGACGTCTAAGCCCCAGGTGACACATGTGCACCTAAATCCGCTAAGGAGAAAATCGTCCGGTTTCGGCCTCCTTCCCCGGCGCGGCGGGGGGACGCGGCATCCGACAGCGGTGTGTGCCCGGCCCCGGAGCGGACCCCGGGCACCGGGCCCCTTCCGCCGCCGCGTGCGGCGCGAACGGCGAACGGGCCGGTGCCGGGGGCGCACTCCCCCGGCACCGGCCCGTCACGGCCGCCGCGCCCGGATCACCCGGACGGCGCCCCGGTCAGAACAGCTCCCTGGCCCGCGAGTAGTGGCAGGCGTCCAGGTGGCCCGCCCCCCGGTCCATCAGTTCCGGCGGCTCCTCCACGCACTTGGCGCGCTCGCCCTCCGACAGCTCGTTCGCGAACTTCGGGCACCGGGTCCGGAACCGGCAGCCCGAGGGCGGGTCGGCGGGGCTGGGCACGTCGCCGGTGACGACGATCCGCTCCCGGGTCCGCTCCTTGACCGGGTCCGGCAGGGGGATCGCCGAGATCAGCGCCTGCGTGTACGGGTGCGAGGGCGCCCCGAACAGCTCCGCCGTCGTCCCCGTCTCCACGATCTTGCCGAGGTACATCACGGCCACCCGGTCGGCGATGTGCTTGACCACCGACAGGTCGTGCGAGACGAACAGGTACGACAGGCCCAGGTCGTCCTGGAGGTCCTCCAGCAGGTTGATCACGCCCGCCTGGATGGACACGTCCAGCGCCGAGACCGGCTCGTCCAGGATGAGCACCTTGGGGTTGAGCGCCAGCGCGCGGGCGATGCCGATGCGCTGGCGCTGGCCGCCCGAGAACTCGTGCGGGTAGCGCGAGCCGTGCTCGGCGTTGAGCCCCACCAGGTCCAGCAGCTCCCTGACCCGCTTCTTGGCGGTGCCGTTGCCCTGGCCGTGGATCCGCAGCGGCTCGGCGATGATGTCCGAGACCGTCATGCGCGGGTCCAGGGAGGCGAACGGGTCCTGGAAGACCAGCTGGAGGTCGCGGCGCAGCGGCCGCATCTGCCGCGGGGACAGCGTGTGCAGCGGCTGCCCCATGTAGCTGACCTCGCCCGAGGTCTGCCTGATCAGCTGGAGCATGAGGCGGGCGGTGGTGGACTTGCCGCACCCGGACTCGCCGACCAGGGCGAGGGTCTCGTGCTCGCGCAGCTCCAGGGAGACCCCGGAGACCGCCTGCACCTCGCCGATCCTGCGCCGCAGGAGGCCCTTGGAGCGGATGGGGAAGTTCTTGACCAGGTCCTTGACGGTCAGGATGGCCTCACGGGGTCCCCCGTCCGCGGGGGCGGCGGTCTCCGCGCCGATCTGGGCGCGCGCCTCCTGCGCCTGCTTCTCGGCCTCCTCGACCTCCGTTACGGTCTCGGCCTCCACCGCCGTCCCCCGGAACAGGTCGGCGGGGGCGGCGCCCCCCAGCTCCTCGCTGAAGTGGCAGGCCGCCGTGTGCGCGGAGGTGTCCGTCACCGGCACGCGCACCCGCTCCCCGTCTCCGCCGACCGCGAGCAGGAGGGGCTCCTGCTCGCGGCACAGGTCCCGGGCCATCGGGCAGCGCGGCGAGAACGCGCAACCGGTGGGCAGGGAGAGCAGGGAGGGCGGGGTGCCCACGATGGGGGTGAGCCGCTCGTGGCGGTCCTCGTCCAGGCGGGGCAGCGACCCCAGCAGACCGAGGGCGTAGGGCATCCGCGGGCGGTAGAAGACCTCCTCCACGGGGCCCATCTCCACGAGGCGGCCGCCGTACATCACGCCGATCCTGTCGACGTGCCCGGCCACCACGCCGAGGTCGTGGGTGATCAGCACCAGGGCGGCGCCGGTCTCCTTGCGGGCCGCCTCCAGCGCCTCCAGGACCTGGGCCTGGACGGTCACGTCCAGGGCCGTGGTCGGCTCGTCGGCGATGATGACGTCCGGCTCGTTGGCCATCGCGATGGCGATCACCACGCGCTGGCGCATGCCGCCCGACAGCTCGTGCGGGTACTGCTTGATCCGCTGCTCGGGGCTGGGGATCCCCACCAGCTCCAGCAGCTCCAGCGCCCGGGCCATCGCCGCCTTCTTGCCCACCTTGCGGTGGGCCAGGACGGCCTCGGCGATCTGGTAGCCGACGGTGTAGACGGGGTTCAGCGAGGTCAGCGGGTCCTGGAAGATCATCGCGATCTTGTTGCCGCGGACCTTGCTGATCTGCGCGTCCTTGAGGCCGATGACCTCCTGTCCCAGCACCTTGGCCGAGCCCTCGACGCGGGCGTTCTTGGGCAGCAGCCCCATGATCGCCATCGAGGTCACGGACTTGCCCGATCCGGACTCGCCCACGATCCCCAGCGCCTCGCCCCGGCGCAGGACGTAGGACACCTCGCGCACGGCGGGCAGCGGCCCGTCGTCGGAGGGGAAGGTGACGCTGAGGTCGCTGACCTCCAGGACCACGTCGCCGGTCCCGGCCGGGGCGGTCTCCTCGTTGCTCATCTGGTCAGTCGTGGTCATCGCCGCACCATGGTCTGTCGTGGGTCGAGGGCGTCGCGCAGCCCGTCGCCGATGAAGTTGATCGTCAGGCAGATCACCAGCAGCAGCAGGCCCGGCGGGTAGAACAGCCAGGGCCTGGTGGAGACGGCCGTGCGCGCGTCGCTGATCATCTGGCCGAGCGAGATGTCGGGGGGCTGGATGCCGAACTGGAGGAAGGACATGCCCGCCTCCAGCAGGATCGCCACCGCGATCAGCAGCGTGGCGGCGACGATGATCGGCCCGGCCGCGTTGGGCAGCAGGTGGCGGACGATGATCCACCCGGGCGAGGCCCCCGCGGCCTTGGCCGCCTCCACGAACTCCTGCTCGCGCAGGGACAGGACCACGCTGCGCACCACGCGGGCGATCTGCGCCCACGAGAAGAAGCCGATGATGAGGGCCACCGCGTACCAGGTGGTCCCGGCGCGGGCGTTGCCCGCGATCGCGGCGACCATCACCAGCAGGGGCACGATCATGAACACGTCGGCCACGCGCATCATGAGCGCGTCGATCCGGCCGCCGTAGTAACCGGCCGTGGCGCCCCACAGGGAGCCGATGACGGTGCCCATGACCGACACCGTGAACGCCACCTTGAGCGTCTGCTGGGCGCCGCGCATGAGCTGGCCCAGGACGTCGTGCCCGGCGGTGGTGGTGCCCAGCGGGTGGTCCGCGTTGGGCGGCACGCTCGGCGGGATCTCCAGGTGGACGGTGTGGTCCCACCTCCACAGGAGCGGGCCCACGAAGGCGGCCAGGACGACGACCACCAGGACGACCAGGCTGATCATGGCGGCCCGGTGGCGCAGGAACCGGGACAGGATCATCTGGAACTGGGTGCGTTCGGCACCTCCGACGCTCTCGGCGTCGGCGCTCCGCGGCGCCTGGGGCGCCCTCTTCTCACTCATAGCGAATCCTCGGGTCGAGCACGCCGTACAGGAGGTCGGCGATGAGGTTGGCCACGATGACCATGACACCGCTGAGCAGCAGCCACGCCATCAGCGCGTAAGAGTCGTTCTTCTCGACCGCGGTGATGAAGAACTCGCCCAGGCCGCGCCACTGGAAGACGCGTTCGGTCAGGACCGCGCCGTCGATGATCCCGGCGATGCCGACGGCGACCACCGTGGTCAGCGGGATGAGGGCCGTGCGCAACGCGTGGCGCCGGATGACGACGCGGTTGGGCAGGCCCTTGGCGCGTGCCAGGCGGACGTAGTCGCTGTTGAGCACCTCGAGCATGGAGGTCCGCTGGTACCGGCTCCACGAGGCGAAGCTGGTCAGCATCAGCACGATCGTGGGCAGGGTCATGTAGGCGAAGGCGTTGGTGACGAGCCCCCAGAAGTCCTCGCCCTGTGCCTGGTAGACGCCGTCGCCGATCGTGGCGAGGACCTGGTCGCCCACCAGGTCGTTGAAGCTGACACCGGCCTGCTGCATGATGCCCGCGAACCAGAAGACGGGCATGGACAGGGCCAGGAAGCCGATGAATGTGAGCGTGTAGTCGAGCTTGGAGTACTGGCGCATGGCGCTGACGACGCCGGCCAGGACGGCCAGGCCCAGCGCGAAGACCATGGACGCGCCCACCAGGCGCAGGGTGGTGCCCAGCCGCTCGGCGATGTTGGCGCCGATGTCGTAGCTGTTGCTCTGCGTGGAGGGGCCGAACTCGCCCTGGAGGAGTCCGATGTCCCCGTTGCCGCCGATGCCGGTGATCCAGAGCCAGTAGCGCTCGGGCATGGACCGGTCGAGGTAGAGCCGCTCCTCCTGGAGCTGGATGACCGAGGGGTCCGGGGGCGGCTGCTGCATCCTGAGCTCTGTCAGGGGATCACCGGAGACGTCGATCAGGACGAAGGTGAGCACGGACGCGAGGATCAGGATGGGTATCGCGCCCAGGACGCGCCGCACCGTGTAAACGAGCATGAGTGTGATCCTTCAGGGGTGGACGAGGACCAGCCCGGGCCCGGGAGGTTCTCCCGGGCCCGGGCCACGGGCCTTGTGCCGCGAACTACTCGGCGAGGTCCCACTCACCGATGTTGTAGGTGGCGCGGTAGCTGGACTGGAGGTTGTCCTCGACGTTGGCGAGCCTGTCGTTCACGAAGAAGTAGTTGGGCTCGGCCACGATCGGCAGGACGTAGGCGTCCGGGACCACGGCGGCCACGGCGGCGTTGGCGTGCTCGGCCGCCTCGTCCAGGTTGGCGGCCGTCGCGGTGGCCTCGGCGTGCTCGTCCACCTCGTCGTTGGAGTAGCCGCCGAAGTTGCTGGTGCTCTCGGAGTGCCAGAACTGCTCGGGGCTGGAGGCGAAGTACGGGCTGCCGCTCCAGCCGAACTGGACGATGTCGTAGTCCTGCTCGGCCAGCATCGTGCCCAGGTCGTCGGTCATCTCGATGGTGGTCTCGATGCCGATCTCGGCGAGCTGGGCCTGGATCAGCTGCACGGAGTTGTTGCGGATGACGGTGTCGGTGCTGCGCAGGCGGAACGGGCCGACCTGCTCGCCGTCGAGCATGAGGGTGTCCCCGTCGAGCTCGTAACCGGCCTCCTCCAGGATCGCGGTGGCGGCCTCGACGTCGCCGCTGCCCTGCCCGGACTCGGAGACGAGGTCCTCGAAGTACTCGCTGTCGCTGCCGAAGATGTGGTTGTTCTTCAGCTCGTACTCGGGGTATCCGGCCTCGAAGTTGCGGCTGGCGATCTCGTCGCGGTTGATCGCGGTGAACACGGCCCTGCGGAGCTCGACGTCCGAGAGCCACTCGTTCTCGGTGTTGATGTCGATGTGCTCCCAGATGTTGCCCTCGCCGATGGTGAGCGTGGCGGTCTCCATCCCCTGGAGCTGGGTGATGATGTCCTCGCTGTACTGCGCGGGGTTGGCGCCGTCGATCTCGCCGTTCTGGAAGGCGGGGATGAAGGTGCCCTCGTCGGTGTTGTACGGCATGATGATGCGGTCGAGCGCGGGCTGCGTCTCACCGAACCACTCGGGGTTGGGCTCCTTGACGACCTGGTTCTCCAGGTCGCCGTCCACGATCTGGTAGGGGCCGCCGGACCACTCGGGGCGCGTCTCGTGCAGCCAGGCGTAGTACTCGCCGAGCTGCGCGGGGTCGTCGACGTCCCAGCCGTTCTCCTCGGCCAGGTGCGCCGGGTAGAAGCCGCCGCCAACGCTGTGCGCGTCGAACATGCCCATCCACTCGGGGTTGGACAGGCCCTCCTTGAGGGTGAAGGTCGCGGTCTTGCCGTCGACCTCGACCTCCTCGACCATGTCGGCGCCGGTGGTGCCGCGGGAGTCACAGGTGTCGCAGTAGCCCTCGGTGGGGGACGCCGACATCATCATGGTGACCCGCAGGTCCTCGCCGGTCATCGGCGTGCCGTCGTTCCACACGGCGTCCTCGGCGAGGGTGAAGCTGAACTGGAACGGACCCTCGTCGGGATTGTCGTTGATGAGGGTGGGCTCCTCGGCGAGGACGTCCATGTCGTACTCGTACGTCGCGTCGGGCTGGTACTGCCCGGTGAAGGGCACGACGCCGGAGAGTGCCTGGATGACGTAGACGCTGCCTCCGGCGCTACTGATGGCTCCCCAGGCGGCGGGAAGGCTGTTGATCACCCATGTGACCTCCTTCTCCTGCTCGCCTTCGCCACCACCGCCGCCGCTGCAGGCGGTCAGCACCATCAAAGCGGAGGTGCCCGCCGCGGCGAGCGCGAGCGTCTTCCTTCGTTTGTGCATCAGTTACACCCTTGATCACTAATACGAGCCGAACCTCGGGGTTGTGTGGTTCGCACACGCCCCGCAGAACTAGGCGATTAGTCGATCAGAAGACCATTGAGCGAAATGTCTGTATAGCCCTACTGCTGGATTCGTGACCCATCCGCAACCGGTTCGCGCCCATCGCACCGAGCCGCCGACACAAAGTCCATACCCCGTCCAGACATGAGGGTCACCGCAGGTCAGAGCCCGAACCCAGGAGAACGTACCCTCTCTCCGGATTCGGACAAGCCAGAAATACATTGCGGGCTAGTTACGTCGGCGAACAACGGCTAAGGTAAAGTAAACGTCGTTTAACTACCCGAACGTCCCAAATGACTACACAGAGGAAAACGGACAAAAGTCCCCAAAGTACACATATAATCCCGAATGTTCGCGACGGCCCCCCGTTCGCCTTCATGGCGACTCCCACAGGAAACAGAATGCAACAAACATAGGATGACGTGATGTTAATCAGACACAAGCGCCCTAACCCCTCAGGCAGGTGCAGACCACACCAGGCAGGTACGGAAATCCACAGCTCCGGTTGTCCGAAACCACCGTCCACGCGCCGCCGGAGCCGATAGGGTTTTGAACGGCGATTGCCGTCATCCCACCCGCGGTGCCCACTGAGAGAGGCTTGTGCCGTGTCCGAAACAGTCCGCCTGGTCTGCCCCGTAGGCCGCAAGCACCTGGAGCTGTGGGGCGGCTACGGTCTGGTGGCTCTCGGCGCCCTGGCGATCGCGGTCGACGTCTCGCACTGGGCCAACATCACCCTCGGCGTCCTCCTGGCCCTCATGGGCGCCGCCCTGGCCGCGCACGGCCACATGATCAAGGCGCCCGTCCTGGAGGTCTCCGACGGCGAGTTCCGCTACCAGCGGGGCCGCTACATCGTGCGCGTGCCCTTCCACGACATCGGCTCCTACTACGTGCTGCCGGGCCGCATCCGCTCCCTGGGCCTGTACGACAACGCCGGGCGCCCCAAGCGCTTCCCCTCGCTCCAGAGCCGCCGCACCTCGCGTGCCTACCTTCCGCTGACCGGGATGACCAGCCCGGCCCGGGTCGAGTCCTTCATGGCGGTGGCGGGCATCCCGCCGCGCGGGCGCTCCCTGACGTCCTGAGCGCGGCGGCCGCTCCCCCGGGGCGCGCGCCCACCCCTCCCGAGGTCCGCCCCCTGCCGGGGACCGCGACCCCCTCCTCCGCGCGGAGCGGCACCACTCGCGCCGACCCGCCGCGACATATCCCGACACTTCGGGCAATTACCCACCACGCCCCGTACGGACATACCGCCGCAAGGCAGTGTCCTCTACTCTCGATGGGGTGAAGCAGTCCAGAATCACCGCCATCCTGACCGTAGCGGGGATGCTCGCGGCCATGTGGGTCTTCGAGATCCTCGACAGCTTCGTGCTCCTCGGAAGGCTCGACCAGCAGTACGGTCTGCGCGCCTGGGACCTCCAGGGGCCCTGGACCGTGTTCACCGCGCCGTTCATGCACGGGAACCTGGAACACCTCATCGGCAACTCGCTGCCGTTCCTCGTGCTGGGCTCGCTCGTCGCGTTCAGCGGCCTGGGGCGGTTCCTGCTCACCACGCTGATCATCATCCTGGTCAGCGGTGTGGGCGTGTGGCTGTTCAGCTCACCGTTCTCCCTCACCGTGGGCGCCAGCGGCCTGGTCTTCGGTTACTTCGGCTACACGGTCCTGCGCGGGATCGTCGAGCGCAAGACCATCGACATCGTCATCATGATCTGCGTGGTCCTCTTCTACGGGACGATGATCTGGGGAGTCCTGCCCCAGTACCCCGGCGTCTCGTGGCAGGCGCACCTCTTCGGGTTCGTCGGCGGCATGCTCGCGGCCTACCTGCTGCCCAGACGGGAGCGCCGCAGGCAGCTCGACCAGGGCTACGGAGGCGCCCAGGGCGGCTACTACGCGCCCTGACGGCACGTCCGGGGCCGCGTGCGTGCGGCCTCCGGGAACGCGGACGGGCCGCCCCCTCGGGGACGGCCCGTTCTCGTGTGCGCGGTACCGGAGTGCTCTCCGGGGCCGGTGCGCGTGCGGGGGAAACCGCCCCGCGCGCCTCTAGAACTCCAGGCCCTCGGCGTCCCCGCCCAGGGTGCGCTCCAGGAACTCGGGGTTCTCCGCGAGCCAGGCGCGGGCGCCCGCCTCCGGGTCGTCCTGGTGCTCCTGGAGGGTCTGGACCTCCAGGGTGGCCAGCTCGTCATCGCTGAGCTGGAAGCTCTCCAGCCAACCGGTGAGCTCGGGGTACTCCTCACCGAAGCCGTCACGGCCGACGGCGTGGATGGTCTCCGCGTCGCCCATCAGGCCCTCGGGGTCCTCCAGGTCCTTCAGGTCGTACTGGGCGTAGGCCGGGTGGGGACGCCACAGGGTCACCACGATGGGCTCCTCCTCGGTGATCGCCGAGTCGAGCTCGGCGAGCATCGCGGCGGTGGAGGAGGTGACCAGCTCGAAGTCCCCGTCCAGGCCGTAGCCCGGCATGGCCTCCTCCTGGGTGACGCGGGTCAGCCCGGCGCCCGGGTCGATGCCCACGATCCGGCCGCCCAGCTCGTCGGCGTGGTCGGTCAGGTCGGAGATGCTGTTGACGTCCTCCATGTAGGAGGGCACGGTGATGGTCAGCTTGGCGTTGTCGTACCAGGCGCCGAGGTCCTCCAGCTGGTCCCCGTAGTCCTCCCAGTAGTCGGCGTGCGTCACCGGCAGCCAGGTGTCGAGGAACAGGTCGACGTCGCCGTTGGCCGCGCCCTGGTACATCGGGGCGACGTCCACGTCGGTGATCGTGACGTCGTAGCCCTTCTCCTCCAGGATGGCCTGCCACATGTGCGTGACGGCGATGCCCTCCTCCCAGGCGATCAGCGCGATGTTGATCTCCTTGGCGTCCTCGCCGCCCTCCTCCGGGCCGGTCAGGCTCTCACCGCCACCGCCGCCGCAGGCGGTCAGGAGGAGCGCGGCGCTCATGCCGGCGGCGGAGAGGGCCGTCATGCGCTTACGGCTGTACATCGTGGGGTTCCTTCCCTCGGGGAATTCGGTGTGCGGGGCTGGACGGGGCGGGCACGCCGCTCAGGCGGCCGACGCGGCCGCGCGCGGGCTGTTGCGGGTGACGGCCGCGGTCAGGCGGTCGAGGAAGATCGCCAGGATGACCACGGCGATACCGGCCTCGAAACCGAGGGCGCCGTCGTTGCGGGTGATGCCCTGGTAGACCTCGCTGCCCAGGCCGCCCGCGCCGACCATGCCCGCGATGACGACCATCGACAGTCCGAGCATGATGACCTGGTTGACCCCGGCCATGATGGTGGGCAGGGCCAGCGGCAGCTGGATGCCGGTGAGGACCTTGGTCGGGGAGGCGCCGAAGGACTCGCCCGCCTCCACCAGCTCCTTGTCGATCTGGCGGATGCCCAGCTCGGTCAGGCGGACGCCGGGCGGCATCGCGAACACGATGGTGGCGACCACGCCGGGGACGGCGCCGATGGAGAAGAAGAAGATCGCCGGGATCAGGTACACGAACGCGGGCAGCGTCTGCATCAGGTCCAGGACCGGCTTGACGATCTTGCTGACCAGGTCGTTGTAGGCGGCCAGGACGCCGATCGGGATCGCGATGACCACGGCGATGGCGCTGGCCACGAGGACGAGGCCGAGCGTGTCCATGGCGTTGGTCCACTGGCCGACCGAGGCCACCAGGGTGAGGGCGATCAGGCCGAACAGGCCCATGCGCCACCCGGCCACCGAGAGCGCCAGAAGGCTCAGCAGCAGGATCATCAGCAGTGCCCCGGGCCGGGTCACCAGCATCGGGAGCACGAGCCAGCCGAGCAGGACCAGCACGAGCCAGCCGCCCGCGACGACGCCGGTGCGCACCCGGGTGCCCCGGTCGAGCACGCCCAGGACGGTGACCGCGACCAGGAAGACCAGCGAGATGCAGAAGTAGGCGTCCACGTACTGCTGGTCGAACAGGTTCATCGCCCACAGGAAGAGCTGCGGCGGCAGGCTGTTGACGATGGTGTTGCCGAGCGCGAACTGCGCGTGCAGCACGTAGAGCAGCGAGACCGCGGCGACGATCACCACCAGCGGCAGCCGCCGGCGGCGCAGCAGCGGAACGGCGATGATCACGGCGGCCACGAAGGCGAGCTGTCCGGCGGCCGGCTCGGTGAAGAAGCCGGACAGGGCGCTCACGGCCCAGCGGATGAACTCGCCTACGGCGTCGAAGAAGAGGCCGAAGGTGCTCTTGAGCCAGGCGTTGAGTGCCTCGAAGCCGTCACCGATCGGCAGGGACGGCGGAAAGTCAACGGGTGTCACGGGGTCTCCTTCCCGCCCGCGAGCGCGGCCAGTACGGAGTTGCGGGTCACCGTGCCGAGCACGGTGCCGTCCTCGTCGACCACGCGGAGGCGGTCGGAGGCGGCCGCGCTGGCGTACAGGTCGGCGACCAGGGTGTCGGCGCCGACCTCGGGCGCCGAGGAGTCGGCCGCGGGGGCGCTCGGGTCGAGCACCGACGCGGCGGTGAGCACGCGGGTGCGGTCGACGTCCTCGATGAAGCGCTCGACGTAGTCGTTGGCGGGCGCGCTGAGGATCTCCTGCGCGCTGCCGATCTGGGCGACGCGGCCGTCCCGCAGCACGCAGATCCGGTCACCGAGGCGCATGGCCTCGTTGAGGTCGTGCGTGATGAAGACGATGGTCTTGCCCAGGCTCTTCTGGAGTTCCAGGAGCTGGGTCTGCATGTCCCGCCGGATGAGCGGGTCGAGGGCGCTGAACGCCTCGTCCATGAGGATGATGTCGGTGTCGGCGGCCAGTGCCCTGGCCAGGCCCACACGCTGCTGCATGCCTCCGGAGAGCTGGTGCGGGAGCTTGTCCTCCCAACCGCCGAGCCCCACGAGTTCGAGGGTCTCCCCCGCCCTGCGGCTCCGCTCGGCGCGGGACAGGCCCCGCAGTTCCAGGCCGTAGGCGGCGTTCTCCAGGACCGTGCGGTGCGGCAGGAGCGCGAAGTGCTGGAAGACCATGCTGATCTTCTCGCCCCGCAGCTTCAGGAGGCTCTTCCTGCTGAGCGCGGTGATGTCCACGCCGTCGACCTCGACCGTCCCCGCGGTGGGTTCCAGGAGGCCGTTGAGCATCCGGATCAGGGTGGACTTCCCCGATCCGGACAGGCCCATGACGACGAAGATCTCGCCCGGTTCGACCTCGAAGGACACGTCGATGACGGCGGCCGTCACGTCGAGGTCGGCGATGGTGTCACGGTGGCTGCCGTCCGAGAGCCGCCCGACGGCGGCTCTGGACTGTCTGCCGAACACCTTGTACAAGTGGTCTGCGCGTACTGCTGGCACGGTCTCCTCTAGGGGGCTGTCCCGACCGCGAGGCGTGCCGGGGCAACAGTTCCGCCCCATCGCCGACCCGCGGTTCCCACAGGTAGTCGGCGTGCGCGGAGCCCCCTTGCGCGCCCCTCATCAGGGCGGAACCGCTACCTGGTTCACGTCGGGGCGCAACCTTACCGAGGTGTGTACGTACAGTTCAGTCGCTAAGTAACCACCAAATAACATGTTTAAACGTCGTAAAAACGGTCCGCCGACCTGTGGCAGCGGATGCCGGAGCCCCGAAAGGCTCCTTTGTGATTTACACCACACACGGAAAGATAGTGACCTTAGTCACATACTAGTGACAGGGGGATCAAACGACAGTCCGTGTCCGTTCAGGACCGTACCGTAAACAAAACGCCCTGTCTGCCCCCGGTCCCGGCTAGACGCTCTCCGGGCTGATCGGGGTGCGGATGAAGTTCTGGTGGGACCTGGACGGCGTCGGTCCCCGCTGCCCCTGGTAACGCGATCCGTAGCCCGCGGAGCCGTAGGGGTGCTCGGCCGGGGAGGACAGGCGGAACATGCACAGCTGCCCGATCTTCATGCCCGGGTAGAGCTTGATCGGCAGGGTGGCCACGTTGGACAGCTCCAGCGTGACGTGCCCGGAGAAGCCCGGATCGATGAACCCGGCCGTGGAGTGGGTGAGCAGCCCCAGGCGCCCCAGAGAGCTCTTGCCCTCCAGGCGGCTCGCGATGTCGTCCGGGAGGCTGACGACCTCGTAGGTGGACGCGAGCACGAACTCGCCCGGGTGCAGGACGAACGCGTCCTCACCGTCGGTCTCGACCAGCCGGGTGAGGTCCGGTTGCTCGGCCGAGGGGTCGATGTGCGGGTACTTGTGGTTCTCGAACACCCGGAAGAAGCGGTCCAGCCGGACGTCGATGCTGGAGGGTTGGACGAGGCCGGGGTCGAAGGGGTCGATCCTGACCCGCCCGGCGTCGATTTCGGACCTGATATCGCGATCGGAGAGCAGCACGGTCCGAACCTACCGCCTGGGGCAACGCAGCGTAGCGGCGATCCCCGCCCGGGTGGCGGTCCGCGCCGAGTTGCCCACCCGCCCCGGAGTTGGGCTAGGATGGCATCCGTTGCCAGCCGGGTTCTTCCGGCGGTGCCGCGCGGATGTAGTTCAATGGTAGAACTTCAGCTTCCCAAGCTGATAACGCGGGTTCGATTCCCGTCATCCGCTCCACTCAGCAGAAGGCCAGGTAGATCGGTGGAAACCGAACACCTGGCCTAACGCGTTTCTGGGGGTCCGTACGGGCCGCGTGCCCGTTACGTGCCACACGCGCGGACGCCGACCACGGACTTCTCCCCCGGCGCTCGACAGCCTCACACCTTTCTGCGGAGACACCCACCCCGGAAGCTCAGGCACGCCACAGCTGGGAACTCACTCCGCGTCGAAGCGCAGGTCTGTGATGGTGGCCAGGTCGATGCCGTAGCGGGCGTAGACCTTGATGGTGTTCTCGCCCGTCAGGTCCGCCTCGGCGTAGCCGAGTAGGGCCGCGACTCGCACGACCTCGGCGCGGCTGTCGGCCTCGATCTCCAGGTAGGCGGGAATGCGCGGCCAGGTGTCGATCTCCAGCTGGGCGCCGTCCAGGGTGAAGCCGTGGCGGCGGTTCTCCTGGTAGGCCTTGGGGGTGTAGCCGAGCTTGCCCAGCAGAGCGTTGGCGGTGGCGAAGTCACCCACGGCTGTCTCGGTCTCGCGGGTGCCGCCGATGGCGTCGGAGTCGATCTCCTTGACCGTGAGGGTCACCTGGTTGCCGGTGTCACGCAGGCGCACCCAGCGGGAGGCGTCGCCGGGTTCGATGTCGTAGACGTAGCGGCGCTGGAGCACCCCGCCCAGGTCGGTGCCCCCCTTGTCGAGGATGCGCCGGATCACCTGGTCGACGTCGATGTCCAGGACCTTGGCCTCGTACTCGATCACGCTCATGGCGTCGGGTTTCCTTCCGTGCTGTGTGTCGTGGTGGGAGAAGACGCGGGGGTGCGGTGGGCGGCTTCCAGCCTGTCACGGTCGGTCTGGCGAAGGCGGAGGATCTCGTCCTTGACGGGAGCGTGGAGAAAGTCCTCGACGGGCTGGCACAGGTCCATGCCAGAGCCTCCGATAAACCCGGCACGAAACACCTCCCGTGGCAGCGGTTGCGCGAGGCGTTCGTCCCGGGTGGACTTAACGGTAGGCGTCGGCATCAAGCCGCCTCCACAACCACGGAGCGGGAGACCCCCACCCCATGCAGCCCGAGCGACCGCCGCTGCGGCCCCTGGTAGGGCTGATCGTCGTATTCGCGTCGCACGTCGTCCTCGTGGTGACGCCACCGGCCTTCGGCGGCAGGCCGTACGGGATGACTGTCGCGTGGGCGATCATCGTGGTGTTCGCGGTCATCGTGTACCGGAAGCTGTGGGCCCGGTACCGCACCTGCCGGGAGGATCCTCCGACCGAGGAGGAACCCGGGCCGTAGGCCCCTGCCCCGCGGCGGGTACGATGCCCTCCCGATCGTAGGAGGCGACGCGTATGGCACTGGTCCGCAGGGGTTCCCGCCGCATCACCGTGGACGGCACCGGCTACCGGTGGCGCGTACGGCGTCGGCCGACCTACGCCCAGGGCCTCTGCGAGTCGCCCATGACCTTCGCCGTGGAACTGGCGGAGGAGCCGGGGCAGACCCTCGTGGTCGCCACCCGGCACCCGCACCCGGGATCCTGGCTGTCGGTCGCCCCTCCCGTTCCCGTGACCCCGGGCGTCGTCTCCACCGCCATCCGAAACGCTCTCGCGCAGGGGTGGTCCCCGGCCTCCCCCGGGTCGGCCCACCACACGAAGCTCTAGGGCACGGACACCGCGCCCGGCGCGGGCCCCGTTCAAGGACGGCCCCCGGTGTGCGAAGCGGCTTCGCGCGACAGGAGACGTCTCCGTGTTCTGTGCGCACCCACCCTCATGCCGGTGACGCGGACCCGGACGGCGACGCGGCCGTGACGGCCGAACGCCTCCACGCGAGCGCCACCAGCCCAGCGGCCACACCCACGCACACGACCTGCCCCACCAGGCCGAAGACGCTGTACCCGTGCACCCCGAACTGGATCATGAACCCCGCCCAGCAGTAGGTCGCCACGGCGCCCGCGACGGCGGCCAGGGTGTGGCGGACCGTCCAGCCCGCGCGGCCCGAGCTGACGAGGAGCACCGCGCCCGCGGTGAGCGCCAGGGCGAACATCACCGCGAGTGTGACCGCGGCCGGGACCACCCCGTTCTCCTGGACGAGGATGAAGCCGCTGCCGCACACCAGCGCCACGGCCGCCAGGGCGAGGGGGTGGGGCACGCGGCCGTCCCGGGCCCGACCGGGTCGCAGGAGCAGTCCGCACACCACGCAGGCCGCCACCAGGGCCAGCACCACGGCGACCTGCGCGGGAGAGGCGAAGAACCGGTAGGTGTAGTAGTTGCCGAGCCCGAGCAGCGTGCCGCCCAGGAGGTAGACCACGACCACGGCCACGGTGCCCGGCACCCGCAGCCAGGGCTCGCGGGCACGGGCGGGGAAGAGGAGTTCGACCAGCACGATCGGCACCAGGATGCTCCACACGCTGTGGATGCCGACGACGTAGGACGACCACACCGGGCTGGTGCCCAACTCGGGCGTCCAGCCGTACTCCAGCAGCCCCAGTCCGAGGTACTCACGGTTGAAGAGGGTCCCCAGCACGATGCCCTCCTCGATGAGGCCGTAGCCGACGGCCAGGGCGAACATGGTGGGGTAGCCGCGCCCCAGTCGGCGGGTCACCTCGCGGATGAGCAGGGCGCCCCCGCCGTACAACAGGACGAGCGGAAGCAGCATGAAGGCCCATGTGGAGGGCTCGGGCGTGATGTTTCCCAGGAGGTACTCGCCGACGAACGGGGAGAGCACCAGCAGGACCAGTGGCGGGATGAGGCGCATGACGGCCTTTCACGTCGGTGAACAGGGCGGATGCCACCGAAGTTAGGGACCCGGAGCGGGCGCTTCCAGGGTCGCGGGGCCGATCGCGACGAACGGACCGCCCCGCGGGGCCGTGTCACGACGAAAGTCGCACCGGGCTCGGCGCCTCAGCCGAACCACCGGGCGGCCATCAGGGCGAGCTGGGTGCGGTTGCCGCAGTCGAAACGGCGCATCATCCGGGACACGTGCCCCTTGACGGTGGCCTCGCTCAGGTAGAGCTCGCGGGCGATCCGCGCGTTGGAGGCGCCCGTGGTCAGCAGGCGCGCGATCTCGCCCTCGCGCTCCGACAGGGCCGGCGTCTCCACCCTGTCGGGTTCGGGGGCCTCCTGTTCCCCCTCCGCTCCGGCGGCCGCCACGTCGATGCGCACGGTCAGCCTCGGCCCGGAGGCGGCGCCGGGCACGTTGAGCCCCTGTAGTGCGACCGTGCGCAGGTCGCGTGCCTGGGCCGCGGCGGTCGCGTCGCGCGCGGCCGTCAACATGCTCTCCGCCCGCAGCGCCACCAGGAGAAGCGCCTGCCGGGCGTCCCCCGTGTCGGCTCCGGTCGAGATCGGCGGGACGACGGGGCGCGACAGCCTGTCCCGGCGTGCCTCGTTGAGCCGCTGCACGGTGGCCACCAGGGCACCGCCCAGGACCGGAACCGACGAGGCGAGCAGGCTCGGCACCAGGGGGGCTCCGCCCTGCGCGGTGACGACCGCCGACACGGCCGCGGCCGCCGACGACAGCGCCACACCGGACACCAGCTCGGTCGTGCTCCGGGCCCGGCGCACGAGGTTGAGGGTGCCGAAGGCGAGCGCCAGGACGGTCCAGGGAACCGCGCCCAGCCGCAGCAGTTCGCGGAGAGTGGGTTCGAGGGCGATGCCCAGGGTCACGACCGCGACCACGCCGGTCACCACCGCGGAACGGCCGGTGAGCCGCCAGCCCAGCGCGGTGGCGCCCAGTTGCACGAGGGTCGAGGCCAGGACGACGGCGGCGGCGTGGGGCGCGATCAGCAGACCCGCCGCGCCGCCGAGCAGGGCGGCGGCGGCCAGCACGAGGGCGGGCAGGCCGGTTTCCCATCGGCTCGGGTCGGTCACGGGACCGACCCTAGGGCGGGTCCGCCGCCGATCGCGAGTCCGTTCCCGTTCCCCTATCCGTCCCCGCCGTGCAACGCGGGTCCGTTCCCGTCCCTCCCCACCGCGCGACGCCCCGCGGGCGCGAAAGGGTCGGCGCCTCGGACGCGGCCTGCCCCAACCGCGCCCGAGGCGCCGACCCCCGACGGTCCCGCACGGGACGCGCCCCGCGGCCGTCAGTCCTCGGCGCGCACGTCCACGGCCTCGCCCGCGGCGTCGAGGATGACGTCGTACTCCTGGCCGTCGGCGCCGCGCACCTCGGCCTCCCAGCCGTCCCAGCCGTCCTCGTCCTGGCGCTCGACGTCCACGGTGGTCGCGCCCTCGCCGACCGCGGCGGCGGCGTTGGCGGAGACCGTCTCGCGGTCGGCCGCGGCCTGCTCACCGGTGTTCTGCCAGGGGGCGGGGCCCCCGTCGGTGTCGCGGAAGGCCGTGCCGTTGACGGTGAACACGTCGGCGTCGTCGCGGTCCTCGCCCTCGTCGTCATCGTCGTCCTCGTAGCGCACGCCCAGGGTGACCTCGGTGCCCTCCAGGCCGCGCAGCTCGTCCAGGAGCGGCTCGACGGTGCCGTTGCCGTCGAAGTCCTCCAGCTCGGGGTTGGTCAGCAGCCACTCCTCCGGACCGAAGTCGACCTCGACCCCGGACACGGACCAGTCGTCGACGTCGTCCCCGGCGCGCAGCTCGCCCACGAGCTGCTCCAGCCCGTCGACCGTCCGGGTCGAGGGCTCGCTCTGCTGCGACTGCCCGTTCCCGCCCGTCTCGGAGTCGGTCCCGGCGGTGACGCCGGTGAGCGCGATCGGGGCCACCTCCTGCTCGGGGTCGCCGGCGACCAGGTAGCCGACCGTGCCCACGGCCAGCAGCCCGGCGGCCGCGGCGGAGGAGAGGATGATGATGGTCTTGGTCTGCATCGCGGATCCCTTGCTCACATGCTCGGAGGTCTGTGTACCACCCAGCATGCGGCGGCGCGATGATGGCGGCATGAGGTCCACATGAGGGTCTTCTTCATGTTGCGCTCAGGGACGGTTCAGCGGCCTCCGCCAGGGTGGGAGGCGACACGGGGAAACGGGGAGGGGCACGGCCTTGGCGATTCTGGTGGTGGAGGACGAGGAGGGGATCGTCTCCTTCGTGCGGCGCGGGCTGGAGACGGCCGGTTACCAGGTGCTCACCGCAGCCGACGGGATCGACGGGCTGACGATGGCCCTGTCGTCGGACGTCGATCTCGTCGTCTTGGACCTGGGGCTGCCGGGGATCCCGGGTGAGGAGGTGCTGCGGCGGCTGCGCGCGCGCCGCCCCTCGGTGCCGGTGATCGTGCTCACCGCCAAGGACGCCGTGAGCGACCGGGTCGCCAACCTCGACGCCGGGGCCGACGACTACATGGTCAAGCCGTTCAGCGTGAGCGAGCTGCTGGCCCGCGTGCGGGCCCGGCTGCGCGGCGGCGGCCAGGAACGCGGCGACGTGCTGGCCGCGGGCGGTGTGGTGCTCGACCTCGGGGCGCGCACCGCCTCGGTGGAGGGTCGCACCGTCAACCTGTCGGCACGTGAGTTCGCGCTGCTGGAGGTGCTCATCCGCCATCCGACGCAGGTCTTCTCCCGGCCCCAGCTGCTGGACCGGGTCTGGGGCTACGACTTCGACGGCGCCTCCAACGTGGTGGAGGTCTACGTCAGCCAGCTGCGCCGCAAGCTCGGCAGCGAGCGCATCCAGACGGTCCGCGGCGCCGGGTACCGGCTCGGGGACGGCGCACGGTGAGCCTCACCGGCCGGGTGGTCCTGCGGTCGCTGCTGGTCATGGCCCTGGTCATCGGCGGTGTCGCCCTGCTCACCTACGAACTGGTGCGCGTGTCGGGCCTGGCCGACATCGACCACCTGCTGCGCGAGGAGTCGGCGCTGGTCGGCGACGCCCTCGACGGGCGGCTGCCCGCCGCCGCCGGACTCGACGGCGTGGTCTCGGGCCCGGAGGCCGAGCGCGCCGCCCGCCAGGCGCTCGCCGTACGCCCCAGCGGAGCCCGCCACGTGACGCTGGTGACCGTCAACGACGTGCGGTTGCAGAGCACCGGGGGCCCCTCGCGCGTCGCGGGCCTCATGCGCGGCGGCGACGCCCCCGGGCCCGAACCCGGGACCCTGCGCACGCTCGACACCGACGCGGGCCCGCTCCGGGTGCTCGACACCCGGGTCGTGGACGACGCCGGTGACACCCTGGCCGTGGTCACCGTCGCCGCCCCGCTCGACTCCACCCGGGACGCGGCGGCCACCGTCCTGCTGTGGGCCGGTCTCGCCGGGGTGATCGGCGTGGTCGGCGGAGGGGTCGTGCTGTGGCTGGTCGTGCGGCGCACCCTGGGTCCCGTGCGGGAGGTCTCCGACGCCGCCAAGGCCATCTCGCCGGCCGACCTCGCCACCCGCGTCCCGGTGCCCGCCACCCGCGACGAGATCGCCGAACTGGCCACCGAGATCAACCAGATGCTGACCCGCATCGAGCAGGCCGACAGCAACCGGCGCCGGTACCTGGCCGCGATCTCCCACGAGGTGCGCACCCCTCTCTCCGTCGCCGAGGGGCACCTGGAACTGCTGGGCACCGCGGAGGCGGCGGTGGTGCGCGCCGAACTCGGCCGCCTGCGCCGTGTGCTGGAGGACCTCATGGCGGTGGCCCGCGGCGGCGACGAGATCGACGTCCGCGTCGAGGCCGTGTTCCTGCCCGACCTGTTCCACGACGTGCGGGCCCGGCTCGACGCCCTGCCGCACGCCGACGCCGTCACCCTGGAGGAGCCGCCGCCGGACGTCCTGCTCGGCGACCAGTCACGCCTGGAGCAGTGCCTGGCCAACCTCACCGCCAACGCCGTCGACCACAACCCGCCCGGCACCCGCGCCACCGTGACCGCCCGCGGAGGCGAGGACACGATCACCCTCACCGTGACCGACGACGGCCCGGGGATCAGCGCCGAGGTGCTCCCCCACGTGTTCGAACCGTTCGTCACCACGCGCACCACCGGATCGGGGCGCACCTCGGGGCTCGGCCTGTCGGTCGTGCGCTCCCTGGTCGAGGCCCAGGGCGGTGAGGTGGGCATCGACAGCGGCCCCTCCGGCACCGTCGTCACGATCACCCTCCCGCGTGCCACGCCCTGACCGGTCTCGCGCGGGGCCGGGACCGCGCGTCCGGCGACCCGGGGCGCATTCGCTGTTCACACGGGTCCTCCGGGGGAATTCCCCTTCGCCGCGAACCCTTCACCACGAAGGGCGGAAACGGGGAATCCCCCGGAAACGAAGAACGCTTTCCGGAGCGGACGCCCCCTCCGCTCCGGCGCGCGGGGCCCACCGGCGCACACTCCGCGGGGAGGCCGTAATCCCCGCCTTCCGTGATAGTCTCGTAATATCGCCGCAACGCCCCTCACCTGCGCGTACGCCCGTTACGGGCCCCTGACCCGACCGTGGCCGAGTTTTGGGCGGGCCTTGGGGGGCAGTGCGATATGGCAGGAGGTGCTCCGATGGAGACCGGAACAATTGTCATCATCGCCTTAGTGGTGGTGGTCGTCATCGCCGGAGGAATCGCGATCGCCGCGCGGTCCTCGATCCTTCCGGCCCGGCGCACCGCCCGGCTGAAGAAGCGTTTCGGCGCCGAGTACGACCGCGCCGTGGAGGTCCACGGCAACAGGACGGCCGCCGAGAACGACCTGTCCGAGAGGCTCCGCCGCCGCGACAACATGAGGCTCCGCGAGCTGAGCGACCAGCAGCGCGTGGCTCACACCGAGACGTGGGCCGCGGTGCAGCAGGAGTTCGTCGACGACCCCGTCCGCGCCGTCCGCGACGCCCGCGGACTGGTGGAGGCCATCATGGCGGACCGCGGCTACCCCGGCCCCGCGTCCGCGGCCGACAGTGAAGCGGCCTTCGACCAGCGCCTCGACGACCTGTCGGTGGACCATTCCGCCGCGGTCACCGGGTTCCGCCGCGCGCACGCCACCGGAAGCTCCGCCGAGGCGGGTCGGAGCGGCACCGAGCACCTGCGCGAGGAACTGGTGTCCTACCGCGATCTGGTGGAGTCCCTGCTGGGCGGCCTGCCGACGGCCGACGGCACGACGAACCGGAGCCCGGGCGCGGGGCGGACCGCTGTCGACCACACCGCTCCGGCCGCGGGCACGGAGCGCACCGCTGTGGAGCGGCCGCGCCGGGAGAGGGGACCGGAGGCGGGTCTGTGACCGGCCCCGGCAGCTTCTCCGCGAGGAACCGACGACACGAGGAGGCGGACATGGTGGAACGCGTACCCGGCCCCGGCACGAGCCGGGAGACCGAATCGGACCAGTACCGGGCGCGGACGCCCGGAACCGGGACCGGCCCCCGTACCGCGGAGCCGGTGACCGTCGACGCCGAGGTGAACGACCCCGGACGCGGGACCGGCCCCGGACCCACCGGTGCTCCCGGTCCCGACCGCACGGATCCCGTCGGCGGTGACCACACCGGCCCCGCCGGACACGCCAGGCCGGGCGGACGCGGAACCGCGCCGGGCCGGGTGCCGGAGCAGCCCGGCGCCGGAGCGGACCGCCCGGGCTCGGCGGACGGGCCCCGGACGCGGGGCGCGAAGCTGGAACGCGTCCGGGAGCGCTGGAACGCGACGCAGGGCAAGTTCGTCGACGACCCCCACGGCGCCGTGCGCGAGGCCGACGCGCTGGCGGCGGAGGTCGCCGACGCCGTGGTCGCGGAGATCGAGGAGCGCCGCTCCGCGCTGCGCTCCGCGTGGAACGAGGGAGAGGGCACGGACACCGAGTCGCTCCGGGTGGCCCTGCGCGACTACCGCTCCTTCGTGGAACACCTGGTCAACACCAACACCTGACGGCGTGCGGACGCCGCGAGCCGTCCCGGGAGGGGCCGCCCACCGCCGAGCGCGGGGGCGGCCCCTCCCGTCGCGCGTCCGCCGCTCGCCCCCCGACGGGGCCCGTACGCGGGTCCCCGTCCCCCGGCCGGAGCCCGGGCGGGCTCCACCGGAAGCGGTCAGCGGTGGTCGGCTCATCCGGCGACGAGCTTGTCGACCGCCGCCTCGGCCTCGGCGAACAGCTTCTGGTAGTGGCGCTCCCGGGCCACACCGGACAGGCCCTGGGCCTCGCTGTCGAACAGCGCGGCCGTGTGGACGTCGAAGATCCCGCAGTACTCCGAGATCCCCCGGCGCAGGGGTCCGTCGAGCAGGTCGAGCACCAGGTCCGCGTTCTGCTCCCCCTCGGCGAGCCCCGCCAGGCCCAGCCACAGCATCCGCTTGCCCGCCATGGGGGACCTGCTGCGGCCGTACGCGAGGCCGTAGTTCCACACGCGGTCGATCCAGCCCTTGAGCAGGGCCGGCAGCCCGTACCACCACACGGGGAAGACGGGGACGATGAGTTCGGCGGCGTGGACGCGGCGGATGTGGGCGTGCACCTCGTCGGAGTAGACCTTGTCCCGGTTGCCGTAGTCGGGCTCGTCGGCCTCGCTGTTGCGGGGGTCGAACCCCTCGGCGTGCAGGTCGAGCAGGTCGACGCGGTACCCGGCCGCCTCCAGGCGCGCCGCGGCCCGTGCGGCCACGGCGGCGGTCAGGGAGTCCGGACGGTGGTGGGCGAACACGACCAGGGCGGTGCGTCCGGTCGGCGTGAGGGGCTCGGAGGTCTCGGAAGCTGCGAAGGGCTCTTGGTTCATGGATCCAGTACAGACCAGCGGGCGTGGACGTTCCATAGCTGAAAAGCTGCGTTTCTTTGGCGTGCGTCTACACTCGTTCCCATGGACCCTTTGAGCGACATGCTCAGCGGCATCCGCTCCGCCGGAGCCTCCGTCAGCCAGGCCTCGCTGGAACCGCCCTGGACGATCCGCTTCACCGGCGGCGCGCCGCTGACCATGCTGACGGTGATCAGCGGCGGCGGTTCGGTGGTCATGTCCGACGGGACGGCCCTCGCGATCAGCGCGGGCGACACCGCGCTCGTGCGCGGCCCCGACCCCTTCCACCTCGCGGACAGCCCCGCCTCGCCGCGCCGCCCCCACCGGGACCACGAGATCGACTGCCTCGACCCGGACGCCGGGGGCGGGCCGGTCAGCGCTCACCCGGTCGGTCTCCCCCGGCTCGACGGCCTCCGGGACGGCGGCCCCGGCGGCGGACTCCCCACCGGGCTCCCGGACGGCGGCCTCCCCGACGGGGCTCCCGAGGGCGCCACCACCCTCCTCGTCGCCGCCTACCGGGCCACCCGGAGCCGCCACGAGCGGCTGCTGCGCACCCTGCCGCGCACGCTGGTCCTCACCGAGGACGCCGAGAGCGTCTTCTGGCTCGAAGCGGCGAGGGACGCCCTGTCCCGGCGCCACCTCCCGGGCGGCCAGGCCCTGGTCGACCGCGTCGTGGACATGGGGCTGGTGTGCAGCCTGGCCTGCTGGTTCGAGCAGGAGGGCGCCGACGCCCCGGCCTGGTACCGGGGGGCCGTGGACCCGGTGACCGGTCCCGCTCTGGAGGCCGTCCACCGGCGTCCGCACGAGCCATGGACGGTGGGCGCGCTGGCCGCCCGGGCGGGGGTGTCGCGCGCGCTGTTCGCCAAGCGCTTCACCGAGGTCGTGGGCCAGTCGCCCCTGGGCTACCTGACCGAGTGGCGGATGTACACCGCCGAGGAGCTGCTGTCGGACCCCGACCTGAGCGTGGCGAAGGTGGCCGGGGCCGTGGGCTACGCCGACCCCTCCTCGTTCAGCACGGCCTTCAAACGGCTGCGGGGGCTGAGCCCGCGCGAGTTCCGCCTGCGGAACCTGCTGCCCGAGACCGGCACCGCCCCTGGAACCGGCGCCGGGTCCAGCCCCTGACCCGGGCCCGGATCGGGGCCGGAACCCGCTTCCGGCCCCGATCCGGAACCCCAACCGACCCCGGGGACCACGTCCGTCCCGGAGGCCGCACGGGTCCTGGGACCGCCCACGAACCGGGGAGCACACCCAAGCCGGGAGCCGTACCCGGCCCGGGGCCGCGACCGCTCCCCGGGCCGGACGG
Source organism: Nocardiopsis dassonvillei subsp. dassonvillei DSM 43111 (assembly GCF_000092985.1). Classification (GTDB taxonomy): domain Bacteria; phylum Actinomycetota; class Actinomycetes; order Streptosporangiales; family Streptosporangiaceae; genus Nocardiopsis; species Nocardiopsis dassonvillei. The sequence goes on from NC_014210.1 coordinate 5,397,187, forward strand.
ACTCAGCCCCAGACGACGGGGAGCGCGGCCCGACCGCTCGCCACGATGGACGGGGCCTGCTCCACCTCCGCCCCCTCGGCCAGGCGCAGGTCCGGGAAGCGCGTGAAGAGCGCCTCCAGCGCGGTCACGCCCTCCAGCCGGGCCAGCCCCGCGCCCAGGCAGAAGTGCGGACCGTGCGAGAAGGCCAGGTGCCCCCGCTGCTCCCTCCGCAGGTCGAAGGCGTGCGCGTCCTCGCCGTGGCGCCCCGGGTCGCGCCCCGCCGCGCCGAAGCCCATGAGCAGCGCCTCCCCCGCGGGCACGCGCGTGCCCGCCAGGGTGACGTCCTCGGCCGTGTAGCGCAGCGGCAGGTACTGGATGCTGGCGTCCCAGCGCAGGGTCTCCTCGACCGCGTCGGCCCAGAAGGCGCCGCCGGACCGCACCAGCTCCAGCTGGTCCCGGTGGGTGAGCAGCGCGTGCACGGCGTTGGTGATGAGGTTCATCGTGGTCTCGTAGCCCGCGCCGATCATGAGGATCAGCGTCCACACCAGTTCGGTGTGGGAGAGCCGCTCGTCGCCCTCCGCCCGCGCCTGGAGCAGCGCGCTGGTGAGGTCGTCGCCCGGCTCACGGGACTTGCGCTCGGCCAGCTCCGCCAGGAAGGCCTGCATGTCGGCGTTGGTCCGTGCCGCCACCTCCGGGGTGGTGGTCGCGTCGAAGACCCGGTGCATCAGGGTGTGGAGGGTGCCGCGGTGCTCCGCCCCGACCCCGAACAGCTCGGAGATGACCGTCATGGGCAGCGGCAGCGACAGCGCCGCCTTGAGGTCCACCGGTCCCGGCCCGGCGGCGGCGAGGCCGTCGAGCAGTTCGGCGGTGATCTCGGTGATCCTCGGGCGCAGCTCCTCCACCCGGCGCGGGGTGAACGCCTGTGAGACCAGGGTCCGCAGGCGCCGGTGGCGGTCGCCGTCCGCGGTGAGCATGTTGTCCGGGGCCACCCAGGAGATCAGCGGCCAGTCCATGGGGATCTCGCCCTGCGCCCACGCCCGCCAGTGCCGCGCCTCCTTGCGCACGCCGGGGTGGGCGAGGGCCTCCATGATGACGTCGTGGCCGGTCAGCGCCCGAACAACCACGCCACCAGTGATCTCAACCTCGACGACGGGGCCGCGGTCGCGGAGTCCGGCTGTCTGTCGGTGGAGGTCGTAGGGGTGGAGGACGGGGATGTCTGCTGCCATGGCGGTGTTCCCTTCGGGGAGTCGGGCGGAAATTCCACGGGGAGTTCGGCCAGGGCCCGCGCGAACGGGGAGACGCGCCAGCGCGGGGCCGGGTCGGTCACGCGCAGGCCGCGCAGGCGCCTGGTGAGGACCTCCACGCCGACCTGGGCCATGGCCTGGGCGAACCCGTGGGCCGGGCAGCGGTGCGGACCGACCCCGAAGGCCAGGTGGGCGCGGGTGACGTGCTCGATGTCGGGTCCGTTCTCGGCCATCGCGCTGTGGGCCGCGGCGTAGCCGAGGAGGATGGGCTCGCCCTTGCGGATGACCCGTCCGCCGCTGATCTCCACGTCGCGCACCGGGTAGAGGACCGGGTAGTTGGTGATGGGCGGCTCGCGCCACAGGACCTGCTCGACCACCTCGTCGATCCCGACGAGGGCGCCGTTGAGGGCCCGGCTCACCTCGGGGTCGGTGAGGATCGTGTGCGTGGCGGCCGCGATGAGGTTGGCGGTCGGCTCGGCGCCGGCGCCGATGGTCACGACGAGCTGGTGCAGCATCTCCTCGTCGGTGAGCCCCGCCCGGTGCTGGAGCAGCCAGGTGGTGATGTCCTCCCCCGGCGACGCGTGCTTGTGCGAGATGGCGTCGGACAGGGCGCGCTCGTACTCGGCGTTGGCGCGCACGACGTCGTTGCCGTCCCACAGGTCCACGAGCGAGGTCAGGACGCGCTCGCCGACCTCGCGCGAGAAGCCGAACAGGTCGCAGAGCACCAGCAGCGGCAGCAGGCGGGCGTACTCGGACACCAGCTCCGCGCTGCCGCGTTCGACGAAGGCGTCGATGAGGCTGTCGGCGTGGCGGCGGGTGCTCTCGCCGACACGGCTCTCGGGCACTCGGCCCAGGGAGTCGACCACCGACCGCTTGAGGCGGGCGTGGGCGTCGTCGTCGGCGAAGAGCAGGTTGGGGCGGTAGGCCATCATCGCGGCCACGGGGGCGTCGTCGGGGACGCGCCCCTCGGACCAGTCGAGCCAGAGCCGGGAGTCGCGCCGGAAGGTGCGGCTGTCCCTGCACCAGGCCGTGATGAGGGCGTAGTCGGCGACCACCCAGGCGCTGATCCCTGGGGAGATCTCGGCGGGGAAGACGGAGCCGTGTTCCTTGGTCATCCGCGCGTAGACGTCGTGCGGGTCGGCGTGGAACTCGGGGGCGTGGAGTTCGGCGTAGGGGCAGCGGGAAGCCAACGTTTTCCTGTTCTACAGGGGGGTTCGAGAGCCGCGCCAGTCTAGTACCGCGACATGTCCGTCGTTCCTTCCGTCCCATCCGTTCCACCCCCGCGGAACGGAGGGAGCGCCCACCCTCCTCCCGGAGTCCCGGAGGTGCCCGGTCAGCGGCGCGAGTTGTAGCATCGTGGCCGGATTCCTCCCCCCTGCAACCCGCTCCTCCGGTCCCGGCGAAGGCCGCGCGGCGGGGCTTCCTCGACACACACGGGAACGGACGTTCATGGACGCTGAAGACACCCAGGTCATGACCAGGACGGGTGAGTTCACCAGCACCACCCTGAGCTGGGAGACCTCGGTCCGGGGTCGGGTCGCGGCGGCGGTCGACCGCCTCTCCGGGCCGCTGTCCGACCTGCTGGAGCGCGACGCCAACGACGGCGACACCCGCATGCTCGTCGCCGACTTCTTCAGCGTCGGCCTGAACTTCAGCAAGTACCAGGACATGACCACCCAGTACCGGACCAGCGGGGACTCGATCGACTACGCGATCGTGCTGGACGGCAAGCTGTTCGCGCCGGTGGAGGTGCGCCGGGTCGGCCAGGAGCTCGACCAGCGCAACATCCAGGTGTCCCGGCGCCTGGCCGTCGAGGAGGGCGCCGAGTGGGTGATCCTCACCAACGGCCGCCTCTGGAAGGTCTACCACCTGCGCCCCGACGAGGGCGGCGGCAACCGGCCGGTGGAGGTCATCGACGTCGACCTCACCGACGCCGACGCCTACCAGCGCAACATCGACGCCCTGTTCCACATCACCCGCGAGGCCGTCGACCGCGGTCGGCTGGACACCCTGCGCGGGTGGAAGGAGGCCGTCGAGGCGGCCCCCGTCGCCGAGGTGCTGCGCAGCGACGCCGTGGTGGACGCGGTCCGCGCGCAGCTGCGCGCCGCCACGGGGCACCTGGGGCACACGGGCGACGCCGACGAGGTGCGCCGCGCCCTGGTCGAGGAGGTCATCGCGCCGGGTCTGCTCAAGGACTGACCCCGGTGGCGGGCCCGGCTCCCCCGGGGACCGGGCCCGCCCGCGTTCACCCCGCGCCGCTGTTCACCGGTTTCACTCCGGGCTGCTTGCACCTCCTGCGCCGTCCGCTGGTTCGTGCGTTTGCCCCCATTGACAGCTGTGATACGCGACACAACAATGGTCATACTATTGGGAGCGCTCCCAGTGCTTCCGGCCGCTTACCCCCCAGCGGAAGGACCCCCGTTGAGTCCGGCACGAAGAAACCGCGCGGCGGCGCTCGGCGCCGCAGCCGCACTCGGCACGAGTCTCCTCGTCGCCTCCCCCGCCCAGGCCGACGACGAACCGGTCGAGCAGATCACCAACGGCGACTTCTCCGACGGCACCACCGGCTGGTGGGCGACCGAGGGGATCGACCTCGCCGTCAGCGAGGACGGAGCCCTGTGCGTCGCGGTCCCCGGCGGCACCAGCGACCCGTGGGACCAGATCGTCGGCCAGAACGACATCCCCCTCGTGGCGGAGGAGTCCTACTCCCTCACGTTCACCGCCTCCGGCGCCGACGGCCTGCCCGTCCGCGCGCTGGTCCAGGAGCCCGTCGACCCCTGGCGCACCGAACTGGACGAGCGCCCCGTGCTCACGCCGACGGCGACCGGCTACGAGTACGTCTTCACCGCGTCGGCCGAGATGGCCGACGCCCAGCTCGCCTTCCAGATCGGCGGGGCCGAGGAGGACTGGACGTTCTGCCTGGACGACGTGTCGCTGCTCGGCGGCGCCGAACCACCGGTCTACGAACCCGACACCGGCCCGCGCGTCCGCGTCAACCAGGTCGGCTACCTCCCGCAGGGCCCCAAGAACGCCACCGTGGTCACCGACGCCGAGGAGGCCCTGCCCTGGCGGCTGGCCGACGCCGGGGGCGCGGTCGTGGCCGAGGGCGACACCGTGCCGTACGGCCTGGACGAGTCCTCCGGGCAGAACGTGCACACCGTCGACTTCAGCGGCTTCACCGGGACGGGCGAGGGCTACACCCTGACCGCCGACGGCGAGACCAGCCACCCCTTCGGCATCACCGCCGACCCCTACGCCGCCCTGGCCACGGACGCACTGGACTTCTACTACACCCAGCGCAGCGGTATCGAGATCCTCGACGAACTCGCCCCCGGGTACGGGCGCGAGGCCGGGCACGCGGGCGTGGAGCCCAACCAGGGCGACACCGACGTCACCTGCCACCCCTCAGCCCCGTGCGACTACTCGCTCGACGTGTCCGGCGGCTGGTACGACGCGGGCGACCACGGCAAGTACGTGGTGAACGGCGGCATCTCCGTCCACCAGCTGATGAGCGTCTACGAGCGCGCGCACACCGCGCCCACCGGCGACCCCGCCCGGGTCGCCGACTCCACCCTGTCCGTCCCCGAGCGGGACAACGGCGTGCCGGACGTCCTGGACGAGGCCCGCTGGGAGATGGAGTTCCTGCTGTCCATGCGGGTCCCCGAGGGCGAGGAGCTCGCGGGGATGGCCCACCACAAGGTCCACGACGAGCGCTGGACCGGCCTGCCCCTGCTGCCCTCCGAGGACCCCCAGCCCCGCTACCTGCACCCGCCGACGACGGCGGCCACACTGAACCTGGCCGCGACCGCCGCCCAGTGCTCCCGCGTGTTCGCCCCCTACGACGCCGACTTCGCCGCGACCTGCCTGGAGGCGGCCGAGACCGCCTGGGACGCCGCGGTGGCCGAACCCGAGCGCTACGCGACCGTCGGCGGCGAGGGCGGCGGCGCCTACGACGACGACAACGTGGCCGACGAGTTCTACTGGGCCGCCGCGGAGCTGTACCTGGCCACCGGGCACGGGGACTACGAGGAGGCGGTGGTCTCGTCCGAGCTGCACACCGCCGACGTGTTCACCTCCGCCGGGTTCGACTGGCGCTGGACCGCCCCCCTGGGCCGCCTCCAGCTCGCCACCGTGCCGAGCGGGCTCGACGGGCGCGACGAGGTCCGCGCCTCCGTCGTGGAGGGGGCCGAGCAGTACCTGGCCGACGTCTCGGAGCACCCCTACGGGCTGGCCTACGACCCCGAGGGCGGGGTCTTCGCCTGGGGCTCCAACAACCTCGTGCTCAACAACATGGTGGTGATGGCCAGCGCCTACGACATCGGCGGCGACACGCGCTTCCGCGACGCGGTCCTGGAGGGCATGGACTACATCCTGGGACGCAACGCCCTCAACCAGTCGTACGTGACCGGGTACGGCGAGAACGACGCGGTCAACCAGCACAGCCGCTGGTACGCCCACCAGCTCGACCCGCGCCTGCCCAACCCGCCCGAGGGCACCCTGTCCGGCGGACCCAACTCCGACACCGGCACCTGGGACCCGGTCGCCCAGTCCAACCTGGACGGGTGCGCCCCCCAGTTCTGCTACATCGACCACATCGACTCGTGGGCGACCAACGAGCTGACCATCAACTGGAACTCCACGCTGGCCTGGGTGTCCGGGTTCGTCGCCGACCAGGGCGACGCCTCCCTGCCCGCCGGCTCCTCCTGCGAGGTGGACTACGTGGTCCACGGCGAGTGGCACGACCGCTTCAACACCCAGGTGACCGTCCGCAACACGGGTGACGAGCCCGTGAACGGCTGGAAGCTGGTGTGGTCCTTCCCCGGCGGCCAGACCGTGGAGCGCCACTGGAGCAGCGCGCTGGAGCAGGCCGGGCACGCGGTGACCGCCGTGAACGCGGACTGGAACGGGACCATCGAGCCCGGCGACGAGGTGACGTTCGGCTTCATCGGCACCCTGGCGTCCGGGGCGAACGCCGTGCCCGCGAGGTTCGCCCTCAACGGTTCGGTCTGTAGCTGACCCGTGGGCGGGGCGACGACGGCGCGCCCGCCCACGCCGTAGGACCCCCTTGGAGGACGGGGCCCCTCAGGAGAGCGTGGGGCCCCGTCCGTATGTCCGGGGAGGGGAGGCGGTCCGGCGCGCTGGGGGGAGGGCGGTGTCCTCCGGTCAGCGCTGCCAGCGCGCCTGGCAGAAGCAGTAGGCGCCGTAGAGGGCCACGCCCAGGGCGACGGCCACCAGCGCCCAGGGGCCGGCCGGGGTCTGGGAGAAGGCCCGCAGCGCGCCGTCCAGCCCGACCGCCTGGTCCTTGTCGAAGGCGATCGCGGCCTGGAGGAAGAAGACGCCGACGGCGGCCAGGACCAGGCCCTGGGTGCCGATGCCGAGCACGCCGACGGTGACGACGGCCCTGCGCCGCCGCGGTGCGAGAGCGCCGAGCGCCAGCTCCTGCGTGAAGCGGCGGGTCACCGCCTTCCAGATCTGGTACAGGCCCACGGCGATCACGCCGCAGCCCACCGCGCCGACGGCGAACCGGCCGAAGGGCAGCGCCATGACCTGTGCCGTCAGCGCCTCCGACCGGCTGTCCTGGGACCGGGTCGACCCCTGCCCCAGCAGGAAGCCCGCGATGCTGGAGGCCAGCACGGCGTAGACCACCGCGCGGGACCCGGAGGCGATGCGCTTGGTGGCCCTCTCCAACCCCACGGCGGCGTAGACCGCCTGCCACACGGTGAGTCCCACCAGCCCCGCCGCCGCGACCCAGAGCAGCAGCATGCCGCCGGTGTTCTGGGCGACGAGCTGGAGGGCGCCGCTGTTGTCCGCCTCCTGGCCGCCGCTGTCGCCGAAGGCGATGCCCAGGGCGAGGTAGCCGATGATGAGGTAGAGCAGGCCCGTGGCGGCGAAGCCCACGCCCGCGAGCCTGCGCAGCCAGGTGCTGTGGGCCGCCTGGCGTCCCGCGCGTCGGCCCGCCGCCCGGGCGTCCTTCGCGGAGCGCCGCGCCTTACCTGGTAAGTCTGAGGAGGACATGTCCGGCCCGTGCCCGCGAGGAGGGCGCGAAAACGGATGTTTACCGTTAATACTCCCTTTTGTGCTGTTCAGCGACGTGGAATCCCTCCGGGACGCCCGTGCGGGACGACGGGTTGACGCGCGGCGTTCCCGGTGCGCCGACACGAACGCGAAGCACCGGGTCCCGGGGGAGACAGCGTGGAACAGCGCGGACCGGCCCGGGACGGCACGGACGCCGGGTCCCTCGTGGAACACCGGATCCCGCCCGGGAGCGCGGGCACGCACACCGGGTGGGCGGGGCGGCCGCAGCGCCTACTCCAGCGGCACCCGCAGGATCCTGTCGCCTCCCTCGGCCGGTTCCCCGATCCCGTCGAGGTTGCTGGTGGCCAGCCACAGCGCGTCGCCGCCGGGTGCGGTCACCACCGTGCGCAGGCGGCCGTACTCCCCCTGGTGGTGGTCCACGGGCTCGCCCACGCCGCCGTCACCGGCGAGCGGCACCTCCCACAGGCGTTCGCCGCGCAGCGCCGCCACCCACAGGGAACCGCCCGCGACCGCCGCGCCGCTGGGCGAGGCCTCCGCGGGCCTCCACGTCAGCAGGGGGTCGACGTACTCGTCGCCTCCCCCGGCGCCCTCCACCTCGGGCCAGCCGTAGTTGCCGCCCGGTTCGATCAGGTTGACCTCGTCGAACTCGTTCTGCCCGAACTCGGTGGCGTACAGGTTCCCCTCGTCGTCCCACGCCAGCCCCTGGACGTTGCGGTGGCCGTAGCTGTAGACCGGGTTGCCGAAGGGGTTGTCCGGCGCCGGGTCCCCGTCGGCGGTGATCCGCAGGATCTTGCCTCCCAGCGAGCCGGTGTCCTGGGACAGTCCCTGCTGGCCCGCGTCCCCGGTGCCGACGTACAGCAGGCCGTCGGGGCCGAACTCGATCCGGCCGCCGTTGTGGTAGGAGGCGGAGGGGATGCCGTCGAGGACGACCTCGGTGTCCCCGAAGCCCCCGCCGTCGGGGGCGTACTCCAGACGGCTGATCCGGTTGTCGGAGGCCGCGGTGTGGTAGGCGTACACGTACGGTTCCCCGGGGAAGTCCGGGTCCACGGCCAGTCCCAGCAGACCGCCCTCACCGTTCGGCGCGGCCCCCTCGACGGTGCCGACGCCGGTGACCGAGCCGTCGGGGGACACGCGCACGACCTCCGCCGAGTCGCGCTGGGCGACCAGGGCCGAGCCGTCGGGGAGGAAGGCCAGCCCCCACGGCGCCTCCAGGCCCGCGGCGACCTCCCCGGGCCGGCCGGGGTCGGCACCGGCGGAGCCGTCCTGTCCGCCCGGCTCCCGCTGGCCGTCCGTTCCGCCCGTCCCGTCCCCCTCCGCGCCGGTGGTCCCCTGGGCGCCGCACCCGGCGAGGAGGACGAGGGAGCCGAGGACGGCGGCGGCGCGGAGCGCCGCGCTCGCGCGCGCTGAAGGTTCCATGCCGCTTCCCTTCCCCCCGGCACCGCCGTCGTCACCCCGCCGTAGCGCCCGGCGTCCCCTCCTCGCTGTTCTCGTGCCCCTCCCGCAACTCCTCGAACAGTCGTTCCAGGTCGGTGAGGAGCGCGCTGTGCACGGGCCAGCGTTCGGAGTCCCAGTCCTCGCTCATGTGCTCCCGCGCCCGGTCGATGCGCCGGAGCCCCTCCTCCAGACAGGAGTCGAGGTCGGCGGAGACGGTGTCGCGCTCGGGTTCCCCGGCCTCGTGGAGGGCGTCGAAGGCGTCCGCCGCCGCGTCCAGGAGCGGGGCGAACTCGCGGAGGAAGGCGTCGCTCGGCTCGGGGAAGCGCGACCGCCCCTCCTTCGCGGTCCTCAGGGTGCGGACGAGGGACTGGAGGTGGCGCGCGGACCGGCCCAGGGCGAGGATCCAGCCGTAGTAGGCCTTCGGCGCCCTCTTCGGCGAGGGACCGGTCAGGAGCCGCCGCGGGTTCAGGCGCGCCCGGTACTCCTGTTGGGAGACCGACTCCCGGGCGTTGCGCTCGGTGTTGTCGAACCCCTGGGCGACCCGCGCCCAGTAGCCGACGTCCCCGAGCCCCTCATCGCCCCCGCGGAGCGCCTCGGCCATCTCCCGGCTGAGGTCGCGCAGGCCGTCCGCGAAGTCGAACACGGCGCTCTCGGCGTCGCGGAAGCGGATGGCGGGCGCGAAGACCGTGTTCGTCACGACCGCGGCCCCGGCCCCCACCAGCACCATGAGCAGCAGGGTTCCCATGTCCGTGAGGCTGCCCGCGGTACCTCCCGCGAGCGCGAACGACGCCACCACGGGTATCTGCTTGCCCTGGTCGCCGAAGACCGTGAACTGCCCCGCGATCATCGCGACGAACACGGCCAGGGCGAAGAACCACACGTTGAGCCCGACGGTGAGCCCGGTCAGGCCCGCGATCAGGGCGCCCAGGAAGACCGCGGGGACGTAGCGCAGGGACTGGAGCACCGACCCGTACACGCTGGGCCGCACCACCAGCAGGGCGGAGAAGGGGGCGAAACCGATCTGGGACGAGCCCTCCAGGAGGGTGCCCACGAGCCAGGCTCCGGTGGAGGCGATGACGCACTTGGCGACGATGACCGCGGTCTCGCGCTCGTAGCCGCGCCGCTCGACGATCCGGCGCAGCACCTCGCGGGCGTTGGCCGCGGTCCTCCTCACACGTTCGGCGACCACTCGGCCCCCGCCCTCCGGTCCCGTGCCGTCTCCCGAACGAACTCCCCGACCAGGTCGGCGACCCGGCCGGGGGCGGCGGCGGTGAGCGCGTGGGGCTGTCCGGGCAGGGTCACGAGCCGCCCCCGGGGCAGCAGCCGGGCGGCCTCCCGCGCCCAGGGAGCGGGGCAGAGGGGGTCCCTGCCCCCGCGCAGGACCAGGGTCGGCTGCCCCACCCTCGGCAGGACCGTCTCGATCCGGTGCTCGCGGCTGGCCAGAAGACTGCGGACGTCCCTGCGCACCCCAGCGTCCCAGTAGTCGGCGACGACGGAGCGGATCACCGAGAGGTCCTCGCGCGTGGCGTCGCGCAGCAGGCGCGCGGCCAGTTCGGGCAGCGAGCGCGCCCCGGGGTCCGTCGTGGGCCCGGCCAGCACGAGCGACCCCACCTCGTCGGGCGCGCGCACCGCGGCCTCGGCGACCACCTGCGTTCCGAGGGAGAGCCCGAGCAGGCAGGGCCGCTCGATCCCGCGGACGCGGAGCCACGCGAGGAGGGAGTCCGCGAGTCCGGTGACCGTGGGCGCGTGGTCGGGTGCGGTGCTCGCGCCGAACCCCGGCAGGTCGACGGCCCAGGCGGGCGTCCTTCCCTCCAGTGCCCTGACCACGGGCAGCGTCTGGCGTGAGGAGATCCCCGCGCCGTGCACGCAGACCACCGGCGGCCCCTGTCCGGGTACGTGCCACCAGGCCATCGACGCGCGTCCGACCCCGTCCGTGCCCCTGAGGGCCTCCATGCCTACCCCCGAACGACCTCCTCGGCACCGGTCATGTGGTCGCCACAACTACCCAGGGCCCCCGCCTTCAACCCACTCCCCCGTCGAGGCGTGTGGAGACGCCGCGGGGCGGTCAGGGAGGTACACGCAAGGGTGTGCGCGCGAAGGGAGCCAGGTGATGGGCAGGAAGTCGGATTCGCCTCCGAAGCACCCGTGGTTGAGGGGGGCCGTGCGGGGTGTCGCGGGTGCGATGGCCATGAGCGGTATGCGGCAGGTGGAGGTCGGAGCGGGGTTCGTGCGGCGCACACCGCCCGAGGCCGTCCTGGCGGAGGGCGTGCCCGCCCTGCTGGAGAGCGTTCCCCCGGAGCGGAGGAAGGCCGCGATCGAGCTGGCGCACTGGGGGTACGGGGCGGCGGCGGGTACCGTCTTCGCGCTGCTGCCGCGCCGGGTGAGGCGGTGGCGGCTGGCCGGCCCGGTCTTCGGGGTGGCGGTCTGGAGCGCGTACGAGCTGGCCGTCGCCCCCGCGCTCGGCCTCGCCCACGCGCGCGGGCACCGGCCCCGGGAGCGGTGGGCGTTCCTGTTCGACCACGTGGTCTTCGGGCTCATGGTCGGGGAGGCGCCCGAGAGCGTGGTGGCCGGAACCGGCGGCTCCGGGGACGACGCGCAGGAGGGGTGCTGCTGCGGGGGCCACGGGAGTGCCGGGGGCCGTGGGGACCACCGGGCACGCCGAGGGCGCGGGGGCCGCCGGAGCCGCCGGGAGCACGGGGGACACGGGAACCACTGCGGTCACGGCGACCACGGGCACCACGGGGACGACCACGGCTCCGAGGTTCACGGTGACCGCGGGAAGCACGGGGGACGGGGAAAGCGACACCGGCCCTGACGGCGGGGAGGCGGGGGCGGGCGACCGATCGGTCGCCCGCCCCCGCCTCTACGGCGTGCTCGGCGGACTCCGGCCCGGGGCGGTGTCCGGGACCAGGACGGAGGCGCTACTCCTGGGCCTTCTGGAGGCGCACGTACGCCAGCTGGAGCCAGTCGGACACGGCCACGGCGCTGAACACCGCCCCGGTCCCCCGGGTCACACCGGGCGCGAACACCAGGCCGAAGGCGTAGGCCGTGGCGATCCACTGCGCGGTGCAGAACGGGCAGGTGATCAGCTCACCGACCGCCCGGCGTGCGCCCTGGCCGCGTACCTCCTCGGCCAGCTCGGCCGGGGCCGAGACCCCCTGGAAGCGGGTGAAGAACGCCCGGAGCGGGCTGGTGACCGCGTCCTTGGCCAGCATCCGCGACAGCTTGTGCGTGGTCAGCCCCATCAGCGCCAGGTCCCACGGCCCCACGCTCTCGGCCCTGCGCCTGCCCCGGAACCGGCGCGCGGCGAGCAGCCCGACTCCCACCAGGGCCAGGTAGCCCGAGGCCACGGCCGTGTACCCGAAGAGGGGTTGGTCGCTGTCGCCCCGGTAGGCCTCCGCCTCCTCCTGGATCGTCTCCTTGATGTCCCCGGTGGTGTTGTGGTCAGCCATCTGCTCCAGTCCTCCTTCGTCGTGTCGCGCCGCTCGACCTGTCGCGCACCCACGAGTGCAGCGCCTCCCCGTCCCCCGCCTGGTCGAGGTTGACGGCCGCCTCGATCAGCGCGAGGTGGGTGAAGGCCTGGGGGAAGTTGCCCAGCATGGTGCCGTCGGCGGCCATCTCCTCCGCGTGCAGGCCGAGCTCTCCCGAGCTCCCGCACAGTTCCTCGAACCTCCGCCGCGCCTCCTCGGTCCGCCCGGCGAGCACCAGGGCGGAGACCATGTCGAAGGAGCAGAGGAGGAAGGCGCCCTCCGGGGTGCCCAGTCCGTCGTCGGTCGTCCCGGGGTCGTACCTGTGGACGAGCCCGCCCTCCCCGCCCAGCTCCGCGTCCACCCGTTCCAGGGTCGCGAGCACGCGCGGGTCGGTCCCCTCCAGGAAGCCCAGGAGCGGGATCCTCAGCAGCGACCCGTCCACGTGGGACGAGCAGTAGGACTGCGTGAAGGTCCCGGCCTCCGCGTCGTAGCCCCGGTCCAGGACCTCCTGGCGCACGGCGTCCAGCTCCTTGCGCCACTTGTCCAGCGGGACGTCCCCGCCCGCCTTGCCGGACTCGGTGGCCAGCTGGATCCCGCGGTCCAGGCACACCCAGGCGTAGACCTTGGAACTCGTCCAGTGCCGCGGCCGCGACCGCACCTCCCACATGCCCTCGTCCGGCTCGCGCCAGACCCGGCACGCCGCGTCGACCATCGAGGAGAGCTGTTCGACGTCCCCGCGCCCGAGCCCGCCGGTGGCCTCCTCGTAGGACAGCGCGGCGTCGAGCACGTGCCCGTACACGTCCAGCTGGTGCTGTGAGTAGGCGTCGTTGCCGACGCGGACCGGTCTGGACCCGGCGTGTCCGGCGAGGTGGTCCAGGGTCTCCTCCTCAGGCGGCGGCTGTTCGTCGACCGCCTGCACCGGGGGGACCCAGTCGATCGGCTGACCGCACATGCGCAGCAGGAAGCGCAGGTAGTGCCCCGCCTCCTCGGCGTGCCCGAGCCGAAGGAAGGCCAGGACGACGAGCGCGGCGTCGCGGTGCCAGACGTAGCGGTAGTCCCAGTTGCGCGGGCCTCCCGGCCACTCGGGCAGGGACGTGGTGGGTGCGGCGATCAGGGCGCCGCTCTCCTCGTGGAGCAGACCGCGCAGGGTGAGGGCGCTGCGGCGCACGTGCGTGGCGCCGACCCCGTCGTAGTCGGTCCGGCCGGACCACTCCCGCCAGGCGTCCAGGGTCTCCCGCAGCAGCGCCCGGCCCTCCCCCAGTCCGACGCGGCGCCCGCCCTCCAGGTAGTCCAGGGCGAACACGGCGGTGTCCCCCTCGGCCAGCTCCACGCGGTACTCCGGCACGCCGTCCCGCGCGAGCGCGGGCGCGGGCGAACCCGACAGCATCGGCCCCGAGGCCTCGCGCAGTCCGCCGTCCACCCGCTCCCACACGGGTTCGGCACGCGCGAAGTCGGGTCTGGCGTCGAGCCGCGAGCGCACGGACGTGCTCCCGGAGCGGCACTCGACGACCCGCAGGAGGAGACCCTGCCGGTACAGGCCCGCCCCGCCCTCCTCCGGCCTTCGCACCGCGAGCAGGTCGCGGACGGCCACCTCGGTGTCCGTACCCCGCCAGAGCGTCTCCAGGACGAGCGTGTCGTCGACGTAGGCGCGTCCGGCCGGGCTCGCCCCCTCGACCTCCAGGGTCCATCCGCCTCCGCGCGGGTCCAGGATCCCCGAGACGAGGGCGGGCCCGTCGAACCGGGGAACGCACAGCCAGTCGACGGTGCCGTCGGGTGTGGTGAGCGCGGCGGTGTGGCAGTCCGAGAGGAAGCCGTGGTCGCCGATGCTCGCGGTGCCCTGCGCCATCCGCACCTCCGAGTCGTGTCGTGTTCCCGGGAACCCCTCATGTGCGACTGCCCCGGGGCGCACCCGGCGAAACGACAGCTCAGAAGCTTGCCGCGGCACGTACATACCGGGCGGCGCTCCCGGGTAGCGGAGGGTGCGAAGGGCCGGAAGCGGCCGTGTCGACCCGTGTGGGGGTGGCCGAGGTGGCCGGGAGACCTAACGGCCGGATCGCGGTGGTCAGCGGAGCCAGCGCGGGCGTCGGAAGGGCGACCGCGCGCGAGTTCGCCCGGCGGGGGTACACCGTCGCGCTGCTCGCGCGGGGGCAGGCGGGGCTGGAGGCCGCCGCGGAGGAGGCCCGCGCCGAGGGCGTGGCCGCGCTGCCGCTGCGGGTGGACGTGAGTGACGCCGAGGCGGTGCGCGGGGCCCTGGCCCAGGTCGAGTCGGAGCTGGGACCGGTGGACGTGTGGGTCAACTGCGTGCTCGCCACGGTCATCTCGCCGTTCATGGAGGTGGAGCCGGAGGAGTACCGCCGGGTCACCGACGTCTGCTACCACGGCTACGTCTACGGCACCCAGGCCGCCCTGGAGCGCATGCTGCCCCGGGACAGGGGGGTGATCGTGCAGGTCGGGTCGGCCCTGGCCTACCGCGGCATTCCCCTGCAGGCGGCGTACTGCGGTGCCAAGCACGCGATACGCGGGTTCACCGACTCCGTCCGCGCCGAGCTGATCCACCGCGGATCGGGCGTCCGGGTGACGGAGGTGCACCTGCCCGCGGTGAACACCCCGCAGTTCACCTGGACGCGCGCGCACCTGGACGGCCGCCGCCCGCGCCCCGTGGCCCCCGTGTACCAGCCGGAGGTCGCGGCCCGGGCGATCGTCTGGGGTGCCGAGCACCCGAGGCGGCGCCGGTACTGGGTGGGGGTCTCGACGGTGGCCACCGTCCTGGGCCAGCGGTTCGCACCGAGGGTGCTCGACTGGCAGCTGGGGCTCACCGGACGCAAGAGCCAGGTGCGCGACGCCCACCCGCCCGCGCGCGACAACCTGTTCCGTCCCCTGGACGGCGAGCACGACTTCGGCGCGCACGGCGAGTTCGACGACGAGTCGCGCGAGTCCAGCCTGCTCCAGGAACTGAGTCAGCGGCGGAGCACTGTGGCCCTGCTGGGCGCCGCGGGGTTCGCGGTGGGGGCCGCGGGCTACGCGGTCGCACGGGGAGCGCACCGGCGGCCCTGAACAGCGACGAAGCCGAAACCGAGGGGGAAGAGCATGGCCGAGCACGATCCCGCCGTGGACGAGGCGTGGGAGGAGTTCCACGCGGTGGTGAACATGACCGGGGAGCAGCTGCGCGAGTGGCTGCTCACGAACGCCTCGGGCGAGGACGCCTTCCGCACCGAGCCGGGGCACACGGTGTCCCGGAGGGGCGAGGCGGTCGTGAACCTGCTGAACAAACGCCGCGTGGACGTGACGGAGTCCGACGTCGAGCTGATGCGTGAGGTGACCGAGTACGTCCGCGGCCAGCTCGCGGACCCGCACCGCGAGGACGCGCGGTGGCGGCACCGGCTGATGTCGGTGGGACACGACCCGCTCAGCCCCGACTCGGCGCGCCCCGACGAGGAGGACCTCGCCGGGTAGCGGTCACCGCGAGGCCGGGGCGGGCGCGGACGCCCGCCCCGGCGCGCGTCGGCACCCGACCGCGAACCCGCCGGTCGGCCGCGGACGGGACGGCTCAGCGAAGGGGCGGGCCGTGCGGTTCCGTTGTCCTCCTTCTTCCGAGGGACCAGGCCGCGGCCGCCGCCAGGACGGCGAGTCCGCCCAGGACCGGGCCCACGACGTGGAACGCGTCCGTGAACCGCTCGCCCTCCAGGCGTCCCCCGGTGAGCGCGGCCAGGAGTGCCCCGACCGCGGCGAGGGCGACCGTCTCCACGGTGATCCGGGAGGCGTTGAACACCCCGGCCGCGACGCCCGTCCGCTCGGCGGGCACCGCACCCATGGCCATTCCGTCCACGACGCCGTTGGTGAGGCCCACCCCGGCTCCGACCAGCAGGAACGGCAGGAGCAGCCGCCACGGTGTGGCGTCGGGCCCCAGCGCGAGCAGCCCCGTGGCTCCGGCGGCGCACAGCAGCAGGGCGCCGACCACGACCGCGGTGTGGGGCAGGCGCGCGGCCAGTTCCGCGCCCGGGGCGGGCAGCAGGAGGGTGGGCAGCGTGAGCATCAGCAGCCACAGCCCGGCCTGACCGGCGCCCAGCCCCACCACGGCGATCAGGTACGACGGCAGGTACACGAGCAGGGGCACGAGCACCGCCATGAACGCGGCGGCGGCCAGGGCGTGGGCGACGAACCGGCGGTTGGCCAGCAGGACCAGGTCCACCAGGGGGTCGCTGGCCCGGCGTTCGACGAGCACGAAGGCGATCGCCAGAGCCGCGACCAGGGCCAGCCCCGCGAGCACCGTCGGCAGGCCGCGCGCGGGTCCCTCCACCAGGACGGCGATCGAGGCGAGCAGTGCCGAGGTGAACAGGACGGCTCCGAGCCGGTCCACGGGCCTGCCCGTGCCGCGCGCGGCGGGCAGGAGGGGCACGAGGAGGAGGACGAGCCCGGCCACGGCGGCCGGGGAGGCGAACGCGGCCCGCCAGCCGAGGTTCTCGACGAGCAGTCCGGCCACGGCCGGGCCGAACGCGGTACCGGCGCCCAGCACCGTGCCCAGCAGGCCGAAGGCCCGGGCCCGCGCGGGGCCCTCGAAGGCCGCGGCGATCATCGAACTGCCGCCGGCGACCGCCGCCGCGGCGCCGACGCCGCCCGCCGCGCGCAGCAGGTTCAGGGCGGTGACGTCCCGGACGAGCAGGCACAGCAGACCGCTGGCGCAGAACAGGGCGAGGCCGAAGGCGTAGACCCGGCGGCGGCCGACCGCGTCGGCGACCGACCCCGCGCACACGAGGAAGGCGGCGAAGCAGGCGTTGTAGGAGTTGACGACCCACTGGGCGGCGGTCAGCGTGGCGCCGAGTTCGGCCTGGACGGCGGGCAGGGCCACCGAGGCACCGGTGATGGCCAGCGGGAAGGTGAGCGTGGAGAGCAGGACGGCGAGGAGGAGTATCCCGCCGCGGTCGCGTGTGGACAAGAGGGGCTCCGTGGCATCGGAAAGGCGGAGCCGGGCAGCACGCGGTACCGCACCGGCGTGGTCGCTGATGCGGCGGGAGGACTCTGGGGTCGGCCGCCGCTAGGCGGCCGCGTCATCCGATTCGGGCACGGGCGGGAGCCTAACCGGTTCCCGGCGGTCCGGGCCAGCGGTTTTCCGCGCCGAGGACAGAACCAGAAGGGCGCAGGCGAGGGAGTATGGCCGCGTCGCCTGCGCCCGGGCGCCAGGCAGGTCATGCGGCCGCCGTCACCCTGACCTGGATCCGCGCGGATTCTCTGCTGGAGTACGTCGGCGGGGACGACCGGCACCGTCCATGAGGAGAAGGCTCGTGTCCAATGTCTATACGAACTTCCTGCGTGTCATCCCCCGGCCTGGCCGGAGGATCGAGCGCTGCGAGGCCGAAGAGGTCATCGGCCGGGTACTCAACGGGCGCGGCTCCTACAACGTCCCGGTGACGGTTCGACTGGCAGCCGACGGAAGCCTTCTCGACATCCAGGCCGGATGCGGGAAGAACCCCGGCTTCTACGACTTCTGGGACGAACACCATGGCCGATACACCTGTATGTGGGAACGGTTCTTCGACGATGGCGGCCTCCAGGACACCATCACCTACCACGGACAGGAAGGGGGAACCGATCACGGTGTGTTCTGGTACGGGTTCGACGAGGTCCGCGTTCTAGGAGCCGCCGAGCACCTTCCCGACCTCGGTGTGCCGTTCGTCCACTGGAAACCGTTCGGTGACGGTGCCTGGCGCGCCGACGTCAGCGGCCGCTACCAGACCGGAAACGACCGGACCGACATCGAGAAGGCGGGACCGTGTTCGATGAAGGTCGAGTGGAACCCACCGGTCATGGACGTGGCTCCTGGCGGTCTCGCCACACCGACGACTCCCAGCCGCTGGAACGCGGAAATCGTGAGGATGGAGCCGAGCGGGCTGCACGGCTTCGTGGAGCGTGGCCACCACGGCACCGCGAAGGGGTCGCGCGCGGAGCGCGTGGAACTCCTCTGGCGCGGACGCGTGGTGCACCGGGCGCAGATGGAGTACGAAACCGACTTCGATGAGTACGCGTGGGAGCAGCGCAGCGCCGACGACTGGGACAACTGCCTGGACCCGGACTACCTCGCGAGCATGCGGATGTACGGGCCAGGGAGTTGACGCGGCTCAGGCGAGCCTGTCGGTGAGGTCGGGAGCCAGACCGTCCACGATCTCGTAGGGTTCGGGAGCACGGATACCGTAGCCGTCCACAGCACCGAAGTAGGTGGGTTCTCCCGGGTTCGTGGCCGCATGCAAGGTGGACTCGACCTCTTTCAGAGCCGCTGCGAGCCGGGGTGCGTTGGCCGCGTGCACCTCCGGGTGGGGGACGCCGGAAAAGGCGTGGTGTGCCCAGACGTCATGGTGAACGGCCGCCTCCACCGAAACGTCCTCGAACAGCGGCATGGTCTCCAGGAGGACGAGGTCCGCTTCTGTGTGAACGTTTCCCCGAGCGTCCGTCCAGGCACCCCCGCCGCGTGTCCGCAGCAGCTTGACCCGTGCGTCGGGGGCGTCCCGCGGACGGGAGGCCAGGAGGCGCTGCGCGTACTCAGGCGTGTCGATGGCCCCGGCAACCGGAACAGTCCGGTGGGCATCGGGCCCACGGCTCTGCGGATGCTCCCAGCAGACCTCGACGGATTCGACCTTCAGCAACCCACGGCGGTCAAGGATCCCGGCGACGGCTGCCAGCGTGGAGAGGCAGTGGAAGACATCTGCGTTCTCACCTGTGTCGACGAACCACTCCCACGAACCAACAGCCTCGGGAGCCCTGAGGAGTTCAGACATCAGTTCCATCCCGGAGCCTGATACTTGGCTTCGTGAACACTCTCTTCTGGCTTGCCATCCACTAGAAAGCCAGACCGGAGAATCAATTGTTCCCCCTACGGTCAAGCGATAGTGCATCCGTCGCCTATTACAACTCTCACGTCCGGCGCCCCGTTGTCCCGGAACCACTCGGCAAGCTCTGGCCCACCGATGACGCGGGGTTCCCTTTCCGTGCCGACGTCCACGGTCCCCCTGACCCAGCCACCGGCTCCGGTCACTGTGCACCCGAGGACCTTGACCTCCTTGAAGACAGTGGTTCCGGAAGCTTCACCCGGACCGAACCACACGCCCGACAAATCTGATTCACGCAGATCCGTCTCGTGCATCCATGCCGCGTTGAGGTATGCCCCTCTGAGACATGATCCAACGATTTCAGAACGGTAGAATTTGGCACCAACGAACGAGGCCCTACTGAAGTCAGATCCCCGCGCCTCACACTCCGAGAGGTCGGCCTTGCGGAAATTTGATCCGACGAAACGAGAATTGTTCAGTACAGCCGCACCGAGCTCCGACTTGGAGAAGTCACATTCGCTAAATACGCACTCACTGAGATCAGTCTGAATAAAATGAAGGCATGCCATGGGCATTCCTGACAGGTTAGCCCCTCGCAAATCCACCGTGGACACCCCCAACCCCTCGCCCTACCCCCGAAGCGCGTTCAGACCGACAACAATACGACAGGATGTCCGAAGCGCACCAACTCTCGGACGGCACGGCGACAGATGCAGCATGCCCCCTTCACACGAAGCCCCCGAACAAGTAGCCAAATCTCCCAGAAGCAGGGAAAGGGCTCGAAAATGGAGCCCCTTGATCACTCGTTCTCAATAAAGAAAAGCGACAGGCAGCCAAAGAGAACCAAGTTCCCCAAAGTAAATTTAATTAATGAAACCCTCCACCTCGGGGTCCTTCAAAATCTTGGCGTATGCCCGCGCCGTTCGTTCGTCGTACCCATCATCGAGATACATCTGGATTAGCTCTTCGAGCGTGTAGTTTTCCGGGTCATCAACAACAGCGATCATCGTAGATTCCAATCATTAGCAAAAACCTCGTCGAGCGCCTGGGCTATCGGCCTGAAGTCATCATCCCTCTACTGTCGGTACTGATCAACCCCTCCCCCGTCAAGGTGACTACGGATCTCCTCCTGGAGACGACGATCCCCTGTCCGCTCGGCAACCCACTGAGCATACGAGCGCGCGAACAGCTCCGGCTGACCAATCATTTAGTCTACATAGTAAGTAGAAGGCTCCGCGTACAGTGCTTTATACTGCGGCGAGCTTCTCACTGTAGACGCCCAATCCCTCAACGCTGGCGTCGATGGCATGATTGATGCCAGTCGCCTTGGCGATCCTGTTATGGCATGGTCAATCGCATGCCCAATCTCATGCACCAAGGTTTCTCGGAGATTAGGGTCCACTGGGTTCAACAAAATGGTACGACTTCCCGGTTCATATCTACCGGCGCGCCCAGCACCCAATTCTCGAAGCTCAAAAGTGACCGTTTCCATCACCGCAGGAAATCTATGCACTTTACCAACAAGTTCAATCGCCTCGTCAATCTCGACAAGGATTTCCCTCGGCATGTCGCCAGAAATATCACTAGGGAAATCGGTTCGACTTTCCAAAGTGAAATCATCCGATTCTCCACCCACCAGCCCAGAATGGTCGAGATGACCGTCAAGAGGCGTGTTGTTCGCGTCAGAATCGAATTCAAGGCCTGACCTTGGGTCCGCGTTCATCGATGAATCGGAAGCATCATCAGCAATACCATCTGCGCCGCTTCCATACGCCGACCTGGAGGCACCCCCTTCACTGTTCATTCCAAGGTCAACATTCTCATCGTCAGGATTTACGGCAATCCGTTCCCCTCTGAGATCACCCGTGCCGATAGTCAAGTCAGCGTCGACTATCGGGGAGGCACCGTCCTGGTCGTTACCGCGCTGGAGTTCTGTGTCCGGCCGCGTGTACGAGGCAGAGGCGCCAAGTTCATCGCTACTTCCCGTAGTCGTTTCGGACCAGTTCTCTCGTTCCAGGTGAGCGCCGTTATGAACGTCCTCACTGAAGTGGTCCAAGGAATCATCGTCGCGAGGGTAGTTAGACGTTGTGCCGCTGTCCTGGGGCTGCGGCGCGGGCGGGTTCTGCGAGGGCCGGTCCCCGCCACCGTCGGGCACGGGGGTGGTCGGGGTGGAGGCGGGCGGGCGGTACCGGTCGGGGTCCAGCAGTGAATCGTTCAGCATGGTGAGCGGGTTCTCGAAGCGCTCCCCCGTGGGGCGCTGCCCCTCCCCGGCACCCGGCAGCGGACTGCTGGGCCAGCCCCGCGTTCCCGCTCCGCCACGCGACGTGAAGCTGACCACCCCTGCCCCGCCCCACCATCGCGACGGCCTTGAGAGCTTTGAGGGATAGCCCAATGGTCATCAGCGCGGCGTTGGCGCCGATGGTGGTGTTGGAGTAGGCGACGCCGTCGTCCCGCGTGGACCAGGCGGTGTGCCCCTCCCACACCACGGCGAGGCTGTCTTGGGCATTGTCGAGCCAAAGGATCTTACCAAGATCACTTCAGTCGGGGCCTATACACAAGAGGATGGTCATTTCCGTCAAAGCGAGAGGCAATCTCCCATTTCGTTCTCTCGGAAATAAGATCAAAGATGAATTGCACCTTTTCAGGGCTTTCGGACCACGTGGCCCAAAAAACATCTATGGCCGTGTTATATGGCCCCGACAAGACCTCTTCCACATGCACATCGATCTCACCAATGCGTTCATCGCCGGATGCGATCCGAAATTCAAAGGTTTCAGGGGCATTGCTCCACTCCTGCACCACTTCAGGGAAACCACGCAATGCAGAAGCAACTTCACCAAGACTAGCAGAAACCTCAATAAACTCCGCTCTCGACAATCTTCCCCCTACGGCCAAACGATAGTGTACCCGTCACCAATTACAACTACCTCACTGAGGTCTCCTCCATAGTTGAACAGCCCACTCCCAATCCTCTTAACGGCATCCTCTTGAGAAGTCCCCAGGTGCCTCACATCAAAAACCATCCGGCGAGACTGCCCCCTCGCGTTCCTAATGTTCCGCTCGAAAGATCTTGCAGTATCTGATTCGAGGACTTTGAACTCGACCGTCTCACCAGTGCCGGATATTACAGCCTCCGGAGTCCTAACTCCGTCAACGGTCGACTCCTTAATGGACTCAACCTCAATGCCATGCTCTCTGAGATATTCTGCCACCCTTACTTCTTTATCACTGAAGTGCTTCCATTCAGGGCCAACAAGCCCTTCGCTAGCAATATCTTCAAATGACCTCGGGTTGGCGCGTCCAGTTGGCGGCTTGGTCTGGTCCGGACGCGGAAGGAGACCTTCCGTATCGACTCTATCCGGAAAGGCATCCAAAAGCCGTTCCTGACTACCTTGCGAATCATCTCCGTTATCTGGTTGAGGCTTCTGAGGTTGATCGTTGTTGTCACGACCGTTGTCGGGGCCGCCTTCATCACCATCATCGCCACCGGTACCGGTGCGGTCGTTGGGGGGCTCGTCGCCCCCGCCGCCGCCACCGGCGGCGGGCTCGGGACGCTCCGCCTCCGGCTCCTCGCGCGGACCAGCCGTGCCCTCTCCCGCATCGCTCCGGTCGCTCTCGTCGTCCTCGGCGCGGGGCGCGTCGGTGTCGCCGCGCTGGGACTCGCCCTCCGGACGCGGCGTCGGGGCCGGGGCGCCGGGCCTCTCCTCGGGCCCTCCCGGTACCTCCGTGTCCTCCTCGTCAGAACGCCGCGGAGTGTCCTCGTCGCCCGGTCGGTTCCGGGGGGTGCCGCTGTCCTGGGGCTGCGGCGCGGGCGGGTTCTGCGAGGGCCGGTCCCCGCCACCGTCGGGCACGGGGGTGGTCGGGGTGGAGGCGGGCGGACGGTACCGGTCGGGGTCCAGCAACGACTCGTTCAGTTGGGTGAGCGGGTTCTCGAAGCGCTCCCCCGTGGGGCGCTGCCCCTCCCCGGCGCCCGGAAGCGGGCTGCTGGGCCAGCCACGCGTTCCCGGCCCGCCCCTCGACGTGAAGCTGTCCGAGCCCGAGCCCGAGCCCCCGCCGGAACCCGGGCCGGAGCCGTCGAACTCCGCGTCACCCGAACCCCCGGGGGCGTCCATGGAGCTGACCACCCCCGCCCCGGCGATGATCTTGAGAGCCTTGAGGGGCAACCCGACGGTCATCAGCGCGGCGTTGGCGCCGATGGTGGTGTTGGAGTAGGCGACGCCGTCGTCCCGCGTGGACCAGGCGGTGTGCCCCTCCCAAATCTCGGTGAGGCTGCCCCAGGCGTTGCCGGTCCACCGGTCCCATCCGGCGCCCCAGCCCTCCTGGCCGCCCTCGCCCGGCTCCCACAGCCACCCGTGTTCGTCGTGGACACCGACCAGGGTGGCCGTGTCCATCCACGCGTCGCCCCAGGCCGCCGTGGCGTTGTCCCAGCGGCCCCGCGGATCGAACCGCCACCCGTTGTCGGGGTGCCAGAACCCGAGCTTGGACGTCAGCCCCACCGCCGTCCCCCACAGGAAGTCGGTGGCCCCCGTGTCCCACAGCGCCTGGCCGATGGGATTGCCCCAGTCCATCAGGGAGGGGTGGAACTCGCTGCCCGCCCACGCGGCGAAGTCGTTGATGTTGCTGTTGACGCCCTCGAAGCTCAGGGCGTTCTCCAGCGACAGGTCGCGCTCACCGGCGTCGGTGGGCAGCCCGTAGACCAGCGCTCCGTCCCCGGCGGCCTGGTCCGGGGACACGTAGGCGGGGCCGCCGAACACCGCCGAGATCCGGGTGGCGCAGGCGTTCTCTGCCTCGTTGAACGTGGACCAGGCCGTGTTGACCGCGTCCTTGATGCGGATGTTCTCCGCCAGCGCCCACTCGTCGGTCTCGTCGTCCTTGTTCAGCCACCACACCTTCTTGTCGTGGTTGGCGTTCCACAGGCTCTGGGCGTCGATCCGCAGGGTGTTGAGCGAACCGCGCGCGGTCGTGGCCGCCTCGGCCAGGTCCTCCAGCGCGCTGGCGACGGTGGCGAGGTCGCCCTGGAGGCCCTCTCCCCGGGTGAGGACGGGGTCCATCGCGGCGAAGAGCGTCTCGCTCTCCGGTGCGCTGTAGTGGGCCTGGAGCCCTCCCCAGGTGGAGGACATGTCCTCGGCCCCGCCGAAGAGGTCCTCCCCGCCGGTGCGCAGGGTCTCGGCCGCGTAGTTGAGGGACCAGACGTCGGTGAGGGGGTAGGGGATGGTGTCGGGGTCGATGAGCGTGAACGGGTTGGGGTCCACGCCGTTCTGGGGCTCGGTGGGCTCGAAACTCACCAGGGGGCCTTCCGTGGGGGCGGGGCGGGGGTGTCGGGGGTGCGGGGGCGCGTCGGGTCAGAGGTCGAGGTTCTCGCCGGTGCCCGCCTGGCTCTGGGCTTCGGCGGCCATCTCCTCCTGGCCCTGGTTGTAGGCCAGCGTGGCGTCGTTGGCGCCCTGCAGGCACGACAGGGCGCGGGTGAACATGGCGTCGGTCTCGCCGGTGAAGTGCTCGAAGAACCCGGACAGGGCGGCCTCCACGGGCGGGCTCTTGGCGTTGGTCAGCGCCATCTCGATCCCGTCGGCGGTGGAGTCGATGGTGTCGGAGAACCCGCCTCCTTCGAGACCGAGCTGGTCGCCCAGGTCACCCAGGACCAGCGAGACCCCGTAGACGTCGATGTTCCACCGGCTCATCGGCTCTCCTCTCCGGGGGTGTCAGCGGCGAACCGGTGCGCCTGGAACAGCGCCCCGGCCCCGGCCTCCGGGGCTTCGGCGGCGTGGACACGGGCATCGGCGGCACGGACACGGGCCTCGGCCGTGCTCTGCTCCGCGACGCGGGCCCGCAGCAGCTCCAGCGAGGCGCGCACGCTCTCGACCGCCCTGGCCCTGCGTTCCCGCACGGGCCTAGGGAAGGCCGCGTCCGGCTCCTTGAGGACCACGATCCCGTCGGTGGGCGCCGGGTCCCGCGGTTCGGCGACAGCGGCGTTCCCGTCCGACTCGTCCGACGGCTCCACCAGTTCGAACTTCATCCGGTCGCTGCCCTCCCTCGTCGACTCCGCGGTCCGCCTGGCGGACTCCAACAGCAGTATGCGCGTATGGAGTGACGTTCCACGATCGGTCCCGGTTCCGCGGGAGACCCCGCTCCGGCGGTGGTCAGGCGCGGGGTCACCGGTCGAGCCGAGCGGAACACGCAGGTGGGAACAGTGAAAGTGACGTGCGTCACTACCGCTCCGGAAAAGGGCGACGGGACTCCCCCAGGAAAGGCTCAGCCCCTCTTCGCGGAGGCCGCGGACAGGTACTCCGTCTGCCTCCGCATGAGGTCCAGGGCGCGCAGGGGCGCCACCGCGTCCTCCACCACCGGGTACCAGACCGCCCGGGCCCCGTCCGCGCCGACGAGCGTGCCCGGGATCGGCCCCGCCTGGGCGCGGCCGGTCCCGATCCGGCGCAGCCGGTCCGGCCCGACCGCGAGCCCGACCGGGACCGCGGGCCCCGCCCACACCGGCGCGTAGGTGACATCGGCGCGCCCGGGGACGCGGCGTACGCGCAACCCGTCCAGCAGCCCCTCGGCCGCCAACGCCTCCACCAGGGCCGGAAACGCGTCGGAGGGCACGGCGTCCCCGTTCTCGAACCCGGCCACCACCGACACCCGCTCCAGGACCCTGCTCCCGCGCCGGGCCAGGTGGAGCTGTCCGGCGAAGGGGCGCCCCCCGCCCAGCGGACCCGACAGGTACAGGATCGAGGGCCTGGATCCGCGTTCACGCACGTAACCGGCCATCCGGTCGCGGTCCCAGGCCATGAGCGCGGGCTCGTGCGGACCCCACGCCGACGGCGCGGTCCCCGCCACGTGCTCGGAGACGACCTCCGCCACGCGGCCCAGGTCCGGGGTGAAGGGGTCGCCGTGGAGCACGGACACGTCCACCACGATCTGCGTTCCGGCGCTCTCGGTGTCGTCCGCGAGGAACCCCGAAACCGGCTCGGCGTCCGGATGCCCGGCCGCCCACGCCAGCCCGGCCGGTTCCCTGTCCGCGCGGAACCCCTGCTCGTCGTCCCAGCGCACGGGCAGGCCGGTGATGCCGTCGTAGTGGCCGCCGTCCTCGCCCCGCACCACCCAGCGCCCCAGCGTCCCGGCCGCGAAGGTGCGTACCGCGTAGGTCAGACGGGCGGTGGGCGGGGTGAGCACCTGGAGCGTCCTCTCCCCGACGTGCGTGGCCACCGCGTCGCTGAGCCAGGACGAGAACGGCACCACCGCCCGGTCCTGGGCGACCAGGAGCGCCCCGGTCGCGGTGCGTTCGACCGCCGGGTGCTCCGACTCCTCCCACAGCCCGAAGTCGGCCCGCCCCGAGGTCCACACCGCCCCGCCGAGCCGCAGCGCGAGCCCGTCGGCGAACCGGTGCGCCACCTCCCGCCCCCGCTCGTCGGGGCGGGCGCGCGTCTCCACCCACCAGAAGGTCTCCGGCAGGCCCGCCACGACCTCCGGCCCCAGCAGGCG
Source organism: Nocardiopsis dassonvillei subsp. dassonvillei DSM 43111 (assembly GCF_000092985.1). Classification (GTDB taxonomy): domain Bacteria; phylum Actinomycetota; class Actinomycetes; order Streptosporangiales; family Streptosporangiaceae; genus Nocardiopsis; species Nocardiopsis dassonvillei. Next base: position 5,423,641 of record NC_014210.1, read on the forward strand.
CACGACCGCGTCCGAACGCTCCACCGGCTGTCCGGGTTCGAGGGTGGCCAGCAGGTGGTCGTCCCCGTCGCGGATCTGCAGGACACGGGTGTCGCCGTGCCAGTGCAGCCGCAGCTCGGGGTCCACTCCTCCCAGGGCGTGGACGACCGCCTTCTCGTCGGGCTCGTCGGCGACCAGGGCCACCACGTCGTAGCTCAACGGCTCTCCTGAGGGGGGTCGGGGGGCGGGCGGGGACCGCCACGGCCCCGCCCGCCCGGATCAGGCGTCCTGGTGCTTCTCGACCCAGGACGTGAGGGGTTGCCCCTGGATGGCCGCCGCCATCAGCTCGGGGAACATGTCGGGGGTGCAGGCGAACGCGGGCACCCCCATCTCGGCGAGCGCGGACGCGTTCTGTCGATCGTAGAACGGCGCGCCCTCGTCCGACAGCGCCAGCAGCACCACCACCTGGACCCCGGCCGCCTGCATCGCGGCCACCCTCCTCAGCATCTCCGCTCGGACACCGCCCTCGTACAGGTCGCTGATCAGCACGAAGACCGAGTCGTTCGGCTTGGTGATGAGCCCCTGGCAGTAGGCGATGGCCTTGTTGATGTGCGTGCCGCCGCCCAGCTGCGTGCCGAACAGCACCTCGACCGGGTCGGTCAGCTGCTCGGTCAGGTCCACCACCGCGGTGTCGAACACGACCAGCGACGTGCGCAGGGTCTTCATCGAGGCCAGCACCGCGCCGAACACGCTCGCGTAGACCACCGAGGAGGCCATCGAACCGCTCTGGTCGATCGCCAGCACCACGTCCTTCTGCACGCCCCGGCTGCGGCGGCCGTACCCCACCAGGGTCTGCGGCACGATCGTGTTGTGCTCGGGCAGGTAGTGGGCCAGGTTGCGGCGGATGGTGGCGTTCCAGTCGATGTCGGCCACCCGGCGCGGCCGGTGGGTGCGGGACGACCGGTCGATCGCCCCCTGCACCAGGGACCGCGTCTTCTGCGCCACGCGCCGCTCCAGGTCGTCCACCACGCGGCGCACCACCGCGCGGGCCGACTCGCGGGCCTGGTCGGGCATCACCCGGTTGAGGGACAGCAGGGTTCCCACCAGGTGCACGTCCGGCTCGACGGCCTCCATCATCTCCGGCTCCAGGAGGAGCTGGTGCAGCCCCAGCCGGTCCATGGCGTCCTTCTGCATCACCTGCACCACGGAGGACGGGAAGTACTCGCGGATGTCGCCCAGCCAGCGCGCCACGCGGGGCGCCGAGCCGCCGAGCCCTGCGGAGCGCTGGGCGCTGGTCCTGCCGGGGCCGACGCTGTCGTAGAGCGCCTCCAGGGCCCCGTCCATCCCCTGGTCGGCGGCGCTGAGGCCGGAGGCGCCGACCCCGCCGGAGCACTGCGCCTCCCGGCCCAGCACGAGCCTCCAGCGGCGCTCCCGCTCGTCCACGGCGTTCATGTGCGCACCTTTCCGTCGGTGAGGATGGCCAGCGCGGTGGCCAGGGCCGGGGCCGCGCGCCGGGTGTCCACGTCCACGCGGGCCGGGGCGGCCCGCTTGGCGGCGGGCGCCGTCCCGAGCCGCAGGGCGGCCGAGCCGATCTCCTGGCGCTCGGGGCCGTTGAAGGCCCCGAAGGTGCGCCGCAGCAGCGGCAGCACCGCGGTGAAGCGCTCCTCGGGCAGGGAGAGCAGCCAGGTGTCGATCAGCCCGAGCAGCCGGTCGTCGTGCACCAGGATCAGCCCGCTGCCCTGGAGGAACCCCTCCAGCCAGGCCGCGGCCGAGGCGGGTTCGACGCCCGGGGACATCGCCAGACCGAGGCGGCGGCGCAGTTCGTCGGTGTCCACGAGCCCGGAGTCGGACAGGATCCGGTTGACCCGGCCGGCGATGCGGCCGGGCAGGGTGTCGCGTACGGCCAGGGCGGTCAGGGCCGCCGTCCAGGCCTGGGCGCCCTCCCCGCCGAGGAGGGTGGCGGCGCCCTGCGTGGCGTCGATCTGCCGGACGAACCGCTCCGCAGCGTCGTCGTCCAGGCCGTGCACGGCCGGTGCCAGCCCGACGCACACCCGCCGCAGGATCTGCTCGGCCACCGTGCTCAGGTAGGCGCTGTCGGTGCCGCGCACGTCCCCGTAGCGGGCGGAGCGGGCCAGCGGCGGCAGCGCCTCCATCAGGTGGGTGACGTCGCTGTCGGTGGCCGCGCGGTCGGTGAGCAGGGACAGCACGCGGGGCAGGGCCCCGCCCAGGTCCGCGAACAGGCACTGCTCGGTGAGGGAGGTCAGCGCGGGCAGGGCCGCGTCCTCGGCGAGGTCGGCCACCCGGGCCGTGGCCGCCGAGGCGACGGTGGTGCCCCACCGGCTGGCCTCGATCAGCGCCACGTCCATGTCGGGGTCCCAGCGCAGCCGCCACGACTCCCGGAAGGTGCCCTTCTGCCCTCCGTCGGGGGTGCGCGGAACGCCCCACTCGACGCCGAGCAGCCGCAGCCGGTGCAGCAGCACGCTGCGTTCGCGCTGGCTGTCCTTGCGCAGGTCCAGGTCGAGGTCGCTGTCGAAGGGCTCGGCCTTGAGCCGCAGGCGCTTGCGGATCGCGATGAGGTCGCGCTGGAGCGGAACCATGGGCGTGGACGGGGGCACCGAGCCCATCCGCTCGCCGACGGCCATCCGGCGGTGGACGAGGGCGGCCCGGGTGGGCTCGCCCTCGCACAGGACGGCCGTGAGCGCCTCGGCCACCTCGTCGAGTCCGGCGAGCGGCCGCCCGCGCAGCACGGCGAGGCTCTCGGCCAGCCGCACGCCCTCGATGACGTGGGACGAGGACACCGCCAGCCCCTCCTCGCGGAGCATGCGGGCGGCGTCGGTCAGCCACCGGTGCACCGGGAGGTCGGGCGCGGTGAACAGGTGGTGGTACCAGCCGGGGGCGGCGACCCCGGCGCCGTAACCGCTGGAGGCGGCCAGGCGCCCGTGGGTCCAGGGCACCCAGGTGGCGGTGACCTTCGCCTTGGGCAGGCCCTTGAGCAGGGCGGTGTCGTCCTTGACCGAGTAGTCGGCCAGGTCGCGCAGGGCGGGGGCGTGCCAGGCGCCGCAGACCACGGCGATCCGCTCGTGGCCCTCCTTGAGGGTGGCGCGCAGGGTCTGGCGCATGTACGCCTCCCGGCGCGCGTCGCGCTCCGTCTCGGGGCCGGACTCGGCGCGGACGGCGGCCATGGCGTCGGCGATCGCCGGGAACGGGGAGGGCTCCCCGTCCCGGCGCTGCTCGATGACGTCGTCCCACCAGCGCTCGGCGTCGTCGTAGCCCGCCGCCTCGGCGAGCACCCCCAGGGGGTCCAGCCGGATCCGCTCCGGCTCGCCGACCTCGCCGCCGTCCGTCCCGTCAGCGGCCTCCGGGGTCCCGGCCCCGTCGGTCCCGCCGCTTCCCTCTGCCGCGACAGCCGCACCGGCTCCGGCCGCCTCGGGGTTCCCGGCAGCCTCCTCGGCCCCCGGGTCCTCTGAGTCCCCCTCCGTGCGGGCGCTCTCCTCCTCGGCCCGGCGCCGCTCCTCGGCCTCGGCGACGCGCTCGGCCAGGGTGTTCGCGGCGGGCAGGTCGCAAAAGCGCACCCGCACGTCGTTCTCCACCGCGTAGCGCAGGGCCTCCCACTCCGGGGAGAAGCTGGCGAAGGGCCAGAACGCCCACCCGTCGCCCTCCGCCACCCTCAACGGTCGCGCTCCGCGCGCAGTCTTTTCCTTACCGTCACCCGCTCTCGGCTCGTCCCCCTTGGGGGTGTCGGCGAGGTAGGCCAGCAGCGCCACCGGCGGCTCCAGCTCGCCCACCAGCGAGGTGAGGGCGTCCGCCTCCGGCGGTCCCTCGATCAGCACGGCGTCGGGTTTGATCTCCTCCAGCGCCGCCCGGACGGCCCGGGCCGACCCCGGGCCGTGGTGCCGCACGCCCAGGACGTGCAGCCCGCTCGTGTCCAGTCGGGGCCGACCCATCAGGCGCCCACCTCGCGGCAGGCGCGGTAGAACTCGCCCCAGCCGTCGCGCCCGCGCGCGACGGTCTCCAGGTACTCGCGCCACACCACGCCGTCGGACACCCGGTCCTGGACGACGGCGCCCTGGATGCCCGCGGCCACGTCGGCCGGGCGCAGCTGCCCGTCGCCGAAGTGGGCGGCCAGCGCGATGCCGTTGGTGATCACCGAGATCGCCTCGGCGGTGCTCAGCGTGCCGCTGGGCGACTTGACCTTGGTGCCGTTGTCCTCGGTCACCCCCGAGCGCAGCTCGCGGAAGACGGTGACCACCCGCCGGATCTCGGTGAGGCTGGTGGGCACCTCGGGCAGGTCCAGGGCGCGGCCGAGCTGCTCCACCCGCTGGGTGACGATGCGGACCTCGTCCTCGGCGCTGTCAGGGACGGGCAGCACCACGGTGTTGAACCGGCGGCGCAGCGCGCTGGACAGGTCGTTGACGCCGCGGTCGCGGTCGTTGGCGGTGGCGATGATGTTGAAGCCGCGCTGGGCCTGCACCTCGACGCCCAGCTCGGCCACCGGCAGGGCCTTCTCCGACAGCACGGTGATGAGGCCGTCCTGCACGTCGGAGGGCATGCGGGTGAGCTCCTCGATGCGACCGATGGAGCCGCGCGACATGGCGGTCATCACCGGGCTGGGCACGAGGGCCGCCTCGGAGGGGCCCTCGGCGAGCAGCCGGGCGTAGTTCCAGCCGTAGCGGACGGCCTCCTCGGAGGTTCCGGCGGTGCCCTGGACGAGCAGCGTGGAGTCGCCGGAGATCGCGGCGGCCAGGTGTTCGGACAGCCAGGTCTTGGCGGTGCCGGGAACGCCGATGAGCAGCAGGGCGCGGTCGGTGGCCAGGGTGGCCACGGCGACCTCGACGACGCGGCGGGCGCCGATGTACTTGGCGCTGATCTCGGTGCCGTCGGACAGGGTGGTGCCCAGCAGGTACTGGGTGACCGCCCACGGGGAGAGCTTCCAGCCCGGGGGCCGCTGCCGGTCGTCGGCCTTGGCCAGCGCCTCCAGCTCGGCGGCGTAGGTCTGCTCCGCGTGCGGGCGCAGGGCCTGGGCGGCGTCGGTGCCGATGGAGGGGGTGGAGGTGGTCAACTGAGCTCCCTGTGCATGTCGAGTCGGAACCGGAGGGTGTCCCGGAGCCGGAGGTAGGCGTCGCCGGAGGCGTCGTTGTACGGAGGGGTCTGGTGGAGGTCGGTGAGGTGCCCGGGGGGCATGTGCACGGCCGCGGCCTCGCAGAGCAGCCGGTAGCCGTGGTAGTCCTTCTTGCGGTCCTTGGCGTGCAGGCGCGCGACGACCCGCGCGCTCAGCTCGGGGGTCCAGGGGCCGGGCGTGTCGCGGAGCTGCTCGCCCCAGCGGTTGAGGGAGGCCTTGTCGGTCAGGACGCCGTCGGCGTACGCGCAGCGCTCCTCGACCGGCAGCAGTTCCAGCAGCCTGCTCGTCTGGAATCCCGGTCCCGTGCCCCGCGAACCGAGGAACTCCAGGACGGCCCTGGCCCACTCCACGTTCCGCTGGACGACGACGGCGTTGACCAGGGCGCCCACCAGACGGGCGTTCTGCACGGCCTCCCGGTTCGCCGCCTCGAAGATGTCGGCGGGTTCGGCGCCCAGCAGCCCGGGCCACACGTCCAGCGGCGCGTGGGTGAGCAGCGCCCACAGCCGCTCGGCCCGCTCGTGCGCGTTCTCGTCGTCCTTGGAGGGCGCGGCCAGCGCCAGGTCGCGGTGGACGGCGGCGTCGCGGGTGCGGACGGGGTCCACCCACAGGGCGCCGTCCTCCCTGAGCGAGGCGTGCGCGCGGACGTGACCGCGCAGCCGCTCGGCGTGCGCGCTGTCGGGCAGCCGGGTGAGCAGGGACAGCGCGATCCCGCGCACGTTGGCGCTGCGGTCGTCCAGAGCCCGGTCGAGGAAGTCCGCGTCCGCCGGGCCGAGCCCGGTGGCGAAGGTCTCCAGCAGGCGGCGGCGCAGGTCCGCCTTGGCCAGGTTGGTCCAGACGGCGGCCAGCAGCTCGCGGGCGCGGTCGGGGTCGGTGGCGCGCAGCGCGGCGAGCGCGCGGCGGCGCTCTCCCGGGGTGCCGCAGCCCCAGTCGCGCTCGCTGAACCGGTCGGCGTGGACCGACTCGGCCAGCATGTAGGACCAGGCGGGGTTGAGCCCGGCCAGCCAGTGGCCGCGTGTGCCGACCGCGGCCGCGAGCGCGGGGCGCAGCTCGCTGTCGCGGGCGCCCTGGTCGAGGAGGGCGGGAACGCTGGAGTGCGCGACGCGCCGCCCCGAGGCGGCCACCAGCTCCAGCCACTCGGGGAGGAGTTCGGTCCGTCCCGTGAGGATGTCCTCCAGCCGGTTGGTGGCGGCCTGTCCGGTCTCGGGGCGCTCGTCCTCGGCGCCGGGCTCGACGGGCTCGACGCCGGTGACGGGGGTGTACCCGGCGGCGCGGCGGACGGCGATCAGGGCCGCCCGGTCCAGGAGGGCGACGGAGTCCTCGTCCTCGGGGATGGGGGGCAGGTCGGGGGTGTCGGGGACGGAGCGCTTGGAGGTGCCGACCAGGGCCGTGGAGACCAGGCGGTCCCAGGAGTCCACGGCGGCGAGGGGGTCGGGGGTCACAGGGAGACCGCCTTTCCGTTCCGGTCCCACACGGTGATGGGGGTGAGTCCCGTCGCGGGCGACCACTCGGCGGCGACGGTGGAGGGGTGGCCGCCGGTGACCGCGAGGAGGCGCCAGGGCTCGGGGGAGGCCAGGGGTAGCGCGTGGCCCTCGGTGTCGGTGAGGTACCACCGGCCGTCGTGGGCGGGGGCGGCGCGGTCGAGCACGACCGGCCAGGTGTCGCGCCAGGGGTCCTCGGCGAGGGAGGCGGCGAAGGCGTCGAGGGCCTGCGTGACCGTGCCGCCCTCGGGCGGGGCCGCCTCGGTCGTGGTGCCGTCGCCGACGGGGGCGACCCGGTGGCCGTCGGGGTAGAAGGCGAACTCGGCCTCCACGTCGGTGCCGGCCCGGAAGGGGGTGGTGGGCGCCTGGCCGGATCGGGCGAAGGCCAGGTACAGGGCCACGCGCCCGGTCGCGGTGCCGCGCAGCCACAGGCGGCGCACGCGCATGTCGGCTTCGAGGGCGGGGGCGTCGTGCCAGCCCAGGACCCGCCAGGTGTCGCGGACGCGCTCACCGCCGGCGAGGACGTCCTCGGCCTTGACGGTGATGCCCACCCGGGAGCGGACGGCGCCGCGGACGCGCTCGTCGAGGGCGTCGCCCGCGCGGTAGCCGTTGACCAGCAGGTGGAGGAGGCCGAGCCGTTCGAGCATCCGCTCGGGCCAGCTGTCCCCGCGCGCCGCGGAGGGCAGCTGGGAGACGAGGGAGGCCGCGCCGCCCGCCTTGGCGTCCACGAGCCGCTTGGCCATGCGGTCCCAGTGGTCGTAGCCGTGCTTGGGCACCTCGGCCAGCCCGGTGTCGACCTGGTCGCGCAGCCAGAGGCCGAGTTCGTCGACCCCGGCCCGGACCGCCTCCTCCCTCCTGCGCAGGGTCGCGGCCGCCCGTTCGGGGTCGGCGGGGGCCGCCGGGCTGTTGGCCTTCTCCTGGCGGGCGGCCCTTCCGGAGAGCCACTTGGCCACCCACTCGGGCCGCTCCTCCCGGTCGGCCACGCTGTCCTGGGTCCACAGGGCCAGCAGGCCCAGGACGTGCTTGCAGGGAATCTTGCGGCTGGGGCAGCTGCACTTGTAGGCGGTCCCGCCCGCGCCGTCCAGGTGGACGGCGGCCAGGTAGGGCTTGGAACCGCTGCCCTTGCACTCGCCCCAGACGGCGGAGGTGCCGCCGGAGGGGGCGGCGACCGCTCCGCGCTCGGGCCAGGACGACTCCTTGGCCACCTTCAGGGCGGCCTTGCGGGAGGAGGCGTCCGGAGCCAGAGCCCATACGTCGTCGGTACTCCATCGATCGCTCACACAGAGAACACTACGGACTCCCTATGACAAAAAGCGGCCTTTTCGAACCTTCTTGCGAACGCCCGTGGAACTGTCGCATCCCCGTGGCAGACTCCGGCCGCGGAGCGGCTCCGCGCGGCGCGCGACCCCGGGTTCCGGCGCTCGGGAGCCCCAGAAAAAGTGCGCCTTAATAGCATTTATCACTAATACGTGAGCGCCCTTTCTCCGCCGTGTTGAAAAAAGAGCGCGGCCCCTTCTACAATGAGCGATCCCGCTTCTCCCCTCCGTCACCGCACCGGCACACCATCTCCCCGAAGAGAAGGACTCGGTTCGTTGACGACCACACGGCTGTACGGCACCACACCCGCCACCGGACGCGACGGCCTCTGGGCCGCGCTGCGCGAACGCCACGGACCCGTGGCCCCGGTCGAACTGGAGACCGGCGTACGGGCCTGGCTTCTGCTGGGCTACCACGAGAACCTCGCCGTGTTACAGAACCAGCACCTCTTCTCGCGCGACACCCGCCGCTGGCGCGAGGTGGTCGAGGGGCGCGTCGACCTCGCCTGCGCCCGGCCCGCGCTGTCCTGGCGCCCCAACGCCCTGTACGCCGACGGGGCCGAGCACACCCGGCTGCGCTCGGCCATCGCGGACAGCCTGGCCAGGGTGGACATGAACGCCACCGCCCGCACGATCCGGCGGATCGCCGACGAACTCATCGACTCCTTCGTCGCCGACGGCAGGGCCGACCTCATCTCCGAGTACGCCAATCCCCTGCCCGTGCTCGTGGTCAACAGCCTGTACGGGCTCTCCGACAGCTACGGGTACATGCTGGGCGACCTCACGTCCATCGTCTTCAGCGAGAACGCCGAACGCGCCGAGGACGCCGTCGGCCGCATCCACCAGTACTTCTCCGAACTGGTGGCCCGCAAGCGCAGGATCCCCGGTCAGGACCTGGTGTCGTGGATGCTGGAGCACCCCGCGGGGCTGAGCGACCACGAGGTCGCGCACCAGGCCGCGCTCATCAACAATTCGAGCCACCAGACCACCACACACCTCATCGGTAACACGATGCGCACTCTGTTCACCGACGAGGCGGTCCGCGCCGCCTACACGGACGCGCAGATGACCGTCCACGAACTGCTCGACCACGTGATGTGGACCGACACGCCCTTCCAGATCCTGCCCGCCCGGATCGCCCTCCAGGACATGCGCATCGGCGACGTCGACATCCGCGCGGGCGACGCCCTGCTGATCGGCTTCGACGCCGCCCATCGCGATCCGGCCGTCCACTCCGACCAGGCGGGGGGCAGCAGGGCCCACCTGATGTTCGGCGCCGGGCCGCACGCCTGTCCGGCCCGCGAACTGGCCCGGCTGACCGCCACGATCGCGGTCACCGCGCTCCAGGAGCGCCTGGGCGGGCTCCGGCTCGCCGTGGAGCCGGAGGACCTGCGCTGGGTCCCGTCGCCGTTCCTGCGGGGGTTGCGCGAACTCCCGGTGGTCTTCACCCCGGGCGAGCCCCTCGCCCTCGGCCCCCGGGAGGGCGCCGGAAGGGGCGGCTCCGGAGGGGACGGGCAGTCGGAGGCCGGGGCGCGCGGGGGGGACCGGGACGACAGCGACGAGGGCCACGAGGACGACCTCCTCAGCCGTCTGCTCGCCTGGTGGCGCGGACGGAGTTGACCCCGCCGCGGCGTCGGGTCCTGGCGTCGGCGGCGCGGGCGCGAGCACCGCGCCCCGCGCGGCGCTCCGTCGAGCCCGTGCGCGACCCGGGCCGCGTCCACGTGGGGCCCGGACCGCGAGCGTCTCCACGGAAGCGCGGAGGGAGCCGTGTTCGTCCACGACTCCCTCCGCGGGTACGCCCGGTCCGTGTGAGGGGCCCGGCCCCGGACGGCGCCCGTCCAGCGGGCACCGCCGGGGCTAACCGGCGCCCATCGCCCGGATCGGTCCGGCCAGCTCCCGCTCGAAGAAGCCGAAGAACCCCTCCGGGTCGGGTCCGGCGTTGATCAGGCACAGGTGGTCGAACCCCGCGGAGGCGAACTCCCGCACCACCTCCAGGTGCCGGTCCGGGTCCGGCCCGTACGCGAAGACGTCGCGCATCGCGTCCCTGCCGATCAGGGCGGTGGCCGCCTCGAAGTTCACCGGGTTGGGCAGTTCGGCCTGCACCTTCCACCCGGTGAGCGCGAAGCGGAACAGCTCGCGCGCCGACTCCAGGGCGTCGCCCTCGTTGGTCGCCCACGCCAGCGGCACCTCGGCGTAGCGGGGGCCGGAGCCGCCGTTGTCCTCGTAGACCCGGTTGAGCGCCTTGCTCGGCTCGGTGCAGAACAGTCCGTCACCCGACTCGGCGGCCAGCAGGGCGGCCTCCTCGCCGCCCGCGGCCACGACGATCGGCGGCGCCTCCTCGGGCAGGTCGAAGACCCGGGCGTCCTCCAGGGTCAGGTATTTGCCGTCGTAGGAGTGGTAGCCGCCCGACCACAGCAGGCGGATGATCTGGATCGCCTCGCGCAGCATCTCGTGGCGCCGGGTGGCGTTGGGCCACCCCTGGCCCACCACGTGCTCGTTGAGGCGCTCCCCCGACCCCAGTCCGAGCGTGAACCGCCCCTCGGACAGGATGGCCGTGGTGGCCGCCGCCTGCGCGACGATCGCCGGGTGCACCCGCAGGATCGGGCAGGTGACACCGGTGGCCAGCTCGACGCTGTCGGTGCGTTCGGCGATGGCGGCGAGCATCGACCACACGAACCCGGAGTGGCCGTGGCTGTACAGCCACGGGTGGAAGTGGTCGCTGATCTCCACGAAGTCGAACCCGGCCTGTTCGGCGCGGACCGCCTGCTCCACGATCTCGCGGGGGCCGAAACCCTCGGCGAAGAGCTTGTAGCCCACCTTCATCGCGTCTGTTCTCCCTTCACTCCGTCTTCGCTACGTGTCAGTCGCTCCCCCGCCGTCAGGCGGGCACGGACGCCGTCGGCCGGTCCCAGAACCGGTGCCCGCCCAGCAGCCTCGTGAACTCGGCGACGCCGTCCTCACCCGCGTCCGGCGAGGCGACCACGCCCAGTTCCACCCGCAGGGCGTCCACGGGCCCGGTCAGCTCCTCCGGCAGCGGCGGGGCGAGCAGCTCCGTCCCCGCGCCGACCGCGGCCACCGGCTTGTGGTGCTTGTACGCCTCCAGCACGAAGTGCCGCGCGAGCCCGTCGCCCGCCAGCGTCCGTGCGGCGTCGGAACCGCCGGTCACCACGACCGCGTCGTAGAGCACCGAGGAGACGGTCGGGTAGGCCCGGTCGACGGTGACGACGCCGCCCCGCGAGGTGCGGACCGCGCCGTCGGCGGCCGCGAGGAGTTCGACCACGGCACCGGCCCCGATCAGGGGCTCGCGGAACGCGTCGACGGCGGCCTCGTCCACGCCGTCCGCGACCAGGACGGCCACCTTGCGGCCGACGACGGAGCCGAACGCGGTGTTGAGCTGGCTCAGGGCGGGCGAGGAGCGGCCGTGGTTGGGCGTGGCCTCCCGCTCCGGCGGCTCGACGCCGATCCCCTCCGCGACCCGGACGGACAGCCCGTGGTCCACGTGGTTGAGGTTGGCCACCACCCGCTGGCGCACCTCCAGCTCCTCGCACTTGCCCAGCTCGAAGCGGAAGGCCTCCACCACGTGCTCGCGCTCCCAGTCGGCGAGGCTGTTGTAGAAGAGCGTGGCCTGGGAGTAGTGGTCGGCGAAGCTCTCGCTGCGCACCCGGATCTTGTCGCCCTCGACCTTCTCCGTGTAGTGGCGGTAGACGCCCTCCCCGTGCGCCAGGGCCGGGCAGCCGCCGCCCAGGCTGTTGGGGTGGTAGGAGGTCCCGCCCCGGTGCACGCGGTGCTGGGCGAAGCCGTCCCGCTGGTTGTTGCTCACCGGGGCCACCGGACGGTTGATCGGGATCTGCTGGAAGTTGGAGCCGCCGAGGCGCAGCAGCTGGGTGTCCAGGTAGGAGAAGTTGCGGGCCTGGAGCAGCGGATCGTTGGTGAAGTCGATGCCCGGGACCACGTTGGCGGTGTGGAAGGCCACCTGCTCCGTCTCCGCGAAGAAGTTGTCCGGGTTCCGGTTCAGGGTCAGCTTTCCGATCGGCCGGACCGGGACCTGCTCCTCGGGGATGATCTTGGTGGCGTCCAGCAGGTCGAAGTCGAAGGCGTGCTCGTCCTCCTCCGGCACCAGCTGCACGCCCAGCTCCCACTCGGGGTACTGGCCGCGTTCGATGGCCTCCCACAGGTCGCGCCGGTTGAAGTCGGGGTCCTTGCCCTGGACGCGCTGCGCCTCGTCCCAGACCAGCGAGTGCGTGCCGAGCAGGGGCCTCCAGTGGAACTTGACGAAGGTGCCGCGGCCCTCGGCGCTGACGAACCGGAACGTGTGGACCCCGAAGCCCTGCATCGTCCGGTAGCTGCGCGGGATCGCCCGGTCCGACATCAGCCACATCATCATGTGCGTGGTCTCGGGCTGCAGGCCCACGAAGTCCCAGAGGGTGTCGTGCGCGGACTGCGCCTGGGGGATCTCGTTGTGGGGCTCGGGCTTGACCGCGTGGACGAAGTCGGGGAACTTGACGCCGTCCTGGATGAAGAAGACCGGCATGTTGTTGCCGACGAGGTCGTAGTTGCCCTCCTCGGTGTAGAACTTCACCGCGAACCCGCGCACGTCGCGCACCGTGTCGGCGGATCCGCGCGACCCGGCGACCGTGGAGAAGCGGACGAAGACCGGCGTGGTGACGTCGGGGCCGCTCAGGAAGTGGGCCGCGGTCAGCTCGGAGAGCCCCTCGTAGGGGCGGAAGTGGCCGTAGGCGCCCGCGCCGCGCGCGTGCACCACCCGTTCGGGGATCCGCTCATGGTCGAAGTGGGTGATCTTCTCCCGGGCGTGGAAGTCCTCCAGCAGTGTGGGGCCGCGCGCCCCGGCCCGGAGCGAGTTGTCGGTGTCGCCCACCCGGACGCCGGTCTCGGTGGTCAGGGGCTGGTCGGAGTCGGTCCTGACCGCGTCGAGCTGGCGGTCCTTGGCGTCGCGCCCCTCGCTTCCCCCACGTCCTTCAGTGCTCACAGCAGGCCTCCGTCGATCTGCGGGTACCACGTGCCGGGGTCTCCCCCCGGTTCCACCTGACCGACGCCCGTTCGGGGCAAACGTCGTTGACCGCCTTTTGGAGCGGCGTTCACCGCGGTGCCGTCCGGGCCGGGACGACCCGCGCCGGGCCCGAGTCAGCGGGGGCGAACGGGGTAGGGGCGGGCACGCGGAAGGACCGCCCGGGCACGCCCGGGCGCACAGCGCGGGACGCCCCGGACGGATTCCGGGCCGGGCCCGCGGAACCGAAACGACAGGGGGAGACGACCATGTCCGAGACTTCGCCTCCGGCGCAGAGCCAGCCCTACCCCGGCCGGACCGAGCCGATGGATCCGCAGCCCAGGGACGAGATGCGCGGCTACGAGGGCCGCGGCCTGCTGAAGGGGAAGCGGGCGCTGATCACCGGGGCCGACTCCGGGATCGGCCGCGCCGTCGCCGTGGCCTTCGCCAAGGAGGGGGCCGACATCGTCTTCGGCTACCTCAGCGAGGACGCCGACGCCCAGCACACGGTGGGGCTGGTCCAGGAGCAGGGGCGCAAGGCGGTGGGCGTACGCGGCGACCTGGCCGACGAGTCCTTCTGCGCCCACCTGGTGAACCGCGCGGTCGAGGAGCTGGGCGGGATCGACATCCTGGTCGAGCACGCCGCGACCCAGGCGCCGGTGGACGACTTCACCGACCTGAGCACCGAGCAGCTGCGCCGCACGTTCGACGTCAACGTGATGGGGGTGTTCTGGACCGTCCGCGAGGCGCTGGAGCACATCCCCGAGGGCGGTTCGATCATCATCACGGGGTCCATCAACGGCCTGCGCGGCAACAAGTCGCTGATCGACTACGCGTCCAGCAAGGCCGCGGTGATGAACCTGTCGCACTCGCTGGCGCAGACGCTCATGGACCGGGGCATCCGGGTCAACTGCGTGGCCCCCGGTCCGGTGTGGACGCCGCTCATCCCCTCCACGCTCGGGGAGAAGGGCGCGGAGGGCTTCGGCAAGCAGTCGCCCATGGGACGGGCCGCGGACCCGGACGAGATCGCGCCCTCCTACGTCTTCTTCGCCAGCGAACGGCTGTCGTCGTACTACACCGGCGAGACCCTGGCCCCGACCGGCGGGGAGATCCAGGCGAGCTGAGCCGGGGGAGGGGCGGGGCCGCGGTTCCCGTCCCCTCCCACGCCCGGCGGCCAGGGGGGGCGGCCACGGGCCCGGGGGGCGCTGGCGCCCGGCTGGTCCGCCCGGCTCGCCCGCCCTCCCCGCACGTGCCTTCACGACGTGTGCCTTCCCAACGCAGGAAGAAGCCCCTCCCGGACGGAGCTCGGGAGGGGCTGCCTGGGATGAGCCGACGGCGTGTCCGGCCGGGATGGCGTCAGGAGCGCGCCTTGGCGGTGCGGCGGTCGTTCTCCTTGCGCAGCGCCTCGACCAACTGGTCCTTGTTCATGTTCGAGCGCCCCTGGACGCCGAGCTTCTTCGCCTGCTCGTAGAGGTGCTCCTTGCTGGCGTTGGCGTCCACTCCCCCGGCGGTCTTCTTGTCCTTACCGCGTCCGCGCGCGGCCTTGGGGTTGGACGCCTGCTCGTCCGAGGGGCCCGAGCGCTGCTTGGGCACCCAGCGGTCGCCCTGCTTCTCGAATTCGTGCTTGACCGCCGCGAAGGCGACGCGGTGTGCGCGCTCGCCCTCCCCGTACTCCTCCACAGCGGAGTCGTGCGCCTTGATCCAGGTGCGTTGGGCCTTCTTCGGAGACCGCTGGAGGGTCGACGGAAGTTCGCTTGCACCGGGCATGGTCATCACTCCCTCGTCGTGCGCCTACACGGTCCGCCTGCCCGGGGAGGGACCGCCAAAACACCGCGGCCCGCCGGTGCGGCGAGGGGTCGGGACGCCGGTGCTACGGGAACCGGTGCCCCGAGGGCACCACGAGCGCACCCGGGTCACCGGGTGGCCGCACGTCCCCCTCTCCCCCCGCGAGCTGGGCTCCGTCACTACTGGTGATTCAACGGATGCACGTTTACCGAAACGACACCATAGTGAATCCACGGCCGAAGGGAGCCGGTCACCCGGCCCCCTCCTCCGCCACCGAGAGGCGGGGCGGCCACCGCCGACCACTGCGGGTGCCCATATGGTTACCTTACGGTAATGTCGGCTTTCCCCCCACGGGAGACCCTTGGTCCGCGAACACCGCGAGGTGCGCGGATTCCCGCTGCACGAGAAAAAGGAAAAACCGTGCGAACATACCCCCTTTCCCCCGAAGAGACCGACGGCGCACAACACGGCCCCCGCTCCCGCGTGGCCCGGTTCGCCGCCCGCGCGGGTATGACCCTGGCGCTCACCGCCGGGCTGACCGGCGTCGTCGTCTCCCCGGCCCAGGCCGCCAACCCGTACGAGCGCGGCCCCGCGCCGACCGAGTCGAGCGTCACCGCCGAGGAGGGCTACTTCGACACCGACGAAGAGAGCGTGTCCTCGCTGGTGAGCGGGTTCGGCGGCGGCACGATCTACTACCCCACCGACACCAGCGAGGGAACGTTCGGCGGCGTCGTCATCGCGCCCGGCTACACGGCGAGCCAGTCCTCGATGGCGTGGATGGGCCACCGGATCGCCTCGCAGGGCTTCGTGGTGTTCACGATCGACACCAACACCCGCTACGACCAGCCCGACAGCCGGGGACGCCAGATCGAGGCCGCCCTGGACTACCTGGTCGACGACAGCGACGTGTCCGACCAGGTGGACGGCGACCGCCTGGCCGTCATGGGCCACTCGATGGGCGGCGGCGGCACGCTCGCGGCCGCCGAGGACCGGCCGGAGCTGCGCGCGGCGATTCCGCTGACCCCCTGGCACCTCCAGAAGGACTGGTCGGACGTCGAGGTGCCCACGATGATCATCGGCGCGGAGAACGACAGCATCGCGTCGGTCAACTCGCACTCCATCCCGTTCTACGAGAGCCTGGACGGCGACCTGGAGCGCGCCTACCTGGAGCTGGAGGGCGCGAGCCACTTCGCGCCCAACCTCTCCAACACGATCATCGCCAGGTACAGCATCTCCTGGCTCAAGCGCTTCGTCGACGAGGACGAGCGCTACGAGCAGTTCCTGTGCCCGCCGCCCGACACCGGGTTCTTCTCCGACTTCTCGGACTACCGGGACTCCTGCCCGCACATCACCTGACCCCGCACCGGCGCCGCGGGGCCGCTCCGGCCCCGTGGTCTCCGGAACCGCGACACGGCGGCGGCCCGGCGGACCCTCCCCCGGGCCGCCGCCCGTGTGTTCGGGCAGGAAGGCCGTCCTCACCGACGAGCACGGACGGGAACACCGTCCACGGGCTCCGGTCAACGCGCAAGCCGAGGGTGGTGTCGTTGGCGGTGGTTGTGGCTGTGGCGGCACCAAAGGCGGCGGGTGTCCGGGGACTCCGATCAACGCCCTGGTTGCGGGTGGTGGCCGAAGGCAGCGGCACCAGCTGCCGCGAGGTGGTGCGGGGGGGGTGACCAACGGTCGGTGTTCGGGGATGGTGGGGCTCTGCTGCGGTGGCAGCGAAGGCGGCGGGTGTCGGGGGCTCCACTCAACGACCTGGTTGCGGGTGGTGGCCGAAGGCAGCGGCGTCAGCTGCCGCGAAGTGGCCCGGGAGGGCGATCAACGCTTGTTGTGCGCGCGTGGTGAGGCTTTGCTGCGTTGGCACCAAAGGCGGCGGGGCTGGCGGGCCTTGGGCAGCGGTGCCGGCCCCCGGGGCGAGGGTGGGCGACGGTGGCAGCGACCACAGTGGGCGCGGGGCCCGGGCCTCCTGTCGGGCGCGGGCATGCCGGGGACCGGCACGACTCGGGGAGTCATTTTCGGGGTGGGGGAACCGGAATCCTGTCGGGCGGATGGTGCCGTTCCTGCTGTCGGTGTGTGCGCAGTTCGCGTTGGTACTTGGCCCGGTTGTGCGGCCCGCACAGCGGTTGGAGGTTGGCGACCACCGTGCGCCCTCCTCGGGAGAACGACTGCACGTGGTCGGCTTGGCACAACGCCACCGGTACCTCACATCCGCCCGGGTGGGCGCAGGTGGCGTGTCCGTGGAAGGCGGCGGTGCGTTGGCGGGTTGAGGCCAGGCGGCGGCTGTGGCCCACATCCAGCACCTGTCCGGTGGGGGGTGCGGTGAGCATCCGCACCACCTCGGAATCGGCGGCGAGTTCGTGGACCAGCCCGACCGGAATCACTCGACCGTGCTCGTCCAACGCCGGAACCTCCTGGCCTTGGGCGTCCAGGTAGGTCTGCACGGGCACCACGATGCGGATCTGCGCCAATGGAGCCGGAGCGTTGGCGCATCCGGTGTGGGTGGTGGCGAAACGCAGCGCCGCGATGAGCGCGTCGTGCTCACGCTGGGACCGGGACCGGGTGTCACCTTCCCCGGATGGGGTGGTGAAGGTGTCGATGGCCGCGCGCACGATCAACGCATCCCCAGACCCACCCCAGGCCTGGAGCTGGTAGCTGCCCTGGAACGTGTCATGCACCGTCAGCCCGCGGGCCGCGTGAGCAGCTTCGTGGTCGCGGTCCAGGCGGTGGGGGTCCAAACGGTAGGCGACCTGGCGGGCCACCGACTGGAGCTGGTTGACCGACAACGCAGGCCGCTCCGCCTTCGCGGCCACCAGGGCGGACTCAAACCCGTGCCGGTACTCCCCCTCATCGGGAAAGTGGTCCTCATCGCGGGTCTGGACGGCTTTGTCGGTGGCCTTGGCGATCGCCACCGCCTCACCCAACACCACCCTGCCCTCAGCTACTGCTTGGGCAGTGGCGGGCAGCGTCTCCTCCTGCACGTGCTGGGCCAAACGAGCCAAATCCTTGGCCTGAGCGGTGGGCATCGTGCCGTGGTGCACCAACCACTTGTCCAGCGTGGAGTAGCCGCTGTAGCGGGCGACCTCACCGCGCGCGTACAGGCGCGCCATCTGCGCCAACGCCTGATACCGGATCTGATCCAGCTGCGCCCACAGCGCCGCGATCTCCTCAGCGGCGGCCTCATCGGCCCCGGGCGGCACTTCGGCGTTCAACGCCTGGTGGATGATCTCGCGCGCACCGGCCAGCGCGGCCACGGCCGGGGAACATTCCCCGGGGGCCGCCTCGTGCGCTGCGATCATCATCTCCATACTTCTTATTATAGGCCAGCGTCCGCCATTTCTCCACTATTCACAGCATCAATGGCTGACTTTCTTTCCGGAGACTGATTTTGCTTCTTCTACCACAATTAGACCGGACTCAAAAGGCGTCCGAAAATGTGGCCCAGAATGTCACCTTAGCCTTGGCGCGATCGTCGCCCGCGCTGACCACGGGGGCCGGGGTCGTTGCCCGAGGCCGGAGGGTCCGCTTGCCGTTGGTGCCGACGCAGCAGAGCCCGACCACTCCTAAGCCCCGGGCGTTGGTCGCCCTCCGGTGGCCGCTCACGCCTTTGGTGCCGCTGTTCGTCGGCCAACCGCACCCCCACCCAACGCGCACCGTTTTCCGCAGGCCATCCCACTTCGCGGCAGCTGGCGCGCTTTCGTTGCCGCCAGAAACCCCCAGCAGGAATGGCGTAGGGAGGGGCCCTGAAGACGGCCCCTCCCTACCCTTCAATTCATTACCCCCGTGAGCACAGGGCGCTTAAGGGCATGCCAAAACCTCCGTGGGTGGGATCCCCCCTATTTCCAGGAAACCATCACCACCCCACCCGCGACCAGCCCCGATGTGCGCCTGTGGAAAACGCGGCCTTACAAAGACCGCCCCACTCATGGAGAGCACCGACCCGCAGTGACCATCCACTCGCGGAGACCACCGATTCGCAGTGACCACCGATCCGCAGTGACCACCGTCCCGCGGGGACCACCACTCTCCGAACCCGTCCGGACCCATCCAGACCCATCCGAGCTCAGTCGTGGAAGACCAGCTCGTCCGGGCCGAGGGCCGTGAAGTCGGCCTCCTCGATGGGGCCGCCCTCGCGGTCGGTCACACGGGGCTCCTGGACCATCTCGATGCTGCCGCCCGACTCGTACCGGACGACGTAGACGCCCTGGTGGCCGCCGTGGTCACCGTCTCCGGAGGCGAAGGGGACGGGGCTGGGGCCCTGCCACTCCTGGGACTCCAGGGCGTCGACGAGCGACTGGCGGGTGAGGTCCTCGCCCGCCGACCTGAGAGCCTGGGCGAACATGACGGCCTGGGTCATGCCGAAGACGTGCGTGTTGGTGATCGTGCCGCCCTCCCCGTACTCCTCGTACACGTCGATGAAGAACCGGGCCCACTCGTCGTCCTCGTCCTCCACGCGCGGCATGTAGCTCGTGATGAGCATGCCTTCGAGGAACTCGTCGGCGGGCACGCCCTCGGCGTCGGTGTCCTGCGTGAACTCCGCCAGCAGGCCCTGGAGGGTGGCGGTGTCGCCGCCGATGCTGGAGACCACCCACTGGGGCTCGTAGCCGATGCTGGCCGCCTCCAGCATGCCGAGCGCGACGAACGCCGGGATGCAGGAGCACACGACCACCTCGGCCCCGGTGCGCTCCAGTTCGGCGATCTGGGCGCTGAGGTCGGGCACCTCGGATTCGTAGTGCTCCCGGGCCACGACCTCGTCGCCGAGGTACTGGTCGAGCCCGGTCTG
Source organism: Nocardiopsis dassonvillei subsp. dassonvillei DSM 43111 (assembly GCF_000092985.1). GTDB lineage: Bacteria > Actinomycetota > Actinomycetes > Streptosporangiales > Streptosporangiaceae > Nocardiopsis > Nocardiopsis dassonvillei. The sequence goes on from NC_014210.1 coordinate 5,443,103, forward strand.
GGAGTCCTCGCCGACGTCGTCGTTCTGGAACAGGTAGCCGACGCTCTGGTCGGGGAAGTTCGCCGCGATGTACTCGCCCTGGATCTTCGCCTCCTTGGTGTAGTCGGTCTGCCAGCCGTAGGTCAGCGGGTGCTCGTCGGGGTTGTTCCACGCCAGGGCGCCCGAGGACGGGAAGACATCGGGCACGCCCTCCTCGTTGAGGTAGTCGAGGACGCTGCTGTGCGTGGGCGTGCCCAGACCGCCCACCATCGCAAAGATCTCGTCCTCGATGACCAGCTGCCGGGTCACGTCGATCGTCCGCGCGGGGTCGTAGGCGTCGTCCTCGACCCGGTAGTCGATCTCGCGCCCGTTCACGCCGCCCTGGGCGTTGACGTACTCGAACACGGCGCGGGCGCCCTGGGAGACCGCGAGGTAGCCGGGGGCCGCGGGCCCGGTCAGGGGCTGGTGGGAGCCGATGACGACGGCGTCGTCGGTGACGCCGGTGGAGACGTTCAGGTCGACCTCGGAGCCCTCGGTGACCTCACCGGCGCCGGTGCAGGCCGTCGCCAGCATCGTCAGGGCCAGGGAGGCCGCCAGGGCGGCCCGGGTTCCGCTGCGGTTGCGCATGGGGTTCTCCTTCTCGGGGGGTGGGGGGTGGAGCGGTGCCGGGCGGGCGGGCGCCCCGGCACCGACTAGCGGGGTCCGGACCCGGCGGGTCCGAGGCGTGCGGTCAGGCGCTGGAGCGCGCCGTGGATTCCCAGGGGCCAGAAGCGCAGGACGAGGATGAGGACCACGCCGAAGAACACGATCGGGAGGTTGTTCTCCGCGTCGCGGCTCAGGCCCAGGGTTCCGGCCAGGTCGGCGACCCAGACCTCCAGGTAGACGATGGCGACCGCGGCCCACAGCGCGCCCCACAGGCTGCCGATGCCGCCCAGGACGAGGGCCGCGAGCAGGGTCAGCGACAGCGCGAGGGTGAAGGTGCTGGGGGTCGCGGTGCCGAGCACGTAGGCCTGGAGGCCGCCCGCGAGGCCGCCCGCCGCCGAGGCGATGACGAACGCGACCACCTTCGTCGTGCCGACCGGGATCCCGGCCATGGCGGCCGCGGTCTCGTCGTCGCGGATGGCGCGCATGCGGCGGCCCAGGCGGCCGGTGGAGACGGTGGCCAGCACGGCCAGGCCGATCACCACGGCGGTCCACACGACCAGTGCCTTCCACTCGCTGTCGGTGACCAGGCCCTGGAGGAGGGGCGGCGCGCCCGCCGTGCGGATGTTGAGGCCGTTGCTGCCGCCGAGGAGCTCGTGGTAGCGGTGGGTCAGCCCGGGCAGGCCGACCGCGAGGATGAGGGTGGCCCCCGCCAGGTAGGGGCCGTGCAGGCGTGCCGTGGCCGCGCCGACCGCGATCCCGGCGACGGCGGAGGCCCCCGCGATGAGCAGCAGGTTCACCGCCAGGGGGAGCATGGGCTGGTACAGGACCAGCAGAGCCATCGTGTAGGCGCCGATCATCATGAACGCGCCGTGGCCGAGGGACACCTGGCCGCTGCCGCCGACGAGCAGTTGCAGCCCGGCGACGGCCAGCATGGTGTAGCCGACGGCGGCCACGCGCAGCGCCGTGAGGTCTCCGGTGGCCAGCAGCAGCGCGGTGACGGCGGCGAGTCCGAGGCCGGCCAGGAGCAGGTGGCGCAGCGGCGCGGGCAGCGCGCGCCACCGGCCGCCGGAGGCGGCGGACGGGTTCGGGGGGTGGGGGGCGGCGGCGCGCTCCGCGCGCTGCCGGGTGGGTGAGGGCATCGCTACACCTTTCGCGCGGCCGGGCGGGACAGGATGCCGTCGGGGCGCACGCTCAGCACCGCGACGACGATGACGAGGGCGGCGAGGGTGGCCAGCTCGGGCCCGGCGTAGCCGGACACGTAGGACATACCGAGGCCGATGAGCATCCCCCCGAGGACGGCGCCGAACGGGTTGTCCAGGCCGCCGATGACGGCGGCGGTGATGCCGTAGACGAACACGGCGTCGAACACGTTCGGGGAGATGAACGGCGGTCCGGCGAGCATGCCCGCCAGGGCGCCGATGAAGGAGGCGATCGCCCACCCCGCGGTGAGCATCAGGCCCACCCGCACGCCGCTGAGCCGGGCGGCCTCGGGGTGGAAGGCGGCGGCGCGCATGCGCAGGCCCAGGGGGGTGAACCGGTACAGGGCGAACAGGAGCAGCGCGACGGCTCCGACCGACACCAGGGCGAACACGTTGGCGGGCGAGAAGCGGCCCACGTAGCTGAACGCGTAGCCGAACCCGTGCTGCTCGTTGCCCCAGACCATCCCGACCAGCCCCTGGACGACCAGGAGGAGGCCGAGGGTGACGATGATGGCGTTGAGCTGGGAGACGCGGGCGATGGGCCGGATGACGAACCGCTCGACCAGCGCGCCCGCGGCCAGGCCCGCGGTGAGCGCGGCGGCGAAGCCGAGCCAGTACGAGCCGGTGAGCTGGGTGACGGTGTAGGCCGTGTAGACCGCGACCAGGGCGAGCGCGGGCTGGGCGAAGTTCACCAGGCGGGTGGCCTGGTAGATGATCACCAGGGACAGCGCCAGCGCCGCGTAGGCCGCCCCGGACGCCAGCCCGTTGAGGGTCAGGTTGATGAAGTGGGTCATGCGGGGGACTCCTCTAAAAGCCCAGGTAGGCGTGGCGCGTGCGGTCGTCGGAGAGCAGGTCGGCGGAGGCGCCCCCGACCGCGACGCGCCCCTGGTTGAGGACGAACCCGGTCTCGGTGACCGACAGCGCCCCGGCCGCGTTCTGCTCGACCAGGACGACGGTGAGCCCGGTGCGGTCGCGCAGGTCGCGCAGGAGGGTGAAGATCTGCCTGGTGACCAGGGGTGCGAGGCCCAATGAGGGCTCGTCGAGCAGCAGCACCCGGGGCCGGGCCATGAGGGCGCGGCCGATGGCGAGCATCTGGCGCTCGCCCCCGGAGAGGGTGCTGGCGGGCCTGGCGCGCCGCTCGGCCAGGGGTGGGAAGAGCTCCAGGACCTCGCCCATGGCGGAGTCGCGGCGGCGGTCGGACCGCCACAGCCCGCCCAGGCGCAGGTTCTCCTCGACGGTGAGTTCGACGATGACGCCGCCGCCCTCGGGGACGTGGGCGAGGCCGCGGGTGATGACCTTCTCGGCGGGCAGGCGGGTGATGTCCTCGCCGTCGAGCAGGACGCGCCCGGAGGCGGCCGGGTGGAGGCCGGTGAGGGTGCGCAGCAGGGTGGTCTTGCCCGCTCCGTTGGCGCCGAGGACGGCGCACACGCCCTTGGCCGGGACGGTGAGGGACACGCGGTCCAGGGCGCGGACGGCTCCGTAGGAGGCGCTGAGCTCCTCGACGGTCAGCAGGGGCGGGGCGGTCATCGGGCGGCTCCGTTCGCGTCGCCGGGACCGGCGGCGGGGGTGTCCGTGGGGGCGGCGGCCGTGGCTCGGGCCGGGGTTCCCGTGTCCCGGCCGGGCGCGTCCGCGGGGGTGTCCTCGGGTGCGTCCGCGGGGGTGCCGAGGTAGGCCTGGGTGACGAGGGGGTCGGCCTGGACCTCGGCGGGGGTGCCGGTGGAGATGACCCGGCCGAAGTTCAGCACGACGATGTGGTCGCAGACCCGCATGACCAGGTCCATGTGGTGCTCGACGAGGACGACGGCCATGTCCCGGCTGAAGCCGCGGATCCGGTCGGCGAGGGCGTCGATCTGCGCTCCGGACAGCCCGCTGGCGGGTTCGTCGAGCAGGAGGAGTTCGGGTTCGCCGACGCAGGCGCGCGCGAGGGCGACCTGCTTCTGCACGCCGTAGGGCAGGGTGGCGGGCAGCCGGTGGGCGTGCTCGGCGACCCCGAAGCGCTCCAGGGCGGCCAGGGCGCGCCCGCGCAGCTCACGTTCGTCGCGGTGGTGCCGTCCCAGCCCGGTGAGCAGTGAGAACGGGCCTCCGGAGGCGAGGCGGTCGGCCCCGGCGACGACGTTGTCCAGGACCGTCATCATCGGGAAGAGGTTGAGGCCCTGGAAGGTCCGGGCGATGCCGGCGCGGGCGAGGTGGTGGGGGCGGCGGCCGGGCGGCGGGGCGCCCTTCCAGGTGATGGTCCCGGCGGTGGGGCGCAGGACGCCGGACAGGACGTTGAACAGGGTGGTCTTGCCCGCTCCGTTGGGGCCGATGAGGCCGACGACGGACCCGGGCGCGACCCGGAGTCCGACGCCGTCGAGCGCGGTGAGGCCCCCGAAGCGCACGGTCACCCCGTCAGCGCTCAGGAGGTGCTCCGTTGCGGTCGTCGTCATGGGCTGCCTTTCTCTTCGACCGGAGGCGTACCGACCAGTTGGTATGAGGGGGGTGTCCGGCGGCGCCTCGACCGTCGGCCCGGGGTCAGTTGAACAGGCGGGCCAGGTCCACGCGGGACCTGATGTTGAGCTTGCGGAAGATGCCGCGCAGGTGGTGCTCGACCGTGCGCGGGCTGATGAACATGTGGGCGGCCACCTCGCGGTTGGTGGCCCCCTCGGCGACCAGCCGGGCGATCTGCTGCTGTTGCGCGGTCAGCTCGCTGGTGGAGACGGGGTCGGGGCCGCGTTCGGCGGTCCCGATCGCGCGCAGCTCGGCGCGGGTCTGGCGCACCCACAGCCGCGCCCCGAAGCGTTCGAAGGACTCCAGCGCGTTGTACAGGTGCTCGCGGGCCCGGCCGGGCAGGCGGGCCCGGCGCAGGTGGGCGCCGAACAGCAGCTGGGTGCGCGCGTGCTCGACGTCGTCGTCGCCGCAGGCCCGGTGCAGGGCCAGCGCGTTCTCGAAGTGGTCGCATGCCTCGTCGCCCGCGGCCAGCAGGCCCGAGCCCCGGGCGGCCAGCGCCAGCGTGCTCGGGCTGCCCACCGACTCGGCCCAGCGCCGGTACCCGGCCAGGGAGGTGCGCGCCCACTCGGTCTCGCCCATGCGGGTCGCCGCCTCCACGAAGTGCGGGGCGGTGAGCAGCCGCATGGTGGGGTGGCCGTGCCCTGGGGCGGCGTGGACCAGGGCGCGCAGCCGGAAGAACGCCTCCGCGGCGTTGCCCCGGGACAGCTCCAGGACGGCCAGTGCCCACGCCGACAGGGCGGCGGCGAGGCCGAGGCTGTTCTCCCCCGCCTGGGCGGCGACCGCGCGCGCCCGGATGCGGCAGGTGTCCACGTCTCCCTGGATGGCGGCGATCATCGCCAGGGACGCCAGGTGCTGGGTGGCCCACACGGTCTGGCCGGTCTCGCGGGAGACCCGCAGGCCGGTCAGGGCGGTCCCCGCGGCCGAGGGGAAGCGCCCGCTCCAGAACTCGGAGAAGACCAGGAAGCCCAGCGCGGCGGGCAGGGTGGCCCGTTCGCCGCGCAGGCGGCCGACCTCGACGGCGCGCGAGGTCACCGAGCGCACGAACGGCGCGTCGCCCAGGCGCAGGCCGCTGATGCCCGCCCAGACCAGTTCGGAGGGCTTGGCGATCGCGGCCAGCCCGGTGGCCTCGCGCAGCAGCGGGGTGGAGCCGGGGTAGTCGCCGCGGAAGGAGACCGCGCACCCCTCCAGGAAGGACGCGACCATGCGCATCGGCGCCGGGTCGTCCGGGCCGACCAGGGGCAGGGCCAGTTCGGCGGCCCGGCCGTGGCGGACGGCGTCCCCGGCGAGGGAGGCGGCGTCGGCCGAGCGCACGAGGGCGCGCAGGGCCAGGAAGCGGTCGTGGGGGATGAGTTCGCGGCCTACGGTGAGCAGGCGTTCGGCGACGTCCATGGCGTTCTCGCCGCGCATGGCGATCTGGGCGTCGATGAGGTCGGAGGTCGCCCGCCGCCGGTCCGTCACCGCCAGGGGGCGCGCCCGCGCGAGCAGCCGGGTGGCGCGCGCCGAGCTCCCGGCCATGTAGGCCTCGTAGGAGGCCGTGTTCAGTCGGCAGGCGCGCTCGTCGGGGTCGGGGCACAGGTCGGCGGCGCGCTCGTAGGCGTGGGAGGCGGCGAGGCGGCCCTCGATCCGCTTGACGCGCCGGGCGGCGGCGGTGGCGGCTTCGGCGAGCCCGGCGTCGGGCGCGTCGGCCCCCGAGGCGGTGTGGCGGACGAACTCGGCGGGCGAGAGTTCGGGGTCGCAGGCGCGGGCCAGGGCCCGGTGCGCGGCGCGCAGTCGCCCGGCGGGGGCGTCCTGGGCGATGGCCTCGCGCGCCAGGGGGTCGGTGAAGACGACGGTGTCGCCCTCCACCCGCACCAGGCCGCGCTCCTCGGCGGGTTCGAGGTCGGTGACGGTCGGTCCGGGGCCGGTGGTGTTCGGTCCGGGTTCCTCGCAGGCCTCCAGCAGCCGGTGGACGCGGGGCTCGTCGCCGAGGGCGGCGAGCAGCAGCAGGCGGCGGGTCCGCTCGGGGAGATCGCGGTAGGGGGCGAGGAAGCCGGCGCGCAGGCGGCCGGGCAGGAGCGGCGGGGCGGGGAGGGGTTCCTCGCCCAGGAGCTGGGCCCGGGACAGCCCCCGCAGGAGGCCGAGGACGGCGGCGGGGTTGCCGTGGGCGGCGCGGACCAGGGCGGAGCGCACGGCGGAGGCCGGGGTGACCGGGGCCCTGTCGGTGAGGATGTCGTGGACCGCCCGCTCCTCCAGTGGCGCGAGCGGGAGTTCGGTGACACCGGGGACGAGGGCGTCGGGAGGGGGCTCGGCGTCGGCCTCGGGCACGCGGGCCCCGGCGGGCTTGCCGCGGCCCTCGCGCGCGGTGAGGACGGCGGCGACGGGGGTTCCGGCGAGGCGCCGCGCGACGAAGGCCAGGGCGTCCAGCGAGGGCGCGTCGAGCCGGTCGGCGTCGTCCACGCACAGCAGGAGGGGGCGGTCGGCCGCGGCGCGGGAGAGCAGTTCGACCAGGCCGGTGTAGAGGGCGAGCCGGTCGGCGTCGGCGACCGCTCCCCGGGTCAGGGCGTCGCGGAGCAGGCCGCGCCGGGGCTCGGGAAGGCGCTCGCTCTCCTCCGCGAGGGGGTGGAGGAGGCGCTGGAGCCCGGCCAGGGGCAGGTCCGCCTCGTCGGCGACCCCGTCCGCGCGGAGCACGGTGAAACCACCCGCGGACCCGCTCAGGTGCTCCAGGAGCGCCGTCTTGCCGCGCCCGGGGCCTCCGGAGAGGAGCAGGGAGGCGCCCCGGCGGGACCGCGCGTCGTCCAGGGCGTCGGAGAGGGCCCGCTGCTCCGTGTCGCGACCCCGGAGGCGGGTGACGGGGGGTTGTGTGTTCCTGCCAGTCACGTGCACACATTCGCACAGCGGGCCCCCGACGCGGCAGGTGCGGGCGACCACACTGGTCGTTTCACCGATGCTCACCCGGAGTCGCACGCGACGTGCGTGACGGGCCTGGGTTGGGGTACTCGCGGTACTCACGGGACGGGTGCGCGGGCAGGGCATCACGGTGCCCACCTGGGTTTCCGTGGTCGGGGGAAGTGACGGGGCTCACCCTTCCGGGGGGGTCCCGCGCCGCCCCGGCTCCCACGCGGGCCGGGAGCAGGGTTATCAAGCCGTAACGTGCGCGCAACGACACACCCGCGATACCGGCAAACGGGACAAAAGATCACATGGATAGCTTTTTATCTTCTTCAGGACACTGTCGCGACCGCCCCCGACGGGGATATCCAGTCCGGGACGCCCCGTGAGGGAGCGCCCCTACGGCAGGGAGGGACCGACGCCCATGGAGAACCGCTCCACGGCAGCACACGACACGCGGCGGCCGGTGTCCGCCGGCACCCGCACCGGCAACCGCACCGTGCCCCCGACCTTCGGCGTCGAGGAGGAGTTCTTCGTCGTCGACCCCGGCACCCGCCTCATCCTGTCGCGGGCGCCCGAGGTGCTCGCCAACACCCGCGTCCTGGGCGACCACCTGTGCGGTGAGTTCTCCCGCGCGCAGGTGGAGGCCAACAGCCCGGTGTGCGACGACGCGGGCGAGGCCCTGCGCTTCCTGCGCGCGGCGCGCGGGGAGCTGGACCGCGCCGCGGGCGCGGCCGGGCTCGCCGTCGTCGCCTCCGGCACCGCCGTCCTGGGCGATCCGGCCTCGGTGGGGACCAGTGAGGGGCGCCGCTACGCCGACATCACCGCGCACTTCGGCGCGCTGCGCGAGTCGCACGTGGTGTGCGGCTGCCACGTGCACGTGGGCGTCCCCGACCGGGAGACCGCCGTGGCCGTGGGCAACCACCTGCGCCGGTGGCTGCCGTTCCTGGTGGCGCTGTCGGCGAACTCGCCGTTCCACGCCGGACGCGACACCGGCTACTCCAGCTGGCGCACGGTCGCCTGGAACCGGCTGCCCTCGGCCGGCCCTCCCCCGTTCCTGCGCTCCCTGGCCGAGCACGAGCAGGCGGTGCGGGCGCTCTCCGACTCCGGGGCGATCCTGGACCGGCGGATGGTCTACTGGGACGTCCGCCTCTCCGACCACCTGCCCACGCTGGAGATCCGGGTGAGCGACGTGGCCGCCACCGCCGAGGAGGCGCTGCTGCTGGCCCTGCTGGTCCGCGGCCTGACCGGTCGCGCGCTCGCCGACGTGCTCTACGGGGTCCCCGCGCCCGCCATCCCCGACCAGGCGCTGCGGGCCGCCGTGTGGCGGGCCGCCCGGGACGGGTTGGAGGGCGTGGTGCCCGACCCGCTGACCGGTGAGGCGCTGCCCGGGCACGCGGCCGCCGAACGGCTGCTGCACGCCGCGATGCCCGGCCTGCTGGCCAACGGCGACGCCGACCTGGCCTCCTCGCTGCTCGACCGGGTGCGGGCGGCCGGGAGCGGGGCCGCCCGCCAGCGCGCGGTGTACGCCCGGCGGGGCAGACTCGCCGACGTGGTGGACCACCTCGTGGTCCAGACGAGGGAGGGCCTCGTCTGAGGAGGGCGGGCCGCCGTTGTCCACAGGGGTTACCGCCCGCCCCGGATCCGCGGTTTCCTGGATACGGGGGGTCCCCAGGGCCCTCCCACGTCGTGCTGCCCGCGTCCGGCCACCGGCTCCGGCAGCCCCGCCCGGCAACCGCTCCCGGAGGCCGCTCGGAGCGCCCGAAGGCGGCCGGGACCACCACTGCACCCCGGAACGCCCGAAGGCAGCCGGGACCACCGCTGCGCCCCGGAGCGCCCCAAGGCGGCCGGGGCTACCGCCGGGCCAGCTCCCCCGGGCTTCCCGGGTCCCCGGGGCTCCCGTCCACGCCCGCCACCTCGGCCATGGTGGGCGGGTTCGCCCCCTCCGGGTCACCGTGACCGCGGCGACCGAGACCGCGAACCCCAGCAGGGCCTCCAGGTCCGCCTCGTCCAGTCCGGCGAGGCGGGCCCGCGGGTCCTCCCCCAGCCGGTCGTGACGGTCCAGCCAGTTCAGCAGGGCGCCCATGAAGGAGTCGCCCGCGCCCACGGTGTCGGCCACCTCGGTCCTGGGCGCGGCCACCGCCACCTCCTCGCCCCGGCAGACCGCCAGGGCCCCGTCGGCGCCCATGGTCACCACCACCAGCACCGGGCCCAGCGCGGCGACGGCGTGGGCCGCCCGGACCGGGGACAGGTCCGGGTACAGGAACGCCAGGTCCTCGTCGCTCGCCTTCACCAGGTGCGCCTGCGCGGCGTGGCGCAGGGCCAGCGCCCGCGCGGTGACGGGGTCGCCGATGACGTCGTGGCGGATGTTGGGGTCCAGGGTGAGCGTCACCCGCCCGCGCCCGTGCTCGCGGCGCAGCATCGCCTCGATCAGGGTGGCGCCGGGCTCGCGGAACAGCGCTATCGACGCGGCGTGCAGCGCGCGGACCCCCGGTTCCAGCTCCTCGGGCAGCTCCCCCGTCCGCCAGCGCCAGTCGGCGGCGTCGTCCATGCGGAAGTCGTAGCGGGCCGACCCGTCCCGGCCGAGCGTGGCCAGGGCCAGCGCCGTCGGCTCCCGGGCCGGGAGCAGTCCCGCCGGGTCCAGCCCCTCCCCGAGCAGGCGCTCGCGGATCAGCTCGCCGAAGCCGTCCGCGCCGATCCGCGCGAGCAGCCGCGTGGGCGTGCCCAGCCGGGCCGCCGCCACCGCCGTGTTGGCCGGACCGCCGCCGGGCGCCGCCTTGAGCACGTCGGGGCCGTGGGACGTGGGCAATAGGTCCATGACGTTCTCGCCCACCACGACGAGGCGGGGGGAGGACCCGGCCCCCGCGGTCCCTCCGGCCGGGGCGCCCTGCGCGTCCCCTGTGTTGTCGGCGGTCACGCGTTTCCTCCGGAGTCGTGGTCGGTGCCGGGCAGGAGGGCGGCCGCGATGGAGGCCGACAGCCCGATCTGGGGCAGGAGTGCCGCCTGGTAGGCGTGGTAGACGTCCGGTTTGCCCGGCCACACGCTCGCGGCCGGGCGGTTGTCCGGGTCCAGTTCGTGGTGCCAGCTGCCGCGTTCGCGGTCCACGTGGTACCGGTCGGCGTAGGCCCACCAGCGTTCGTGCAGGTCGGCGTAGGTGGCCACGCCGGTGTGCTCCCCCAGCGCCCAGGCTGCCATGGCGGCCTCGGCCACCACCCAGTGCATGCGCTCGCGCACGACCGGCCGGTCCTGCCAGTCGAGGGTGTAGACGAACCCCTCGGCGCCGTCGACGGCCCAGCCGCGCCGGACGGCGTGGTCGAACAGCGCCTCGGCGTCGGTGCGCAGCCACGCGGGGACGGGGTCGCCCGCACGGCTCAGCGCGACCTCCAGGTGGACCAGCAGGCGCGCCCATTCGAGCAGGTGGCCGGTGGTGCTCCCGAAGGGCCGGAAGGGGTGGTCGGGCCGGTCCCGGTTGTAGTCCGGGACGGGCTTCCAGTCGGAGGTGAAGTGCTCGGGCAGGCGCCAGTCGTGCTCGGCGGCCACGCCGTGGATCAGGCGTTCGGCGACGGAGAGCGCGCGGCGGGCCCACACGGCGTCGCCGGTGGCGTCGGCCGCGGCCAGGAAGGCCTCCACGGCGTGCATGTTGCTGTTGGCGCCCCGGTAGTCCTCGGTGGCGGTCCACCCGCTGTCCCAGCTCTCGCGCAGGGCGCCCGCGGACTCCTCCCAGAAGCGCTCCTCGACGACCCGCAGCGCGTCGTCGAGCAGCTCACGCGCTCCCGGGCGACCGGCGAGGGTGGCGCTGGAGGCGGCCAGGACCACGAACGCGTGCTCGTAGGCCGACTTGCGCGGCAGCTCATGGGAGCGCTCCCGGGGAGTGTTCCCCCCGGTGTCGTCCGGCACCCGGTCGAACCAGCCGCCGTCCCGGGCGTCGCGCAGGGGGCCCGTCGCCAGGGACGCCACACCGTGGTCGGCCAGCCGTCCGGCGTCGGCCTCCCCCCGCAGGTGGGCCAGGGAGAACACGTGCGTCATCCGCGCGGTGATCCAGGCGGCGGCGGGCCGGTCCCGCTCCACACGCCCGTCCGCGTCGAGCCAGCCGAAGCCGTCGGACACGGCGGATCCCGCGGCGAAGCCGTACAGCCGCCGCTCCTCCTCGCGCAGCCACTCGGGCAGGCCCGGGGCCGGTCGTGTCGATGGTGTCAATCCACTGCCTCCTCAAGGCGTCGGTGAGCGGGTCCACGGTATCCCGCGAACTCGACACCGCGGTAGACCGGGGAGCCCGGTCAACAGAACACACCATCGTTCCCGGGACAGAACATTCCGGACACGCGGCTCCGGAGGGCACGCGGCTCCGGAGGAAGGCCGAAAAACCGGGTGCGCCGCCCCACCCCTTCTGCCAGAGTCGCCCCGGCACCGCCCGGACCCGCGGCGGGGCCGGCTCCCCGTCCGTCCACGGCAGAAGGCAGGCCCGCCATGGCCCACTCCGGCCCCTCCCCCGAACACCCCGGCCGGGACGCCCTGTCCCGCGACCCCCTGCCCCTGCGCGGCAGGACCGCCCTGGTCACCGGCGCGAGCAGGCGCGGCGGCATCGGCTACGCCGTCGCCCGCCGCCTCGCCGCGTACGGCGCCTCGGTGATGGTCCACCACCACCAGCCGCACGACGCGGAGCTGCCCTGGGGCAGCGACGACCTCACCGCCGTGCTCGACGGCGTGCGCGAGGTGCTCGGCGGCCCCGCCGCCCGCGTGGCCGACGTCGGCGCGGACATGGCCGACCCCGACGCGCCCCGGCGGGTGGTGGAGGCGACCGTGGCCGAGTTCGGGCACCTGGACGTCCTGGTGGCCAACCACGCGCGCAACGGCGGCGACGCGACGCTGGCCGAGGTGACCCTGGAGATGCTCGACGGGCACTGGGCGGTCGACGCCCGCGCGCCGATCCTGCTCGCCCAGGCCTTCGCGGCGCGGCACGACGGTCGCCCCGGCGGCCGGGTGCTGTTCATGACCTCCGGGCAGATCCGCGGGGCGATGCCCGGCGAGGTGGCGTACGCGTCGGCCAAGGCGGTCCTGGCCCAGATCACCCCGACCGTCGCCGCCGAGCTGGGCCCGCGCGGCATCACCGTGAACGCCGTCGACCCCGGCCCGGTGCAGACCGGCTACATCGACGGGGACCTCATGCGCCGCGTCCTGCCCGGCTTCCCGGCCGGGCGGGTGGGCCTGCCCGACGACCCGGCCAGGCTGCTGGCCTGGCTGACCACCGACGAGGCCTCGTGGGTGACCGGCCAGGTGATCAGCACCGACGGCGGTTTCAGCTGCTAGGGGTCCGGGCTCAGTCCGGGGGACCGGGTTTGGTCACCCGCCCGGCCGCGTTGCGCGCGGCGGCCTTGGCGCTCCCCAGGTCGGCGGCGCGGCAGGTCCACCGGACGTGCTCGGCGGCCGTGACCGGGTCGTCGGCCATGGGGATGTGCCCGCTGCCGATCAGCGAGACCATGCGCGCGTTGGGCACCCGGTGGTGGGCGTGCGCGGCGCTGGACGGCAGCAGCGTCCGGTCGCGGTCGCCCCAGGCGATGGTGACCGGGCACTCGATCGGCCGTGCCGTGAAGACGTACTCGGCGATGCGCGGCACGAGCCGGATGTAGGGCGAGCCCTGCTGGAGGCCCCGGACGCTGAACCGGGTCGCCTTGGCCTCGGGCGTCGAGGGGTCGCCGCGCAGCGCGATCCGCGCGGCCGTCCTGGCCGGGGCGGTGTTGGCCAGGCGCTCCTTGACCGGCATCGGGACGCGCGCGGCCAGGCGGGAGAGCGCGCCGACCCCGCGTATCGCGCACCGGGCGAGCCTGTCGGAGAACCCCGCCGGGGAGAACACCGTCACGGACGCGGCCAGCCCCCGGACCCCCAGTTCGAGGGCGATCGATCCGCCGAGCGAGTTGCCCGCCAGGTGCGGGCGCTCCAGCCCGTGCAGGCGGCAGAACGCCTCGATGTCGTCGGTCAGGGTGAGGACGTCGTAGGGCTCGTCGGGGCCGGGCCCCGGTGAGGCGCCGAACCCCGGCAGGTCCACGCAGACGACGCGGTAGTCGGCGGAGAGCCGCCGCATCACGGCGGTCCAGCTCTGGCGGCGGTCCCCGAGTCCGTGGAGGAGGACCAGGGGGCGGCCGCTCCCCCGTTCTTCGAAGGCGATACGTGTCGGGTCCATGTCCTTCGGTCTACCCGATACGGGGACCGGTAGCGCCCCTGGCTCGCGGGCACCGGGGCGTGCGGCCGGGCCGGGCGCCGCGAACGGGGGCGCCCCGGCCCGGCCGCGAGGCGGTCAGCTCCTCCGGGGAGCCCGAGTCAGCACCACGCCCGACAGCACCGCGAGCAGTCCGAGCACCGGTCCCATGCCGAGCCCCAGGCCGGACACCGTCAGCAGCAGCATCCCGCCGCCGACCAGCGCCGCGGCGGCCAGGACGCGGACCATGCCCGGGGAACCGCTCAGCACCTTCGGCGGGTTCTCGAACCGCACCGCCCAGTGCGCCAGCGGCACGATCAGGGGCACCAGGACCACCAGCCCCAGCACGCCCCACAACACCCACAGGCCCGTCAGCGGCTCGGGGGTGTCGATCCCCAGGCCGAACACCAGCACGCCCGCCACCACGCTGAGCGGCAGCATGTGCCACAGGTAGACCGTCATCAGCTGCGGGCAGATCCGGTCCAGCAGACGCGCCGGGCCCGGGCGCTCGGACCAGGCGCTGATCCGCTCGCGCAGCAGCACCGCGACGCCGATCTGCAGCGCGCCCATGGCGGCGAGCACCAGGGTGGGCGGGGACACGTTGGAGGACTCCGTGGCGAACACGCCCGTCATGTTGAGCGAGTAGGGGCCGAACGTCGTCAGGGCCAGCGCGGCGGCCGCGCCGCCCGCCACCATCCCCGCGGCGTAGCGCAGGCGGATCGTCCCCGTCGCGTAGCGGAACCCCAGCTGGTGCACGCCCAGCCACACGAAGGCCACGTTGAGGTAGCCGACCCAGTCCGCGCCGGTGGAGAAGCGGGTCAGGTCCACGGCCGCGGCGGCGGCCAGCAGGGCGATCGGGACCCACCAGCCGAAGAGCTCCTGGGCCCGGAACAGCAGCGGGGTGGACACGACCACCAGCACGTACACGGCGAGGAACCACAGCACCATGCCCGCGGCCTCGGCGCCCACCAGGACGGCCTGGGCCGGTGCGCCGCCCAGGACCAGCAGGTGGGAGGCGACGATCCACAGGGCCGCCAGCGGCACCACCGGCCAGGCGAGTCTGCGCAGTCTGCGCGCGAACCAGTCCGAGGCGGACATGCCCCGGCCCGAGGCCGAGCGCCAGCTGATCAGGTTGGCCGCGCCCCCGACGAAGAAGATCAGCGGCATGACCTGGACGACCCACGTCAGCACGAAGCCGCCCTCGGTGGACAGGACGCTGCCCGCCTCGAGGGACCCGGGCTCGTGGACGAGGACCGGCAGCCACCAGTGCTGCATGACCACCAGGGCCATCACGAACAGCCGGATGACGTCCAGGAACCTGTCCCTGCCCGCCCCGGGCCGCGGTGTCCGCGGAGAGGGCAGGAGGACGGTACTGGAGGCGTACGCCGACGACGTGCCTCCGCCTTCGTTCTCGACGGTCACGGTCATCGGTCGCTCCTTGGTCTACCCCGTACGCGTGTGCGTCCCCGGACGCGGTGGTGCGCGGGGGGCCGTGTGGCCGGGATCAGGGGGTGGCGACGCGTTCTCGAACGCGCCCGGTGGCGTGGCCGCGTCAGCTCAACTGTCGGCGACGCGTGGTAAACGAGAGTAGGTCCGGCCGGGTGGTGGCCGCGATGGATCTGGCGCCCCTCTCCGAGGGGCGGTTGGCCCGACCATGGAAGGTGGTGCCTGCACCACCGCGCGTCAGCGCACAGCGGATCGGGGACCGTTCTCCCCCGGGCGGAGGGCGCGGAAGCGCCGAACGTGCTCCGGGAAGTCCGAGGGAGTTCCCGCACACGGTACCCCGCGAGACGGCGTGCACGAAACCCTTGGGGAAGGTCCGTGTGCGGAGACGGAACAGCTGTCCGGAGCGGTCGGGCCGTGCGGCACCGGCGTGAGGACCCCGGGCACGAGCGGAAACGGCGGCTGGGGCGTCAGCGGAGCCGACACCCTGAGCGGAGGCGGGACCGGCGCCCCGTGCGGGCCCGCTCCGGCCCTGTGACCGGGAAGTCCACCGGCCCGGCCGCGTACGCCGTGGTCTTGTACCCGCGGCGGGTCCGGAGCGTCGAACCCCGCTGCGGGTACAGGACCACCGCGGGTCAGAACCCCTCGCGTCACACAGGCGACGTTTCCGGTCGCGGTGTCAGGGAGCGGTGGGCAGCGCGCGCTTGTGGGCGGTGACGCGGTACCGGTCGACCAGCGCGGTCTCCACGTGCCCGGGCACCGGCAGGCCCTCCAGGAAGTCGTCGATCTGGTCGTAGGTCAGGCCGAGCGCCTCCTCGTCCGGCTTCTGCGGGGAGAGCGTCTCCAGGTCGGCGGTGGGCACCTTGCGCACCAGGTCCTCCGGAGCGCCCAGCTCGGCGGCGACCGCGCGCACCCGGCGCTTGGTCAGCCCGGTCAGCGGCACGAGGTCCGCGCCGCCGTCGCCGTACTTGGTGAAGAAGCCGGTGACCGCCTCGGCCGCGTGGTCGGTGCCGACCACCAGTCCGCGCAGGCCGCCCGCGACCGCGTACTGGGCGATCATCCGCTGCCGCGCCTTGACGTTGCCGAGGACGAAGTCCGCCGAGGACTCGCTGGCGTAGGTCATCCCGGCGGCGGCCAGGGAGTCGGCCATGGCGTCGCTGGCGGGCCCGACGTCCACGGTGAGGCAGCGCTCGGGGGCCGTGAACTCGACGGAGCGGGCCGCGTCCTCCTCGTCCTTCTGCTCGCCGTAGGGCAGTCGCATGGCGACGTACTCGCACTCGTGTCCGTTCTCGCGGGCCCGGTCCACCGCCAGGCGGCACAGGCGTCCGGCCGTGAGCGAGTCCACGCCGCCGCTGATGCCCAGGACCAGCGCGGTGGAGCCGGTGCTGATCAGCCGCTCGGCGAGGAAGGCCACACGGCGTTCGATCTCGACGCGCGCGTCGAAGTGCTCGGGCACTGCGAGGTCGCGGATGATCTCGCGACGGGCCTGGCTCAGCTCGGTGTCGGTCACTGCGGTCCCCCGTGGGTGTGGTGCGTGTGCCCGCCGATTATCGCCTGTCCCGTGTTCGGGGACGAGTCCGGGGAGCGTCCGGGACCGGAAGCGGCGGTGGAGGGGCGCGGTCTCGGAGCCGGGGGAAGGGAACGCAGGGCGGGCGGAGAGGGGCTGCGCGGGGCCCGGGGCGGCCTCAGGTGTCCGTGCGCAGGCGGCGGGCGAAGCGCTCGTAGTCGACGACCACGCCGTCGCCGTCCACCGACAGCCGGTACTCGCCGTGCAGGGGGTCGCGGTAGGTGTAGCGCTCCAGGCCGTCCTCGGCGGGGTGGCGGGTGTAGCGCTGCCTGACCCGGCGCACGCGCAGGGAGGGGATGTCGATCCAGACCACCGCGATGTCGCGGTACTCGCCCGGGCGCAGGCCGAGGCGGCGGATGGGCAGGGTGTTGGTGAGCGGGGTGGCGGCGACGTCCACGTCCAGGCAGCCCACCAGTCCGGGCAGGGGGACGCCGTCGGGTCCGGTCCAGTGGCCTCCGTGGGCGTCGAGCGTGACCGACTCCAGGCCCTGGGAGGAGAGGACCTCGGCGTACACCCGCCGGGTCGTCCACGCCAGGTCGGTGCGGACGCTGAAACGGGTGAAGAACCGCTCCTCGCCCACGACGACGGTCTCCCCGGCCTCCAGGCGGTAGCCGTCGGGCTCGGGGAGGAGCGCGCCCAGCCCGAGCCCCTCGGGGACGTCGGTCCGGGCCCACACGGCCGGGTGTTCCGTCAGTGACGACATGTCACCGTTCTACCGTTCCGGGGTCGGGCGCGCCAGAGCGGCCCTGGGGCCCGCACCGCGGACTCGGCGGGGCGGGGAGGCCGGGGCGGTCACCGCCCCGGCCGTCGCCGGTACGGCCGCCGGTCAGACCCGTGCGGCCTCTCCCGGGGCGGAGCCGGTCCCGCGGATCTCCGCCTCGACCCGGTCGAAGTCGCTCTCCATCTGCGGGGTGACCCTGGCCAGGCCGTTGAAGACGAGGATGGCGGCGACGCTGAGGACCACGGCCGGGACCATGGCGTACAGGCCGGTGCCGAAGAAGTTGGCGTCGAGGACGTCCCACACGATCGCGGTGGTGCCGCCCGCGATCATGCCCGCGAGCGCGCCGGACCAGCTCATGCGCTTCCAGAACACGGAGAGCACCAGGATCGGGCCGAAGCCCGCGCCGAACCCGGCCCAGGCGTAGCCGACCAGGTCCATCACCGACTGGTCGCCCCACAGGGCGATGGCCGCGGCGCCGAGGGCGACGGCGACCACGGTGACGCGGCTGATCCACAGCAGCCTCCCGGGGTCGGCGTCGCGGTCCACGAAGGCCCGGTAGCCGTCCTCGGTGAGCGCGGACGCGGCGACCAGCAGCTGGGAGTCGGCGGTGCTCATGACGGCGGCGAGGATGGCGGCGAGCAGCAGACCGGCGACCAGCGGGTGGGTCAGGGCCTCGATCAGGAGCGGGAAGACCTGCTCGGAGTTCTCCAGCGGGGTGTCGAAGTAGGCGACGCCGATGAAGCCGACCAGCACGGCCAGGGCCATGGCGGTGACCGCCCAGACCACGCTGATGACGGCGGCCTTGGGGATGTCGCGGACCGAGCGGATGCCCATGTAGCGGGACAGGATGTGCGGCTGGCCGAAGTAGCCGAAGCCCCAGGCCAGGCCGGAGACGATGACCACCCAGCCGAGGGTGTCGGTGCTCACCCACTGGCCGAGCTCGGCGTCCAGGGCGGTGCCGCCTACGGCCGACAGCAGCCCGTCGCTCTTGTCGGACACGCCCTCGGTCAGCCCGGCGAAACCGCCGAGCGCGGTGACCGCCATGACGGGGACGGCCAGCAGGGCGATCCACATCATCGCCGCCTGCACCACGTCGGTGTAGGACACCGCGAGGAAGCCGCCGAGCACGGTGTAGAGCACCACGATGCCCACGCCGATGGCGATGGCGGGGCCCGGGCTCAGTCCGAAGACCTGGTCGAACAGGGCGGCCATGGCGACGAGCCCGGAGGCGACGTAGAAGAAGTAGAAGACGATGATGAGCACCGCCGACACCCCGCGCAGCAGCCGTGTGGGGTCGTTGAAGCGGTTCTCTAGAAAGGAGGAGAGGGTCAGGGAGTCGGAGTCGCCCCCCGAGCGGGCGTCGGTCACGCGCTCGGTGTACACGCGCAGGCGGGGCGCGAGGAGGATCCAGCTTCCGGCGAAGCCGCAGGCCAGGCCGACCGCGATCCAGGCCTCGCCCAGACCGGAGACGTAGATGGCGCCGGGCAGTCCGAGCAGCAGCCACCCGCTGAAGTCGCTGGCGTTGGCGCTCAGACCCGCCACCCAGCTGTTGAGCTGTCTGCCGCCGAGCACGAAGTCCGACTGCGAGACAGTGAGCTTGTAGGCCCACAGGCCGATGGCCACCATGGCGGCGAGGTAGACGCCGAAGGTCGCGACGGACCAGAGCATGGACTCGTCCAAGACCCTGCCCTCCCTTCTCCTGAGCGCGCGGGCACGAGCCTTACGCGCTGTTCGTGGATATTGCGGGGGATCATTGCCCCGTGTCCGGCAAGTCACAACACCCGTGCGTGGAACAACACCGCTTTGAGACCTCGGCGAGTCCTCCGCCGAGAGCCGCCGCCCGCCGGACCGCGCCCGGGTACTGGTGTTCGTCGGATCGCGTAGAGGCGGGCGGCCCTCCCGTTCCGAACCTTTTGTGACGCGCGTCACGAACGCCTCGGGTGCCGGAGCCCGTGCGCCCCGGTCCCCACGTGGAGATCCATGATCCCCTTCCGTCACACGGAACACTCGCGGCACTCTGTTCCCGGCGCTCCGGCGCCTCCTGGTTCACCGCTGTCCGAGGGGGAACTGTTCCGGGCAAAGTGGATGTCAGAGAGGTCCCCGAACGTGGCCACCCCCCATACCCCGCGCGGCCTACAGCCCAACGAGCCGTCATGGCAGATGCGGGTGCTCGACCAGTACGGCACCGTGGGCGGTGCCGTGCTCCTGTCCCCCGGCCTCCTGGTCACGTGCGCGCACGTCGTCAACGCCGCGCTCGGCCTCCACGGGGAGAAGGAGGAGCACCCGGGCCCGCTCGCCACCGTGCGCCTGCGGTCCTTCGACGACCGGGTGTGGGAGGCCTCCGTCGACACCCGGCTGTGGTCGGCGGGCCCCGACAGCCGCGACCTGGCCGTGCTGAGGCTGCGGGACGCGGGCCCCGACACCTCCTTCCCCGTGCTGCGGGAGTGCGCGAGCCTGGAGCCGCAGCAGCCCCTGTACACGGCGGGCTACCCGGAGGGCATGCGTTCCCTCCAGGCCCCGCTCGTCTGCCAGGGGCCCGGCGGGCCCACCGGGGTCACCCACCAGGTCGAGACCCCCACCTCACAGCCGGTGCGGATCACCGGCGGGTTCAGCGGCTGCGCCGTGCGCACCGGGACGGGCGAGCTGGTGGGGATCATGCAGAAGACCCACCACTACGTCTGGAACGACCCCGACCGGCCCTCCGGCATCGCGTTCATCCTCCCGGTGGAGGAGCTCGTCGGCGAGCGCGACGACGGCGAGGTCGTCTCCGCGCAGCGCCTGGCCGACGAGTCCCTGTGCGGCAGGGAGGCCTACGACAGGCTGCACGACCTGCTGGACTCGGTCCCCCTGGACGCTGTCCCGCCGGAGGACCTGCTGAGCCCCGCCGAGGCGCGCAAGGCCAGGCGGCACGGCGCGGGCACGACCGCCTGGCGGGTCCTCACCGCGCTGTGGGACCTGGTCCCGCCCGTCGGCGAGCCGCCGCCCCGGGTCGCCTGGGTGCACCACGTCTACCAGGAGATCCGGCACCAGCGGCCGCTCCCGCCCGCGGTGTGGTCCTGGATCCGGCAGGAGGCCGGGCCGATGGGGCGCGACTGGGAGGAGGCCCTGACCCGTGACCGGGACCGGCGGCTGCTCCGGCGCAGGGAGCCGGACGCGCCCGCGGCGCCCTCCGGCCACCGCGACGAGCGTCCGCCCGACACGGTGGTGCTCTTCGAGCTGGAGCCGGTGACCGGCGGCTACCGGCTCTCGCACCGGATCGCCCACCGGGGCGAGAGGGACGATCCGCTGCCCCAGGGCACGAGGCTGGTCGGCGAACCGCAGATCTGCGACGAGATCGCCGACCTCATGGGCGAGGCCACCATGCAGAGGCTGGTCACGCCCAACGAGGAGTCGCTGCGGCTGCGCGTCCTGCTGCCCAGGGACCTGCTGCACCTGAACCCGGGCCAGGCCAGCCCCCACCGCGACCTGCTGGAGTACGCGCCGCCGCTGTGCACCATGTACGAGATCGTGTACCACGTCCGCGAGCGGGTGCGGTTACCGCACTACCTGGGGGTTCCCCCCGACAGGTGGCGCCTGCGCTGCGAACGGCAGACGGCCAGCCCCCTGGTGGAGGACCGCAACGTGCTCGCCTCCTGGAAACAGGAGGTGAGCGAGGTGGCGATCGCCCTCTCCGACCAGAACGTGACCGTGTGCGTCACCGACTCCGACAACAGCGATGTGGAGCACGTCTACGACTCCGCCCTCTACTGGGGAATTCCCACCATCATCAGGGGGCCCAGAAAGGCGGTGACCGCCTTCCTTGAGGAACTCCTGGACCGGGAACCCGATTCGCGGGTGCGCATCTCCGGACTCGCCCGCCACCTGCGTGACAGCGCGAGAAGGAGTTCGCAGGCCAGGGAGATCGCGATCATTCATGACATCTTCGGCGACGCCCTCCTCCAGGAGACGCCCGGGGAGCCCGCGGGCCCTGAGAGACCGGGCGTCTGAGGGATCATGGAAGGAGTCCCCGACCGGACGGCCCGCTGCGCGCCGAACGTCCGCCCACCCGGGACGCCACGATTTCCGGCGTTCCCCAGGAGAGAAAATCCCGGGAGGAGAAAACCGCTGGCAGCGGACCTATCGGCACCGAGGCTGCGCCTTTCTTGGTTAGGATCGTTCTGGTCGGGCGGCTACGCCGGGGAAAAACTCACCGGCGCCCCCGGGGGACGCGGTTCACCGAACCGGATACAAAGTCCACTATGAGGACGAAAACGACATGGATGAACTGTCGCACAGGTATCGCAACGTACTCGACAACCTGACAGGCGGACCGTCCCGCCTGGCCGTCCTCGTCGACTCCTCCCCCCTGATGGGCCTGCACACGGCCGGCGTCGCGGCCCTGACCGGGGAGGCCGAGCGGGCGGGGGCCACGGTCGTCCGCTTCCACCCCGGCCACGCCGTGCACGCGCCGCAGCTCGGCGGCGCCGAGGCGGCCGTCCTCGTCACCGACACCCTGGACCGGAGCTGGCGCCAGCCGAGGCTGCGCGCCTGGATCGCCGAACTCGCCGCCCGGCTCCCCACCGCCGTCCTGCACCTCCTGGACCGCTCCGTGTGGCCGGAGGGCCCGCTCACGCCGCGACCGATGCGCATGACGGCCCCGTTCCCCGCCTCCCCCGCCTCGTGGGCCTTCGCGCGCGCCCCGGACGAGGCCTCCGCCCCCGGCCTCCCTGCGGACGCGGCGGTGCTGCCGGTTCTGGAGTGCGAGCCGGAGGCCCTCGCGGAGTGGGCCTCGGTGGTGGACGGCCGACCGGGCGCGTGGGAGGCCGACGTGTGCGTCCTCCCGCCCGGCGGCGCGCGCCCGCCCAGCGCCGTCCCCTGGGAACCCGACCCGGTGTCGCGCTTCCTGTCCCACGCCTCGCGCGGGGCCCGCGAGCTCGCGGTACGCCTCACCCAGGCGCCCGTCAACCTCCCCGTCGCGGAGCTGATCCAGCGCAACATCCCCCACGCGCCCCGCGACGGACGCCTCGCCGTCACCGAGATCGCCGAGGTCTTCGGCGGCGAGCTGATGGACCCGACTCTGCCGCCCGGCGACCTGCACGACCCGGCCGCCACCGCCCTGGAGTTCCTGCCCGGGGTCCGCAGGGACCTGCTCGGCAGGTTCGGCGACCTCAGCGTCATGCGGTCGGTGTACTACTCGCTGGGCATCGAGTTCAAGGACTCCGCACGGATCTACCAGTGGCTGGCCCGGATCGAGACCGGAGCCCCCCTCGTGCCCTCGCTCGACGGGGAGGAGGGCCTGGCCGCGGCCGTGCTCCCCGCGCTGTCCGAGATGCCCGGCGAGTACCGCCGCTTCGCCGGGCACCTGCGCGCCGCGCTGGAGGGGGACTCCGCCCCCGCGGTCCCGGGCGGCGCCACCGCTCCCTCCGCCACCGACCGCCGCACGCCCGCCGCCCCCCGAGAGGAACCGAGTCCGACCGTGACCGACACCCGCGCCTCCGAGACCGAATCCGCCCCCTCGGAGCCCACCATCCCGCGCTCCCGGAGGCGCCAGTCCCGGACCCGGCCCCTGGCCAAGCTCCGCGGCGTGCCTCCGCACAACCTCAACTTCACGGGGCGCGAGAAGATCCTCGAACGCGTCCACGGTCTGCTGGAGGAGTCCTCGGGCGGGATCTACCTGCTGTCGGGCGGGGGCGGCATCGGCAAGACCCAGATCGCCACCGAGTACGCGCACCGGTACCGGGACAGCTACGACCTGATCTGGTGGGTCCCCGCCAACAGCCCCGCCGACATCCAGCAGTCCTACATGCACCTGGCCCGGCACCTGGGCCTGGCCGAGGACGGCGGCAACCTGGAGAAGACCGCCCAGCGCGTCCGGGACGTGCTGGAGAGCGACCCCGAGGTGGGGCGCTGGCTCCTCATCCTGGACGACGTCTCCAACCTGGACCAGCTGGGTGGGGGCGAACTTCCGACCGACGGCCCCGGCGACATCATCATCACCTCCCGCGACCAGAGCTGGATCCCCAGCGGGCGCAGCGAGGGTTCGGTCGTGCCGAGCCTGACCCCGCAGGAGAGCGTCGCGCTGCTCCGCAAGGTCTGCCCCCAGGGGCTGGAGGACGACGATGACGCCCTCCGGATCGCCGAGCGCCTGGAGCACCTGCCCCTGGCGCTGGCGCAGGTCGGCGCCTACCTGCGCGACTCCCTGATGAGCGTCGAGGACTTCCTCCAGCTGATCCAGGACAAGTTCGACGACCTGGTCACGCACGTGGAGTCGGAGGACCTGTACCCCCTGCCGCTGGCCGCCGCCTGGAACATGCAGCTCGACGACCTGAGGCGCGGCACCGGGGGCGACCGCGCGCTCAAGCGGATGGTCCGCGAGTTCGTCCAGCTGTGCTCGTTCTTCGGCCCCCGCCCGCTGGCGCGCACCCTCTTCCACCGGGCCCGGGGCCTGAGCGCCAACCCCGAGCTGGCGCAGATCCTGGGCAACGAGATGGCCCTGTCCCGGGTGCTGCGCTACGTGAGCAGGCACAGCCTCGCCGAGTTCGACCGGTCCAAGCACACCTTCCAGATGCACGTCACCTTCCAGACCGTCGTGCAGAGCACGCTCGGCGACGAGGAGCGGGTGCGCTACCGGGACCTGGCCCACCGCCTGCTGGCGCAGAGCGACCCCCTCGGCCCCGAGCTGCCGCAGAACTGGCCCGAGTACCAGCTGCTGCTGACCCACGTGACCGCCTCCGAGGCGTGGCGCAGCCACGACCCGCAGGTCCGCGGCCTCGTCCACAACGTGATCGTGTACCTGGTGGAGACGGGCAACGACGACGCGACGCTGGAGCTGGCGGACCGCGCCATCGAGGCCTGGTACGACGACATCCCGCAGCGGTTCCAGGTCCAGCTGCTGCGCGCCAGGGTCCTGCGCCTGCGGGGCGACAACGAGGTCGCCCTCGCCGAGGCGGAGCGGATGTACGCCGAGCAGTCGGAGCTGGAGGGCCCCGAGAGCGAGGAGGCCCTGGAGGCGCGGCGGGCCCGGGCCATCGCGCTGAGCAACCTCGGCCACTACGACGAGGCCCTGGCCATGTTCGAGGACATCCACCGGACCAGGACCGCGCTGTTCACCGAGGACGACGAGAACACCCTGGTCATCGCGCACGACATCGGGGACTGCCTGCGCCGTCTGGGCCGCTTCCAGGACGCCCTGGACCTGGACCGCCGCACCCTCGAACAGCGCAAGTACCTGTTCGGGTCGAACGGCATCCCGACCCTGCGCTCCCGGCTGTCGGTCGGACTCGGCCTCATGGCCCTCGGACACCTGGAGGAGGCCCGGGAGGCCCTGGAGGACTGCCAGCGGCGCTTCGAGGCCACCGAGGCGGACGCCAGCGCGCACACCTCGGAGATCCCGATCTTCCTCTCCGTGGTCAACCGCAGGCTCGGCGCCCACGGGTCGGCCCTGGAACTGTCCCAGCGGGCAGTGGACGCCAACACCTCGCGCCACCGGCCGCACTCCCGGGTGACACTGCACGTCAACAGCATCCACATGGTGAACCTGGCCTTCGCCGAGCGGGTGGCCGAGGCCAAGAGCCTGGCCGACGACCTCCTGGAGCACATGGACGCCGTGTACTCCGGCCGCCACCTCTTCCCGTGGGCCTCACGGGCCAACGCGGCGATCGTGCTGCGGATGGCGGGCGAGTACGAGCGGGCGTACGCGCTCGACGTCGAGGCCCGGCAGGAGATCCTGCGGCTCTTCCCGGACGCGCGGATCACCGTCGCCGCGGTCGAGGTGAACCTGGGCAGCGACCTGTTCGCCCTGGGGCGGCTCAAGGAGGCCCGGGCCCAGGACGCGGCCAGTGTGGAGCTGTGCCGGGAGGTCCTCGGCGAGCACAACCTCTTCCTGACCACCGCCCGGCGCAACCTGCTGATCAGCCGCCGGGCACTGGGCGAGGACGTCCGGGAGGAGTGGGCGGCCCTGCGCGACCACTACACCGCCCGGTTCGGCCCGGACCACCGGTTCGTGACCACGATGGCGGAGTACGCCCGGCTGGACACCGACATCGTCCCGGTCCGGACCTGAGGCCAGAGACCACCGCGCGGCACCCCGGACCGCTCTCCGGGGTGCCGGGACGTGCCTGAACACGGTGCCGTCAGGGCGTCGGCGCGCCCCGGGGAGAGGCGGGGAATCCCTTTCCCGTGTCCGGGCCGGGAGGGAAAGGGGAGTCGGGGAACGGCGCCCCCTTTGCCGTCCCGGAAATATCCGGGACCGGTTTCCGGGGTTCTCAGGACAGGGACGCCAGCAGCGACAGCCACTCGCCGGCGCCGAACCGCAGCGTGTGCCCGTCCGGATGGTGGGAGTCGCGGAACAGGATCCGGCCCGGTTCCCCCAGGGAGGCCTCGCAGCACGAACCCGCGTCCGAAGACATCGACGACTTGCGCCACCCGGTACCGTCGCGTCCGTCGCGCCAGCGGGCACGCGCGTCGTTTCGCCCGGTCATAACTGGTTCGCCCCACCGTTTCCTCCGCACGGACGGCAGCGGAATCTCGTCTTTTGCGGACACTTCCCAGTATTTTACTTTCCGAGCTCTCCCACAGGAATAGCTTTACCCCTCGCCAAGGAACGTATGAGGTCAAAGTGAACAAAGTGATCGACTTCGTCACCGACGACGGCACCGTGGTCAGTATCGAGTCCGTACCCGCCCGGCGGGAGGGGGCCGCCAACGTCTCCAGGAGGTCCGAGGAGGCCACCGGCGACAGGCGGCTCGACGACGTCCTGCTGCGGATCCGCAAGGTCGCCGAGGCGGTGTCCGGGCAGTTGCGGGAACTGTCCTCCTCCTCGCTCGCCCCCTCCGAGACCGAGGTGGAGTTCGGGGTGAGCGTGACCGCCGAGGCCGGGGCCGTGGTCGTCAAGGGGAGCGCGGAGGCCACCTTCAACGTCAGGATGACCTGGTCGGACAAGGGCTGAGCGCACACGGCGGTGGCCCGGGTCGCGCGCCACGACCCGGGCCACCGCCGGTGGGGAGGAAGCCCTCCGGCCCCTGCGGTCCCGGTCAGGGGACCCAGGGCCCCACTAGTCCCAGTCCAGGCCGCCGCCGGTCTGGTACTCGATGACGCGGGTCTCGAAGAAGTTCTTCTCCTTCTGGAGGTCCATCATCTCGCTCATCCACGGGAACGGGTTCTCCGTCTCACCGAAGATGGGCGCCAGGCCGATCTGCTCGGCGCGGCGGTCGGTGATGAAGTGCATGTACTTCTCGCACAGCTCCGCGTTGAGGCCGAGCACGCCGCGCGGCATGGTCTCGCGGCCGTAGGCCACCTCCAGCTCGCAGGCCTCGGTGAGCATCTGCCGGACCTCGGCCTGGAACTCCTCGCTCCACAGGTGCGGGTTCTCGATCTTGATCTGGTTGATCACGTCGATGCCGAAGTTCAGGTGGATCGACTCGTCGCGCAGGATGTACTGGTACTGCTCGGCGATGCCGACCATCTTGTTGCGGCGGCCCAGCGACAGGATCTGCGCGAAGCCGGTGTAGAACCACATGCCCTCGAAGATCACGTAGAAGGCCACGAGGTCGCGCAGGAAGGCCTGGTCGGCCTCCGGGGTGCCCGTGCGGAACTCGGGGTTCTCCAGGTTCTGCGTGTACTTGAGCGCCCAGGCGTCCTTGGCGGTGATCGAGGGGACCTCGCGGTACATGTTGAAGAGCTCGCCCTCGTCCAGGCCGAGGCTCTCGCAGATGTACTGGAAGGTGTGGGTGTGCACCGCCTCCTCGAAGGCCTGGCGCAGCAGGTACTGGCGGCACTCGGGGTTGGTGAGCTGCCGGTACACGGCCAGCACGATGTTGTTGGCCACCAGCGACTCGGCGGTGGCGAAGAAGCCGAGGTTGCGCTTGAGCATGAGGCGCTCGTCCTCGGTCAGCCCGTCCCTGGACTTCCACAGCGCGATGTCGGCCTGCATGGCGACCTCGGTGGGCATCCAGTGGTTGTTGCAGCCCGCGAGGTACTTCTCCCACGCCCACGTGTACTTGAGGGGGAGCAGCTGGTTGACGTCGGCGCGGGCGTTGATCATCGCCTTGTCGTCGACGTTGACGCGCTCGGCGTCGCGCTCGATCTCACCGAGGCCGCTGGTGGCGCTCGCGCTGTTCTCGGAAACTGCGGTCATGCTGGGGTTTTTTCCGTTCTCCGGACGTACCGGAAGAGTCGTGGCTGGGTGAAGGGGACGGACGCCTCCGCGGCCCGGGGCCCGCCGGAGGGCGGGGGCGGCGTCATGCCGCCCCCGCCCTCCGGTCGCCGCACGGGGGTGCGCGGCCGCCGGTGCTACTGGCAGGCCTCGCACTCGGGGTCGTCGATCGAGCAGGCCTGGCCGTCGATGATCTCGAACTCGTCCTCGTCGGCCGCGCCGCCGGTGACGGGCTGCGGGTTCGGGGACGGGCTGGGCGCGGGGCTCGGCGCCGGGGCCGGGCTCGGCGCGGGCGAGGCGACCGGGGCCGCGGGGGTCGCGGCGACCGCGTTGAGGCGGCCGTCGGTGCCCTTGAGCGTGCTCTTCTCCACGTGGGTGGCGCTCTGCGAACGCAGGTAGTAGGTGGTCTTGAGACCGGAGCGCCACGCGCGGCGGTACAGCGAGTCCAGCTTCCTGCCGCTGGGGGCCGCCATGTACAGGTTCAGCGACTGGGCCTGGTCGATCCACTTCTGGCGGCGCGAACCGGCGTCCACCAGCCACTCGGGGTCGACCTCGAACGCGGTGGCGTAGAGGGCCTTGAGGTCGGCCGGGACGCGGTCGATGGCGCCGAGGCTGCCGTCGTGCATCTTCAGCGCGGAGACCATGTCGTCGTCCCACAGGCCGCGGGCCTTGAGGTCGCGCACCAGGTAGGGGTTGACCACGGTGAAGTCGCCGGACATGTTCGACTTGACGTACAGGTTGCGGTAGACCGGCTCGATCGACTGGCTCACGCCGGTGATGTTGGCGATGGTCGCGGTCGGGGCGATGGCCATGACGTTGGAGTTGCGCATGCCCGTGGTCTTGACGCGCTCGCGCAGCGAGTCCCAGTCCAGGGTCTCGCCCCGGTCCATGTCCAGGTCGCCGTCGCGCGACTCGGCCAGCAGGCGCAGCGAGTCGATCGGCAGCACGCCCCGGCTCCACAGGGAGCCCTCGAAGCTCTCGTAGGAGCCGCGCTCGGCGGCCAGCTCCATGGAGGCCTCGATGGCGTAGTAGCTGATCAGCTCCATGCTCTCGTCGGCGAAGGAGACCGCGCCGTCGGAGGCGAAGGGCGTGCGCAGCTTGAACAGCGCGTCCTGGAAGCCCATGAGGCCCAGGCCCACGGGGCGGTGGCGCATGTTCGCGCGGCGCGCCTCGGGGATCGTGTAGAAGTTCACGTCGATGACGTTGTCGAGCATGCGCACGGCGGTGCGGACGGTGCGGCGCAGGCGCTCGGCGTCCAGGCCGTCCGGGCCCACGTGCTGGGCCAGGTTGACCGAGCCCAGGTTGCAGACCGCGACCTCGTCGGCGCTGGTGTTCAGCGTGATCTCGGTGCACAGGTTGGAGGAGTGCACCACGCCGACGTGCTGCTGCGGCGAGCGCAGGTTGGACGGGTCCTTGAAGGTGATCCACGGGTGCCCGGTCTCGAACAGCATGGTCAGCATGCGCCGCCACAGGTCGACGGCCGGGAGGGTCTTGGAGACCTTGATCCGGCCCGCCGCGGCCTCGGCCTCGTAGTGGGCGTAGGCCTCGGCGAACTCGGCGCCGTACTTGTCGTGCAGGTCGGGGACCTCGTCCGGCGAGAACAGGGTCCAGCTGCCGCCCTGCTCCACGCGCTGCATGAACAGGTCCGGAACCCAGTTCGCGGTGTTCATGTCGTGGGTGCGGCGGCGCTCGTCACCGGTGTTCTTGCGGAGGTCGAGGAACTCCTCGATGTCGATGTGCCAGGTCTCCAGGTAGGCGCACACCGCGCCCTTGCGCTTGCCGCCCTGGTTGACCGCGACGGCGGTGTCGTTGGCGATCTTCAGGAACGGCACGACGCCCTGGCTCTTGCCGTTGGTGCCGCGGATGTGCGAGCCCAGGCCGCGCACCGGGGTCCAGTCGTTGCCGAGGCCGCCGGAGTACTTGGACAGCATCGCGTTGTTGCTGATGCCGTGGAAGATGGCCTGGAGGTCGTCGCCCACGGTGGTGAGGAAGCAGGAGGACAGCTGCGCCCGCACGGTGCCCGAGTTGAACAGGGTGGGCGTGGAGGCCATGAAGTCGAACGAGGACAGCAGCTCGTAGAACTCGATGGCGCGGGCCTCGCGGTCGTCCTCGTTGAGGGCCAGACCCATGGCCACCCGCATGAAGAACGCCTGCGGCAGCTCGTAGCGCACCTCGTCGCTGTGCAGGAAGTAGCGGTCGTAGAGGGTCTGGATGCCCAGGAAGGTGAACTGCTCGTCGCGCTCGGGGCGCAGCGCGGCGCCCAGGCGGGCCAGGTCGAACTTGGCCAGCGCCGGGTCGAGCTGGCCGAGGTCGATGCCGCGTCCGACGTAGGCGGCGAGGTAGGCGGCGTAGCGCTCGCCCATCTCGGACTGGCCGGCGGCGTCGGGGGCGCCGCTGATGAAGGTGAGGGCCTCGCGGCGCAGCTTGTCCAGCAGCAGGCGGGCGGCCACGTAGGAGTAGTCCGGGTCGACCTCCACGAAGCTGCGGGCGGCCATGACCAGGGCGAGTTCCACCTCGGCGTCGGAGATGCCGGGGTAGAAGCCGCGACGGGCCTCGGTGAGGACCTTCTCCGCCGAAACACCGGTGAGCCGCGCACAGGCCTCGGCTACGACGTGCTCGATCCGGTCGACGGCGGCAGGGGGGTTGCCGTCCTTGCTGGACCGAACGGATGCGGGCACGGCCTCGACGTCAAGGGTCATACAGCGGCTCCAACCTCGATAGAAGAGTCCCGGCGGGGAGGGGACGAGAAGCGAGGGTCGCGCGGCGCTCCCGGCGGACCGGCGCACTGGGTGCGCGCGGTCGTCCGGCCGGCGGGCCGCGGCGGCTCGTTCTCGAAGCCCCGTCGTCGGCACACACTCAGGTGTGCATCACCGGTGGCGGGTGGGCGGGGACCACGGCACCGGGGTTCCGCGGGGGTTCCCGGTACCTGTGACGGCCTCTTCTTCCACTCACCGCTGCGGGGACGGCCCGGCTCGTACCGGGTCCCCTCTGCCTCACCCCGAGGGGTGAACCACCAGCGGGAGAGATACTACATCTAGGGGATGGTGCGTTGGAACACCGCAAGATGATGGCGTGTCATCGATTTCTCAGGTTCTTCGACGATTGTCGAACACACCCTGGGGGCGTGGTATGAGGGGCTCTGGGAGGCCCGTCGGCGCGAGGGCTGAGCGCCCCGTCGGGGCGGCCCTGAGGCGGCCCGACACAGCCTAGGTCGTCGCCGGGGGCGCCCGCACCCGACCCTGCCCGTGCCGCCGCCCCAGTCGGCCCGCAACGCCCGCGCACGGGGGCCGCACGGCTCCGCGGAACCTGGCGTACCCGATCCTGCGGCCGCGGCCTCGGGGCGTCGCGGAAAAGCACTCCGGGCGGAGTCGGCCCGGGCGTGTCGCGGCCCCCGGGAGGGAAACGTCGGAAACCTCACTCACCGGGGTCGGCGCGGGCCGCGGGGGCGGGCGAGCCCGGCGCGGCCCTCACCCGGCGTCGAGCCGCCGGTCCAGGGCGTCCTCGTCCAGGCCCAGGTCGACGCGGACGCGGAACCGGATCCGCAGCAGCTCCAGCAGCAGGTCGTGGACGTAGGGCGAGGCGTCCAGGCCGAGGAAGCGGTGCGCGCCGACCGTGGCCCACCGCTCGGCGCCCTCCAGGTCGTCGTGCGCGTACAGCGCCTCGGCGACGTGGATGTAGGTCTGGAGCCCCGGGGTCGCTCGCTCTCCAGGCGTTCGAGGTGGGCGTAGGCCGTCCCGACCTCGTTCAGTTGCAGCAGCGCACCGGCGCTGAGGGCGCGCGCGTCGATCACCGTGGGGCCGCCGTCGTCGATCGCCCTCTGGTAGGCCGAGCAGGCGCGCTCGAACTCCTGGGCGATCTCCCACTGCTCCCCCGCGCGCACGAACAGCTCCGCGCGGGAGATCTCGCTTCCGGCGTCGACCCGGTTGGCCAGGTCCATGAGCTGGGCGGCGACCCGTCCGTGCTCACCAGACCGGACGGCGTGGAATTCCAAACGGTCGAGTTCTGCCGTCGTCACGTGGGTCAACCGCATCGCCCTCATCACCTACTCGCACTCCCCGCGCAAGGATCTCAGGGCCTGGCACGCTCCAGTGCCTGCCAGAACCCCTGGCGCAGTCCGTCCCGGACCTCGTCACGCAACAGGTGGTCGATCGGCAGCGAGGAACCCTGGAGCAGACGCGCCTCCAGGTCGGAGGGCATCCGGGGCCTGCGGGCGAGGACGGCCTCGACCCACAGGGCGGGCGCCTCGCGGGCGATCGACTCCGCGAAGTCGTTCCCTTCTTTGCGCGCAACATGCACCGCTTCGTCAACGGTATGCGTGGCGGGACGCGTCTGCTGGGGATATCCAGGACTGGGACGCGGTTCCCGGTAGTCGCCGGCGGCGAACCGGCTGTCTTGTTCGGGACCAGTAGGCTGCGGTCCCCCGTAGGAGGGGGCCGCCCCACCGCGTTGGGCGGTGTCAGTTTCCGTACTGGTCCCATAGGTAGGGTTTGCGTCGTTCGCACCCCCGAAGCCGGGGTTGTCCCCCGGGCCGAACCTGGGGTCCTGGGGCGGGGCGCTCCTCTGCGGTGGCGCGTGCCCCGGTTGCCCGTGCCCCGGCTGCCCGCCGTGCTGGCCCGGCTGGCCGTGCTGGCCCGGCTGCAGGGACTGCCCCTCCTGGGAGAAGGAGCGCTGCGGCCCGGTCCCGCCGGCGAAGGACTGCTGTGGCCCGGTCCCGCCGGCGAAGGACTGCTGCGGCCCCGTCATGTGCTGCTGCGGGGGCGGTGCCTGTCTCGCCGGAAGCCCGTAGCCCGTCTGGTCGGCCCCGCGCAGCGACTGGTGCCCCCCGGTGACGGGGTAGCCCCCCTGGCCGCCCGGCGCCGGGTGCCCCCCGGTCATCGAGGCGCCCGGATAGGCGCTGTTGCCGCCCACGTTCGGCGGGACCTGGCCGCCGGAGGGGAACCCGTTGGCGTCGATCGGGCCGGACTGCTGGTTGTCCGTGTTCGGCCCGGCCAGGTGGTCCCCGCCGCCGCGCTGCTGGGCGAGGGACCTGCGCATGGCGCGCAGCTGGTCCATGGCGCTGCCCTGGGGGGCGGGCTGTCCGCCGGTTCCGGCGAACATCGCCTCCAGGCCCACGGCGGACGAGGAGGCCGCCTCCACCCGGCTGCCGCCGGGCTGCGCCGTCGCGACGGGCTGCCTGGGGGTCTCGGGCGCCGAGCGGGCGCGGCCGTTGGAGAACGGCGTGGTGGTCTTGGCAGCGGTCTCCTGGGCGGCGCCGCCGCTGGAGAGCAGGTTGACGTGCGGGCGCAGGTGGCCCGCGCCGATCTCGATGAGGTCGTCGCACTCGCGGCGCAGGGCCCGGGAGATGGTCCAGTTGCCCTCGACGGAGACGTGCACGACCGTGACGCGCACGCCCATGTCCTGTACGTCGGCCACGACCGGCGCCATGTCCTCGTCCCCGCTGACCAGGACGGCGTCGCACAGGACGCCGGTACGGGCCAGCGTGGTGAGGTCGCGCTGGACGTAGCTCTCGACGCCCTCGCGGCGGCCGGGCCTTATCCGCGCGCCGCGGAACTTGATACCGGGGATGTCGGCGATGCCGTCCTGCTCCTGGGTCCGCCGGTCGTCGGCGACCGCCTCGTACCAGTAGCAGCGCAGGAGCGGCAGGCCGGTGCGGTCCCGCGCGACCTCGTTGAGGAACTGGACGAGACCGGTGTAGTCCCAGGAGACGGAGTCCCGGTTGCGGGTTCCGTGCACTGCCATCGCGCCGTCCGCGAGAAGGTACCCCGCGTCAACGAACAACGCGCAGCGGTCCACTGGCACCGACCCCCTTCCCTGTTGTCTCTGGGCCATGTCCATGACCGGGCCACAGCCTAGCCAAGTCTGTCTGGTTTTGCGTGCCCCTTCTGAACACACAGAGTTATTGGACTGCTACACACAGGCGGTTTTCCTGAGGGCCCCGGGGCTCCGAAGCGGCCGGACAGGCCCGGACGGGGCGGGTGGAAGCCCGTACCTCAACTACGCATGGGGGCCGTCAGGACCACTGCCCCCACCATCACGGCGTCCTGTTCGGTCAGGATTCGGATGTCCGTTTCTCGGCCAAGTACTGAGTCGAATCGGACCACGTCGGTGCCGAACGCGAGCGGGTCGCCGACCGCGCCGCGGGCCGAGCCGGTGAACGCGTTGTCCGTCCGCCCGTAGCCGCCGACCGGCTCCGCCGCCGCGCCGTCCACGGTCACCCGGTCCCCGCCCAGGTCGGGGTCGCCCTCCCAGGCCACCACGTCGATCCGGGCGGGTACGGCGGCGGGCAGCAGGCCCGACACCGCGAAGGGGCCGCCCCCGCCGCCGTGGAAGGAGACCCGGGTGTCGTCGAGGACCATCACCTGGTTGCGGGTGCCCACCCGGGGGTCCTCCAGCACGACCACGAGGCTCCAGCCCGCGTAGTGGCCGCGGCCCTCGCTCACGGGGGCGTCGCCGACCCACCACTGGCCGCCGCCCTGGGCCCGCACCAGGTCCGTGACCTCGGCGAACGCCTGGTAGGCGGGGTAGCCGGGCAGCTCGGCGACACGGTTGCTGGTGGCCTCGACGGTGCGGTAGTCCGTCATGCCCGGTCCCCTGACCCGGACGGAGGGGGCGTCGGGGGTCCCGGTCCCGGAGAAGTAGAGCCCCGCCCAGCGCACCCCGCCGCCCTCGGGGAGTTCCCAGGTCGCCGAACTGGAGGAGGTGGTGGAGGGGTCGTCGTCGGCGTCCAGCGGGACCATCGTCCAGTGGTCGTTGTCCAGGCGCGGCCCCTGGCGCAGCCTGGCCCGGGCGCAGGGGCCGTCCTGGGCCTCGGGAGCGCCGTGGAACCCGGGGCCGTCCTGCGCCCGGGGAGCGTTCTGTGCCTCGGAGGCGCCGTGGGACCCGGGGGCGTGGTGGGCCACCGTCGCCGGGCCGTGGCCGCCGTGCCGCGCCACGCCTTCGGAGAACGGTCCGCGCGCCGTTTCCGTGGGCACGTTGTTGTCCGGCGCGCCCACCGTCCCGTCAGGAGCCCCTTCGCCCTCTTCCCGACCAGGGACCGCATCCTCCTCCATGGTCGCCTCGGCTTCCGGCGGCTCCGGTCTCGGGGGCGCGGGGGCGCCCGGAGCGGGGGAGGACTCCGTGCCCGGCTCGGTCCCGGGACCCTGCGGACGCGGGTCGGGGACGTCCGGGGCGTACGGCCAGTCCCACCACGGCCACGGCCAGCGACCCCTCGGCTCCGGTTCGACGCAGGTCATCAGGGCGTTGCCGACGCTCTCCGCGCGTACCCGGCCCGCGGTGGCGTAGCGGGCCGTGACGCCCTCCGCGCTCACGCCCCGCTCCCCCGTCGCCTCGGCGGTCACGCCCGCGGCGGACACCGACACCGTCGCCGGAACCCCGACCTCGGCGTCCGGGGCCACGCGCACGTCGATGAACTGGGTGCCGTCCTCCCCCGCCGCCATCCCCGGGTGGGCGCAGCGGCCGCCCCCGCTGCCCGCGGAACAGCTCCAGTCGCCGTGTCCCACCGCCCTGGGAAGCGCGTTTCCCGCACCGCCGGAGGAGACCATCTCCACGCCCGGCGGCAGGGTGAGCTGGGCGACGACCTCCTCGGCCGCGCCGCCGCCGATGTTGCGCACGTCCAGGACCATGATCCCCTCGCTGCCCGGGAGCAGGGAGCCGACCGGGTCGATCCCCGCGGCGAACCGCGGCCCGGGCTCCTGCGCCACCTCCTCCTCCGGCACGTCGGCGGGCGGCACCGCCGGGACCGGCTCGGCGGGCTCGGGCCGCTCGTCCGCGTCGGGGCGCGGCCGGTCGCTGGCCGGAGGAGAGGGCCGCGGCGCGTCCGGAGCGGGCTCGGGCTCGTCCGGAGCGGTCGGCGCCGGAGGCTGCTCCCACGGGGCCGCCGCCGGGGGCGGCTGCTGTTCGGGAAGCGGTTCCGGCGCGCTGGTCAGGGCCAGGGCGACCGCGACCGCCACACCGGCCGCCGCCGTGCCTCCGGCCGCCGCCTGCTGCTGGCGGCGCGACATCCTCCCCCACCAGGCGCCCCCGGCGGGGGTGGCGGAGAGGTAGCCCGCCGCCCCCGCGCCCGCCACCAGCGGCAGGACGACCCCGCGCAGGCCGACGTTGACGTCGGTCAGCTCGGCGTAGACCGCGCGGCAGTCGGCGCAGCCGTCCATGTGCCGGTCGACCTTGGCGGTGTCGCGCCTGGACAGCCCCTCCCTGACGTGGGCGCCGAGCAGTCCGAGGGTCGGGCGGCAGGCCTCGGCGGCGTTCCCGCCCGCCAGGTGCATCTGGAGGTAGGCCTGCCGCAGCCCCTCCCGCGCCCGGTAGGCGAGGGCGGCGACGCCGTTCGGCTTCATGCCGAGCACGTCCGCGACCTCGGCCGGTTTGGCCCCCTCGATCTCGGTGTGCCAGAGCACCGACTGCCAGCGCTCGGGGAGCGAGAGGAAGGCCCGGGCGATGAGGGAGCGCTCCAGCCCTTCGAGCGCGGGATCGACGAAGGGCTGGCCGGGGACGAGGCTCTCCATGTCGTCGGTGACGACCTGGCGCCTCTCCCCGCGTCCCCGGTCGTAGGCGGCGTTGCGGACGGCGGTGAGCAGGTAGGGGCGGAAGGAGTCCTGCGGGCCCCCTCCTCGCTGGATGACGCTGAGCACGCGGGTGAACGCCTCGGCGGCGGCGTCCTCCACCTCCGCCTCGCCGCGCAGCAGTTGCCGGGCCAGTCCGCGCGCCGCCGCGGCATGGCGCTCGTAGAGGGTGGCGTAGGCGCCGGTGTCGCCGTCCCGCACCCACTGAATCAACTCACCGTCACCGACCAGAGTCTCTGTGTGATCGTCGGGGACGTCGTTCACCCGGCGTCCTTTCTGGGGAGTGTGCGCCGCGGTCCGGGGAGGAGCCCCGGTCCGGCGCTGGAGGACACGTGCTCGAAAAATATCCCGCATTCGCGTCACAGCCGCCACCGATCTCCGTAATCAGGGGTGAGGGAGGACGGAACGCGCCGAGCGGACGCGGACCCGCCTCCGCGACAGGACCGACCGACGGGAGCGGCGCCATGGGAGATGCCGAGGTGAGGACCGGGACGCGGGACCGTACCGCCCGTGCCCGGGAACTGCGCGCGCCGTGGGGCCGGCGGAGCCGGGAGGCGGGGTGGGACCCGCCCGAGAGCTGGTGGACGCCCGCCGTGGACGCGGTGTGCGGGGCCTTCGCGGCGGGGGACGACCTGGCCGGCCCCTGCGGGCTCCTGGGCGGGGCGCGGGCGCGTTCGGGGGTGGGGATCGGGCAGAGCCTGGACGACCTGTCGGCGTTCACGTCGGTGGCGGGGTGGCGGAGCCCGCCGCCGGTCCTGGTCCGGGCGCTGGCCGAGGGGTGGGCGGACGCGGGGCGCGGGTGGCAGACCTGCCAGGACCCGCTGACCGGCCTGGCCACCGCGGAGTACCTGCGGACCCGGCTCGGTGAGCTGTACCGGCACACCGGCGACGGGGCGCCGCCCGCCTCGGGGCACCGGCTCGTGGTCGTGGCGCTGGATCCGGGGATCGACCCGTGGCGGCGCACCGCGCGGTTGATCGTGCTCGGCCACGAACTGCGCGGGTTCTTCACGCGCGGGGAGTCGGTGTGCCTGCTGGCCCGGGGTCGGATCGCGGTGGTGGCCCCCGAGTCCGCGGACCTGGACCGCGAACTGGACGCGCTGCGCCGGGGGACCTGCTGGGAGCACGGGGCGGCCGTGTGGACGGTGCCCCTGCCCGCCAGCCACGGGGAGGCGTTGTCCCTGTTCGGGGGGTTGGAGGACAGGAGATGACCTGAGGACGCCGTCCCAGCGCCGCGAGGCCCCGGCCCGAGCGGCCCGGCGCGGGACGGCAGAGCCGACCGGACCGGTGCTTCGCCGAGGGGACGGACCCGGACGGTCGGCGCCCGCCGGACCGGGTTGTCCGGGTCCTCTGGCCCGCGCAAGGGCGGCCCGTGGACCGGACCGGCGGATGGGGGGTGCCGTACGGCGTCCCCGGAGGCGCGTCCGCAAGGGGAGGCGGGCGCGCCTCCCCCTGCTGTCACCCGACCGCGGGTTCACCCCAGGTTGAGGCGTCCTCCGGTCACCGCGAAGACGGCCCGGCGCCAGGGGGAGGCCGGGACGCTTTTCACCGCGGCGATCCTCTGCTCGTATCCGCCCTGGACCGGGGTGCGCCCGTCGCCCACGGCATCGATCCAGGACTCGATCCCCCGTGCCAGGGGGTCCTGTGCCGGAAGGGCCTGTGCCGGAGGGTCCTGCGCGGGCGGGGGGTTCGCGGCCGGGGCGTACGGGGTCGGCGGGTCCGGGCGGTCCCCGGTGTGCGGGACGCCCTGATCGGGTTCCGGCTGCCCCACGCCCGCGTAGGGCGCGGCCGGAATGTCCGCGAACCTGGTGGGCTCCAGTGGCCGGTCGCCGTAGGCGGGGTAGGCAGCGCCCTGCTCCGGCTCCCGGGCTCCGGGAGGAGCGGACTCCTGCCCGGCGCCCGGTGAGGAACGCTCGGCGGCCGCCGCGGAACCGGCCTCCCCCGGCGCGGGTCCGCTGACAGCGGTGCCCGCCTCGAGGGGAGCGCCGGTGGGCTGGGCGGGGTCGGTGGGTCCGGAGTCCTCGGCCAGGGCCTCTCCCGCTCCCGTGCCCGGCACGGACGTGCCGGAACCGGGAGCGCTGTGGGAGACGGCTCCTCCACCGGTGTCGGAGGAGTCGGCCTCCCCGGACCCGCGAGCGCCGTCGGATTCGGGCCCGGCTGGCCGGATGCCCGTGCCCGCGACGGGGGCGGCCGTCTCCGAGGAGTCGGCCGGGTCCGCCTCCACGGGCGGCGGAGCCTGGACGCGCACGGTGTCCGTGTCGGGGCGCACGGGTTCGGGGACCCCGAGGGAGGACTCGGTCTCCTCCGGGCCGCCGGGTTCCGCGGCCTCCGGCTCGGGTGCGAACAGGGAGACGCCCTGGTACAGCGGGGAGCCGTGTTCCTGTGCGGCCTCGGGGGCGGTAGGGGCGGGTGGGGTCTCCGAGGCCGTTGAGGACTCCGGTGAGTCCGGTTCCTCCCCGGTCCGCGGGGCCTCCCTGCCCTCCTCCCGCATCTTGCGGGCGCGCCGGTCGGCACCCATGACCAGGAAGACGTCCGTCTCCTCCGCGTCCGGGTCCGGTGAGTCCTCCTCGCCTCCGGGGTTGACGGTCACGGGGTCCGCTGGGCGCGGCGGACCGACCCGCCGGGGCTCGCGGGTCGCGCCGGGGGGTCCCGGCGGGCGCGACGCCTCGGAGGCGGAGGCCGTACCGAACCAGGCGCGGGCGGGCGGGACCTCCTCGCGGGACCGGGAGGCCGAAGGCGTGTTCTCGTGCGGCTGTGCTTCCTGTCCGTCCGGCGGTCTCCGGCTGCCCGGCCGCTCCCGCTCGCCGGGCGGCTCCTGGTCGCGCGGCGGCTCCGGCCGCGGGGCGGGCGAGGGGTTCGCGGGAGGCGCCGGTGGCGCGGCGGGAGGAGCGGCCGACGCGCTCCGGTCCACGGGCACGGCCGGGTCCGGCTGCGGCTGCGGCTGCCATGGCGCCTGCTGCTCCGGAGGCTGCGGCCACTGCGGGGGCCGCGGCCACGATGCCCGCTGTTCCGGCGGGCTCTGCGCGGGACCGGGCCCGTACTGCTGGGGTCGCTGAGGCTGCTGGGGTTGCTCGGGAGGCGCCGGAGGCTGCTGGGTCGGCGGTGCGGGCATGGGCGTCCCCGACAGGAAGGCCTCGGCTACCGAGTCCTGCGCGAAGGTGCGCGGCGTCGCCGTTCCACCGGGCGGGGTGGGGGGCCGTTGCGGACCCGAGTGGCCCGCCCAGGGCGCGTTGGGGCCGGTGGGCTCGTACGGCCTCGGCGGCTCGACGGCGTAGGGCGTCGGAGGAAGCGCTCCCTGTCCCGGATAGCCCGGCGCGCCGCCGGGCGGGGTGCCCTGGCCGTGTCCGGGCGCTTCGGGGAACCAGCCGCCGGACGGGGCTGGTTGGGGGCCGCTGGGCCCACCCTGCTGGCCATACGCGTACTGGGGACCGCTCGGAAAGCCCTGGCCGGCGGCGGGCTGCTGAGGCCCGCTGGGAGCGCCTTGCGGACCACGGGGATACTGCCCGCCTGGAGAGGCCTGCGGACCACTCGGCGCAGCGTTGGCGCCCCCCTGCTGGCCGTACGGGTGCGCCGTTCCCCGACCCGGGTACGGCGTGTGCGGGAAGGGCCGCTGGCCGCCGGACGGCTCGCCCCGCCCCGGTTCCGGCCACCGTGCGGCGTCCTGACCGGCGGCGGACTCCGATCCGCTCGGGACGGCGCCCCCTCCCGGGAAGCCCTGACCGGCGGCGGGCCGCTGCGGCCCGCTCGGCGCCGCGTCGCTCCCCCACTGCCCGGCGTCGTGGCCGCCGGACGGCGCGGGCTGGCCGTGCACCGGCCCGGGGTGCCGTCCCGGTTCCCCCCACGGCGCCTGCCGCCGACCTCCCTGGTCGGGATCCCCGTGCACGGGAACCCCCGGTTGCCAGCCGGTCGGGTTCCCGGCGTCCGGCGGCGCGTCCGGGTTCCCCCGGCCGTCGTGCTCCTCCCGGGTCTCCTGCTCCCCGGGAGGGGTCCCCCGTTCCGGTTCGGGTCGCTGCTCCACGGCTACTCCCCTCCTTCGACGCGGGTCCGGACCGGCCCGGCGCCGTCCACCGAACGGTCCAGCGCCTCGGCGGCCACCAGCTGAACGGTCCGGTGGGTGGCCTCACCGATGAACCCGGGGCGTACGACCGTGCCCTGGGCCAGGTGCCGGTCGTGCGGCAGGACGATGACGCCCGCGCCGCTCTCGGCGATGATCCCGGTCGTGCGGGCCACGTCGAACCCCGGGTCCTCACGCCGCCGCTCGTCGAAGACGACCACCACGGTCCGCCGTACCTCGTCCTGTCTGCCCTCCGCGACCAGCAAATCCAGCTCGCGCCCGACCCGGATCGCGGCCTCCCGGGTCGCGCGGACCACGCGCACCCGTGCGTGGGCGGCCCCGCCGACGGCCTCCACGAACGCACCGCCCGACTCCCCGGCCACGAGGGTCACCCCGAAGAACCGCGAGATCGGCAGCAGCCCGGACATGTAGGCCCCGGCCCCGCCCGGGGCGGCCCGCACCGTCCACAGGCGCTCGTTGGCCTCGCCGAGACTGGCGCGCACCGACTCGAAACCGGTGGGGTCCACCCCGTCCAGGTCGCCGGGCTCGTCCAGGCCCAGCCGCTCGGCCAGCGACGGCGCCCGACCGGTGGCGTCCACGGCCAGCACCCGGTCGTGGCGGAAGTGCGCCAGCGAGCGGGCGACCAGCGCGGTCACCACCGACGCGTCGGCGCCCGACCCCAGGTCGTCCACGACGATCCGGCGCCCGGTCGAGGTGGGGCGCTGCAACCGCCTCCCCAGCTCGATGGTGTCGGCCACCTCGTCCGCCGCCCGGAACGGGCGCAGCGCCGCCCGGCCGACGCGGCGCACCCAGCCGTCACCGCGCACCGGCCGCGTCCCGGAGGCGGCCGAAGCGGCTCCGGCCGGAGAGGCCCCGCCCGGGGCCCGCGTCTGTGAGGCGTTCATCGTCCCCCCGCTCAGAAGGTCGTGAGGAGGCGCTGGAAGGTGCCGAACGCGCCGATCGCCAGGGGCACCAGCACGACGACGGCGACCGCCTCGAACCTGCTGGTGACACCGCGCAGCCGCGCCCGCACGTGCTCGGGCTGCTCGATCGACAGCACGACCGCGGGGACGGCCGACACCGCGACCGCGATCCCCAGCGCGGGCCACACCCCCCAGGGCACGGCCTCGGCCCAGGAGAGGAGGAAGGCCACCAGCACCACGAGGCTCGCGGCGATGAGCACCGACTTCTGCGCGACCAGCGGGAACAGCCGGGCGCGGCTGGCCACCACCAGGGCCAGCACCACCGACAGCCCCGCCGTCCACCAGTCGAAGTGGGTGGCCAGGCCGATCCCCGCCGTGGCCGCGGACACCGCCACCGCGATCGTGGCGATCACCAGGCTCCGGTGGGCTCCCGCCACCGAGGTGAGCACGTCGCTCCGGGTCACCGCCTCCCCGGAGCTGCGCCGGTCGTCCAGGACCGCCAGCCCGGAGAACATCAGCGCCAGGCGGAGCAGCAGGCTCAGCAGCACCACGCAGGCCACCGCCATGATGACGGCGATCTGGTAGGTGGGCAGGCCCAGCGCCGCGCCCACCGACCACACGACCGCCAGGGCGAGTCCGACCCCGCCACCGGTCAGGCCGCCCCGGCCCAGTCCCGACGTGAGCCCGAGCAGCAGGACCAGTCCCGCGACCAGGGCGGCGCCGCCGCCCCAGCGGGCCCACTCGGGCCAGCCGAGCTGGTCGCAGGCCAGCCACAGGACCAGTCCGCCGACCGCGGTGCCGCTGATCGCCAGGGCCGTGCCCAGGGGCTCCCGCCAGGTCGGGCCGATCGACGCGCCCACCGCAACCAGCACGGCGGCGACCACGGCCAGGCCGACGAGGCCGCCGTTGCCGGAGAAGTACCCCTGCACGATCCAGGCCGCGCCCACGGCGAGGGCGACGAGGGAGACGGTGGCGGTCCAGCGGGCCGCCACCGGGTTCCAGCGCCCCTGGTGGTCGTCCAGGGCCATCGAGACCGCCTCGGGGACCTCGTGCACCACCGGGGCGGGCACCGGTTCCTCCGCCCGGACCAGCCGCAGCACCGCGCCGTCGGTGATCTGCCGTTCCGCGAGCGTGGTGTCGCCCTCCAGGACGATCCCGGAGGCGGTCACCAGGTGCCGCAGTTTGGCGGGGTTCTCCACCTGGTCGCCGAGGAGGTCGAGCACCTCGGGCATGAGCGCGCCCACGGGTTCGCTCGCGGGCAGGACGGCGTCGACCCTGCGCTCCTCGCCGACGAGGGTCACGCGGCTCCAAGCGGTCATTGCCTTCCCATCCTCGCTCCTGCGTCACCGGTGGCCCTGGCCACCGCTCTCGGGTCCGGGGTCCGGGCCCCGGAATTCGGTCGTGCCCTCCAGCCGGACGGTGTGGAGGCTTGCGTCGGCGCCCCTAGCCGGGCACGTCGCTGACGGCGATGCGCTCCAGGTAGCCGTTGCCGATGAGCCAGCGGATCGTCGGAACGGTGGGTACCTCGGTGAACCCGGCCGTGTCGAGGGTGAAGCGGACGCCGCCGCCGGGGTGCCCCCCGTTCGCGGGGGCGCTGGTCGCGCTCACCTGGAAGGGGTGGATGACCCGGTAGCGGTGGTAGAGGTCCTCGCCGTCGGGAGCGGTGCGGGCGTGGTCGGGCAGACCGCGTTCCCCGAAGGCGGTCCCGTCGGGGAACAGGTAGCGGCCGCTCTCCTGGCCGAAGGCGTCCACGACGTCGCCGACCGCGAGTCCGTGCAGGTAGGAGCCGCCGCTGCGCTCCTGAAGGCTCTCGCGCACCGTGGTGACCAGCTCCGCCGTGGCCTCGGCGGTCTGCCTCTCCTCGGCCTGGGTGAGGACGGTCGGTTCGGGCTCGGTGGTGGCCAGTTCCTGGTAGAGCCAGCGGGCCGCCTCGTCCTCGGTGGTGAACTCGGGTCCGGGGCGGCCCTGGTCGAAGTCCATGACGGCGGCGGACAGGTAGCCCTCCGCGTCCTGGCTGAGCAGGTAGTAGCTGTCGAGGGTTCCGGGCTCGGGACGGGGGTCGCCCGGGAGCACGTACAGGCTCTCGGGGACCCCGGCGGCGTCCAGCTCCCCGCGCAGGTCGTCGAGCGTGACCTGCGCGCCGACCCAGTCGCCCGGAATGGGCGGGACGGCGTTGTTGGCCGGTCCCGACGCCTGCTGTTCCTGCTCCACCCGCTGGGTGCTGAGCTGGTTGCTGACGAAGGACCAGCCGACGGTGCCGCCGCAGATGACCGCGGCGAGGCAGGCGCTGATCGCCACCTTGCCGAAGTTCTCGTCCAGGCGGCGCCTGGTGCGCTGGCCGCCGAAGAGCACCGCCTCGCGCAGGCGCTGTCGGCGCACGGCGACGGACTCCAGCAGCTGACTGTCGTAGTCGCGTGCCAACCGTGCTCCTCACTGCCTCTCGTGCGTGTCCCGTACCTCGGGTGCGGTCAGATGTTCATGACCGCGCTGTTGGCGCGGCTGAGGGTCTCCTGGGCGGTGGAGTCGTTGGTGGACAGCGTCTCGCGCACGAGCCGGATGATCTCGCGGACCTCGTTACCGGCGTTGTGCCACTTGAGCTCCTTGGCGCTGTACTCCTCGGACACGCCGGTGGCCTCGAACTCGGCCATGGCCTGGCTGACGTCGGTGTCGTGCTCGCCGATCAGGGTCTCGAGGCGGTTGGTGATCGACTGGATGTTGCCCTGGACCTCCTGGGAGGCACCGAGGTCGTAGGCGTTGTTGCTCATGGATGCTCCTTACCGGGGGGTCGGGGGGTCAGCGGAACTTGGCGGCGTCGAAGTTGGCCGAGCCCATGCTCTGGTTCGCGTCGTCGGCCATGGTCTGGTCACCGGTGACGAACGCGGTGTTCATGCCGGTCTGGCCCTCCTGGATGGAGCCGAGGCCCGCGCGCAGGTCCGCGGTGATGCCGTCGGCCCTGAGCTTGAAGGAGTCGAACGCGGCCTTGCCCGCGCCGTCGAACTTGCCGGACAGGGGCTCGGCGGCCTGGACGAGTTGCTGGATGAGGCTGCTCAGCTCGTCACCGGTGGTGCCGGTGCTCTGGGACAGGGTGGTCAGGGTGCTGTCGCCGATCTGCCAACGTGACAACTTTTCACCTGCTTTCCTCGGGGGTCCTCGCGAGGCTGTTCGCCTCCCGTGGGGGAGGACGCACGCGGAGTGCCCGTGGTTCGGGAGAAGATCCGCGACCGGGCAACGGACTGGATCCCCCCATAGGGGAGGATCTGCATCATACAAGTGGCCTCTGACGTAGGCACAGGGATGATCCGCGCCTGTGGACGACGGCCGGTGAACGGCGCGGACCCCTCCGGCGGACCGGCCTGGCCCGCTCACCCGCCGGGGCCTCCGGGGCGGGCGCCCGGACGCGACT
The DNA here is from genome assembly GCF_000092985.1 of Nocardiopsis dassonvillei subsp. dassonvillei DSM 43111. Lineage (GTDB taxonomy): Bacteria > Actinomycetota > Actinomycetes > Streptosporangiales > Streptosporangiaceae > Nocardiopsis > Nocardiopsis dassonvillei. Next base: position 5,487,272 of record NC_014210.1, read on the forward strand.
GCTCCCCTTCCCGCCGTCGGCGCGTGGCCGTATCCGGCCAATCCGAACGCGGTACCGGCACCGGCCGAAGCCCCTGCCGGCACCCGGCCGCGGCTCCGACCGCCCCCGCGGGGCCCGGTGACCGCCCCGCGGCGTGCGCGCGGCCCCCGCCCGGCCCGGTGCCGCTCGGGAGAACGGGGGTTTCCCGCTCCGCGGTCCCGGTGAAACCTTCAGCGGGGAACGGGCGTCAGACCCTGGTGTCCGCGCCGCACGCGCGGGCCGGGGGCGGTACCGCGCCACCGGTCCCGCTCCCGGCGGCCGGGGCCCGGCGGCGCCCCGGACCCGCACGGCACGAAAGGAGCACCACGTGTCCCAGTGGAACATCCAACCCGCCGCGGTGGGCGGCGTACTGACGACCGTCGCCGGACACCTCGGCGAGGAGGGCGGCGGCGACGGCCTCATCGGTGTCATGCAGAAGGTCGAGGAGCACCTCGTCGACTCCGGCGACTACGCCAGGAGCCCCGTCATCGGCATGGCCCTCGGCGAGTTCGCCGAGCACTACTTCGCGATCATGAGCGAGATGGCGGGCCTGACCGTCTCCGCCGTCTCCGGTGCCAGCGAGGCCACCACCCACTACGTCGAGGGCGACCTCGACATGGCCGCGGAGTCCCAGGCCAGCGCCGGGGTCATCCCCGAACCGGAGCCGGAGCCCGCCCCCAGGGGCGGCCGCCACCTGGCAGTCTGACCGCCGGACCCCGGGCGCACGGCACCGCCCCGGCCCGTCCCCTCCGCACGAACCCCGGCGCCGCCCGGCCCCCACGGCGCCACGTCCCCCCTATCCGTCATCCGCACACCGGTGCACCGCCCCTGCCCGGCCCACCGGGACCGCGCACCGTCCCCCCGGACGCGCGCGGCCCCGCCCCACGACATGTACGGCACCTGGGAAGCGCCACGGCCCCGGCCCCCGCCCGCGGCGTCCCGGCACACAGGTAACGGTGACGACCTTGTCCGACGAAGGCCTGATCGACCCCAGCGCGTTCCCCATCCCCGACACCCTCACCTACCTCCTGGACTCGGCGGCGGCCAAGCTCAAGGCCGACGGGACCGACCTGACCGACACCGCGGGTGACATCACCGGTGCGTGGGCGGGCCTGGACGGCATCTACTCCGCACCCGAGTCCGCGACGCTGTTCAACGTCCTGAACCCGCTCACCGGGGACGCCGACGAGGTGTCGTCGGCGCTCTCCAGCGCCTCCGACGCGCTGATCGACTTCGCCGAGAAGGCGCGCGACATCAAGGACCGCTGGTACACGCTGCGCAGCGACTCCTACGCCTTCCTCCAGAGCATCGACTACGGGCGTGACGAGGACTGGGACGAGGGCAGCGGCATGCTCTGGTGGAAGGAGGAGAGCCCCAAGGTCGCCGAGCACAACGCCCTGCTCGATCGGGCCGCCGCGCTCAAGCACGAGTTCGAGGAGGCCGAGCGCACGTGCGCGAACGCCATCACCGCGCTCTTCGGCGGCACCACCTTCATCGCCCAGAGGGCCGACGGCAGCGTCACCCCGGGCGCGGGCGAGTTCGTCTACGGTTTCGACGCGCCCCTCGAAGGCGTCGAGATGGAGTGGGGAGCCCCCCAGACCAGCGACTACGCCTGGTACACCGACGCCACGGACGCCGTCGGGGACTACGTGGTCGGCATGGCCGAGGACCTCGGCGGCATGGTCGGGGCGCACGGCCCCGAGGGCTGGTTCTCCGGTTCGTGGGGCGACAACCTCTGGGACTACTGGGGCGGCACCGTGGAGGGCCTCGGCTCCCTGGTGGGCGCGTCCCGGGACGAGAACGGCAACTGGGGCTGGTCCCTGGAGACCGCCGGGAACGCCTGGAAGGAGGCGGCCCACTCGGTGGTCCCGTGGCGGGAGTGGGGCGACCGGCCCTGGTACGTCATCGGGACCGCGGCGCTCAACATCGGCGCCACGGTGGGCGGCGCCCTGCTGACCGCCACCGGCGTGGGCGCGGTCGTCGGCGTCCCGCTCCTGGCCTGGCGCGGGTCGCGGATCCTGGACGGGGTCAACGGCGGCCGTGCGGACGCCGACCTGCCCGACGGCGGCGGGGTGGACCTCCAGACCCTCATGTCGCGCGTGCCCAGCTTCGGCGACGGGTCCATCCAGCCGGTGGACCTCAGCAGGCTCGCCGACCTGGATCTGGACCAGGGCGAGTTCGGCCGGATGACCGACGCCCTGCAACGGCTCAACGACCTCGACGGAGGCGACGGCGCCTCCCCCGACCGGCCCGGCAACAGCGACAACCGCACGGTCCCGGTCGACGACGCCGACGGGGTCGGCGGCGACAACGGGTCCGCGCCGCGCGCGAACACCGCGCCCGGGGACGAGCCCGAGGCCGCGGAGCGGCGCGGGTCCTCGGACCGGGACCGCGACGACGCGGAGGGCGACGGCGCCGACCAGGACGCCGAGGAGCCGACCTATCCGACCACCGAGCTGCTCGACTCCAGCCAGGACTTCCTCGACGGCGTCGACCCCGAGTCCGTCCGGGGCCTGCGCGAGGGGATGGACGGCCAGGAGAACGACTGGGTGACCTCGCAGGTACCCGACGACGTCTCCTCGGTCAACGACACCCCGGTCCAGCGCTACGAGTCCGAGCCCTCCCGCGTGGAGGCCGGGAACGAGCGCCCCGAGGAACTCGTCCTCGCGGGCCGGGGAGAGCACGAGATCGCGGAGGGGGCGGACGGCGAGCGCGTCGACGCCCGCCACGACACCACGGTCGACAACAGTGCGGGTGGAACGACGTCCCTCGACAGCCCGCGCGGAGGCACGACGGTCATCGAGACCGACTCCGGCCGCGGCGGTTCCGGCGGCGGCACGGGCGGTGGCGGCACCGGCGACGGACCGCCGCACTCGCCCGACCCCGGCGACGGGAACGGTTCCGGACCGGACGATCCCCTCGACGGCGACAGCGGTGACGGCGGCGGTGACGAAGACCTGCCGAGCAACGTCCAGGACCTGGCCAACCACCGCTGGGGTGACACCCCCGAGGGCAGGAAACGCTTCTACCAGCACTTCCAGGACCTGCTGAACGACCGCTCCAACGGGGTGTTCGACCGGTTCTACCAGGACAACGGCTACCGCAGGAGCCGGTTCACGAAGGTGGGTCCCGAGGAGATCCCCCTCCCCAAGCTGACCTGGGACAAGCACAACGGCCGGTGGATCGTCCAGGAGACCCTTCCCGCCGCGGACCCGCCGGACTACAAGGGAGACGTGAACAAGCGCGACGCGCTCGTCTCACGGGATCCCGCGAACGACGGCTACACCTACCTCGACGAGCTCGCGGAGAGGCGGCGCAGCGCCATCACCGCGGACGGCACCGCGGGCACCAGGCTCCAGGCGCTGGAGGCGCGGTACAAGGAGCACCTCGACGCGGGCGGCAGCGTTCCCCGGGACCTCGCCGCGGCCAGGGAGGTCTACGCCGAGCGGCACACCGACATGCTCAGGGCCTCGGAGGGCTTCGGCGAGGCGACGGCCGACATCGCGATCCTCGACCAGTTCGACGGCACACACCCGGCCCTCGACTCGGCGGGCAGGCCGGTCCTGGACGAGAACGGCGACCCCGTCAACAAGCCCAGGGTCACCGAGCAGATCACCCTGCCCGACACCTCCCCCCGCAACGGGAACCACCAGTTCGACCAGGTCTGGCGCACGGAGGACGGCGGGCTCGTCGTCGTCGAGGCCAAGAGCAGTACGGACACCCAGCTCGGCACGCGCTTGGCCGAGGTTCCGAACAGCACGCCGGTCAGGGTGTCCCAGGGAACGAGGGCGTATCTGGAGTCCATTCTGGAGAGCATGCGGGAACGCGGGGAAAGCGACGCCAGAAACGCGTTCACCGAGGAGGACCTGGCCGACGAGATCCAGGCCGCTCTGGAGAACGGCAAGCTCCACTACGTCGAGGTCAAGGGCAATCCCATCACCAATTACGATGACCAGGGCCAAATCCTGGATTCCCGGAGCGAAGGTTACTCCTTCCGAGAATTCGACCTGGACCGGAGGGCAGGACGTTGACGTACCGCATCGAGAGCCACCGAATCGACAACCCCGCCTACCGGATCAAGGAGAAGCAGTTCCAGGAGAAGCGGGTCAAGAAGATCGACGACCTCTCCCGGCACCCCGAGTCCATCGGCACGACCTCGTCCACCGTGTACCGGTACGCGAAGATCGCCCTCACCCTGGACCCCGAGGGCGGGAAACTGGAGACCTGGGAGGCCTGGGCCGCCGCCATGCAGGTCTTCAACGCCGTCTTCGACCTCAGCACCGCTCCCGAGGGTGCCCGGGTCCAGTGCGTGATCGACCACGAGGTCCGCGACCTCACCGCCACCGGACCGGGCCACTTCACCAACGCCGGGAACTGGGAGACCGCGTTCTTCCTCGCCGTCACCTGCCGCGACGAGAAGCGCTGGCGCAGGCTCTGCGAGGTCCCGGTCGACCTGCTGCGCGAGGCCGGGGAGCGGGGCGGCATCCAGCACAACGAGTACGTCTACCACTGGGTCGCCGCGCTCCAGGCGTTCGTGCTCAACCGGCCCGGCCTGGCCGACCACCTCGCCAGGGCCATGGAACTGTCCGACCCCCGCAACGGGGCCTTCGGCGGCGACACGCTCGACAGGATCGTCTTCCCCCAGATGAACGCCTTCCGGTTCTTCGCCGCCAACGACGCCGACGGGTTCAACAGGGCCCTGGCCGAAGGGCTCACCGCCTTCCGCGATCACTACACCGCCACCGCCGAAAGCGCCGAGGACGTGCACGGCGTCGTCCCCCTGGGGCTGCTCGCCCTGGCCTGCTGGGCTCACGACCGCGGCCACCACCACCCCGAGTTCACGCTGGAGGTGGAGTCGGGCTACCTGCCCAAGTACCTCCTCGACGGCGGCTGGGTCGGGGAGTTCCCCACCTGACGCCGACCGGGGCCACCCACCCGCCCGGGAAAACGGGCCCGGGGGCGAACCTCGCGGACGCCCCCGGGATCCCACCCTCCCAGTACCGCCCTCCCCCGGAGTGTTGAGGAGATCCCTTGAGCCACGACGCGGTCGCCCTTCTGGCCAGCCCTCCCGACCGGCGCGCCCTGACCAAGGCCCTGGTCGCCGCCGGACCCGACCTCCGGGTGCGGTTCGCGGCCGACGGCGCCGTGGTCGAACTGCTCGACGCCGGGGGCCGCCTGGTCGCCGCCGTGCAGGCGGCCCAGCGCCTGGCCCTGTCCGCCGAGGCCGAACGGCTCCTGTCCGACGGCATGGTCGACGACCTGCCCGCCCAGCCCTACTGGGTGGAGGCGCGCGGCGCCGAACTCGCGGACACCGACACCGCCGGGGCCGTCGGCCGCTTCGTCCGCGACCTCGCGGACCGGCTCGGCGGCGTCGTGTGGGAGCCCGAGCCGCGGCTCTCCCGCGGCGACGCCTTCCTGGACGGCTCCACCGACCACCCCGCCGTCACCGCCCGCACCGACAGGGCCGTGGTCGTGGTGCAGGACCGCCCCCTGGTCCCCATGTCCCCCTGGCTCGTGGACACCGTCGCCGCCCACGGGCGCGAGGGCCTGCGCCTCCAGGTCGTCACCCCCTCCACCAGCCGCCTCACCCACGCACTGCGCTCGGTGCTGGCCGACCCCACCGCCCGCTGGGTGGTCCAGGCCCCCGACGGCGCCTACTACGACGGGTTCTCCGGGGTGCCCCTGGTCTGGGACGAACGGGAGGCCTTCGTCCTGGACCGGAGCGCCCGGGCCGAGGACGGACCGCACGAGGCGTTCCGCGCCCGGGCCGAGGATGTGGAGGGGACCGGCTCCCACCTGCTCGTCGAGCTGAAGGCGGAGCACCCCGCCGACAACGGCCTGGTCCTGGGCGAGGCCGCCGAACTGCTCGCCGAGCGCCTGGGCGGCCGCGCCCCCGCGCTCTGGGGCACCAGCGAGCCCCTCCCCCAGGAGTGGAACCGGGCGGCGCTGACCCGGCTGTGCCGCGAACGCGCGCCCGGGCAGACCTGGTTCGTGTTCACCGGCCCTCCCGAGGGCGTGCGCGAGGAGGGCGTGCTCCCCTTCTGCGGCACCCAGCGGGTGATGCGCACCGCGCACGGGGTGCGTGAGAGCGTCTCGTTCGCGGTGGCCCGGCCCGCGGGCGAGGAGCACGACCTGGACGCGTTGTCGTCGGTGGTCCGTACACTCACCGAACGCGATGTGCTGCGGACCATGACGGTGCGGCGCGCGGCCGGGCGGCCGGACCTGACCCACGAGCCCCGCTGGTGCGGCCTCCCCCTGCCGGTCGGCCTGGCCGTGGGGGTGGAGGGCGTCTCCTCGATCGGCACCGACCGGGCGCTGTCCGCTCCGGTGCGCGGGGTGCCGTTCGGCCCGCCGCTCACGCCCTCGGTCTGGTACCGGGTCGGGGACGGCACCGAGCCGGACGGCTGGCAGCGCTTCCGCGAGCTCATGGACCACCTGCACCCCGACGGGGCCCGCGCGGGCTGACCCGCGGCCGCGGCCGGGCGCCGACCGGAGCCGCCGGTACGCGAAAAGCCCCTCCGACACCGTCTTCGATAGGATTTTTCCGCCCCCGCGCAGCCCCCGCGCCCTCGTCTTCCCATCCCTGCGCCGAGAGGAAAGCCGATGAGCCTTCGCGTCGTGCACCGGCCGACACGAACCGTCCATCCCACTCCGGTGCAGGAACCGCACGAGGTGGAGGCCCCGCCGACCCTGCCCGACGGCAACGCCCAGGGCAACCCGCTGATGACCATCCTGCCGATGGTCGGCATGCTGGCGTCGATGACCATCATGATGGTCATGCGCAACCCGGCCTTCATCGCGCTGGGCGGCGTCCTCCTCGTGGTGGCCCTCCTCGCCGCCGTGGTCATGCTCTTCTCCCGGCGCGGCCAGGTCGCCCGGCAGCGCCGCAACCAGCGCGAGCTGTACCTGCAGTACCTGGAGGAACTGCGCGAGGAGCTCACCGCCTGGGAGCAGGGCACCCGCGCCCACGCCCGGCTGCTCGACCCGCCGCCCGAGGCCCTGTACGACGTCATCCGCGACCCCACCCGGCTCTGGGAGCGCCGCCGCAGGCACCGCGACTTCCTGCGGGTGCGGGTGGGCACCGGCCTGACCGAGGGCCGCCCCCTGCGGCTCGCCGAGCAGGGCACCGCCCTCATGCCCACCGACCCGTTCATGCTCTCCGAGGCGCAGGCCGCCATCCGGCGGTTCGCCTCGGTCCCCGAGATGCCGCTGACCCTGCCCCTGGACATGGCCGGGAACGTCAGCGTGATCGGCGAGCGCGAGGACGTGATGCGCGTGGTGCGCGCCCTCGCCGCCCAGTTCGGCGCCTTCCACGCCCCCGAGGACGCCGGGTTGGCGGTGTCCTACCCCGCGGACAGGGCCGAGGACTGGTCCTGGCTGCCGTGGCTGCCCCAGGTCCTGGACCCGCAGCGCCGCGAGGGCGGCGCCGCCGTCCGCCTGATCGCCCCCGACCCGGTCAAGCTGGGCGGCCTGCTCGCGGACGAACTGCGCTCGCGCACCGACTTCGCCTCCGAGGTCCGCCGGGGCATGGGCAAGCGCGAGGCGTACCGGATGCTGCGCAGGCTCCTGGTCGTCCACGACACCCACGGCGACGTGGCCGCCGAGCTGGTCCGGCCCGACCACGCCGTGGACCCCGTCGACCTGGGCGTGACCGTGCTGCACCTGGTGTCCCGCCAGATCGACGAGCCCAGCGACGTGAACGTGCGCGTCACGGTCACCGGCGACCAGGTCCGCGTCGAGGAGCTGCGCGGTGCCGACCCCGTGGTCACCACCGGCACCGTGGACGACGTCTCCGACGCCACCCTCACCGGCCTGGCCCGCATGCTGGCCCCGCTGCGCCTGTCCCCGGAGTCGATCGAGGAGACGGCGCAGGAGGGCGGCAGCGTCGACTTCCCCGCGATGATGGGCGTCCAGGACCCCGGTTCCATGGACGTGCCGCGCCTGTGGGCGCCGCGCAGCGAGCGGGCGTTCCTGCGCGTGCCCATCGGTGTGGACGACATGGGCCAGCCCGTGGTGCTGGACCTCAAGGAGTCCGCGCAGCTGGGCATGGGACCGCACGGCCTGTGCGTGGGCGCCACCGGTTCGGGCAAGAGCGAGATGCTGCGCACCCTCGTGCTGGCGCTGGCCGCCTCGCACCCGCCCGAGCGGGTGAGCATGGTCCTGGTCGACTACAAGGGCGGCGCCACGTTCGCCCCGTTCGAGGACATGCCGCACGTGGCCGGGGTGATCACCAACCTGGAGGACGACGCCGCGCTGATCGAGCGCGTGTACGCGAGCCTGTCCGGCGAGGTGCAGCGCCGCCAGCAGGTGCTGCGCGACGCCGGGAACGTGTCCAACATCGGCGACTACACCTACAAGCGCGAGCACGACCCGAGCCTGCCGCCGCTGCCGCACCTGCTGGTGATCATCGACGAGTTCGGCGAGCTGCTCACCGCACGCCCCGACTTCATCGAGCTGTTCCTGTCCATCGGCCGCATCGGGCGCAGCATCGGCGTGCACCTGCTGCTGTCCAGCCAGCGCATCGAGGGCGGCAAGCTGCGCGGCCTGGACACCTACCTGTCCTACCGGCTGGGTCTGCGCACCTTCTCCGAGGAGGAGAGCCGCACCGTCCTCAACACCCCCGACGCCTTCCACCTGCCCTCCCTGCCCGGGTTCGGCTACCTGAAGGTGGACACCAGCGTCTACCAGCGCTTCAAGGCGGGGTACGTCTCCGGCGCCTACCGCGGCCCGGTGGCGGAGGAGGAGCCCACCGAGGGCACCCCGTCGGTGCGCCGCTACACCGCCTACAACGCCGACGCCGAGCCTGTGGAGGCCGCGGCCTCCGGGTCCTCCGGCGAGGACGTGCCCATGCCCTCCCGCACGGTGGGCCCGACCCTGCTGGACGTGATGGTCGGCCAGTTCGGCAGGCACGGCGAGCGGACCCGGGAGATCTGGCTGCCGCCCCTGCCGTCCGCGACCACGCTGGACGCGGTGGCGGGCGAGCCGGAGGAGAGCGACCGCGGGCTGCGGCTGCCCGGCGGGCACGAGGCGATGCGCGTGCCGCTCGGCCTGCTGGACGACGCCACCAAGCAGTGGCAGGGCGTGTGGAAGCTCGACCTGACCGCGTCCGGCGGCCACGCCGCGATCATCGGCGGCCCGCAGAGCGGCAAGACCACCCTGCTGCGCACGCTGGTGCTGTCGCTGGCGCTCACGCACACCCCCGCCCAGGCGGCCGTGTACTGCCTGGACCTCATGGGCGGCGGCATGCAGTCCCTGGCGGCGCTGCCGCACGTGGGCGGCGTGGCGGTGCGCACCGACGCCGAGCGGGTGCGCCGCACGGTGGAGGAGGTCCAGGGCATGCTCGAACACCGCCAGACGGTGTTCCGCGAGCGCGGGATCGACTCGGTCGCCCAGCTGCGCCGGATGCACGCGCGCGGCGAGGTCCCCGAGCTGGCCAGCGCCGACGTGGTGTTCGTCGTGGACGGTTTCGGCGCGCTGCGCAAGGACTTCGAGGACATCGACCCGATCGTGACCGAGCTGCTCCAGCGCGGCGGCGGGTTCGGCGTCCACGTGGTGGCCGGGATGCTGCGCTGGAACGACGTGCGCATCGCCGCCCAGTCCAACTTCGGGCAGAAGGTGGAGCTGCACCTCAACGACGCCTCGGACTCCACGATCGACCGCAAGCTCTCGGAGACGATCAGCGCCAGGACCCCCGGTCGGGTGCTGACCGACGGCGAGCTGTTCGGCCAGGCGGCGCTGCCCCGGTTCGACGGGGTGGCCGACAACGACAACCTGGGCGAGGTCGTGGAGAAGGCCGTGCGCGCGGTGGACCGGGCCTGGCGGGGCACGCGTGCGCCCCAGGTGCGGATCCTGCCGCACCGGCTGTCCGCCCGGACCCTGCCCACGGCGGAGTCCGAGCCCAAGGCGGTGCCGATCGGCGTGGACGAGCGCGCCCTGGAACCGGTGCTGCTCGACCTGTTCGAGCGGGACCAGAACCTGCTCGTCATGGGCGACGGGGAGTGCGGCAAGACCAACCTGCTGCGGCTGGTCGCCGAGGGCCTCGTGGCGCGCTACTCCTCCGACGAGGTGGTGTTCGCCGTGATGGACCCGCGCCGGACCCTGCGGGGCGTGGTGCCCGAGGAGTACATGGGCGGGTACGCGAGCAACCCCCGCGTGTGCGCGGGGCTGGCGGGCGGCGTGGCCAAGGAGGTCGAGGGCCGCCTGCCCGAGGACGGGGACGTGGACTCCCTGGAACCGGGCTCGTTCAAGGGTCCGCGCATCGTGGTGCTCGCCGACGACTACGACGTGCTCACCACCGCGGGCCAGAAGCCGCTGGCGCCGTTCGTCCCGTTCGTGCCCAACGGCCGCGACATCGGCCTGCACTTCGTGGTGGCGCGCCGGGTGGCCGGTGCGGGGCGCGGGATGTACGACCCGCTGGTGCAGGCCATGCGCGAGATCGGCACGAGCGCCCTGGTGATGTCCGGCGACCGGAGCGAGGGCCAGATCCTGCCCCGGGTCTACGCGGCCAGCCAGCCCCCCGGGCGCGGCAAGTGGGTGACCCGCGGCGGTTCGTCGCGGCTGGTGCAGACCGCGCTGCGCGAGCCGCACGAGGAGCGGCCGTGACGGCACCGGCCGCTGTCGGGGGGCGGGAGTAGAGTACGGGCGCGCTTCGGGGGATCGCGGACAGCCGGTGTTCTCCCGAACCGCGCCCGTGTCCACGGCATCGGACAGAACGCACGCCACGGCCCCCCGCTCCGTGGCGCCCCGACGCCCCCGAAAGCACCTGACGACATTCGGCAGGAGAGCCATGCAGCCCCCGCAGCAGCCCGCCGGTGGACAGCCGGAGCACGGTTCCCCGTACGCGGGGTACGACGTCCAGCCCGCCTACCAGGACCCCTACGCGCCGTCCGGGTACCAGGTCCCGCCCGCGCCCGCGTATGCGGCGCCGCCGCAACCCTCCATGTACCCCCCACCCCACCAGACCCCTTACGCGCACGGTCATCAGGGCTACTACCCCCCGCCGCAGAACTGGCTTCCGCCGGCCCTCACCGACCCCGGACACTGGAACCCGGACAACCCCGAGGTCGGCCGCGCCGAGATGGGGGTGCGCTTCGTGGCCAGGATGGTCGACACGTTCGTCGTCGGCTGCGTCTGGTACGCGATGATGGTGCTGGGAGTCATCGTCAGCGTGATCATCGGCGGCGGCGAGATGGACGGCGGCGGCCCCGGCGAGATCGCCTTCATGGTGACCGCCGTCTTCAACTTCTTCCTGCTGTCCATCGTGGTGGAGGCGCTCCAGGTCCGCCTGTGGGGACGGTCGGTCGGCAAGATCCTGCTGGGTCTGTGGGTGGTGCGCTCCGACGGCGGCGGAAGGGTCAAGCTCGGTCGCGCGTTCGTGCGTGCGCTGCTCTACTCGCCGGGCATGAACCCGGTCAACTGGATCCTGCCCTGGTCGATCACCAACGTCCTGTGGCCCCTGCGTGACAAGAGGACCCGCAAGTGCCTCCACGACAAGGCGGCGGGCACTGTGGTCGTCCAGGTCCGCCGGTAGGTTCCGTCCGGGCCGCACGCTCACGCGAGGGCTGGGGCCGGAGCGGGACCGGGTCGCGGCTTGCCTCGCCCAACGAACACGCTGCGTGGTGCTGCGACTCGGGGGAGGAGCAGCGGGACGAACGGCCAGGAAACACCCTTGGACCCGGACTCGCCCGCTGGTACCTTCGCTCGATGACGCGGTTCGTGGGATCCCTCATCGGCGCGGGCTTCGGCCTCGCCTTCGTCCTGGCCAACTCCGGGCCGCCGCTCGACCCCACCCTCGCCTCCGTGCTGCGGGTGTTCGCGGTCGCGGCGCTCGTCGGGGTGGTCGTGCTGGCGGTGGTCACGGGCCGCGGGTCCGGTCCCGCCGCGGATCCCGAGCCCGGCCCCGAGGGGCCGCGGATGCGGTTCGACGCCTTCTACGGCGTGGTCGTGCTGCTGGAGGCGGTCCTGCTCTTCGGCGGCATCCAGGTGCTGCGCGCCCTGGACGCGCCCGTGCAGGCCAACGTCGCCTGGATCGCCCTCGCCGTCGGTCTGCACTTCCTCCCGCTGGCCCGGCACTGGCGTACCCGCTCGCTCCTGGCCGTCGCCGCCTACATGTCGGTGCTCGGCGCCGCGGGACTGGCGATGGCCCTCACCGGGCGCCCCGACTGGGTGCCCCTCGTCAGCGGCGTGGTCACCGGGCTGGGCATGCTGACCGGCCTCCTGGTCGGCCTGCTGGTCCCCCTCGTGACCGCGCGCGGGTCCGGCCCGGCCGCCGCCGGCACCGCGTCGGCCCCCTCGCCGTAGACGCGGGGCCGACGCCCCCGCGCCCGCTGCTAGGCCTCGGACCCGTCCAGCCCGAAGAACGGCAGACACGGCTCCAGGCCCGTCACGGTGACCGGGACCGTGCGGTGCTCCGCCCAGTCCCGCCTGGTCAGCCGGTAGTGGTTCTTCACCACCCGCTCACCCCTGACCTCGATCAGGTCGAACCCGTTCCCGCGGTACCCCAGGCGCTCGCAGACCCGCTCCGAGGCGGTGTTGCCCTCGAACACCGACGACACCGCCGCCACGGCGCCCAGCCCCTCGAAGGCCAGGTGCAGCACGGCGGCGCGCATCTCGGTGCCGATCCCCCTGCCCTGGTGGGCCCTTCCGAGCCACGATCCGGTGCCGACCTGGCGCGTGACCGCGAAGTCGCGCGCCCGCATGTCCTGGATGCCCACCACGGCGCCCTCGTGGACCACGACGAGGTTGAGCCCCCAGTCCTGCGGCTTCCACGAGGCGAGGGTCCCCAGGTTGTGCTGTATCACCCCGAGGGCGAGCTCGTCCGACGGCTGGTCGGTCCACGGTACGACGAAGGGCATGGTGTCCGGGTCGTGGACGCCCTCCACCGCGACCTCGGCCAGCTGGCCGAGGTCGTCGAAGGACGGGAGCCGCAGTTCGAGGCGGGGTGTGGTCAGCCGCAGGCCCAGAGGCGGGAAGTGGTCGGTGATCATGCGCCGATTCTCCGCAGCCCGCCCCGCGGTGTCACCCGGTTTTCCCCCCGCCGCACCGTGCCCGGCCCGCCACCGTGCGCCCTGCTCATGGCGCCGCCCGGGAGGCACCGGCCGCCCGGGGGCCGAAGCGCCGACCCGGGCGACGCGGCGTCTCAGGAGCCGCCGCGCAGCTCCACCAGCAGCGCTGCCAGGGCCTCGGACGCCTCCTCCGGGGCCGCCTCGCGCACGCTCCAACCGCGCAGCCGCGCCAGGCGGGCCGCGTGGCGCAGGCCCGGATCGGTGAGCAGGTAGCCGCACGGCGCGTCCGGCCAGTCGGAGACCGTCGGCAGCGGCTCGGTCCGGTAACCGGCGGGCTCCCCGGGCGGGATCGCCGTGTCCGGGACCGCGCCCTCGGGGCTCTGCGTCCTCGCGACGTCCGCGCGGGTGGGGCCGCCCGGCTGGGGCAGGAACGCGTCCACCAGCACGTAGCCGAACACCGGCCGGTGCGCCGCCCGCTGGGCCGCGCCCACGGCGCCCAGCAGCGGTCCGGCGCCGCCCTCGGCGACGAGCGCGGTCGGCGCGTCGGGCGCGACCAGGCGGTTGACCTCCAGGCTGGCGCGGGCGACGTAGCGGGCCGCGTGCGGCGGGTGCTCGTCGCCGCCCACCTCGGGGCGGACGGCGGTGATGCCGTACCCGGCCAGCCGGTCGGCCAGGCCGGGCAGCCTCGTGGGTTCGCCGAGGGTCGGGGGGAGCAGGACGGCGATCACGCGGAGGTGCCTCCCCGGGTCTCGTCGCGCACCCACTCCAGGTAGGCGGGGTTGCCACCGGTGACGGGCACTGCGACGACCTCGGGAACGTCGTAGGGGTGGACCTCGCCGATGTGCGCGGTGAGCTCGTCCAGCCGGTCGGCGGCGGTCTTGACCACCACCATCCACTCCTCGTCGGCCTGGACCCGGCCCTCCCAGCGGTAGAAGCTGGTGACGGGCCCGCTCACCTGCGCACAGGCCGCCAGCCTGTGCTCGACCACCGACCGCGCCAGCCGTTCGGCGCCGTCCCTGCTGTCGACGGTGGTCTCCACCCGGACCGTGTCCCCGGACTGCGGCATGGCCGTCCCTCCCACCGGGGGTGATGCGGTGCGCCCGCGTCCCGTCCGGTGTTCTAGGCTCACTGATCATGAGCGAACGTGATGAACTCCTGCGTCAGATCAACGATAAGGCGGTCGTGCGCGGCAAGGTGACCCTGTCCTCGGGCATGGAGGCCGACTACTACGTCGATCTGCGCCGGGTGACCCTGGACGGGAAGGCCGCGCCGCTGGTCGGCTCGGTCATGTTGGACAACGTCGCGGACCTGGAGTTCGACGCGGTCGGCGGCCTGACGCTGGGCGCGGACCCGGTGGCCACCGCCATGCTGCACGCCGCGCACGCGCGCGGGCGCACGCTGGACGCCTTCGTGGTGCGCAAGGCGGGCAAGGCGCACGGCCTCCAGAAGCGGATCGAGGGGGCCGACGTGCGCGGGCGGCGCGTGCTCGCCCTGGAGGACACCTCCACCACCGGCGGCTCCGTGCTGACGGCCGTGGAGGCGCTGCGCGAGGCGGGCGCCGAGGTGGTGGCGGTCGCGCTGATCCTGGACCGGGGCGCGCGCGAGCGGGTCACCGAGGAGGGTCTGGAGTACCGGGCGGTGTACGGGGTCTCCGACCTGGACGTCTAGCACGCGCGGCCGCGGGGCGCCGCGGGGCGTTCCGGCCGCCCGTGCCCGGGGGCGGGTGCGCCGCCGGGGTTCGTGCCCGGGCGGCCTCAGCCGTCCTGCGGGTCGATCGTGAAGCTGAAGCCGGGTTCGCGGTCGGAGATGTCGCGCTCGTCGCCGTCGACGAAGACCTCGACGGCGGCGGGGTCGCCGATGGTGACCTCCAGGCCCTCGGCGGCGGTCGCGTAGTTGACCGACTGGCCCTGGCTCATGTTCTGGTCCATCAGCACGTCGCCGCCGGGGATGCGGACGAAGACGTCGCTGGACTCGCCGACGACGCGGACGTACAGGACGCCCATGTTGCTCGGCTCCGTGCTCTCGCCCGCCGTCTCCGAGGCGGTGGCGCTCACGCTGGTGCCGGGGAGGGAGCGGTACAGGAAGAAACCGCCCAGGGCCAGGAGCGTCACCAGGAGCACGACGGCTCCGACGATGGCCATCACCTGGCCAACGCCGCGAGGATCATTCCTATGCCTTCCCACGGCGTTGAATGTAGCGCGTATCACGGCAAAAAGCGACAGCAGCCGCATGGAAGACCCCCGTCCCCCACAATTCCGTCACAAGGGGGATGAAGGGGTCACTCTCCGTCGTCCCGGGTGCGCGGAGCCCGGGCGCCGACCCCCGCCAGCTGCGGCTACACCGACAACCTCGGGCAATTTGGTCTAGACCTTTTCAAGGGCTCCGGGTATTCGGGATACTTGGGTGACACCTGGTGGACACACACGGACGCACGGCCCGAGGGCCGCCGCCCCCCGACGTCCGTCTCCACCGGGGCAACGCACGTGGGGTGCCGTCGGCGTGATACCGGCGGCCGCTCGCTCCAGGCCGAATCCAGGGAGAGTCAAGCATGCCCATCGCCAGCCCCGAGGTCTACACCGAGATGCTGAGCCGCGCGAAGTCCGAGGGCTTCGCCTACCCGGCCATCAACGTGACCTCCAGCCAGACGCTGCACGCCGCCCTGCGCGGCTTCGCCGAGGCCGAAAGCGACGGCATCGTCCAGATTTCCACCGGTGGCGCGGAGTTCCTGTCCGGCGCCACGGTCAAGGACATGGTCACCGGCTCGGTCGCCTTCGCCGAGTTCGCCCGCGTCGTGGCCGAGAAGTACTCGGTGAACATCGCCCTCCACACCGACCACTGCCCCAAGAACAAGCTCGACGGCTTCGTCCGCCCGCTGCTGGAGATCTCCAAGGAGCGCGTGGCCAAGGGCCAGGAGCCGCTGTTCCAGTCCCACATGTGGGACGGCTCGGCGGTCGAGCTGGAGGAGAACCTCCAGATCGCCGAGGAGCTGCTGGCCGCCTCCAAGGCCGCGCGGACGATCCTGGAGATCGAGGTGGGCGTCGTCGGCGGCGAGGAGGACGGCATCGTCGGCGAGATCAACGAGAAGCTCTACACCACGCCGAACGACGCCCTGCGCACCGCCGAGGTGCTGGGCCTGGGCGAGAAGGGCTACTACCTGACGGCCCTGACCTTCGGCAACGTGCACGGCTCCTACAAGCCGGGCTTCGTCAAGCTGCGCCCGGAGGTGCTCAAGAAGGCCCAGGAGGCCGTCGCCGAGAAGTACGGCCGGGCCAAGGCGTTCGACTTCGTCTTCCACGGCGGCTCCGGCTCCACCATGGAGGAGATCCACGAGGCCATCGAGTACGGCGTGGTGAAGATGAACGTCGACACCGACACGCAGTACGCCTACACCCGCCCCGTGGTCGACCACATCATGAAGAACTACGACGGTGTGCTGAAGATCGACGGCGAGATCGGCAACAAGAAGGCCTACGACCCCCGCGCCTACGGCAAGGCGGCCGAGGCCGGCATGGCCGCCCGCGTGGTGGAGGCCGCCCAGCACCTGAAGTCCGCGGGCAACAGGATGAAGTAGTCGCGGCCCGCCACCGGTTCGGTGGTCCGCGCACGGTGCCCGGCGGCCTCGGCCGCCGGGCACCGTGTTTTCCGGGGGCCGTGCGCGCGGCCGGGCACCGCGCTCTCCCGGAGAGCACGTTCTCCCGACCCCCCTCGCCTCGCACAACAAACCATCCCCAAATACCCGCAACACCGTTTTCCAGTTATCCACAGCCCCGTTTCGCGAAGGGGTGCCCGGGAATCATCCTGAACGCGCGCAACCCCCTCCCAGCGGAATGCGGGAAAGCGAAGGGCGGGAACAGCGCCGCCCGAATCATCGCGGACGGAGTGTTCGCCGCGGGAACCGTACTCGTCGGGGTTTCCACGGCCGCAGCGGCGTAGGCCGGGAGCGGGTCGCGGCGGCCCCGTCCTCGTCAGCGTGCGTGCTCGCCGCCAGCGCCCACCGCATCCGGGAACTCCGTCCACGGCCCCGGTCCGCGCACCGGATGCGGCGGCACGGTGACCCCCGCCGTCCAGGTCCGCGCACGGCCCCGTCTGGCCCGACAAGGCGGTGGCCGAGGCCGGGCGCAACGGTTTCGGAAACGGCTGTCCGCGCGCCGGCGGAACCCGCGACGGCAACGGCGCCTATTTCACCGGGACCCGCGGTTCCAGCGGCGACGAACTGTCCTCCGGGCGGGTCAGCCGATACTGACCGAACACGCGGACCCCGCGCTTCTCGGCCCCGCCGGTGTCGGCGGGCGCGGTCGCACCGGCCGTCGCCGTGGCGGCCCCAGGGGCGCACGCCGCGCGTCCACCGGCGTGCGGAGGCGGCGCAGGAGTGACGGGGAGCGCTGGGAGGGGCCGTGCCGGGGTGGGACGCGCCGGGGCACCGCGGGGACCGGAGCGCGGGGATCACCTGGAGGGGGCGGGGGCGGCGAAAGCGCGCGGAGGCGGCGGAGCGGAGGGAGCACCGCGGAGGTGACGCGGAACCCTCCGGCGGACCCGGCCGTCCGGTGGCAGGATGGGGCCATGAACCTGCACCAGAACCTGCTCAACGAGCCGCCCGAGACGCGTCTGGCCGACAACCCCGAGGCCCGCGAGGCCCTCGCCTCGGCCGACGACCCCACGCCGGTCGCCGGGCGCTTCCCGGAGTACTCCGCCGCGTGGGCGCGGCTGGCCGAGCTGGCCCTGGCCGACGGCCAGCCGGTGACCGCCTACGCCTACGCCCGGACCGGCTACCACCGCGGCCTGGACCAGCTGCGCCGCTCGGGGTGGAAGGGCCACGGCCCGATCCCCTGGGAGCACGAGCCCAACCAGGGCTTCCTGCGGGCGCTGCACGCCCTGGGCAGGGCTTCGGCGGAGATCGGCGACACCGACGAGGCCGAGCGCTGCGCCACCTTCCTGCGCGAGTCCAGTGCCGAGGCCGACAAGGCGCTCAACGGCTGACACGCCCGCCTGCCGGGCGCCGGGCCGTCCGGGATCCGTACGGGTTCCGGACGGCCCGTCCACGCCTCGGAGACCCTGGGGTCGGCGGGGCCCGTGTGTCGCACGTGCCCCAGTGCCCCACTTAACCCGGATGCCCTGGTCGTGTACCCTCAATACGCAACGGCCCCTGTCGCAGCCTTGCGCCAGGGGTTTTCCGTGTTCGGGGCCGGAAAGCCCCGGGTCAGGTGTCGAGCGAAGAGGTAGAGACCAATGCCGGCGATCACGCTCGTGGGTGCCCAGTGGGGCGACGAGGGCAAGGGCAAGGCGACCGACCTTGTCGGCGACCGCGTGGACTACGTGGTGCGCTACCAGGGCGGGAACAACGCCGGGCACACCGTGGTCATCGGCGACCAGAAGTACGCCCTGCACCTGCTGCCCTCGGGCATCCTGTCCCCGAACGTGGTGCCGGTCATCGCCAACGGCGTCGTCATCGACCCGGGCGTGCTGCTGGAGGAGCTGCGCGGCCTCAACGAGCGCGGCGTGGACACGTCCCGCCTGCTCATCTCGGCGAACGCGCACCTGATCATGCCCTACCACCGGGCACTGGACAAGGTCAGCGAGCGCTTCCTCGGCAAGGGCAAGATCGGCACCACCGGGCGCGGCATCGGCCCGACCTACGCCGACAAGGTCTCCCGCCAGGGCGTGCGCGTCCAGGACATGTTCGACCCCAAGATCCTGCGCAAGAAGATCGAGCTGGCCCTGCACGACAAGAACCAGCTGCTCACCAAGGTGTACAACCGGCGCGGCCTGGAGGCCGAACCGATCATCGAGGAGTACCTGGGCTACGCCGAGCAGCTGCGCCCCTACGTCGCCGACACCTCCCTGATCCTCAACAAGGCGCTCGACGAGGGCAAGACGGTGTACCTGGAGGGCTCGCAGGGCACCCTGCTGGACATCGACCACGGCACCTACCCGTTCGTGACGTCCTCCTCCCCCACCTCGGGCGGCGCGGCGGCCGGGTCCGGCATCGGCCCCACCCGCATCACCAAGGTCGTGGGCATCCTCAAGGCCTACACCACCCGCGTGGGCTCGGGCCCGTTCCCCACCGAGCTGCTCGACGAGCAGGGCGAGTGGCTGCGCACCCAGGGCGGCGAGTACGGCGTCACCACCGGCCGCAACCGCCGCTGCGGCTGGTTCGACGCGCCCATCGCGCGCTACGCCACGCGGATCAACGGCGTCACGGACTTCTTCCTCACCAAGCTCGACGTGCTCACCGGCCTGGAGCGCATCCCCGTGTGCGTGGCCTACGAGGTCGACGGCGTCCGCCACGACGAGATCCCGATGACCCAGACCGACTTCCACCACGCGAAGCCCGTCTACGAGTACCTCGACGGCTGGTCCGAGGACATCACCGGCGTCCGGACGTTCGACGAACTCCCCAAGAACGCGCAGGCCTACGTGCGTACCCTTGAGGAGATGGCGGGGGCCCCGATCTCCGCCATCGGTGTCGGACCCGGCCGCGACGAGACGCTCCAACTGCGCTCCCTGGTCTGACCCCCCCGTCTGTCCGCCTTCAACACGAAGAGGCCCCCAGTAGTGAAAGCCCTCGTTCTCGGCGGCGGAGGCCGCGAGCACGCTCTGGTCCGCGCCCTGTCCCTGGACCCGGGTGTCACCAGCATCCACAGCGCCCCGGGCAACCCCGGCATCTCGGAGCTGGCCGAGAACCACGTGCTCAACGTGACCGACGGCCTGGCCGTCACCGAGCTGGCCGCGCGCATCCGCGCCGAGCTGGTCGTCATCGGACCGGAGGCCCCGCTGGTCTCCGGTGTGGCGGACGCCCTGCGCGACCGGGGCATCCCGGTGTTCGGCCCCGACCAGGAGGCCGCACGCCTGGAGGGCTCCAAGGCCTTCGCCAAGGAGGTCATGGAGGCCGCCGGGGTGCCCACCGCCAAGGCGCGGGTGTGCAGGACCGCCAGCCAGGTGTCCGAGGCCCTCGACGAGTTCGGCACGCCCTACGTGGTCAAGAACGACGGCCTGGCCGCGGGCAAGGGCGTCGTGGTGACCGAGGACCGCGCCCTCGCCGAGCAGCACGCCCGGGAGTGCGGCCGCGTGGTCATCGAGGAGTTCCTCGACGGCCCCGAGGTGTCCCTCTTCGTGCTGAGCGACGGGCTGCACGCCCTGCCGCTGCTGCCCGCCCAGGACTTCAAGCGCGCCTACGACGGCGACCAGGGCCCCAACACGGGCGGCATGGGCGCGTACGCGCCGCTGCCGTGGGCCCCGGCGGGCCTGGTGGACGAGGTGATGGAGTCGGTCGTGCGGCCGACCCTGGTGGAGATGAACCGGCGCGGTAAGCGCTACCAGGGCCTGCTGTACGTGGGGCTGGCGCTCACGTCGCGGGGTCCGCGCGTGGTGGAGTTCAACGCCCGGTTCGGCGACCCGGAGACCCAGGTGGTCCTGGACAGGCTGGCCACCCCGATCGGCGCCGTCCTCCAGGCCACCGACACCGGCGGCCTGGGGGGCATCGGCTCCCTCCAGTGGAAGTCGGGCGCCGCGGTCACCGTGGTGGTCGCCGCCGAGAACTACCCGGGCGACCCGGTCAAGGGCGACGTCATCGGCGGCCTGGACCAGGCCAACGCGATGGAGGGCGCGTACGTGCTGCACGCGGGCACCGACTGGGAGGGCTCGGGCGGCGTCAAGGCGAGCGGAGGCCGGGTGCTCAACGTGGTCGGCACCGGGATCGACCTGCGCCAGGCGCGCGAGCGGGCCTACGAGGCCGTGGCGCGCATCGAGCTGCGCGGCTCGTTCCACCGCACCGACATCGCCGAGCGCGCCGCGGCCGAACTGTAGCGGGGTGCGGGCACGCCTGCGGGCGGGCGTGCCCAGGGCATCCCGACGGGAAGGGGGTTCGAGGCCCCCTTTCCAAGTCCATCACGGACCGGGGCACGTTCCACAGCCCCTTCCCGAACCTGTGGACAACCCGCCCGGCGCCGCTCGGCCGCCGGTGCGTAGGAGAGGGGAAGCCATGAGCGGTTTCGTCGTCAGGCCCGAACCCGTCCGGGTCGAGGGGCTCACCCACCTGCACACCGGCAAGGTGCGCGAGCTGTACGCCGCGGCCGACGGGTCGCTGGTGATGGTCGCCAGCGACCGCGTGTCGGCCTACGACTGGGTGCTGCCCACCGAGATCCCCGGCAAGGGGCGGCTGCTCACCCAGCTGTCCCTGTGGTGGTTCGACCAGTTGGGCGGCCTGGTGCCCAACCACGTCGTGTCCGACGTCCTTCCGGAGGGAGCCCCCGCCGACTGGGCGGGGAGGACCCTGGTGTGCCGCAGGCTGGACATGGTGCCGGTGGAGTGCGTGGCGCGCGGCTACCTGACCGGTTCCGGCCTGGAGGAGTACCGGGCGGACGGCACCGTGTGCGGGATCGCGCTGCCCGACGGGCTGGTCGACGGCTCCGAGCTGCCCGAGCCGATCTTCACCCCGGCGACCAAGGCCGAGGTGGGCGACCACGACGAGAACGTCTCCTTCGAGGCCGTCGCCGCCGCGCACGGGGCCGGGCTGGCCGCCGAGCTGCGCGACCTCACCCTGCGCGTGTACGGGCGCGGCCGGGAGCTGGCGCGGGAGCGCGGCATCATCCTCGCCGACACCAAGTTCGAGTACGGGCGCGACGCTTCGGGGGAGCTGGTGCTGGCCGACGAGGTGTTCACCCCCGACTCCTCCCGCTACTGGCCCGCCGACACGTGGGCGCCGGGCGGGCCGCAGACCTCCTTCGACAAGCAGGTCCTGCGGGACTGGCTGCGCTCGCCGGAGTCCGGGTGGGACCGCGCCTCGGAGACGCCGCCGCCGGAACTGCCCGAACACGTGGTGCAGCGCACTCTTGACCGTTACGTGGAGATCTACGAGCGTCTGACCGGGACGAAGCCCGCCCTGTGAGGCACCGCGCGGGAGTGATTCGACGCACGCGACCGCCGATTCGCGTCCAGGAGCACGTATGGTGGTGACGTTGTGCGGGTCACCGGAGGCGGGTGAACAACCATACGCACGGCATCCCCGGTCTTTCCCGTTGGCGGAATACCTCTTTGGCCGTTTGGCGGGACTCCATCCCCCGATCTGCGGGTATACCACGTCCTGGACCGGTACATGCGAACGGGTGCTATAGAGTTCTCGCGAACACCGGTTCACTGGCCGCGCAGGTCACACGCATGATGTCGCAACGTTCCAGGGGAAACCCGCGTCTCATACGCACACAGGCGAAGCCCGACGAGGGTGACCTTTTTTCCACATCTGCCTCACAAAGGAGCACATGAGCATGGGCCAGGAGGTTCGTTACCGCGTCCGCGGCGGACGCCCCCTCAGTGGAACGGCGTTCATCCAAGGCGCGAAGAACGCCGTCCTGCCGATGATCGGGGCCGCCCTCCTCGCGGCCAGGGGCCGTACGGTGCTGCGGAATGTTCCGGTCATCGAGGACGTCTACCGAGCTCTGGAGCTCGCCGAGCACGTGGGTGCCAAGGTCGAGTTCCACGAGGCCGAGCGCACCGTCGTCATCGACGCGTCCAACCTCAACGACCCCGAGCGGGCCGTCCTGCCCGCCGAGATCGCGGCCCGTTTCCGCGGCTCCGTGCTCTTCGTTCCGGCGCTGATGCACCGCACCGGCCGCGCCCGCATCGAGGGCGTCGGCGGATGCAACCTGGGCAGCCGCAACCTGGACTTCCACTACCGGGGCTTCGCGCGCCTGGGCGCCGAGGTCACCGAGGACCCCGAGCGCAACCACATCAACGTCGAGGCCAGCAACCTCCGCGGCGGCCGCCTGTACCTGGACACTCCGTCCCACACGGGCACCGAGAACCTCATCATGGCCGCGGTCCTGGCCCCGGGCACCACCGTGATCGAGCACGCGGCCCTGGAGCCCGAGGTCATCGACGTCATCGACTTCCTGAGCGCCATGGGCGCCAAGATCAGCGGCGGCGGCACGGGCTTCATCACCGTCGAGGGTGTCAAGGAACTCACCGCGGTCGAGCACACCATCATGTCCGACCGCATCGACGCGGGCGTGTTCGCGATGACCGTCGCCGCCACCGGCGGTGAGGTCAGCCTCGTGGGCGCCCAGCTGGACCACCTGGGCGTGGCCCGCTGGAAGATGGAGCAGATGGGCGTGGGCTTCTCCCAGGAGGGCGCCGTCCTGCACGTCCACCGGGACCCGTCGGTGCCGCTGCGGCCGATCAACGCCGTGACCTCGCCGTTCCCGGGCTTCGCCACCGACCTCCAGTCCCCGCTGATGGCCCTGGCCACCCTGGCCGAGGGTGAGAGCTACATCCACGAGGCCATCTACGACGGCCGGTTCGCCCTGGCCGACGAGCTCACCAAGATGGGCGCCAAGATCGAGGTGGAGGGCACCCGCGCGATCGTGCACGGCACCACCAACCTGCGCGGCACCGAGGTCATCGCCCACGACCTGCGCACCGGTGCGGCCCTGGTCCTCGCCGGACTGGTCGCCGAAGGTGAGACAATCGTGGCGCCCGGCTATCTGGTGGACCGCGGTCACGCTCAGTTCGCGACCCGGCTCGCTGCGCTAGGCGCTGACGTGGAGCGCGTCGTCGTCTCGTAGGGAGCCGAAAGCGCAGTTCAAGCCGGGGTGGGAGCCCGCCTCCCACCCGGGCTTTCGGCGTTGATATGGAAAACGATCTTCTTTGGCCCCGCACAATGGGTACGATCTCGGCAATCATGCCGTGACAGAGATCGGGTCGGGAAACCAGTGGGCGCACATAGTGAAGAGCGTGGAATGGTAGCGGGGAGCAACCCGAGGTGAGTGCCCAGCGTACTGGCGATTTGACGATCGGCGTCATAGGACCCCATGAGGTGGTCGAACGGGTCATGCTCATGGGTCCGGGGTCCACGGGACCCCTCAACGCCAGACTCATCGCCGCCGCGTACCGAGATGAGCAAGAGGCGACGGACAAGGTCGTCAGGCTGGGTTCGGCGATCGACGCGTACCTGTTCGCCAGCCCTGTCCCCTACGAGTTCGCGCGCAAGGCCGGTGTGCTGACGATGCCCGCCACCTTCGTGCCTCTCGGCGGGGCGAGCCTGCACGAGGCCCTGCTCCGGGCGACCCTGGACGAGCGCTACGACCCGACCAGAGCCAGTCTGGACGTGCTCAGCCGCGCCGACGTGGTGGAGGCCTACTCCGAGGTCGACCTGCCCGTGGACGGGATCCACGTGCACGAGGAGCTCACCAACACCGCGCAGCTCACGTCCTTCCACGAGGGGCTGTGGCGCCGCAAGGCCACCAAGATGGCCATCACCTGCGTGCGCGGGGTCGCCGAGCGCCTGGAGGCCATCGGCGTGCCGGTGGTCCGGCTGCGGCCCACCAACGCGGGTGTGCGCAGCGCCCTGCAGACCGCGGGTCTGCTGGGGGCGCACCACCGCCTGGAGGAGGCCCAGCTGGGCGTCGTGGTGGTGGACGTGCCCACCCTGCGGGACTCGACACGGCGTTCGACGCCCCGGTACTGGCGGGAGGAGCTGCGGCTGTCCCTGCACCGGCTGCTGCTCCAGGAGGCCCACCGGATCAACGCCACGGCGCACCGGTTGGACGACCATTCGTTCATGGTGACCGCGACTCGCGGATCGCTCGTGACCGCGACCGAGGGTTTCCGGCAGCCGCCGTTCGTGGAGCGGATCAAGGCGGAGCTGGGGATCGCGATCGAGGTCGGCATCGGCATGGGGCGGACCACCCAGGACGCCGAGGCCCACGCCCGGGCCGCGCTGAACCGCGCCCAGGCGTCGCGGCAGAGCTTCGCGGTGGACCGCGAGGGCCGTTCCCTGGTGCCCGCCCAGCGCGCGCCCGCGCGGCAGTCCTCCGAACCGCTGCGGACCAAGGGACGCGAGACGCTGATTCGGCTTTCGGAGAAGATCGCCGAGGAGGACGGACCGCTGGTGGTCGACGCGGAGAACGCCGGGCGGATGCTCGGTGTCACCTCCCGGACCGCGCGTCGGCTGCTGCGGACCCTGGTGGAGGAGGGGCTGGCGTGGCCGCTGCCGCCCAACAGGACCCTCCAGCCGGGCCGTCCCCGCCAGCTGTACCGGCTGATCGTGGAGAAGCTCGACAAGGACGCCGCGGGCAAGTAGCCGACGGCCGGCGCCGAGCCGCACGAGCGCCTGTGAGACGCGTGGAAGCGTCGGACGGGGGCGCTCCCGACCCAGGGGGCGCCCCCGTCCTTGTGCGCGGCTGTGCGGCCGTGTGAGCGGCGCGTGAGCGTGCGCGGGTCGGCGGGCGGCGGTTCGGCGTGAGCGGAGACGGCCGATTCGGCGTCCCCCGGGGGCCGCTCCAGCGTCCGTGGGCGAGCGGGTCCGAGCGGTGAAGGTCGGCTGGGCATGCGTGAGGCGGCGTGCGCCAGCCGTGAGGCCGGTTCGGGTTGCGCGGGTCGGCATGCGTGAGTAGCGGGGCCGGTTCGGCGTGCGCGGGTCGAGCGGTGGGGATCGGCCGGGCGGTGGCGCTCGGTTGTCCACAGGCTGTGGAAGCCGGTTGTCCGCCGGACGGGGGCGCTGGGATCCTGGAACACGGGGGCGCCGCACGGCGGCCACGGCGGACCGCAGCGCCCCCGAATCGAGGCTAACCCCGCCCCGCCTGCCCCCACCAGCCACCGTCCACAGGCTGTGGATAATTCCGGTGACCCGCGACCGCCCGCCTGACAGGCTTGCGCGCATGGACGACCACGACGGCGGCGGCAGCGCTCCGGGCAGCGGAAGCGGTAACGACAGCAGCGGCGACGCCGGAACCGGGCGCCGACGCCTCCTCCTCATCGGCGGCGGCTCGGGGACCGGCAAGACCACGGTCGGCTGGGAGGTCTCCGTCATCCTCCAGCGGCGCGGAATCGCCCACTGCGTCCTGGAGGGCGACTACATGGACCAGGTGCATCCGGCGCCGCCCGGCGACCCCCGCCGGAGCGGGATCACCGAACGCAACGTCGCGGCGGTCTGGGCCAACTACGCGGCCCTCGGCCACCACCGCCTCGTCTACACCAACACCGTCAGCGTGCTGGAGGAGGACATGCTCCGCCGCGCCATGGGCGGCGGGGACATCGGGGTGACCCGGATCCTGCTCACCGCGGGCGAGGCCACCGTGCGCGCACGCCTGGCGGTGCGCGAGACCGGCTCGCAGCTGCTCCCCCACGTCGAACGCAGCCTGAGGGCGGCCGTGCGCCTGGACGCCGAGGCGCCCGCGGGGACCGTGCGCGTGGCGACGGACGGCCGCACCGTCGAGGAGGTCGCCGCCCGGGTCGTGGCCGCCACGGGCTGGTGAGCCCCGGGCCCGCCGCGGTCGGCCGCACGGGCCACCGGCACCCTCCGGCCGTGAGCCGCGCGGCTCCCGGGCCGCCCGCGGGCCGAGCGCCCCGCGGACCGCCCCCGGGCCGCGGACGGGAGGACGCGCATCCCCGTCCACAGCCTGTGGACAACCTTCGGCCGCGCGGCGGCAGGGCCCCGAGGACCTACACCGGGGCCTCCGGAACTCCCACGCCTGACCGTTCCGCGCACCACCGCGCGGTGTCCCGCAGGGAGGGGCGGCCCCGCGCCGTGTCGAGCCGCCGGACCACCTCGGCGAGCAGCCGCTCACAGCGCACCGACGACACCTCTCCCAGGCGGGGCAGCACGTCGCGCACCAGCACGGCCTCCGCCTCCTCCCACGACCGGGCGCGGGCCAGCGCCCACAGCAGGCTCACCGCGGCGTGGAACACGAACCGGCCGCCCCCGTCCGCCTCCTCCGCTCCCGCGGACCGTCCGTCCGCCCGGACCAGTTCCACCGTCCGGGCGAAGGACTCGGCGGCCGTGCCCGGCTCACCGGCGTCGGCGCTGACCATGGCCAGGTGCCAGGTGACCTCCGCCTCGGTCAGCCACCACGTCCATGCCGGATCGCCCCGGCGCGGCCCCTCCAGGTAACGGCTGAGGGTCTCCCCGAGCAGCTTCCGTGCCCGGGTTCGCTCGCCCTCCTGGGCCACGGCACGCGCCAGCCGCAGGGTGAACAGGGTGCGCACGCTCCCCGCCGTTCCCGCCGCCAGCGCCGCCTCGCACACCCGCCGGGCCTCGGTCGGCCGCCACAGGTGGACGTCCTGCATCGCCAGCTGGCTGAGCGCGAAGTACTCCATGGAGAGGTCGCCCGCCCCGCGCGCGGCGTCCAGCGCCGTCAGGGTCATCCGCCGGGACAGGCGCTGGCGCTCGGCGTCGAAGGCCACCCAGCCGGTGACCTGGTGCAGTTCGGCGGTCGCGGCGAGCACGTCCGCCGAGTCGGGCAGACGCGTGCGGACCGCCCCTCGGGCGCGGGCCGCGGCGCGCGCCGCGGCGTCCACGGTGTCGCGGGCGCCGTACCGGGTGTCCAGGGCGACGACGCGCGCGCTGACCGAGCGGACCGCCTCGGCTGCCCGCTCCGGCGACGCCCGGAGTTCCAGCGCCTCTGCAAGCCCGACCGTCTCAGAACCCGCAGGAGCCACCACCCGGTCCCCCGCACCGCCCCTGTGGACCGTGCGGGGAACCGGCGCCGTCGGACTAACGGCGCTTGCCGTAGGAGGTGGCCACGGCCAGGAACGCGTCGTTCTCCTCGGGGGTGCCCAGGCTCACCCGGGCGCCCTCCCCCGCGAACGGGCGCACGGAGACGCCCTCACGCGCGCACGCCTCGGCGAAGTCGAGCGTGTCCTCGTCCACCCGAAGCCACACGAAGTTGGCCTCGGTCGGCGGGACCGTCCACCCGGACGCGATGAGCGCGTCGCGCACCCGCCCGCGCTCCTCGACGGTGGCGGCCACGCGCTCCAGCAGCTCCCCCTCGGCGGCCAGGGAGGCGATCCCGGCGGCCTGGGCGAGGTGGTTCACCGCGAACGGGACGAGGG
Source organism: Nocardiopsis dassonvillei subsp. dassonvillei DSM 43111 (assembly GCF_000092985.1). Lineage (GTDB taxonomy): Bacteria > Actinomycetota > Actinomycetes > Streptosporangiales > Streptosporangiaceae > Nocardiopsis > Nocardiopsis dassonvillei. Next base: position 5,515,117 of record NC_014210.1, read on the forward strand.
TCTTGCGGACCGCGGCGGTCACCGGGGGGTGCCCCACGAGGAAGCCCAGGCGTACGGCGGCGAGCCCGTAGGCCTTGGAGAAGGTGCGCAGCACGGCGACGTTGGGCCGGTCGCGGTACAGGGAGACGCCGTCGGGCACCCGCGGGTCGCGCACGTACTCGCGGTAGGCCTCGTCCAGGACCACCAGGACGCTCTCGGGGATCCGGTCCAGGAAGGCGACCAGCTCCTCCTCGCGCACGGTGGTGCCGGTGGGGTTGTTGGGGTTGCACACGAGCACCATGCGGGTGTCCTCGGTGACCGCGTCTGCGATCGCGTCGAGGTCGTGCGTCTCGTCCCGGAGCGGGACCCGCACCGAGGTGACCCCCGCCAGTTCGGCGAGCAGCGGGTAGGCCTCGAAGGAGCGCCAGGCGTAGACGACCTCGGCGCCGGGCTCTCCGACGGCTTCGAGCAGCTGCTGGAGCAGGCCCACAGAACCGGCGCCCAGGGCGAGGTGCTCCTCGGGGACGTCGAGGCGGCGGGCGAGCGCGGAGGTGAGCTCGGCGGCGCCCGGGTCCGGGTAGCGGTTGAGTTCGGCCGCGGCCACGGCGATGGCCTCACGCACCGACGGGAGCGGCCCGTAGGGGCTCTCGTTGGAGGACAGCTTGACCGAACGCCCGTCGGGACCGACGACCTTCCTGCCCGGCTTGTAGGGCGGGATGCTCTCCAGCACCGACCGCAGATATGGCGATTTCGACTCCGACACCGTTGTCCTTCCTCAATACTTTGTGCTAACCCCGCGACACGCTCAGCGACATCGCGTCCGGGTCGGTCACCGCTCCCAGCGGAAATATCGCACAAACGAGGAGATATCACCATGCACTTGCGTCCTTGCCCCCCGAACTCGGCACGGATCGACGCTGGTCAGCTCTCCGGGCCGCGCGAGAGGCGAGGACTCATCCGGTCATTGGCCCTTCCCGTGGCCGTGCCCGTCGCGGTCCTGCTGAGCGCGTGCGGTGGCGGCGCCGCCGAACAGCCCGCCGACCCCGGCGCCGAGGCCGCGGAGGCGCTGCACGAGGCGCAGCCCCTGCACGTCCGCGACGCCACCTTCGTGTCCGGGAGCAGCGAGCGCGGCACCTACTCCGAGCTTGCCACAGTGCGCTACAGCGAGCAGGTGCGGGCCGCCGCCGAACTCGACAAGCCCGAGTGCCTGGACGCCGCCAACCAGTGGGCCGCCCTGGACGGGGTGCGCGACTCCCCCGCCTCCGTGGCGGCCTACGAGTGGCCCGAGGGCGCGGTCACGCACATGCTGGTGCGGTTGGACGAGGCCACGGCGGTGGAGGCGCTGTCCGCCACGCCGCCGCGGAGCTGCGACGAGTACACCGCCTCCTACGAGGACGGCACCTCGTCCGAGTACAGCGTCAGAGACCTGGAGGACGTGCCGCGGATCGGTGACGAGTCGCGGGCCTTCGCCGTCGAGGTGGAGTCCGGGGAGGACAGGAGCCGCATGGTCAGCCTCATGTACCGCAACGGCGACCTCGTCGGCAGCACGTCCGTCCTCGGGGACGGTGAGCTGGAGGACTACGAGACGATGCTCGTGGAGTTCAGCGAGGCCGCCGTGGAGCGGCAGCGGCAGATGCTCGGGTCGGGGGCCGACCGCTGACCACCGGAGCGGCTCCCCGCCCGGATCCAAACCGGGCACCAAGCAGGAGCCGGGGTCACGTCCGGACCGGGTTCGCGGCGCCGCCGCCGACGGGCCCCGGAGGCCGGGGCCCGTCGGCGCGCCCTCATCCGGCCGGGGTCGGTTCGCGCCCGCCCCGATCCGTCCCGCCGGTGCCCTGCTCCGCGGCGCCCTGCTCCGCCGCGTCCCGGCCGACCTCCTCGCGCCCGCTCGGACCGCGCTGTCCCGGAACGCGTTCGCCCTGGACGTCGCCCTCCCGAACGCCTTCGTCCCGGGCGCTCTCGTCGGATCCGCCCGCGACGAGGTCCCACACGGCGGAGCGTTCCCGGGCGGTCCGAAGGCTCAGCTCGGCCCTGGCCTCGTCGTGCCGCCACGCGTCCCGTCGGGCCGCCTCCCCCGGGTGGAGGAGCTTGCGCGGCGGGCCGGTCAGCTCGATGCGGGTGACCGCGCCGAAGGAGGCGACCACCGCTCCGCTCTCGCGGTCGACCAGGGCCGCGCGCACCGCGGTGCCGCGCCTGCCCCCGGCCCTGACCGCGTACACCACGTCGACCCGGCGGCCGTGCCGTACGCCGTCGTAGCGCAGGAACCTCCAGCAGCCCTGACGCCACACGTCCTCGGGTTCGGTCCCGAGCATCACCGGTTCGTTGACGCGCCACACGTCGCTGCGGCGCAGGGTCCGCACGGTGCGGCGCAGCGGAACCTCGCGCAGCGCGCAGGGCTCCTCGTGCAGGGTGCGCGCGGCCGAGGTGCGCAGTTCGGGGCTCAGCAGGGCCAGGAGCAGCAGTTCGGCGCCCAGGACCCCGGCGTGCAGCGGGGTCGGCGGGGCGACCGCCTCCCAGCCCGCGGGTTCCAGGCCGAGCGTGGACAGCGCGGCGGCCGACAGCAGTCCGGCCCGGGCCAGCGTCCGCCAGCCGATCGGCGCCTGGCTCAGCCCGCCGAAGCAGCCGCAGCCCGCCTCGGGGTCGCGTCTGCGGATCACCACCAGGACCACGACCGAGACGGCGAACACGACCGCGGTCAGCGCCCGCACCGCCTCGCCCAACAGGCCGGTCAGTCCGAGCAGGCCGAGCGCCAGCGCGGCCTCCAGCAGGCCGGTGCCGACCGTGGACGCCCGGCGCAGCCGCTCGGGCGCCAGGACGGCCAGGCCCGTGGCGGCCGCCCGACTGGTGGTCTTGGCGACGGCTCCGACCAGGAGCAGCACCGCCAGGAGCGGTAGCTGCACCTCGCGGGCCGCCTCGACGATCTCCGGGAGCATCGGTCATCCCTCCCCGTCGTGGACGGTGACGGTCGCGTTGAAGCAGCCGTCCTCCAGCCGCCCGCCGAGGGCGACGAAGCCGGTCATGGTGAGGGAGGCCAGCCGTCCCGCGCTCTGGCCTCCGCAGGAGGAGCACAGGTCGCACAGCCAGCTGTCTGCCGCGGCGCAGTCGACCACGGGAAGCGCCGCGGACTCGTGCGTGCAGTCGTTGCGCAGGCTCAGGGTCGCCCCGGTGGACAGCAGCGGCAGCGGGACGCAGGAGGTGCGCCGGTCGCAGGGCCCGTCGTGGCCGACGGGGTCGAGCGCCGGGTAGGCGATCCCGTCGACGTGGGCGCGCGGGTCCACGTGGGAGGAGCGGCCCCACGCCGGGTCGTACCAGGTGGCGACGCCGCTCAGCGTGGTGGCGCGCCGACGCGTGGGCGGCCGGTGCGGTGTGGCGCCGAGCGGGTAGGGCGGCTGGGTCGTGGCGGGGCGCACGGCCCGTACGGCCCCCTCCTCCCAGACGCCGACGGCGTCGAAGACGTAGCCGGGTTCCAGCCGCGGGTGGCGGACGGAGATCCGGCCCGAGGTCCGGTAGGGCAGGACGACGGTCTGGCGCGGACGCCCGTGCCCGGGGTCGATCTCCAGGGTGTCGCCGTCGCGGCTGACGATGACACCGGTGGCGCGGGCGGCCTGGGCCCACACGCGTGCGGCGATGGGGTGGCCGCCGGGTACGCGCAGCACCACGGCGTCGTCACCGGGGCGGAGTTCGCCCGGGCCGACCTCCCCGCCCCGCCAGAACACGGTGGAGCGGTCGTACATGAAGTGCTCCTCGCCGCCCGGCACGGCCAGGCAGAGGATGCGGGCGTTGGCGCTGACGACCACGCCGCGGGCGACGCGGTGCCCGAGCGGCGTGGGTTCGGGTGCGCTCGCGGTGCCGAGCACCGCGGCTGTGAACCTTCTGCGGTCCCGTCCGATCTCGGTGGTCACTGACATCTCGACTGAGCCCCCTCACCAGTACGACCCGTCGCTTCGTCCCCGTTGTCCAGACATGTTCTCGGTGCCGCGGCCCCGAACGACGCGTGGGGCACCCCATGGAACCAGAGAGCGGATTCCGCGCACACCGGGCTTCGCACATCGGGCGACTCGGGATCGCCCCACCACAGCCTGTCGTTACAAAGCTACGCATAGAACCCATAAATCTAGAAAGATTCATAAACACCCACAAGATCCCCCAAAACACAGGGTTTCCCGTTCGGTCGGCCCCTCTTTCCCCCGCCAGCGGGACCGGTCCGCGCGGCGAGGCCCGGCGAGTGGAACCGGCCCGTGCCACGGGCTTGTCGGCCGTCGGCACCGCGACTCGCCGGGGCCGGTATTCGGACACGGAAGCAGGCCGCCACCTGCGGTTTTCCGGCGGTCCGTTTGTCGGCGCGTGGGACACACGTGCCTGGATGTTTGCGTTGGCTGTGTGAGAGTTAGAAGGGAGGAACACGACGAAAGCCCACGCAGCGCCCGTGAAGGTCGGTGGTCGGCGTGACAGGGACGACCCGGACGCCCCGGTACGACGAGTTCAGCCACTACGTGGCCGAACGCGGACCGGTCCTGCTCCGGATGGCCCGGTCGCTGACGGGCAGCCACGCCGACGCCGAGGACCTGCTCCAGGCGGCGCTGGTCAAGACCTTCCTCGCCTGGGACCGGATCACCAACCCGAAGGCGCGCGACGGGTACGTGCGCAGGGCCATGGTGAACACGCAGATCTCCGAGTGGCGGCGCAACCGGCTGGACGTCTACCCGACCGACGAGATCCCCGAGCAGCGCGTGGACGACCCCACCTGGCGCAGCGACCTGGCCGACGTGGTGGAGCGCGCCATCGACCGCCTGCCCGCCCGGCAGCGGACCACGGTGGTGCTGCGCTACTACGACGACCTCACCGAGGCGCAGATCGCCGAGCGGATGGGGGTGACGCTCGGCACGGTGAAGAGCACGCTGTCCCGCGCCGTGGACAAGCTGCGCCTGGACGCCGACCTCATCATCGAGCGCACCGTCGGCTGACCCCGTGGACCCGCCCGGCCCCTAACCGCATCAGCAGTGCGGCGCCCTCCCCGGCACCGCCTCCACCGGTCACGGGGGCGCGGCGGGGCCTTCGTTTTGCGCAACCGTCCGTGGTGTCTGTAGGCTTGTCCCAGCCAGGAGGATTCGCCTAGTCAGGTCTATGGCGCCGCACTGCTAATGCGGTTTGGGTTTACGCCCATCCGGGGTTCAAATCCCCGATCCTCCGCGCTCCGACCTGGGGCTTCTCACATCGCGGGAGCGAGAGAAGCCCCGGGTCTTTTTCGTGCCCGGGGGCGGTCGGCACAGGACCCGTGCCGACCGCGCACGCCGACCACCGACCACCGCCCCGGCCGCTGGCGCGCGTCGGCGGGGCGCGGAGTTGCGTTGCGCGGTCGTGGGGCCGGTACTCCGGGCGCTCTCAGGCCGAACGCCCGGCGATGGGGTGGTAGGCGCGCTCCCTGCCTTCGAGGGTGTCCGTGACCACGGCTCCGAGGCTGTTGCGGATGTGGGAGCGCACCAGCCCGGCCGCGGCGGCGCCGTCGCCGACGGCGACGAGCTCCAGGATCTCGTGGTGCTGGTTGAGGTCGAGGGTGCGCGGCTCGGCGCCCGCGGGCAGTTCCAGGCCGATCCGCCGGTACCGGTCGGCCTTGTCCCACAGGTCGTCCAGGAGCCTGGTCATCACGCTGTTGTGCGAGGCGGCGTAGATCGCCCGGTGGAAGGCCCGGTGCGCCGCGATGGCCTCCTCCCCCCAGGTACGGGTGACCGGCAGGAGTTCGTCGGCGGCCGCCCTCATCGCGGCGATGTCGCGTTCGGTGCGGCGCAGCGCGGCCAGTTCGGTGGCGGAGGGCTCCAGCGAGAAACGGGCCTCCAGCAGTTCGCGGGCCTCGGTGGCGCTCATGGGCGCCACCCGGACGTCCCGGTGGGTGTCCATCACGACCCAGTCCTCGCTGGCCAGCCGCCTGATCGCCTCGCGCAGGGGCGTGATGCTCATCCCCATCTCCTCCGCCAGTTCGTACTGCGGCAGGCGTGAGCCCGGGGCGAGCTCACCGGAGGTGATGCGGCGGCGCAGCTCGGTGTAGGCCAGCCCGCCCTTGCTGGAGAAGACGTTCGCGCCGGTCATCGTGACCTCTCTCACCAAATTCCCGCTCACGGTCTTGTGACCCCCGTCTCGGCCAGTATAGGCTCCGCATAACTTATAAGGGACTTATAAGATCAAGTTCGGCAGGAAGGGACCCATGCGAATCGTTTCCGCCCACGTCGGCACCATCCCGATCAGCTCGTCGATGCGCAACGCGTACATCGACTTCAGCAGGATGGACTGCACGATCCTGGCGCTGGTCAGTGACGTGGTGGTCGACGGCAGGCCCCTGGTGGGTTACGGCTTCAACTCCAACGGCCGGTACAACGCCACGGCCATCCTGAACGAGCGGATGCTGCCGCGGCTGCGCGAAGCCGCCCCGGAGGATCTGCTGGACGAGAACGGCGAACTCTCGCCCGCCCGGGCGTGGGACGTCATGATGCGCAACGAGAAGCCGGGCGGACACGGTGAACGCTCCGTCGCCGTCGGCGTGGTGGACATGGCGCTGCACGACCTCGCCGCCAAGGCCGCGGGAGTGCCGCTGTACCGGTGGATCTCCGACCACTACGGCGACGGCGACCCGGACGGGGACGTCTTCGTCTACGCCGCCGGCGGCTACTACGCGCCCGGCAAGACCCTGGAGGACCTCCAGGACGAGATGCGGGGCTTCCTCGACGCCGGGTACGAGGTCGTCAAGATGAAGATCGGCGGCGCCGACCTGTCCGAGGACCTCCGGCGCATCGAGGCGGTCATCGACGTCCTGGGCGGCGACGGGTCCCGGCTGATGGTGGACGTCAACGGCAAGTTCGACCTGCGGACCGCGCTGGAGTACGGCCGGGCCATCGACCGGTACGGCCTCTTCTGGTACGAGGAGGTCGGCGACCCGCTGGACTACGCCCTGAACGCGACGCTGTCGGAGGACTACCGCAACCCCATCGCGACCGGCGAGAACCTGTTCTCCCTCCAGGACGCCCGGAACCTGATCCGCTACGGCGGGATGCGCCCGGACCGCGACTTCGTCCAGGTCGACCCGGCGCTGAGCTACGGGCTGACGGAGTACCGCCGGGTCCTGGACATGCTCGCCCGGCACGGCTGGTCCTCCCGCCGGTGCATCCCGCACGGCGGGCACCAGTTCTCGCTGCACATCGCCGCGGCCCTCAAGCTCGGCGGCAACGAGTCCTACCCCGGGGAGTTCCAGCCCACGGGCGGCTTCGCCGACGAGGCTGTGGTCACCCGCGGTCGTGTGGCGCCGGGTGACCTCCCGGGCATCGGGCTCGAAGGCAAGGCGAAGTTCTACGAGGTCCTGCGGGGCCTGCACGGCTGACCGCCCGGGACGGGCGGCTCCCGCGACGGTCGCGGACACGGGAGCCGCCCGCGCACGAGCGCTCCGAGGCGGCGTGAACGGCCACCCGGCACACGGCGACCGGCGACGGTCCCCCCTTGTTTCCCTCGCGGAGTCCCCACGGCCGCGCTCCCCTCGCGGCCGATGCCGATCCGCGTACCCCCCGAACCGGTCCTTCGCCCCGCTCCGCGCCGGGCGGGGGGCCAGAAGAAGGTGCAGCACAATGGCAACCTCTTACCCGTACCCCCTGTGGGAGAGCCTGTGGGCGTCGCACAGGGAGGTGAAAGGACTCCTGACGTTCTCCAGGCGCGGGAGGCCGTCACGGACCGAACCGGTGGCCTCCGGCGACGGCCCCTCCGCCGCCCATGACGGCCCCGAGGCCGCGGGACCGGCCGCGGAGTCCGGTGGTCCCGGCCCCGGCTACACTCCCGCGCGCGTCACCGGGCTGGTGCTCGGTCCGCTGCTGTTCGCGCTGACGCTCGTGTTCTTCGAACCCGAGGGGCTCTCGTCGGCGGGGCGGGCGGTCCTGGCCACCACCCTCTGGGTCGCGACCTGGTGGATCACCGAGGCGATACCCATCCCGGTCACGTCCCTGCTCCCGGTCGCGCTCCTGCCGCTGACCGGCGCGCTGGAGGGCGACGCCGTGGTCGCGGCGTACGGCAACGACATCATCTTCCTGTTCCTGGGAGGGTTCTCGCTCGCGATCGCGATGGAGAAGTGGAACCTCCACCAGCGCATCGCCCTCGCGATCGTCGCGGCGATCGGTACGAGTCCGCGCCGCATCGTCCTCGGCTTCATGGTCGCGACGGGCTTCCTGTCGATGTGGGTCTCCAACACGGCCGCCACGATGATGATGATCCCCGTCGGCCTGGCGGTCGTGTACCAGGCATCCCGTTCGCTGCGGGGCGGGGAGTTCGCCGACGACCTGCCCAGGTTCGAGAAGTCCGTCGTCTTCGGTATCGGCTACGCGGCCACCATCGGCGGTCTCGGCACGCTCATCGGGACACCTCCGCTCGCCGTTCTCGCGGCGACCTCCGGGGAGCTCTTCGGCGAGAGCGTCTCGTTCGGCGGGTGGATGGTGTTCGGGGTTCCGATCGCCGTCGTCCTCCTCGCCCTCGCGTGGTTCTACCTGACGGGCGTCAAACTCAGGGTCCGGTTCAGGCAGCTTCCCGGCGGCAGGGAGATCATCCGGGAGGAGAGGAGGTCCCTCGGCCGGATGTCCACCGAGGAGAAGCTCGTGCTCGGCGTCTTCCTCGGCACGGCCTTCATGTGGGTGACCCGGTCGTTCCTGTGGGAGGACCTCCTTCCGGGGATCAGCGACGGGGTGATCGCGATCGTCGCGACGGTGGTCCTGTTCACGCTGCCGACCCGCGGTGCCCGGGAGAGGAGGATCCTCCAGTGGGAGGACTCCAAGAAGATCCCGTGGGGGATCCTCCTGCTGTTCGGCGGCGGGCTGGCCATCGCCGCGGGGTTCGTCGACACCGGCCTCTCCGCGTGGATCGGCGAGCAGCTGCGCGTGCTCGACGGGGTCGACGTGATCCTGACCATCGTCATCGCCACCGCGCTCGTGCTGTTCCTGACGGAGATCACCTCGAACGCCGCGACGGCGACGATGATCCTCCCGGTCATGGCGGCCCTCGCGGTCTCCCTGAACATCCACCCGTACGCGCTGATGGTCTCCTGCGCGATGGCCGCGAACTGCGCGTTCATGCTCCCCGTGGGCACCCCTCCGAACGCGATCATGTTCGGCACCGGCAGGGTGACGATCATGGAGATGGTCAGGAGCGGGTTCTGGCTGAACGTCATCGCCCTCGCCCTCGTGGTCGCGGGGACGCTGTTCTTGCTGCCGCCGTTGTGGGGGATCGACCTGATGACCCTTCCCGCCGGATTCCGGTGAGCGGTGCGTCCGGTTCCGGCGGAGCGCCTCCGGAACCGGACGCACCGGCGCCCCGGCGGCGCGCTCTCAGGGGTCCCCGTCGGCCCGGTCCTCCCCTTCCCCGAGGGACCGGTCCTCCTCGGGGGACCGCTCCCGGAGGGTCCCGGCGAGGGCCGAGGCGACGAGGGCGACGGCGCGGTCCTCGTCCCGGGTCAGTCGGTCCAGGATCCCGCGCACGGCGGCTCCCCCGATCTCGACCAGCGCCTGGACGAGACGGATCCGTGTCGCGGAGTCCGCGCCGGGTGCGGCGAGTTCGTCGGCCAGGGCGGTCGTGATCCGGTCCGCGCACCCGGGGTCCCGGGACAGTCCTCCCAGCGCCTCCGCCGCCTCCACGTCCCTGGAGCCGTCGACCACCATGCCGACCAGCGCGGGTACGGCCTCGGCCGCGCCGTACCCGCCCAGGGCCAGGGCGGCGTGCCCGCGCACCACGGGGTCCGGGTCCCCGAGAGCGTCCGCGAGCACCGCGGTGACCTCCGGGGCCTCTGGCATCCCGGCGACCGCCAGCACCGCGCGCCGCCGGACGTCGGGGTCCTGCGACCGCGCACCGGCCGCCAGAGTCGCCACGCCGTCGCCGCCCGACCGGGCGAGCGCCCAGCGCAGGGCGCCCGCGACGTGGGGGTCGGACTCGGTCAGGACCGCCCCGGCCAGCAGTTCGGCGGAAGCCGACGCGTCCCCCGGCCGGGACAGGACGGCCTGCTGTCTGCGCGCGGCGCTGGTCGCGTCGAGCCCCCGCATGAGCTCGACGACGCTCAGGACGTCCTGCCAGTCGGCGGGCTCCGACGCGTCGATCGCGCGGAGCCGGTCGAGCAGTTCCCGCTCCCGGGCCAACCGCTCCTGCGTCCACCGGATGAGGTCGTCCACCAGGGCTGACGGTGTGAAGGCCGGGTCCTCCAGAGCCCGCCCGATCTGCCGGAGCGAGAGCCCGAGGGTCCGCAGGCTCTCCACCTGGAAGATCCTGCGGACGTCCTCGTCGGAGTACTCGCGGTAGCCGCCGGCGGTACGGCCCGTCGGCCTCACCAGCCCCAGGGCGTCGTAGTGGCGGAGCATCCGGGTGCTCACCCCGGAGCGGCGGGCCACGTCACCGATCAGCAATCCGCGTCCTCCGCGTCCTCCGCGTCCTCGACGGCCCCTGCCTCCTTGGAGGCCTCCGGCACCTCTGTGCCCGCCGACGCGACCGCGGCGGCGGCAGCGGCGGCTCGTTCCGGGCCGAGTGTGACCACGCGTCCGGCCTCCTCGACGGCGGCGTCGAAACCGCTCTCCGGATCCTGCCGGAGCAGCTCGGTGGCGCGGGCGTGCGCCGCCACCGCAGGGTCGGGGTCCTCCACGGCCCTCTCCAGAGCGGGCACGATCACGTCGCCGAGGTCGACGAGGGCCCGGCTCAGGCTCAGCCGCACATCGCGGTCGCCGCGACCGAGTTGGAGGACCAGTTCGCCGGCCAGGCCGCTCCTCTGCTCATCGTCGTCGGGCGCGAGGGCGACCGCGACGCGCCACGCGGTCCGCGCGACCTGGTCGTTGGCGTCGCGCAGCATGTCGCGGGTGATCCAGGCCCACGTGCTCCTGTCGCCGATCTTGGAGAGCAGGTGCAGGGCCTGGCTGCGTGCCTGGGCGCGCTCGGAGACGAGCTCCCGGCGGATCCGTGGCAGGGTGCTCTCCGCCGGGAGGCGGGTCAGCGCCCAGGACAGCATGTCCCGTACGAAGAAGTCGGGCTCGACCGCGCACCGCTCGACGAGCGGCTCCAGGAGCGAGGGGTCGGGGTTCGACCCGGCCGCCAGGGCCGCCTGGAGCCGGACCGACGTGTCCCTGGCGGACAGGGCGTCGGCGACGCGGGCGTTCTTCGGGGTCGTGTTGGCAGCGTTGATCGGGACCACCTCCTGCACCCGAGTGAAGACCCTGTCACCGTGTCAAGGTCAAGCCCGCGACCGGCGCGCGGGGAAGTCCGACGGTCGCGGCACCGGTCCGGTCTCCCCGCACGGGCCGGGACCTCCGCCGCGCGTGTGCCCCCGCCCCGCCGCGGAGCACGGGACCGGGGTGCGCGGCCGTCCGCGGATCCCGGCGCCCGCCCGCCGGTCGGGGTGTGCGCCGGGGGTCAGGTCACCAGCCCCTGCCGGTAGGCGTAGACCACGGCCTGGACGCGGTCGCGCAGGTCGAGTTTGGTCAGGATGCGCGAGACGAACGTCTTCACGGTCTCCTGGCTGATGAACAGGCTCGCGGCGATCTCGCCGTTGGACAGGCCGTTGGCGATCAGGCGCAGGACCTCCAGCTCGCGGGGGGTCAGCCGGGCGTCGGCCGCGGCGGCGTCGGGGGGCCGGATCCGTGCGGCGTACCTGCCCACCAGCTGTCGTGTGACCTCGGGGTCCAGCAGGGCCGCGCCGGTGGACACGGTGCGGATGCCGTGCAGCAGCTGGGCCGGGGGCGCGTCCTTGAGCAGGAACCCGCTGGCGCCCGCGCGCAGCGCCTCGTAGACGTACTCGTCGAGGTTGAACGTCGTGACCACCAGGACCTTGACGGGACGGTCCACCCCGGCCCCGGCCAGGCGCCGGGTGGCCTCGATGCCGTCGAGCACGGGCATGCGCACGTCCATCACCACGACGTCGGGGCGCAGCCGCTCGGCGAGTTCGACGGCGGCCGCGCCGTCCCCGCACTCGCCGGCGACCTCCAGGTCGGGTTGGGCGTCGATGATGGTGACGAGGCCGGTGCGGATCAGCACCTGGTCGTCGCAGACCAGGACCCGGATCGGCGCGCTCATGCCCGGTCGCCCACCGGGGCGTGCGCGGGGATGCGGGCGTGGACGGCGAATCCCCCGCCCTCGCGCGGGCCAGCGGTGAAGTCGCCGCCCAGGACCTCGACGCGTTCGCGCAGGCCGACCAGGCCCCGCCCGCTTCCGCCGGGGGAGACGCCCGGGGGCCCGGCGTGGTCGGTGCTGACGTTCACGGTGATCTCCTCGGGGCGGTGGCGCACCCGCACGGTGGTGGGGCTTCCGTGCGCGTACTTGAGGGCGTTGGTCAGGGCCTCCTGCACGACGCGGTGCGCGACGAGGTCGGCGCTGCCGCGTGAGGAGGCCGGGGTGCCCTCCTCGCTGAACTCCACCGGCTGCCCGGCCCGGCGCGTCTGCTCCACCACGGTGAGCAGCCCTTCGTCGGAGGCGGGGACGGGGGTGGAGTGGTCGGGGTTGAGCAGGTCGAGCAGGTGGCGCAGGTCGGTGATGGCCCGCCTGCCGGTGTCGGTGACCGCGGTCAGGGTCTGGTCGAGCCGGTCGGGCGCGGAGGTCAGGTAGCGCGCCGACTCGGCCTGCACGACCATGGCGGTCACGTGGTGGGTCACGACGTCGTGGAGTTCGCGGGCGATGCGGGTGCGTTCGGCGGTGCGGGTGGCCTCGGCGACGAGGCGGCGGCGTTCGGCCTCGGCGAGGCGGGTGGAGCGCAGCCATGCCCCGACCCCCCAGGCCAGGGCCAGCGCCCCGTAGAACGTCACGTACCCGGCCGGGGTCTCACCCGTTCCGAGCCGGTCCACCCCGACCGAGAGCACCACGTAGGCGGCCGAGGCCACGAGCACGGTGGTCCACCGGTACCGGTGGACGTGGGCGCCGGCGCTCACCAGCGCGATGGGCAGCGCGGTGCCCGCGAACAGGTGGTAACCGTTGAGCTGGTCGAGGGCGAAGCCGCTCGCCACCAGTGCCAGGGTCAGGATCGGCCACCGCCGCCGCCCGGCCAGGGGCAGCGACTGGAGGGCGATCGCGACCAGGCCCAGGGCGTCGAGGGGGCGGTCGGCCACCCCGCCGAACTCGGTCCCCTGCCCGTGCAGTGACGGGATGAGCGAGGCGGTCAGGAGCAGCAGCCCCAGGGGCAGGTCCCGGAGGGTGACGTCGAGTCGCTGCCACAGTTCGGGGAGCCGCCGGAGACTGGTCACTGGGGCAGTGTAGTGGTGGCGGCGGGACGCTCGCCGCGCCGGCGGACGGGGACGATCCGGTCGCGGCGGCGGGCGATCCACATGAGGACCACGGTGACGATGACGCAGAACACCACGGAGTACATGCTGCCTTCGGGGCCGAAGTCGCCGCCGGTGATGATCGTGGGGCCCGAGATGGTGACGTCCAGCAGTCCCTGGGGGGTGTCGCTGCCCGAGACCGCGGTGCTGAAGATGGCGGATCCGGCGATGTTCCAGCCGAAGTGCAGGCCGATGGGCAGCCACAGGCTGCGGGTGGCGATGTAGGCGGCGGTGAGCATGCCGCCGGCCTCGATGGCGATGGCGAGGGCGCCCCACAGGGTGGCGTGCGGGTTGATCAGGTGCACCAGGCCGAAGGCCAGGCCGGTCAGTGCGAGGGCGATCCAGCTGCCGGTGCGCTCCTCGATGATGCGGAACAGCACGCCGCGCCACATCAGCTCCTCGGTCACCGCGACGGCGGCCATGAAGCCGACCAGTCCCAGGGCGCTCATCGGAGAGCCCAGGCCGTTGACCTGGTAGCCGCCGAGGAAGACGATGTTGACGATGACCAGGGCGAACAGTCCGACGCCGAGGAGGGTGCCCCAGCTGGTGGCGGAGGCGGCGCCCTTCCAGTCCAGTTCGGTCACGGTTCGGCGCTCGGTGCGGCGCACCACCCACCGGTAGACGAACACCGAGGCCACGGCGACCAGGAGGCCCAGGACCAGGGAGACCAAGGGGACGTCCTGGAACGCCATGACTCCCTGTGCGCCGATGAAGGCGACCGCGGCGACGGCCAGGAGCTGCCAGACAAGTCTCATCGAAATTCCTTCGTAGGGGGTTTCGCGTCTGGGAGAAACGCTACGGAGCGGGGTGGTGCGCGGTCGTCACCGTGGAGAGGACACCTGCGCGTAGCTCGCACGGGGGACACGGGCGCGCGGGGCGGACCTTCGCCGGTCCACTCCGGTGCGCGGCCCGCGCCCGTCCGCGGCGGTGGACGGTCCCCCGGAGGCGGCGGCGGGGCGCGTCCCGGCGCTCCGGGCACGCCCACGCGGCCCGGGAGGGGCGCGTCGTCACAGGTGGACGGGGCCCGCCCTCGCGCGGGGGCGGGGCGGGGAGCCCGGTGCGGGCCAACGGGTGCCGCCCGGGTCGGCGGCGGGAGCCGTCCCCCGCGGGAGCCACACGCGGGTGTCCCTCCGTGCGGTGACGACCCGGGCGCCGCCGCGTCCGTAGGTTCTTCCCCAGCCGCGGAGTCCCGGCCCGCGGGAGCGGGGCCGAGGCCCTCTCCCCCGGCCCCGCGGCACCACTCGACGCCCCCGTCCCGATTCCCTCGCTGGAGGCCCCGATGTCGCGTTCCTTCCGGACGACCGCCCTGACCGCACTGTGCCTGGCCGTGGCCGGGACCGGCCTCGTCGGGTGCTCCGACGTGCGGTCCGGTCTGGAGGAGGTGGAGTCCGGCCTGGAGTCGGCCGCGGAGGACGTGATGACCGACGGGGAGCTGTTCACCGGGACCAAGACGCTCGACGTCGAGGGCGGTTCCCTGAACGTCTCCTGCTCCGGCGCCCCGGCCGGCGAACGGCCGGTCATCGTCCTCATGGCCGGGATGGGCGACGGCCTGGACACCATGGCCGACCTCCAGGGGACCCTGGGCGAGGGGGACCGGGTCTGCTCCTACGACCGGTTCGGCGAGGGCGGGAGCGACCAGCCGCCCGGCCCCCAGAGCGTCGCCGACGCCGGGCGGACCCTGACCGCCGTCCTGGACGACGTCGCCGGTGACGGACCGGTCGTCCTGGTCGGCCACTCGCTGGGCGGGCTGATCGCCGCCCGCTACGCCCCCGACCACCAGGACCGGGTCAGGGGCCTGGTGCTGCTGGACGCCACGTCACCGACGATGCTCGACGACATCAACGAGGTGATCCCCGAGTCGGCGACCGGCCCGGGCGCCGAGGTGCGCGCGCAGAACCTCGCGGTGTTCCGGGGCGAGAACCCCGAGAGCATCGTCATCGACAGCGACGCGGAGGTCCGCTCGGCCGGGGACATCCCGACGGAGGTCATCCAGCACGGGGTCCGGTACCTCGGTGAGATCCCCGAGTACGGCGCCGAACTGGAGCGCGTGTGGACCGAGGGCCAGGAGCGGTGGCTCCAGGTGTCCGGTGAGAGCCGGCTCAGCACCGCCGAGGAGAGCGGCCACCACATCCACGTCGACCAGCCCGAACTCGCCGTCGAGGCCATCCGGCGCGTCACCGACCGGGCCGCCGCCTGACGGCGCCTGCGCGGCGCGGGCGTGGTGCACCGGCCCGCGGTCCGGAGTCCGCGCGTGCGGACCCCGGACCGCGGGCCGGTCCCGGAGGCGCCGGGGGTCACCGAAGCCCCGCGCTCCGGGAACCGGGGAGGCGCACCTGGACGGTGGGCGCCTCCCCGGAGTCGTGTCCGGACACTCAGACGGGCCCCTCCCGCAGGCCCGAGGTGATCCGGTGGTAGAGGCCGCCGGAGGTCAGGCCGCCGTCGACGACCAGTTCGGCCCCCGTCACGTACCGGGAGGCCTCCGACAGCAGGAACAGCACCACGTCGGCGACCTCCCCGGGTTCGGCCACCCGGCCGGCGGGCACCGAGCGCAGGCTCTCCTCGACGAAGTCGTCGGTCCCCGAGCGCAGCAGCGGGGTGTCCACCAGCCCGGGGTGCAGGGAGTTCACCCGCACGCCCCAGGACGCGAACTCCAGCGCGCCCACCTTGCTCAGGCCGCGCACGCCCCACTTGCTCGCGCCGTAGGAGGCGGAGAAGTAGCCGGTCATCCCGGCGATGGAGGACACGTTGACCACCGACGCCGACCCCGACGCGCGCAGCAGCGGGGCCATGGACCGCATGCCGTAGAACACGCTGGACAGGTTGACGTCGAGCACGCGGCGCCAGTCCTCGTCCGTGGTGTCGGCGATCCCGAAGCGGTGGCTGACCCCGGCGTTGTTGACCAGCCCGTCCAGGCGTCCGCCGTCCTCCTCCGCGATCCGGTCGCGCAGGCGCGCCCAGTCGTCCGGGTCGGCGGCGTCCAGGCGGGCGAACCGGGCCGTCGCGCCCAGCTCACCGATCTGGCGGGCCGTGTCCTCGCCCCGCTCCGCGTCCAGGTCGGCCACCCAGACCCGGGCGCCCTCGCGTCCCAGTGCCAGGGCCTCGGCCCTGCCCATGCCGCCCGCGGCGCCGGTCACCAGGACGACGCGTCCGGCCAGTCCGTGTCCGGTTCCGCCGCTCGTCGCGTCCGCTGTGCGCATGTGCCTTCTCCTCTCAGTCGATCGGCAGTTCGGTGCCGCGGGTCTCGGTGACGAACAGGACGGCCACCAGCGTCACCAGGGCGGTGAGGACGAAGTAGCCCGCGGGAGCCAGCGGCTGGCCGGTGGCGCTGATCAGCCAGGTCGCGACGAAGGGCGCGGTGCCGCCCAGGAGCGTGTTGGTGACGTTGTTGCCGAGCGCGATCCCGCTGTAGCGGGTGGAGGCGCCCAGCATCTCGGCGTAGGTGACGAACGAGGCGCCGTTGACGACCGAGACGCACACGAACAGCGCCGTCTGGCCCACGATCGCGGCCCAGGCCGGGCCGGCGGACATCATCATGAACATCGGGAAGCCCAGGAGCGCGGCCCCGACGCTGCCGATGAGGATGACCTTCTTGCGGCCGATGGTGTCGGCCAGGTAGCCCGAGAGCGGCAGCGTGGCGGCGCCGACGACCATGGCGACCGAGGTCGAGGCGAAGGCCAGCTGGGCGGAGTGCCCGGCCGTGGTCTGGAGGTAGGTGGCCGCGTACACCGAGACGATGTAGTAGCCGCCGGTGATCACCGCGCCCAGGCCGATGATCTTCAGCACGGACCGCCAGTTGGTGACCAGCAGGGTCCGGATCGGCATGCGCTCGGTCTCGCCCTTGTCCTCCAGCTGCTTGAACTGCGGGGTGTCGTCCAGGTGGCTGCGGATGTAGAGGCCGATGACGCCGATGGGCAGGCTGAGCAGGAACGGCAGGCGCCACGCCCAGTCCAGCATCTGCTGCTCGGTGAAGACCGTGGTGAAGGTGAGCGCCACCAGCGAGGCGAACAGCGAGCCGAAGTAGGTGCCCGAGTTGACCAGGGAGGTCTGGGTGGCCCGCCAGCGGGCCGGGGCGGACTCGGCCACGAAGGCGTTGGCCCCGCCGAGTTCGCCGCCCGCGGCGAAGCCCTGGACGCAGCGGCACAGGACCAGCAGGACGGTCGCCCAGACGCCGAGCGTGTAGTAGTTGGGCAGCACGCCGATGGCCGCGGTGGCCAGGACCATCAGCAGGATGGTCCAGGACAGGGCCCGCTTGCGCCCGTAGCGGTCCCCGATGTGGCCGAAGAGGATGCCGCCGGGCACGCGCATGAAGAACGCGACGGCGAACGCGGCGAACGTGCCCAGCAGGGCCGCCGTCGGGTCCTCCGAGACGAAGAAGAGCATCGCCACGAACGTGGCCATGTAGCCGTAGATGCCGAAGTCGTAGTACTCGACGACGGTGCCGATGACCGCCGCGCGGATGACCTTGATCCGCGACTGGAAGCCCGCCTCCGGCGCCGGTGCGGGCCCGGACGCCGACTGCTGGTGGAGTGACATGCTGCCTCCCTGGGGAGAGGATCGGATCGGTGTGTGCGCCGCCCGATCCCGTGGTCGTGGGGGATGGCGGGGGGCCGGGGCGCGTGCTGCCGACTGCCGGGAGGGCGGTGGGAGCCGTGCGCCGAGGGGGCCGCGTGAAGCGTCCGGTGCGGTGGGGCGGAAGGTGCGGGACGGGTGCGCCTCAGGACACCCGCCCCGAGGCGTGTCCGGTGGCGCCGCCCGTCACGCGACGGGTCGCGTCGGCCGGGCGGTTCCCCTCCGTGCGCCCGCCGCTCCCCGACCGGCGATGCGGCCCATGGTGAGGGCGTTGGCGACCGCGTTGCCGCCGCCGACGTAGCGGGGACCGAGGACTCCGGCGCCCGCCTCGCCCGCGGCGAAGAGCCCGGGGACCGCGGTCCCGGTGCGGTCGCGCACGGCGGCGGCGGAGTCGATCTCCAGACCGGCGTGCGTGCAGACGATCTCGGCCGGCAGCACGCGGGCCGCGTAGTACGGAGCGGTGTCCAAGGGCTCGGGGTCGGCCTGCGCCCCCTTGCCGCGCAGGGTCAGGTGGCGCAGGAAGTCCGGGTCCCGCCCGTTCGGCAGCTGGGAGTTCCAGGTCCGCACCGTGGTGAGCAGCGCGGCCTCGGGCACCCCCATGAGGGCGGCCAGTTCCTCCAGGGTGTCGGCGCGCAGGGTGCGGCCCGCGTCGGCCTCCTCGGTGACGCGTTCGGGCGTCCAGTCCGCGTACCCGGCGGGCAGCGAGGCCCGGGCGCGGTCGTCGAACACGCACCACGCGGAGCCGCCCTGGGCGTCGATGATGCCGGTGGAGACTGCGTAGGAGGCGTCCTCGTCCATGAAGCGGCGCCCGGCCCCGTTGACGTACACGCGCGAGAGCGGCGGGAACCCCGACTGCCAGTGGTGCTGGCGTTGGAAGTAGACGGTGGGCATCCGCAGCCCCCAGCCCGCGCCGGTCACGGAGGCCCCCACCTGTTCGGCGAAGCGCAGGTGGTCGCCCCGGCTGCCGGGCGCGGCCACGACGAACGCGTGTTCGCCCGCCTCCAGGGCGTCCGGGTAGTACTCCTTGAGCAGTTCGGGGTCCTGGGCCAGGCCTCCGGTGGCGACCACCACGGCGTTCGCGCGGACGGTGACGCCGTCGGCGACGACGCCGCGCACCCGGCCGTCCTCGAACAGCAGGTGCCGCACCCGGGTGTTGAGCACGGTCTCGACCCCGAGGCGGCGGCAGGCCGCGGCGAGCACCTGGACCAGACCGAGCCCCTGGTCGGCGGGGACGTGGGCGCGCCAGACGTCCTCGACCCCGGCCCGGGTCAGGCCGGGCATGTGCGCGTTGGTGGAGGTCCGGGCCGGGAACCCGGCGCCCAGTCCGATGAGCCACTCCAGGGTGGGTCCGGCGTTCTCGCAGAAGGCGCGGACCAGCCCGGGTTCGAGCATCCACTGGTTGAGGTCCATGTAGTGCTGGTAGAAGCGCTCGGCGCTGTCCTCCACGCCCGTGCCGCGCTGGACGCTGGTCGCGGCGGCGGTGAAGAGCCCCGCCGAGAGCTGGGTGGAGCCGCCCAGTTCGGACTCGGACTCGAACAGCAGGACGCGCGCGCCCTCCTCGGCGGCGGTGACGGCCGCGGCGAGCCCGGCCCCTCCCCCGCCGATGACGACGACGTCGGCGGTCTCCTCGTCCTCGTGGTCGTGCCGGCCGACGTGCTCAGACATGGCGGGAACCCCCGTCGACGGCGATGCTGTGCCCGGTCACGTAGCGGCTGCTGTCGGAGAGCAGGAAGAGCAGGACGCCGACGACCTCCTCGGGGGAGCCGACCCGGTGCAGCGGCACGTTGTCCAGGGCGGCGGCCAGGGCCTCGGGGTCGTCCTGGAGCCAGCGCGTCATCTCGGTGTCGATGAAGCCGGGGGCGATGGAGTTGACGCGCAGCCCCCTGTCGCCCAGCTCGACGGCGAGGGACTCGGTCAGGTGGGCGACGGCGGCCTTGGACGCGCAGTAGGCGGCGCGGCCCCGGCGCACGCGCACCGCCGACACCGAGGACATGTTGACGATGACGCCGCCGGGCCGCATGCGGCGGGCGGCGGCCTGGGCGCCGTGCAGGACCCCCTGGACGTTGACGTCGAGGACGGTGGACATCTGCTCGGCGGTGATCTCGCCGACGGCGGCGTACGGGAAGACCCCGGCGTTGTTGACCCAGTAGTCGAGGGAGCCGAACTCGTCGACGGCGGCGCGGGCGAGGTCGTCGTGCTGCTCGGGCACGACCACGTCGACGCGGCGGGGGGCGACCCGGCCGGGCCTCTCGTGCAGAGCGCCGTCGGCCAGGTCGCGGTTGATCTCGTCGGCGACCCGCTTCATGTCGACGTCGTTGATGTCGGCCGCGACGACGTTGACGCCGCGGGTGGCCAGGGCTGCGGCGAAGCTGCGGCCCATGCCGCGCGCCGCCCCGGTGACGACCGCGGTGCGGCCGGCCATCTCGGGGTGGACGGCCTCCATCACGCGGTGGACGACGCGGGCGGGGCCGGTGCCCTCGTGCTGGGTCATGGTGTGCGGCCTTTCCTTGGGTGGGACGGGACCGGGGTCGCGGGTCCGGATCTGGTGGGGAGCGGGTGCGGTGGGTCCGGGTGCGGTCGGGCGCGGCCGGGGTTCAGGCGGTGTCGTCGCGCCGGACGTCCCGGCGCGCGATGCGCCAGTCCTGCCCGTCGCGGACCAGCCGGTCGCTGACGGTGGTGAACCTCAGGATTGCGGTGTCGCCCGTCACACGGGTGCCGATGACCTGAAGATAGGCGCTGACCTGCGCCTGTGTGGTGTCCGCGGACTCCACGAAGAGGTTGGTGACCACGTGGCGGCGCACCTCGCCCGCCTCCCGGGCCGCGTGCGCGAAGTCCTCGGCGAAGGCCCGCAGGCGGTCGCGCCCCACGACCGGCGCGGGATAGGTCGGCGAGTGGAACTCGCCGTCGGGGGTGAAGGTCCGGGCCCAGGCGTCGGCGTGGCCGCCGTCGATCAGGTGGGACTGGCGCGCGTAGAGCTGGTGGATGCCGGTGACCAGCGAACCGTCCATGACCTTCCCCCCATGTGTGCGATAATCGCACTAGGTGTGCAATTAAGGCTTAACGTATGTGTCACACATCACCTGCGTCAAGAGGCGGGAGGTGTATCTTCGCGGTGCGAGAGGAGCCAGATGCCCGAGACACCGGCCGACAGGCCCAACACCCGCACGTCCAAGACCCTGCACAACGGGATCGAGGTGTTGGAGCTGCTCAGCCGCAGTCCGCACGGACTGTCGCTCACCGAGATCGCCGAGGGGGTGGGCGTGCACCGCACGGTCGCCCACCGGCTGGTGCGCACGCTGGAGGAGCACCGGCTGTGCAAACGCGGTCCCTTCAAGCGCATCACCCTGGGGCCGGGGCTGGTCGCGCTGGCCGAGTCGGTGGAGGCGGACCTGCGCCAGGTCGCCGGTCCGGTCCTGGCCGAGCTGGCCGAGTCGCAGGGGGCCACCGCGCACCTCGTCGTCCCCGAGGGCGAGGATGAGGCGCGCGCCCTGATGGTGGTGGAACCGCGCCGGGCCACGGCCCACATCGCCTTCCGGACCGGGCGGGTCGATCCCATCGACAAGGGGTCGGCCGGGCTGGCCCTGCTCGCGGCCATGCCTCCCCGGCCCGGGGAGCGCGAGGAGGTCGCCCTGGCCCGTGAGCGGGGCTACGCCGTCTCCCACGCCGAGGTGACCAACGCGGTGACCGGGGTGTCGGCGGCGGTGGTCGGGAGGAGTTCCGATCCGGTGGCCAGCGTCGGCGTCTCACTCCTGGAGCTGGACGACCCCGCCCCCTTCGGCGCCGCCGTGCGGGAGGCGGCCGGTCGGATCGCCGGGATGGTGCACCTGCCCTGAGCCGGGACCGGGCGGGACCTGCCGGACCTTTTCCCCTGGCCGCGACCGGGACGTCCTGACGCACGCCTGTTTCCCCGACACCGGGTCTGGCTCACTGGGTTGCTCGTTACCGCTTCAGTGATCCACCTGATGAGCAACCCGGTGAGCCACCGTCTGCCCCTCCGGCCACGGCCGGGGCGGGGCCGGATCCCGCGCCGTTTACGCGTTTGCGCCCCGGGTAGCGGCGTTCACGCGTTTCGGCCGCACGGGAAGGGGTGGTGTCGGTGCCGTCCAGGGACAGGATCGCCGAACCATGGGGGTCGCGCACCCCGTACGGGCCCGGCCAGGAATGGCCGACCAGAGTGGACAGCCACCTGGCCGAGGGGGTGGACCCCGGCCAGGTGGACCGCTGGGTGCGGTCCGCGTCGATCCTGCACTCCAACGGCGACGCGCTCGACATCGCGGTCAAGGACGACCGGATCGTGGGGGTGCGGGGCCGCGAGGGCGACCGGGTCAACCACGGGCGCCTGGGCCCCAAGGACCTCTACGGGTGGCAGGCCAACCACTCACCCGACCGGCTCACCCGGCCCCTGGTGCGCCGGGACGGCGAGCTGGTCGAGACCGACTGGGACACCGCGATGGACCTGGTCGTGCGGCGCAGCGGGGAGCTGCTCGACGAGCAGGGCCCGAGCGCGATCGGCTTCTACACCAGCGGACAGCTCTTCCTGGAGGAGTACTACACGCTCGCCGCCATCGGGCACGGCGCCATCGGCACCAACCACATGGACGGCAACACCCGGCTGTGCACGGCCACCGCCGCCGCCGCGCTCAAGGAGTCGTTCGGCTGCGACGGACAGCCCGGCTCCTACACCGACATCGACCACGCCGACGTCATCGCCCTCTACGGCCACAACATGGCCGAGACCCAGACGGTGCTGTGGACGCGCGTGCTCGACCGGTTGGCCGGGCCCAACCCGCCCCGGATCCTGTGCGTCGACCCCCGCCCGACCCCGGTGGCGCGCGAGGCGACGCTGCACCTGGCCCCGCTGCCGGGGACCAACGTCGCGCTGATGAACGGCATCCTGCACGAGATCATCCGGCGGGACATGGTCGACCACGACTACGTCGAGGCCCACACGGTCGGCTACGACTCCCTGGTCGCGGAGGTGGAGGGGTACCCGCCCGAGCGCGCGGCCGGGATCTGCGGGGTCCCGGCGGAGCGGATCCGCGAGGCCGCCGCGCTCCTGGGCGACGCCGAGCGGCTGTTGTCGACCGTGCTCCAGGGCTTCTACCAGTCGCACCAGGCGACCGCCGCGTCCGTGCAGGTCAACAACATCCACCTGGTCTGCGGCATGCTCGGCAGGCCGGGCGCGGGCGTCCTCCAGATGAACGGGCAGCCCACGGCGGAGAACACGCGCGAGTGCGGCGCCGACGGCGACCTCACGGGCTTTCGCAACTGGAGCAACGACGAGCACATCAGCGACCTCGCCGCGGTGTGGAACCTCGACCCGATGCGGATCCCGCACTACGCGCCGCCCACGCACGCGATGCAGATCATGCGGTACGCCGAGAAGGGGTCGATCCGGTTCCTGTGGGTCAGCGCCACCAACCCGGCGGTGTCGCTGCCCGAGCTGGCGCGGATCCGCTCGGTGCTCGCCCGGGAGGGGCTGTTCCTGGTGGTGCAGGACATCTTCCTGACCGAGACGGCCGAACTCGCCGACGTGGTGCTGCCCGCCGCGACCTGGGGCGAGAAGACGGGCACGTTCACCAACACCGACCGCACCGTCCACCTGTCCGACAAGGCCGTCGAGCCGCCCGGCGAGGCACGGTCGGACCTGGACATCTTCCTGGACTACGCCCGGCGGATGGACTTCCGCGACAACGACGGTGCGCCGTTCCCCCAGTGGCACGACCCCGAGTCGGCCTTCGAGGCGTGGAAGGAGGCCACCGCCGGACGGCCGTGCGACTACACCGGCCTCACCTACGGCAGGCTGCGCGGCGGCAGCGGCGTGCAGTGGCCCTGCAACGACCAGAACCCGGACGGCACCGAGCGCCTGTACGCCGACGGCCGGTTCTGGGCTGCGCCCGACCAGTGCGAGAGCTACGGCCGCGACCTGGTCACCGGGGCGCCGCTGGAGCCGACCGAGTACAAGGCGATGAACCCCGAGGGCCGGGCGATCATCAAGGCCGCCGAGTACCTGCCGCCGCACGAGGAGCCGAGCGGGGAGTACCCCTTCGCGCTCATCACCGGCCGCACGCTCTACCACTTCCACACGCGCACCAAGACCGGGCGCTCACCCCAGTTGCAACGGGCGGCCCCCGAGGTCTGGGTGGAGGTCTCCCCCTCCGACGCCCGGGAGGCCGGGATCTGCGAGGGCGATCCCGTCGAGGTGGCCTCGCCGCGCGGGGTGGTCCGGGCGCGGGCGCGGATCAGCGGCATCCGCCCCGGGGTGCTGTTCGTCCCGTTCCACTACGGCTACTGGGACAGGCACGCCGACGGCGGCTCCCCCGACCGGGACCGGGCGGCCAACGAGACGACCGTCACCGACTGGGACCCGGTGTCCAAACAGCCCCTGTTCAAGACCGCGGCGGCCCGGCTGCGTCCCCTCGGCCGCGGGGACGGCGCACCGGCGCCCGCGCCGACGACGACCGCGTCCCGGCCGGTCGGCGACGGGGTGCCCGAGACCGTGGGCGGCCCCGACGCCGCCTCCGGGGAACACGTCACCGGAGGTGCGCGATGAGGATCACCGTGGCCCTGCGCGAACTGCACGACGCCGAGAGCGCCCTGGCCGGGGAACTGCTCAGGATCGCCGAGCGGCACGAGGAGGA
Source organism: Nocardiopsis dassonvillei subsp. dassonvillei DSM 43111 (assembly GCF_000092985.1). GTDB lineage: Bacteria > Actinomycetota > Actinomycetes > Streptosporangiales > Streptosporangiaceae > Nocardiopsis > Nocardiopsis dassonvillei. The sequence continues at coordinate 5,539,610 of NC_014210.1, forward strand.
GCAGGAGATCCACCACGTGGCCCGGGACCTGGTCCGCTGGTCGCGCGAGCACGTGCGGGAGATCTCCGAGGCCGGTGCCCGCTACGGCCTGGACCTCGGGGAGCCGGAACCGGAGAACCCGGACCCGCCCACCGAGGAGGCGGGCGAGCTGCCGGGGGACGGCTCCGACCCCGACCTGCTGCTCCTGGCGGACCTGCGTCGGCTGTACCGCATGGCGGCGGGTGTGTCCCTGGACTGGGACCTGCTCGGGCAGGGCGCGCAGGTGACCGCGGACGCCGAGCTGCTGGCGCTCACCAAGCGGTGCCACCCGCAGTCGCTGCGGCAGATGAGCTGGGCCGACGCGATGCTCAAGACGGTCTCGCCGCAGATCCTGGCCACCTGAAGGGCGTGCGGGTCCGTTCCGCGTGCCCGTCACGGCCGGGGCGTTCCTCAGCGTCCCGTGCGCCGCTCCGCCGCCGGGCTCACCGCCCGGCGAGGTCGGCCAGGACCGCGGCGGCGGCCCGCCCCCCGCTGACCAGGGCGCCCTGGAGCGAGGGCGTGTCGCGGTGGTCGCCCGCGACGTAGAGGCCCTCCTCCAGGCGGACCGGACGGCGCAGGTCGCCCAGGGGCGGCGGCGCCGCGGGCAGGGCGTCGGGCACGTGCACCGTCTCCAGGTGTTCCCAGTCCCCGTCTCGCGTGCCCAGGATCCCGGCGGCCTCCGCCCGCACCTCGGCCTCCGGGGGCTGGTGGGGTCCCACCGTGGAGGAGGCGATCAGCGCCCGGCCGGGCGGGGCGTAGGACGGGGCGGTGGCCGTCAGCACCATGACGCTGCTCAGCCTGGTCCCGCTGCGCCGGGAGCGCCCGTCCACGTGCAGGAGCGGGTCGTCGTCGGGTCCGGCGGGACGGGAGTGGTAGTAGGTGGTGGCGGGGTTGAGCACCGGCGCGGGCAGCGAGGGCAGGAGCTTGGACACCGCTCCCGGACCGACCGCGACCACGACGGCGCGGGCGTGGACGGTGCCCGCCTCGGTGCGCACCAGCCCCGGCGCCACCTCGTGCGCGGGCGTCCCCAGAAGGAACCGCGCGCTTCCGGCGCGCGCCGCGAGCTGGTCGGAGACGGCCTGGATCCCCGCCTCCGGAACGGCCAGCCGCCCCCGCGCGAAGCTGCGCCAGACCAGGTCGTTGACCCTGCTGGACGTGCCCAGGGACTCGTCCAGGAAGACGCCGGTCAGGAAGGGGCGCACCAGGGTGTTCACGGCCCGTTTGCCCAGGCCGAGGCGGCGCAGCGCGGTGAGGGTGTCGGTCTCGGGCCGGGCCTTGATCCGGTCGGCCGGTTCGAGGGCGTCCGCGGCCACGGCGCGCAGCAGGCGGAAGAGGTCGGAGGGGCGGACGAGCGATCCGGACAGCAGGGACAGCGACGACAACGCCCCGGAGGGCGACGGGTGCAGCCGCAGCAGCCCCCGGTCGGTGCGCACGGCCATCCCCTTGGGGAAGGACCGCAGTCGCAGGGCGTCCAGGTCCAGGCGGCGGCGCACGGCCGGGTAGGCGGTGTTGAGGATCTGGAAGCCGCGGTCGAGCACATAGCCGTCCCGCACGTCGCTGCGGACGCGTCCCCCCACGGACTCCCCGGCCTCCACGACGGTCACGTCGAGCCCGGCGGCGGCCAGGTCGGCGGCGGCGGCCAGTCCGGCCATGCCCGCCCCCACGACCACGGCGTCGCAGCGCTGCGGCAGATCAGTCATGGCGCCAGAGTAGGCCAGCCGCCCGCGCCCGGCCCGGACGCGAACCGGCGAGCCGCGCGGGGCCCCGCCGGTCGCCCGTGGGGCTCCAGGGGGACTGGAACGGTGACAGGAGGCCGGAGGGGTTCCAGGAGGGCTCAAGGGTTCCGGGAACTCGGATGCCGCAGAGGGGATTCCTCCGGCTCCGCCCCTGGTCAGGGGCGCGTATGCACGAAAAGCCTTTTCGGCGACCGGCCCTCACCCCTTACGGGCCGCCATCACCGTCCGTAACCACGCAGGGCGCATCGGTCGCTTTTCGCATCCGATCACGCCGGGTAACCCCAAGGCGTCTCGTTGTCCTCGCAGCTCAGGCGGCTCACATGTCCCACAGCCACGGCATTCCTCCCCTGACCACCGTCAAGCCCTCCGACAAGCGCTACCCAGCCCTCGACCGGGGGTTCAACCAGCGTTGGATCGCCCGTCCCGACTACGTGCGGTTGGTGGCCACACCCGAGGGCGCCGCCCGCGCCCTGTCCGAGGCGGTCAACCGGACGACCGCGGACCTGGACCGCACACGGATCACCGTGCGCTCGGGCGGCCACTGCTACGAGGACTTCGTCTGCGGCGACGACGTCCGCGTGATCCTGGACGTCAGCCCCATGTGCGGGATCGGCTACGACCCCGGACTGGAGGCGTACTGCGTGGAGGCGGGCGCCACCAACTGGCACGCCTACAGCCACCTGTATCCGCTCAGCGGGAAGGCCCTGCCGGGCGGGTCCTGCTACTCGGTCGGCATGGGCGGGCACATCACCGGGGGCGGCTACGGTCTGCTCTCCCGCCAGTACGGGCTCACCGTGGACTACCTGTACGCGGTGGAGGTGGCGGTGGTGCGCCCCGACCGCTCGGTCGAACTCGTCCTGGCCACCCGGGACGACCCCGACCCCGACCGCCGGGAGCTGCTGTGGGCGCACACCGGGGGCGGCGGCGGGAACTTCGGGATCGTCACCCGGTTCTGGTTCCGCGACCTGCCCGAACCCCCGTCGAACGTGCTGCTCAGCGGCCTCTCGTGGAAGTGGTCGGACTTCACCAAGGACGACTTCGCCGCCCTGGTCACGGCGTACGGCGAGTACTTCCGCGACCACCAGGACCCGGACGAGGCGTCCGGCAGGCTCTTCGCGCTGCTCAAGCTCAACCACGTCAGCAACGGGGAGATCGGCCTCGTCGCCCAGGTCGACGCCGACGACCCCGAGGGCGGGCGGGCCATGGAGGAGTTCCTGGACGCCGTCGACGGCCGGATCGCACCGAAGTCCGGGCAGATGACGACCCCCATGGGGGAACACCCCGCGGTCCAGGGCATGCAGACCCCCCGGAGGCTGCCCTGGCTGACGGCCACCCAGGTACTCAACGGCTCCGGCGAGAACCAGTGCGGCAAGTACAAGTCGGCCTACCTGCGCAAACCCTTCAGCCCGGCGCAGATCGAGGCCATGTGGGCCTATCTGGGCAAGGAGCACTACACCGACTACGTCAACAAGGAGGCCCTGATCCAGGTCGACTCCTACGGCGGGGCCGTCAACCAGCCGCCGGCGGACACCGCCGTGCCCCAGCGCGACTCCGTGCTCAAGGTGCAGTACCAGGTCTACTGGAAGCGCACCGAGCCGGAGTCAGCCGTGGCCGGGCACCTGGCGTGGATCCGCGACGTCTACCGCAAGACGTTCGCGTCCACCGGCGGGGTCCCCGTGATCGGAGACGCCACCGACGGGTGCTACGTCAACTACCCGGACGTCGACCTGAGCGACCCGGCCTGGAACACCTCGAAGGACCGCTGGTCGAAGCTCTACTACAAGGACTCCTACCCCCGGCTCCAGCGGGTGAAGGAGCGGTGGGACCCGCTCAACGTGTTCCGGCACCGGCAGTCGGTCGAACTCCCCGCGTCGGCGGGCGATGCCGGTCAGGGCTCCGGATCCTCCTGAGCCGGGGCGCACGGAGAGGGCCCGCCGCGTGTGCGGCGGGCCCCGCCCCCGCGGTGTCACCCCGTGCTCGCCACGGGGTGACACCGGTCGTGGATCAGCCGGTCAGCCGATGTAGGTCGGGTACGCGGGCTCCTCCTCCGGCCGAACCGGGTCGGAGGTCGCGGTGGGGTAGTCGGGGGTCGCGGTGGGGTCCACCGGGCACTCGGCCGAGTCGGGAATCGCAGTGGGGTAGTCGGAGGTAGAGGTGGGGTACTCGGGGTTCTCGGTGGGGTAGCCGGGGTCCTCAGAGGGGTACTCGGGAACCTCGATCGGGTAACCGGGGTCCTCGGTCGGGTAGCCGGGGTCCTCAGAGGGGTACTCGGGAACCTCGATCGGGTAACCGGGGTCCTCGGTCGGGTAGCCGGGGTCCTCAGAGGGGTACTCGGGAACCTCGATCGGGTAACCGGGGTCCTCGGTCGGGTAGCCGGGGTCCTCAGAGGGGTACTCGGGAACCTCGATCGGGTAACCGGGGTCCTCGGTCGGGTACTCGGGGACCTCGGTCGGATAGTCGGGGACCTCGGTCGGGTACTCGGGGACCTCGGTCGGATAGTCGGGGACCTCGGTCGGGTACTCGGGAATCGCGGTGGGGTCCACCGGGCACTCAGCCGAGTCGGGAATCGCAGTGGGGTACTCGGACTCGGGAACCGCGGTGGGGTAGTCGGGGGTCGCGGTGGGGTAGACCGCGTCGTCGGCCCAGGCGGGGGATCCGCCGAACAGGGCGGCGGCCGCGAAACCAGCGACGATCAGGTGGTGCTTCAGACGCATGGCAGTCCTCGTGTGTGGTCCGTGTGCGCGGGATACCGTCCCGCGCGGCGATCCGGAGACGGTCGGCTCAGCCGGAGATCTCGACCGGGGTGCCGATCGGCGGGTTCTCGGCCATCCAGGTGATGTCCTCGTTGGAGACCGGACACGCCCGTGGCTGACCTGGCGGCCCAGGGCGTCCTCGTCGTTGGTGCCGCTGGCCGGGCCTGCCCGCGAACGTCTCCAACGTCTCGGAGAACCCGCTCAGGCCGAAGGCGTAGACCCCGTAGGGTCCCTCCGGATCCGGTGGCTGGAGCAGCTCGGGAAAATAGTAATGGCCCTCGGGGGTGGGGGTTTCGCCCTCTCCCGCGCCGTTCACTCCGGTACGCACCTCCTCGCCCCCGTCGAAGACGGTGAACGCGAAGTCGCCGGTGTCGACCTCCATGCGGTACTCCGTGGTGACCAGCGACACCTCGTCGCGCTCGACCAGGAACGCGCGTTCCACCCCGAAGTCGTTCGGACTCGCGAGGGTGTGCAACATCTCCCCGCCGCCGGGCTCGGCGTGGATGTCGATCCCGTCGCCGACGACCGTCGCGTTCTCCACGCCCTCGACGCCGTTACCGGCGGCGTCGACGGGCGCCTCCTCCGACTCCGGTTCGTCGGCCGGGTGAAGCCCCTGAGGGGACGACCGGCGACCGGCGACCGGCGACCGGGCACGCAACCCGTGCACGCGCAGGAGGCACAGGGCCGGGGCACGCGAAGGGGCCCGCCGCGTGCGCGACGGGCCCCGCCCCCGCGGTGTCACCCCGTGCGCGCCACGGGGTGACACCGGTCGTGGATCAGCTGGTCAGCCGGTGTAGTTGGGGTCCGCGGGCATGGGGACGGGGGCCGCGGCCTCCTCGATCTCCCGCTCGCGGTCCCGCTGCTCCTGCTCGGCCGCCTCGTCCTCCTCGGCCGGGGCGGGCTCCTCAGCGGGCGGCGTGGACTCCTCCCCCGGCTGGGCCGGGTCATCGCACGGCTCGACCCCCGCGCCGGACTCCCCGCCCGGTGCACCCTCACCGGGCGCCCACGCACCGGACTCCTCGGCGGGCGGCGCGGGCTCCGAGGAGGGGTCCACCACGCACTCGGCCGGAGCCGGGGCCGCGGAGGGGGCGATCGCGTCGTCGGCCCAGGCGGGGGATCCGCCGAACAGGGCGGCGGCCGCGAAACCGGCGACGATCAGGTAGTTCTTCAGACGCATGTCGGTCCTCGTGTGTGGGTTCGTGTGCGCGGGATACCGTCCCGCGCGGCGGTCCGGAGCCGGTCGCCTCAGCCGGAGATCTCGACCGGGGTGCCGATCGGCAGGTTCTCGGCCATCCAGGTGATGTCCTCGTTGGAGACCCGGACGCACCCGTGGCTGATCTCGCGTCCCAGGGCGTCCTCGTCGTTGGTGCCGTGCACGGCGAGCTGGCCGGGCCCGCCGGCGAACGTCTCCAACGTCTCGGAGAACCCGCTCAGGCCGAAGGCGTAGACCCCGTAGGGCCCCTCCGGGTCCGGTGGCTGGAGCAGCTCGGTGAAGTAGTAGCGGCCCTCGGGGGTGGGGGTCTCGCCCTCCCCCGTGCCGATCACTCCGGTGCGCACCTCCTCGTCCCCGTCGAAGACGGTGAACGCGAAGTCGCCGGTGTCGACCTCCACGCGGTACTCCGTTGAGGTCAACCACACCTCGTCGCTCCTCACCCAGCCCGTGCTGCCGTTCGGTCGGACCGGCAGCAGGACCTGGAGCCACTCGCCCTCGTTGCGCTCGACGAGGAAAGCGCGCTCCACCCCGAAGTCGTTCGGACTCGCGAGGGTGTGCAGCACCTCCTCGCCGCCGGGCTCGGCGTGGACGTCGATCCCGTCGCCGACGACCGTCGCGATCTCCACGCCCTCGACGCCGTTGCCCGCGGCGTCGACGGGCTCTTCCTCCGACGCCGGTTCGTCGGCCGTGGCGGACGAGCAGGCCGTGAGCGCTACCAGGGCAGCGGCGGCCGCGAGGGACGTCAGAGCCCGGGTGGGGCTTACGGGCATCGTTGGGCGCATGGGATTTCCGTCCGGCTTCGTTCGGGGAGGCGTCCGGCGTGCTCGCGCTCCGGACGACAACGAACACTGGCCGACGAATGTGAAGAACCCGTGTGCCCGTCGTGTGGGACCTGTGTGGTGACCTGCGGGGGCTCCACCGGCCCGCTCCGGCGCCCTCGCGCGCACGCGTACGATCGAGCCGCACCGAGGCCCGACCGGGCCGGAAGCCGATCGGAGGTCACCGTGTGCGCGCATGTGCTGGTCGCCGAGGACGACGTCAACCAGGCCGACCTGATCCGGCGCTACCTGGAGCACGAGGGGCACTTCGTCCGCGTCGTGCACGACGGGCGCGCGGCGGTCGCGGCGCACCACCGGGACCGCCCCGACCTGGTCGTCCTCGACGTGATGATGCCGGTCATGAGCGGACTCGACGCGTGCCGGGCCCTGCGGGCGGAGTCCGACGTGGCGGTGCTGATGCTCACCGCCCGCTCCACCGAGGAGGACCTGCTCACCGGGCTCGACCTGGGCGCGGACGACTACGTCACCAAGCCCTACAGTCCGCGTGAGCTGATGGCGCGGGTGCGCACGCTGCTGCGCCGCTCGCGCAGGGATCCCGACGACGCGGACCGGGTGCTGCGCGCGGGTCCGGTCGCGGTGGACCCGTCGCGCCACGCGGTGCGGGTGGACGGGGTCCCGGTCACGTGCACGCCAGCCGAGTTCCAACTGCTCGCCGCGCTCGCCGCCCAGCCGGGCCGGGTCCTGACGCGCGCCCAGCTGTTGGAGCACATCCACGGCATGAGCCGGTTCATCACCGAGCGCACCATCGACGTACACGTGAAGAACCTGCGCCGGAAGCTGGAGCCGGACCCGCGCAGGCCGGTGCGGCTGGTCACCGTGTACGGCGTGGGCTACAAGCTCGTCGGGAAGACCGATGACCGGTCGGCGTAGGGGCGCGCTGCGGCACAGCCTGCTGGCGCGCCTGCTGGCGAGCTCGGTCCTGGTGGCGGTCTGCTCGATCTTCGCGACGGCGTGGCTGGCGGTGCAGAGGACGTCGGAGTCGCTCACCGTGCAGCAGGGGGAGACCCTGGCCGTGGACACCCGCATCCACGACACGCTCGTCGCCTACGCCGCCGCCCACCCCGGGTGGGACGGCGTGGGCGAGACGGTGGGGCGCCTGTCCGAGGAGACGGGGCGGCGGATCGTCCTGACCACCGAGAACCGCGGACTGGTCGCGGACTCGGCCCAGGAGGCCCGGCCGCTTCCGCCGCGGACGACCTCGGTGGTCGATCCGCTGGCGGTGGACGTCACCCTCGCCTCCGACGTCACCGGGCGCATCGACCCCCGCGCGGTGGGGCCGTTCGCGCTGCCGGATACGGAGCGGATCCGGCTGGCCGAGATCGCGGAGAACACCGCCGACTGCCTGCGCGACCTGTACGGGTTCACGGTGGAGGTGGAGGCCGGGCCGAGCGGACGCCCCGCCGTCACCGTGGCCCAGGCGAACCGGTACGCGTGGCTGGACTGCGGGCTGGAGAGGCTGGAGGAGCCGACCGACGGCGAGCGGGAGGCGCTGGAGGAGCTGAACGGCCTGGTCAGGACCTGCCTGGGCGTGGAGGCTCCCGAGGACGCGGAGGCGGAGTACCGGATGGACGGGGCCCTCGGGGTTCCCGTGGCGCTGCCCTACGGTGCGCCCGAGGATCCCACGGGGTTCGCGACGGACTCCGGGGGCTTCGCGGACGAGGCCCGCGCCCCGCGCGATCCCTCGGCGCCCGGGGAGGAGGCGGTCGCTCCCGGGGAGGTGCCGGACGACCCCGGCGGCGAGGAACCCGTGCCCGTGGAACCGTCCGAGGAGGTCCGGGACCCGGCCGGGGGCTCGGGCGAGCCTCCCGTTCAGGACGGACCGGCGCCGGTGGAGCAGTCGCCGTGGTCCCCGGAACCCGCGGAGGACCAGCCCCCGGGAACGGTTTCCGAGGAGACGGGCGGCTGGGGGTCCGGGGCGCCTCCCGAGCCGCCGCGCTTCGACGCGCGCACCTCCGCGTGCCTGGACTCCGCCCGGCGCGAGCAGCTGGACCCCTACGTGGCCCCGGCGGCGCTGCTGTTCACCGACGACCCCGAGGCGGAGGCGTCGGGCGTCGTGCCGCTGACCGGCGAGGGCCTGGTTCGGGTGTTCGGCGTGGTGCTGCTGGTACTGGTGCTGACGGTGGTGGTGAGCGTGGCGGTGTCCACGCGGCTCGTCCGCCCGGTGCGCGCGCTCACCGACGCGGTGCGGCGGATGCGGGAGGGGCGGGGGGACTCGCGGGTGGAGGTGCGCGACTCCGGTGAGCTGGGCCAGCTGGCGGACGCGTTCAACGAGATGGCTGAGCACCTGGAGCGGTTGGAGAAGCAGCGCCGGGCGATGGTCAGCGACGTCTCGCACGAACTGCGGACGCCGCTGAGCAACCTGCGCGGCTGGCTGGAGGCGGCCCAGGACGGGGTAGCCGACCTGGACCGGGAGCGGATGGGGATGCTGGTCGGCGAGACGCTGCTGCTCCAGGACATCGTCGACGACCTCCAGGACCTGGCGCTGGCGGACGCGGGCAAGCTGCGGCTGTCCCCGGAGCCGGTGGACGCCGGGGCGCTCGTGGAGCAGGTGGTGGACAGCCAGCGGCTGAGGGCCGCCGGGGCCGGGTTGCGGCTGGTGGCGGAGGCCGGGGACGTGGTGGTGGTCGCCGACCGGACCCGGCTGGTGCAGGTGGTCGGGAACCTGCTGGGGAACGCGCTGCGGCACACCCCGGCGCCCGGAACGGTGACCGTGCGGGCGCGCCGCTCGGGCGGGGAGGCGGTCGTCGAGGTGGCCGACACCGGTGTGGGCATCCCGGCGGAGGACCTGCCGCACGTGTTCGACCGGTTCTGGCGGGCGGACAAGTCGCGCAACCGGCGTACGGGAGGGAGCGGGCTGGGGCTGGCCATCGTGCGCAACCTGGTGGAGCTGCACGGAGGGTCGGTGGCGGTGGAGAGCGTCGTCGGTGAGGGGACGACGTTCACGGTGCGGCTGCCGTTGGAGGGACCGCGAGGGGTGGAGGAACCGGAGTGGCCGGAGGGGTCGGAGTGGCTGTCGGAGGACTGAGTGGCGTGGAGGGCTGGGGGGTTGACGGGTCCGCGGTCGCGGCCGGAGACGGCCACGCCGCGCCCGAAATGCCCTGTCTCATCTAGGATGCAGGCAGGCGCGACACCGGCCCGACCGCGCTTCCCCCTACCCCGGGCCCGCGGAGGACGCGTGCACCAGCCCCCGAACGTCCGTGTCCCGAGCTATACGGACCTGTACGGCCCGGGGTTCGGCGTGATGGTGGTCTGCTGGATCACGTCCTTCCTGCTCCTCGTCATCCTTGCGGTGGTGAAGGGCCTCCATGTCGTCATGAGGGATCTCGTCTGGTTCGGCGTGGACCCCGCCTGGGCGGACGCGGCCGCGACCTTCTCCGACACTCTCGGAACCGCCTTGTTGGTCCCTCTTCCCCTGCTCAACGTCCTCGCTCTGTTTCTCACCGCCTCCTTGGACGCGGTGCACCCGAAGAACCTGCCTCCATGGACAACGCGCGAACAACTGCGTGAGGCGCGGGTCCTGTCGAACAACGCCGTCATGGGCGGTGACCCCTGGACGAACTTCCTCGCGCGTGTCCACGCCGGAGTGCACCTCAGGTCCTTCGGTTGGGTGTTGCCCCGTTGGGGGCTGGTCAGCTATCTCGTCCTGAACGGGCTGATGACCGGCAACGGTGTGTTCCTGCTCGTTCTAGGGTTCCGGCACGAGGACCCCGCCCTCATAGCGATAGGTCTGAACAACATTTCGCTCTTCGCCGGGTTCGCCGTCTTCGCTCTGGCTCTCAGGGCTCGGCGCCAGCACATGCGCGCCTTCTGCGACCTCTACGACGCGGCCCAGAGACGGACGGTCCGATGAACCAGCAGCGTCCTCCCCTGTTCCTCCGTATCCGTGCCTACGCCCACCGGGACCCGCGCGGTTACGCGATCCGTGCTGGCCTCGTCGGCGGCCTCTTCTTCGGTGCTGTCACGGGGCTCTTCTGGGCCCTCTTCCTCCGGTCCGTCGGGGACAGCGCCGTGTGGGCCCTTCCGTTCGGGGCGGTTTCGGGAGCCTTCTTCGGCGTTTTCATAACCGTGGTCATCGTCAGATCGCTTCCTTCGACCCCTCTGCCTCCGGGCACCGACCGGGCGGGGATGCGCGAGGCCGCGCGACTGGTCCGCGGCGGAGTCCCCGGCACCGATCCCCTGGTCAACCAGATCGCCCGACACCAGGCCGAGGCGGTTCTGCGACAGCAGTACTGGCCGAAGACCATGTCCGCCGTCTTCGGTATGGGTCTGGCGACGAACCTGTGGGCGGTGACAGACAGCACCACAGGCCTCGGCTTCTGGGGCAGCATCGTGGGCCTCGTGGTGTTCCCGCTCATGCTGTTCGTGGCGATGCCGCTCACCGCGCGCAACCGCAGACGGGCCCGGGCCTTCCTCACCGCGTTGGAGGAGGGCCCGGGCCCGCGCCCGGACGCCTGAGCCCTCAGCGGCCGAGCGCCCGGAACCGCCGTACGCACAGCGGGAAGAAGACCGCTGTGAGCACCAGCGGCCAGACCACGGCCATGAGCACCGCGTTCTGCGCGATCCAGCTCTCCCCGCCCCACCCCGGGTTGCCGAACAGCTCCCGGGTGGCGGCGACCGTGGACGACAGCGGGTTCCAGTCCGCGACCGCGCCCAGCCACACCGGCATGGACGCCGTCGCCACGAAGGCGTTGGACAGGAAGCCCAGCGGGAACTCCAGCATGTGCACGGCCGTGACGGCGCCCTCGCCCCGCACGGCCAGGCCCACGTAGACGCCGACCCACACCAGCGAGAAGCGCAGCAGCAGGAGCAGCCCGATCCCGGCGGCGGCCTCACCGGTGCCGCCGTTCCACTGCCACCCCACCAGTAGACCGCACAGGACCAGCAGGACCAGGGTGATCGCCGACCGGAGCATGTCCGCCGCGCACCGGCCCACCACGACGGCCGAGGGCGCCATGGGCATGGAGCGGAACCGGTCGGTGACCCCGCGCGCGGCGTCCTGGGACACGGCGGTGACCGTCTCGCCCACCCCGAAGACCATCGCCATGGCGAACATGCCGGGCATCAGGAACTCCCGGTAGTCCCCGCCGCCGGGCACGGTCATCGCCCCGCCGAACAGGAACCCGAACATCAGCACCATGACCACGGGGAACAGCAGTCCCGCGACGAGCTGACCGGGCTGGCGCAGCCAGTGCACGACGTCGCGCCGGGCGATGGTCCACCCGTCCGCCAGCGCCCAGCGCAGCCGGTCGGCGGGCGCGGACACCGCGCCCTGGATGACGGTGTCGTTCATCGACTCTCCCCCACTCGGTCGTCGCTGTCCTCGTGCTCTCCGCGCTCGCCGTGGTCCCCGCGGTCACCGCGGTCACCGCGTTCCCCGCGAACGTCGTGACCGTCACCGCCACCGGCGTCGCGATCACCTCCGTCACTGACGTCACGGCCGCCACCGCCGTCATCGCCGTTACCGGCTTCACCGGCTTCACCGACGCCCTCACGGCCACGGCGGTCCCCGTGGCCGTCGCGGTCGCCGCGGTCGCCTCGGTCCTCATGACCGCCGGTCAGGTGCAGGAACACCTCGTCCAGGGTCGGGCGGCGCAGCGCGACGTCCTCCACCTCGATCTCCTCCTCCTCCAGCGCCCTCACCACCTCGGTGAGGGCCGCGACCCGGTTCCGAACACCGACGCCGATCCGACGCGCGTCGGCCTCGACCTCGGGCCGTTCTCCGGTCACCCGGCCGATGAGGGCGGCGGCCCGGTCCAGCGCGGCGGCCTCGTGGAGCACCACGTCGAGCCGGTCGCCGCCCAGGCGGGACTTGAGTTCCTCCGGTGTGCCCTCGGCGACGACGCGGCCGGAGTCGACCACCGAGATCCGGTCCGCCAGTTGGTCGGCCTCCTCCAGGTACTGGGTGGTGAGCAGCACCGTGGTGTCGCCCGCCACCAGGGCGCGGACGGCGTTCCACACCTCGTTGCGGCCCCGGGGGTCGAGTCCGACGGTGGGCTCGTCCAGGAACAGCACGGGCGGGGACAGGATCATGCTGGCGGCCAGGTCCAGGCGGCGGCGCATGCCGCCGGAGTAGGCGCTGACCGGCTTGCGTCCGGTGTCGGCCAGGCGGAAGCGTTCCAGCAGCTCGTCGGCCCGCGCGGCGGCGCGCCGGGCGCCCAGGTGGTAGAGGCGGCCGAACATCTCCAGGTTCTGCCGTCCGCTGAGCACCTCGTCCACGGCGGCGTTCTGGCCCACCAGTCCGATACTCCGGCGGACCGCGTCCCCCTGGGAGGCCACGTCGTATCCGGCGACGCGCGCGGTGCCCTCGTCCGCGCGCAGCAGCGTGGCCAGGACGCGTACGGCGGTGGTCTTGCCCGCGCCGTTGGGGCCGAGCAGCCCGCACACGCTGCCCGCGGGCACGTCCAGGTCGAACCCGCGCAGCGCCCAGCTCCTCCCGTAGCGCTTGCCCAGACCGCGCGCGGTGATCGCGCCTCCGGTCGTGTTCACAGCGTTCCCCTCTCCACGCTTGTCGTACGCCGTACAGTACGACCTACGATCCAGGGAACACAAGGGGATCGGAGATAATTCCGTACGGCGTACAGAATCTTTTTCCCGGGCCGGACACGCGGTGTCGGCTCCGCCGTGTGCGCGGGTTCAGGTGGTGGGCGGCTGGTCGATCCAGAGCAGTCGGCGGACCTCGGCCGGGTCGAAGCGGAGGTGGCCGCCGGGGGTGCGCACCACGGGGATGCGCCCCTGTGCGACCCACCGGTTCACGGTCCTGGGGTTGACCCTGAACATGTCGCCCACCTCGGCCACGGTGAGCAGGTAAACGGGCAGGTCGGCATGGGATGCGTGGGGCTTGCGGGGTGCGTGGGGTGTGTGGGGTGTGTTGGGCACGGTTGTCCTTCGTCGGGGGTGGAGGCGGGGCGAGAAGCAGGAGGTGACAGGAGGTGACAGGAGGTGAAGGGTGGAGGGCCGCGCGCCGGGGGGCTCGGGGCCGCCCGGCGCGCGACCGGTTCAGGGAGTGCGCTGCCGGGGGATGACCGGTGGCTTCTCCAGCGGTGACCTCCACACGACCGGGTGGAGGCGGTGGTGCTCCCAGGGGGTGCGGCACACGCGGACCTGTGTGCCCTGCTGGGCTCCGTAGACCTCCTCGTGCTGCCAGGTCGAGCCCAGGTAGCGGACCCTTACCCCGTGGGCGCGCGCCCAGGCGTGCAGGGCCTCCCTGCTCTCGACCTCGCGCACCTCGAACACGGTCCTCGGTTCGCGGCGCGGCTCGGGTACGGCGGTCATGGCTCACGTCCCGGCCGTTGACCGGACTCGCTCAACTCGCGGGCGGCCTGCTGAGCCAGGCGGGCGAGCTTCTCCAGGGCGGCGACCCGCGCGGCGCGGCCGTGCGCGCTCCAGCCCGGGGAGAGGTCGACGTGGCAGGCGGCCACGGCCAGGGAGGCGAGGGAGCCGGACCCGTTGGCCTCGCGGCACAGGCGGACGTCGTCGCACGTCAGGTCCGTGACGGTGACGGCGGTGGTCGCGGACATCATCGCTTCGCCTCCCGGAGCACCTGGTGTGCGGCGGTGAGCACGATCGGAAAAGCACCCGTGGCGACGCTGACCCATGCCGTGGGCAGGACGGTGAGGAAGGGGCGGACGCGGTTGCTGCGGCTGCGGCGCGACCGGAAGGCGAGGGAGTTCACGCCCGCACCCCCTCGAAGGTTCGGGCGGCCTGGATGGCTTGGGTTGTCTGGGCGGTCTGGGCGGTGTGCCACTGGCGGACCACGGCGGCGAGGTCGGTGAGGTCGTCGGACGGACGCGGGCGTGGGAGCGGCACGGCTGGGGCGATGACGTGCAGGAGGTCGCCGCCGAGGTGGTCGGGGGCGGGTCGCTTGTCTGCTCGTTTCTGCTCCCATGCCCGGTAGTAGGGCGGGATGAGGTCGCGCTCCACCGGGGGTTCGACGGGCTCCGGAGGAGGGGGCGTCGGGTCCTGCCACTCCTAGCGGCAGCGCACGGGCGTGCGGCGGCGCGGGGCTTGGATTCGAGCGGGAGGCGGCGCGGACCGCGTGTGGCGGCCCTGGGCGGGCGGGGCTACCGCCCGCCACAGCATCACGAAGAACTGGATCAGGTATCGCACGAGGCGACTCCTCTCGGTTGCCGGGTGGGAAGCCCGGCAAGGGTTGAGTAACCTCATGATGCAACTAGGATTCCAAGTTTTCAAGGATGGGATTCCTAGTTGTGCACTTACGCCCGATATCCAGTTACAGGATTCCTAAAATGTCCCTCTCTGACCGACGACGATCTACGATCAGGGGCATCATAGCCACCAGGTACTCGCCAACCATCAGACGACGTCGCCTGTCCGCTGATCTGCGACGCATCCGCCAAGCCGCGCGCATGACCAGTGAGGAAGTCGCGAAGGCCGCCGAGCTGTCCAAGTCGACGTACTCCAACATCGAGTCCGGCCTCAAGCAGCGCCCGAAGCTCCCGGAAATCCGCGCCATCCTGAACGCCTGCGGGCTGTCACCCGGCCGCGAGTACGAGGAGATCCTCGACCTGTGCCGCCAGTCCCTCGAACGCGGCTGGTGGAACCGGTACCGAGACGTCCTGGCCGCGAGATACGTGGGCTTCGAGACCGAGGCCAACGCGATCTCCACGTGGGAACCTGTGGTCCTGCCCGGCCTGCTCCAGGTGCCGGGATACATGGAGGTCATCGCCCAGGCCGCGCTGTTGCGGCCGGAGGACATCCACCGCATCGTTGACGTGCGGATGACCCGACAGCGCATCCTGGACGACGAGGACGCACCAGAACTGTGGGCCATCTTTGACGAGACCGCGCTTCTGAGGCTGGAGCAGCACCCGATGGTGCGTCAGGAGCAGGTCCGGCACCTGCTGGACATGGCCGAGCGCCCGAATCTGACCCTCCAGATGACACGCGCGTCCCAGCTCAACGCGGGAAGCGGAGGTCCCTTCGTCATCTTGGAGTTCCCCGAATCGGTCGACCCCACGGTGGTCTATTTGGAAACGAACACCGATGGAATCTACTTGGAGGAGCCCGACGAGGTCGCCCGCTACAGAAACCTGATGAACCACCTACGCCTGGCCGCTCTCCGTCCCGGCGAGACGATCGACCACCTTCGACAGATGATCGAGTAGAAGACCATGACCTCAGTTCCCACCCTGTTGAACTTCCGTAAGTCGAGCTACAGCCAGCCCAGCGGCGGCAACTGCGTCGAGGTCGCGGACACCGGCACCGGTGCCGCCGTCCGTGACACGCAGAACCGTCACCTCGGTCACCTGGAGGCGCCCTCAGCCGAGTGGGCAGCGTTCCTCACCAGCGTTCGTTCCCGGTAACACGCGTAAAGGGGCCGCCAGCGTTCTCCGCTGGCGGCCCCTTCTCAGTTCCTGCAAAACCTGCTCACTGGACCATCCCCGCGTGCGCGGGGAGCACTCCTTGTCCTCTACCTGGATGCGCCCAGCGCTGGGACCATCCCCGCGTGCGCGGGGAGCACGCCGTCACCAGGTTGCCCACGGTCGCGCCGAGGGGACCATCCCCGCGTGCGCGGGGAGCACCAGCTGGCCGCCCTCCAGGCGCAGACGCAGGCGGGACCATCCCCGCGTGCGCGGGGAGCACCTGCCCACCCAGCTCACCGCGCCGGACGCGGAGGGACCATCCCCGCGTGCGCGGGGAGAACCAGCGCGCCAAGCTCATCAGTAACCCGTCGGCGGGACCATCCCCGCGTGCGCGGGGAGAACAGCAACGGCTCACTCTCAGCGGACAAGTCATCGGGACCATCCCCGCGTGCGCGGGGAGAACAGTCACTGACCTGGGAAATTACCAGCGACAAGCAGCCGAATTTCCAACTTCCCGAGAAACAGGCATTTCACCCACAGAGCCAAGTCCGAACCATCCCATGGTTTCACACACAGGACCGGCGCACTCGCCCTACTGATCAGGACCGCGACCAGCGAGACACCTGCGCAACGCACCCCGACCGGAGGTCGCGTCCGGACTGTCTCCGACCTGCGGCACCATGGAGGCGACCACCGCCGCCGGCCCCGAGGAGCTGCCATGTCCGACCAGCGCTGTGCCTGGGCACGGGGGTCCTCCGAGCTGATGGTGGCCTACCACGACCACGAGTGGGGCAGGCCCTCCCGCGACGACGCGCACCTGTTCGAGATGCTCGTCCTGGAGGGCGCGCAGGCCGGGCTGTCCTGGTCCACCGTGCTCAACAAGCGGGAGAACTACCGGCGGGCCCTGGAGGGCTTCGACCGGGAGCGGATCGCGGAGTACGGCCAGGAGGACACCGACCGGCTCCTCCAGGACACCGGGATCATCCGCAACCGGCTCAAGGTGGCCTCGCTCCCCCGCAACGCCCGGGCCTTCGGGGACGTGCGCGAGGAGTACGGCACCTTCGCGGCCTACCTGTGGGGCTGGGTGGACGGAACGCCCGTGGTCAACCGCTTCACCGAACCCTCCGAGGTCCCGGTGAGCACCCCGCTGTCGGACCGGGTCAGCAGGGACCTGAAGAAGCGCGGCTTCACCTTCGTGGGCACCACCATCGTCTACTCCTACCTCCAGGCCGTGGGCGTGGTCGACGACCACCTGGTCGCCTGCCCGGCCAAGCCCGCCTGACCGCCGCCGCCGACCGCGGCCCGACCATGGCCCGGCCGCGGCTCGGCGTCGGCTCGGTGACGAGGCAGCGGCGGGGCG
The DNA here is from genome assembly GCF_000092985.1 of Nocardiopsis dassonvillei subsp. dassonvillei DSM 43111. Taxonomy (GTDB): domain Bacteria; phylum Actinomycetota; class Actinomycetes; order Streptosporangiales; family Streptosporangiaceae; genus Nocardiopsis; species Nocardiopsis dassonvillei. Next base: position 5,556,852 of record NC_014210.1, read on the forward strand.
TCGACTCCCCGCCGCCGTCCCCCCGTCAGTCGGCCCCGGACACCTCCACCGGGGCGTGCCCGCGCTCGGTCCGCCACCAGCGGCCCACTCCGACCTCGCGCAGGAACGCGTGGTCGTGGCTGGCCACCAGCAGGGCGCCCCGGTAGTCCGCGAGGGCCTCGGCCAGCTGCCGCTGGCTGTCCAGGTCGAGGCTGTTGGTGGGCTCGTCCAGCACCAGCAGCCGGGGAGGCTCGTCCGCCAGCAGCAGCCGGGCCAGCGCCACCCGGAACCGCTCGCCGCCGGAGAGGTCGCCCGCCCTCTGCTCCACCCGGTCCCCGCGGATGAGGAAGCGGGCCAGACCGGCCCGCACCCGGTGCGGCGTGGCGGAGGGCGCCGCCGCGCGCACGTTGTCGAGCACGCTCAGGCCGTCGTCCAGCACGTCCAGCCGCTGCGGCAGGTAGCCGATCCGGTCGGCGGCGTGCACCACCTCGGCCTGCGGGTGGCGCCCCCGGCCGACCACGGCCCGCAGCAGGGTGGTCTTGCCGGACCCGTTGGGCCCGACCAGCGCCACCCGTTCGGGCCCGCGCAGGTACAGCCGCCCGCCGACCGGAGTGCCCAGCTCCAGGACGCCGTGTCCGGCCGGGACCCCGGTGCCGGGCAGGGCGACGCGGATGGCGTCGTCGTCGCGGACGGCGTCCTCCGCCCGGCCCAGCTCCTCCCTGGCCCCGACCAGCTTGGCCTCCTGCATGACGCGGTGCTTGCCCGCCGCCACCTGGGCGTCGCGCTTGCGCTGCTTCATGACCACGCGGGGCTCGCGCTTGGTGTCGTACATCTTCTTGCCGTAACGCACCCGCCTGGCCAGCTTGACCTGGGCGTCGGCGAGCTGGCGCTTCTCGCGGCGCACGTCGGCCTCGGCCACGCGCACCATGCGCCGGGCCGCCTCCTGCTCGGCGGCGAGCTGCTCGGTGTAGGCGGAGTAGTTGCCGCCCCACACGCGCATCCTCCCTTCCCGGAGTTCGGCGATCTGGTCGACGCGTTCCAGGAGTTCGCGGTCGTGGCTGACCACGACGAGCACCCCCTGCCAGGACGCGACCGCGTCGTGGAGCCGCTCCCGGGCGCGGCGGTCCAGGTTGTTGGTGGGCTCGTCCAGCAGGGTGACGGCGGGGCGGCGCAGCGCCAGCCCCGCGAGCGCGACCAGCACGGCCTCCCCTCCGGAGAGGGTGCCGACGGGGCGGTCCAGCGGGGCGTCCCCCGTCAGGGCGACGCCGAACCGTTCGAGCTGGGCCAGGACGCGTTCCTCCACGTCCCAGTCCTCGCCGACGGCGGCGAAGTTCGCCTCGGTGGCCTCGCCCGCCTCGATGGCGTGCAGCGCGGTGCGGGCCCGGTCGACGCCCAGCAGTTCGGCGACGGTGCGGCCGGTGTCCAGGGTCAGTCCCTGGTCCAGGTAGCCGACGTCGCCGTCCACGGCCACCGTGCCCGACGCCGGGGTCAGCCGCCCCGCGACGAGGCGGAGCAGGGTGGACTTGCCGCTGCCGTTGCGGCCGACCAGCCCGGTCCGCCCGGTGCCGAAGGCGGCGTCCAGACCGGTCAGGACGGGCGTGCCGTCGGGCCAGGCGAAGGACAGACCCGTGCAGACGACGGAGAAGGCGGAAGACATGCGGACCTCTCGATGGTGGTGGAGAACTGCCGGGGACCCTGGGTGCGGCGGAAGCGGCCCATCGTGATCTCCTCCTTCGAGAGGGCTTGATGCGACTGTTGTCGCGATAAGGAGCATGGCACACGAAGACAGCAAATGCAACTAGAGTTGCGTTATGACCTCTGACACGGGAACCCCGGGCGCCGCCAGACCCGGCGGCCGCACCGCGCGCAACACCGCCGCCGTACTCCAGGCCACCCTCGACGAGCTGGGCGAACACGGCTACGCAGGACTCACCGCCGAACGCGTCGCCACCCGCTCCGGCGTGCACAAGGCCACCGTCTACCGCCGCTGGGGAGGAGTGGACGGACTCCTGTCCGCGGCGCTGGAGTGGTCCACCAACCGCGACTGGGCACCCGAGCGCACCGGCTCCCTGCGCACCGACCTGCGGGCCCTCAACGCGACCGTGCTGCACGGCTTCACCGAGGCCCCCGAGGGCGCGATGTCCGCGGCCTCCATCGCGGCCGCCTTCGCCTCCCCGCGCGTGGCCGGGGCACTGCGCGTGTTCATGGCCGACCGCCACGCGCGCGCCGCCGTCCTGGTGACCGAGGCCGTCGCCCGGGGCGAGGCCCCCGAGGGCACCGACGCCGAGGAGGTGGTGCGCTCGGCGATCGCACCGGTCTACTACCGCCTCTTCGTCAGCCGCGAACCCGTCACGTCCGCCGACCTGGACCTGGCCGCCCTGGTCACCGCCGAGGCCGCCGCCCGGGGCGCCTTCGTCCGCAGGTCCTGAACCCGGCGCCGCCCCAGCGCCCCGGACCGAACGCGGGAGAGCCCGCCGCCCGGGGCGCCTTCCGCATGCCCTGAACCCGGCCCGGACGCGGAATCGCCGAGGCGGGCCCGGTGTCCGGCCCAGGCGGGTAGGAAAGCACGGCACCGCCCGCGGACCCCCTGCTCCCCCGGGCACCGCGCCTCCTCTTGCACACCGTTCCCGTACACCGTACTGTACGGCTTACGGAAAACCTGGATCCCCCACTGCACGGATGGAGAGCCATGACCTTCCTCGTCGCCGGAGCCACCGGCAACGTCGGCCGCCACGTCGTCGGGCAGCTGCTCGGCGCCGGACACCCCGTACGCGCGCTGACCCGCTCCCCCGGAAGGGCCCGCCTGCCCGAGGGCGCGCAGGTCGTCGGCGGCGACCTCACCGACCCGGACGGCCTCGCCCCGCACCTCGAAGGGGTCACGGGGCTGCACCTGATCACCTTCGGCGGGGACGACTACAGCCCCCTCACCTCGGCGCCGCGCCTGGTCGAACTCGCCGAGAAGGCGGGCGTGCGCAGGGTGTCGGTGCTGTGCGACTTCTACCCGGGACCTGTGGAGGAGGCCCTGGCCGCGAGCGGCCTGGCCTGGACCCTGCTCCAGCCGGTCGAGTTCATGGCCAACACCCTGGAATGGGCCGGCTCCGTGCGCGCGGAGGGCGTGGTCCGCGAGGCGCGCACCGCGCCCAGCGCCCTGGTCCACGAGGCCGACATCGCCTCCGTCGCGGTCACCGCCCTCACCGGGGACGGTCACGGCGGCCGCGCCTACCCCCTCACCGGCCCCGAGGCGCTGACCCCGGCGGAGCGGGTGGCCGTGCTCTCGCGCGGGATCGGCCGCGAGGTCGGACTGGTCCGCCTCACCCTGGAGGAGGAGGCCGAGCGGCTGCGCGCCCTGGGCCACGACGAGGAGTACGTGGCCTTCGGCCTCCAGCTGGCCACCGACCCGCCCGAGGTCGGCACCAGGGTCCAGGACACCGTCGAGCGGGTCACGGGCAGGCCCGCGCGCACCTTCGCCGAGTGGGTCGGGGAGAACGCGGACGCCTTCCGCCCGCGGTCCTGACCGCGGGACGACGGTCTCGGTGACATTCCCAGCGGGCACCTTCCGCCCACGGGCTTGACCGGGCGGGGCCCTTGACGGGTCCGGCAGCTCGGGCGGACGCCTTTCGCCCGCGGGACCGACCCGCGGACCGCCGCGTCCGGCCGGGCCCCCGGCCGGACGCGGTCCGGCCCTCCCGAACCTCCCGACGCCCCTGCCTCCCCCGCGACGCCGCGCAGCGGGGCGTGCGCCCGTGGAACACGCCCTAGACTGGCCGGACACCGGACCGAGAGCAGGACGGCCGATGCCCACGCAGTACACCAAGAGCGGCGACCCCGCGCGCAGTCTCGCCCTGCTGTGGCGGACCCAGGAGCCCGTCAGCCGCCGCAACAAACCGGACCTGAGCGTGGACCGGATCGTTGCCGTGGCCTCGGAGATGGCCGACAACGAAGGTCTCGCCGCGCTGTCCATGCGCAAGGTCGCCGAACGCCTGGGCGTGGGGACCATGTCCCTGTACACCTACGTCCCCGGCAAGGGCGAGCTGGTCGACCTCATGCTCGACGCCGCCTACGCCGACATGTACGCGGACGGCGAGCGCCCCGAGCACTGGCGCGAACGGCTGAGCGCGGTCGCGTACGCGAACTGGCGGCTGCTCCTGCGCCACCCCTGGATGCTCCAGACCCCGCGGGGCCGCCTCCTGGGCCCCCACCTCATCGCCAAGTACGAGTACGAGCTGTCCGCCGTGGACGGCCTGGGACTGTCCGACGTCGAGATGGACTCCACGGTCAGCCTGGTCAACAGCTACGCGGAGGGCGCCGCCAGCCAGGCCGCGGCGGTCAGCGAGACCGAACGGGCCACGGGGATGACGGACGGCCAGTGGTGGAGCACCCACGGCCCGCTGCTCGCGGCGTTCACACGGGACAGCGACTACCCGCTCGCCTCACGGGTGGGCAGCACGGTGGGCAGGGAGCACAGGACGGTCTACTCGTCCGACCACGAGTTCGCGTTCGGCCTCGAACGCGTCCTGGACGGCGTCCGGGTCCTGGTGGAGTCGCGCTCCGCCCGGGGCGCCGAGGGGTCCTGAGGACCGGAGCACCCGGGGTCAGGGGGTCGCGCGGCGGCCCTCCGCCGGCACCGCGCGTCTGGACTGCCGTTCCGCCCGCCTCCGGCGGCGGGCGCCGTTAGAGCACCGCGTCCCTGCCACGGACCGGGACGAGCCCGCTCCGGAAGGCCCAGACCACCAGCTGGACGCGGTTGCGCAGCCCCCGCTTGGCGAGGACGCTGGACACGTGTGACTTGATGGTCGTCTCGGAGAGGCCGAGGACCCCGGCGATCTCCGCGTTGCTGGCGCCGGTGGCGACCAGCGCGACCACGTCCTTCTCGCGGTCGGTGAACTGCTCCTTCCAGCACGAGTCCGGGTCGTCCGCCCCGACGCACACCGCCGCCTCGTAGCGGACGAACTCCTCCACGACCGTGCCGACCACGGCCGGGTCGAGCACGGTGTGCCCCTCCCGGAGCGAGCGCACGGCGTCGGTGATGACGGACATGTCGCTTCCGGTGAGGATGTAGCCGCAGGCGCCGGCCCGCAGGCAGCTGACGAGGTTGTCCCTGTCGCTGGGCACCGCCAGGGCGAGGACGCGAACGCGGGGGTCGTCCAGCTCCGAGAGCTCGCGGACCACCTCGTTCCCCCTCTCCCCCAGCGCCGCCATGTCGACGACGGCCACGTCGGGACGGAGCTGCCGCGCCCTGGCCACCGCCACTCGCAGGTCGCCGGTCGTTCCGACCACCTTGATGTCTTGTGTCGCTTCGAAGGCCGTACACAGTCCCAGCCTCACTACGTCCTGGTCACCGATAATCAGTACGCGGGTAATCAGTGGACCTGTCCCCTTTTCGTGCGAAACCTCCGGGGTGTGGGGGCGGGGGAACCCGGGGTTGTCCATTGGAAAGAAGCCAGCCGTTCTTAAATCCCCGATCCCCTACGGACAAACCCTTCGCCCGTGGCCGCATGTGGCCATCGGAGAATAAAACCGAAAAAACGGTCACGGCCCGTGTCCGCCGATCACCGAGGTCCGAGCATTGCGCCGGGATCCTCATTTCCCCGTTCTGCGGACAAACGCGTCCAAGCAGGCCCCGCCGTGCCCGACGGCTTCAACCCGTAACCATTTCCTTTTCCATAGGAGATCGCCGTGGGTATCGGACGGGGAATTCCCCTCTTTTTGGAATCCCGTCCCTGAAGGCCGGCTCCTCACTCGCCCCAGGCGACCGGAAGGGAGTGCACCCCGTAGACCGCGGAGCTGTCGCGCATACGAACGCTGTTCGGCGGGACGGCCAGGCGCAGGTCCGGTATCCGCCGGAACAGCGTGCCGTACCCCAGCCGCAGTTCCGTCCGGGCCAGCTGGTGGCCCAGGCAGTGGTGGGCGCCCAGGCCGAAGGCCAGGTGCATGGGGCGCTCCCGCCCCGGGTCGAGCACGTCGGGGCCGGGAAAGGCCCGCGGGTCGCGGTTGGCGGCGGCCAGGGAGACCACGACCGCCTCCCCCGCCCGGACGCGCTCCCCGCGCACCTCCAGGTCCTCGCGGGCCACCCGCATCGCCCCGAACTGCATGATCGTCAGATAGCGCAGCAGCTCGTCCACCAGCCGCGTCATCGGCTTCGGGTCGGTAGCGGTGAGCGCCCCGCGCCACGGTCCGGGATGGGTGAGCAGGGCGAACGCGCCCAGGGCGAGCATGCTCGCCGTCGTCTCGTGCCCGGCGACCAGCAGCAGGAAGGCCATCGCCGCGACCTCCTCGTCCGTCAGGTCCGGGGCGTCCAGCAACCCGCTGAGCAGGTCCTCCCCCGGTTCGCGGCGCTTGCGGCGCACCAGGTCGGCCAGGAAGGCGTTGAGGTCGGCGAGCGCCGCCGAGACCCGTTCCCGGGGCTGTCCCACGTCGAAGGCGACCGCCGTGTCGCGCTGGAACCGCTCGCGCTCCCCGTAGGGCACACCGAGCAGCTCGCAGATGACCAGCGACGGCACGGGCAGGGCGTAGTCGGTCACCAGGTCGGCGGGCGCGCCCGCCGAGAGCATGCGCTCCACGTGCTCCTCGGCGATCTCCCCGATGCGCGACTCCAGCAGGAGCATCCGCCGCCGGGTGAACTGCCCGGCCAGGCGCCTGCGGTAGCGGGTGTGCTCGGGCGCGTCCATCCGCACGAAGAAGCCGGGCGCCGCGGGAGGCGCCGGGGCCTGCCCCGGCGGCGGGACGCGGATGTCCTGCCGCGCGCTGAAGCGCTGGTCCACCAGGACGTCGCAGGCCAACTCGTAGTCGGTCACGAGCCACCCCCGCGTCCCGTCGGGCAGGGCCAGCCGGGTGATCGGCGACCTCTCACGCAGTTCGGCGAAGCGGGGCGGCGGGTCCAGGGCGTGCTCGCGTGCGGTGGGCAGGCTCACGGGGCACGCCGACGGTGTCGGGGCGTCGGCCATGGACGTGCTCCTCTCGTCGCGGGACCCGCGCTCACGGGCGCGCGGACGCCCCGGCGTGGGCGGCGGCCATCGCGGTGACCAGGGTCGTGTGGTAGCAGGTGCGGAAGACGTAGGCGGTGGCCCGCTCCCCCGTGCGCCCGGCCAGGACCCCGGCGTCGAAGGGCGGACCGGGCAGGGAGCCGTCGGGGCGCTGGGCCCGGGCCAGCCGGTCCCAGGCCCGCCGCTCCAGCGCGGACGGCACCCCTCCGGCGATCCGCGCGCACAGGAGCAGTTCGGCGGTCAGGTCCAGATGGTCCTCGTCCAGGTAGGCGCGCAGCAGGCCGTCGAGCACGCGCCCCATGCGCGCGGCGTCCCCCGGCAGCGGCCGGGCCCCGAAGTCGGTGGCGTACAGGACGGCGTGGGTGACCCCGTAGGCGTCGTACTCGCCGGTGCCGCCCGCGTGCTCGGCCACGCAGGCGTCGTAGAGCGGCGCGGTGCCGGGCAGGTCCGCGGGGGCGGCGAGCCCGGCCAGGTCGAGGATGTGGCGCAGTTCCAGGGCCAGGACCGGCGAGGCCCCGGCGCCGGGGGGCCGCGGGGGCCGCCGCTCGGCCAGGGCCCGCGCGTCGGCGAGGGGCCCGTCCGCCGGACGGCCCAGGTCGGCGAGCAGCGCCGCCGTCCACAGCCGGTAGGGCGGGTTCTCGCCCTCCCCGCCGGGGGCGGTCGCGGCGACCGCGTCCCGGGCCAGCTCCGCGGCGGCGCGCTCCAGTCCCGCGGCTCCGGGCGGGGCCGGATCCGTCCGGCGCAGGAGGCGGCAGAGCATGAGCAGCTCCATGACGGTGGCCCCGGCGAAGTCGCGCGGCGGGAAGTGGTCGTCCCAGCGCGGCCCGAACCACTCCGCGTGGTCGGTGAGCCAGGCCAGGGCCGCGTCCAGGACGCCGGAGGCGGTGCTCGCGTCCGTCCGGGCCGTCGTGCCCGTCCCGCCGGTGGCGGCCATCGGTCCTCCCCGTCGCGTGCCGGGCGGGTCCCGGCGGTCCCCTCTTCCCTGCCGACGCTCCCGACCCTAGGTCGGCCCCGCTCACGGCGCTTCGGTCCGGAGGAGGAAATACGCGCCCCTCCCGCGGACCGGCCGGAGCCGTCCGGACGACGGAACCTCCTACCTGGGGAGGAGGATGCGCGAGAATGTCCGGGAATCGCGCCGCGAAGGGCGTCGTGAAGCGGTGTGGGGCCCCGGGTCGCGGGTAGGTTGAAGCGCGCGTTCACGCAGAGCGACCATCGAGCGACACTGGAGTGGGGACGGTATGGGAGACATCGACCTGGCGCTGATCGGGGACCTGTACCGCAGGTACCGGGACCCCCTGGCGAAGGTCCGGGACGCGCAGCGCGAGTTCCTCCGCCGCACGCGCGGGCGGATGACGCCGCAGCTGGACGACCTGGAGGCGGAGATCACCTACCTGCTGCTGCGCGAGACGCGGCCGGACACGGTGATGGAGCTGGGGACCTTCCACGGCTGGTCCACCACGTGGATCCTGTCCGCGCTGCGCGACAACGGCGGGGGGACGCTGCACTCCTTCGACATCGTGGACAACGTGGTGGCGAACGTGCCCTCCGAGCTGTCCCTGGGGCGGTGGGAGTTCCACAAGGGCGACATCCGCGAGAACATGTCCCAGGTCCCCGAGGGGATCGGGTACCTGTTCGTGGACGCCGCGCACAACGGCCGGTTCGCCAGGTGGTACCTGGAGTCGCTGTTCCCGCGCGTGGCCCCGGGAACGCCGGTCAGCGTCCACGACGTCTTCCACGGCAAGCGCGCCCTGCCCTTCACCGAGGGCGCCGTGGTGCTGTCGTGGCTGCGCGAGAACGGCACGGACTTCTTCACCCCCTCCCGCAAGAAGGCCCCCGCGCCCTACACCGCCCTCCTGGAGCTGCGGGAGGAGCTGGGGCTGGGCGAGCCCGTGCGCACCAGCACGGACAACCCGATGATCTACTTCCGGATGCCGGAGCACCGGGGCGCCCGGACCGGGAACTGAGGCTCCCGCGCCGGGCCGGGGCCCCGGGGCGGCGCCCGCAGCACCGCCAGGTGGCGGGGTCCACACCGATCGGGATCCCGGATCGCGCCCGCCGGTGACACCACGGGACGGCGGAGCATCCGCGCCGGGCGGGGCCTCCCGGTCTCAGACCGGCACGGGCCCCGCCCCGCTGCTCCGCCACAACCGGGCGTAGGCGCCCCCCGACGCCGACAGCTCCGCGTGCGTGCCCGTCTCGACCACCCGGCCGCCGTCGAGCACCGCGATCCGGTCCGCGCGGGCGGCCGTCGCCAGGCTGTGGGTGACCACGAAGGTCGTCCTCCCCCGGGACAGGCGTTCCATCGCCGTCAGCACGGCGCGCTCGGTGCCCGGGTCCAGCCCCGCGGAGGGCTCGTCCAGCAGCAGCACGTCGGGGTCCACCAGCTGCGCCCGCGCCAGCGCGACGAGTTGGCGCTGCCCGGTGGACAGGCCGCGCCCGCGCTCGCCGACCGGATGGCGCAGCCCCCGGGGCAGGGCCGACACGGCGTCCAGGGCGCCGACCGCGCGCACGGCCTCCTCCACCTCGCGGTCGCCGGCCCCGGGGCGTCCGTAGCGCACGTTGTCGGCGACGGTCCCGGTGAACAGGTGGGGCTCCTGGGGGACCACCCCGAGTCTGCGCCGGTGCTCGGCCGGGTCGAGGTCGCGCACGTCCGTCCCGTCCACCAGGACCGCGCCCCGGTCGGGGTCGTGGAAGCGGGCGATGAGCCTGACCACGGTGGACTTCCCGGCGCCGGTCTCGCCGACCAGCGCCACGGTCTCACCCGGGTCGGCGGACAGGGTGACGTCGGCCAGGGCGGGCCCGCCCGCGCCGGGGTAGGCGAAGCCGACCCCCTCCAGGCGCACCCGGCCGCCGCCCCGCCGGACCGGTGCGGGGACCGCGCGCCGGGAGGCCGCGGCGGTGGGCGGCGTGCGCAGCAGTCCGCCGATGCGGTCCACGCCCACGCGCGCCTGCTGGTAGCTGTCGAAGACCACCGACAGCTGCTGGAACGGGGCGTAGAACATCCCCAGGTAGAGCAGGAACGCGGTCAGGACGCCCACCGACAGGGTGCCCTCCGCCACCCGGTACGCGCCCGCACCGAGGACGGCGGCGGTGGACACGTCCCCGAGCAGGGTGACGAACGGGAAGTACAGGGCGATGTGGCGCTGGGCGGTCAGCCTGGTCCTGCGGTAGCGGTCGGACAGGGCGGCGAAGCGCTCGCTCGCGCCGTCCTCGGCCCCGGCCGCCTGGGACTCGCGGGCCCCCGCCACCTGTTCCTGGAGGTCGGCGTTGACCTCCCCGATCCGCTCCCGGGACAGGTGGTAGGCCAGCGACACGCAGCGGCGGAAGTACAGGGTCGCGGCGAGCAGCACCGGCAGGACCGCCAGGGCGACCAGGGCCAGGCCCGGGTCCAGCACCAGCATCGCCACGACCATCCCCAGCACGGTGGCGCCGTTGACCACGACGATGGTCAGCCCGCTCTCCACGAACGTGGACAGCGCGGTGACGTCGGTGGTCATGCGGGTCATGGTCCCGCCGCCGCGCTCGCGCTCGTGGAAGTCCACGCCGAGCCGGTGCAGGTGCCGGAAGACGCGCAGGCGCAGGGCGTACAGGGCGCTCTCCCCGGTCCGGGTGACCACGCGGGGCTGGAGGGCCAGGACCCACCAGTTGACCGCCACCAGGGCCAGGGCCGCCGCGCCCACGGCCGCGACCACGCCCGCGTCGCCGGGGGCGACGCCCCGGTCCAGGCCCCAGCGCAGCACGACGGGCAGGGCGGTGGTGGCCAGGGCGTCGGCCAGGACCAGCAGGACGGCGAGGGCCAGCAGTGCCCGGACGGGGGCCAGCACCCGGCGGACGCCGAAGCGCGTTCCGGGCTCCTCCGGCGGCGTGCGGTCCAGGCGCTCGGCGGGGCGGTCGTCGGCGGCGGGCAGCGCGGCCTCGTCGGGGTCGGCCGCCTCCGGCACGGGTTCGGGCCACAGGGGGGAGCCGCCGCCCCCGGGGGCCGGGGCCGGTTCCTCGACGCCGCCCCCGTCCCCGGCGCACAGCCGCGCGAAGAGCGGGCAGCGCCGGGTCAGTTCCGCCTCGGTGCCCACGTCCACCACCCGGCCGCCGTCGAGCACCGCGATCCGGTCGGCGAGGGCGAGGGTGGACCTGCGGTGGGCCACGAGCAGGACGGTGCGGTCGGCGGTGACGTCGGCGAGCGTGGCGACCATGGCGGCCTCGGTGGAGGCGTCCACGGCCGAGGTGGCGTCGTCCAGCACCAGGACGCGGGGGTCGCCCAGGAGCGTGCGGGCCAGGGCCACGCGCTGGCGCTGGCCGCCGGACAGGGTCAGGCCGCGCTCGCCCACGGGGGTGTCGTAGCCGTCGGGGAGCGCGCAGACGAAGCCGTCGGCCCCGGCGGCGCGGGCCGCCGCGCGGACCTGCTCGCGGGTGGCGTGCGGGCGTCCGTACGCGATGTTGTCGGCGACCGAGCCGGAGAACAGGAACGGCTCCTCGAAGGCCACGCCGACCGCGGCGCGCAGCGAGCGTAGGCGAAGCGAGCGCACGTCCACCGCGCCGCCGGGAGGGCCGATCCGCACGGCGCCGCCGGTGGTGTCGTAGAAGCGCGGCAGCAGCAGCGAGACGGTGGACTTGCCCGACCCGGAGGGGCCGACCAGCGCCAGGGTCTCGCCCGGGCGCACGCTCAGGGACAGCCCGTCGAGCACGGTGGAGTCGCGGGTGTAGCCGAAGCGCACGCCGTCCAGCTCCACGCCGACCGGCCCCTCGGGCACGTCGGCGGCGTCGGGCGCGTCGGTGACGTCGGGGCGGGAGTCGGCGAGGTCGAACACGCGCAGGGCCGCGGGCCGCACGAGCTGGGCGCTCATGACCAGGTTGGACAGGGACGCCGACGGCGCGGTGAGGGTGACCATGTACCCGGAGAAGGCGACGAGGGCGCCCAGGGACACCTCGCCGCGCGCGACCAGCCACGCGCCGACCACCAGCACCGCGGCCTGGCCGAGGTAGGGCAGCACGCCGAGGGTGGCGCTGGGGGCCGCCTGCATGCGGGCCACCCGCATGCGCTCGCCGAACAGGCGGGCGGCGAGGTCGGCCAGACGCCGGGTCTCGCGCTCCTCCTGCCCGAAGGCCTTGACGACGCGGACGCCGGTCACGGTCTCCTCGACGTGCTGGGCGATCTCGGCGGTGCGGCGCTGCACGGCCATGGTCGCGGGCGGCATGCGCCTGCTCACGCGCGCCGTCACCACGACGAAGGAGACCACGACGGCCGCGGCCACGACGGTGAGCACGGGGGAGAGCCACAGCATCGCGGAGAAGGCGAACACGATGAGCACGAGGCCGCCCAGGGCCTGCGGCGCGGTGGCCAGCAGCCCCTGGACCAGTTGCAGGTCGGTGCCCGCGCGCGACATCACCTGGCCGGTGCGCAGGGTGTCCTGTTTGCCGCCGTCGAGACGCTGGACCGAGTCGAACACGGCCGTGCGCAGGTCGTGCTGGACGCCCAGGGCCAGCTTGCCGGACAGGAACTGGCGGGCGAACGCCCCGGCGAACTGGAGCGCGGCGGCTCCCAGCAGGGCGAGGGCGAGCACGCCGATCCGGTCCGTGCGCCCCTGGACCGCGTCGTCCACGGCGATCTGGGCGGCCAGCGGGGCCAGCGCGGTCAGCCCGGTCCCCAGGACGGCCGCCGCGGCCACCCCCGCGGCCAGCCCCGGGTGGCGGCGGCAGGCGGACAGCAGCCGCAGGACCCAGTGGCGGCCCCGGGCTGCGGGCGCTTCGGTCGGCGGGGAGCCGGGCATCAGACCTCCGGTGTGACGGGGCGCGCCAGGACGAGCTGCTCCCACGCGGGCCGCGCCCCGGTGGCCGCGTACAGCAGTGCCAGGGCCACGCCCGCGTCCCCTTCGAGGAAGGAGGCGTCGCGGATCATCCCGGCGGGGTTGAAGTAGGTCAGCGGCCCTTCGGCGCGCCGCTCGGCGAGCCAGCCGGTCCAGCGCCGGACGCACTCCAGCCCCTCGGGCAGGCCGTGGTCGTCGTGGGCTCGGCGGCCGAACCAGACCAGTCCGGCGGCGCCGTGGCACACGCACCCGTCCGTGATCCCGCAGTCCCGCTCGGGCCGGGTGGCGACCGCCGAAGCGGTGGCGCGGGCCAGGTCGGCGTCGCGCGGGTCCCCGGTGACCCCGGCGGCCGCGGTCAGCGCCAGGGCGATACCGGGGTCCCCCGAGCACCAGGTGGCGCGGGCGGGCGTGTAGCGCGTCTCGACGCGGTGCGGGAAGACGGCGTGGGAGAAGTCGCCGCGCTGGGCGCGCAGCCAGCGCACGGAGTCGTCGAGCAGCGGGCGTGCGCGCGGGGCGGCGGCCGTCCCGGCGGCCGAGGCGAGGTAGGACACCAGTCCGGCGGTGCCGTGGGCGGCGCCGAGCACCCGGCAGCCCGCGGACTGGTCGGCGCGGCGCGCCGGGGAGTCGCCCAGGCGCAGGAACAGGCCGTCGCCGTCGCGTTCGGCGCGCTCCTCGACCACGTCCAGGACGCCGGAGGTGGCCTTGTCGCGGAACCCGGCGTCGGGGTGGGCCAGGGCGTAGGCGCCCAGGCCCAGCACGCCCATGGGCAGGTCGACCTCGCCCTCGGCGGGGTAGTCGGCGATCCACCGCAGGACGGCGTCGTCCACGGCGCCCAGTCCGGACGGCTCGGTGCCGCGCTCCCGGGCGAGCCGGAGCGCGGTCCACCCGGCCTGGGCGGCGCCCCGGTAGAGCCAGGGGCCGGTGCCGCCGCCGGAGCGCAGCAGGCCCATCGCCTCGTGGAAGGCGTCCTCCGCGCGGTGGTCCTCGCCGAGGGCTCGGGCGAACTCCATCCGGGCCACGGCCTGGTCCAGCAGCAGCGGGAACGTGGGGTTCTCGCGCACCTGGGCGTCCATGTCGTCCAGGAACCGTCGCGCCAGGTCCAGTGTGTCCGCGTCGTTCATCGTTTCCTGCCCTCCAGTGCGTGCAGACGGCGCAGGTGGCGCCGGGCGAGTTCGTGCGCCAGGTACTCCATGCGCACCGCGTCGAAGGCGAAGGTCCGGTTCAGGTGCAGGTGCAGCGCCGACCCGAACACCGACCACCGGTCGCGGGTCCCGGTCCCGGGCTCCAGCGCGGCGGCCAGCGCGCCCAGGGCCTTGGCCACGCCCTCGTCGGAGCGGACCCCCTCCAGGTGGGCGCGCAGGGCGGCCTCGTGCGTGCGGGCGAACTTGCCGAGGCGGTTGCCCTCGCGGGTGGGGGCCACGTCCAGACCGCCCTGGCACGCGCGCAGGAACTCCTCGCGCTCGTCGAAGGCGGCGAACAGCTCGGTGCACCAGTGGGTGACGTCGGCGACCGCCCGGTAGAGGCGGGCCGACTCGTCGGCCAGCTCCGGCAGCGCGGCGGCGACGCGGTCGCTGGAGGCGGTGAACAGCCCCTCGGCCGCCCGCAGGCCCTCTGTGCCGCCGTAGCGCGCCACCTCGGGCACGTACTCGTCCAGGACGACCCTGCTGACCAGGCCCTCGGCGGCCAGCCGGGCCCCGAGGGCGTCCACGGCGGTCAGCACGCCGGGCCGCGCGGCGGGTTCGGCCGGGCGGACCCGCACCCGCACGTGGTAGCCGTCCCCGTCCTGGTAGCGGAGGAAGAACCACTGGTCGGCCTCACCGGCGGCGCGCAGGTCCGAGGAGAGCCGGTGGGCGCGCGCCACCACCTGGTCGGCGGTGGCGTGCCCGCAGTACAGGCGCGCGTAGATCCAGGCCCGGCCGTGTCCGCGGTCCAGGACGGCCGTCCCCGCGCCGGTGCCGGGCGGCTCGCGCAGGACGGGCCCGGTGGGCACGACCACCTCGGCGACGTGGCCCCCGCCGGGGCCGCGCACGGCGGGCGCCTCGGCCTGGGGCATCTCCACGAAAGCGGTGTCGCGTTCGCCGGCGCGTGCCAGGGCGGCGCGCACCGAGGCGTCCTCGCGCAGGTCCACGGGGAGCACGTGGTCGTACTCGCCGGTGCCCACCCAGGTGCGCCCGCCCAGGCCGGGCAGGCGATCGCGCAGCGCGGCGGCCGGGGAGGGCGCGGACAGGACCGCGGCGACGTCCCCGGGGCGCAGCAGCCAGCGCTCGGGGGTGACCACGACCCGGCCGCAGGTGACGCGGGGCAGGTGGGGCAGACGGGCCAGCGGGCCCCACGACCAGCCCGCTCCGCCGGACGTGGCCAGGTGGCCCAGCACCGCGTAGACCGGGTCCAGGCCGTGGAAGTCGACGTTGTGGGCGGTGTTGAGCTCCACGAGGACGGGTCGGCCGGTGCGGGCGTCGCGCAGGCGGAAGCCGTCCGGGCACAGGCGCAGGAGCAGCCGGTCCAGGTGCAGGGTGCCCGCGTGGGCGCCGGTCAGGGCGATGGTCTCGTCCAGCACGCGGGGGCGCACCAGGACGTTGCCGATGCGTCCGCCCGGGTGGTAGACGAGTTCGGCGTGGAGGGGGTTCCGCGCGGGGTCCGCGGCTCCGTGCCGCCCGCGGGCGCGGTCGACCTGCTCCCGGACGCGGTCGGCGACGGCGGGGCGGTGGAGGCCGAACCGGGCCACCAGGGCGTGGGGGGCGCGGCCGACCCCGCCGACGAGCATGCTGTGCGGTCCGTCGTGGGAGGAGGGGTCGGCGTCGCCGAGCAGGACGGCCAGCAGCGCGCGGGAGCCGTCGGTGTCGGACTCGGGCAGGTGGGCGATGTCCACGGAGCCGCCGTCGAGGTGGCCGCCGTCGGCGGTCCAGCGTCCGAGCAGGTCGAGCAGCTCGGGGTTGACGGTGGGTTCGGCGGGGCGGGAACCGGCGCGCAGGCCCGCCCTGGCGGCGAGTTCGGAGGCGCCGCGCCGAGCGGGCCGCAGCACGCCCGACTCCAGGTCCAGCGCGCTCAGCAGCGGCACCTCGGCGTCCTCGAAGCGCTGGGCGAAGGCGGCGCGGAAGGAGGCCATGTCGAAGCCTGGGCCGCCGCCGGGGGAGGAGAGGGCGGTGAGGCGGCGCACGGCGGAGCGCAGGTCGGCGACGGTGCGCCGGTCCAGGCTGGCGGCGCGCATGGCGAGTTCGGGGTGCAGGTCGAAGCGTTCGGCGTACCTGGTCCGGGCCAGGGCGGGCGCGTGGTCGGCGGCTCGGTCCCAGGCGGTGTCGAGACGGTCGCGCAGCCCCGGCTCGAAGGGGCGCTCCCCTGCGGCGTCGGCCAGCAGGACGCGCACGGCGGCGGCCCGGTCACGGTCGCCGACGGCGTCCAGGAGGCGCACGGCCCGGTCGGCGGGCTCGTCACCGGGGGCGATCAGGCCGTCGGAGGGCTGGAGCAGGCCCCTGTCCCTCAGTCCGCGCACGAAGGCGCGCAGGCGGTCGGGCTCCACGCCGGGCAGCCGCTCGGAGAGCGCTTCGGCGAGGTCGGCGGCGCTCATCTCGGCGCCGCCGAGGACCTCCAGGGCGGTGTCGATGGCCTCGGTGCGCCGAACGCTCACCACGGCCGCGGTGGCGTCGCCCGGAGCGGCGAAGCGCACGGCGGAGGGACCGACGCCGGCCAGGGGGTTGAGCCGCAGGGGGACGTGGTCGGGGTCGGCGTCGGCGAGGGCGTCGGCGACCGTCTCCTCCAGGGCGCGCACGTCCACGCGTACCCGCACGCGGTGTTGGTCGCGCCGGTCGGCCTCCAGGTCGCGGCGGTCCCCGACCGACAGCGGCGCGGTTCCGGCGAACAGCCCGTAGGGGGTGGCGCGCCCGCCCATGCGCGCGAGGTAGCGCAGCAGGGTGGCGCGGGCGCGCTCCTCGGACGCGGACGCGGTGCGCAGGTGGGGGTCGGCGGCCAGGTCGACGGCCATGGCGGCGACGGGGTCGTGGACGTCGCCCGCGGCGACCATGCGGGCGGACTCCTCGACGCTGAGCAGGGGGACGCGGACCAGGCCGAAGTCCGGCCCGCTCACCGGGCACCGCTCCCCGTGGCGGCGGTCGCGGAGGGGACGGCCCCGTCGGAGCGCGCGGTGTCGCCGGTGGGTACGGCGTTCCCGGCGGGGACGGTTCCGACGGGAGGGGCCGCGGCCCCGGCGGGGGAGGCCGCGCGGCGGCGCACGGCGGCGAAGACCTCCTCCACGGCGCGCAGGTGGTCCTCGGGATCGCTGGACAGCTCGGTGACGACCGCCTCGTCGGCGCCGGTGATGGCCAGGACGCGGTGGACCGCTTCGGCGCACTGGTCGGCCGTGCCCGCGCAGTTGACCCGCACGCCCTGGCGCAGGCTGTCGGCGCGCGCCGTGGCGGGGTCGTCGTTGGCGACCAGGGCCAGGGCCACGGCCGTGCGCCCGCCGGGATGGGCCGCCCGGTAGGCCCTGAGCGTGCTGACGCAGGCGTCCACGTCGGTGTTGAAGAACAGGGCGTGGCAGTAGTGGGTGCCGGTCCTGGCCGCGATCTCGGCGGAGCGGTTCCCGGCGCCGTGCGACCAGAGCTGGAACCCGGTGTCCACCGGATCGATCCACTCCGCGCCCCCGCGCAGGAGGGCGACGGTCGCGTCGATGACGGCGCCGACGTCCTCACCGCGCTCGCGCAGGTGGGCCAGGTCCTCGGCCGCTCCCCCGCTCACGTCGCCCCGGCCGAACCCGACGTCGAGGCGGTCGGGACAGAAGTGCGCGGCGGCGGCGACGTCCTCGGCGGTCAGGTGGGGGTCGCGGATCCTGGACAGCGTGACGGCGGTGCCCACCCGCACGCGCCGGGTGTGGCTGCCCAGGACGGCGGCCAGCAGCAGCGGGTTGGTGCTGGGCACGCCGGAGGCGTGGTGCTCGGGCAGCCAGACGCGGCTGTAGCCCAGCCGCTCTGCGAGCAGGGCCGAGGCGAAGGCGGTGTCGCGCTTGTCCCGGACGGGTCGGCCCTCGGTCAGGTCGAGGTACTCCAGCAGGCCCAGCGGCGGCGCGGCGTCCAGCGGCGTCTCCTCGCGGTCCTGCGCTGTGTCGTCGTGCATGGGGGACTGCCTCCTCGGCCGGGTCCGCGCCCGCGGCGCCGCGCTCGCGGAAGGTACGGAAAACACCTGTGGATGCGCCGCGGGGCGGCGGTCGCCGGGCGACCGCCGCCCCGGGCGTGGTCGTGCCGGGCCGCGGTGGATCAGGGACGGGGTTCCACCGTTACGGACGGCCGAGTGCCGCCCACGGCCTCTGTGGGGACTGCGGGTCCACCCCCTAGCAGGAGATGGTGTTGGCGCTCGGGCAGGGGGTGCCCCAGCAGGTGGTGCCGAAGGTGATCGGGCCGGGGGCCTCGGCGCCGCTGTTCTCGACGGACTGGCCCGAGCCCGGGGTCTCGAAGGTCTCGGCGTCGACGTCGAGGTTGATCTCGGGGCGGCTGCTGGCGGAAGTGGCCATGGGGAATGCCTTTCTCGACTCAGGGCGACCGTTTTGTCGGTAACGCCTGGTGTGAAATACACATTAGGCTCCGGCCGCGCAGCGGTCTTCATTCACGCGGACCATTTTCCCTTCCTCCTTCAGGACGAATTCACGGCCTTCCGCGGGACGACCCCCCGCCCCCGGGGTGGGGGGTCGCGCAAAGGAGGCACCCACCCGAAGGAGGGGCGCGAATGCCCGCGTTCCGGGAAACGGACCCGCTTCCACCTGCGTTTCTCCCTGACCCACCCGACACGACGCCTGCGGCGCGGTCACCCGCGTCCGGGGCCGCACCGCCCCGTGTCTCCGCCCCGGGGAGGAGGTGCGCCGACCCGAGACCAAAGCCCCGGATAACAGCAAAAAGTCATGCGAATACCCCGAAAAATGAGGAAACCCCGGCCGCCGAGACGGCGGCCGGGGTGCACGGCACCGCGTCAGAAGACGCCCTTGTGCCGCTCCTTGACGAACTCGGTGACCGAGGAGACCACGTAGTCGATCATCTCGTCCGTGAGCCCGGGGTAGACCCCGGTCCAGAAGGTCCGCTCCGTGGCGATGTCGCTGTTCTCCAGCTCTCCGGACACGCGGTGCGGCCGGTCCAGGTAGGCGGGGTGCCGGGTCAGGTTGCCCGCGAAGAGCAGGCGGGTGCCGATCCGCCGGGACTCCAGGAAGTGGACCAGCTCGGCCCGGTCGAACGGCGCCCCGGGGTCCACGGTGACCACGAAGCCGAACCAGCTCGGATCGCTGTTGGGCGTGGCCTCCGGCAGGATCAGGCCCGGAAGCCCGTCCAGCCCCTCCCGCATCCGGCGCCAGTTGCGGCGCCGGGCCTCGCCGAAGGAGTCGAGCTTGTCGAGCTGGCTCAGCCCGAGCGCCGCCTGGAGGTCGGTCCCCTTCAGGTTGTAGCCCACGTGGGAGAACGTGTACTTGTGGTCGTAGCCGGGGGGCAGGGTCCCGAGCTGGTAGCTGAAGCGCTTGCGGCAGGTGTCGCTCTCACCGGGCTCGCACCAGCAGTCCCGCCCCCAGTCGCGCATGGACTCCACCACACGGGCCAGCATGAGGTTGGACGTGAGCACGCAGCCGCCCTCGCCCATGGTGAGGTGGTGCGCCGGGTAGAAGCTGACCGTCGACAGGTCGCCGAAGGAGCCCGTCACCTGCCCGTCGTAGAGGGAGCCCACGGCGTCGCAGTTGTCCTCGATCAGGAACAGGTCGCGCTCCTCCGCCAGGCGCGCCATCTCCCGCGCCTCGAACGGGTTGCCCAGCGCGTGGGCGATCATGATCGCCCGGGTACGGGGGCCGATGGCCCGTTCCACCCTTTCGACCGTGGTGTTGTACGTGCGCAGCTCGATGTCCACGAACACGGGCACGAGCCCGTTCTGGAGGATCGGGTTGACGGTCGTCGGGAACCCGGCGGCGACCGTGACGACCTCGTCGCCGGGGCGCAGCCGCTGGTCCTCCAGCAGGTGCGAGGTCAGGGAGGACAGCGCGAGCAGGTTGGCCGAGGAGCCGGAGTTCGTGAGGTGGGCCTTGCGCCTTCCGAGCCTGCGGGCGAACGCGGACTCGAAGCGGCGTGCGCTGGGGCCCGCCGCGATGCGCATGTCGAGGGCGGCCGCGACCAGGGCCACCCTGTCCTCCTCGTCCAGGACCGCCCCGGAGGGCCAGATCTCCGTCACACCCGGAACGAACTCGCGTTCGGTGCGGGTGGACCGGTGGTGCTCACGGACCGCATCGAGAACCGCCGCCGCCTCGTCACTCGTCGCCATACGTGGTACTTCCCTCCTGGGCTCGCGGCCCGGACGGGAGCGGACCCCTCCGACCGCTTCCGCGGACACCGGACCCTCCCGGCCTCCGGGCCCGGGTACAGCGCCGAAAGAATAGGGGAAGCGCCGCGCGGCACCACCCCCGCCAGGAGGGGGTCCCCCCTCCGGCGCGGACGGCGGCGCCCCGCCCGCCGCGGCTCTGGCAGTATGGCCGCGCCGAGTCCGTGGCCGGCTGCCGCCGCCACCGGTGTCTCGGCAGCGGTCGACACGAGGGAGGTCGTGTGTCCTCGACGCTCGGGGGTACGGGAGCGCCGGTACGGCTCGGACTGGTCGGCTGCGCCGACATCGCCTGGAGGCGCGTTCTGCCCGCCGTGGCGGTGACGCCCTCGGTGGAGCTCGTCGCCGTGGCCAGCCGCGACCCCGCCAAGGCGCGCGGGTTCGCCGAGCGCTTCGGCTGCGAGGCCGTCACCGGCTACGCCGACCTGCTCGCGCGTCCGGACCTGGACGCCGTGTACATGCCGCTCCCGGTGGGGCTGCGGCACGAATGGGTGGGCCGGGCCCTGGAGGCCGGGCTCCACGTCCTGTCCGAGAAGCCCCTGACCGTCGGTGGGCGGACCTCGGCCGAGCTGGTCGCCGAGGCCGGTCGGCGCGGTCTGACCGTCATGGAGAACTTCGCCTTCCGGCACCACTCCCAGCACCACGAGCTGAGGCGGCTGCTGCAACACGGCGCGGCGGGGCGCACGCGCGCGCTGATGTGCGAGTTCGGCGTGCCGGCGCGCGCTCCGGGGGACATCAGGCACGACCCGGCGCTGGGCGGCGGCGCGCTGCTCGACGTGGGCGTGTACCCGCTGGGCCTGGCCCAGTTCCTGTTGGGTGACGACCTCCGCGTGCGCGGCGCCTTCCTGGACCACGCGCCGGACACGGGGGTGGACACGCGGGGTTCGGTGCTGCTCTCGGGTCCGGGCGGGGTGGCGGTGCAGCTCGGGTTCGGCTTCGGGATGCACTACCGCAACACCTACACCGTCTGGGGGGAGAAGGGGACCCTGCGGCTGGACCGGGCCTTCACACCGCCCGAGACGCTGCGCCCCACCCTGGAACTGCGCACGGACGAGGGGGCCGAGGACCTGTCCCTGGAGGCCGACCACCAGTTCCGCAACCTGTTGACGGCGTTCGCGGACGGTGTGCGGGGGCGGGCGGCCGTGGACACGGCGCCGGTCCTGGCCCTCGCCGGCCTGGTCGAACGCGTCCGCGAGGCCGCCGCCCACTCCCCGGTCTGAGCGCGTGCGCGCCGGGTGTCAGCCCCCCGCCCGGCGGACGAGCGCGTCGGCGAGGTCGGCCGGAGAGGGCATCGCGCGCATCGCCTCGCGCACGCGCGCGGTGCCCCGGGCCAGGGCGGGGTCCTCCAGAAGCCGGGAGACCGCCGTGCTGACGTCCCCGGCGGTCATGGTCCGGTGGGGGACGGAGACGGCCGCGTCCCGCGCGGCGAGCATGTCGGCGAGCATCGGATCGTCGAACCAGCTGGGGACGATGACCTGCGGCACGCCCGCGTCCAGTCCCGTGAGCACGGTCCCCCACCCCCCGTGGTCGACCATGGCGGCGCAGGTGGGGGCCAGGGCGTGCAGGGGGACGTACTCGACCAGGCGGGCGTTGCCGGGGACGGTGCCGAGCTTGGCCTGTTCGCGGGCGGGCAGGGTGGCCACGACCTCCACGTCCAGCTCGGCCAGACCCTCCAGGAGGTCCCGGAACACGTCCCCGCCCCGGTCCTGGCCCATGAGGGTGGTGCCCAGGGTGACGCAGACCCGGGGGCGGGTGGGGGGTGTGCGCAGCCAGTGGGGGACGACGGCGCGTCCGTTGTAGGGCACGTAGCGCACCGGCAGGTACTCCAGGTGCGCGGGCGTGTCCACCCGCAGGGACGCGGGGACCTGCTCGACGGTGGCCTGGCCGTGGACCAGGGTCTCGGAGAAGTCCACGCCGTACCGGGCCGCCCTGGTCCCCAGCCACGCGGCCAGGGGGTCCTCCCGCTGTGAGGCGGGCTGTTCGCCCATCCGCGCCAGGAAGCGCGCGCGGGTGCGGGCGAAGATGTCGGCCCCCCACAGGTAGCGCACGTGCGCGGCCCCGCACGCCTCGGCGGCGATCGCCCCGGAGAAGCTCACCGAACCCCAGACCACCAGCTCGGGACGCCACTCGCGGCAGAGGGCGACCAGGTCGTCGACCATGGGGTCGTTGACCATCCGCCACCACCACGGCACCACACGGCGGTAGCCCTCCAGCAGGTACTCCCAGGGAACCCGCTCGTAGGGGTCGGTGACGCGGCCGAACAGCGGGACGTCGTCGAGGGTGTCGTGGAGGTCGAAGGCCTTCATCGTGCGCCAGAAGGCGTGGTCCCTGCCGACGGCGGTGAAGGGCAGGCCCGCCCCCGCCGCGACGGGCTCCAGCGCGGGCTGGCTGGCCACCCGCACCTCGTGGCCCGCGGCGCGCAGCGCCCACGCCAACGGGACCATGCCGAGGAAGTGCGGCTTCTCCGCGGCCGCGGCCAAGAGCACACGCATGTCCCGTCCCCTCCTCGAAACGCGTCGGAAGACTAGGGGAGGACGCGTCGGCCCGTCCAACCCCGGTCGGCGCCGGACCGCGCACGCGCCGCCTCCGCCCCCTCGCCCGGAGCTGGTAGACATGGCGCTTCCGCCGGAGCGGCCCCCGCTCCGCGCCCTCCACACCTCGGTGCCCCCACCGACCAACGACCCCCAGGAGAGCGACCGTGCGCGTCGTCGTGGCGTCCCTCGCCGAGAAGACGAACTTCCTGAGCCTGGTGCCCCTGGCGTGGGCGCTGCGCGCCGCCGGGCACGAGGTGCGGGTGGCCAGCCAGCCCGCGCTGGAGCCCGTGGTGCGGGAGACGGGCGTGCCGTTCGTCGCGGTGGGGCGCGACCACGGGTTCTGGCGCCATCTCACCGCCCGGTCCTCCTTCGACGGGATGCGGGGAGGCGTCCCCCTCTTCTCCGTGTACGGCCGGGGCGGGCCGGAGGGCTCCTGGGAGGAGACCCTGGAGGAGTACCGGCAGGTCGTCACCTGGTGGTGGCGGATGGTCAACGACCCCATGGTCGACGACCTGGTCGCCCTCTGCCGCGAGTGGCGCCCCGACCTGGTCGTGTGGGAGCCCATCACCTTCTCCGGGGCGATCGCCGCCGAGGCCTGCGGGGCCGCGCACGTGCGCTATCCCTGGGGCGCGGACGTGTTCGGCGCCGTACGCGCGCGCTTCCTGGCGCGGATGGGCGAACAGCCCGCCTCACGGCGGGAGGACCCCCTGGCCGCGTGGCTGGGGACCAGGGCGGCCCGGTACGGCGTGGACTTCTCCGAGACCCTGGTCCACGGCCAGGCCACCGTCGAGCAGGTCCCCGCGTCCCTGCGGGTGGACACGCCCGCGCACCTGGAGTACCTGCCGGTGCGCTACGTGCCCTACAACGGACGCGCCGTCGTCCCCGAATGGCTGCGCACACCCCCCACCCGCCCCCGGGTGGCCCTGTGTCTGGGCACCAGCACGGCGGCGTGGCTGGGCAGGTTCGGGGTGGACGTGGCCACGGTTCTGGAGGGTCTGGCCGAGCTGGACGTGGAGGTGGTGGCCACCCTGCCCGCCAGTGAGCAGGCCAAGCTCGGCGCCGTCCCCGGCAACGCCCGCCTGGTCGAGTACGTGCCCCTGCACGCCCTGGCCCCCACCTGCGCCGCCATGATCACCCACGGCGGGACGGGCACCGTCCTGACCGGTCTGGCCCACGGGGTCCCGCAGCTCGTCTCGCCCCGGCCCACCTTCGACGAACCCCTGCTGGCCTCGTCGGTCGCGGCCGAGGGCGCGGCGCTGGTCGTGGACCCCGACCGCATGGACGCCGCCACCGTCACCGCCGGCGTACGCGCCCTCCTCGAAGACCCCCGCCACACAAGCGCCGCCCGCGCCCTGCGCGCACGCATGGACGCCATGCCCACCCCCGCCGACCTCGCCCACACCCTCACCGCGCGCCGGCCCGCATTCCGAAGCAAATGAAACCAGGCCGAAACGCCACATCGAAAACAACCGGAACATAAACGGACACTTTCTGTGGTTCACTGGCCCGGACCGCGGAACGCCACGGAGAAAAGGCGGCGCGGAAAGGGCGCGGCCGCGTCGGGGAGGAACGCGCGAAACAGCCGACCGCCCGGCGGACCGCGAAGGCACAGAGGAGCGAGGAGGGCCCGTGCCCATCCTGGAAGTCCAAGGAGTGAGCAAGAGATATGGGAAGAACCTGGCGGTCGACGACGTCAGCTTCTTTATCGACGAGGGGGAGACCTACGGCCTGCTGGGACCCAACGGAGCGGGCAAGTCCACCACGATCGGCATGATCACCGGCATCCTGAGCCGGGACGCCGGAACGATCCTCGTGGACGGCGTCGAGCACAGCGTCACGAACAGGAAAAGCAAGTCCCTCATCGGGTTCGTCCCCCAGGAACTCGCCCTCTACCACGACCTCAGCGCACGCGACAATCTGCGTTTCTTCGCGCGCATGTACGGGCTCTCCTCCTCACAGGCGCGCAGCCGGACGGAGGAGGTCCTGGAAACAGTCGGCCTCTCCGAGCGCGCCGGTGAGGCCGTATCCAAATTCTCCGGAGGAATGGCCCGAAGGCTCAATATCGGCCTCGGACTGCTCAACAACCCGAGACTCCTCATCCTCGACGAACCGACGGTCGGCGTGGACCCCCAGAGCCGCAACTCCATCCTGGAGAGCGTGGACGCCCTGACGCGGGGCGGCGTCTCCGTGCTCTACACGACGCACTACATGGAGGAGGCAGAACGCCTCTGCGACCGCGTCGGCATCATCGAGGGCGGCCGCATCCGCGCCGAGGGCACGCAACGCGAACTGGTCGCCCAGGTGGGCGAGGACGACACGGTCCTGGTCACCCTGGACTCCCCCGGCGAGAGGCTGCTCGGCGCCCTGCGCGCGCTGGACCGCGTGGACGAGGCGACCTGCGAGGGGAACCGGATCAGGCTCCTGACGCCCGACGCCCGGGACGTCCTGCCCCGCATCCTCGACACCCTGACGCAGGAGGGCGCCGGCATCAGGTCGGTCGAGGTCCAGGAGCCGGATCTGGAAGCCGTCTTCCTGCGCCTGACCGGGAAGGGACTCCGGGAGTAGCCATGGCGAACGGAACCAACGCCCTCTCCATGACCGCGGCCATCGTCGCCAAGGACGTGCGCCAGCGGCTGCGGGACGGCAGCCTGCTGGTCTTCGGGCTGCTCCTGCCGCTCGGGGTGGCCTTCTTCTTCAACATGCTGCTCGGCGACGGGACGTCCCAGGGGACGAGCTCGGAGTACGTGGTCGTCGACGGCGACTCCGGATCGCTCGGCGAGGGCTTCGTCGACGAGGCGCTGCGCCCCCTGGAGGACGACGGGGTGCTGGAGCTGTCCGAGGCCGGTTCCGAGCGCGAGGCGCGCGAGGCGGTCGAGGCGGGGGCCGCCGACGCGGCCTTCCTCATCCCCGAGGACTTCACCGAGTCGCTGGAGGCGGGCGAGGACGCGGTCCTCACCGTCGTCGGCGACGCCGACTCCCCCGTGGCCACCCACATCGCCCGGGAGATCGGCCGCGCCTACGCCACCGAGCACCACCGCATCCGACTCGCGATCGCCACCGGCTTCGACTCCGAACCCGACCCGGCCGCCGCGGCCCGGCTCCTGGAGGAGGCGGAGACGGCGGCGCCGCCGCTGACGGTGGTCGAGGACGCGGACCTGGAGTGGCGGGAGCTGGGCACCGCCACCTACTACTCGGCCTCCATGGCGTTCTTCTTCGTCTTCTTCGCGGCGATGTTCAGCGTCACCAGCATCTTCGACGAGAAGGCGGGCGGGACCCTGGCGCGCCTCCTGGCCAGCCCGATCCCGCGGGGGGCGATCCTGGTCGCGAAGCTCTCCAGCGGACTGCTCATCGGCCTGGCGAACATGGCGGTCCTGGCCGTCGCGACGACCCTGTTCTTCGGCGCCGACTGGGGCGACCCGCTGGGCGCGGCGGCGCTGATCACCACGGGCGTGCTGGCCGTCATCGGGCTCACCGCCGCCGTGGCGAGCTTCGCGCGCAGCTCGGAACAGGCCGCCAACTGGCTCTCGGTCCTGGCGATGCTGCTCGGAGCGTTCGGTGGAGCGCTGTTCCCGATCTCGCAGCTCAACGCGCTGGCGGTCGTCAGCTACCTGACCCCCCACCGGTGGTTCCTGCTCGGCCTGGGCGAGCTCTCGGCGGGAGGCGTCGGCTCGGTCCTCCTGCCGTGCGCGGTCCTGCTCGCGCACGGCCTCGCCGGCTCGACCGTCGCGCTGTTCCGTATGGGACGGATGGTGAACTCATGAAATCGCTGACCATCGGCGTCCTCAACGTACGCCGCGTCTTCCGCGACCGGACGAACATCTTCTTCGTCCTGCTGCTCCCCTTCCTGATGGTCTTCATGATGGGGCTGATGTACGGGGAGGGGAAACCGGTCCTGGGCGTCGTCGCGCCTTCCGGCGGAGGGCTCGCCGAGCGCCTCGTGGGCGCTCTGGAGGAGGACGAGCGCATCGACGTCCTGCGTCTGGACGAGACGGAGATGCGCGACCTGGTGGAGGCCGGGGACGTCCAGGCGGGCCTGGTGGTCCCGGACGACTACGGGGACCTGGTGCGCGACGGCGGGCAGGTCGAGCTGGAGCTCGTCACACGCGGCAACGACTGGGCCGCCGCGGACGTGGGGACCTGGGTCCGCTCCGTGGTGGCGCAGGAGTCGGCGCTGCTGAGCACCGCCCGGGTCACGGAGAGCGTCCGCGACGACGGGTTCGAGGAGCGCCTGGCGGACGCGGAGGAGACCGAGGTGTCCGGCGTCCGGGTGGAGGTGGTCACCGCGGGTGAGGCCACGTTCCCCGAGGGCGTCTCCTCGCACAGCCTGGCGGCCCCCCCGCTGCTGCTGCTCTACACCTTCATCACGGCGCTGACGACGTCGCTGGGCATCGTCCAGGCCAGGCGTTCGGGGGTCCTGCGGCGCCTGTACGCCTCCCCCACCTCGGCGGGGTCCATCGTCCTCGGCGAGGCGCTGGGCAGGTTCCTCATCGCCCTGACACAGGCCCTGCTGATCCTCTTCGGGTCGGCCCTGCTGTTCGGAGTCGCGTGGGGGAACCTGTTCGCCACCTCGCTGGTGGTGACCGCGTTCTGCCTGGTCAGCAGCGGTGCTTCGCTACTGCTCGGCAGTCTGGCGAGGACCGAGGGCGGCGCGTTGGCGGCGGCGGTGGGCATCAGCCTCGGGGCGGGCGCGCTCGGCGGCACCATGCTCCCGCTGGAGTCCTTCGGCGACACCATGACCACCATCGCGTTCCTGACCCCGCACGCCTGGGGCTACGACGCGTTCAGCGCGCTGGTCCGCGACCAGGCCTCACTCGTGGACGTGCTCCCGCACGTGGGAGTGCTCCTCGGGTACGCCGCCGTCCTCCTGGCGCTGGGCGTCTGGCGCTTCCGCGCCGCGGTCACCAGGTAGGCGGGCCCCGGCGGGGTGCCGCGCCCGGCGTGGCCGGACGCGGCACCCCTTCTCCGGGGGCGGCGGCGGATCAGGCGGACCGGTCCGTCACCGCCCGGTGGGGAGGCGTCAGCTGCAGCTCACGAGGCTGGCACCGCTGTTGAGGAAGGCGCCCTCCTCAACGAGGGTCTCCGCCTCCAGGGACTGCAGGTCGAGAACGTCGCTCACGGCCATTTCTTCACCTTTCAGGAGAAAGGAATCCCGGGCTGCCCGAGGCATTCGTCCCGGGCCCGCACCGCGATCCGACCCGGCTTTGTGCCAGGGTCGTCTCACGATAACAGCGCCCGCCCCGCCGCTTCCTTCCCATATCCGAGATCCCCTTTCCCCGAGCCCGGGAAAATTGACGGCGGCCCCGCGGCGGGGAATGGCGGGCGCACCTGGCGGGATGCGGCGGGAGCCGGGGCGGTGCGGCCCGGCCGCGGGGGCGGAACCGCCCGTACCTGCCAGAACGGAGCCCTCCAGGCGGCTAAGGTAACCGGAGCCGCCCCGCCTGTCCCGCTGGCGGGACAGGCGGCGGGAACCCCCGATACGCCCCCATTCCCTCCGTCCCCGTTTTCGGGAATCCTCCCCCTTCCGGCGCACGGCAGGAACGGAACGGCTGCGAACCGACAAAAAATTGAGGCAGGAGAGCGTGCCAGAAAATACCGTGGAAACACGCAGAGTCAGGCTCCGACCGGTTGAGAACCTGGGCGCGGCCGCCGCCGTCAGCGCATTGGCGGAGAGGGGCGTCCCCGAATTCCCGGGAATGGACGACCTCGTCAGGCCGCTCCCCCGCGACGCCGAGGACGCGGCGGAGCAGTTCCTCGCCGTCGCCCCCTCCACCGGCGCCGTCCTGGGGTTCTGTTCGCTCTCGCGCCTGGACCGGGAGGAGCGGTGGGTCCAGGTGGACGTGGTCGTGGACGAGGGGGCCAACGCCGTCGGCATCGCGTTGGAGGCCACGGTGCTGACCGTGGACCGCGCCTTCCGCGCGTGGCCGGTGGACGAGGTCCGCTTCTGGTCCGTCGGCGAGCGGGCGAACGGCCTGCGCGACCATCCGACCATGGTGACCGAGTCGGAGCCCCCGCGGCGGCCCCCGGGCCTGGAGTCCGCCTCCCACTTCGTCATCCAGCGCGAGCGCTGGGAACGCTACGGCGCCAAGTTCGTCCAGCGCCTCTCCCAGGGGCCCGACGCGGGCTGAGGACGCCACCCCACCACACCAGAGAAGAGGTTCGGCAACGATGGCCGCAGTAGACCAGAGCGAGATCCTGTCCCAGATCAAGGTCCAGGCGATGACCGTCCTGATGTTCACGTCGAACGAGCCCCAGTTCGACCTCCCCGAGCCCTCGCAGACGAGCGACCTGGACTCGTTCTCGATCGTGCAGCTCGTGCTGGCCCTGGAGGACGTCTACAACGTGTCCCTCCTGGAGGACATGTCGGAGTTCACCGGCAGCAGCTTCGAGGACCTGGCCGGGTTCGTGGCGGAGAGGATCCGTGAGCAGAAGGGGGCGCCCGACAGGGCGTGACCCCGGCGGGAACGCCGTGTCCGCCGCCGTAGCGGACACGGCGTTCCCGTTCTCAGGCGCTTCGGCCCTCGGCGGCCAGCTCCTCCAGCACCGGGACGAGTCCGGCCGGGCTGGTCATCCCGTGCGCCCTGTCGCGGAGCACGCGCGCGCCCTCGGCGAAGCGGGGCTCGTCGAGCAGGCGCCCGACCTGGAGGGCGACCTCCCCGCCGGTCATCCCGGCCCCCGCCAGCGCGAGGCCCGCCCCCAACCCGGTGATCCGCTCGGCGAGCAGCGGTTCGTCGAAGACGTACTGGGCCATGGAGAACTCGGGGAGGACGAGCTGCGGGACACCGTGGAACACCGCGGTGCAGAAGGTCCCGGCTCCCCCGTGGTGGACCACCGCGTCGCAGTGGGGCATGAGCGCGTGCAACGGCACGTGCTCCACCACCCGGACGTTGTCCGGCAGGGTTCCGGCCCGCGCGCTCTGCTCGGCGGACAGGGTGGCGACGACCTCCACGTCCAGTCCGGCGACCGACTCCAGCAGCTCCGCGAGGGGCAGCCGGTAGCGGTCGTCGAACTTCTCCGGCACGGCCGAGCCGAGGGTCAGGCAGACCCGCCTGCGCCCGCCCGGGGAGCGCAGCCAGTCGGGCACCACCGCGGTCCCGTTGTAGGGCACGTAGCGCAGGGGGATGTGGCGCACGCCCTCCTCGGGGTCCAGGCGCACACCCGGCGGATAGGGGTCCAGGGTGGCCTGGCCCCGGACCAGGTCCTCGGAGAAGTCGGCGCCCACGCGCCGGGCGCTGCGCTCCAGCCAGTCGGCGAGGGGGTCCTCGCGGTCGGCGGCGGACAGCGCGGCGGCGCGCTCCAGGAACCGGCGGCGGGTGCGGGAGAACACGTCCAGCCCCCACAGGACCCGGACGTGCGCCGCGCCCGAGGCCCGGGCCGCCACCGGCGCGGCGAAGGTGGTCGGCTCCCACAGGACCAGGTCGGGGCGCCACGAGCGGCACAGGTCGGTGAGGTCGTCCAGCATGGGCGTGTTGACCGGATGCCACCACAGCCGGACGAACTCGCGGTAGCCGTCGAGCAGGTAGTCCCAGCCCAGCGCCTCCGGATCGCTCCTGGTCATGTCGAAGCCCCGGCTGTCGCCGAAGCCCAGGCCCTTCAACGTGGTCAGCAGCTGGTGGAAGAGGTGGTCCCGGCCCACCTGGACGGCGGGCAGCCCGGTGCGCGCCGCGACGGGGACCAGCGCGGGCTGGCTGGCCACCCGCACCTCGTGCCCGGCGGCGCGCAGAGCCCACGCCTGCGGGATGAGGCCCAGCAGATGGGTCTTCTCCGCCTGGCTGACGACGAGCACGCGCATGTGCGGTACTTCCTCCCGGTCGGGCCGGGCGGGGCGCGCCCCGCCCTCAGCCCAGGGTGTGCAGGCAGACGAGGAGGGTCCTCGCCTCGATGTTGAGGTAGTGGCCGTGCCGGACCAGCTCCATGAGCTGGGCGACGGTGACCCAGAGGAAGTCCGGGGGGACCTCCGCGGGCAGGTCCGGATCGGCTTCGACGATCCGGTACCTGGTCTGGGCGTGGTGGAAGCGCCCGCCCTCCTCCGAGAGCAGGGCGTCGTAGCGCACGCGGTGGTCCGGCGGCGACTCCGCCTGGGCGGCGAAGGGCTCCGGGCGGCCCAGCGCCTCCGCCGAGGCCGAGTACTGCACCGTCGGGGTGATCTCGACGCGGTCGAGGGTCCCCGGTTCGGCGCGTGCCCGGACCAGGACGTGGAGCACGCCGCCGATCTCGCGCACCAGGAAGGCGGCGAACCCGTGCCTCTCGGGGGCGAGCAGCGGCTGCGTCCAGGACGCGACCTCGCGGATGCGCGCCGAGACCGAGACCATGATGATCCGGAACCCGGGGCCGCCGGAGATCTCGTCCCCGGTCCTGCGCCACCCCTCGGCCCGGGGCAGCGGCAGCAGCTCGGAGCGCCAGTCCACGACCGTCTTGGCCTCGGTGAACCAGCTGACCACACCGGTCATCGGATGCAGCGCGCCGTCCCCGTAGGAGCGCGCGAGCGCCCGCTCGAAGGGGTCCGCGGGCTCCGGCCCCTCTCCCCGGGTCACCGGCAGACAGGACAGCACCGTGCGGGCGTCCATGTTGACGAGGTTGTCCCGGCGCAGCATCCCGTGGATCTGCCGGAGCGTGAACCACCGGTAGTCCTCGTGCTCGGGGACGTCCTCGTCGGGGCCCACCTCGACGACGATGTTGCGGTTGTGCTTGCGCCAGAACCACTCGCCCTGCTCGGACTGGAGCACGTCCACCAGGACCCGGCCGCGGCGCGGAGCGCGGAAGTACTCCACGTAGGGGGTGGCCCGGCCTCCGTGGACCCCCGTGTAGTTGCTGCGCGTGGCCTGCACGGTGGGCGAGATCTGGCGGAGGTTGACGTTGCCGGGCTCGAACTTGGCCTGCATCAGGAAGTGGGGCACCCCGTCGAACTCCTTGACCAGGATGCCCAGGATGCCGATCTCCGGCTGGTCGATGACCGGCTGGTGCACCACCGCACCGCCGGAGGCCACGCGCAGCCCCCGGACGGAGAAGAAGCCGCCGCTCTCGTGGACGAGGTCCCCGGTCCCGGCGGAGAAGGACCAGCTGCGCGTGTGGTCGAAGCCGACCCGCTCGACGGAGAGCAGTTCGTGCCGGGGCCTGCTCTCCCACCACCGGGCGAACTCGGCGTCGGACACCAGCGGTACCGCCCGGTCCGACGCCGAGAGCGCGAACCGGGCTCCGTCCCCGGAACCGGTCACAGCTTGGCCAGGGTCTTGGTCAGGGCCTCGATGATCCGGTCCTGCTCCTGCCGGGGCAGCGAGGGGTACATCGGCAGCGAGAAGATCTCGTGGGCCAGCTTCTCGGTCACCGGCAGACTCCCGGTCTCGTAGCCCAGGTGGGCGAAGCCGGACATCGTGTGGACGGGCCACGGGTAGCTGACGTTGAGCGCGACGTCGTGGGCCTTCATCTCCTCGATGATCCGGTCCCGCTCGGGGTGGCGGACCACGTAGAGGTAGTAGGCGTGCTCGTTCCCGGGCGCCGTCGCGGGCAGGACCAGGTCCGTGTCGGCGAGCGCCTCGTCGTAGGCGCGGGCCACCGCCCTGCGGCCCTCGATGTACTCGTCCAGGCGGCCGAGCTTGCGGCGCAGGATCTCCGCGTGGACCTCGTCGAGCCTGCTGTTCTGCCCGTTCGGCGTGACGACGTAGTAGCGCTCCTGGTCCATGCCGTAGTAGCGCAGGCGCCGGAGGGAGGCGTCGACCTCCGGGTCGTTGGTGATCGTCGCGCCCGCGTGGCCGTAGGCGCCGAGGATCTTCGTCGGGTAGAAGGAGAAGGCGGCGGCGTGGCCCATGGAGCCCGCCACGCGCCCGTGGTGGGTGGCTCCGTGCGCCTGGGCGCAGTCCTCCAGGACGACCAGGCCGTGCTCGGCGGCCAGCGCCTCCAGCGGGGCCATGTCCACGCACTGCCCGTACAGGTGGACCGGCAGGATGCAGCGCGTGCGCTCGGTGATCGCCGCCGCGACCTGGTCCACACGCATGAGGTAGGTGTCCGGGTCGATGTCGACGAAGACCGGGCGCGCCCCCACCAGGTCGATGGCCAGGACCGTGGGCGCGGCCGTGTTCGACACGGTGATGACCTCGTCGCCCTCACCGACGCCCAGGGCGCGCAGGGCGAGCACGATGGCGTTGGTGCCGTTGTCGACGCCCGCGCAGTGCGCCACGCCGTGGTACTGGGCGAACTCCTCCTCGAAGGCCACCAGGGAGGGGCCCCAGATCAGCTTCCCCGACTTGAACACCTTGTCCACGGCGTCGAGGATGTCCTCCCTTTCCTTCTCGTACTCCTCCAGGTAGCCCCAGACATAGGTCGTCATGTGTTCCTCCGTTTTCAGGTCGCCCGCGGCCGGGAGAACCGGGCGCCTGGATCGTGTCAGCAAGGGTGGCCCCCGCGCGGCGACCACCCGGCTCCGTACCGGTTTCCGGCACACCAGAAGAATCGCCGGCGGGGGTTTTCCCACGGGGGGAGTCAAAATAAACGGCGGGTCCGTAACGGACCCGGGGTCTCGGCTCAGCCGACCTCAATCATTTTCTTGGCAGCCATGTCCAAGGCCTTGGAAGCCCACTCCGGGAAACTCATACCAGAACTCTCGGCGGCTTCCTGCCATTGCCTCTTCCGCTCCGGGTTAATGGCGACCTGAACGTATATGGTCTCCCGTGCGGGGTCCACTCCCCGGGCCTTGAGGCGGATGCGGCGGCGGAGCTCGTTGCGGGACCAGCGGCCCGCCTCGGCCTCGGCCAACCAGCGTTCCTGCTCCTCCTCCGGGAGGCCGCACACCTCGGCGTGGTGCTGGAAGCTCAGCTTCTCGCGGCGCCGGGCGGGGACGAACTTCCTGGCGACCCAGGCGTAGTTGCGCAGGGTCTGGTAGTCGAGGGAGGTCTTCTCGATCGCGCGCTTGTACCGCTGGGGGTAGTTCTCCTGGCCGTAGATGAGCCAGTCCCCGAGCCACCAGGCGGACGCGTCGGAGATGACGAAGATGTGCTGTCCCCAGCGCTCCCAGTCGACCATGGCCATGCCGTCGGGCAGGTGGAGGCTCGTTCTGCGGGTGGGGTTGCCCGAGGCGCCCCGTCGGCCGCCCGAGTCCGCGGCGGACCGGCTCCGTCTGGCTTCGGGGACCTTCGCCTGGGGGCTGGCGTGGCTGTCCGGATTCATCACTGCTTCCATGTGGGTCCCCTTATCGACCTTCCTGAGAGGGCAAGAGAACTCAGCGCTCGGGCCAGGATCAGTCGTCTTGTAAGACAAGGTGGTCTGATATCGGTAAGAGGGCTCACTGCGCATGTTCGCGGGTTGTGCGGACAAGGGTCCGGGCACACGTCGACGCCGGGTTCATGGGAGCACACGTGAAAAGGGGAACGGTCGACGGAAGTCGATCCTCAACCCCTCAGCGCAGATATGCGGTGAGCACAGAACGGACACAGTCTTCAAACTGGTTTAAAGAGGTCAAGAAATCAACTGGAGCCTGAAGACCCTCCCTGGCCGATGCCGCAGCGAAACCGGTCGTGGATAACCGGCGATAACCAGTCCGTCAACATGGCCGGTATCGGTCAACGCCGTTCGTAAAGCAGCGTATGAGATAGCTGAGCGTACAGGCAACCCCCTGATTATTAAGCACTTTGTGCTAGGCGGCGCACACGGTAAGTCGCGCAGGTGGGACGCCAAACCGCGGGCCCCGACTCGACGACACGCGGCCCGACCGGTGCTCACTCTCGGCGACGGAGCCCGGACGCAAGGAGGAAGGTCATGTGAGAAAAGGTTTTACTAATTCCTTCGAAACCCTCGCCCTAGCATTTCTGACAGATCGTGAGGATCTCCGGTGCGTATCTTGTTCGCAACGTTCTCCGAGAAGACCCACTTCATCGGGATGACCCCCCTGGCATGGGCGCTGCGCGCCGCCGGGCACGAGGTGCGCGTCGCCAGCCAGCCCGAACTCGCGCCGACGGTGGCCGCGACCGGGCTGCCGTTCGTCGCCGCGGGGTCGGACCACGTGCTCCCCCAGGTGATCGCCTGGGTCGGGCGCATGGCGCGGGACATGCGCCCCGACTTCGACATGATGCGCGTGGCGGCTCCGGAGGTCCCCTCCGGGGAGGAGCTGCGGGCCGCCTACCGCGACGTGCTGGTGCCGCTGTGGTGGAAGGTCGTCAACGACCCGATGCTGGAGGACCTGGTCGCCTTCTGCCGCGAGTGGCGCCCCGACCTGGTCGTGTGGGAGCCCATCACCTTCTCCGCGGCGATCGCCGCGGAGGCGTGCGGTGCGGCGCACGTGCGCTTCCTGTGGAGCCTGGACCTGTTCGCCGCGATGCGCGAACAGTACCTGCGCCACATGGAACGACAGCCCCCACAGGAACGCGACGACCCCCTCGCCGCATGGCTGGGCGACCGCGCCGCCCGCCACGGCGTCGACTTCTCCGAAACCCTCGTCCGCGGCCAGGCCACCCTGGACTACCTGCCCGCCTCCCTGGGCGTGCCCGCCCCCACCGGAGCCCGCCGCCTGCCCATCCGCTACGTGCCCTACAACGGACGCGCCGTCGTCCCCGACTGGCTGCGCACACCCCCCACCCGCCCCCGCGTCTGCCTCAGCCTCGGGACGACGGCCACCCAGCGCCTGGGCGGCTACACGGTCGACGTCGCGACCCTCCTGGAGGGCCTGGCCGACCTGGACGTGGAGGTCGTGGCCACCCTGCCCGCCCGCGAGCAGGAGAAGCTGGGCGCCGTCCCCGACAACGCCCGCCTGGTCGAGTACGTCCCCCTGCACGCCCTGACCCCCACCTGCGCCGCCATGATCACCCACGGCGGGGCGGGCACCGTGATGTCCGGCCTGGTGCACGGGGTCCCGCAGTCGGCCGTGCCGCACCACATGTACGACGAGCCCCTGCTGGCCTCACTGGTGGCCGCGCAGGGCTCGGGGGTGGTCGTGGACCCCTCCCGGGTCACCCCCGAGGCCGTCCGGGAGAGCACCCGGAGGCTGCTGGAGGACCCCTCCCACGCCGAGGCGGCGCGACGCCTGCGCGGGGAGGTGGACGCCATGCCCTCCCCCGCCGAGGTCGCGCGCCGGCTGGCGCGGGCCGCGGGGGAGGGCGGGCGGGTGGACCTCACACGGTGGTGACGTCCGGGACGTAGTGGATCCAGCGTCCCCCGGCCTCGCGGAACCCCTCCTCCTTGGCCATGATCTCCTCGGCGTGGTTCCAGGCCAGCAGGAGGGCGCGGTCGGGGTAGGAGGCCGTGAACGCGCCGTGGTCGCGCACCGGCACGTGGGAGCCCGGCGTCAGGCGCCCCTGCTTGGCCGGCGTGGTGTCGCAGACAAACTCCAGCAGGTCGGGGCCGATCCCGCAGAAGTTGAGCACGGTCGCGCTCTTGGCGGTGGCGCCGTAGCCCACCACGCGCAGGCCCTGGTCGCGCAGCGAGCGCAGTTCCTCCACGAGCCGGTCGCAGTTGCCCCGCACCCGGTCCGCGAAGGAGGCCAGCGACTCCGGGGAGGTCAGCTCCCGCTTCCTCTCCTCCTCCAGGATCGCCTCCACGGCGGGGGAGGCGGCCCGGGAGCCCTCGCGTGCCAGGGTGTAGCGCAGCTCGCCCCCGTGCGTGGGCAGACGCTCGACGTCGACCAGCTCCAGGCCGAACCTGCGCGCCATGTTGCGCACGGAGGAGGCGGTGAACAGGAAGAAGTGCTCGTCGTAGAACTGGTCGAAGGACGCCTTCTCGCTCACGTCACCGAAGTAGGGGTCCTCGAAGACGAACACGCCCCCGGGGGACAGCAGCTCCCCGATCCCCTCCAGTACCGAGTCCACGTAGGGGATGTGGCAGAAGGTGTTGGCCGCGTAGACGACGTCGGCGGGCCCGTCCTCGGCCAGGATCTCCAGGGCCGTCGCCTTCTCGAAGAAGGCGTTGCGCACGCGCACGCCCTTGCCGCGGGCGACCTCGGCCACGGCTCCGGAGGGCTCCATCCCGAGGTGGCGCACGCCCGCGCGGGCCACCGTCTCCAGCATGACGCCGTCGTTGCACCCCAGCTCGACCACGAAGGGGTCGGAGCCGGTCAGGTGCTCCGCGAGGAGCTTCTCGGCGGTCGCCTCGAAGTGGGAGCGCATCACGGTGGAGCCCGAGGAGTAGTACGGGTACCCCTCGTGGAACATGCGTTCCCGGGGCACCTCCTCCATCAACTGCACCATCTGGCAGTCCGGGCAGAGCCCGACCGCGAGGCGGTAGAAGAACTCCTCGCTCGTGTCGTCGGGCGCCCGGAAGGCGTCGGACAGCGGCTGGCGGCCGAAGTCCATGAACTGGGTGACCGTTCCTTCGCAGACACGGCACGTGGTGGTGGGGACCAACCTCAACTCCTCGGCTTCTCACGGACGTCGTCGGACGGGCGCGCCGGACTCGGCGGCCCGGGCGCGGACGGGGCGGTGGCGCACCGGCCGCGGCGGGGTCAGCCGGTGGTGTTCTCCGGCTGTTCGAGCCACCAGGGGTTCTCCTCGGCCCACTCGATGGTCCGGGCGACCCCCTCCCGCAGCGAGGTGGTGCTCTTCCAGCCCAGGAGCGAGCGGATCTTCCCCGCGTCGGGGATGCGCCGGTCCAGGTCCTGGTAGGAGTGCCCGAACCTGTCGCGCGTGTCGATCGAGGTCGGGACGACCTTGCCGCCGGTCAGCTCCACGATCAGGTCCACGGCCTCGCGGATGGTGACCTCGTCCGAGCTGCCGACGTTGAAGCACTCGCCGTCCGCCTCCGGACGGGTGCCGATCTGGACCGTCGCCTCGACGGCGTCGTCGATGTAGGTGAAGCTGCGGGTCTGGCCGCCCTCGTCGTAGACGACGGGGGGCTCGCCGCGCAGGGCGCGGTGGAGGCTGCGGCTGACGAGGAAGGCGGGGCGCTGGCGCGGCCCGTAGAGGTTGAAGTAGCGGACGATGGAGGCGTTGAGCCCCCGGCCCATGTAGCCGAACGTCAGGTGCTCGGCCAGGGCCTTGCTGGAGGAGTAGCTCCACCTGCTCGCCGAGGTCGTGCCGAGGACCCGGTCGGCGTCCTCCTTCCAGGGGACGTCGGGGTTCTTGCCGAACACCTCGCTGGTGCTGGCGAAGACCACCTTGGCCCCGGCGCGCTCGGCCAGGTCCAGGACGTTGCGCGTCCCCGTGAAGTTGACGTCGATGACCTCCATGGGGGACTCCAGGTACCGGTCCACCCCCACCACGGCGGCGAGGTGGTAGACCACGTCCACGCCCCCGCGGATCGCCTTGGCGAGCTGCTCGGAGGAGCTGACGCTGCCCCGGACGTACTCGACCTCCTTCCATGAGGGGGCGGGCGCGGGCCGGGCCCCCCTCGTGTCGAAGACCACGACCTCGTCGCCCCTGGCGAGGAGCCGGTCGACGAGGTGGCTTCCGACGAAGCCGTTCCCTCCGGTCACTACGGCGCGTGCCACGTGTCTACCGTCCGATCCCTCGGTAGGTGAAACCGAGCCCCGTCAGGGACTCGACGGTCTGGTCGTCGAAGTGGGCCCTGCCGTCCAGGAGGAGGCACTCCCGCGCCGTGAGGCGGCGCAGGGCCGCCATGTCCAGTGCGGCGAACTCGTCGTGCCAGGCGAGCACGGCGAGGCAGTGGGCCCCGGTCGCGGCCGCCTCCGCCGAGGGGGAGGGCTCCAGGCCGAACGTCTTGCGGACCTCGTCCGGGTCGGCGAGCGGGTCGAACACCGCCACGTCGGCCCCGGCGTCGCGCAGCGCGGCGACCACGGGCAGGGTCGGCGTGGACCTCAGGTCGCCGGTGTTGTTCTTGAAGGACAGCCCGATCACGGCCACGCGGGCCCGCTCGGCGGGGGTTCCCAGCGCGTCCAGCCCCTCGGTGACGAGCCCCGCGACGTAGCCGGGCATCGCGTCGTTGGCGCCGCGGGCCGAGACGACGGTTCCCAGGTGCACGCCCCTGTCCCGGGCGGAGCGCCACAGCATCCAGGGGTCCTTGGTCAGGCAGGAGCCTCCGACCCCGACCCCCGGCGAGAGGACGTTGATGGTCCCTCCGCCCTTGGGCACCTCGTTGGTGGCGGCGATGACCTCCATCGCGTCCACCCCGATCGACGTGCAGAAGCGGGCCAGCTCGTTGGCCAGGGCGATGTTGTGGTCGATCCACCAGTTGTTGAGGAGCTTGACCGTCTCGGCGGCCTCCATGGAGGAGCAGACGACGGTCCGCACGCCGAGCCGGGACTCCCAGAACCTCGCGGCGGCGGCCCCGCTCTCCGCGTCCCACCCGCCGACGACCACGGGCAGCTCCCGGATCTCCGCCAGGGCGTTGCCCTGCGACAGCCGCTCGGGGCAGAAGGCCAGACCGAAGTCCTCGCCGCACGTCAGCCCGCCGCTCTCCAGCAGGGGGACGACGAGATCACGGGTCGTGCCCGGGGGGACCGTGCTCTTGAAGACGAGGAGCTGCCCGCGGCGCAGGTGGCGGCCCGCCTCGGCGGCCGCGCTCCTGATCTGGGTCTCGACGAGGGTGCCGTCCTCCCGGACCGGCGTGCCGACCGCGACGACGACCACGTCCGCCGAGGAGATCGCGGAGTAGTCGGTCGTGGCGCGCAGGCGCCCGGCGTCCCGCCCCCGGGCCACCAGTTCGGGCAGTCCGGGCTCCTTGAGGTGGCAGCGGCCCGCCTCCATCTCCTCGACCGGGTGGGCGTCCACGTCGACGCCCACGACGTTCACCCCGTTGGACGCCAGGCTGGCGGCCACGCACGACCCCACGTACCCCAGGCCGACGACCGAGACGGTGATCTCCTCCCGGTCCAGCAGGAAACGCATACGATCTCCATTCGACTCTCAGCCCGGCGCTACAGGGAAAACAGGTCCGGAGGGACCTTGACGAGAAAAGTCGGGTTCCGTACCCGGCCATTCACCTGGCCCGGAGGCCGGATTCTCCCACTCTTTCTTCACTACTTCCCGTGGCCAGGGACGCACGGGGCAACATCGAGGGAATCATCGTCGGAATCGGAACAGCCAGCTTCTCTACAATCCCCTTTGTCGAGGACAGATAAAGCACCGGCCGGATCGGCTGGGCAATGATATCCGCGCGGAAGCGGCTCTTGGCAAACCCGGTTGCGCGGTGATTGGACCGCCCGCCGGAAAGGTAACAGGCCCGCCACCGGGGGCGGCGGAACCGGGAGCGCCCCGGTTCCCGACCCGGTGCGCGGGACCGCACACGAAGGACGGAGGCGACGGCCGTGCGCGTGCTGATCGCGACGCAGGCGGAGCGGACCCACTTCCTGGGGCTGGTGCCCCTGGCGTGGGCGCTGCGCGCCGCGGGCCACGAGGTCCGGGTGGCCAGCCAGCCCGAACTGGAGGCGGTGGTCACCGGGACGGGCCTGCCCTTCTCCCCCGTGGGCAGGGACCACCTCCTGCGCAGGGTCATGCGGCAGTACCACGCGATGACCGGCGGGGAGGACGACGACTTCGACATGGCCGAGGACCGTGACGAGGTCCTGACCTGGGACTACCTCCTGGAGGGCTACCGCCTGACCGTGCAGTGGTGGTGGCGGATGGTCAACGACCCCATGGTCGACGACCTGGTCGCCCTCTGCCGCGAGTGGCGCCCCCACCTGGTCGTGTGGGAGCCCATCACCTTCTCCGGGGCGATCGCCGCCGAGGCCTGCGGGGCCGCGCACGTGCGCTACCTGTGGGGGGCCGACATCTTCGCCCGCACCCGCGCGCGCTTCCTGGCGCGGATGGGCGAACAGCCCGCCTCACGGCGCGAGGACCCCCTGGCCGCGTGGCTGGGGACCAGGGCGGCCCGGTACGGGGTGAACTTCTCCGAGACCCTGGTCCACGGCCAGGCCACCGTCGAGCAGGTCCCCGCGTCCCTGCGGGTGGACACGCCCGCGCACCTGGAGTACCTGCCGGTGCGCTACGTGCCCTACAACGGACGCGCCGTCGTCCCCCACTGGCTGCGCACACAACCCGACCGCCCCCGGATCGGACTCAGCCTCGGGACCAGCGCGAACGAGTGGTACGGCGGTCACCGGGTCTCCGCCGGGGAGATCCTGGAGGGTCTGGCCGAGCTGGACGTGGAGGTGGTGGCCACCCTGCCCGCCAGTGAGCAGGCCAAGCTCGGCGCCGTCCCCGGCAACGCCCGCCTGGTCGAGTACGTCCCCCTGCACGCCCTGGCCCCCACCTGCGCCGCCATGGTCACCCACGGCGGCCCCGGCACCGTCCTGACCGGCCTCGCCCACGGAGTCCCCCAACTCCTGTCACCCAACGCGCACATGTTCGACACGGTCCTGCTGTCCGGGCTGGTGGAGGAGGCCGGGGCGGGCAGGGTCGTGGACCCCGACCGCCTGGACGCCGCCACCGTCGCCGCAGGCGTGCGCACCCTCCTGGAGGACCCCCGCCACACAAGCGCCGCCCGCGCCCTGCGCGCACGCATGGACGCCATGCCCACCCCCGCCGACCTCGCCCACACCCTCGCCGGCCTCACCCGCACCTGAACACGGACCGCGGGAGGAGCACTCAGACACCGCCGCCACGGGGCACCCGTTGTCCCGCTGGCGGGACCGTCCCTCAGACGGAGGCGCCCAGACCCTCCAGGACGCGGGGCAGGCCGCGCACCGCCTCCGCGGGCGAGGGCATGGCGGCCATCTCCCCGCGCAGGCGCCGCGCCGCCTCGGCGTGGGAGGGGTCCTCCAGCAGGCGCCGGGTCGCGTCGCGGACGCTGTCGGCCCCCGCCTCGCCCGACGGCACCACCAGCCCGGCCCCCTCCCGCTCCACCAGCCGTGCGAGCAGGGGGGCGTCGAGGCGGGGGCCGGGGACGAGGAGCTGGGGGACGCCGTGGGAGAGCCCGGAGCACAGGGTCCCCGGCCCCGCGTGGGTGATCATGACGTCGCAGGTGGGGGCCAGGACGTGCAGGGGGGCGTACCCCACCAGCCGCACGTTGTCCGGGACCGCGCCGAGTGCGGCCTCCTCCTCGGGGGGCAGGGTCGCGACCACCTCCGCGTCCAGTTCGCCGAGGCCGCGCACCACCTCGGCCAGGGAGAACGTGTACCCGCCGAACCACTCAGTCGTACTGCTCCCCACGCTGAGGCAGACGCGGGGGCGGGTGGGGGGTGTGCGCAGCCAGTCGGGGACGACGGCGCGTCCGTTGTAGGGCACGTAGCGGATGGGCAGGCGGCGGGCTCCGGTGGGGGCGGGCACGCCCAGGGAGGCGGGCAGGTAGTCCAGGGTGGCCTGGCCGCGGACGAGGGTTTCGGAGAAGTCGACGCCGTGGCGGGCGGCGCGGTCGCCCAGCCATGCGGCGAGGGGGTCGTCGCGTTCCTGTGGGGGCTGTCGTTCCATGTGGCGCAGGTACTGTTCGCGCATCGCGGCGAACAGGTCCAGGCTCCACAGGAAGCGCACGTGCGCCGCACCGCACGCCTCCGCGGCGACGGGGGCCGCGAACGTCGTCGCCTCCCACACGACCAGGTCGGGGCGCCACTCGCGGCAGAAGGCGACCAGGTCCTCCAGCATCGGGTCGTTCACCATGCGCCACCACCAGGCCGCGGTGTCGCGCAGGCCCCAGCGCATCTCGTCCCAGGACAGGTCGCCGGGCCAGCTCTCCCCCACGTCGAACAGCCCCGGGGCGTCGCCCTCGCCCCACTGCGTCACCAGCTCGAACCGCTCGCGCAGCAGGTGGTCCCGCCCGACCGGGACGGCGGGCAGACCCGCACTCCTCAGGAACCCCGCCAGTCCGGGCTGGCTGGCGACGCGCACCTCGTGCCCGGCGGCGCGCAGCGCCCACGCCAGGGACACCATGCCGATGAAGTGCGTCTTCTCCGCGTAGGAGGCGAGTAGTACACGCAAGGGGTCATCTCCCAGATGGAGGGCCGAACCCGCTTCCGGGACCGGGGCGGGCGCCGCGCGGCTCGGCGGCGGAGGAGGGGCCCTCGGCCGCGTCGAGTTCACGGGGCCCGGGATACGGTGCCATTCGTCCGCCGGGAGCGGGTCGGTCCCGGCCCGAATCCGCCGGACCGGAGCATACCGGCGCGGCCTTTCCCCGGAACGTGGAAGCCTTCCCCCGACGGCCTTTCCTGCTCCGGAAAAGTGGCGGCCTACCCGTGGGCTTCTTCAGCGGATGAGAGCTCCGTCCGACCCCGAGTCCCGTTTTCTCCGCGAGAGACACCATGAAACAGGGGAGAGAATGCAGT
The DNA here is from genome assembly GCF_000092985.1 of Nocardiopsis dassonvillei subsp. dassonvillei DSM 43111. Classification (GTDB taxonomy): domain Bacteria; phylum Actinomycetota; class Actinomycetes; order Streptosporangiales; family Streptosporangiaceae; genus Nocardiopsis; species Nocardiopsis dassonvillei. The sequence goes on from NC_014210.1 coordinate 5,599,609, forward strand.
ACACACGCCTTGGCCGGACCGCTCTTGAGGTCAGCCGGCTCTGCCTGGGAACGCTGAATTTCGGCGTGAACACCCCGAGGGACGAGAGTTTCGCGATGATGGACAGGGCCCTCTCCCACGGCGTCAACTTCTTCGACACCGCCAACCACTACGGATGGCAGGTCCACAAGGGCATGACCGAGGAGCTCATCGGCGAGTGGTTCGGCAGGGGCGGCGGACGTCGCGAACGCTCCATCGTGGCCACCAAGGTCTTCAACCCGATGAGCGACTGGCCCAACGACCGCGGCCTGTCGGCCCGCCACATCATCGCCTCGTGCGAGGGGTCCCTGCGGCGGCTGGGCACCGACTGGATCGACCTCTTCCAGATGCACCACGTGGACCGCAACGCGCCGTGGGAGGAGGTCTGGCAGGCGATGGAGATCCTGGTCCACCAGGGCAAGGTCCGCTACGTCGGCTCCTCCAACTTCGCGGGCTGGCACCTGGCGGCGGCGCAGGAGGCCGCCAACCGCAGGAACTTCCTCGGCCTGGTCTCCGAGCAGTGCGCCTACAACCTGGTGACGCGCCACGTGGAGCTGGAGGTGCTCCCCGCGGCGCAGGCGTACGGCATCGGGGTCCTGACCTGGTCGCCCCTGCACGGCGGCCTGCTCGGCGGCGCCATCCGCAAGCTGCGCGAGGGCACCGCGGTCAAGACGGTCAAGAGCCGGGCGATGCAGGCGCTGGAGGAGCGGCGCGAGACGATCGCCGCCTACGAGGACCTGTGCGACGAGATCGGCAGGGACCCCGCCGAACTGTCCATCGCCTGGGTCCTGTCACGCCCGGAGGTGCACTCGACGATCGTCGGGCCGCGCACCCTGGAGCAGTTCGACGGGGCGCTGCGGGCCCTGGAGACGGGGCTCGGCGAGGGGGACGGCGAACGGATCGACGCCCTGTTCCCCCCGGTCGGCAAGGGCGGCCCCGCCCCCGAGGCGTGGTCCTGGTGACCCCGGGGGGCCGTGGCCGCTCAGGCCTCCCCGGCCCTCCCGGCGCACAGCATCGCCGCGATGCTGCGGACGTCGGTGAACGCGCGGGGGTCGATCCTCTCGGCCCGGATCCGCACGCCCAGGCCGGTGTGGATGTGGTTCATCAGGACGGCGGTGTTGAGGGAGGTGAGCACACCCCACTCCCGCAGCGGTGAGTCCTCGGTCAGCTCGCCGTGGGGGTCGCCGTCCAGGAACCGGTCGCGGACGAAGAGCAGGAGGAGTTCCCGCACCTCCTGCTCGCTGGCGTCCTTCGTCACGTGTTCTCCCTCCGCTCCGGAGCACGCGCCCACCGGGCGAGCTCCAGTCTGTCGGTCTTGCCGTTGGGTGTGCGCGGCAGCGCCTCGGTGAAGCGCACCGCGTCCGGGATCATGTAGGCGGGCAGGTGCCGCGAGGCGTGGCGCTTGAGCCCCAGCACTCCCAGCCGGGCGCCCCTCCTCAGGACGGCGAACGCCGTGATGGCCGCCGTGACCCCGCTCCCGGTCACCACGACGGCCGCCTCCTCGACGTCCGGGCTGCGCTCCAGCGCCGCCTCCACCGCCCCCGGCTCGACGCGGTACCCGCGGACCTTGGCCATGTGGTCGCGGCGCCCCAGGAACTCGAACACGCCGTCCTCGCGCACGCGTGCCAGGTCGCCCGTGGCGTAGGGGCCCTCCACGGGCGGCGCCCCCCAGTAGCCGAGCATCACCGTGGGACCGTCCACCACCAGTTCTCCGGCCTCGCCCGGAGCCGCGGGTCCGCCCGTGTCCGCGCGCACCCAGACGCGGTTGCCCGCGGTGGCCCGGCCGATGGGCAGCGGCCTCCCGTCCTCCAGGTCGGCGGGCACCACCTCGTGGAAGGTGCACGCGTTGGTCTCGGTGGGTCCGTACAGGTTGAGCAGCCGTGCGGGGCTCCACTCCGCCAGGCGCCGGGCGTACTCCGGAGGGAGCGCCTCCCCGGCGAAGAGCACGGCGCGCAGGGCCGGAGGCGGGGGCCGGTCGGCGAGCCCGCCGTCGCGGATCATCAGCACCAGCGCCGAGGGCACGGAGTACCAGACGGTCACGCCCTCGCTGTGGACGAGGTCCACGAGCAGGTCGGGCGCGAAGGAGTACCCCTCGGGGATCAGCGTGACCGACGCCCCCGCGCTGAAGGCGGTGTACAGGTCCAGGACCGACAGGTCGAAGGTGAGCGAGGCGTGGTTGGCGAAGCGGTCCCCCGGCCCCGCGTCCAGCTCCCCGCGGGCCCACTCCACGAAGGCCAGGGCGCCCGCGTGGCTCACCGTCACACCCTTGGGCCTGCCGGTGGACCCCGAGGTGTAGAGCACGTAGGCGGGCGCGTCCGCGGGCGCGGTGCAGGCGGGGACCGGCCCGCTCCGCGCCGGAGGGGCGTCGATGTCGAGGAACGCCGTGTCCGCGCCGAGGCGTCCGCGCAACCGCTCCAGGTCCGCGGCGGCGGCGCAGACCACACGCGGTCGGCAGTCCCCGGCGATCCGTAGGACGTGGTCCGGCGGCATGGCGCCGCTGGCCGGAACATGGACGGCCCCCGTCCGGAGCACCGCCTGGGACGCGGCGACGGCGCGCAGGCCCTTCTCCGCCCAGACCAGGACGCGCTCGCCGGGGCCCGCGCCCAGCGCCGCCAGGTCGGCGGCCATGGCGTCGGCCTCCGCGTCCAGCTCCGCGTAGGTCAGCTCCCGGCCCCCGCAGCGCAGCGCGGTGCGCTCGGGCGCCTCGCGCGCGGACCGGCGGACCAGGTCCTGGAGGTTCACAGGCCCTCCCCCCGGGCGATGATCTCGCGCTGGATCTCGCTCGTGCCCGAGACGAGGGTGCCGGGCAGGGCGTCGCGCAGCCGCTGCTCCATCCCCGTGCCGACGAGGTAGCCGGAGGAGCCGAAGAGCTGCACGGCGTCGAGCCCGTTGGCCACGGCCGCCTCGGTGACCGCGACCTTGGCCAGGGAGACGGCGGTGTCGGCCTCCGGCCTGGCCCGGTCGAGCAGCCAGCAGGCGCGGTAGAGCAGGAGGCGGGCGCCCTCCAGCCTCTGGCGCATCGCGGCCACCCGGTGCGAGACCGCCTGGAACTCGCTGATCGGCCGCCCGAACTGCCTGCGGCCGCGCACGTGCGCCGCGACCCTGCCCATCTGGTCCTCCATGGCGCCCAGGTAGATCGCCGGGAGGCAGGCCCGCTCCCAGGCCATGGAGAACTGGAAGACCGCGTTCCCCTGCCCCTCGGCGCCCAGCCTGAGCGAGGCGGGCACGCGGCAGCCGGAGAAGGTCACCGGCGCCGCCGCGCAGGCGTGCAGTCCCGCCTTGCGCAGTGTCGGGCCGACGGTGACCCCGGCCGTGCCGCGCGGCACGGCGAACGCGGTGACGCCGAAGAAGCCCGCCGACGGGTCGGTGACCGCGTAGGCGACCAGGACGTCGGCCTCGGCCGCGTTGCTCACGAAGGACTTGGTCCCGTCGAGCACGTAGCCCCCGTCCTCCGGCCGGGCCGTGGTCGCCATGGCGTTGACGTCGGAGCCCGCGCCCTCCTCGGTCGCGGCGTTGCCCGCGACCAGTTCCCCGCCGGCCATGCCCCGGAGCAGGTCGGTGACCTCCGGGCCGCGGCCGAACTCGCTCATGGGGACGCCGCAGGCCAGCAGGTGGGCGGCCACCGCGAAGGGCAGACCGGCGTCGGGGCAGGCCGAACCGAGGGCTTCCAGGGCGAGGGCGGTGTCGAGCGCGCCGAGCCCGCCGCCGCCCACGGAGGCGGGCAGGCACGCACCGGTCAGTCCGGCCTCGGCCGCGGTCCGCCACTCCTCGCGGGTCAGCGGCTGGTCGTGTTCGCGGGGCGGGGCCCCGCCGAGGCGGTCCCGGACGAGCGCGGCGACGCGCTCACCCCTCTCCCGCTGCTCGGGGGTCGGGTCGAAGTCCACGGTGTCCCTTCCGTCTCAGGAGCCGGACGGGGGTTCGGCGATCCTCACCACGGCGCAGGAGACCGTCATCCCCGATCCGAGTCCGCCCAGGATGACGTGGTCCCCCGGCCCGACCTCGCCCTCGTCCATGAGGTGGCGCAGGCCGATGAAGGGGTCGGCCGCGCCGATGTGCCCGATGGTGCGGCCGTGTTCCCACGTGGAGCGCTCCATCGGCAGGCCGAGGACCTCCATCCAGCGGTGCTCCACCGCCTCGGGGCCCAGGTTGCCGAAGGCCGCCCGGGAGATGTCCCCGAAACCCACCCCGGCCTCGGCCAGGGTCCGGCCCACCAGCAGCATCATCTTCTTCTGGAGGGTGAACCAGGCGATGTTCACCTCCGGGTCCCGCTCGCCCTGCCGGGCGTGGTCACGGGCCCTGGCCCGGAAGTCGAGGAGCGAGCCGGTGGTCGCCGCGGGCGGGAAGTCCGGCTCACCCGAGCGGTGGTGCTGCTCCAGCTCGGGGACGACCATCGACCCCACCGCGAGCACCCGCGCGGGTCCGGGGCGCCGGCCGAGGAGGACGGAGCAGGCGCCGTCGCCCAGTACGAAGGCGCCCGACCGCCACCGGTCGACGCCCGGGGTGCCGAAGTTGTCCGCGGCGACGAGGAGCGCCGTCGCGTCCTCGGGCGCCTCCCTCAGGTGGGGGACGCACAGCTCCATGGCGGTGAACAGGGCGTTGCACCCCTGGCGCACCTCGGCGGCGATGACGTCGCCGCGGACCAGGTGGTGCTGGAGGTGGTACTGGGGGAACCAGCCGTCCGGGCCCTGGTGCCAGGTGTCGGCGTACAGCAGGACACGCACGTCGTCCGGGCTGGCCCCGGCCCGCTCGAAGGCCTCGCGGGCGCTGCGCAGCGCCATCTCCGGCGCGGGCAGGTCGTCGGCCACGGCGGCGCCGACCATGTCGTGCACGGCGGCCTCCTCCGCCGTCGTGAGGCCCCGTTCGACCGCGGACCGCACGCTCACCCGGGTCTCGGGCAGGTACACGCCGAGGCCGCGGATCCATAGTTCTGGCGTCTTCAAGGGGAACCCTTCCTGTCCGGTCGCGGCGGGCGGCCGGGGCCCGCCCGGATGCGCGCCCGGTCGGCGGCGCGCCCCCGGACCGGGGCGCGGGACGAAGGTAGCGAAGGGCCGGAGCGCGCCCGCCCCGGCCGCCGTCACAGCTCAGGCAGGGGCCACCGGTCGGCTCTGCGGGCGGCCTCCTCGGCCAGGGCGTCGCGCACGGCCCGCACCTCGGCGGCCAGGGGGCGGTCGCGGTCCAGCGGCGGGCTGAGCTCGGCGATCCGGGCCCACGGCCCCGCCTCCTCGGACCGGCCCGAGAGCGCGGCGAGCTGCGCCAGGCCCACGCCGAGCGAACCGACGACGAGCCAGGCCAGCTCGATCGCCTGGGCCACGGAGTTGGCGCCGTTCAGCGCCATCGGCACGTGGTCCTGGTTGCCGTTGTTGCAGGGCAGGGCGGTGAGGCTGGCGGGCGTCACGAGCTGGCGGATGCGCGAGACGAACGAGGTGGCGCTCACCTGGACCCCGGCCAGACCGCTGCCCGCGCCGGGCCGGGGGGTGAGCATGGGGGGCAGGCCCCCGTTGGTCTCCGAGGCGCAGAGCAGGGAGAGCTGCCGGTCGGCCAGGTAGGCGACCTGCTGGAGGGCCAGGCCGATCTGGTCCGAGCACAACCCCACCGGCATCGCGTGGAAGTTGCCCCCGTGCAGGACCTCGTCACCGTGGCTGACCGGGTTGTCGGTGGTCCCGACCGCCTCGCGCAGCAGGATGCGCGAGGCGGCGGAGAGCTGGTCCAGGACCGCGCCCAGCACCTGCGGCGCGCACCGCAGGCTGTAGGGCTCCTGGAGGGGTCGCGAGGGCGCGCGCTCGGCTCCGGCGGGCAGGTCGGACCTGATCCAGGCCGCGACCGCGGTCTGGCCCGCCTGTCCCCGGGCCTCGGCGACACCGTGCGCGTACGCCTGGGGGTTGGCCCCCAGCAGGTCCGCCATCCGCGCCGTCATCATCGCCGAGGCGCGCACGACGTCCTCGACCTGCTGGTGGTTGTGCAGGGTCACCGCGAGGCTGACCCCGCTGCCGTTGACGAAGGAGAGGGCCTCGCGGGCGCTCCAGCGCACGGGGGCGGCGCCCAGTCGGGCGAGGGCCTCGTCGGCGGGCACGCGGGACCACCGGCCGGGGCCGTCGGACACCCACGCCTCCCCCTGCCCGGCGAAGGCCAGGGCGGCGCTGGCCAGGGGCTGGAGGTCGCCGCTCGCGCTGACGGTGCCCTCCCGCGGGATGACGGGTGTGAAGCCCCGGTTCCACAGGCCGACGAGCTCCTGCCAGAAGTCGACCGAGACCGCCGAGTAGCCCCGGCGCATGCTGGTGAGGCGCAGCGCGACCACGAGCCTGCTGACCTCGGGCGGGAGCGGCTCGCCCTGGGCACTGCCGAGGTGGGAGATGAGCCCCTCCCCCTGCTCGCCCGCGGACTCCGCCGCGGGGAAGGCCACGAGCGGGCCGAAGCCGCGCGTGACGCCGTAGACGTCGGCGCCCTCGGCCAGGTGCTTGGCCATGGTCGTGGCGCTGGCGCGCATGCGCGAGAGGTCCTCCTCGGTCCATCCGATGCGCGCGTCCGGTTCGGCCTGGCGGAGGACCTCGGCCAGGCTGCTCGGCGTAGGCGTCAACTGTCCACTCCTTCGGGGCGGGCGCGCGTCGGCTGCACGCGCCGTAGTTTGCCTGTCTCGGAGCGGTCGATCCGCTCCACCGCGCACACCCTCCGGGGGCGGTACGCGATCTGGTCCAGGGCCCGCGCCATCTCGTCGGCGCCCGGGACGCCGTTCTCCCCCGGTACGACCAGCAGGTCGAAGTGCTCCCCCGTCAGGGGGTCGCGCACCGGGACGCAGGCGAGGTCCTCGCATTCCAGGGCGCCGGCCAGGGTCTCCTCCATGGCGTCCAGGTCCAGGCGGCGGCCGTTGACGTTGACCAGCCGGGTCCTGCGCCCGGCGAAACCGAAACCGCGCTCCCCCACGCGGACCACGTGGTCGTCCATGCGGCACTCGGGGCCCGCCGTCCCGTCCTGGGGGCGGGCCAGACGGGGGCTGCGCACCACCAGGGGCGCCTCCGCCGCCGGGGCGGCGGGCCCGCCGCCGAACTCGACGTCGGGGAAGAGGCGCCACGGCGGGTCGTTGGGACCCCACACCCGGTGGGCGACGCCGCCGGTCTCCGTGGACCCGAAGATCTCCACCAGGCTCGCCCGGTCCCCCAGACCGGCCATCAGGTCCACCGCGCTCTGCGGCAGGACCGCCGTGCTGTGCACGAAGGCCAGGTGCTCGGCGGAGGCGAGCCACTCCCGGCGCTGCCGCAGGATGCGGAAGGTCCAGGGGATGGCCATCACCGCCCAGCGGCGGCCGTCCACCGGCGGGAGCGGCGCGAACTGGGAGACGTACCAGACCGGCACGCCCAGGTAGGCGGGCACCAGCACGCTGGCGAGCATGCCGTAGACGTGCCGGGGCGGGGCGAAGGACAGGACCGCCTCCGGGCGGTGGCCGACCACCAGGTCGGCGAGCAGACGGGCCTCGTCCATGAGCTGCTCACGGGTGCGGAACCAGGACCGCGGCCGCCCCGTGCTCCCCGAGGTGAAGAACTCCGTCTCGGGCGGGAGGAGTTCGGCGAACAACCGGTCGACCGGTTCGTCCGCCTCGTCCCAGCGCACCGTCCACGGGCGCTCGGTGAGTTCGGGGGCCCTGGGCAGCTTCGCCATGAGGTCGCCGGGGGTCAGCTCGTCAACCGCCACGTGAGTCCTGATCCGATCGTGGTCGTGTCCCGGACCGGTCCGGGAGCTGTGCGGATGGGGCGCGCCCGCGGGTCGGTGTCCCGCCGGCGGGACGCGGCCCGGGGCGGAGCCCGTCAGTCGTCCTGCTGGGGGAGGCGCTTCTTCAGCGGCTCCCACCACGCGCGGTTCTCCGTGTACCAGGCGACGGTGCGGGCCAGCCCCTCCTCGAAGGAGACGGAGGGGCGGTACCCGAGCCTGGTCTCGGCCTTGGAGCCGTCCACGGAGTAGCGGCGGTCGTGGCCCTTGCGGTCGGCCACGAAGCGGATCATCGAGCCGTCGTGGCCGAGCAGTTCCAGGAGCGCCTCGGTGACCTCCAGGTTCCGCTTCCCGACCGAGCCGCCGATGTTGTAGACCTCGCCGGGCTCGCCGTGCTCGGCCGCCAGGGCGAGGGCGTCGCAGTGGTCGTCCACGTGGACCCACTCCCTGACGTTGCCGCCGTCCCCGTAGAGGGGGACCGGGACGCCGTCCAGGAGGTTCGTCACGAAAAGGGGGATCATCTTCTCGGGGAACTGGAAGGGCCCGTAGTTGTTGGCGCAGCGGGTCACGCAGACGCGCATCCCGTAGGTCCGGTGGAAGGACCGCGCCAGCAGGTCCGAGGCGCTCTTGGAGGCCGAGTAGGGGGAGTTCGGCTCCAGGGGGTCGGTCTCGACCCAGGACCCCGTGCTGAGGGTTCCGTAGACCTCGTCGGTGGAGACGAGGACGAAGTTCTCCACGCCCTCGTTGAGCGCGCTGTCCAGCAGGTGGAACGTGCCCACGACGTTGGTGCGCACGAAGCACCCCGCGTCGGAGATGGAGCGGTCGACGTGGGTCTCGGCGGCGCAGTGGACCACGGTCGAGACCCCGCGCATGAGGCCGCGGACGAGCTGCTCGTCGCAGACGTCCCCCTGGACGAACGTCATCCGGGGGTGGTCGGCCACGGAGGCGAGGCTCTCCGTGGTGCCCGCGTAGGTCAGTTTGTCCAGGACCACGACCTCGGCGTCCGCGAAGCGCGGATAAACGCCTGCGAGCACGCGCCTGACGAAGTTCGAACCGATGAATCCGGCTCCACCGGTGACCAGGATCTTCATACGCCCGCACCCTGCCATACCCCGGCCGCCCGGCGGGCGGCCTCCATGACGTACTCGCCGTAAGGCGAATTCTGCATTTCCTCCCCAAGGCGATAGCACTCATCGGCCCCGATGAAGCCCATGCGCAATGCGATCTCCTCAAGACAGGCGACTCGGACTCCGGATTCCCGGGCCATGGTGGACACGTACCGGCCCCCCTCCAGCAGGGATTCCTCCGTGCCGAGGTCGAGCCACGTTATCTCGTTCCCCATGGTCACGAGTTCGGCTCTGCCCATTTCCAGATAGGCGCGGTTGACATCGGTGATCTCGAGTTCTCCGCGCCCGGACGGCTCGATCCGCTCAGCGATGTCTACCACGTCCTGGTCATAGAAATAAAGCCCGGTCACCGCGTAGTCCGACTCCGGCTCGGAGGGCTTCTCCACCAGGGAGACGAACCTGCCCTTTTCGCCGAAGCCCGCCACGGCGTAATGCCGGGGGTCGCTCACCTTGCACCCGAACAGCGTGCAGCCGGAAGTGGAGGCTGCGGCCCTGCCGAGGAGGTCCGGAAACCCTTCGCCGTGAAATATGTTGTCGCCCAGGACTAGGGCGCTACGGGTTCCGCGAATGTGGTCCCGCCCGATGAGGAGCGCCTCGGCTATACCCCTGGGCTCTTTCTGGACCGCGTATTCGATCTCTATTCCCAGATGGCCGCCGTCACCCAGGGCCTGCTGGATGAGGGGGAGGCTCTCTGCGTTCGATATCACCATGATCTCCCGGATTCCGGCCATCATGAGCACGGAAACCGGATAGTAGAACATCGGCTTGTCATAAACCGGGAAAAGGTGCTTGGAGACGCTTCGCGTGGTGGGGAATAGGCGGCTCCCAGTACCGCCTGCCAGCACAATGCCTTTCATGGTGACTCCCAACGGTGGCCGAACATCGATATTGCTGGGCAAGCACACCACGGATGCGACGTGGTGCTTTGGTCAGCGGCCTGGACCCGGCACTCGGTGCTAGGCTCTCCGAACCTCTCCCGAAGGAATCCTCACAACAGTACCGTCACGCTGCCTCGGGAGAGGAGAACAGTCCGGAGTGCAGCACCCGCAATGAACATGGCGCGGGCCGGACTTGTCAAGGATCGGTGTCGGCTTTCACTCCTCGGAACATCGGGTCATCGAAATCTCGGAAGTGGGGAACACGTTGCGAATCGTCGTCGCGGCTTACGCGGACAAAGCTTATTTCTTTAGCATGGTGCCGACGGCGTGGGCACTGCGCGCCGCCGGGCACGAGGTCCGGATCGTCACCCAGCCCTCCATGACCGAGGCCGCGGCGGAGACGGGCCTGACCGTGGTCCCGGTCGGCGGCGACCACACCCTGGCCGAGGTGCTGGCCCACGCCCGCGATCAGCAGGGCGAGTCGATCTTCGACCTGGCCGAGGAGCGGCCGGAGATGCTGGTGCCGGAGAAACTGCACCACGCCTACGAGGAGTACGTCACCTGGTGGTGGAAGCTCGTCAACGAGCCGATGGAGCGGGACCTGGTCGCCTTCTGCCGCGAGTGGCGCCCCGACCTCGTGCTGTGGGAGCCCAACACCTACTCCGCGGCGATCGCCGCGGAGGCGTGCGGCGCCGCGCACGGGCGGTTCCTGTGGAGCGTGGACCTCTTCTCGCGCATGCGGCGCCTGTACCTGGGGGCCGCCGACGCCACCCCCGGACCCGACCCGCTCAGGAGCTGGCTGGAGGAGAGCGCGGACCGGCACGGGGTGGCGTTCTCCGAGGACCTCGTACTCGGCCAGTTCTCCGTCCACCAGATCCCGGAGGCGCTGCGGCCGCGCGAACTGGAGAAGACGGGCACCCACCTGAGCGTGCGCCCGGTTCCCTACGCCGGAAGCGCCGTTCTGCCCTCCTGGGCACGGGCCGGGTCCGAGCGGCGGCGCGTCCTGGTGGACTGGGGGTCCTGGAGCAGGACGGCCGAGGGCGCCGCCGCCCTGGTGGACGTCATCGACGCCTGCGCCGAGATCGGCGCCGAGGCCGTCGTCCTCTCCCCCGCCTCCCGCAGGGACTCCCTGCCCGCCCTGCCCGAGGACGTGGTGGTGACCGACTCGGGGGCGGCCCACATGCTCATGGGCTCCGGCTCGCTGATCGTCCACGGCGGCGGCTTCGACGTGTGCTGCAACGCCGTGGTCGAGGGACTGCCGCAGCTGGTCGTGCTCAACACCGAGCAGTTCGACGCCGCTCCGCTCTCGCGGGCGCTCCGGGAGCGCGGGGCCGCGCGCGTACTGGCGGTGGAGGAGGTCCTCACCCGGGGCGTGGACGACCTCCTCACGGAGCTCCTGGACAGCGGGGAGGTACGCGCGGCGGCCGGGCTGGTGCGCGACGAGGCCCTGGCCGTGCCCGCCCCGGACCAGGTGGTGCCGGAGCTGGAGCGCATCGCGGCGGCCCGTGGCGGCGGCGTCTGAGTGCTCCTCCCGCGGTCCGTGTTCAGGTGCGGGTGAGGCCGGCGAGGGTGTGGGCGAGGTCGGCGGGGGTGGGCATGGCGTCCATGCGTGCGCGCAGGGCGCGGGCGGCGCTTGTGTGGCGGGGGTCCTCCAGGAGGGTGCGCACGCCTGCGGCGACGGTGGCGGCGTCCAGGCGGTCGGGGTCCACGACCCTGCCCGCCCCGGCCTCCTCCACCAGCCCCGCGAGGACCGGGATGTCGAACATCCGGGCGTTGGGTGACAGGAGTTGGGGGACTCCGTGGGCGAGGCCGGTCAGGACGGTGCCGGGGCCGCCGTGGGTGACCATGGCGGCGCAGGTGGGGGCCAGGGCGTGCAGGGGCACGTACTCGACCAGGCGGGCGTTGCCGGGGACGGCGCCGAGCTTGGCCTGCTCACTGGCGGGCAGGGTGGCCACCACCTCCACGTCCAGCTCGGCCAGACCCTCCAGGAGGGTCGCGACGTCGACCGTGTAGCCGCCCAGGCGCAACGCCGCCGTCGTGCCGAGGCTGAGTCCGATCCGGGGGCGGTCGGGTTGTGTACGCAGCCAGTGGGGGACGACGGCGCGTCCGTTGTAGGGCACGTAGCGCACCGGCAGGTACTCCAGGTGCGCGGGCGTGTCCACCCTGAGCGGGGAGGGCACCTGCTCGACGGTGGCCTGGCCGTGGACCAGGGTCTCGGAGAAGTCCACGCCGTACCGGGCCGCCCTGGTCCCCAGCCACGCGGCCAGGGGGTCCTCCCGCTGTGAGGCGGGCTGCTCGCCCATCCGCGCCAGGAAGGTCCGGCGGACCCTGCTGAACAGGTCCACGCTCCACAGGTGGCGCACGTGTGCGGCACCGCACGCCTGGGCCGCCACGGGGGCGGCGTAGGTGGACGGCTCCCACACGACCAGGTGGGGGCGCCACTCGCGGCAGAGGGCGACCAGGTCGTCGAACATGGGGTCGTTGACCGTCCGCCACCACCAGGTGACCACCCCGCGGTAGCCCTGGAGGAGGTGGTCCCAGGTCAGGACCTCGTCGCGGTCCTCGGCCATGTCGAAGTCCAGGTGCCGGTCCGCCCGGCCGTCCCGGCTGATCCTGGCGAAGTGGTGGTCGCGGCCCACGGCGGTGAAGGGCAGCCCCGCCCCCGCCGCGACGGACTCCAGATGGGGCTGGCTGGCCACCCGGACCTCGTGGCCCGCGGCGCGCAGCGCCCACGCCAGGGGCACCAGCCCCAGGAAGTGGGTCCGCTCCGCCTGCGTCGCGAACAGCACCCTCATCCCGGCGCTCCCCGCCGGAGGGGACCCGTCCTCGGGGCCGCGCTCACGCCGCCCTCCCGGCCGCCGCGTCCCGGACGTAACCGGCCCCGTCCGCGTCCCACGCCTCCCGGTAGACGGCGAAGATCCGCGCCGAGCGCAGCCGTTCGCCGTCGAGCACGTACTCGGAGAGCGTCCCCTCCCGGTGCACCTCGACGCCGCTCGCCCGCAGGGCGGGCAGCCCGCTGTCGACCACCCAGAAGTAGACCTTCCGGATGTTCCACATCGCGAAGGCGTAGTTCACGGCGAGGGCGTGGGCGTGGGCCACGCCCTCTGAGCCCAGTACCTCCGGGTCCGCGGCCACGGAGCACTTGACATAGCGCCCCAGCGGATTGAGGGAGTGGAGGGAGGCGTAGCCCCCGACCCTTCCCGACCCCGGTTCCTCCACGAGGAACTGCGCGGCCACGCCCTCGAACTCCTTGGGCCACAGGGACGCGAAGACGTCCCTGCTGGGAAGGCCCCCCAGCCCGTGCCGCGAGAGCTCGTCGTGGACCGCCTCCCCCGACCTCTCCGCCGTGGAGGCGAACCTGACGGCGCGCGTCACGATATGCGGAAACACGATCTCCTGCACCACATCTCCCGTCGCCCCGAACGGGGCAGAGAAAAGCGCTGTGAAGAATGGATTTCTCCACAGCGCATCAGAGGAATCAGCTGCAACCGACGTAGCTGAGACCGCTGTTCAGCAGAACGGCTTCATCGAGGACGGTGTCCATCTCCTGAAGGGACAGAACGTCAGAGAGAACCATGGCTGGCCTCCTTTCCTTCGCGTGGGCCGACACTGGCGGGACAGAACCTAGGACAATTCCTCCGGCTCGACAAGAAGGCGGACCGGACCGGGGCCCCGGACGCGGCGGCTGTCCCGCCGGCGGGACGCCGCGCGGCGGGAGGGGGGATCCGCGCCTCGGCGCGGACACTAGGGTGTGGCGCCATGCTCACACTGCACCTGGAGACCCCGCGTATCAGGTTCGGTCCCATCGCCCCGGAGAAGGTCGGAGAACTCTACGACCTCCTCGTGGAACTGGGCCTGGAAAGCCTTCCGTCACGAGACGCCTTCATCGAGTCCTACCACTCGGTGGCCAAGCGCTTCGTCGACGTATTCGAGATCCAATTCCGCAGTACGGGCGAGGTCCTCGGTTTCGCGTCGATTCGCGAACACGATCCGGCGGGGCACGTGAAACTGGGCATCTTCATGCGCACGGACCGTCTTCCCGTGGGTGTGGGGGCCGAGTCCATGATGATGCTCGTCAACTACGCCTTCGCCCACTGGGATTACCTGCGGAAGGTATACGTTCTGACGACGGACGCGAGTCTGGGGAAATTCGGTTCGGCGCTCGCCACCACCCCCCGGGAGGCGTCCCTCCCCCGGCACGTCTACTTCCAGGGCCGTTTGTGGGACCTGCACTTCTACTCGGTCTCCCGCGCCGCCTGGACCGCCAAGGGGGCGCCCATCCTCGACCGGATCGCGCGCGGACCGCGTTCGAGACGGTCCGAGGGCCCGGACCGCGGCTGAGCCGCCGCCCGCGAGCCGGACGCAGCACCCGCCACACCGCCCATCCCGGAGGGAAGCCCCCCATGCTCGACCTGGTCGAGATGTACACGCTCGCGGACCCGTTGTTCTTCGAGGAGCCGAGCAGGCTCACGGACGACTCCCCCAACGCCCTCGTGGCCCCGGCGGACCTCTCCGTCACGAGGCTGGACCCGCCCCCGGGTTGGCGGCGCGAGCGCGACGGCCTGTGGCACGTCGTCTCCCCGGAGGCTCCGGACCTGCCCGAGCAGGGATGGAAGATCCACGTCTCGGCGACCGTGGACAACGCGGACGCGGTCTGCCGCGAGGTGTGGGACCACTGCACGGAGCACGGCCTGGTGTTCAAGTACCTGCTGAACAGGAACATCCTGGTCGCGGCCAACACCAAGTACGCCCCCCGGGCCTCCAGCGGCAAGCTGCTCACCGTCTACCCCCGCGACGAGGAGGAGCTGGAACGGACCCTGCACGCGCTCTCCGCGCGCGTGGGAGGGCAGCCGGGCCCCTACGTCCTGAGCGACCTGCGGTGGGATCGGGGGCCCCTGCACGTCAGATACGGCGCCTTCCGCCAGATGTGGTGCCTCGACGAGCACGGTTCCCGGGTCCCGGCGCTGCGCGGCCCCGACGGAGCGCTGGTGCCGGACCGCCGGCTGCCCTCGTTCACCCCGCCTCCCTGGGTGGTGCTCCCCTCCTTCCTCCAGCCGCACCTCGACGCCCGCTCCACCGGGGAGCGCGTGCCCTACCTCATCGACAGGGCCCTGCACTTCTCCAACGGCGGAGGGATCTACCTGGGACGCCGCGAGGAGGACGGGACCCGGGTCGTGCTCAAGGAGGCCCGTCCCCACGCCGGGCTCGACCGCGAGCTGCGCGACGCGGTGTCCCGCCAGACACGGGAGGAGGAGAACCTGCGGCGTCTGGACGGGGTGCCCGGCGTGCCCCGGTTCCTGGACAGCTTCACCCTGGGCGGCCACCGCTTCCTGGTCCAGGAGTACAAGGAGGGCCGGACCCTGGGCTCCTGGTGCGCCGTGCACCACCCCGGCGTCACCGAGGCGTACGCCGACGCGGACTCCCTCGCCGCCTTCACCGGGCGCGCCCTGCGCATCCTGGGCCGGTTGGAGGCCGTCCTCGACGCCGTCCACGACCGCGGCCTGGTCTTCGCGGACCTGCACGCCAACAACGTGCTGGTGGACGAGGACGACGAGGTCTGCCTGATCGACTACGAACTGGCCTTCGACGCGAAGAGGGAGGGGCACCGGGCGCCGCTCGGAGCCCCCGGGTTCGCCAGCGCCGACCGGGTCGGCACCGCGGTCGACCGGTACGCCCTGGCCGCGACCCGCCTGTCGGTCTTCCTGCCCTTCTCCCGGATCACCGCCCTGTCTCCGCACAAGGCCGCGGAGCTGGTGGACGTGCTCCGCGAGCTCTACCCCGTCCCCCGCGAGTGGGCCGACGAGATCGAGCGCGAACTGGTCCCGGAGCGCCCGGAGGAGGCCCCCGGGCGCCCGCCCGTGTCCCTCGGCTCCGTCGCGGCGGGCATCACCGCCTCCGCGACCCCGGAGCGGACCGACCGGCTGTTCCCCGGGGACCTCCAGCAGTTCCTCTCCGGCGGTTACGGCGTGGCCCACGGCGCGGCCGGTGTCCTGTGGGCGCTGGAGCGCGCGGGCGGGGACCGCTTCCCGGAGCACGAGGAGTGGCTGGTCTCCGCCGCGCGGCGGCTGCGCTCCCCCGGCCAGGGCTTCTACGACGGCGTCAGCGGCCTGGCCTACGTCCTGGACCACCTCGGCCACCGCGACGAGGCCGACGACCTGCTGGAGCGCCACGCCGGGGACGAGTGCGGCGGGATCTCCCTCTTCTCCGGCATGGCGGGCGTGTGCGCCGCGCTGGTCCACCTCTCCCGGGGCGGCGCGGGCGACGCGCGCATGACCCGCGCCCTCGCCCTGGGCGGGCGGCTCTCGGAGGCGGTCGCGGAGGCGGAGGCGGCCACGGAGCCCCCGAGGCCCGGACGCGCGGGGCTCATGCGGGGATGGAGCGGCGTGGCCCTGGCCCTGCTGAACCTGTACCGGGCGACGGGGGACGGCCTCTGGCTCGACACCGCGGCGCGGGCCCTGCACCTGGACCTGGACCAGTGCGTCTCGGCCCCGGACGGCACCCTGCTGGTACGCGACCGCGGGGCGCGGGCCCTGCCCAACATCGACGCCGGGGGGCTGGGCGTCGCCCTGGTCGTCAAGGAGTTCCTGGAGCACCGCGAGGACGGGCGCTGCGCCGAGAGCCTCCCCGCGCTGACCCGTTCGTGCCACACCCTGCTGTACGCCCAGGCGGACCTGTTCCACGGCAAGGCGGGCCAGGTGGCGGCGCTGGCCCGGCTGGGCGGAGCGCCCGAGGCGCTGCGCTCCCGGATCGCCGAACTGGAGTGGTACGCCCTGCCCTTCCGGGGGCAGACCGCCTTCCACGGCGGCCGGGTGCCGCGGCTGTCGATGGACCTGGCCACGGGCGGAGCGGGCGTACTCCTCGCCCTGGCCTCCGCCGAGGGGGGCGGCCGGCCGTTCCTCCCCTTCTTCTCCGAGGCCCCCTAGGCCGCGGAACCGGACCGGACGGTCCGCGGCCGGGGCGTCAGGCGCCCCGGGTCCGCCGACCATGGACGAAGGACCGATCGGATGTACGACACCTACTACGCCGCCGTCTACGACGCGGTGATGATCCACCGGGGCAAGGACTACGCCGCCGAGGCCGACCGGATCGGCGAGATCGTCCGGGAGCGGCGGCCCGGCTCCGCCTCGCTGCTGGACGTGGCGTGCGGGACGGGCCTGCACCTGCGCGCGTTCGCGGAGCGCTTCGACGAGGTGGCGGGCCTGGACGGGTCGCGGGAGATGCTGGCGCTGGCCCGGGCGCGCGTCCCGGGCCTGCGGACCTGGTGCTCGGATCTGCGGGAGACGGCGCTGGAGGCGCGTTTCGACGCCATCACCTACCTGTTCGCCGTCCCGCACCTGGAGTCGGAGGCGGAACTGGCCGCCGTGGTCCGGTCCCTCGCGGACCACCTGAACCCGGGAGGGCTCCTCCTCCTGGAACCCTGGATCGGCCCGGACGGTTTCACGCCCGGGTACGTCTCACGGGACGTGGTGGAGGACGGCGACCGCACGATCATGCGCCTGTCCCACTCCGCCTCCGTGCCCGGGCGGCGCGACCGGATGTCGATCGTCGTGCACTACGCCGTGGCCGACCCCGCGGAGGGGCTGCGCCACGCCACCGAGTCGACGGAGATGTCCCTGTTCACCCCGGAGCAGTACGCGGCGGCCTTCGAGGGGGCCGGGTGCGAGGCCGAGCACCTGAGGACCGAACCGTTCGCGCACGGGCTGTGGGTGGCCCGGCGCCGCGACGGCTGATCCGGCTCAGCGCTCCTCCCCCTCCGGCAGCGCGCGCCGGGCGGAGCCCCCGAGTTCCCCCCGCCGCGCCGACGGGTGGGGGAGCCGCGCGGCCACTGCCGTGGCCACCGCGGCCGTGGTCCCGCCCTCGTAGTCGCGGCCCCACTGGCTCCAGTGGACGGAGAAGGGGTCGTACCGGGGCTCGGTGCGGTCGCCGCGGCCGTCCGCCGTCACGAACCTCAGGCTGCCGTCGTGGCCGCCCGCCACGGAGGTCCACCGCACCTCGGCGATGTCCTCCAGCGCGAGCTGCTGGGGGCCCGCCGCGCGTTTGGCCGCCTCCGCCTTCCAGTTGGGCCTGATGTAGACGTGGGTCCCGTCGAAGACGACGGACGCGTCACCCGCTTCGGAACGCACCGGAGCCCCGGGGGCCCCGACCAGGTACCGGTCCGGGGCGCTCTCGGGGGGCAGGGCGGCGAGCTCCTCGGTGACGGTCTCGGCGAAGTACTCGGCCACCAGGACGCGGGAGCGGCCGACCCTGAGCTGGTACGGATCGCCCCTGCGGGCCAACAGGCCCCGGGTGACCTCGGTGAAGGGGTCGGCGCCCGGGCGGAGGTGCACCCGCAGGGTCCCGCCTCCGCGCCGGGGTTCGAGGACGACGCCCGCCAGCGCGGGCAGCGGCAGCGAGACCACGCCCAGGGCACGGCGCAGCTGGTGGGACCTGCGGCCCGGAGTGATCCACACGGCCGCGCCGTCGAAGGACCACGAGCCGTCGCGCGCGCTTACCTCAGCCATGCCGTCATCGTAGGGGGAGAGGTCACCGCCCGGCCCCCTCGACGGAGGGCTCGGCCCCCCGGCCGCGCTCCTCCGCGGGGGTGTTGATGCCCCGGCCGGTGTGGGCGAGGAAGACGTCGTCCAACGAGGGCGACCTGACCTGAACCGACGTGATCTCGGTGTCCGCCTCGGCGAACAGACGGGGGACGAACCGGCGCCCGTCGGCCACCGTGAACCAGACGGTGTCGCCCTCGACCACCGGGGCCGTGTCCAGGATCGACCGGAGCCGCTCGCAGAGCGCCCCGGGGTCGCGCGCGACGATCTCCACGCGGTCCCGCCCGGTCCCCGCCTTGAGTTCGGCGGGGCTGCCGACCGTGACGATCTCACCGCCGTCGATGATGGCGATGCGGCCGCAGTTCTCCGCCTCCTCCAGGTAGTGCGTGGTCATGAGCACGGTGACGCCCTCGCGCTCGTTGAGCTCCCTGACCCGGTCCCAGATGGCCTCCCTGGAGCGGGGGTCGAGCCCGGCGGTCGGCTCGTCCAGGAACAGCAGGCGCGGACCGTGCAGCAGCCCCCTGGCGATCTCCAACCGTCGCCGCATACCGCCGGAGTAGGTTCCCGCGAGCCTCTCCCGGTCCTCCCACAGGCCCACGTCCCGCAGGGCCCGGGAGACCCTCTCGTCGACCTCCCCCGGGGGCACCCCGTAGATCTCCGCGTGGAACCTGAGGTTGTACCAACCCGTCAGGTAGCGGTCGAGGGTCTGCTCCTGGAACACCAGGCCGATGCTGCGGCGCACGTCGGGCCGCTCCCGGACGATGTCGAAACCCGCGATCGAGCCCGTCCCGGAGGTCGGTGTGACCAGGGTCGAGAGCATGCCGATCAGCGTGGACTTGCCCGCTCCGTTGGGCCCGAGGAGGCCGAACAGCTCGCCGGGGGCCACGTCCAGGTCCACCCCCCTGACGGCCTCGACCTCACCGAAGCGCTTGGTCAGTCCGCGCGCGCGGACCATGGCCCGCGGGCCGGAGCCGTTCACCGACGTGTTCTCCAACAGTCCTCCGTACGTAGGGCGCCCCGTGTCGGGCGCGCGGACGCGGGCGCCCCGGCCCCGCGGGCCGGGACCCTCAGGCGGGGTCCGCCCGGCCGACGCGCCCGTCGACGAAACCGGTCCCGGTCCGCTCCCACGCGTCCCGGTAGACCGCGAAGACGCGGGCCGTGCGCAGTGTGCCCCCGACGAGCACGTACTCGGGCAGGGAGCCCTCCAGCCGGACCTCGACCCCGGTGCGGCGCAACGCGGAGGGGTCCTCCTCCAGGGTCCACAGGTAGAGCTTCCTGAGGTTCCACATGGAGAACGCGTAGTTGACGGTGAGCGCGTGGGCGTCGGTGGCGCCCCGCGGTCCCAGGACCGCCTCGTCCGCCGCCAGGGAGCAGCAGCCGTGACGCGCCTGGAAGTTGAACCCGTGCAGGGAGGCGTAGCCCGCGACGCGCCCGGAGCCCGGGACGCGCACGAGGAACTGCGCGCCGACCTGGTCGTACACGCCCGGCCACAGGGCCTCGAACACCTCGCGTCCGGGCACTCCGGCCACGCCGTGCCCGACGAGTTCGTCGTACACCCTGCCACCCCTCCTGGTGTCGGTGGGGTCGAGCACGGCGTCGGCGGAACCGGTGTGGGGGAAGATCATCGGACACGACCTCTCGCGGGCCGGGTCGTACACGCCCGGCCGGACGTCGGGGAGAGCGCCGCGGAGCAGGACGCCTCCGCGGCGCTCCCGTGGGGGGACTAGGCGGGGCGGACGATCACGTCACCGCTGCATCCGACGAGGCTGAGTCCGCTGTTCAGCATGGTGCTCTCGTCGACAGCGATCTCGAAACCCTGCAAATCGAGAACGTCGGAAAGGGGCATGTTCCCTCCTCGGAAGAGAATGGACGGGGGTGCCGGCACGAAAGGAACATAGAAGAACTCGGGACCACCCACAAGAGAGGTTCCCGCGCTCTCCCGAACAGCTCCCGTCCTCCTTTGGTGGGATCATCGGCAGAACCCCTTCCGCATGGCGCGCCAGGCCTCAGGCGGGCCTGACGATGACGTCGCCGCTGCAGCCGACATAGCTCAGACCGCTGTTGAGGAGGGCCTCCGCCTCCAACCGCACGCCCAGGGACTGGAGGGAGAGGACATCGGAAATGATCATGGTTCGGCCTTTCTCGGATGCTTTTCCGACAGGACTCGCCAGAACCTAGGCAAGGGTTTCCGCGGGCGCAAGGGAAAGGCACGGAACCGCACGTCCCGCCGGCGGGACGTTTACGCGCGCGAGGCCCGCGGACCCTTCCCGGACGCGCGACGCCCTTTCTCGGGATTTCACGCGAGGACGTTCAGGGGCTTTCTCCCGCCCTTCCGCGCCGGTCACGCCATGGGAGCGCTCCCACAATCGGGGGCGCGTGCAAGGATGGCCTCTCCCCCGGGCTGCCACGCCCGACGGTCCCACGGAAAGGCCAGGGCAGTCGGCGATGATCCCCCTCCACCTCGAAACCCCCCGTGTCCGGTTCCGCCCCATCGGGGAGGACAACGTCCTCGGGCTGTACCAACTGCTGCTGAGGCTCGGGATCGAGACGCTCCCGGCCCGGGACAGCTTCGAGTCGTCCTTCAGGGCGCTGGACGGTTCGGACGTCACCGTGCTCCAGATCGAGGCCGCCGGGAGCGGCGAGGTCCTGGGGTTCGCCTCGGTCCGCGAGCGCAGCCCGGCCGGACACGTGAAGATCGGCATCTTCATGGACCCGGACGGACTCGCCGTGGGGGTCGGCGCCGAATCCATGATGCTCCTCGTCAACTACGCGTTCGCGCGCTGGGACGACATCAGGAAGGTGTACGCGCTGACCACGGACGCGAGCCTCATGCACTTCGGTTCGGCGCTGTTCGCCACGCCCAGGGAGGCGACGCTCCCCGGCCACGTCTACTTCCGGGGACGGCTGTGGGACCTGCACTACTACTCGGTCTCCCGGGACCACTGGCTCCAGACGGGGGCCCGGCTCCTCGCGCGCATCACCGGGGGCCGGTCGCGACGGGAGGGCGGCCCGGTGGGGATCGGCTCCGCGCCGGTCTGGACCGAGTGACGGGCGCCCGGACCGACCACCCACCACCACGAGCAAGGACAAGGACCAGATGACGGCCACGCGACGGCGCCCGCTCCCCACCTCGCCCTTCGGGCTCGGCCACGACCTGCGCACGGTCCGGGTCGTGCTCAAGCGCGACCTCTTCCGCTTCGTCCACGACGTCAGCCGGGGCGTGGCGATGCTGCTCCAGTCGGTGATGTGGCTGTTCGTCATCGGGGTGGGCTTCGGCTCCCTCATCCCGAGGGGCGAGGACGACCTCCCGCTGACCGCCGTGATGTTCCCGGGCGTGGTCGTCATGACCGTCATGGGGACGGCGGTGTCCGCCGCGGCGACCATCGTCACCGACCGCGAGGTCGGCTTCCTGCGCGGAATGCTCGTCGCCCCGGCCAAGCGCTCCGCGCTGATCCTGGGCAAGATCCTCTCGGGCGCGGTCCTGGCCACCCTCCAGGCCAGCATCATCCTGGCGGTGGCCGGCCTGGCGGGCGTGCCCTACGCGCCGGGGCTGATGCTGACCCTGTTCGGGCTCACCTTCCTGGTGGCGCTGACCGCGTCGGCGGTGGGCGTCCTCATCGCGATCTCGGTCCGGGGCAGTGAGGCGTTCATGGGGATGGCCCAGCTGGTCATCTCCCCGCTGGTCCTGCTGTCGGGCGCCATGTTCCCCATCGGGAACCTCCCCTCCTGGCTCACCGCGATCACACTGGTCAATCCCGTCACCTACGTCGTCGACCCCATGCGCCAGGCGGTCTTCGCCCACCTGGACACCTCACCGGAGACCGAGGCGCTGTTCAACCCCGGCATCTCCTGGTTCGGTTGGCAGATCCCCTGGGCGGCCGAGGTCGCCCTCGTGGCGGGCGTGGGCGTCCTGCTGGTCTGGCTGACGGTGGTCAGGTTCGGCGACTCCGAGTAGGAGGCGCCCCGGCCCCGCCGGGGCCGGGGCGCGGGCGGCGCTACAGGGCGGCGGCCTCCCTGGCCAGACCGGTGATCCGCTCCCACTCCCCCGCCGCCACCAGGTCGGCCGGGGTCAGCCAGCTGCCGCCCACGCAGCCCACGTTGGGCAGGGCCAGGTAGGTGGGGGCCGACGCGACGGTGATGCCGCCGGTGGGGCAGAACCGCACCTGGGGCAGGGGCCCCGCCAGCGACTTCAGGAACGCCGCGCCGCCCGAGGCCTCGGCCGGGAAGAACTTCATCTCCGTCACCCCGCGCTCCAGGAGCGCCAGGGCCTCGGACACGGTGCCCACGCCGGGCAGGAAGGGCAGGCCCGTGTCGGACATGGCCGACGCCAGCCCGTCGGTGCACCCGGGGCTGACCAGGAAGCGCGCGCCCGCCCTGGCGGCCGCGGCCGCCTGGTCGGGGGCGGCCACGGTGCCCGCGCCGACCACGGCCTCGGGCACCTCGGCCGCGATCCGCTCGATGGCCTCCAGCGCGGCCGGGGTCCGCAGGGTCACCTCGATGCCCGGCAGGCCGCCCGCCACCAGCGCGCGGGCCAGCGGCACGGCGGCCTCGGCCTCCGAGACGACCACCACCGGCATCACCGGGGCCAGGTCAAGGATGTCGGCGCCCGAACGGGGGTTCGTCGTCATCTGAATCCTTTCGAGAAAACTCTGGCCTTCAGGCCAGAGAGGAATCGGGCTCCTGCGGAGCGGGACGGTCAACGGTCGTGCGCCCCCGGGCGAATCACCATCCACCAAAATCACCGAACCCGCCAACCACCACTCGAACCGGTGATAGCTTGCTTCGCGTCGGCTCAGACGAGAACCACATCCGGGCCTCCTACTGCCGGGCTGGCAGAAAGTCAGGTCTGTGGAGCTGATGTAAGACCGATGGGCGGCACCCCGTCCCCCGCCGTTAGTTCGGGTCGGCAACCGGCTACGAAGCAGAAAGCTCAACCCGCGAGGGAAGAATCTCCCCGCTTCAGCTGGGAGAGAAGTCAAGTCGTGTTCTCTCCAGGATCGGTCGAAGGTCTGGGGCGGGCGCGCCGCGGCCGCGGGGGCGTGCGGGGCGGATGTCCGCCGCGCGCCCCGGGCCGGTCCCCCGGCGCGCCCGGGTCGGCGGTTCAGGATCCGAAGACCCCAGCGCCCTTCTCCGCGGGGCCGACCGCGCCGCGCAGGGCCGCGAAGAGCTCCCGGCCGGTACCGGTGGCGGAGTCCACGGTGGGACGGGCGGGCTCGCGGCCGGTCAGGTCGGCCAGCACCTCCAGTGTGCCCGTGGTGGCGTCCAAGAGGATGGGGTCGCCGTCGCGGACGTAGGCCAGCGCGCCGCCCGCCTCGGCCTCGGGGGACACGTGGATGGCGGCGGGCACCTTGCCCGAGGCGCCCGACATGCGGCCGTCGGTCACCAGCGCCACCTTCTGGCCCCGGTCCTGGAGCACGGCCAGCGGCGGCGTGAGCTTGTGCAGCTCGGGCATGCCGTTGGCGCGCGGCCCCTGGAAGCGGACCACCGCGACGAAGTCGCCGGTCAGCTCCCCGGCGGAGAACGCCTCCTGGAGTTCGGCCTGGTCGCCGAAGACGCGGGCGGGCGCCTCCACCACGTGCCGCTCCGGCGCGACCGCGGAGACCTTGATGACGGCGCGGCCCAGGTTGCCCGACAGCATGCGAAGGCCGCCGTCGGGGGCGAAGGGGTCGTCCGTGCCGCGCAGGACGGAGGTGTCGCCGCTCTCCTTGGGCCCGTCGACCCAGGTCAGCTCGCCCCCGTCCAGGCTCGGGACCTGCCGGTAGCGGCCCAGGCCCTCGCCCATCAGGGTGCGCACGTCCTCGTGGAGCAGTCCGGCGTCCAGCAGGGAGCCGATCAGGTGGGCCATGCCGCCCGCCTCGTGGAACTGGTTCACGTCGGCGGCGCCGTTGGGGTACATGCGGGTGAGCAGCGGCACCACCTCGGAGAGGTCGGCGAAGTCGTCCCAGGTCAGCTCGATACCGGCGGCGCGGGCGATGGCGACCAGGTGCAGGGTGTGGTTGCTGGAGCCGCCGGTGGCCAGCAGGGCGACCACGGCGTTGACGACGGCCCGCTCGTCGACCTGGCGGCCGACGGGGTTGTAGGAGTCGCCCAGGGCGGTGCGGGCGAGCACGCTGCGCCCGGCCTCGGCGGTCAGGGCCTCGCGCAGCGGGGTGCCCGGCTGCTCGAAGCTGGCCCCGGCCAGGTGCAGGCCCATGACCTCCATGAGCATCTGGTTGGAGTTGGCGGTGCCGTAGAAGGTGCAGGTGCCCGGCGAGTGGTAGGCGGCGGACTCGGCCTGGAGCAGCTCGCGGCGGCCCACCTGGCCCTCGGCGAAGCGCTGGCGCACGCGGGCCTTGTCCTTGTTGGGCAGGCCCGAGGGCATGGGTCCGGCGGGCACGAACGCCACCGGCAGGTGGCCGAAGGACAGGGCGCCGATCAGCAGGCCCGGCACGATCTTGTCGCACACGCCGAGCATCAGCGCGCCGTCGAACATGTCGTGGGACAGGGCCACGGCGGTGGCCATCGCGATGACGTCCCGGCTGAACAGGGACAGCTCCATGCCCGCGCGGCCCTGGGTGATGCCGTCGCACATGGCGGGCACGCCCCCGGCGAACTGGGCGACGCCGCCCGCCTCGGCCACGGCGGCCTTGATCACGGCCGGGTAGGACTCCAGCGGCTGGTGCGCGGAGAGCATGTCGTTGTAGGCGGAGACGATCGCCAGGTTGGGCGTGACGTCGCCGGACAGCTTGAGCTTGTCCGAGACGCCGCAGGCCGCGAACCCGTGGGCGAGGTTGGCGCAGCCCAGGGCGGAGCGGGCGGGGCCCTCGGCCGCCGCCGCGTCGATCCGCGCCAGGTAGGCGGACCGGGTGTCGGCGCTGCGCTCGGCGAGGCGCCGGGTGACGTCTGCGACGACGGGGTGGACGGCGGGTCCGTACCCTGCGTTGTCGGCGTCGTCGGGGATGTGCGCGGTCATCGGGGTCGCTCCTCTTCGTACCACGTACGGCCTGTTCGGCCGATGAGCCGGTGCGCGCCCGCGGGGCCGGCGCTTCCGGCTGGATAGGTCTCGGGGGTGGTGCTCAGGCCGTTCCACGCCTCGATGACGGGGTCCACCCAGCGCCAGGCGGCCTCGACCTCGTCGCGGCGCATGAAGAGGGTGGAGTCACCGGCCAGGACGTCCGTCAGCAGCCGCTCGTAGGCCTCGGGCGAGCGGGTGGCGAAGGTGTCGGCGAAGCTGAGCTCCAGCGGGGCGGGCCGCAGCCGCAGCGCTCCGGCGCCGGGCGTCTTGGCCAGCATGGTCAGGTGTATGCCCTCGTCCGGCTGGAGCCGGATCACGAGGCTGCCCGCGCCGGGCAGGTTGGTGCCGGGGAAGATCGTGTGCGGCACCTCGCGGAAGCGGATGACGATCTCCGAGCGGGCGTGCGACATGCGCTTGCCGGTGCGCAGGTAGAAGGGCACTCCCGCCCAGCGCCAGTTGGCCACCTCGGCGCGCAGGGCCACGAAGGTCTCGGTGTCGCTGAGGGCCGGTCCGCCGGGCTCGTCGAGGTAGCCGAGCACCTCCGAGCCGTGGACGGAGCCGCGTCCGTACTGGCCGCGCACGGTGTCCTCGGCGACGCGGTCCCCGGTGAGGGGGCGCAGCGATTGGAGGACCTTGAGCTTCTCGTCGCGGACGGAGTCGCGGTCGTAGCTGGCCGGGGGTTCCATGGCGGTCAGGCACAGCAGCTGGAGCAGGTGGTTCTGGACCATGTCGCGCATGGCGCCGGAGGTGTCGTAGTAGCCCCGGCGCCCGCCGACGCCGACGGTCTCGGCGGCGGTGATCTGGACGTGGTCGATCCAGCGGGAGTTCCACAGGGGTTCGAGGAAGACGTTGGCGAAGCGCAGCACCAGCAGGTTCTGCACCGTCTCCTTGCCCAGGTAGTGGTCGATGCGGTAGATGCGCGACTCGTCGAAGACCGCCCCCACCGCGTCGTTGACGGCGCGGGAGGAGGCCAGGTCGCGGCCCAGGGGCTTCTCCATGACCACGCGGGAGTCGGGGGTGACGAGCCCGGCGTCGTCCAGGCCGCGGCAGATCGCGCCGGAGATCATCGGCGGGACGGCGAGGTAGAAGACGCGGTCGCGGCCGGGGGCCAGGGCGGCGGTGAGGTCGTCCCAGCCCGAGGGGTCGCCGCCGACGTCCACGGTGACGTGGGAGAGGCGCTCCAGGAACCGGTGGAGCACGTCGGGCTCGGCGACCTGGACGGCGTGGTGGCCGCGGACCGCCGAGGCGGCCTTGTCCCTGAGGTCGGCGTCGGTGAGGCCGTCGCGCGAGACGGCGACGACGCGGGTCCCCCCGTCCAGGTGGCCGTCGCGGTCCAGCAGGTACAGGGAGGGGAGGAGTTTGCGCATGGACAGGTCGCCGGTACCCCCGAAGACCACCAGGTCGGTGGCACGGGACGCGGACTGCTGCGGCATCTTCGGTCTGCTCCAGCGGGGAGGGAAGGGGATGGGGAGCGGGGGGCGGAGTGTGACGCAGGCGGGGGCGCGGGGAGGCGGCGCGGACGCGCGGGACGTCCGGCCCTTTGAGCCTAAACCCGACTATGGTAAAAAACCAAGCACACTTGAGAACAATTATTTACATAACCTCCCAGCCTTCCCGTCGTAACCTCATGGTTGAATGAGCTATGGCCAGAACCCCCGGACGCCTGTCCTCTGCTGCCACCAGCGGCCACATCCTGGAGCTCATCCGCTCCGGAACCGCGACCAGCCGCTCCGAGATCGGCCGGGTCACGGGCCTGTCCCGTCCCTCCGTCGCCCTGCGGGTCACCGAGCTGATCGGCGGCGGGCTCGTCACCGAGGGCACCGGCGCGGTCTCCAGCGGCGGACGGCCGCCCACCCTGCTGGAGTTCAACGCCGCCAGCGGCCTCATCCTCACCAGCGCCCTGGGCATGGTCCGCAGCCAGGCCGCCGTGTGCGACCTCGACGGCGAGGTCCTCGTGCGCACGCCGGGCTCGCCCGCGATGGAACAGGGCCCCGACGCCACCCTCCCCTGGCTGCTGGACACCTGGTCGGAGCAGATCGCCTCGCTCGGCCGCGACCCCGGTGACGTGCGCGGCGTGGGCATCGGCCTGCCCGGCACCGTCGAGTTCCACGCGGGCCGCGCCGACGACCGCCCCTTCCTCGGCAAGTGGGCGGGCGTGGCGCTGGCCCCGCTGGTCGCCGAGCGCTTCCCGGTGCCGGTGATGGTGGACAACGACGTGAACGTGATGGCGCTCGGCGAGCACATCGCGGGCGGGCACGGGCACCCCGACGACATGGTGTTCGTGAAGGCCTCCACGGGGATCGGCGCGGGTCTGCTGTCCGGCGGGCGGCTGCTGCGCGGTTCGCTGGGCGCCGCCGGGGAGATCGGGCACATCCCGGTGCGCGGCGCGGGCGGGCTCCCGTGCCGCTGCGGCAACACCGACTGCCTGGAGGCGGTCGCGGGCGGGCGGCGGCTGCTGGAGAGCGCCGCCGAACAGGGGTGCCGGGCACGGACGCTCAAGGACCTGGTGGCGCTGGCCTCGGGGGGCGACCCGGTGGCCGTCACCCTGGTCCGGGAGGCGGGGCGCAGACTGGGTGAAGCGCTCGCGGGGGCGGTGAACCTGCTCAACCCCGAGGTGATCGTGCTGGGCGGCGACCTGGCCGAGGCCTACGACCACCTGGTGGCGGGCGTGCGCGAGGTGGTGTTCCAGCAGTGCACCGCCCTGGCCACCCGTCAGCTGCGCGTCGTGGCCAGCTCCCTGTGGGACGAGGCGGGCGTGCGCGGCTGCGCGGCCATGGTGACCGAGGAGATCCTGTCGCCGGAGGCGGTGAACAAGCTCCTGGCGGGTTGAGGGCGATGCCGTGGGCCCTGGGGGGCGGCGCCGGCCCCTGGCAGCCGCGGCGGCGGAGGTGCCGGGTGGCCGCTGGTGAGACCGAGGCGGCGTAGGACCGGCGGGGCCGTGCGCCCCGTGGCGGACCGTTCCCGGGCGCGCGCCGGACCCCTCCTTCGTCCACAGGCTGTGGACGGGGAAGTTACCTCCGCGCCTGACCGGGAATCCTCGCACGGGAGGGGCCCTTGCTCCCCTCCAGCGACCGCCGCGACCCGCGACCGAGCCGTGCCCCCGCGCTCACCCCGCCGACCTGCGACGACGCGTTCTTCGGCGCGCACTCACCCCGCACCCGCACTTGACAACCGCCCTCGGCGTGACGAATAGTCACCGAGCATCACCCCCGCCCCGCACACCTCTGTCACCCCTGTGGCCGCGCCCGTGCGGACCCCCGCCCGGAAAGGTCCCCGCCGTGTTCCCAGAGAACCCCCTCGTACTGATCCTGTTGGGCGCCGGAATCAGCCTGGTCACCAGCGTCGTCGTCACCGCCGTCCAGGCCCGCCTGGTCAGGCGCGACGCCATCCGCACCTCCTCCCGCGCCTCCGCGCGCACCCTCACCAGCGCCTTCATCGCCGAACGCGACTCCGTCGACGGCGGCGACAGCTTCCTCGCCGAGGCGGAGCTGACCGTCATGTCCATGACCGACCGCAAGACGCGGGACCGGCTGCGCGACGTCATCCGCCTGCTGCGCGAGCGGGCCCTGCCGGAGATCGAGGAGCTCAGCGGGGTCAGGTCCGAGCGCTCCCGCCAGCTGCTGTGCGACCACGCCCTGGAGGTGCTCGGCGCGCACCTGCGTTCCGAGAAGCTGCCCGAGGTGCCCGCCGCGGTCCGCAAGATGCTGTCCGTGGAGGAGGAGGCGCTGAGCATCCACTCCGGCGAGACGCCTCGTCCCGCCGAGCCCATCACCAAGAGCGCGGTCACCCCGCGCCCCCGGCACACCGGCGCCAAGCCCGCGTCCCCGGCCCGCAAGCCCGCCAAGAGCACGGCCAAGACCCCCTCCAAGCCCGCGGCGAAGGGCGGGCGCTCCTCCTCCGCGACCGCGGAGGAGCCCGCCAAGGAGAGCGCCTTCTGGGACGACTGACCCGGCCCTGCTCCGCTGACCGCCCGCCGTCCCCGCTCAGGGGCGCGGGCGGTCAGCGTCTGCACCGACAGAGACCGGACATAGGCGTTTCAAGCGGACAATCCGGGGAAAGTCAGGCGGACAGACTCCAGGAGACGACCACGGGGGCTGAGGAATTGTGCGGCGCAATTGCGGTCAGGCCCCCCGCCCATGGACAACCCGCGCGCGCGGACGGGAAGAACTTGACCTAGGATCTCTGGCACGCACGCGTTTTCCGTGCCCTCGGCCGCACCCGCTTCCCGGTGCTGCCGGTGCCCCGCGGGCCGCCCCCGAATCCCCAGGAGGCCCCGGATCCGGCGACCGCCCGCCGCTGACGTTCCGCGCGTTCCCCGCCCTCCCCCGAACTCGGACGCGTGTCCCTCCGGCCCGGCGTCCGACCGTTGGCACGTCCCGCCGTCCGAACTCACCGAGATTGCACGATGCCCGCTGATGAGAAGCCCTCTGCCTCCGGCAGGGACCACACACCAGACGACAGGCCCGAGGACGGCTCCACACCCCGATCAGGGACCGAGAACACCGGCGACGACGCGGCGGGTGGGGACAACACCACCGCGTCCGAGACCGGGGCTGACGGAACCGGCCGGGCCCACGAGTCGGACGAGACCGAGGGGGCGGAGGAGGTCGGAAAGGCAGAAGAGGCCCCCAACACCGGTGTGACATCGGACACCGGAGGCGCCCAGGAGACGCAGCAGGCCCAGGAGACCCCGGAGGCTGACGAGCCTGCCGGTGCCGGGGAGGCTGCCGAGGCTGGCGACACCCGAAAGTCCACCGGTACCGAAGGGGCCACCGAGACCGAGAAGGTCACCGGAGACGAGAAGGCCGTTGAGGCCGAGGAGGCCACTGCGGAATCAGCGGCTGGATCCGCCGCCGGGGACGAAGAGCGCACTGGGACCAAGGCGCCCTCAGAGGCCGGTGGGGCTGGTGCCCCAGCCGGAGCCGCCGGGACCGGGGAGTCCGGAGAGACCGCGGAGACCGCTGGGGCCGCCCCGTCCGCCGCTCCCGTCCGCACGAAGCGCCGCCGGACCGGCAGGATCCTGGTCTGGGTCGCCGCGAGCCTGGTCCTCGTCCTGGCCGCCGGGGTCGGCACCGCCTACGGCTACTACCGCTCGCTGCGCTCGGACATGGTCCAGTACGACATCGACGGGCTGCTCAAGGAGGAGGACCGGCCCGAGAGGATCAACGACTCCGTCAACATCCTCTTCATGGGCACCGACGGCTACGAGGAGGGCAGCACCGCCTACTCGACGGAGTTCGAGGGCGAGCGTTCGGACTCGATCATGCTGGCGCACATCTCACCCGAGAGCCGGGTGTCGGTGATCAGCTTCCCCCGCGACTCGCTGGTGGCCCTGCCCGACTGCGACCCCTACGGAGAAACCGAGGGCACGCCCGGCTACTTCGGCATGATCAACGCCGCGATGTACCACGGCGGACCGCCCTGCGTGGTCAGCACCATCGAGTCGCTGAGCGACGTCCGCATCGACCACTTCGTGCACCTCAGCTTCATGAGCTTCCGGGACGTGGTGGACGCCATCGGCGGCGTGGACATGTGCATTCCCGAGCCGATGGAGGACAGCCGGTCCAAGCTCGACCTCGACGCGGGCCAGCAGACCCTCGACGGCGACGAGGCGCTGTCGTTCGTCCGGGCCCGCTACGAGATCGGCGACGGCGGCGACATCGGCCGCATCGACCGCCAGCAGATGTTCCTCGCGGCCCTGGCCGACCAGGTGACCAGAAACGACGTGATCACCGACCCGGGCAGGCTCAACGCCGTTCTGCGCGCGGTGGCCGAGCACAGCGCCACGGACAGCGCCCTCACGTTCGACCGGATGCTGTCGATCGCCGTGACCCTGGCGGACGTGGAGCTGACCGACATCGAGTTCCACACCGTGCCCTGGTACCAGGCGCCCTCCAACCCCAACCGGGTCCTGTGGTACGAGGACCAGGCCGAGGAGCTGTTCACCGCCGTGCGCGAGGACCGGCCCCTGCCCCTCACGATGGCCGACGAGGCGCCCGTTCCCCAGGACCCGCCCGGGGCCTCGCCCTCCCCGGCGGACGAGGAGGTCGCGGAGGCCTCCCCGGATGACGAGCCCGCCCGTCCGGGCGTGGGACGCGACGCCACCTCCAACCCGTGCTCCGACGGCCTGGGCTACGGCACCGGGGACGAGATGGAATAAGGCGCCCCGGAGGGGCCTCTGAGACCCCCGGAGCTTTCCGGGATCTCAGAGGCCCCTCCGCCGCTCTTCCAGTGCCTTCCGGAACGCCGAGGGGCCCCGGGACCGGTACGCGAAGTCGTACCGGCCCCGGGGCCCCTTGCGTGTTCCCGGGAACTCCGGGCACGAAGGACCGCGGTTCCGGCCCCCCCGGTCCGGAACCGCGGTCGGGCCTCGGGCGGCGGAGACTCCGCCCTCCGCCGGTACGCGCCTGGAACCCCCACAGTTCCGTTCGGCGCCCCTCAGCGGAGGTGGTCCCGCTCACCGCCCGAGGCTCGTGCGCCCGCCACGACCGGCGGGCGCACGTTCCAGGGAGGTCAGGCGATGCTGTCGGGCAGCAGGTTCAGCTGGCTGGTGTCCACCCAGGGCTGGCCCAGGTCGGGCATGCCGTCCACGCCCACCAGGTCGTTGCCCACGAAGTCGCCGGAGGGGTCGAGCTGCGTCGTGCGGACCGCGTCGACGGCGAGGTCGGCCACGTCCGAGACCTCGGGAGCGGCGGCCATGGGCAGGGTGCCCCCGGGCAGGGGCAGCAGGTCGGCCGAGGCGTCGGCGACGGTCTGGGGCAGCGAGGAGGTGCCCGCGGACATGGGCAGCGTCACGTCGTCGGACAGCACCAGGTCGGAGACCAGGTCGGCGGCGCCGCCGGTCAGGTCGGTGTTCTGGCCGTTGATGGGGCCGGCGGGGGTGTCCGCGGCGGCCAGGGGAAGGGTGTCCCCGGACGCGGGCAGGGTGGCGTCCAGGCTGCTCAGGTCGGTACCGACCTCGTGCGTGCCCCGCTCGACCGACGAGCCCAGCTGGTTGAGGCCGGTGCCGACCGTCTCCCTGGTGTCCTGGAGGGACAGGGAGGACTCCGGGTGCGACAGCGGCAGGGTGCCGCCGCCCGCCCCGCCACCGACACCGCCGAGCAGGCCGCCCACGAGGTCCGTACCGCCCAGCCCCGTGGAACCGCCGCCCAGCAGACCGGACAGCGGGTCGCCCGACACCGGACCCGAGGCCAGCTGCTCCGTGGAAGCGTGGCTCAGCGGCAGCGTACTGCCGCCGGTGTCCAGGCCCACGCCTTCGAGCAGGTCGGTTCCCCCCAGCAGTGTGGACAGCGGGTCGCCCGACACCGGCCCCGAGGCCAACTGCTCCGTGGAGGCGTGCGACAGCGGCAGGGTGCCGCCGCCCGCCCCGCCACCGACACCGCCGAGCAGGCCGCCCAGGAGGTCCGTACCGCCCAGCAGACCGGACAGCGGGTCACCCGACACCGGGCTCGCGGTGCCCGACAGGGGCAGCGTCTCGCTGACGGTGTCCAGCTCCAGCGGACCGACGTTGGTGGCGTTCTCCTCCCCCGCCCGGATCGGGGTGTCGGTGGAGACGGCGTTCCCGGCGACCGGGCCGAGGGGCTGGTCCGGGGCGGACTGGCGACGCACGTCGGGCTGGGCGGAGATCTGACCGGGCTCGACCTTGACCAGCTCGCCCAGGGGCGTGGAGACGCCCTCCGTCAGCGGCGCCGGAACCTGGCTGCCCAGGTCGTTCAGCGCGAGCCCGTCCGTGGCGCCGCCGAGGACGTCGGCCCCGGCGATCCCGGCGCCGAGGGCGACGAAACCCGCGGTGCTGGCGGCCACCAGCAGGGTCCTGGCAGAGGTGCGAGCGGTGTTGAACATGTCGTGTGTCCTTCCGGAATGTGGTCTGTGGCTCTCGCGTGGACGGCGTTCGTGTGCGCTTCCCGCCGTCCGACGGTTCCGCTCCCCTGGCCGGGGGGAGGGGTTCCGCTCTGGTCCGGGCTTTCCGGTGGGAGAGCCCGCCGCGCCTGGAGGGAGCGGTGCGGCTCTACCGGTCATCAGTCGTGGATCTGGCTGGCCACTGACTGACGTGAACCTCGCCGTCGAGGTGCGCGGCTCACGTCAACCCCCAGAGGAGTCCGGTTCCTCACCCACCGTGATCGGTCGGAGGCGCTGCGGCTCTGGGAAGGGGCGTGCCAGGAGGGGTCGCTGGGCGACCGGCTGGAAGGGGGCCGCTAGTCGGGCGAGAAGGTCGGCTCGTCCGCGGACTCGGCGGGGACCGCGAGCAGGACGCGCCGGGCGGCCTGGAGCTGGCCGGGCGCCGGTGCCGGGGCACCGGTGGTGGTCAGGTAGCCCGCGACGGCGGGGACGCCGATGGGAGCGCCCTGGGCGGAGCCCGAGGCGGAGCCGTTCAGCCCGGAGGGCGTGGCGACCGGGTCGGAGACCAGGCGCGCGGGAGCGTTCTCCGCGGCCGGGTCGGCGTGCGCCCGGACGGCGCCCGCGGTGGCTCCGGTGACGGCCGGGACGAAGTGCGTGACGACCTCGGCGGGGACGGGCGGTACCGCGGACCCGCTCCCGGTTCCGGTCCGCTCGTCCGTGTCGGCCGGGGTCGCGGACGGATCCTGCGTCCGCGGCTCGGTGCCGGAGGCGTCGTCCTCGTCGAGGTACTCCTCGACCGGCTCGGTCACCCCGTGCACGGTGTCGCGGATCTGCCGGGCCACCTCGGGGGTCTCGGGCACGTCGCCGCGGGAGACCCCGGCGGACCCGTCGAGGACCATCCGCGTGGTGTTCTCCCCGACCGCGGACACGGCGCCGACCAGCGGGTCGTTGATCCTGGCGGTCATCGGGACGGAGGCGCCGGCGTCCGGGCGGTCCCCGGAGTCGGAGCCGCCCGCGTCCGTCCGCGCGGCGCCGGCCTGCCCGGAGCCGTTCCGGCCCGGGCCTTCGCGACCGTGAGCGGCCCGCTCCGCCTCCGGCCGCTCCGCGACCGCCTGTGCGGCGGGTGCCCGCACGCTCGCGGCGACGGAGGCGGCCTGGTGCACGAGGGTGCCGGTCGCCCCCTCCTCCTGCGCCCGCACGGGGTCGGAGGCCGTCAGCCACGCGGTGACCACGAGGCCGCAGACCAGGGCTGCGAGCAGCAGCGCCCGCCGCACCGGCGCGGGGAGCACGGCGGAACGGGCGCCGGCGGCGCTCGTGAGACCGTGGACTCCAGACACCGGGGGTTCCTCTCCACCGTGGGGCGAGAACCGACACGCGGGGGCGGTCGGGGCCGGTCGCGCCGCACCGGGCGGCGCCTTCCAGCCGGGGGACGGGAGGTCACAAGGGCCTCGTCGCGTCCGCTGATCGCGACGTTAGCATGAATTAGACGACCGGAACCCCGAATCCACAGGAATTCCCGCCCATCCGGAACCGGCCCCTGAACAGCAAGATGTGGCAAACCGGGGAAAAACCAACGACAATTCGACTATTACGCCCGAGGAAACGCGCATTGCCACAACGCCGACCGGCTCTGCGGAGGTTGACGGACACATGACTGAGATCCCCCAGAGCTCCTCCCTGTCCCCCCACAGCGTGGACGAACTGCTGGACGAGGTGCGCTCACTGGACCCGCGCATGTCCGCGCACGGCCGGGTGCACTCGCTGCTCCAGGCCGTCCTGGCCATCGGCGGTGACCTCGACCTGGCGACCGTGCTGCGCAGACTGACCGAGGCGGCGGCACAGCTGACCGGCGCCCGGTACGCGGGCCTGGGAGTGATGGACGAGGACGGGGGCTTCAGCGAGTTCATCCCCGTGGGCCTGAGCGAGGAACAGGCCCGGCGCATCACCGGCTTCCCCCACGGCAAGGGCGTCCTGGGCGTGCCCCTGAACGAGCGCGCGTCACTGCGCCTGGCCGACCTGCGCGAGCACCCCGACTTCGAGGGCTTCCCCGAGGGCCACCCGCACATGGGCAGCTTCCTCGGCGTCCCCATCCAGGTGCGCGACGAGGTCTTCGGCAACCTCTACCTCACCGAGAAGGCCCGGGGGCGGAGTTCGACGAGGACGACGAGGCGGTGGTGACCGCGCTGGCCACCGCCGCGGGCATGGCCATCGAGAACGCGCGCCTGTACGAGGAGGCGCGGCTGCGCGAGCGGTGGCTGGCCGCGTCCACCGAGGTCACCACCCGCCTGCTGTCGGGCGCCGACACCTCCGAGGTGCTCGCCCACATGGCCGCGCAGGCCCGGGAGATCGGCGGCGCGGACACGGCCGTGATCATGCTCCCCGACCCCCGCGCCCGAGGGCACCTGTTCGCGGAGATCGCGGACGGGCCCATCGCCCAGGAGGTCCTGGGGACGCCGGTGGAGATCCACGGCTCCGCGTGCGGGTGGGTGTACGAGTCGGGAGAGGCCCTGAGCGTCCCCGACCTGAGCCGGGCGAACTGCCCCATGCTCGCCCATCGCGGTTACGCCTCGGGCCTGGTGGTGCCCCTGGGCACCCCGGGGAACACGCGCGGGGTACTGCTCCTGGGCAAGCTGTCCGACCGCGCCCCGTTCACCGCGGCGGTACGCCGCATGCTGCACGGGTTCTCGGTGCAGGCGGCGGTGGCCCTGGAGCTGGCCGAGGCGCGGCGCGACACCGAGCGCCTGGCGGTGCTGGAGGAACGCGACCGGATCGCCAAGGACCTGCACGACGTGGTGATCCAGCGCCTGTTCGCCTCGGCGATGACGCTGATGAGCACGCTGCGGCTGATCACCTCACCCGAGGCCGAGGAGCGGGTGCAGCGGACCATCGACGAACTCGACGGAACCATCCGCGAGATCCGCTCGACGATCTTCGCGCTCCAGAACCCGCCGAGCCGCAGGGACACGTCGCTGCGCGGGCGCATCCTGAAACTGGCCGAGAACACCGCGCACAGCCTGGGGTGCCACCCCGGGGTGAGCCTGGACGGGCCGATCGACGCGTCCGTGCCCGACGACATCGGCGAGCAGCTGCTCGCGGTGCTCGGCGAGGGACTGACCAACGTGGCGCGGCACGCGCGCGCGACGGAGGTGCACGTGTCGGTGGCGGTGGAGGAGGCCGCGCACACCGGGCGCCCCACCACCCTGACCCTGACGGTGACCGACAACGGCGTGGGCCTGCCCGAGCACGGACGGCGCAGCGGTCTGCGCAACCTGGAGCAGCGGGCCAAGGCCCTGGGCGGCGGTTTCACCGCGCGCGGGAGTGAGGGCGGGGGCACGGTGCTGGTGTGGCGGGTGCCCCTGCGAGACGACGCCGTTCCGCCCCCGGACAGTTTCTGAGGGATCCGGTCCCACGGTCCCCGAGCCACCGCGCGGTCGCCGGGGCCCGTGGGACCACCGGGGCTGCGGAGACCATCGGGACCGCCGTGACCGGCCCGGTGGCCCGGCCCGCCGGGGCGGGCCGGGCAGCCGTGGTCAGTACCGGCGGCCGCGCAGTTCGGCGACGAGCACGGCGGCCTGCGTGCGGCGCTTGAGGTCCAGTTTGGACAGCAGGGCGGACACGTAGTTCTTGACGGTCTTCTCCGCCAGGTACAGGCGCTCGCCGATCTGCCGGTTGGTCATCCCCTCGCCGATGAGGTCGAGGATCTGCCGCTCCTGCGGGGTCAGCTCGGCCAGCGGGTCCGGCTCGGCCTGGGCGCCGCGCAGCCGCTCCAGCATCGCGCCGGTGCTGCCCGAGTCCAGCAGCGAGCCGCCCGAGGCCACCGTGCGAACCGCCCCGACCAGGTCGGCGCCGTGGATCTGTTTGAGCACGTACCCGGCCGCTCCGGCCATGACGGCGTCGTACAGGGCGTCCTCGTCGGCGAACGAGGTCAGCATCAGGCAGGCGATCTCGGGGTGGTCCGAGCGGATCTCCCGGCACACCTGCACGCCCGACCCGCCCGGCAGCCGCACGTCCAGGACCGCGACGTCGGGCAGCACCACGGGGATCCGCGACAGCGCCTGTTCGGCCGTCCCGGCCTCACCGACGACGGTCATGTCGTCCTCGGTCTCCAGCAGGGCGGCCACCCCCCGGCGGACCACCTCGTGGTCGTCCACCAGGAACACCCTGATCCGCTTGCGAACGCCCTCGGCTCCACCACCCGGCATCGGCCCATCCTCATCCCTGCGTCACCGCGATCAGACACCGCTCCGATGAAGACGGTAATACGTGCGGAGGCCCGCGCGCGGGCCCTTAGGCACCGAACTCCTCGGACGAAGGTCCTACAAACGGACAATTCTCCTCATCTTCGGAGCAAAGCACCTGATCGCAGCGGGTGTGCGCATGATTCCCACGAGCCACGGAACCTCTCGGAATTCACGGCCTCCGGTCCGCCCAGGGACGGGCGAGCTCGAACGCGCGGCAGGCCGCCAGCACCCGGGCGTCGGCGTGCCGGGGCCCGACCGCCTGGAGGCCCACCGGCAGCCCCGCCGCCGTGAAACCGCACGGCACGCTCGCCGCGGGCTGCTGGGTCATGTTGAACGGGTAGCTGAACCCCGCCCACGAGGTCCACCGCTCCCCCGCCAGCCGCGGCGGCGACTCCAGCCCCGCCTCGAACGCCGCGATCGGCATTGACGGGGTGAGCAGCAGGTCGTAGGCGTCGTGGAAGCGGCCCATCCGGGCGCCCATCTCCATCCGCAGCGCCATCGCGGTCAGGTAGTCCTGCGCCGAGTAGGTCAGCCCCTCCTCGACGATCTCCCGCAGGCCGGGGTCGAGCAGGTCCCGCTGGCGGTCCGTGAGCCGGTCCGTGGCCTTGGCCGCACCGGAGTACCACAGCACGTGGAACTCCTCCCGGGAGTCGGGCAGACCGGGGTCGGCCTCCTCCACCCGGGCGCCCAGCGCCTCGAACACGGCCACCGCGTCGGCGACCGCCGCGGCCACCTCCGGGTCCACGTCCAGACCGCCCAGGGTGGGGCTGTAGGCGATCCGCATGCCCCGCACCAGCCGCTCGGCGTCGGTGCGCAGGCGCACGTCGCCGAGGCCTGGCGCGGGCGCCGCCAGCGCGGCCCAGTCGCGCGCGTCGGGCTGGGCCATGACCTCCAGCATCAGCGCCATGTCACCCACCGTGCGGGCCAGCGGCCCGGTGTGCGCGAGCGACCCGAAGGGGCTGGCCGGGTAGTGCGGCACCAGGCCCCACGTGGGCTTGATCCCGCACACGCCGGTGAAGCTGGCCGGGATGCGGATCGAACCGCCCCCGTCGGTCCCGGTGGACAGCGGGGCCATCCCGGCCGCGACGGCCGCCGCGGACCCGCCGCTGGAGCCGCCCGGCGTGATGGACAGGTCCCACGGGTTGCGGGTGACGCCGGTGAGCGGGCCGTCGGTGACGCCCTTCCACGCCAGCTCGGGCGTGGTCGTCTTGCCGACGAACACCGCGCCGCTCTCGCGCAGCCGGGCCACCGCCGGGGAGTCCTCGTCCCACGGACCCTCCTGGGAGCTGGTGACCGAGCCCTTCAGGGTGGGCCACCCGCGGGTGAGGTGGACGTCCTTGACCGAGACCGGCACCCCGTCCAGGGCCCCGGAGGGCTCGCCGCGCCGCCACCGCTCGGCGGAGGCGCGGGCGGCCTCGCGGGCCTCGTCCGGGCGCACCAGGCAGAACGCGTTGAGCGCCGGGTTGTCCCGCTCGATGCGCTCCAGCACGGAGTCGACGGCCTCCACCGGGGAGAGCTCCCCGGCGGCGTAGGCCGCGAGCAGCCGCTCGGCGGACAGGTCGGCCGGTGCGGAGGGCCCGCCGGCGCGCGCCTGCGGAACCGCGGCCGCCCCCGGGGCGCCCTCGGCCGCGCCGACGTCCGCGTTCGCGTCCTCGGTCCCGGCCCGGTCGGAACGGATCGTCACTTCAGCCTCCCGTGTCACGCCATCAGGGGTCAGCCGGGCACGTAGCCGCGGCTCTTGTCGACCACGTTGAGCAGTTCCCGCCCGTCCAGGTAACGGGCGAGGTTGTCGAGGAACAGGTCCATGAGGTCATCGCGCCAGCCGACGACGTCGCCCGACATGTGCGGCGAGACCACCGACCCGGGCAGCCCCCACAGCGGGGAGACCGCCTTGAGGGGCTCGTCCTCGAACACGTCCAGTGCGGCGCCCGCGATGACGCGGTGCTCCAGGGCCGCGGCCAGGTCGGCCTCGACCACGATGGGGCCGCGCGCCACGTTGACCAGTCGCGCGGTGGGTTTCATCAGCCCCAGGAAGCGGCGGTCGACCAGTCCCCGGGTGGCGTCGGTGAGCGGGGCGGCGATCACCACGTAGTCGGCCTCGGGGAGTTCGCCGGCCAGGGTCGGGGCGCCGTCGGCGCCGCGTTCGGCCAGGCTGGACTCGACCACGGTGCCGAAGTCGGGGTCGCCTTCCCGCGCGCGGCTGCCGGAGGCGCGCACGCGCATGCCCACGGCCGTCAGCTTGCGGGCGATGTGGCGGCCGATCGGCCCGGTCCCGACCACGAGGGCCCGCCTGCCGGACACGCGCTCGGTCTCCCTGTGCTCCCAGCGGTGCTCGCGCTGGTGCTCCCAGGTCTGCTGGAAGCCCTTGGCGAAGGCGATGACCTGGCCGAGCACGTACTCGGCGATGGGCTCGTCGAAGACCCCGCGCGAGTTGGTGACCACCGCCGGGCTCTCCACCAGGCCGGGGAACATGAGGTTGTCCACCCCGGCGGTGGCGGCGTGCACCCAGGACAGGGAGTCGGCCTTGGGCCAGGCGGAGGCCAGCGCCTCGGTGAACAGGTCCCACACCAGCAGCGCGTGCGCCCCGGGCAGCCTGGCGGGAAGCTCGTCGGCGGTGGTGTAGACGACCTCGCCGAGGCGGGGATGGTCGTCCATCCGCTCGCGGCCGGGCGGGAGGTCGTCTCCGTGGAGGACGAGGAGTCTCGGTCGGTTGGGCGGGATGAGGCTGTTCACGGGCGTGCACTCTCCGGTTGGCGACGGTGGTTCAGAGAGGTCGTCGGGGACGGATCGCCCTGCACGGGAAACGCTAGGGAGCCCACATAGGATTGTCAACAATCCTCAAATCGACTGTTCCCCCCGAAACCCGGGCCTCCCCCACCACCTCTGACCTGCCCGGGATACCCACTCGCACCGGGGTTATTGCCGCATCCGGGTTGTGGACCCTAGGATTGTCAACAATCAACAGCCCCGGCGCCGGGGGTGTTCCCGCAGGTCCCGCTGCCCGACGTCGAAGGGACTACCCGTTGCCCCGGTACATGACCATCACCCTGCCCAGGCGCGGGGTCTCCTGCGTCGCCGAACTCCTGGACAAGGACGCGCCCCGCACCTGTGAGGCGGTCTGGAACGCCCTGCCGCAGGGCGACGCGGTCCAGCACGCCAAGTACGCGCGCAACGAGGTCTACACGATGGTGCCGCGGTTCGCCGAGGACGAGCCCGGCCAGGAGAACCCCACCGTCACCCCGATCCCCGGCGACGTCGTCTACTTCTCCTTCGACGGGGGCATGCTCGACCGCGCCTTCAAGGAGGACAAGGGGATCGGCCACCTGCCCGGGGTCATCGACCTCGCCCTCTTCTACGGGCGCAACAACCTGCTCCTCAACGGCGACGTCGGCTGGGTGCCCGGCAACGTCTTCGCCACCGTCGTCGAGAACCTGCCCGCCATGGCCGAGGCCTGCAACGACGTCTGGCGCTCGGGCAGCGTCGGCGAGCGGCTGGTGTACGAGCGCCTGGAGCGCTGACCGGCCCGCGGGCCACCACGACCGCGCCCACGGGCGGCCCTCGGGCCCCCGGCGCGGAGCGACCGCGTCCCCGCGGGGACGGCAACGACAACACACATCCGGGAGGTGAGTGACCGATGCGGACCGACGGAGAGCACACGAACGGCACCGGCGCGCAGCAGCAGGTCGTCGAACTGGCCGCGAGCACGCGGACGCCGTGGCAGGCGGGAGTCGGCGTCATCGCGCCCTACGACTTCGCGCTCGACCGCGAACTCTGGCGCTGGACGCCCGACGACGTCTCACTGCACGTCACGCGGTTGCCGTACGTACACGTACCGGTGACGGTCGACCAGGCCGCCGCCCTGTGCCGGGAGGAGCACGTGGCCCCGGCGGTCCGCGCGCTGCTCGCCCCCGAGCCCCTGGCCATCGGGTACGCGTGCGCCTCGGGCAGCTTCGTGCACGGCGCCCGGGGCGAGCGGCGCCTGCACGGGGCCATGGTGGACGCCGGGGCGCCCGCCGCCGTCACCACGTCCGGGGCGCTGGTCCAGGCCCTGGAGGCGCTCGGCGCCGACCGGATCGCCGTCGTCACGCCCTACGTGGACAGCGTGACCGACCGGCTCCTGGCCTACCTCGCCGAGCACCGCGTCGCCGTGACCTCCAGCGTGGGGCTGGGCCTGCTCAGCCACATCTGGCGGGTGACCTACGCCGAGGTGTCCGAGGCGGTGCACTCGGTGGACCGCCCCGACGCCCAGGCCGTGTTCATCAGCTGCACCAACGTGCTCACCTACGACATCATCGCGCCCCTGGAACGCGAGCTGGGCAAACCGGTGATCGCGGCCAACCAGGTGACCATGTGGGCCGTGATGAGGGCCGCGGGCCGCCAGGCCGTGGCCCACGGACAGAGCCTGATCGACGTCGCCGCACCGAGTGCCGCGTGATGCGCGGGACGTGACGCAAAGGAGGGCCACATGACCCGCGTCGGATTCCTCTACCCCGGGTTCAGCGCCGAGGACGACTACAAGGCCTTCGAGGGCCTGCTCGGAGGGGGCGTCGAACTCCCCGTGGTGCACACGCTCATGCGCGAGGACGCCCACCGCGTGGACGCCCTGCTCGACGTCGGCGGCGAGGACGTGCTCGCCAGGGGCGCCCAGGAGCTGGCCATGATGGAGGTGGAGGCCGCGGTGTGGGCCTGCACCAGCGGCAGCTTCGTGTTCGGCTGGGAGGGCGCCCGCAGGCAGGTCGAGGGGGTGCGCCGGCACGCGGGCGCTCCGTCGTCGAGCACCTCGTTCGCCTTCGTGCACGCGCTGAGCCAGCTGCGCGTCTCGCGGGTGGCGATCGCCGCCACCTACCCCGACGACGTCGCCCAGAGGTTCGTGGAGTTCCTCACCGAGGCGGGGGTGACCGTGCTGTCGCTGGCCAGCCACGGCATCGCCACCGCCGCCGAGGTCGGCGACCTGGACCCCGACGACGTCCTGGACTTCGTCATCTCCAACGACCACCAGCGCGCCGAGGCCGTCCTGGTGCCGGACACCGCCCTGCACAGCGCCCACCTCATCGAACCCCTGGAGGCGCTGCTCGGCAAGACCGTGCTCACCGCCAACCAGGTGAGCGTGTGGGAGGGTCTGCGCCTGGCGGGGGCGACCGCGGGCCGGGGCTCCGGACCGGGCATGCTGTTCCGCTCGGGTTCGGCCGCGGTCAACAGCGTCCTGGCGCCCCGTTAACCTCGACGACGCGCCCGCCGCGCGTCCCGTCCCCGATCCGAGAGGAGGGCGGCCATGCCCGCCCCAGGCCAGCTCAGACCCGTGCCCCGGCGTTCCACCGCCGAACTGATCGCCGACCAGCTGCGGTCCGCGATCATGTACGGCTCGCTCGCGCCGGGTGACCAGCTCGGCGAGTCCGAGCTGGCGGGTCAGCTCGGGGTGAGCCGCGGCCCCCTGAGAGAGGCGATGCAGCGCCTGGTGCAGGAGGGGCTGCTGCGCAGCGAACGGCACAGGGGGCTGTTCGTGCGCGAACTCACGCCCGCGGACGTGCGCGACGTCTACGTGGCCCGGCTCGCCGTCGAGCGGACCGCGTGCGAGCTGATCATGCGCGGCAACCGGGGCGAGGCCGTCGCCCGCCTCACCCCGGCCGTGGAGCGGCTCGCCGCC
The DNA here is from genome assembly GCF_000092985.1 of Nocardiopsis dassonvillei subsp. dassonvillei DSM 43111. GTDB lineage: Bacteria > Actinomycetota > Actinomycetes > Streptosporangiales > Streptosporangiaceae > Nocardiopsis > Nocardiopsis dassonvillei. Next base: position 5,642,582 of record NC_014210.1, read on the forward strand.
GCGGCGGCGGGCCGCGACCGCAACGCCATGAGCGACGCCGACCAGGCCTTCCACCAGACCCTCGTCAGCTGCGCGGGCAACAGCCGCCTGGAGCGCATGGCGCAGACGCTGCTGGTGGAGACCCGGATGTGCCTCACGGTGATGCAGGACGTGTACCCGGAGCCGGAGGAGCTCCTGGACGAGCACCGCCGCATCCTGGACGCGATCGTGGACGGGGCGGAGGAGGAGCTGCTGCGCCTGATCGAGGCGCACATGGTGGACACGGTCGAGCGCATCAACGGCGAGGGCGGGGAGTCCGTCCCCGAGGCATAGGACGCCCGCGGAACACGGACGCGCCCGTGCCGGTGCGCGGCGCCGACGCCCGGAGTGCCCCTGGGCACTGTCGTGCCGTGCCGCCGCCCGGCGCCGACGCCCGACCCGCGCTGGCCGGAAACGTCACCGGTGTGACGCAAGGGGCCTGAACTGCGTCTTAGCCGATGTCGGCGCTCGAACCCCGCTATGAGTACGAGATCACGGCGAACAGGATCGCGGGGCGCCGCGTCGCCTCCGTCACTCCCGCAGCCGGTACCTGGCCAGGATGCGCTCCCTGGCCTCCTCGAAGCTCATCTCACCGCGTGCGATCCGCTCCAGGTCCGCCCGCGCCTCCGGCGACGGTTCACCGCCCGCCGCCCTGACGGAGGCCAGAGCGGCGGCGGTGTCACCGTCGTCGGGGATCCGTGTGCCCATGGGGCGAGCGTAGGCGGTGCCGCGCCCGAGGCACAGTCGAACCTCCGGATCGCCCGGATATCCGGTCAGATTCCGCCGATGCCGACGTACTTGGTCTCCAGGAACTCGTCGATGCCGACCCGGCCGCCCTCGCGGCCCAGACCGGAGTGCTTGACCCCGCCGAAGGGCGCGGCCGGGTTGGAGACCACGCCCTGGTTGAGGCCGACCATGCCGGTCTCCAGGTTCTCGCTGACCCGCAGCGCCCGGTTGAGGTCGCGGGTGTAGACGTAGCTGACCAGTCCGTACTCGGTGTCGTTGGCGGCCCGCAGCACCTCGTCCTCCGTCTCGAAGGGCAGCACGGGGGCCACCGGGCCGAAGATCTCGGTGGTGGACAGCTCGGCCTCGAAGGGCACGTCGGCGAGCACGGTGGGCTTGTAGAAGTGGCCCGGACCGTCGCCGGGGCCGCCGCCGACCAGCACGCGGGCGCCCTTGCCGACGGCGTCGTCCACCAGGCCCTGCACCTTGTCGCGGGCCTTGTCGTCGATGAGCGGGCCCACGTCGACGCCCTCGTCCACGCCGCGGCCCAGGCGCAGCGCGCCCATGCGGCGGCTGAGGCGCTCGGCGAACTCCTCGGCGATGCCCGCCTGGGCGTAGATGCGGTTGGCGGCGGTGCAGGCCTCGCCGATGTTGCGCATCTTGGCGAGCATCGCGCCGTCCACGGCGGCGTCCATGTCGGCGTCGTCGAAGACCAGGAAGGGCGCGTTGCCGCCCAGCTCCATGGAGGTGCGCAGAACCTGCCCGGCGCTCTGTTCGAGGAGCTTGCGGCCCACGGCGGTGGAGCCGGTGAAGGAGACCTTGCGGATGCGGCCGTCGCTGAGCAGGGGCTCGGTGACCGAGCCCGGATCCGTGGTGGGGATGACGCTGAGGACGCCCTCGGGGAGCCCGGCCTCGGAGAGGATGCCCGCCAGCGCGAGGGCGGACAGGGGCGTCTGGTGGGCGGGCTTGAGGATCATGGTGCACCCCGCGGCGATGGCGGGGCCGATCTTGCGGGTGCCCATCGCCATGGGGAAGTTCCAGGGGGTGATGAGCATGCAGGGGCCGACCGCCTGGCGCATGACCAGGAAGCGGGACTTGCCGTCGGGGGAGGTGGAGAACCCTCCCTCGATGCGCACGGCCTCCTCCGAGAACCAGCGCAGGAACTCGGCGGCGTAGGCGATCTCGCCCCGGGCCTCGGCGAGGGGCTTGCCCATCTCCAGGGTCATCAGGACCGCCAGGTCCTCCCGGCGCTCCATGAGCAGCTCGTAGCCCCGGTACAGGATCTCGCCGCGGTCCCGGGGCGCCGTGCGCATCCAGTCGGCCTGGGCCCGGTGCGCCGCGTCCAGGGCGTCGAGCGCGTCCTCCTTCCCCGCGTCCGCGACCTCGCAGAGCACCTCACGGGTGGAGGGGTCCTCCACCTCGAAGGCGTTCCCGGAGGCGGCGTCGCGCCACGTCCCGCCGATGAACAGCCTCTTGTCCACCTGCGCGACGACCCGTGCTTCCTGATCCGACATGTTCGCTACTCCCCGGTCGAGATTCGGCCTGTGGTCAGAACTGCCCAACGTGCGCCCACTGGACACCGTCGCCGCACGGATGTTTCCATAGCAGCGTCGATTGTCAACAATCCTACGGAACACGCGACACGGAATCGAGGCCACGCATGGCGGAGCTCTCCCCGATCCTCAAGCAGGCGACACCGGTCGTCGCCGCCCGAGGCGAGGGCGCCTACATCTACGACGAGGACGACCGCCGCTATCTCGACTTCACCGCCGGCATCGGCGTCACCAGCACCGGCCACTGCCACCCCCGCGTCGTGGCCGCCGCGCGGGAGCAGGTGGGGACCCTGGTCCACGGCCAGTACACCACCGTGATGCACCGGCCGCTGCTGCGGCTCACCGAGCGGCTGGGCGAAGTGCTGCCCGCCGGGCTCGACCGGCTGTTCTACGTGAACTCGGGCAGCGAGGCCGTCGAGGCCGCCCTGCGGCTGGCCCGGCAGGCGACCGGTCGGCAGAACGTCATCGTGTTCCAGGGGTCCTTCCACGGGCGCACCATGGGCGCCGCGTCGCTGACCACGTCCGGGGTCAAGATCCGCGCGGGCATCGGCCCGCTGATGCCCGGCGTGGTGGTCTCGCCGTTCCCCTACGCCTACCGGCTGGGCGTGTCCGAGGCCGACGCGGTCGCGTACGCGCTGCGCGAGCTGGACTACCTGTTCGCCACGGTGACCTCGCCCAGGGACACCGCCGCCGTGTTCATCGAGCCGGTGCTGGGCGAGGGCGGCTACGTGCCGGTGCCCTCGGCCTTCCTCCAGGGGCTGCGCGAGCGCGCGGACCGGCACGGGTTCCTGCTGGTCGCGGACGAGGTGCAGACCGGCTTCGGGCGCACGGGCACGTTCTGGGGCCACGAGCCCTCGGGCATCCGGCCGGACGTGGTCATCACCGCCAAGGGACTGGCCAGCGGCTTCCCGCTGTCGGCGATCGCCGCCCCCGCCGCGATCATGGAGAAGGCCTGGCCCGGCTCCCAGGGCGGGACCTACGGCGGCAACGCGGTGTCCTGCGCCGCCGCCCTGGCCACCCTGGACGTGATCCAGGAGGAGGGCCTGGTGGAGAACGCCGCGCGCATGGGCGAGCGGCTGCGCCTGGGCCTGGAGAAGGTGGCGGAGGCCAACCCGGTCATCGGCGACGTGCGCGGCCGGGGGCTGATGCTCGGCAACGAGTTCACCGCCGCCGACGGCTCGCCGGACGGCGCCACCGCGCTGCGCGCCCAGCAGGCCGCGGCCCGGCACGGACTCCTGCTGCTCACCTGCGCCCCCGAGGGGAACGTGGTGCGGATGATCCCGCCGCTCATCGTCGACGGCGACCAGGTCGACAGCGCGGTGTCGCTGTGGGCCGCCGCCGTGGAGGAGGCCGTCGCGGGCTGAGGCGAGATTCGTGACCACCGCCCCGGTACGGATTCCGTGCCGGGGCGGTAACGTGCGGTACGGACTCCCCGAGAAACCGCGCGTCCGAAACGCGTGTCCGAAACGGAGGGGGCCGAGCGCGGCGAACCGCACGCGAGAGGAGCCGAACCAGTGTCGGACAGCCGGTGGAAGGTCGCGGACAGCACGGGTGGGGGCGCACGTCCCGTCCTGGACCCCTCACTGCCTCCCCGCCTCGCCGGAAGACTCCGGAAGCATCTGCCCTTCCTGCGCTCGAAGCGGGCCTGGGCCAGGCAGCCCCGGTTCCCCAACCGGACGCGCATGGCGGCGGCCGGGACCGCGGTGGCCGCGCTGAGCCTCCTCTGGGCGCTGGCCAGCGGTCCCCTCCTGGTGTGGTCGGTCCCTCTGTACTTCCTGGGCCTGCTGGTGCAGGCCGCGGCCGTGGGCGCCGCCGGACTCGCCGTCACCCGTGTGCGCCCGCGGTCCCTACTGCCGCGGTGGCTGTCGCGGACCTCCCGGCGCCGGTCCTGGCAGGCGTTCTCCCTGGCCTTCGTGCCCGCGACCCTGACGAGCTGGTTCCTCGCACTGGCGGGGCCGGAGTGGGCCTTCAACCTCTACTGGTTCGTGCCGGGCGCGGTGTACGCGGCCGCCGCCCTGTGGGCGGGGTGGTGGTGGCCCCGGGGCGACCGGCTGGCGGCGGCCCACGCGGACCGCTACCTGGTGCCCGCGAACCTCGGTCGGCAGGGCGCCCGCCTGCTGCTGGACGTGCAGAGGACGATCGGGACCGTCGAGGAGGCCGACCTGCGGCTGGGCGACTCCTTCGACGCGGCCCAGCCCCTGTCGGTCCTGCGCGCCGAGGAGTGGCGGATCGCCTCGCTGCTGCACCGGCACGAGCGGATCAGGGAGGAGTACGTGGCGGACTCCCTCGACGCCGTCTCCGACCGGGTGCTCGCCGTGCTGGACCAGCAGCACGAGCGCCACGAGGCCGTGTACCGGGAGCTGGCGGCCCGGGTGGACGCGATCCGCGACTACGGGGCGTCCGTCGAGGAGGCCCTGGCCGCGCACACCGAGTGGGAGCAGGTGCAGAGGGTCGAGGAGCGCCAGCGCGAGCTGGACCTGCTCCTCGTCCAGGTGGACTCCGACGGCGGCAACGCCGACCGGCTGCACGGCGAGGCCCTGAACGCGCGCGCCGTCAGGGAGACCAGGGACGAACTGATCGACCGGATGCTGGAGGCGGGCCGTTCCCTGGAGGCCGGGGCCGTCGTTCCGGTCGAGTCGGCCGTGCTGGCCGGGGCCGCCGTGCCGACGGAGCCCGCCGAGGGCGCGAGGGCGTAGACCGGGGGCTGTGCGGACGGGGACGGCGAAGCCCCGGACCGGGGTCCCGGTCGGTGCGGGCCGGACGGCGGTGCGGTGCCGGGCCCCTTCCGTCCCGTTCGGTAGGGGGAGCGAGTCCGCGCGCCAGCTCCTTCCGGCGGAGCGCGGCCCCCGTGAACCGCCGCCCACCAGGGGGAGAACTTCTGTGGACGCCCATCCGCCAAAAATGTTCACCCACAGAACCGAAAATCATTCGGATCGAGAGTGACATAAGTCACATGGCAACTTTGTTACCAGTAAGAACACGAAAACGTCGCGGACGGATCGTGACCACGGGTTGACGCGACGCTTCAACGGTCGTCAGATTGGGCGCGTCTTACCAGCCCCTCCAGTGAGGCGACCCCCATGATCGACCGAAGACTGTTCCTCGGCGGCGCATCGCTCGCCACCGTCAGCACCCTGCTCGTCACGACCGGTTGCTCCCGTGCGGAGAGCAACGGCGAACTCACCTCGGGCGGCTCTCAGGCCGGCGCCCTTCCGGTGAGGGTCACCAACGAGACCGGGACCTTCCCCGACAGCGAGATCCGCGCCTACATCGTGGGAACCGACCTGACCACGAACACGCAGTCCTGGGTCGACGCCAGCGGCGTCGCGCACCCGGTCGCGGAGTCCGACAACACCGACGACGGGTTCACCGACTACTCGATCCCGCTGGACTCGGTCAGCGAGCTGTCCCTGCCGTTCATGTCCGGCCGGGTGTACTTCGCCCTCGGCGGCAAGCTCCGGTTCAAGGTCGTCACCGACGGCAACGGCAGGCCCGCGCTCCAGTACCCGGCGGGCTGGGTCGAGTCCGACCCCAGCCACGGGGTGCTCCACGACACCGTGGAGTTCACCCACAACGAGACCGGCATGTACTGCAACACCAGCATGGTGGACCAGTTCAGCGTGCCGCTGGCCATCCGCCTCCAGGGCGAGGCCGACCAGACCACCGGCACGTTCGAGCCGGGCGGCCGCGACGCGGTCTTCGCCACGCTCTCCGCCGACCCCGTCTTCTCGTCGCTCGTGCTGAGCGAGGGAGAACTCGTCATCGCCCCCGGGCACGGGCTGGACGCCGGACTGTTCCCGGCCGACTACTACGACTCCTACATCGACCAGGTCTGGGAGCGCTACAGCACCACCGACCTGCGCGTCACCACCAACGCCGGGACCTTCACCGGCCGCGTGGACGGCTCGGGCAACCTGGTCTTCGACGGCGGCGTGGCCCCGATCCCCAAGCCCTCCACCCGCGACGTCTTCTTCTGCGACGGCGCCCTGGCGGCCCCCAACGACGGCATCACCGGTCCGGTGGCCGCGATCCTGGGCGCGGCGTTCAACCGCTCGACGCTGCTGGACACCGCCGAGCACCCGGTCACCGACCCCGCGGCGTTCTACAACCACGAGACCACCAACCGCTACGCGGCGGTCTTCCACGAGAACACCGTGGACGGCAAGGCCTACGGCTTCGCCTTCGACGACGTGTCGAACTTCGCCTCCTACGTCCAGGACCACGCGCCGGTGTCCCTCGACGTGACGCTGACCGCGTTCTAGCGCCTCCCGGGCCGGGCCCTCCAGGACCGGAGGCCCCGGCCCAGCCCCTGCTCCCGGCTGTTCCTCCCCGAAACCGAGGTGTTCCCCGTGCCCACCCGCATCCGCCCCGGCCGCATCGCCCTGGCCTGCGCCGTCGCACTCCCCCTGACCGCCTGCGCGGCGGGCTCCCCAGTCGAGGTCGAGACCGTCGCCGACCAGACCTCCGCGTCGTGCGGCCTGTTCTTCGACGACTTCGACTACACCGGCCCCGACGACCCGGCCCTGCGCGGCCAGGGCTGGAACGTCCGCAGCTGGCCCGGCGGCCCCGGCGTGCCCGGCGCGTCCTGGGACGCCGACAACATCTCCTTCGCCGAGGAGAGCGGCGACTCCCTGCTGCGCCTGACCTCGACCACGGACGGCACCCCGGCGGGTACCAGCCAGGCCGAGCTGACCTTCGGCGAGGAGAAGTTCCACGAGGGGACCTACGCCGCCAAGGTCAAGTTCTCCGACGCCCCGGTCTCCGGCCAGGACGGCGACACCGTGCTCCAGACCTTCTACACGATCACGCCCCTGGCCTACGACAACGATCCCGCCTACAGCGAGCTCGACTTCGAGTACCTGCCCAACTCGGGCTGGGGCGCCCCGGCGGAGGCCATGTACCTGACCTCGTACCACACCTACCAGCGCGACCCCTGGGTCGCGGACAACACCAGCGACGTGGTGAACCGCTCCTTCGACGGATGGCGCGACCTGGTGGTCCAGGTGACGGACGGCGTGGTCCGCTACTACGTGGACACGCACCTGGTGGCCGAGCACAGCGGGAAGTACTACCCCTCGTCGCCGATGTCGATCAACTTCAACCAGTGGTTCGTGGACATGAGCGGCCACACCGGCGGCCCGAGCACCTACGTGCAGGACGTGGACTGGGTGTACCACCAGCAGGGCGAGTCCGTGGCGCCCGAGGAGGTCAACCGGCGCGTGGGCGCGCAGCGCGACGCCGGTGTCTCCCGCGTCGACGGGGTCGCCCTCGGCGGAACCTGCTGACGCCCCGGCCCTCCCTCCCGGACGGCGGCTCCGACAACGCGCGAGCGCGTCGGGGCCGCCGTCCCGCCGTTCCGGGCCGCCCGGCGGACGGGGACCGGCATGACCGGTCGCACACTCACAAAACGGTTCGAGGCCCTCTGACACCGTGATAGAGTCAAAGACGTCGCCAGGGAGACCGGGCGACACACAACTGAACAACCTGCACTCGTAGCTCAATGGATAGAGCATCTGACTACGGATCAGAAGGTTGGGGGTTCGAGTCCTCCCGAGTGCGCCACCTTGAGACAGTGGAGAAACCGCCGGACCCGCACACCACACGGGCCCGGCGGTTTCTTCTGTGCTGCCCGGGGTCGAGGGGCGGGATCCTCGTCGGAGGCCTTCGTTCCAGGTGTCCTACCCGGAGCGGCCCGGCCGCCGGGACCGGGCCGCCGCCGGGCCGGGTCAGGCCGGGGTGATCTCGGAGACCGTCGACGCGCCCATGTCCGGGTTGGCGCAGACGCGGTCGTTTCCACCCGTGGGCACGTAGGCGGCGCCCTCGTCGTTCTGGAGGAACAGGTGGGCCCCGGCCACCTCGGTGGGGCTGCACTCCTCGGGGTCGTAGACCTCCGGGTTGGGGCGGGACACGGTCACCGTGGCCGCGTCACCCGGGTACAGCGCGAAGACGCCGCCGCCCTGGCCCTCGACCTGCGCGTCGGCCCCGATCCGGTTGCCCTCGGAGTCGCCCCAGTACATGTTCGCGGCGGAGGGGTACATGGTGCACGCCACGTCGTCCTGGGGGTCGAGCGGTTCCTGCTTGACCAGCTCGAACTCGACGTGGACGGTACCGGCCGCGCCCTCGCGCGCGGTCTCGGAGATCTCGAAGTCCGCCGCGGTGCAGTCGCGGACGCTCATGGTCCCCGCACTGGAGTCGGCGTCCTCCGCGACCGCGGGCGCGGACGCGAGCAGGAGGGCGGGCAGCGACACCGCGCCCAGGGCCGCGACTCGGACCGAACCCGTGCGAAATGCGCTCGTCATGGCGAACATCCCCCTCATTGCGTGTTCCGTCTGTCGACGTCGATCCATGCTCGACTACGGGTGGTACGACGTCGGTTCCCCCTGTGTCGTTCTCTCCCGAAAGCGATTTAAACAACGTTTACCTATGTCATGCCGACAGACGGCGTCGAGGCACCCCGGCGCACCGGGGCCTCGAACCCCCGCCGGGAGGCCCGGAACGCCGCCAGGCGGCCCGGGGGCTGGCACAGCCCGGGTTCGCGCCGACCCGCGCGACTTCCCGACGACGCGCCCCGACGGCCAACGGCGCGGAAGGCCCGAAGACCCATGGCGCGGTCCCCCGGGCGAACCGGGCGAAGGGCCGCCCGGCTATCCTCCGGAAGGCCGCCTGCCGTGGCGGCGCCCGGGAACCGGAGACCGTACACCGCCCGCCCCCACCCACGGAGCGCCCATGTCAGCACCGAACGCGCGGACCACCAACTGGGCGGGCAACGTGACCTTCGGCAGCCCGCGGGTCCACCGGCCCCGGACACTGGACGAACTGCGCCGCGTCGTCCGCGACAGCCCGCGGATCCGCGCCCTGGGCAGCGGCCACTCCTTCAACCTCGTCGCCGACTCCGACGCCGACCTGGTGCGCCTGGACGGACTGCCCGCGGAGGCGGAGATCGACCCCGAGGGGCGGACCGTCACCGTCACCGCCGGCACCCGCTACGCCGAACTGGTCACCGCGCTGCACGGGCGGGGGTTCGCGCTGGCGAACCTGGCGTCGCTGCCGCACATCTCGGTCGCGGGCTCGTGCGCGACCGGCACCCACGGCTCCGGGGACGGCCAGCGCTGCCTGTCCGCCGCCGTGCGCGCGGTGCAGCTCCTGGGCCCCGACGGCGACCTGGGCTGGCTGAGCCGCGACGCGGACCCGGAGGTCCTCCCCGGCGCGGTGGTCGCGCTGGGCGCGCTCGGCGTCGTCACCCGGCTCTCCCTGGAGATCGAACCGGCGTTCACGATGACCCAGCGGGTCCGCGTCGGGGTGGCCCTGGACGAGGTGGCCGACCACGTCGACGACGTGTTCGGCGCGGCCTACAGCGTCAGCCTGTTCACCGACTGGCTCGGGGAGGGCTCCGTGTGGCTCAAGCAGCGGACCGACCGCCCCGAGGGCGCCTGGAGGGGCGGTCGGCCCGCGTCCGGGCCGGTGCACCCCGTCCCGGGGATGCCTCCGGAGCCCAGCACGGAGCAGATGGGGGTCGTCGGCCCCTGGCACGAGCGGCTCCCGCACTTCCGTCCCGAGCTGGAGCCGAGCGCGGGCAGGGAGTTGCAGTCCGAGTTCTACGTGCCGCGCGAGGCCGCGGGCGCCGCGTTCGCCGCCCTTCGCGGGATCGGGCACCTGCTCGCCCCGGCGCTGTACGTCGCGGAGGTGCGCACGGTGCGCGCGGACGACCTGTGGCTGAGCCCCGCCCACGGCCGGGACTGCGTCACCTTCCACTTCACGTGGCTGCCGGACCCGCGGGCCGTGGCCCCGGTCCTGGCGGCCGTGGAGGAGCGCCTCCTGCCGCTGGGCGCCCGCCCCCACTGGGGCAAGCTCACCGCGATGGACCCGGCCGACATCACCGCCCGGTACGAGCGCGCGGCGGACTTCGAACGCCTCACACGCGCGCTCGACCCGGGCGGGAAGTTCCGCAACGCCTTCACCGACGCGCTCTTCCCCCGCGGGTGAGACCGGGCCCGCGGCGGCGGTCCGCCTCGCCGGGCCCCGACGAGGCGGCCCGGCGGCGGAGCGCGGTCAGGCCGGGTCGACCCGGTACAGGGTGGTCGTTCCGGACACCTCGTTGGCCACGGCCAGCATCGGCACGCCCCGGATCGGCGAGTCCGAGGCGCTGATGAAGGCCAGGCCCTCCGCGCCGAGGTCGCCCGCCTCGCCAGTGCCGGGCTCGGCGGTGAAGTCGCGGTTGTTGAGGTACTGCACGAAGGACGCCTCGCGGGGGTCGGTGACGTCGTAGACCATCACGCCGCTCACCCGCTCCAGGCCCACGAACGCGTAGGTGCGGCCCGCCACCTCGCCGAGCACGACCCCCTCGGGCTCGGGGCCCTTGTCGTCGCTGCGGTTGTCGAAGGCGTTCTCCGCGTGGTTGGAGTTGAAGAACTCCGGATCGGCCTCGGCGGTGATCCGCTCGAAGTCCGACCCGGAGTCGAAGAGCAGCTCGCCCTCGGTGGTGAAGATCGAGAACGAGCGCCCGCCGAACGCGTACACGTCCTCGTAGCAGCTGCCGTCCTCGCGCAGACCCTCGGCGGCGGTGACCGTGAGCCTGCCCATGTTGGCCTCGTCGAGCAGTTCCCCGGTGCTGTCGACGCCCAGGTCGTTGTCGGCCAGGAACTCCCGCAGGCGCGGGGAGTCCTCGCACAGCGGGGTCTCCTCGGCCAGGTCGCCCAGGCGCGTCTCCTCGGAGTAGCCGTCCCAGTCGCGGGTGTCGCCCTCGTTCGCGGTGACCATCAGGGTCTGGCCGCGCCAGCGGTAGGTGTCGAACCCGTCGGGCTGGTACATGCCGTACACCGGCCAGTTGGCGAGGCGGATGCCGTCGTCCCGGTTCGACACGTCCAGCTCGTTGCCGGGCTCCATGTGGTCCTTGAGGCCCAGGGGCACGATGTCGGTGAACTCGGCGGTGCGCAGGTCCAGCAGCGCGACGGCGTTGGCCTCCTGGAGCACCACCTGGGCGCTGTAGGCGGTGTCCGCGGAGATGTACTCCGGTTCCAGGTTGCGCGCCACCCGGCCCGGGGTGCCCGGTTCGCCGGTGGACAGGTCCGGCCCGAACACCCGCACCCCCGAGGGCAGCTCCCGCTCCCCGTCCCAGGCACGGAAGTCGGCGGTGCGCACGTCGTCCTGGGTGAGGGCGGCGGGCCTGCGGTTCACGCGGATGACGCTCACCGAGCCCTCGGGGTCGACCGAGTAGTCGTCGCTGGGCTCCCCCTCGTTGGCCACCAGCAGCAGCCTGCCCTCGGGCGTGAAGGCGGCCATGTCCGGCAGGGCGCCGACCCGGACCGCGTTGAGCGCGGTGCCGTCGGTGTCGTAGAAGACCACCCAGCCGTCGTCGGTGCGGTCGGGTGCCTCCACCGCCACGGCCACGGTGTCGCCGTGGACCGCCACGGAGTTGGCGACCGCGCCCTCCGGCACCACCGAGCCGTCGGCCGCCCCGACCCCGGGCGTGCGCAGGTCGAACAGCTTGGCGGGGGCCGCGGGGTCGGAGACGTCGAGCACCTCCACGGTGGCGGCCAGGGCGTTGACCACGTACAGGCGCTGGGTGCGCGGGTCGTGGGCGACGATCTCCGCCGCCGCCTCGTCGAAGGAGCCGGTGCGGTAGCTGCCCAGTGCGGACAGTTCGACGCCGCCGCGCCCGCCCTCGCGGGGCTCCTGCCGCTCCGCGTGTGCGGGGGCCGCCGTACCGGTGAGGGCGACGGCGAGGGACACCGCGACCGCCGTGGTCTTGCGCATACGTGCTTCCTGAGGGCTCCGGGGGAATGGGCGCGGTCACGCCCGCGCCGAAGCCAACCAGGGGCGGACGAGATCGGGCTGAACGCCCGGTGGCGCGGGAGTGAAGGCGGGTGGCGACCGGTCCGAGGCGGCGGGGCCCGACGGGAGGGGGCCGCAGGCTTCGGACACGGGCGACCCGTGGCCGGACGGAGAACCGGGCGCTCGCGTGCCAGCGCCGTGACGGCGGCCGTCCTCCGGAGACCCTATCGGCCGCGGGAATGTGCTTGACGCCGTCCTACCTGTGGAAATTCCGCGCGCATGATGCCAAATCGGCGCATTGGCACACCGGCGCATCGGAGAAATCCGCGAAAAAAGCCGCGGGCACGTGTCCGAACGGCACGGGAAAAGGGTGCGGCGCGGGTTCGACGGGTGTCGGGCCCCGGAGGCGGCGGATGCGGCGGGGACGCCGGGAAAAGCCGGGAGGGAAAGTCCCGGAGAACTCAGTGACCGGCCGACCGGAGCCTGTGCCAGGCGGTCGTCCAGCGCTGGCGCTCGGCGGCGTCCTCACCGGCGCAGGCGGTCACGAAGGCCATCAGGAACACGTACCGGGGCAGCTGGGTCCCCTCCAGGACGTCGCGGAAGGTGGTCGCCCGCACCGCTCCCCCGCACAGGTACTCCAGCTCCAGGTAGGACCAGTCGCCCGCCCAGACGAGGTAGCGGCGCATGACCAGCAGGAACTCCGCAGGCGTCTCGGCGTCCAGGGGGTTGGGCCGACCCTCGTAGCCGTCCAGGGCGCGGACGGTCGGGTGGCGCTCGACGGCGGAGCTGGGAGTCGTGAGGACCCGGTCGAGCCAGCTGGTGCGACCGAGGGACCGGTTCGGTCCGGTGGGTTCGAGGACGCCCGTGGTGGTCACACCTTCTCCTTTTCACCGGTCGAAATCGACGTCGCGGGGGTTCTCTCGTACGCGTCGCGCCTGTTCGGCGCACACGTGAGCAGGGGGTGGAGAGAACGACGAAGGCCGGATACCAGCTGTTGTGGGGAGAACTCCGGCGCTTCGGTTACGGAGAAACCTACCGGATGAACACGGAACGCGAAAGCGCCTGGCGGCACGGTTTCGGAGAGGCGTTGGTCTCCCTCGTGTGTGACGTCGCCGCCGCCGCTTCCACTGTTGTGTGCTTTTACCGCAAAGGACAACAAAGGACATCTGGAACACCGAGCAAAACGTCCCCCATGACGGTAGTGCCCGAAACGCGACCACCTGGGACGTCAGGAGGGAAGCCCCCGGGTTCACCAGATTAACTTGTCCGAATAGGCAATTTAAGGGTGACCGTAACCAGGGTCACGGTGTCCACGCCAGCACTGTGGCGTCGTCGCTCCCCTTGCCGCGCGGATGACGGAGCCGGTCGGGGTCGGCGGCCTCCAGTCCGCGCACCCGGTCCAGCAGGGCGCGCGGTCCCCTGTCCGAAACCAGGGCGAAGGCCCGGTCCCAATCCAGGTCCCCGAAGAGGTCCACCACCCGGCTCGCCCCGTCGGTCATGGCGGTGAAGCGCCCGAGGGGCAGGGTTCCGGTCAGCGCCTCCTCGGCCGCCCGGGGGTGCGCCCCCGCCGTCCAGAAACCCCCGGGAACGTTGCGGTACGCGCGGATGGCGTTCCAGGGGCTCCCCCGACGGGCCAGGTCGCCCCTGAGGTCGTCCAGACGGGTGTCGGTGAGCACGCGCACCCCGCCCCCGCCCTCCACCAGCAGCACGGAGTCGGACAGCACCAGGTACTCCAGCGCGTCGGAGCCCGCCCGGACCGCCACGACCGTGGCGGACGGGCTCTCCTGGTTGGCCAGGTCGCAGGTGTGCGCGTGCAGGGCGGAGGCCGTCGCGATCGCCTCGGCCAGGGCCTCGCGCAGGGGGAGTCCCGTGTCGGCCCCGGCCAGCAGCAGCGCGCCGAGCCGCCGGGTGTACCAGGCCACCCCGTGGGAGCAGCCCGTCTCCACGTCCCGCGGCGCGCTCGCCCCGTCCAGGAGGACCGCGCTGGTCGCGGTCGCCGCGGCGAAGTCCTCGTTGGGTCGGCCGGGGTCGCCCGGCTCCGTGGCGACGTGGAAGGGCACTCCCGGACCTCCCGTTCATGGACGGCGCGTCTGTCGTGGGCACCGCGGCCCCGCCCCGGAGACACGATGACCGCTCCTTACCCCCAGGAAGTTACACCTATGGAAAGCACATCTTTCGGGTAGGTGAACGATTCAGTACTTTTCTTGAGACAGCCGACATCGCACGGCCCGACTCCGGCAAGGACGCGAGCAGGAGAAGCACCCCCCGCGACGAAAGCGGGGACCCGCACCCGCAAGGACCAGAACAGGAACCAGAAGATGACAACGGGATGGATCACCCCATGTGGAATATTCCCTACTATTTTCGGAGAGCCAGGCGAATACTCAGGAGAATGGTTCCGGCCCCGGTCAGGAAGGTGCTCTTCCTTCCCGTCTCATGGAGGCACCGGAGGAGGGACCCGGAACTCACCGTGTCGACCTACCGGCGCGAACCCGTCCTCGCACGGCGCTGGTCCGGTCCCTTCGACACCGAGGACTTCGTCGCCCGGCAGACGAACCGCTTCGCCGACCTCCTGCGTGAACGGGGGATCGACTACTTCTTCTCCCGGTCCAACGGCGTGTACCACCGTTCGGTCGCCGTGTCCGAGGAGGACAGGGCCGAGGTCCTGTCGGTCCTCGCCTCCCGCTACAGCCTCCACGGCTCGTACGTGAGGACTCCGGTCGGGTACCGGCCCCTGTCCCCGCTCCGGCTGCGCCGGCTCCGCCGCGCCCCGGTGATCCGGCTCGGGGGAGCACGTCGTCGGCGACCGAGGCCCCGCGGTCGTCGGCCCCGCCCACGGCTTCACCGTGGAGTTCTGGCAGGAGGGCGAGCGGTTCCTCGCCTCCCCCGACCACGAGGAGAGGCTCGACCGACTCCGGGTCGTGGCCCCCGAACACGTCCTGCGGGAGTCGCTCATCGCGCCGCAGCCCAACCCGGTGAGCGAGGTGATCCCCGGCAAGGCCCGGAAGACCGCCGAGGTCAGGGTCGGGGACCGGACCCATCCGACTCTGGACGCCTTCACCTGGGAACTCGCCACCGACCTCACCTTCGCGATCGACGCCGTCTACACCTGGGTCGACGGGGCCGACGAGGCCTGGCGCGCCAGGCGCGACGCCCACCTCGGGGCGAACGCCCCGGCCAACCCGCACTCCGCCTCCGACTCCCGCTACACCAGCCGGGACGAACTCCTCTACTCCCTGCGCTCGCTGGAGATGTTCGCCCCCTTCGTACGCAACGTCTACATCGTCACCGACGGCCAGACGCCACCGTGGCTGGACACCGGCCATCCGCGGGTACGGGTGGTGGACCACACCGAGATCTTCGCTGACCCGTCGGTTCTCCCGGTGTTCAACTCACACGCCATCGAGTCGCAGCTGCACCACATCGAGGGCCTGGCCGAGCACTACCTGTACCTCAACGACGACGTGTTCTTCGGTCGGCCCGTGTCCCCCTCCCTCTTCTTCCACCCCAACGGGCTCGTGAAGCTGAACCCCTCCCCCTACCGCTTCGGCCTGGGCGAGGTCAGCGAGGAGGACCAGCCCGTGGACGCCGCCGCCAAGCGCAACGGCGCGCTGCTGGAGAAGCACTTCGGCAAGGTGCCCGTGTCCAAGTTCAAGCACACGCCCATCCCGCAGCGCCGGTCGGTGGTCGAGGAACTGGAGGAGAGGTTCCCCGAGATCTTCACGCGGACGGCGGCGTCGCGGTTCCGGCACCCGGACGACCACTCCGTGCCGTCGTCCCTGCACCACTACTACGCGCTGTTCACGGGCAGGGCGGTGATGGGCGGCCTGCGTTACACCTACCTCAACCTGGCCGACCTGGACGCGGTGCGGTACCGGACCGAGTCCCTGCTGGCCCAGCGCGACTTCGACGCCTTCTGCGTGAACGACACCACGGAACCGGGCGAGGAGGCCGAGAGGCACGTCGACGGGTTCCTCGGCGACTACTTCCCCTTCAGGAGCAGTTTCGAGAGATGAGGGGTCGCGACGAGATGGGGACGGGGCGGCCCGGCCGCGACCGGGCCGCCCCCGGGGTCAGCGCACCAGGACGGTGGTGTGCACGTCGATGTTGCCGCTCTCCCAGAGCCAGTCCATCGCGGCCAGGCTCACCCGGGCGCACCCGTGGGAGGCGGGCTGGGCCGGGACGACCGGGTACCCGTGCACGGCGATGCCGCCGTTGAAGTACTTCGGTCTGTACAGCGCACCGTAGGGACCGGGGTCCCAGGCGTCGACCTCGCGGAAGACGGTGTAGGTGCCGGTCGGGGTGGTGGCGATCCGCTCGGTGCCGTCCGAGGACTCGTAGGGCTGACCGGATCCGGTGGAGGTGTTGAGGACGCGCTCCACCTCGCCGCCGGAGACCACCAGCAACAGCTGCCGGTCCAGGTCGATCTCCAGCAGGTCGCCGGAGGTGCTCTGGGCCTCGGGGAGCACGCCCTCGGCGAGGGCGGCGCGGGTGGCGGGGCCCACGACGCCGTCGCGGGCGATCCCGGCGGCCTTCTGGAGCGCCACGACGGCCTGCTCGGTGTGGAAGCCGAACTGGCCGTCCACGCCGTCGATCCAGTAGCCCAGTTCGGCGAGGCGCTCCTGGACGGCGCTCACCCCGGCTCCGGAGCTGCCCTGGCGCAGTTCCGGTCCGGTGCTGACCGAGGTCGGTGCGGCGTGCGCGGCCGGGGCCGCCACGACGGTGCCCAGGATCAGGGCGAACGCCGCCGCCACGGCCAGGAGGAGGGTGTGCTTCGGGTGCGGTGTCAGGAGGAATCGGGGGGTTGCCATACGTCCTCCTTACCCACCCGGCGCGCGGTTCTCCCCGCCCCGCGGAACCTGTGGACAACTCTCGTCTCCGTGTGCGGGCGGACGTGCGCGGACGCGCTGGCGGTTTCTCGGGCCGCGCGCCCGGCGCGACGACACGCGGACGCCGACGGTGGGCCGCCGCCGAACCCGAGGCCCCCGGCACCGGTCGTCACGGGCGCCTCCCACCACGCGCTCGGCGCGCGGGGTCCGGGGCGCGTCCCGGACCCGGGACGCGCCCGACCGGGTTCAGCGCCTCCCGGGTCCCGGGCCGTGCGAACGCGCGTGCAGGGACGAGGCGACGTGGGCCAGGGCCCGGCACCGGGCGAACTCCACGGCGGTGAAGGGGATGACCTCCCGGCGGACGGTCAGGACGCCGCCGTCGGGTGCCGGAAGGGTCATCACCGTGCCGGACAGGTCCTCGCGGACCGTTCCGGCGGGCGGTTCGGCGGTGTGCTCCACGGCCCGCGCCGAGGCCAGGGAGAGCAGCGAGCGCTCCAGCGTGGTCGCCCCGGTGACCAGGGCGCTGACCAGGGCGAGCGTGCGGCTGGTGGTGTCGCTGAGCTCGTGGACGTCGGCGCGGCGCACGGCGGCCTCGCGTCCGCCCGCCTCCCGTACGGCGGTGTACAGGTCGCCCTCTCCCACGTGCGCGGGAGCGCTGACGAAGAACTCGTCCACGGCGTCCGGCCCCGCCGGGTGCACCTGCATGAGCCGGATGTCGATCCCGAGGGCGGCGAACCGCGCGGTGAGCGCGGCCAGGCCGCCGGGCACGTCGGCGACCGTCGCGCGGACGCTCCACAGCAGGTCGTCGGACGGGGCGCGCACCGGTTCCCCACCCGCCGGGGAACCGGCCGACGCCGGGGCTCCCTCCCCGGTCGAGGGGGCGCTTCGGAAGGATCCGCCGCCGGCCGACCCGGCGTTCCCGGGCAGCCCGGCGCTCCCGGGCAGCGCCGTGTCCTCGGATGTCCCGGTGCCACGGGACGCACCGTCGCCGCCGGTCAGCCCGCCGTTCGCGTACGGGCCGGTACCCGTGGGCGGCCCGGCGCTCCCGGACGCGTTCACCGCTCCGGAGCCCCTGGGCGGCCGGGGAGCGGACGCGGCCTTGTGGCGGCGCCACCGGTGGACCGCGGAGACCGCGAGCAGCAGCAGTCCCACGGTGATCAGGACGCGGACGCCCGCGTCGCTGTGCCCGAGGGAGAGCACCACCAGGTGCGCCGCACCGGCGGCGAGGAGCAGGGTGCCCAGGTCGAGTGCCTCGCGGCCGAAGAAGCCGTGGCGGTGGTCGTCGGTTCCGTGCTGTCCTTCGGAAACGTCCATGGGACCGAAGATCCCAGGGCGACGTTGCGCCCGTTCGCCCCCACGTGAAGGACCGGTAACGACGGAGGGTGACTCTGGCCACTCCGACGGTACGCGCACGTCCCCGAAGCGGTCGCGCCCGGAGGCGGACGGCTCCCGGCGGGGACCGGGAAACGGCTGCCGCACCGGCCTTCCCGCGACCGCGACGCTCTCAGAAAGCCCGCCCGAGCAGCAGGGACGTCGGCCGTCCCGGCTTCGCGCACACGGAATGTGCCGTGCCGCACAGCGCTTCTACCGTGAGGTGGAACGGCACCGGTGTGTCCTCCCCATGACGACATCCTCCCGTTGGACGCCTTCCGTCCACAGACGCATGGAGCACACGGAACACATGAAGCGCGACGTGACCAGGACCGAACCGCAGAACAGGGCCCGCGGTCCGCACCCGCGAACGACGAGCGGCTCCGAGGCGCCGGTGCGCACACTGCGCGCCCGGCCCCCGCTGCCCCTCCTGGTCACCGGGGCCGTCGCCTCCCTGGTGGCCCTCCTGGCGACCGCCGAGATCACCGCCACCCTGGTGGGCAGTCCGCTGCACCACCACGCGTGGATCTGGTTCGACACCCACGGCCACGACCAGCTCTGGGCGACCCCCGAGACGATGCTCGCGTCCGCGCTGCTCATGTCCATGGGACTGACCGTCGTCGTGCTCGCGCTCGTTCCCGCGCGCGGCGACTGGTTGGCGCTGTGCGACGACGGGGTCCGGCCCGCCGACGGCGTGCCCGGCCTGCGCCGCGAGGCGGAGGAGTAGGCGCCGACGGCTCCGCCCTCACCGTCCCGGGGCAGGATCGTCCAGGTCGACGACATCGATGTCCAGGCGGGCGACGGGCAGGCCGAGCCGCTGTTCGGCCAGGGAGCGCATGGCGCGTCGGGCGGCGTCGGCGGCGTCCGGGATGGGGAAGCCGACGGCGACCCGCGCCGTGGCCCGGACGGAGAGGCCCTCGCGGGTCTGCTCGACGCGGCAGCGGCCGACCACGACCCCTGGAACGGACTCGACGGAGGTCCGGAGCATGGCCGCCACGGCCGACTCCCTGACCTCGGTGCCGCCGGGGCCGGAGCCGCTCAGGACGATCGTCCCCTCCGAGCGGCGCTCGGCGCGCACCACGCGCATGACGTCCGTGAGCAGCCCGGGAGGTGCGGTGACCTCCTCCTCGTCGTCCCGGCGCACCGCTTCGACGAGTGGACGCAGCTCACCCGCCTCCGCCCGGCAGTGCTCGCAGGAGGACTCGTGCTCGGTGAGCCGACCGGCCAGCAGGTCCCTCAGGAGTGCGTCCACCGAGGTCCCGCAGGGCAGTCGGTCGTGGTCGTCGGACGGGTCTACCGCCATGGCTCAAGCGCCTCCACGAGATGGGTACGCGCGCGGTGAATACGTCCACGCACAGCGGTCGGGGTCGTGTCGACGATCTCCGCTATCTCTTCATAGCCCAATCCTTCCATTTCGCGCAGAACCCAGCAGATCCGCTGCGGGGGCGGCAACCCCGACAGCGCTTCGAGCAGCGCCTCGCGCAGGTCGCCCGCGAGCGTCTCCCCCGCCGGTCCGGGTTCCCTCGCCTCCAACCGTTCGTCGTCCTCCACCGGTTCCACCGGCCTGCGGGCCCGCAGCATGTTCAGGGCGCGCCGTCCCACGATGCGGTTGAGCCAGGCGGGGAAGCTCTGCGGGTCGGCGAGTTCGGGAAGCCTGCGCCACGCGGTGATCAGGGCCTCCTGGGCCGCGTCGCGCGCGTCGGCGGGATCGCGCAGCACACGCAGGGCGATCCGGTAGACGGTGTCCTGGTGCCGACGGACGAGGTCCTCGAACGCCCTGTCGTCCCCGTCCTGGGCGCGCTCCACGAGCACGCTCTCCGGAAGTGCGGTTTCCCTGTGCATCGTCGCCGCGGCCACCCCTCCCCGTACACGAGCACAGAGAAACTACCCCAGGTTCGTGCCGAACACGGCAGCCCCGCACCCGTGCCTCCCCCACACTAGTAGTGACACAGGTCACACGATGATGGCCGTGAGCCGACGGCCCTTCCCCGTGTCCTCCCCTGTGACGGCGCCACGACGGGTGGCGCCGAGCGAGCGAGGAGAGCACCGCCATGGGAGAGATCAGGTTCGGCCTCAGGAGGACGGCCGCCAGGCGCGCCGCCGAGAGGGCCGCCCTGGCCGGGACCCCGCCCCTGGCCCGCGCACCCGGCGCCGCGCCGGAGCACGCCCGGACCGGCGGCCGGGACGTGGTGGTGGACGCGGCGGCCCGTTTCACGGCCTCCTCGCGCGACCACGGGCGATAGAGGCCACGACACCGCCGCAGGAGGAGTCGGCGGCGCCGCTCGGGGAAGACCGACAGTCCAGCTCAGAGCGGCCCCGACGGCCCCGTCCGAAGGACCGGCGGACGGACCCGCCCACGGCGGGACGCCCGTTTCCGCCCCTGACCGAACACCCGACAACGCAAGGAGAACCGACCATGGCCGCGAAGAGCGCCCAGAGCAGTGAACTCGCCCCCGCCGAGCTGCGCGAGGCGGGCAGCACGAGCAGCGTCCCCGTGCGCGCCCAGCACTCCCACGAGCTGAACACCGACACCGGGCGCACCTCGATCGCCGACCACGTGGTCGCCAAGATCGCCGGTATGGCCGCCCGGGAGGTCCGGGGCGTACACCACATGGGCGGCGGGGCCGGGCGCGCCTTCGACGCCGTCCGCGAGCGCATCCCCGGTTCCACCTCCACCAGCACCGCGGCGCGCGGCGTGGCCGTGGAGGTCGGCGAGCGCCAGGCCGCGGTGGACATCAACCTCGTCGTCGAGTACGGCGTCTCGATCCCCGACCTGGCGGCCGTCGTGCGGCGCAACGTCATCTCCGGTGTGGAGCGGATGACCGGCCTGGAGGTCACGGAGGTCAACGTGACCGTGGACGACATCCACCTGCCGGACGAGGAGGAGAGCCGTTCCGCCGCCGAGCCGAGGGTCAGGTGACGGCGGAGCGGACAGCGGCACACCGGCAGACACGACGTGAGGGAGTGAGGACCCATGTGGTCGATCGTCGGACTCGCCTTCGGGGCGGTCCTCGGCCTCGCCGCCGCCTTCGGGGGCT
The DNA here is from genome assembly GCF_000092985.1 of Nocardiopsis dassonvillei subsp. dassonvillei DSM 43111. Lineage (GTDB taxonomy): Bacteria > Actinomycetota > Actinomycetes > Streptosporangiales > Streptosporangiaceae > Nocardiopsis > Nocardiopsis dassonvillei. Next base: position 5,663,885 of record NC_014210.1, read on the forward strand.
TCGGGGCCTTCCTCCTGGTCCTGCTCCTGGGAGCCGCGGGCTTCCTGGCGGGGAGGGCCTACGAGGGCGAGGTCGACTTCGCCGAGCTGTTCACGCGCCGTGAGCGCGGTGGTCGCCTGTGAGCGCCGCCGAGGCCTCCCCGGGGAGCCGCGGACCGGCCCCCGGGGAGGACGCCGCGGGGAGCGGGGCGTCGGTGGAGGCCGCCGGAGCACCCGGCGCGCGTGCGCGGTCCGGCGCCGAGCCGGACCGGCACGCGCCCCGGGTGCCGCCCGAGGAGCGCGGCACCACGGTCGTGTCCGACCGGGCGGTCCGCCGCCTGGCGTGCGCGGCAGCCGCCGAGCACCGGTCCACCCGTCCCCTGGGCGACCGGCTGGGCGGGCTGGTGGGTGAGGGCCACAAGGCCCGCGCCGAGGTGCGCCGGGGCGGCTCCCGCGTGGGGCTGCGCCTGGAGATCGCCGTCGCCTACCCCTCCCCGCTCGCCCGCACCGCCGAGGAGGTCCGCGCGCACGTGGCCGCCACGGTGGAGAACCTGACCGGGCTGACCGTCCACAGCACCGACATCGAGATCGTCGAACTCGTACCCGCGCCGCGGGTGCGCTGAGCCATCGGAGGAAGCGGAGATGACTTCCCTCCAGGAGGAGGCGCGGACCCACGAGGCGTCCGCGGACCCGGGCGGCCCCCCGCCCGGGGGTCGGCGCGGGGACCGCGGGGCCCGGCGGACCGCGGTGAGGGTCTTCCGGCCCCGGCGGACGCTGCCCGCCGTCGTGGTCGCCGCCTCGGTGGCGGTGGTCTCCGGGCTGGTGCTCGCCGTGATCACCGCGAGCATCGTCGGCGCGCCCGCGCCGTTCCCCGCGGTGGACGGCATGGCCGCCCGCGCCGCCACGGTCCCGTGGGAGGCGCCCGAGACCATGCTGGCCTCGGGTGTCGCCGCCACCCTGGGCCTGACGCTGCTGACCGCGGCGTCGCTGCCCGGGTACGGCGGCCACCTGGTCCTGCGCACCGACGACCGCGACATGGCCGTGGGCCTGTCCCGGCGGGCGCTGCGCGACCTCCTCGCCGTCTCGGCGCGCGGGGTGGACGGTGTCCGCGGCGCCCGGGTTCGGGTGGGCCGCCGCACGGTGCGGGTGCGGGCGCGCACGCACATACGCGGCGCCCACTGGCTGAGGCGGGACGTGGACGCGGCCGTGCGCCGGAGGCTGGAGGAACTCGTTCCGGTCCGCACTCCGGGGGTCCGCGTCCGGGTGCGGGAGGAGGCGTGAGCATGGACGGACAGCGATCCGCACCGGAGCCGGACCCGTCCGGCACCGACACGGGCGGCACGGGCGCGGGCAGCGCCGAAACGGGCAGGACGAGCGCGGGCGGGACCGCCCCGGGCACGACCGACAAGGGCGCGGCGGTCTCCGACACGACCGGCACCGGTACGACACGCGCCGACGCGCCCCGCCGGGACTCTCCGACCCGGTCCACGATCCGGGGCTTCCCCCACCGCCGCAGCAGGAGGACCGCGCGGGGCAACCGGCTCGGGCTGTTCCTCACGGGCCTGGTGCTCCTGGCCGGCGGCGCGGCCGGACTCGCCGTCGGCGGCGGCCTGTTCGGCGACGGCCCCGCCGCCGCCACGCTGACCGGCCTCGAACCGGTGGCACGGGCCCTGGCCTGGCCCTGGACACCCCATGCCGCGGCGGCGGTCGCACTGGTGCTCACCGTGCTGGCCGTGCGCTGGCTCCTGGTCCAGGGCCGCGCCCACCGCCCGCGCAGGCTGCTCGTGGGCGCGGACACGGCGGCGGGGCGGACCGAGGTGTCGCCGTCCGCCGCCGGGAACGCCCTGGTCGCCCAGCTCAGCGCGCACCCGCGCGTGGTCCGTGGCAGGGCGAGGTTCACCGGGTCCGCTCGGGAGCCGCGCCTGTGGCTCGACCTGGTGCTGACCGAGGACGCCGATCCCGTGGAGGTGTGGCACGCCTGCCGGGACGAGGGGGTCGGCTCCCTGCGCGAGTCCCTGGAACTGGAGCGGCTGCCCACCGTCGTGCGCATGTCGGCCTCGGGGCGCAGCGGGGGCAGAGACCTCGCCTGACCCCGTCCGCCCCACTGGGGGAACGGAAGCCGGGCCCCGCCTGGCCCGTACGCCCCGCTGGACACACGTGGGTGAGGACCCCGCCCGTCCCGCACCCCGCTGAGGGGAGGCGGGCGCGGACACCTCACCCGCCCCGCACCCCCGCCGAGGGGGCGGGAGCGAGAACCCCGCCTGGTCCGTGCGTCCCCGTTGAGGGGAGGGGGCGTGACCGGGCGGGCGACGGAGGCGGCGCGGTCCGCCGGTACAAGGGGAGACACCGGCGTGACCCCGCCTCCGTCATCACATGCGCGTTCCGCGCGCCCGGCCCGCGCCGCGATCGGGACCGGCGGCGGCCCCGCGTGTGCTATCTTCGCCACTCGCGGCGACCCGGACCTGAGCCCCGTGCGTCAGGGACGTGCCGGACCCCCGTGTCTCCCCCGGCCCCCGGTGTCGAGACCGGTAGTTCACCACCTGCACGTCTCGACACACCAGGAGTCCACGCCCGTGCGCGTCTACTTCGCGGTGTACGCCCGAGGGCTGCACCGCTACTCCACCTACCGCGCGGCCACGATCGCCGGGATCCTCACCAACTCCGTCTTCGGCACGATCAACGCCACCGTCATGCTCGCCCTGTTCGCGGCGCGCCCCGAGATCAACGGCTACGACGCCGGGGACGCCGTCACCCAGGTGTTCGTCAGCCAGGGCCTGATCGGCATGGTCGCCATCATGGGCCCGCCCCTGGAGCTGGGTGAGCGGGTGCGCTCGGGCGCCGTGGGCACCGACCTGCTGCGGCCGGTCTCCCTCCAGGGCTGGTGGCTGGCCGAGGACCTCGGCCGGGCCACGTTCAACCTGGTCTTCCGCGGGGTGCCCACGTTCGCGGTGGGGATGGTGCTGTTCGACCTGGACCTGCCCGGCGACCCGCTCCGCTGGGCCGCCGTCCTGCTGTCCGCCGTACTGGCCACGCTGGTCTCGTTCGGGCTGCGCTACCTGTACGAACTGGCCGGGTTCTGGCTCCTGGACTCCAGCGGGATCTGGGCGGTGGCCGGGCTGCTCGGCCCGGTGGCCGCCGGGATGCTACTGCCGCTCACCCTGTTCCCCCCGGCGCTGGCCGACACCCTGCGGCTGCTGCCGTGGGCGTCGATGGTCCAGATCCCCGCCGAGATCATGCTCGGCAAGGACACCCTGCCGGGCGGCGCCGTGCTCGGCGGGCTGGCCCTCCAGGCGTGGTGGGCCGCCGCTCTGTTCGGCCTGGGCGCGTGGCTCACCGCCCGCGCGACCCGCAGGGTGGTGGTCCAGGGTGGCTGACCTGATCTCCCGCGCCCGCGGGTCCGTGGCCTGGCCGCTGCGCGCCTACCTGCTGCTGGCCTGGACCTGGTGCCGGGCCCTGGCCCAGTACCCGACCTCGCTGGTGCTGATGACCCTGGCGACCTCGGTGGGGGTGTTCGCCGAGATCGGCGCCGTCCTCGTCGTGTTCGGCCACGCCGGACGGCTGGCGGGGTTCGACCTCGCCGAGGGGCTGCTCATCGCCGGACTGGCCGCGACCGCCTTCGCCTGGGCGGACATGATCCTGGGCAACGTCGAGCGGCTGGGGGAGCACATCCGCACCGGATCGCTCGACGTGATGCTGGTGCGCCCGGTGCCGCCGCTGGTGCAGATGGCGACGGACCGGTTCGCGCCGCGCCGCCTGGGCCGGATCGTTCCGGGCTCGGTCGTGGTCGTCTTCGCCCTGGCCGCGTGCGACATCGACTGGACCCCCGGCAGGGTGCTGATGCTGCCCGTGCTGCTGACCTCGGGGACCGCGATCTGCTGCGCGGTCTGGGTCATCGGGGCGTGCCTCCAGTTCCTCGTCGCCGACGCCCGGGAGGCGGCCAACTCGGTCACCTACGGCGGGCAGGCCCTCACCGAGTACCCGCTGGCCATCTACGGCCGCGACCTCGTGCGGGCGGTGACCTTCGTGCTGCCGCTCGCCTTCGTCACCTGGCAGCCCGTCCTGTACCTGCTCGACCGCCCCGACCCGACGGGGCTGCCGGACGCCCTGCGCCACGCCACACCCCTCGTCGCCGTCGTCCTGTGCCTGGTCGCCGCCGCCTGCTGGCGCTTCGGGCTGCGCCACTACCGATCCTCCGGGAGCTGAGCATGACCTCCGTCCGCGAGTCCGACGCGTCCGCCGCCGAACCGATCATCGAGGCCGTCGGCCTGGGCCGCGACTTCGTCCTGTCCGAGGGGCCGTTCCTGCGGCGCAGGCGGCGCACCGTCAGCGCCGTGCGCGACGTGAACCTCACCGTGCGGCCCGGCGAGATCGTCGGTTACCTGGGCCCCAACGGCGCCGGGAAGAGCAGCACCATGAAGATGCTCACCGGCATCCTCACCCCCTCCTCCGGACACCTGCGGGTGACCGGTCTGGAGCCCTCCCGCCAGCGGACGAGGCTGGCGGGCCGGATCGGCGTGGTGTTCGGCCAGCGCACCACCCTGTGGTGGGACCTGCCGCTGCGGGACAGCCTGGAGCTGACCCGGCACATGTACCGCGTTCCGGCCGCGGACCACGCCCGCCGCCTGGCCGAGATGACCGAACTCCTCGAACTCGGGCCGTTCCTGGCCACCCCGGTGCGCCAGCTCAGCCTGGGCCAGCGCATGCGCGGCGACCTCACCGCGGCGTTGCTGCACGGCCCCCGGCTGCTGGTGTTGGACGAGCCGACCATCGGTTTGGACGTGGTCAGCAAGTCGAGCATCCGCGAGTTCCTGCTGCGGCTCAACGCCGAGGAGGGCACGACCATCCTGCTGACCACGCACGACCTGGGCGACGTGGAGCGCCTGTGCGAGCGGGTGGTGGTCATCGACCGGGGGAGCCTGGCCTACGACGGTGATCTGGACGGGCTGCGCGCGAGCGTGCCGGCGCCGCGCGTGCTGGTCGTGGACCTGGCCGAGCCCGCCCCGGACATCGAGGTGGAGGGCGGCCGGTGCGTGCGCGTGGACGGCCCGCGCCAGTGGCTGGAACTGTCGGAGAACCCGGCGGCGGTGATCGCCCGCGTCGCCCAGCGGCACGAGGTGGTCGACCTGACCCTGCGCGAGCCCGACATCGAGGGCGTGGTGGCCGCGCTGTACCGGGGGTCGGCCGTCGGCGGCGTCTGAGGGGTCGGCCGGAGGCGCCGCCGGCGCGCCCCTGCGCGAACCGCTTCTCCGCCGGGGTCCCCGTTCGGTCGGAAAACCCGTGCTGACCGGGGTTTCCCGGCCCCCGCGGCGAACCTGGCCCGGGACGGCGGGATCATCGCTGTCATGGAAACAGGCGTGGTGTCGGGGATCGTGTTCGCGCTGCTCTCGTGTGCGGCCTACACGGCCGCCGCGGTGGCCCAGCGCAGGTTGGCGGTACGGGTGGCAGGGCCGCTCACCGGCGGTGGGCAGCTCGCGGCCCTGCTGCGGCACCCGCTGTGGTGGCTCTCGCTGCTGTTCAACGGGGGCCGGGCCGGTTTCCAGGTGGCGGCGGTGAGCAACGCGCCGCTGACCGTGGTGCAGCCGCTGGGCGTGCTGGTGCTGGTGTTCGGCATCCCGTGGTCGGCCCGGCTGGGCGGGCGGCGGGTCACCCGCGAGGAGTGGCGGGGCGCGGCGTTCACCTCTCTGGCACTGGGCGTGCTGCTGGTGGTGACGGTGACCGGCGGTCAGGGCGGTGTCCTCGACGACACCGGCTCGGTGGTGGTCGGCGGCGGTACGACCGCGCTCCTGCTGGCGACCGCGTGGGCGGCGGGACGGGTCCGTTCGGCGGCCTGGCGAAGCTACCTGCTGGCGGGCGCGGCGGGTGTGGCCTTCGGTGTCTCCTCGGCCACGGTCAAGACGGCGGTGGCGGTCATCGGGGAGACCGGCGCGGTCGGGCTGGTGCACGCGTCCTCGCTGGCCACTCCCGTGATCGCGGTGCTCGGGCTGTTCCTGGCCCAGGCCGCCTACCAGGGCATGGAGCTGGGCGCCCCGCTGGGGATCACCACCTTCGCCAACCCCGTCTCCGCCACGGTGGTGGGCGTGGCCTTCATGGGCGAGACCTACGCGGGCGGGTGGATCGGCGGCGCGGTCGCGGTGGTGTGCGCCCTGTTGGCGGCGTACGGGATCCGGCTGCTCACGGTTCCGCAGGGTCCGGCCCCCGCGCCGGAGCCGGAGGGGCGGCGGGAGTCCGAAAGCGTGACCGGGGAGCACTGATCGATCGGCGGACCCGGCGGACCGGGGCTCAGCCCCCGGCGGCCGGGAACCCGACCGTCACCACCAGTCCCCCGCCCGGGCGCGCGCGGGCCTCGGCCCGCGCGCCGTGGGCGGAGGCGATCGAGCGGACGATGGCCAGGCCCAGGCCGCTGCCGGGCCGCGCGGTGCGCAACCGGGCGTCGCCGCCCCGGTGGAAGGGCTCGAACAGGCTCTCGGGGTCGGTGACGTTCCCGCCCGTGTTGGCCACCCTCAGCACGGTGCGACCGGCCGCCGTGCGCACCCGCGCCTCGACCCACCCGCCCGGGACGTTGTAGCGGACCGCGTTGTCCACCAGGTTGCGCACGAGGTGCTCCAGCAGGACCGGATCCCCCTCCACCTCCGCGGCCGCGAGGTCGGTCCGCAGGTCGACCCCGGCCTCCCGCGCGTCGCGTTCGAGCAGCGCCGATGCGTTCTCCGCCGCCCCGGCCAGGTCCACGGGCTCGGTGCGGGCGAGGCCGCGGTCGGAGCGGGCGAGCAGGAGCAGCCCCGCGATGAGGAGTTCGCTGCGGTCCACCGAGTCCAGCACGCGGGTGAACGCGGGCCTGAGGTCCTCGGGGACCCGGCCCTGCGACAGCGGTACCTCCACGGCGGCCTTCTGGACCGCCAGCGGGGTGCGCAGCTCGTGTGAGGCGTTGGCGACGAACCGCCGCTGCGCGTCGAAGGCCCGCTCCAGCCGGGAGAGCATCCCGTCGAAGGTGTCGCCGAGCTCCCGGAACTCGTCGTCGGGACCGGTCAGCGCCAGCCTGCTGTGCAGGTCGCGCTCGGAGATGCGGCGGGCCGTCTCGGTGACCGCGTGCAGCCTGCGCATCGGCCTGCCCGCGATCAGCCACCCGGCCAGGGCCGCCAGGGCGGCGACGGCCACCAGCACGGCGACCGACGTGGTCAGCAGGTCGGAGAGCACACCGTCCTGGTAGTCGACCAGCGGACTCGTCGGCCCGGACGCCCTCTCCACCTCATCGAACGGCCCCGCCGACTCCACGAGCTCGGCGGGCCCGACGGCGATGGAGGGCTCCCCTCCGTCCCCCGAGGCGACGATGGTCGCGGCCAGGTCGACGCCCCGGGCCTCCAGACTGGCGGAGACCATCGCGTAGTTGGCCCCGAGCAGCACCGCCCCGCCCGCGGCGAAGACGGCGGTGTAGACCAGGGTCAGCCTGGCGCGCAGGGTGAGCCCGGCCCTGGCCCCGCCGCCCCTCCCCCTCCCCATGGACCGCACGTCAGACCCGGTACCCGTGGCCGGGGACTGTCCGGATCACCGGCGGATCCCCGAGTTTGCGGCGCAGTCCGTGCACCACGACCTTGAGCACGCCGCTGAACGGGTCCAAGTGGGCGTCCCAGACCTTCTCGACGAGGTGGGTCGTGCTCACCGGGGCGCCGTCCGCGCGCAGCAGCTCCTCCAGCACGCCCAGCTCCTTGGGGGAGAGGGAGAGCTCTCGGCCCTCGCGGAAGGCGGTGCGGCGGTTGGTGTCGACCACCAGCCCGGCCCGGGACAGCCGCGGGCGCGCGCCCGGGCGGGACCGGCGCCCCAGCGCGCGGACCCGCGCCAGCAGTTCCGCGTAGGCGAAGGGCTTGGCTAGGTAGTCGTCGGCGCCCAGGTCCAGACCCTCGACCCGGTCGTCCAGACCCCCGGCCGCAGTAAGCATGAGCACGCGGGCCTCGACGCCGGGGGCCTCGACCACCCGCGCGCACACCTGGTCTCCGTGCAGGACCGGCAGGTCCCGGTCCAGGACGATGACGTCGTAGCCGTGCACGCAGGCCATCTCCAGGCCCGTGTCGCCGTCGTGGCACACGTCCACGGCCATGCCCTCCCCGCGCAGCCCCTCGGCGACGGTCTCGGCCAGCGCCGGTTCGTCCTCCACCACCAGGACCCTCATGCGTCCCCCTCGCTCACGGCCCGCACCCCGATGGCGGCGCCCCGGACCAGCACTACCGTCCCGGCGGTTAGGCGGAGGTTAACCCCGCCGGACTCCGCGGCCCTAACCGGCGGCTAACCCGGGCTCCGCTGACATGGGCCGTGCGACACGCAGGAGAGGTGCCGGACGGGGCACCCCCACGGGACAGGAGTGATCGACATGCGCGTGACAGCGGGCCCCCTCGTCGGGGCGGCACTGGCCGGACTGCTGCTGACCGGCTGCGGAGCCCTCGGCGGCGGTGAGTCCGGCGGTGGCGGCGCCGAGGGAGGCGAGGAGACGTCCGCGGAGGAGGCCAGGCTGGAATTCGCCGAGTGCATGCGCGACAACGGCCACGAGATGCCCGACCCCGAGCCCGACTCCGAGGGCGGCGTCGCCTTCGCCCTGCCCGAGGCCGACCAGGAGGGGTTCAAGGAGGCGTTGGAGGCCTGCGAGGAGCACCTCCCGGTGGACGAGGACGCCCCCGACCAGCAGGAAGTGTTCGAGCAGGACCTGAAGATGGCCGAGTGCCTGCGGGAGAACGGGATCGACATCCCCGACCCCAGGCCCGGTGAGAGCCTGACGCTGCCCGTGGACCCGGAGGACGACGAGCACACCGAGGCGTTGACCACCTGTTCCGAGGATGTCTTCGGAGAGGGCGGCGGCTTCGGCGGCACCACCGGGGCCGGAGGAGGGAACTCGTGAGCGCCGACACCGCGCTCCTCCCCGAGGAGGAGCGGGAGGAGGAGCGGCCGCCCCGCCGCTGGTTCGGTCCGCTGTGGCTGGGCGCGGCGCTGCTCACCCTCGTGCTCCTGTGCGTCGTGGCGTGGGCGGCCGTGCGAGGACTGCCGGGGGGTTCCGCGGACGGTGAGGCTCCCGACCCCGGACCGACGGCGCGGATCGAACGCACCACGCTGCTGCGCGAGGAGAACCTCGACGGCGCCCTGGGGTACGCGGGCGGGGGCACGTTCTTCGCCCGCTCCGACGGCGTGGTCACCCGGCTGCCCGGGGTGGGCTCCGAACTGACCGCGGGCGACCTCGCCTGGGAGATCGACGGCAGGCCCACGGTCCTGCTGCGCGGGGACAGGCCCGCCTACCGGCCGCTGGAACCGGGGAGCAGCGGCGAGGACGTGCGCCAGTTCGAGCGGGCGCTGGCCGAACTGGGCTACTCGGGCTTCACCGTGGACGACGAGTACACGTGGCTGACCGCCGAGGCCGTCCGTCGCTGGCAGGACGACACCGAGGGCATGGAGGTCACCGGCGAGGTGCACCCCTCCCAGATCTGGTACACGTCCGGCGCGGTGCGGGTGACCGGGCACGAGGTGGACGTCAGCGCGGGCGTCGCGCCCGCGACGGCGCTGCTGACCACCAGTTCCACCCGCCAGGTCGTGCGTGTGGACCTGGCCGTCGGCGACCGCGACCTGCTCACCGAGGACGCCGGGGTCACCGTCCAACTGCCCGGCGGGGAGAGCGTCGCCGGAGTGGTGGAGAGCGTCGGCACCGTCGCCAGCGTCGAGGAGGGCGAGGAGGGCGCGGGCGGGGGCGGCGACCCCACCGTGGAGGTGGTCATCGACCTGGAGGAGGACCCCGCGGGCTTCCTCGACCAGGCACCGGTCACCGTGGTCGCCCGCGGGGAGTCGCGGGAGGACGTGCTGGCCGCGCCGGTGGGCGCGCTGATCGCGCTGCCCGGGGACCGCTACGGACTGTCCGTGGTGGACGCGGACGGCACCGTGCGCGACGTGCCGGTGGAGACGGGCTGGTTCTCGGACGGCCGGGTGGAGGTCAGCGGCGAGGGGATCGGCGAGGGCACCGAGGTGGTGGTCCCCGAATGAACGCGGCCGAGTTCACCGGGGTGAGCCGCCACTACCCCGGCGGTGTACGGGCCCTGGACGGGGTGGACCTGGTCGTGGGCCGCGGCGAGATGCTGGCGATCGTGGGCCCCTCGGGCTCGGGCAAGTCCACCCTGCTCAACCTGCTCGGCACCCTGGACGCGCCGACCTCGGGCACGGTGCGCGTGTTCGGGCACGATGTGGGGTCCCTGCGCGACGACGAGCTGTCCGCGCTGCGGGCACGCTCGGTCGGTTTCGTCTTCCAGCAGTTCCACCTGGCGCCCAACGTGCGGGCCGTGGACAACGTGGCCGAGGGCCTGCTGTACTCCGGCGCGTCCAGACGCGAGCGCGGGCGCCGTGCGCTGCGGGCGCTGGAGCGCGTCGGGCTGACCGACCGCGCCGGCCACCGGCCGCACGAGCTGTCCGGCGGGCAGAGGCAGCGCGTGGCGATCGCCCGCGCTGTGGCCTCCTCCCCCCGGATGCTGCTGGCCGACGAGCCGACCGGGGCTCTGGACTCGGCCTCGGGCGCGGCCGTGATGGAACTGCTCGGCGAGCTGCACCGGGACGGGGTGACCGTGGTCGTGATCACGCACGACAGGGAGTTGGCCGCGGGTCTGCCGAGACGGGTGGAGGTGCACGACGGCCGGATCGTCGCCGACTCCGGTCGCCCGGTCCCGGTGGACACGGGTGCCGACGGCGCGGCGGGGACGGACGGCTCCGCGCGGCCCCGCGACGCGGCGCGGACGGGCTCCGCAGGACCCCGGGCCAAGGGGGTCCGGTGAGGGGGCGGGACAGGGAGGACGCGGTGGAGGCTCCGCGCGCGGGAGGCGCGGAGAGGGAGCCGGGCGGGGAGGGCCCGGGAAGGGGTCTGTGGGCAGGGCGGCGCGAGCGGGGCCCGGTACGGGGTCCTCGGGCACCGTGGAGCGGACGCGGACCGGGCGCCGTGCGGAGTTCGCGGGCGCGGCGGCGCGGGCCGGGCCTCCGACCGGCCAGGTTGTCCGTCTCCGACCGGCTGCGGACCGGGGCGAGCGGCCTGCGTGCCCGGCCGACGCGGGTGGTGCTGTCCGCCCTGGGCATCGCCATCGGGATCGCGGCCATGGTCGCGGTGGTGGGCGTCTCGGAGTCCGGCAGGGCCGAGCTGGACGCCCGGATCGGACGCCTGGGCACCAACATGCTGACCGTCGCCCCGGGCAGCGACCTGTTCGGCGGCACCGCCGTGCTCCCGCCCGAGGCCAAGGGCCGGATCGACCGTATGCCGGAGGTGGAGCGCTCCGCCCAGGTGGAGATGGTGAAGGGGGCGGGCGTCTACCGGAGCGACCTCGTCCCCGAGGGCGAGTCCGGGGGGATCGCCGCGTACGGCGTGGAACCGGGCCTCCTGGACACACTGCGCGCCCGGGTGGACGAAGGCGTGTGGCTGAACCCGGCCACCACCGACCACCCGTCGGTCGTGCTGGGGCGGGACGCGGCCGCGAGGCTGGGCGTTACCCGGGTCACCCCGGACACCCTGGTGCTGGTCGGGGACGAGTACTTCGCCGTCGTCGGCATCCTGGACGCGGTGGAACTGGCCCCCGAGCTGGACAACGCGGTGCTGGTCGGCCAGGAGGTGGCCGAGAGCCTGCTCGGCGCTCGCGGTGAGGCCTCCACGATCTACGTGCGCCTGGCCCCCGATCGGGTCGCGGACGCACGATCGCTGGTCGGGCGCAACGCCAACCCGGAAAACCCCAACGAGGTGAGGGTGTCGCGCCCCTCGGACGCGCTGGAGGCGCAGCGGGCCGCCGACCAGACCCTCAACGGGCTGCTGCTGGGACTGGGCGGGATCTCCCTGCTGGTGGGCGGGGTGGGGGTGGCCAACACCATGGTCATCTCGGTCCTGGAACGTCGCGGGGAGATCGGGCTGCGCCGGGCCCTGGGCGCCACACGCCGCGACATCCGGACGCAGTTCCTGGTCGAGGCGGTCGTGCTCTCGGCCCTGGGCGGCGCGGCCGGGAGCGTGCTCGGCGTCCTGACGACGCTGGTCTACGCGGTCCTGCGGAGCTGGCCGTTCGCCGTGCCCTGGTGGGCGGGGGCCGGGGCCCTGGCGGCGACGGTCGTCATCGGTGCGGTGGCTGGCCTGGTGCCCGCGCTGCGCGCGGCGGCGCAGCACCCGACCGAGGCGCTCGGTTCCGCCTGACCCCGTGGCGCCGCCGTGGTGCCGCGCCCGACCGCAGACAGCGGTCGGGCGCGGCCATTGCGTTGGCGGCATGAGGCTGACCACCGGACGTTTTCCGTTGAACTGAAGGTGACGAAACCCGTTGCGTAGCCGATCGTGATTTCGTTGCGTTGTTTCGTCACCAGAAAACGCGTTCAGCCACGCCCTGCCGAGCGCCCGCACGGCGGCCCGGCCGACCGACCGGGGCGGTGCCCGCCGGGGTGCCCCGCACCGGTGGCCGCTCCGGTCGGGTGAAGGCCGGTGAATCCGGGGCCGCACGGCGCTGGGCGCGGGTCGAGGACGAGCGGGCGGTCCGGCATACGCGGTGCGACCGGTCGAGGCACCCGCGGAGAACGCGACCACGCGCGCGGCACCGCCGGGGAGCACCACCACGCGTGCGGCGCGATCGGGCCGCGCCCTGACGGGAACCGCGACCGGACGTGCGCGCACCGTTATGGGAACGCTCCCAAAAAGGGGGATGGGCACCCTCTGAAAACTGGGGGATACTGACCGCCATGGCCGGTACGGTCCCGCTCCGACTGCCGCGCGCCACGGTGTTCGCCGCGGTGTGCACGGGTGTGTCCTCCACCGGCCACGTCCTGGCCTCCGGACACGCGGTGTCGCCGCTCGGCCTCGCGGCGGGGTTCGTCCTCGTCCTCGCCGTCGCCCACGGGCTCTTCCGCTCCGAGCAGCGCCTCGGCCCCCTCGTCGCGACGACGCTGTGGGGACAGACCGCCCTGCACCTGCTGTTCGCGGTCGCGTCGCCGGGCGGCTCCGCGCCGCACGGCGACGCCCACGCGGCCGGTTCCGGGGCACTGGCCGGAGCCGGGGTCGGGCCGGGCATGCTCCTCGCCCACGCCGCCGCCGGGGTGGTGTGCGCGTGGTGGCTGCGCCAGGGAGAGCGGGCGGTCCTCGCCCTCGTCGACCTCGTGCGCTCCCTGTTCCACGGCCTGCTGGTCCTCGCCTCGGCCCCCGGCGTTCCCGCGCGCGGCGGACCCGCGCGGCTCCGCCGACGCACGCCGCTCCGGCACGGCGTCGTCCTCCTGTTCCTGCGGCACGTCCGGATCCTGCGCGGACCGCCCGCGGCCTTCCTGTCCTGAGCCATCCGCCGGTGCCGCCAGCGCCCGGCCTCCACCGACACGTCGGTGCCCCAGGCGTGCCCGCACCCCCCGGGCCGCCCCGAACCAGACCCAGGAAGGTCGCCCCCATGACGTCCCATGCCCCCGACCGGCTCGACTCCCCCGAGACGCCTCCTCCGGACCGCCGCTCCCCCGTCTGGGCGGCCCTGCGCCAACTCCTCCTACGCCTGCACTTCTACGCCGGAGTCCTCGTCGCGCCGTTCATCGCCGTGGCCGCCCTCACCGGACTGCTGTACGCGTACGCGCCGCAGCTGGAGCAGGTGCTCTACGCCGACCAGCTCCGCGTCACCCCCGGCGACAGCGCGCTGCCCCTCCAGGAACAGGTGGACACCGCGGTCGCGGCACGTCCCGAGGGAACGCTGAGCGCCGTGCGCCCGGGCACGGCCCCCGACGAGAGCACCCGCGTCCTGCTGGACGTGGAGGGGCTCCCCGAGAGCTACCGGCTCGCCGTCTTCGTCGACCCCTACAACGGCGAGGTCCTCGGCGAGACGACCAGCTACGGCAGCAGCGGCGCGCTGCCCGTGCGGTCGTGGCTGTCCGAACTCCACCGTCACCTGCACCTGGGTGAGTTCGGCCGCCTGTACGGCGAACTCGCCGCGAGCTGGCTGTGGGTGGTCGCTCTGGGCGGGGTCGTGCTGTGGACCGCGCGCCGGCGCAAGGCCCGCCGCCTGCGCCGCACCCTGCTGCCCGAGCCCTCCGCCAAGGGGCGGAACCGGACCATGTCCTGGCACGGGTCGCTCGGCATCTGGGCCGTAGCCGGCCTGCTGATGGTGTCCGCCACCGGACTGACCTGGTCCCGGTTCGCCGGGGCCAACGTGACCGACATGCGGGTGGCCCTCGGCTGGACCACGCCGTCGCTGTCGGCGCCCGCCCCGTCGGAGCACGCGGACCACGAGGAGCAGGCGGACCACGCGGGGCACGAGGACCACGGCGGGCACGGCGACCACGCGGACCACGGCGCGGCCGGACAGGACGTGGACCTGGACACGGTCCTGGCGTCCGTGCACGCCGCGGGGATCGACGGCCCGATGGAGATCTCGGTGCCCGTGGAGGAGGGCGCGCCCTTCACCGTCCAGGGAACCGGGCGGAGCTGGCCCGTGCACCAGGACGCGGCGGCCGTGGACGCGACGAGCGGCGAGGTGGTCGAGGAGCTGCGGTTCGAGGACCATCCCTTCGTCGCCAAGATGGCCACGTGGGGGATCGCCTTCCACATGGGTCTGCTGTTCGGCCTGCCGAACCAGCTCCTGCTGACGGGGATCGCCCTGTCCGCGCTCTTCCTCGTGTTCTGGGGCTATCGGATGTGGTGGCTGCGCCGCCCGACCCGGGACACCGCGTTCGCCATGGGACGGCCGCTCGCCCCGCGCGGGACCTGGCGGGGGCTGCCGTGGTGGTGCCTGGCCCTGGTCGCCGCGGCGGCGGTGGGCGTCGGCCTGTTCCTGCCGGTGTTCGGGGTCTCCCTGCTGGCCTTCCTCGTGGTGGACGCGGCCCTGGGCCTGCGGCGCGGGCGCACGCGCCCGGAGTCCGTCCCGAAGCCGTGACCGCGCCGCCGGGACCGGACGCACCCGACGCGTCCGGTCCCGGCGGGTCCGGTCGTCCGCGCCGGACCGCCGACGGGCGCGGATGAAGGATTCCTCATGTTCGTTTCATCTCGTATTCCCCCGCGCCCGGAAGGCTCGGGGAGTATGAGATCACCACTGTTGTTGCTGTTAGCGGGCACCGTCGCGGCCCTCCTGGTCGCGGGGGCGGTCCTGGTGTGGGCGATGCCCGAGCGCACCCCGGACACCGCCGCCCCGGGTGAGGTCGTGGTCGGGGAGTCCCCCGGCGCCAGCCCCGCCCCTCCCTCCGACGAGGACGTCGTCCCTCCCCCGCCGCCGATCACCGACCACGACGGCGACGGGACCCCCGACGCCGAGGACCCCGACCACTCCGAGGCGTCGGCCGAGCCCTCGCCGTCCCCCTCCTCGACTCCGAGCCAGACCCCCGCCCCCACCTGCGGTAACGGCGACGGCGATGATGATGACGACTGCGACGACGACAACGACGACAACGAGGGCGGCGACGATGACGACTGAGGGTCGTTTCGACGGGGACGCCCCGACCGAGGACCTCAGCGGCGTGGTCGGCGGGAACTCCTGGAGCGCGTCCGCGCACACCGACGTGAACTCCACCATGGTCATGAGGGGACCCCAGCCGGAGGTGCCGCAGAAGCGGCGCATCCCCGCCAGACTCCTCATCATGGCCTGGGTCGTCCTGCTGATGGCCGCCGTCCTCGTCCTGGTCAACATCCTCACCTGGAGCGCGCTCACCGCGCGCAACGACGAGCGCGTGGACGGGGCGCTGTCCCAGGAGATCGGCGAGTTCCAGGAGTTCGCCGCCGTGGGCGTGGACCCGAACACGGGTGAACCCTTCACCGACGTCTCCACCCTCATCCGGCTCCACCTGGCACGCCAGTACCCCGACCGGGCCGAGATCCTGTTCGGCTGGGTGGAGGAGTCGGCCTCCGGCGGCGGCGCGGGCGGCGCCCCGGACGCCGCGGCCCAGCCCGGACGCATCCGTCAGGGCCAGGAGCCGCCCTTCGACGTGTCCGCGGATCCCGCGATGGTCGCGGAGGTCCTGGAGGCGTCCAGCGCCCGCGGCACCCTGGACACCCCCGCCGGTCCGATGCGGTGGGAGAAGATCCGCGCCCTGCCCCCGGGCGGCGGCACCGACGCCGAGGGCGCGGGGTGGTTCGTCATCGGCTACTTCACCGAGGCCGACGAGGACACGGTCACCTCCACCACGCAGACGATCGCGCTGGTCAGCCTGGCCGGGCTGATCGCCGCGAGCACCGCGGCCTGGTGGGTGGCGGGACGCTTCCTCGCGCCCGTGCGCCTGGTCCGGCAGACGGCCGCGCACATCACCGAGGAGGACCTGACCCGGCGCATCGACGTGTCCGGTCGGGACGACATCGCCGCGCTCGCCGAGCAGTTCAACAGCATGCTGGACCGGCTGGAGGGCGCCTTCACCGCCCAGCGGCAGTTCGTGGACGACGCCGGGCACGAGCTGCGCACGCCCATCACCATCGTGCGCGGCCACCTGGAGCTGATGGGCGACGACCCCGAGGAGCGGCGCGAGGTCCTGCGCCTGGTCACCGACGAGCTGGACCGCATGAGCCGGATCGTGGAGGACCTGCTGCTGCTCGCCAAGGCCCAGCAGCCCGACTTCCTGCGCGAGGAGGAGGTGTCCCTGGCCGAGCTGACCAGCGACATCGACGCCAAGGTGCGCAGGCTCGGCGACCGCGACTGGCGACTGGAGTCGCTGGCCGAGGGGGTCGCCCGGCTCGACCCGCAGCGCGTCACCCAGGCCGTGGTGCAGCTGGCCGCCAACGCGGTGCGGCACACCGCGCCGGGATCCACACTGCGTGTGGGCTCGGGGTTCAGCGGCGACGACGTGCTGTTCTGGGTCTCCGACCAGGGGCCCGGCATCCCGGCCGAGGAGCACGGCCGGATCTTCGAGCGCTTCTCGCGGGGCAGCGGGGCGGCCAGGGGGGACCGGGGCGCCGGTCTGGGCCTGGCCATCGTCCGCGCCATCGCCGAGGCCCATCACGGACGGGTGGACCTGCGCTCCGCGCCGGGCGTCGGTTCGACGTTCACCCTCGTCATCCCCACCGGAAAGAGGTACGTGTGAGTCGCATCCTCATCGTCGAGGACGAGGAGCGGATCGCCTCGTTCGTCCGCAAGGGCCTGGACGCCAGCGGGTTCACCACCACCGTGGTGGGCACGGGGGCGGAGGCCGTGGACTACGCGGTGACCGGCGGGTTCGACCTGATGCTGCTGGACCTGGGCCTGCCGGACACCGACGGGTTCGACGTGCTGCGGCGCGTGCGCTCGCTGGGCGTGGACATCCCCGTGGTCATCCTGACCGCGCGCGACGGCGTGCGGGACACGGTGACCGGCCTGGAGATCGGGGCCGACGACTACGTCACCAAACCGTTCCGGTTCGAGGAACTGCTGGCCCGGGTGCGGCTGCGGATGCGCAACGAGCGTCCGACCGAGCTGACGGTGCTGCGCGCGGGCGGCCTGGCCCTGGACCTGCGCACGCGGCGGGTGGCGGTGGAGGGGACGTCCGTGGACCTGACCGCGCGCGAGTTCTCCCTGCTGGAGCTGCTGATGCGGCACCCGGGCCAGGTGCTCACCAGGCAGCAGATGCTGTCGCACGTGTGGGGCTACGACTACGACCCCGGGTCGAACGTGGTGGACGTGTTCGTGCGGGCGCTGCGCCGCAAGGTGGGCGCGGAGCGGATCGTGACCGTGCGCGGGATGGGCTACCGGTTGACCGGGTGAGACGGGCGGCCCTGTGCTGACCCGGGTGGTCCGGACTGCCCTGCACACCGGGTGACCCGCGTGCTCCGGGTGGTCCTGTGCTGACCCGCGTGGCCTGCGTGACCTGCGTGAGCCGGACGGCCCGGGCCATGCGTGACCGGCGTGACACGGAGGACCCGGACGGCCCGGGCCACGAGCGGCCCGCGTGGTACGGACGGCCCGGAGCGGCCCGGTGTGCCCCCGGATGACCGGGGCGCTCCGGGTCGGCGGGGCCCCGGTGTGCGGCGGGCGATGTTCTGGTGACGAGGGGGCGGGGGTGTCGGTGACGCCCCCGCCCCCTCGTCCATGTCGCGGATGACCGACGCGTGACAAACATGAGGGTTCCCTCATCCACTCCTCATGGGTTCCTCACCGCCCGTCCAGAGGATGAACGCATGTTCTGGTTCGCGCTGGCGGTCAACACGACCGCGATCATCGTCCTGTCCTACGCCATCTACTTCCGCCGCCACGGGCGCCGCGACCTGCTGCTGGCCTACGTGGCGCTCAACACCGGCATCTTCGCCGTGGTGTCCATGCTGACCAACCAGGAGGTCGGCCTGGCCGTCGGCTTCGGTCTGTTCGGCGTGCTGTCGATCCTGCGCCTGCGGTCGGACCTCATCAGCCAGGGCGAGATCGGCTACTACTTCACGGCGATCGCCCTGGGCCTGGTCAACGCGGTGGCGGCCCCGATGCCCTGGGTGCTGCTGGGCCTCAACGCCCTGCTGCTCACCGGCATGTACGCGGCCGACCACCCGCGTCTGCTCTCGCGGCACGAGCGCCGCATCCTGACCCTGGACGTGGTGCACGAGGACTCCGTGGCCCTGCGCCAGGACCTGGAGGCCCGGCTGCGCGGCCGGGTCACGAAGATCGAGGTCACCGAGGTCGACTACGTGCGCGACCTGATGGTCGTGGACGTGCGGTTCCAAGCGCCCCGGATCGCGTCGGTCCCGGGCTCCGGGCGCGGGTTCGGGCATGGCTTCACCTCCGTGACGGGACGCCGATGAGCACGGCCGCCCCCGCCCCCGCCCCTGCGGAAGCCCCCGCCACCGTGGAGAGACCCATGACCCTGGACGCCCTCGGTCCCGTGGAAACGCCCGCTCCGGTGGACGTTCCCTCCCCGGTCCTGGCGGCGCTGCGCCCGATGTCGCTCGCCGAGATCAACGAGCGCGCCGCCCTGGTGACCCGGACCTGCCGCAAGTACCTGGTGCCCGTCGAGCTGCTGGAACCGCTGTTCGCGGCCGCCGGGGACCGGTTCGGGGTGCTGACCATCGACGGGCAGCGGGACTTCCAGTACTCGTCCACCTACTTCGACACTCCCGACCTGCGGACCTTCCACGACCACCGCCAGGGGCGGCGGGTGCGCTTCAAGGCCCGGACGCGCACGTACGTGGACACGGGGACGCGCATGTTCGAGATCAAGCTCAAGGGCGCGCGCGGGATCACCGACAAGACCCGGATCGCCTACACGGGGCCGCCGGACCGGATGACCCCCGAGGCCCGGCGGTTCCTGGACGACACCCTGCTCTCGTACGGCATCGAGGCGCCCGACGTGCTGGCGGCCAGCGCGGTGACCGACTACCGGCGCACGACGGTGGTGGCCTTCTCGGGTGAGGAGCGGGTGACGGTGGACACCGGCCTGGTCGGCTACCGGGCGGGCTGGTCGGTGCGGATGCGCCCGGATGCGGTGCTGCTGGAGATCAAGACGCGCGGCGGGCTCACCGCGACCGAGCGCAGGCTGCACGAGCACGGGGTCCGGGAGGCGCGGTTCACCAAGTACGGGGCGACGGTGGCCGCTCTGGAGCCCGGGCTGCGGGGCAACCGGTGGCACCGGGCGATGGGCGCGTGCCTGGACCACCCGGCGCCGTGCGCCCTGGAGCGGGCGCGGGTGGGTGCGGCGCCCGCTCTCCGGCGGAACCGTTGACGGGCACGGGAACCCGCACCGTCCGGGTCCGCCGGGCGGCCGACGGCCCGTCACCCCGCGTCTCGGGGCGCCGTCCCCTCCGTCCCCGCACGGAAAATCCGGATGCGCTCCCCGCCCCCGGTCTGTGACCATGTCCACCGAACGACGGGGGGAGGCCGGGATGCGGGACCAGGACGGGTGTCTGATCCTCTCGGGAATGCCCGGAGCCGGAAAGTCGACGGTGGCTCCGCTGGTGGCCGCACGGTATCCGCGTGCGGCCCACATCAGCGGGGACGTTCTGTCCTACATGGTCGTCCAGGGACGCGTCGGCTTCAACGGGCGGCCCGCGGAGGAGGCGCGGCGCCAGCTGCGGCTGTGCGTGCGCAACATGTGCGACCTGGCGGCCAACTTCGCCGACAACGGCGTCTTCCCGGTCGTCGAGTACACCATCGACAACCGCCGGATGCTGGACGCCATGGTGGAGATGCTGCGGCCCAGGCCGGTCATGTTCGTCGCCCTGTTCCCGCCCCTGGAGGTGTGCCGGCGGCGCAACGCCACGCGCGACCCCGGGCACCGCGTCGACTTCGACTTCGCGCCGCACTACCGGGCGATGCGGGAGGACCTGGGCGGAGTCGGCTGGTGGTTGGACACCGCGGCCCTCACCCCGGAGGAGACCGCCGACCTGATCCGCGCCCGCGCGCACGAGGAGGCGCTCCTCTGACGGAGCGGTACCGACGCCCCGGAGCCCGCCCGCGCGATGAATGGCACCGGCCCCGCCCCGGGAATGGACGGGGCCTCCGGACCTTTTTCCGCGACAATCCGTTGACCGGGTTCCGCGCCTTTTCCGGGCACCGCGCAGCCGCCCCCCGGCGATCGCCGCGACCTTCGAGAACGCGAGCCGACACGGAGAAGTCTCAGGTCACGACCGCGATCCGGCTCCTGACAGCCTTCGCGAAACGGCGCCCCGAAGCGAACACGGCTCCCGCGTTCTCACATTTGCCGCCACGGCCGAACGTGTGTAGCGTTCCCCTGCCGAACCACAGGCGCCAAAAGACACAGAAATTCTTTGCGCATACCGCGAATACCCCTGTCGGAAATACCCCCTGCCATTCTTCCCCGGAGGTTCCGTGTTCCCTCGTGCCGCCCGCCTCAGCGGTGCCCGCGCCGACTCCCGCAGCGCCCTCGGACTGCCCGGAGGCGTGTCGCGACGCCGCATGCTCACCCTGACCGGCACCGCCGGGGCCGCCGCGGCCGCGGGCGCCCTGGGCGCGGCGCCCGTCTCCGCGGCCGAGCGCACCTGGCGGGTCACGGGTGAGGACGTGGCTCCCCTCGCGCACTTCGACGGCGTGATGAAGGACTACATGCAGGCGCGCGGGATCACCGCGGGCTCGCTGGCCGTGGCGCGGAACGGCAGGCTGTCCCTGGCCCGCGGGTACACGTGGGGCGACGACAGCGTCGCGACCACCGGCGTGACCGACGTCTTCCGGATCGCGAGCCTGAGCAAGCCCGTCGCCGGGACGGCGGCCATGCGCCTGGCCCAGGAGGGCGAACTCGACCTGGACGCGCCGCTGGCCGACCTGGTCGACCTCTCGCCCCTGGCCGGGGAGACGGCCGACCCGCGCTTGGGCGAGGTCACGGTGCGGCGGGCCCTGCAACACCTCGGCGGCTGGGACAGGGACCTCTCCTTCGACCCGCTGTGGAACACCATCGCGATCTCCCGCGAGATGGGCGTCGACCTGCCGCTGGGCAGGAGCGAGGTCATCGCCTACACGAGCGGGATGGAGCTCGACCACGCCCCCGGAACGCGGTACGCCTACAGCAACTACGGCTACCTGCTGGTCTCCGAGGCGATCGCCGCGGTCACGGGGAGGTCCTACGAGGACCACGTGGTCTCCGATGTCCTCGGCGCGGTGGACATCGCGCGCATGCGTGCCGGGCGTTCCCTGTCCGCGGACCAGGAGGGCGAGGTCGGGTACGACTCGAAGTACACGGTGACCTCCGCCCTGGACTCCTCGGGCGCGCAGGTCCCCTACCCCTACGGCGGGTTCAACCTGGAGATCCAGCTCGGCAACGGGGGCTGGGTCGCCTCCGCCGCGGACCTGGCGCGGTTCTGCACCATCTACGACACGCCCGAGGCCGCCGGGGTGCTCACCCCGGACTCGATCTCCACGGTGTTCGAGCAGCCCGAGACGGGCGGCGGCGCCACGCACTACGGCCTGGGCTGGTCGGTGCGTCCGACCGGCAGCGGCGAGAACACGTGGCACACCGGGAGCATGCCGGGCACCTACACGTTCCTGGCGCGCAGCAACGGCTACACCGTCGTGGCGCTCTTCAACCGGCGCGACGAGGGCGACGCGCTGAACTGGGGCGAGATCGACCCGAAGCTGTGGGACGCGGTGAACGAGGTGGGCACCTGGCCCACCGAGGACCTCACGCCGATCTACTTCTGAGGCCGGGCGGGTCCCCGGGGCGGATCGGCCGGGGGCCTCCCGACACCTCGTGCACGAATACTTTCAATTCCGGCATGAGGGATTTTTTGGATGGGGCCAGTATTTCATGCTGGCCCCTTTCTCATACCCGCTGATCTGGCACGACAGAACCGGAACGAACTTTTTCCGGCCGCTTCGCGGGAAACGTGCTCCGCCCGAACAGGCGTGCCCTAATCTGGCTGCGACCACACAACTGAACCCACACGATGACCCCGCAACGGTTGACTGCCGTTCGGGGCCGTGGCCAGCAACTTCAACCCCTTTACACACAAGGAATTGCCAGCATGCGCCAGTTTAGCGCTGCCCTTCTCAGCCGTGCCCTCGGCCCGCTGATCGCCTTCCTCTCCGCACCCTGCGGACGCCACTCCACGGTGGCCGGTCGCCGCCGACGCCGCTCCACCCGCGTGCGACGCTACGTCCCCGCCCCTCCCCCGGCCCCGCTTCCGCATCCCCGCCTGACTCCGCCCGACGCGCCCTTTCCGGCCGAGGACGTCGCCCTGGTCAGGCCCTACTTCACCGCCCACGAGCGTTCGCGCGCCGCCGCGTCCGGCGTTCCCGTGCCCCGCGTCCCGGCACCCCGTGTTCCCGAACTCCGGACCCCCGCCGCGCCCCGGAGTCCCGAACTCGCCTTCGAGACGGAGGAGGTCCGGCGCGCGTTCGCCCTCGTCCAGGAACGCGCCGCCGCCCTGCGCCAGCAGTGGAAGGACGACCCCGGCGGCGATCTGCTCGGTGAACCCGCGCCCCGTTTCGGGGTGGTCGGGGCCGCCGGGCCCCGGGGGCGGGACGCGTTCTCCGGCCTGCCGCACACCCGGCCCGCCCGCCAGCGCCAGGCCGTACCCGCGTGACCCCAACCCCGACAGCCCCGACAGCCCCGACAAGGAGACGTATGCCCAGCCGAGCCCACGAGATCCCTCTACGGATCATCCAGAACCAACCAGCCCTGGCCTCAGTGCTACTCAAGGAGTCCTTGGGATTCGACGTCCCCCACCACACCGAGGCGCTGCCCACCACCTCAGTTCTCACCAACTGTGACCCGAAGGAACTCAACAGCGACGGAGCCACACTGCTACGCGACGGGAACCGCAACGTGCTGGCGGTCGTCGTGGAACGCCAGCACGATCGGGACAAGGAGAAGCGGGCGAGCTGGCCCGCTTACCTGGTCAACCTGCACGTCCGTCTGGAGTGCCCCGCCGTGCCCGTAGTCCTGTGCCCTGACGACGCTATGGCGCGATGGTGCGCCAAACCCATCAGCATCGGTCATCCCGACTTCGTGCTGAGGCCGTTGGTGATCGGCCCTGGCAACACTCCCGTCGTCACCGATGTGGAGCGGGCACGCGCGATGCCCGAACTCGCGGTGCTGTCGGCCTACGCCCACGGGGACACCGATTCGCGCACCCTGAAAACGGTGGTGGAGGCGCTCGACTCCACTGCTCCGAAGAACCGCACGTTCTACTATGACTACGTACTGGCCGGTCTCCAGGAGGCCGCCCGGAAGGAGTTGGAGGGCTTGATGGCCTTGGACACCTACAAGTGGCAGAGCGACTTCGCCCGCAAGTACGTCGGTATGGGCCGGGAAGAAGGCCGAGAGGAGGGTCGTGAGGAGGGTCGCGCGGCCGAAGCGGCGAACAGCGTCCTGCTCTTCCTCGACGCACGCGGCCTGACCGTCCCCGACGAGGTCCGCCAGCGCGTCAGTTCCTGCACCGACCTGGAGACCCTGCGCATGTGGGCCCGTCGCGCCAGCGAGGTCGAGCGCGCTGAGGACATCTTCGGCTGACACGCCCGCGACCAGCGCAAAGGTTTCACGTGAAACCTCGCTGAGCTGCGGGAACGAGGCAGCCACCGTCCCGTATCCGATCGGGACGGTGGCCTGTCGCGATGTCCCTCCCGCTACCGGAGGGGCGCCGCGATCCCCCAGAGATTACCGGGTCCGGTTCCGCCGTCGACGGGACCTTCGCCCCTCAGGAGGAGGTGCTCAGGTCCACCCGGCGCAGCAGCTGGGCGTTGAGCGCCACGATGATCGTGGACAGGCTCATCAGCACCGCTCCCACGGCCGGGGCGAGCACGATCCCGACCGGGGCCAGCACCCCGGCGGCCAGCGGGACGGCGACGACGTTGTACCCGGCGGCCCACACGAGGTTCTGCACCATCTTTCGGTAACCGGCCGCCGACAGCCCGCGGACCGCCACCACGCCGCGCGGGTCGTCCGAGGCCAGCACGACCCCGGCGGACTCGATCGCCACGTCGGTGCCCGCGCCGATCGCGATGCCGACGTCCGCCCTGGCCAGGGCGGGCGCGTCGTTCACACCGTCGCCGACCATCGCCACCCGGTTCCCCCTCGACTGGAGGTCGCGGACCACGGCGTCCTTCTGGTCGGGCAGGACCTGGGCGAAGACCTCGTCCAGGCCGAGCCGCTCGGCCACGGCGTCGGCCACGTTGCGGGCGTCGCCGGTCACCATCGCGACGCGCACGCCCCGCTCCTGGAGCCGCCGGACGGCCTCGGCCGACTCGGGGCGGACCTCGTCGGCCAGCGCCAGGGCACCGGCCACCCCGCCGTCCACGACCACGTGCAGCACCGTCGCGCCGCGCTCGCGCCAGGGACCGGTGCGTCCGGCCAGGTCGTCCGGCTCGGTGAGGCCGAGCGACTCCAGCAGGGCCGGGCCGCCCACCTGCACGTCGGAGCCCTCGACCGAGGCGCGGACACCGCGCCCGGTCAGCGACCGGAAGCCGGTGGCGGCGGGCACCGCGCCCGTCTCCCGCGCCGCCCGGACGATCGCCCTGGCGAGCGGGTGCTCGGAGTCGGCCTCGACCGCACCGGCCAGGGCCAGCACCCGCTCGGAGGCGTGCCCGGAGGCGGCGGAGGTGTCGGTGACGGCGGGGGCGCCCTTGGTCAGGGTGCCGGTCTTGTCGAAGAGCACGGTGTCCACGAGGCGGGTGCGCTCCAGGGCCATGCGGTCCTTGACCAGGATGCCGTTGCGGGCGGAGACGGCCGTGGAGATCGCGATGACCAGCGGGATGGCCAGCCCCAGGGCGTGCGGGCAGGCGATGACCAGGACGGTCACGGTGCGTTCGACGGCCTCGGTGACCTCGCCGAACAGGGTCCACACGGCGGCCGTGAGCACGGCGGCGACCAGGGCGAACCAGAACAGGAGGGCGGCGGCCCGGTCGGCCAGCGCCTGCGAGCGCGAACGGGACTCCTGCGCCTCGCTGACGAGCCGCTGGATACCGGCCAGGGCCGTGTCCTCGCCGACGGCGTCGACGCGGACCCGGACGGCGGAGTCGGTGGCGACGGTCCCGGCGACGACACGGTCGCCCTCGGAACGGGTGACCGCGCGGGACTCACCGGTGATCATCGACTCGTCCATGGCGGCGCCGCCCTCGACCACGGTGCCGTCGGCCGGGACGCGCCCGCCGGAGCGCACCAGAACGGTGTCGCCGGTGCGCAGGTCGGCGAGGCCCACCTCCTCGACCCCGCCGTCGGCGCCGACCCTCTCGGCGCGGTCGGGC
Organism: Nocardiopsis dassonvillei subsp. dassonvillei DSM 43111; assembly: GCF_000092985.1. Lineage (GTDB taxonomy): Bacteria > Actinomycetota > Actinomycetes > Streptosporangiales > Streptosporangiaceae > Nocardiopsis > Nocardiopsis dassonvillei. Next base: position 5,689,428 of record NC_014210.1, read on the forward strand.
AGGAGCGCGGCCAGGGCCTCCAGGGCACCGGACGCCTGGCCGAGGGCGCGCATCTCCAGCCAGTGGCCGAGGAGCATGACCACGACCAGCAGGACCAGTTCCCACCAGAAGTCGAGTTCCATGCCCACCACGCCGAACGTGGCGAGCACGCTGGAGCCGAAGGCGACGGTGATCGCCATGGCGACCAGGGTCATCATGCCGGGCCTGCGCTCGCGGAGCTCGCCGACGACACCGGAGAGGAAGGGCCAGCCGCCGTAGAGGTAGACGACCGTGCCGAGGACCGGCGGCACCCAGGTCAGCGCGGAGGGGACCTGGTAGCCGAGCCAGCCGGAGACCATGTGGCTGGTGAGGACCACGGGAACGCTGAGCAGCAGGCTCCACCAGAAGCGGGTCCGGAACATCGCGGCGTGGTCCCCATGGCCACCGTGACCCCCATGACCGCTGTGGCCACCGTGACCGGCGTGCTCACCGTGTCCGGGGGCGTCCCCGTCACCGGCGTGCTCATCGGCGCTGCTGGGACCTTGGCGATCCCCGTGGCTGGAGCGCTCACCATGCCCCGGAGCACCGGCGTGAGCCGTGTGCGTGCCGTGACTGGCGTGCCCCTCATGCCCCTCGTGTGTCTCATGAGCTGAGGGGTCCGTGTACCCGGCACGCTCCTCGGAGCTCTCGTCCCGCCCCCGGCCCCGGTCTCCTCCGTGGCCGTGCGGTCCCTGTCCACCTGCGGTCATGTCGTTCTCCCCCTCACTCTCACAACATACCCCTTGGGGGTATCCAAGGGACGGATGTCCACCCCGTCGGCGTGTCACTACAAGCAATATACCCCCAAGGGGTATTTCTACAAGGGATGACGGTTCATTCCCCGTTCCGGAACCGGCATCTCCCGCCACGGCCGCCGCCCCGCCGGAGGGAACGGGACAGTCCGCGCCCGACCCCGAGCCCGGATGTCCAGCACGGCGCCACCCGACACGGCGCCCCCACAGCACCCCGCGGACAGCGCCGCCCCGCACGACACCGCCCGGGTTCCCTGCCGGGGCGCCGGGGTAGGCCGATGCCGAGTGGACCTGGAGGGACACCATGGCCGGACACGAGATCGACGAACGCGGGCTCCTGAGCGGACCGAACACCACCGAACGCCCCCGGACCACGAGCACCGCGGTCTACACGGCCCACTTCGACGCGCCGCCCGACCGGGTCTTCGCGTTCTGCACGAGCCGGTCGGGCCTGGAGGACTCCATGCCCGGCGGGGTACGCGTCCTGCGCTGGCCCGAGGCGGGCTTCGCCGAGGGCGAGACGATGGTGATGCGCTGGCGCCTGGCCGGGCTCCTCCCCGTACGCTGGGTCGGCGTCATCGACTCCTTCGAGGAGGGCGACCACTTCACCGACCTCCAGCTGCGCGGTATGTTCCGGTACTTCCGGCACACGCACACGACGGCGCCCGAGGGGGCCGGGACCGCCTACACGGACCGGGTGGAATTCGCCAGCCTCTTCGGTCCCATTGTGGACAGAACCGTACTAAGGTTTGTGATGGACCGGATGTTCCTGCAACGTCTGGCCCGCATGCGGGAACTGGTGGAGGCCGGAGCCTGACCGCGGGGAGCCCTTCCGGCTTCCCCACGTCGGTTCCACGGACCCGCCAGCGCCCCCACCAGCACGTACGCGGAGGCGTCGACACGTCGGCGCACCCGGCCCCGTCCCGGACGGGCGTCGGGACCGCGGACAAGCGCGGCGCCCGCCGGACCGGGTCCGACGGGCGCGGTGCCACGGGCGGGAGAGCGGCTCAGTCCCTCGCGGGAAGCGCGCCGTCCCCCTCGCCGTACCAGGGCCACCACTGCGTGGTGCGCCCGGACGGGATCATCCGGTCCAGCCGGATGGTCACCCTCAGTGCGAAACCGCCCGCGACCATCCCCGCCATCAGATCCGTGAACCAGTGGAAGTGCAGGTAGATCGAGACGATGGACTGGAGCAGGGCGATGCCGACGATGCAGTACGCCAGGCGCCGGATGATGTGCGGCCGGGCCGCCCCGAACCGGATGATCAGGAAGAGCACCAGGCCGTAGATGAGGATCGCGTTCGCCCCGTGCCCGGACGGGAAGGCCACGTTGCCCGGCCCCATGAAGAAGTCGGGGTTGAAGTTCTTGGCGTGTCCCCGGTTGATGGCCAGCTTCATCACCGACACCAGGGACATCATCCCCACGACGCCGACCGCGCCCAGCACGATCGGACGCCAGCTGCGATGCCAGTAGGCCAGCTGGAGCGCGGTGACGCCCAGGACCGGCAGCGCGACCGCACGGGAGGCGACGGTGTCCGGCCACAGGATCATGGGTTCGCGGAGCGTGTCCCAGTAGGGCCGGGGCAGCTCGTTCAGGAAGTTGTCGACCGGGTGCAGCGGTCCCGCGGCCAGCATCGTCATGACGAGCAGGGCCACGGCGAGCATGATGGCGACGCGGTCCGACGCGATACCCCACGCGATCTCGCTCACACTGGGCCAGCGGACCGGGCGCACGACGGGCCGCCCAGGGTCGTACACGGTGGTACGCACCATGGGGATCGGCCCGCTGTAGGGTCCCGGGAGCGGTGTCGCCCGCTCTTGCCTGTCGTGTGGCTCGGTCAACTGCCTCCCCCGTGGATGTCGTCGTGTCCTCGAAGAGTGCGTCATGTGCTCAGTGCTGTCTCACACGTCGTGGGCTTGCCTGTGGCACTTGTGAAGCGTGGGGGACGGGCTAGCCGTGGTTACTGGAACTGATCTGACGTCCTCAGCGCCGACTCGGGGTGGACATGACGGAGAGTTCACTACTCTCCGCCCACTCCGTTCGACGGCCGGTCCTTCGGACTGGTTCACTACGTCGTGACCGGCCTCTGGGCAGGATCGGCGTCCGAGGAACAAGGGGTGTCGACAGTGGCGTCTACGGTGCGCCTGGTGCTCGGCCCGAACCAGTCGGCGCGGACCGCTTGAGCGCGGGTGAAGGCGGCGCGGGTCGGGGCGCCTCATCGAACTCCTCGTCGTTACGTGCGTCACGCTCCGTACAGCTTTGTGTGAATATTGCCGACAGATGAGCCTACCCGGACAGTTCCCCCTGTCGGTGGTGTGGTGGCCCACGTACGTTCGCCGCCACCTCGGACTTTGCCCCAAGCCCCGACACTGGACGTTGGCGGTTCACCGCCATGCGACCTGTTCGTGAGCCTTCCGTTAGCGGTTCGAGGCCTGCTGTCCGGTTGACCCGCGGGTGTGTGGCACTCTTCAAGGAGTTTGTACGACGCTGAGTGAGCCGGTCCGCGCACGGGCCGTGTGCTGGACGTGGAACGGAAGGGCTCTGGATGGTCGACCTGCCCCAGCTGCCGGATGATCCCTCCAAGCTGGCTCGCGAGCCGCTCAGGGAGCAGATCCGGCAGGTACTGGTCGAGGGCCTGCTGTCCGGTCGCTGGCAGCCCGGAGAGCGGATCGTGGAACGCCGCGTCGCCACGGAGCTGAGGGTGAGCCAGGCCCCGGTGCGCGAGGCGCTGCGCGAGCTGGAGACCCTGCGCCTGATCGAGACCGTCCCCAACAAGGGCGCCCGGGTGCGGGCCTTCGGGGTCCAGGACATGGCGGAGATCTACCCCGTGCGCGCCGGACTGGAGCTGGTCGCGGCGCAGTTGGCCGCGCCCCGGCTGGCCGAGGACCCCTCCCCCCTGGAGCGGGAGGTGGAGGCGCTCCAGCGGGCGACCGCCCAGGGCGACGTGTCCGAGCAGATCCGGCACAGCGTGGAGTTCCACCGCGAGGTCGTGCGCGCCGCCCACAACAGCGTGCTGCTGCACACCTGGGAGTCACTGGGCGTGGAGGTGTGGACCGCGCTGTCGGTGCGCTGGCTGAACATGGAGCTGCACGCCAAGGCCGCCGACCACGCCCAGATCACGCGCGCCTTCATCGAGGGCGACCCCTCGGTGGGGCAGATGCTCAGCGACCACGTGCTCAACTACGTGGAGGCGGCGCTGAAGTCCCACGAGAGCGCCCGCTGACCCCTGGCCCCTCCGCCGCCCGACGCCACCGGCCCGTGGGAGCGCGGTGACCTGCCCCGTCGCACCGAAACCGGACCTTCTGGCATAGAGTTGTATTGATCGATCATCGATCAGACCGTAGAGTGTGCGCGACACACATCACACACGAGCGGACCCCTCCCGGGCAAGCGGAGTCGTTCATCCGGCCGGTGGACGAACCCGTGCGACCGGCACCGCCGCGCCGGGCCACGGACGCATACGCCGGTGCAGACCGGGAAGCAATGCGGCAGGGGTTCTGCGGACAACTGCACACGAGACCCCACCAGCGCTTCGTGTCCGGGGGAGGACGAGCCACCTCCCCCGGGACGCGCCCCGCAACAGCCACAGAGCGCCGCCACCGCATGAGCCGGGTGGCTGCGCACGCCACGGTCGCACCCGACAGCGCGGCCACGGCGGGCCTGGCACCCCGGTCCACAGACCCGGGGCCCCAGGCCTTCTCGTACGTAGAAAGGCACACCATGGCTGACACGGCCAAGCCGAAGGGCCGCCCCGCCAGGTCCTCAGGGACCCGGCGGCGCACCACCCGCAAGGACACCTCCCCCGGCCTCGCTGACGAGAAGCCCGACACCCTGCTCGACTACTACCGCCAGATGCTGTTCATCCGGCGGTTCGAGGAGCGCACGGCCCAGGCCTACACCCAGGCCAGGATCGGCGGCTACTGTCACCTCAACCTCGGCGAGGAGGCCACGGTCGTCGGCCTGATGACCGCCCTCCAGGAGCGCGACTACCTGTTCACGAACTACCGTGACCACGGGTACGCGATCGGCAAGGGCATGGACCCCAAGCGGGTCATGGCCGAGCTCTACGGGCGCGTCGACGGCGTGTCCAAGGGCTGGGGCGGCTCGATGCACATGTACGACACCGAGACCCGCATGCTCGGCGGCTACGGCATCGTCGGCGGTCAGCTGCCGCTGGCCGCCGGCGCCGCGCTGGCCGTCTCCTACCGGGGCGGCGACGAGGTCGTCATGTGCCAGATGGGCGACGGCACCACCAACATCGGCGCCTGGCACGAGACGCTCAACATCGCCAAGCTGTGGAACCTGCCGATCGTCTTCGTGGTGATCAACAACTTCACCGGCATGGGCACCACGGTCGAGATGTCCTCCGCCGAGCCCGAGCTGTACAAGCGCGGCTCCGCCTTCCGCATCGAGGGCGAGCGCGTGGACGGCCGCGACGTGCTCGCGGTCCGCGACACCGCGTCCAGGCTCATCGAGCGCGCCCGCAAGGAGCAGACCCCGTTCCTGCTGGAGGCGTGGAGCTACCGGATGAAGGGCCACTCCGTGGTCGACCCGGCCAAGTACCGCACCGACGAGCAGAAGGACGAGGCGCGGTCGGAGGAGAACGACCCGATCGCCCTGTTCGAGGCCAGGCTCACCGAGGAGGGCCTCCTCACCGACGAGCTGCGCGAGGAGATCGCCGCCTCCGTCAAGGCCGAGGTGACCGAGGCCGCGGACTTCGCCGAGAACAGCCCGCACCCGGAGGTCTCCACCCTCTTCGACTACACCTACGCCACCCCGGTGCCCAACGAGTCCACCCGCATGCCCGCCGACCCGGTGTTCGCGGAGTAGGGAAGGAACCCACATGTCTGTGATCACTTACCGCCAGGCTCTGCGGGACACCCTTCGCGCCGAGATGGTCCGCGACGAGAACGTCCTCGTCATGGGCGAGGAGATCGGCGTCTTCGAGGGCTCCTACAAGATCACCGAGGGCCTGCTCAAGGAGTTCGGCCCGCGCAGGGTCAAGGACACCCCGATCGCCGAGGAGGGCTTCGTCGGCGCCGCCGTCGGCGCGGCCATGCTGGGCCTGCGCCCGGTCGTCGAGCTGATGACGATCAACTTCTCGCTGATCGCCATCGACCAGATCATCAACCACGCCGCCAAGATCTACGGCATGTTCGGCGGACAGACGAGCGTGCCCATGGTCATCCGCACGCCCGGCGGCGGCGGCCAGCAGCTCGGCGCCACGCACTCGCAGAACATCGAGCTGTTCTACTCGTTCATCCCCGGCCTGAAGGTGCTCGCTCCCAGCACCCCGGCCGAGGCCTCGCAGATGCTGCGCGCGGCGATCCGAGACGACGACCCGGTCCTGTTCCTGGAGAACCTGGGCCTGTACAACTCCAAGGGCGAGGTCCCCGACGACTACGCCGAGCCGGAGAACGACACCGTCGCCACGATCGGCCGCGCCAAGGTCACCCGCGAGGGCAGCGACATCACCCTCATCGGTTACTCCCGGATGGCCATGGTCGCGACCCAGGTCGCCGAGAAGCTGGCCGAGGAGGACATCGACGTCGAGGTCGTCGACCTGCGCAGCCTGCGCCCGCTGGACCGCCAGACCTTCGTGGACTCGGTCAAGAAGACCGGCTCCGCTGTGATCTGCGAGGACGACTGGCTGACCTACGGGATCGGCGCGGAGATCGCCGCCTCGATCCAGGAGGGCGCCTTCGACTACCTCGACGCCCCGGTCCGCCGGGTGGCGATGGCGGAGGTCCCCATGCCCTACGCCAAGCCGCTGGAGACGGCGGCCCTGCCGTCGGTCGAGTCGATCAGCACCGCCATCAAGGAGACCCTGAGCGCCGTCGGCAAACGGGTCGGGTAGAGGGAGTTTCAAGCATGAGCGAGATCCAGATGCCGCGCCTCTCCGACACCATGGAGGAAGGCGTCATCAGCACGTGGGTCAAGAACGTGGGCGACAAGGTCGCCTCCGGTGACGTCCTGGTCGAGATCGAGACCGACAAGGCCGTCATGGAGTACGAGGCCTACGAGGACGGCTACCTGGTCAAGCAGTCCGTCTCCGAGGGCGAGACGGTGCCGATCGGCGCGGTCATCGGCGTGATCGCCGACTCCCCGGACGCGGTACCCGAGGACTCCGGCGACGGCGGCTCGGAGCCCGAGGCCGCGCCCGCCGAGGAGGAGCAGGGCGAGAAGGCGGAGGAGATCCAGGAGGCCGCCGAGGGCACCGAGGCCGAGAGCGCCGGGGAGTCCGCCGCCTCCTCCGGCGATGGGGCCGCGCGCCCGCGCACCTCCCCGCTGGCCCGGCGTCTGGCCAAGGAGTACGGCCTGGACATCAACAGGATCCAGGGGTCGGGCCCCAAGGGCCGGATCGTGCGCGCCGACATCGAGGCCGCCCGGGAAGGCGGTGCCGCCGAGCAGGCCGCACCCGCCGCGCAGCCCAAGGAGGAGGCCAAGCCCGCCGCGGAGAAGGCGGCGACCGCTCCCGCCTTCGACGACGGCCGCGCCTCCGAGGAGCTCAAGGTCAGCAACGTGCGCAAGGTGATCGCGCGCCGCCTGACCGAGAGCAAGCAGACGGTGCCGCACTTCTACCTGCGCCGCACGATCGACGCCGAGGCGCTCAAGGCCTTCCGCGCGCAGATCAACGAGCAGCTGTCCAGCACGGGCGTGAAGGTCAGCTTCAACGACCTGATCGTCAAGGCCAGCGCGACGGCGCTGAAGCTGCACCCGGCGGTGAACACCTCGTGGGTGGACGACAAGCTGCTCCAGCACCACCGGGTCAACGTCGGCGTGGCCGTGGCCGTGGACGCCGGGCTCGTGGTGCCGGTGCTGCACGACACCGACAAGGCGACGCTGTCGGAGATCTCCACGCGCACGCGCGAGCTGGCGGGCAAGGCCCGTGACGGCAAGCTCAAGCCGCAGGAGATGAGCGGCGGCACGTTCAGCGTGTCCAACCTGGGCATGTTCGGCGTGGACAGCTTCTCCGCGGTGATCAACCCGCCGGAGGCGGCCATCCTCGCGGTCGGCGCGATGCGCCAGGAGCCGGTGGTCGTGGACGGCGAGGTCGTCGTGCGCAACCGGATCTCCCTGGAGCTGTCGGTGGACCACCGCGCGGTGGACGGCGCCGTGGGCGCCGCGTTCCTCAAGGACCTCGCGGAGATCCTGGAAGAGCCGATGCGGATCATCCTGTAGCGTCCGGCGCTCGGTACACGCGACGCCCCGGCCGGGAACGGCCGGGGCGTCCGTCGTTCCCGGACCCGTGCGTCCGGCCCGTCGTTTCCGGGCGGGCGCGGCGGATTCTGTCCACAGCCTGTGGACAAGTGGACGCGAGGACAAGCGGACACGAGGACATGCCGACGAGTCGACACGGCGACGAACCGACAGGGTGACAGAGTGTCAGGGCGGCACCCCCATCTCTGCGACACCGGCGGCCCCGGCGTGGCGGCCATCGCTGTCCACAGCCTGTGGACAGCCGGACGGGCGAGCGGGCGGGCGAACGGGCGAGAGGACACGTCACCAGGGCGGCATGGCGAAGACCTGGCCGAGAAGGGACCCGCCCGCGACGGCCGCGCCGTAGGACGGCACCCGCCGGCCGGACTGGCGGAACCGTCCACGCAAGCGACGGCCCCTGGGTCCGCCGAGCACCTCCCGCATGCGCGGGTCGCGGTGACGGCGGTCATCGGAGGTCCTCACTGCCGCACAGGGCCACCGTCTCGACCAGTTCGCCGCCGAACCCGGCCAGGTCGGTGCGCACGTCGGCTCGGGCGGCGGACGTCCGGGAGAGGGTCCCGGGGAAGGTCCGGGCCCTCCACCGGGGAACGGTGGGCGACGCCTGCGGCACAATGGACATGTCGACAGCTCGCTTTCTGGTCGTTCGCTGGTCGGTTGTCGGCCTGCTCTGGGGGTGTGAGTGCACCCGCCAGGGCCTTTTCGTTCGTCCGCCCCCAGCGGGCGGCGTGCTGGGCGGCCGGGCCCGGGGACGGAGCCGCCCTCACCCGGAGCCAGCGCCACACCTCACCGCACTTCCTCCAGGCAGCGGAGACGACGGCGGACCTGTGATCCGCCCGTTCGCGCGCTTCGTCCACAGCCTGTGGACAACGGGACCGCTTCGCCCCGACTGGTATACGGTCGGCCTCATGCCCCACGTGCTGCACATGACCGAACTCGAACGCTGGGCCTCCGGCAGCGGTGACGTCGAGGCCGACTCCCTGCGCACGCAGGGGTTCGTGCACGCCTCGCCGGACGAACCCACCCTGCTCGCGGTGGCCAACGCCTTCTACACCGGCGCCTCCGAACAGCTGGTCGCCCTCGTCGTGGACACCGACGCGGTCGGCTGCGAGGTGCGCTGGGAGGCCGCCGAGCCCGCCCCGCCGCCGGGCACGGGGGACGACGTCCTCTTCCCGCACGTGTACGGGCCGATCCCCCGAGCAGCCGTGACGGGCGTGCGCTACCTGCGCCGCGACCCCTCGGGCCGCTACACCGGCGCCGAGGAGCGGCCCGCCACGGCCGAGGCGCTGAACCTGCTGCCGCACCCCGAGGGCGGCTGGTACCGGCAGACCTGGCACAGCGGCGTCACCGTGCACCCGGAGGGCTACCCGGGACCGCGGTCCACCGCCACCGGCATCCACTTCCTGCTCGGCCCCGGGGAGGAGTCGCGCTGGCACCGGGTGCGCTCCGACGAGGTGTGGGTGTTCAACCGGGGCGGGCCCCTGGTGCTGGAGTACGGCGGCACGGGAGGGGCGCCCGAGCCCGACGGACAGGTGACCCTGGGCTCGGGGATCGAGCGGGGAGAACGCCTCCAGGCGGTGGTCCCGGCCGGTACCTGGCAGGCCGCCCGCCCGCTGGGCGGCGGGGAGGCGCTGGTCAGCTGCTTCGTCTCCCCCGGTTTCGACTTCGCCGACTTCGAGGCGGTCTGACCTCACCCGACCCTCTCGCGGACGCGGTCGGCGAGGTCCCCGTCGCGCGCGATCCGGGCCAGCCCGGCCGCCAGGCGCGCGACCTCGTCGCCCTCCACGAGCTTGGCGAGCTTGCCGCCGTCCTCCGGCAGTCCGACCTTCTTGGCCCCGCCCAGCACGTACTTGTCGGTGTAGGGCCGCAGCCAGGGCCACACCGCCTGGACCTCCCGGCAGAACATCACGGCGCCCGTCGGCCCGATGCCGGAGAACTCCCGGACCATCGCCTCCACCCGGCTCGCCCGGTGCTCGGAGCGCTCCCCGAGTCTGCGCAGGTCGCCCTGGTACTCCTCGCGCACCCGGTCGACGCACTCGCCCAGCCGGGTGGCGGTGCTCTCGTCGTAGCGCACGTAGTGCCCGCGCCCCAGCGCGTCCACGCGGTCCTGCCAGCTGAGCGAGGCCATACCGTCGGGGGTCGTGCCGCCCGCCTCGTTGAGCTCACGGGCGGCGGCGATCGCGATCCGCGCCGAGATGCGCGCGGACAGCAGGTTGACCAGCACCAGCAGCTGCCACAGCGCTGAGGGTCTGTCCGCCATCCGGAGCCCGGCCTCGGCGGCGAGGGTCGTCCCCGCCTCGTCCACCACGGCGCGGGCGACGTCGGCGTTCCTGGCCATCTCCCGGTCCCCTTCCAGGTGTGGTCGGATGCGTCCTGGTACAGGGCTGATACCCGGCCGGAGGGCGCTGACGCGGTTGTCCACAGGGCTGTGTACAACCCTTCCCTCCCGGCGCCGGACACGGGAGAGCCCCGGATCCGGGTCCCATCCCGGTTCCGGGGCTCCCCTCCCCGCCGCGGCGCCCGGCGCCGGGCTCAGGCGTGGCTCAGTCCGTTGCGGTGGGGCGGCGCGTCGCTGTGCTGGCCGACGCTGGTCGGGATCGTGTGGCGCGCCTTCCCCTTGTCGATGCCGAGGAAGCGGTTGAGGTGGCCCTTGCGGCCCACCACGAACCAGGCGATCGCCCCGAACAGCGGGAACCAGAGGATGAAGATGACCCACAGCAGCTTGCCGCCCGCGGAGGTGTCGCGGTCGACCAGCGCCGAGATGACCGCGGCGAGGAGCAGGACCAGCAGCGCCAGGCCCACGAGCGCCAGGACCACTCCGAAGATCCCGCTCATCCAGGTGACGGCCGTGTCCGCGCGGTCCGCGAGGTTCGTGATCATGGTCTCCCCCAACAAGGCACACTCCCTATTGTTACGCAGAGTAACCTTTTGAGCGGGGGATCCCGTGGCGCTTCCGGTTTTCGGGCGTTTCCACTACGCAAGGACCGGATTCCGTTTCCGTGGTGACTTTCCGAACTCACGTCACTACTTTCAGGTAATTCCACCTGTCAGGCCCTCGCGCTGCTTTACTGGGAACCATGGGCGAGCTTCGGCGATCTGGCAGGTTCACTCCCCTTCTCCCTCCCGGGTCCCCCACCGCAGACGGTGGCGGCCCCGGCACCCGCGACCACGGCGTCCCCGTCCCCCTGGCCAAGCGCAGAGACCAACGGGCGACGGGAGGCCGCACGGCCGAGGCCCGGTGACCGTGGGCAGGCAACCCAGGTACCTCTGGCTGGCGGAACAGCTGCGCGGGCCGATACTGAGCGGAGAACTGCCGCCCGGCACGCGTCTGCCCTCCCGGACCCGGCTGGCGCGCTCCTACCGGGTCAGCGAGCAGATCTCCCGCACCGCGCTCCGACTCCTGGTCACCGAGGGCCTGGTCGAGTCCAGGCCCGGCTCCGGGTACTACGTGCGCACCGTCCCCGAACTCTTCCGGATCTGCCGGACCGACTCCTCCTCCGGCTCCGGCCTGGGGCGGCTCAGCCGCGAGTCGATCGGCACCGAGCAGGAGCAGTGCGCGCCGCCGCTGAGCCTGCGGCTGCGGCTGCGCGAGGGGGAACCGGTGTACCGCACCACCTCACGCGGGCTGTCCTCGGAACTGCCCATCACCCTGCACCGGTCCTGGGAGCCCGCGTCCCTTACGGCGGGCACCCTGCGCACCCCCTTCGACAGCTCGCCCGGCAGCGGACTGCTCGAACGGCTCAGCGCGGCGGGCCACCCGGTGGACCGGGTGGTGGAGGAGGTGGGCGTCCGCGCGCTGCGCGACTCCGAGGCCTCCCTGCTCGGGTCGGCGCCGGGGATACCCGTGCTGGTGGTGGAGCGCACCCATTTCAGCGGCAACCGGCCGGTGGAGACCTCCGACCTCATCGGCTCGTCCGAGCAGTGTCGACTCCTCTACAAACTGACACTGGCCCGGCCCCGCCGCGTCGGCGACCCGCGGCGGTACTGACCCGGGCCCGCGCGGGTGCGGCGCTCCGGGACGGGCACCCGGGCGCCGCCCCCGGGCACGCGTGAGGGCGGCGGCCCCTCCCGGAGGAGGGGGCCGCCGCCCTCATCGCCCACCGGCCGCCGCGCCGGTACGGACACCACCGGACGCCCGCTCCGCCCAACCGTTCCCCGTCACGCGGAGTGACCGGCTGGAGTCGCCCGGCGGTGTGCGCGGTCAGGCCCGGGTGAACTCCCCGGCCACGACCTCGGCGATCTGCGCCGTGTTGAGCGCGGCGCCCTTGCGCAGGTTGTCACCGCACAGGAACAGGTCCAGCGACTTCGGGTCGTCCAGCGACTGCCGGATGCGGCCGACCCAGGTCGGGTCGGTGCCCACGACGTCGGCCGGGGTCGGGAACTCGCCGTTGGCCGGGTCGTCCTGGACCCGCACGCCCTCCGCGGAGCCGAGCAGCTCGCGGGCGGCGTCGGCGGGCACCTCCTCGGCGAAGGACGCGTGCACGACCAGCGAGTGGGTGGTGATCACGGGGACGCGGACGCAGGTGGCCGAGACGCGCAGGTCGGGCAGGCCCAGGATCTTGCGGGACTCGTTGCGGACCTTGAGCTCCTCCGAGGACCAGCCGCCGTCCTTGAGCGAACCCGCCCACGGAACGACGTTGTAGGCCAGCGGCGCCGGGAACGGCCCCAGCTCGCCGACGGCGGCGCGCACGTCGCCCGCGGTGTCGCCCAGGCTGCGGTCGGCACCGGCCTTGGCCATCTGGTCGCGCAGGGTGTCGATGCCCTCCTGGCCGGCGCCGGAGGCGGCCTGGTAGGAGGAGACCACCAGGTCGGTGACGCCGTAGGCGCGGTGCAGGGCGCCGATGGCCACGATCATCGACAGGGTGGTGCAGTTGGGGTTGCTGATGATGCCGCGCGGGCGGTTGCGGACCTGGTCCGCGTTGACCTCGGGCACCACGAGCGGGACGTCGGGGTCCATGCGGAACGCGCCGGAGTTGTCGACGGCGACCGCGCCGCGGGCGGCGGCGATCGGCGCCCACTCCTTGGACACCTCGTCGGGGACGTCGAACATGGCGACGTCCACGCCGTCGAAGACCTCGGGGGCCAGGGCCTGGACCACGACGTCCTCGCCGCGCACGCGCAGGACCTTGCCCGCGCTGCGCGGGGAGGCGACGAGGCGGATCTCGCCCCAGACGTTCTCGCGCTGGGTCAGGATGTCCAGCATCACGGTGCCGACGGCGCCGGTGGCGCCGACGACGGCGAGGGTGGGAAGACGGTTGCTCATCGGCCGGTACCTCCGTAGACGACAGCCTCGACCTGGTCGGCGTCGAGCTGGAACTCGCTGTGGGCGGCGCGGACGGCCGCGTCGATCTGGTCCTCCTCGACGATCACCGAGATGCGGATCTCCGAGGTGGAGATCATCTCGACGTTGGTGCTCGAACCGGCGATCGCGTCGAAGAAGCGGGCGGTGACACCCGGGTAGGAGCGCATGCCCGCGCCGATCAGCGACACCTTGCCGATCTTGTCGTCGTAGCGCAGGGACTCGAACCCGACCTTGTCCTGCACCTTCTTGAGCGCGGCGACGGCCTCCTTGCCGAAGTCCTTGGGGACCGTGAAGGAGATGTCGGTGCGCGAGGTGGAGACCGCCGACACGTTCTGGACGATCATGTCGATGTTGATCTCGGCGTCGGCCAGGGCCCGGAAGATCGTCGCGGCCTCGCCGACCTTGTCGGGCACGCCGACGACGGTGATCTTGGCTTCGCTCCGGTCGTGAGAGACACCGGAGATGATCGGCTGTTCCATGCCTTCGCTTTCCTCGACTTCCGGGACGACCCAGGTCCCCGGCTTCTGGCTGAAAGATGAACGGACGTGAAGGGGGATGTTGTACTGACGCGCGTACTCGACACAGCGCAGGTGCAGGATCTTGGTCCCGGACGCCGCCATCTCCAGCATCTCCTCGTAGGAGATCTGGGGGATGCGCTGGGCGCTCGGCACGATGCGCGGGTCGGCGGTGAACACACCGTCGACGTCGCTGTAGATCTCACAGGCGTCGGCCTCCAGGGCGGCGGCCAGCGCGACGGCGGTGGTGTCGGAGCCGCCCCGGCCCAGGGACGTGATGTCCTTGGTGTCCTGGGAGACGCCCTGGAACCCGGCGACGATGCAGATCGCGCCCTCGCCCACGGCCTCCTGGATCCGGCCCGGGGTCACGTCGATGATCTTGGCGTTGCCGTGCAGCGACGTGGTGATCACACCGGCCTGGGAACCGGTGAAGGACCTGGCTTCGAACCCCAGGTTCTCGATGGCCATCGCCACGAGTGCCATGGACATGCGCTCGCCCGCGGTGACCAGCATGTCCAGTTCGCGGGCCGGCGGCATCGGGCTGACCTGCTCGGCCAGGTCCAGGAGTTCGTCGGTGGTGTCGCCCATGGCCGAGACCACGACGACGACGTCATATCCCGCCTTTTTCTGAGCGACGATCCGCTGGGCTACTCGCTTGATGGCTTCCGCGTCTGCCACGGAAGACCCACCGTACTTCTGCACGATTAGGGCCACGATCGATGCTCCTGAGGAGTTGGGATCAAGACAATGAAATGGAGTGTAGCCACAGACGTCCTCGCCTAGCCCATCTGACCTGCGACGGGAGGGCGTGGCGTCTTGACACACCGGCGATGGGGCTTACCCGGTCAGGCGGAGGTTACTCGTGTTTCGCGCGGATGAACGGCGAATGTGAGTTAGAACTCCAGGGCGCGACGCGCTAGAACTCCAGGCTGCGGCGGCCCTCGAAGGCACGACCGAGGGTGACCTCGTCGGCGTACTCCAGGTCGCCGCCCACGGGCAGGCCACTGGCCAGACGGGTCACCTTCAACCCCATGGGTTTGACCAGCCGCGCCAGATAGGTCGCGGTGGCCTCCCCTTCCAGGTTGGGATCCGTGGCCAGGATCAGCTCCGTCACCTGGCCGTCGGCCAGGCGGGTCATGAGTTCCTTGATGCGCAGGTCGTCGGGGCCCACACCCTCGATGGGGCTGATGGCGCCGCCCAGGACGTGGTAGCGGCCCCGGAACTCGCGGGTGCGCTCGATGGCGACGACGTCCTTGGACTCCTCGACCACGCAGATGATGGCGGGGTCGCGGCGGACGTCGCGGCAGATGCGGCACTGGTCCTCTTCGGCGACGTTGCCGCAGACCGAGCAGAAGCGCACCTTCTCCTTGACCTCGACGAGCGCGCTGACGAGGCGTTTGACGTCGGCGTGCTCGGCGGACAGGAGGTGGAAGGCGATGCGCTGCGCGCTTTTCGGACCGACGCCGGGCAGCCGCCCGAGCTCGTCGATCAGATTCTGCACCGCGCCTTCGTACATCGCCTACCCATCAGTGACGGACCGGGTCTGTCGGGGCGGTCCGCATCCCCACCCCCCACCGTATCCGGCGCGGCGGACTCGCGCGTACGCGCGGGCCCGCCTGACCGGTTCCCGGGGCCGCTCCCCGGTTCCGGGAACGACGGCGGGAACAGCGGGAGCGGCCCCGGTGCCGGTTCGCAGACCTCCCGGTGCCGGTCCGCGGACCGGCACCGGGAGGTCCGTGCGGCTGCCGCGGGCCGGGCTAGAAACCGGGGAGGCCGGGCATGCCGCCGGGCATCCCGCCGCCGCCCAGGCCCTCGGCGAGCGGGCCCATCTTCTCCTGCTGGAGCCGCTCCACCTGCGCCTCGGCGTCGCGGATGGCCGCCAGGACCAGGTCCGCGACGGTCTGGGCGCTCTCGGCGGGATCGGCCGGGTCGATCGCCTCGGGGGCGACGGTCACGTCCTCGACCTGTCCGCGCCCACTCAGCTTGACCTTGACCAGGCCGCCGCCGGAGGTGCCCTCGACCTCGGCGTCCTCCAGCGCCTGCTGGGCCTCCACGAGCTGCTGCTGCATCTGCTGGGCCTGCTGGAGCAGGGCCTGCATGTCCATTCCGCCAGGGTTCACGGCCGTCTCCTCGCCGCACTCTTGGTGCTGGTTCTCGCTGTCGTGTCGCTGTTGCTGTGAGCGTAACCGGTCATCAGCGAACATGCGGGCGGGCCCGTCGGCGGCGGGAGGAGGCGGACCGGGCCGCCGGGACCGGGCGGTGCTGACCGGTGCGCACGCCGGGCTCCGGGAGGACCCATCCGGCCCCGCGCGGACTCCTCCGCGACGGGGCGGGGCCGCACGGCGGAGGACGCCGCGCCCGCCGGTAGGACGACTCTCCCGAAAGGGCACCTACCAGGAGCGAGAACCAAGAGTGGCGCTAACATCACTCTCGGTTGGAAAGGTGTTCTGCGGGGCACAAAAGTCCCGGTAGTGCCCTCGGGCACCACCGGTAACGCTGAGAGCCACGGGGGAGTGAGGACGTGTTGACCGCCAGAGAGCGCCACTCGGCGCTGGTCGAGGCGATGGTCGCGGACGGCACGCTGACCGACGCCGCCCTCACCGACACGTTCCGGTCGGTGCCCAGACACCGGTTCGTCCCCGAGACGGGCGCGCTGACCGCGCACGGGACCGCCCTCAACGCCAACAGCAACCCCGAGCGGTGGCTCGCGGCCGTGTACACCGACAACGCCATCGTGACCCGGGTCGAGGGCCCCGACCCGTCCGCGTACCGGGAGGCGCCCGACCCCCGGGCCCCCGGGTTCCGGGCGCCCGGCGAACAGGAGCCGGAGCCCCGGGAGCAGCGCGCCCACGACGACCGGGAGTCCGTCCCCTGGAGCCGTGGGTCGGAAGGCCCGGGCCCCGGGGAACGGGCGGAGGCGGCGACCTCGTCCGTCTCGGCGCCCCGGGTCCTGGCCCGCCTGCTGGAGCTGTCCGACCTCGCCAACGGGCAGAGGGTCCTGGAGGTGGGCACCGGCACCGGCTGGAACACCGCCCTGCTGGCGCACCGGCTCGGCGACAGCGCCGTCACGTCCGTGGAGACCGACCCGCGCCTGGCCGGGGTCGCCCGCGAGGCCCTGCGCGCCGAGGGCTACTCCCCCGCCGTCCACCTGGCCGACGGCTACTACGGCTACCCGCCCGGCGCGCCCTACGACCGGATCACCTCGACCTGCGGCGTGCGCCGTGTGCCGCCCGCGTGGGTGGAGCAGCTGCGCCCCGACGGCCTGGTGGTGTGCCCGTGGGGGCTGTTGGAGGGGGCCGGGGTGATCGCCCGCGTGGAGTGCCCCGGGGACGGCTCGGCCCGGGCGAGCTTCCACGGCGGTGTGGGGTTCGTGCCGCTGAGGACCCCCGACGCCCAGCCCCGCCCGGTACGGGACTCGGGACAGCAGCCCGACGAGTACCGGCTCACGCAGACCGACCCCGTGGCACCGCTGATGACCTTCCCGTCGGCGTTCGCGCTGTCGGTGATGGTGCCGGGCTGGCGGGTGCGGCGGCGGTGGATCGGCACAGGGTCGGGCGTGTGGGTGTTCGACCGGAGCGGCGCCTCGTGGGTGCGCGTGTACCCCTACGGCACCTCGTGGATGATCGAGCAGGGCGGACCGAGGAGCATCTGGGACGAGTTCGAGGAGGCCCTGGAGCTCTGGAAGCGTTTGGGCGCGCCCGATCCGGACCGCTTCGGACTCTCGGTGGGCGCCGACGGCACGCACCGGGTGTGGTTGGACTCACCCGACGGACACGGCTGGACGGTGTGACCGCGGCGGGGCGCGGACGCCGGGATCCGGCTCCGGGAGGCGGGCTCCGGGTGAGGACGCGGGGAGCGGATGCCGGGTGCGCACGGCGCAGGCGCACCGGCGCGTACGGCGGGACCGCGCCGGTGGCGCACCGCGAGGGATCGCGCGGGGCGCGCGGACGCCGACGGCCCTCTCGGAGGAGGGCCGCCGCGCGTTCACGCCTCGCCCTGGGCGCCTTCGGCCTTCTCGGACGCCGCGTCCGCGTCCTTGCCCTGCTTCTCGCGGAGCTTGCGCAGCAGCTCCTGCTTGCGCTCCACGGCGTCGTCGCTGGGGCCGCCACGGCCGCCGCCCTTGCCTCCGCGAAGCGCGGAGCGCGAGACGGTGTTGCGCTGTCCGCCCATGCCCAGAAGATTGTCGCTGTTCCTGCCCACGCGGACCTCCTTTCCCTCCAGGCGAGGCGAAACGCCTCGCCAAGTCGATCCGACCTCCGTAGGATATCGGCACCAAGACGATACGTCTCGTCATTTTTCAGCGGTTAACGTGGCAGGTATGGCAGAGAACACCGCACAGGGAGAGACCAGGGTCCGCCGCGGTCCCGACCCCCGACGCCGCAGCGAACGCGCGCGGCGCGCCATCGTCGACGCCGCCACCGAGCTGATGGGCGAGGTCGGCTACGCCAGGCTCACGATGGAGGCGATCGCCGCCAGGGCCAGGGTCGGCAAGCAGACCATCTACCGCTGGTGGCCGTCCAAGGCGGCCGTGGTCCTGGACGTGTTCACCGCGCTGACCGGCGGGGTCGCCGGTGAGCCCCTGCCCGACACCGGCGACCTGGCCGAGGACATGCGGACGGTGCTCCGCGCCACGGCGGACGAGTTCCGCATCCCGGAGATGGACCGGACCACGCGCGCGTTCACCGTCGAGCTCCAGCACGATCCCGCCTTCGCCGAGGTCGTCCAGGAACGCCTGCTGGGCCCGAACGCGCGGGTGTTCGAGGACCGGCTGCGCTCCGCCGTGGCGGCGGGCGAGGTGGACCCGGAGATCGACCTGCGGCTGGCCACGGAGCTGTTCCTCGGACCGTTCCACCAGCGCTGGCTGCTGCGCACCGGGCCGCTCACGCACGAGTACGTGGACGAGCTCGTGGACACGGTACTGCGCGCGCTGCGCCCCCGGGACTGACTCCGCGGACCGCCGAAACGCTCCCGCCGCGGATGGTCCCGCTCCCAGAGGCACTGCCGGCGGCCCGCCGTGCTCCCGGGAGCGAGATCACCGGTGAGGAGGCTCCCGCACGCCACACCGTCAACGGTCGGCGCACCGGCCCCGGGGAGCCCGGCCCGCCAACGGCGGACGCGTGACCTGGTGGTGGGAACCTAGAGGGACGGGTCCGGGGCCTCGTGCTCGATCTCGTCGATGATCCGGCCGCCGAGCTCGGACTCGATCAGCCCGGCGCCCGACGTTCCCGAGGCGCTGGGAGGCCTGGAGTCCCCCGCTCCTGCGGGGGCGCCTGCGGAGGCGGCTCCGGCGGGCGGCGCCGCCGTCTCGGGCCGCGGCGGGGCGGGCTGGGGGGGCGGGGCCTGCTCGACCGCGGGCGAGGAGTCGCCGTACTCGGGCGGCGGCGCGGCGGCCGCGTCCTCGTAGGGGTCGGGCGGCGGTTCCTGGAGTCCGGTGACGATGCGGTCCGGCGGCGGCCCGGTCGGCGCGGACTCCGGTGCGGGGTCCGGGGCCGGAGCGGGTTGCGGGGTCTGCGCGGGGCTCGGGCCGGAGGCCGCCTGCGGCGCGGGTTCGGGCGCCCCGGACCGCACGGGTTCGGCGGAGGGCGCGTCCCACCCGGCGGGCTCGGCCGGGCGCGCGGGCTCGGGCCTGCGCGCGGGGGCGGCGGAGGCCGCGGCGGCGCTGCCCGCGGCGGCGACGCGCACCTCCATGCCCAGGACCTGCTGGATCGCGGCGGCCACCACCTGGTCGCTGCCGCTGTTGCTGAAGCCCTTGGCCTCGTTGGGCCGGGAGAAGCCGAGCAGGACGGCGTTGCCCTCCACACCGACCGGACGGACGTCGCTGCCGCTCAGCACCATCCAGGTGAACCGGCGGCGGCCCTTGACCGCCTCCAGGATCTGCGGCCAGGCGCCCTGCACGCGCCCCAGGTCCAAGGATCCGCCGGACGCCGCGGGCGCCTGGCTCCGCGCGGGGGCGGCCTGCCGGGCCGGGACGTCCCAGCCCGCGGGCTCGGAGCGCTGCTGTGCCGGGGCCGGGGCGGCGGGGGCCTCCACAGGGGCCGGAGCGACCGACGGGGCCGGAGCCGCGGCGGCGCGCACGGGTTCGGAGGGCACCACCGGGGAGGCCGGGGTGACCGGCGCGGGAGCGGGAGCGGGGGCGGGCTGGACCGGCGCGGCGGAAGGGGCGACGGCACCGGAGGCGATCCGGCGCTCCATCTGCTCCAGGCGGGCCAGCAGGGCCAGGCCCTGGTCGCCGTCGGCGGCTGGGAGAAGCACCCGCGAGCACATGAGTTCCAGCAGCAGACGGGGCGCGGTGGCGCCGCGCATCTCGGTCAGGCCCTGGTTGAGGATGTCGGCCGCGCGGCTCAGCTCGGCCGGGCCCAGACGCGCGGCCTGGTCCTTCATCCGCTCCGTCGCCTCCGGGTCGACGTTGACCAGGCCCTTGTCCAGGGCGTCGGGCACGGCGGCCAGGACGACCAGGTCGCGGAAGCGCTCCAGCAGGTCCGTGGTGAACCGGCGCGGGTCGAGTCCGCCCTCCACCACGCGGTCGATCAGGCCGAACACGGCGGCGCCGTCACGGGCGCCGAGCGCGTCGACCATCTCGCCGAGCAGACTGGAGTCGGTGTAACCCAGCAGGGAGACGGCGCCCTCCCGGGTGATGCCGCCCTCGTCCGAACCGGCGATGAGCTGGTCCAGCACCGAGAGCGTGTCGCGCGCCGAGCCCGCGCCCGCGCGCACGACCAGCGGCAGCGCGGCCGGGTCGTAGGAGACGCCCTCCTCCTTGAGCAGGTCCTCCATGAGTTCCTTGAGGGTGCTCGGCGGGATCAGGCGGAACGGGTAGTGGTGGGTCCGCGAGCGGATCGTGCCGATGACCTTCTCGGGCTCGGTGGTCGCGAACACGAACTTCAGGTGCGGCGGGGGCTCCTCGACCAGCTTGAGGAGGGCGTTGAAGCCCTCCCGGGTCACCATGTGCGCCTCGTCGATGATGTAGATCTTGTAGCGCGAGTTGACCGGGGAGAAGAAGGCGCGTTCGCGCAGGTCGCGGGCGTCGTCCACACCGCCGTGGGAGGCGGCGTCGATCTCGATGACGTCGATGCTGCCGCCGCCGTCGGGGGCCAGGGCGACGCAGGAGTCGCAGGTGCCGCAGGGGTCGGGGGTGGGGCCCTCGGCGCAGTTGAGGGAGCGGGCCAGGATGCGGGCGCTGGTGGTCTTGCCGCAGCCGCGCGGGCCGCTGAACAGGTAGGCGTGGTTGATCCGTCCGCTGCGCAGCGCCTGGCGCAGCGGGTCCGTCACGTGTTCCTGGCCACGCACCTCGCCGAACGTCGCGGGCCGGTACTTGCGGTACAGCGCGATGCTCACGGTGTGATTCCTCCCCTGGTCCCTGCCACGTGTCCATTCAACCCGCGGGCGGTGACAGCTCGCGCCGGTTGACGAGGACCGGGAGGGGTTCGACCGGGCCGGAGAAAGACAAAGGACCCCCCGCGCACCCGCCAGAGCCCATTTATCCTTGCTGCCTTCCGGCCCTGGGGAGGTTCATAGGGTGACGCCGCACGAGGGGTCTGCCCCGAGTGTATCCGAACCCCGGACCGCTCGGGCAACCCGCGCCCCGCCCCCTCCCCGGGGGCGCGTCGCCCTCCGGAGCGGGACGTCCTCCGGAGCAGGCCGCCCCCCGGAGCAGGCCGCCCCCCGGAGCGGGCCGCCCTCCGGAGCGGGCCGCCCTCCGGAACACGGAAATCGGGCGGAACGCGCCTCCCGGACCGGGCGTCTCATCTCGGGCACAGGGCCCACGGGGCCTGGACCGGCACACACGTAACCTCTCAGAGATCATGGACGGCATGGGCATGCTCGACCGGCTCGATTCCACCGACAGCTCCGCGGAGCGCCGCGACCTCATCGTCGCCACGCTGGAGAACGCCTTCTCGGACCTGATGTCCGCCGACCCGGCGGCGTTCCGCGTCAAGTTCCGCAAGATGGCGGCCAACCCGTTCGCCTTCTACCGGGGCAGCGCCGCGCTCTTCTACGACGACGTCTCGGGCATGGACGACCCCTGGGCCGACGAACGCACCTCGCGGGTGTGGATCCAGGGTGATCTGCACGCGGAGAACTTCGGCACCTACATGGACTCCACCGGGCGGCTGGTGTTCGACGTCAACGACTTCGACGAGGCCTACCTCGGCCACTTCACCTGGGACGTGCTCAGGTTCGCGGCCAGCATCGGGGTCATGGGCTGGCAGAAGGCCCTGTCCGACGAGGACATCAGCGCGCTCCTGCCGCACTACGTCGACGCCTACATCGCCCAGGTGCGCGAGTTCGCGACGACGGGCAACGACTCGGAGTTCTCGCTCAAGCTGGGCAACACCGACGGCACCGTGCACGACGTGCTCCAGAAGACCCGGCTCAACAGCCGCGCCGAGATGCTGTCGTCCATGACGACCCGCGACGGGTACACCCGCCGCTTCGCCGAGGGCCCCCGGGCCCGCCGCCTGGACGACGCCGAGCGGGAACGGGTCCTGGCCGCCTACGAGGCCTACCTGGGCACCATCCCCGAGGACCGGCGGTACGCGTCGATCAACTACGCGGTCAAGGACGTGGTGGGCAGCGGCGGCTTCGGGATCGGCTCGGCGGGGCTGCCCGCCTACACCCTGCTCATCGAGGGCCAGTCGGAGGCCTGGGACAACGACATCGTGCTGTCCATGAAGCAGGGCAACGTGGCGGCGCCCTCGCGTGTGGTGACCGACCAGCGCATCATGGACCACTTCCAGCACCACGGGCACCGCACCGCGATGTCCCAGCGGGCGCTCCAGGCGCACGCGGACCCGCTGCTGGGCCACACCGAGATGGGCGGCGTGGGCTTCGTGGTGAGCGAGGTCTCCCCCTACACCAACGACCTGGACTGGGACGACCTCACCGAGCCCGCGGAGATCGCGCCGGTGCTGGACTACCTGGGGCGCGCCACCGCCAAGGCGCACTGCGTGTCCGACTCGCACGCGGACGCCACGCTCGTGCGCGGTCAGACCGAGGAGGCGGTCATGGCGGTGCTCGACGGCCGCGAGGCGGAGTTCACGCGGTGGTGCGTGGACTTCGCGCACCGGTACGCGGCCCAGACCCGGGCCGACTACTCGCTGTTCGTGGACGCCTTCCGCAACAACGCCATCAGCGCGGTGAGGTCCAGCCGGGACCTGTGACCCGGGATCGGGGAGCCCGGCTCCGGGGCCGTCCGGAGGGCCCCGGGAGGGGCCGCGAAAACCTGTTCAGAGCACCCCGTGACGGCATGTAGAGTTGTTCGCGGAGGATTCGCCTAGTGGCCTAGGGCGCACGCTTGGAAAGCGTGTTGGTGGCAACGCCTCAGGGGTTCGAATCCCCTATCCTCCGCGGCGGCTAGCAGCCGAAACGAAAGGCCCCGACCGGACACCGGTCGGGGCCTTCGTCGTTGGTGGTCTCATTCTTGGTCTCAGTTGGCCGCGGCGGGACCACCCTCCCCCTCCCGGGGAGCCTCCCAGATCAACCCACCGACACGGTCGGCGGCGTCCGCGCGGACCTCGTCCACCACGTGCTGGTAGCGCTTCGCCATCGCGGAGGAGGACCACCCCATGATCCCCATCATCGCCCTCTCCGGAACCTCCAGGATGAGCAGCACGGTCGCGGCGGTGTGCCGGGCGTCGTGCAGCCGCGCCTCCCGCAGCCCGGCCTCCCGCAGCAGGGCCTTCCACTCGTGGTGGTCGGTGTTGGGGCTGAGCGGCCGGCCGAACTCGTCGGCGAACACCCAGCCGCCTCCTCCCACAGGCCCCCGGCGGCCCCACGTTCCCGTTCCCGGCTGATCCGACCCCGCTCCCCCGGTACACGAGGTGCGCCCGCGACCCTTTTTGCAACTTGTTGCATAATGAGTGCGGGCCGACCGGACACCGGCCCGCGAGGCACCGCGCGAGGAGACGACATGGGCGACTACCCCCACCTGCTGGAACCGCTGGACCTGGGCTTCACCACCCTCGCCAACCGCGTGGTCATGGGCTCCATGCACCTGGGCCTGGAGGAGGCGCCGGGCGGCTTCGAGCGGATGGCCGCCTTCTACGCCGAGCGCGCCCGGGGCGGCGTCGGCCTCATCGTCACCGGCGGCATCGCACCCAACCCCGAGGGCGCCACCTACAAGGGCGCCGCGAAGATGACCACTGAGGCGGAGGCCGAGGAGCACCGCGTGGTCACCGCGGCGGTGCACCGCGAGGGCGGGCGCATCGCCATGCAGATCCTGCACACCGGCCGCTACGCCTTCAACGAGGACTCCGTGGCGCCGAGCGCGATCCAGGCCCCCATCAGCGCCTTCACACCCCGGGCGCTCACCGGCGACGAGGTCGAGCGCACCATCGAGGACTTCGTCCGCGCCGCCGAACTGGCCAGGCTCGCCGGGTACGACGGCGTGGAGATCATGGGCTCCGAGGGGTACCTGATCAACCAGTTCGTCGCCCGGGCCACCAACAGGCGCGAGGACGATTGGGGCGGCTCCTTCGAGAACCGCATGCGCTTCCCCGTGGAGATCGTGCGGCGCGTGCGCGAACGCGTCGGCGCCGACTTCATCGTGGTCTACCGGCTGTCCATGCTCGACCTGGTGCCCGGCGGCTCCACGTTCGACGAGGTGGTCCGGCTGGCGAAGGCCGTGGAGGAGGCCGGGGCGACCATCATCAACACCGGCATCGGTTGGCACGAGGCGCGCATCCCCACCATCGCCACGTCCGTTCCGCGCGGCGCCTACAGCTGGGTGACCCGCAGGCTCCGGGGCCGGGTGTCCGTGCCGCTCGTCGCGGTCAACCGCATCAACACCCCCGAGGTGGCCGAGGCGATCCTGGCCGGGGGCGACGCCGACATGGTCTCCCTGGCCCGCCCCTTCCTGGCCGACCCCGACTTCGTCGCCAAGGCCGCGGCGGGCACCCCCGAGCAGATCAACACCTGCATCGGCTGCAACCAGGCCTGCCTGGACCACACGTTCAGCCTGAAGACCAGCTCCTGCCTGGTGAACCCGCGCGCCTGCCACGAGACCGAACTCGTGCTCTCCCCCACCCGCCTGCGCAGGAGGGTGGCCGTCGTGGGCGCCGGACCCGCCGGGCTCGCCTGCTCCGTGTCCGCCGCCGAGCGCGGGCACGAGGTCACGCTGTTCGACGCGGCCGGGGAGATCGGCGGCCAGCTGAACCTGGCCCGCCGCGTACCGGGCAAGCAGGAGTTCGACGAGACCCTGCGCTACTACCGGGTCCAGCTCGACCGGCACGGGGTGGACGTGCGGCTGGGCGCCCGGGTGGGGGCCGCCGACCTGGAGGGCTACGACGAGGTCGTGCTCGCCACCGGCGTCACCCCGCGCGTGCCGGGGATCCCGGGCGTGGACCACCCCAAGGTGGTGGGCTACGCGGACGTCCTGCGCGGGAGCGTCGAGGTCGGCGAACGCGTGGCGGTCATCGGCGCGGGCGGCATCGGCTTCGACGTGGCCGCCTTCCTCACCGACGGCGGGGGCGACGTCGACACCGGGGAGTTCCTGCGCAGGTGGGGCGTGGACACCGACCCCGCCTCCAGGGGCGGCCTCGGCGAGCCCCGGCGTCCGGCGTCGCCGCGCACCGTGCACCTGGTCCAGCGCAGGGCCGGCAAGGTCGGTGCGGGCCTGGGCAGGACCACGGGGTGGATCCACCGGCTGGAGCTGCGCCACCGCGGCGTGGAGACGGTCGCGGGGGCCGAGTACGACCGGATCGACGACGAGGGCCTGCACCTGACCGTCGACGGGGAGAAGCGCGTGCTCGACGTGGACACCGTCGTGGTGTGCGCGGGCCAGGAGCCGCTCCGGGACCTCGCCGACGAGCTGACCGCCTCGGGCCGTGCGGTCCACCTGATCGGCGGCGCCGACGAGGCGGCCGAGCTCGACGCCAAGCGGGCGATCGACCAGGGCACCCGCCTGGCCGCCGCGCTGTGACACCCGCCCCGGCCTCCCCGGCGCAAGGGTCCGGGGAGGCCGGGGAAAGCCGGGTTCAAGGATCCGCGCGGCTCCGGGTCCCGTGAGTGACACGCGCGCGCCTCGGGTAGCCGCACCACCATGAGAATCGGTGAACGCATCCGCCGGATCGAACGCGACGAGCAGCTCGACCCCGCGGTCTCCAGCATGAAGAGCCTGGCCGAACGGATCCCGTCCGGCACCGTCCGCGACATGCTGCACGGGGTCCAGCTCGGGCACCCCGTCCACCCGATCCTGGTGCAGCTGCCCCTCGGTACGTGGATGGCGGCGGTCCTGCTGGACTCGCTGCCCGGGGACCACCGACGCAGCGCGCACGCGCTGGTCAACGCCGGGCTGGTCACGACCCTGCCCGCCGTGGTGAGCGGCCTGGCGGACTGGTCGCAGCAGCACGAGCGCCAGCAGCGCGTGGGCGTGGTCCACGCGGCGACCAACGGCGTCGGCACCCTGCTGTTCGGCGCCTCCTCGCTGGCCCGGGCCCGCGGTCGCCAGGGCTGGGGGAGGTTCCTCGCGCTGGTCGGCGTGGGCGTGGTCGGCCTGAGCGGGTCCCTGGGCGGGCACATGGCCTACTACCGGTCGGCGGGTGCCAACAGCGCCGACCACCTGGTCGACCTGCTGCCCGGGGGCTGGCACGACCTCGGCCCGCTGGACGGGTTCGACGACGGCGGGCTCGGCGGGGGCGACGTGGCGGGCGTCCCGGTCCTGGTGGCGCGGACGGGCGGCTCCGTGAGCGCGATGCTGGGCACGTGTCCGCACATGGGCGCGCCCCTGGCCGAGGGTGAGCGGGTGGACGGGTGCGTGCGCTGCCCCTGGCACGGCAGCGAGTTCCGCCTGGACGACGGGACGGTGGTCCACGGGCCCGCGACCGCTCCGCCGCAGGTCCTGGACGCGTCGGTCGTGGAGGGCCGGGTGATGGTCCGCCTGCCCGAGTCCGCCCCGTGACGGAACGCGGCTCCCGCGACGCTGCCTAGAATGCGCCCATGTCCCTGCCCCACGCCATCCTGACCGCCCTGCTGGAGAAGCCCTCGTCCGGCCTGGAGCTGGCCCGGCGCTTCGACCGCTCGATCGGGTACTTCTGGTCGGCCACCCACCAGCAGATCTACCGGGAGCTGGGCAAGCTGGAGCGGGCGGCGCTGATCCGGGCGCTGGCGACGGACGGGCCGACCCGCGGAGGGCGCAAGGAGTACGAGGTGCTGCCCGCGGGACGTGAGGAGCTGGAGCGCTGGGTGGACCTGCGCGAGGACCCCAGGGCCTCCCGCGACCCGCTGCCGCTGCGACTGCGCGCCGCCGGGGTGGTGGGCGTGCGCGGCCTGGTTCCGGAACTGCGCCGCCACCGCGACCTGCACCTGCTGCGACTGGAGGAGTACCGCGGGTTCGAGCGGCGCGACTACCCGGACGGGCCCGCCACCGAACGGGAGCGGGTCCAGCGCCTGGTGCTGCTCGGCGGCATCGACGTGGAGGCCGGGTGGGTGGCGTGGTTGACCCGCGCCGTCGAGGAGCTGGAGGACGCCGGGGAGGGCGCCCCGGACGCCTGACCGCGTCGGCCCGCTGGACTCTCAGTCCCAGTCCGCCCCGGACTCCGACAGGTTCTCGGGCAGACGCAGCCCGGGGCGCAGCGGAACCAGTTGGCCCTGCAGGACCATGGCCGCCGCGCCGATGGCGGGCGCGGTCGCGGCCGACGTGGACATGCGCACCTCGACAGGGTGGGCGGCGCGGGCGAAGAAGGCCCGGTCCAACTCCTCCTGGATGACGGGCAGGTAGACCGACCCCGCCGCGGCCAGGCTCGGACCGGTCAGCACCAGCAGGTCCAGGTCCATCAGGTTGGCCAGCGTGCGGACCGCCACGGCCAGGTGGCGGGCGGAGCGGTCCAGCAGGGCGCGGGCGGTGGGCTGGCCCAGGCGGGCCGCGCGGACCACGGCGGTGAACTCCGCGCCCACCGACGGCCGGACCGGGCCGCCCTCCCGGGTGAGGCCGGCGGCGCGGGCGAGGTCCCCGTCGGCACGGGCGGCCGCCACGACGGCGGCCGGACCGGCGACCGCCTCGGCGCACCCGCGTCCGCCGCACCAGCACAGCGGCCCGTCCACGTCCAGGCACACGTGCCCGACCTCCCCGGCGTTGCCGCTGGCCCCGTGGTAGGGGATGCCGTTGACCAGGACCCCGGCGCCGACGCCGGTGGCCATGTACACGGCGGCGAAGATGGACGACCCGCCGACCACGCCGGACCAGTACTCGCCGAGGGCGGCGGCGGTCGCGTCGTTGCCGGGGACCACGGGCAGGCCGACCGCGTCCTCCAGTTCCCCGGCCGCGGGGTAGTCGGCCCAGTGCCGCAGCGAGGGGTGCCGGTGGAGCCCGCCGGTCGGGGCGACCAGCCCGACGCCGAGCACCCGTTCGCGGTCCACCCCGGCGCCCTCCACCAGGGCTTCCACCTGGCGGGACATGCGGGAGGTGGTCTCGGCGGGGTCCTCGTCCCGGTTCACCCCGGCGCGGGTCATCCGGGAGACCACGGCGCCGGTGAGGTCGATGAGGGCGTAGGTGATGCCGATGGGGTCGATGTGGACGCCCACGGCGTAGCGCGACTCCCGGTTGAGCCGGAGGAGGACGCGCGGCTTGCCGCCGGTGGACTCGGCGCGCCCGGTCTCCAGGACCAGGCCGTCGTCGATGAGCCTGCGGACGACGGTGGAGATGGTGGCGCCCGTGAACCCGGTGGCCTCCACCAGTCCCACGCGGCTGATCGTGCCCGCGGCGCGGATGACGTCGAGGACCGCCGCCCTGCTCGTCGTGTGCGGAATCGCCCGTGACGGCCCGCCCAATGCCACCTCCATCCGGTCACGTCGCGCCCGCGCGCGGGGACCCGCCCCTCCGCGTCCGGCGGGCGGGCGTGGGCCAAGTTTCGCGCCCGCGCGCGGGGACGGCAACCCGGCTCCCCGGCCGGGCTCCCTCCTCCGTGCCGTGCCCGTGGAGGACGGCACGCGCGGTGCCCTCCCGAGCCGGGCCGGGGCCGGGTTCAGAGCCGGGTGGCGCGCACCAGGACCAGCCGTTCCGGGAAGAGCACCGGCGCCTGGAGGCCCGCGCGCTCCAGCGCCGCGCCCCTGACGCGGACGCCCTCGGGGGTCCACCAGGGCAGCGGCACCCCCCACCGGTGCGCGTTGCCGTCGGGCACGTCCCCGGGCGCCTGCGGGCGGACCCGGTAGACCGCCTCCGGGCGCAGGCCCGGCAACCGGACGGGCCCGGTCGGGTACAGCTCCGAGGTTCCCGTGGCGACGATCGCGTAGAGCGCCTCGGAACCGTCCTCGGCGACCACCCCGTGCACCCGGACCGCCGGGTCCGGGTGGTCGCCGTGCACGGCGGTCCCCGTGTGCAGCAAGCCGCGCAGCTCCTTGTACAGCTCCACCCACTCCCGCAGGCGGGCCAGGTCGGCGGGGTCGGCGCGGGTGAGGTCCCATTCGATCCCGAAGTGCCCGAACAGGGCGGTCCCGGCCCGGAAGTCGACGGTGTGGCGGCGGTCGGTGGTGTGCGCGGTGCCCGCCCCCACGTGGGTGCCCATCAGCTCCAGCGGGACGAGCGCGTTGGTCCACCGCTGGATGTCCTGCCGCTCCAGGGCGTCGATGCAGTCGGAGACCCACACGCGGTCGGTGCGCTCCAGCACCCCCAGGTCCACCCGTCCGCCGCCGGACGAACAGGACTCGATCTCCACAGCCGGGTGGCGGCGGCGCAGTTCGTCCATCAGCCGGTACACCGCCAGGGTCTGGCCGTGGACCCCGGCCCGCCCGGTCGGCCGGTGCCCCGCGTCGACCAGGTCCCGGTTGTGGTCCCACTTGAGGTAGGAGACCGGGTAGGCGGACAGCAGGTCGTCCAGGCGCTCCAGGACGTACGCGAACGCCTCCGGACGGGCCAGGTCGAGCACCTGCTGGGAGCGCGCCGGCCGGGGCAGCCGGTCGCCCGCGGCCATGATCCAGTCCGGGTGCGCGCGGGCCAGGTCGGAGTCCTCGTTGACCATCTCCGGCTCCACCCACAGCCCGAACTGCATGCCGAGCCCGGTGACGTGGTCGGTGAGCGGGCCCAGCCCGTCCGGCCACACCTCGTCGGAGACGTACCAGTCGCCGAGGCCGCGCCGGTCGTCGCGGCGCGAGCCGAACCAGCCGTCGTCGAGCACGAACCGCTCGGCGCCCACGCGGGCGGCGGCGTCGGCCAGCTCGCGCAGCCGGTCGAGGCCGTGGTCGAAGTAGACGGCCTCCCAGGTGTTGACGACCACCGGGCGCGGGGTGGAGGGGTGGTGCGGGCGCGAGCGCAGGTGCCGGTGGAAGCGGGCGGAGACCTCGTCCAGCCCGTGCCCGTGCGAGCCGTACTGCCACGGGGTGGTGTAGGACTCCCCCTCGGCCAGCACGACCTCCCCGGAGAGCAGCAGCTCGCCCGAACCCAGCAGGGACACCGCGTGGTAGGTGCGCTCGGCGAAGGTGCGGTGGTTGCCCGACCAGGCCGTGTGCACGGCCCACACCTCGCCGGAGCGGTTGCCGGAGCCGTGCGTCCCCGCGGCCAGCAGGTGGGCCGCGTCGTAACCGGTGCGCCCGGTACGGTTCTCGCGCACCCGCAAGCCCTGGGTGAAGGCGGTCCGCTGCGGGCTGCGCTCGCGCATGTGGCGCCCGCCGAAGTCGAGCAGCTCGACCGCCTCGGCCGGGACGGGGAGGACGAGGTTGACGGCGTCCACGGCGAAGGGGGACGCGGCCCCGTTGGTGACGGTGGCTCGCTGGCGGACCAGGCCCGAGGGGGTCAGCTCGACCACGAGGTCCAGGGAGAGCCCGGCCCGGGCGTCCTCGGCGCGTACGGTCAGGCGCCCGCCCGCCGGGGAGCGGTGCTCCACCGCGGACTCGCGCACGCGGAAGGCGGTGGAGAAGTCGGCGCCGCCCCGGTTGCCGACCAGGCCCGGCGTGCCGAGCCAGCCGGCGGACTGCTCGGGGAGCACGGCCACCTCCACCGGCCCGTCCACGGAGAACCCGATGGGCTGCGGGCTCAGCGCCAGGCGCAGGTCGTCCAGCTCCCCGCGGGAGAGGTCGCCCAGGTCCGAACCCCAGTGCAGGACCCGGGGCAGGGTCTGGCCGGTCAGGTCCAGCAGGAGGCTCACCCCGGCGGCGCGCAGGTGGGGGAGGTCGGAGCCGCCGGAGAGGGGGCGGTGCGATGCCACGGTCGCCACGTCCTTCGTGGTCGGGAACAGGGTTGACTTACTTTGTTCGGAAAAGTAAGAATCCCCGAGGTGGCTGGTTCGCGCAAGAGGGACCGCCACCCCACGACGACCGCGACGCCCCGCGGAGCGCGCTCCGCGGACACGCCGGACGTCCCCGCCCCCGAAGCCCCGAGAGGCACAGATGATCCGTCACACCCTGCACGACGGCTGGCGGCTGTCCGCGACGAGCGGGCCCGTCCCGGAGAACGTCGCGGGCCGCACCGTCCCCGCCCAGGTCCCGGGGAGCACCCACCTGGACCTGCTGGCCGCCGGGCTGATCCCCGAGCCCTACCTGGACAGCAACGAGACCGAGCTGGCCTGGATGCACCGCGCGGGCTGGCGCTACTCCCTCACGTTCGAGGCCGACGCGGTCGAGGACGGCGAACGCGTCGACCTGGCCTTCGACGGCCTGGACACGGTGGCCACCGTGGAGCTCAACGGCACCGTGCTCGGCACCACCGCCAACATGCACCGCGGGTACCGCTTCGACGTGCGCGACACGCTGCGCGCCGGGGCCAACGAGCTCGTGGTCGTCTTCCGGTCCGCGCTGGAGTACGCCGAGGAGGTCCGCGGGGAACTCGGCGAGCGGCCGCACACCAACACGCACCCGTACAACATGGTCCGCAAGATGGCCTGCTCCTTCGGCTGGGACTGGGGGCCCGACCTCCAGACCGCCGGCATCTGGAAGCCCGTGCGCCTGGAGCGGTGGCGCACCGCCCGCCTCTCCCAGGTACGCCCGCTGGTCACCGTCGGCGAGGACGGCACCGGCCGGGTGGAGGTGCACGCCGACGTCGAGTGGTCCGGGAGCGCTCCCGGTCCCGGTCTGGTCCTGTCCGCCGAGGTCGCCGGTGCGCGGGCCACCGCCGACGTGGCGCCCGGCGCGGAGGGCGGCGTGGTCGTGGTCGAGGTGCCCGACGCCCGCCTGTGGTGGCCGGTCGGCCACGGCGACCAGCCCCTGTACGACCTGTCCGTCACCCTGACCGCGGACGGGCGGGCCGAGCCGCTGGGCTCGGAGGACCGCCGCGTGGGCTTTCGCACCATCACCGTGGACACCACGCCCGACGAGCACGGCACCCCCTTCACCGTCGTGGTCAACGGCAAGCCGATCTTCGTCAAGGGCGCCAACTGGATCCCCGACGACCACTTCCTCACCAGGATCACGCGCGAGCGTCTGGCCCGGCGCGTGGACCAGACCGTCGGCGCGCACATGAACATGCTGCGCGTGTGGGGCGGCGGGATCTACGAGAGCGAGGACTTCTACGACGTCTGCGACGAGCGCGGCGTCCTCGTGTGGCAGGACTTCCTCCTGGCCTGCGCCGCCTACCCCGAGGAGGAGCCGCTGTGGGGTGAGTTCGAGGCCGAGGCCCGGGAGAACGTCGCGCGCCTGACCTCGCACGCCTCGCTGGCCCTGTGGAACGGCGGCAACGAGAACCTCTGGGGCTTCATGGACTGGGGCTGGCAGGAGCGGCTCGGGGACCGGACCTGGGGTTACGGCTACTACACCGACCTCTTCCCCCGCGTCGTGGCCGAGCTCGATCCCACCCGGTTCTACGCCGACGGCAGCCCCTACACCCCGGGGTACGCCCCGAAGGAGGTCCACCCCAACGACGAGGCGCACGGCACGCGCCACGAGTGGACCGTGTGGAACCAGACCGACTACCGGGCCTACCAGGACCACGTGCCCCGGTTCTGCTCCGAGTTCGGCTTCCAGGGTCCGCCCACCTGGGCCACCCTCACCGACTGGGTGCACGACGAGCCCCTCACGCCCACCTCGCCCGCCTTCCTGCTGCACCAGAAGGCCGAGGACGGCAACGGCAAGCTCGCCCGGGGCCTGTCCGCCCACCTGCCCACGCCGAGGAGCTTCGAGGACTGGCACTGGGCCACCCAGCTCAACCAGGCCCGCGCGGTGGCGTTCGGCGTCGAGCACTTCCGGTCCTGGTGGCCGCGCACCGCGGGCGCCCTGGTCTGGCAGATCAACGACTGCTGGCCGGTCACCTCCTGGGCGGCCGTGGACGGCGAGGAGCGTCCCAAGCCGCTCTGGTACGGGCTGCGCCGCGCCTACGCGCCGCGCCTGCTCACCGTCCAGCCCCGGGACGGGCGGCTGGTGCTGGTGGCCGTCAACGACACCGACGAGGCCTGGTCGGAGCCGGTCAGCGCGCAGCGCCAGACCTTCGGGGGCGAGGTGCTGCACACCGCTAGGATCGAGCTGGCCGTACCGCCCCGTTCCGCGGCGGAGTTCGACCTGGCACGGGAGCTGCTCGCGGCCGGGGACGCGAAGGAGGAGGTGCTCGTGGCCACGACCCGCGACGCCCGCCTCGTGCGGCCCTTCCGCGAGGACGTCCACCTGTCCTACGACCCCGACGCGCTGACCGCCGTCGCCGCGCCCGTGGAGGGCGGCTACCGGGTGGAGGTGCGCGCCTCGTCCTTCGCCAGGGACGTCTCCGTCCTGGCCGACCGGGTGGCCCCCGACGCCGAGGTGGACGACATGCTCGTGGACCTGCTGGCCGGGGAGACGCACAGCTTCCTGGTGCGCACCGACGCGGAGGTGGACCCGACGGCGCTGACCGCCGCCCCCGTCCTGCGCTCGGCCAACTCCCTGCGCGCGCGGCGGGCCTGATGGACGGGTCCGGGACCGGAGGCGCGGTCGGGCTGGTCCTGGCCAGGCCGCGCCGCCTGCTGAGCGCCGAGCCCTTCTTCATGGAGTTCATCGCCGGGATCGAGGAGCGGATGGCCGAGCGCGACATGTCGGTCCTGCTGCACCTGGTGACCGGCCGGGAGGCCGAGCTGGCCGCCTACCGCCGGTGGGCGGAGCGGCGGCTGGTGGACGCGGTCGTGGTGGTCAACCCGACCGAGGGGGACGAGCGCCCCGCCGTGCTGCGCGAGCTGGGCCTGCCCGCCGTGGTCGCGGGCAGCCCGGTCCCGGACCCCGCCACGCCCACCGTCCTGACCGACCACGTGTCCCCGGTCCGGACGGCGCTGGAACGCCTGCTGGAACTGGGCCACCGGCGCGTCGCCCGGGTGAGCGGGCCGGTCGAGCTGCTGCACACACGCGCCCGCACGGAGGCCCTCGCGGAGGGCTGCCGAGCGGCCGGGATCCCCGCTCCGGTGGTCCTGGAGGGCGACTACTCCCACGAGGCGGGCGCCCGGCTCACCGCGGAGCTGCTCAAACGGGAGGACCCGCCGACCGCGGTCCTGTACGACAACGACGTGATGGCGGTGGCCGGGCTGGAGGCCGCCCGCGGCCTGGGCGTGCGGGTCCCCGGGCAGCTGAGCCTGGTGGCCTGGGACGACTCGACCCTGTGCCGCCTGGCCGAGCCCGCGCTCACCACCATGAGCGTGGACGTGTACCGGTACGGGGTCGCGGTCGCGGAGTCGGCCCTGGAGTGCGCCGACGGGGCGGCCGTGGCGGAGCGGTGGTCGCCGGCGGCGCGCTTCGTAGCCCGGGGCAGCACCGGCCCGGCACCCGCCGGGGAGTAACCGCACCGGCCCGTCGCCACGGCGGCTTGTCGGTCTGTCGACGGGGCGACCTGTCGACAGGCCGACAAGTCGTTCAGGGGCCGCACTCCGGCCGCCGGACCCTGCCCTGGCCGACGGAACCCGATCAGGGAAACGCGAAGGGCCGGTTGCTCCGCGCCGCGCACACCGTGCGTCGGCTCGGACCAACCGGCCCTCGCTACCTCTACCGGCCGGACGCTCACCCGCGTGAGCATCGGCCTCGTGCGGTGGAGGAGGGATTTGAACCCTCGAAGGGTTGCCCCTTACCCGCTTTCGAGGCGGGCGCCATCGGCCACTAGGCGACTCCACCGCGAGACACTCTACCGGATACGGCGCCGTGCGAAAAACCGGCTCAGGAGATCGGAGCACCTGTCCGAGAGCTCCCGCGGCACCAGGTCCGGCGGAACGACCTCCGGGCGGTGGTTGAGGCGGGGGTCGCGGACCGCGTCCCACACCGACCCGGCCGCGCCCGCCTTGGCGTCCCTCGCCCCGTAGACCAGCCGGTCCACGCGGGAGAGCACCGTCGCGCCCGCGCACATCGTGCAGGGTTCGAGGGTGACCACCAGGGTGCAGCCGCCCAGCCGCCACTCGCCTCGCGCGCGTGCGGCGGCCCGCAGCGCCAGCACCTCGGCGTGCGCGGTGGGGTCGCCGGTGGCCTCGCGCTCGTTGCGCCCGGTGCCCAGGACGGCGCCGTCGGCGTCCAGCACGACCGCGCCCACCGGCACGTCGCCCGTCTCCAAGGCGGCCTCGCCCTCGGCGATCGCCGCGCGCAGCGCGGCGTCGAGGACGTCCCGTCCGATCACAGCCTCATGCCGTCGAGGATCTCGGCGAAGCCCGCGCGCTCGGCCACCACGGCCAGGACGTCGCTGGGCAGGACCCCGCCGCCGACGGACAGGGAGCGCAACTCCTCCTCGGTCAGGCCCAGGTCGGAGAGCAGGCCCCCGTCGCCGTCGGGCCGCGGGTCGGGCCGGGCTCCGGCGCTCTCGGAGGGCGGCGGCGCGCCCAGCCCCCCGGCCTCGGACAGCACCGAGGCCAGCGGGTGGTCGTGCACCACCCGCGCGTCGGAGAGGTACACGCGCGGCTCGCCGCCGTCGTCGTCGGCGCGCACGATGGCGAACCACTCGTCGTCGGCCTCCACCAGCAGGATCGAGACCTCGCTGCCCCGGTCGGTCGCGAAGTCGAGCATCAGTTCGGTGACGTCGTCGATGACGTCCACGTCCCCGAGTTCGACCTCGGTTCCCCGCCACGTCCTCCCGTTGGGAGCGAAGACCGCTGCGAAGGTCGACACCGCGTGCTCTCCTGTTCGCCCGGATGCTCTTCTAGAGCAGGTCCTTACCCCATACCGTCCAGTACACGCTGGAAGGACTGGGCGAATCCCAGCCGCTCGGACACGCTGGCCAGCACCTCGTCGGGGTACAGGTCCAGATCGCCCGCCAGAGCGCCCAGCTCCATCTCGTCCAGTCCGAGGTCGGCCACGATGGACAGGTCGCCCGCGGGCAGCACCTGGTCCAGGTCGTCGTCGTCCGGCTGGTCGATGTCCAGGTAGTCCAGGACGTCCCGGGCCACCTGCCAGTCCACGGACGCGGTCACGTCGGACAGGAAGAGGGAGACGTCCTCACCGTAGACGCGCACGATGATGAAGAAGTCGTCGCCGACCGAGACCAGACCGAGGGAGCCGCTGATGCTCGGCTGCTGGCGCAGGGCGTGGATCAGCCCCTTGAGGTCGTGCGTCAGGGTCACGGGGAGCAGGTCGACGTCCCAGTACTCCTCTTCCCTGTACGCGATGGCCGCGAAGTCGCCCGAGTCGTCGTCACCATGATCGAGCACTGTCATCGTCACCCCAACCCGGCCGGTGTATCGGTGCGGACGAAGGAATCCCGGATCGCCCGTGCGAGTGACATGGTAACGATCACTCCGGTGCCACCGTCCCCCTTGGTCCGCGTCATTCCGGACCACGCTCTCATGAGAACCGGATCCCCGCTGCCCCTCCGCCGCTCCCACGCCCCCCGGGAGGCCCCGGCCGCGCGGCCGCGCCGGTCCGGAGCGGGGACCGCGCGGCCCTCGGCGCCTCCGGTCCGGTGGATGCGCGCGGTTAGACTCGGGCAGGCCTCCTCCCCAGCCACCGTCTTGTTGTCCCAGCTCAACCGGAGAACGCTTTGGAAACCCTGGTCGTCGACCACCCCCTGGTCGCGCACAAACTGACCACCCTGCGCGACGTGGGTACCGACTCCCCGACCTTCCGGCGCCTGACCGACGAGTTGGTGACCCTGCTCGCCTACGAGGCGACCCGGGACGTCCGAGTGACGGACGTCACCATCCGGACCCCGCTCGTGGAGACCACCGGAACGCAGCTGACACGTCCCACGCCGCTCGTGGTGCCGATCCTGCGCGCGGGCCTGGGCATGCTCGACGGGATGACCCGCCTGCTGCCCACCGCCGAGGTCGGCTTCCTGGGGATGGCCCGCGACGAGGACACCCTCCAGCCCGCCACCTACGCCGACCGGCTGCCGCAGGACCTGTCCGGCCGCCAGTGCTACGTGCTGGACCCGATGCTGGCCACCGGCGGCACCCTGGCCGCCGCGCTCAGGCTCCTGGTGGAGCGGGGCGCCGACCACATCACCGCGATCTGTCTGCTCGCCGCCCCCGAGGGCCTGACCGCGGTGGAGCACAGGCTCGCCGAGGAACTGGACCCCGACCACGGCGCGACCCTGCGCGTGGTGACGGCCGCGGTGGACGAGCGGCTCAACGAGCAGGGCTTCATCCTGCCGGGGCTGGGCGACGCGGGCGACCGCCTCTACGGCTGCGCCTGAGACACATCCGCCCCATCCACCCCCAGCGCCCACCGGATCACGGTTGGGCGCTTTTTCGGCTCTTTTTGCTACCGGAGGAATGAACGACCGAAAACCGGGCATGCCTGCAGCCGACTCCCCCGTCCGCCCAGGTGGACACGGCGAGCCGGCGCAAGCGCCGACACGGTTTTGCATTAGCCGAATTCATTTCGAGACGGTAATGTAACAGAGAGGAGTGAAGATGGTTCTCGCACGCCCGTAAGCGGAGACCAGCCGGACCGAAACACCCCTCGCCCCTAGACCCCTCATCATCAGCCCGCTGACACCGCACGCCCGCGCCTCCTCCGGCGCGACGCTTCGTCCACCCTCCAGCGGCTACCGAAAGATCCCGGAAGAACACACAGCGCGACCCCCGTAGCCCCCAAGGAGTGAGATGACCGAGAACCCCTCCACCTCGACCGCCCGCGACTCTCGCTTCGAACCGGTGCGGAGCCGGTTGGCCGAGGAGTTCTCCGAGGTGCACCACACCTCCACCGTCACGCGGTGCGTGGACGCGGCGCGGCACGGCGCCGAGGACGTGACCGGCAAGGCCACCCCCGAGCTCGTGGAGCGGATCGCCCGACAGCACCTCCAGGTGCTCGCGCTGGCCTTCGCCGAGCAGTCCTAGCGGATCCGAGCAGGTCCTACCGAGGTTTTCGGCCTGTCCGAACTCCGGTGACCTGGACAGGGGGCTATGAATTACCCCCTTATATCCAGCAGTGTCCTTAATGTCATAGTCCTCAGTGGACCTGAACCACATTCCGGACCACCAATCACTGGGTTACCAACACCACCGGAACCGGACACAGCCCGCATGCGAGGAAGGTCCGACATACCGCCACGCCGAGGGTGCGCCCCAGGCTTTACGGGCATGATGGTCGGTGCGACAATCACTGCTGGGTTGGTGGGTCAGGTGGATTCCAAGGGGAGTCAGTCGTGGCGAAGTTGAAAAAATGGGGCGGCTACGCGCTCATCGCTTTCGTGGCGTTCTATCTGTTCACACAGCCGGAAAGCGCTGCGGGGGTCATCGAGAGCGCTCTGGGCGGTCTGATGGGGGGCGCGGAGTCGATGTCCCGTTTCGTCAACGCGCTCCTGTAACCGGAACGGTCGGGTGGCATGCGGCTCGTAGCGTCGAGTAACAGCGCTCCTGCGTCGGTCAACCGCTACCTCCTGCCGCACGAGCAGGACGTGGTGACCATCCGTCGGCACCCCGCGGTGCTGATCGGTCCGGTCGGAGCGGTCCTCGGCGCGCTGATCCTCGCCGGGATCCTCAGCAACACCTCCATCGCCGACAGCGCAGCGACGCTGGCGATCATCTGGTGGGTGTGGCTGCTGGTGTTGGTGTGGTTCGTGTGGCGGGTAGCGGAGTGGTCGGTGGACTACTTCGTCATCACCTCCGCACGACTCCTGCTGACCACCGGCCTGATCGTCCGGCAGGTGAACATGATGCCGCTGGGCAAGGTCACCGACATGAGGTTCGAGCGGACCCTGCTGGGCCGCTTCCTCGGTTACGGGACCTTCGTGATGGAGTCGGCCGGTCAGGACCAGGCCCTGAGCCGGATCGACTTCATCCCCTACCCGGAGCAGCTCTACCTGGAGGTCGTGGGGCTCATCTTCAAGGAGTGACCGCCGCGCCTCAAGGCCCACGCGGAGCACCCGCCGTCCCGGCGGGTGCTCTCGCTGTGTTCGGGCCCCTGCCGGGCGGGCGGTAGGCGGTCCCCGGTGAACCGTGGCCTCCGCACACGGCCGGGCCACTCCGGTGCGGTGCCACCGCAGCGCGGCGCCGGGCGCGCGGCCGGACCGGGCGCCCCCTTCGCGCTTCGTTCACCTTCCGTTCACCTTCCCTTCGGGTGACACACTCCTTTCCCCGGCGCAGGTCAGAGAACCGTCACACAGGGCATTCGTCACATCACGCATAGAACCCACCGACCTGGGCATGTCTCCAAACAGGCCTCACACGGAGGCCGAGCCCCCGATGGACCGAGCCCGCGAGCTCCAGTGAATTGACTCGAAGGTGAACGTACGGTTAACTTGGGGCATCTGAAACGGAAACGAGGAGGGTCCCATGGCGCGCAGGACGGACCGTGCACCCCACCCCACTCGGTTCTCGACGACCCGTCGGCGCATCCGCCTCTCGGCTGGGACCAACCGCCTCTCCGGTCTCGCGACCGAGCCGGTCAACGTCCCGCAGCCCCGCGAGGACGCCGACGCGACGACGTCGGGACACCCGATCATGCACTGGGTGCTGGTGACCGACGACAAGGGTCGGAGCCGCCCCGAGGTCCGCTGGCTCTAGCCAGCGGCTCGAACGAAGGCCTCCCCGCCGGATCCTCCGGACGGGGAGGCCTTCGTCATGGGCCCCGCGGCCGACCGCGCCCTCCGTACGGGCGGGTCCGGTCCGTGAAGGGCCGCACCGGGTCCGGCGCACGGGTGCGCGGCGGACCGAAGCGAGCACAGGGGGCCGCCCCGCGGGGCGGCCCCTCGTCCTGTGCGGAGTCCGCGCGGGGCCTCCCGGCGACGCCCTCCTGGTGCCACGTCCCTTTGTCGACAAATCGGCTTGACCATAAAGAGCAAAGTGGTTAGCCATTACAGGGCCTCTGGCACCCCGAACACCGTGATGTCGGTCTCACGGATGTCCGCTTGACGGCCAAGAAAACGAGACGTATCGTCTTCCCCATGAGGCTGACCTTCCTGTAGTCCCGCGTCCGACGCCCGAGCCGCCGCCAGCGCCCAGTGCCGCACGGCGACCTCCCCACGCTCCCCGGCGTCGCCGTACCGCGGTCGACCACGGAAGGCCTCACCGTTCCCTTTTCTCGGACCCGCGCCATCGCCGCGCCCTGTCCGAAACCCGGAACGCCAGCGCCCCACCGTCGATCCGCGGCTCCTCTCCCAGCCACACCGCAGATCAGGAGGCGCGCATGCTCACCGCCCGAGTACGAGCACAGTCCCAGCTCACCCTCAACGACATCACCCACCGCTACGGCGACCACACCGTGCTCGACCGTGTCACCCTCACCATCAGCCCCGGCGAGCGCGTCGGGATCATCGGCGACAACGGCTCGGGCAAGAGCACGCTGCTGCGCCTGCTCGCCGGGGAGGAGGAGCCCACCAACGGCGACCTCACGGTCCGGGCTCCGGGAGGAACCGGCTACCTGCCGCAGACCCTGGAGGCGGTGGGGGTCTCCACCGGCACCGTCGGCGACGCGATCGACTCCGCCCTGGCCGTCCTGCGCGACATGGAGGCGCGCCTGCGCGCGGCGGAGAGCACGCTCGGCTCGGCCACCCCGGAGGAGCTGGACGCCTACGGCGACCTGCTGGCCCGGTTCGAGGCGCGCGGCGGCTACGACGCCGACGCGCGCGTCGACGCCGGACTGCACGGGCTGGGCCTTCCCGGCCTGGACCGCGACCGCCCGCTG
This sequence comes from Nocardiopsis dassonvillei subsp. dassonvillei DSM 43111, assembly GCF_000092985.1. Lineage (GTDB taxonomy): Bacteria > Actinomycetota > Actinomycetes > Streptosporangiales > Streptosporangiaceae > Nocardiopsis > Nocardiopsis dassonvillei. Next base: position 5,730,146 of record NC_014210.1, read on the forward strand.
AGGACCCTCTCCGGCGGGGAGCGCTCGCGCCTGGCCCTGGCCGCGATGCTGGCGGCCTCGCCCGAACTGCTCCTGTTGGACGAGCCCACCAACGACCTGGACGACCGCGCGGTCGCCTGGTTGGAGGACCGGCTCCGCCGCCACCGGGGCACGGTCGTGGCCGTCACCCACGACCGGGCGTTCCTGGCCAACGTGACCGACACCGTCCTGGAGGTCGACCACGACCTGCGCCGGATCCACCGGTACGGCAACGGCTACGACGGGTTCCTGGCCGCGAAGGCCTCGGCCAGGGCCCGGTGGATCCGCGAGTACGAGGAGTGGAGGGCCGACCTGGCCCGGCAGCGCAGGCTGGCCGAGAACAGCATCGCGGCCCTGAAGGCCATCCCGCGCAAGATGGAGAAGGCCGCGTTCGGCCACGGGGCTTTCAAGATGCGGGGGGCCGCGCACGGTTCCATGGGCCGCGTCCGCAACGCCAAGGAGAGGGTGGAGAGGCTGACCGCCGACCCGGTGGCGCCGCCGCCGGTACCGCTGCGGATGACCGCCGGGTTCACCGGATCCCGCACCGGTGAGAGCGCTCCGGCCGCCTCGCTGGAGGGGGTCCGGGTGGACCACCGCCTGGAGGTGCCCTGCCTGGACCTCGCTCCGGGCGAACGCGTGCTGGTCACCGGGCCGAACGGGGCGGGCAAGACCACCCTGCTCCGGCTCCTGTCCGGGGACGCGGTCCCCGACGAGGGGCGGGTTTCGGTCCCCGGCCGGGTGGGTTACCTGCGTCAGGAGGACGGTTCCTTCGCCGCCGGACAGACCGTGCTCGGCGCCTACGCCGCGGGGCGGCCCGGGTTCGCCGAGGACCACCGGGACGAGCTCGCCTCGCTCGGGCTGTTCCGGCCCGGGGAGCTGGACCAGCCGGTGGCGTCCCTGTCGGTGGGCCAGCGCCGCAGGATCGAGGTCGCCCGGCTGACGTCGGGTGCCTACGACCTGCTGCTCCTGGACGAGCCGACCAACCACCTCTCCCCCGGTCTCGTGGAGGACCTGGAGGAGGCGCTGACACGTTACGAGGGCACGCTGGTGGTCGTCACCCACGACCGCAGGACCCGACAGCGCTTCACCGGCCGCCACCTGGAACTACGGGAGGGGATCGTGGTCAGCGACTCCGTGTGAAGCGGACGTAGCGCTTTGTCGACAAATCGGCTTGACCATAAACCGCTATTACGACTAGCCGATATTCGGGGCCCGCCGCGCGGCGGGCCCCGAAGCACCGGTCTAGCCGGGTGCCATGTCGACGAACCGGCTGTAGTGGCCCTGGAAGGCCACGGTCACGTCCGCCGTGGGGCCGTTGCGGTGCTTGGCCACGATGATGTCCGCCTCGCCCGCGCGCGGCGACTCCTTGTCGTGCACGTCCTCGCGGTAGAGCAGGATGACCATGTCCGCGTCCTGCTCGATCGATCCACTCTCACGGAGGTCGGACACCTGCGGGCGTTTGTCGGTGCGCTGCTCGGGGCCTCGGTTCAGCTGGGAGAGCGCCACCACCGGGACCTCCAGCTCCTTGGCCAGGAGCTTGAGCGACCGGGACATCTCCGAGACCTCCTGCTGACGGCTCTCCACCCGGCCGGGCGAGCTCATCAGCTGGAGGTAGTCGACGATGACCAGCTTGAGGTCGTGCTGCTGCTTGAGCCGCCGGCACTTGGCCCGGATCTCCATCATCGACATGTTCGGGGAGTCGTCGATGAACAGGGGCGCGTTGGCCACCTCGCCCATGCGCCTGGCCAGGCGGGTCCAGTCCTCGTCGGTCATCAGACCCGAGCGCATGGTGTGCAGGGGCACCCGGGCCTCCGCCGACAGCAGGCGCATGACGATCTCGTTGCGCCCCATCTCCAGGCTGAAGAAGACCGCGGTCATGTCGTGCTTGATGGACGCCGCACGCGCGAAATCCAGGGCCAGCGTCGAGTTGTGGGTGGGGACCATCGACCGGGTGGCCAGGAACAGGTGGTCCGGGTGGTCCACCTGGACGCAGCGGACCGGAACGCTCTCCACCGGTCGCACCTCGGTGACGAACCGGGAGCCGATCCGTGCGTAACCTCGGTCGGCGCCGCGCTCCCGGTGCGCACGCCTCTTGCGTGCGAGTCGGAAGACCTCGCTCCTGGAGCCGAAGGTGACCGTGTAGCAGGTCGACGATTCCTCCGACCGGCCGCCGACCCGCCTGGTCGACATCCCGGTGCGGTACCCCAGGCTGTGCGCCAGTTCCCGGAAGCCGTTCGCCAGGCGCTGGCTGGTGACCGCGAACTGCACGGAGCCGGTGGCGTTCACCGTGCCGTCCGTGTCCAGCAGACCGGCGAGGAGGGCGCGCCGCTGGTCGGCCGAGGCGCGCAGGTACTCCTGGGGGATGTGCTTGTTCCCCAGAACCCCGAGGGTGCGCAACCGCGCCTGGACACTGCCGTGGCTGGTGACGCACTCACGGCACCGGAGCTGACCGAAGCAGGGGCGCCCGCAGTCGACGCAGGAGGTGTGCGGCACAGGATCGGAGACGAAGCGCGCCTTGCCCCCGCACGACTGCCCACAGCTGCGCACGTGAGGCAGGGAGGGCACGAACTCCGTTCCGCACACCACGCACTCACGGGCCGTGGGCGTGGTGTCCTCCTCCGGCAGGAAGACACCATAGGTCATGCCGGTGGAGCCGACCGGCTTGGTCACGAGTCCCTCGGCCTCGATGTTGAGCAGGACCTCGGGGTCCGTGCTGGTGACCCGGGCGGCGGCGGAGGCTCCGTCACCGAGCCAGGCGCCGAGGAAGTAGGGCGGCAGGGGGAGGTCGCGTTCGGGCAGCTCGATGGCCTCCGCGTTGACCACCGAGTGGTTCAGCCTGCGGTCGGCGGTCTCCGTACGCAGGGTCCGGGCGATCTCCCTGGTGGTCCTCACCTCGGGCAGCACACGGGGAACCGTGCCCCGGGCCTCGGCCTCCCGGGCCGCGCGCCGCGAGGCCCGCGTGTGGGTCAGCCACTGGTGGTCGCCGTCGGCGACGACGGTGGTGCCGTCGTCGAACACGACCTCGAAGCAGGGCCGCCCGGTCATGACCTCGGTGGCGGCCACCACCCGGGTGGGTGTCCCGTCGGCGGCGATCAGCTCGGTGCCGACCTCCACCTCCCCCATGGTGGTCCATCCGCCGGGTGTCGGCAGGGGCGTGTCCAGGGCCAGCGCCTTGCCAACGGCCGGGCGGGCGGCGATGATGACCATCTGGCCGGGGTGGAGGCCGTTGGTGAGGGCGTCGAAGTCGGCGAAGCCGGTGGGCACGCCGGTCATGGTCCCGTCGTTGGCGCCGATCGCCTCGATCTCGTCCAGGGCGCCCGGCATGATGTCGGCGAGCGCGACGTAGTCCTCGCCGGTGCGCTTCTCCGCGACCTTGTAGATCTCGGCCTGGGCGTGGTCGACCAGGTCGTCCACCTCGCCGTCCCCGGCGTAGCCGATCTGGGCGATGCGGGTGCCCACCTCGACCAGGCGGCGCAGGACCGCGCGGTCGGAGACGATCTTGGCGTAGTAGCCCGCGTTGGCCGCGGTCGGGATGGCCTCGGTGAGGGTGTGCAGGTAGAGGGCGCCGCCGACCCGGGTGGCCTCGCCGCGCTTGGTCAGCTCGGCGTTGACCGAGATGGCGTCCACGGGCTCGCCGCGGGAGAAGAGGTCGACGATGCTCTCGTAGATGATCTGGTGCGCGGGGCGGTAGAAGTCGGCGGAGCGGATGATCTCCACGACCTGCGTGATGGCGTCCTTGGACAGCAGCATGCCGCCGAGCACGCTCTGCTCGGCCTGGATGTCGTGGGGCGGGGTGCGCTCGTATCCGCCTTCTTCAGGTGGCTGCTCAGCGACACTCACGAACGCTCCCCCGGGACGGTACTTCCGTCGACCCGGGAACGGGCCGACCCTTCCAGGATGCCCCATGGCGGACGCCGGAGGCGCCTCGACCGGAGGTTGTGGACACGTCCCCTACCACCATGTCCGGTGCCCCGCAGGGCATCCCGAACCGGGGTTGTGCACATCACCTGTGGATAACTTTGCCGCGACCGCTGCATATAGCCTTTGACCTGCCAAAACGCAGGATGCAGTCAGGGGGTGCAAGATGCCTCACAGGGCGTGTTTCCACAAGTTATCCACAGGCTTCAGCCGGGGTGTGGATAACTCCACACCCGCGTAGAACGCGTGTCCGATACTGTGTGCTGGTCATGCCACAACTGCTTTCGGCCGCCCCTTTCCGGCACCGCCACGACCGCGAGATCCTCGCCCTGGCGGTCCCGACGTTCTTCGCGCTCATCAGCGAGCCGCTGTTCCTGCTCACCGACTCCGCGATCGTCGGCACGCTGGGCACCGAGGCGCTCGGCGGCCTGGGCGTGGCCGGGCAGGTGCTGCTCACGCTCGTGGCCGTCTGCGTCTTCCTCGCCTACGGCACCACCGCGGCGGTCTCGCGCAGGTTCGGCGCGGGCGACGTCCCCGGGGGCGTGCGGGACGGCGTGGACGGGCTGTGGCTCGCGGTCCTGCTGGGTCTCGCCGCCGTCGCGATCGGCTGGCCGCTCGGCCCGGTGATGGTGGAGGCGCTGGGCGCCTCGCCGGACGTGGCGCCCCACGCCCTGACCTATCTGCGCATCAGCCTGCTCAGTACGCCGTTCCTGCTCATCGTCATGGCGGGCACCGGTGTGCTGCGCGGCCTCCAGGACGCCCGGACCCCGCTGGTGGTGGCGGTCTGCTCCTACGTCGCCAACGCGGTGCTGTGCTCGGTGTTCGTGCTGGTCCTGGACTGGGGCATCGCGGGTTCGGCCTGGTCGACGGTGCTCGCCCAGGGCGGGGGCGCGTTCTGGTACGTGATGACGATCGCGCGCGCGGCCCGGCGCGAGGGCGTGTCGCTCATGCCCACGACGGCGGGCCTGCGCGCCTCGGCCTCGGCGGGGTTCGCCCTGTTCCTGCGCAGCGTGTCGATGCGCGTGGTGGCCCTGGTGACCACGGCGGTGGCGGCCCGGCTGGGCGACGCGTCGATCGCCGCGCACCAGGTGAGCCACAACATCTGGGCGCTGCTGGTGTTCGCCATGGACGCGATCGCCATCGCCGGGCAGTCCATCGTGGGCCGCTACCTGGGCGCGGGGGACGTCCAGGGCACCCGGGACGCCACGCGGCGCATGGTGGAGTGGGGCGTGGGACTGGGCCTGGTCTTCATGGCGGTGGTGTTCCTGGCGCTGCCGTGGGCGTGGATCCCGTTCACCTCCGACCCCGAGGTGCGGGTCCTGATCACGGCCTCGCTGGTGGTGGTCGCGCTGTTGCAGCCGCTGAGCGGGGTGACCATGGTGCTGGACGGCGTGCTGATGGGCGCCGGGGACCAGCGCTACCTGGCGTGGGCGTCCCTGTGGACGATGCTGGTCTTCCTGCCGTTCGCCCTGGTCCTGCCGCGGCTGGCGGACGGCCCCATGTGGGCGCTGGTGAGCCTGTGGATCGCCTTCGGGGTGTGGATCCTCGCCCGCGCGGTCACCCTCGGGTTCCGGGCCCGGAGTACGGCCTGGCTGGTCACCGGCGCGTACCGGCCCTGATCAGGGGCCCGCCACGGCGCGGCCGTGGCGGGCCCGGTTCCCGCGTCCCTCCGGTGGACCGGCGGGGTCACGTGAACGTGTCGCGCTCACCGACGGCGGGTCCGTGACTGTAGGGCCTCACCTGTTCGTCCCGCGGCACGTCGGGGTAGGTCGGCAGCTGGTCGGGCTCCGGCGCCGCGACCGCCGCCGCGCCCGGGTGGGCGAGCTGTTCCCGCATCCTGCTCCTGACGGTGGAGCGGAGCTGGGGAAGCGCCGCGTAGAGCTTGTCGCCGGGACAGCCCGTCGCGTTGAAGTCGCGGTGGCCGACGATGGCCTCGTCGGGGTCCAGCCGGTAGGCCAGGCACAGCCAGGCGCAGGTGTCGGCCAACGACTCCAACAGGAGCGCGGGCGGGGTCGCCGAGGTGTAGGTGCCCTCGTTCTCGATCCCGATCGCGTGCTCGTTGTGGTTGGCGGTGTGCGCGCCGAGCACGTGGTGTCCCGCGCTGACGGCCTGCAGGCTCTGGTCGCGCCCCTCCATGATGTGGCCGCCGCGGCTGATGGTGAACTGCTGCCCCATGTCGCTCCACCCGTTGGTGTCCATGTGGTACCGCTGGATGGAGCGCGACAGCGACGCGGCGTGCGAGGTCGAGGTGTCGGACGCGTTCGCCGTGGCGGTGTGGTGCACGACGATGTGCGTGGCCCCGCGGCGCACGACCTCGATCTTGTTCTTCGGAGCGCGCGCCCCCCAGTCGGCGCGCGTGTACACCTTGGGTCGCGTGGCCGCGGAGGCCCGGTCCACGGCGGGGATCCCGGCGATCCCGCCGAGGAGCACTCCCCCGGCGGCGAGGGCGGTCCCCCGCAGAACGGTCCTGCGGTCCACCCATGTGTGTCGGCCCGGCTCGTCTCTTCTTTCCACGGTCATGGCTCTGCGTCCTCTCCGTGCTGGGTGGTGCAACGTACGACACCAACACAGAGAACACGATAGATTACAAAGAGTAATCAAAGGGTTGTCTGTCGGCCAGGCGTGTCAGGAGAACCGAGCGAGAACACGGACCGCCTCCGGGGGGTCGGGCCGCGGGGGAAGCACCGGGGGTGCGACGCAGATCTCGGGAGAGCCCGGAGAAACAGCGGGGCCCCGCCTCCCGGAAGGGAGACGGGGCCCGACGTGCACGGCGTCGGTCAGGAACCGACGACGTCCAGCTTGATCGTCGCGGAGACCTCGGGGTGCAGGCGGACCTGGACCTTGTGGCTTCCGACGGCCTTGATCGGGTTCTTGATCTCGATCCGGCGCTTGTCCAGTTCGGGACCACCGGTCGCCTTGACGGCGTCGGCGATGTCCGCGGGCGTGACCGAACCGAACAGGCGGCCACCCTCGCCGGCGCGCTGCTTGAGGCGCACGGTGAGCGCGTTGACGCGGCCAGCGACCTGCTGGGCCTCGTCGAGCGTGCGGATGTCACGCGCGGAGCGCGCGCGCTGGATCAGGTCGATCTGCTTCTGACCGCCGCGCGTCCACCGGATGGCGAACCCGCGGGGCAGCAGGTAGTTGCGACCGTAGCCGTTCTTCACCTCGACGACATCGCCGGGGGCTCCGAGACCGTTGACCTCGTGGGTCAAAATCAGCTTCACGACAAAAACCTCCCTCGGATATCGCCGTTAGCGGGCGGTGCTGGTGTAGGGCAGCAGGGCCACCTCGCGCGCGTTCTTGATCGCGGTCGCGACGTCGCGCTGGTGCTGGGTGCAGTTACCCGTGACGCGGCGGGCGCGGATCTTGCCGCGCTCGGAGATGAACTTGCGGAGAAGCGTGGTGTCCTTGTAGTCGATGTAGGACTGCTTCTCCTGGCAGAAGAGGCAAACCTTCTTCTTGGGCTTGCGCGCTGCCGGCTTAGCCATCGTGGTGCTCCTTCGCAAGAGCCCCGGGGTCCTCCCGGGGATGGTCTGGTGTGGAAAGGGTCTGGCGCCTCGGGGCGCCGGACGGGGTACTCGCCGCGGTTAGAACGGGGGCTCGTCGGAGAAGCCCCCGCCTCCGCCGCCGAAGCCGCCGCCACCGCCGCCGTTGGTCGCCCACGGGTCGTCGGCCGGGGGACCGCTGCGGCCTCCGCCGCCCTGCGACCCGCCGAAGCCGCCGCCCTGGTTCCCGTAGCCGCCGCCCTGGGGCTGGCCGCCACCGAAACCACCGCCGCCGCCACCGCCGAAGCCGCCTCCGCCGCCCTGGCGCTGCGACTTGGTCACCTTGGCGGTGGCGCTGCGCAGGGCCGGGCCGACCTCGTCGACGTCGATCTCGAAGACGGTCCGCTTCTCACCCTCGCGGGTCTCGTACGAGCGCTGCTTCAGCCGGCCCTGCACGATGACGCGCATGCCGCGCTGAAGGCTCTCGGCCACGTTCTCCGCGTACTGCCGCCAGACGGTGCAGGTGAGGAACATGGACTCGCCGTCCTTCCACTCCCCCGACGCGCGGTCGAAGGTGCGGGGCGTCGAGGCCACACGGAAGTTGGCGACCGCGGCTCCACTGGGAGTGAAGCGCAGTTCAGGGTCGTCGACCAGGTTGCCGACGAGCGTGATCTGGGTTTCGCCTGCCATGGATGGGCTCCGGTTCGAGGTAGTCGGATCAGGCGGTTTCGCCTGCTCCCCCGATCATCCGCGCGACCACCGACATAACAGCCGGGGCCGGGGGTGGATCGGGGCGGGGGACGGCGGCGGTGCGCCGCCTAGTGGACCTCGGGGCGGAGCACCTTGGTGCGGAGCACGGCCTCGGCGATACCGAGCTGGCGGTCCAGCTCCTTGACCGTGGCGGGCTCGGCGGTGAGGTCGATCACCGCGTAGATGCCCTCGGCGTTCTTGTCGATGTCGTAGGCGAGACGGCGCTTGCCCCAGATGTCGACCTTCTCCACCGAGCCGCCGTCGTTGCGGACGACACCCAGGAAGTTCTCCAGCGACGGGGCGACGGTGCGCTCGTCGAGGTTGGGGTCGAGGATGATCATGAGTTCGTAACGACGCATAGGCGTACGTTCCTCCTCTGGACTGTCGCGGCCATGGAATCTCCATAGCAGGAGGGCAGGAGTCCGGGACGGGTTCCGCGCCGCGGGGGCGGGCGTCGCGCGGACTCTGAGCCATACGGGACCCAAGATTACCAGCAGCCGCACACCTTCCGGTGCGGCCTGTGGACGGAGCCCGGGTACACGCGCGAAGGGGGCCGGTGCGCTCCGCGCGCACCGGCCCCCTCGCCCCTCCGGGACCGGGTCAGTCGTTCCGGCCGAGGATCACCAACCTTCCGGGCTCGCCGCCGGTGTTGGTCGTCCTCCCGAAGATCCCGCCGCCCTGCTCCCCGCCGTCCTGCTCGGGGTCGGAGGCCTCACCGCTGGGATCGGTGTCCTCGCAGGCGGGCTGGCCCCAGCCACCGCACTCCTCCTGGTCCCCCGAGCCGGGGCTCTCCGGGCAGTCCCGGCCCCACCCGGGCTCACAGGGCTCATCGGTCTGCTGGTCCTGGCACTCCGGGGAGTCCGGCATGGACGGGTCGCACTCCGCCGGGCTCTCGCTCGGGGACTCCTCGACCGAGGGCTCGTCGCTCGGCTCGTCGCTCTCCTCGGCGCTCGGGGAGGGCGTGGGCACGAAGCTCTGCTCCGTACCGACGTAGGCGGGCGGCGGGAACTGCGCCGGTTCGACGCCCTCCATGGCGGTCGTCATGAACTCGCGCCACACGTTGGCCGAGGTGGTGCCACCGAAGATCTCCCCCGCGGTCTGGCCGTCGAACTCCAGGGCCTGGTTGGCGTCCGCGCGGCTCAGGCCCACCGCGGCGACGAGCTGCGGCGTGTATCCCACGAACCACGCGGAGACCGCGTCGCTGGAGGTACCGGTCTTGCCCGCGACGGGGCGCCCGTCGGGCAGCGCCGCCTGGTCGCCACCGCCGCCGGGCTCGACGACCTGGGTCATGGCGTAGGTGACGTCGGCCGCGACGCCCGCGGTGACCACCTGCTCACCGTTCTCCAGCAGGTCGGCGTCGTCGGGCGGGATGACCTGGCCGTCGGAGGTGCGCAGCTCGGTGACCATGTGCGCCGGACGGTGCACGCCCCCGGCGGCGAAGGTGGAGTAGCCCTCGGCCTGGTCCAGCGCGCTCACCTGGTGGGTGCCCAGCGCGATGAGCGGGCCCTGGGCGGAGGTCGTGGTCTGCTCCTCGGCCACACCGGCCTGGACCGCGAGCTCGTCCACCGCGGCCGGGGTCATCTGCACCGCCAGCTCCACGAACGGGGTGTTGATCGACTGGGCGGTGGACTGGATCAGGTTGACCGGACCCCAGCTCCTGCCGCTCGCGTTGATGACCTCGCTCTGCAGCCCCGGGAACTCCTGGGGGGAGTCGCCGTCGAACGTGCTGTTGAGGCTGATGCCGTTCTCCAGCGCGGTGGCGAGCACGTAGGGCTTGTAGGACGAGCCCGCCTGCGTCCGGTGGGTCAGCGAGTTGTTGACGTCCTCGACCACGTTGTCGCCCCCGTGGAAGGCGACGATCTGCCCCGTGGCGGGGTCGACCGCGGTCAGGCCCATCATCGTGTCCTCGGGGGTGTTCGGCAGGACGTCGAAGGAGCTGCGCGCGGCGTCCATGAGCACGGGGTCCAGCGAGGTCTGCACGACGAAGCCCTGGGTGGCGATGTCCTGGGCGGTGATCCCGGAGTAGCGCTCCTCGATCTCCTGGACGACCGCCTGGCGGACGTAGTCGAACTTGGGGTCGTACTCCTGCTCCTCCTCGCCCTCCTCGGTGCCGTACGGGACGAGCTCGGGGATCTCCAGGGCCTCGGCCTCGGCCCTGGGCAGGCCGAGGTCGGGGTCCTCCTCGTGCATGAGCGCCAGCTGGTTCTGCACGTAGGGCCAGCGCTCCTCGTTGAGGTAGGTCCTGGTCCAGTCGCCCATCTCGCCCTGGAAGTTGCTGGGCATCTGGATGATGATGCCCAGGAAGGCGCCCTCGGCGTCGGTCAGCTCGTCCAGGTCCTTGCCGAAGTAGGACTGGGCGGCCATCTGGATGCCCATGGCGTTGCGGCCGAAGTAGATGGTGTTGAGGTAGGTGGAGAGGATCTCCTCCTTCTCCATCTGCTGGTTGAGCTTGATGGAGATGAAGATCTCGCGGATCTTGCGGATGTACTGGTTCTCGATCTCCAGGTCGCTGTAGTAGTTCCGCGCCATCTGCTGGGTGATGGTGGAACCGCCGCCCGCCTCGCCGCCGGAGAGGAGGGCGCGCCCGATCCCGGAGATGCTGATGCCGGGGTCGGTGTAGAAGGTGCGCTGCTCGGCGGCGAGCACACCGTTGATGACCGTCTGCGGGATGTCCTCGCTCTGGACCTCGACCCGCCTGACCTCGCCCGTGGTGACCGCGACCTCGGGCTCGGCGTCGCCCTCCGGAGCCCACATGATCTGGGTGGCGGACAGGTTGGCGTCCGACTTGGCCTCGAGCTCGTTCACGTTGGGGGCCATGGCGTACAGGATCGCGAAGGCGGCCACGCCGCCGATGATCATCAGGCCGAAGACGGCCAGGGCGGGTTTCCACGCCTTGGACAGGAAGCGCTTGAACCAGGGGCGGTCGTCCGGCTCCTCGTCGCGGGAGCGGCGCCGGCCGCCTCCCCGGCCTCCTCTGCCGCCGCCGGCGGCGGCGCGGGAGCCGCGGCCCGGGGCTCGCCGCCCCTCGGAGCGGGCGGCGTTCTCACGGTCACGGCCGCGGTCGCGGGGGTCGCGGGGGTCGCGGTCCCGGGGGTCGCGCGGTCCGGAACCGGCCGCCCTGCGGCGGCCGCGGGGGTCCTCGTCCGGGCGGCGGCGCTGTCCCTCGGAACGGTGGCCGGAGCGCTCGCCGTCCTGGGGCCGCCGGGGGCGCTCGCCCTCGGGGCGGCGGCGGGGGCGGTCACCGTCGGCGGGGGCGCGGCGCTGTCCCTCCGGGCGGCGGGGGCGGTCGCCCTCGGAGCGGCGGCGGCCCTCGGAACGGGCATCCTGCTCCGGGGGGCGTCGGCGGCGCGGGCGCTCGGGCCCGGTGTCGTCCCCCCAGAAGCCGTCACCGGCGTCCGGGCGGCGGCGGCCTCCGGAGGGTTCGTCCCGGGGCGGGCCGTCGGCCCGGCGTCGTCCGCCGCCGCCGCGCGAGCCGTCGGCCGGGCCGTCGGCCCGGCGACGGCCGCCATCGGCGTTCCGTCGTCGTTCGGTACTCACGTGGTCCTCGATTGCCTCTCACGGCCGGTCGGCCTGACGATTCCTTGGTGGAAACGGGGGGACGGTCCCCCTGGGGGATCGGTGATCCGCGACCTGCTTCTCGCGACGACTGCGTGGACCGGACCGGCGTGGCCGTGTCCAACGCTGTGCCTGTCGTTCAAGGCTTGATAAAGGACGCCCGAAGGCGCGCGGGGGTTTTCACACAGGTCGCGAAGACGTAAGCCGCTTCTTCCTCCTGGTCGTTGGCCTGCGGGAGCGACAGCCCTCGGTGCTCGGTGCCTACGGAAACGCCGCCGCGGCAGGGGCTGGGTCCGGGGGCTCTACCGGCTACGCACGCAAATCACAGGTCACGTTAGAGCGATCGAACGGTATAGCACAACCCACGCGCGAGGTTATCGCGCGTCTTGGGACACCTGGCCATGTTTCGCCGGGAACCGCCCGTCGTGCCAGTTCAGAGCGGGCAAACCGAACGCCGGCGAGTCGGCCGGGCGTCGACCCGCCCGAGAAGTGTTCGGTGTCGGCGCTGGTAGGGATGGGTGTGTGAGATTTTCCCCGCAGGACTCCGGAGGTTCACGGACGGCGGTCGTAGCCCGGACGCACGCGCGCGGACACGTGTCACAGGTCTGGCATGCGGGCCCGCGGCTGGGCGGAGATAGAGTCAGAACTGAACAAAACAGCCAGACATGCATGTTCCCCCCGCGGTTCCCGGTCGCGGGACGCGAACCGTGCCCTGGCCGTCCGCAGAGGACGGCACGGAGGGCACGGGGACCGCGCGCGCCGGACACCGACCACCGAGGGCGGTGCGGGGCGGCGGGTGGGAACAGAAACGCCGTGTGCGCTGCTGACCACATACGGGAAACGAACGCGTGGCGACGGGACCCGGAACCGCCGTCGGCGCGGTCCCGTCGTCGTGCGCCGTGGAATCCATGTTCGCGAACAAGAAGGAGCAAGGACCAATGGGTTCGGTACGTGTAGCCGTCGTGGGCGTCGGCAACTGTGCGGCGTCGCTCGTCCAGGGCGTGCACTACTACAAGGACGCCAACCCCGAGTCCCGGGTACCAGGCCTGATGCACGTGCAGTTCGGCCCGTACCACGTGCGCGACATCGAGTTCGTCGCAGCCTTCGACGTGGACGCCAAGAAGGTCGGCCACGACCTCGCCGACGCCATCACGGCCAGCGAGAACAACACCGTCAAGATCTGCGACGTGCCGCCGACCGGTGTCACCGTCATGCGCGGACCGACCTACGACGGGCTCGGCAAGTACTACCGCGAGGTCATCCAGGAGTCCCCCGAGGACGCGGTGGACGTGGTCGCGGCGCTCAAGGCCAGCAAGGCCGACGTGCTCGTGTCCTACCTCCCGGTGGGCTCGGAGGAGGCGGGCAAGTTCTACGCCCAGTGCGCGATCGACGCGGGCGTGGCCTTCGTCAACGCCCTGCCGGTGTTCATCGCCTCCGACCCCGAGTGGGCCGAGAAGTTCACCAGAGCGGGTGTGCCGATCATCGGCGACGACATCAAGTCGCAGATCGGCGCGACCATCACCCACCGCGTGCTGTCCAAGCTGTTCGAGGACCGCGGCGTGATCGTGGACCGCACGTACCAGCTCAACTTCGGCGGCAACATGGACTTCAAGAACATGTTGGAGCGCGACCGCCTGGAGTCCAAGAAGATCTCCAAGACCCAGTCCGTCACCTCCCAGATCCCGCACGAGCTGAAGGCAGGCTCGGTGCACATCGGCCCGTCGGACCACGTGCCGTGGCTGGACGACCGCAAGTGGGCCTACATCCGCCTTGAGGGGCGCGCGTTCGGCGACGTGCCGCTGAACCTGGAGTACAAGCTGGAGGTCTGGGACTCCCCCAACTCCGCGGGCATCATCATCGACGCGGTCCGCGCCGCCAAGATCGCCAAGGACCGCGGCATGGGCGGCCCGATCCTGGCCCCGTCCTCCTACTTCATGAAGTCCCCGCCCGAGCAGTACAGCGACGCCGAGGCGCACGAGAAGGTCGAGCAGTTCATCGCCTCGGGCCAGCACGACGGCGCCGACGAGTAGAGCGCTCCTGAGGGCGGTCCCGGCGCACGGCCGGGCCCGCTCCTCCCCGGGGCCGCCCCGGCCCCGGGCACGGCCTACCCTTGGTGCCGTGTCCTTCTTCGGTGATCTGCGCGTGGTCCTGCGGGGGCCCCGGTTCCGCCGCCTGTTCGGCACCCGGCTGGTGGCGCAGTTCTCCGACGGGGTGTACCAGGCCGGGCTGGCGGGCTTCGTCTTCTTCACCCCCGAGCAGCACACCAGTGCGGGCGCCGTCGCCGCGGCCTTCGCGGTGCTGCTCCTTCCGTTCTCGGTGGTGGCGCCGTTCGCCGGGGTCCTGATCGACAGGTGGCCCCGGCGCCAGATCCTGCTGCTGTCCTCCCTGGCCAAGGCGGCGCTCGCGGTGGCGAGCGCGTTCCTGGTGGCACGGGGCGAGAGCCCCGCCTTCCTCCTCACCGCGCTCCTGGTGCTGAGCGTCAACCGCTTCTTCCTGTCCGGGCTGTCCGCCGGACTGCCCTACGTGGTGGCCCGGGACAAGCTGATGATGGCCAACGCGGTCACGCCCACCAGCGGTACCGCGGCGAGCTTCCTGGGCGCGGGGGCGGGCGCCGCGATCGGGCTGCTCGGCGGCGAGGACGCCCTGGGCACCGGGCTCATCCTGTCCATGGCCGCGCTCGGCTTCGCCGGGGCGGCGCTGGTCTCCCTCACCCTGGGCCACGACGAGCTGGGACCGCACCTGGAGCGGGAACCGGACGAGGTCGCGGCGGCCGTGCGCAACGTGGTGCGGGGCATGGTCTCGGGGGTGCGCCACCTCTGGGCGCGCCCGGAGGCCCGCGACGCGCTGCTCACGATCGGCGGCCACCGGGTGCTGTTCGGGATCTCCACGCTGCTGACGCTGCTGCTGTACAACAACACCTTCACCGGCGGCGGTGTGGCCGGACTGGCCGGTTTCTCGGTGGCGATGGGCCTGTCGGGGGCGGGGTTCCTGGTGGGCGCGGTGGCCACGCCGTGGGCGACCGCCCGGATGGCCCCGGGGGCGTGGATCGTGCTGCAGCTGGCGGCGGCGTCGGCGGTCCTGGTGGTGTTCGGACTGCCCTTCTCACCCGTGCTCTTCCCCGTGGCCGCGTTCGCGCTGGGCTTCGTCTCCCAGGGGGTCAAGGTCACCGTCGACACGTTGGTTCAGCGACATGTCGACGACGCGTTCCGGGGGCGGGTGTTCTCGGTGTACGACGTGCTGTTCAACGCCACGTTCGTCCTGGGCGCGGCGCTGGCCGCCGCGCTGGTCCCGCCGTCCGGGGTGAACCCCGCGGTGGTCGTCGCGATGGCCGCGGCCTACCTGGTGATGGGCGCCGCCTGGGTCGTGCGCGGGCGCCGCGCCAGCGCCGCCGAGGCGGAGCGCGAGGTCGCGTAGCGCCCTGTCGACCTGGCGACACATCGACACGTCACCATGTCGTCACGTGTTGTAGTGTCCACGGGGAGACTTGTCGACAGCGGGGATGGTCCTCCATGAACACCGGTGACGCACTGTGCGACGCCTCCAGCGCCTTCGGGCCGCGGGGGGTGGTCAAGCGCGTCGGGGCGGTGACCCGGCAGCTGCCCGTCCGCGGCGACCGCCTGCTCGACGTGGGCTGCGGCGACGGCACCTACACGGTCGAACTGGCCGGGGGCTACGTGCGCGTGGACGCGATCGACCTCGAACCCGAGCGGCTCAACGCGTTCGCCGGGCGCATCGCGGGCACCGGGCTGGAGGACCGGATCGGCATCCACAAGATGTCCGCCGACGCGCTGGCCTTCGACGCCAACACCTTCGACCGCGTGACCGCGTTCGAGGTGGTCGAGCACGTCGATGACCTGGAGGGCGCCCTGCGCGAGGTCCGCCGGGTCCTCAAGCCGGGCGGCGCGTTCTCCCTGACCACGCCCAACCGCTGGTTTCCCTTCGAGACCCACGGCGTGCTGTGGGGCGGCCGGCGCCGCTCGGCGCTGACCGCGCCCTTCCTGCCCTGGGTCGGACCCCTGCACGCGCGCATGTCGGACGCGCGCGCGTTCACCACCCAGCAGATGGGCCGACTGCTGCGGGGAGCAGGGCTGCGCGTGCGCGCCATCGACTACCTGATGCCGCCGTTCGACCGCCGCACCACGGCGTTGCAGACCCTGTCCGACACCCTGGAGGACACCCCGCTGCGCGTGTTCGGCATGGCCATGGCGGTCACGGCGGTCAAGCCGGGCCGCTGACCCTCACAGGTGCTCGGCCGCCCAGGCGCGCAGCTCCTCGGTCGCGGCCTCCCTGCCCATCGGGCCGTTCTCCAGGCGCAGCTCCAGCAGGAAGCGGTACGCGCGGCCGACCACGGGACCCGGCTTGACCCCCAGGATCTCCTGGATCTCGTTGCCGTCCAGGTCCGGGCGGATGCGGTCCAGCTCCTCCTGCTCGGCGAGCAGCTCGATGCGCCGCTCGATGTCGTCGTAGGAGCGCGCCAGCGCCGCCGCCTTGCGGCGGTTGCGGGTGGTGCAGTCGGCACGGGTGAGGATGTGCAGCCGCTCCAGCTGCAAACCGGCGTCGCGGGCGTACCGGCGGACCGCGGAGTCGGTCCACTCGCCCCTGCCGTAGCCGTGGAACCTCAGGTGCAGTTCGACCAGGGTGCTGACGTCGGACACCACGTCCTTGGGGAAGCGCAGCGCGGTGAGCCTCTTGCGGCTCATCGAGGCGCCCACCACCTCGTGGTGGTGGAAGGTCACCCGCCCCCCGGACTCGAAGGCGCGCGTCTTGGGCTTGCCGACGTCGTGCAGCAGCGCGGCCAGGCGCAGCACCAGGTCGGGCTCGTGGCCCCGCTTCTCCTCCAGCTCGATCGCCTGGTCCAGGACGGTGAGCGAGTGCTCGTAGACGTCCTTGTGCCGGTGGTGCTCGTCGATCTCCAGGCGCAGCTTGGGGATCTCCGGGAGCACGTACCGGGCGATGCCCAGGTCCACCATGAGCTCGATGCCGCGGTGCGGGTCGGGGCTGAGCATGAGCTTGGTCAGCTCGTCGCGGACGCGCTCGGCGGAGACGATGGAGAGCCGGTCGG
This sequence comes from Nocardiopsis dassonvillei subsp. dassonvillei DSM 43111, assembly GCF_000092985.1. Classification (GTDB taxonomy): domain Bacteria; phylum Actinomycetota; class Actinomycetes; order Streptosporangiales; family Streptosporangiaceae; genus Nocardiopsis; species Nocardiopsis dassonvillei. Next base: position 5,746,934 of record NC_014210.1, read on the forward strand.
CCATGTCCCGGGCGGCCTCGGCCACCTCGGGAGCCAGGGTGAAGCCGAGCTGGGCGGCGAAGCGGACCGCGCGCATGATGCGCAGCGGGTCGTCGCTGAAGGAGTCCTCGGGCCTGCCGGGGGTGCGCAGCACCTTGGCCCGCAGGTCGGCCAGGCCGCCGAACGGGTCGACGAACTCCAGGCCGGGCAGGCGCACCGCCATGGCGTTGACGGTGAAGTCGCGGCGCAGCAGGTCGTCGTGGATGTCGGTGCCGTAGGCCACCTCGGGCTTGCGGGACTTGGGCGAGTAGGACTCGCTGCGGTAGGTGGTGACCTCCAGCTGGAGGCCCTTCTTGCGCAGGCCCACGGTGCCGAAGTCGATGCCGACGGTCCACACGGAGTCGGCCCAGCCGTCCACGAGCTCCAGGATGCGCTGGGGCACCGCGTCCGTGGTCAGGTCCACGTCGTTGGCCGGCCTGCCCAGGAGGGCGTCGCGCACCGGTCCGCCGACGAGGGCGAGCTGCTGGCCGTGCGCGGCGAAGCGCTCGCCGAGTTCCTCCGAGACGGTCGGGAAGGAGTCCGCCAACGCCGTGACCGCGGCGCGCTGCGCACCGGTCAGCGCGCCCGCACCGGTCGCGTCCCCGGCGTCCGGCTGCTGGGCGGCGTCGTTCTCCCGCGAAAACTCTGTGTTCGGCACACCACGAGACTAGGCGGCGCCCGAAGCAAACCGCGAATCGTCCCCGCCCCCGGTACCGGGCCGTACACGGATCGGCGGTCCGCCGCCGTTCGGCGGGGAACCCGGTTTCCCCACACACGCCGCGCGACGGCCGCGACCCGACTCCACGCACGGGGAAGGCGGTATCTTCGAGGGAAGTGGTAGGACGCCCCGGTTGCCCCGCGTCCACCCGACCCGCGTACGCCGTGTGCGCCGTGCGGGTACTTCCGACCGTCCCCCCGCACCGCGTCACCGGCGGGACGGCCACCTGGACCCGAGTCAGGAAACCGGTCAAGCGTTGCGTCGATTTGTCTCCGCGACGGTGGTCATGGCCTTCACCACCGCGCTGCTTCCGATACCGGCCACGTCCGCGAACGCGGAGCAGACGGCCGATCCGCTCGTCGTCGAGCGCGTCACACCGGACGCGGCCGACGAGGACAGCACCCTGCGGGTCGTCGGCGAGGTGACCAACACCACCTCCGAGGACCTGAGCGACGTCAGCGTGCGGCTCAGCTACTCGCGGCACCCCTTCAGCGACCGCGGCGAGCTGGACGAGTTCGCCTCGGGAGAGGGCTGGCAGCCCGACGCGCCGGGGCCCGACGAGGAGGTCGCCGCGGAACTGGCCCCCGAGGCCAGCGCCGAGTACTCCCTGAGCGTGCCGGTCGAGGACCTCGACCTGGACTCCTACGGCGTCTACCCGCTGGTCGTCGAGGCCGTGGACGGGGGCGGCCGGGTCATCGGCTCCCAGTACACCTTCCTCCCCTACACGGGCGGGGACGACGTCCCCTCCGTGGACATCGCCTGGGTGTGGCCGCTGATGGCGTCGCCCCAGCGCGCGGACGAGGACACCTTCCTCGACGACGACCTGCACTCGTCGGTCGCCGCCGACGGCCGCCTGGGCCGCCTGCTGGCCGCGGGGGCGCAGGCGCCGGTGTCCTTCGAGGCCGGGGAGGAGGACCTGGTCGAGCTGCTGGGCCTGAACGAGGAGTCCGAGGAGCCCTCGGAGGGCACGGCCACCGCGGAGGAGACCGCGGAGGCCCTCCCCACGGAGGAGGCCACCGGCGAGGGCGCGGAGAACGCGGAGGACGAGGACGAGTCCGCCGAGGAGGCCACCGAGCGCACCGGGGGGGTCCCGGTCACCTGGGCCGTGGACCCCGGCACGCTCGACGACATCCTGCGCATGGCCTCCTCCGGGCACGCGGTCGTGGAGGACCCCCTCGCGGTGCCCGCCGAGTCCGAGCCGGTGCGGCACGAGGTCGAGGCCAGCGAGGCGGCCCAGGTGTGGCTGCGCGAGGCCCGCCGCGTGCTGGCCGCCGACCACGTCGTGGCCACCCCCTACGCCCGGGCCGACCTGGCCGCCCTGCTGCGGAACGACATGGGCTCCGACGCCGAGGCGGCCCTGAGGGTCGGCCAGGAGGCGGTCCTGCGCGCGCTGGAGACGGAGGCCGACGAGACCTTCGCCCTGCCCCCCGGCGGCCTGATGGACCGGAGCGTCCACCAGCTGCTCGCCTCGCACGGCGCGACCCGCTTCCTGCTCGACGAGAGGGCCCTGCCCGCCGTGTCCTGGCTGTCCACGACCCCCACCGCGCAGGCCCCGCTCCCCGCGCCGGAGGAGGAGGCGTCCGAGGAGCCGTTCGCCCTGGTCGCCGACCAGGGCATCACCGACGTGCTGTCCATGCCCACCGGGAAGCCGGGCCAGTCCGAGCTCGCGCTCCAGCGCTTCGCCGCCGAGACGGCGATGATCGCGGGCGAGAACGCCGGGGGCGGCCGGGTGGTCGTCGCCTCACCGGAGCCGGACTGGAACCCCGACGCCGAGTTCGCCCGGGGCGTGCTGGCCGCCTCCGAGGACCTGCCGTGGCTGTCCCCCCGGAGCCTGGACGAGGTCGAGCTGCCCGACGCCGGTGAGCGCGAGCGGACCCGCCGGTCCCTGACCTACCCCGACAGCGCCTACGGGGAGGAGCTCAGCTCCACCTACCTGGAGCTGATCGAGGACGTGAGCCGGGACGTGCGCCTGTTCAACAGCGTCCTGGTCGGCGACAGCGACCCGCTCCGCCCGGCGCTGCTGCGCCTGGAGTCGGTGTACTGGCGGGAGGAGGAGGCCATGGCGGGCGCCACCCGCTCCCTGGTCGCCCAGGACGTGCAGGACCGCATGAACGACGTGCGGGTCATCCCCGGCGAGCCGGTCACCCTGGCCAGCCGGACCGGCACCACCGGTGTCCTGGTCGCCAACGACCTGGAGGACGAGACCGTCTTCGTGAACCTGTCGGTCTTCTCCGAGAACTCCGACCGCCTGAGCGTGGGCGAGTACAACCACTCCTTCGAGCTGGAGCCGGGCACCAGGACCACGGTGTACATCCCGCTGTCGGCCCGGGTCAACGGCCGCACGGTCCTCAACGTGGGGCTGCAGAACTCCGAGGGCGAGCCGATCAGCAGCCAGGACGTCGAGATCCCGGTGAACGCCACCGGTCTGGGCACCCAGGCGCTGGCCATCAGCGGTATCGGCCTGCTGATCCTCGTCGCGGCCCTGGCCCCGCGCGCGCTGCGCAAGTGGGCCCGCAGCAAGGCCGCCGCGGCCGCCTCCGAAACCTCCGGGACCGCCGAGGCGCCCGAGGCCGCGGAGGCCTCCGGAACCGCCTCCGGGGCGGACCGGGACGGCGCGAACACCGAGGGCTCCGCGGGCGTCCCACACTCCGGGGCAACACCCTCCGAGGACCCGTCCGGGAGCACCTCCTCCGCGACGGACCGCGACACCGCCTCGGACACTGCCGGGGGCCCCTCCCCCGCGAAGGACGCCTCCCCCGCCGGGGAGGCCGCCCCGGACGGGGAGGCGGACGGAGCCGAGGACACCGAGCGGCCGGAGGACCACTCCGGCCACGAGAAAGCCGACTCCCCAGCCGCGGCGGGCGGCGCGGAGCGGGACCGCGACGGCACGGGCACGTGACCCAGCGGTTCCGGAGAGGGTGACATGGCTCCCTACCGACAGGACGCCATGTCGACACACCCGCACGTCTCCATGTCGGCGCACGCGGTCCGCACCCGCGTGGCCGACCCGCGGACGCCGGACCACGGCGCCGCGGCCGGACATTCCCCAGTCGGACGAAAGGAAGCCTGATCCACGGTGGTCACCGACTCTTCGAACGGCGGCGGGAAGCACCGCCGACGCCCCCAGCCGCAAGCCCCGGTCCCGAGCGCGGTCCGTCCCGAGAGCGGCCCCGCGCCCACCTTCGAGGAGGGTGATGTGCCGGGTCCCGTCACCGACACCGCCCCCGGGTCCGGAGGGGACTCCGGCGGCGGCTCCGACCGGGGCGGGGACACCGGGTCGGGCGGCGGCGGCATGATGCGCTCCAGCGCCATCATGGCCGTGGGCACCCTGGCCTCCCGGATCACCGGCTTCGCCCGCACCATCGTGCTCGGCGCCGCCATCGGCACCCACCTGCTCGGTGACGCCTACCACACGGCGCACACGATCCCCTTCATCCTCAACGACCTGCTCATCGGCGGGCTGATGGCCAGCGTCATCATCCCCTTCCTGGTCAAGCGGCGAAAGCGCGACGCGGACGGCGGCAAGGCCACCGAGGACCGGCTGTTCACCACCACGCTGCTGGCGCTGCTGCTGCTCACCGCGGTCGCGATCGCGGCCGCCGAGTTCCTCATCTGGCTCTACGGCTCCCGGTTCACGCCGATCCAGTTCGACGCCTCGGTCTACCTCGCGCGGTACCTGCTGGCGCAGATCTTCTTCGTGGGCATGAGCGGCCTGCTGAGCGCCATGCTCAACACCCGCAACCGGTTCGGCGCGGCCGTGTGGGCCCCGGTGCTGAACAACCTCGTCATCATGAGCGTGGCGGCCGTGTTCCTGTGGGTGGCCGGTCCGGGCCGCACCCCCGAGACCGTCACCGACGGCCAGCTGACCCTGCTGGGCGCGGGCACCGCGGCCGGTATGGCGCTCCAGGCCGTCGTGCTGTTCGCGGCCCTGTCCCGCACCGGCTACCGCTGGCGGCCCCGCCTGGACCTGCGCGGCTCCGGGCTCGGCGACGCCGTGCGCACCGCCGGGTGGATGATGCTCTACACCCTGCTCACCCAGGCCGGACTGTGGATCACCACCAACATCGCCAACGCCGCGAACGTGGCGAGCATCAGGGAGGGCCTGGACGTCGGCGCGGGCATCAGCGCCTACAACCTGGCGTACCAGCTCTTCCAGCTGCCGTACGCGATCATCGCGGTCTCCCTCATCACCGTGCTGCTGCCCCGGATGAGCGCCCACGCCGACGACCACGACTGGGACGCGGTCCGCGCGGACTTCTCCCGCACCCTGCGCGTCTCCGCGTTCGTGCTGGTTCCGACCGCCTTCGCGGTGGCGATGTTCGCCGAGCCGCTGTCCGTCCTGGCCTTCGCGCGCGGGTCCATCTCGGTGGACGACGCGGAGAGCATCGGCCAGATCCTCGCGGTCATGTCGCTGGGGCTGGTGCCCTTCACCGTGTTCCAGCTCATGCTGCGCGTGTTCTTCGCCATGGGCGACACCCGCACCCCCGCGATGCTCGGCCTCGCCAACCTGGCCGTGCACAGCGCCCTGGCGCTGACGTCCTACCTGGTGCTTCCGCCGAACCTGGTGGTCGTGGGCGTGGCCGCGGGCTTCATGATCTCGTTCCTGTCCGGGCTGACCATCGCCGGAATCGTGCTGAGCCGGCGCATCGGGGGGCTTGACGGCAAGCACGTCATTGGCACATTGTTGCGCCTGCACCTGGCCGCCGTCCCGAGCATCGCGGCCGGCCTCGGTGTGCTCTGGGCCTTCGACACCTACGTCGGCCCCGGCCTGGCCACCTACATCGGCGCCCCGGCCGCCGGATGCGTCCTGGGCGCGCTGCTCTTCCTGGGATGCGCGCGGCTGCTGCGCGTCCCGGAGCTGACCGGTGCCGTGGAACTGATCCGCGCCCGGCTGCGTCGTTGATGCCGTGACCCCCCTCCCCCGGCTCTGCCCCGCCGAGGCCCCGAAGCCGCCCGAACGAGAGTGAAGGACAGCACGACGGTGTCCAGCGAGCTGCCGCAGCGGACGTCCCCCGGGGACGCCGAGCCGCCCGACGGGAACAGAACCCGTCGGCGGCCCGCCATGGTGATGCCGGAGGACGTGCTCGACACCTACGAGCGCGAGGAGCCGGGCACCGAGCCCGAGACCGGACTGCACACGCTCCGGGACCCGAGCGACATCGGCGACGTGGGCACCGCCGACCGCCTGGAGGACGGCGACGAGATCGGCGGTACCTCCCACACGGCGCCGGGCAACCTCGCCCGGTCGAGCGCGATCATGGCGCTGGGCACCATCGTCTCCCGTGTCACGGGCTTCGTGCGCACCATCATCCTGGCGGCGGCGATCGGCACCCAGCTGCTGGGCGACGCCTACCAGACGGCGGGCATGGTCCCGTACATGGTCTACGACCTGCTCATCGGCGGGTTGCTGGCCAGCGTGTTCGTGCCGTTCCTGGTCAAGCGGCGCAAGCTGGACGCCGACGGGGGCGACGGCGTCGAGCAGCGCCTGGTCACCCTGATGCTGCTGGTGCTGTTCGCCCTCACGCTGGTGTCGGTGCTGGTCGCGGAGTGGTTCATCCGCATCTACGCGGGCGGGTTCTCCGGGGCCCAGTACGAGGTCTCCGTCGTCCTGGCCCGGTACCTGGTCACGCAGATCTTCTTCATCGGCGCCAGCGGGCTGGCCAGCGCGATGCTCAACGCGCGCAACAGGTTCGGCGCGCCCATGTGGGCGCCGGTGCTGAACAACGTGGTCATCATCGGCGTCTGCGTGTGGTTCCTGAACCTGGCCGGTCCCGGGCGCACCCCCGAGACCGTCACCGACGGCCAGCTGATGCTGCTGGGGCTGGGCACCGCCCTGGGGCAGGTGGTCCAGGCCGCCGTCCTGGTGTGGGCGCTGGCCGCGGCGGGCTTCCGATGGCGCCCGCGCCTGGACCTGCGGGGCTCGGGCCTGGGCGAGGCGGCCGGAGCCGCCTCGTGGATGATGCTCTACATCGTCGTCGCGCAGGTGGGGGCGCTGGTCTCCACCAACGTGGCCACCCGCGCGGGCGCCCTGGCCGCCGACGCGGGCTTCGAGTCCGGCGCGGGCATCGCGGCGTACAAGTTCGCGTCGATGCTCTTCCAGCTCCCGTACGCGGTCATCGCCGTCTCGGTGATCACCGCGCTGCTGCCCAGGATGAGCGAGCACGTGGCCGCGGGCCGCAAGGACCAGGTGCGCAGCGACTTCTCACGCGGTTTCCGCCTGTCCTCGGTGCTGATCGCGCCGCTCTCGGTCGCGATGATCGTCTTCGCGATCCCGTTCTGCGTGCTGATCTACGCGCAGGGCAGCACGAGTGCCGAGGACGCGGCCGCCATCGGGCGCATCCTCATGGTCTTCTGCGTGATGCTGATCCCGTTCACGCTCTTCCAGCTCCAGATGCGCGTGTTCTACGCTCTGGGCGACACCCGGACCCCGGCCCTGGTGTCGATCCCCTCCGAGATCGCCCACGCGACCACGGCGATCGGCCTGCTGTTCCTCGTGGAACCGCAGCACGTCGTGGTGTGGCTTCCCGTACCGTACGGCCTGTACTACGTCGTCGGTTCCGTCATCATGTGGTACATGCTGCACCGGCGGCTCAACGGCCTGGACGGGCGCCGGACCGCGGCCACGCTGCTCCGGCTGCACCTGGCCGCCGCCCCGTCCGCGGCCTTCGGGGTGGCGATGATCTACCTCTTCCGGGACCTGCCGGGCGAGGTCTGGCCGGGTCTGGCGGCGATGGCGGCGGGAGGCGCCGTCGGAGCCGTGCTGTTCGTGGTGACCGCAAAGCTCCTCAAAGTGACAGAAGTCACATCCTTCCTCGATTTGCTCAAAACCCGGTTGCGACGCCGCTGATCACCAGGAATAGCTGAGATTGAGCGGACCCGCTCCGTTACGCACCGGAAGGTGGCCGAGTATCCGTTGTCCTCCGAAGATGCTGTTCACGCGTCCTAGCATGGACAGGCATCGCTTTACCGCTACCGCATTGTTCAACCGAACTGCCCGAAGGGAGGCTGGGGACAGCAGGCAGGGCCGACGGACCCCTCGCGCGCACCCCGTACCGCTCCGGTCCGCAGACGGCCAGGGAGCGCGGACGCACGCGAAACCACGGCACTGGCACCCGTCACTCCCATCATGAGCACCTTCCTCATCGAACCCGGTGCGAAGCTGGCCAACCGCTACCGCCTAGACCAAGTGGTGAGCGAGACCGGCGGCGCCACACGCTGGAAGGCCACCGACGAGACGCTCGCGCGTCCCGTGGCGGTGTGGACCTTCGCCGAGGGCTTCCCGCGCACCTCCGAGGTCGTGCGCGCCGCCCGGGCCACGAGCCGCATTCCCGACGCCCGCGTCACGCAGGTCTTCGACGCCGACGACTCCTCCCCCGTCCCCTACGTGGTCGAGGAGTGGGTCATCGGCTCCTCCCTGGCCGACCTCCTCGCGCAGGGCCCCATGGAGCCCGAGCGCGCCGCCGGGCTGGTCGCCGAGGCCGCCGAGGCGATCGCCGCCGCGCACGCCGGAGGCCTTCACCACCTGTGCCTGACCCCGAGCAAGCTCATGTGGAGCAGCGGCGGCGCGGTCAAGGTGACCGGCATCGGTGTGGACGCCGCCCTGCTGGGCGCCGGCAACCCCGACCCCGCGGCCACCGACGCCCAGGGGCTGGGAAACCTGCTCTACGCGGCGCTCACCGGGCACTGGCCCGGCGGCCCGCAGAGCGGCCTGCCCGCCGCACCCGAGGGTCCCGCGGGCCCCTACCCTCCCCACCACATCCGCCAGGGCGTCACCGAACCCCTGGGCACCATCACCACGCGCGCCGCCCTGCCGCAGCTCGCGGGGCAGCTGGTGCCCGGACCGCCCATCGCCTCGCCGGCCGACTTCTGCGCGGCCATGGCCGAGGTGCCCCGGCTCATCCCCCTGCCCGTCACCCAGGCCGAGTCGGCCCCGCCCGTGCCCGGGACCTCCCGGCGCACCGGCGAGTTCGACAGCACCGGCCCGCGCCGCGGCCCTCGCGGTACCCGTGGCGGGGCCGCGGGCGCACGGGACGACCAGGAGGCGCGCCACGGTTCCGTCGGACGGACGGGATCCTCCTCGCGGGGCGGCGGCTCCGTCCGGGGCGGCTCCGAGGTGCGTGAGCGGCAGGGCCCCTCCCGGATGGAGCAGCGGACCGCGCGCACGCAGCCCTCGCTCCGCAAGATCCTGATCGGCGTGGCGGCCCTGGTGCTGTTCGCCGGTGTGGTCGTCGGCGCCTGGACGGTCGGGACGATGTTCAGCGCGGGCGGAGGCGAGGAGGCCCCGCCCGAGGGCGGCGGCGGCCAGGCCGCGGACGGCGGCGGGGAGGTGGAGCTGAGCCCGCTGGAGATCCAGGGGTCACGCGGCCTCAACCCGCACGGCAACACCGACGAGCACTCGGACAAGGCGGGCCGCGCCCACGACGGGGACACCGCCACCGAGTGGAACACCCAGGGCTACAGGGACCCGCTCAGCGACATCAAGCCCGGCGTCGGACTCCAGCTCGACCTCGGCGCCGTCCACGAGGTCCACGAGGTGGACCTCAACCTCGGCGGCAGCGGCTACGAGTTCCAGATCCTGGCCGGCGAGAGCGACTCGGACAGCGAGACCGGTTACGAGGTCGTCGGATCGGGCACGGGCGGCTCCCAGGTCGTCACCCTCGACGAACCGGTCGAGGCCCGCTACGTCGTGGTCTGGTTCACCGAGCTGGCCGGGTCCGGCGAGTGGAGGGGCACGGTCTACGAGGCCGAGGTACGAGGGGTCGAGTAGCGGAGTACGTGATCGGGTACTGATGGACGCGGTCCAGGAGCTTCCTGACCGGGAGCTGTTGACGAGGCACGCTCAGGGCGACGACCAGGCCTTCGCGGTCCTGGTGCGTCGGCACCGCGAGCGCCTTTGGGCTGTCGCCGTGCGCATGATGGGCGACCGCGAGGAGGCCTCCGACGCCCTCCAGGACGCGTTCCTGTCCGCGTTCCGCGCCGCCGACCGCTTCCGCGGTGAGGCGCAGGTGAGCACGTGGCTGCACCGGATCGTGGTGAACGCCTGCCACGACCGGCTGCGCCGCCGCAAGGTGCGCCCGGCCACCCCGACCGAGGACGAGACCCTGGACGTCATGTCCAACGAGCGTCTCGGCCGCTCGGGAGGGGGGCCGGACCACGCCTCGCAGACCGAGACGCGCCTGGACGTCAACGCCGCGCTGGACCTGCTCCCGCTGGACCAGCGCATGGCGCTGACCCTCGTGGACATGCTCGGCTACCGGGTGGAGGAGGCCGCGCAGATCCTCGACGTGGCGTCGGGGACGGTCAAGAGCAGGTGTGCGCGAGGTCGCGCCAGACTTCTCCCGTCGCTGGCCCATCTGAGGAACCCTCGACAGGCCGGAGACGTCACAACTGGGAGAGGAGGTGCCAACCCATCGTGACGTCCCATCCAGACGTGGAGGCACTCGCCTTCTTCGCCGAGGAGCTCCTGGAGCCCGACGAGGAACGCACCGTCGCAGCCCACATAGACACCTGCGCGACCTGCGCGACGACCCTGGGAGAGCTCACCGGGGTGTCCGAGGCGCTGGCCGCCGCACCGGTTCCCGCCCTGCCCCGGGACGTGGCCGACCTCCTCGACCAGCGCGTCGCGGAGGCGGCGCGCGAGCGCGCGGCGGGCGCGGTCGGTACGGAGGACGCCGCGCCGCCGCAGACCGGGGGCGCCCCGGTACCCGGCGGCGCCACGGTGACCCCTCTCCCACGCCGGCCCCGGAGCGGGCGGAGCCTGAGCAGGGCCCGGCTGATGATGCTGGCCGCCGCCGCGGCGGTCGTCGTGGGGGGCGGCGGCGCGGCCCTGTTCAACGGCGTGCTCACCCCGGGCGGTCAGGGCGGGGAGACCGGTGTCGCGGCCCCGCTGGCGGAGAACGGCCAGGAGAACGCCCCGGACACGGCGCAGTCCTACACGCCTCAGGTGGTGCGGAGCGGGACCGTCTACACCGAGGCGGCCCTGGCCGAGCAGGCCGCCCGGACGCTCGACCTGTCCCCCGTGGGCGGGACCGGTGCCGCAGGCGGGGGCGAACCCGGAGGGGGCATGGAGACCGCCCCCCTGGCCGTCCAGGCGGCTCCCCCCGGCGTGCAGGAGTGCGTGGTGCTCCTCGGTGAGGAGTTCGGCGGGCACTTCACCCTGGTCGACGACGCCCGCTACGGCGACGGGGAGTCCCCCGCGTGGGTGCTGTTCTCCCCCCGGGGCGAGCGGTTCGAGGTGTACGTGGTCGACCCGGCCTGTGCCCAGGGCGGCGACCCCGGCCAGAACGTCCTCGCCCAGGAGACCGTCCGGGCACCCTGACCGCTCCGGGCCCGTGTCCGCCCGACGCCGTGTCCCTTTGACGCCGTGTCGACATGTCGCCGGGACGGGGCCGGAGCCGCCTGCGGGCGTACGCTCACCGGCCCGGGCGGACCAGGCCCGTCTCGTAGGCGACCACCACCAGGCCGACCCGGTCGCGGACTCCGAGCTTGGCCAGGAGGCGCCCCACGTGGGTGCGCGCGGTCGCCGGGCTCAGGTGGAGCGCGGCGCCGATCTCCTGGTTCGACATACCGCGTCCGACCAGCGCGAGCACGTCGCGCTCCCGGCCGGTGAGCACGTCCAGCCGGGAGGCGCTACCGGGGGCGACCGCGGTGTCGGCGAGGCGCTCGATCACCCTGCGGGTGACCCCCGGCGAGAGCAGGGCGTCCCCCGCCGCCACGGTGCGGACCGCGTCCCGCAACTGCCGCGGACCAGCGTCCTTGAGCAGGAAGCCGGAGGCGCCCAGCCGCAGCGCGGTGAACACGTTGTCGTCCTCGCCGAACGTGGTGAGCACGACCACCCGGACCCCGTGGTCCGTCGACGTGTCGACATGTGCGTTTGTGGACCTCCCGGGCGCGGGGCCGCCGCGGCGTCCCAGCTCGCGGAGCACCGCCAGGCCGTCCATCACGGGCATCTGGAGGTCGAGCAGGACCACGTCGGGGCGGTGGCGGTCGATGTCCACGAGCGCCTCGCGGCCGTTCTGGGACTCGGCCACCACCTCGATCCCCTCGTCGCGCTCCAGCAGCGCGCGCACCCCGGTGCGGACGAGGGGTTGGTCGTCCACGAGCAGGACCCGGATCACCGGTCGTCCCCGAGCGGCAGCAGCGCACGCACCCCGAACCCGCCGCCGGGCCGGGGCGCGGCCTCCACCGATCCGCCGACCAGGCGCACCCGTTCGCGCATCCCCGCCAGCCCGCTGCCCCCGGGGGACGCGACCGGCACGGCCGTCCCCTCGTCGGTCACCGTCACGTCGAGCATCCCGTCCCTCCTGGAGAAGGCCACCCGCGCCCGGGGGGCGCGCGCGTGGCGCAGCGTGTTCGTCAGCGCCTCCTGGACGATCCGGTAGGCGGTCGCGTCCACCATCCCGGGCACCTCGCCGGGAGCGGGAACCCCGGTCACCTCCACGTCCACCCCGGCCGCGCGCACCGTCGCCACGAGTTCGTCCAGGTGCGCGAGGGAGGAGACCCGGTCGCCGCCGGGGTCGGCCTCGCGCAGCGCGCGCACGGTGGCCCGCAGCTCGCTCAGACCCGCCCGCGAGGCCCTGGCCACGTGATCCAGCTCGGCTCGCGCGACGGGCACGTCCGCCGGGTCGTCGTCCAGGGCCTCCGCGGCCACCCCCGCGTGCAGGGACACCACGGAGAGGTGGTGCCCCACGGCGTCGTGCAGGTCGCGGGCGATACGGGTGCGTTCGAGCGCCTGGCGCTCGGCCGCCTCGGACTCGCGCGCCTGCCGGTCGAGGACCTCGATCCGCACGCGCTGGTGCTCGGCCCGGCGCCGCTGCCACTGCACGTGGCCCAGGGCCGTGGCCGCGCCCATGACGGCCACCGTGGTGGGCAGCTCGTACCCCAGGAGGTAGGCGGGGTCCTGCCCCTGCTGCAACCGGGTGAACGTGGAGACCAGGACCAGCGCGGCGGCCAGGCCCACCGACCACAGGGTGCGTCCCGCCTCCGCGGCCGAGTACAGCGCTGCGGCCACCGGGACGGCCAGGCCGATGACGGGCAGCTGGAGCACGTAGTTGGCGACGACCAGGACCGAGGTGGCGACCAGGACCGCGACCGGTCGGCGGCGCCGGACCAGCATGAGCGCGCCGAGGACCCCGGCCACCCCGTACCCGAGCGGCAGGTTCCCCGTGTCGCTGACGTCGGAGGCGACCGCGATCGCCACCACGGCGAAGACGGCGAACCCGAAGAGCGCGTCGACCACGACGCCCCGGCGGTCACTGGGCATGCGGCGATTCTACGGACCCGGCCCCGTGGCGGCACGGGACCGGTTGTCCTCGTCGCCGTCCTCCGGGTGGCCGCCGTCCTGGCCCTGAACGCCCCGTGGGGGCTCGCGGCGGGCGCGGTCGCCCTGGGGGTGCGGTCGGCCCTGGACGGCCGCCAGCGGCGCCCCTGAGGGTTCCCGACCGCCCTCGGGGACGCACGTTCTCCCGGGGCCGTCCCGCGCCTCCCGGCCGTTCCCCCGCTCCCGGTGTCCCCGCCCGCCGCGCGGGCGCCGGCCGGCCGCCGACGGGCTCTCCCGGGGAGGGGCCCGAAGGGTGCGCGGCACCGCCTCCTACGCATACCCCGCCCCCGTAACCTGGGGCGATGTCCCGAAGGGAATGCCCTGCGCCTACCATCGGTTGTGCTAACCAACTTCCCCTGAGGTCACACGGCGTGGCCAGGGCAGCGACTGTGTGAAGGGCCAACGAGCGTGAGTGACGTCCGCAATGTCATCATCATCGGTTCCGGACCGGCGGGGTACACCGCCGCCGTGTACGCCGCCCGTGCCGAGCTGCGACCCCTGGTGTTCGAGGGTTCCATCACCGCCGGCGGCGCGCTGATGAACACCACCGAGGTCGAGAACTTCCCCGGTTTCCCCGACGGTGTCATGGGCCCCGACCTCATGGACCACATGCGCAAGCAGGCGGAGCGGTTCGGCGCCGAGCTGGTGCCGGAGGACGTCACCGAGGTCGACCTCACCAAGCCGGTCAAGGAGGTCGTCGCGGGCGGTGAGACCTTCCTCGCGCACACGGTCATCCTCGCCACCGGCTCCGGCTACCGCGAGCTGGGCGTCCCCGGCGAGAAGGAGCTGTCCGGGCGCGGCACCTCCTGGTGCGCCACCTGCGACGGCTTCTTCTTCCGCGACCAGGACATCGCGGTGGTCGGCGGCGGCGACACCGCCATGGAGGAGGCCCTGTTCCTCACCCGGTTCGCGAGGTCGGTGACCGTCATCCACCGCCGCGACCAGCTGCGCGCCAGCCGCATCATGGCCGAGCGCGCGCACGCCAACGACAAGATCACCTTCCTCTGGAACTCGGCGGTCACCGAGGTCCTGGGCGAGGAGCGCGTCTCCGGCCTCAAGGTGCTCGACACCCAGACCGGCGAGACCAGCACCCTGGACGTGACCGGCCTGTTCGTCGCGATCGGCCACGACCCGCGCGTGGACCTGTTCGACAAGCAGATCGAGCTGGACGAAGAGGGCTACGTCAAGGTGGACTTCCCGTCCACGCGGACCAACCTGGAGGGCGTCTTCGCCGCGGGCGACGTCGTCGACCACCAGTACCGGCAGGCGATCACCGCCGCGGGAACCGGCTGCTCCGCCGCCCTGGACGCCGAGCGCTACCTCGCCGCGCGCGGCAACTAGAGGCGGCTGGCCCCAGGGCCCGATCCCGGGGCCGCCGCCACCGACTCCCCCCTCGCCCCCTGCCCCGGACACGTCGAACCAAGGAGAACCATGTCCGCTGTCAAGCACGTCACCGACGCCACCTTCAAGGAGGAGGTCCTCTCCAGCGACAAGCCCGTCCTGGTGGACTTCTGGGCCGACTGGTGCGGCCCGTGCAAGCAGATGGCCCCGGTCCTGGACAAGCTGGCCGACGAGTACGGCGACAAGATCGAGGTCGTCAAGCTCAACACCGACCAGAACCCGGAGACGCCGCGCTCCTACAACGTGCTGTCCCTGCCGACGATGAACCTCTACAAGGACGGCGAGGTCGTCAAGCAGATCATCGGCGCCAAGCCCAAGCGCGTCCTGGAGAAGGAGCTCGCGGAGTTCCTGTAACCCGGAACCCGCCGCACCCGCGGCTCCTCCGCAGGCCGGTACGGCGAAGGGCCCCCGAGATCCCTGGGATCTCGGGGGCCCTTCGCCGTACCGGGCCCCCTTCGGCGGTGATGTTTCACGTGAAACATCACCGCCAAGGGGGCTAACCCATCTGGCTGATGATGCGCTCCAGGTCCTCGTGCGTCGCGAACTCCACGACGATCCTGCCCTTGCGCTTGCCCATGTTGACCTTCACCGTGGTGTCCAGCCGGTCGGAGAGACGGGAGGCCCACTCCTCGACCTGGGGAGGGTTGGCGGTCCGGGTGGGGGCACGGCGGACCCTCTCCTCCTCGGGCTCCTCCCTCAGGGCCACCATCTCCTCCAGGGAGCGGACCGAGATGCCCTCCTCCACCACCCGGGCGGCGAGGCGGTCCTGGAGGTCGGGGTCCTCGACCTTCAACAGCGTCCGCGCGTGCCCGGCGCTGAGCACACCCGCGGCCACGCGCGTCTGCACCTTGGGCGGGAGGGTGAGCAGCCGCAGGGTGTTGGTGATGTGCGAACGGGACCGGCCGATCCGCTGGGCCAGCTCCCCGTGGGTGGCGCCGAAGTCGTCCAGCAGCTGCTTGTAGGCGGCCGCCTCCTCCAGGGGGGTGAGCTCCTGCCGGTGCAGGTTCTCCAGGAGCGCGTCGCGCAGCAGCTCGTCGTCGTCGGTACTGCGGACGATGGCGGGGACGCGGGTGAGCCCCGCCTCCTTGCTGGCCCGCATCCGGCGCTCGCCCATGATGAGTTCGTACCGGGGGCCGTCCTCACCCTCCAGCTTGCGCACGACGATGGGCTGGAGCAGGCCGACCTCGCTGATCGAGTCCCGCAGCTCCTCCAGGGCCTGGTCGTCGAAGTACTTCCGCGGCTGGCGGGGGTTGGGGATGATCGAGCTGAGCTCGACCTCCTCCAGGTACGTCCCGTCGGGCAGGGCTTCCACCCGTGGCTCGACGGGCTGGGTCTCCTCCTCGGAGACGGTGACGGGGGCGGGGGCGGGGGCCGCGGGCCCCTGTGGGATGAGCGCCCCCAGTCCCTTGCCCAGTCCGCGCCGCTGCTGGCTCACCGGCACCTCCACACTCCTCTTCCGCTTGTCAGACCTTGGCCCTGTGGGCGATCTCCCGGGCGGCTTCCAGGTAGGCCACCGCACCGGTGGAAGCCGGGTCGTACGTCATCACCGACTGGCCGTAACTGGGCGCCTCGGACACCCGGACGCTCCGGGGGATCAGCGTCTCCAGGACGGTGTCCCCGAAGTGCGAGCGCACCTCGTCGGCCACCTGCTGGGAGAGCCTGGTCCGGCCGTCGTACATCGTCAGCAGGATGGTGCTGACCGCCAGCCCCGGGTTCAGGTGGGACTGGACGAGCTCCACGTTGCGCAGCAGCTGCCCCAGACCCTCCAGGGCGTAGTACTCGCACTGGATCGGGATCATGACCTCGTCGCACGCCACCATCGCGTTGACCGTCAGCAGGCCGAGCGAGGGCGGGCAGTCGATGAGGATGTAGTCCAGGTCCGAGGTGTCGTAGGCGGCGAAGGCCCG
Source organism: Nocardiopsis dassonvillei subsp. dassonvillei DSM 43111 (assembly GCF_000092985.1). GTDB lineage: Bacteria > Actinomycetota > Actinomycetes > Streptosporangiales > Streptosporangiaceae > Nocardiopsis > Nocardiopsis dassonvillei. The sequence continues at coordinate 5,763,297 of NC_014210.1, forward strand.
CTTGAGCCGGGCCTCGCGCGCGACGAGCGAGACCAGTTCGATCTCGGCGCCCGCCAGGTCGATGGTCGCCGGGGCGCACCAGAGGTTGGGGATCTCCGGGACCGGCTGGGCGAGCTTGCGGATCTCCTCGTCCTCCACCAGGCAGTGGTAGATGGACCGGGTCTGGTTGTCGCGCTCCATGCTGAGGGCGGTGGACGCGTTGCCCTGCGGGTCGAGGTCGACCACGAGGACGCGCTGTCCGTGCATCGCCAGGGCGGCCGCGATGTTGACCGTCGTGGTGGTCTTGCCGACGCCGCCCTTCTGGTTGGCCACACTGATCACCCGGCATTCCTTGGGCCGGGGCCAGATGTCGTCGGGCCCGCGAACCGCCATGGCCTCGTGGGCCGCACGGGCGAGCGGAGTGTCGGGAACCCCGGACGGTGTTTCACGTGAAACATCGAGCAGGTCTCCGTAGGAGGATGTTTCACGTGAAACACCGGGGTTGTCGGATGGGTTCACGAAGGAGTTCACCTCTTCCGTCCGCGCTTCTTCTTGCCGCCGCGCGCCTTCGGCGCGGGCGGACCACCGGTCACCGTGACGCGAACGACCGTGGTAGCGGGATCGACTTTACCCCGCCCCACCCTGATCACATCGCTAACGCTGGGCCGCAGTTTCGAAACGTCTTCCTTCGCGGCGGCCAGTTCGGCCTCCGCCTGCTCCCCCTTGAGCGCCAGCAGGCTGCCGCCCTCGCGCAGGAGGGGCAGGGACCACCCGGCGAGCCGGCTGAGGGGAGCGACCGCGCGGGCGGTGACGAAGTCGGTGTAGACCTCGCCGTGCGCCTCCTCGGCACGGCCGCGCCGCACCTCCACGTTGGGCAGCTCCAGGATTTCCACGGCCTCGTTGAGGAAGACCGTCCGGCGCAGCAGCGGCTCCAGCAGCACCATGCGGATGTCGGGGCGCAGCAGGCCGAGCACCAGACCGGGCAGCCCGGCGCCCGAGCCGACGTCCACCACCTCCGCGCCCTCGGGAAGCAGCTCCTCCACGACGGCGCAGTTGATGAGGTGCCGCTCCCACAGGCGGGGGACCTCGCGCGGACCGATCAGGCCCCGGCGCACCCCGTCGTCGGCGAGCAGTTCGGCGTAGCGCCGCGCCGTCGGCAGGGAGGTGCCGAAGACCCCCTCCGCCTCCGCCGGGGGAGCGGGGAGCGCGGCGCCGGGCTCCTCAGTGCCCGAGGTCATCGGTCACCACCTGTGAACTCGTCCATCATCACTTCCATGTCGGTTCGCCACGGCGTCCGCGCACACGGCGGGACCGGTGGGCGAAGGGGGACGCGCAGCGGCGCGGAGAAAAGGGATCCACCCTGAATCCTACGCGCGGGAGGACACCGCGGTTTCACGTGAAACATCCACGGCCCCCGCTTCTGCCTTCCCGGTCCGCGGTCCGGCCACACATGGCGAGAAGTCGACAGAGCCACATGCCGACACGGCGAGGGGGTCCACACGGCAGGAGCCGGGTACAAGCGGAGGGGGTGGCGATGTTTCACGTGAAACATCGCCACCCCCTCCGGGGTGTCCGCGCCTAGGGGGCGGGCCGCACCACCACGTAGCGGTGGGGCTCCTCCCCCTCCGACTCGCTGTGCAGACCGGCGGCGGCCACCGCGTCGTGCACGACCTTGCGCTCGAACGGGGTCATCGGCTCCAGGGGCTGGGTCTGGCCGGTCTCCTTGGCCTTGTTGGCGGCGTCCGTCCCGACCTGGAAGAGCACCTTGCGGCGGTCCTCGCGGTACCCGCCGATGTCCAGCATCAGGCGGCTGCGCTCACCGGTGGCCCGGTGCACCGCCAGCCGGGTGAGCTCCTGGAGGGCCTCCAGGACCTCGCCCTTCTCCCCGATCAACTCGTCGAGGGTGGCACCGACGACGGAGACCATCGCGCGGTCGCCCTCGACGTCCATGTCGATGTCGCCGTCGAAGTCCGCGATGTCGAGGAGTCCCTCGATGTAGTCCGCGGCGATGTCGCCCTCGTTCTCCAGGGCCTCGACATCGATTCCGGCCTCAGGCGCCTCAGCCACCGCTACGCCACCGCTCTCTTCCTCGCTACTTGCCACAGCGATCCCGTCTCCTCATCCCTCACGCCCTGGCCGCCGTACGCCTCAGGGGCAGTGTCGCCTGCGCACTCGAACGCCTTCTCGGCCGGGAGCCGCAGAACCTAGCGCGGACCACCACCGGCCCGCTTGGAACGCGGCTGCTTCCTCGGCTGCTTGCGTTCGATCTTAGGCTGTTCCTTCGGCTCAGGAGCGGATTCCGCCGCCTTCTTTCGGCTGAGCATGCCCTTGGCGGAACCGTTGGCGGAGGCACCGCTCTTGGCCTTGGCCTCGTCCTGGCCGGGGGCCGGCTGCCTGCTGTAGAGGAAGTGCTGCTGCCCCATGGTCCAGACGTTGGAGGTGACCCAGTAGACCAGCACACCCACGGGCATCATGAGACCGAAGAGCCCGAACAGGGGCGCCATGTACATCATGATCTTCTGGGTCTGCATCATGGGGTTGTCGGGCATCTGGGAGACGCTGCGCTTCATGCTCTGGCGCATGGTGAGGAACGTCGTCGTACCCATGATCACGCAGGCGATCGCGATGATGACCTTGGCCATGATCGGGTCGGACGCGCCGAGCGCGAGGAGCTCCTCGGGAGTGCTGTTGAACTGGGCCGCGACGGGCGCCTCGAAGATGAGCGCCGCACGCGCGCTCTCCACCAGCTCCGGGGTGAAGTTGTACTGGGCGTTGCCCTCGGCGACGCTGCGCAGCACGCTGAAGAGCGCGAAGAAGACCGGCATCTGCAGGAGGAGCGGCAGGCAACCCATGATCGGGTTGGTACCGCTCTCCTGGTAGAGCTTCATGGACTCCCGCTGCAAGCGCTCCTTGTCGTGCTTGTAGCGCTCGCGGAGCTTCAGGATCTTGGGCTGGATGTCCTGCATCTTGCGCTGCGTGTTCATCTGCTTGACGAACAGCGGCACCAGCAGGAGCCGCATGAGCACGGTGAGCAGGACGATCGACAGGCCCCAGGCCCAGCCGCTGTCCGTGTCGAGGCCGATGTAGGTCAGACCCGAGTGGATCTGGACCAAGATCCAGCCGACGATGTTGTAAAGCCAGTCCAGCACCGGCCAACTCCTATGTGATTCGCTTCAGCTACTGGTCCCCGGGAGGGGTTCCGGTGTGGCCGGCTCCGCCCGCAGACTCCTCGGACTCCCCGTTCCGGCGCCCCCTGGGCGGCGGAACCGGATCAAGCCCCCCCGGATTGAAGGGGTGGCAACGGGCGATACGCCGGGCTCCCAGCCACAACCCGTACAGAGCTCCGTGCACGCGCAGCGCCTCGACGGCGTACGCGCTGCACGAGGGGTAGAAACGGCAGACCGGGGGGAAGAGCGGGCTGATGAAGCGCTGGTAACCCCGGATGGGCAGGATCAACACGCGCGCGAACACCGTCGGTCTGTGCTCGGTCATCGGCCCCACCGCTCTCCGCCCTCGTCCGGGCGTCGGTTCCCTGCTGTCTCGCGCACCGCGGGATCGGCCACCGGGGGCCGAGGCCGGCCCCGGCCGGACCGGCGGCGCGACGACGTCCCGCGGGGGCGCGTCGCCGCGGCGATCGCGCTGTCGAGTTGGGCGGCCAGGTCCTCGTGCCGCGCGGTGGCGGCGGCGGGTCGGGCGCGCACTACAAGCAGGCTACCGTTTGGCAGAACAGCCAACCGAGACCGCATCAGGTGGCGCAGTCTGCGCTGTACGCGCTTGCGCACCACCGCTCCCCCGACCGCCTTGCTGACCACGAACCCGACCCGCGGGGGTCGGCGTCCGCGACACCGGAGGGCGGGGGGAGGTAGACGACGCCCAGGCAGTCCCTGGACGCGCGCCGTCCCGAACGCATGACGGAGCCGAACTCGGCGCTGTGGCGCATCCGGTTCCTCGGCGAGAGCATCGGCTTCCTTCGTGCTTCGGTACTTCTCCCACGACAAAGGGACCGGCCGGCGAGAAGGCCGGACGGTCCCGAAGGGCTTGGTGCTGGGCGTGGCCTAGTGGCTCACGGTCAGCGCCGCGCGCCCCTTGCGACGGCGCGAGGCGATGATGGCGCGACCGGCGCGCGTACGCATGCGCAGCCGGAAGCCGTGGACCTTCGCGCGACGCCGGTTGTTCGGCTGGTACGTACGCTTGCTCACTACTGGCTCCAGGGGCGTGTCAGGATAAGTACTACGACAGACCCCCAGGATATGCGGGGCCTACGGGTGCATGAGCCGTGGCCGCGCCTCCGTGCGAACACGGGCGCAGGCAGATCGTCGGCATAAGCATAAAGAAGATACGACCTGGTCCGGCCGGGGTCAAATCGGGCCTGTGGACGGCGGTTACACGCGTCCGGCCTGGCCCCTCCCCTCCCCGCCTCCGCGCTCGCTCACGGACGGTCGGCGCGGAACCCGCACCCGCCTCTCCCCCGCCCTGTGGACGACTCGTCGTCCACAGGCGTGTGAGACTTCCACACCCCCCGGCGTCTGTGGATAACCTCAGCCTGTGGATAACTTGCCCCTCGCACCGGCCGGCGCTCCCCCGATGCCGGGAACAGCCCTCTTGCACACCTTCTGATCTGCACATTGTGGATAACTCTGCGCTGTGCGCGGAGATCTGCCATCCTGTGGACAAGCCTGTGGA